>OY829943.1:0-3555916 GCA_963692465.1 Prolixibacteraceae bacterium
ATGATACTATCTGTCCTTCCTGGTGATAAAAGCACACTTCTGTTTTTAGGGTTCTTTTTCAATTGGAGCGTAAGGTCCTTCATAGAGCCAGTCTGGAAATAAAAGCCTGTTTCGTCGGCGAACCAAAATCCCAGGGCACGCACATGAGGTTGATCATCTAACAGGCTTGTATCTATTTATTTGTATCCGCTCCATATTGTAATAAAGAATTCGGTTACATGAGCTGAAATCTTTCTATTTTAAAATTTATAATTGTTTGTCATCATTACGTGTTAAATTGAAAAATTTGCTTGGTATTCTCAAACATTTTTTAAACCTTTTAGCCACAAAAAATAATGGGATATTCCTTAGGAATTATTTCTCCAACAAAAAAATTGATATTTAGATCGGATTATGAAAAACTTATTCTTATTGTGTCTGGTTCTTGCTCTGTTTGCATTACCATCTACTGCTAAAGACAAAATAAAAAAGATGCCGGATCGGCTGATTGTTCTCACTTTCGATGATGCAGTCAGCAATCATGCAACCTTGGTGGCTCCTTTGCTGAAAAAATACAAATTCGGTGCTACTTTCTTTATTTGCGAATTCCAACCTGACTTTGATACGAATAAAAAACAATACATGACATGGGAACAGATTAAAGGGATTTCGGATATGAACTTTGAAATTGGGAATCATACGGGCCATCATGTGGGGGTGGCCGGATTACCCAAAGATAGTCTGATTAAAGAGCTTCAGTTTATTGACAACCGCTGTACTGAACATTCCATCCCAATTCCCCGGTCTTTTGCTTATCCGGGTTGCACTCCTGACCCTGCCCTATTGTCTACGTTAAGCGAACATGGAATCTTATTTGCCAGAACATGCGAAAAACGGACCTATTCTCCGAAGAAAGATGATCCGCTACTCATTCCTTCTTTTGCAATTCAAGGTACAGACAAAAACCTTTTCTACGATGCTGTTAAGCAGGCTAAGAAAGGAGAAGTCGTCGTTATCTTGTTTCATGGAATCCCCGATTATGCCCACCCATGGGTTAATACACCTCCTGAACTATTCAAGGAATACATGAAATATCTGCACGATAATCACTTTACGGTTATTGCTATGCGTGATCTTACAAAATATAGATAACCATATATTCATATTTCTGTTTTTTATTTCAAAGTTAATTCATTTGAGTTAAAGTCCCTGACATTCAGACGCGGTATTATTTCACAATATAATATTGTTTTATTCAAAAATCAACCTCCATAACATTAACCTCACTACAAGTTGATTTTTCTCAACGATGCAACGTTTATTTATGTTCTTCATCTATCGTAGCAGAATTTTGGTACCCTTTCGTCTTCTTCCCATGCTCCAGACGATAGGCTACACGGATACTAAAAATATTTCCGGTATAGTTGAATGAGTTCTCTCTTGAAATGTAATGATAAAAATTTGTATTTATTTCCCGGATTGAGTTTTCCCGTACCAGCCATTTAAGAGGAGTAGCATAAATAGCTACAACACTCAGTCTGTTCTTAAAGAAATTCTTCAACAACCCAATACGCCAACTATCTTCAATAGATTCATTAGTTCCCTGAATCAGCACACTTCTGTCCGTCTGACGGTTATATTCCAGCATAGCACCCCAGCTAAGTGTTTGGTTCATATACATTATAGATGGGCTAAAATTCCATGTATTGCATGCATTCCTGATTCCTTCGTAACATACCTCTGGTCGCTCAAAGGAACAGATCATTGAGAATCGAAACATTTTTCCCAATGCATGATCAAAATTTATCCCAAAATGATATTTTCGAAAACTTGCATTTACAAATGAATCAAGTATATATCTTTCATTTTCCCAATTATAATACTGTGTGATGCCATTATTTGCATAACTTATTGAAGGATTAAGGGTAAGGCATTCCCACAATCGAACGCGTAATGTTAAATTGCGATACAACGCCTGTTTCAGAGACGGATTTCCTGAAAAATACATCAGCAGATTTTCCTTGTATTGATTGGTTGCAGTCTGGTCCAGATCTGGATATTCCACCGAACTATTATATTGAAGCGTAGCATCCAGCATGCCCGATGGTTTATAAAAGACCCTGACATCCGGCATAAAGGCAAAATATTTTCTCTCATCATTACTGTTTTTATTCCATATCCATTCTGCTCCGCCTCCGGCAGATGCACTTAGTTTCGAATTAAACTTACAGGAAAAATAGGCAAAAATACGATCTCTGTAATTATCCAGTTTTGAGTCACATGTTCCACTCTGCACGTTTTCAGATACATATTCTTTCCATGTAGTTGAATAACCAAAGTTAAATGTGGTGCTTTCACCGATAAGACGAGTTGCTTCAGCATTAAACCGGGTATAGTTTTTCCGATTATCGTATTTGCTTTCTGATGCCGAAGAATTAATATCTCCTTGTACAAAGCTACGGTCGTAACTCTCCGTCAAATAATCATAGTTGAAGTCACTGTACAGTTCCCATTTCTCACCAATCTTTCCCCGGTAAAAAAGAGTTCCTGTCCCTTCTTTCCATTCCTCATAACGATGAGATTCTTGTATCTCATTCTTTGCATCTTCTCCGTATTCGGTGGTCCACAAAGAATAAGTATTATCATGTCTGTTATGATCGTACGAATATTTTCCCTGAAAAGAAAGAGTCTGATTCTTTGAAATTTGATAATCTATTCCACCGGAAATATTAATCGCTTGCTTGGTGAAAAGTAAATTCGGTGTTTGGGAATTTAGTTCTGTGGAAACATTCTTAAGTATCCCCACATAATCTTCGCTGATATAATCCGAAGAACTCTTCTTTCTATATTCATACTCCAGACTTGCATTTACCGTTATATTATTATGTGTATATGTAAAATCAGTGCTCGGAATTTCGCTATACAGTCTCTCCTTTTCATCCGATTTATTCAAGTTAAAGAAAGTTTTTTGTTTGACGGACAAATCCCACCCTACATAATCCTGTTTCAATATCAGATTGATAATAGCCGCATAATTATCAGAGATGTATCGTCCACCGGGAGCATGGACAATTTCTACCCTTTCAATTCGCATCGGATTAATATCCTTGATGTAATCAGAAGTCTTCTCAATACCGTTTACTAACAACAAGATATTCTTCTGCCCATACACGCTAAGGGTATTGGCAAACCAATCATACTGGATTCCATGAATTTGTCCTAACATCTGAGCTGCGAAAGTCATCCCTTTTCGCAAACTGTCTGTAACCAGATAACTGTCTTTGTTGAAATCATGGGTTATTCTGTTCGCTTTTACCTCCACATTTCCGAGTATTACAGCTGCAGGTGCAAGAAATGTAGTATCCGGCAAAGGATTGGATGCTGTAAGGTCTTTCTTATATACACGATATCCCATCAGATTAATCTTCAATATCCGGGCTTCCCTCACTTCCGGAAGTTTGAAAAAGCCTTTTGTATTCGTAACACCTGAATATATTGGGTTTCCAGTTGAGGTACACAATGAAATTACGGCATATTCCAAGGGCTTGTGACTTAAACTGTCACATACAATGCCTTGGTATACCTGCGCTTTTAGATAAGTATAAGGGCACAAAATCAATAAAAAGCATAAAGTATAAAAGCGCACGTTCATTTTGTTTTCTCTTTTAGTAAGATATTTGATTATAAAATTACAAATAGAGCTATAATATTTTTATTGGGAAGAAAGGGTGTAATGTCAGCCCTTGGAAAACAAGTGTGGTATGATTTGTAGACATCTCTTTGCGCTATTAGAGTGCCTTCAAGCAAAGAGGAGTAAACAAATTTGCTTACTCCTCTTGCTGACTATTATGACAAGGTCATTAATCAAAGGATTTATTTCGAACTGTTGAAGTAATTGCTCATAAACAACAATTGAAATTTGATGGAATTACCCCAGTAAGCCCATGTATGGCCGCCTGGACGGGCAATGTAATCGTGTGGAATATTACGGTACAAGAGCTGTTGGTGAAGATTCTCATTCACATTATGAAAGAAGTCCTCTGTTCCGCAATCAATAATAATAGCAAGTGAGTTTGGAGTCAACAAATTCAGCATGTTGACGATGGTATTCTTCTCCCAGCGATCAGGATATTCGGCATAAGTTCCCAACCGTTTGGCTATGTCCCAATTGTTCGGGAAAGAGCGAATATCGACACCTCCACTCATACTTCCGGCAGCACCATATACATCCTGATGCCTGAACGCGAGAAATAATGCACCTTGTCCACCCATACTCAGACCGGTAATAGCACGACCTGTCCGATTTTTTATTGTTTTATATTTTGAATCAATTGCCTTAACCAATTCATTGGAAACGAATGTTTCATATTTCGAGGTCGGATCAACTGGGCTATCCCAGTACCAGCTACCGTATCCGCCATCAGGACAAACAATGATCATATTATATTGATCAGCCGCCTTCTCAAAGCCTTTCGCACTGGTAATCCAGTCGAGATGGCATCCACTGTATCCATGCAGTAAGTACACTACCGGCAATTCTTTGGCCGAAGTATAATTGTCAGGAGTAATTACAACTGATTTTATATTCTTGTGCATTGAAGGGCTGTACGTTTGGATGGTGTCAATAATCGAAGCATGGACCGGTCCGAATGCCCAGATGCAAAGTAAAAAAGCAACAATCTGTTTCATCTTGATTTTCATTATTCTGTTAGGTTTAAAGGTTAATTCAATATACTCAGGATATCATTAATTTTGAATCCATTTAACTCACTTAATGGCTAAATGCCGAAGCAGGAATTTCTTCAAAATTCGATTGACTCGATTTTCTATAATTCACTTTTATTTCGTTCCAGGAAGAAGGCCAACCTCCTATAATATTGTTCAGATAAATACTTTTAAAAGCATGTTTCCCTTTCGCAAGAGCAATAGAACCATCATTTCTTGAAAAACGTTTAACCTGCCCGTCATTGTTTACAATCAACTTACCGGCAATCCAGACCTGATCAACATCCGAATTAAAGAAATAAACTCCATCCTCCGGAATATCAACATACCCTTCAAAAGTCGCGGCAGAAGGAGTCATATAGTTAAATTTATCGGAAGACATAACCGAAACGACTGACGTTTCCCATTTCTGAGCTTTTGCCAAATCTGCAACCTTTAAATAAGTTCCGGTAGTCAAACGCATATTTACCCCACTGGTTGTTTCTTTTTCTACAGCCGGAGTTAAGACCTCTTTAACGACTTTGATCGTTCTGACACCACTCATTTCACCGGTTGCCAAGATAGAACGAATCTTCAGTGTTGTCGTTTTATCAAAATGGAGCGGTTTGGTATAAATAGCTGAGGTTGCATTCGGCTCACTTCCATTGAGCGTATAAAACATCTTTATCGGACGGGTTGTATGAAAGGATAAACTCACTGTATCGGTAAAAGCAACGCTATTTCCCGGTCCTTCAGGCATCGGAATAGCATAGTTGATTTTATGAAGATCAAGCCGCTTATATTGATTTTCCATGCCGGTCAGAAACCGATTAAAATCTTTGTTCTCTTTTCGGGTCCAATTTACTTCTGCCAGAGCAATCAGCCTAGGATAAGTCATATACTCTGCAATTTTGGGCGTATACATATATTCCGACCAAACATTAGCCTGGCTTCCAAGAATATGATGTTGCATTGTTGCTGAGATATCTTTCGGAATCGGATCGTAACTATAGGACTTTCCCAACGTAGTATATCCACCTATCTCAACCGGTTCAACTTTACTGTCTCCCTGAAAATAACATAGATAAACCCAATCTCCCGGAGTCATGATGACATCATGTCCCTGATTTGCAGCCTCAATTCCTCCGGCTTCACCTCTCCACGACATAATCGTTGCCGAAGGAGCTATTCCCCCTTCTAAAATCTCATCCCATCCAACGATTTTTCTTCCTTTTGCTTCCAGAATCTTTTCAACTCTCTTTACAAAATAACTCTGAAGTTCCGCTTCATCTTTTAGTCCGTTATCCTTGATCCGCTTCTGACAATCAGGACATGTTTTCCATCGGTCTTTAGGCGCTTCATCCCCGCCAATATGAATATACTTAAAAGGAAAAAGCGGAACAACCTCCGAAAGAACATCATCAATAAATTTAAAAGTCTCTTCTTTTCCGGCACAGTAAATATCCGGTTCAACACCCCAAATGTTCCTTACTTTAAAAGGACCTCCGGTGCAAGAATACTGAGGATAAGCCGTCAGTGCAGCCAAAGCATGACCAGGCATTTCAACTTCGGGCAAAATATCAATATAACGATCTTTAGCATATTTCACAATCTCACGAATCTGATCCTGTGTGTAATACCCGCCGTAAACCTTTCCGTCTCCTTCAACCCGATAGGCGCCTTTTGCTGTTAACTGGGGATATTTCTTGATTTCTATTCTCCAACCTTGATCTTCGGTAAGATGCCAGTGAAAAACATTCATCTTATACATCGCCATTACATCCAATTGCTTTTTAACAAAGTCGACGCTATAAAAATGGCGGCATACATCCAACAACATCCCTCTCCACGCAAAACGGGGACTGTCGACTACTTCAACACAAGGAACCGTCCATTGCGATACTTTGGCACGAACCGGACTCTCAATCTGCGCAGGCAACAACTGCAGCAGCGTTTGTATTCCGTAAAACACCCCGTGTGCCGTACTTCCTTTTATGATAATATTTTCTGCAGATACATTAAGCTGATAGCCTTCTTTATTGCTAATCGTAGGATCTAACTCCAATGCGATATAATTCCCTGCCGGCTTATTGGCTACCGTTTTCAACGAGAACCCTGCAGCAGAAGTCAGCTTTTTGTTTAAAAAGCCTGCAATATTTTTCAATTGCTGATTTTGAATAAAAAATACGGTATTCCCTTTGATCTGAAACTCTCCGTTCTGAGGAATCACTTTCTCTGGTTGAGGAATAATCCTAATTCGACTTGTTTTACCCGAACCTGCTCCAAATACAGTTGTCCCTGCCAGCAGTATCGTGGTAAACAACATCATAAACTGGTGTACTCTTTTCATTCTTTCTAAATTGGCTATAACATTCCCTATTTATTGGACTTTAAATCTATTAAAATAAATTTAGACACAAACAGTTAAATTTTGCTATTTCTGATTTATGTCATCTGACGTAACAATGATTTACACCGCACAATGCGTTAACTATGTCGACTATATCAATCTTATCTGTATAATGGCTACTCTTTCAATAGTCGCGATCTATTACAACAAAAAACTCATTACCTCATCGAAAACGGTTATGCAGGAATCTTTGCATGGGAACTCAGTCAGGATGCAGATTTTTCCTCCGATTATTCACTAATTCGATCAATTATTCAGGGAAAACAAAAGAAGTAGATGCAACCGGCCATATAATAAACGGTATGGACGGGACTAAACCCGGTTGTATTTTAAGTTTCCGGGAGAAACAAGGCATTAGAGCCTTTTTCTCCGTTTCTGATTCGATAGACCTCCTCTATGTTAGAAACGAAGATCTTACCATCCCCCATCTCGCCGGTACGCCCGGACTCAATTATCGCATTAATAGTCCGTTCTAAATTCTGGTCACGGACAACAATAGAAAGTAATCTTCGTTGTATGTAACTTGATTCAAAAATCTGTCCCCGTACCATCAAGCCTTCTTTCTCTTTTCCGGTTCCGGTTATATCCCAATAAGAGAACCACTCAATATCAGCTGCATACAATGCATCCTTTACTTCTTCAAATTTCGATTTACGAATAATGGCTTCTATCTTTTTCATAACTTAAAACTAAAAACGTTATAAATTTAATATTTTAAGTCATTTAATGACCGTTATCTGAAATCGTATTCCTCCAAAAAGGATAATCTTTCCCCTCACAGAATATCTAATCACTTTTATTCGATCATCATTATTTGATTTCAATTATTCGATTTAAATAATTACATTTACATAAAGCGTAAATCATCATGAAGAAAGTAAGGAATCCGTTTATAACCAGTGGGTACATATCAGCAGAATACTTTTGTGATCGGGAAAAAGAGAGCAGAGAAGTAATTCGCACGGTAACAAATGGAAATAATTTAACCATTATCTCTCCCCGGCGTATGGGAAAAACCGGACTCATTCTGCACTGTTTTCATAGTAAAGAGATAAAAGAGAATTACAATACATTTTTTGTTGATATATATGACACCGGCAATTTAAAAGAATTCGTTTTCAAACTGGGCAAAGAAATCTTTGAAACACTAAAGCCCCAGGGAAGAAAATTTATTGATCATTTCTTCGCAGTCATTAGTTCATTACGTCCGGCCTTTAAGCTAGACCCTACAACTGGCGACCCGAGCTTCGATATTGGTATTGGAAAGATACAGGAGCCAACCTTTACGCTTGAAGAAATATTCAAATATTTAGAAAGTGCAGATAAGCCCTGCATCGTAGCTATTGATGAATTTCAACAAATTGCCAAATATCAGGAAAAGAACATGGAAGCGATTCTTCGCACACATATTCAACACTGTTCCAATACCGGTTTTATTTTTGCAGGAAGCCAACGTCACCTGATGCACAACATCTTCTTCACCTCTTCCCGCCCCTTCTACCAAAGCGTTAGTTTGTTGCAACTAAATGCAATTGATGAAGGCAAGTATATTGATTTTGTTATAAGCCATTTTCTGAATGGAGACAAGAATATTTCAGCGGAACTTATAAAACAGGTCTATCACCAGTTCGAAGGACACACATGGTATATGCAATCTATCTTCAATGAATTATATTCTTTAATTGAGAAAGGCGAAAAGTGTACCATCGAACTGGTAAAAGAAGCCATTGAAAACAAGATTGCTTCCTATGAACCTCTTTTCCAAAATACACTGAATCTATTGCCGGAAAAACAAAAGGAACTGCTTTACGCGATAGCAAAAGACGGCAAAGCAAAGGAACTGACTTCCGGGGCATTCGTTATGAAACATGGATTATTATCTGCAAGCTCTGTACAGACTGCGGCCATGCAACTTTTGAATAAAGATATTATTACTTCCGAAAATAGGGTCTATCAAATCTATAACCGCTTCTTTGGATTGTGGCTTGCTAAAGTATATGGATCCGGATACACCATCGGATAACTGAATTGTTAAATACTATGGCAATTGATTGTTAGGTAAATATGATTCTAATCATTGTCTACCGGACACCTCCCGATGCCCGGTAGGATATTTCTTGCTAATTTTAATTTATAGAGATGTTTCAAAAACCTCTGCTACCTTTTTCATCCAATCTGCGATAGGTATATGCTGCGGACAGCTTTTCTCACACCGTTTGCACCCGATGCAGTCTGAGGCCTTTCCGTAAGTCTTGGTGTAATTGTCATAATAGACTCTTTGCGTAGAAAAAGCCGAGTGTATCGACTGCATTTCCGTATTGTACAATGCAAAATACTTTGGAATGGCAATATGTTTTGGACATCCTTCCACACAATATTGGCAAGCAGTACATGGAATGGCAATAGCCTCATTAATAATATTTACCGCTTTATTCACCACTTCATACTCCTCACTGGTGAATGGCTGAAAATTCTGCATGTATCCGGTATTATCCAATAACTGTTCCATATCAGACATTCCACTCAATACCATCATAACACCTTCATGACTTGCAGCAAATCGGATTGCCCAGGATGGCACAGACATATCTGAATGATATTCTTTAAATAATTTCTCTGCTTTTTCGGGAACCTTTGCTAGCGTGCCTCCTTTGACCGGTTCCATTACAATGACTTGTTTTTTGTGCTTTCTC
Source organism: Prolixibacteraceae bacterium (assembly GCA_963692465.1). GTDB lineage: Bacteria > Bacteroidota > Bacteroidia > Bacteroidales > Prolixibacteraceae > JAUZOB01. Next base: position 9,787 of record OY829943.1, read on the forward strand.
ACTACTTCATAACATTTCCTCGATTGGATACTTTCATTGTCCCAATCCAGATAGTTAAACTGTAATTGTACAAAATCAACCTCCGGGTGTGCAATTAGAATTTGATCCAATAAATCTGCATTATCATGATAAGAGAATCCGATCTGTCTGATTTTTCCAGCTCTCTTCTTTTCCTGAATAAAGGCAAAACTATTCAATCGTTGAGCTATCTCATAATGAGAAATCCCCAGGTTATGAAGAAGATAGTAATCAAAATAATCCACCCCACATTTTTCTAATTGTTCATTAAAGATCCTTTCCTGATCTTCCTCTGTTTTTAGAAACATGGTCGGGAGTTTAGTCGTCAAAGTAAAACTGTCTCTTTTATGACGTTTCACCAATGATTCCCTAATGGCAATTTCACTTTTATATGCATGATACATATAGGCTGTGTCAAAGTATGTAAAGCCTCTTTCCAGAAAAGTGTCCACCATCTTGTTTAAAGTCTCCATATCAATACTCGATTGATCATTGGAGTCCTTTAAAGGCAAACGCATCAGCCCAAATCCTAATTTCTTCATTTTAATTTTATCAAGTGTTATTTATGAATTAAATATTTCACAAAGAAAAAGCCACCAACGACTTGCATAAACATTCCGGGAATACCCATACGAAAATCCTGAATTGCCAGATAGAAATTGCCCACCATTAGCCACTCTACGAATGTCCCCACAATCTGATAGGACAGAACAACCATAACCAGAATAGGCACGGAAATGCGTTTATAATACTTAGCTGCAAATCCGGCAGCCAATGCAAGCAATACGGATTTTGTCATAATGCCTGGTAATGCCATTAGTAAAGGCATTCCGAAAAGCATAGAGTTAATCAATGGAGACAAAACTCCGGTTAGCAGTCCGACCTTCCAGCCAAACTTGTATGCCCCGATGAGTGTAAAGAAATAGATTGGTAACCAAATAACACCTCCATGAGGCATCATATGGCAGCACTGTGGCAAAACGATGTTGCCTAAGATAAAAAGTGATGCGGCCCAATAGGTCCTTGCATTACTGTAATTCAGCGAATAAAGTTTAACTGTTGTTGCTTCCATATTCATTTAAAAGTTTAAATTGATTCCACCCATTATCGTAGCTTTCGGCATAGGATAACCGGCATTTATTTCATAATGTTGTGCCAACAGGTTTTCTCCGCGCACAAAAAAGTCGGCTGTACGACAAAAATGATAGCTTCCCCTCAAATTCCACAGCACAAAGTTCTCTTTCGTTTTCGGTTCGACAGACGTAAATAATCCTCTGACGTATTGTACTCCCGTCGATACATTCCATCTTCCCTGGGAAAAGTCTACCCCACCAAAAACCTTGTGTTCAGGAGCTGCCACAACCGGATATTTCATTTTTAGCCAACTGTAATTGGCAAAGAACATCCACGAAGAATTTATCCTGTAATTGGTATTTGCTTCTATGCCCCAGTTCTCTATCTTGCCCGTATTGATATTCATCGGTCGGCCATTAACAGCTACCGTCTGAATCATATTGTCTCCATTGATATAGAATAGATTCAATCCATACGAAAAAGAATTATCTAAAAGACGCTGAGAAAACGAAATTTCATAGTTCATCATCTTTTCAGGAAGCAAATTGGGGTTTTGTGAACTGAACATATAGAGTTCCCGAATGGTTGGATTGCGAAAACCTTTACTTACTATTGCCTTCAATTCGGCAGTGCGAGGCAGATGCAGAGATAATCCCGCCATAGGAATCCATTCTGCTCCGGTTTGAGAGTGATGATCCAAACGCATCCCCATGTCTAATGTAAAGAGTGTGCCAAGCGCCTGGCGAAAATCGACATATTCGGCTATTTCATCTACCGCCTTATTCACGAATTCTGTCCGACTATCTGTAAACTGGTTCCAGGCATTTCCTCCGATATGCTGGTAGTCAAACCCAAATGTCATCCGGTTGCCTGTGAACAAGGTGGCACTTTGGTACCATGTAATGCCCCCCAACTGGTCTTTGGAGTTGAAAAGGTAGTCTGGCGGTTCTTCTCCTGTATAATAGCCATCGTTGATTTTATGTCGGCCCCAATTAGAATAGAACATTAAAGCACCCGACGTACGACTGTAATTATTTTCAATCGAAACAGAGGTCATTCCACGGGTAACACGTGAATCATTGTCTAAAATAGGTGCAGTTATAGTTCCTGGATTGGATGCATTGAAATGAGTAAGGTTTATATCTGCAAAAATATTCCACACATGGCTTAACTCATATCCCAATTTCAGGTATCCATCATACTGCTCAAAACCCATATTGGCCCGATGTCCGTCAGTCCGATTATAAGAGGCTGTCACGACACTGCTAAAACGCCCTTCTCGAATGCTATTGGAAAATTCAGCTGTTAGCGTGTTATATGAACCATAGCTTAACCGCAAGTTGTTCTTCACACTGTCTTCCAATAGCTTATGAGTTACGACATTAATTACTCCCCCCATAGCATTTGATCCGTATAAAACCGATGCAGGACCGCGTATCACTTCTACTTTCTCGGCCAACATCGATTGGTAAGCATCTGCTATCGGATGTCCCATTAATCCCATATATTGTGGGTGTCCATCAATAAGGACTAACATTTCGGTGGTAGGGCTTCCCCCAATGCCACGCAAACTCATTCCTCCTGCAGCACCTGTTGAAACACCATATCCCATGATCCCTCTGCTGGTAGAGAAAAGTCCCGGCACTTGTTCGGTTAATAAAGGAAGTAATGATTGTTCATAGCTATTACTGATCTGTTGTTGATTAACAATAGTAATACTCATCGGCAATTGACGAATGTTTGTTTCGTTTCTGGTGCCGGTTACAACTACCTCATCCAACGTATGACTGCGTATACTGTCTGCCTTTATTTGGGTTTGTGTCAAACCGGGAAGGCCACTGCATAAAAGAACAATAAAGAGAATTCTTCTTTTCATTCAGTTTTTTTTCTGTTTGCAGTTATAAACTTTGCGATAAGCGGCAAGATTGCGGTCACAGAACTTTCCTGATAGCATAATTTCTCCATCGGGCACCAATCTGTTTGATCTCGATTGACGATAAATGGCACTTCTTTATTATACAAAAACTCTATGTTCGTATTGCGCAATAAATCCAGCGCCGGAGAACTGATAATATTCGTATAGAGCTTTTTTATGCCTCCCAATATCATTAATGCCGCAGCAGCTTTTCCTACTATTTTATCGGCAACAAAAGCTCCCTTCAGGAATACAGCGTCATTATTAAGCAGATGATACAAATCAGCAACACCACGTTGAGTAAATGTACGTGTTTTATCCTGATTGCTGATTACACAAGCGAATCCGCCTTGATGTAATGTGTGAATAATATCTTCCATTGTTAAAAGCGAAATAGATTTTAGTTTATTTAAACGGTTCGATGCCCTTTTTGTTACTCATTTTTTATTATCGTGTTTTTTATTTTATCATTTTAATCTCTTGTGCTCATTTAATTACATCGTTCAGTACTCTTTTTTATAACTACTCTAAAATAGTCTTCGTGTGTAAGTAAATCAATTAAAACTACTCATTTAAACTCACATAAAGTTAAAATAAAAGCCGCAGAGAAAGGTTTTCCATGCGGCTCAAATAACTTTGCTATGTAGCTCAATTGCTATCTGGAAGGAGAATATCCAAACTCCTTTTTAAAAGCAGACGAGAAATGGGATAAATTTTTAAATCCTACTTCAAGATATACATCCGAAACCTTCTTATCTTCATTGTGAATCTTATCATACGCCACCTTTAATCTCTTCTCCATCAACCATTTTTGTGGTGATAGAGGGCTAACCTTTTTAAAATCTCTTTTAAAGGTGGCAAGACTTCTTCCGGTAAAGCCTGCAATCTCTTCTAGGGTAAGGTCGTACATATAATTCGCTTCCATATAGTCAAGAATATCTATTTTCCACGGCTCGGTAAAGTCGAACAAAGCCGGATAAAACCGTTTATCGATGCCCAACAACGAATATACTCCTTCCTGTAATTTTAGTTCCATTAATTCTTTTGCCGGTTGTATCGTTGAGTCGAAATAGGGATTCATAGCTTGAAACAGGCTTTCAATGTCGGCTGCTTTCGGCAGCTTTATCACACTCGGCTTGTGTTTTTCAACTTCGAGCGGTAACTCTTTCTTATCCATTGTCTGATAAAACTCCCGAAGGAAATTGCGAATGAAAATCATAAAAATAGCTTTAAACTGTTCTTCGCCCCGGGGTTGCTTTGTCATGCTGACACGGTTGTCCTTTCTCAGAAAAACACATTCACCACTGTGAATCACTGTCTTTTGGTTATCTTTTTCAACGACCAGCTCTCCCGAGTAAACGTACACCAGCATATGATCTTTAATCATTTGATGACAACTTCGTTCATTATGGAAATAATAGCTGAAGAATATATTGTAATAATTGAATCGTAATGATTCGGAATGTTCAAAGCTCATAATGCAATTTTTTCGGATTCTCTATCATCTTATTTTTTAACAAATTTATTCTCACGGGCACTGTATCGTGGTCCAATATTGGGATATTTCTTGACAATTGTATCAATATTTTCCAAATCTTTTACCGTCAATTCCACATCAACTACACCTGCATTTTCTTCTAGATATTTTCTGCGTTTAGTCCCGGGAATTGGAATAATATTGTCGCTTTGTGCTATTACCCATGCAATTGCTAACTGGGCAGAAGAACAGTTCTTACTTTTAGCAAATTCTGCAAATGCTACTGCCAGCTTCTGATTATTTTCTAAATATTCGCCCTGATATCTCGGTAGATTAGCACGAAAGTCAGTAGAAGCAAGCGAACTTACATCTAATTTATTGGTAATCAATCCACGGCTTAAAGGGGCGAATGGAACAAAAGTAATCCCCAACTCTTTGGTTAAAGGCAAAATTGCTTCTTCTACTCCTCTGGTAAGTAACGAATATTCGCTTTGCACTGCGGCTATCGGATGCACAGCATAGGCTTTTTTCAAATCTTCAGGAGTACATTCACTCAAGCCTAAGTAACGTATTTTTCCTTCTTTTACCAGTTCAGCCATTGCTCCAACAGTTTCTTCTACCGGAACATTTGGGTCTACACGATGTGCATAATAAAGATCGATTGTTTCAATCTTTAGTCGTTTAAGGCTATCTTCTACTGCCTGTTTCATCCATTTCGGAGAAGCATCTACATAGGTTTCGCCTCCAACAAAAGCATTTCCTTCATTACCTCTTAACCGAAATCCAAACTTTGTAGCGATAAAAATCTTATCACGGTTTGGTACAAGTACTTTGGAAATCAATTTTTCGTTCGTCCCATTGCCATAAATATCAGCAGTATCCCAGAAATTAATTCCAAGATCCAATGCATACTCTAATGTTGCAACACTTTCGTTATCATCTGCTTGTCCATAAACTGCACTCATACCCATGCACCCCAGGCCAACTACGGATAATTTCTCTCCTGTTTTTGCTAATTCTTTATACTTCATGATAATATCCTCTGTTTTTTAATTTTTATTGCAATTCTCTCTTTTGCTATCTATACGATAGAACCGGAAGCAAGTTCCAGGTCGAACTCCCATTATTCTGGCACCACTTCATTTAAGCACCTTATGGCATTTAATGTTCTTGGATATCCCAATAAGGCAACTGGGTAACCGTGCTAATACTATCCCCCATATGTGTTTCCTCTTGTGTCATAAAAGGAGCAATGATTTTTTCCGGGAATCGTATTCTTTATCCGATACAAAATTAAAACAAAAGCCGCAGAGGAAAGTTTTCCCTGCGGCTCAAATAACTTTGCTGTAAAGCTCAATTTTTCAGATGACTTACTGACTACATACCCAGGGCCTTATCGTAATTGATCTTTGCCACGAGATAATCATACACTGCCTTTATATAGTTTTGTTCTGCCGTATTCAAGGTCTTTTCGGTATCCAGCAAGCTGCTGTAAAGCAATGAGCCAAGGTTGTATTGCTGTTTTTGATTCAAATAAATGGTATTCGATAAATCACAATTGATCTTGGTAGATTGCATATTTTGAAGTGCATTATTAAGCTCTGTGAGTGCTTTCTGAATTTCATAATTGATGTCGACCGTTTTTTGTTTGATATCAAAGTTAGTCTTTGCCGACTCATATTTTGATTCTGTGATATTATTTTTGTTTTTAATATTAGAAGTTATCGGTAAGCTCATTTTTACGCCGATATAGCTGTATGGACTCCATCCATTGTGCATATAGTTAAAGTTATTGTATTGAAACTGGGTGGAGTAATTGGCGAATAGTGATATGGTGGGTAAAGCATTTTGACGTATTTTTTTTAGTTGCAATTCGTTGTTTTGTTGGGTTAACTGCAATTGCTTTATTTCTGTCCTGTTTTCTACGGTTCTCTGTTGCTGGGTCAGATTTGGTGAAAAGGAAACCGTATTCAGACTGTCGGTTAAAACCACCATTGTTGCAGGTTGAACATTGATTTGATATTTAAAGTTGCTGATTGCTAAATCGTAATTTTGCTTTAGTTTCTGTGTTTCAACTTTAGCATTTTCGTAATCTAACTTTGCTTTTAAATAATCGTTTTCCAGCAGTGCACCATATTGGTTTTTACCTCCTGCAACTTGTAAATACTCTTTATACCGATTTTCATCATCTTTTGCAGTTCTTAGCTGTAATTCTTTAAGTAAAATATTCAGATAGGATTCGGTAATGGTTATCTTCGTATTAATCCCGAATTGTCTGTCTTTTTCTTTCTCTAATTCGAAATTATTTTGGGCTATTTTAACGTCGAGAATAATGCCTGGCTTATAAATAACCTGGGTAAGGTCGAGCGAATATACTGAGTTGGTTCTGGTATCCATTGAAAAGGTCATTGGTTCTGAATTACCCAAAATTCCGGCAGGAAGTATATGTTCCTGCATTTGCGAGTTGTAACGGATATTTCCCGAAACGATTACGTCCGGTAACCACTCTTTTTTACTCTTATTAATGACATTTTCGGTAATTGAAACGTTGTATTTGTTCGATTGAACATCATAACGGCATTTGAGACCTCTTTCAACAGCCTGCTTCAATGAGATTCTTAAGGTATCGGGTTGGGCTGCTATTGTACCACAAAAAAGGGTAAGTAGAAGGCTATATATTAATTTTTTCATTTTCTGTTTATTAAAAATTAGTGTACTTCGGATGTTATTTGTTTTTTGTCCTTTTTGGTTCGGATCATCAGTATCAAAGGGATACAAAGCAGTAATAACAGGCCTACTGTTATATAGGTATTATTGTAAGCGACCAATTGATACTGCTTTGAAAGCATCGATTCTAACATCTGAAACGAAGCGCGGGTTGCATCCTCAGGAGAGTATCCTGCTGTCGAAAAACTCTGTGACAGGGATGCAACTCTGTCTGTAACCATATTGTTGTAGTCGTTGATATTTCCAACCATATTGCCCCTCACAAAAGCATTTTCTGAATTCAGATAAATGCTTATTAATGCTACACCTATTGCAGAACCTAACTGACGCATGATGTTTGATAATCCGGTGGCTTGTGCCAGGTCTTGTCCCCTTAAACCGGATAATGCCATCGACATCAATGGAACCATTAATAGGGCTTTGCCAAAAGAACTTAAGATAAAAGGCCAGAAAAAATTCTTTTGACTTGAATCGGGCGATGAAAATGAAAGAAGAATTAAAAAGAGTGAAAAAAACAGGATACCAATAATAGCGGATGCATGGTAACTGATTTTTTTCAGGACAAACTTGCTCACAATTAGCATTGCAAAGATGGATGCAATGGCACTGGGCAAAAGAAATATTCCCTGTTGTGTTGCAGTCCAACCGAGAGAAACCTGGACAAATAAGGGGAAAATGAAAAATATTCCAATTAGTATCATGCCAAGGATTAGATTCATCAGGTGCCCCAAAGCAAGGTTAATGTTTTTATATAATTTGATATTGACAGCAGGCTCTTTAACCGTGAGTTCCCTCCACACGAAAGCAACGAGTCCTACGATGGAGGCAATGAAAAAAATTGTTATTTCGGAACTCTCAAACCAGTATTTCTGCGCACCTTCTTCCAAAAAGTATTGAAGAGAGCATAAACCGATGACCAGAAAAATAATTCCCCACCAATCCATTTTATCCGGCTTTTTTGCACCTATAAGATTAGGAACGAATTTCCAGGATAGCATAGAAGCAAAAATTCCAATCGGAACATTTATGATAAAAATCCAGTGCCATGACCATTGGTCGGTAATGTAACCGCCTAAGACCGGTCCGATAGCCGGACCGAACAAAACACCCATCCCGAATATAGCTGTTGCTGTGGCAATTTCTTTGGGAGGAAAAGCATCCCCAATAATACTTTGTGCAGTAGACAATAACCCTCCACCACCCAGTCCCTGAATGAAACGCCAAAAAACAATCATCCAAAGGCTCGACGATAAACCGCACATCAGGGATGAAAATGTGAAAATAATGACGGATGCAGTGAAGTATATTTTCCTTCCGAATAAGTCGGAAAGCATACTCGACAGAGGAACAGTAATTACATTACCCAGGGCATAGGCTGTAACCACCCACCCAATCTCCATGGTCGTGGCGCCGAGACTACCCATCATCTCTGCACGGGCCACACCAACTGCCGTTGAATCAATCAACTCAATGAGTGCACAGACCAAAGCGGTCAGAATGAGTATCCACTTTGCAGACCCAGTTAAATATTGAGGCTTTTGAATCGTTGCTTCCATAGATTTACTTGATTTTAACTTTAACAAAAGCACTTAACCCCGGATATAATGAACTATTGATGTCTTTGGTAAGACCGCTTAATGAAATCAGTACAGGAACACGTTGTACTATTTTTATAAAATTACCGGTTGCGTTATCAGGAGGCAGAAGTGCAAATTTTGCTCCGGTTGCCCCGGAATTGGATTCTACTATTCCTTTAAGCTTCAGATTAGAAAGCGCATCAATCTTAATTTCAACATTCTGTCCTGCTTTTATTTTGGATAGCTGGGTTTCTTTGAAATTAGCGCTAATCCAAAGGTGTTTGGTATCGATTACAACGCACAGCGATTGTCCTGCAGAAACATATTGCCCTTTCTGAACAGCCCGTTTTGTGACGATTCCACTGCAGGGAGCAGTGATATAAGCGTGTTCAAGTTGATTCTGTACAAGCGTTAACTCGGCTTCACGTTGTTTGATATCGGCACGCGCAAGTTCTATCTGGTTCTGTTCTGCCTTTGCCTGCGATTTATAGCTATCTGATGACGACAATGAAGACTGGTACTGATTTACGGCCTTTACATAGTCTGATTGGGCAATCAGTAACGCCGTATGTGAATTTTCAAACTGTTCCTGTGTCGCTCCTTTTATTTTCAGCAATTTGCTGAAACGGTCAAAATTAGTTTGAGCCTTTTCGAGGTTGATTTTAGCCGACCGGATGCCTTGAAATCCCGCTTGGGATGTTTGCACATACGCGTTAACAGTTTCCGTACTTGCGGATGATTTGTTTTCGGCGATATTTAAATTTGCCTTTGCACTTTCAAGTGCTGCTTTTGCTTCTGTTACTTTAGCCTGCAGTTCGATGGTGTCGAACGTAATAAGTAACTGGCCTTGTCTGACATATTCATTGTCGTTGAAATGAATCTCCTTAAGGTATGCCGTTACACTTGACCTGACCGGAACTATATTGCCATCTACCTGTGCGTCGTCAGTTGATTCGTAAGTACCGCTTTTTAGCAAGTAAAAGATACTTATACCGACAGCTATCAGAACTGCTGCAATAATGATTAGTTTGCCTTGCCTTTTCTTTGTTCCTTCCTGTTTCATTTCTTTACGATTAAGGGTTATTAAACAATTAAATCCAGGGACAAAATTGTTTTCTTAATCTTAGTATAGAAATGAGGTTAAACCCGAAATGGACAAAAGCAGGGCTGAAAATACTGCGAAAAAGCTAACTGCCAGAAAGCCAGTTCAAAAAATCGGAGACTTTTACCTTGTTTACTTTAATTGTTTCTTTAAAAGGAATGATAAGGGTAACCGATAATGTGCGTGCAAAGTATTGAGAGGCTTCTTTAATTGCTTTTCGATGAACAAGATTCTGCCTGTTAGCCCTGTAAAAATCAGAGCCGGTAATTCTCTCCAATTCATCAAGTGGTTTATTAATAGTATAGCTTTTTTGATCGAATGTAATCATATGAGTAATTTCATTCTCAAGGTAAAAAAGAGCAATATTATCAATCCTTACAGGGAATATTTTGTCCTTATGGTAAACAAGAATGGAACCTTTATTTTGCTTTTTCCTGCTTTCAAATAGTTCAAGAATATTTTCGAACTGCGAGGTATTTCTCAAAAATCGCTTCCCAAGCTCTTTGTATTTGGTAAGGGCGTTAGCAATAGCTTCATCATCAAATGGTTTTAGAATGTAATCGATACCGTTTGCTTTAAATGCTTTTAAAGCATATTCATCATAGGCCGTACAGAATATAACAGGTGTAGTAATTGACTGATCCTTAAAAATATCAAAACATAAGCCATCTCCTAGTTGGATATCACTAAAGATAAGATCAGGGTGTTCATTTTTTCTAAACCATGCAATTGCATCTTCCACTGAATACAGTTTTGCAATGATTTGTGCTTCAGGAGTATGTCTTAAAATAGTTTTAGCTAAATCGTTAGCCGTGAATTGTTCATCCTCGATGATTACTATTTTCATGGTCTAAAATTTTTATGCTTACTGAAAAGCAATTGTTATCTGTTCGTATAACAACCTCGTCGCCGGAAAGAATCTTATATCGTTCGGACAGGTTGATCAACCCAACACCTGTTGATTTTTCAGAAGTATCCTTGATTCTGATGTTATTTGATACGACAATACGGTCTTTTTTATATTCTACGTTTATATGTAGCGGATGGCTGATTGTAAGGACATTGTGTTTAATCGCATTTTCTATTAATTGCTGAATAGAAAAAACGGGAACGACTCCCGATTTTACTGCTTCTGGAATGTGAATGGAAAATTGCAGTGCATCACCAAAACGCACTTTCTGCAAATTAAGATAATCCATGCAGAATTTCAATTCTTCCGCAAGATTAATGACATTATCATTATTAAAAGAAACAGAAGCTCTTAGAAAATCGGATAAGCGTTTGAGAAAAATTTCTGCATCCGGATTATTTGTAATAAGAGATTTCAATGTTGTTAAAGAATTAAATAAAAAATGAGGGTTTACCTGTTGTTTTAATTGTTGATAGTTGGCCTCAATATTTTTGATTTTTAACTGGGCATTTTCGAGTTCAAGTTTTTGTTTCGCATCAATTTCTACCACGTAGTTCAATAAAATGAGAACTAGGGCAGTGGAAAAAAACATGATACATAAAAACAAAACAATAAAAATCCATGGGGAAGTTTGATGTGATATCATGTGTGATACTACCGCAGAAGGCAAATCAATTTTCTGAGCAATTTGGTTCCCCATAAATCTTATTAGTAAATACCCAATAAATAAAGGAATGGAGGAAAACACGAAACTTAGCGGAACTCGGAGTCGTATTGCTTTAACTTTTTCAGTGGTTTTATTATCAATATAAGTTATTAGCCTGATGTTTATCACGTTAATCAAGAATACAACACCTGCAATAATAAAGGCAAAAGCTAAGTTGGTGAGAAATTGGAGTACAATTCTCAGAAGATAAAATTGAGTAATCACTTCGATGGCCATGGCAAGGCATCCTGCTGCCAGGGAAACAAAAGTTGCCACTACGTAAAGACGTGTTTTTAAAGATACTTTTTGTTCCATATAACAAATCTAAGGATTTTTCCTGTGTATTTGTTATGAAGCATGGATTGTGTGGCTTGTTAAAGTATATGGATCGGAGTATATTACTCGGATTGAATATTCCGGTCAAGCGGCGCCACCCCTACCGGATGAAGCGGCGCCAGGAGTTCCGATCGAAGCGGCGCCACTTAACAGGGTTGTTTATTTAGGGATATTTTAGAAAAGCAAGCGTCAGAAACAAGACCTGACAATCCGGCACAAGCGGCGCCACCCCAAAAGACAAAACAGGGAAGATTTGTAACAATAACCAGGTATCTTTTGAACAAAAAGATGCGATGGCTTATATTCCTATTACTATGTTACAGATCAGACACATATTGCAATTACTTGAAAAAGGAGAATCAAAGCGGTCAATCGCTCAGATACTTCATTCCGGACGACATACGATAGATAAATATATTGATCGTATCAACCAGTCAGATAAGGGACTTTCAGAGTTGCTTCAATTACCGGATGCCCAATTATTAGTTCGGATGTATCCTCTCCGAAACGAATCCAAAAGAGATCCGAGGCAACAGTATCTTCTAGATAAACTTCCCGGATATCAAAAGGAATTAAACCGGATCGGTGTAACCAAACGGTTATTATGGGAAGAGTATCGTAAAGAAGAACCAGATGGTTATGGTTACTCTCAGTTTTGCGAACACTTAACTGATTATCAAAAGAAAAACGGAGCGACCATGCATTTTGAACACCTGCCCGGAGACATCATCCAAATTGATTTTGCGGGGAAGAAAATGAGTTACATTGATTGTATCACCGGAGAGATCGTCCAATGTCCGATATTAATCTGTGTTCTTCCCTATAGTGGCTATACCTACATTGAAGCCCTGCCATCAGCCACACAGGAGTTTATGTTCGCTGCCCTGGGGCGTTGCCTGAGTTATTTGGGCGGAGTTCCTAAGAATGCCTTGAGCGACAACATGAAACAATACGTTTCAAAGAGTAATCGCTACGAACCTTCATTTACAACAGTATGTGAGCAGTGGGCGGTTCATTACAACATGAATCTGACGGCAGCCAGAGTGTTTCATCCCAAAGATAAGCCTTCGGTCGAGAGCACGGTGAACGTGGCTTATATGCGGATCTATGCACCCCTACGGAATGAATCGTTTCATAGTTTGGCAGAGCTTAATGCCCACATCATGGATCGTTGTGATGCTCATAACCACATGCTCATGCAAAACCGGACATACAGCCGCTATGATCGATTTATCGAAAAGGAAAAGCCTCTTCTTTATGAACTACCCTCCGAACCCTTTGTAGTTAAACACACTACCAAAGCAAAAGTACAGAAGAATTACCATGTTATATTGGGTGAAGACTGGCATCAGTACAGTGTTCCCTACCAGTATATTGGCAAACGGGTTGTTCTTGTTTATGATTATGAAGAAGTAGAGATTTACCTGGGACAACAGCGAATAGCCATCCACAAACGACATCACGGCAAATACGGATATACTACATTGAAGGAACATATGCCAGAATCCCACCGGAGATATGATGAAACGCAGGGATGGGACTCAGACTATTTTTTAAACCGGGCACAGCAGATCGGTGAAAACTCCCGTGAGATCTTTACCCGTATGCTTGCCTCCAAAACCTTTGCAGAACAGACCTATCGGTCCTGTATCGGGTTATTGCGCATTGCTGATCTGTATGGTAAAGAACGCTTCGAGAATGCCTGTAAGCGGGCATTGCCATCTCCACGAATAAGTTACCGGATGATAGAAAATATATTAATCAACAATCTGGATAAGCAGCAGGATGAAAATCAATCAGCGTTGTTGTCTCCGATTCCGGATCATGAAAACATACGAGGTTGTCAAGCTTATCATTAACCCTTTAAAAAACAATAAGAATGAATCATCAACTTACATTGGATCAACTCAATCAGTTAAAACTACATGGAATGGCTGATGCCTATCAGGCCGTGCTATCATTGCCGGTACAGGAACAGCCTTCCATCCACCAGTTTATCGCCCGCCTTACCGAAGCAGAGGCACAATATCGTTTACAACTCAGAACCGAAACTTACCTGAAACAAAGCAAACTGCGATACAATGCTGTTTTGGAACAGGTTTACTGTAATCCGGGGAGGAACCTCTCTCAGGAGAACCTTCTCTCCATTGCTGATGGTGGCTTTATCGAACGCTCTGAAAACATCCTCATTACCGGAGCTACAGGATGCGGGAAGAGCTATTTGGCCTGTGCCATTGGCCGACAAGCCTGTTCGTTTGGATATAAAACGCTTTATTTTGGAATGACCCGCTTTCTGGAACGAATCGCACAATCCAAACTTGATGGCACTTACATCAAATTGCTTAACCAGATTGAAAAAGTACAATTGCTTATCCTTGACGATTTTGGGTTGCAACCGATGAATAATATCGCCCGTCTTGCTTTGCTCCAGATGCTTGAAGATCGCTATGGTAAGAAATCAACACTGATCGCTTCCCAGCTTCCTGTGGATAAATGGCATCCCTATATCGGAGAGTCTACCGTTGCCGATGCTATTATGGACAGATTGTCAGAAAATGCTTCCCGGTTTGAACTTAAAGGGGAGTCATTGAGAAAGAAAAAAACAGTAAAATAGTTAGCTGAAATTGTTTAATATTGTATTACAAATCTGCCCCGTTTAGGTGGCGCCGCTTCGAGCGGTACACTGGCGCTGCTTCGCCGGAATACTCACTCGGATGACTAATATTCGGAAAGGTAACGACAATGAGCTGACTTTTAATGTTTTTAGTAACTCATCCCAAATTGCCAAAGCGGAATAATATTGGCATATCCGAACTCAATGTCATCTTTTACTACGAAACCGTTCTCAATGCTTTGAATCTGCTTTTGGCCCTTATTTTTACCACCAACCTCAAAAGTCATATCATCAATTAAAAAATCGGATACAGGGGACGCAATCACTTCCGAATTAACTCTTGTTTGATTGAAAAAGAAAGTCTCTCTGATATTCCCAATATTCGAAGTGTCATGAGCCAGATTATAAATTAAATTGGTGTTATCCAAATAGATCTTATCGACCTTACCCAATCCTCGGATGCCTCCTGTATTGTCACGCAATTGCCCTATTAATCCTGCTTCCTCTATATAAAGGCAATAATCTGCAATATTATTACGACTGGCTCCAAGCAGCTTGGCAATGCTGCTTAAATTAGGCTTAAAAGGTGCGCTTTTAGAAATAATAGCAAGAAGCTGTTTCAGTTTCCGGCCTGTAGATGCGTTCATATTCGCATACTGTGGAATGTCAGAATCCAGGGTCTGATTAATGATTTGCTGTAAACGCTGGTCATATCCATCTTCCATTGCAAACGGATAATAACCTTTTTTTAAATAGTTTTCGAAAAGAGCTAGCGGATGATCAACTCCCGAAACTTCCACTTTATGTGCTGTGATATTCTGTAAGGTATAGGTATCTGCAGTGATGCCGTGAAATAATTGCAGATATTCTCTAAAGGACAATCCTTGCATCTGATACATTATCGCTCGTCGGCTCAAATCGGATGCTCCTTTGTTTATATCCAGCACCGAAGAACCGGTAAACAGAACTTTCAATTCAGGATGGTAATCATAAATGAGTTTTAACTCTTTAGACCAATCTTTATATTTATGAATCTCGTCGATAAACAAATACTTAATGCCTTTGTTGGTAAGTGTTTCTGCTAAATCCATTAGTTTATTATCTGCAAAATAGAAATCTTCTGTAGTTACATACAACGATTCACCGGGATTTAAATCCTCTTTAATATGTTGAAGTACTAAAGTAGTTTTTCCGACACCTCTCGGTCCGGTTAGCCCGATCATTCGACTATTCCAATTAATTTTGGAATAGATATAGCGATGAAAATCTGTATTTAATTCTCGTAGTAGCTTATGAAAATGTTCAAATAGTTTGTCCATTTCTCAGTAATTTATAGGACAAAGATATGAATAATGCACTATCGGAGTGCAAAAAATTGAATAAAATGCACCCAAATAGTGCATTATTACAATGACCCCATAATAAGAGTAAAGGATCCCCACGTATCACAGTGAAATTGCTCGCAAGCAGATAGACCACCTGCGAGCATCAAAATAATGATTTTACTTTTTATCATTGCTGAATGATTATTGATTAGCACCTCCATTAACTAATAGATGCTGACCATTTACAAACGAAGACAGATCGCTTGCAAAAAATTCAGCCGCATTTGCTACATCTTCTACCTCTGCCAATCTTCCCATCGGACAACTGTCAAGTAACGATTTTCTTAATTCGGGATAACTGTCCGCTTCCGCAAAAATACCTGAATGATCAACAGCAAACGGAATAATGGAATTAACCGTTACGCCACGATATCCAATTTCTTTGGAAAGCACATCGACCAAATATCTTGGCGTAATTTTACTGCCGCCATAAACTGCCATTCCCTGAACAGGAAAGGCAGTTGTACTGGAAGCTATGTAGATGATGCGTCCGTTATCTTCTATATTTTTGGCAGCTTGTTGCATGGTAAAATACGCACCTTTGGTGTTGATGCTAAACAAACGGTCAAACTGTTCTTCCGTAAACTGGGTTACCGGTGTTTCAACCATTTCTATACCGGCATTGGCTACAACAATGTCTATTTTTCCAAAAGCTTTTTTAGCTTCTTCAAAAAGTCGTTCAATGTCGCGAACTTTGCTTACGTCTGCCTGAACGGCAATTACTTTAGCACCCATTGCAGTAATGTTGGAAACTACTTCATCAGCTGAAGTTTTATCTCTTGAATAATTGATAATTATATTTGCACCAAGGGCTGCGTAACGTTCGGCAATGGCTTTTCCTAAACCTCTTGCAGAGCCTGTAATTAAGGCTGTTTTATTTTGTAATGAGTTCATCTTGCTTTGGGTTTATTAAATTTGATTAATTAAGCCATTCCTCCATTTACGCCAACGTTTTGTGCGTTTATCCATTTGGCATCGTCGCTTGCAAGAAAAACAATTACTCCTGCGATGTCATTGGGTTCACCGATACGATTGAATGGCGAAAGCGAAGCCAGGTGGTCTATTACTTTCTGTGGTTTGCCTTTGGTAAACAAAGCGGTATTCGTTGGTCCTGGCGAAACAGAATTTACATTGATTCCACGATTTCCTACTTCTTTGGAAAAAACTCTTGTTAGTTGTTCGACAGCGGATTTAGTAGCGACATAAGTTCCGTAAGTTGGCAGCATCAACCGATTTACCGAAGAAGACAAGTTGATAATGCTTCCGTTGTCGGCAAGACGGGTTGCGGCTTCACGAAGAGTATTAAAAACTCCTCTAACGTTAATATCAAACTGGCGGGTAAAATCATCATCCGTTGTGTCTTTAATGAGTTTGGTAATCATGATACCTGCGTTGTTTACCAATACGTCAATCTTTCCATAGTGTGCAATAGCCTGATCAAAAAGTGATTTTACTTCTCCGGCTTTGCTGACATCGGCTTGTATTGCAATGGCATTGCCACCATTGTTTTTTATGGTTTCCACAACGTTGTCTGCCTCTGCCTTACTACCAGCATAGTTCACAATTACACTTGCCTTTGCTTCGGCCAATTTTTTGGCAACTTCTGCTCCAATTCCTTTTGAAGCACCTGTTACAAGGATTACTTTGTTACTTAAGTTTTTCATTTTTCTATCATTTAAAATTTGATAGAACAAACATAGCTTAGATTTACCCCTCACTTGTTGCGGGGAATACAGCATTGATTGTAAGTTTTACAGAAGATCTGTTTTTCTATATTGAATGGGCGAAGTATTGGTGTGTTTTTTAAAGAAATTGCTAAAATGGGCGGTTTCTGAAAACCCTAATTTGTAGGTGATATCTTTAATTGATAACGTAGAATTTTGTAGCAGCGATTTAGCTTCGGCAATGGTTTTGTCTGCAATCCAAACTGCAATGGGTTTTCCTGTTTTGGTTTTAATTACATTGCTCAGGTAATTGGGGTTTAGGTTTTGTGCGTTGGCATAATCCTGAACTCTAAAAGCGATTTCGGCCTTACCTGAACTTAAATCGCGGTAATGTTTCTCTAATAATTGTTTGAACGATTTTACGATTTGCGAACTTCTGTTTCCCTCGTAAATGGGATTGTAATCCTGCCAAAAATATTCTTTGATTTTGTAGAGTAAAACAGCGAGTAAATGCCCGATGATTTTGTATTTTGAAGATGAGTTATGGATGTATTCTTGATGAATCTGCAAATAAACGTTTTCCACTGACTGGTAAAAATCGTCTGTTACAATTTTGGGTTGAATTGTTTCGGTTAATAGGAAAGGGAAATCTTGAAATACGTCTTTGTCAATATATTTTTTCAGGAATGTCTCGTCAAAGGTAATCAGATAAATTTCTTCAATTTTTTCCCAGCTAAAGGTTCTGTAATTGCTGGGATTGGTAAAATAAATGGAATGAGGCTTTGCCTGAAAGGAATGTTCGTCAATCGTATATTTTCCAATTCCGTCTTTTATAAAGAGAAAAGAAAAGTAGTCTGGACGATAGGACGGTGATTGATATGGAACTTTAAACCCAATGTCTTTAAGATTAAGGATAGTAAACCCTTCCGAAGTTTGTATCAAGTCAACCGGCAAGTTTAAATGCCGGTATAGGTCATACAGTGATTTTGCTTCCGGGCTGTTATTGTTCATCTTGCATTGTATGGTTTAAACTGACATATAACGAGAGGATTTTATCGTAGCTTCCCCATAGCATAAGTAATACCAAAAATAATTAATTTATTGAGGATCTGGTTGAAAAGTGATTAGTTTAAACCTTTCTTGCTTTGATGATGGTGACGAATACACAGCCTCTTCTATTCGTTTCAATTACACATTCAGAAACCTGTAAAAAAGGCGTTTAACCCCTTCACATCGGAAACAAATAATACAGGCTAATTTTATCCTATAGGGATAATATGCAGGAAATTCGACATGATCGTGTGAGCTGCTTTTAGCGTCTGTGATATTTGCCCGTCCGGTTGGTGTAAACCCAAAATAAAAAAGTCCGCAAATCATATAATTTGCAGACTTTTTCGTTTTGAGATGAATCTCATTTGGTCGGGGTGACTGGACTCGAACCAGCGACCTCGTCGTCCCGAACGACGTACGCTACCAACTGCGCTACACCCCGAGGCTATTGCCTTTTAACGGGAGGCAAAGATAATACTTTTAAGCTGCCTGAAACCATTCTCCGGACTTTTTTATTCGTTTTTTTCATCCCTTTCGGAAGATGCTGTTTTACATTACAATACATTTTCCCTCCCCCGCTCCTACTATCTTTCTGATTATTTATCCCCTCAGGAGAGTGCGTTTATCATCCCACTTCAATCCGAAATTTCGTGGATTCTGTTAGCTTTGCATCAAATTTAAAAGACTATGAACACTTGGTTTGAATGTAAAGTCAAATATCAAAAAATTGACGAAAACGGTAAGGAAAAAAAAGTCAACGAAGCATATATGATTGATGCTATGTCTTTTACCGAAGCAGAACAACGTATCTATAAAGAGTTGGAAATGATGATCAGCGGCGAATTCGATGTCACTGGTATCACTAAATCCAAAATATCGGAAGTTATTCCGGCTGAAACCGGTGACCGCTGGTTTAAATGTAAGCTGTCGCTTATGACTATCGACGAATCTTCGGGTAAGGAGAAAAAAGCAACCCAACAGATCCTCGTCCTTGCTGAAGATGTTAAGGATGCTTTTGATAAAGTCTATAAAAGTATGGACGGAATACCGGTCGATTTCTCAATCCCTTCGGTCTATGAAAGTACCATTCTGGACGTGTTCCCTTATGCTCCGGCCGAAAACCTGCCGTCTTCCGGTAATCAGGGAGTACCGGAAACTGCTCCTTACATGAGTATGAAACCTGAATCGCTGATCGCTAACGATGCCGGTGATACGGATATCGAGGAAGAAGATGGCGTTCTCGAAGAAAATGAAGAAACCGAATCTTAATATCTACCGGGGATACTTCTTTATTTACCTTACGTTACTTACCCTTCGCTTACCCTTCACTTACCCTTTCTTTACCCAAATGGTAGTTCAAGGGTAGGTTAGTTCTAAGTTAAAGGTTCGTTAGTTGAGGTACTATTTGTAAGGAGAAAGTATCGATCCGAAGATCAAATCCATAATCAAGACAACCCATGAAGAGCGACATTGAAATTGCACAAAGCATAAAACTGAAACCAATTACCGAAATCGCCCAGCGACTGGGGGTTTTGCCTGACATATTGGAGCCTTACGGAAAATACAAGGCAAAACTTCCGAACGAATTGATTGACCTGCACAAAATCAAGTCAAAAAAACTGATTCTGGTTTCGGCAATATCACCTACCCCGGCCGGCGAAGGCAAAACAACGGTCTCTATCGGTCTAAGCGATGCACTCAACCGGATGGGGAAAAAATCAACAGTGGTCATTCGCGAACCAAGTCTGGGTCCGGTCTTTGGTATTAAAGGCGGTGCTACCGGTGGCGGTATGGCTCAGGTGTTGCCGATGGAGGATATCAACCTGCATTTTACAGGCGACTTTTCAGCTATCGAAAAAGCACACAACTTGCTTGCCGCACTAATTGATAATAACATTCAGAATAAGGTCAACAACTTACAGATCGATCCGCGGACTGTTACATGGAAACGGGTCATGGACCTTAATGACCGCTCGCTCCGCCATACCATCGTCGGTTTGGGGGGAACGTCTTACGGAGTGCCCCGGGAAACGGGATTCGACATTACGGCGGCTTCCGAGGTGATGGCGATTCTTTGTCTTGCCAATGACCTTGCCGATCTGAAACGTCGGCTGGGAAATATATTCATCGGTTTTACCTACAAACACAAACCGATCTATGCGCGTGACCTGAAAGCAGAAGGGGCTATGACCGTCTTGCTCAAGGATGCAATCAAACCAAACCTGGTTCAAACCATCGAAGGCAACCCTGCCATAATCCATGGCGGGCCATTTGCTAACATTGCTCAGGGAACAAATTCGGTTATCGCGACCCGTATGGGTCTAACACTTTCGGACTATGTGGTCACAGAGGCTGGCTTCGGTTTCGACCTGGGGGCTGAAAAATTTCTCGATATCAAGTGCGTGGAAGCCGGACTGAAACCGGCAACGGCTGTACTGGTCGCTACGGTCCGCGCTATCAAATATCACGGAGAGGTGCCATTGGCCGATCTGAAGAAGCCAAATCCGGAAGGGGTTCGCAAAGGTCTGGGAAATCTACAGAAGCATATCGAGAGTATGTTCAAATTTCATCTGCACCCAGTGATCGCTATTAATCGCTTCGACACCGATACAAAAGAGGAAATACAAGTGATCAAAGAGGCTTGCAAGGCCATGAAGGTTCCCGTTGCAGAATGCAATGTATGGGCCCGGGGAGGCGCAGGCGGACTCGAACTGGCAGAGATGGTGCTCGCTACAATCGAAAATACACATGAAGATTTTGCCCCGTTATACAAGTGGTCATGGGACGTGAAACGGAAAATCGAAACAGTTGCCAAAGAGGTCTACGGCGCCACTGCCATCGATTACACTCCGAAAGCACTCGAAAACCTAAAGACGATAAAGAAACTCGGACTGGATAAACTTCCTGTCTGTATTGCCAAA
Source organism: Prolixibacteraceae bacterium (assembly GCA_963692465.1). Classification (GTDB taxonomy): domain Bacteria; phylum Bacteroidota; class Bacteroidia; order Bacteroidales; family Prolixibacteraceae; genus JAUZOB01. Next base: position 31,263 of record OY829943.1, read on the forward strand.
ACACAGAAGTCTTTATCGGACAATCCGAAATTGTTGGGTCGTCCGGAAAATTTTGTGGTGACAATTCGTGAAATCGAAATTGCCGCTGGTGCGGGATTTATTATTCCGATCACAGGGAACATTATGCGAATGCCTGGTTTACCGGAATCTCCTGCCGCCGAACGGATTAATATCGACAACTCGGGCAAGATAAGTGGCCTTTTCTAATTTCGTTGTTCAATTGAGTATAATCAGGACTGAATGCTGTATCTTGCATTAATCGTAGCAAAATTCGATGGTGATGAAGAAAACAAATGCAATGAGAATGCTCGATAGTCACAAGATTAGTTACGAGGTATTGGAATACCCCGTTGACGAAAGTGAACTGGGGGCTAAACATGTGGCTGAATTGGTAGGCGTACCGGTCGAACAGGTTTACAAAACACTGGTGGCCGAGGGGGATAAAACCGGAATCATTGTGGCGGTTGTTCCCGGGGCTTCTGAAGTCAATCTGAAAGCTTTCGCTTCAACTTCGGGCAACAAAAAGGTTCAGATGGTCCACATGAAGGAACTACTCGGCTTAACTGGTTATATCCGGGGCGGCTGCTCTCCTATCGGAATGAAAAAACCGTATCCGGTCTTTGTTGACGAGAGTATGCTGCAATTTGAGAAAGTGTATATCAGCGGTGGTGCTCGGGGGGTACAGGTTCATCTGTCCGTAAAAGATTTGATGACATTTACCAAAGCGCATTCCGGTGCCTTTGTCCATTATGAGGAATAACCGATGTTAACCCTTTAATTCATTGATTATGGCAATCTATTCTAAACTTGATGACTTGCTGAAACATAATTTGTTCCAGGGGAAGATTAAACAAGGACTTGAATTTTTAAAAGACCTCTCTGAAAATGATTTTGCCGATTTCGAACAGGGAGAGTCCAAGCGAATGGAGATCGACGGCGATGAAATATTCGCTTCGCTTCAGAAATACAAGGGTAAAAATCCGGAGGAAGCGATGCCCGAAGCGCACCGGAAGTATATCGACCTGCAGTATGTACTAAAAGGATCAGAACTTATTCGTTGCATCCCGTTGAAAGATTGTGTGATAACGGTACCCTATTCGGAAGAAAAAGATATTTGTTTCCTGAGTGGTCACCCAGGAACGATGCTCGAGATGAAACCGGGCCGTGTGGTAGTGCTCTTTCCTGAAGATGCACATGCCCCCTGCATTAAAACTGAAAATACAGAACTCATTTTCAAATGTGTTGTTAAAATAGCGATAGAAGATTAAGAATACCTGACTTTTAGAATGACCGAACAGCGTGCCGATGATCAAGAATATTGAACGAAATATTTTTAAGTTATACATTATCAAGATATCCAAGTGGTTTACGCTGGTCATGCCGATTGCCGTCCCTTTTTACCAGTCGCATGGCCTGAATATGAAGGATATTTTTCTTTTGAAATCGGTTTACTCTATTGGTATTGTTCTTTTTGAAATTCCATCGGGTTATCTGGCTGATGTCTGGGGAAGGAAGAAAACATTGATTGCCGGCAGTTTCCTGTGTGCCGCCGGTTTTATGATTTATTGCTTTAACCATGTCATGGCGGGCTTCTTCGTTGCCGAACTTATACTGGGTATCGGACAGAGTTTTGTGTCGGGTTCGGATTCTGCTCTCCTTTACGATACGCTAAAATTCAGGCAACGGGAAAAAGATTACGTGCGTGAGGAGGGAATCATCAATTCGATCGGTAATTTCTCAGAGGCTTTCGCAGGTATTGCCGGTGGTTTGCTGGCTACCATCAGTTTGCAGACGCCATACTATGTACAGGTTTTTATTGCAGCAATGGCTATTCCGGCATCACTGACGCTGATAGAGCCTCCGATTGAAGGGAAAAAGCTACCGAACCTACGGAATATTTTACAAATCGTTTATCAGACTTTTTTTGGCAGCCGAAAATTACGGACGGCTCTGCTGTTTTCTTCTCTTATTGGAGCGGCAACCTTAACATTCGCATGGTTTGTGCAGCCGTTCTTTCAGAAAATAGGACTTCCTCTGGCTCTTTTCGGGGTGATGTGGACCCTGTTGAACCTGACCGCGGGTTTCAGCTCTATCTATGCCTATAAAATCAACACAAAGCTTTCAGAGCGGACTACGTATGTCTTGGTGCTATTAAGTGTCTGTGTGCTCTATTTCGTCTCCGGAATGACCATTTGTATGGGTGGCATTGCAATTCTCTTTCTCTTTTACCTGGTCCGGGGAGCTTCAAATCCGATTATGAAGGATTACATTCATCAGAATACGTCGAGCGAAGTGCGGGCAACTGTGCTTTCCCTGCGTGACATGACGATTCGCATCTTCTTTGCATTCCTGGGACCTGTGGTGGGATGGCTGACTGACACCTGCAGTCTGAGTACAGCTTTGTCGCTTAGCAGTGTGATCTTCCTGGTAACCGGAATGCTGGTCTTATTTCCTATGTTCCTGGTTCCGGCTAAAAAATGGTAGGCTAAAATACGGTCATTAATTTCTGCACACACGTATACTTGCCAATTAAAAAACAAATCATAGCAAGGAATAACTGAGAGCTTATTTAAAGTTCTACTTTAAGTCCGTCATAGGCAAAGAAAACGTTTTCCGGTAGTTCCAGACTCACTTCACGGTGCAACCCCATCTGATGACTCATGTGTGTAAAATAAGCTCGTTTAGGCTTTAGTCGCTTAACCAAAGCAAGGGCTTCGTCCAGACTGTTATGCGACAGATGTTTTTCTTTACGGAGGGCATCAAGTACCAGTACATCTAAATCCAGGAGTTTTTCGGCTTCTCCTTCGTCAATGGAATTAAAGTCGGTTAGGTAAGCAAACTGTCCCACGCGAAAACCATAGACAGGCAGACGATAATGATAAGCACGAATCGGGATGACAGTTACCCCGTCAACAATCAGGGGGTCTCCGGTTATGGGCTGTAACGACATCTCAGGAATACCGGGATAACGGAGATCGGCAAAAACATACGAAAAGATCCGGCGAATGACCTTCTGAACCCGGTCCTCTGCATAAATACGCATCGGTTGGCTCATTACCCAATTAAAGGAACGGATATCGTCAAGTCCGAGAACATGATCGGCATGCTCGTGGGTTAAAAAGATTGCATCTATTCGTTTAACATTTTCCCGTAGCATCTGTTGCCGGAAATCGGGACCGGCATCTATAAGGAATACATGAGAATCACTTTCGATCAACACAGAAGCTCTTAATCGTTTATCTTTCGAATCCTCTGACCGGCAAACCTTACAATCACACGCTATAACCGGAACTCCTTGTGAAGTTCCAGTCCCCAAAAATGTTACTTCCATCCGTTACTTCAATCTTGTCTGCTATAAAGTTACTAAACACATCGCAGTCTCTCGTTAATTCATAGTTATTTTTTAGTCAGAGTATTGTATTTTTGCACAAAATAACTTTATGAAAGCCTGTATTTATTTAATTCCTTCACCACTTGGTGATGCTCCGTTCAGCCGGACGATGCCTGAAGAGATTCGCCTTCGTGTTAAAACGTTACGTCATTTCATTGTGGAAGATTTGCGTACGGCCCGCCGTTATCTGAAGGTGATTGACCGGGATTTTCCAATTGATGACCTGAAGTTTTATGAGTTGAACGAACATACAAGGAAGGATGAACTGGAGGCCTTTATAAAACCTGCGCTCGAAGGAAATGATATGGGAATCATATCTGATGCCGGGTGTCCGGGTGTTGCCGATCCGGGAGCCGATGTAATTCGTCTGGCTCATCATTATCGACTTCGGGTCTACCCGTTGGTAGGTCCTTCTTCGATTCTGCTTTCTTTGATGGCCTCGGGTTTCAACGGACAGAATTTCGCTTTCAACGGCTATATTCCGGTCAAAAAAGGCGAAAGACAACGTCGCATTCGTCAGCTCGAAGCGCGTTCTATTCAAGAAAACCAGACTCAGATTTTTATTGAAGCACCCTACCGTAACATGCATCTTTTTCAGGACATTATCGACACCTGCGATGCTCATACAATGCTTTGTGTCGCTTGCGATATTACGCTCGATAGTCAGTATATCGTTTCGCTACCAATTGAGAAATGGAAAAAGGAAAACCCGGACTTGCATAAACGCCCGGCTATCTTTCTGATTTATCATCCATAGATGAAGCAGGGAAGCTGTGTTTATCGGTGAAACCGTGAATTGAGAAGTGCTGCCTTTTAAGAAAACATTTAAAAGGCAAGTTCTAAAAATCAGTATAACAATATTTTAAATAAATCCTTTTGCTTTCAGGATTGGGTATTCGTGTTCGAAGTTAGGGGTGAATACTTCTTTTCCTAGAGAACGTTCTACTTCCGAAGGGCTCCAAAACCGGCCTTCGTCTACTTCATCCGATACGGGTCCGATGTTTTTCGTATCGTGCGTAATAAACAGATAAACCAGCTCTGACTCCAGATCAGTGGTCCATTGATAGGTTTCGATCAGTCGGGCCTGAAAGTTCATTAATCCGATTTCTTCGTGGGCTTCACGTCCGAGCGCTGTATCCAGTTTCTCTCCGGCACTGACATGTCCGCCGACTGCAGTGTCCCATTTACCGGGCTGAACAAGCTTCGAAAGAGGACGTTTTTGGAGGTAGATGGTCTTGTTTCTGCCAATGACCTGCAGATGTACCACCGGATGAAGTAAATGCTTTCCCTGATGGCACAATGAACGTGGTGCCTGTCCGGTCACATTGCCTTTTTCATCGACCAGCGGAAGCCATTCTTCTTTGGCGTACCGTCGGGCCTGAATCCGTTTTCTGATTAACTCGAAAGCCATATAAGCAAAGAACAGCGCATAAAACAGAATTCCGCTGATGAAGCCCCATGCTTCTTTCGACATGTAAAGAGCAGAATAGAAAACGAGCAGGGTTTGCACACTGAAAATATAGAACAGGTTGCGCATGTTCCTTTTCATATCCTGATATTGCAGGTCACTGATTTGTATGTCGCGCAGATAACGCTTAGTCATCCCGCCGATGATATTCAAATTGGTAAATCCCGACAGGCCTAAAATCAAACAGAATATTATCCCGATGAAGGCCGGTTTGAGTTTAAAAAACACATCGTCATGCAGCAACAGCGAGATACAACCGAGTACAACCAGTAATCCGGTATCGAGAATGATAAAACGGTCAAAATGTTTATCCTTGATCCGCCAGTAGATTAAATCAATTATTCCGGTGCCCAGAGCGACGTACAACCCCACGGCTGTCCCCCAGATTTCATCAGCTGCAATGAAGACAAAAAGGGGAATAAACCCCGGAAGCATTTTTTTTAAGAAATCGAATTTTTCCATCTTATACAAAAAAGCCGCAGATAAAATCTACGGCTCACTTATATCGGTTAAGTTTTTTTATTCCAAAGGATCTCCGCCCCGGTATATTCGCAATACCTCTATATCGTAGATTACCGTAGCATATCCGGGAACGGCAGCAAAGAAATAACTGCTACTGCTAACCCCACTCGTTCCGAAAGCCAAATCGGAGGGAATGATGATCCGTGCCTTACTCTTGTACTTCATCTTACGTTCCATAATGGTTATCAGATTATTGGGAACCACACTAGAAGCATTGGCAGCCATTGTTATCGTTCCGGGTTCGTAAAGTCCGGTTGCATAAAAGATCGTTCCATCAATCAACCTGGCGGTATAGGCCACAACTACATTATCATAGGCCCGTATTGAATCACCCGTTCCGGCTTGTTGCTCGATGTAATAATAATTGTCGCCGCTTAATGTATCTGTAGGGATTGTTATATTGTTTTCTTTGACATATTGATTCCATTTTGTGTCTTCCTGAGCATGAAGTGCCGCTGCATCAGTCGTCGAATTACACGAAGAAAAGACAACAGATATCAATCCGGCCAACAAAATGAAAGGGAATATTGCTTTATACATCTTCATCTATGAATGTTTTTAGTTTTGAACAATCTTAAGAATCTCCATATCGAAAACCAGCGAAGAATATGATGGTATACTCGTTGTTGCCGATGAACCATATCCTAAAGTTGAAGGAAAGATAACCGTTGCTTTTCCTCCCACAGGGGTTAATCCGACTCCTTCGTCAAACCCGATTAGCATGGAATCCAGAAGATATCCTCCATACGCGGTATAGGCCAAATAACGATAAGTAATCGTCTCCGTATCAAAGACAGTTCCATCCAGTAATTTCCCGGTGTATTTAACCGTGACTAAATCGCCATAGGAAGGAGTCTGTCCGACACCTGCTTTCTGTTGGATATAATAGAGTCCGGACAAACGGGGAGCAACTGTGATATTGTTTTTCTTAACGTAATTATCTAAAATTGTTTTTTCCAATTTTAACTGTTCATCAGAAGTACTGCTACTACTACAGGAAAAAAAAGCAGTCGTTAAAACCAGTGATAAAAGGAAAACAAGGCCTCTTCTCATTATCATTCGAATTTATAAATGAAAAATTTGAAATTTTCAGGGGTAAAAATACAAAACCTTTTACATGGAATGTGTTAATTCTTCGGCATATTGTGGTAAAAGATCAATAAATTTTGCGATTGTGCCTTCCATAGACAAATCAGACTCGCCTCCCGAAGCATTGCAATGCCCTCCACCATTGAAGTTCTCCGATGAAAAACGGTTTGTTGGGAAGCTTCCCCGTGAGCGAAAAGAAATCTTAATCTTCCCTTCTTTTTCGGTGAATAAGGCACTGAAAAACACATCGCTGATAGATAAAGGATAGTTGACAAAACCTTCCGTATCGCCCGAAACAAAATTAAACTGTTTAAGTTCTTCTTTAGAAAGACTTATAAATGCAGTGTGATATTCAGGGATATATACCATTTTGTTGTTGAGCGAGAAACCAAACAATCGCATACGTTGCTCCGAATAATTATTGAACAGCCTTGAATAAAGCTGATCTTTGTCCACCCCTAAGTTTAACAGTTTTCCGACCGTTTCATAGGTTCGGGGATCGGATGAGTTATAACTGAATGCTCCGGTGTCGGTCAGTATTCCGGCAAACAATGCTTCTCCTATTTCTTTCGTTATAAAAGAGGAATGCCCCATCTCGTCGATCAGATTGTAAACAAGTTCAGCAGTAGCACAAGCAGATGAATCGGAAAAGGTCAAATCAGCAAAATTCGTTGGCGACGGATGATGATCAATCATGATCTTTGGGGTATCCAGTCCGCTCAATTGATCGGACATCTCTCCGCATCGTTTTTCTTCGTTAAAATCAAGATAAAAGATCAACTCCGCATGCTTGATCATGTCAATGGCCCGTTTTTTCTGCTTGAAATAAACAACCACGTCTTTCTGCCCTTCCATCCACTGTATATATTCAGGATAATCGTTTGGCGAAATCACTGTTGCCAGATGCCCCAGCGCCTTCAAATAGGCCCGAAACCCCAGGCATGAGCCAATTGCATCACCATCAGGATTTATATGCGGTATAATTATAATATGTTTCCGTCGGTTGCCGAGCAACTCTTTCAAACAGTTAACATCTTGTATATCAAACCTAAGTATTGCCATTCTCTATTATTTAGTCTGTAAATATATAAATTATCAACACACAGGAGGCGAACAGTGAAATCTTTTTGTATTTTTAAAGGCATTGAACCTTTAAAACCTTTTGACTATGCCTTTAAACTTCACTTTTTCACTAATTAAACCATGGGCCTTCAGCCAAAACCTTACTGGCCCTATCCTTCACGTCGTTAACCAAAACGGCTTTCGAATTAAAGCTATGAAGTTAATTCATCTTTCCAAAGTGCAGGCTTGTGACTTTTACAGTATACACAAGGAAAAGCCATTTTATGATGAGCTGGTTGAATTCATGTCGTCGGGGCCGATTGTCGCTATGATTCTTGAAAAAGACAATGCGGTTGCTGAATATCGAAAATTAATGGGTGCAACAGATCCTAAAGAGGCTGCAGTGGGAACGATACGAAGAATGTTTGCAGAATCAATGACACACAACGCGGTACATGGATCTGATTCGGACGAAAACGCTATCCGTGAATCCGACTTTTTCTTTAGTACCTTCGAACGATATTAAGATCAATTATCCTTAGGAGAAGGAACAGAAATACGATGGGTTGACAGATGTGTGTTCATGCGAAAAAAATAAATTCTGTTCCTTCTTTACTCCCTACGAATCGCCCCGGAAACGGGTTATTGAAAAAAATCTTACTCCCTTTTATTTCAAAAAAGCGGAAACTTCTTCAAATATCTCATCAAAAGACTGATCTACCTGATCACGTATATTCTTTTTATTGCTTGGAAACGGATTTTCATGGGTGTATTCAAACGGAAAATCCTTAACCGTTACATCAATCGGGATTTTGTTTTTCTTTCCTCTTAAGGTCCGTACAATCCCTCTAGCCGGAATAACCGTATCTTTTACCAGCGAGATGGCTTTGATCTGGCGGGAAAGGTCCGTTAATCGTTCTTCACGAAACACTCGCATTTTACGACTATTCAGCATCGCATTAAAGAAGATTCCCACTTTGGTATTCATTATAATTGCCTGCATCTTGGGATCTTTACGTAATTCACGGTCAAAATGCCTGACAAAATAAGAGTGAAGAGTCTTCCCTGCTTTGCTGTCGAAAATAAATTTCGAGACGCCGTTCATCTGATCAAAGGTTGCTCCCCCACAAAAGAAAAAGGCTTTGGAATTTGCATAGTATCCCCGTGGATCTGACATTAAGATCAGTTCAGTGAAGAATACCCCGATTGAATAGGAAAAGAAGTCGATTTTGATGTTTTTATCAAAAAAAGGATGATTACCCGACCTGATTTGGATTGTAAGGTCCATGATGTCATAATAACTTTCTAATCCAGAAAGCAGAAAACGTTTCGGATTTGACTCCAGTCGGGCGCTTAATGCCGCATTGACATAACTGTTATCGTATAGTTTAGGAAATATTCTTTTTCTCAGGGTTGTAATATGCTGCATGATTCGCGGATTATTCCAGATCAACGGAGAGCGATTCATGTGAAAAGATATCGGGAATAGTAAGATTGCTTTTCCGGTGCTTCTGGCCAGGCTAGCCGCCCATGGCAGATATTTAGCCCAGTCCCGTTCATTTAATCCGTGTAGCAGGACGATGACCCCTTTAATAGGTTCTTCGGACTTAACCTGTATAACAGAATAGTTAAACAACCTGTTCTCATGAATTTGTGAATCAGGGACCGAAAAAAGGTCGTCGGACAATAAAGAAAACGAATCCGTTACATCCGGCAGCATGTCCCGATGGTTCGATTCGAACTGTATGTTCCGCACAGTCAGGTTGTCTCCGGGTATATCAATTAGCTCATCTACCTGATTAAAATGCTTTCTCAGGTAATCATATTCTTCACAATACTTCATGTCTTAAAAGTATGCACTTCGTGGCATAAATCGTTCCAATAACAACAAAAATGTTTTTTTTTCCATGAAAATTAAGAAGAGCTCAATTCAATTGTTCTTTTTCTTTAAATTTTTGAAATTTCGCATCAAATGTTCATCTCTTCCTTAAGTACTAAAACAGACCCGTCCGATTTGAGGCTATTGGTTCAGGGGTTCAAATAGAGAGCGGATTTTATAAACCCATATTCTCTACTTAAAGTTTTTCTTTAAGGTAATGCCCCGTATAGGATTCCCCGCAGGTTGCTACTTGTTCGGGAGTTCCTTCTGCAACCAGATACCCGCCCTGATCACCTCCTTCTGGACCGAGGTCAATCACCCAATCCGCCGTCTTGATGATATCGAGATTATGCTCTATAATTAAAATACTATGTCCCCTTTCGATCAATGCATTAAATGATGCCAGAAGCTTGTTGATATCATGAAAATGAAGTCCTGTCGTCGGTTCATCGAAGATAAACAGCGTCGGTTCATCGGTTTCTTTAGCCAAAAACGAGGCCAGTTTGATCCGCTGACTTTCGCCTCCGGATAGTGTTGAAGAGGATTGCCCGAGCTTTACGTAGTCCAGTCCCACATCAACCAGCGGCTTCAGCTTCCGGACAGCTTTCATGGCTGCTTTCTCCTTTCCGGCAGAGAAGAACTCAATAGCTTCGCTTACGGTCATATTAAGAACGTCGTAGATATTCTTCCCCTGATAAGTTACATTCAGCACCTCTTCTTTAAACCGTTTTCCATGACAACTTTCGCATTCCAGCGTGATATCAGCCATGAACTGCATCTCTATTTTAATAAATCCTTCGCCCTGGCATTCTTCGCATCGTCCGCCTTCCACATTAAAGGAGAAGTGAGCTGGTTTAAAGCCAAAATATTTAGCGGTTGGTTGCTGTGAATATAATTCGCGAATATCATCCCACGCCTTCAGATAGGTCACCGGATTGGAGCGGGAAGATTTCCCGATAGGATTCTGATCAACAAACTCAACGGCCCTCAATAGATGCAGGTCCCCTTCCAGTTTGTCGTGTGTTCCGGTTTTATCACCGTAACCTCCGTAATATTTTACCAAGGCAGGATAAAGAATTTTCTTGACCAACGAAGATTTTCCGGAACCGCTCACTCCGGTGATTACCGTCAGTGTATTCAGCGGAATCTTAACATCTATATTCTTCAGGTTATTTTCACGGGCTCCCTTGATCTCGATGTAGTTATGCCACGGACGTCTTCTTTCGGGAATCGAGATTTTCATCTTACCGGTAAGATACTGAGCAGTAAGACTCTCGCTATTCCCGTTCAATTCCTCAAAAGGTCCCTGAAAAATAACACGTCCGCCGTGCTGTCCGGCACCCGGGCCAATATCAATTATTTCGTCGGCTGCACGCATAATTTCTTCGTCATGTTCGACAACCAGCACCGTATTGCCTAATGCCTGTAGTTTGCGGATCACACGAATGAGCCGTTCGGTATCGCGCGAATGCAGTCCGATACTCGGTTCATCAAGGATATAAAGCGAACCGACCAAACTGCTGCCTAATGAAGTAGCCAGATTGATCCGTTGTGATTCTCCTCCTGATAATGTAGCTGATAGACGGTTAAGGGTTAGATATCCCAATCCTACATCACTCAGAAAGTCGATTCGATTATTGATTTCCCGTAAAAGGCGGTCGGCAATCTTCTCGTCATGATCTTTCAGTTTAAGGTTCTCAAAAAAGACCCTTAACACGGAGACTGGCATCTGCACCAGTTCCTGTATTGATTTCCCGCCGACTTTAACATAGCCGGCTTCTTTTCTTAATCGGGCACCATGACATTCAGGACAGACCGTCTTACCCCGGTAGCGGGATAACATCACACGGTACTGAATTTTGTAAGTGTTCTCTTCAATATATTGAAAAAATGCTGTTAGTCCCTTGAAATATTGATTTCCGGTCCACAGAAGTGTCTTTTCTTTTTCGCTTAGGTCATAGACTGGTTTATGGATCGGGAAACCGAACTGGTCTGCATTGTAGATTAACTCATTTTTCCATTCCTGCATTTTTTCTCCACGCCAGCAGACAATGGCGTCCTGATAGATCGATAGCGTTTTATTCGGGATGACCAGATCTTCATCAATCCCGATAACTTTGCCATAACCTTCACATTTCGGGCACGCTCCAAGCGGGTTGTTAAAGCTGAAAAGAAGAGGCGATGGTTCTTCGAATGCTACCCCATCTTTCTCAAAAAGATTGGAAAAATGTTCGGTTACGGGCGGCGTACCCATGATCTGAACGGAACATTGCCCATGTCCTTCATAGAAGGCTGTCTGAACAGAATCGGCCATACGGCTCATAGCATCTTCGTCCCGGGCAACAGCGAGTCGGTCGACAACCAGTGATAACTTTGTTTTTCGGGTGATCGAGGCAACATCCAGTCCATCGATTGCGACAATATCTGCGTTGACCGCCAACCGGGAAAATCCTTGCTGATTTAATAATTCGATTTCTTCCTGGACGGTCCGGTCCTTTTTGATAATCAACGGGGCAAGAATCACTACCCGGGTGTCATCTTCGTGTGAAAGGATAAAGTTGACCACATCGGTGACGTGATCACGCTTTACTTCTTTGCCCGAAACCGGAGAATAGGTGTGCCCTACCCGTGCAAACAGTAATTTCAGATATTCATAAATCTCAGTAGATGTTCCGACGGTAGAACGGGGATTGCGTGTATTGACCTTTTGCTCGATGGCAATAGCGGGTGGAATGCCCCGGATAAAATCGACTTCCGGTTTGTTTATCCGTCCCAGAAACTGACGGGCATAGGCCGATAAACTTTCAACATACCGACGCTGACCTTCGGCATACAAAGTATCAAAAGCAAGTGAAGACTTACCGGACCCTGAAACCCCTGTCATCACAATAAAATGATTCCTCGGAATCTTTAACTCCACATTCTTCAGATTATTAACCCTTGCACCTTTGATATGTATATATTGACTATCTTCCATCCTGTAGGTTATTTCATTTAACAATCGACTCATTTGTTTATGCAGTGAATGTAAACAAATATTTTTGGCAAAATTAAGAAGAAAGTTAGACCTTAACCAACGAAGAGTCCCTAATTAATATGGTTTTACTGTTAAAGTATGTTCGGTATATTCGAAACTTGTTAAAGAAATACCAGATTATGATCCGAAAAACACAGCGTAAATATCTACTGGAAGCTGTTAAAACAAGTTCTTGACCGTTTAATTTTAAATAAAGTTAAAGATCAATTACAAAGTAAGGCACTTCAAACAATTATCTATTAATTTTGCGCGACTTGTTATGAAAATCCATAATACCAAAAAAAATAAAAATGACAATCAGCGCATTACAACGAGAAAGAGCAGGCTATGCTCCTAAATTACCCAAGGCTCTCCGGGGAGCTGCTAAAGTTGTTGAAGGAAGTAAGACTGAGTCAGTAGCTAACCAAACTGATATTCAGAAACTTTTCCCCAACACCTATGGCTTACCTCTTCTGACCATTGAGTCGGACGAGACAAAAGGGAATGCTAAAACACAACCTATTAACGTTGGTGTTATCCTTTCCGGCGGACAGGCTCCCGGCGGACACAATGTGATTTCCGGAATTTTTGACGGACTGAAAAAATTGAACCCCGAAAACAGACTCATTGGTTTCCTTGGTGGTCCCGGTGGTCTTGTCGATGGGAAATACAAAGAACTAACAGCCGATTATATTGATGAATATCGTAATACCGGCGGTTTTGATATTATTGGATCGGGCCGTACCAAACTAGAAGAAGAATGGCAGTTTGACAAAAGTCTACTCGTTTGTCGCGAGCTTGGCATCTCTGCTATCGTGATTATTGGTGGGGACGACTCGAATACCAATGCCTGCGTCTTAGCCGAATATTATCTGAAAAACAATACCGGAGTACAGGTATTCGGCTGCCCTAAAACAATTGACGGGGACCTTAAAAACGAAATGATCGAAACTTCTTTTGGTTTCGATACAGCTTGTAAAGTTTATTCCGAATTGATCGGAAACATCCAGCGTGATGCAAACTCTGCAAAAAAATACTGGCATTTTATTAAACTAATGGGTCGCTCTGCTTCGCATATTGCTTTGGAATGTGCCTTGCAAACTCAACCGAATGTCGCGCTCATTTCAGAAGAAGTGGCTGAAAAGAAAACGACACTTGCTGAAATTGTCGATTATATTGCTAAAGTCGTCGCACAACGCGCTGCTAACGGGAACGACTTCGGAACAGCTCTTATTCCTGAAGGCCTGATCGAATTCATCCCTGAGATGAAAACGCTGATCAGCGAACTGAATGATTTGCTGGCTGAAGGAACAGATTCCGACAAGATATTCAAAGGACTGAAGAAAAAAGATCGTATCGAATGGGTAAAAGGTCAGATTAGTGCTGACTCTGCCAATGTGTTAGGCACTCTGCCTGAAGGCATCGCCAAACAGTTAATGCTCGATCGTGACCCTCATGGAAATGTTCAGGTTTCTAAAATCGAAACCGAAAAATTATTGATTGAGATGGTTGCAAGACGTCTTTTTGATCTGCGTGAAGCCGGTAAATATACGGGCAAATTTAGTGCTCAGAATCACTTCTTCGGTTATGAAGGTCGTTGTGCTGCTCCTTCTAACTTCGACGCCGACTATTGTTATTCGCTGGGCTACACCGCTGCGGTCCTGATTGCAAGTGGTAAAACTGGCTATATGGCATCAGTTCGCAATACAACCGCTTCTGCTGAAGAATGGGTTGCCGGTGGTGTTCCGATCACCATGATGATGAACATGGAACGTCGTCACGGAAATATGAAACCGGTCATTCAAAAAGCATTAGTTCGCTTAGAGGGTGCTCCTTTCAAATATTTTGCAGCAAACCGCGCAAAATGGGCTGTAGAAACCGAATATGTATATCCTGGACCTATTCAATACTTCGGACCTTCGGATGTATGTGATCAAACAACCAGAACCTTAAAATTAGAACAGAACCGGTAATACGGTTTTGTCTATTCAATAAAAAAAGGGAGATCTTCATCAGATCTCCCTTTTTTATTATCATTAAAAACACCGTATTAATCAAGAAGGTGAATCACTAATCCGGATCGTAATTTCGGTTCGAACCATGTGGTTTTGGGAGGCATAATATTACCGGAATCAGCAATGTTAATCAACTGCTTCATTGAAACCGGATATAAGGCAAAAGCAACAGACATTTCGCCACTGTCAACCCGTTTCTTTAATTCCCCAAGTCCTCTGATTCCCCCTACGAAGTCGATACGTTTATCCGTTCTCAGGTCTTTTATTCCAAGGACCTCATCCAATACCAGATTGGAAAGGATCGTAACATCAAGTACTCCAATAGGATCCTGGTCATTATAAGTTCCGGTTTTGGCTTTCATTGAATACCACTGTCCCTCCAGATACATGGAGAACTCGTGTAAACGTGAAGGCTTATAGATTTCCGTTCCTTCGGCTTTAACTTCAAAATTACGGGCAATGGCATTCAAAAATGCCTCTTTCGAGTGTCCGTTCAAATCCTTAACAACTCGGTTATAATCGATTATTTTAAGCTGATTATCAGGAAAATGAACGGCCAGAAAGAAATTATATTCTTCTTTTCCCGTATGGTTCGGGTTCTGATCGCGTTTTTCTTTGCCTACCAGGGCCGCAGCAGCGGTACGGTGATGACCATCGGCTACATAGGTATAAGGGACCTTGGTTGCAAACAGTTCTTCAATTCGTTTGTTGACCGTAGCATCTTCAATAACCCAAAAATGATGTCCGAAGCCGTCTTCAGCCACAAAATCATATTCCGGTTGCTTGTTAGCAACAATATCAGCCACAATAGCGTCTAATTCGGGAACAGCAGGATAAGTAAAGAATACCGGTTCCATATTGGCCTTGTTGATACGAACATGGACCATACGGTCTTCTTCCTTGTCTTTCCGGGTCAACTCGTGCTTTTTAATAATCCCATTCAGATAATCATCAACCGAAGCACAACCGACAATTCCGTATTGGGTGCGCCCCTCCATGGTTTGCGCATAGATATAAAAACGGGCTTCCTGATCCTGAACCAGCCACCCTTTTTTCTGAAACAGTTTAAAGTTCTCAACTGATTTGTTATAAACAGCCTGAGAGTGTACGTCAATACCCTTTTCACAGTCGATTTCAGAACGGGTTACATGAAGCAGCGAACAGGCTTTTCCTTCAGCCATCTTGGCTGCTTCTTCAACATTCATTACATCATAAGGCAGACAAGCCAGATCTTCTACTATATTTTTTGGGGGACGGAGTCCCTTAAATGGTTTTACAGTGGCCATTATTGCGTTGTTTATTTATTTACCTGATATTTTGCGTTTCCGGTCTTGAAGAAATCAACAATTTGCCGGGCTGCAGCTAATCCTGCATTGATATTTGCTTCTGAAGTCTGTGCTCCCATTTTCTTAGGAGTAAAGAAATAACGTCCTGCATATTTTTCGGCAAAGACATTGGCACAGGCAGGAGCTACATCAGAGATATATTTAAAGTCGGGACGAGCTTCCATCAGTTTCAATAATCCTTCTTCGCAAATAACTTCCTTACGGGCAGTATTGACCAATACAGCTCCTTTAGGCATCCGGTTCAAAAGTTCATAATTAATCGAGTTTTTGGTCTTATCTGTAGCCGGAATATGCAAAGAAACGTAATGACAGGTAGAATAGAGTTTCTCAACAGAATCAATCGCTTTTACACCATCTGCTTCGATGACCGACTGGTCAACAAACGGATCAAAGGCATATACTTGCATTCCAAAGCCTTTGGCAATAAATGCAACACGACGGCCTACATTCCCATAGGCATGAATACCGAGTTTTTTGCCTTTCAATTCAACACCGGAAGTTCCATTATAACCATTACGGGCCAGATAGACCATCATTCCCAAAGCAAGTTCGGCAACAGCATTGGAATTCTGCCCGGGAGTGTTCATAACAACAACGCCCTTGCTCTTTGAAACAGCCAGGTCAATGTTGTCATAACCGGCTCCGGCACGAACAATAACTTTCACGTTGGAGGCCGCATTCAATACTTCCGCGTCGATGATATCACTACGAACAATCATTGCGTCAGCATCAGCAACGGCTGCAAGTAATTTGGCTTTTTCGCCGTATTTCTCAAGAACAACCAGTTGATCACCTGATTTTTCGACAATTTCACGAATTTGACTCACTGCAGCAGGAGCAAATGGTTTATCGGTAGCAACTAATATTTTTTTCATTATAAAAATTTTAAACGGAACTAAATAAAAGAACGATGCAAAAGAGTTCTTCTGCATCGTTCTATAACTATTTCGGATTATATCTTAGCTTCAAAATCACGCATGGCATCAACAAGAGCCTGAACGCTTTCGATTGGAAGAGCATTGTAAATAGATGCCCTGAATCCTCCGACCGAACGGTGTCCTTTAAGTCCGACCATGCCTCTTTCAGTTGCGAAGTCAAGGAATGGTTTTTCTTGTTCGGCATATTGATCATTCATGATGAAGCAAACATTCATTCTTGAACGGTCAGCCGGATTAGGAATGGTTGATTTGAACAGTTTGTTCCTTTCAATCTCGCCATAAAGTAATGTGGATTTAGCAATGTTTTCTTTTTCAATTGCTTCTACTCCACCTTTTGCCTTAAGCCATTTCAGGGTCTGAAGAGCAGCATAAACGGGCAATACAGGAGGGGTATTGAACATAGACCCTTTGTCAATATGGGTTTGGTAATTAACCATAGTCGGAAGCTGACGAGAAACTTTGCCTAATGCATCTTCGCGGATAATAACAAAAGTAAGACCGGCAGGAGCCAGATTCTTTTGTGCACCTCCGTAAATGACTGCATATTTCGATACATCAATCGGGCGACTAAGAATATCGGACGACATATCGGCTGCCATCAAAACATTTACTTCCGGATCTTTCAATATTTCGGTTCCGTAAATGGTATTATTGGTTGTGATGTGGAAATAATCAACATCGTCAGGAACGGTGTAATTTTTGGGAATATAATTGAAGTTTTTATCTTTCGATGAAGCAACCTCTACTACTTCTCCAAAAATCTTTGCTTCTTTAATTGCCTTCGTTGACCAGGCTCCCGTATTGAGGTATGCAGCTTTCTTGTTCAAAAGATTATAAGGAACCGTGAAGAACTGCGTACTTGCACCTCCTCCAAGGAAAAGTACCTGGTACCCTTTCGGTACATTCAAAAGTTCTTTAAACAAACTTTGTGCTTCATCCATCACAGCTACAAATTCTTTACTGCGGTGAGAAATTTCAAGAAGTGAAAGCCCTGTACCTGCAAAATTTAAAACTGCTTCTGCTGAATTCTTAATGGTGAACTCAGGTAAAATTGAAGGACCTGCATAAAAATTATGTTTCTTCATTGTAGTATGGGTTTAAAAAATATCCAATTATAATACTAATATATTCAAAACGAATGATTTTGACATCAAATAATCCGTTCAAAATTCATAAACTTCTAAAAACCAGATGGACTAAGAACCGTTACTTTTCATCTCCATATTCTGGTTATTTATTATTTTTCCTTCATGATATATCGGAACGATGGTACTACTATCTGGAGTGAGACAATATTCCATACAATAATCAAGGCCTTTCGCTGCAAGTCTTGACTTCTGTGCGGCTTTCTGCATATATCCGATTAAATCTTTCCGGGCTAATCGCCATAAATCAAGCGAGGCTTGTGCTGAATCACAGATCGTTGAATAATTTCCACTATCTAATAATTGCTGAGATAGTGCCCCGGCAAAAACAGAATCTTCCAGACTGAAGCGGTCTTTCCATGAGGCACAAAGGATCAAAACCGAGCGCCCTTGCTGGATAAGCCATTGCGATACTGCGGAAAGATTAAGAAAAGAGCCAATGACGACTGGTGAGTATTTTTGAGCCATATTGATTGAACGGGTTCCGTTGGTTGTTGAATAAACAATTTCCTTGTCTTCAACCCGGTCTTTGGTAAAGTTAAGGGGACAATTACCAAAATCCGCAAAATCAAGAACATTCCCATCGCGTTCTGAGGCTACTATATAGCCCTGTTCTTTCATTAACCTTGCTTCTTCAACTGAAGACACAGGAATAATGGCTTTTGCTCCGTTTTCAAAAGCAGCACATATTGATGAGGTTGCTCTAAGTATATCTGTCACAACAACAATTTGTTCTTCCGAGGCATACAGTTTATATAACGCAGGACTAAAACAAACCTGAAACTGATTTCGGCTTTCCATCAATGCTCTCTATTTTTGGCGTAAAAGTATACTTTTTGCTTAAGTGTTATGACTTTCGTCATATTATTTGCTTCAAAGTTAAACCCATGTTAAAAAAGGGTACTGAATAAATGATCTATTCAGTACCCTTTTTACGTTGTAGTAAAACCTGCTTTTAAGCAATAAACGGAGGTTTTACAACCTCTGCCTTGATCTTTTTACCTCGTATCTCAATATAAATAATCGAACCGACCGAAGAATATTCCTTCTGAACATATCCCATTCCGATTCCCTTGTTGAGCACAGGCGACATGGTACCGGAGGTAACCTGTCCTATTTGGGTTCCGTCTTCATTCACAATCGAGTATTCGTGACGAGGAATTCCACGGTCAATCAATTTAAAGGCGCACAATTTGCGCAAAACACCTTCTTTTTTCTGTTTTAACAGAACGTCACGATCTATAAAATCTTTTCCATCAGCGAATTTTGTAATCCAACCTAAACCGGCTTCTATCGGCGAAGTGGTATCATCAATATCGTTTCCGTACAGGCAATATCCCATCTCAAGCCGCAATGTGTCGCGTGCCCCGAGACCAATCGGTTTAATTCCATCTTCAGCCCCGGCCTCAAAGATTGCATTCCAGATAGACGTTGCATGCCGGTTGTAAAAATAGAGTTCAAACCCGCCGGCCCCGGTATATCCGGTTGCAGAGATGATCACGTCATCAATTCCGGCAATCGTACCGGTCACAAAGGTGTAATACTTGATTTCCGATAGATTAACTTTAGTAAGTTTCTGAAGGACTGCAAGAGCTTTCGGTCCCTGAACAGCAAGCTGACTCATCTGATCGGAAGCATTGTCCATCACGACATTCCCTTCTTTTTGCGATACAAGCCAGTTCCAGTCCTTCTCGACATTGGCTGCGTTAACAACTAATAAATATTTTTCAGGGACATAGAAATAAACCAGCAGGTCGTCAACAATTCCGCCTTTTCCATTCGGGAAGCAGGAATACTGAGCTTGTCCCGGAATGATTTTAGATACATCGTTGGTAGTAACCTTTTGTAAAAAACTCAGTGCATCAGGTCCTTTAATCCAGAATTCTCCCATGTGAGAGACGTCAAAGACTCCTACACCATTTCGAACGGTCATATGTTCGTCTTTTATTCCGCTGTATTCAATAGGCATGTTATATCCGGCAAAAGGGGCCATTTTTGCACCTAATCGTTGGTGCATATCAAAAAAAGCAGTGGTTTTCATGAATTGGATTTAAGTAACAACAATCTTTTACAAAAATACAAATTTTTCAATCCCAACATATGTTTTTATTAGTCCCCCTATTTTTGCCCATAAATCAAAAAAATTCTTAATATTGTATATAGAAAGCATATTTGAGAACAATAATTACTAGTTTAATCGGATTATGAATCAAACAAAAGTTACAGATCTCAATTATTTAAAGGACGTTACAGAAAACGATCCTAAAGCTATGCGCGAAATTATCGAAATGTTTATTGCGCAAATTCCCGAGTTTATTGAAAACATGAATGCATCATTGAAAAACAAACAATACATTGAATTGGGCAAAGAGGCCCATAAAGCCAAATCATCTGTAATGGTTATGGGGCTAAACGACTTGGGCCTTCAACTAAAAGAACTCCAGTTGCTAACCGAACAGAGAGCTGGAATTGAACGCTATCGGGACTATGTAGATGATTTTATTCGGAATTGTAATCAGGCTAAAAAAGAACTGGAAGAATTTCTAAAAGATCAATAACCTTTTCATTTTGTAACATATACCTCATCGCAACAGATCATCGGTTTCTTATTGGAATAATCACGCCATGAAGGCAGTTCCTTTAATGCTTTTGCCGTAACCCGGATATAACGGGTACGGAGTGGCAGTGCGGACTTAAACAAGAAGGGAACGATCAGACAAGAGGTGTGCTCTTCTTCCGATTTATTTGTGCGAATACCGATATTGTGGTAATTCATTCCGTCATCGGAGACATCGACTAAAACACTTGCAGGTAAGAAGATCCAGTGCCTTGGATCATCTAAAAAATTCATACTTATCGTCTGAAATTCAGTGCTTTTACCCATGTCAATTGATGCGATCATATCGGTTCCGTAAAAGCAAAGCCAGTTATAACTGAAATCATTAAACCCGGATACTCCGTCAACCAGTGTCCGGTTTCCTTTAGCCGGATAGTCTTCCGCAAACGGATTAGCAAGTGAGACCTGAGCATTTAAAGCCAGGTTAACCGGCCATCTTCGGGCAAATATTTTATTCCATTCTTCCTGATAAGCATCCGGAGACAATCCTCCTTCTGAAAGTTCTGTTACGCCTCCCTTCTTACATTCGTTCACAAAATTTTGTACTTTCTGAGGCCACCCGGATGCAATCTTGTAAAAGACAGATTTGTCAGAAGACAGAAAGCCTCCTTTTTCAGGCCCATAATAACGCGATTGCTGTAATTGGGCATATTCAAGCGACAATTGAACGCGTCTCACCCTGGATTCAAAAATAGTACCTTTTACAGTCTTAGCAGCCCGAATCAACAGTGTACTGTAAGAATTCATCTGTTCGGGGGACAGGAAAGACCGAATTTCATTAACGGGGTCGCCATAAATATCCAGCGGATGGTTTGAGTTCAATAAAGCATCTTCCCGCTTCGTTAGATATTCCTGAATTGTCTCGGCTGCCGGACCATAATAATCCCGGCAGAAATCAGAGATTAATCGAGTTACATCCTCATCTGGATTCCATAAAAGCTTTGACTGAATAGAGCTATTCAACTCTGCCATATCAGAATAAGTATCACCACTCCCCTGTTCAAAAACACCTTTTACCGAATTCTCACGGAAAAACTGATAGTTCGGAGCAACCGTCATGAGCGAAGGAAACGGTGCCAGATAATTGGTAAATTGAATCGAATAATCCCACACGAAAATATTGGAGGTGACTGCTGCCCACTCCGACAGATTCTTTCGAAACGAAGCGGCAGAGGGCGATTCTTTGAGGGACTTTTCACGAAACGCATCAATACTGCTGACTAAAACAAAAACATTTGGCGCTGGCTTGGTTTTCAGAGGTGCATGAGCAGAATAGCCATAAGCCAGCGTGGTAATCTTTAATTCAGGTAAAGCTGCAGCAACTTTATTAACAAAGCGCACCAAAGAACCCTGAGGCCCCCCTTCTTCCGCGTCGACTTTCCGGCAACGGGAACAGGTACAATAACCTCCGTCATCATTGGGCGAAACGGACCAATACAATGCATCGGGGTTTTCTCTTGCCTGCTTTTTGATTTGCTCTATCACGAGATGCAGAACTGTATCATTACTCAGACACAATTGAAGAGCCTGTCTTTGACCATTTACCAGCGAATAATATTCGGGATGCGAGGTGAAATAAACTTTCGGGGGAACGAGTTTAAAGAACGAATGCCCCCATATTCCCCACAAGTCCTCAAAGCGCTGTATTCCGTGCCACTTCAAATATTCCGGATCGTTACTCATGGGGTAATAACTCTGACGATACACAAAGGCCGGATTATGGATTTCACGGATATCTCCGGGAATTGTCAGTGTTCTGTTCTGAGGGATAAAAGCAGCTCCTCCGTCCGGTTTACGGCACCCCAGATATTTTTCAGCAAAGGTATAGACTCCGTATTCGGTCGAGTGTCCGTGAAGTCCGGCAATAATCAGCGATTCTCCCTGTATCGCAAAAGCATAGCCATCGTCTTTCAGCTGATCGGTCAGGCTGGAGGCGACCTTCCCATTTCCCAGGAAAATAGCATGGTTTCCGGTATAAGAATCTTCTTGTACAACTGGCAACTTAACCCCGGTTATTTTCTGCAAGAACTGTTGCAGAATGGTAGCGGAAGTCTGCTCGTTTTTCAATGGTTTTACCGGTAACACAATGACATAATCCGATTTGCCATCACGAACCAGTGTCACACTTTCTTTACTAAAAGCGCAACGATTACAAGTCAACAGACAAAGCACACAAAGGAGCCATAATTTCCAACGACGCATAATTCAGTTATTAAAATTTTCTTGCAAACGAGACATAAACGTCATATTGATTTCGATAAAGGGATTCATAGGTTTTCTGATTAAACCATGTAGCATTTATACTAATGATGTTCCGGTAATTGAACATCATCTGAAATCCGCCCCCGATGCTGTAGGTTTGATACTTAATATTCATGTTTAACTGATAGCTCCGGCTGAATTCATCCGGGGAATTTCCATATCCGAGATTTGCATAAAAAAAGTCCGTCTTATTGTTCAGGTACTGGCGAGCAGTGAGAGTTTCTGCTTCATAGGTTTTTCCTGATAAAAAGGTGGTGTAATTTCTGAAATTCACCCAGAAATCACCAAAACTTTTAGCTAATGAGACAACACCGGAATACGACGATATGGTAGTAAATTTTAGTACACGGACTCCTAATTCTCCTTCCCACCCTTTTGCGAAGCTATGGAAAATGGAATAGGCTACTTTCCAATTGGGAAATACCAGTTTATTGGCAACAGCCAAGTCTAGATAAGAATACCACCGGGGAGAATGATTATAATACATTTCGAACTCTCCCTGCAATCCTGTTCCTGAACCCCGTCCTGCGAAGTTTAATTTACCAGAATAGATTCCTTTTTTTCCATAGAAAGAATATTGCAAGGTTGCAATATTAGCCGTACGCGAAGAATCAAGCTGAGAATTTAAATAGGAAAGAGAAATCATATTCTTAAAGGTCCGGCTAAGCAGATAATCGGAATAACTCCGGAAAGATTTCCGTTCAGGGTAAATCAAAGCGACTGAATCTGCTGCCGCAAATGCTTCCCTGTATTGTTTCATTTGTTCCAAAACCTGTGCTCGTTTCAAGAGAAACGTTGCATTCCCGGGATAATAAGATAAGGCATTGCCCGTTACTTTAAGTGACTGACTGTAATTTCCTCCGGCCCGATAAAGGTTGGCTAGTTCGAGCAGAGCCGTTGAATCTGAAGCATTGACCGCTAAAATGCGATTATAGGTATTGATAGAAGCAGTAGAATCCCCATGTTGTCTTGAAACAACCGCCATTTTATGTAACTGTTCCAGATAAATATCCCGGAGTTTCAGGTTATATGGATAACGTTTCATTAAACTATCGGTCAAATTGCTGGCTTCAGGATAATGATGAGAACGGAAAAGAGCATCCGATTTTTTCATTAAAAATCCAAGATCATGCGGATAATATTTAAGTGCCTGATCAGAAAGAACTATTGCGGTTTGGCTTCCTTGCTTATTCTTTGCTAATTCGATATTCTGGATGTTATTAAGCGCCTCCTTATTGTCTGGCTGTATAGTCAAAATTTTGGCATAAACAGCTGCTGCCGGGTCATAATCGGAGACCTGCATAAGTTGTCGGCCAAATGCAAGGGAAGCTTCAATATAATTACCGGTGAATTTTTTATTCTGAGGCTCTTGACTGCTCAGTTTTTCCCATAAAAGCATCGCCTCTTCAAATTGTTCGTCATCTTGTAACAGCGAGGCCTTTAAAGTAAGCAGGTCAGTCTCTTTAGGATATAGCTGAAGTGTATTATCGACCAGTTGAAGTGCGGCAGAATAATCTTTTTTAGCCGATAGAATATTTATCGAACTATTTAAAGCCTCTTTATTTCTGGGGTCCAGCTTGAATATTTTCCGATAAGAATCCAGTGCATTATCATACAATTGTTCTCCGGCATAATCATGACCTATTCGTTGATAGAGCTGAATCAACTCCTCTTTAATATCACGGTTCCCGGGGTTTAGTTTTAGAAGTTTCTCTGCTACAACAGAAGCCGCACCATATTTCTGTTGTCGTTGAAGAATCGTCAATTTTTGAAATAATCTTTTTTTATCCGAAGGATTCTTCTTCAAAGACTTATCAATCCAGAAAAGGGCTTCATCCAGATTTCCACGGTTTAGTGCAATCGAAATTACATTACCCATTGCTTCAGTGTTTCCGGGAGATTGTTGCAGTATATCGGAATATAAGAAATAGGGATCTTCACTTTTATAATATTGGGCCGCGTCGGTATTCAGTTCTGACAATAAAGACCTGGCTTTTGCATCTCCGGGTGACTTTTTTAAAATCAGTTGAAGCATCTCCCGAGCTTCCGGATATCTTTTCTGATCTAATAGAATCGATGCTTTTTTAATCATAAAATCATAGGAACCGGGATGTTGTATTAAGGCCCGATTAAGCATATTCAATGTACTTTGATCGTCACCTGATTTTTGACGAACAGAAGAACTCCCTTTTAATGCTTCAATATTTCCGGGATCTAATTCCAACGCCTTGCCATAAGCAACAGAAGCCTGTGAAAGATTACCTTGTCTCAAAAGCAAGTCCCCTTGCCCATTATAATAATTCACGCAAGTTTTCATAACAGCAGACTCAGTGGGAAATAAACGGATAAGATGTTCGACCTGGGCGTTGGCTCCATTACGATTTGCCTGTTGCAGAAAAATGCTGAGCTTTTTCAGTTCAAAATCACGATCGCCAGAGAAATAGGCCAATCCTTTATTTACATAAACCATTGCTTTCCAGTTATTATGAACTGCCAGCTGAACATTTACGGAAGCCATATAGGCGTCTTTGTAATTCGGTGACTTTTGAATAACCTGATCAAATACTTTCTGTGCCTGGCTGTAGTTGTGTGTCATAAAATAGGCCTTCCCGAGTAAAAAAAGAAAATCAACATCCCCATGATGATTTTTTACGGCAGAGGTACATAAAGCAAGTGCCCCTTTATAATCCCTCGTATAATCCAGTTTCTGTTTGATTACACGTAATTCATCCGGACCATTTTGTCTTTCTTTCTGAGCAAAAGCAGTAACAGGCCTTATAATTCCTATGATTTCCACAAAAATCAGTACGCTTAAAACAATTCCATATCGTCTCATCGTTCAATTTTTACTTTCAACAACCACACAAACTAAACTCGTATTCGTCCGAATCCCTGACGTTGCATATTTCCCCAAACTGTCTTTTTCCCCACAATGAAAAATAGATATCCTCTAAGTGAAAAGAATACATTGAGAGGATGATAAATAAATGGTTCAATAAAAGCCATCAAACTCAGTCCAAAAACTTCTCGCCATGTATTGTAATTGCGATGAACTCTTTGGTCCCAGAATACAGCAAGATTAGTAAGCATAATAGAATAGAGATACACAAAAACCAGAATCAATATTGCATCGGTCGCATTAACACGGTGACTGACTACTAGATATATGTAATATAAGATTCCTGAAGATTCTATAATCGGAGCTAAAAACTCGAATAAAAAATTATAAGCAAAGACAACCATTCCCAATCGGCCATACTTCGGATTAAATATAATTTTCCAGTGTAGAAACATAATCTGAATCAGTCCCCGTCCCCATCTTGTTCGCTGACGACTAAAAACCTTCAAATTCGGAGGGCCTTCTGTCCAACACTGCGTAGAAGGGATGTATCGGATTGCATATTTTTGTTTGTTTTCGCGCATGTAGGCACACATCCGGGTGATCAGGTCCATGTCCTCACCAAAGGACATAGGGTCATATCCTCCGGCTTTAATAGCGATATCTTTATCAAACATCCCCAGTCCGCCTGATACATTCGGAACACTATTAATCAGGCTCCAGCCCATTTTACCGAGTATATAGGATCGAATATATTCTAATTCCTGAAAGCGCGGCAATAGTCTTCGGGGAGGACGCATCCGTATTAGAACCCCCTCTTCAAAATCACTCGAATTAGCAATACGAAGGGTTGCTCCTGTTGCTATTACCCGCTTATGTTCTTCAATAACAGGTATATATCCGCATTCAGGGCACGGGTCACCGACTTTGATAATTTTGCTTTCCTTTTCAGCCAAAAATGGATAGATCATCCGACTTAATGTATCTTTGGCAAGAATACAATCGACATCAGTACAAAGAAAATAATCAAAAGAAGAGGCGTTAATCCCGGCATTTGAGGCATCAGCTTTACTTTTCCCATTTATTTTATCAATAACAAGAAGCTTGTCGTAAGCTGCACTTTTAGATCTAAAAATACGTTGTACTGGCTGAGTTTTAATTTTTTCATTATAAGCGAAATCTACCGGTACCATTTCAAATTCAAGAATCAGTTTATCCAGTGTATCATCGGTACTCCCGTCATTAATGATAATAACCTCATAATTGGAATAATCAAAAGTTAACAACGAACGCACATTCTGAATAATAGTTACCCCTTCATTAAAAGCCGGAGCAATGACCGAGATTCCAGGAGCATATTCTGAAACTATAAGATTTTGGTAATCAATATATTTCTCCCGTTTAATAAAACGAGAAATTCCAAGGGAAGCAAGGAAAGCAAGAAATCCATACATGAACAGCAAAGTCATTCCGTATACAAAAATACCGCCTTCGTATGCTTCCCTCAAATATTGCCAGATGTCCATATTCATCATACCATGCATTTTGATCTGTTATGATTCAATTTAAATTCACTATTTTAGCATTTCCGAAACCCTGTCGTTGCATATCACCCCATGAATGTTTCTGTCCGGTTAAAAAGAAATAATATCCCCGAAGAGCAAATACGACATTCAACGGATGATAGAGTATAAACTCAAACAGTACAGTAGACCAAAGAAATAATACCTCCCGAAATGTTTTATATGATTGAAATGCAAGTTGATCCCATAATATGGCAGTTGTGGTGATCATGATTGCGCACAGATAGGTAAAAACAAACAATAGAATAGAAAAAGGAACATTTATTCGTCCGTAAGCCAAAAGATAGATAAGATAAGAAATTCCGGTAATCTCGACTAATGGAGCTAATAGCTCAAAAAAGAAATTATATGGGAATATAATCATTCCTGCACGGCCATAGTGAGGATTAAATATCATTTTAAAATGGGAATACATCAATTGAGCTAACCCCCGGGACCAACGGGTTCTTTGGCGCATTAAGGTTTTAACTGTAGACGGAGCCTCGGTCCAGCACAATGTCTGTGGAATATAACGGATCGCATAGTTCAGATTATTATCATGAGCAAATCGGGTCATTCGAACCAGTAACTCCATGTCCTCACCAAATGATAGCGGATCATATCCGCCTGATTTGATCGCGACGTCCTTATCAAATAAACCCAATCCTCCGGAAACATTTGGAACACAGTTAACAAAACTCCACCCCATCTTGCCAAGAACAAAAGCGCGAATATATTCCATCTCCTGAAAACGTGGTAATAATTGTTTAGGAGGACGCATTCTAAGTATTACTCCATGATCAATATCACATGAATTCGCAATCCGTAACGTAGCACCGACGGCAATGACTTGTTTGGTTTTTTCTTCCAGTACCGGTTTAATTAATTTCAAAATTGCATCCTTAAACAGAATACAATCGACATCAGTACAAAGAAAATAGTCAAAGGTAGCTGCATTTATTCCCGCATTCACTGCATCGGCCTTACTTTTGCCATTCTCTTTGTCAATAACCATCAGGTTACTAAAAGCTTTATTGGTTGACTTATAAATTCCCCGAACTGGTTGGGTTCTTATTTTTTCATTATAAGCAAAATCAACTTTTGTCAGTTCAAATTCACGAATAATCTGCTCCATAGAATCATCCGTACTTCCATCATTAACCAGAACAATTTCAAAAATAGGATACCTCAATGTTAGCAAAGAACGAACATTCATCACTATTGATAAACCTTCATTGTACGCAGGAGCTATAACCGAGATTCCAGGAGCTAATTGGGAAGTAAAAAGGTCTTCATAATTAGATAACTGTTCCCTGTTCTGAAATTTTCGAATAGAGAAATAAGAAAAAATTCCCAATAATACATAAATGCACAGCAAAGTCGTGCCATAGATGAAAATGAAATTTTCAAATAAGGATGTTACGATGGAGAACAAGTAATGCATACTTTAATATTTGATTAAAGGATTCTTACAATGCTTAAGAATAAGTTGATTTTCGGGAGACGCAGTCTGCATCAATTCTTCAATCTGTTTGAAATCATATAGTTTGATAAGTGCCGTAGCTGCATTCTTTCGAATATCAAAATCAGTAGAATAGAGAAATTCCTGTCTGATAAAATCAGTACTCTTCCCTGTTGCCATTAAACCGAGTGCTTTCAGAATCTCAATCTGGCAGATTACCGGTTGATTATTGTAAATATGATTTAACTGAGGTTCAGCCTCTATATAGCGCAATTGCCCAAGGCACCGAATTGCATCTGCCCGAAGCAAATGATCTTTACTCTGGAGCACTTTCATCACCGCAGAGCCAGCATCGTTTTGTTCAAAGTAAGCGATTAGTTTCAGGCAAAAAGAAATAATGCTTTTATTATTAGAGTAAGCTACCCATCGGGCAAAATTGGGGATAGCGATATCCGGGGACATGGTTATCGTACTGAAAAGTTCAATCTGATCCCATTTGAGTAGTGGCTCTGTACTTACATCAAAAAACTTAAAAGGTTCATTTTTACTAAGCTTTACATAGGCATTACGGGCTTTCGCTCTTAACTCAGGCCTCTTACTATTCGTTAACGGAAGAATCAACGCATCATTAATCGGAATATTCATCCTTTCGAGTTCATTAATTCCGCTAACCTTTTTTTCCCAACTATAATTTTTTATTTTTTTCAGCGATACTTTATCAAGGTTCAGTTCGATATAAAGCTTTCGCAACAGAAAACCGACATCGCCCGTAAATTCATGTCTATAATCAATAAGTCGATCAATAAAAATCTGTTGGTTTCTTCTATGATTTAGAATTTGTGTTTTAAAAGGAATAATATCTATTTCTATTTCTTCAACAGAAACATTTTCCAAAAAAGAAGAAGGATCTTTTAAAAGTACATTTTCAAGAATTAGCTGATCTATTTTCGGAACAAGACGATTGATTCGTTTTTGTTTAAGATGCCCCCTCATTCGGGTTAAAACGATACGAAGCTGTACATAAACAATAAGAATAACAGAGATAATAATTGAGAGGATTGAGATTTTAACAATCAAGGGCAAGTCACCAAAGTGACTAATAAGCATTCCCGGAGAATATGCATCCTTGGTATAACTGGTGAAGATAGATGTAATCATATCACGATTCCCTGGCTAATAACTTTTTGATTTTAATCAATAATTCTCTCATCATAATAGGCTTACGGATATATTCGTCTGCTCCAAGATTAAAGCTGTCAATAGCCGAATCCTCCTGAGTAATGGAAGAAATTACAATAATCGGAACAGAACGTTGTTCAAGGTGCTCTCTTAATTTGCTAATAACCTCGAAGCCACTGGCGTAAGGCATCATAACATCGGTAATAATTAAATCAAAAGATTTATTTTTCACCATTTCAATACCCTCTCTTCCATTATGAGCCAGTTCAGTATGGTATCCGACTTTATTTAATACTCCTTCGAGCATTTTCAAGATAATTTCATTATCATCAATCACCAAAATCGTTTTTGTTCCCATAACATTAAGCTTTTCCTTTGTTTCAATCGTTCAAACAAATACCCCTGTTTTTAGGGCTAAAATACAGTTTCATAAATCGATTTAGTGTACGGGTCAATAAAATGATAATCTATTAAATAAATTGTTTCGCAAACAAAATAATGTTTTTTGTAACACACATCCTTTTATTTCTTTGTACGGTGACTATACCTTTCAGGTTATCTTTATGATTATATTTTATTCTTGTGTATATAAAAAAAGACGATTCCGGCTAATTGCCGAAATCGTCTTTTTATCTCTAAAAATTAGGGTATTTGAAAACAGAATTATTTATTCCACATCTGTTCGATCTCTTCAAGTGATTTACCGGTTGTTTCAGGAACCAGTTTCCAGGTAATCCACAAATAAGGAAGACACATCAGTCCAAAGAGCCAGAAAACACCAGCAGGTGAAAGTGATGCCATCAACCATGGAGTTAACTGCCCAATAAGGAACGTTCCAATCCACAAAGAGAAGCCAGCAATCGACATTGCAGCTCCACGCACCTTTACCGGATACATTTCAGAAAGCAATACCCAGATAACAACACAGATTGAAATTGCACAGCAGAAGATGTAAAACAGAATAAGGACCAAAAGCGTAACCGGAGGAATAACTGCGGTTGATTTATTAATCGTGAAATAAAGGCCAATAAGAATAAGGGAAACGAACATACCTGTCACCCCATAATAAATCAGTTTTTTACGACCTATCTTATCAATTACCATGATAGCAATAACCGTGGAGATTACATTGATCATTCCCACAAAAATCTGATAAAAAAGTGAGTCACCCTCCGACAGACCGGTTTGTTGAAAAATACTCGGTCCATAATACAAAACCGCATTCACACCCATAAACTGACCGAGAATAGCCAGACATACTCCAATAATCAAAGCAGTGCGAAAACCTCCATGAAAAAGCATTCTCCAATCCGTTTTTGTCTCACTTTGAAGTGTAGCCTGAATTTCATTCACTTGTGCATTAGCCTTTTCTTCCCCGTAAATTCTGGTCAGAATTGTTAAAGATCTTTGAACTTTGCCCTTTACTAAAAGCCAGCGGGGACTCTCAGGAACAAAAAAGATGATGATAAAGAATAACAAGGCTGGAATTCCTTCTGCACCTAACATTGAACGCCAGACTTCACTACCAAAAATTTTATAGATCCAGCCGCCTGTTGCCCCAGCGCTCTGTAATGATAACGAATTACGAAGCAAACCATAATTAACCAGATAGGCCCCAAGAAAGCCGACCGTCACGGCCAACTGATAAAGCGACACAAGCCGTCCGCGGTAACGGGCAATAGAAATCTCTGAAATATATAGAGGAGATATAACCGAGGCAGCTCCAATACCGACTCCCCCGATCAATCGATAAACGATCAGATAATATTCATTGGTCGAAAACATACAACCAACCGCTCCGATTGAAAACAGAACAGCCGAAATAAACAAAACCAATTTACGTCCAAAAGCATCACTCAGTTTCCCGGCAAATAGCACTCCGATAATTGAACCAAGCAAGGCACAGCTTACATACCAACCTACTTGAACCGCATTCATATTAAATTGTACAGAAACACTTTTTATCGTTCCGGATATCACGGCTGTATCATAACCGAAAAGGAATCCGCCCAAAGCCGCCACGATTGACAGGAACAACACATAGCTTAGATTTTCTTTTTGTTTCATTTTGGGAAAAATTATTTATTAGTTTTTATTTCATTCATAAGTCAACCGGACATCGGTATTTTTTACTGCCTAAATTTAATGGAAATAAAATCAAAAAATAAATAAAAACAGGCACATTAATAAAATATCTAACTAATTAACCTCAAAAACAGTATTTCATCATGAGGTTAAAGGCTGCTATACCTCCCTTTTTCCGTTTTGTAATGCAAAACGAAAACTGATTATTTTAAAAAATTAAAGAATATGTTCGGTTAGATAGATAGATATCAAATTTGTTATTAAAAAAAACAATTAAGTATACGCATCCATCAAGCAAATTAATATTTGCAGCACTAAAGAAATATTTCAGCTTTACAGCTACTGTTTTATCGTAAAAAGGACCCAGAACCACAGACTTAGCAGACAATGTAATTTTAACGAACCGGAATAAGTGGCGATTTAAAAATTACTTGTAAAAATGATCTTCATAAAAAACAGGAATAAGAATTCTTAAAGACCAGACAATAGAAAAAGGCTGTCTTATTTTTTGAGACAACCCTTTTCCAATATCTTATTTTTTAAACTAAATATCTAGAAAAAAAAGTGTTAACATCAATATAACGAAGAAAACCGGTAAGTTCCCGAGGAAACTTTAAAGACCGCTTTCCCTTCCTCCATCTGGAGAAACGTTATTCCCTCTGACTTTGAAACTTCTCTGCCGTTTTCTTTAACTTCTTCTTCACTTTTTGCCGGAACATAAACCGTAGCAGAAGCATTTGCAGGAATTGTAATATTCCAGTCAAAGTGACCATTATCCTTCTTCCAATCGCTCTTTATCAATCCTCGCGAAGAATTATACGATGCATTCACGTAGTTCAGATTACCTGCTGCCGCCGGATTCATGATTATATTCTTAAATCCCGGAGCATCGGGGTCCGACTTTATACCGGCCAGATCTTCGTAGAACCAGATTACCAGATCTCCCAGCAACATTACATGATTTCCCGAATTCATAGCCGGATCGGCTGAGTCCCCATTCCATAATTCCCAGATCGTCGTAGCGCCATGTTCTGCCATGTAGCCCCAGCTCGGATAATCGGTATTTGTAACCAATTTGTAAGCAATATCCGAACGTCCGTATTGGGTAAGCATACGCATAATCCATTGAGCTCCGACTAATCCGGTGCTGATATGTCCATGAAAATCATTCTCTGTCTTATTAACGACATTCTCAAACACAGCCTTCTTATTCTCTTCCGGAACCAGATTATATGCCAGAGAAAGAAGGTTTGCCGTTGCCGTATTATTGCCATAGCATCCATTTTCCTTATCAAAGAACTTTTGATTATAAGCCATATAAATGACCGAAGCAAGCTGATCATACTCTGCCGCATCATTCGGTTTGTTGAGTAACGTAGCAAAACGTTGCATCAGCGTAAGCAGGTAGTAATAATATGAAGTACTGAGAATCTCACCACTGGTTTTCCTTGCGGGGTCGTTTGAATGAATCAGTTTTGGTTCTTCCGGTGGCATGCACCAATCGCCATAGGTGTCTTTCACCAAAATTCCATCCTTCAGGTAATGGTCTTTCATGTAGAGAATCCATTTTCTGAAAGAATCATAATGTGTTTTAATCGGAGTCACATTTCCGTATTGATCATACAGCATATTGGCAATCACCGGATAAGCGGCCGGCCAGGTCACATTATCACTGTATATCTTCCAATAGGTAGGAGCAACATCCGGTACACTTCCATCTTCACGCTGTGCATCGTCAATATCCTGTAACCATTTTGCATACAAACGGCTGTTATCGAACACAAAACTTTCTCCTTTGGAACCTACGGCCCGGTCTCCCAACCATCCCTGTCGTTCATCCCGTTGCGGACAATCCGTAGGAATGCTGTGATAGTTACCTCGTATGCCCCAATAGGCATTTTTATAGATTGTATTGATCATCGCATTGGAGGTTTCAAACTTACCGGTCAATGGTAGATTGTCGTAAACAACCTGACCGTCTAAAATCGACAAATCAGGAGTTCCTTCGTAGCCTGTCAACTCTACATATCGAAATCCATGGTAAGTAAAATGTGGCTCAAAAATTTCCGTTCCCTGCCCTTTTAAGGTGTAAATGTCCGTAACATTAGCCGTACGCAGATTAGCCACATAAAGGCTACCGTCCGGTTGAAGAGTTTCAGCAAAACGCATCGTTACTTTTGAACCCCGTGTTCCTTTTACTTTCAAACGGGCCCAGCCCACCATATTCTGTCCCATGTCATAAATATAGACTCCCGGTTTAAGTTCTTTGACCGATATCGGTTTGATGGTCTCCATTACTTTAATCGGAGCACTCGGCTGCGCGCATAGTAACGGAGCTCCGGGATTAACCGATTCTGCCTGTTTCCATGCAGAATCATTATACCCTGATTTATCCCATCCGGGCATTTCTTTGGTGGCATCCTGTTCTTCTCCGTCGTATTCATTGTTGGCAATGATTGGCCCTTCGGTTGTCAGCTTCCAGGAAGAATCGCTTACAACTAGCTCTTTTGATCCATCGGTATATTCCAGGTTAAGTTGGAATAGCAGCTTGGGATAGCCAAAAAATGAAGCGCTGGCCCGGGGTGAGAAATAACGTCCGTTACCCAAAACGACCCCGATAGCATTCTGTCCTTTTTTTAGATAATTCGTTACATCAAAAGTCATGTAATAAGCTCGTTTCCCATATTCCGAAAGAGCAGGGGCCAATACCTGACTTCCCACTTTATTGCCATTAATAGACCACTCAAACAATCCCAGTCCGCAGACGTAAGCCGTAGCCTGTTTCAATTGTTTAGGGACACTTATTTCCTTGCGAAGCATACGGGCAGAAAGGCGGGTATGTTCATTTTTAGTCAGATCTTTCCCTTCAATCCGGTCTAAACCGATCCACTGTGCTTTCCAATCGCTCTGTGAAAGGAATCCCATCGACCATTGAGAAGTGCTACTCCACTTCGATTCTTTTCCATTCTGATCCCATATCTTTACTTTCCAGAAACAATGTTGTTCGGAGACGAGTATTTTTCCGGCATAAGGAATGTTGATCGTTTCATCTGAGGTTATCTTACCGGAATTCCACAAATCGGCTGTATCATCCCGAAGCAATTCAGGAGACGAAGCCACCAGAATCTGATAAGCCTTTTGTTTTATTCCACGAGCCTGGCAATTCAATTGCCAGGAAAAAAGAGGAGTTTGGTTATCAATCCCAAGGGGATTTGTCGTGTGGTTAATTGTTAGTGTATTCACCACACATCGGGTTTCATTTCCCTTCACATACGAAGAGCAGCTTAAAGCCAGTAGAACCGCAAGCGCAATAACGTTTATTCTTTTCATTTTTCATATTAATCTGGACAGCTAAAGATAGTTATTGTTTTTGTATATATTAATCAGCTTTTTTCTATAAATTGATGATTATCAACAATGCAATCTCTAAATATTGTGCTGACAGACTAATCAGAATATCCGCATCTATAATATTTTTTTATTCATTAACACCAGGGCGAAGGCCAGGAAAGACCAGAGCAACATCTGTCCCGTGACCCAACTCCATCCACCATGATTCCAGCAAAGCAGTCCCACGAAGGTCCCTAATGCCCCGCCAATAAAATAGGTTGTCATATAAATGGTGTTAATACGGCTATGCGAATTTTCGTCCAAAGTATAAATCAGTGCCACATTGGTTACCTGCATTGCCTGGATTCCAACATCCAGGATTAATACAGCAACAACTAATATTCCGACAGAATCAGGGAAGAATATCATAAGCAACAAACTGACAATAACCATCACTACCGCTAAGAACAAAGATCTGTTAGCATTGCCTTTGTCTGCCAGTTTACCAAAGACAGGGGCCATTAAAGCACCGGCAATTGCTACCAAACCGAAAAGTCCGATCGTATCAGCATGAAAATGAAAAGGCGAACCACTAAGATGAAATGTAAGTGTAGTCCAGAATGAGCAGAATACGCCGAACAGTAAACCTCCGGTGAGCGAAGTCACCCTTAGCAAGGGAAATCGTTTGATCTGGAATAATGCCGATTGCAATAATTGGAAATAATGCCCGCTAAACTCACTTTTCACATTGGGCAAATAGATTTTAAGCAGTAACGTAATTAACAGGATCAATAAAGAAGAAAAGCCATAGACATAGCGCCACCCCATCCATTCGGATACAAACCCACTGAATACCCGGGCAGCCAGAATACCAATCAGTAGTCCCGAAAAGATTGTTCCCACCGTTTTTCCCCTGCTTACCGAATCAAGACTTGCAGCCATGGGCAAAATAACCTGCACCGATACGGAAAGAATCCCAATCAGAACGCTTAATATCCAGACTTCTGTGATATTGGTAGCGAGAGTCATAGAAAAGAGGAAAAAGGTAAGCAGCAACAACAACGTAAGGATCAATCTTTTCTTGTTGATTTTGTCCCCCAGCGGAATAATGAAAAAGAGCCCTAATCCGTAACCTATTTGACAAAGCATAGAAATGATTCCTGCTTTACCTTCAGTTACTTTCAACGATGAGGCAATATCCTTAAGAATAGGTTGGTTATAATAAATATTCGCTACCGATGCCCCTGCCGCAACAGCCATTAAAATAACCTGAAATTTGGATAAGACTCTATTCTCCCCCATAGATTATATATCTTCTTTTGAAGGCAAGATATCAAAACCACGGAAATCATAAACTATACACCGGCAAAACTCAAGGAAACTTTAACATTTCATCCGGAAAGATCAATTAATCCAGCCCATTTTTCAATGTCTAAGGTAACTCTGGCTAGCCCCAGGCTAATTATTGATTGACAATAAAACGGCTCGACTAAAAGGAATTCTGGGTTTATCTACAATCTCAAATCCAATGTTTCTTACTCTCGTTATCATTTCTTCAAATGATTGCATTGAAACCTCCATTTTGGGCTCGATGATATAAATTCTTCCTCCAGGTTCTAATATAGATTTTAATTCTTCGAATAGCTTTTCCTGGTTTGACACTTCATGAATCATATAAAAAGCCAGAATGAAATTCACCTTTTGGGTAACCCCGATCTCCGAAATGCCACATTTATGGATCTCAATCCGTTGCTCTAATTCTGTTCCCTGGATCTTTTTATTTACTATTTCAAGCATTCCATCCTGCAAGTCAGCAGCAATAACTTTTCCTGAACCATTAAGCATCTTTGCGATCTCTATAGTAAAGAAGCCCGGACCACAACCTAAATCGAGGACTGTCATTCCAGCTTTAATGTATGGCTTTAATATTCTCTGTGGGTTTTGAAACAATTTTCTTAGAGGAGTATCTAACATTCCAGCTCTCTCAACCGGACAAATTGGATGATTCTTTCCTTTTTCCATTTTTGTCATTTTACTATTATGATTTAATAATTAGTACATATTTCCAGTAATAATTACATCCAACAGAGACGACCATGGCATTTTTTTTTAAACTACTCTAATTCAATAGATATTACATTTGAGCCTGTTATTTTTGAATCGATTTTATTCGAGAACTGCTTTTTACCATTCAATAAAAACGATTTTATCTTTTTGCCATTACCCTTAATTATAATTTTCAGTTCCGACTGACAATATTTAATATCTCTGACTTCGAGGTAATGAATATCATCTGGTAAGAATGGCGAAAACGACATAGAGTTGTCGTCTACATGAATCCCCGCTAAACCATACAGTATCATACTAATATACGCCGTAGCCGACCATGTTTGATGTTTGCATGAATTCCAATGATAATCACATTGCCACCCTCCGTCAGGAACACCGGTATAAGGGTTATATATTTCTCTGAAATTATAATCACCTTTGTCACGGTCAAGAGCCAATTGCGTTAACCCATTTAATTCATGAATAAAAGATGTCTGTTCTCCTGCTAAGATTGCGGCCTGGGCATAGAATCCATTAACCATTGGCCAACTGATATTATTGTGCCTGCCTGGCTTTTCATGTGAGAAGCGGGGGAAATCAGGATAGATCGAAGTTATTCCGAACTTAGAAGTATTTACATTCCGGATCAATTGATCTGCTTTGTCTTTATCTATAACACCAAATAAAACGGCAAATGAGATTCCTAACCCTTCTTGAGAATCATTAATTTTCCCATCATTATCAATCAAATAAGATAGTCTGTTCTTATCCTCAGAATACAGATATTTTAAAATATTTGCCTTAAGGTTCTTTGCTTTCTCCTGAAAAAGCCGAATTGTTTCCTCATTCCTATTCAATATTTGACTCATTTTAACCAAAGAGCGGTATGCCCCATAGTACAAACAGTTTGTGCTAAGACATTTAATTGTTTTGGCGTTTTTGTGATCCAATACAAAAGAGGAATTATTCGAACTATCGTATATTGGTGTTGGATAACCAGATATCCCGTCATTAAAAACGGAAGGCCCTGTAAATAAATTATATTGACGGTCGAATGCTGTTTGTTCTAATTCTTTCATCGAATTGACTGAACACTTATATGCCTGCCTAAGAAATTCTTTATTCCCGGTTACCTTGTAATGGTTATAAGCTGAGATAACCCATATAATTTTATCCCAATATTGATGACCAATTGTGTCTTTATGAATGGTAACGCTCCACAATGATTGTTCGGCCACTTTCGGTCTTAATAAACTCGCTCCATTCCATGAATTAATGGCTATATCTCTTGTCCATTCGCCTCCATAGTCACCACCTGCTGCCAGAATCCCTCTGCGTGTATTTATATCAATTGTGTTAATAGCAAGTCTATACGCATCGGTAATACTGTTTTTATCACAGATAATTTCCTGTGCAAATAAATTGCTGCTATTTATCAGTAAGAATAAGACGAATAGTAATCTTCTCATAATTGGCTGGCTGGTTAGTTGTTACACTTCAAATATACCAATTATAAGTTTACTATTCATTGTTGAGTCATTTTTCTTACTTACATCGGTTTGATGCAAAAGGAATACTAATTCCGAACCGGAAATTTATTGCCCTTTGATTAATCGGGATATATTGCGGATTTACTTTGATCAGTGCATAATCACTTGCGATAAACAAATTAATCCAGGACGGACTTAAGTTGAGTGCAAAGCCAAACGTGTTGAAATCGCTATACATCCAGGAATAACTAAGAGCCCAGGAAAGCCAATGTAAAGGTTTAAAATTTAAAGAAGAAGTCAATTCCGTATAAGGACTGGAAGCCCCGAAGAATGTAGAAGACAAAGTACCCAGACTCAATTTCCCATTACAAATAGCATACTCCGCCCCTACTTTTAATGTCGACCGCAAATAAGTTGTTCGTTGCTTTGATTCCGTTTGGGTATAATGGGCCAGATTGATCAAACTATCCTTAATTCCAGTTAACTGGTTACTAATCGATGGAACACTTGAATTTTCATAACCCAAATCAAATCCATTAAAAGAATACTCTCCATTGGTAACCCCCGAAGTCGTTGCGGCCTTATCCCATTTGATAAACCCGAGATCGAGCACTGCTGCCGAAAGGGTCAGATGCTTCGTGAGCTTATAGTTTGCTCCCAAGTCAAGGGCCGAGCCGTAGCCTCCAATTCCCGGTGATTTGTAATCAAAGCCATTGATGTAGGTCTTCTGAAATTTTTCATCATAACCGAACTTAGGCTTTAATCCCTTCATCGAAACATCCAATTGTCCGTCTGCCGTTACATTCCATGCATCGGCGGACATCTTGATCTGCATATTATTAAAATAAGCTTTAAGATCCTCAAAACCGACTAAGAATTTCACTTTTCCTCCTAAAGTCAACCGATCATTGACCGGACGGGAATAGCCTAAAGCAGCTTCAGCGTATGACCTTCCATCAAGGCGAAGATCAGAAACGTTGAATGTTTGTCCTGCCGCATTATCTACTCCTAACTTCATTGCGACAAACAAATCCTTTGGAATGCTGAAATCGAAATCTGATCTTAAGTTTACTCCGAAATTCCAGAATGACTTTCCATGGAAGAAGCCGAAAGACAATATATTGATGCGAGAACTCGAATTTTGCGTATTTACCCGGGCCAAAGAATTAATAAACGTGTTGGCATCAACAGACGGATGCAAAAAAGTTACTAATTCATTACCTACCCCGTTGGGATAGATGAGTTTATCAAACGTCAGACTGTTGGTATTGAAGTCCATATCATAATCTCCTAATCCGAAAATGCTAAGATATCCTGTCGCCGGACGCAAAGCCGGATTTAAGGTATGTCGCATGGAATAGTTATCCAAAAAATAGCCAGTCTCGACCTGTTGCGCTCTTGAAATCGATGAAAAACAGAGAAGGAAAAGGATAATGAAAAAATATCTGGTATAGGATGAAACTCTCATAATGAAACAATTAAATTAACCGGTAACAATTACATATTAAGATTGATTCCTCCGTCTTTCTTCATATACAGCGTGACAGAGACATAATCGGATTGTTTTAAGGTAATATCCTTTATCGTATCAGAAGAGGTAAAGACAAAGACTAACTCAACATTCTTTGCATTTTGCATTTTCTTAACCTCGCTTTCCGACAACTTAATCGAAAGAACGGTTGACGTAGAAGCGCCCTCTTTAGTACCAGAAGCTACAACCTGGGGGGCAATCGAAACCCCGGTATCATTATTGTTCTCATCAAGAATGCGCATTGACAGTTGCACATTTAAAGGAATTGAATTCTGAACAAGGCCATATATTCCAGCATCGCCCGAAGAGAAAAGTTTGTCGACAATGTCCTTCGTAAAAACGCTCCGCACTGTATCTGCCAATGTAACTTTAAAGTCACTAGCTACAGCCAGAGGCACCTTAGCCTCATATTTAATTTTCATGAAAGCATCATCCGTATAAAAATGCTGTGAAGCACTCATGTCTGAAGATGCGTTAATGTCAAAAGATAAAGCATCCGGCATACTTTTCAATAAATCACCAATCGGAAGGGTCTTCCATGGCTCTCCGGTCCAACCGGTTTCCGCCTGAGGTCCCAGTCCGAATTTGTTTGTTACAATCTGCGAAGGTTGTGAAGGCGCTTTTACAGATAGAGTGGTCTGTTCAGAAGTAACGACCGAAGCATTCTTGATTGCATTGATTTTTAAATCAACATTTATCGGAATTCCGACATTACTTGTAGACGTAACAAAGATACGTGGTTGAGAAAAACTTAATGTGTTATCTTTTCCGGTGATAAAATCATAAAGCCCTTTAAAACTGGTTTGTCCTGCATTACTCGCAATTTTAACATTAAACAAGCCGTAGATTTGTTTAAAGAGAAGGCTATTAAAATTCATATTTATATTGAAACTGGGATTGTTCCCCACAACGATCTGGGCTCCCTTTCTGTAGGTGACATTTGCACTTGCAGTAATGGTATAGTTTTTTTGAGTATCACTGAATGAACTCAAGATTAGGGAAATATCTTTGGTTGTCACCTTGGCTGGATAAGATATATTATAAGTATTGTTCGCAACAACCTTGCCGTTTGAAGGATCTACAAGCGTGTAATTTGAAGGAAAATGGAGTGACAAATTAATCATAGAAGGATTATTCGGATCATCAGAAGTAACACTCAGGTCTTTCGTATTGATCGTTATATTGATTCTTGAATTATTGCCATCCGTATTAAAAATGACTGCATCCAATCGTTGTACCTCCGGGCTGGTCTGGAAGGTGAATGGGCCGATATTCTGATTTAGATTATAGCTCACATCCTGGGGTAAAGGAAACCGACTAAGCAGCTGTAATTCGGTAAAGTCACTGCCGGTGATCGGAGCAGACCCGTTTATATTCAGGAGATCATTGATTTTTATATCCTTCTGTGTTGGCACATTCAGTGAAAGACTATCACCGTAAACTACAGAGTAATTACCATTTTCAACTTGTAACCCCGTAATATTGGCGTTCTTCATTAGCTTCTGCAAAGTAATATTATCCGAAGCACCTAATGGAAGAAACAGGCCGTTCTTTGCCAACAGCATATCTTTCGA
The DNA here is from genome assembly GCA_963692465.1 of Prolixibacteraceae bacterium. Taxonomy (GTDB): domain Bacteria; phylum Bacteroidota; class Bacteroidia; order Bacteroidales; family Prolixibacteraceae; genus JAUZOB01. Next base: position 73,114 of record OY829943.1, read on the forward strand.
AATGCCATTGTTCAGATCATAATTCTTGTCAACACACCCCTGTAATAGCAACAGGAATGCTCCGAGAACCAATAATAGTTTCGTTAATTTTTTCATGCTAAAGATTTAGCGTAATCATATACATAACACTGCACTGCCAGGTTTTCCCGGCATAAATTGAAACATCAACTGTTTTTTCTATGAACAACGAAACAAATGTAAATAAATATTTACGTTTTTTAACAAAAGAACTGCAATTGTCCCTTTTAAGTTGATTTAATAAAAATATCACTTCTCCATCAACACCCCTATGTGCGTGACGTATCCAACGCCAACCTTTTTCCTGCAGGATTGTCAGGAAATGACTATTCCATGCATGTATTTTAAAATTGTGAAAGCGGATTTGAAGATACCCCTGTACGGGGTGTGTATATCTACAGAATAGTCACCAGCTATTGTGCAATAATAGTTTTCGAACGCATCGAACAAGCATTAAAATATCCCAAAGCACCATTACTGATATTGGACGTCGGGTTGGCAGGAGAAGCTGATTCGTTGCTGTTCGTATCTGCAGAACGGAAATAATCATACACCCCTTTATCAATACATTCCAGCCAGATAGTCACTTTCTTTCCGGGATCTAACTTATACTCGTCTTTATCACTATACATAGAATAAGTCACTTTTTTACCCTCATTCAAGCGGTCACTGCCAACATAGAAACCGTCCTTAACAATTTCACCATTCAAAAACTCGACCAAATGATAGTAATTTTTAATATTGGCCGGATCCATAAAGGTCACCGTCAGCATCTTATCATTTGTTCCCCACAGATTCTCGACATACATTGAATCAATTCCCACGGCGGGCGGCATAGTAGAAGAAGCGAGATATGTTTTTCTTTCAGCCTTCACTGTAAGTGTATAGGTACGCCCCGCGACACCCTGTAATGAAGAAGTAACATATGTTCCCGAATCTGTTTCAGTCAAAGTTTCCGAATGACCGGCATCATCATTAATCGAAACGGTAGCCCCCGTTACCGCCGGGTAAACATTTGACTGATCAAAGGGAACCGATTTCGACAACGTCACTGTATAGGGGCCCGCTTCGTCATAAATGTTGCCCTGAATAACGATCTGCGGTGAAGCCGAACTAAGAGGTAGATCAATGACCTTCTCACAGGAAGAAAACAACAACGTTAATGCAATAAGCGATGGGAAAAATATAGCGTACACTTTCATCTTATTAGAATTTAAAGTTGTAAGAAACAGAAGGAACCATCTTAAATAAAGTCGTTTGTACCGCTTCTGTTTTGGTGGGGTCCGTCTTACTATCACGGAATGTAATCATATAGGCATTGTCACGCCCGTAAGCGTTATATAAAGAGAAAGACCAGCTCGATTCAAATTTTGCAGTCTTTTTAGCCAATAACGTAGCACTCAAATCGAGGCGATGATAGTTGGGCATCCGGTTCGCGTTTCTGTTTGAATAATAAAACATCGTTTGTCCGTCGACCTGATACTTTCCGGTCGGAAAAGTAACCGCATTCCCGGTGTTGAAGACCCAGGTAGCAGAGAGGTTCCATTTCGGATTTAAGTTGTAAATACTAACTATCGAAATATCATGAGTGCGATCTTGCTTGGCCGGGAAGTAATTCCCATCATTGATTCCATCAAACTTCCGTTCACTGCGCGACAGTGTATAGCTGATCCAACCATTTAATTTCCCGTACTTCTTTTTTAGATAAAGTTCCAACCCGTAAGCACGCCCTTTTCCGAATGTAATTTGCGATTCCACATTATCGTTAAACATTAGTTGAGCTCCATTTTTATAATCGATCTGATTTTGAAGGTTTTTATAATAGATCTCCGATGAGAACTCATATTGATTGTCGGAGAAATTACGGTAATAACCCAATGAAACCTGATCAGCAATCTCCGGCTTCACATTATTGCTACTGGGAATCCACAAATCAGTAGGGCTTCCCGATGTCGAATTCGAGAGAAGATGTAAATTCTGAGTATTACGGGCATAAGCCAATTTCACTGAACTGCTTTCGTTCATTTGAAAGTTAAATGTCACCCGGGGTTCCAAATTGAAATACGTTTTCACTACCCGGTGTGAACCATAAGAGAGTGTATCTTTTACATTTCCATCCGCATCGTAAGTATAGAAGTTTCCCGGGCCGAACAAAGAGAATAAGCTTGCCCGCAAACCATATTCCACGCTAAACCTATCGGTAAAAGAATACTGATGCGAGATATAGAGTGCATTATCCAACGCATTCTTATTCGTTAAACTCTTTATTGAAATATTAGCACTGGCATCAGTAATAGCCCCCGGAATAAGTCTGTGATAGATAGAATTGAACCCCATCTTAACCGTCGATTTATCGCTTATCGAGAATTGCAAATCTTCTTTTATGCCATAATCCTGTATGCGTGAAATGATGTTCATCTTCTCACCCGTATCGAGGTAGATCTGATAATCGTAATTACTGAATATAAACGAAGTATTAGAGAAGATGCGATCAGAAAAGAGATGATTCCATCGGAAACTTACTGTCGAATTGCCCCAATTGATTCCCATTGTATTTTTAAGGCCTAAAACGTCACTACCAAAATATCCCGAGAGATAAATCCGGTTGTTATCATCAATTTTGTAATTGGCTTTGGCATTAATGTCGTAGAAATAAAGTTGAGCTTTATTCACCGTCGTGTCTTTTGACAGTTTCAGAAATATATCTGCATAAGTTCGTCGTGCTGAGATAATAAATGACCCCCGATCCTTCACGATCGGACCCTCTACATTGAGATGCGATGAGATTAGTCCGATACCACCACTCACCCCGAAATTTTTATCGTTTCCATCGTTCATCTTCAAATCAAGTACCGAAGAGAGTCTTCCTCCGTATTCTGCAGGTTCATTCCCTTTATAGACGCTAACATCCTTAATTGCATCGGAATTAAACACCGAGAAAAAACCAGCCAGATGAGAAGCATTATAAACGGTTGCCTCGTCCAGCAAAAGCAGATTTTGATCCGAAGCTCCTCCCCGAACGTTAAATCCGCTACTCCCTTCAGAAGCAGCTTTAATTCCAGGTAAGAGCTGAATTGCTTTCAGTACATCTTTCTCCCCGAACAGAACAGGAATAGCATTCAACTCTTTGGTGCTAAGTTTTTGCATACCCATTTGAGTCTTAGTTACATTCTCATCCTGACGGTGGCTAGATACCTCAACCTCATTGAGAATGTGGGTCAGAGGACTAAGTTGAAAATCAATCTTTGTTGCTTGAGTTAAACTTGTCGAAGAAGTTTTAGCATCATACCCCATGTATTGAACGGTAACCTGATACTGTCCGGCCGGAAGAGAAAGAGAATAAAATCCGTAAGCATTTGTAGTAGCTCCTTTACCATTTATCTCTTTAATCGTTATGGTAGCCCCGATAAGATCTTCTCCGGTTTTGGCATCCATGACATGACCACTGATCGTTACCCGTTGTTGAGAAATACCCGAAATTTGAAAAATAAAGAACGCGCATAAAAAGCAAAATAGGTATCGTATCATATTATAAAATTAAGATTCAATCAGACTTGCCTGCAAAAGTATCATATAATAGCATACCTCTCCTGCGATTTATACGAAGTCCCCCGTTTTTATACCCAACAGGGGATCTTTTGTCTTTTTTGAACTTAACAATTACCATACCATGAATAAATAAACAAACAATAAAAGAAAATGCGTAGGCATAAAAAAAGGGGCAGATTCATCAGAATCAACCTCTTTTCTTATTTCATCCATTCAGTAGGACGAGCTCAATACAAATTCAAAACTTGCATCTCATTCATCTTTTTAGCTCAGAATTTAACCCTTTTATAAAGATATTATACATTTGTTTCATAGAGACGAAGTCTGTTTTTAAGTGCAATAATCTCATTATGCATAGAATCTATTCGTTCCAGCAAATGACTAATAGTTTCAATTCCTTCGAGGTTGATATCCAGTTCGTAATATAAGTGAATATATTTCTCTAATTGCAGAAGCTGGTCTGCGTCGATAAACTCTGTTTTTTCGATGCTGGTAATTTCTATCAATCCATTTTGTTGTAATGAACTGATAAATGAAATCTCCACATTGTAGTTTGCACAGAACTCATCTACAGCTATTAAACGTTCAGTTTGCATCGTTTCGTTTAAAATTACAATTTTGACAATTCGGTGAATAATGTTTTTTGTTTATCTGTTAGATTCGTCGGGATTTTAATAACATAGGTTATATATAAATCTCCGAAATGTCCTTCGTTTTTATATACAGGAAAACCCTTCCCTTTTAATTTTATTTTGCTGCCGTTTTGTGTTTCGGGCTTCACTTTCACTTTTACCTTTCCATTTAAAGTATCCATTGTAATTTCACCTCCCAACACAGCAGAATATAGATCTAAATCGACTGTCGCATACAAATCATTCCCCAATCGTTTAAATACAGGATGGTTCGTGATTGAAAAGACAATATATAAATCACCGTTCGGCCCGCCGTTTATTCCCTGACCTCCATATCCTGCAATTTTAATTGTTTGTTCATTTTCAATTCCGGCAGGGATTGTAATCCGTATGTTTTTGCCATTCACCGTCAATGTTTGTTGGTGTGTTTTATAGGCATCAATGAGGTCAATATGTAGTTCTGCATTGTAGTCTTCCCCTCTGTATTTCACCTGCCGGCCTCCACCTCCGCCAGTGGCCCGACCAAACATGGATTCAAAGAAATCAGAAAAATCACCTTCCGGTTGACGCCCTGAATACCTTGCTCTACTTGAATTTGATGATTGTTCCTGATAACGATTTGCTTTTTCAAATTCATCCGCATGTTCCCAGTCCTTTCCATACTGATCATATTTTTTACGTTTCTCCGGATCGCTCAGTACAGCATTCGCCTCATTGATCTGCTGAAAATTCTTTTTAGCATCTTCATCATTCGGATTTAAATCAGGGTGGTATTTCCTGGCTAATTTTCGATAAGCATTCTTGATGTCCTTTGGCGTTGCTGCTTTATCTATTCCTAATATCTTATAATAATCTACAAAAGTCATATATTGAGTGAATTAAGTTGCAAGAGTCGATATCGGGTACAGAACAATAGAATTAGGTATTTGGATTATTAACCCAATAATCCAAATACCTATGGCTACTACAGAAGAGAACAAATACAACGGGCTATTTGTTCTCTGTTAATGACAGTCCGACCCCTTCGGTTCAGCATTTTCTGTTACAGTCTTAAAAATTAATATTTATCTTCACTCAAAATATTTTCATGATTGAATCACTTTCATTGCCAATTTTACTGCTCATATTTGGCGTATGTGCAGTGGCAATATGGTTAGCAGGAATTAAATTAACCGAAACGGCTGATATTCTTGCCACACATTTCAGTTTGGGTGAAGCATTGGGCGGTTTGATTTTGCTTGCAATTGTAACAAACCTCCCGGAAATTGCCATTACCGTAAGTGCTGCATTACAGAATAATATGGGACTTGCCATCGGCAACATTCTCGGCGGCATTGCCCTACAAACGGTAGTACTTGTTGTATTGGATGTGTTTGGACTAGGCAAAAAAGATCCGCTAACTTATCGTGCGGCATCATTAATACTAGTGCTGGAAGGATTAATGGTTATTACCGTTTTAACGTTAGTAGTTGTGGGCAACCAGTTAAAACCTTCTGTTATTTATATGGGCATATCACCCGTTGATGCCATAATTGTACTGGTGTGGCTCGTAGGCATATACATGATAGGAAAAGCAAGAACCGATTTACCATGGCACAAATTAGGAACTCTTCCCGATAGTCAAAAAGAAAAGAGAGGTCACAGCAAGAAAAAGAAGTATGATTTAGCAATGAAAAAAGGCACGAGCATTCGAACTGTCATTTTCATTTTTGCACTATGTTCTCTGGTGACTTTAATTGCCGGTGTAGGATTAGAGGTAAGTGGCGATCTTATTGCAAAACACATAGGGATGACTGGCGTATTATTCGGTGCTACGATTTTAGCTGCAGCGACTTCTCTGCCCGAAGTCTCAACCGGTTTGGCTTCCATGAAATTGGAGGATTACCAAATGGCAATAAGTGATATCTTCGGAGGGAATGCTTTTTTGCCCGTGTTGTTTATGATAGCAACGGTTATTTCAGGTAAATCGGTTATTCCTCAGGCACACAAAACAGATATTTACCTTACGGGGTTAGGGATACTTCTTACGATCATCTATATCTGTGGATTAATTTTCCGTCCACGAAAGCAAATCCTACGGATGGGTATCGATTCATTTCTTGTTCTGATCGTTTATTTAATTGGATTAGTGGGATTATTAACAATCCCTTAGTAATCAAGAAACAGTAATATTGAGTGACCTCTTTCCGAAAAAACAGACAGCAAACTTCACTGATAATCTTATTCTAACGGGATTATATAAACCTGACAATGCGATATTGCATTGTCAGGTTTAAAGTTTTGAGGTGTATTCTACAGAAATAATGGTTAACCAGCTAAAGCATCTGCCACAACTTTTGCCAAAGGAGTAGTAGGATGCCCAATGAGCAAAGAGAGTTGTTTCGTATCATCGAACAAATCATTCTTTGAAGCACCAACATCACAGCCTGCAATTGCCTGAGCCAATCCTTCCGGCACACCTGCGTTTTTCAGAATTTTGATATACTCTGCTTCCGGCATGTTATTGTATGGGATATTCTTTCCGGTCTGTCTTGAAATTTCAGCAGCCAAATCAGTCAATGTATATGTTTCGTCACCGGCCAATTCATACACTTTACCAACGTGTCCGGTGCCTGTTAACACAACTGCGGCAGCTTCAGCGTAATCAGCACGGGCAGCAGAAGATATTTTACCGTTATTAGCACTTCCGATAAAAGCTCCGGCAGCAACGGCTCCTTTGACTGAACCCGTATAATTTTCAGTATACCAGCCGTTACGCAATATCGTATGAGGAATACCTGATGCTTTCAGCGCTGCTTCGGTAGCCAGATGCTCTTCAGCAAGGTTTAATGAAGACTTATCAGCATGAAGCAAACTGGTATAGACAATCCATTTTACGCCAGCCTGCTTTGCAGCATCAATCACATTCGCATGCTGTTTAGCACGCTGACCAATTTCGTTGCCAGAGATAAGCAATAAACGATCAATACCCTTGAGGGAAGCGGCAAGATTTTCCGGTTTACTATAGTCAAATACACGAGCTTCGACTGCCAGTTCTGCAGCTTTTTGAGGATTACGAACTAAAGCTACAATATTATCAGTCGATACTTTTTCTTTAAGTTTTTCTATTACTTTGCGACCCAACTGACCAGTCGCTCCTGTTACACCAATTTTCATTTTCTATATCCTTTCTTAAATATTAATTTACGTACTTATTCGTTTTATTACTACTTTTGTTACACAAAGTAACTAATAATAGTTTGTATTTGTAACAGGTTACCTTTTTGTAACCAGGTAAAATGTAGTAACTAAATAGTAACCATTATGGCAAAGCTCAAGGGAAAAACTAAATGTCCCATCACAGCAACCATTGATCTGATAGGCGGAAAGTGGAAAACAATCATCCTTTACACTCTTTCGTCCAGCACAAAACGTTTTGGAGAATTAGCCGTTCGCATACCCGATATTTCACGTAAAGTGTTGACCGAACAATTGAAAGAACTGGAAATAGACGGACTGATACAAAGGGTATATTACAAAGAAATACCCCCCAGAGTTGAATACTCACTTACCGATTTAGGGAAAAGCCTTTCACCGGTATTTCGGGAATTAGAGATATGGGGAATGGAAAACGCGTTGGCAAAGCAATAGTCTTACGAAAGATAATCCGCAGCAGGAATGCCTTCTCATTCAGCCTTATCACCCAATGCTCTTTCAATTTTTGTTTTTACCATTTCTCTGTATTGAGCAATAATTGATTCACATTGTTTTTCTGTCGGGTAAGATTCATAATCAAAATCAATGCCCTTCAAAGCCGTAACGGTATAACTGTTTTCCTCAAATAAAACACCCAAGTCTATCTCAATAGAAAGAACGCCTAACTTTTCTCTCTTAGGATATTTTGATTCGTGGTGAAACCACAGAGATTTTGCATTTCTTACATAATCAAGGATCTGCTCATTGGTCGTATCTTTCATTACCTCATTCAAGTGCAACCCACCATTAGAAGATTCTGTTTTACAAATTTTATTCCATGAGCGGTTTTGATCAAAAAGTCGAAAACTTGGCTTTAAGGCTTTTATGATCTGTTCTGTCATCGGGAAAAAGAAATTTTCCAATACATTCCATACCTGTTCTTTGCTAAACACAGACTTTTCTTTCGTCATTTGGGTTCTCCTTTCCAGTAAGGTTATCTGTTTAGCAAAATCATCTTCCTCTTCAATGCTTTCTCCTTTAGCCGCTTTTACACAAATCCGCAATGAATGCGCCAACTGATCCTTCATGTATTCCACAAAAGGCTGAATTCGGTCTAATGTAGCAGATACTTCATCGGAGGGAGTCAATCCAACTTCCACATCACACTGATGAAGAATTCGCAAATAGTTCTCTTTATCTTCGCTTTGAATAACAACCATTGGATAACCATTTCTTATTAAGATATAGTTTACGAGCAAACGGGCAATACGCCCGTTCCCATCTTCAAACGGATGAATACGAATGTACCGATAGTGAAACAATGCAGCTATCTCAATAGGTGACAATATTTTTCTTTCTATTTCCTGATTATACCATTTGACAAGTTCTGTCATAAATGCCGGAGTCTCCTGTGGTGTTGCATAATAAAAAATTTCTCCAGTTGCCGTAATAACATGGTTAGAACGCGATTTGTATTCCCCGATTTGTATTTCTATCCGGGTAGTTTCACCTGCTTCCGTAATTGCATCTTTCCAATAAGGACGGACAAGAATTGTTTTGTTCAACTCGCGAATAAATGTTTCTGAAAGATGACGTTCTTTGTCTTTGGCTTCCTGTTTAACCATCTCAATCCCCACATTATGGGCTTTCATTTCCTCGTAGTCCCGTAATCTGGCATTACCGGAAGTTTCATCAAACATTAGTAAAAGTTCAGTTTGACCATAAGTCAGTGTATTCCCTTCCAGATGATTTGAGTTATAATTAAATTCCAATTTGAATTTATTATCCAATCTTTTCTGATCTTCCGGTTTTAATGGTTGCAGGGAGATCCATTGGTTATATAATTCTTCTATTTTATCCATGTTTATACTGCTTCTAATATCCTAATTTCTTACGGTATTCATTTTGTCTCTAAGATTAGGCATTCTTCGTTCAAAAATAGCTATTAATTTTTACAAATTATCCGTTCATATCTCGCATTACCCGTTTTTTCAGGAGGACAATTATGACTTCAGTGATCTGATTACAGACCCTTTGTATGATTGAGTTAATTCATTTATATTTATGACTCTGACCCTGTCTGTAAATGGCCATCCACAGGAAAGACTACCTCGAATAATAAAGATGTTTTTCTGAGTAAAAAAAGTGGGGACTAAACAATTGAGTTTAATCCCCACTTATTGAAAAACAAACAAACAAATATTTAAAACACTGGAATATAAATAAAATAATCTAATATTCCTTATTTCATTTAATGAAAGGAGCGATTAACCTGATCTCTTGAACTAAACAAGTCTGGTTTCCTGTAGCTGTCTTCCAAGTTTATGTAATGATTCTTGTATTTTCATTGCCTGTTTGGGACTAGCAAACATTACTCCGGTTCAGCTTTTTATTTTAATGTTTTAAGTAATTGAGCCAATTGCAAGTCGGAGTTGATTTCACGTTCAATGTGAAATCCCCAAAATGAATTAATCCAGGTCCTATTTTCTTCTCCTCTGAACCAGTTTTCCCATTTGTCATGCTGCGCTTTATCTCTTTCGTTTTTTATTTCTTTGAGCCATCTGGCAGCTGTTTCCAGATAAGTAGCAGCCGTTTTAAAATCATTTTTACGAATAGCATCAAAAGCTGATAATAAATCCATACCCCAATGATTTATCAATCGGGAGGTTTGAACCTGAAGCGTAAACGAGTCGAAATAGAACTGACGACGGGGCCTGCTCACCAATGAATTTGCATCTTTTGCCTGAATATAAAGAGAATCCCAGGAAGAAGCAGTTTGGCTCAAATAAGGAAGACTTAATTTCCCGAAACGATCTCCTGTTGGAATATTGATTTTATTGACATAATCAATAACGGCTTTTTTAATATCCGGTTTCCCTTTAACTGAATCCAGTATATTTCCAGGCAAAACCGTATAAGGAGAGATACATTCCACAACAATCCCATTTCTGCAGGGTTGTTCCATTTTCCAGTATTTCTCATAGAGATTCACAATCTTTTTTACGTTTGACGGATTATACTCTTTGCGACACCATGATTCGGTAAATGTTCTCCAATAATCAGGATTAGCTTTCCATGGTTTTACCTCATTTGTAAAATTCATAGCCATCGCGATCTTTAGGGGAAGTTCACGAACATCCCCCACATTAAATTCAGCCATTGTTGTTGCATTCGCATCGACAGCTTTCATCAGTTCATGCTGTACCTGTTTTAAAGGGGTCCATTGCACATATTGATTGTCGCAATAAGTAAGATGAAAAAATATTCCATGAAGAGGAGTCTTCTTAAAATCTTCTTTTGTGGGAACTTCTCCCATCAGACCAAAAGAAGGATTGTCCGGCCAGAGTATAATAGTGTTTTCAGGAAATTTTAATTTACCAGTATGAAACTGGAGTACCGGATCATATCTCATTACATAAGAGTACAAAGGCTTTCCTTTTGACGGGTCAAGGTGTTTGTCTAATAGTTGTTTCTGTTCTCTGATCGCATCATTTGTAAACACCGTTCTGCCTTCAACCGTTTTAGGAGCCCCGGGATCGGTATCACAAAAATCACGATCATTCCACGATTTTAACCCGATAGGCCAGATGGCCCGGTAATTTTTATACTTGTTTACCGCTTCTTCCCAGAAAGAAATCATTTCATCCCGACTGGTACTCCAATCGTATGGTACATCTTTTCCATATTTTTTTTCAACGAACGGCCACCATTCAGTAGAAGTATTGGCAATGAGCATGTGCATATGGGACCCCATCACATACAAGCCCCGGTCGTTGGCTAGTTTCAGGGTTGTAGAATCAGGAGACCATCCATATTCAGTAATCGTATAAAAATTCCCTCTCATTCTACATATCGTTTCGAATACATCAGCCCAAACCGCCGGGTCAATACGCATATCAAATCTAACAGGACCTTTCCATGAAAGCAAATAATTCTCATCATTGATAAACCATCCACGATATTTAAAAGTCGGTTCCCCTTTTTCTACGATTCCGAAATTCCATTTTGGATGAGTAACTTTTAAGGGGTTGGCATCAGTCCATAATTTCTGGGGATCAGTACCCAGAACTCTCTCACTGACTTCATAAAGGCCATACATTGTGCCCGTCGGGTCGCTTCCTGCAACCAGAAGAACATTCTGTCCCTTTTTAAAACCATCTTTTATTGGAATGATCTTAAAACTTTCCCATTTCCCTCTGAGTGAGGAAATGTCAATTGAATTTCTCTTTTCAATCGTATTAAAAAAGGGATTATTTGCCGAAAGATCAACCGGAAGGATTATAACCGCACTTTCCGGAAGTTTATTCACAATTTGCGGCATCATAGAAGTTGATTCTTTAAAATCCCCTGCAATGTCTTTCACTGCATATTGTATTATGCTTGAAGCGGATGAGTCCAGTAATACCGCCACATCAGTTTTCCCGCCCCGACAGAATGAAAATCCTTTTAGTTCGCTTTTATGTCCTGACAGATTTTCTGCTTTTGAAGAAACAGCGGAAAACCCTAAAATTAAAAGTAGAAAACAAGCAATCCTTAATATTCTAACCTTCATATTCATTATTGATTTAAATGATATAACTTCAATATTAGCAGTCTATTAATATCAATTCATTTCTTATAATTTGTGCTATTTATCGTTTGTTAAAATTAGCTTCATCGTCAACAAAAACGAATTAATAAAATGCGCTTTTCTTTATACTTTGTGTCCCAAAACAGGAAAAATCATATCTAAACACATCCGGTTACCAATAAATACAAAAAAAGGGATGTCTTTTGAGACACCCCTTTCCAAAGCAAACAAAATTCATCGTTCTCGTTTACCAATCATTTCTTTTCGTAACCACACTTTTACAGTCAATAAACATCAATTCCTTTTAAAAGAATAGTTTAAGCACTGACCCGACAAAGCCCAGATATAAGTATCAAACTTTGCTTCATCTTCATAGAGGTCAATCACCCGGCTACCCCTTTCGAGAATCTCCTTATAAGCAGAGACATAACCGGTCTTCCGTCCGTAAGCAAGACAGATATTATCAAGACTCCCGATAAAGTCATTATTGTGATCATGTCCGCAAAAAACGCCTATAACATCATTCATTTCTATAAACGAAGCAAACAATCCGGTATTCAGGGCTGGAGAACAAACCTCTTCTGAACGGTTCCCTAACGTTTCCTTTTCATTCCTGATAATTCCGTATTCCTGCAACGGAATATGAAAAAAAGCAAGAGACGGAAGCGCCTTTCCATTATCTTTCCTGGTGTATATCTTACTTTGTTGACGATACCAGTTGATTTGATTATACTTTATCCAATCATAACCTCTCACTGTTTTCAACTGTGACGAAGCCTGCGAATCGAACAAGTAGATAATCCATCTATTTTCCCGTCCAGTCTCTGACAATATTGGTAAAGCACAATTCCCCAATCCTGCTATCGATTTATCTGCATTGACGGTAAGATTATAGGAACTCTTCTGCAATAAACTTAATGCCTCTGATTTCGGACAGTCTGCTTCGGCATCGTGGTTTCCAAATGCAACAGCAAACGGAGTTTTTAACGTATTCATCAAACTAATTAATTCCCGCCATCCTTCTACTGCATTGGCTGAAAATACAATATCTCCAGTGAAAACAGCCAGGTCCGGCTTCTCGACCTCAATGGACTTCCGAATTAATGCAAAAGTACTGTCATCATATTGTTTTGCACCAGCTACCCAATGTAAATCGGTAAACTGAATAATTCTGAATTTGTGATTTTTAAATTTCAATACGGGTTTTGCACTAAAGGCATTCAAAGACAAAAAAACAGTTAAAGCAATCAGTAATATTTTCATTTTATTCATATCAGTTTTTTTTATTTAATTCGACAAATTTAACCCCATTATGTCCGTGGTGTACCATCTGCAGGTAATCTATATATCCTTTCACTAAAAATATTATAAACCGGAGTGACATTTAAATCACTCCGGTTCGGTTTTATTGTTTGTGGTTTATAACGAAGACCGACGATTGCCGGAATCTAAAAGCAATATTTATTTTTGTATTTTCTCATCAATAACAAGATCTCCGGTTGGTGAGGTCATTGAAACTACCTTGATCAACCCTTTATGACCCGCCTTAGTTTGAAAGAAAACAACATCTCCGACAGAAAATGGAATAATTTCCAGAGTTCCGGTCATTCCTGCAAAAGCATCATCACTTTTCATCTTATTAAAATCTGATGCAGTAAAAGTTGTCGGAGCAAACCTTGCTCCCATATCTCCAAGTCTGTTATGTCCGTCATGATGATCGGCATCCAAGTCAGTATCTCCAAACTCCGCCAAATCAAAAAAGATATCAATTAACGGTTTTCTTGCAGGGTCACTAAAAGCATCCGAATGATAAGTAATTCCCGTTTCTGCATCAAAGGCGCTGGGTGCACTGCTATCCCATCCACCTAAGCTTATTCCCGGAAATGAATTAATATTCATTGGGCGAGCTTTAACCAGATAATTTACGGAAGTAATATTTCCCTCCTTATCAGTTAATTGGATTCGCAAATTAGAAGTTATTTTCACATTTGTAAGGTTTATTTTGAAATGATAAACTGTCAAGGTATCCGGGATATTGTCATAGCCTTTAGAGCCCGAATAAATTCCAGCACCGGTAACTTCAATTTCCGAAGTTCCACCTTTCCATGTAAAATTACAGAATACTTGTATTTTATCAATTTTCCCGGGAGCAGTAGCAACACCTGAGATCGTACAGGTATCGCCAGTATAAACAGAATCCCGTGCAGTGCTGTTATCCAGTTTTAACGAAACAGGAAAAGAGACCTTATTGTCATCATGACTACAGCTGCAGATTAATCCCGTCAGTAAGATCAATGCTGCCATCGAGAATAAATGTATTTTTTTCATAATCAGTTTCATTTTTTTGAATTTTAAATCAAACATATCACCACCCTGGATTTTGCCAATTCATAATGGACGCATCATCTACAGGAATTGGAAATATCAAAAACTTAGCAGACCATGATTGCTTATTCCCGATAACAAAACGCTCATAATTCCATGAATTATTTGCAGTTGGAGTTATTCTCATACCAGTAGATAGCTTATCTGTTTTATCCAATATTTTCCAACGACGCACATCCCAGAATCGGTTTTCTTCAAAGGCGAATTCAGTCCAGCGTTCTTTTCGAATGTATTCCCGCATCTGACCTTGTGATAATCCACTTTTGACATTCGGCATATTCACCCGGTCCCTGATCACTTTTAAGGCAGAATAAACTGCATCATCCGGACCATTCACCTCATTCTCAGCTTCTGCATAATTCAAATAGAGTTCTGCTAATCGCATTCTTTTCCACGGACCACTACTCGAATTATTGACTGCAATGCTGTCATTTATAAATTTATTTAGGTAATAACCTGTAAACGTGTGTAACCGACTGTTATTCCTAACTTCATCTAATCCCCCCACATAAGATTCTACTGTTAAAGTAGGGTTAGTGCAACATTTTGAACCATTGAATAAAACAGTAGCATAAAAACGAGGGTCACGTCCCACATAAGGATTTTGAAGATCATATCCGGACCCAGCAATATAATTCGGATGTAGATGTTCGTCATCAGAATAACGATTTGCCGGATCGATAACAGGTAAACCTGTTGCTTGCATGTCGTAAGCATCTACCATTTCCTGTGTCGGACAATTACCGGCTTTTAACTTATCATTTCGCTGAGGAAAAGCATTACAATGAGCAAAACCACCGGAATTCATTGACCCAGCATTTTGATTTTCCATAATTGTTTCCCGATCCCGCGGAATATTATTTATATCCGACTGGTTATAAAAATAGTTTGCATAAGAAGCATCTCCCAAATCAGAAGAGTAATACAATGCATACCCATTAGCAGTCAATTGATCAATAGCATCTTTTGCAGCATCTCTTGCTTTTGTCCATAGAATCTTATCATTCGTTGGGTTCCACAAAGGACTTGCAGATAACAAGGTTATTTCAGATTTCAGCGTAATCGCAATTGCTTTTGTATACCGTCCGCGTTCGCTCTCACTTTTTATTCTCCACGGGAAGTTGTCTATTTTCAATGTAGCATCGACATCTTCGGAAATAAAATCCGATACTTCCTGAAAATTGGGTCTTGTTAATCTTGCAAAATCAGTTGTTAAATTAAATGGAGTCCGTGTTAATGGCTGAGGTCCGTACTTTTTACACATTTCATAGTAATAAAAATCCCTTAATATCGTAGCTTCTGCTTTAAATCTGGGCTTATCAGTTGCTCGAGCTGCACAATTGTCAAGATTAGCCAGGAATACATTACATTGACGAATTCCATTCCATCCTGAATAATATGGCGAATAATTATGGGCGGTTGGGTCTCCACTGTTAGTCATTCCCCCGTTATACCATGTACTTGCAAGCAGTTGCCCCTCTGTATAATCTGAATCCCATGCACAATCGCTACATCCATCAAGCATCGTCACATAAAAGTAGTCCAATCCGTAATCCGGTAAATGACCATAACAGGAATTTAAATAGGCTTCTGATTTTTTTTGATCGCCCCAGACTTCACTCATAGGAATACGTCCATCAGGAGTCAGGTCAAGATCATTCGAACATCCCGACATTACCAGTGAAGCCAAAGAAATAAATATATAAAATATGGATTTTTTCATGATAAATGAATGTTTAGAAATTAACATTAACTCCTACATTGTAGGTTCTGGTCATTGGATAGGTATAGTTACTGCTAACTTCCGGATCAAGATTCTTACTGATCATATGATCAACAGTAAACAGATTCAAACCATTAACATAGATTCTTATCTTCGAAGATTTAACCTTTTTCGATAAGCTTAATGGTAACGTATATCCAAGTTCTAGATTTTTCAACCGCCAATAGGCACAATTTTCATAAAAGAAGTCATTCGGACATTCGCTGGATGATTGGGCGGTACTTAAGGCTGGGAATGTAATTTTGGCACCATTGGCTGCTCTTTCCGGAGTCCATGCAGTTTTATCATTATTGTAGTAAACGCCATTACCGCCGACAAATTCCCAAACACCTTGAGCATCATAATATTTCGAACAATGAGCAATTCCCTGAATCAAGAAGGAAAGATCGACGTGTTTGCAATTGAAACTAAATGCAGCGCCATAAGTGTATTCCGGGACATCGGTATATTTTAACAGAACTTTATCTGCATTATCAATTATTCCGTCATGATTCAGATCTTTGTATTTAAAATCACCCGGGCGGGGAGGTCTTCCCGTATAAGTTATTTCGGAAGCATCAATTTCCTGTTGACTTTTCCAATACCCATCTGTTTCCCAACCAAATCGATACGACCTTGAAATAGCATAACCGGTCTTTCTGTAACGACAGACATAAGTATCCGGATATTCCGGTTCATCATCATATAACACTTTATTTTTCGCATAATTGAAATTTATGCTTGAAGTCATTGAAAAATCAGGTGTAAAAGCATGATGATAATTAAGAACTAGTTCATATCCTTTATTGGAGACTCTTCCGATATTTAGAGGTGGAATGCTGTTCATTCCCACGATACTTGGCACTAAGGATCTATCGATTAAAACATTATTTCGTTTTTCATTAAAAAGATCTACCGTAATATTCAGATCAGTAAAGAGTCCGATTTCCGTTCCGATATTTACCTTCTTGGCAACTTCCCATTTTAAATTCGCATTTCCAAAATATTGCTCATTAATTGACTGTCCATCACCGATTGATCCTGAATAACCTCCTGCCAGATTTATATTATCAAGGTATAAGAAGCGGGTTCCATTCAACTGATCATTTCCAACCTCTCCCCAGGAAGCACGTAATTTCAAATAAGTAAGGGTTTTATTATCTTTTAAAAAATCCTCATTCGATATTACCCAACTACCAGATAAAGAAGGGAAGAATCCAAAACGATGCCCTTTGGCAAATTGTTCCGATCCATTATATCCAGCATTAACTTCTGCAAAATATTTATGGTTATACCCGTAGGTTGCCCGACCCACTAACCCAATGTAACGATATGGCAATCGCTCATCTGGCTTAATCGTCTCATCTTTTTGAAACATAATCAACCCTGTTACATCATGTAAATTATTAAAGGTCCGATTATAATTTATAAACCATTGGTAATTAAAATAAGACTGGAAAGCAGCAGAAGTACTTAATGAAAGCGGAGTATTTTCCACATTATCTCTTCGGGCATAAGCCACTGAATCTTTTCCGTCAGAACCGGTTTTAATCTCTTGCATCCAATGCTGATAGTCCTGACCTGCACTTAGTTCACGAATGGATTTCGTATCAAACGAGGCAATCATCTTTGTTGAAAGGCCATCTGTGATGAAATTCAATTTTTGCTCCATCGAATAGCTTGCCATCACATTACTTCTCGTTTCCTGACGGTAACCTGATCGGTTTACCATAGCATAAGGACTCAATCCATCATTATACAACGGGGTAATAACCTGTCCGGCAGGAGTCAAAGGTCCTGGTTGTATGTTAGGGGTCACCATGGTATAAGCCATAATCTGGTATGCATTCCATTGAGGTTGATTCTCTTTTTCCAAATAACCACCCACATTCAAAGAGGTGCTCAATGTCGGATTTAACTTTACATCTATATTTGATCGAAAATTGTACCGCCGTAAAGAAGAACTCGGATCATAATCTTTCTGATCCACTTTCCACTGACCTCCCTGATCCAGATAACCGGCATTAATAAAATAATTAAAGCGTTTATTTCCACCACTAACATTCAGGTTATAACGTGTTTGCGGAGTATAGTTTTTTGAGATAAGCTTCATCCAATTAATGTCAGGATAAGCAAGTGGTTCATCTTGAATTTTATAGTGATTAATCTGTGCATCCGTAAATTCGATTGCTTTTCCATCATTAAGGTTAGCCTGATTCCTTAACGTTGCATATTCCCAGGAATGCACAGGGGTTGGCATTCTTGTAAAATTTTGGTATCCTTGTTCTACCGAAAATGAAATCTGTTGCAAGTCATTCTTTCCCCGCTTTGTCGTAACAAGGATTACCCCATTAGCACCACGCACACCAAAGACAGCTGTCGAAGAAGCATCCTTTAAGATCGAAACGTTTTCTACTTCGTTTGGATCGATATAAGACAAATCCCGCGGGACCCCGTCGACTAAGATCAACGGGGCCTGTCCGTTCAATGTTCCTTGTCCTCTTAAATAAAGATTTGTCACATCAGCTCCCGGCTGTCCACTCTGTTGAATAGTTGTTAATCCAGGTAAACGCCCAGCAAGTGCTACTGCTAAATTTGCAGCCGGACTTTGCTTTATCTCTTTTGTTTGTATGGTAGATATTGCACCCGTTACGGTCTCCCGTTTTTGCTGACCATAACCAACAACGACCACTTCGTTAATACTATGGAATTCATCCTCCAGAACCACATTAATAGAACTTTGATCTTTTAAAGGGATCAATTTGGTTTTCATTCCGACAAAAGAAAACTGAAGTTCCTTAGCCGATTTCGGAATAGCAATCGAATAATTTCCATCGACATCTGTAATCACTCCAGTGGTGGTTCCTTTAATAGAGACCGTAACACCGGGCAGTGGGGAGCCGTCAGTTGCAGTAACCTTCCCTTTTACTACCACTTTTGATTGCTGCGATGCGATGAAACTCCCCGAATTCGGCTCTTTGAGTCCCTGAGTTGTCTTACTGTTTGTAACCTGTTTCTGAAAACCGGACGGAAGAGTACTCCCGTTACCGTAACCTGTTCTTGGAGAACCAACAGAAGCCCCTGCAAAGAGCAGAAAGGCAAGGGATAAGACCCCCGAAAGCCTCTGTGTGATCAAGATTCTTTGACTTCCCCGTAAAAGAAGTCCATTCTTACGATTTTTTTTCATAAGTTGTTTTTGAGTTTTTGGTTTTTATAATCGCCTTATTTTCTGATAAGGCCTTGTAATCTCACTGAAACGGAGTATCCGTAAAACACTCTGCTTCTGACTTAAAGCCGACCGGTACCGTAAATACCGGTCAGTGTTTTTTTAAATTAATCGTTTATACCATAGGCGTACGATAAATGAATCGATGAAATCTTCTTGCGGTTCGTCTAGCACCGAAACACGCAATGCAATTCACTGAATAATTAATTTCACTTGCAGACCCTGCCCATAGACTAAAGCAGAAAGCTCACAACAGAGCCTGCGGTTAATTTTATTCAATCGTTGATTCGAATGATCCTGGGACGGATCACAAAAGAGAAAGACTAAATATGCAGGGACACACCCCCACCCAACTTCACACAATCTATCCCCACATAATCAGTAGGAAGATCAGTAAAAGATACCGGGCCGCTTACTTCACCCGATGAAAATTAAAAGAGCTCAAGTCATTCAACACAAAGACACAACTGTATACCGAAGTACCTTGTAGAAAGACATACGACTCCCATTCATTCCTTTAATGAAGGAATGATCCTTGCTGAAATGCGTTCCATGTAGTTCGAAACATTGGGAATACGCCAGGAAGAATCTGTGGGTTAACCACACACTTTTTCTTCCTTTGAGTTGGAGCTCTTGATGCAGAAGTCAGAACCGCTTCGGTTCTCTCTGCTTTCATCTGGATGAATTGTTTTTCGTTTTTCATAGGACTATTTCGCATTAAAATAAAAAAGGGCCGCATACTGCGAAATAGCCCCAACGTTGCTAGAACGATGAAATATCTGGACGAGCTCTCCTCGCCCCTATGCGGCCTGTATCTAAAAAAGAATATTTCAGATTGAGTCCTAGCAATATGTTTTAACTATTTCGCATTACAAATATGCAATATTTTTCAAAACGATATTCAAAAAAGTGAATATGAGAAGCATTATTTTTATGTTTCTTGCGAAAAAATAGAATGATAGAAACTCATAAGCTAGAATTACAATCCTGTGCTGTATTCACAAACCCCGACATTGAGTTCTTTGCATGATCTCATAATAGAATTTATTTCTTCCGAAAAATCATCTGAAATTTCAAACATAATCAGAACATATAAAAGGGATTATATCTAAATTAGGGACTTCCAAAAAGCAGTCAAATTATGAATACGGAATCATACCCAAATCAAAAAATAGAACAAGCATTTGATGATTTATTTGCAAGCCGGTCTGCTGAAGAAGTTATTGAAGACGAAGCAGCTCTACTAATGTTCCGCTTTTTAAGCATTATTGAAACTAAGCGGAAAAAACTCAGATGGACCAGAAGGCAATTAGCAGAAAAGATCGGTACATCTCCTTCTTATCTTACACAACTTTTTCGCGGTGACAAATTGATAAACATGCTCACTTTAGCAAAATTTGAAAAAGCATTGAATATTGATTTTGAGATTACAGAAAAACGTAGCCACAAAAAAATAAATTAAACTTTGTGCCTAAAATAAGTTAGCAATTCCACATTACAGCCTTACCGCAATGATAGCATCAAGGTTGTAGAAAACAATTTTTCAACTTACACTTCTATTACCCTTTTTTGAACTATCCGGAATTTCCGGATGATTGCCTCAGAGTTCAATTCTTCTGATATAAAAATATCTTAAGTATACGGTGGCGCTGCTTCGCCGGATTTTAGCATTTGTATTTTCAAAAAGCACACAACACTTTGCCGATTAGAAGTGCAAAATTTCTACGATTATAAATCGTGATTTTCAAGAAAATGCAAAATATTTATAAATAGCGAAGTCTAAATGCAAAATATTTGCGATTAAGATTCCCCGTCAGGGAAAAAAGACATGAAGTTAGTAACTCTATTATTTAGAGCCAGTCCCATTGCAACTCTGACAGATATGGGTTCCGCCACAATGCTTACATCTATGATTTTTAGCAATACAGTATGGATCAGAACAAGTGACTCCATACATGTTTTGTACGCAAGCTTTAGATTGCCCTAGACTGTTACAATAAGGGCATTGTCCTGTCCCCTCACAATATCCGCATTTGCGTTTTGATGGCTGAATATTATTGTCCGTATTATCATTTTGGTTGTAAGAACCACCACTATATCCTGATATTCCATTAAGACAATTTTGTAAAAAGTGATCATCAGGAGAACATGCTTTTGCATAAACTAATGTTACGCCATTTGCACTCAATGCTATTTTGTTTTGCGTTATCCACGTTAATGCATAAGCAATGGTTTTATCATTAACTGTTATAGCTAAATTATCCTCGGATAACTGAAATGTTCCTTGTAGACAAGATTGTTGATTGTTAGCAAGGTTTCTATCCGTACAAGTGAATTGATTGTTTTCTGAAAATCCAATTAATTCACTATTCATTGCTACTGCTGGATTTTGTAATTGCCACATTGCATTTTCCAATGACTGAGAAAACGTCGAAGAGCACAGGATAAACAGGATAATTGATAAAATAGCCGTTTTTTTCATTCTTTCATTGAGTTACAGAGCTTTTATACAACGATGTTTTTTACGTTTCTTATGCTCAATTAATAATAATCGACAAAAGTATAAAAACCAGCTATAATCTTATTATAAGGCGCTTCTAAAAATCCATTTTGTGCGACTTCACTCTTCTTTCTCCTTTTTTGATTTTGAGTCTGATACCTTTTTCGTCAGTTCGTCAAAATCACTTACATACAGCCGATCCTGCACAACGCGGAACTTTTCATATTCATCCTCTGCCAAATGCACAGCAATCTCATGGCTAATCTTTCCCGAATCTTTCAATACCCCGTAATCATTAAATATCAAAAAAGCATCTAACTTTTTCGCCCAATCATTCATAGTCATCGCTATCTGACGCTTTGCCTGACTCTCTGCATAGTTCAGGTACATTTCAACAATTCGGTTCAGTTCATCCAATTCACTCGCAGAAAGATAATTTTTTGCAATAAAAACATCTGTTTTTTGAATTTTACCTGCAGGAGCATGCTTCCAGGTCATCAATCCCATGTGTGGTTTTTGGGCATCAGCCCGGTGATAAATCAACTCTGCTGCGGTTTGCCCTGTAATAGCCCAGTGCATTTTATTCTGTACTGCTTTATAAAATTGTAGCGTAATTTGGGCTTTAGGATCATAATCCATACTACACTGAGCATATATGTCGGTTATCTTCTGGTAAAAACGACGCTCACTGGTCCTGATTTCCCGAATTCGTTCCAGTAACTCATCAAAATAATCCCTGCCAAAATTCTTCCCCTGCTTCAAGCGCTCATCGTCCAATACAAATCCTTTGATAATGAATTCACGCAAAGTTTTTGTTGCCCAAATACGAAACCGGGTTGCCTCCATACTATTTACACGATACCCTACCGCAATGATAGCATCAAGGTTATAAAACTGAGTATTATATTTTTTCCCATCAGAAGCAGTTATCCGGAATTTCCGGATAACTGCTTCTTTATTCAATTCTCCTGTTGTAAAAATATTTTGCAAGTGCTCATTAACGGTTCTCACATCAACCCCAAATAACTCAGCCATCTTCTTTTGTGATAACCAAAATGTTTCATCTTCAAAAAACACTTCGATAGAGGCCGATCCTTCAGGAATACTGTATAGTAATATCTCAAACTGTTCCATATTTATTGTCCTTATCAAACATTATAATTTCAGCAAAATCTTCACCGAGGCAATTGTAGCCGACAAACCGACAACTGTCGGATATTGAGACATGATTTTGGTATAAGCCATAGCGAACCGCCTGCAAATAGTCAAAGTTAACCCTTAATAAATCATCTTTCATGGTAGTATGTGACCAAAATGTTTACTTAGACAGAAACTTATTCATTTAAAACAAACTTCCAGGCACAGGCACAGCTTTCGTCCGTGACGTCGGGGAAACAACTAATTGCCATGCATTCGATCCGGTCATCAATCGTTTTAGCGAAATAGGTATATTCAATAATACCAACAGATTTGCAAGGATGGAAAGGCATGTTTTTCCTCCGGCGGGCAGATTGTACCCGACAATCGACGATACGGTAAATCAGAGTATGTGCATCGCAAATAAATTCTACTTCAGGATTACCCAAAGCAGAAAAACGTAATGACAATGCTTTTTTTAGTCCCTCTAATCCTGAACGATCTGGCAGTTGCAGCATCTTTTTAATGCGTCGAGCCTCAATTTCCGTAAAGCGTCGCCAGGCGTTCCCGTCATGATGCATGGCGGAATCCATTCCGTTTTCTTGTTCGATTGATTGAAACCATACCCCATCCAGTGCATAAATATTACGGGCATATATGCGTACAAGTTCCTTCAGTTGATTATTTGACAGGTCGTCTAATGTCATTGTTGTAGTTTATAGTTAAAAATTCAGTTCAAGGATTAGGAAATCTATTGTCAATTTTTTTTGGGAGAAAATAACCTTTGATACAATTATTGTTTCTTATACAAATTTGAATATGATTTTTGTCTGCAAAGCCAGCGCCGGGATATAAACGGTCTCCTTCCCAGAACACACCACGAACTGAATTATACTCAGGAGCACCTATTATTTTATTTATCGAATATAATGTTTCGATTACAGCACAGTCTAATTTTCTGAAAAGCTTGGTGTTTACTGGCAAGGGCTTGAGTTCCCCTTTTTTCCCAGATAATTTGTTCAAAAGAATTAATGCTTCGTATGACCTTTTTAATTCATTCAAACAATTAGAATCAATCAGATCAAGACAATACCCTAAATCGATGATAGCTCCAACAACAGCGGGTTTCTTTATATTTGAAGTTTTCCGAGTCATTGATTCTTTAGCAAAATCAAGAGCACGTTCCGGATCGTTTTGCCAAAAATAACTTCCATGACCTAACCAATCGTAATCATTTTTGCTCCACATTAATTCATCGTTACCTTCAACAACATTCTTTGCAACAGATTCGTCACAACCATGGAAGCCAATTACAAAATTACACCGTCTTGAGTAAAGGTTCATGATTACAAAACGTCCAGGCCCTCTGTTTTATAATGTTCGGTAAGATCTCCATTACTGTCACAAATACCAGCTTCCTGGAGAAAGATTATAGCTTTTTTCCTGGAAGACGTTATGTCTTTAATGACGTTTTTAATCCGTTTAGCTCTTTCTTCAGCATCAAGAGATGTTTCAGAAAAAGACGTTTGCGAATAATCAATTATCTCTTCTGATCTTTTCTTTGCCATCGCTTTACTTTTTTAACGCTGTAAAGTTATCTTTTTACTATACGAATTGTTCTTATGGTTGCTTTTTTATTTGGTAAACTTTTGCCTTTTTTAAGTATACATGAATGGGAAAGGTTGTAGATATCTGCCTATTTTATGATTAATTTGCTTATTTCATTCCAATAAAAGAAAGCTTCCAAATTTGCCCTTTTGAGTTTATTTAACTTAGTGGGGAATGGGTTCCAAATCGTAGAGTCGGAGTGTATCATAATTTATTCTCATTTAAAAGCTGCTCCACATTTTTTTTCCGTCCTCTTCTGGTAGCATAGCGCAGTAGTTTGTTTTTATTTATTTTATGACGTTCAAATATATTGGTATAAACCGAATGAATTTCAGCCCCTTGCATAAATGAAAATTCCACATCGCCCACAATATCAACCAATATTTTTTCTATTGCCGGAGTGTTTATGCCATCAATTATTTGTAAAGGAGCTTCAGTGATTAACGGACGAATAATTATAGCTTTAGAACCACTTATGTAGCGGTCAAAATTAGTTTGATCTGGCATAAAAAACACACGCTGCAAACTATCCGTATTCAACAAATTGAAAACCGATTCGGCCACTTCACGCTCCACATCCACATATATAAAATTCAAGTTTGGTATATGGTGCATGTATGACATTATGGCGTTGCTGCTCCAGATACAATAATCGGCAAATGGGAAGTGGGTTCTGATTTTCTCATTTAACTGTTTAATATCGTCAGAACAAATGATAGAGAATTCTTTTTTCGCATCGACAGGCAAAGCATAGATCCCTCTTTCAATACGTATTAATTTTTTACTGTGTGATAAACGCTGTAAATGAACAGATATGGCATTAGCAGAAACTTCCCGATTATGGTTTCTTAAAAAATCGATCAATGTCTTACGCGTAAAACTTTTACACGAAGCGGCAAAGTGTAATATATCGGCAGTTGCAACCATTAATAGAATTTAGATCATCACCAACAAACAAAAGTATAACAATTTTGGCAACAAATCCACTCTATTGCCAAAATTGTTATATAGTTTAACCTTCCCAAAAATAAGTATGCGCTTTATGCCGTTCCGAAGTTGTTTGAAGGTTCATGATTGACTACTCGATGTTACACTGGAAAATGAAGTATAGAATTACTTACAAAGAGCCTGTTTCTCTTTTAAAATCAGATCATGCCAAATTGCCGTATCAATTAAAGCTGAAACAGGAATTACATTTTCAGGCGGACCGAGACTGTAAAATAAACTTTGTCTAAAAGGAATCTACCCTATTCCTCTGTCGAATTCTTTACTCCCGACATCGGAAAATTAAGTCTTTGAAATTTTTTGTTATTGATTTTTGATGTGCCAAATTTTGGCATACCTTTGTCCTTACGAAAAGCCATAGAGCTTTTACAACATTCGTATAACAATAAAACAATAAGGTCATGGCTATTGCAATAAAAAGCATACCTACACTTCGCGGTAAAGTTGCCCGGGACTTTGTAAAAAAAGCTGAAGCCGCAGAAAAAAACAGAGGAACAATTGATTTTACCAAGCAAGCAAAAATAGCGAAAGCTATATTAGATAAAGCTAACATGAAGTAACTCGTCGTGAGCTTCTTAGAAGATAATTGTACCTTTTCAATATTAACACAAGAAATTCTTGACTCCTGTAATTCCTTTGATTGCGGAGATGATGATTTGAATGATTTCTTTGCGAATGACAGTGTTAATTATTCAAGGCAACTCATAGGGAAGTCTTATTGTTTTCGTCTAAACGAAAATCCATCGGAAATTGTTTGTGCATTTACAATATCAAATGATAGTATAAGAGCTCATTTATTGCCGGGTAGTCGAAGGAGAAAATTCACTAATAACATCCCTAGCACCAAAAGATTGCGAAGATATCCTGCTGTACTGATAGGCCGCTTAGGAGTAAGTAATGACTATAGAGGACAAGGAATTGGCACAGAAGTAATGAACCTCATTAAATATTGGTTTATCGAACCAAAAAACAAAACAGGATGTCGATTTATCGTGGTAGATGCTTATAATACTCCAAACACAAGAGATTATTATTTTAATAACGGGTTCAACGATTTATTCTCTACGGAGGATCAGGAAAAAGAATATACCCGTTCAGCGGGATCTCCGCTCAAAACAAGGCTTATGTATTTTGAGCTAATAGACCTTTTCTTCAGGGAAAATGCCTTATAATCATTACAAAACGTCCATATCCTCTGGTTTATAATGTTCGGTGAGATCTCCATTACTGTCACAAATACCAGCTTCCTGAAGAAAGGTTATCGCTTTTTTCCTGGAAGACGTTATGTCTTTAATGACGTTTTTAATCCGTTTAATTCTTTCTTCGGCATCAAGAGATGTTTCAGAAAAAGACGTTTGCGAATAATCAATTATCTCTTCTGATCTTTTCTTTGCCATCGCTTTACTTTTTTAACGCTGTAAAGTTATCTTTTTGCTATACGAATTGTTTCTATGGTTGCCTTTTTATTTGATAAACTTTGCTGCTTAACTTTGTGTCCGATCATACTTTTTTCTTTGATCTTCCATAACCTAAAATTAAGATTTTTATCCCTTAATCTTTTGTCTCTCCTAAGTTAGAAATCCCACCTTCCGGATATCATAATTGATTGGCCGGCTTAAGCATTCACATCATAAAAAGGAAAGATTATTAAATTAAAAAACTCACTTGGTATTCTCAAACATTTTTTTAACCTTTTAGCCATAAAAAAAACAATGGAATAGCAAACGGTCAAAATCCTCCATTCATGAACAAATGCAACGATATAAGACAAACAGACCTCAGTGATTATTTATACAACAATCAGAATAAAGCCGAATTAACAGATACAAGCAGATGCTTTGGGGCTAAAGGATCATCATCATGGAATAAACAAATGCTTGCCAAGTCCATAGAGTCCCAATTGACAACGAAACCTGAATGTCTAATACGGCGAATGCCACTTGATGAAATGCGTGATTTGCAAAAACTTATTCACGCCGGAGGATGCATTCTCAATACCGAATGGAATCCCTTTAAACTGGAGAATTTTAGAATGAGAGGGTTTGTTTTGGATGTTGAAGAAGACGATCAATACTATTTCGTAATCACTGAAAATTTCAGAAAAGCACTGCTTCCTGTTATTGACCAACTGATAGAAAGTCCAGACGCAAAAATATGGGATAAAAAAGAACGCATTGTTTCCGGACTACTCAATATTTATGGAATTGCTACGGTCAAAGAACTGGCTAGAAAACACAATACTTTAACCCATGAGAGCCCCATTTCAGAGGAAGACCTTCTCCTCTTTTACGTCATGCGGGACGAACTTCTGAAGGGAGCAAACTTACTGACCATAAACAACAAATATTATCTGTCATCTTTCTTTGTTGAATCACCACAAACCATGTTCGAACTGATTCGGCAAAGGAAGGATTTAAAAGATCGTAAATTCACGTTAGAAGAAGTATTGAAGGCCGGAATTTCCTATAATGCTCCTGACTTTTTACAAGCCAGAAAATTGGAAAATTATTTGATCGCTAATCACATCCCACCCCAGACAGCAAAGATGATACTACGTATTTCATGGGAAATGATACAAAATGAATATCCAACAGGAGAAGTAATATCACAGTTTACACAAGAGTTTAAATCTACAAGTCTTGAAGAAATTAACAAACTACTGCCCTTCATTATGGACTATATTAATAATTTGCCCCATTGGTCGATGAAAGGAAATATTCCGCAGGAATTATTTACCCAACAAAAAAATTGATATTTAGACCGGATTATAAAAAGCTCATCAATCACGCTACCTTGGTGGCTCTTTTGCTGAAAAAACACAAATTCGGTGAAACGTTCTTTATGGTATTGTTTTATGCTGTTTTGTTTACCCCAGGCAACCGATTTATTTTTTCAAGTGGCGTGCTTTTTATCTTGTTGATAGCACAAATACAACCTGTTTTCATCTTACACACAAGACAATAATCAAGATTAACCTCGAATAAATCGCCTTTCATGCTAGTATAAAATCAAAATGTAGACTTGTTTAGTAAAACTGCACATTGTTATTTACCGATTACACATCATTCAAGGATTTTGATATTTATCATCCATTTTCTGTGGACGAAAAACACCTTTAATGCAATTATAATTTCTCACACAAATTTGGACATGATCGTTGTCCGAAAAACTAGCCCCTGGATATAATTCGCTTCCTTCACTAAATACCCCTCGGACAGAATCATATGAGCGAAAATCAAATATATCTTTAATCTCATCAGATTCTTTTGCTATATCTTTTAGTCTATGCAACATTTCAAATACACCACAATCTAACCGTTTAAATTGCGGAGTATTTTCAGACAATGGAAGCCGATTCTGTTCTGCGGAAAACTTAAGGAAAAAATATGCCATTTTTAACTCATTCAAGCAAGCATGGTTAATTAGATCAAGACAATTTCCTAAATCAATAGCAGCACCAATAACAGCAGGTCTTTTAATTGTTGAATTTTCGCGACGCATCGCTATTTTGGCATAATTCAAAGCTCGTTCAGGATCATTTTGCCAAAAATATATTCCATGTCCTAACCAATCATAATCGTTGTTACTCTTAGTTAATTTTGCTTCGCCAGTAACAATTTTTTCTGCGACAGATTCATCACATCCATGAAATCCAAATATAATATTACACGGTTTGGAATAAAGATTCATTACACGTCAAATGTTACTCTGTCCGGTAATATTCAGTATATTTCCCATCATCACCACAAATCCCAGCTTTTTGTAAGCAATCCATTGTTTCTTCTTGAGCATTGGGTGAAGAAGTTATTTTTTCAATTACGTTTTTCAGCAATTCTTCGTTTTTCTTTGTTCTTGTAGATTCAAAGAAACACTCTTCATAATTGCTATCCAATTGTTCCTTTTTCATTTTTTCAATTTTCCAGGTATGCAAAAATACATCTTTTTGCAAGTGTTGTACGGAGTGTTTAAAAAATATTTACATTCTATGTGTAAAAATTTACACCTCCAGCACAATAATTTCGATAATTAAACAACAACTTGACATATAATGAATATTCCGGGCAAGCGCATGAATATTCAACTTGTACTTATGAGCTAACGATTTTTAATGAATAGTTTATTTTTATACCTCATGGATAATCCGGACTATGTTGACCTCCTGGCGACCGGTAAGAAATTAATAGTTATAATTAAACATTGCTGCATAACGTTGTGCCCGAAATAGAGCACTTCGAACTGATTATCCACTAATACAGGTTTGAGTATTGACCTATCCATTGCTGTCTTTTTATCTTATTGACAGCACGATTACATCCTGTTTTTATCTTACACACAAGACAATAATCAAGATTAACCTCGAGTAAATCGTCTTTCATGGTAGAAAGACCAATATTTGTTTCACTAACACATTTAGCACTTTCTCTACGCTACCCGTAGTATATCTCTCAGGCCCCTTTTATCTTCCAAGTCACTTCAAATCAGCTTCGCCGGTAGTTTTAAGGTGCTGAGCACCTATGAACCACCTGCGAACCACCTTTAAGCCACCTGTAATGAGTTGTGATAGAGCAGTATTGCACCAGAGATAAGTTGCAATAAAAAAGTATCATTGTTAAGTGAATAGCACTCTTATCAAAAACCTTCCGCTAGCTGGTCCATCCAATGGCGTTGACTATTATATTTGTTTTCGACATTTTACTAATCAAAATAGTTTTAAATGAAACGGCTATCTATTTTATTTTTGTTCCTTCTGGCAGCCGGACTTAGTTCCTTTGCCCAGAATGGAACCCGGCTACTACGGTTCCCGGCTATCTCTGAAGACCAAATCGTCTTCACCTACGCCGGCGACCTCTATACGGTCAGCTCCTCCGGTGGAGTAGCCCGAAAACTAACCAGCGACGTGGGCTTCGAGTCCTTCGCCCGCTTCTCTCCCGACGGGAAACAAATTGCCTTTACCGGCCAGTATGATGGAAACACTGAAGTCTTCGTCATGCCTTCCGAGGGAGGTGTTCCTAAACGGGTTACCTATACCGCTACCCTCTCCCGCGATGACGTGTCGGACCGTATGGGTCCTAACAATATCGTCATGGGCTGGACTCCCGATGGAAAATATATCACTTACCGCTCCCGCAAACAGTCATTCAACGACTTTATCGGGCAGCTGTTCAATGTCTCTCCCAACGGTGGCGTGAGCTCCGAACTTCCGCTGGCTACCGGCGGGTTCTGCTCTTACTCCCCCGACGGTTCCAAACTGGCGTTCAACCGGATATTCCGCGAATTCCGTACCTGGAAACGTTACAAGGGCGGAATGGCTGACGAAATCTGGATCTATGATTTCAAGACCAAAAAAAACGATAAAATAACCAATAACGCTTACCAGGATATCATCCCGATGTGGCACGGCAACGACATTTATTTCGTCTCCGAACGCACGGGTACCATGAATATCTTCAAATACGACCTGCAGTCCAAAGAGACCACACAGATCACGAACTTCACCGATTACGACATCAAATTTCCTTCCATCGGAAAGGACGCTATCGTCTTCGAAAACGGAGGGTATATCTACAAACTCGACCTAGCTACCGAAAAATATGCCATCGTGCCGGTTACCGTGGCCGATGCTCAGGAACACAGCCGTAATAAATGGGTTGATGCTTCGCAGGATCTGACCAATGGCAGCTTATCACCTGACGGCAAAAGAATCGCTGTCTGTGCCCGTGGTGAAGTATTCACCGTGCCTGCTCAAAAGGGGTTCACCAAAAACCTGACCCAGACTTCCGGCGTACACGAACGGGATGCAGTATGGTCGCCCGATGGAAAAAATATCGCTTACATCTCGGATAAGAGCGGCGAATTCGAAATCTATCTTCAGGATCAGATGGGTCTGAAACCTCCGGTGCAAATCACCTCGGGCGAAACAACTTACAAATTTTCCATGACTTGGTCACCCGACAGTAAAAAACTGCTGTGGAGCGACCAGAAGATGCGTCTTCGTATGGTCGATGTGAACAGCAAAGAGATTACGGATGTCACCACTTGTCGCTACGGACAGATTAGCGGATACAACTTCTCACCCGACAGCAAATGGATTACTTATTCGGCTCCGATTGCCAATGATTTCAACGAGATATTCCTCTACAGTCTGGATAAAAAAATGTCTTACGAGGCAACGGATTACTGGTATTCCTCGGACAGTCCGGCTTTCTCTGCTGACGGGAAATATTTGCTTTTCTCTTCGAACCGCGACTTCAATCCGACCTACAGTGATACTGAGTGGAATCACGCTTACAACAACATGGGGCGCATCTATCTCATCATGTTGTCGAAAAATACTCCTTCACCTTTCGCTCCCGAAAACGACGTCGTAACGGTTGCTCCCGACAAGGCTCCTGCGGCTAAAGCGGACAAGAAGGATAAGAAGAAGTCTGCCGAAGAAGCTAAACCGGAAGTCCCGGCCACCAACATTGATTTGGATGGAATCCGCGACCGCATCGTCTCACTTCCGACGACTCCGGGTTATTACGGCGACATCTCTTGCCTCGACGATAAAGTTTACTACAGTTATTTTAATAGCAACAGCCGCAAACGCGAACTGAAACTTTACGATCTGAAGAAAAAAGAGGATATCGTTCTGGGTCAGAATATGGGCTACGAAATATCGCATGATCAGAAAAAAATGCTGGTAATGCAGAATAGAGATCTTTCTGTAATCGATCTTCCTTCCGGTCCCATCTCTATGGGTAAGATCGTCGATCTTTCGGATATGAAGGTGTTTGTCGACTATCAACAGGAATGGAAACAGATTTATGATGAAAGCTGGCGTCAGATGCGTGACTTCTTCTACATGGAGAATATGCACGGTCTGGACTGGAAGGCTATTCACGACAAATATGCCGTACTGGTTCCTTATGTCAATCATCGTGACGACCTGACTTACCTGATCGGTGAGATGATCGGCGAACTGAGCATCGGTCACGCTTACATCGAATCGGGCGAGAAAGATAAACCGGCACGGATCGAAACGGGCTTACTGGGTGCTCAACTCTCCCGCGATGCCTCGGGTTATTACCGCATCGACCACATCCTCAAAGGGGCAAACTGGAGCAAGTCGCTTCGTTCACCGCTTACCTGGGTAGGAGCTAAAATTAAAGAGGGGGATTACATCCTCGCAGTCAACGGAAATCCGACCAACAACATGAACGACATCTATCAGTCGCTCGTTGGAAAAGCGGACAAGGAAGTCGAACTGACGGTGAACTCAAGTGCTTCAACCGACCATGCCCGCAACGTGATTGTGGTGCCTATTGCCGATGAATCAGCGTTGTATTATTATGAATGGGTGGAGAACAACACGAAGAAAGTAGACGAGGCAACTCATGGTCAGATTGGTTATATTCATATCCCCGACATGGGTCCGGAAGGGTTGAACGAATTTGTTGAACATTTCTACCCGCAACTTGACAAGAAGGGTTTGATTATCGACGATCGTGGTAATGGCGGAGGAAATGTTTCACCTATGATTATCGAACGACTGAACCGTGCCGTTACCCGTGCCAACATGGAACGGAACGTTGAGGTCCCCGGCCATACCCCGCGTCAGATGATGCTCGGTCCAAAAGTGCTTTTGATCAATTATGCTTCGGCTTCGGACGGCGATTTGTTCCCTTACGGATTTAAAAAACATAAAATCGGAACGGTCATCGGTACCCGTACCTGGGGTGGCGTTGTCGGAATATCGGGTTCGCTGCCGTTCATCGATGGTGCCGACCTGCGCAAACCGGAATATGCTTCTTATTCGTCGGAAGAGAGCAAATGGATTATCGAAGGTCACGGCGTTGATCCGGATATCGTGGTGGACAATGACCCGGCTGTAGAATATACCGGAGTCGATCAGCAGCTGAACAAAGCGATTGAGGTGATCCTCTCTCAGCTCGACCAGTACAAACCGATTCCTGCGATTCCCGCGGCTCCGGATAAGAGCAAAAAGGCGTTCAAATAGTCTTACACATAGAATATAAGAAGGGCTGTTCGATTCATTTCGGACAGCCCTTTTTCTTTTTATGATTTCCGGGTCATAACGATTCGTCGCCTGAATTTCACCGCTCATCCTACTTTAATTTTCTTTTCGGCAATTCTTCCGGTCTTTTGAAAAGAATTCAAGCAAAGATGAACGTTATGGCAAAATATTTTTTCATTCTGGCAATACTCTTGGCTCAGTTTATAACGACCGAGTGCTCTGCGCAAACGACGATAAAGGGAACAATAAGTAATACCTCGGGCGAGCAACTGGCTGGGGCAACAATCATTCTGAAAGGAACCATCGATGGAACTGTTTCCGATGAGAAGGGAAACTACCAACTCTCAACCCGTCACAAAGGGCCTCTGATCCTTTCGGTCTCATTCTTAGGTTACGTTTCGTTGTCGCAATCGGTCGAAGTGAAAGATTCGGTCCTGATTCGAAACTTTCAGCTTAAGAATAATCCGACTACCTTAAATGATATTGTAATCACAGCCGGTAGTTTCGAGGCTTCGGATAAAAAAAGAGGGGTCACGCTGAAACCGTTGGATATACTAACGACTCCGAGCGCAAACGGTGGAATATATGGGGCTATTGCAACTTTACCGGGGACCTCAATCGTGGGCGAGGACGGTCGCTTATTCGTCCGGGGTGGCGATGCTTATGAGAGCAAAACGATTATTGACGGTCTGACGGTAAAGAAACCTTACAACTCCACTACGCCGGACCTTCCTTCACGGGGACGATTCTCCCCTTCTCTCTTTGCCGGCACCACATTCAGTTCGGGCGGGTACTCGGCCCAATACGGACAGGCATTATCGGGTGCTCTTATATTACAAACGGAAGGAATGCCTGAAAAAACACAATGGGGTTTCGGTTTACTGACGGTCGGAGCTAATGGATCAGAAACACTGGTCGGCCCACGGACTGCGGTATCTGTTTCGGTTGATTATACAAATCTGCAACCTTATTATTGGGCCGTTAAACCAAGTACCGAATGGCAGAAGACTCCTCATGATATAGGCAGCACCGTCTCATTCTATCAAAAAATAGGGAAAAGCGGAATGCTGAAAGTGTTGAGTACGATTTCTTCTTCGAACCTCAGCTTATGGTCTTCGGATTATTCCGACCAGGGGGAAAAGATTCTGATCGACTTAAAGAACCTGAATTATTATCTAAACGCCCTCTATGCTGATCACTGGGGTGACGGATGGGATATCAAGCTTGGTTCGACCATACAGGTTGACCGGAATAAAATCAAACCGGGAACGGCTGTCGATAACGAAAATGATCTCTACGGACAGATGAAGCTGGTTATCAGGAAAGAGGTCTCGCCTTTTCTGAACATCCTGGCCGGAGCCGATATCACTCCGAATCGTTACCGGCAGGATTATAGCGAACTGTCGGGTTTTAACTACCATGGAAGAGTCAATGACAATGGTTCGGCACTATATACCGAAGCGGAGTCGATGCTTTTTGACAAGATTGCCCTGCGACTCGGGGTTCGGGGCGAATATTCATCCGTTTTGAATAAATCGGCCGTTGCTCCCCGTTTCTCCATGGCCTGGCTGATCTCTCCGAGTAGTCAGATTTCTTTCGCTTCCGGATTGTTCTACCAAACGCCGGAAGAGACCTTATTGCGGTTTAATCAAAACCTCGATCTTGAGGAGGCCAGACATTTCATCCTCAACTTCCAGCAGGAAAAAGACGGACACATCTTCCGGATTGAACTCTACGCAAAAGATTATCTGCATCTGGTTCGGTACAATAAGGACGATCCGTATAACGGGAAAGATTATAATTCGGACGGGAACGGATATGCTCAGGGGATCGATCTATTCTGGCGGGATTTTAAATCAATCAGGAATGTGGACTACTGGCTTTCGTATTCTTATATCAACAGTCAGCGTATCTATCTCGACTATGTGGCTAAAGTAAGACCGACCTTCGCTCCGGAGCATAACTTTTCGGCTGTAGGAAAATGGTTCGTTCCCAAACTGCAGACTCAGTTCGGGGCTTCACTATCCCTTGCATCTGGCAGACCTTATGACGATCCGTATAAACCGGGTTTTATGCAGGAGCAAACTAAATATTATATGGACTTAAGCTTAAATGCAAGCTATCTCTTCCCGTTCATGGGAAAGACTTCGGTCTTGTATGCTGCGGTCAGTAACGTCACCGGACGGCAAAATATATTCGGATATCATTATTATCAAACGACCCAGGGAGAACAGGTTGCCGATCCGATTCGTCCGAAAGCAACCCGGTTTCTCTTAATCGGACTGTTCCTGAATTTTAAATAACGAATCCGATTACAGCACGAAACAATTGCAGTTTTCACAATATTCAGTGTTAAATCATTCAGAACCTCATTAAAAATCAAAATTATGAAACCAAAATTCTTATTTCTTGCAATGATCCTGTCCTTGTTTGTCTCAACCTCCTTTGCACAAGACTATGAAGCCAATATGGATTCTTTGTTGGTCAGGATGGAAAGCCAAACGCCTAATTTTGCAATGCTCTCCGCACAGTTCGAAAGTCTACAACAAGCTGACCCGTCAAGATGGGAGGCTTCCTATTATCTCGTTTTCTCGAAAATTATGCTTGCCTCAACCGAGAAAAAAGGAGAAACGATCGACCGGATACTCGATGATACTCAAACCGTACTGACGAAATTAACGACTGATCACCCCAAAGAGTCAGAATTCCAGGTCCTTCAGGGATGGCTTTGCATGACCCGGATTAGTGTTGCTCCGATGACAAGGGGAATGGAATATATGCAAAAGGCGAATGCTTCCCTGGCAAATGCGCTTGCCCTTGACAAAGAGAACCCCCGGATTTATTATCTCCAGGGAATGGAGACTTTCCACATGCCGAAGATGTTGGGCGGAGGCAGTAAAAATGCCTTGCCCTTTTTCAGGAAAGCGAATGAAAAATTTGCGACCTTTAAACCTTCAGAAAGATATTCTCCGAAATGGGGACAATCAGCAAACCTGCAAATGATCGGGCTGTGCGAAAAAGAGGAAAATAAATAGAAGTAATTTCAATTTAAGACAATCCATCGTATGCAGACACCTGTAAAAAGCATAATCGGAAAAGTAAGCCTCGTACTGCTCATCAGCGCAGCGTTCGGTATGTTCTTCAGCTTTCTTTTCAACGGGATTGAATCATTCCACATTAAACATTTGATTTACACCATAGTATATTCATTGTGCATCGGTGGATCAATCATGTTGGGATGTTCCATGATCGGTCAATACTTATCTAAAAGATATCCATGGGAAAAGAATCCCAAAAAGACCCTGTGGATAATACTCTCCTGTTCCATGGGATATTCAGCTCTGGCTATCACGGCAATCAACGCACTGTTTTATACTTTCGCTGTCGGTCGGTTCGTTCTACAAGATTTCATCCCGATGCTAGTCATTAATGGTCTTATTTGCTTACTCATTACCTTCATATTTCTTACGGTTATTTATGGATGGAAATTTTTCAGGCGATGGAAGGTCAGTCTGGTAAAAGAAGAAAAGATGCAAAAAGAGCTTATCTCCTATCAATATGAGATGCTGCGTAATCAGGTCAATCCGCATTTTCTCTTCAACAGTCTGAATGTGCTCACTTCTCTTGTTGAAAATGATCAGTCCGCTGCAATCCAGTTTATTCATAAACTATCGGAAGTCTATCGCTATATTCTGGACATGAAAGATCATGACTTCGTTTCTTTGGAGGAAGAGATGCAACTGGTGCAATCGTATATTTTCATGCAAAAATACCGTTACGCCGAAAGTCTCATCGTCAATATCCGGCTTGAAGATATTCAATCGGATAAGGTGATTCCGGTCAGCGTACAGATGCTAATCGAGAATGCCATCAAACACAATATCATAACGAAAGAGATGCCATTGACGATCAAATTGTATAAGGATGAGGATTATCTCATCTGTGAAAATAATCTTCAAAAAAAACAGACCCTCAGTAACCGGAACGGAATAGGGCTCAATAATATCAGGGACCGGTATTCTTTTTTTGCCCCTCTCCCGTTTACTTATGGAGAAGTAGAAAATAACTTTGTAGTCAAGTTACCTCTTATAAAAACCGACAAACCATGAATGCGCTGATCATAGAAGATGAAGCATTGGCTGCTGAGCGACTGAAGAAACTCGTTCACCGATACGACAAGTCAATCAATATTATCGCTACGCTTGATTCTGTAAAATCAGCTGTTGATTGGTTAAATACAAATCGGCATCCGGACTTTATGCTGATGGATATCGAACTGGGGGATGGGATTAGCTTCGAAATTCTGGAACAGACGGCAATCAGTTGTCCGGTAATCTTCACGACCGCATACAACGAATATGCCATTAAAGCATTCAAAGTAAACAGCATTGACTATATTCTCAAACCGATTGATTACGAGGAGCTGAAGACTGCACTTAAAAAATTAGAACAGCGGATCAAAATGTCGGCTGTTGCGATTGATTCGTCAACGCTCGCCAAAGCCATGCAAATGGTTACGAACACCTGGAAGGGTCGATTTGTCATTCGTATCGGTGATCGGTTACAAATGATTCCGACCAGTCAGATTGCTGCTTTTGTGAGTATGGAAAAATCGACTTACGCAGTCGTGAAGGATAAGATGTACGGACTCGATTATTCGCTTGACCAACTGGATGAATTATTGGATCCTTCGCTATTCTTTCGTATTAGCCGGAAATACATCGTTTCACTCGATGCCATTTCAGATGTAATTGTTTATTCCGGACTGCGGTTAAAGATTGAGATTGACGGAATGACCGATCCCGATGTGATTGTTAGTCGGGATCGTGTTTCCGCTTTCCGGCAATGGATGGACCAATAGGTTTTCTTGCCAGACACATGCTATTCAACTCCTTCCCCGGTCGTTACGATCGGGTTGCCTGGTATTTGCCTTTATGCATCCGATCCAGGAACAAACAAAGAAATAAACTATTCATAATAAATATTTTCAATTGCTTTTATTGGGGTAAACGTTCCTATTTTCAAAAACATGTTGCATAACATGTGATAAAAGTGTTGTATAAAATGATCATTTTATCAGGACAGGACAGGACACGATAACTAATTGAATATGAAGAAAAAATATTTATCGAAATGTTAAAAATGGGTCACACATGCACGTTTTTGGCAACCATTTTTAACAAAAATTGGACTTTATCGACCACTTTATTTGTTCTTTTAACATTAATTAACACCAATTGTGAAAAAAGCTTTAACTTAGTGCGTATAAAAAAAGTGAAAAATTAGTCACAAAAACATTTTTTAATAGGGGTATTAAAGAATTTTATTCAATCAATCACAGACGAGAAAAAACTAACATAACTCAATTAGCATATAGAGTTAAAAGTCGGGTATATTAATTCAAACCTTAAATTAGATCTAATGAAAAGAAAGAGAAGTTTTATCGGGTGTCTACGGAAGTTGGCACTCTTGTGTACACTGGTAATCGGAGTGGGGTCTATTGCCTTTGCTCAGCGAATTACGGTCAAAGGAACTGTCAGGGATGCTGATCAGGGTTCCCTTCCCGGCGTTTCTGTCTTAGTGAAAGGAACAACTCATGGAACCGTTACTGATAATGACGGGGCATTTTCTATTGTTGCCGAATCAAACTCTTCTTTAGTCTTCTCCTTTATTGGAATGGAGACGTTAACGATTCCGGTAAACGGGCAGAGCACCATAAACGTCCAAATGAAGGTAGTGGGAAAACAAGTGGAAGAAGTAGTCGTAACCGCTTTAGGGCTCACCAGAGCTAAACGGGCACTCGGTTATTCCCAGGAACAAATAAAAGGGAAAGATCTCGCCCAGTCCATTTCTCCTAATGTTTTAGATGCTATCAGCGGTAAAATGGCCGGTGTGAACATCACTGCTCCCAATGGAGTCGATGGTGGTACCACAAGAATCATCATCGATGGAAATAACTCGATCCTTGGCAATAACCAACCGTTGATCATCGTTGACGGTATGCCTATGGCAAACGACGTTTCCAGTTCGGCTAGTGATGTTACTGCTCCTAAAGACTGGGGTAGTGCAATCAACTTAATCAACCCGCAGGATATCGAAAGCATGAGTGTTTTGAAAGGTCCTGCAGCTGCCGCTCTTTATGGTGGACGTGGTGCTAATGGGGTCATTTTGATCACAACAAAAAAGGGTGTTGCCAGAAAAGGACTCGGAGTAGATTATAACTTCGACTTTAAAAGCACTCAACCTTACCGTTACCTCAAAATGCAAAATGAATATGGATCCGGCGGTATGGTTTCTCTGAATGCTCCCCAATATCGAACTGATGCCAATGGCAATCCGATGCTTACCGATGGATGGGTGCAAATGAATGTCGATCAGAAAACCGGTACCGGCCCTTATGGTGTTGACACCTGGAATCAGGTGAGCTGGCCGGGACAAGGAATGTCATGGGGACACAAAATGGACGGAACGGTACTTAAATGGTGGGACGGCTCATCAAGAGCTGACGTGCCTCAACCGAATAACATCAAATCTCTTTATAAAAACGGGACACAGACTTCTCACAATGTTGCTGTTTCAGGTGGCGGCGAATGGGGAACCGTAAGGGTTTCATACACCCATCTTGATAATACAGCAATTCTGCCTAATACCAATTATAATCAAAATACATTCAACTTAGGTGCAAATTTCCATGCCAGTAAAGATTTGACCATACAGGCCAATGCTTCTTTCTTTGCAAGAGATTATCACAATGCTCCGTCTCTTGGAAACGACGATGGCGCTTCATGGCAGAAAAGATTAATGTACAACGTTGGCCGTGACTATCAGGGCGATGAACTCAACAGCTATAAAAATGCAGATGGTTCACGTCACGACATATCCACAATGCCCTGGACCGGTAATAATGTCTATCAGTTGTGGAACATCATGGAAAACAACTCATGGCAATATAGCCGGAAACTTATCGGATCTCTTCAGGCTAATTACAAAGCTACCGACTTTCTGGATTTGATGGTTCGTGGTAGCATGGACAATAACAACAATGAGGACAAAACGCAAAATAAACCGACTGACGCATTGGGCGTAACGAATGGCAGCTATTCTCATAGTTTAATGAGAGATAATTCAAGTAACCTTGATGCTTTGGGTACTTTCCACCTGGAAAATATCAGTAACTCTCAAATTGATGCTAAGTTATCTTTCGGTGGAACAACCTTTAACCGGTCAGCTTATACCTTGTCGGCTTCTACTCCCGGTACTCCTTTTTCTGTAGCTGATTATTACTATTTCGGCAACTATACCGGAGTTACACAAAGCAGCCAGATTCCTACCGAAACTTATTATGACAAAAGAGTAAATTCAGTGTACGGTTTTGCCAACCTCTCTTATAAGAACTTCTTGTATCTTGATCTTACATACAGAAATGACTGGACTTCTACCCTGCCGAAAAAAGATCGATCCTATCCCTATCCTTCCATTACGGGTAGTTTCATCTTCTCGGAAGTAATGCACCTTCCGGAAATCATTAGCTTTGGTAAATTAAGAGCTGCATGGGTTGAGGGTGCTATCGATACCGATCCGTACGCCATTAACCTGGTTTATCCTACCAGCTCTTTTGCAGGTCAGCCTACATCCAGTCTGAGTACTTATATTCCGGCTTTGAATTACAAACCGCAGATCAACAAAACAGCTGATTTCGGTATTAACTTAGGATTCCTGAAAAACCGGTTCAACTTAGATGTCCGTTATTATCGTGGACGTTCATCCAATCAGATCTTCAATTCTCCGCTACCTCAGTCTTCAGGGGTAACCTCTGCAGTAATCAGTAGTGGTGTTATTGATAATTCAGGTGTTGATGTTACGGTCAGAGGTAAAATGGTTGATACTCCTTTGTTTAAATGGGATCTGGGGTTGAACTATTCTCACAACGCCAATCGCCTTATCTCTCTTGATAATGGAGTTAACCGTGTCGATATGGCCAACATGTGGGGTGATCACGGTGTTTACATCTCCGCTATTGTCGGTCAGAAATTGGGTTGTATCATGGGCTACGATTACGTATACGACAAAAAGACCGGACTACCTATCCTTCAGGATGCAGCTACGCTTGTTAAAAACGGACTCCCAGCTTCAATGGTTGGAACGATGTACGAAACAACTCAATCAACCGGAGGAATGGGAATCATTGGTAACTCTACTCCTAAATTCAGAGGGGGTATCACCAATACCTTTACATTCAAAGGCGGACTTTCCGTATCGATGTTAGTTGATTGCAAAGTCGGTGGTCAGATATGGTCAGGGACTTACGCAACAATGATGCAGCAAGGTTTATCAACTGCCACATTGAAAGAAAGAGATGGCGGCGGATTACCTTATACCACTCCTGACGGAACCAAAACAAACTGGGGAGTTATTCTTCCGGGTGTTTATCCTGATGGAACTGTTAACAAAACGGTCGTTCACTATTACTACAAATATATGCAGTACGGTGTTTGGTCCAGTGGTCCTGACGGCAGTAACTGGATTCATAGTTCTGGCGTGTTGAACGACACATGGTTCAAGATGAGAGAAATATCGGTCAACTATGTCCTTCCTGAAACTTGGGTTAAGGCAACCAAAGTATTCCAGGCTGCTTCTGTTTCGCTTGTTGGTAGAGATCTGTTTTACATCTACACTTCTTTGCCCTCAAACATCAATCCTGAAGGAGTAAATGGAGCTGGTAACGCTCAGGGTATCGAATTCGGATCTCTGCCTAGTTGCCGTTCGTTGGGCTTTCAGTTGAGATTATCTTTCTAAAAAAGCAGATAACAATATTTTCTATTTTTAAAATCAAACAATATGAAACAGTTAAAAAAAATAGCGATATATACGGTTGGCGTATTTCTGCTGCTTAACACGGCCTGCACCAACGATTTTCAGCAGATCAATACGAACCCATCGGTACCCAACAGTACAACTGTTGCACCGCTTATCAATGGAATTGAGAGCACTCTTTTCCTACGCTATAACGAACAATCTTCACTTCATAATGACTGGTACTACCCAGCCACCCAATTAGCTGGTGAAACAGCAATGTCCGGCTACCTAATGGTAGGTGGGGTGAATGACATCTGGAATGATTATTATCAAACGTTGCAAAACATGAATCAGGTTCAGGATCTGATCAATGCTGCCGCAGATAAAGAATCCTATAATAACATTCAGGCTGTTCTCTATACATTAAAGGCTTATAAAACCTTCCGAATGACCGATCAATTCGGTGATATGCCTTATTCTAAAGCAGGTATTTCCTATAGCGGAAATACTTCAGGAAACCACCCGGTATACGACAAACAACAGGATATTTATAATTCACTGTTGACTGACCTAAGCTGGGCCGTAGCAAATATTAAGACATCCGGTACTACAGCAAAAGGGAATGCCTATGCATCTTTAGGGGCGTATGATCCCCTCTTTGGTAGTGATATGACAAAGTGGAAAAAATTTGCCGCTTCATTGCTTCTTAGGTATTCGATGCAGATTGTAGAAAAAGATGCTACTACTGCTGCAAAATATGCAACAATCGCACTTACAGCCAACTCTTTTATCGATGATGGCGCTGATGTATGCTTGTGGCCAGCCAAACTTGGCGGTTACGACATTCTAAGCAGAATCTGGTCTTTCGGTAGCGGTGGAACAGGATATGTCAGAATCAGCTCTACTTTCTGGAACATGGTAGCCGACGGAACCAATGATGCAGACATCTTTGATCCGAGAGCTTTAGTTTTTGCTGAGAAAAATGCTGCCGGACAATGGGCTCCTTACACCATTGGCAGTAACGTATCGGATAAAGTTAATCCGTATGATTATACGATGACTGCAGGGTCCCCGCAAAACATGCATGGTTGCCTGTTTTCTCCGATCAACTATTGGTTGGTCCGCGACGAACACTATGTTCCGGAAATCCTTATGACTGCTGCTGAAACCCATTTTTTGAAAGCTGAAGCTTACTTAAGGGGAATTGGAGTAACAGCCAGTGCTGCTTCTGCTCAGACCGAATATCAGGCTGGCATCACTGCTTCCGTGAAATTCTGGTACAGTATCGCACAAGGCACCAATACAACCGAATCTCCATGGACTACGGTACAACCATTATCCTACACATCGACACAATTAGCCACATTACTGGCTCATCCGAAAGTTGCTTTCACAGCTGATGCTACAGGCAACCTGAAGAAAATCTATGCACAGGAATGGTTGGACAATTTCAGACAACCATGGTTGGCATTTAACCTTAAAAGAAGAACCGGTTTGACTCCTGTCGATCCGAACAGCACTCCGGTTACTACTTTGAACCGCCTTACTTATCCTCAGGATGAAGCTACGAACAATACAGCCAATTACAATGCGGCTCTTAGTTCAATTGGCGGAACAAACAACACGACTGCCAAAATGTGGTGGATGAAATAATTCTTATCTGAAGTCTTATCTTGAAAAGGTATCCGGAAACGGGTACCTTTTCTTATTTAATGAAAAGCTGTTTTTGGTATCCTTATCCCCTCCGGCTAATCTCTGAAAGCATTTCCCGGTTCTTTATAAGTATATTTTTTTCACGAAGAACGATGAGCTCGTCTTTCTCAAAAGTTTTAAGAAGTTTCACGGTGCTTTCGGTCGATAGTCCTGCAAATTCGGCAATGTCTCTTCTTGACAAATATTGAAATACATTCTCTGTCTTAAAAGTATCAGAACTGAGATATAATAACGCATCGGCCAGTCGCCCGTTCATCTGCTTATACATCATATTCCGTATAATCTGGTACAGATTGGTGTCTTGCTGACTGTAACGCCGAATAATTTGAAATGCAAACTCTCCGTTATGTTTGATGACCGACTCGATAGCATCTTTCTCAATTAAAAAGGCCGTGGTATCCTTCACCGCTACCGATGAACAATAAAAAGTTCCTTTATCAAAGACCACCGGCAGTCCGATGAATTCTCCTGACAGTAACAAACGGATATTAAAGTTATGAGTGGCATCTCCTTCTACATATTGTTTGACTAAGCCATCCACAATAAAAAGAATATAAGAGGCGAAAGCTCCTTGTTTCGTCAGGTTCTCTCCCTTTCTGAACAGTACCGTTGTCTTCTTCCGCTTAATCAGTTCTTTTTCCTCCACCGACATTTTCTGAAAACACGGGGCTTGTATCTCACAGATATATTCCCGGTCAGTCTCCTTGATTGTTTCCATCCTTTGTTTTTTGTCTTTTACAAA
Source organism: Prolixibacteraceae bacterium (assembly GCA_963692465.1). GTDB lineage: Bacteria > Bacteroidota > Bacteroidia > Bacteroidales > Prolixibacteraceae > JAUZOB01. Next base: position 117,948 of record OY829943.1, read on the forward strand.
TTTAGAACTAAATCAATAAAAAAGTTGAGTAACCTCAATTAATCGGTTATCGGCTCTACCTCACATTCCCTTTCATCAGAACTTCCATTCTTCTATTTTTGTTATGTAGTCAAACATTAAAAACAAATGCGATGAACAAACTTGCAATCATTCTTTTAATCGTGGCCATAGGTGTTCTGGCTTTTCGTTTTATAAATAAACCCACCTCACATAAAAATTCAAGTAATATGAAAGTCATAACCTTAACGACTGACAACTTTCAGTCAGAAACAAAAAATGGAATCACCGTGGTCGATTTCTGGGCTTCATGGTGTATGCCTTGTCGTATGATGGGACCTGTAATCGAAAAATTTGCGGACAGTAGTGACGAATCGGTTCACGTAGGGAAAGTGAACGTTGATGAGAATCCAGCTATTGCTCAGGAATTCGCCGTAAGAAGTATCCCAACGATCATCTTCTTTAAAGATGGCAAAGAGGCCGCACGAAGTGTCGGACTAACCTCTAAAGAATCACTTCAAAAAACTGTCGACTCTTTAAAGTAACAAATACCAAGCCGGAATAAACTGTTGATTAGTTGTTCCGGCTCTTTTATTTTCAGTCCTTTTCTCCTCCGTTATCAGGAATATCTTATTATTATTTTCACGATATATATTTTTATCTCTATTGTTTTCTCCATCTGAATGAAAACATTACAACGATTATTTTATACCTTTAGCTGTTTTTAATTCAAAATTAAACATGGAAACTTATAGGGATGAAACAATTTTCAGGATTCAGACAGAACTGAAATACGAAAAACTGAAAAATGAAGAGTTAAACAGAGAGCTCGAAGAGCTCAGAGAAAAAAGTAAGAATTCTGATGGAATTCAGACTCAGCTCAATCAGTTACTACAGGAAAATGCCCGGCTTAAAAAATTAGCAGGAGAAAAATAATTAATCCTTCCTCAGGCGATCCCCGCTTAAGTATTTTTGAATATTGAGGTGTCTGTTCCTCTTTCAATTCCTTAAATATTACGTAAATTTACCGTTCGATAACGGAGGATTGAAGAGCAATGGAATTTGATAATCTGGACATAAAACGTGCTTACGATTTTATTCAATATACTAATCGTAATCTATTCTTAACAGGCAAAGCCGGCACCGGAAAAACAACCTTTCTGCACCGAATTAAAAAAGAAGCGCTCAAACGAATGATTGTAGTCGCACCCACCGGTGTTGCTGCAATTAATGCCGGAGGTGTAACCATCCACTCTTTTTTTCAGATGCCTTTCGGTCCGATTATCCCTTCGCGAACCCTTAATCCTTTCAGTCATTCACAGCCTTATCCGGGCTCCGGTCAGTCGGCCTCTGCTACTTCTCAGGATAAAGTCTTTTCCCATAAGATGAACAAGAGTAAGATCGACATCATCCGGTCGCTCGAATTACTGATTATTGACGAGATCAGCATGGTGCGGGCCGATTTACTCGACGGCATTGATGAAGTTCTTCGTCTTTATCGCAAAGACGACCGTCCGTTCGGAGGAGTCCAGCTTTTGATGATCGGCGACCTGCAACAGCTGGCCCCGGTAGTCAAAGAGGATGAACGTCAGATTCTCGAACCCTATTATGATTCGCTTTATTTCTTCGGAAGCCGGGCCTTGCAAAAAACGGGGGCACTAACGATTGAGCTTCGGCATGTGTACAGGCAGAACGACGAAGCATTTATCCGTATTCTCAATGAGGTTCGCGAGAATAAGCTGTCGCCTGCATCGGAACTGGAACTGAACAAACGATATCTTCCCCACTTCAATGCAACGGACTATGACGGATATATCACGCTCACCACACACAACTATCTGGCCCGGGAAATCAATGAACAGCAACTCCTCCGAATCAAAGGCAAAGCTCATTCCTTTACAGCCGAAATAGACCGCACTTTTCCCGAATATTCCTATCCGACCGATCTGATTCTTTCACTCAAGACCGGAGCTCAGGTGATGTTTGTGAAAAACGACAGCGCCCCGGACAAACGATATTATAACGGAAAAATCGGAACCGTCGAGTCCTTCGAGGACAACCAGATCTTCGTTCGTTGCGAAGGAGACCCGGAACCAATTGCTGTCGAAAAGGAATTATGGGATAATGTCAGCTATACGCTCAATAAAGAAACGAAAGAAATAGAGGAAAATGTAGCCGGAACATTCACTCAATATCCACTGCGACTGGCATGGGCTATCACGATCCATAAGAGTCAGGGATTGACATTCGAAAAGGCTATCATCGACGCCCGTGCAGCTTTCGCACACGGACAGACCTATGTGGCACTGAGCCGTTGTAAATCAATCGAAGGCCTTGTTCTTAGTTCTCCGATCTCTTCACGAAGCATCATCTGCGACGAACGAATCAATAAATTCACGCACGATACTGAACGGAAACAACCGGATGAGACCATACTCGAACAATCCAAACAGGAATATCAACTTGCTTTGCTCAGTGAATTGTTCAACTATGCCCCAGTCCTCAGTCTGCTTTATCGTTGCCGAAAAATATTATCCGACAATGCCTCTTCTGTTCAGGGAAACCTTCTGTTGGTTGTAAAAGATTTGATCACCGAACACCTTCTGTCGCTCAACAAAGTCTCCGCCACCTTCATCCGGCAGATAAAAAGTTGTCTGGATTCGAATAATCAGATAGAGACGAATCTTCCGCTTCAGGATCGAATTAAGAAGGCCTGCCTTTATTTTTATCAGGAGAACGAGCAACAAATCCTTGCCCCTCTCGCCAACAGTACATTCGTTACCGACAACCAGGGAGTTCAAAAACCAGTTGATGAACTCCTGCTGGAGACCGACCATACCATTCTCATCATGCAGGATTGTCTGAAAGCTTGCCAGAACGGCTTTGTCATTCGTGATTATCTGCAAGCAAGGGCAAAAGCACTTCTTCAGAAAAGAACGAATAAAAAGAAAACGCTGGCAGCCAAAGACTTCGAAGTAGTTCACCCGGATCTGTTAAAGCATCTGATGGAATGGCGCAAAGAACGTGCTGAAGCAGACAACAACAACCGTCCGATTTATTTCATCGCCTCACAGAAACTCCTCATCGAAATTGCTAATTGCATGCCCTGTACTGAAAAAGAACTGAAGGCCATTAAAGGGATGGGGCCGGCTAAAATGGAGAAATACGGTCACGACCTTTTAACCCTCGTGGCCAAATATTGCGATCAAAAAGGATTTACCCTTATGAAAGAGTCATAATTGTTGCCAAAATCCAAATGAAAAGTTAAAGTTGGGACTTTTCTCCGGTAATGCGTTAAACCTCCCGGACTTTTGGGAATCTATACAATAAATCATCTTATCTTTGAGTTGAATTCAGGATAAAGGCGTCAAAGATTAACGTCCGGGTGGTAAAAAACATAAATTATGGGAAAAAGCGTTAGGTTTCGGCAATTTCGAACAATTGCTCTGGCAATATTCATTTTTTCAGTTCTTTCAAACACGGTTAGTGCACAGACAACTAAAGAAATTGCGCTTCCCGAATGGGCTATCGGGCCTTTTACCCGGTCTGATTCGACCAATCCTATTATTTCTCCCAGCTATCGGTCATGGTTTAACTGTCCGATCAAAAAACAAATCATCACCTGGAAATCAGACAACGTATTCAATCCGGCAGCAGTGGTCAGGAGAGGAAAAGTCTGCGTTCTTTTCCGTGCGGAGGATAACTCTGGTAGCGGAATCGGTCACCATACCTCTCGTATCGGTCTGGCCCGAAGCGAAGACGGACTTCGGGTGAAAGAAGAACTACATCCGGTGTTGTCACCCGACCTTGACAATCAGAAAATATATGAATGGCCCGGAGGATGCGAAGATCCACGTGTGGCCGTGACAGAAGACGGACTTTACGTGATGATGTACACCCAGTGGGATCAGAAAACTCCTCGTCTGGCTGTCGCAACATCCAAAGATTTGGTTAAGTGGATTAAATACGGTTCGGTTTTCAGTAAAGCTTTCGATGGTAAATTTCTGAATACCTCCACCAAGTCCGCCTCCATAGTAACCAGCCTCAATGATAAGAAACTCATCATCACTCCGGTAAACGGGAAATATTTCATGTACTGGGGCGAAGAAAATGTCTATGGGGCCACCTCCGACGACCTGATTAACTGGGACCCGATACTTGACGCCAATGGCAATCCGAAGCCGTTGATCTCTCCCCGGAAAGGTTACTTCGATAGTCAGCTTACGGAATGTGGGCCCCCTGCCCTTTTAACAGATAAAGGTATCTTACTGCTCTATAACGGCAAGAATGCTGCAGGTGCAGAGGGCGACTCTCTTTACTCTCCCAATTCTTACTGCGCGGGACAGGTCTTGTTTGATAAAAATGATCCGACCCGCGTATTAAGCCGACTTGATCATCCATTTTTCTATCCGCAGGAATCTTATGAAACAAACGGACAATATACCAATGGAACGGTCTTCGTCGAAGGATTAGTTTATTTCAAAGAGAAATGGTTCCTTTATTATGGCTGTGCTGACTCACATGTTGCCGTGGCAGTCTTTGATCCGAATCCTCCTAAAAAATAAGCTCACAGCATCATTGCATGCCATGATGCAGGATGATCTTCTTTTGTTTTATTTTCTGCCAAAAATATTGTCGTGGTTAAGATGGATGTACGGAACTTTTCGGATGTCCATCTGTTATAGTATTACGATGAATGACAAGACAGTCAATGTTTCTTGTTCTGCCTCTGTTTAAGGCACTAAATGCAGTGAATAAACAATAATAAGATCATTGAGATGGAAAATACAATCCTTCACCGGGCAGAGACCCGCGGTCATGAAAATCACGGGTGGCTTGACAGCTATCATACATTTAGCTTTGCGAATTATTACGATCCGGAACGAATTCATTTCGGCTTGTTGCGGGTATTAAATGATGATACGATAGAAGCCGGAATGGGATTCGGTACTCATCCGCACGATAATATGGAAATAATCTCAATTCCATTAGTAGGTGACCTGGAACATAAAGACAGTATGGGAAATGTCGCGGTCATTAAACACGGAGATGTACAGGTGATGAGTGCAGGCACAGGTATTACCCACAGCGAATACAACAAGAACAAAAATCAAATAGGAAAATTTTTACAAATATGGGTTTTCCCGAATAAGAAAAATGTAAAACCCCGCTACGACCAGATCACCTTAAACATTGCCGACCGGCATAATAAATTACAGCAAATTGTTTCTCCAAATGCAGACGATGCCGGAGTTTGGATTCATCAGGACGCCTGGCTCCACCTCGGAACATTTGATAAGAATTTTTTGACCGAATATAAAATCAAAAAAAGCGGAAACGGAGTTTATGCCTTTATTATAACGGGAAATGTAACGATTGATGGAAACGAGTTGAATGAAAGAGATGGTCTAGGAATCTGGAATACCGATACGATTTCGATTAAAGCCAATTCACAGGATGCAGTAGTCCTGCTGATTGATGTTCCAATAGCCTGATCGCGCAGTTTTACCACAAATAATTATTCTCTTTAGTTCATTGAACGTATTTGTTTTTTTCGTATTTTAGAATATCTAAACGACGAAAAAAAACAGAACTCATGGCTACAAAACGAATACGTTCATTTAATGACTTCAAGACCGAACTTGAAAAAAATGAAGACTTACAGGATCAATTCCGCAAAGATCCGGTTAAAGCTGTACAACGCATTGAACAACAAAGTCCGCTTTCTTCTGATAAATGGATTTACCGGATCGTGGTCCTTGCTTTAGGCGTAACCATTGTCTCTATCATTGTCGGCGTACTTATTCTCATTGGTACCGGTAAGATATCGGATGACAAAAGTGTCCCAACCATTCTGACGGCTATCGGCTCTGCTGCGATTGGTGCACTTGCCGGATTATTGGCCCCCACACCATCAAACAAACAATCATAATGACCTGTGAACAACTGGAGAAAGTTATGATCTATCAGCTAAAGAATATAGGAAAATCTGATAGTGAAATAAATATCGACACCGTTCTCAATACGGTATTGAGCGACACCGACGGTTACGGACCTTCTTCTTCGAAAAATATATTTGAAGCCTCCATCCTCTGGACTATTAAGCAAAGCGGAACAGAGCAAAAATCATGGCCGGATGATTGGTTAAATCTTAGTGTGAAAAAGCTCGCCACCCAATTGATTTAAATAAGCTATGACTTTTCCCCGTTTCTTCATTCTATGGACTCTCTGCCTACTGCTTCAACTTCCGGTTCAGCTTAAAGCGCAGGATAATAAAAAATCAACTGAGATTTCACTGGGAACCATAAAGACTGACCTTAAACAGAATGCGTTGAGTTTGAGCTTTGCTTTCTCTCGCTCAGTTACGAATTTGATCAATGACCGGAACTATCTCTTTGCCGGAGAGAACTCTTTGTTCATGATAACACCGGACATCAGCGTACAAACCGGAAACAGTGATGCATTTTCGTCTATCTCGGCCAAGATTACCGGACTGGTTATGCTTTTCGATACGGCTCATGTGGAGGGGATCGTCACGCCAAAAACAACTAATTTTTTTAATACATTTCCGCTGTCGGCCGGCATAGAAACCAATAACCGGTTTAATATCGTTAACGGAATCATCGAAGCAGGTTGGGTTCCATGGTATCAAGTTCCCAAAGTAAAACTTCCGAAACTTCTGAAGTGCACCAAATTTGGAATATTTTTTCAGAGTGGGTACAAATTTTCAATTGACACAACCGGAAATTCAACAAAAGGCGGTCAGGTTGACAAAAGCAGCGAACAAGTACACTCTTTTATTCTCCGTACCAAAGGAAGTTTGGGATTCGACTCTGGTTCACTACTAAAAATCAGTGAATTATCAATTGGAGTAGTAGCTAATGCTGATGGTTGGTACGACTTCCGGAATACCAAAACTTATTACCAGTTGAACGGAAAGATTCGATTTTACCTTACTCCCAAACAAGACAAGTATTTCAATATCTGCTGGCAAAAAGGATCGGGGGCTCCCAACTTTAATACGGGGACCCAATACGGCATGAGTTTAGCCTTCTGTATATAGTTCAGTTCTTCGAAACAAAATAATTGGATTATTGTTGTTATTCATAAAGCGGTACAATATCAACTCCAAACAAATTGTTTATGAAAAACAAATTGTTGCTGATCGGACTTTTGATGGCATTCAGTCTATCCTCGACCGCACAGAGCGGTTCTCTCAGGGGAAAAGTATTTGATGCTTCAACGAATAAACCACTTGCCTATGCGTCAGTGGTCGTTTACCAATCTTCGACAGGAGCAATAACTGACGGAAACGGCATTTTCGAATTTAATACCCTGTACCCCGGATTTGTACGCATACAAGTCTCTTTAGTGGGATACAAGACAGCCCTCTCTGCCGAAATAGAAATTACCAATGCACAAACACCTTTTCTTGAAATAAAGCTTGACCCGGGATCAACTCAGCTCAGTGAAGTGAGTGTTTTGGCTTCTCCGTTCCGAAAGACAGCCGAAAGTCCTCTTTCTCTAAGAACTATCGGCTTATCGGAAATTGAAACAAATCCGGGCTCTAACCGCGATATCTCAAGAGTCATCCAGTCTTACCCCGGTGTGGTGTCGACTCCTGCTTACCGGAATGACATGATCATCCGCGGCGGTGGCCCATCAGAAAGCCGATTCTTTCTCGACGGAATTGAAGTGCCAACTATCAATCACTTCTCAACACAAGGAGCTTCGGGTGGGCCCATCGGAATTATTAATGCCGACTTGATCCGCGAAGTCAACTTCTATTCCGGAGCATTCCCTGCAGACCGGGGCAACGCGATGAGCGGAATCTTCGAGTTTGTTCAGACCGACGGCAATAAAGAGAATACCCGTTATAAAGCCTCACTGGGAGCCTCTGAGGTCACGGCAACCGTTAATGGACCAATTAGCAAGAATACCACGTATATTATTTCAGCAAGACGATCTTACCTACAATTACTTTTCAAAGCTCTTCAGTTGCCATTTCTGCCGACCTACAACGACACCCAGTTTAAAATCAAATCAAAACTCTCCCCTAAAGATGAACTGATTCTGACCGGACTGGGCAGTTTCGACGACTTCAAACTGAATACCGGCATTAAGAACCCCGATGACCAGCAAACTTACCTGCTTAGCGTGCTACCAGTCTATAAACAATGGACTTACACGATCGGTGCGGTCTACCGTCACTACATGGAAAATGACAATCTACAGATCATTATAAGTCGCAGTCACCTGAACAACCGCATCTATAAATATCTGAACAACGATGAAAGTTCGGAAGCCAACAAAATACTCAGTTACAACTCTAATGAAATTGAGAATAAATTTCGGATTGAAAACCGCATGTATGCCGGAAATTATAAATTCAATATCGGCGGAAGTCTCGAATGGAATAATTACACCAACAGGACTAATCAGAGTCGGTATTATGAGGACACACTGCTCCATATCAACTACCAAACAGATTTTTACCTTCTGAAATATGCTTTTTATAGTCAGGTCAGTCGTAATTTTTTTAACGACCGTCTGTCACTCTCAGCCGGACTAAGAATTGATGCAGCAAATTACAACACTTCGATGCGTAATGCATTGAATCAGTTATCCCCCCGTTTGTCGGTCAGCTATGAACTTCATTCCGGTTGGTTTCTCAATGCCGGAAGCGGGATTTATTATGAGCTGCCAGCTTACACCTCTCTGGGCTATCAGGAAAATGGTCTTTTCGTAAATAAGACAGGCGGACTAAAATACATTCGGTCTAAACAGTTAGAGGGTGGAGTGGAATATCGTCCACAGAACAATCTGCAAATCGGAATCGAATCGTTTGGAAAATGGTACGATCACTATCCATTCTCTGTCCACGATGGAATTAGTCTGGCTAATAAAGGAGCGGACTATGGCGTGATTGGAGATGAAAGGCTCACTTCTGCAGGTGTCGGACGAGCTTACGGAGCAGAAATATTCTCCCGGATCAATGATCAGAATGGCTTTAACCTGAACACTTCTTTTACCTGGTTCGTGAGCGAATTTAAAGATTACCGTGGTATATATATTCCTTCGTCATGGGACAGCAAGTATATTTTTACACTGACAACGATCCGTAGTCTGAAGCGAAATTGGAAGGCCGGAGCAAAATTCCGCTTTGTCGGCGGACTGCCCTATACGCCTTACGATATGACCCGGTCTGCACTCATTGAAGCATGGAACTTACAGGGAGGCCCCTATCATGATACTTACCGACTGAATTCGGAGCGGCTGAAGCCATTCACTCAACTCGACGTGCGAATCGACAAAGCCTATTATCTCAAAAATTATACGCTTAAATTCTATATTGACATTCAAAACCTGATGAACTCCAAATTCACCGGACAGGATTATCTTTTGCGTGAACAGGATATTCAGGGTAATTACCTGACAACGACCGACGGGAAAGAATATATTCTTCATTCCGTTCGAAATACCTCAGGAAATATTCTTCCATCAATCGGAGCAATCGTTGAATTCTAAATAAATAGATTATTTGAGAAGCTCTATTTTACGGTTGAGGGCTTTTTTTTGACAACTGAGAAATATTATTGGTTCAAAAAATACGTTCAATTATATATTTGGATTATAAGTTCAAAAAATAGTTTCTATGAAGGCAATAAATTATTTCACAAGCAGTGTAAAATTTATTCTTTTTCTGGGTCTCTGTCTGGGCATGGGTGCCTGTTCACACAAAAAAGCAGCACCGGAGGAGATAAAAACCGTTAAGGTTGCCCGCGTTATCGGAGCTTTCGGTTCCGAACAAAAGAATCTGTCAGGAATAGTTAAAGAAGCAGAAGAGATCAAACTCTCCTTTCGTATTGCCGGACCGATTCATCGGTCCTACGTGAAAGAAGGACAGTATGTGCATAAAGGACAACTTCTTGCTGAAATAGATCCACGGGATTACCGGGTGCAACTTTCAGCTTCTAAAGCCCAATACGAGCAAGTCAATGCCGAAGCTTCACGGATCTCAACCCTGTATAAGCACAACAATATTGCGGGCAATGACTATGATAAAGCTATTGCCGGTCGCCGGATGGCTCACGCACAGTACGAGAACTCACAAAATCAGCTACATGATGTAAAGCTTGTGGCCCCGTTCAGCGGATATATTCAGGAAGTGTATTTTCATAACAATGAAACGGTTGCTGCCGGAATGCCGGTTGTCTCGATGATCGATGTCTCAAGTCTGGAAGTCGATGTGGAGATATCCGCTTCTTTATACCTCAAAAAGGACCGGATCAGGCATGCCTCCTATACGATGACCGAACGCCCCGGAATATCTTATTCCCTGGAACCGATCGACGTGGTCAGAAAAGCGAACCTGAATAATCTTTATAAACTTCGCTTCAGAGTAACCGACTTAAAATCTGGTATCGCTCCGGGAATGACAGTCAGTGTTGCACTTAATATTGCAGATCCCGGAGATCAGGCATTAAGAGTGCCTGTTTCTGCGGTTTTCGAACAATCAGGAAGATCGTTTGTATGGGTGTACAATCAGGAAACCCAACGGGTCAATCAGCGGGAGGTACAACAGTTATCAGTCGATACCGACGGCAATGAGCGGGTTCTGGGTGTTCTGCAGAGTGACGATCTCATTGTTTCAGCTGGAGTACATAGCCTCCATGAAAATCAGAAAGTTAAACTCTTAAATGAAACAATTTAATAAAAGCCGGGAGTTATGAAATTCAGTCTAACAAAACTTTCATTTAAGAATAAAGTTTTCATCAATTTTATACTGGTTGTATTCGTCCTGTTAGGAATTATTGCCTTCAACAAGATGAGCAAACTGGAAGATCCGGAAGTTCCGGTGCGCGAGGCGGTTATTATGACGGTCTACCCGGGTGCTTCAGCCGAAAAAGTAGAGCAAGAGGTCACCATCCCGCTCGAAAGGGCCATCCGTTCCATGGGGCATATCTATGAGATGACCTCCCGCTCCATGCCTAATGCATCACAGATCAATATATCACTTGAGACCACTCTTCCCAAATCAAAATTCGAGGAGATGTGGAATATCCTCCGAAAAAAAGTCAGCGATGCAAGGGAAGATCTGCCGGAGGGAGCTATGGCACCTCAGGTTCATGACGATTTCGGTGAAGTTTACGGAATGTTCTATGCCCTTCAGTCCGATGGCTATTCTCAGGAAGAGATGTATGATCAGGCAAAAAAAATAAAACAACAGTTGCTTGATATCGACGGCGTTAAACGGGTTGAAATATACGGTCGAAGAAGAGCGGTAATAAATATAGGAATCTCACAGGAGAAACTGGCCCGGTTGGGTGTTCATCCGCTTGAGATTATTGCTACCGTAAAGGGTCAGAATCAATCGGTTTATCCGGGCGCACTAAAGTCGGGACCGGATGAACTCAACATTTCCGTCAACGATGATTACAAGTCGATCGACGACATCCGGAATTTGGTTATTCAGGGACACGAAAACGATCAGTTCAAACTGGGTGACATCGCTACCGTTACCCGGGGCTATGAAGATCCGCAGATGATGACTATGCGCTACAACAAAATGCCGGCAATAGGAATCTCGGTCGCCATGAAGGATGGTGAAAATATTCTAAAACTGGGTGACGAGGTAACTCAAACTCTCAATAAAATTCAAAAGAAGTTACCAGTCGGTATGACCATCAACAAGGTCTTCTACCAACCTGAAAAAGTTAAAAAGGCCATTGATTCGTTCGCTAAGAACCTGATTGAGGCAGTCCTCATTGTCATCGTGGTTCTAATGCTGGTCATGGGACTACGAAGCGGGATAATTATTGCGGTCAACCTGATCTGCATTATCACAGCGACTATAGCGGTACTCTGGTTTATGGACGGAACGTTACAGCGAGTGTCGCTGGCGGCTTTTATCATCGCTATGGGGATGCTGGTTGACAATGCGATTGTGGTGCTCGACATCATCCTGCTCGATTTGCAGCGTGGTGTTCACCGAATGGCTGCCTTTGCGCATTCTCCGCAAAAAGTAGCGATTCCGTTACTGGCTGCAACCATGATTGCCATTATTGCATTCCTTCCTATTGACTTATCACCGGACGAAACAGGTGATTATGTAGGAGACCTGTTTATCGTACTGGCAGTATCTTTGCTGATCAGCTGGATACTATCCATGACTCATATCCCACTGATGGCTTCCAGATATCTGAAGCTTTCACCCAAGCTGGCAAATAAGAAACCATTACAAGGGCCTTTCTATAATTTCTTCCGTAGAGTTCTCAACTATTGTTTTCAACGACGAACAGCGACCATTGGAGTGATGGTTCTGCTTCTGCTCATCTCTGCCTGGGGATATCGCTTTGTCAAACAGTCTTTCTTTCCCGACTTAAGCTATAATCAATTCTACATTGAATATAGTATGCCTTCGGGAAAAAATACCGATGCCGTTGAAGCGGACAGTAAGAAAATAGAGAACTGGCTGCTCAAGAATCCGGATATCACCGCTGTAACCACCAGTTTGAGCAGTACCCCGTCACGTTATTGTCTGGTCAGGTCGATCGCCGATCCGGGAATGAATTATGCCGAACTGATTGTAACCTTTAAGGATTACAATACGCTGAAGAAGGAACAACCGTCTATTCAAGCTTACCTGAACAGTCATTATCCGGAATCATATATCCGGGTACGACGCTATAATCTGATCGGGTTTACCTCCCATCTGGTAGAGGTCATGTTCAGAGGTCCCGATCCGAATGTTCTGAAAAACCTGTCAGGACAGGCACAAACGATTTTTGAACAGGAACCCAAAGCAGCATTGGTTGAAAACGACTGGTACCCTAAAACGAAAAATATCATCGTTGATTATAATCAGCCATTAGCCCGGCAATCGGGACTTTCACGAATGGACGTCAGTAATTCGTTACTGGCTGCTACCGACGGAATTCCGATTGGGTCCTTTTATGAAAACGACGAACAGGTTCCGCTGATTCTTAAAACAACCGACAGTAAAGGAAATAAAATCAGCAATCTCGAAGACATACCGATCTGGGGTTTGCTCCCAAATATCGGAACCGAACAGATTAAAGGGACTATGGAAAAAGCATTACTGACCAAAGAGATTGATCTCAGTCCGTTTATGAAGTCAACACCCCTTTCCCAGACCACCAAAGGAATCAATGTGGAATGGAAAGAACCGTTGATACGCCATTTTAACGGAGAACGCGAAATAACCGTCAAATGCGATATGAAACCAGGTTACAGTGCCGACGAAGTGCGCCAAAGCATGAAAAGTAAAATTGAGGCAATTCATCTGCCCGATGGCTACACCATGACCTGGAGGGGTGAATATTACAACCAGAACAAGGCTATGAAATATATTCTGTTCTACCTTCCCCTGGCGATTATGCTGATGATTGGAATTCTGATTGCATTATTCCATGATCTGAAAAAACCGGCCATCATCATATTAAGTATTCCGTTTGCGGCAATCGGTATTGTCTGGGGAATGGTTATCGCCTCAAAAGCCATGGGTTTCGTATCCATCGTAGGAGCGATCGGACTAATGGGGATGATGATTCGTAACGGAGTGGTTCTGATTGAGGAAATTGAAAAGCAGACCAAACGACTTGATCATCCTATTGATGCCATTAAACTGGCAGCCTTAACCCGTCTTCGCCCGGTATCAATGCAATCGCTATCGTGCATTCTGGGAATGATTCCCCTAATCTCCGACGACCTGTTCGGTTCACTGGCCGTGACCATGATGGGCGGCTTACTGATCGGAACTATTATAACTCTGGTCTTCATTCCAATACTCTACTCGGTTTTCTTTAAGGTCAAAATTCATAAGTCAAATGAAGTCAAAACAATTGAACAACAATAACATCGTAAGTTATGAAGCTTAAAATATCTATTTTCATTCTATTGCTGATGGGCATAAACAGCTGGTGCACGGGACAGAAAGTATTAAGTCTGACCGAATGCCGCAAACTGGCTGTTCAGAATAACAGACTGATGAAAATAGCAGAAAAAACGGTCAACCAGGCTTCTTATACCCGAAAAGCTTACGAGACCAATAATCTGCCTAAATTTTCACTCAATGGCTACTACCTCTATGCACAAAAAGATATTGACATGAATATAAAGGGGGGGTATCTACCGGTATATAAAACCAATGCAGCAACGGGAAAACTTGAACCGGACTTATATATTAATCCTGTGAGCAAACAGCCGGTAACCGGAACAGACGGGAATCCGGTATTTAACTCCTATGCCTACTTCCCCGGCCTGGACCTGAGTTTCGGTATGCATGGTGTCTATACGGCCGGAGTCAGTGTTGAACAACCGATATACATGGGGGGTAAAATATCTACTTCTATTGAGATGGCTCAGATTGGAGAAAAACTTGCACAATCGAATGTTCAGTTGGAAAGATCGCAGATTCTCTATAAGGCCGACGAAGCTTACTGGCGTTACGTGAGTCTGAAGGAAAAAAAGAAACTAGCCGAAAAATATGACAGTATGCTAACCGTCCTCGAACGAAAAGTCAATGATGCCTGCCGGGTTAAAATGGCTAGTCGGACTGACCTGCTTAAAGTAAAGGTTAAACACAACGAGGCTGAGCTCGAACTGCAAAAAGCACAGAACGGACTGGAATTATCGAGAATGGCGCTCTGTCAGGTTATCGGTGTTAATTTCGACACTCCAATCACAGCCTCCGACACAGCTGTATCTATCGATCAAACAATCTTAAAAGCTAAATACCAGACCAGCGATCGCCCGGAGATGAGGCTACTGGAAAATAGTGTTTTGTTAAAAGAAAAAGAAGTTAAACTCACCCAAGCCGATTTTCTTCCCCAGGTGGGAGTCGGGGCTTCCTACAACTTTTCAGGAGGACTAAAACTAAACGGTGAGGGATATAACAATAACGACGTGATGCTGCTGGCTTCGGTAAAGATTCCTCTCTTTCATTGGTCGGAAGGAAAACAGAAAATGCAGGCAGCCCGCCTTGAAGCTGAAAAAACCCAGTTACAACTTGACCATAACCGGGAACTGATGGAATTGGAACTTCAACAGACTCTCTTCGATCTGGATAATGCGTATACCCGGGTCAAACTGGCAAACTCTTCGCTCACTGAAGCGACAGAAAACCTGAAAGTAAATGACGACAGTTATCGCGTAGGGATGACACCCCTCACCGACCGACTGGAAGCTCAGGTTGAATGGCAAAAGGCATATAGTGATCTGATTGATGCCAAAGTAGATGCAAAACTCAAAGAGACCGCCGTATTGAAGGCCTCTGGTAAGCTATAAAAAAGAATACGTTTCCCAAAACGTGACTGCTTCCGTGTCCTTTCGGACCGGTTGCAGTCTTTATCTCTAAGCCGGATTCCGGTCACCCGAAAAAAACAAAAATCATTTCTATCTTTGAATGTTGACTACGACTTTTATCTGACCCGATCTTATTGATGAAAAAGAAAATTGTTTCTTTTCTCCGCAGATTAATTATTATCTTTTCAATCTGTCTGGGAAGTATCTATATTATAGAACTCATTCTGCAGTACCCGTTTGAGAAGAATACGATTACCTTATATCTTTATGTACTTTTTGCATCAGTACTGGTTAGTGAAGGGGTTATGTATTACGACCGGCACCTCGATAAAAAGCTAAACTGGTACTATGACTTTAACAAAAGGCTATCACGACAGCTCATCTTTACGATCATTTGGTCGGCTCTTATTGCCTTTTCTATTCTCGCTTTTTGCATTAAAGAACTGCAAACCAGTGAAGCAGATCAGCAAATATTCTTTTTTGCCGTTCTAATCGGGTTTATTCTGGTTCTCTTTTATAACAGTCTCTTAATTGCACAGAAATTTTTTGCTTCCTGGAAACTTTCAGTCTTAGAAATCGAAAAGTTGAAACACGAAAAGGCCAAATCCGATTATATGGCCTTACAGGACCAATTAAATCCTCATTTTCTCTTTAACAATCTGAACGTATTACTTTCCGAAATAAAATACAACAGTTCCAATGCCATTGCTTTCACTGAGGAATTGGCCACGGTGTATCGTTATGTGCTACAGAGCAAAAATCTTAATCTGGTTCCTGTTTCAGAGGAACTTGATTTTCTTAACTCTTATCTTTTTCTGCACAAAACCCGGGTTGGAAATGGATTACATACCGAAATTAATATTCCGGAAGATGTTATGTCCTGCTCTATTCCTCCACTAACTCTTCAGATTTTGGTTGAAAACGTTCTGAAGCACAATATTGTAACAGAACAAAAGCCACTATTTCTGAAAATATCGGTTGATGAAAATCACTATCTGATAGTATCGAATAACATCCAGCTTCGGACCAGCACCTATTCTACCAATACCGGGTTGAACAACATTCAGCAGCGTTATGCGATTTTATCCGATCAGAAGGTTATAATCGACCAAGGAGAATCGGTCTTTACGGTAAAAGTCCCGCTTATTTCAAATTAAAGACAAATGAAGATGCAGTATATCATTGTTGAAGATGAATTACCGGCCCGCACCTGGTTATCAGGACTGGTTAAAGAGTTGAGGCCGGAATGGGAGTTGGTTTGTGTCACTACCAATGTGGTTGAAACTATTGACTGGCTTAATACGCATACTCATCCTGATTTAATGTTTCTCGACATTCAGCTTTCTGATGGAAACGGGTTTGATATATTTAAGAAACTAGACTACAAGGGATTGGTTATCTTCACGACTGCTTACGATGAATATGCTATCCAGGCTTTTCAGGTCAACAGCATCGACTATCTACTAAAACCTATTAGCAGCAATGCGTTGCTCACCTCTATTGAAAAATTCGAATATTATACCCAGTCGTACATTCAGGTTCATAACCAAGCTATTGACTACAACACGCTGGCTGATGCAGTAAGAAATGCTCATACCCATTACCGGACTAAATTTTTGATTTGCTCCTCCGATCGTTACTATCAGTTACCGGTGGCGGATATTGCCTATTTTTATAGTGAGAACAGGATAACTTTTGCCGTCATTCAGCAAGGGAAAGAGGTCCCTATCAATCTTAGTCTCGAAAAGCTGGAAGCACAATTGGACCCGAATGTTTTTTTCCGTATTAACCGACAGATTATTGCCCGTGATCAGGCTATACAAACTATTTCGAACTGGTTTAACAACAAACTGACCATTCATTTGATTCCCGAATTTAAAGAAAAGGTCATTGTCAGTCGAGAACGGGCTCCATTGTTTAAACAATGGCTTGACCATTAACCTTTGTGTAAGTTTTATCGAAGAGATCAATAACCTTAAGCATCTCAGGAGGTAATCTTTTGCGGGTATTTTGAACCATCGATTCGGGGATGGAAGGATAAAATGCTTCGGCAATGGCTCCGGTCATGCACCCAATTGTATCGCTATCCCCTCCCAACGAAATTGCAAGACGAATAGCGTGCTCAAAATCGCGACTTTCGAGGAAAGCGACAATAGCCTCAGGTACGGATCCCTGACAGGTAACATCAAACTCATAGTCAGGACGAATATCTTCAGTAGTAAAATTCAGATCATAGTCAAAATGCTCTTCTATATAATCCTTAATCTCTTCTTTGGTAGAACCGGTTCGCGCCAGATAAACCGCACAGGCAATAGCCTGTGCCCCTTTGATTCCTTCTTGATGATTGTGTGACACACTGGCTGTTTCGGAAGCAAGTTCAAGCGTTTCTTCAAGAGATTGAGCAACATAAGCAACCGGCGAAACCCTCATAGCTGAACCATTCCCAAAACTTCCGTAAGGAACCGGATGTTCTGCCTTAAGCCATTGTTGAAAATGAAGTCCGTATCCCCGATCAGGGAAGCGTTTTCCCCATTGATGAAGAACTTCTCCAAAAGGCTTTTGCAAAAGGAATGCGTCTGCTACGGCAACCGTTAAGACCGTATCATCAGTATAAGTTGAAATGCCTGAAAAAAGAGGGAATTCAACCGACTTAATATTATGAAATTCAAAAACGGAACCTACAATATCTCCTATTATTGCACCAATCATATTTTATGAAATTTTTATCTTAAAAAAACACATCTAGTTCTCTGCCACAATGCTTTCTAGGACAACGAATTTAATCATTACAATGTCCTTTTCGTCAAAATATATGATAAATCTTGTGAATTAGTCATATAAGCTCACGAACTATCGGATTTTAAGAGATGAATTAAGAATTCAATTCAAATAAATGCATCAAAAACGACCTTCTATAACTATTTTTGTCGTTGCAAATAAAATGAAAAGATCAAATCATGTTCAATAAATATTTTATTCCCTTTCGAACCATAGCACTGAGCGGATGCTTGCTTTTAATCCTCTGTCAATGTAACCGGGTCAAAGAAGATCCCCGGAAAGACGGACAAAAAGTCGGACTTGAATATGCAAAGAGTATCGGACAACTTTTGCAACAGCAGAACGAAAACGTATCAGATCTTATTAAACGGAAAGATGCTTGCTTCAATTCGTTTGACCTTAAACTAGCCAGTCTTGAAAAGAAATATCTCTATGATAAAAACGACGGAGACAAGATTCACCATGCGTTCGAAGCTGCATCCTACCCTATGCGCATGAAGTTGAACAAAGTTATTGCAACCAAACTGACCCGGATTTTAAATAACAAAGTATGGCTCAAAAAGGGGGAACCCGACAAGACTTATTATCTCTGCTATTTTCAAGGTCAGACTCTGCATCTGGTTAACTCCCATAAATACTATCCGTACGAATTGCACGGTGACACCATGATCTTTCATGACAATCTTGAAACCCGTTGTCTGATCCGTGTGCCCGGTCCGGAACAATTCATGATAATAAGTTGTAGAAACAAAGACGTATTCCGAACTTTTACGGTAGCCAATACAAAAGATCTGATTGTTGGGAAGTGGATTATCCCCGATAAGGAAAGTTTGCTAGTATCATTTTATCCTCATGCCGGAGCAACAGTAGCAAAAGTAATTCGACCGGGACAATATCTTTCTTGTAGTTATGCTATTAAAGGGGAACAACTAAGAGTAGCAAACCGAATTTTTACTTATCAACAGATGGGAAAAGATTCGATCATGTTGAAAAATGGAGACAGGACAATGATCGTTGGACGAATCAAAGGAACAGCCATGAATAACATGGATTTTTTATTTAAAAACTAAAGCACACACGGTTTTTGCTATAAAAAAGAGCCGGCTCTCATAGAAAAGTCCGGCTCTTTCTGTAAATAAATCTAAAAATTCATTATTCGGAGAGCTTTTCAATCATCTCTGCAATTTGAGTCCGTCGTTTTAACAGCAATTGCGGATCTTTCGAATAGGTTTTCCCATCAGTAAAGAATTCCGGACCGAAATGCAATAATTTGGAAGCTTTAGCAGCAAGTTTCTTTTGGGAAACAGGAGCTTTATCAACAAGTTTCTCTAAAATTTTGAAATACTCGTAATCCTCCATTCCTTCCCGAAGAATTTCAAGACGGATGCTGGTTACGGGTTCATCCATATTCTTTCGGTGATCATTGTTAGGATCTTGTTTAGGAGGATAGATATATCGTCCATCTCCATTCCCCCAGTTCTGAGCTCGTCCCTTGGGCATTCCATAACCGACTACATACGACATCGGGTTTTCCCATGGATTCTGTAAATATCCTTGAGGAGAAGCGGAATCACTGTTCCAGTAGTTGGCATTCCAGATCAGAATCCCTTTCAAATTATACTGATAAGACATCCAAAGCCACATGCGCATGTTAATTGCATCGTGTTCTATAAATTCATTAATCCATGGAGCTTTGGGCCCACAGCAAATATAGGACCAGAATTCTCGTCCCTTTTTAGAAAGATCGCGTACGACATCCGGTTTGACACGGTTCCAAATAACACAGCTCATTTCGGTTACATCCATAATAGCCGGACCAGGTTCGTTTTCTGTAATAAAACGGGTTAGTTTGGGTGCTGCTTTATGAATGGTCAACATCCCTTTCCGAACAAACGGATAATCTTTCTCATCCGGTTCATCGAACCAATAGATGTATTCTTTTCCCAGCCAGCCATTTTGTTCAAGGTGGTTCTGTATCTGTTTCAGGTACTTGGTCATCAGTTTGTCATATTCGGGCGTATCCTGAACAAAGCCATAGAAGACTCCGTCGTTGTGGGAATAATAGGTTCCCGACCCCATTCCCTGTATTCCCAGGTTAAAGGCATTAAATTTCAAACTGTCCAGATACATTCGTGCTCCTTTATCGAAATCAGCAAAGTCGATACTAACATCAATCTTATCAGGATCCACTTCAAAATTACCACAGGGGACCAGATTAACTTTATCCGTCTTACCTTGCAAACTCACATCATCAAAATAAGCTGTTCCGGTTGTTTTTCCAGAGTCATCCCGAAAGACGGGACATAATTTAATTTTGACATATTTAACCTGATCAGAAAAACGAATGGAGGAAAGGTTAAAAGCTTTCCATGTTGAATCCGCATCAAAGGTCTCGACTGAACAATCGTAAGGAAGGAACTGTTTATTGCCGTCATAAGTCTCAACACAAGCCGTTACTTCATGTGGAGCTCCAGCAATACGGGCATAGAATGAAAAGTCATATGGTTGCTTGTTATCGACTCCGATATAATCGACCGTTTCCGTTTCTGCATTATCGGTCACGGATTCATCATCCATTTTGAGACAGTAATGACCTTCATGGGGTTTCTGTCGTTCGTAAATACCGGAGGTCCATTTTAATCCGGTTACGTTAATGTGCATGGAATATAAATCCATCGGAGAGGTTGGTGCAATTCGATGCCGTGCCATAAAACGATAATATTTATCGGTCTCCTGCCGAATTTCATCGTAAGTGTCCAGATGATGATAGCGCCGGATAAAATCAGTATTAATACCAAAAGAAGTGCGCATAGAGGTAGTTTCAGGCAATGTAAAGTTCCAGACTCTAATCTGAACGGGTACCACTGTACTCCAGGTCTTCGACTCGAGTTTCACGATACAGGTATACTCCCCGGCTTTAACCGATTTAGCAGTCCGAATGTTAATCCAGAATGGATGATTCACTCCGGGCTCTAAGCTGACCGGTCCGTTATAGCCGGGAGCAGGGTCAGGGTAAATGCCGGTTCGGGCAAGACTATCGGTCGGATTCGTGACCTTCACATATTCCACATTCAGAATCTCGGAGGAAAATCCGGTGACCCGATTTCCTTTGAGGTCTTTTATGTCGCTCACAGAGACTTGAAGTGCCTCAATCTTTTTTTTGGGTTTGACGATGAGCTGAAAAGGTTCGGTCTCGTTGGAAGCCATACGAAGCTGAATGTTTTGCTTTCCAAAAGAAGGAGAATCGCCCAACCTTACTTTATAGGCTCCTTCTGCCCACCAAAAAGTACATTGAGGATCATTGCGAAGCAAATAACCGTAGGTGGGTTGTTGTGCATTAGCACCACTAAAAGCTAACATTAAAAATAAAAAGGGTAAAATAATCGGTGATAGTTTCATAGAACAGGATATTTTTTCTGGTTTTTGATAAATTTTAATAGGCGCACTAAAAATATATGGATTTATTAGAAAACAGTACGATTTGTTTACAAAATTGAAAAATCAGGAAACTTCATAACTTTAGGATTAAAATCGAATTTCGTTTTTTACATTACCTTTGCACGAAGGTTGATTCACTGTGAAATCGGCTTATTCTGAAGAGATCTTTTAAAAAAGACGGATTATGAAATTTGAAGATTACCATTTTGCCCCGGAGATTAAGGCAAACCTGAACGCCCTGGGTTTTAAACGTCCTACGGATATCCAATACCGGTCGATTCCTCCTATTTTAAAAGGAGAAGACGTACTGGCTATTGCACAGACCGGAACGGGAAAAACCGCAGCTTTTGTCATCCCTATTCTGGAGATTCTCCTGAAGCAAAAAGAGTCCGTTGAAGAGAAAGCGATTCGGTGTCTGGTCATGGTCCCTACCCATGAATTGTCGATTCAAAACGGTAAAGTATTTGAAGAGATCGGAATGGGACTGGGATTGAAAACCTGTTGTGTCTTCGGTAGTACCGAACAAGATCCGCAGATTGAAGAATTAAAGCAAGGAGTGGATATACTGGTCGCTACCCCGGGACGGATGTTTGACTTGGTGAGTCAAGGCTTTATTCAACTTGATCAGATCGAAATCATGGTACTCGATGAAGCAGATCATATGCTTGATTTAGGTTTTATTCACGACATTCGTCATTTAATCACATTCATTCCCCGCAACCATCAGACTTTATTCTTTTCCGCTACCATTAACGAAGAGATCAAAAAAATAGCTTATTCGCTGGTTCATAATCCTATTCGGATACAGATATCTCCAAAAGATCCGGTCGCTAAAAACATCAATCACTCGGTCGTTTTCGTGACCATGGATGACAAGCGTTTCTTTCTGGAACGAGTTATTAAGCAAAACAAAGACAGTAAGATCTTGGTTTTCGTAAGAACCAAAGTGCGCGCCGAACGGGTGTGCAAAGCGCTCGAAAGAGTCGGTATTCCAAGTGAAACAATTCACGGAGGGAAAGACCAGAAAGAGCGTTCTGAAATTATGGAGCGCTTTAGTACAGGAGAGAACAAAATATTAATCGCAACAGATGTCAGTGCCCGGGGAATTGATATTCCCAATGTTGAGTACGTCGTTAATTATGACCTCCCGGAAGAGGCGGAAAATTATGTGCACCGGGTGGGAAGAACCGGCAGAGGCGTACAAAAAGGAACTGCAGTGTCTTTTTGCTGTGACGAGGAAAAAGAACTATTAGAAGAGATTGAGGACTATGTCCACACCCCTATCGCCCGAATCGAAATGAATAAAACCGATTACGAAGATATTATTGACTTTTCAGCCGAGAAGAAAGATGACTGGCATTCGCTGATTCAGAATTTTAATGAGATCGATGCAAAACGGAAAGGCAAAAAGAAAAAATAGATTATCTGATTAGCAGATAAACAATAAGGATGAGAAGTACCATCAAAATACTGACCTTCATATTTAACATACAGGCTTTATGGATATCGGCCGGAACGATTTCCCGATCATGCTCCCCGATATAAGGTTTATTGACCAATAAACCATGATAAACATTCGGCCCGCCGAATCTACAGTCGAGGATTCCGGCAAGCGCTGCTTCCGGATATCCCGAATTAACACTGGTATGCTGGGGGCCAAAGCGGACTAGATAACGGAGTCCACGGCCACTAAAAGAAATAAGAACCATTAATATAGCCGTGATGCGGGCCGGAATATAATTAAAGACATCGTCGGTGTGAGCTGCAAACATTCCAAATTTAAGATATCGCTCATTCCGGTAGCCAATCATCGAATCGAGCGTATTCACCATCTTATAAACAAATAAAAAAGGAATTCCTCCCAACGCAAAATAGAAAAGAGGTGCGATAACCCCGTCACTCAGGTTTTCTGAAAGTGTTTCGAGCGATGCGATGCGAATCTGATTAGCCGAAAGATTGGTCGTGTCGCGACCTACAATCGTACTAAGTTGTTTCCTTCCCTCCTGAAGATTTTGATCCAGACATTGATTGACTTTCCGGACTTCATCTATCAGGTTCCGGTTAGCCAGTCCGAAAAAGACAAGAATCGATGCGGCCGGATAGTAAAGATAGGGAGTAATAACAATGATTCTCCAAATCAAGAAGAAGACAATAGCAACACAAAACAATAAGCCGATCGTCATCAGAGTGCCCTTCATGGTTCTTAAACGCCCTTTGTTTATCTTGGGTTCTAAAAAAGAAATCACCTTGCCAAAAGCTTTAATAGGATGTGGAATATGTTTCGGATCTCCGATGATCAAATCAATAATAAAACCACCAATCAGCGGTATGATTATTTCTAATGTCGTTTTGGATATACTCATAATGACTGTAACCAGCTTTTTATTCCTTCAATTAATAATCGATTTTTTTCAGGTCCCTGAATGGCTATTCGAAAAAAAGAATCGTCAAGTCCCCTGAAATTAGAAGCATCACGAATCAGTATTCCCTTTTTCTCAACCAGGAATGACTTTAATTCGGTGGCAGGTTCTCTCAAAGACCTTACTAAAAAGAAATTGCATGCAGAAGGATAAACTTCGAACATTCCGGTGTCTTTGATCCGACACTGAAGAGATTCGGACTCTTCCCTGATTGCATTTAAGGAAGGTACAAACTCTTGATAATGATTCCAAAGATATTTTCCTGCTTCTATAGCCAGAGAATTAACCCGCCAGGGCATTCTGTTCGCGGCTATCCGTGCAATCGTTTCTTCTGCTGCTAAGAGGAATCCTATTCTCAAGCCGGGGACTGAGAATATCTTAGTCAGGGACTTTACTAAAATGAGATTCGGATAGCTTTTTATAAGCAAAACTGCCGATTGTGCCTTTGCGCACAAAGCTATGTAGGCTTCGTCAATTACAAAAAAAGTTTGAGGGTTTTCTTTCAACAATTGTTCAATCGTTTCCAAAGACCGGACTTTCCCATCAGGATTATTCGGATTGGCAAGCCAGACCAGTTGGCGGTCAAGAAAGGTCTGCGATCCATATTGATCATTATAATTCAAGCAATTAATCGAATGATGATACACCCGGCATGCATCTTCGTACTCAGAAAAACAGGGACAAAAAATACTGGAATTACAACCGCTCCAAGCCTGTGCAACGAGATAAAAAGCCTCAGTCGACCCATTGGTAACCAAAACCTGCCCTGTTTTGAGGTGAAAATGATCAGCTATCTGTAACTTAAGCGGCAAAGCATCCGGTTCGGGGTAATCAGCAATCGTGCCAATATGTGCTTTCAGATAACTAATCAGTCCGATTGGAACTCCTCCATACCATACATTCGAGCTAAAATCAATCCGGACTTTACCCTGATAGGCCGTTAAATCATTCCCGTGCCCGTAAATCATTGCTGTTCATTTAACTGAATAGACTGATAGAATTGCTGCATGTCAACATTTTCACGAATCAGGGCAGCCAGCATATCGTACTGGTTTTCTTTAAATGTGAGATAATCGGGAACAGTTACTTCTGAAGAGGGAGCACTCTGCCGGAAGACACGATTAATAATAGAAGCATTATCAAATATTCCATGCAAGTAAGTCCCCCATGTTCGCTCATTGATCCGATAACCGTCAGGACGACCGTCGCTCAGATAACAAAGAGGAGAAGGTTGATCAGGGATTGTTTCCCCCATATGAATTTCATAACCGTAACAGACCGCCTTTTCGTCCCCAAAGCGAAATGTCTGTTGTTCGGTCGTTTTCTTCCCGGTAAGAGTTGTCTCAACAGGCAATAATCCCAGTCCCTGAATAAATTCATTATCTCCTTCGACATGTTGCGGATCATAGATCTTATTGCCCATCATCTGAAAGCCACCGCAAATGCCATAGACACCTATTCCTCTTTGGTGAGCCTCCAGAATAGCCCGGGCTATTCCACTTTTTCGCAGAAACAATAAATCGGAGATCGTGTTTTTGGATCCTGGCAGAATGATATGATTTGCTTTTTGAAGATCTTCGGGTTGCGTGGCATAATAAAGCTGAATTCCGGGTTGTCTTTCCAGATCACTAAAGTCGGTAAAGTTTGACAGATGTTGCAGCATAACAACAGCCACATTGATCTTCGTATCATCAGTATGGCTCTTTTTAGTATCAAGAGCAACCGAATCTTCCTCTTCGATGTGAATATTGTCGAACCAGGGGATAATACCAACGACCGGTATTCCAGTCAGTTTTTCAAGTATCTCTTTGCCCTCGGTAAATAGATTCATATCCCCTCTGAATTTGTTAATTATGATTCCGGACATGAGACTTCTTTCTTCCGGAGTCAACAGCTCAATGGTTCCGTATATGCTTCCGAATACACCACCG
Organism: Prolixibacteraceae bacterium; assembly: GCA_963692465.1. Lineage (GTDB taxonomy): Bacteria > Bacteroidota > Bacteroidia > Bacteroidales > Prolixibacteraceae > JAUZOB01. The sequence continues at coordinate 143,839 of OY829943.1, forward strand.
CGGTCTATATCGGCGACTAAGAATACGGCGGCACCGGTAGCCAGGGCTATACGCATATTGGTAATATCGCGGTCTTTCAGATTCAGTTCGGAGATACTCCCCGCTCCTTCCATAACCACCGGATGGTATTGCACGGACAGACGATTAAAGGCTTTTAAGGCTTCATTGAATAACCGGTCACGATCAGTTTTCATAAAATAGTCATAAGCGGACTGATTTCCAATGGGTTTCCCATTCAGAATAACCTGAGAAGAATGGACATCATTAGGTTTCAAAAGGACCGGATTCATATCGGCACTGCAAGGAATACGACAAGCTTCAGCTTGTACTGCCTGTGCCCGTCCAATTTCAAAACCATCGGGCGTAGCATAACTATTGAGCGACATGTTCTGAGCTTTGAAAGGAGCCGGAGTATAGCCGTCTTGTAGAAATATCCGGCAAAATCCGGCATTAAGTATACTTTTCCCAACATTGGAACCGGTACCAACAAACATGACCGGACGAAGTTGCTTCAACAAGATATTCTTTTTTAATGAATGAGTTTAGTGATCTGTGCGACAAGATTGACAAAGTCAACCGGAGTGGGACTGCACATCATATCGGCATCAAGAGCAAATATTTTATGTCGACGAACTGCATTTAACCCTTTATAACTTGCCCATTTCTGTTTCTCTTGTTGCCCGACTACCCCCATGGTCACAATAAGAATTGCATCGGGATTTCTTAATAAGACAGCTTCGCGGGATATTGATCCGGACTTAAGTCCCCAGGCGATATTCTGTCCGTGTGAATAAAAGAGATAATTATCTATAAAAGTATTGGGAGTTGCCGCGAACAATGGTTTTGCTCCGACTTCAATAAAAACTTTCGGATAAGACATTACGATTGAGCGGTGAGCTAATATATTCAACCGCGAACGCTGCTGCCGGATTAGATTTTGTGCATAAAGTTGCTTCCCGGTCAATTCACCCAACCGGTTAAACTGATTGCACAGATCATCGAATGTTTTGGGAGAATAAAAGATCAGAACCGGAATGCCGACTTTGCGCAATGACTCAATCGTTGTAGGGCGAGTCAGTCCGGTTGCAATAACAACCGTTGGCTTCAACAGAATGATCTTTTCAACATTTACATCAACAGCAGAAGCAACTACAGCCTTATGATCTTTCTTCGCCTGCTCACAATAAGAAGTACAGCCAACCAGATTATTTTGACCATGTAGTAAATAAATCATTTTGGTAACTGACGGTGCCAAAGAAACAAGACGCTTTCCCGATTGTGAAAATCCGGTCTGGCACAGCAACAGGATTACTACGATGAATAATAATTTCTTTTTCCTCATTCCATTTTATATTAAAACCCAATGATTATCAACATGAGCTATTCGTGATATTCTCCATTTTGTTTTCTGCAATCGATTGTTTCGGGTTGAACGAATCATAACAAAATACCTGTCCGTAGTCAACCGTAGCCCTGAAAAGTTCGAGCGGAGGACGTTGTTCCATCAAGGCCATAAAAGCTCTGATAACTCCTCCGTGAGCAACGACACAGACCGATCCGGGTTGGTCATTCATATCAACAAAGAAAGAGCGGACCCGTTCTATCAAATCCAGAAAAGACTCTCCCCCCGGGCATTTATTGTTGATTTTATAGTCGGTGAACAAAGCCGTTGTTTCTTCGCGAATATCTTCCCACCGTTTGTTTTCCCAATCGCCAAAATTCAGTTCCTTTAGCCGGGCATCAAAAACGATTTTCTGTTCACCGGCAATCTTTTCAGCCAACAAGACACATCTTTTCAACGGACTGGAATAGATCCGGTCAAAATGTTCATTCTTCAAAGCTCGGACAACCGTTGCGCTCTCTTCTGGAAAAGAAGAGGCAAGATTCACATCGGATTGTCCATAACAGACTTCCGGGGCAACAGCTACATGGGTATGTCGGACAAGAAATAACTTCATAACGTTACAGATGTGGTCATAATGATTGCAAGATAAAAACAAACTTCGATTATTTGCTGTAAAGCACCCAAAGCATCGCCAGTATATCCTCCTGTTTTCCGAATGACATAATACCTAAAAAGCATAAGGCAAACTGCAGATAAAAGAACTATAATCAAGATCGATCTCCAGGGAATAAAAACCAATGGAAATACACCGCAGACAAAGGCAATGAGAAATGACACCGGATCAACATGACTGGCAACCGACCGGGACTTGCTGGTCTCATCATCGCGGACATACTGTGCGGTGGCAATGAGGAAAACCGGGACCAACCGACTAAAAGCATTTGCCGCAATAAGTGATAGGATAAGTAGATTGGAAGGAATATTAATCAGACTATAGAACCGAATACCAAGAACCATAACGACTCCAACCACTCCATAAGTTCCGACACGGCTATCTTTCATGATGGCTAATATTCTCTCTTTGGTATATCCGCCTCCATATCCGTCGCAGAAATCAGCAAAACCGTCCTCGTGGAAAGCTCCGGACAAGAAAATCATAAAAGCCATTGCCAACAAGATGCAAAGATTGAAGGGAAGAACCTCCGACAACAGGAAAAACGAAAAAGCCCCCAGACCACCCAGAATCAATCCGACTAAAGGAAAATAACGAATCGACTTATTCTGTAGCTCCTCAGTGACTTCAAACTTTTTAAAAACCGGAATCTTCGAAAAGAACATCAATGAGGTTAAAAATATCTTCAGTTCTTTCATGCTACACCCTCCGAAACTCCAGCTTCATCGAAACTCGACATCTCATTTAAAAAGGTGACAGCTGACTTAAGTATCGGATAAGCAATTGCACAACCGGTGCCTTCGCCCAACCGCAAATCAAGATGAAGAATAGGATCGCCCTTTAAGTATTCCAGCATGAGCCGATGGCCCTGTTCGTTGGAACTGTGACAAAAAATACAATTTTCAGCGATGGTGTGATCAAGCGCATAAGCAGGCAGCAAAGCTGACGTAGCGATAAATCCATCGACCATGATGAGCATTCCTTGTTTCTTAGCTTCCATCATTCCTCCGCACATCATGGCTATTTCATAACCACCAACCGTTGCAAGAATTTCCAAAGGATCAGAAATAGAATATTTTTCAGAGACTTCCCGGATAATCTCATATTTCTTTTTCAGGGCCTCACCCTGAACACCGGAACCGGGACCGACACATTTTTCAACCGGAATGCCCATAATTTTATTCATCAGCAACGATGCGGAAGTGGTATTTCCAATGCCCATCTCACCAAAACCAACCACATTACAGCCTTTCGCTGAGACTTCGCGAACAAGTTCACGACCTTTATCAACGGACTGAGAGCATTCTGCGGTTGTCATCGCCGGTTCATGGAGCATATTACGGGTTCCCCACCCTATCTTGGAATGAATGATGCCGGTTTCATCCGACAGATCATAATCAACTCCTGCGTCAACGATCACCATATGAATGTGATTCTGCCGGCAGAAAACATTACAGGCTGCGCCTCCGTTCAGATAGTTTTTAACCATCTGATAGGTGACTTCCTTGGGATATTTACTTACCCCTTCATCAGCTATTCCATGATCGGCAGCACAGACGAAGAGGGTTGGATTACGCAATTCTGGAGTGAGCGTATTCTGCACTAATGCTATTTTCTTTGCTATTTTCTCTAATATTCCAAGAGACCCCTGAGGTTTGGTTCTCGTGTCTATTTTACGCTGAATTTCTTTTTCTGTAATATGCATTGTATTCTATTTAATTCTTAAAGGAATTCCGGAGACCATCAGATAAGCCTGATCGGCCATTGCTGCAATATGTTGATTCATCCAACCTTGAAGGTCTGCAAATTTGCGGGCCCCTTCATCGACGGCGTGAACCCCCATTCCCAATTCATTCGTGACCACAATAAGCTGAAAATCTTGTTTGACAAAACGATTCCACTCTTCTTTGGCTTCTCTGAGCGAAAGGTCCGGGTCATAATGATTATCGTAATAGATATTGGTTAGCCACAAAGTAATACAGTCGAGCAAAACCGTCTTACCCGTGAGATCATGACGACTAATTAGTTTCTCTTCTTCAAGGGTCGTCCAACGATCATCACGATCAGCCTGGTGTCGCAGAACTCTTTGCTGAAAGTCGGCGTCCCATATCCGGGCTGTAGCAAGATATACCGGACAATCAGACCAAGATTCTGCTAACAAGCGGGCATAGTTACTTTTCCCCGAACGTTGTCCCCCTGTTATAAAAATTATTTTGCGCATAACTTATTCTTTGATTCGTTCATTACTCTCTCCGAAACCAGAAAAACGACCGGTTTGCCGGACAGTGGATTTACATCCGTTACCAATTGAGTCCCGTATACCGCCTCGAGGTTCTGATAGGTCAGTATTTCTTCTGGTTTGCCTTTGGCGAATACCTGTCCGTCATTAAACAAGATCAACTGATCACAATATTCCCCCGCCAGATTTAAGTCATGAATTGTCATTAAAACCGTCAGATTAAACTGGTCATTCAGTCGCTGTACGAGATTCAGAAAGTTAACCTGATGCTTGATATCCAGATGAGATGTCGGTTCATCAAGCAGCAGCAAACGAGGTTCCTGAGTAAGGGCTCTGGCAATACTAACCATCTGCTGCTGTCCGCCGCTAAGCTGGTAGAGATTTTTATTTCTCAGGTATTCCACACCGGTTAGTTCCATGTATTTCTGTGCAATTTCGAAGTCTTTTTTCGAATCGAAGAATTGGTATTTGCCATGATAAGGCAGGCGGCCCATCAAAATATAATCTTCAACCGTAATATTTGCCGGTTCAAAGTTCTGAGAGACAATGGCAATGTTACGGGCTCTTTCCCGAATACGCATCTTTCTGACACTTTTACCTTCGAGAGAGATATCTCCTGAAGATGCATCCAATTCACCGGTTATTCCTCTGAAAAGTGTTGTTTTACCGGAGCCATTCGGACCGATAATTCCAGCAAATCCGCCTATGGGGACTGAGAAATTAATATCGTGGATCATGAATTTATCTCCATAACCACAGCTAAAATCTTTTATTTCAAAAAAACTATCCATGTCTATTTCCCTATAACGGATCGGTCGCCGGAACGACTTAATACCATAATAAATACAATACCTCCGACCATTCCGGTTATCACTCCTACGGGTAATTCGTTAGGCGAAATAATAGTCCGGGCAATGGTATCGCAGAAAACAAGAAAGGTTCCTCCTCCGATAAAGGAAGAGATTAGTAAGATTCTAAAATCAGATCCGACCAGATAACGTAAGATATGAGGAATGACCAGTCCGACAAAACCGATGACTCCCACCAACGAAACGCAGACTCCAGTCAGTAACGACGTAATAACAAATAAAATTTTAACCGTCAGGTCTGTATTCATACCCAGATAACGTGCCTTCTCTTCGCCTAACCGCAAAGCATTCAATGGTTGGGTAAAAAAGTAAGTAACAAACAGACAGAAAACGGAAAGAATAATGACAAACTTAACCAACGCAAAATTCGATTCATCCAGAGATCCCATAACCCAGAAAACAATTCCATGCAGATTCTCTGTATTCGTCGTTGCCATCAAGAACATCATGCCCGATGAGGCAATAAAACTAATCATCACTCCGATCAGTACCATCTTCTGAATCATGATTTTGCCCTGACGAATACTCAAGAGGTAAACCAGAATAACAGCTGTCAAGGCTCCGATAAAGCCAAATAAAGGAAGAGCCGCACTACCTGCTATTTTCTGCAAGCCCAATACCACAGCGATTGCGACCCCTAAGGCCGCGCCACCGGAAATACCAAGGGTATAAGGCTCGACCAGCGGATTGCGGTAAATTCCTTGCAGAATCACACCAGAAAGGCTCAACGCTCCACCTACAGATAAGCCTAATAAGATACGAGGCAATCGAATCTGAGTCAAAATGGTATATTCGGGACTGTTGTTTCCATGAAGGAATATTGAGGGCATTCGTAATAAAGAGATCTTCAACTCACCAACAGACAATGAATAAGCAACAACTAAAAGAGCAAGAATAATGAACAGAAGAAGCATTGAACACCAACGGAAATATTTAAGACTCATATTCTTTTTTTTAAAGTTGATCTATTTATAAACGTTATTCGTTTATCATTCGAGATGCTCCGGTTTCCGGTTAGCTGCTCGTTTTATCAGACTTTAAGAAAGAGTGTAGAAATCAGATAAATCAATTTTTCTATACTTTTTTCCCGAAGTACTACTTTTTATTACAAGTATCTGGCAGGTCTTCTGGCTCGCCTTCTTTTTGAAGCCTTCCCGCTTTTCAGCAGTGGCATGGGGTATTCAAAAAGTTTGTATTAAGGCTTACAGCTGCGGGTACAGCTCCGGTTTTTCACCGGATTCCCATATTAAGGTTATTTTCTGAAAGAAAATTTCCACCAATTGTCGCAAAGGTAAATTTTTTTGATGATACAACGATTGCTCAGGAAACAATTCCTTTCGCAAATTTTGGGAGAGGATTCGGTATTCTGAAAATTTAATCCTTTCAAATTCACAATTCAGTATTTCCTCAAGGCATATCACTCAAGGCACTACAAAAGTTTATTCACTGTTAATTATTCAGTTACACATTATTTACTATTAATCCGAATAAATTCTGCAATTTTCTCTATTTTCACTCCGTTTAAATATATTCATCATAAAGAATAATCCATGATTCGACGGACAAAAAAACAATATCAGAAGCCATTTCATTTTAAAATTGTTATTTTCTTTTTAGCTTTTCTGTTCTTTTTTATCGGCATCAACAATCAGGTTTATTCACGACATGCGCATAAAACGGATAAAAACGGGGTCGTCCTGCCCTATTTACAGAAAGATGCACTGACTTTCTTTGTGATAAGCGACTGGGGACGAAACGGATTTTATAATCAGACGGAGGTTAGCGAATCAATGGCCCGGGCTGGAGATGTTCTAAAACCCAAATTTATTGTGTCTTGTGGTGATAATTTTCAGGTTAACGGAATACAAAGCACTTCGGATCCATTGTGGCTTAGTAGTTTTGAAAACATTTACAAACACCCTACTCTTTTAATCGACTGGTATCCCATTCTGGGAAATCATGACTATCGTGGCAACACTCAGTCCGAAATTGACTATTCCAAAATCAGTCGTCGATGGAGAATGCCCGCCCGTTATTATTCGATGGTAAAAAAAGCAGATGACGGAACCACTATAAAGCTGATTTTTCTTGATACGACTCCTTTAATTAAAGAATACCATCAAAACCCTGATCTATTTCCCGACGTTGCCACCCAAGACACAACCGCTCAAATTAAATGGCTGAAAAACGAATTACAGAATTCTCACGAGAAATGGATCCTCGTATTTGGCCATCATCCTATTTATTCTGCAGGCAAATTAAACGATTCATCGGAATTAGCACGAAAAATAGGTTCTCTTCTCTCCCGACACAAAGTAGATTTTTACATTTGCGGTCACATTCACAATTTTCAGCATCTCCAGCAAAAGGGAAGTAATGTGGATTATCTGATTACCGGTACGGGATCGAAAATCAATGAAAAAGGAAAACACAAGGGTGCTTTATTTGAGATATCTGTTCCCGGATTTTCCTGCCTATCCGTTTCTCAAACATCGATAGCCGTTTTCTTCATGAATACGAACAATGAGGTAATCTATTCCTACCAAAAGAGTAAATAAAGCTGGTCGTTAAATCCGGATACAACAAACCCAAAGAACGTTTTTTACATTTAAAAGCAATAAAGATCATTTTTCCCTTAAGGTTACACAATTACATATTCAACTCATTTTCAATTATTCATACTGATGTATACAAAAAAACATTCACAATAGATTAATTTTTTTTCATTTACTTTGTAAATATTTGTTAAAAGCTATACTTTTAGTTCGTTATTTATAGAAAAATATTATATCCATCGGATGATAAAGCAAATCTTTGAAACTAAAACATTTCTCGAAAAGAAAGGGATCAAAAATCCTGAACTGGGAGTCGTTTTAGGAACCGGTTTAGGAAAACTGATTCGGGAGATTTCGATAATTGTAGAGATCGACTACGAGAAAATACCTAATTTCGTCCGGTCAACGGTGGAATCTCATCCGGGAAAATTGATTTTTGGGACCATCAGAGGGAAAAAGATTCTTGCAATGCAGGGGCGCTTCCATTATTATGAAGGATATGACATGCAACAAATTACATTTCCCATTCGGGTCATGAAAGCAATGGGAGTTAAAGCCCTTTTGTTGTCAAACGCAGCCGGAGCCATTAATCCTGATTTTAAAAAAGGGACCTTGATGCTTCTTGATGATCACATCAATCTTTTACCTGAAAACCCTCTTCGTGGGAATAACGAAGAAGAATTAGGCCCCCGGTTTCCAGACATGAGCAAGCCTTATTCTTCAACGCTGAATTCTATTTTATTGCAATGTGCAAAAGAAGAAAATATCTGTCTTCATAAAGGAGTTTACGCTTCTGTTCAGGGTCCTAATCTCGAAACCAGAGCTGAATACCGTTTTCTAAAAAACATAGGTGCCGATGCGGTGGGGATGTCTACTGTTCCTGAGGTTATTGTAGCAAACCACATGAGGTTGCCCTGTGCCGCTATTTCTGTTTTAACGGATGAATGTGATCCGGATAATCTTAAAAAAGTCGGACTTAATGAGATTCTTGCAACTGCTTCAAAAGCAGAAGATACGTTGGTTCGGGTTTTTAATCGTTTTATTGAAAAACTAAATTAAGAAACAGATTAAGGCTATTGATTTTAATTATTAATTTTTTAACTATACGGCATTATTAATTTGATATTTTAAATTTTTTCGACTATGCAAACAGCTATTATTTGTATATACGGGGTAACACTAGCATTAATTTTTATCTACAGTTTATTCCAACTGTCCCTTGCTTTAAGTTACCGGAAAGACAAGAAACACGAGCCGACTCCTATAAAGTTAGATCTCGAGAAGGACGAAATACCTTATGTCACAATTCAACTTCCACTATTCAATGAACTATATGTTGTTGATCGTTTGTTGGATAATATGGCAAAAATGCAATATCCTCATGATCGTCTGGAGATTCAGGTTCTTGATGATTCAACGGATGAGACAACCGAAGTAGTTAGAAAAAAAGTTGAAGAGCTCAAACAAGGAGGATTGGATATCGTAATGATTCACCGGACCAATCGTTCAGGATTTAAAGCCGGAGCACTAAAAGAGGGACTGGAAGTTGCAAAAGGTAAATTTGTTGCCATTTTTGATGCGGATTTTCTTCCTGACAGCGACTTTCTGATTAATACAATGGCCTATTTTAAAGATCCTAAAGTTGCGGTTGTTCAAACTCGTTGGGGCCACATCAACCGTGATTATTCAATGTTTACCAAGATCCAGGCTTTTGCTCTTGACACACACTTTTCTATTGAACAACGCGGACGTAACAGTAAAGGTTATTACCAAAATTTTAACGGAACAGGTGGTATTTGGAGAACAGAGGCCATTATTGATGCCGGAAACTGGGAAGCAGACACCCTTACAGAAGATTTGGATTTAAGCTATCGTGCACAAATTAGAGGTTGGAAGATTAAATATCTTGAAAACGTCATTTGTAATGCAGAACTTCCGGTTACATTAAGTGCGATCAAGGGACAACAATTCAGATGGAATAAAGGAGGAGCTCAAAATATGCATAAGACAGCCAAACGGCTTCTTGATTCAAATGCTTCTTTTGTAATAAAACTCAACGGACTCTATCATTTGTTTAACAGTTCTTTATTTGTTTGCGTTTTCTTAATGTCGGTACTTAGTATTCCGGTCTTTCTCATTAAAACTCAATCGCATCGATATGATTATGTTTTTGATGCCAGTGCAATATTTTTAATGAGTTTCTTTATTCTTCTTTTTTATTTCTGGCTGTCGTATGACAAACGAGGTGAAGGAAGAAAGGCATTCCCTGGATTCATCGGTAAATTCTTTGTTTTTCTGAGTTTCAGTATGGCTCTTGGCTTTCACTGTACGGTTGCTGTTATCGAAGGATATCTTGGCATTAAAAGTTCCTTTCTAAGAACACCTAAATTCAATGTTTACAACAAGCAGGACGCCATTAAAAACAAATACGATAAGAAGAAGATTACTTTCGTTAACATTGTTGAAGGGTTTTTAGCTCTTTGTTTCCTGGGCTGTCTTGTTGTTGCGGTTATATGCAATGACTATTCATTCTCTTATCTGCACCTTATGCTTTTTGCTGGATATGGCACCCTTTTTGTCCTGACACTAAGACAACGCTAATCGCACAAAAGAGATATAAAAACATTTCCAACAATAAATCAATCCAATTGTTGGATTTTCAAGGAGGCTATCTTAAAAAAGGATAGCCTCCTTTTTGGTCATGGTCAAGTAGAAACCGATCTTTTAAAATGAAAGACCATCGATTCGAACCTTTTTAATCAAAAAACCATCGATTATTTCGCTTTTGCCTCTATTTTTATTTAATTTACCGCAACAAACAACAAACACGTCGTGTATATTAAGCGCACAATTAATTCGATTATAGATTGGAGTTACCCTCCTTTTCATCGTTATATCCCATCACAGACCTTTCGCTATGGATTGTGCGGAGGAGGAAATACGATACTTGATATCTCATTATATTTCTTAGTATACAACTATGTACTGAAGAAGAAACTTTTAAATCTGAGCATTCTGGCAATCAGTCCGCATATTGCTGCATTCCTAATTGTGTTCCCTGTCACCTTCTTTACCGGATTCTGGCTATCCAAAAATATCACTTTCACCCAATCGCCACTTCACAATAAGACTCAGTTGTTGCGCTATGGACTCACAGTAATCGGCTGTATTTTTCTTAATTATATTTTATTGAAATTTTTTGTAGAGTATTGCAAATTCTATCCCACTGTCGCAAAACTATTCACAACATTCATCGTAATTATCTACAGTTACTTCACACAAAAAAATTTCACATTTAAAGAAAAGAGCGAGACTGAAACTTCTCATATTTCCTTAAAGCATCTATTCTCAAACAATATAATTAAACGATAAATTCGTTACGCCCTTTTATTTTTTCTTCAAGACCCGAATTATATTCTTTTCTTTTTTTAAATTGCATTTCTTTTATTCAAAGAGTTTTATGAAAGTAATGAGAAAACCCGAATGGCTAAAAATAAAGTTACCCGAAGGAGACGGATTCCGGAACGTTGATAAAATTGTCAAAAGCAATGGTTTACATACAATCTGCACAAGTGGAAAATGCCCGAATATGGCTGAATGCTGGGCGAACGGAACAGCTACATTTATGATTTTAGGGGATATCTGTACCCGGTCTTGCAAGTTCTGTAATGTAAAAACAGGGAGACCTCTTCCTCCCGACCCGATGGAGCCAACTCATTTGGCTAACTCTATTCATTTGATGAAATTAAAACATGCCGTTATCACGTCAGTTGATCGGGATGATCTTCAGGATAAAGGAGCTTCTTTTTGGGCAGAGACTGTCTTAGCAATCAGAAAGGTCAATCCGGACACAACCTTGGAAACCTTAATCCCCGATTTTGATGCAGACCAAAAATTGCTGGATAAAATCATTGAAGTGAAACCGGAAATCGTTTCACACAACATTGAAACAGTTAAGCGACTTACGCCACATGTCCGAAGCAGAGCAAAGTATAATACAAGTCTCAAAGTATTGCAATACCTTTCAGAAAACGGGATTAATGCTAAATCTGGAATTATGGTGGGACTTGGAGAAAAAGAAGATGAAGTTCTTGATACCATGGACGATCTTCTTGAGGTGGGATGTAATATTCTGACAATCGGACAATATCTTCAGCCAAGTCATGACCACTATCCGGTAAGTCGCTATATCACGCCCGAAGAATTTGAAAACTACAAACAAGTCGGACTAGAAAAAGGATTTAAATTTGTAGAAAGCGGACCGCTTGTCCGTTCATCTTATCACGCAGAAAAACAAATTTAATGCACCATGAATAAAGTCAATGTTGAATTCTGTGACTGGAAACGGCTTGATTACCAAAAAGCATGGGACCAACAGGAACAAATTTTCAATAACCAGCTGGATTGCAAAAAGTACAACAAACCGACGTCCGATACATTAATTTTTGTAGAGCATCCTCATGTCTACACATTAGGACATAGCGGAGATATGCACAACCTTCTGGTTTCTACTGATTTCTTAGACAGAATTGGAGCTACTTATTATAAGGTGAACCGTGGCGGAGATATTACCTATCATGGTCCGGGTCAAATTGTCGGGTATCCGATACTTGATCTGGAACATTTTGCGATTCATCTGAAAGAATACATCTACCAGCTGGAAGAGGTTATTATCAGAACGCTGGAGGTTGAATACGGCATTACCGCTCATCGACTTGACGGTGCTACCGGTGTTTGGTTAGGCGAAGATCAGTCATTGCGCAAAATTTGCGCAATCGGCACTAAAGCAAGTCGCTACATCACCATGCATGGCTTTGCATTCAACATCAATACCGATTTAAAATATTTCGATTACATCAATCCATGCGGTTTTACGGACAAAGGTGTCACTTCTGTGGCCCAGGAGTTAGGGAAACAGGTCGACTTTGAAGAGGCAAAGAAAAAGTTGTTAAAACACTTTTGTGAAATCTTTCAGGCAGAAATCTCAATGCAATAAAAAAATTTTTATTCTCCTACATTACTAACCCTTCGAATTCGATAGGGAGCCTTATGTTGTGACTCAAAATAGGTCCTCATAATCACTTCTGCAATAAGTCCGATAGTAATAAACTGTACGCCGATAAATAAAAGGGCAATCCCCAAAATCAGCATCGGCTTTCCCCAGATATCATGTCCTAATATCTTAAGCAAAAGCATATACAAATTAATAATCACTCCGATAGCAAAAGTCAGAATTCCTATTCCTCCGAAAATATGCATTGGTCGCTGAAAATACTTCTTAAAGAAAAGCATCAGCAACAAATCGCTGATTACTCTGGAAGTACGCCCGATTCCGTATTTCGATTTTCCAAATTGACGAGGATGATGATGAACTTCAACTTGGGTTATAGTTGCCCCTTCAAGACTGGCCAAAATAGGAATAAAACGATGTAATTCACCGTAAATATGAATACTTTTGGCCGTATCTTTTTTAAAGACTTTCAAGGTACAACCATAATCTTTCATTCTTACCCCAGTGGTATTACGAATGATATAATTCGCTATTTTGCTAGGCACTTTTCTCAAGAACATTCCATCCTGGCGGTGAGCCCGAATGCCGGCAACAAGATCCCAGTCTTCCCGTTCTGCCAGGTTAAGCATCATCGGAATATCAATCGGATCATTCTGAAGATCTCCATCGAGTGTTGCAATATACTCACCCTGAGCATAGTCGATTCCTGCCTGTAAAGCAGTACTCTGCCCATAGTTCTTCTTGAGCTCTATCAGAATAAAATGACTGTCATTGATTTTTTTAATCTCCCTGACCGTTTGATCAGATGAACCATCGTCAACAAAGATTGCATCATAGTCAAAACCTTCAAGAGATTCAATAATTCGTTTACAGAGGGGAGCAATGTTCTGCTCCTCATTATAAACACAAATAACAAGACTTAACTTTCTCATTCAGTAACGTTACAGATAGCTCTGATTTAATCGTTTTTAATTCTGAAAACCCAAGGAGTTTTCTTACTTTTAACGCCCCAAAAGTAAATAAATTTTTGCATCCATAGCATTTTATGAAAAATATTGTAAATATAATTTTTAGCGGGAAACGACTCCCTTTTACCTTGTTTATTCTTGCAGTTATTCTATTCTCTGCCAACATTGGTGGGTTAAGTATTTACATGCTTGATGAGGCAAAAAACACGGAGTGTGCCCGGGAAATGCTGGAACAAAAAGATTACATTGTTCCTACTTTCAATTACGACTTAAGAACAGATAAGCCGCCGTTGCATTATTATTTCATGATCCTTTCCTATAAAATTTTTGGGGTTAATGAATTTGCTGCCCGTCTTTTTTCTGCTTTGTTCGGAGCCTTGACTGTGTTAATGACGTTCCTGTATACCCGCCGCTTTCTAGGGGAAAGGTCCGGTTTATGGTCTGCAATTATTCTCTTGGCCTCCATTCACATGGCTCTGGAATTTCACATGGCAGTTCCCGACCCGTATCTGGTCTTTTTCTTTTGCTGGACTCTGTTTCTATTTTATGCTGCTTATAAAGAAAAAAAGACCCGGGATGTCTATCTTTTCTATCTGGCAGCAGGACTCGGGGTTCTTACCAAAGGTCCCGTTGTAATAGCCATTCCAGGAATGGCTATTATGATATTCCTTTTCCTTCAGAAGAAGCTGAACTGGAGAACAGTTAAATTCTTTCGCCCCTGGTTTGGAATAATCCTGCTTCTGGCAGTTTGCCTGCCATGGTATATTCAGGTTGGATTAGACACAAACTGGGAGTGGACCAAAGGGTTCTTCTTAAAACACAATATCGGTCGATTTACAGACAAGATGGAAGGACACGGGGGATTTTTCCTCATAACGTTAGGCTACATCTTACTAGGGCTTTTCCCTTTTTCTGTTTTCTTCTTTCAGTCCCTTGCTAAAGGATGGAGAGAACGAAAAAACGACTATCTTCTTTTTAACGAGATTGCAGCTCTTTCTATTCTGCTGTTCTTTACCGTATCGAAGACCAAACTCCCCAACTACACGGTTCCGGCTTATCCCTTCTTTGCAGTACTCATCGGAACTTATCTTGTGTCTTTATTTCATAAGGAGATTGATATAAAAAGCAAGTCGGTTAAAGCAAGCTATATTACCTTATTAGCCTTCTCTTTTTTAATTCCTGTTGGTGCATACATTGCATTTTCTCTTGATAAATCACTGTTTCCGGTAAGGAATGTAGCATTCTGGCTTCTTGTTCTTCCTGTAGGAATTATCTATGCCTTTATCAAATTCAGAAAAGGGAATATCAAACAATCGCTCATTGTCACCGCAGCAACGACCATGTTGACCAGTCTCATTATCTATTGGATAGCAATGCCTGTTATTGACAAACAAAATCCGGTTACACAGAGTATCGCAAAGATTAAAAATGCTCAGGAAATCGTTTTTTGGGAGAAATATAATCCGGCATTCTCTTTTTACTTAAAGAGACACATTCCTGAATTGCAAGACAGTGTTGATTTTCGGAATTTCATAATGAACAATCCAGACGGAATCGTTCTAACGACCACACAGAAGATTACAGATATCAATCCCGGTTTAGTTTTAAGGACAAATGCCGTTTCAAAAGGTAAGGATCTTTTTGAAACTCCCATTACGCTTGTATTGAAAGTAAAAAGCACCAATCAATCGCAACAAAACGACTAAGAAACAATCCCCGGTTTATTGAACCACAACTTCATCAACCAGCATCCAGGCCGGCTTTCCTGCTTCCGGATGCCAGGAAGGGCAGTTTTTGATTGATTTTGCTACAATCTTTACATAGCGTGCTTTCATGCGCCGGAATGTCCGACTGTATTGTTGAATAATTACCCGTCCCTGCGCAGGGGAATAGTGATTTTGTAAAGAAGCAATCTTGATATATTTATGTCCGTTGGTTGACAGATAAAAGATAACTTTCGAAGGAAGGAAAACACATTCATCCGGTTGCTGTAAGAAATCAGCAGATACTTTCCGAACCGGAACATTTTGTTCCAGATCAATAATTGCCTCCATGTCTTCATGCTCAAATCCGAGCCAGTTATAATGAGCATCGGCAACCCCATAACGTCCGTCGACTAATGATTTAGGTCCCTCATCCGAAAACTTCCGATTCCAACGGGTAAAAAGTCGCACAGTCTTCCCTTTTGCCAAATTTTCCTCATTCGCCTTATCTACATAACGCAAAACATTCGATCTAAAACTCCGTGGAGTACTTCCGGCCATATCTAACTGTTTAACTCCAAGCATATCACAATCACGAACAAATCGATTTAACTTGTCCATCATTTCAGGTCTGGCAACCCTTCGTCCATACTCATTCCGCAAGAAACTGAATCCAGGAATACGGTCTCTCAAAGAAATCTCCAACATTGCATAATCCAAAGGCAGCCTCGCTTTTCTAACACGCAATAAAACAATCGGATCATCATAAACGCTCATCTCTGCTTTATCAAACAAGTCCTGGTATTTTTAAACATTTCAGGAGTCAGATAAGTGTTAGAACTATCATAAGGAAAACCATTCGGTTTAAGGTGCCCGTTTGATTTTTCAAACTCATAATACATTACGTCAATATACTGTCGAATATAGGTCCCTGCCGGACCATAATACCCATTTAGGAAATCATCCAATATACTATTAAAATCGGCATCAGGATCCCACATCAGTTTTGCTGTAAGATACGTACGCAATTCATCAAATTCACTGGCAGTAAGTCCAGCTCCCTCGTCATAGATCATGCGACAATGATTCCGGGCAAAATACTGCATTTCGGGTTTTATAAAATAAAGATTAGGGAACGGGGTCATCAAACTACTATATGGCAACGGAGAATTCCAGATCATAATATTGCCGGTAAGTTTTTGCCAATCTTCAAAATCCTTTCTAAAAGGAGCATAAGCCGGATCATCTACAATTGATTTACTTCGGTCAATTACCCCTGTCGTTAATATCACTAATACATTATTATTCGGTCGAATATTTTGCGGTGCCGGACGAGCACTTTGATTCATAATTGTTGTAATGACCTTGTCGGGAAATTTATTCGCTATTTGATTGACAAAATGGACAAGGGCTCCGGAATATCCACCATATTTTTTATACAAAGCCACACACCGGGCACAAGTACAATAGGTGTTGTTATCATTAGGAGCAACAGACCAATATCGGGCCATCGGATTCTCTTTTATTGCTTGTCTTATATTTTCAATAATCAAATTTACAACCGATTGATTTGCAAAACAAAGTTGTCCGCCACTGACTCTTTTCCCATTTATCAAGGCAAAATATTCAGGATGAGAAACAAAATATTTTTGAGGAGGGACTAATCGGCCAAACGAATACCCCCATAGTCCCCACACATGTTCATTTTCCGACCCGTTATCCAGTTTGTGCCAGTTTGCATATTCCTGATTAGTTTTAGGATATAAAGTACTGATTTCGCGATAAGCGAATTCTGGCTGTTGTGAATCATCAATTTGAGGAATTCTGATTTTTCTCTTTCTTGGAACATTCTGTGCATCAATAGCAAACATCCTGCAACCAAGATATTCTTCCAAAAAATAATAAACAGCATAAAGAGGTCCTTTGTGTTTTCCTCCAACGAGAGCCAGCGTTTTACCTTCAGTGTAAACCTCAAATCCATCTTCCTTAAAAGATGAAAAGTCCGGTTGCATGGATAATTTTTGAAGATGACGATTGTTTCCAATGATTATTTCTTCCGGATTAAAATCAACAGAATCGGTCACAATGGGAATTTTGGCTTCCGACACCCTATAAAGATAGTACTGAAGTTTCTGTGCTGCCTTTATTTCGATACTATCGGCGTGATCTGATATGACAATTTTATACGGGCTTTTCCCCTTGTCAACTAATTTAAGGGTCCCGACAGAACAAGATACAGAAATGATTATTAGACCAATATATAACAAAAAGAACAGCCCTTTTTTCATCCCGATAGAATAACTATTTATGGCCTGAAAGTTACAACAAAACTGCTATTTATGAACCCATAATGAGGATGTATTCTTCATTGTGTTCAGTTAATCTAAGATCATAAAAAACCACAATATTCTTTTTGATTCAAAATTTTCATTTTTATAATAAACGTATTTTAGAACAAGACAAGCTTCAATAGTGCGTTTAACCTACATTTTATCTTATCCCAATAGTATCTGAACGGTAAATAAAAGATGAGATAATTGTAAATTATTATCTATACATGCAAGCAAACGAAATAGAAATATACAATCAAACGAAAGCACAAATACGAAAAGCAAGCGAATCTATACTTTTAATGAGAAATTTACGTTTCTATCTTCACCAGCTAACTATCTAGCTACCTGAAGTTAAAAATTTAACGAGTAGATTTCTCAAGGTTCAAAATACCGGCATCTCCTTTTTTATTATTAATATTGTGCCTGTAAATACATAAAAAGAGTCGCCACATGTCCAAATTTACGATGTTGTTTCTATTTAGCGCAATAGCCCTAAGTGGATATACCCAAAAAAATTTCACCATAAAAGGTAAGGTATTAAATTCTTCAACAGGCCAGATTTATTTGAGCATTCAAGAAGGACAAAGTCATAAAATGGATAGCGTCAAATTAAACAATGGCACTTTCTCTTATGCCGGCACCGTTAAGGAATTCGCGACCGTCTATTTATTTCCAGATAAAAGACAGACTTATAATTACCGAAACTTCTACGTCAGAAAGAATGACCATTTAGTTTTCAAAGGAGATATTCAGGCCCTTTATAAGGCATCAGTTACCGGATCGAAGCTAAACGAAGATTACAATAAATTTTGGATCAACACAGCCAGTAGCTATCCAATTCAGCTTGAGGCCATGAAGAAATATAAAAAACTAAAAGAAACCAACAATGCGGATAAATCGCAGATGAATGAAGTTCAAAATCTTATGGAAAAGGCTGATTCAATTTCAGAAGATGGAGCAAAGAAATTCATTCTCAATAATCCGAATTCTGCTCTCTCTCCCATTTTGGTTAAAGAATATTTTTTCTACAACAATGACCTTAAGAATATTTATCAAACGATTAATATCAACGTCAGAAATACTTCTCCTTTCGCTAAAGAGATAGCGGATCAAATAAAAAGACAAGGGCTTGCTCAAATAGGATCTATAGCACCTGATTTCACATTAAAGAATCCTGAAGGCACTTCTTTAACCTTATCCTCATTCAGAGGGAAATATGTTCTGGTTGACTTCTGGGCTTCTTGGTGTGGCCCTTGTAGAATGGAAAACCCAAATGTTGTTAAAGCATTCAATACATATAAAGATAAAAACTTCACAATTATCGGGGTATCTCTAGATAGCGACAAAGCTCGCTGGACTAAGGCCATTGCAGAGGATCACCTGGAATGGAATCAAATATCGGATCTCCAAGGTTGGAAAAATTCAGCTGCTGCATTATATGGCGTAAATTCTATTCCTTCTAATTTTTTAATTGATCCTCAGGGAAAGATTATTGCTAAAGGACTCCGGGGAGATGATCTCATTAACAAACTATCAGAAATACTTAAATAAATAATGACATTCTATTCTCCATTTTTCAAAAGGCTGCAATAAGAGCAGTCTTTTTTATTAAAAGTTAATTTCAAAAAAACAGACATTCGTTTTAGACTATTATGTATGACAATAATATACAAATCATTAGAAGCAAAACCTATATTAATAACAGGCATTCCTGTATTTACAGAATGCTGTTTTTTGAAAGCAAAAAGAATAACAAGTCAATTTTACAATTACATTTACCCGATTTTTAATAAGAATGAAACTGAAAAAAATTGATCACCTAACTCTAGGTTTTATCATTACAACCGCAATTTTGATATCTCTGGGAGGACATACAACGGATCGCATTGGAATGGCAATGTTGGTACGAGTAATATGCATCGCATTTGCCGCAATTTTAATTTACTGGGAGTCTAAAACTAACAACCGAATTGTTTCTCTGCTTCGCGAAGCGTATCCACTTATTTTCAGTGGTTATTTCTATCAGGAGACAGCATCTTACAACAAATTGTTTTTTAAATCTCTTGATCCTTTCTTCTCAAATTTAGAGATAAGCATCTTTGGTTGCCAACCAAGTCTCGAATTCAGCAATATAATGCCAATGCATTGGTTCAGTGAAATTATGTATCTGGGCTACTTCTCATTCTATTTATTGATTGCTGGATTTTGCATCGCATTATACTACGAGCATTCAACTCATATTTCTAAATGTATATTTTCGGTAACCTGTTCATTTTTTATTTTCTATCTTATTTTTGCTATATTTCCGACGAGTGGTCCACAATATTATTTTCAGGATTCATACACCAAAGTGCCGGCAGGGTATCTTTTTTCGAATATTGTACGCTTTATTCAGAGTTCAGCGGAACAACCAACAGGAGCTTTTCCTAGCTCACATGTTGGGATCTCTCTTGTAATTATTGCTTTATCGGCCAAATATGCATTTAATTACTTTAAGCTAATTTGCCCAATTGTATTTATACTTATTTTATCCACCGTATATATTAAGGCTCATTATCTGGTTGACGTTATAGGAGCATTTTTAATATTCCCTTTGATATTGGGAACAAGCAACCTGTTATATCGTTATTTTCCACAGAGTAAAAAATTAAATTAATAAATTTCAACTATTTTATGGGAAACGTTACAATAAAAGAAGTAAAATCAAAAACAGACCTTCGTAAGTTTATACATCTACCGGAAAAAATTCATCGTAATCATAAGAACTGGGTTCCTCCTTTCTATGCCGATGAATGGCAGGTCTTTGATTCGACTAAAAACCCGTCCTTTCAACTTTGCGACACGATTCTTTATCTTGCAGAAAAAGATGGAGAGTTAGTGGGACGTATAATGGGAATCATTAACCATTCATACAATGAAAGTCACAACGAAAACAATGGACGATTCTGTTTCATGGAATGCTATGATGATGATGAAGTCTTTGACATACTCATCAAATCAGTAGAAAACTGGGCTCGGGAGAAGGGAATGGTACAGTTGGTCGGTCCGCTTGGCTTTTCGGATAAAGATCCTGAAGGTTTTCTGATTTATGGTTTTGATGATCCGGTAACCGTATTGGTGTCTAATTGCAGTTTTCCTTACATGATTACAAAGACCGAACGAAACGGATATATTAAGAAGGAGGACATGGTTGAATATCGGATTGATGTGCCCCAAAAAACACCTGAAATCTATGAGACCGTATATAAAAGAACGATGCAACGGGGATATACCATTTATGAATTCACAAAATCTCGTCAGATTGTTCCTTTTGTGAAACAGATCTTCGATTTAATCAATACGACCTACTATGATATTTCAGGATTTTCGCCTATTACTGATAGGGAGGTCGATGAATTTGCCAAGCGATTTTTACCACTTGTTAATCCCGATTTTGTAAAAGTAATAACAAATCAGCAAGATGAAATCGTTGCTTTTATTGCAGCGATGCCTGACATTAGCAATGGACTAAGAAGAGCACATGGAAAGTTATTTCCTTTCGGATTCATACCAATTCTTTACTCTTTAAAACGGTCAAAACAATTAAACTTGCTTCTTGGATGTATTAGTGAAAACATACGAAGTGTTGGGTTAAATGCATTATTAACCTGTAAAATGTTTGAAGCCGCCCGCAGAAATAAGATAGAGATCATCGACAGTCATCTCGTCATGGAAACTAACATGAAAATGAGAGCTGAACTTGAAAGAGTTAATGGAGTAATC
The DNA here is from genome assembly GCA_963692465.1 of Prolixibacteraceae bacterium. Classification (GTDB taxonomy): domain Bacteria; phylum Bacteroidota; class Bacteroidia; order Bacteroidales; family Prolixibacteraceae; genus JAUZOB01. The sequence continues at coordinate 165,297 of OY829943.1, forward strand.
TATAAAAAATATAGAATCTTCAAAAAAGAACTTTAGTGTTTTACACTAAAGTTCCTTTTCCAGACAGTTATAATAGAATAGCGTAAACAAGTTGACATTTTTAGAGGAATCAAATCCCGGAACACCCAAATCATTACGATTGCAATTACAGTACCACTAAGTGCTCCAAAGTAAACATCTCTAAAAAAGTGTTGGAGCATATACACCCTGCTAATTCCAACGAGTAAGGCAAATACAAAGAAGAAAACAGACCAACTTTTTCTCGCAACCCAATAAGAGAATAAAGCACATACAGCAAAAACAGTCATTGTATGTCCTGATGGAAATGAATAATGCAAATAAGTGTCTGCCCCATTTACCCATCTGGTCAGGTCACAGTAACCTAATATTAGCAATGGGCGGGGAAGGCGGGGAAATAATATTTGCTTACACAAATTCGTAACAAGAGCGACTAGTCCCAGGCTTGACAATAACATTAAAGAATAATCCAGACGATAAAAAAGCAAGATCACCCCAACAATGACCCACAATCCGCCTAATCCAAAATCAGTAAGGAATGAAAAAATTGGGTCAAGCCACGATCTTGATAGTGAATTCAGTTCCTTTACTGAATCCGTTAAGGTTGTATTTGCCAGATAAATAGCCCCTGCTATTGCGAAAGCAACAACAAACGAAATAAAAACTAATAAAGCCCTTATTGATTTACGTTCCATCTTTATGATGATTCTGTCTTTGAAATAGACATTTTTCCCTTTTAATACAGCCAAAGATAAGGTTTCAATTGCGATGAGAACAACATTCAATCAATTAAATTGAAAACAGCTTTCCCCCCAAAGCACAGACAGAAAGCGGGTTCTCTTTCATTTTCAATGAGATTGACCATTCATTGTTATTTAAACAAATAGAAACATTTAACTTTTTTTATTCACCAAACACTCAATCGTAATAAAAAAGGAGATCGATTGCGATCTCCTTTAAAATATTTAGATACCCATTTTCTTCCGAAGTGTTTTTGGAATAGCATCTTTATGAACCATTATGGACATGGTTTTATATCGTACAAATGGTTTGGAGGCATAAAAATAGCCATCATACTTATTGTATTTCCCCCAGGAATTCTTCACTTTATAATAAAGAGTTCCATTTTGATCCTTAGAAATACCAATAATATGCATTCCATGATCATCGGTCGTTTCATAATTATCAAAAGCCTCCTGACGCATTTCCTGAGTAATTACTTTTTCTTTCCCTGGTTTATCGAGTTTATAAAGTTCTTCGTCTTTTTCTTTCTCCGAAAGTTTTTCCCATTTAGATAGCTCTGAATCCTTCATATCACTAACGCTGACCTCAGGAACAACTGCAACACCTTTTTTAGTCGTTTGAAATCCCTTTTCACTAACATCAGCGGCCCATGCAACCGTATAACCAGTATTAATTGCATTATCAATAATCTGTTCCAATTCATCTAAGGGAACATTATAAACATCTCCCCAGAGCCAGTTATCAGGCACTTCAAGAACAAATGGTTTATAAAACGGATGGTGCGTGTAAGAAGTAAGCATTATGTAATCATCAGGATTTAATCCGCAATATCCTTTTGCAAAACTCTGCGGTGTATATTCTACACCCTGATAGTGAAAGACATCTGGAAGTTTTCCAAAATATGCATCTAAAATGCCATTAAACCCATCTTTCCAAGCGGTTGTGACTTTTTTCCCTTTTATTACGCCATCAACATAATCCTTTAGAACTTCATCAACTTCAGCATGAACATGTTTTTTCTCGCCATAAGACAGCCCCTCATAAACCTCTTCCGGAACAATACCATAATTTTTCCAGACATAAAGGATATCGGTAAATGCACCACCTCCTCCGAAATTTAGACTTCCATGAAGTCTTACATCCTTGACGGCCTTATCAAAATAACAATGACGGACCAAAAACATTTCAGATAAATTAACTGCTGGTTTTCCCTGACGAAGCATTTCTGACTCCATAAAAGAAAGACCCGAAAAAGACCAGCAGGTTCCTGATTTATACTGATCCTCAACCGGAGTCGCCTTTAATTCCTTAATAGGCGTAAAAACAAACCCTTCATCTTTAGGCTCTGATTTCTGATCCTGAGCATATCCGCCATAGAAAAAGGAACCGACAGCCAACAGGCATAGCACAAACTTTCTCAATTCTGACATTTTTGAATTCTTTATTTAGTTTTCCCTTCAAAAGTAACAAAAACAGTAAAATTTTTCTCGTTCCCCGTCTGTTTTATATCAAAATGCATACTTACCCCCTCATTTTCTATAAATACCTGCTCAAAATTTCACAAATTTGTATGTATTTTATATGCGACTATTTTAAACAAACCACAAAACAATCATTTTATGAGAACACTATTCCTTTGCTTAATTGGCTTTATATCTATGGGAATTTCGTCTTCTTTTGCTCAACATCCACAGGAATACCTTTTTAAAAAAGGTCTTTTCCTGAATAGTTCTATCATCTACGGCCGGACTAGTATCATTGCAGATCCAGTTGTTAATGCTCTTTTTTCTAATCAACTGCAACCACGATCAGGAACCGTATTTCCGGTCAATGCGAAAAACACCACATGGGTAGATGTTACATGTAATGAAAAAGGCGACTTCATTTTTCCCGAAAATGTATCCGGTCATCTCTACCTAACTTATCAATCAGATCAAAACCGGATTGTTTGGTTCAAATCTGTCGGAAATACAATGTCTTTAATCAATGGGTTTCCTCACGAAGGAGACCACTATTCTTTTGGATGGACCATTATTCCCGTGGAACTAAAAAAAGGCTTAAATGAGTTCCTTCTCACCTCTGGTCGGGATCAAAACATCTCAGCCCGAATATTGGATGTTCCCAAACCGGTCAAAATGGTTTCGGAAGATATGACTCTTCCCGATCTGATTATCGATGAAAATAACAATCCGTGGGCTGCTCTACGCATTATTAACAGCACGAAATCACACCTGAAAGGGTTACAGATTCAATGTATCAGTCCTAACGGAACCACCATTGAAAACCAAGTTCCTGATATCGAATCGCTTTCTACATTCAAAACCGCTTTCAAAATTCCATATTTCAACACAGATAAAGAACAACAGTTGTCTTACAAGGTTATTCTCAAAGATAAACGAGGAAAACCGATTGACGAATTAACGATCTCAATAAACCTGAAAGACAAAACCAGTCACCACTCCAGAACTTTTATAAGCGACATTGATCACAGTGTACAATACTATAGCATCAGTCCGGGTAAAATAGCAGAAGGAGTCAAACCTGCCCTTTTCCTTTCTGTACATGGGGCTTCAGTCGAAGCCCGTAATCAGGCAGCTGCATACGAGTCAAAAAGCTGGGGCCATGTGATCGCTCCGACAAATCGCAGGCCTTATGGTTTCGGCTGGGAAGACTGGGGCCGTTTAGATGCCCTTGAAGTTCTTCGAACAGCAGAGAAGGTATTCAACACTGATCCCCAAAGAACTTATCTGACCGGACACTCAATGGGAGGTCACGGCACCTGGAATATTGGGGCTAACTATCCTGATCGTTTTGCCGCCATTGCCCCATGTTCCGGATACGCTGATATACTGGGTTATGCAAATCCCGACTCAGGGAAGATTCAATCGGATGCTGAAAAAATGATGCTCCGGGCCAATAATGCCTGTCGGACACTCTCCCTGGCAAAAAACTATTTACATGAAGGAGTCTATATTCTTCATGGAGACTCCGATGAGACTGTTCCGGTCTTTCTTGCCCGTGCAATGAGAAATCTTCTCGGAACATTTCATCCCGATTTTTGCTATTATGAATATCCCGGAGGGAAGCATTGGTACGGAAATCAATGTGTTGATTGGCCACGAATGTTTGACTATCTGAAATATCACACACTTGCTAACCCAACAGAGATAAAGAATATTGATTTTACAACTGCTTCACCAGGCATTTGTTCATCCTATTACTGGATTCAAATTTATCAGCAGGAACACTCTTATGAATTCAGCAATGTTAAACTATTGTTCAATCCGGCAACACAAACAATCAGCGGAGCCACACAAAATGTTGCTTTCCTTGTAATCAAAAAATATATTTACCAGAAGAACAAACAATTAACACTTAAAATTGATAACCAAACTCTGACAATCACCACTCCATCCGGCGATATGTATCTCAGGAAAAATAAGCAAGGCACATGGAACCTTGCAACAGAACTACCTTCTTCGAATGAAAAGAATCCGCTTCGTTATGGGACCTTTAAAGACGCATTCCGACACAACATGATTTTTGTATACGCCACCAAAGGAAACACTGAAGAAAACGCATGGTATTTTAATAAAGCGCAGTTCGATGCAGAAACATTTCTCTATCGGGGAAACGCTTCCGTTCGTTTAATTAAAGATACAGAGTTCAATACATCTAAATATCCTGATTGCGGAGTTATTCTGTATGGCAACGCGTCGAATAATGCAGCATGGCATAAACTTCTTTCTAAATGCCCTCTTTTAGTAAAAAACGACGAGATTATACTAGGCACCCGACACTACAAAGGGGCTAACCTCGGTTGTTATTTCACTTGGCCAAGAGATGACAGTAAAGAAGCATCTATTGGAATCATTGCTGGAACCGGCAAGGAAGGAATGAAAGCATGTTATGCAAATCAATATTTCTTATCAGGGACTGGTTATCCTGATGTGACTATTTTTAATAATCGAATTCTATCAGACGGATATCCCGGAGTACTGTGCAGTGGCTTCTTTGGAAATGCTTGGAATATTGAACAAGGCGATTTTTATTACCAGAAATAAATTTCATTAACCCGTATATACAAAAGAAGGTGTCTGTAATAGACACCTTCTTATATAAACAGATAACTTCTTAGCAAAAAAAATAAACCTATAACCTTTATACTATGCCAGACAAATCTGTTTTTTCGCGATAATAGCTTAATTTTCCTTGAGGAACAAAGCCTCCGGACCTTTCTCTCCATTTCTGATTCGATAAACCTCTTCTATATTAGAAACGAAAATCTTACCATCACCCATCTCGCCTGTACGACCTGACTGGATTATTGCACTAACGGTCCGTTCTAAATTTTGATCGCGGACAACAATCGAAAGCATTCTTCTCTGAATATAACTTGATTCAAAAACCTGCCCCCGGACCATTAGCCCTTCTTTTTCTGTTCCTGCTCCGGTTATATCCCAATAAGAGAACCACTCAATATCAGCTGCATACAGCGCATCCTTAACTTCTTCAAATTTCGATTTACGAATAATAGCTTCTATTTTTTTCATGACTTAATCTATCTAAAAAACTAAAAGAGGTACCAGACTAGAAACAATGTTAAGAATACAAAAACTAAAACGTTATAACTTTAATATTTTAAAGCTTCGAAGAGTAAACTCTTCGAAGCAGATAAAAACGGATCTTCAAAAGACCCTATCATTGTGTAGTTTGGGAACAAATTAAAAAGAGACTGTCACAAAAGCTCAAAGACATCATTCAAATCAACGTTATGAGTTTGAATTATACTCCAAGAAGTTTAACATCCCGAAACTAATAGACAGTCTCATTCGGGTTTATAAAGAATAAAGCAAAAGAGGCAATTTAATCAATTGCAGTATAAGCATTCTCACCATGCATCGTTTCGTCAAGTCCGACAGACTCCTGTTTTGTTGTTGCTCTTATTCCAACAGTCTTTTCAACAATTTTAAAGAGAATAAACGTAACAACTCCGGAATAGACCATCGTAACCAGAACGGAAAACAACTGGATCAGAAACTGCTTCGGGTTACCGAAAAAAGCGCCACTACAAGCCGGCTGAATTGCCGGTGTAGCCAATAATCCCGTTGCAAGAGCACCCAAAATACCACCGATTCCATGAACACCAAAAGCATCCAGCGAATCATCATAGCCAAGTTTGGGTTTTACTACCGCAACCATATAGAAACAAACCAATGATACTGCAACACCTATAATCAATGCTCCCGAGACATCAACAAATCCCGAAGCAGGAGTTATGGCAACCAATCCGGCTACAGCACCGGTACAAATTCCTACAACCGTCGGCTTCTTTCCAATAATCCAGTCAAGCAATGCCCATGTAAAAGCAGCAGCAGCGGCAGCTATATGAGTAACCATAAATGCATTGGCAGACAAACCATCAGCCGCGAGAGCACTTCCCGCATTGAAACCGAACCATCCAAACCACAGTAAAGCTGCACCTATCACGACAAACGGAATATTATGAGGTGGAATTGCATGATTCCGATAATCTTTCCGCTTGCCGAGCATGATTGCTGTAACAATTGCCGCAATACCAGCATTGATATGCACAACAGTTCCACCTGCAAAATCGAGAGTTCCCAATTTGAGAAGCCAGCCATCTGTACTCCACACCCAGTGTGCAACCGGATTATAAACGAAGAGAGACCACAAAATAATAAAAAGTAAAAATCCTTTAAACTTAATTCGTTCAGCAAATGCACCAATAATTAAAGCAGGTGTAATGACGGCAAACATACACTGGAACATTACAAATAAAAGGTGTGGAATCCGGGCTGTTGGCTGTGAAATAAAATACGGACTGACATCTGTTATTTTTATTCCTTTCAGGAAAAACCAGTCGCAACCTCCGATATAAGGAGCAAGAAATCCCTTGGATGAACCAAAAGCAAGACTATATCCGCAAACAACCCATTCAATACTTACAGCAGCCGTAATAATAAAACACTGCATTAAAATATTTAATACATTCTTTCGTCGAACCAATCCTCCATAAAACAGAGCCAATCCGGGAATTGTCATTAACATCACCAAAGCGGTAGCAACCAATATCCAGGCTGTATTACCAAAATCTATCCTCGGAGCAGCAGCCGCAACGGCTGAGGTTCCCTGTGCACTCGCGGTAAATACCAATACTGAAAAACAAAATATTGTTGTCAAAAACTTTTTCATCCACTCTATATTTTTACAATTCAACAAGATTTTTATCCACTCTATATATTTTTAAGAAACAAGGCCTCAGGACCAGTCTCTCCGGTTCTGATACGATAAGTCTCTTCAACCTCCGAAACGAAAATTTTGCCATCACCCATTTCACCAGTTCTGGCGGCTTTAATAATAGCCTGCACCGTTCGCTCCATATTCTGATCACGAACAACAACTGAAAGCATTCTGCGCTGGATGTAACTCGATTCAAAAATCTGCCCTCTTACAATCAGTCCCTCTTTTTCCTGCCCGGCTCCGGTTATATCCCAATATGAAAACCATTCAATATCGGCAGCATGCAATGCATCCTTCACTTCCTCAAATTTTGATTTTCGGATAATTGCCTCAATTTTCTTCATATCTGTAATTTCCTATTTAATTAAAATGTGATGCCAAAAACTAAATAAACATCCTCCTGCTGAGGATTTACGCCAAGTGTCACCTTTAACGGCAATGAAAAAGACTCGGTCATTTTCAACTTTCGGGTAGCAGCCACACCAACATTGACCACTGCAAAACCTCCTAATTTTCCATATCCGTCGCCATAATAACCATCCGCCGGAGTCATTCCTGCAAAAATATTCAGGTCTGCCCCAACAGGATATCTTACCTCGACATAGGTTGAATAAGCATTCTTTGATGGATTGGTTGCTTTCTTATCCGAGCCATAAAACATGGTATTTAAATCAATCGAGAGAGGGAATGCACTATTTCCCTGGTAACTGAAATTTCCTTCCAATATGTGATCTGTAGAACCCTTTCTGTAATTAAAGTAACGTTTTGAAAAGAGCCAATTATAATCCGTTAGTCCCAGTTTAAAATTTCCATAAGAATAAGAGGTATAAAAATCGACCTCTTTGTAACTTCCTGTAAAATCAGAAGATCCCCAAGCTCCTAGTTCAAAACTCCCCTTTTTAAAGGATAAATTTGGTTGAATACTTGGTGAACTCGTCGCTTTTACTCCTCTCCAGACATAACTACTCATCATATCCGCCGTAATGCTTATCGGCGATTTAGCTAAAGAGTCCGCATTGCACGGGGTGATGCAATAAGAACCCGATGCCAGCATTGTCATTCCGAATGATGCTAAAAGTCTTTTCATCGTTTAGTTTTAAAATGGTGAAACATGTTAGTTATTTATGGGGTAAAAAAATTAAAGTTTCATCAATTTATTCAACGCCCCCCATCCTCAAAGGGTACACAACAAATATATCTGTAATATTTATACAAACACATATATTTTTAAGGGGTTATTTGATTATTTACTTATTTTTTAACAAACGACTCAATGTTACATTTTATTCATAACATATCGAATTTCATAACACTGTGTCTATTTTACACCCATATAGCTATTATATGTATAAAAAAACGCATTATTTTAAGTCATCCAATCACATCTACAGTGGAATTGTATTTTTAAAAACAGGATTACACTACGATAAAAAATGGGGGGGTACAAAAAATGCTGCTATAAAGCAGCATTTTTAAACTTTTTAAACAAAAGTTTCTGAAACAAAAATCCGGTCGCGCACCAAGGTCTATAAAAACAAAAAATGCAATACTACCAAGTATTGCATTTTTTGTTTCCCAGATAAATATATTAGAAAAATTATCTCAAAATATTAGAAAGAGAACTGCGCCATAAAAAGCTACATTAACTTATTCTCGATATGAATCTTTATCTGACGATACAATGACAAGACATTGTCATTCTTAGGTAACGTCTCAAAAATCTTCTGTACATATTGATTCTGACTTATCATCTGGTAGCTCTTTCTGAAATGCAAATCATAAGCCCATGACATAAGCATGAGTTTAAAGTCTGCCTGAGTTTTCAGATCCTCCTTATTAGCCGGCAAATGAGCATGAAGCCTTTTTATCACCTTTTCGCTTATATCGTTTTTGTCTGGCAAATCCAAAACAATAGAATCATTCTTTGCATTGTTTTTCACCTTCACATATTCCGACACAATACGAAGCACATCCAGTTTGTCTGCGTCCCGGATCAGGTAGCAGAAACGCGAAGTATTCTCTTCTTCTTTAAGCGGCAAATCAAGGCGATTATGACAACTAATTGCTTTCAGTACAATATCCTTACTCCGTTCATCAAAATTATCCAACAAATTGTTTTCATTAATAATACGAACCGACCACTCAGCATGATTTTCCGATTCGTCATCATCAAAAGTCTGATACTTTGCAAATTGAGGAAAGCGACCAATGTCATGAAGAAGTGCTATAGATTCAGCTAAAAACAAATCTTCTTCTGAAAGAGGAATACTGCGTCCGATAGCCTTAATGTTCTCAACAACCTTTTCTGTATGAATTCGTTTTAATTCGATGTTTTTTGCAACATTAGCATCACTCTGATCAAACGACTTCAGGTAATCATTAAAAAAAGTACGAAGTTGAGATAAATTTTCAGCAGTTATCATATAACAAGATGATTAATTCAGTACAAAAGTAGCTATTTTTAATTATTTCCGTTCTCTCTTTCCCTTTATTATTTTATCACTTTTTTCTATTTACGCTAACCTTTTCTCTGACCTTTTTACTTTTCCTCAAAACTCTTTTTATTCCTTTTTCTGTCAGCTTTAATCTATTAGGAGAAACAAAGAGCTTTTTATCAGCATTCATGCGGTACGGGTATGAAATTTTTGAAAGATAAAAGTTGTAGTCGCTGTAAAACTTTTTATCTTTGCCAACAATAACCAAGGGTCCCATAGTTAAATGGATAGAATGAGAGATTCCGGTTCTCTTGATGGGGGTTCGAATCTCCCTGGGATCACAATAAAGCGCTGTTTTTCAGCGCTTTATTTATTTAAGAATAAACCAGTGGGGGAACTTTATAAAGAACAGCCACCAACTTTTTAACCTCAATTCGTTCAAAAAATCACAGTCCGATATTTGATAAAAAAAAGAGAGACACATCTCTGTATCTCTCCTACGCTTAATGCTTTAATGGTTTTTACTTTCATGAAGTATTTGATCAGCATAACATTATATACTCATCACAAAAAGCGACACGATAAAATTACACACATTATTCGTATGCACAAACAGAATGGGGCAAAATAGATTCAAGAATTACATTTTTCCATCAACAGATGGAACCAACACACAACATTGTGACTATTTTAAACAAAAGTAACCATTGTAACCTACCGAACGATTCTGCGTTATCTTTGTTTCAATACTCCCCGAAAATGCTATTTTTGTCAAGGTTAATACAATTTATCCGGCACATTTATGAAGAAGTTACTCTTATTTGGAGCCCTCCTTTTAATGCTTTGCACGACAGGAAAAGGACAGATAAATACAGAACAATTCTCCTATATCGCCCGAACCCGCATCTATTTCGGGAACTTCACTGGGGCAATTGATTATCTGAATTTAGTAATTCGGGTCAGACCGAATCTTCCTGAACCCTATTTTCTAAGAGGTGTTGCCAAACAATTCCTTGAAGATTACCGCGGAGCTAAAATAGATTTGGATAAAGCGATTGAAATTAAACCTTTTTTCTCCGATGCCTACCTGCACCGAGCCATGGTCGAATACGAACTTAAAGAGTTCAAAAGCTCAATGGATGATTATTCAAGAGCTATAGAACTAAACCCCGAAGATGACAACTTCTATAACAATCGAGGTGTAGCCAAAGCAGCGATGAAAGACACACTCGGAGCCATTGCGGATTACGATAAGGCTCTTCAAATTAATCCACAGAGCATTAATTCTCTACTAAACCGATCATCAATCAAACTATCACAAAAAGACTATAAGGGAACTATTGCCGACATTGATCAGGCTATTAAAGTAAAGCCTAATTTTGCAGGGGCTTACCTGGAACGAGGCATCGCTGAATTTGCCATGAATGATTATGCCAATGCTCTTTCCGATTATGACGAGTGTATCTATAATGATCCTGAAAACGCATTGGCCTACAACAACCGAGGTATTGTCAAACACAAACTCGGTGATTTCGAAGGAGCAATCATGGACTATAATAAAACCTTAGAGCTTGACCCATCCATGGCTAATGCTTATATGAACAGGGGTATTGCTAAAGCGATTCTTCATCGCAAAGATTTCATGAAGGATTTTCAGACAGCTGCCCGCCTTGATTCCCGCTACGCCCGGAATCCCTATCTTGTTCAGGCAAACCCCAGAGCTTTCCAACAATCTCAGATTCAACAGCAACAACAGCAGAATCAAAACGCCCGCAAAGTAGGAAGTACAAAAGCTGCACCGGGAGGGACAGGAATGTCCGACTCCGATCAGAATAAAGCCACGGCACAAAACCAAACAAATAAAAGCCAGACTACTCAAAACGACAATCAATCAACTGAAAATAAGGATAAAGAAAAAGCATCCACAAAGAAACGTAAAAATAAAATCGTAACGGTTATCAACGGAGAAGAACCAATAACTCCATCGAAAGTAAAAGAGGATGAGGACAGCAAAAAAATTCAGAATAAAAATATAGAGATTAAGCTTCAACCTGTTTTCAACATAGCAATAGCCTTTCATCCTTCAGAACAAAATGAAAGGATGCAATATTACAGCCTGCAGGTTGAAAAGCTTAACGAAACAACTCATTTTGACCCCTTCCTCGGAATCTCCAATAAAGATTTCAACGATAAAAAGTACGAAGATGAGTTTAATAACAACATTCGCTTCTTCTCTGCAAAGCTGAAAATAAACTCCAAGATCAGTAACAACTATTTGGGTCGGGCTATTTTTGAGTCTCTTACATCTAAATACAATGACGCGCTCAATGATTATAACAAAGCGATTGACCTGGACAGTCAAAATACTTTAGCTTATTTCGGAAGAGCCAACACTCAATCCAAAATGGTCGACATCATTCTTTCCCTACCCGATTTCAGCGAACATCAACAAGAGGTGTTCACCCTTCACAAGGGAAGCGGACAGAAAAAATCAGGAATTCATGTTCAAAAACAAATTCACGATTACGATATGGTTCTTAAAGACTACCAAAAGGTAATCGAATTAAATCCACATTTTGTTTTTGCCCTTTTCAACCGAGCTAATATTTACTGCAAAATAGCAGAATACGATAAAGCAGAAGCCGACTATAACCGGGTTATTGAACTAAACCCCGATTTTGCAGAAGCCTATTTTAATCGCGGATTGATCTATATCTATAAAGACGAAATAGAAAAAGCTGCACTGAACCTGAGTAAAGCCGGAGAATTAGGTATCCCGGATGCATATAACGTTATAAAAAGATATTGTAATTAAAAATGGATCAGCCCCTGGCAGAACGGTTACGCCCTAAAACGCTCAATCAATATATCGGACAGAGTCATCTTGTCGGAAAAGGTGCGGTATTGCGTAAAATGATAGAATCCGGCAACATCTCATCGCTAATATTATGGGGACCACCAGGCGTTGGTAAAACAACACTGGCCAAAATCATTGCGAACACCCTTAAACGGCCGTTTTACATTCTCAGTGCTGTTAGTTCGGGGGTTAAAGACGTAAGAGAAGCTATAAACAAAGCACAGAACCAGGGATTCTTCAATCAGCATAACCCAATCCTTTTTATTGATGAAATACACCGTTTTAGTAAAGCTCAACAAGACTCTTTACTGGGGGCTGTCGAACAAGGAATTGTTACCCTGATCGGTGCAACAACTGAAAATCCATCTTTCGAAATTATTTCCCCACTTCTTTCTCGCTGCCAGGTCTACGTACTCAAATCCCTTGAAAAAGAAGAGCTATTAACCCTTTTAAATTATGCACTTCAAAACGATAAAGAATTAAGCAAGAAGAAAATTGTCGTTAAAGAAAACGAAGCGCTACTTCGCTTTTCGGGGGGGGATGCCCGTAAATTGCTTAACATCCTTGAATTAGTTGTCAACGCATTAGACAACGAAGATGAAATCATCATCGACAACGATCAGGTAATCGCTCAACTTCAGCAAAACCCTGCGATGTATGATAAAGGTGGAGAAATGCACTACGACATCATCTCTGCTTTCATCAAAAGTATCAGAGGCAGCGATCCTGATGCCGCCGTATACTGGTTAGCCCGAATGCTCGAAGGAGGTGAAGACATTCTGTTCATCGCAAGACGCATGCTCATTTTATCCTGCGAAGATGTCGGCCTTGCAAATCCCAATGCTCTGTTACTAGCCCAAAGCACTTTCAATGCAGTCCATCAGGTCGGAATGCCCGAAGCAAGAATTATTCTTTCCGAATGCGCAATCTATTTAGCAACCTCGCCAAAGAGCAATTCAGGTTACATGGCCATTAACGAGGCTATTGAATTAGTCAAACAAACTGGCAACCTTCCTGTACCCCTGCATTTACGGAATGCCCCCACAAAACTCATGAAAGAACTGGGATACGCTGAGAATTACAAATATGCACACTCGTACGAAGGAAATTTTGTCGAACAGCAATTTCTCCCCGACAAATTAAAAAACACAAGAATTTATAATCCACAAAAAAATCCTCAGGAATTAAAAATTCTTGAAAGACTTATAAAATGGTGGAAAAATCGTTTTACAAATTAAAACAACAACTCATGTATAACATTCCTCGCATTAAAAACATTAACAGCAATAATTTTTTCCTCCTGGCAGGCCCTTGTGTCATCGAAGGGGAAGAAATGGCATTGCATATCGCTGAAGAAATCATAAAAATCACAGATCGGTTAAAAATTCCTTTCATTTTCAAAGGGTCATACCGGAAAGCGAATCGATCAAGGCTGGACTCTTTTACTGGAATTGGGGATGAAAAAGCCTTAAAGATACTCCGTAAAGTGTCCGAGACATTCGACATTCCAACAGTAACCGATATTCATGAGGCTCACGAAGCTGCCATGGCAGCCGAATATGTAGACGTGCTTCAAATACCGGCCTTTCTGTGTCGCCAAACCGATCTGCTGGTTGCAGCTGCCCAAACAGGCAAAGTCGTCAACATTAAAAAGGGGCAGTTTCTTTCGGCTGAAGCAATGAAGTATGCAGTCAATAAGGTAAGAGACGCCGGCAATAATCTGGTAATGCTTACCGAACGGGGAACGACGTTCGGCTATCAGGACTTAGTTGTTGATTATCGGGGAATTCCTGAAATGAAAAAGAATAACTGTCCCGTCATCATGGATATTACCCATTCTCTTCAACAGCCCAACCAAGCTTCCGGAGTAACCGGAGGGAAACCTGAACTTATTGAAACAATTGCAAGAGCGGCTATTGCAGTCGGCGCGGACGGAATCTTCATCGAGACTCACCCTGATCCAAGCATTGCCAAATCAGATGGAGCCAACATGCTTCGTCTTGATAAACTTGAATCATTGCTCAGTCACCTGTCCGTAATTCGGCAATCCATCCAAACATTCTAAAGATCATTTATCAGATCAGAATAAAATATAAAAGAGGCTGGTATAAAACCAGCCTCTTTTATATAAATGGGCTATAAGTTCTTCCGAAATCAGAAGAATAAATTCTAACTATTTTGAGTCTTGCTATAATCTCTTTCTCCAAAGATACGGGTTCCCACTCGTACCATCGTACTTCCCTCTCCCACCGCAAGCATAAAATCACCCGACATTCCCATTGATATCTCTTTAAATTCAGGATGCCCGGCAAATAAAGAAGCTTTCAATTCTTCAAAAACCACATGCAATGATCCGAATTCTTTTTTTACTTCTTCCTGATCATCCGTAAAAGTCGCCATTCCCATCACTCCGCAAACACGAACATGCTTCATTCCCTTATATTCGGGTGATTCCAATAGCGCAATTGCTTCTTCTTTCGAAAAGCCGAACTTTGTTTCTTCTTTAGCAATATGAAATTGCAACAAACAATCAACAATCCGATTGTTTTTCTCCCCTTCCCGATCAATAGCCGCTAACAATTTTTCACTGTCAACCGAATGAATCAGAGACACAAAAGGAGCGATATATTTAACTTTATTCGTTTGAAGATGCCCGATCAGATGCCATTCGATGTCCTTAGGAAGAACCTCCTGTTTTTCACAGAGTTCCTGCACCTTGTTTTCCCCGAACAACCGACATCCTGCATTGTAAGCCTCCAACACCGCCTCAACAGGTTTGGTTTTACTAACCGCTATTAATTTAACCCCTTCCGGCAACATTGCTTCTACTTCTTTCAGATTTTTTTGAATCTCCATCTTCCATCTTTTGAATAGCACAAAAATACGAAAGCTGACAAATTAAGGAACTGTACGGACATAAAAAAAGGTCAGATACAAAATGAATCTGACCTTCTCCCCACGACAATGAATTATTTCGTTGCAGGTGCTTTTTTTACAGGAGCTTTTTTAACTACCTTTTTCGTTGCCTTAACGGCTTTTTTTGCCGGAGTTTTAGCCTCCTGATCTTTCTTTATTACTGGCTTTACAAACTTAACAGCAGTGGTTTTGGTAGCTTTGGTAGACTTTACAGTCTTTTTTGCCGGAGCTTCAGTTTTAGCTTTAGCTTTTTTAACGGCAGGTTTCGTTGCTCCCTGTGCGAATACGCCAAGAGATAGAGCTACGATGGCAGACAATAAGATAATTTTTTTCATTTTCCAGATCGTTTTTTGATTAACACTTAAAGATATGTTTATGCAAATGAAGAAATAGTGAAGATTCTTCTATTTTTTATCTAATTTAAAATAAAAAACATAAAAATACAACCATACTCATTAATTTCTCATTACAAAGTCATTAACGAAAGCATCAGAGAGGAATAATAACCGAAAACAGACTTCCTTCCCCCAATTTAGAATGAACAGTTATTTTATAAGCATGAAAATCAATGATCGTCCTAACGATTGATAAACCCAATCCGTGACTTTCTTCTTTAAGATTATTGAATTTTTTAAAACGATTAAATATTGCCTCAATGTTTTGCTCGGCTATTCCAATCCCATTATCCTGAACAGAGAGCAAATACTGCCCGGCTTCTTTTTGTCCGCGAATAACAATCCATCCCTGCGAATGATTATACTTTATTGCATTATTCACCAAATTAACCAATAAGGTAAAAAGAAGCGACCGATTGCATTTTGTTATAATCAGGTCATCGATCTCTTTACTTATCGTGATTTCTTTCAACACAGCCCGATCCTCAAGTTCTTCGATGACCTCATCAACCAATTTCACCACTGAGACAGAATCAACACGTTCATATTGTTTGTTTTCTATTCTGCTAATCAAAAGTAACGCATGAGTAACCCGGTTCAATCTTTGTAATGAATGCAGACAATCAAGAACTTTCTTACCATTTGCCTCCGAAAGATTCTCATCCGATAACACATTTTCCAATTTAGACTGAAGAATCGAAATCGGAGTCAATAATTCATGGGATACATTTACAATAAATTCCCGTTCGGTTTCAAAAGCCTCTTTAATTTGCAGCATCATCTGATTCAAGGTATCATCCAAATACCTAAAATCGGACGTAGTCGTTTTTATTCGCTCCAGATTGAAAGTATCAGGATGGTGCATCCTCTTAACCTTCCGTTGGATTATCTGAAAAAACGGATTTAATAAAACTCTTGTGAATGCCAAATCCGTGATAGATGTAATAAGAATCGTCAATAAAAGAATAGCAAAAGAAACCCATATCAGCGTCTTATTCAATTCATCAACCATATTAAGACTACGCCCAATCTCAAGCATATACAACTGATGCTTCCTGCTAAATACATAGCTCAGTACCCGGTAGTTGACTTCTTCATCTTCAATACTCCGATACGAATTATTAATCGAAAGAGTATCCCCATGAAGTTCCGGAATGGGCTTTACCGAGACAAACTCTTCCTTTAAAATATTATAACTGGCAAATGTCGAATCCTGCTCCTCTTTCATAAATTCCCCGATTCCCATCTGGTCAACCAGCCTTATGACCTTCTCTTTCTGCACAACCAACCTTCTGTCGGACTGGAACACAGCAGTCTTTCTCATAAAATGAGGAAGAATCATAACAAAAAGACCAATAATGATAATCTTCGTCGCTGCATTAACAATGGAAAGTTTGAACTGGAGCTTCATTGACCTGGAAATTTACTCACTTATTTTATAACCGATTCCGCGCACAGTCACCAACCAGTCAGTGCTATCAAATGCTGACAACTTTTTACGCAAATTCTTCACATGCACATCAATATAGTTTGAATCGACTTCTTCTTCAAGAATATCACCCCAGATATGTTCGGTCAGCTGTAATCGATTTACAACCCTTCCCCGGTGCAACAGCAGATAACTCAGAACATCAAATTCCTTACGAGTCAATAGAACTTCCTGTCCTTTATAATGGACAACCCGCTCATCCAAATCCAGACAAAAATCACGGATATCAATCTGATTCTTCCGATAACCATGTTTCCGGCGGTAGACAGCCATCATACGCGATTTTAACTCCAATAGTGAAAATGGCTTTGCCAAATAATCATCTGCTCCAAGGTCCAACCCTTTTATCCGATCATCAACAGCCCCTCTCGCCGAAGTAATCAAAATAGCCAGATCACCATTTGCTTCCGTTGCTTCTTTCAAAATATCCAATCCGTCATAATCCGGCAATCCCAGATCAAGAAGTAAGAAGTCATAGCTGTTTACAAATATTTTTTCAGACGCTTCCTTCCCGTTATAAGCCAAATCACAGACGAAGCTTTCTTTCTTTAGAAAAAATTTAATTTCCTGGGCCAGCTCTTTTTCATCTTCAACAATCAATACATTCATGGCAAAACATTTTAACCGAACAAAAATAACTTTCAGCAACGAATATGATCTACCAAAATCCTATTTTATTATTTTCCTTAGTGTTTACCGAATTTACCGATCGGTTTGTATGCTTTGAAACATCTAAATTCAAAGCCTTATTCTAAATATACAAATAAAAATTTCAAACACCCCCCTAATTTTCAGAGGTTCACGCCCTAAAAAATCATTAATTTTCACAAAGGCCAACATTTAAAACTTTCATGTCATTATTAGCGATGATATTAAAGACAAATGATATCAATTATCTATTTTTTGTATCATTTAGCTAATAAATCTCTTTCGTTTCTAAAATTAAATTGTATTTTTATCCCTTAATAAGAATAGCGAAAGATTATAAAACAAAAATTAGTTATCTATGTGTGGTATAGTTGGTGCTTTTGACTTAAAAGTCAGTGCTCAGACATTAAGACCTCAAGTTCTTAAAATGTCTAAACGTATCCGTCATCGCGGACCCGATTGGTCTGGCATATTTTGTTCCGACAAGGCAATTCTTGCTCATGAACGACTTTCAATCGTTGACCCCGAATCAGGCGGTCAGCCCCTGTACAGTAAAGATGGCAAATTGGTACTTGCCGTTAATGGGGAAATCTATAATCATAATCAAATCCGCAATCATACTAATTACGATTTTCAAACCAAATCCGACTGCGAAGTTATTTTGGCTCTTTACCGTGAAAAAGGAATTAACTTTCTGGAAGACCTGAACGGTATTTTTGCCTTTGCATTATACGACATTGAAAATGATTGCTATCTGATTGCCCGTGACCACATGGGGATTATTCCTCTCTACATGGGATGGGATCAGGAAGGCAATTTCTTTGTCGCTTCCGAATTGAAATCATTAGAAGGCTTCTGCAATAAAATACAAGAATTCCTGCCCGGCCATTATTTATACAGCAAAGATGGCGAAATGAAACAATGGTACAAACGGGACTGGGAAGACTACGATGCCGTTAAAGATAACCCAACCAGCATCGATGAACTCCGCAATGCATTGGAAGAAGCAGTCCATCGCCAGCTAATGTCGGATGTTCCTTATGGTGTCCTATTATCCGGCGGACTCGATTCTTCAATTATTTCAGCAATTGCTAAAAAATATTCTTCCAAACGTATTGAGTCCGATGATCACCAGGGAGCATGGTGGCCACAGCTACACTCTTTTGCGGTCGGTTTAAAAGGATCTCCTGATCTCATTGCAGCCAAGAAAGTTGCAGAACATATCGGAACCGTCCACCATGAAATCCATTTTACCGTACAGGAAGGACTTGATGCAATCCGCGATGTAATTTATTATCTGGAAACGTACGACGTAACAACCGTCAGGGCTTCCACTCCAATGTACCTGATGTCACGGGTCATTAAATCAATGGGAGTCAAGATGGTTCTTTCCGGCGAAGGAGCCGATGAACTCTTTGGTGGATATCTCTATTTTCACAAAGCGCCCAATGCTCGGGCTTTTCATGAAGAAACCGTGCGAAAATTAAACAAATTGCATCTTTACGACTGCCTGAGAGCTAATAAATCACTTGCCGCATGGGGCGTTGAAGGCCGCGTTCCATTTCTTGACAAAGAATTTATGGACGTAGCAATGCGCATCAACCCTGAAGATAAGATGATTAAAAACGGGAGAATTGAAAAATGGGTCCTTCGCAAAGCTTTTGAAGATTATCTTCCTGAAAGCGTAACCTGGAGACAAAAAGAACAGTTTTCCGATGGCGTAGGTTACAGTTGGATTGATTCGCTTAAAGCACTCACCGAAGAACAAGTTTCCGATGCACAACTTGCGAATGCCCGGTTCCGCTTTCCGATTAACCCTCCCCGAAATAAAGAAGAATATTTCTATCGGTCCATCTTTACCGAACATTTTCCATCCGATTCTGCAGCCCGGTGTGTACCGTCAGTACCCTCTGTAGCTTGCAGTACCGCAGAAGCTTTAGCTTGGGATAAATCGTTCCAGAATCAGAATGACCCGTCTGGACGAGCCATTAAAAGCGTACACAATCAAGGCTATAAATAATCTGAAGAACTAAACCTGTTTATTATATCTCCGACGAATTTCTTCCGATTCACCCAAACGAATCCCGAAGAAGTTCGTCTTTTTATTTAGAATTCTCATAAAAAACAGCAAATAAAAAAACCTCACTTCTGATAAACAAGAGTGAGGTTTTTAATTAGATCAGCTGTGAAACAGCTCTTATTTTAACGAAGGTAAATTATTTCACCGAAATATTTTCCTTCAGTTTCAGGTCACGTGAAGAGGCTCCTACGATAATCTGATAAGCTCCCTTGTCTACGACAAACTTCTTCAGATCAGTATTGTAGTAAGAGAAAGCATCGCTGTTTAATACAACCGATACCCGTTTCTTCTCTCCTGCTTTCAACGATACCTTTGTAAAACCTTTCAGCTCCTTTTCCGGCATCTCTACCGATGGATGTAATGCTTTTACATAGACCTGTGCCGATTCCGCACCTGCTCGTTTCCCGATGTTCTTTATGTCAAAGCTCACAACATAACCCGGTTTCCCGTTTACTGCATGAGGAGCAACCTTCAAATCAGAATAAGCAAATGTCGTGTATGACAAACCGTAGCCGAACGGGAACTGAGGTTCTACGTGTTTTGTATCGTAATAACGATAACCGACCAATAAACCCTCTTTATAATCTACGCTAAGTGTTCCTTTCGGAGCATAATAACTATCGTGAGTCGGATTATCTTCCCAGCGTTTCTCAAACGTATCGGGCAACTTACCACTCGGATTAACTTTCCCGAATAAGATTTCAGCTAGGGCGGTACCACCTTCCTGTCCCGTGTACCAGCCATGCAGCAATCCTTTTACATTTGCAAGCCAAGGCTGCATATCAACATTGCCGCCGGCATTCAACACTACAATGGTATTCGGATTAGCTTTAGCCACCGCATTGATCAGTTCATTCTGTCCGCCGGGAAGTTCAAAGGTACGATCCTGTCCCTCCTGTTCATATTCGCCATTCATTCCGACACAGACAATCGCTGCATCAGCCAATGAAGCTGCGTTAACGGCCTCTTCGATTGATTTGCCTCCATCGCCCCAGCCAAGATGAACCTCCGACGAGCCCGTATGATCAAAATATTCCAGTTTCACGGCATAATCCTTCCCTTTTTCCAGGACGATTGACCCTGTCTGCTGAGCCGTAGCCTGATCTTTCCAATCGTCAATGATCAATTTATTATCGACCCACAACCGGAACCCGTCATCTCCTTTGACGACAAAGGTATAGACGCTCGAATTTTCCGGTCTTATCACACCGGTCCAACGAATTGAGAAATTATCAACCGGGAAATTCTGAACATCAATATTCGGAGCCCCTGTCTGCCAGTTGAAATCTACCTTCTCATCAACACGTGTAGAGGCTGGGGTTCCTGACAAAGAGATATTATCGAAATATTCTCCTTTCAGTCCTTTTTCATCTGATCCGGCTTCGGTATAGAACACTGCGTTATGAACCATATCCGATATGTTATTCGTTTCCGAAACACATTTAACATCGACCTTATCTCCGACCAGATTTTTAATTCCCTGGAATGTTGTTACCGAATGAAATGGAACCGTCTGGGAACTTCCCCCTCCGGATATATACTCACTGGCATTCGGTCCTATTACAGCCAACGTTTTGATCCTCGACTCATTCAGCGGAAGAACATGATCCTCATTCTTCAACAGAACAATTCCTTCACGGGCCATGTTCAGTGCCACTTTGGCACTGGCCGGATTATCCAGCGGAATATTCTTTTCCAGTTGCGGACGATCGTAGAATCCGAAACGGAAGATCACCCGTAAAATACGACTCACTTTATCATTGATTAAAGACTCCGGGATGGTTCCGTTTTGAATAGCCGGAATCAGGCTCTTGCGGTTCATATAGTCGCCCGAGCCCATCTCCAGATCCAGTCCGCCTTTGGCTGCAGCAATCCCATCATAGGTTGCACCCCAGTCCGACATCAGGATTCCGTCGAAACCCCACTGACCTTTCAAAATATCATTATTTAAATGGCTGTTCTGTGTTGAATGCTCGCCATTCAGTAGATTATAAGAATCCATTGCCGTTGCAACTTTTCCTTCTACAACAGCTACTTTAAATGCAGGAAGGTAAATTTCTTGCAACGTTCGCTCATCAATATTCGAGCTGACCCGATTACGATCCCATTCCTGTTCATTACCATCAAAGTGTTTTATACAGGCTGCGACCCCTTTACTCTGTACTCCTTTGATGTAAGCCACTGCCAGGCGACCCGACAAATAAGGATCTTCGCCCATATACTCAAAACTACGTCCGGCCATCGGGGCACGATAAATATTAACACCCGGTGCCAACAGTATATGAACTCCACGGGCACGGCAATCCGATCCCAACGCTTCACCCATCTGTTTTACCAGTTCCAGATCCCAGGTAGAAGCAGCTAAAATTGTTGCCGGGTAAGCGGTCGACTTGCCATCATTTCTTGACCCTACCGGTCCGTCGGTCATCTTAACCGCAGGCAATCCCAGACGAGGGATAGCACGGATATAATAGCCGTCAGATCCACCCAGATAATCAATCTTCTCTTCGAGCGTCATCTTCGACAACAAGGCCTTAACCCGTTTTTCTACAGGTGCTTTTGAATCCTTATACTCCTGTGAAAAGGCGAAATAAGGAAAAATAATCAGGGCAATTAAAAACAAATAATTTTTTCTCATACGTTTTTTACTTTTAGATTAATGCCAATAGCAGACGACATTCAGCGATCCAAAAACAGCTCGTTTCACAGTCGATCTTGCCACTCCAAAGATATATAGAAATAGGTTTATCTGTTTAACCTTTATAAATTAGGACATAAAATACCCAGCACACAAACGATAATTGCATCCCTTCAAATGGTATACTTCCTGTGGAATTACATAAGTAGATTGAATAAATAGCCTACCAACATAATGCCAACACCCACAATCCCGATAAATGTCAAAATCAGAGGAAGTTTCAAAACCTTTCGTAGAATAATCATTTCTGGCAACGACAACGCAATGACTGACATCATAAAGGCCAGTGCTGTCCCCAATGATGCCCCTTTTTCAATCAACGCAGAAACAATCGGAATAATCCCTGCCGCATTAGAATAGAGCGGAATGCCGATTAAGACAGACAAAGGAACACTATACCACACCGATTTTCCCATGAAAGATGCCATAAAATCAGCAGGAACATATCCATGAACTCCGGCCCCGACGGCAATTCCCAGTGCAACATACAGCCAGACCTTACCCACGATATCCTTTATGGCTTGTCTTCCGAAAGATAACCGCTCAATCCAACTTAACTTTTCTTCCTCGGGGTTTCCTTTCCCTACTGCTACTTGATAAACCCAGTCCTCAATCCAATGTTCCAGTTTTAGTTTTCCAATTACCCATCCCGAAAACAATGCGATCAACAGTCCGGTTACAACATAAATAACAGCCGTTTTCCACCCGAAGAGTCCCAGTAAAAGGACAATTGCAACTTCATTAATCATTGGAGACGCAATCAGAAAAGAGAACGTTACTCCAAGTGGAACACCCGACTCTATAAATCCGAGGAATAAAGGAATTGCTGAACAGGAACAAAATGGAGTCACAACACCCAACAAAGAAGCCAACACATTTCCGACAAATAAAGATCGCCCTTCGAGAACCTTTCGGGTTCGTTCTGGAGTGAAAAAGGTCCGGATTATGCCCACAATGAAAATAATCAAGACCAATAACAAAAGCACCTTAGGATACTCAAAAATAAAAAAACGCAATGCTTCGGTCAGATGATTTCCCGATCGCAGCCGAAAGACTTCATCAATCAGCCAATTGGTTATACTTTGCAAGTTCCAATAAATCAGAATCCATACAAATAACAAGAATGCATAAAGAATAATTTTCTTTCCGGATAAATTTATTCGTCGCAACATCTAAGCCTACTTTATAAATAACACAAACACATAATAAAATCCCATCAGAATAAATAAAATGGCAACAATCCGCCTAAACCAAAACTCAAAAATTTTCATCCGATTATAAAACTGACCGATTTTAGAAAGGCTATAAGCCAACATCCAGGCAATAATCAATACCGGAAATCCGGTGGCCAAAGCATAAACGACCGGAAGATACAAGCCAGACGGACTGGTTATCGTCATTGGAATCAGTACGCCGAAATAGAGTAAACCACTATAGGGACAAAAAGCCAGAGCAAAAATCAGGCCGAGCAAGAATGAACTCCACAGCGAAGCATGGGCTTTATTCCCCATTTTCCCAGTGAGTTTAGAAAATGAAGGAAATCGAATAGGGATAATATCCAACATAAAAATACCAATGAGAATAAGAAAAACACTCAGTACCCTTTCGCCCCATCCCTGAAAAATTCCGGCAACGTGAAAACGACTTGCACCCATGAAAAAAATCACCCCCAACACAGTATAACTGAAAGCCCGCCCCAGCGTATACAAAATTCCACCCAAAAAAACGCTTCTTCTGGATTCAATGTTTTTACTTAAGAACCCAATTGCCGTGATGTTCGTCGCCATCGGGCAGGGACTGATGGCTGTCATTAATCCCAATATTAAAGCGGACCAGAAAGGAGTTGATGAACCTTCCAGTAAATGTTGTAAATATTCCATGCCTATTCTGTTTTACTTTAACATCGGATCGATCGCATTTTTGATATAATACTCCAGTTTCCCTGAGTTGTTGCTATAAGAGAAAGCCTGTTCGGTCAGATCTGCTTTCTTCTTTTCATTCTTTACCGGAACAAAAAGCAACATATTCCAGGCTACCTGATATTTTTGAGCAATTGCCTTATTTTGCGGCTCTTCAATATTAAGGCTCTCAAATCGAAGCGTTCCATCCTTCTGCTGTTTGGCATAAAGACGATTTAATACTAAAACCGTTGCCTTTTCTGCATTGATGCAACCGGAACAACGATGAGTTCCATGAAAGAAATAAACCAGCACCCTGGCAGATTTAACCTGTGATCCTCTATAACCAGAATTTTGTGCATACCCAGTTATTCCTGTTAAAAACAAAACAAAAAATACAAGTTGAATTTTCACACTTATTTTCATGATGTAGCTTTTTAATATTTCATTTCCATATTTCGCAAAACAACGAAACGAATTACAAAAAAAATATTACTTCTTCAATAATTCACCAAATAATTGCTGGGCCAACTCCCAGTTATCACGATTAATGCAATACCGGATATAAGGCGGGTTAAAATGACCTTGAATGAGACCAGCCAACTTTAATTCTTTAAGGTGCTGAGAAAGAGTTGAACGAGCAATCGGCAGTTTCTCAAAGAATTCACCACTGGTACAGCAACGATCCATCTTAGCTAATTCCCTGACTATATAGACCCTTGCCGGATGACTTAAGGCCTTGGCAAAACGGGCAATTAACAAATCCCGTTGAGCAAAATTTATTTCCAGCTCTTCCATTCTACCCCCCCTCTATAAATACTTTTGAATAATATTTTTCAATTCTTCAACTCCGGGCACCCGACCAGTCAATGCAATTTTCTCATTAATAATGAGAGCAGGCGACTGCATCACCCCATAACCCAGGATCTCTTTGATATCCTCAACTTTTTCAACAGAAGCATCAAGCTTCATCTCTGCCACAGCCTCCCGGGTTGCCTTTTCCAGACTTTTACAACGGGAACAACCGGTTCCTAATACTTTAATCAACACACTCATCGTTTTTACTTTTTTTTGTTTCGTAAAAATACGAAATGATTTTAAAATTACAATAGAAAACTTCTTTTTCATTAAAAAATACAGCTCTGTTTGCTTGCCACAAAAACAATCAATTACCCCCTTCTATTCTCAGAAATAAAAACTTTTATTCTTTTTATTATGAACCATGGTTCACAATAATTAACTTTGAAGAATCACATAGCAATTGTATAGCACCAACAAAATGGCAAGAAACACTAAAGAACGGTTAATAGGAAAAGCTCCTTCATACAAAGGATTGAAGCCGTATGGTCAACAAAAAAGGAAAAATACAGAAGTATTACTTTTCCTTGAAGAATATGAAGCTATCCGGTTATTCGATTATCTATCTTTATCTCAGACTGAGGCAGCCCAAAAGATGATGGTTTCCAGACCCACATTCACAAGAATCTATCAAAAAGCCAGAAACAAAATTGCACAATCTTTAATCGAAGGAATTTCAATTCAATTTGAAGGCGGACATTTCACATTCTCGGTACAATGGTACTATTGTCCGGACTGCCAAATTTCGTATTCCGTTCTTCCTGGTAATACCCAGAATTGTCCTTTTTGTCATTCTATTCCCATTACTAAAAGCAACACAGTATGATTATCGCAGCATCACTTACAGGACAAACAATAAAATCACCAATTAATAGTCATTTTGGACATTGTCCCTATTTCGGAGTTTATAATACAAAATCAAAAGAATTTAAACTGATTGAAAATACATTTTGGGAAAACAGCACGGAGGCCGGTACTCTCACTGCAGATTTACTTCTCAAAAACAATATCGAATGGGTTATTACCGGACGATTCGGATCAAAAGCAATAGAACAACTATGCCGAAACAACATACGAATGATTGTTCCTGAAGAAGGACAAACATTCGAACAACTTATAACCTTAATAAAGCACGAATAGAAATACTAATTTACATTTAACTTGCAATCATGAAAATAGCAATTCCAACAAAAGAAGACCGAATTGACAGTCATTTCGGACATTGTGAATATTTTTCGATTTTTACAATCGATGATCAAAAGAACATTACAAAAAAAGAAATAATGGCCTCAACCGGCACATGCGGATGCAAATCGAATTTGGCTCAAAAGCTCGCTTCCGAAGGAATTAATATATTGCTAACTGGCAATATTGGAAGCGGAGCAATTCTAAAACTCAAGGAAGCACAAATAAACGTCATCAGAGGCTGCCAGGGAAACATAAACCAGATCATTGAAGACTTTCTCCAAGATAAACTAAAGGATTCAGAAATTAATTGTACTGCTCACGAGCATCATCACCCAACGGAAGAAAACTGCCAACATTGATTTTTTATATTAACAAACATCTCCAGGAACTCTATCCTTCCAATGAAAATTTTCTTTTTTGAAAGTCTAATCTCTATTGATTTTTCTTTTTAAAAATTAAATTCATTGCTGGGATAAGTTCTGTTTTTGAATAATCACGAAATGAAAATAACTACACTGGTCGAGAATCTTGTTTATAAAGGCGGACTGAAGGCAGAACACGGTCTATTGATCTTAATCGAAACAAAAACAAGAAAGATTACGCTCTGAAACAGGGAAAGCATTACCCGATCCGGCACCCAATAACACCTCTCAGCTACGATAATAAATCGGGAATCCCATGGGGACTTTATCAATTATTTCAGCGATCTCCAAATCAGTATAAGCCGTATACTGCGCAGCATCTGGACGAAGAGTACAGTCCGTATAGAGCTTCTGTAAATAGTATTTATCACACCCTTTGAGGACGGCTATAATCGTGGATAAATCGGCTTTTGAAACCAACTCCTTACAAAGGGTAGTCCTGAACTCATGGGGAATTTCCGAATCAAGAATCAGATGCACGGATTGCAGTACCGACTCCAACTGATGCGGACTCATAAGCGTACCGGATGCCTTGGTATAAGCTCCGAGTGTAAAAGCTGATTTAATGTCCATTGCAATATAATCGACCAGATGATTGGCTATAAGATCAGCAAGAACTTCCGGATTCGTTCCGTTGGTATCGAGTTTAACAGCCAATCCATAACGCCGTACCTTCCGGATAAAATCAACAAGACCGGACTGTATCGAGGGTTCCCCTCCGTTAATGACTATTCCTTCCAACAATTCTTTACTTCGGGCACAATAGTCAAGAATCACTTTCTCTGGAATTCTTTCGGTCGCATTCGCTACTAATTGCGGATTATGACAGTAAGGGCATTTGAAATTACATCCGGTTGTAAATACGATGCAAGCAAGCTTTCCCGGATAATCACTCAGATTTTGCTTGACAAAACCTCCTATTTTCATCATTGTTTAGTTTTTTGCTAGTCAGGAGAATCTGTCAATCAAAACTTCTGAGCCGACTCTTAAAATTAAGCAATTCGCCGCCTAATCCCAAATCAAAGATTATCAGAACGAAACCGGACTGACTTCAGACTAAAACAACCTCAATGTCGCACCGCTTCGGGTTGTTTCATTTACAAGCAAACGATTGGCATATAGCCCAAAATAAAAAAAACTGCCGGAGACGAATCAACCGACAGTTTCAACCGTAATTCACTTTGCTGAAAAAAATGAAATTGAAATCAAAATTATTAGATCAACCAAAGCGTCCGATGATATAGTTCTGAGTCATCTTCTCCTTTGGATTGATAAATATTTCTTTGGTTACTCCGTATTCAATAAGCTCGCCAAGATAAAAGAAGGCGGAACGATCGCTGATACGACCGGCTTGCTGAATATTGTGCGTAACGATGATAATGGTATAATTCTTTTTCAATTCAACAAGTAACTCTTCAATGATGCCCGAAGAGATCGGATCAAGAGCCGAAGTCGGTTCATCCAACAGCAACAAATCAGGTTTCATAGACAATGCCCTTGCGATGCAAAGCCGCTGTTGCTGTCCACCGGAAAGAAAAGTGCCTTTTTTATGAAGCGTATCCTTTACTTCCTTCCATAATCCGGCCTTTTGCAGAGAGTCTTCGACAATCTCATCTTTCTCGGTCTTAGAAAGCTTTTTGTTATTCAGGGTATAACCCGATATAACATTTTCATAAATATTCATGGTAGGAAACGGATTGGGGCGTTGAAACACCATACCGATTCGCCGACGAAGAACAATCAGGTTCATCTTGTAAATATCTTCGTCGAAATAGAGCATCTCCCCCTCCGCACGGGCTCCAATCGTCATTTCATGCAACCGGTTAATACAGCGGATAAATGTTGTTTTACCGCAACCTGATGGTCCCATGAGAGCCACAATTTGATTTTGGGGAATTTCGAGATTAACATTACGCAGCACTTTAGTCGCTCCAAAATAAGCGTTAAAGTTGCGAACTTTTAATATTGTGTTTTCCATCTTGTCTCTACAATCTTTGTAATAATATTCAAAAATAAAACCAACATGATCAAAACAAAAGAAGCACCCCAGGCAAGCTGATGCCATTCTTCGTAGGGACTGCCTGCATAGTTAAAGATAATTAGCGGCAAACTACTCATCGGCTTCATCAAATTGGTGCTCATATACGGACTTCCGAAAGCGGTAAAAAGCAATGGCGCTGTTTCACCTGATACCCGGGCAATACTTAATATTCCTCCGGTTAAAATGCCCCGCATTCCGGTTGGTATAACAACTTTCAGAATCGTTTTATAATAAGGAACCCCCAAAGAAAGAGAGGCCTCTTTCAAGCCTTCGGGAATAAGCTTCAATGTTTCCTCGGTCGATTTAATGACCGGGGGTAGCATCATAATTGCCAAGGCAATACTTCCGGACAAGGCAGAAAAGCTTCCTATCGGTTTCACAACCCATATATAAACAACGATACCCAACACGATTGATGGAACTCCCTGAAGTACATCAACACAAAGACTTGCCCAATTGGCAAGTTTGCTCTTTTTGAATTCGCTCAGGTAAACTCCTGACAAGATACCAAAAGGCAGGGCAATAAGTGAAGCGATGAAGATCAGGATGATCGTTCCGACAATGGCATTGGAGATTCCTCCCCCTACTTCACCAACCGGCTTAGGAAGGTTCACCAGGAAGCTCCAGTGAATGGATGAGATTCCTTTTTTCAGAATGTAAAAGATAATGAGCAGAAGAGGCAGAATGGCAATCGAAGTAAACAGAACAATTCCCGCCTTAAACAGCTTATCCTTATAGTATCTGATCTTAATAAATTTGTCCATAATTTAGTTGATTACAAAACGCTTAATAATCAGTCTTCCGATAATATTAATCAGTGTCGTCACAACAAAAAGCAACAATCCCATTTCAATAAGAACAGAAACATAAACCGTTCCGGTAGCTTCGTTAAATTCGTTGGCGATAACACTTGCCATCGTATTCCCCGGACCGAAAATACTGGTCGGAATATCATGAGAATTACCAATCAACATAGTAACAGCCATCGTTTCACCTAAGGCTCTTCCCAATGAAAGAAGAACTCCGGCAAAAAGTCCAGAACGAGTATAAGGAAGGATAATCTGTTTTATGACTTCATAACGAGTTGCCCCCAGCGAATAAGCTCCTTCTTTAAGTGAAGACGGAACCATCGTAATGACTTGCCGGGAAAGCGACACGGCATAAGGCATGATCATGATCGACAAGATGAGTGAAGAAGTAAAGATACCCACTCCGTAAGGAATGATTCCGAATTTAGTCTCAAAATCACGCATAATCGGCACCAACACAAAAATTCCCCAGAAACCATAGATAACAGAAGGAATACTGGCAAGCAGATCAATCATGTTTTTAATGAAGTTGGAGATGATGCCTTTCGGGTAATACTCACCAAGAAATATGGCAACTGATATAGCAAAAGGGACCGAGATAACCAGTGATATAAGTGAAGTCAGCAAGGTTCCCAATAAAAACGGTAATCCACCGTATTGGTCGGTTACCGGATTCCAGTCTCTTCCGTAAAGAAAATGGATTCCTATTTGTTTTATGGAAGGAATGGAAGAAACAGCAAGCGTAATAAAAATGGCCAGCAAAATAATGATCAAAACAATGACCGAAAGGGAGAGTACTTTGGGAAAAGCTTTTTCCATAAAAAACACGCTTTTCAGTCTCCAGCCATATTGATTGCCTTTTGCTGTTTGTTTTGAATTTCTTTTTTCGATTTCAGTCAATTCAGCAATTTTTTCCATTTATTCAACTCTTAACTAAGAGAATACAGATTGATTAAAAAAATTAAGCACAGGTAGCTTTCTTAAGTAACCAAAGCTACCTGGCTTTTACTTATGTTCAGGTATATTACAAAAGAGGTCTTCCTCCGTAAGTTAATGATTTAAGGTTCTTTTCAACAACCCGCACTGCATTTTTAGTCAGTGGAGCATAATTCAACCCGGCATTGTAACTTTGTGCCTCATGAGTCATCCACCAAAGTAGTTTAACAACTTCTTTAGCTTTAGCTTCAGTAATGTTATCAGATTTAAGGTCTTTATAGACTAAGATCCAGGTAAAACTACTGATCGGGTAACCGCCTTTAGCATTTGTATCGGTAATTGATACACGGGCAGAAGCAGGAATGTTGGTATTGGCAGCAATCGTAACCGACTGAATAGATGGTCTTATAAATACTCCATTTTTGTTGCGGACGGATGCAAAAGGCATCCTGTTCTGTAGTGCGTAGATTAGTTCAACATATCCGATTGCACCAGGAGTTTGTTTAACCATGCCACTAACTCCTTCATTTCCTTTAGCTCCGATTCCTGTAGGCCAATCTACTGAAGTTTTGAATCCGACTTTTTTAGCCCATTCACCACTGATTTTAGAAAGATAATTGGTAAAGATAAAATTGGTACCACTTCCGTCAGAACGGTGAACAATTGAAATGGGAAGGTTGGGTAATCTGACCCCTGGATTTAATTTTTTAATTCGGGCATCATCCCAATTTTTAAGTCTGCCTAAAAAGATTTCTGCGATTGCATACTGATTCAGTTTCAAAGTCGGGTGGCCCGGCAAATTATAAGTCAGTACTACAGCACCGAGGCAAGTTGGGATGTGTACAACCTGTGCGGGCATTTTGTGTAAATCTTCGTCACTCAAAAAAGCATCGGAAGCACCGAAATCAACGGTCTTATTCGTCAACTGTTTGATACCTCCACCTGAACCGATGGACTGATAGTTAACACGAATGCCTGTTTTTTGATTGTATACGCTGAACCATTTAGAATACAACGGAAATGGGAAACTGGCACCAGCAGCTAATATTTCGGTACCGTTACCTCCTCTTCCTGATTCGGCTTGCTGTACTGCAGCAAAACTACCAGATACAAATCCTACAACAGCAACGATTGTAAGAAAAAGTGAAATTCTTTTTGATTTCATGATCTCATTTTTAAAATTAGTTTGTAAACTCATATATTTCAATTAAACAATGAGGATTTTTTATCCTATTTGAAAATGTAATGGAATGTGATACGGAAAGTTACATCGTTACTACCACTAGCCATGTTGTTAACAGCAGACAAACGATTGTCGTAATGATCCCACCAGATATTCGGAATGAAGTGAACATTCTTAGCTGCGGCATAATCCAAACCGGCCAGGAAGAATGACTCTTTCATTTCACCCGTATAACTTGCTGCATATTTGTTTTGGCTGTCAAATTTGGAATCAGGATTATAATAGTCGTAACGAACCACATAATTCAGCACTTTGTCGATTAAGACTCCACGGGCAAAGAGCGAGATTCCTGAGGCAGAAGCATTAACCGTATCTTTAACTCCGGCTAAAGAGGTGTAGATTGTGTTGTTTTTCTGTGTCTGTTGAAACACCTCAACACCGGCAGTAAATGGGGAAGTCTGATAAGCGACAAAAGCTTTTATAGTCGTTTTGCTCTTATCGTAAGGAAGACGCTGACTAATCTCGTTGTCTGCTCCTAAATCAACCAGAATCTTCTGATTAAAGAATTTAGCATACACGTCACCATAGATCTTCTTATTCTTATCTGTTTCAACTTTCTGTCCGGTTCCGTTTCCAATCATTAAGGTATATCCATAATCACCACGGTCATTAAAACGACCTTGTAACGCAACACCAACATCATTGGATGATCCGATTTTACGCATATCCATGATGGTCTTTTCAAGAGAGCGATAACCCCAAACCCCTTCTGAAGTTGTAGCAAATGTTGGAGTAGACATCTGACCAATTACCAGGTCTGTATTCTTAAAAATATTGTTCCATTTGATATTGGCCTGTTTGATGTAAAAAGTACGGGCATTATCGCTGGTAAAAGAACTTCCTTCATAAGCTAAAAGTAACTGAGTAGTGAAGCGTTGATCAATATTGTAGTCATAACCAAGATAAATTCTTCTGAATTCAAAAGAATTAAAGTTCTTAGCAGTTCCGCTTCCATATTGAACATTATTCATATTAAAAGAATTCGTGCTAAGTTTTGTAGCATAGTCACCAAAAACATATCCCCACAATTTACCACTGGGTTTGAAGGCTGGCTTGGCAACTACTGTAGAATCGGACTCACTGCTAAACGCATTTAATCCGCAAAGCAGAAATAACGCAGGAAGTAAAAATTTAAGTCTTGTTTTCATTTTCTGTTAATTAGATGAATAATTCAGTTCTAGTTCTTTGTTGTCAATATTTGGTTTTTACCCTACTAATAGTCCACGATTCCAATTCTTTTGTTAACTTTATAAATCATGAACCTCGCAACAGATTTTTAAACATCTTTTCGAATCTGTTAACACTCCAAAAGTATCCCTGCATATTTAACCGTATATTAAAGGGTATTTAAAAACAACTTAAGAAAGAATTAAAGTCTAATTAAAGTGAGATTAAGATTTGATTAAAAACTTTTACATTCCTGTATCTCAGTGACATAATAATAAACCTAAACTTAAGTTTGGCTTTCGTTGTGGTAATTAAATCCTGTTTATGTTTGTAATGTAATTATTGAAAATAAGAAACGCTCTTACAAACAACCACTTATAAAAAGGAAAATGTCTGAAGTAAAAATTTTAATTATTGAAGATGAGCCCAAGATGGCCTCTTTTATTAAAATGGGATTAGAAGATGCCGATTACAGTGCAGACATCGCCTACGACGGAATGACCGGAAAATCACTGGCCTTATCGAATAAATACGATTTGATCTTAACTGACGTCACCCTGCCTTTACTAAATGGATTTCAGGTCTGTCAGGCAATACGGAAAAACAATCATAACATTCCAATCATGTTGCTTTCATCGCTTGAACGAACGGAAGATAAATTACAAGGATTTGAATCCGGTGCAGACGATTATCTAATTAAACCCTTTGATTTCAAAGAACTCTTAGCTCGGATTAAAGCTCTTTTAAGAAGGATACAAAATAATCCGGTCTCTTCGGATATTATTAAAATTGCTAATCTCGAGATAAACCGCGATTCTAAAGTGGTTTCCCGTTCCGACAGTCCGATTATTCTAAGTGCCAAAGAATATGCCTTATTAGAATATCTCGCATTAAACAGAAACAGAGTTATCAACAGAACCGAACTAACTGAAAAAGTATGGGGAGAGGGTTCGGATACCTCAACAAATATTGTAGATGTGTATATTAATTTTCTTCGAAAAAAAATGGATAGCAATTATGCCCCTCATCTTATTCACACAAGAGTAGGGTTCGGCTACATCTTGCATGAATAAAGAGAGTATTCACTATTCAAAAAGACTCATTCGTATTGTCTCCCGCATCTGTCCCGGCATAGGAGCTACCGGCGGACGATCACGGTCTGCCTTCTGACAGATAATCTGATGTACGACTTCTTCCCTGGCTTCAATTCCCGTCTTCCCCTTCTGGACCAGTTCTTCCATGCTATATTTTGCCGAATTAACCTTTTCCGAAAGGTACTCCTTTAGCTTCTTATCCTCATACAACTTTTCAATCCTCTGCGGATCATGATCCTCCATCCAATTCAAATGCATCACGGCCATTGATGAAAGATAAGTCGGAATTTTAAAACTAACATTCATGGCATTAGGTATTAAGTTTCATTCTTGTACGAAGCACAAAACGAAAAAGTTTATAACATCATGAATTTTTTGGACTTCAAATTCGTGATTTCACATTTTATAACATACCTATAAAACATTTAAGGAAGCGAATTGTTTTTCAAAAGCGAATTTATCATTATGATGAGTCGCAAGAAATCTCATACTTTTACGAACAGCAAGAAATAATCACCTATGTTGGAAGGAAAGTCATATCAAAATTGGGCATTACTGGTTATTTGTGTCGTAACAGTACTGGTGCCGTTTATGGGTAGCGCAATGAATCTGGCACTCCCTTTTATTGCCCGTGAATTTTCATTAGATGCAATATCTTTAAGCTGGGTGGTCTCAATCTTTCTGCTTATATCTGCTATACTGCCGGTTCCGTTCAGTCGGTTAGCCGATATGATTGGCCGGAACAAAATATTCACAGCCGGAATTGTCGTATTTACCCTTGCCTCTATTGGCTGCGGCTTTGCAACCTCTGGTCTGTTTTTGATTATAGCCCGATTTTTGCAAGGGATTGGAGCTTCAATGATTTTTGCAACCAACATGGCCATCTTAACCTCCATCTTCCCGGCAGAAGAACGGGGAAAAGCACTGGGTATTAACACCGCAATCGTTTACATATCCCTTTCATCCGGTCCTTTTATCGGAGGAATCCTGACGCACTATTACGGATGGAGAAGTTTATTCTTTGTCACTGCAGGAATCGGAGTCCTTTCATATATCGGAGTTCGTGCTGTTCTGAAAGACGAATGGATTGAATCAGCTGGAGAACCGTTTGACTGGAAAGGAGTCCTCTTCTATGGCGGAGGATTGTCTATGCTGATCTACGGGTTCTCAACCCTCCCCTCATTACCCGGGTTTCTTCTCATTGCAGGAGGGTTGATCATCCTGACAATTTTCATTCTTTATGAAAAAGAGCTGAAGTTTCCAATGTTGAATGTCCGTCTTTTCTGGGAAAATAAGATATTTGGGTTTGCCTCAACAGCCGGTTTAATTAATTATGCAGCTACTTTTGCCATTTCATTTCTCTTAAGTCTGTATTTACAATACATCCGAGGAATGACTCCCCGGCAAGCAGGATTAATTCTCATTACGCAACCGATCGTTCAAACCATTCTATCCCCACTTTCCGGCAAATGGTCGGATCGGATGAACGCGCGGAAGTTAGCCACTTCAGGAATGGGACTCATCGTAATCGGATTGGTTTTGTTATTTTTTCTTAATCCGGCAACTCCTATTATTGCAATCATTGGAATTGCGATTATTCTTGGATGCGGATTCGGACTTTTCTCGTCTCCCAACGTTAATGTCATCATGGGATCGGTCGAAAAGAAGTATCTGGGAATGGCTTCGGCAACAACCAATACCATGAGACTAACCGGACAGGCCTTTAGTATGGGAATAACAATGATGGTCATCTCTATAATTGTCGGGAAAGTAAGAATCACTCAAGCAGTATTACCCCAGCTCATGACGAGTATTCATATTACCTATATCATTTTAGCATTACTCTGTTGTCTGGGAGTTTATACCTCATGGAACGGCGTTAAAATAAAGACACACCGACCTGCAGCACCACAACACAAATAAAGATTTGTTGTCAAACCTCTCCTGATCATTTGATTATTATTAATTTTGAGCATGGTTTACTTCCTGACCTGAAAAAAACCCAAAAGAGATGAAAAACAATACAGATGCAGAAATTATAGCAGACAGTAGCCTGGTTGCCTGTTGTGGCTTATACTGCGGAGCCTGCCGTTCTTTTTTAAAAGGAAAATGCAAAGGTTGTAAAAACTATGAAAAAGCAACATGGTGTAAAGTCCGTCAATGTTGCCAGACTAATAATTATCGCAGTTGTGCCGACTGTCATAAAACAGAAACAGATACCTGCAGTAAATTCAATAACCCGATATCTAACGTATTCGAATTCTTATTCAAATCGGACCGGCATGCTTGTATCGCTAAAATAAAAGAGGACGGATATGAAAACTTCTCTATTGACATGGCTAAAAACAAGCTACAAACCATTCGCAAGAAAAAATCCCAATAAATTGTCAAAAGAAAGCGAGTGATAAACCAATCGGTTATCACTCGCTTCCTTTAATTCAAAACAGAAGGTCTATTTTCCCACAGCAACAACCTGTTCCGGTTCATTCCATCCTTTAACAGATACGAGTGGACGTTTCCCCTTTGCGATAGCGGATGTTTCAATCGTTATCTCTTTGGTTTCACCAGGTAATACAGATACGTAATTGTCGCTATAAAAAGAAGGAAGTATTCGCTGTTTGGTTTGAGCATTCAACAAAGACAATCGATTAAAGAAAGAAACCGGGTTCTTTGCCGGATTCGCAAGAGTTACAATGACCTTATCATTTTCTGCCTCACGGGCACTAATCGTTAATCTGGATTGAGGCATTTGCTTTAATCCGGAATAATCTCCGTTTTCATCAGGAAGCCAGTATATATTCTCACTCAACAACTTTTTGTCCGCATCCAGTAACTGCAGACACAGAAAAGCGCCCTGCTTCTTTGCCAAATTATCAATCACCGGTTTGACGGGAAAATATTTCTTAGTCGTAGACGGACCGATTTCAACAAATGACTGACTGATCAGACTGTCTTTTCCTGATATAGAATAAGCTTTGGCAACCAGCATCAGATCTCGTTTGCATTCAAAGGTGTTATTTACCACCATCACCATTCCATCTATTGGGTTGCACATAACATGCAACGGTTGGCTCCCGTTGCGTAACCCGTAAAGACAGGCATTGGGATCAAGATAATAATCATACATCTGTCCGCGAAGAGCAGTCCATGGGTTTTGGGTTTTCCATATAATAACTCCGGTATACCAGCTCCACATATGAGAACTGAACCCCTCCATCAAAGCGCGATACTGATCGTAATTAACGAGTTGAGCCTTCGTGGCAAAGTCCTCGGCATCTTTAGCTTTTCCATAAGGATCAATAGATGCATCATAGCCGATATATTTATGATATTCCCATACCGGATCAACTTGAGAGGTCTTTGTTTCCGAAGTATACAGAGGAGCAACAAGATGCTCCCGGGGAATAAATCGTTTCAGTGATTCATAATCACCTACACCAACCGATCCGACTTCGGAATTAAACGGGAAGGTACGATATTCCCAAAACCGCTTAGTAGGCTGAACCTCATAGGGTCCGTCACCATTCCCGCCCAACGTATTCATCGACATCTCGTCAGAATTGGAATAATCAATAAACCAACGGGTACCATCTAACAGAGGCATAATCGAGTCTTTCAGTGCATGAAAAATATCCCGGGGAGGCGTAATTTCGTTTCCTCCGCACCAAAAAGCCAAAGAAGGATGGTTCCGAACCAGTTTAACCTGATCGGCTGCAGTTTGAATATAAAGTTGATGGTCATTGGGATAAGTCCGTCGAATCCATTGATCTTCCTTTTTCATCGGGTCAAGCCACCGTCCGTTACAATCGCCGGAGAAACCGAAATCCTGGAATACGAGGAGTCCGTATTTATCACAGGCAGCATAGAATTCAGGCCGTTCAACAACTAAGGCACCACCCCAGATACGGATAAGGTTCAGATTCATATCCCGATGAAAACGAATCTCTGTGTCGTATCGTTTTTCTGAAAGGCGCAACATCTCATCGGATATAATCCAGTCGCCTCCTTTAATAAAGATCTTCTGTCCGTTTACTGAGATCTCACGACTTTTCGTTTCTGTATTGGGATAGGTTCTGATTTCCCGTACACCAACCGAGACCGTCTCTGAATCGGAAAGCGATGAACCATCCACAAGAAATTTAAAGTTTACCGGATAAAGATTCTGTGGTCCGTAACCGGCAGGCCACCAGAGGCGAGGATTCTTTAACGAAAAGTCACCAAACTGAACCAACATCGTACTGTGTGGTTCAACGGAAACCTCCTTCGTGACTGTCTGCCCGTCAATTTCATAAGAAGCAGTTCCTTGCACCAAAGAGGAAGTCGGGTTTTCAAGTTCGGTAGAAACTTTAAGGATAGCAGGTTCCTGTGCCCCCTCCGGTTTTCTTACTCCGGATACAAGTGTTATAACGTGCGGATCTTTGAGATTAATCTGCAATGTCCGTTCAATCGTTACTTTGTCCCAGATACCGGTATTCCGGTCACGAATAGGCTGAATCCAGTCCCACCCTGCCGTGTACTGATGTGAAATATTACGGGCAATTGTTCCATCACCACCCTGACCTCCATTCGGATTACCAACCGGATCGGGAGGATAAACAATTACAGCCAATCGGTTATGTCCGTCTTTCTTTAATAACGAAGTAATGTTATAAGTCTGACGTAAAAACATACTGTATTGCGTTTGGGCATTTAACCGGTGACCATTGAGATAAACATCGCAACCGGCATTAACTCCCCGAAAATGAAGCCATACCTGCTCTTTGGGTTTCGGATTGGAAGTCGTAAAATCGTTCACGAACCAGTAAGTGTAATAATCCCGTCCTGTTTTATAAATATCAGGGATTTTCTCATTATTCATTCCATAAAACGGATCGGGAACTTTTTTGTTCTCCAGTAAGGTTGTTAGCACAGTTCCGGGAACAACAGCATTCATCCAGGAATGAACAGAATAAGCAGGCAGAGAGATTTCAGTCCCCGGTGCTTTAACCTCTTTAAGAGAAGCACATTTCCAGCCTTTGTTTAATTCAATTTGGTTCTGAGCGAATAACAGTCCGGGAGACCAGGCTGCCATACAAAGAAAGATTTTGTAAATAAGTCTCATTTTAAGTGATTTGCTATGGTTTGTAATGTGGTTTACTATCGGAGATTCAAAAGGAGAATGAGCCCAGGTAATAATACCAGGCTAAAAATAGTATATTCAGCAAAAAACACCTAATCTGATTAACGTCTATGGAAAGAAAGTGTATTTTACCCCCCGACATGGAGAGCAAAATACACAGGTAAAGTAATTTTATGAATTATATTTTTTAAAAAGAGAGACCACAATATGTCCGCCGAATCCAAAGGTGTTATTTAAAGCAACCCGGACTTCCCGTTCAACGGGTTTTAACGGAGTAAGGTTTAAACGGGGATTAATCTCCGCATCTAACTCATGAAGGTTTATTGTTGGTGGAACAATTCCTTTTTCGATCGCTTTAACACAAACGATTGCCTCAACAGCTCCGGCGGCTCCGAGAAGATGCCCTGTCATTGATTTCGTTGCACTAACGCTAACCCGACTCACCGAGTCACCGAACACGCGCGTGATTGCCTTACATTCACTAAGGTCACCGACGGGGGTTGAAGTTGCATGGGCATTGATATAGTCCACATCAGCAGGAGTTAAACCAGCTTCACGAATAGCCTCCTTCATGGCATAAACAGCACCGTCTCCTTCGGGATGAGTCGCTGCAACATGGTAAGCATCGGAGGCAAATCCGCAACCACCAAGTTCACCGTAAATCTTAGCACC
Source organism: Prolixibacteraceae bacterium (assembly GCA_963692465.1). Taxonomy (GTDB): domain Bacteria; phylum Bacteroidota; class Bacteroidia; order Bacteroidales; family Prolixibacteraceae; genus JAUZOB01. The sequence goes on from OY829943.1 coordinate 205,288, forward strand.
ACGCTTTAGTGCATGTTCCAGTTCTTCAAGAAGAAGAACTCCGGCTCCTTCACCCATAACAAATCCGTCCCGGTCTTTATCGAAAGGACGGGAAGCCATTTCGGGTGCATCATTTCGCACAGATAAAGCTTTCATAGAATTAAATCCGCCAATTGCCGTATAGGTAATAGGAGCTTCGGATCCGCCGGAAAGAATGGCGTCTGCTTTACCCAGACGAATCAGGTTATAAGCATCAGCAATTGCATTATTCGACGAAGTACAAGCTGAAACCGTAGCATAGCTAACTCCTTTCAGTCCGTAATGAATAGAGATTTGTCCCGCTGCCATATTCGGAATCATTTTGGTAATAAAGAACGGACTATAACGGGGAATCCTTCCGCCTTCAGAAAAAGAAATAATTTCCTCTTCAAGCGTCTTAATACCACCGATACCGGTTGCCCAAATCACCCCAATCCGATTACGATCGCACTGATCAAGATCAAGCGTAGAATCTTTCATGCACTCGTCAACCGCAGCCATTGCATACTGTGTAAAAGGGTCCATTTTACGAGCTTCACGCCTTTCCATATATTGTTCGGGATCAAAACCTTTTAGCTCACAGGCAAATTTAGTTTTGAATTCAGAGGAGTCAAATTTAGTTATAGGAACTGCACCGCTTTTTCCAAGAAGCAAGTTATTCCAAAAATCATTTACGTTATTTCCAATAGGCGTCAAGGCACCTAACCCGGTAATCACGACTCTTTTCATATTTTAATATTTCTAAAGATTCAAATACAATAAATTATAAAAACGATAACAACAATCAGTCTATTACTAACAAGAGTAAGCCTATCCCTCAAAAAATTTATGGCTTAAGATCATCAAGAATAGTCATATGAATTGATTTAAAAACGGTTTTATCCATAACCCGGGCAAGCTGTAATCCGGCAACCATCGCTGATAAGATTAAAAAAGCGCGGTTTCGGGGATCACCTTTAAAAGCAAAAACCCCATTCGCTCTTCCTCTGGACAGTAAATCGGAGAGCCAGTTAATGCTTATATCGGTCATCCGCTGTAATTCCGTCTTTGTTGATTCGGACAAGGTATTAAAATCCGGTCCGAGAGATCCCAGTATACAGACTTTCTGTTCCCGGTTACTTTTCGAATAGATTCGGAGAAAAGTTTCCATCTGATGCCACTCATCAAAATTGCGACTATGCAAATTCTCAATCATCTCTTCAAAACGCTGAATATTGTTTTTTACAATACTCGTTCCCAGATTTTCTTTTGAAGGGAAATAATAGTGAATCGCAGCATTTTTTATTCCCAATTCAGATGAGATATCCTGATAACTGAAGGCGTTGTACCCCCTTGTCAGGATAAGATCCTCGCCAAGCTCCATTATTTTCTCTCTGGTTATTGACATAAGCGATTATTTTAACTGACCATGCAAATATACTTACTAATAAGTAAATGATCAAAAAAAGTACGTTTTTTTAATCTTTTATCTTTACTTATCACCTCTCTTTTTCAATTAATTAAAGGTAGGCTCTTTGCTTTGATAAACGATCAAAGGAATTGATTTTTTTGTTTCGATACTTATCCTGTTTATTAATAATGACACACTCAGCGTGAATAATAAGCATACAATTTTGAAGAAACAAATTCTGATCTTAATTTTGCAATTAATCAAAGAGAACACCAGGCAGGGTCTATGAACAGCTCAAAATCAATAAATGTCAGCATGGAAGGTGCAATTTTCAACTATCGGGTCGCTGGCATTACTCTGCAAAACAATCGGCTTCTCCTCCATAAAACACCTTCTGATAATTATTGGAGTTTACCCGGCGGACGGGTTGAGTTGCTAGAATATTCACAAGATGCACTGAAACGGGAATTTATCGAAGAAATAGGTCAGGAAATAAAAGTCGGTCATCTCTCCTGGATTATAGAAAATTTCTTTGAATACAACCAACAAAAATATCATGAGATCGGGTTCTACTACCAAATACAGATTCCTGGGGTAACAGATTATAAAGACATCATTACTCATGAAGATGGGATTCCTTACATTTTCCGTTGGTTTTCTATTGAAAATATTGATCAATTAAAGATATATCCGGAGATTATTAATCAGAAAAATTTAGCGAATCTGAACAATTGCAGGCATTTTATCCTTAAAATGAAAGATCTGAACGCATTACCGACAGAATAGCTAAAAACAAAAAAGATTCGTAGATTATATCTAATTTTGACACGTTAAGAAAAAGGACATAAGTTGAAAAATATAAAAGAAGAGAAATATGGCAATTTATTTTGATGATGTTTCCAGAACATTCAGCGAATACTTATTAATTCCGAATTTAACAACCAAGCAATGTATGCCGGACAATGTGTCCTTGCAGACCCCCCTCGTAAAGTATGCAAAGGGAGAAAAACCATCGCTAGCTCTGAATATTCCTTTCGTTTCGGCAATTATGCAGGCGGTATCGGATGATACGATGGCCATCGCACTGGCAAGAAACGGAGGTTTATCATTCATCTACGGTTCTCAAAGCATTGAGACCCAAGTTGAGATGGTCCGGAAGGTTAAAAAGTTTAAAGCCGGATTCGTCATCAGTGATGCCAACCTGACTCCCGATCATACCGTACAGGATGTAATTGACCTCAAAAAAAGAACCGGTCACTCAACAATTGGAATTACGGCAGACGGAACCCCTTCCGGAAAATTATTAGGAGTGGTCACCAGTCGTGATTATCGAATCGGAACCGATGCTCCGGATACAAAGATCCGCGAGTTTATGACCCCCTTCTCTCATTTAATTATTGGAAATCTAGGAATCTCACTGAGTGATGCAAATGACATTATTTGGGATAATAAGCTCAATAGTCTTCCGATTGTTGATGATAAGCAGAATCTGAGATATTTCGTTTTCAGAAAAGATTACGATGCTCATAAGGAATATCCGTATGAACTATCGGATGATCACAAGAAATTAGTCGTGGGGGCAGGTATCAATACCCGCGATTACAAAGAAAGAGTTCCTGCTTTAGTAGAAGCCGGAGTTGATATTCTGTGTATTGATTCTTCCGATGGTTTCTCTGAATGGCAAAAAGAGACTATTCAATATATTAAAAAGACCTACAACGGCAAAGTTAAAGTCGGTGCCGGCAATATTGTTGACCGGGACGGATTCAGATACCTGGTTAAAGCCGGAGCGGACTTCGTAAAAGTCGGTATTGGCGGGGGGTCGATATGTATTACCCGGGAACAAAAAGGTATCGGGCGCGGACAGGCTTCTTCTCTAATCGAAGTGGCCAAAGCCCGTGAAGAGTACTTTCAGGAAACAGGCGTTTATGTTCCGATATGCAGTGATGGTGGAATCGTTCAGGATTACCACATGGTTCTGGCTTTAGCCATGGGTGCAGATTTCCTTATGATGGGCCGTTATTTCGCCCGCTTTGATGAGAGTCCCACCAAAACACTTAGAATCGGAAACAACTTCGTTAAAGAGTACTGGGGTGAAGGATCGAACAGAGCCCGTAACTGGCAGCGTTATGACATGGGAGGTAAAAACAGTCTGACTTTTGAAGAAGGAGTCGACAGTTATGTTCCCTATGCCGGTAATCTGAAAGATAATCTGGACACAACCCTGAATAAGGTTAAATCGACCATGTGTAGTTGTGGTTCCACCTCAATTGAAGAACTTCAGCGAAATGCAAAAATAACCCTTGTTTCTTCAACCAGTATCGTTGAAGGAGGAGCTCATGATGTCATCTTAAAAGACACAAAGAATTAAATTAGTTCAATAAGGATATAAAATAAAAAGAGGCTGTTCTAAATTAGAGCAGCCTCTTTTTTACAAGAACCAATTCTTTTCGGGAAGCGCTATCTGTAAACATTCACAACTTCCATTATTCCCAACCGGATTTAATCCGATGTAAAACGCCTCTGCGATCCCTTTCTGAAAAAGAAAGAATTAGTTTTTCGTACCCTTTATTTCAACGTAAAGTCGGCTTTAAGCAGATCTCTTGAATTTCCACCTACGAAAACATTAAACTTACCAGGCTCTACGGTCCATTTCATATTAACGTCATAATATTTCAAATCATTCGGACTCAGCTGAAACTTAACCGTCTTCGTCTCCCCCGGTTCGATGGATATCTTTTGGAAACCCTTCAGTAATTTGATAGGCTGACAAGCAGATGCATACAGGTCACGAATATAAAGCTGCACCACTTCCTCGCCCGAACGGGAACCAGCGTTCTTTACCTCAACACTGACTTCAATCGTTCCATTCATCGACACTTCGGATTTATCCAGTTTCAGATTGGAATACTCGAACGTCGTATAACTTAATCCGAATCCAAACGGGAATAACGGATCATTGGGTGCATCATTATACCGGGAACGGAAGAATTGATCCGGTTGCTCAAATAAGGGGCGCCCGGTACTCTTCTGACTATAATAAAGCGGAACCTGACCAAGTGTATAAGGGAATGACACCGGAAGTTTTCCTGCCGGATTATAATCCCCGAATAAAACATCAGCAATAGCATTTCCAGCCTGCGTTCCAAGAAACCAGGTTTCAACAATAGCAGGCATATTCTCTGCTACCCAGGGGATCGTCAAAGGACGACCATTCGTTAATAAAACAACGACCGGTTTCCCAAGTTTGGTAATTTCTTTCAGTAAATCAAGCTGATTACCAGGAATATCAATGTGTGCACGGGAATGAGCTTCACCGGTCATGCTACCCGATTCGCCTATCGTCATGACAATTTCATCAGCCTGTTTCGCAACATCCAATGCAGCCGTAAAATCCTCCGGTGTTTTTGAATCAATATCACAGCCTTTGGCATACAAGACCTTCGTGTTGGGAGAAACAGCCGATTTTATCCCCTGCAAAATGGTAACAACATCTTTAGGATCGCCGCCGCCACCCCAGCAACCGATCATATCATTCTGACTATCGGCCATCTGACCAATAACAGCAAGGGTACCAATATCTTTCTTCAAGGGCAGAATATGCGAATCGTTTTTCAACAACACAATCGACTTCTTAGCCATATCGCGTGAAGCAGCAATATGCTCAGGAGTTAACAGTTCGGTCTTTTCCCGATTGTTATCACAGTAACGATACGGATCATCAAAAAGTCCCAGTTTATATTTAATAGTCAGAATTCTCCGAACGGCCTCATCAATATACTTTTCAGGAACAATGCCTTTACGAACCAGATTTGCCAGCTCGTCATGATAAATATTACTTCCCATATCCATGTCCAGACCCGCATTAGCAGCTAATTTTGCAGCCTCAGTATTGTTCGCAGCAAGGCCATGAGGAATTAATTCACCAATCGCACAAGCGTCCGAAACGACAAAACCTTTATATCCCCACTCTTCCTTCAGAATTTTCCTCAGCAAAAACGCATTAGCCGTTGAGGGTATTCCATTAAGGGTATTGAAGGAAGACATAAACGTCCCCACTCCGGCATCAGCAGCCGCTTTAAACGGAGGGAGGTAAACGTCACGTAAAGTCCGTTCCGACATATCAACCGCATTATAATCACGGCCCGCTTCAGCAGCGCCATAGGCAGCATAATGCTTTGCACAGGCAACAATCGTATTGTTTTTACTCAGGTCGTCTCCCTGGAAACCTTTAACCCGGGCCTTTGCGATCAGAGAACCCAGATAAGGATCTTCTCCGGCCCCTTCGGCAATTCGACCCCAACGGGCATCACGGGCAATATCAACCATTGGCGCAAATGTCCAGTTTACCCCCATGGCAGAAGCCTCAACAGCAGCAATACGAGCAGAACGCTCCATAGCCGACAAGTCCCAACTGGCAGCCTCAGCCAATGGGATCGGGAAAATAGTTTTCATTCCATGAATCACATCCAGTCCGAAAATAAGGGGAATATGTAATCGGGATTCTTCAACGGCTATTTTCTGAATTTTACGAATACCATCGACTCCGGCAACATTCAGCATAGACCCAATTCGCCCGGCTCTCAGATCTTTCCCCTGGTCCGTATTGGGGTTCATGGGACCGGTATTAGCAAACGTGCCGCCCACCTGGTGCATCTGTCCGACTTTTTCTTCCAAAGTCATTTTCTTCATCAGGTTATCGATAAACTGATCCATCTTGGATCGTTTATCAGACATTGTTTTTGTTACTCCTTTTTTTTGAGAGTAAGCCGTCCGGGCACTTACTGGCGTACCGGCAATGCATAAAGCGCCTCCCACCAATAAAGCCATTCCATAAGAAGAGATTCTTGCTTTTAAGACTCCGGCATTGGAACAAATCATTCGTGAAAAGACATTTTCAATAATCGATTTTTTCTTCATGTGTTACTTAATAGACTTTAAGATTAGATCATAAACATACTAAATTTCAAAGAAAAGGTTGTTGTCTCCGTTTGTTGGAAGCAACAACCTTTCAATCATATTGTATCGAAGACTAATATCCTGGATTCTGTCCGTTTACCCAACCGTCCGAGCCTCCATTTTGTCCTCTCATCTTCTCGTTCTGGTCAATTGCATACTGAGGAACAGGCCACCAGTAACTTCGATGAGTAAATATCATATTCCGGTGTATATCAAACACATTGTAGGTCCAAGTTCCATTTACCTTTTCTATTTTTGTTCCATATCGTGGACTGTTCAGGTATTTTTCAGCAAGTCCCCACCGGCGTAAATCGAAATAACGTTTATTCTCCATTGAGAATTCGACTCGCCTCTCCCGGATAATTATATTTCGCAGTTCATCCTGTGAAAAATCACTTTTCCCGTATGTATTCTGAAGAGTAGGAAGCTGACTTCGCTGTCTGATTTTATTAACCGCATCAATAGCAGATATCCCTGCATCGGGATGAATAGCCGATGGGCCGGCCGATTCATTTTGTGCCTCAGCAAAGTTTAGTAATACCTCCGCATAGCGATAATACACATAATTGTAATTGCTCGCACTCCAATTAGATCCTTCAACACTTTCATCAATTGTCTTTCTAAAATGATATCCGGTCTGAGTGCCATCTGCATTACCAAAATCAATCTGATTCTTGGATCCTACTCCGATTCTTATTTTGATGGTATCACCCTGCCAGACTGCGCCATCGTAAATAATGTCGTCGTAGAATCTCTTTTCCCGTCCGAAATAGGGGTTCTGAGGATTGTAGCCTGATTTTGGATCTGCTATAGGTAATCCGTTCGCCATTGCATAATCATCGACCAATGATTGAAGAGGACACCATCCTCCCCATGTTTCAGCTTTCCCTTTAACCCAAACAGGTCCTCCATATGTACAAGTAGGGTTGCCTAAACCCGAAAAAGGTACCGTTTCCCGATCAAAAATAATTTCACAATTATATTTATTACCTCCCGTGAAAATATTTCTTAAATCAGAAAACAAATCATAAGGATGACCACCACCGTATTCTTTAATAAATTTAGCATTGGTATCAGCCGCCTTCTTCCATTTAGACTGATCGTTCGTGGTATTCGGAATCGGACTGGCAGCAAACAAATCGACCCAGCCTTTTATTGCTAAAGCCGCACCTTTGGTGGCCCTTCCTGCATTTGCATCCGAATGGTTATACTTAATAGGCAGACCATTATCTTCGCTGACAATCGTATCCATTTCAGCCGAGATAAAGTTAGCCGTTTGTGCAATGGTCGATCTGGGATAGAGTATTTCGTCTTTGCTTTGTTCGTTATTATTCAATGGAACCGTAATAAGGGGAACACCTCCATATCCCATGAGTAAAAGATGATAATAAAAAGCACGTAAAAAACGAGCTTCTGCCAGCCGCTGTTTCTTATAATCAGCCGAAAGAGATTGTGCCTCTTTTACGTGTTTGATAAAAACATTGCATTTTCTGATCTTCCGATAATTGACATCCCAGTTCCAATAATCATACAACATCCAATTGTTGGAACTTGGCAAGACCGAATTGGACAAGCCATAATTAAATGTAGCCCATGCTGCTTTTCCATTGTTGTTATCCGATAGATTTTCTGCACGATCCGGATCATAGCCAACATTCGGCAGACTTCCATAAATATCGTTTAAGAACATGTCCACACTGGCCGGATCAGTCCAGACCGTTGCATCGGTCAGTTGGTCTTTGGGTGTTACTTCCAAAAAATCGCTACTATTACAGGAAGATAAAGCTAAACTGCTAATTAGAGTCAGAATTCCTATTCCAAGAATATATTTGTTTTTCATATTGTTCCTATTTTTTAAAAGTTAATATTAGCTCCAATGGTTATGACCCGTTGTTGCATATAATACCTTCCTCCTGCACTGTATTCCGGATCGGCAAAACCGATTTTACTCCAGGTAAATAAATTCTCTCCGGAGACGAACAAACGACAAGATTGAATACTTGCCTTATTCAAAACAGATTTGGGAATCGAATAACCAACATTCAGCGTCTTTAATCTCAAATAAGCTCCGCTTCTCAAATAAAAATCTGAAGTTGCACTGTTATTAGCAGACTGAGCAGCAGTTGCTCTTGGATATTTGGCATTCTGATGATCGGTTGTCCATCGGTTATTATAGTATTCATATCCGGGAGCACTGTTGGAAGCGAAAAAAGGAATTGTTTCATATCCGTTCACATAAACACTGCAATCAGCAGCTCCCTGAAACAAAGCACTCACATCAAATCCTTTCCAGGCAATGGTTGGAGTAAACCCATAGATCAATTCCGGATAGTCCGGTTTGCCAATAGCCACTTCATCATTCGAATCGATTTTTCCATCACGACTAATATCCGCATAAATAATATCTCCCGGATGGACCACTCCAATTTGAGTCACCTTATAGCCATCGGCACTATCAATAATTCCATCCCCATTTTTATCCATGGCGGTAGTAAATAATCCAAGCGATTTATAGCCGAATTTTTCATTTAATGCACGTCCGGTTCTTCTTCGATTCAAATTATTATAAGTCGCATCAGTTTCATAAACCTGATCCAATGCATTCTTTGCATAGGTAAAGTTGACACCCAGTCCGACTCTTATTCCATTATCAAATTCATATTTTGAATTTACAGAAAGATCTATTCCCCGATTATGCATTCTCCCGGCATTGATTTGCGAAAGGCCGATTCCGTACTCTGCCGGAACTGTTACTGCCGGAGATAAGAGCATTCCACTTCTTTTTTCATGGAAATAATCAGCCTCAATACTTAATAATCCCTTCCAGAAAGAAGACTCAAAACCAAAGTCCGTTTTACGGGCTACCTCCCAGGTAATATCAGGGTTAGCCTGAGAATTTTCATAAAGTCCCTGTCCGAAGACGCCGTTAAAAGCATAGGCATTGTTATAAACAGCGTAGGAATTCATGTACTGTGCAGGACCACCGGCAAGGTTTCCTGATTTTCCCCAGGATCCCCGAATCTTCAAGTTATCAATCCAATCGCAATTGTCCTTGATAAAATGTTCTTCCGACATTCGCCACCCGGCAGAAAGAGCTGGAAAGAATCCCCATTTTTTACCCGGAGCAAAATAATAATGTCCGTCATAACGACCGGATACCTCCAGTAAGTAACGACTATCATAGCTATAAGCTGCACGGTAAACCAGTCCCAATTGAGTTGCAGATCCTGAAGTACCCCAGTTGTCGTAGTTGCTTTTATCGGAAGATCCGTCACTCAATTCATCAATATTCAGTACATAATTATTCCGGCTTGCTCCAAAATTATTATTGGTTATTTTACGACTTTCCACGACAGCTAAGCCTGTAATATCGTGTTTTCCAAAAGTATTGTGGTAATTCAAATAGCCTTGAAAAGTATAATTGTGACTTTCGCTGTAACTCTGCGACAAAGAAGTCGAAGAGCCATTCTCCTGCGCTGCATAAGTATAAGGCTTAGTGGCATTGGTTATTGCATAATAAGGGATCGGCGTTGTCCATGTTTTATTGGTAGTTGTACTCGGATCATAGCTAAATACCCCCTTCACACTTAGTCCCTTGATAAAGGGTAATTTCTGATCTAACGATATTTGTGTAAAAAGAGTATTGCTCGCATTCCTTACATAACCATTGTAATACATCTCACCCCAAACCGAAGTCCGGTTGTAACCACCCCATAATCCATTGCTAAAAAAAGTACGGGCAGTAGGAGCCCATTCCAGGGCAGACCACATAATATGCATAGCATCCTGAGGCGGCGATTTGCGAAGTTCATTTCCCTCGTTCAGCTGCACACTTAGCATTGTTGTCGGAGTTGCCTGAATATCCAAAGCAAGATCAATATTATACTTTTTATAGTTCGAAGTAGAATACATTCCTTCCTGATTCAAGTATCCAAAACTGGTATAATACTTTACAGCATCTGTTCCTCCGCTAACCTGAACATTATAGTTCTGCATCGGAGTATTGAGTTTAAAATAATCCCGAAAGATATTATCGTCGGGATACATATCAGGATCACTATGATCTTTGAATTTTTGAAGAGCATCGGCAGACCAGACAGGAGTTGTTTGTCCAATGTTTTTAGCTGCCTCATTTTGCAACGAAGCATAATCATACGAGTTAATCTTCTTGGGTAAATAAGTAGGTCTTTGCCATCCCATGTACATATTCAGCGAAACAGAAGGAGCTCCGGTATGTCCCCTTTTTGTTGTAATTAAGATTACCCCATTGGCTCCAGCTACTCCGTAAGGAGCAATAGAAGCCGCATCTTTCAGTACCGTAACCGTCTCTATTGAGTTCAAATCAAGTTGAGAATAATTTCTTGGAATTCCATCTACGACAACCAGGGCACTGGCATTACCCGTGGTTCCAATTCCCCGTACTTTAATATCGGCTCCGTCATATCCGGGTTCCCCGCTATTATTGCGAACCAGTACCCCGGATACGTTTCCCCCTAATGCATTGATTATGTTACTAACGGGAGCATCTTTCACCTTATCGCCAGAGACCGAACTTAAAGCTCCGGTTACCGTACTTCTTTTTTGCGTTCCATACCCTACTACCACGACTTCATCAATCTTTCTCACCTCGGGAGATAGTTGTACAAGGAAATTTGTTTTTCCCGAAACCGGAACTTTTTTTGCATAATAGCCTATATACGAGAAGGACAGGATTCCTGTTAAATCAGCAACTTCCAACGAAAACTTTCCTTTGCTATCTGTGATTGTTCCTTCTCTGGATCCATCCACAACAACACTGACCCCCACTAAAGGCTCGCCGGTCCGGGCATCAACAATGGTCCCCGATACAGCCTGTTTCTGATTAGCAACGACCGGTTTTTCCGAACCGTTAAAAACAGGAATAATATAAATCTTTCCATTCCTTTCAGAATGTGACAGTGCGGTTCCTTTCAGTAAGTGATCCAGAACAATTTTCAAATCGGTCTTTTTGACCGAGATATTCACCGATCGGTTTAAATCCACAAAATCTTTACTATAGGCAAAATGAAGATTAGTTTGTTTTGTTATTTCTTCAATGGCCTCCGACAATCTTGCATTCCGCAGATTCAGCGATACCTTTTGGGAATAAGCAGATGAAGCGATACAACTTGCGACGCTGATTAGCATCAAAAATACAGTTAGTTTCATTGGTAACAATAACGTTTTTAGCAAAGGCATAATGCTCCTTTGCAAAATGGAATCATTTTTTTTCATAAATTTGTCTAGTTAGGATTAAACATCACTTGTTATTAATTCTTACTTAGAACCGTGAGATGTGAGGGCATTTCCGGTTCTTTTTAATTTAATCGCTTACGGTAAATTCATAGGCATTTATCTATTTAAATTTTAGTGTTTCCTTTTACTAACTTCTATCACTCCCTTCTTCATAACACATTGTATGGGAGTTATTTCCTTTAATTGAGCAAGTACACTATCAAACGATTCATTATCAAACCGAATAGTATAGGTATACTTCAAAATCTCAGAATTCATAATTTTAAACTTCACCTTATAATGTCGCTCCAGAGTTCGGAGTAACTGTGGTAACGAAGTGTCATTAAACACCAGCACATTATTCCACCAGACAGCGCTTTCTCCCGTTTTGACCGAATCAATCGAAAGGCTCCGCGTTGCCCTGGCGAAGACGGCTTGTTGTCCCGGTTTTAAAACGTATTCCTGATGATGAATATTGGGGAACAATAAACTAATCCGTCCTTTATCAAGGATCGTGGTAACTCTGTTTTCGTCGGTATAGGCCTTTACATTAAAGGACGTTCCCGTTACCTTAACCGTTAAATCTCTGGTATGGACTAAAAATGGCTGATCAGGGTTTTTATGAACATAGAAATAGGCTTCCCCGGAAAGGAACACCTGACGAAACCTATCGTTAAATATTGCCGGATATTTCAATCGTGTATCCGAATTGAGCAGAACACGGGTTCCATCCTGGAAAACAACCTGATACTTCTCTCCGCAGGGTACATATATCTCCTGCCAGGCAATTGTCTTCTGAGTTTTGGAATGTTCTGTCCAAAACATCACACCTGCCGCAATTAACAACGGGATTACAATGACTGCCGCTACTTTCATCCACGATTTGCGGAAAGTAGTTAAACGCAATTGTTTTCGCTCATATTTCTGAATCTTCGCTTCAATGTTCCGGTACATCTGCAAAGAAGGAACCGGATGATCAATCAGAAATTCGGCCTCGGGGTTTGCTTCAGACTGGTCTTTATCAAAACGGGAGGAAACATAATCTTGCCCCTCTGAAGTTGCCAGCCATTTCAATACAATTCTTGCCTCTTCGGAATTAGCGGTATTTTGCAAGAAATCGTTAATCTGCTGCTCGTCGGGTCTTTTGTTCATTTCCTGTTTTTCTTATACTACACCCGAAGCATAAAAAAGTATGATATCAAATAAAACTTTTTTTCAATAAATGATGGAATTAATTAAAAAGACAAGAAATCAAGGTAACGACGGTAATCATTCCTTTTCCTACCTTTTCTCTTAAAATCTTCAATATTTGAGAATACTGAAACTTTACCGTATTTACCGACAAATTAAGCTTTTGTGCAATTTCAGAATTAGACAAACCTTCCTCTATCTTCAATTTGAATATTAATTTTCGCTGTGGCGAAAGCGTATCAACCACCTTATTAATCAAATCAACCATCTCATGAGAGGCCTCCTCTTCCATCTCCGTTGAATCATAGTTCTCCTGATTGATCAGAAGTTCATAATTCTTTTCAATGGCCCGTTGATTATTCCGCAACGTATTTAGTGTGGAATTCTTTAATGAGGTAAAAATAAAACTCTTAATATTCAGTTCTTCATTAATCTGATCGCGGTTAATCCATAAATTAACAAATATCTGTTGAACGACATCCTCCGATAAATCCCGACTCTTAAGGTATCGGTAGGCCAATGCATATAATGATCGGTTATAGCGATCATATAAAGCAGCAAAGGCAAGCTGATTCCCTTTTTTTATCTGTTGTGCCAATACATTGTCGGACGTTTGATCCATCATTTTGCTCCTTGGATTTGGGTAAAAGTAAAGAAATCCATCATAAATATTTCCATAAAAGAATAGAAATATAATCATACTCGCAACAATGCATTCCGATGGGACTAGTTTACACTTTACTTACCCTTCGCTTACCCTTCACTTACCCTTTCTTTACCCAAATGGTAGTTTAACCCTAAGTAAAAGGTTCCCTGATTGTAGGTATTATCCGTCACTTTCCTTCAGCAACATCTGAAAATCATGCATTCAAAAAACAGCTCACCCATAAATGATTCGCTACCCGCAAGGGCATTCCGGAATAAAAAAGCAGTCTAAAAAAACAAGGTTTATAAAAAATTGCTTATTTTGAAACGGACAATCAGACAGGAGTCAGGCAAAGTGAAAGAATGTACGTTGGAATGCCTGTTCATGGTATCTGATTAATTTTAAATGATGACGAATGATTATAAGAAGTAAAGCTCCTCTGCGAGTTGGTTTTGCGGGAGGAGGAACCGATATCTCCCCTTATTGCGATACCTATGGCGGCTACATTCTAAATGCAACAATCAATCTCTACACGCATTGCACGATCGAAACATCGGATACCAATACGATTGAGCTTTATGCCAGCGACATTCACGAGCATCAAACATTCGATTCTGCACCTGAGCTACCGCTTGACGGGCAACTTTCGCTTTGCAAAGGAGTCTATAACCGGATTATGAAAGATTACAATCCGGGAAGCCTTTCTTTTAAGATGACGACTTACTCGGATGTTCCCCCGGGAAGCGGGTTGGGTTCATCTTCCACCATGGTAGTCTGCATTCTAAAGGCTTTTGTCGAATGGTTGCATCTCCCTCTGGGCGAATATGAACTGGCCCAACTGGCATTCGAAATCGAACGGGCCGATTTAAAATTTCCTGGAGGCAAACAGGATCAGTATGCTGCTGCTTTCGGCGGTTTTAATTTCATGGAATTCTATCACGACCGAATCATTGTGAATCCGCTAAGAATCAAACGATGGATCATTGATGAATTGGAAGCTTCTATGATTCTTTTCTATACCGGAGCCTCAAGGGTGTCGGACGCAATCATTGCCGAACAGATTTCAAATACCTCTAATAATAATTGCAAGACTATTGAAGCCATGCATAAAATAAAAGAGAGTACTTCGGAAATGAAACGGTTCCTTATAAGTGGTAACATTAAAGAATTTGCCCGTTCGTTAGGCAATGCCTGGGAATACAAAAAGAAGACAGCTCAATCCATCTCAACACCTGAAATTGATCTTTTGTACAAGAATGTGATCCAACAAGGGGCTTATGCCGGCAAAGTATCGGGTGCCGGAGGTGGTGGCTTTACGTTCTTCATTGTCGACCCGGCAAAGAAACAAGACATCATAAATTTTCTGCAGACACAACCCGGGTCGGTCGTTCATTTTAGTTTTAATGAAGGCGGCTGTCACGGCTGGAAATTATTTGATTAATCCCATACCCCAATACAGGTCTATGATGAAAAAATACATACTAAATGAGATTAGCGAATCAATCAAAATCAACCAACTGTTACTCTCGGATACGAAGCTCACCGACGAAATAGAGTCTGTTTCAAAAGCAATCATTAAGGCTTTCAAAAACGGAAACAAAATTCTTATTGCCGGAAATGGGGGAAGCGCCTCCGATGCTCAACACTTTGCCGGAGAATTCGTCGGAAAATTTAATCTGATACGACCCGGACTCCCGGCAATCGAGTTAACATCCAATACTGCCGTTCTTACCGCTATCGGAAATGACTCCGGATATGTTCACGTTTTCGAGCGACAAATAGAAGCATTGGGAAATAAAGGGGATTTATTTATTGCCATATCAACATCTGGCAATTCGGAAAATATTCTCTGCGCCCTTAACGCCTGCAAACAAAAAGGAGTACTATCAATCGGATTAACCGGTGATAATCAAGGCAAAATGCAGAAACTGTGTGACCGATGTCTGATTGCACCGTCAACAGAAACTCCTCGTATTCAAGAGGTCCATTCTTTACTGATTCACATCATCTGTGGATTGGTTGAAAAAGAAATTTACGCAAATCAACATTCATGAAAGCAATTGTTTTAGCCGGAGGTTTTGGCACTCGCTTACAATCGGTTGTTTCAGACCGGCCTAAACCTATGGCATTGATTAACGGGAAGCCTTTTCTTACTTATCTGTTTGCATGGCTTCAACAAGGTCCGGTTGAAGAAGTCGTTCTTTCCGTTGGGTATATGGCCAATTCTATTATTGATTATTTCGGGACAAACTATCAGGGACTAAAGATTACTTATAATATTGAGGACAAACCGCTGGGAACAGGAGGAGCGATTCTTTCGTCTTTAAAATACATACAGGATGACCTGTTTATGGTTATCAACGGAGATACATTCTTTCCAATAAATATTCCTCGTTTTTTAGAGCAAAATTCTATTGCTCCCTCCGACATTGCCATGGCACTTAAAGAGCTACCCGACATTAGTCGCTATGGTTCCGTAAAGATTGACTCAAACCAGAATATACTCTCTTTTGAGGAAAAGAAAGGCCTCCACTCTACCGGAAATATCAACGGAGGAGTCTACCTACTCAATAGAAATGTCTTTGAATCAGGGCCATTACCGTCCTCTTTCTCTTTTGAGAAACAAATTCTCGAAAAAAAACAATTTAAGATGAAAGGATTTATTTTTGACGATCCTTTTATCGACATCGGAATTCCCGAAGATTACCTTAAAGCTCAGACCATATTATGAATAAGGCGCTTTTTCTGGATCGGGACGGAGTAATCAACATCAACATCCCTCACACTTACGAGATAGATCAATTTCATTTCATTCCCGGAATATTCGATTTCTGCAAAAAATTTCAGGACAAGGGGTATCTTCTTTTCGTCATCACCAATCAATCCGGAATCGCCAGAGGATTATACACCCGGGAAGACTTTAACAAGCTAACCCAATGGATGACTCAGGTTTTTAGATCGAACGGAGTTATTATAACGAAGGTTTATTTTTGTCCTCATCATCCTGACTTTACCGGTCCGTGTGAATGCCGTAAACCCCGTCCGGGCATGATACTAAAAGCAAAAAAGGAATTTAATCTCGATTTATCACTCTCCGTTTTGGTCGGAGATAAAATATCGGACATCAAAGCCGGAGAGAATGCAGGAATTGAAAATAATCTCCTCTTTGACGGAGACTTTAACGATCTTCTCCCTAAAATCAATACACTATGAAATACAAAGCAGAGACCTGGGACTTAATGCAGAAGAATTTTGAAAACTTTAATGACCATTGCCTCCATGGAATAATCCATCTGAACAATTCCCTGAATATTCAGTCATTACAAAAAGCGATAACCGAAATATGCAGGATCATCCCGCTTCTTACCTCTAAATTCGTGGTTTCAGACAATCAGAAGCAGGCATGGTGGGAAGAAACCGGTCTCTTTTCCTACGGTGATATTCTTGAGATCAGAGACAACGAAGCAGACGATCAGGAAAACGACCCGGAACAGGAAGCATTTCTCACACAAAAGATTGATGAGAAAAAAGGCCCGCAATTAGCCATAAAATTATTCCGATATAAAAATGGATGCAGCACACTGTGTATTATCCTGAACCACATGATCTGTGACGCGGCGGGGTTTAAACAGTTACTCTATCTGTTTTGTGAAAAATACAATCAGACAACACCCGATGGGGCTATCCTAATCGATTATGGCTATCTGCAAAAACGCAAAGCCAGTCAGGCTTGGAAAGACTTAAAACTAAAAGATTTTATTCATTTTCTATCCCGTCCGGCGATGACTGAAAGTCCGGACCGCTCACTTTGTATCCCGTTTGATTCGTCTCTCGATCAGATACTCCCTCACATGATTTTAAGAACGATTCCCGAAAGAATCATGGGACCAATCAGAAAAGCTACGCACACACAGAAATACACCATTAATGACCTGATTCTTGCCGCCTTATGCCAAACCATAAAAAAAGAGATCAAGCCAGACCCTGCCATTCCGCTAATTATCCCCTGCCCTTTCGACCAACGTCGTTACAGGTCAGAAAAGAATGAGATCGGTATCTGCAATCTGGTCTCAATCGTGTGGTGTAACTTCGGGACTAACCTGGGAAACAACGTTTCCGAAACACTTCCAATCGTTAAGTCCACGATGGATAAAACAAAAAACGATTATCCCGGATTAAAAGGTTTTTTCCTATTAGATCGACTATTTAAGATCCTTTCGTATAAAGCGATTGAAGGAAAAATTAAAAATCAGTTTCCGAATCCTTTGTTGGGAATGACCAACGTTGGACTCATTGATGCTGAAAAGCTGACGTTCTCCGGATCTGAAGTCAAAAATGTAATTATCAACGGATCGATGAAATATCCCCCTTATTTTCAAATTGCATTCAGCACCTTCAAAAATCAGTTGACGATATCAATCAATCAACATTGCTGTAATAACGAGCTACAACCTCTTAATCGGTTCTTATCTGTTTTTGTTGCTGAATTTGAAAGTTTCCTATCTTCTTCTCATTAACAATATCCACGATCAGGAATTAAATTCAGGGCAAAAGAAGAACTATTTTCAATAACAACAAATTATCGACCTTTCGATAAGATTCTCTTATAAACGTGATTTTCTGGCTTAATTTCAATCACCGAACAGGAAAAGTCTCCTCATTTTAACATTCGACGCTAAAAACTAGGAAATAAAAGATATAATAAGTATCTTGGAAAAATGGGCAATAGATCGTAAAATTGAAATTTTAAAAAACTGCTCGAGAACCGCTTCCTTTTAGAAACAGTCCAAATAAAGAACAGCGACAGACCAATCGTTTTTTATAGTCGATACGAATTGGATTCATCCCTATTTATTGAGCAATGATGAACAATTCTTTTATTCAAGTTGTTTATTTGTCAGGAACATACCCAAGTTAACGCTGATAAACTCTAAACAGGCATAGATCTTTGCAGGCTCAGCAAGGGAATAGTTTTTTATTGGATATATTATTCGATAAGTCACGACAACAGAAAGAACAATTCAATAGTTCTGAATTCTGGTCCAAACATCAGCCTGCAATATGATTGAGACTCTAAGTAAGGTTGCGATGCCTTATATAATTGATTTATCAACAGTTAAAAAATATTAAATACAAAAAGATGAGAATTATCTGTATAGGAACCTATCCCCCCAGGAAATGCGGGATTGCCACGTTTACACAAAACTTAATTAATTCTATAGCAAACAGCGCAGACAAATCTACTTCCGTCAGTATTGTTGCAATAAACGATCAGGGGAAAAACTATTCTTACCCCAGGGAGGTGAAATTCACTATTGACCAAGATGAACAACCCTCTTATATCGATGCGGCTTCCTTCATAAATAAAAGCAATGCTGATATTTGCATTCTGGAACATGAATTCGGAATATTTGGCGGAGATTGTGGCATCTACATTCTATCTTTGGTAAAAAGACTACGGATTCCATTAATTGTCACTTTCCACAGTGTATTAAGAAATCCCTCTTTTACTCAAAAATCTATTATTAAAGAGATTTGCAGGAAGGCAAACAAGGTCGTCGTAATGAGTCATAAGGCAACAAACTTTCTGTCTCATATTTATGGCATCCCTAATGAAAAACTTAAAATCATTGAACATGGAGTTCCTGAATTTACATACAGTCACAAGGAATGTAAAAACAAGTTCAATATAGAGGGGAAAATACTTCTCATGACGTTCGGCTTGTTAAGTAAAAACAAAGGGATCGAAACCGTTATTAAAGCTCTTCCTGAGATCATAAAAAAACACCCGAACGTTCATTATTTAATACTTGGAAAAACACACCCCAATATTCTGAAATATTTTGGAGAAGAGTATCGTAATTATCTGAAGAAACTAATTAAATCGCTCAAATTAAATGATTACGTCTCTTTCCTTAACAGCTTTGTTGATGAAGACCTGCTCTGTCAATATCTAACGGCTGCTGATATCTATGTCACCCCGTATCTTGACGAAGCCCAAATAACCAGTGGAACGCTAGCTTATGCCGTAGGAGCTGGTGCCGCAGTCATTTCCACTCCCTATTGGCATGCAGAAGAACTACTGGCAAATAACAGGGGACGCTTATTCGATTTTAACGATTACCTGCAACTGGCTTCCATTGTGAACGACTTAATGGATAACCCCGCTGAAATGGAAAAGCTGCGCAATAATGCATCCGAATATGGGAAAAAAACGACATGGAAACTGATCGGGAAAGAATATATCGATGTCTGTCAGGAAATAATAGTATCATCGACTCAAACAACGGCTCAATCTTCATTCATTGATCCGGAGACAATCCCTGTATTTAGTCTGAATCATATTCAAACGATTACGGACAAAACCGGGATATTGCAACATGCATTGTACGGTATTCCTAATTTTAAAGAAGGCTATTGTCTGGATGACAACGCACGGGCTCTCTTAATGTCTCTGATGGCTTACAAATTCCAAAATAACAAACAGGCACTGTCTCTTATCCCAATTTACCTCAGCTATATTGCATACATGCAAAAGGAAGACGGATCTTTCTATAACTTCTTTACTTACCAAAAAGAATTCGATTCGACTCCAACTTCCGAAGACTGCTTTGGCCGAACAATGTGGGCTCTAGGGTATCTTATCCGTTTCGCGCCTAAAGATGCTTATCTTTATGCAGGAAAGGATATTTTTTCCAAAGCCTTACCTCATATAAACGGACTCAAGAGTTTACGGGGAAATGCAAATACCACAATCGGACTTTGCTATTATCTGAGAATGTTTCCAAATAACGAACAGGTTTTGGAAATATTAAGAAAAACAACAAAACGACTACTCAAAAGCTTCGAACGGGAATCGGATGAATCATGGGAATGGTTTGAGCCAAAATTGAGCTACGACAACGGGATCCTGCCTCTGGCTTTATTCCACGCTTACGAATTTATTCGTTCAAAAGAAATCCTTTCGATCGCACTCAAGACTCTTAATTTTCTGGACAAAATATCATTCAGAAATGGACATCTATCCCCGGTCGGAAGTAACGGATGGTATCAAAAGAATAAAGTTTGTGCTCAATATGCACAGCAATCTATCGATGCGATGGCGATGATGCTCGTTTACGATCAGGCTTATAAAATCACCAAAAACACGAACTATCTCAAACGCACATTCGACTCGTTCAAGTGGTTTATAGGAGACAATGATCTGGGAATCGCATTATATGATGATGAAACAAACGGGTGTTGCGATGGACTGGAGGAAGATAAAATTAACCGCAACCAGGGAGCTGAAAGTACCATTGCATACTTAATCTCCAGTCTCATTGTAACCAAGAACTGTAACAATTACCCGGTTATTGTCCAGGACCATCAGACAGCAACTCTTTCATCAAAGCCTCAAGAGATACGGAGGCAAAAGTTGTTGCATAATCAGCAATAGAATAGGCAATGATGAGTTGTTCATTATGAATTATCGAACCACAGGAATAAACAACATTAGGAACATATCCTTCCCGTTCCTGTGCATTAGGAATAATAATAGGTTGTTTAAGCCGCCCTATTACTTTAGTCGGATCGTTCAGATCCAACAAAGCTGCACCAATACTATACTCCCGCATAGGACCGACACCATGTGTAAGAAACAACCATCCTTGTGGAGTTTCCAGGGGTGAACCACAATTCCCGATTTTGATAAATTCCCAGGTATATTTTGGTTCCATGATCTTAATCGCCTTATTCCAATTATACAGGTTTTTAGAAAACATGATATAATCACTCACCCCATCTATTCGCGAAAGCATCGCATATTTCCCATTTACTTTTCTCGGGAATAAAGCAAAATTTTTATCGGTAGCACAATCACCAAGAATAGGCTGCATCTTGAACTGATAAAAATCAGCTGTACTCAAAAGCATCGGAATAACGGAAGTTCCGTCATAAGCCGTATAGGTTGCAAAATACATTATTTGTCCACTATCATATACAAAGCGAACAAAACGGGCATCTTCAATTCCATTGCGTTCAAAATCAGAGACCGGATAAATAACTCTTTCTGAAAACGAAGTATCCATTGAAAACACAGATTCATAATGAGTTATAGCCAACCAATGAATCTTTTGAAGGATAGACTGTTCTTCTTTGTTTAATACTTTGTCTTTCTCTGTTTCAGAAATATTTTTAAGTAATTCTTCATAGGTAAAAGTATCCCCCAACCTTTCCTGAAGCATAAAAGCGGAAAGGGATTTTTTTTGAACTACAATCTCATCTAACTTTTCAAGAAATTTTTTCTTGTCATAAATATGCAGTTTCACTGTTTCTGCTTCTCCCACCAAGGATCCATCGGGATCAAAAATCAGATTGCCATTTTTATCAATGATTCCACTCTTAAAAACAATTGATGAAATATGCCCCTCACCGGTAGCCCGGAGACTAATAATGATTCGCTTCTGGCCGGGTTCCAGATTAAATTGATCGGGATGTTCTACAATTGACGGATTAAATACAGCAGCGGACTCAATGGAATACTCATTTGTAAAACAAGCGCCAACCAACAGTTTCGTTGTTAACGGAAGTCTCCACATCTCTATTCCCAGGCTATCAAAAACCCGACCTAATTTTTCAAAATTGTATTGTAATATTTTAGTTACATTCCGATGTCTCTTGGAAAAGTCGTTCAATATATGATTCAATGTCGAAATAACTTCTGCTTCCGGCATCTTTAGAATATTTTGAATAACCTTAGCTGCCTGCTGCTCACTGGTTTTAAAATATCGGGTAATGACTCTTTTGGGGTCTGGAATGAACTTGTTAGATTTTCTGGTAACCACTATACTCATGTCTGTTTATTTTAAGATCTATTTCTACCAGCCGTTGTTAGAACAATATAAAATAGAAAAATGGATTTATCTCTTTACACAAATGTATCAAAAATTTGAATGGTAT
This sequence comes from Prolixibacteraceae bacterium, assembly GCA_963692465.1. Taxonomy (GTDB): domain Bacteria; phylum Bacteroidota; class Bacteroidia; order Bacteroidales; family Prolixibacteraceae; genus JAUZOB01. Next base: position 227,685 of record OY829943.1, read on the forward strand.
TACAGGAACACAAAATCAATCACTTAAGAAAAGTCTTCTGGAATAAACAAGAACAATTAATACCTCGGGGATTTTTCTTATTTTTGCAGGCTGATATTTGTTTTTTCAATCAAACTGACACTTTATATTGCAGAATTTGTAAAAACTCATTAATATCAGCAAAATAAAATCATATAGATTTTTTAAACCAAACACTGTTTATTAAGCATGAGAACTGATTTTTCAGGAGTAGGAGTTGCTTTAGTAACCCCATTCAATCCAGATGGAACCGTTGATTATACGGCATTAGAGCAGTTGATTGATTTTCAGATTAAAAACAGTACTGATTATCTGGTTGTATTAGGGACAACCGGTGAAGCAGCTACTCTATCGCTTAATGAACGAAAACAGATCATCTCCTTTGTCAAAGAGAAGAACAATCACCAATTACCGATTCTCTTAGGTCTCGGTGGGTATAATACAGCCGAGCTCACCAACACGATTGCTCAATTTGATTTGAGCGGAATAGATGCAATCCTTTCGGTAGTGCCTTATTACAGCAAACCCACACAAGAAGGAATATTCCAGCATTTTCAAGCCGTAGCAGCTGCTTCACCTGTGCCTGTAGTCCTTTACAATGTCCCCGGCAGAACCGGTCGCAATATGACCGCAGAGACAACCCTTCGAATTGCCCATTCTTCTGACAAATTCGTTGCGGTTAAAGAAGCGAGTGGAATCATGACCCAAATATCCAAAATTTTAAAAGATAAGCCGGATCATTTTCAGGTCATATCAGGAGACGACGCATTGGCAGTTCCTGTTATTTCAATTGGAGGTGCCGGGGTTATCTCCGTTGTTTGTAACGCTTTTCCGAAACAATATTCAGGGATGGTCCACGCTGCAATGAATGGGAATCAGGATTTTGCCGCCTCCTGGCATCTAAAATTCATCGATTTTATTCATAGTATTTTCCATGAAAACAACCCCGGTGGGATAAAAGCAGCAATGCAAATACTTGGGTTACTGAAAAATGAACTTCGACTACCGTTATGCCCTGTCAGTCAAGAGCTATATAATACGATTGCCGATCAGGTAAAAATACTGACCAAAGAATAATCCGTTTAACGGGTAGTACCCTGTTTTTATGTGGTAAACAAAGCTTATGAATCCAATTGACTATCACAAAATTCCATCGCCATGCTACGTCCTTGAAGAACGTTTATTGCAACGGAATCTTGAGCTAATTAATCAGGTAAAAAAAGAAGCAAAGATTAATATCATACCTGCATTTAAAGGATTTGCCCTATGGGGGGCTTTCCCGTTGATTAAACCTTATATCAACAGCACTGCTGCGAGTTCCGTTAACGAGGCGCGCCTTGCCTATGAAGAAATGGGAACTCTGGCACACACTTATTCGCCAGCCTATACCGATGAGGATTTTGACGAAATAATGCAATATTCCAGTCATATCACCTTCAATTCATTATATCAGTTTGACCGATTCCAATCCAGAATAAAATCTTTTAACCGAAAAATATCCATTGGAATCCGAATCAATCCGGAATTCTCGGAGATAGAAACAGAATTATACAATCCATGTGCAGCCGGGTCAAGACTTGGTATTCCGGTCTCTCAACTCCCGCCGGTTCTTCCCAAAGAGATAGAAGGGTTACATTTTCATGCCCTTTGCGAATCGTCTTCTTATGATCTGGAGAAACTGCTTACGGTTGTTGAAGAAAAATTCGGACCGTATCTTTCTCAGATAAAATGGATTAATATGGGCGGCGGTCACTTAATGACCAGAAAAGGATATGATACCTCTCATCTGATCTCCCTTTTAACCAATTTTCGTAAGAAATACAATCTGGAAGTAATTCTCGAACCGGGAAGTGCTTTTGCATGGGAAACTGGAGTTTTAGTTTCTTCGGTCGTAGACATTGTTGAAAACAAGGACATTAAAACAGCAATTCTCAATGTTTCTTTTGCAGCACACATGCCCGATTGTCTGGAAATGCCCTATAAGCCTCAGATTGTAGGAGCTTCTTCTAAACCACAAAGATCAAAACCGACCTATCGGATTGGAGGAAATAGTTGTCTCGCCGGAGATTACATGGGGAACTGGTCTTTCGACCGGGAATTGAAACCGGGAGACCTGATCATTTTCGAGGATATGATCCACTATACGATGGTTAAAACAAATTTTTTCAACGGAGTGAACCACCCGTCAATTGGAATATGGACATCAAACGGTGATTTTAAGCTACTTCGAAAATTCAATTATCTTGATTATAAAGATAAATTATCTTAGCAAAACGACGATTCAATCATTCTTCGCTTTTTGTGATTCTCACCCATCCGTCTACGGATCGTGCTTCTCCTTTCATTGTAATTTCGCCGATTACAGGATAAAAAATAATTCATAGTATAAATTGAGGGCCCTTCATTAACAAAAAACAATCAAAATTATTAATTTTGATAGAGTTATCTTTCTATTCTTTTTAAGACCTTACTGAATTCAAAAACGATAAACGATGAAAAAGCTCTTCATTTTATTATTCATTTTGGGTTGTACAATCACAACCAAAGCTCAACTTGGTGAAACATCTCTTTCATCCTTCTATGAACAAGTAAAAAAAGCCCATTACGAAAACGGCGTCCTTGTTGAGCAAATAAACTACAAGGGGTCCCCTTACCTTAATAAAGAATTTCAAACAGGAGAAATTATAACAACACAGAAAGTGGTTTTTAAAAATCTTCTGCTCCGTTATGATATCTACAACGATCAGATAGAATTTAAAAAGGACAGTGAAATACTTATTGTTCCAAAAAACAACTTCGTCAGCAAAGCGGTTATGGCCCAAGATACCTTTATCCTTCTTCCCCAGACCAGTGGCGTTGGTTTCTTCCAGCAAATTCATGCAAACAAGGCTTCTCTGCTTAAAAGATATTGCATGGACTACAATCCCGCACAAAAACCTCAGGCTTATCAGGATGCCAAACTGGCCGAGTATGTAAGAAAATCCGATGATTTTTATTTACTTCTGCCCGATCATTCAATTCATAAAATTTCAGGAATAAAAAGCATCATTGAGTTATTCCCTCAAAAAGACAGTGAGATAAAAGACTTTGTTAAAAACAACAAGCTGAATGTCAAAAAAGAGCCGGGACTGATTAAGCTAACCGACTACCTCAGTACACTATAAAAAATGAGGTGTCTATAGAAACGTCTAAAAAAACGGAGAATGAGATTTAATAAGCTATTTTTATTTTTCATGTGCATCTCATTTTTCTATTTAAGAGGTTACTCTCAGCATGATATAAAAGTCAGCTATCCTCAGGCAGCAGATTCAGCTCTGGTATTTACTTACTATTTTAATAATAGCCTTTTTACTCTTGATACCCTGAAGCTAAATCATCAGGGTGAATGCAGCATTCGAGGGAATAAAAAGCTTCAGGAAGGAATTTATTCCCTTGTTTTAAATCAGAAACGATTCGATTTTCTGATCGGAAAGAACCAAACTTTCACGGTGCGTATTTCTCCTGAAATAGCATTCCCTGTTATTTACAATAACAAAGAAAGCGAAGCATTCATGAATTATCAGTCTTTCCTGATTGATAAGCAAAAAAACAGAACCGCACTGCTTAATCAACTTCAAAGGAACCTGCTACCTTCGGACTCGATCTTACAACTAAAACAAAAGCTCAAGCTTCAAGATCAGGAGATGCATCATTTCTGGAAGGAGAATGCCCGATTGTTTAAGGGAACAATGGCAAGCGTTTTTTTTCGATCGCTAATGGTCCCTGAACAGCCCGGTTTTTCGCTCCACAATAACACTCCACACAAGGACTCTCTTCTATGGGTTAAAGAATATAATTACCAACAACAACATTTTGCGGATAACTTGCCACTCAACGATCCACGAATTCTTAGAACTCCGGTATTCTACTCCAAAATCAAAAACTTTATAGAAATTCAAACGATACAAACTCCAGACTCGGTCGTCTCAACTGCGATTCGAATCATTAATCGCTGTAATGGGATCGTAAAAAAAACGATTTTAAACAATATTCTGGACCTGACCCTAAATTCCCAGACAATGGGAATGGATGCTGCCTTTGTCACTATTGCCGAGAAATATTATATCCAGCGAAATTCTTTTCCTGCCGATACCTCAACTTTAAAAAAAATAAAGGAACAGGTAAAACTGCTTAAACCGAATCTAATTGGCAATATTGCTCCAGACCTTAAGCTTCCGTCCCTTGAAGAGGGTCGTGACTACCGACTGTCGGAGGTCAATGCTCCTTATACTATATTAGTTTTCTGGGAACCTGAATGTGGCTTTTGTAAGACCGAGATTCCCAAACTTCATCAGGAAATTTACATTCCTTTTAAAAATAAAGGGATTCAGGTTTTTGCTATAAACATCGCAGTTGATCGCCATGCCTGGGATGATTTTATCAGTCAGCACAACTTAAGCGACTGGATAAACGTTTATGATCCGGACAGAACCTCCGGATACTGGAAACTATATAATATCACCTCAACACCAGTAATTTATGTCCTCGATAAAAATAAGCACATTGTTGCAAAACGTATCGATATCAAGACACTAAAAAGCATTCTGAATCAATGGTTTAATTTATAGATACGATAAACACCGGATTTTTGCTATTTATTGCTAACTGCCTCGTTTTTGCTAATTTTGCCCCAGCTCTATGATATTTAAGAAACAATCAACTTTCTCACTATAACTGTTGTTTGATTAAAGACTGTAAAGTTGATGTTTTTTAATTATTTTTTTAAGTCAGATATATTCCTTAAAAATCTTATTTTGGAATAGTTTTTGATTTGGGTCTAGAGAATAACTTAAACAAACGATTTTCATGATGAAAAAGGTGTTATTCAAATTTGTGGCGTTTTTATCAATCGGATTATCACTTCTTGGAATTCAATCCTGTAAGGAATTTGAGCCCATTTATCTTCAGGTCCTTACGCCTGCAGAAAAGATATTGCCAGATAACTTACACAGTTTCACTATTATGAATCGCTCCATGAACGAATCTTTTATAAGTTACTCGACAGATTCACTACAAAAAGTCTTTCTAAAAAAAGGATTTAATGCCCCTTTAATGGTCTGCGATAGTGTAGTGTCCGACACAACGGTTAAAGTTCTTGCAGATGCGCTATATAACACCGAGTTTTTTGATGTCATTGTTCTTAATAATCGGAACATAGACCGCCAGGAGTCTATTTACACAAACCCTGCTCCGCTAAGTTGGGATTTTGTTCAAAATATCTGTAACACCTACAAAACAGACGGACTTATTGTTCTCGAAAAATACGTTCCCAAAATCAAGGGAAAATTCACTAACTCAAGAGCACTAGGGAACATGAGTGAACCGATTGAGTACTACATGGATCTTGATATTACTTTTGATGTATTATGGCGGATTTATAATCCGGCTACGCAAACGATCTCTGATGAATATGCCGTTAAAGACACTATTTTTACTGAGAATTCGACCTTCTCGAACAGGATGTCAGATATCTATGATATTATTCCATACGCCAAACAATCACTCATCAGTGCATCTGCATGGCTTGCAAAAGACTTCACTCAGCATATTTCGCCGGAGTGGGTTACGGAAAAAAGAGGAATTTTTGTAGGAAATGATTCATTAAAAATAGCCTTTCAACTTGTTAATAATCATGAATGGGAAAAAGCGGAAACCTATTGGCTAGCCCTAACCAAACAACACAATCGTATGCTAAGAAGCAAAGCTGAATTTAACATGGCTCTTGCCTGTGAAATGAAAGGTGAACTTAAAGAAGCTTTTGAATGGGCTACAAAGTCTTATAAAACCTACTACAGAATTCAGACAGAAAACTATCTGATAACATTAAAAAAGAGAATAGACACGGTTGAAATCATTGAAACAAAAGCGACACTATGAAAAGACTTTTTTTTATTGCAGCGGGTACAGCGATAATGGCACTGCTTGCCACTTCATGTCTTTCTACCCATAAATTTTCTATCGAGGTTATGGAGCCTGCAACAAAGGTCATTCCGGCCCCCATGAGCACAGTTGCCCTCATTTCCAGAAATTTCAAATATATAGGTGACACGCTCCAGAATTACTATAAAAAAAATGTATTTCTAACAAAAGACCATCGCAATAAAATAACCAATATTGATAGTCTGGCAACAACCAGCTGTCTTTCTGGGTTAGCCCGACATCTCAAAGAAAACAATGTTCCGGTCAAATCTAAAATTATTGATTATCGCACGTTCGAGATAGAATACGGGGAAAAGCTAAAACCCATTCCGTGGGCCGTTATCGAAGATATTTGTCGCAGAAATAAGGCAGACGGGGTTATCTCTCTTGAAACGTACACTTATATCAACACCGTAACTTCCGGATATTATAGTCGGGTTCCCGCTCCAGTAACCGGTGTTACCAGTGGTGCTGCATGGACTCTTTACGATCCTTCAAGACATGTCATCGTTGACACCTATACCGACACCAATACACTTGTTTGGGACAACAACATCCATAATGGGAAATTCAAAATGCCGGGAAGAATAAAAGCAATCCATGATGCGAGTATTGCCAACGGAGAGAAATATGCCGATCGGCTTTCTCCTCATTGGGTAAAAACCAATCGTTTTTATTACATTCCGTCAGCAAATCGATTTAAAGCAGCTACTGCCTTTGCTGAAAAGGGTGATTGGAAAAATGCCGGAGCACAATGGCAAAAAATCGCATTCGAAAAGCCAAATTCGAGATTAGCATTCTTTGCACTCTACAACCTTGCTGTTGCAACAGAAATGAATGGAGAGATTGATCAAGCTCTATCGTGGGCAGACAAGTCTCTTTCCTGTTCATTATCCTTATCAAATTCCGATTTCACACGACAATCCTCTGCTTACATTAAAATCCTCAAAAAAAGGACTAAATCGATTTTAAAAATTAAAACACAGGAAGAATCTATGAATCCATAGATTTGTAACAATATCAGATCATAAAAAAAGCGTCTTTATTTCAAATAAAGACGCTTTTTTTCGCATAGAATGACTACTATTTATTTTTTATTCAACTCCTTACTCTGAAATGGAGGATAAACTACAGGAGCCGATTTCAATGCATGAATAATTAGATAGATTCCTATCAATACAAACGGGATACTCAATATCTGTCCCATATTTAATGCCATTCCCTTTTCAAAATTAACTTGTGGCTGCTTAATAAATTCAATAAAGAACCGAGCCATAAAAACCCCAACAAAAAAGATACCTACAAGGAATCCCTGTTTATTTCGTAATTCAGTTTTCCAATAAAAATACAATAACAAGGCAAATACAATCAAATAGCAGAGTGCCTCATAAATCTGGGTTGGATGTTTGGGTAGTATTTCTCCGTTCCGGATGAAAATAAATCCCCAAGGTAAAGAAGTCGAATTCCCATAGATCTCAGAATTCATAAGATTTCCCAATCGGATAAAAGCTCCTGCAAGCGCAACCGGAACGACTAAACGATCGAGGGTATACAACATCGAACGATGGGTTATTTTCTTTGAGTAAATATAAATAGCAACGATAATACCAACGGCACCACCATGACTGGCTAATCCGCCATGCCACACTTTGGGTATCTCCGAAAGATGCTGGGAATAGTATCCCCATTCATAAAAAAAGACATGACCTAAACGTGCGCCTAAAATCGTGGCAACCAAAACATAGATAAACAATTTATCAATCCATTTCGGATCTTCCTTTTCAAACTTCGATATTCGCTCATAGATCGAATAACCAATTAAAAAACCCAAAGCAAAAAGAAGACCGTACCACCTTGGTGCAATAGTACCAAACATTCCCCAGTTTATTTTTAAAGAAAATATTTCCGGGCGTACGTTCCAAATTATATAAGATAGTTCCATGGAATATCATTATTTTGAAAACGCTGTTCTGATTTTATCAGAACAGCGTTCATTAATTATGCAACATCTTTCCCGTGGCAATTTTTATATTTTTTCCCGCTACCACAAGGACAAGGATCGTTTCGTCCAACCTTTTTTTCAACCCGAACCGGTTGAGTTTTTGGCTGCTCTCTGTTTGTTTGTAGTTGTTCATCACTACCTTCATTCCGACTCATCTGCATCCGGCTCATATCGGTATGCTGATTATTTGCTTCGTGGAGATCCTCCGGATCGTTAACCGGAATATGTCCTTTAAGTAACGTAGAAACAATAGAGCGATTGATTTTCTCAATCATTATCTTAAATAAATTGAAAGCTTCGAATTTATAAATCAACAAAGGATCCTTTTGTTCATAGGAAGCATTCTGTACGGACTGTTTCAAATCATCCATCTCACGGAGTTGTTCCTTCCATGAATCGTCAATAGTTTGAAGAACGATTTGCTTCTGATAAGAACGAATCAGTTCTTTTCCTTCGGTATCGTAAGCTTTCTCAAGATTTGTTATAACCTGAAAATAACGTTTCCCATCCGTAAATGGGACTACAATATTTTGGTAGATTCGAGCATTGTTTTCAAAAACGTTTTTTATAACCGGATAAGCCTGTTTGGCAATTACCTCTATTTTGCGTTTATACGCAGCAAGAAGTTCATGATAAATTTTATCCGTTATCTGGTCCGTACTGGAATTCATAAATTCCTCATCGCTCACCGAAATGTCAATAGACAGCAGACGAAATGACTCAGTTTTGAATGCCTCATAGTCGCCAGTCTCTTTATTTTCTTCTACGATGGCTTCTATTGCGTCATACATCATGTTGAGAATATCGATGTCCACTCGTTCACCGAGTAAGGCATGACGACGTTTCTTGTATATAACCTCACGTTGGTTATTCATCACATCATCATATTCCAGAAGACGTTTACGAATACCAAAGTTGTTTTCTTCAACTTTCCTTTGCGCCCGTTCAATCGACTTGGAAATCATCGAGTGCTGAATAACTTCACCTTCTTTCAAGCCCAACCTATCCATAACCCCAGTTATTCTGGCAGAGCCAAATAGTCGCATCAGGTCATCTTCAAGCGAAACAAAAAACTGAGAAGTACCCGGGTCACCTTGTCTTCCGGCACGTCCTCTCAACTGACGGTCAACACGACGAGACTCATGGCGTTCCGTTCCGATAATTGCAAGACCGCCTAATTCAACAACCTCTGGAGTTAGTTTTATATCCGTTCCACGACCTGCCATATTCGTTGCAATGGTCACAGTTCCTTTATTTCCTGCTTCCGCTACAATTTCAGCCTCCCGCTGATGATATTTTGCATTCAGAACGTTATGCTTAACCCCTTTCATTTTCAGCATACGGCTAAGCAATTCTGATATCTCGACAGAAGTCGTCCCCACCAATACAGGACGTCCGACCTCATACAGTTTTACTATCTCATCAATAACAGCAGTATATTTCCCTCTCTTGGTTTTATAAACCAAATCTTCATAATCGACACGAACAACCGGTTTATTCGTTGGAACAACAACTACATCCAACTTATAAATATCCCAAAATTCACCAGCTTCCGTCTCTGCCGTACCGGTCATACCGGCCAGCTTATTATACATACGGAAATAATTCTGCAGAGTAACAGTTGCAAAAGTCTGGGTCGCTGCTTCAATCTTAACTTGTTCCTTTGCCTCAATAGCCTGATGCAATCCATCAGAATAACGTCTTCCTTCAAGGATACGACCTGTTTGCTCATCAACAATTTTCACCTTATTGTCCATGACCACATATTCGATATCCTTTTCGAACATCGTATAGGCCTTAAGAAGTTGATTAATTGTATGAACACGTTCTGATTTTACAGCATAATCCTGTAATAGTTCATCTTTTTTGGTGATTTTGTTTTCCGGAGTATCCGAAGAATTTTCTATCTCAGCAATCATTGCCCCAACATCTGGCAAGATGAAGAAATTCCGCTCCTCCATTTTCTCAGAGACAAGGTCAATACCCTTATCGGTTAAGTCAACCGAATTGAGTTTTTCATCTATAACAAAATAAAGAGGATCTGTTACGATATGCATATTCCGGTTATTGTCCTGCATATAGTAATTTTCAGCCTTAGTCATACGAGCTTTAATCCCCTCTTCACTCAGGAATTTAATAATTGCCTTATTTTTAGGCAACCCTTTGTAAGCACGAAGGATAAGAAGAGCCGCTTCATCCAGTTCTTTATCTGTAGCATTTTCTTTTGAGAACAAACGTCTTGCTTCCGCAAAGAACTGATTAATAAGCACCTTTTGTGCATCATAAAGTCTTTCAACATAAGGCTTAAGTTCATCAAATTGCTGATCGTCACCTTTAGGTACCGGTCCTGAAATAATCAAAGGGGTACGGGCGTCATCAATTAAGACCGAATCGACCTCATCGACAATAGAATAATTAGGCTTCCGCTGGACAAGATCTTCCGGGTTAATAGCCATATTATCCCTTAAATAATCGAAACCGAACTCATTATTGGTTCCGAATGTAATGTCGGAGAGATATGCCTGACGGCGTGCTTCAGAATTTGGTTCATGTTTATCAATACAGTCAACAGTCAAACCATGGAACTCATAAATTGGGCCCATCCATTCTGAATCTCGTTTAGCCAAATAATCATTGACGGTGACCATGTGAACACCTCGTCCGGTCAGAGCATTAAGAAACACCGGCAAAGTAGCAACCAATGTTTTTCCTTCACCAGTACCCATTTCAGCGATTTTCCCTTGATGAAGAACAATTCCACCGATCAACTGTACATCGTAATGAATCATATTCCATGTTGTGGAATTTCCACCGGCAATCCATGTACTACTCCAAACGGCTTTGTCTCCGTTGATAAGAACGTTAGACTTTTTCGTTGCCAGCTCCCGATCGTAATCAGTAGCTGTAACTTCCAGTCCCTCATTTTCAGTAAATCGACGAGCGGTATCCTTTACAACAGCAAAAGCTGTAGGAAGAATCTCATTAAGATAATCTTCCAACTTATCTTTAATTCGCTCCTCTATTTTATCAATCTGATCATAAATTTTCTCACTTTCCTCAATATCTACCTCTTCAACCTTCACCTTAAGAGCATCAATTTCTTCCTTTTCGGGACGAATGTGCTCATTAATTCCTTCTTTTAGTTTAAAAGTCTCCCCTCTCAGATCATCATTTGAAAGAACTTTTATACGATCATATTCTTTGTGGATTTGTTGAATGATAGGCATAATTTCCCGGATATCCTTGTCGGATTTATTCCCAAGAAATTTTGATAAAATCTTTGAAACAAAAGCCATATTTTATTTTTTAATTTTTCTGAATTATTTGATTCTTCACAAAAGTATATTAAAACTCCAAAGTATTGAAATATAACGAATGAATTTACCGCTAGTGAATTTTATTTCATACGAATCCCCTCCACGGCAATAAGCTGGAAGTCCATATCTATGAACCTGGATAGATCATTCCTTTACCGCGATAGTTTCAATCTCAATCAGCGCATTTTTGGGCAAGGTTTTCACCGCACAGGCAACTCTCGCAGGTTGATCTACGGTATAATAGTGGTCATACACTTCGTTCATAGCTTGAAAATCATCCATGTCAGCTAAATAGCAGGTGCTTTTAACAACTTCACGATAAGAGAAACCAGCAGCATTCAATATAGCCCCAATATTTTTCATGACCTGTTCGGTCTGCTCCCTGATCCCTTTAGGAATAATTCCCGTTTGAGGATTTATTGGTATTTGCCCAGAAATGTACAAAGTTCCGTTGACTTCTATTGCCTGACTATAGGGTCCGATTGCCTGAGGTGCATTTTCTGTCGAAATAACTTTTTTCATAATTTGAAGCTCATTTTTATTGGTTGTTTCTATACATATCTATCGATCCCACCACGTCTGACTCTTTGTTAATTTCAGATCTCTTAAGACAGACGATTTTACATTAATCTGGAATGAGTAAAAACTTCTGTATCCAAATGGGGTAAAGTTAAATGACATCTGCCAACAATGAAGATCTCTGAAAACAGAAACATTGGTATAAGAAATCTTCCCTTGTTTAAAATCATAACCAGAAGTAAATGTTGCCTTCCACTTAGGAGTCACATTTATATTTCCGCTAAGACCCAGCGTTTGAAGAACCTGACTTGGCATTCCCGGAGATCTTGAATAATTGAACGTATAATCAAATCGCAAATCCCACGGCACATTAAAATCAGCGTAATCAGAATAATAGGCGGGTAAAGTGTTTTTCCCTTCAACCTGATCCTTATTTTTCTCCTCTTTGGCCCTTTCTTCCTGGGACTTAAAACTCATTCCATAGGAAGTGCTAAAACTCCGCAAGTGTCCAAGCGAACCACTCTTTTTAAACTCATACTCATTAATATCCCTCGTTCCTGATGTTGCATACGGGTCTATAATCCCACTAAAGTTAATATCTGTTCCATGAATTTTGGTTCGTCCACTAAACGAAATCATCGAAAGCTTAAAAGAATCTGCCATCATGTTATAATTTGCACTAAAATTCAAATTATCCAGAATTGGAACCTTTTTGTATTTCTCTTTAGATGTCGTATCGTTCGTATTCAAAACCTTCATTTCAATATTATTGCTCAAATTAAAAGAAATTGCTCCGGTTTTACCGCTCGGAGTATATGGGTATAAGGACCTTGAAAAGATGCTATAGTAAACCTTAGCCGTATCATTCTGATAAGAACGCATCCATCCCATATTTTCCCCAGTAAAATCAGGATGATATGAAAAACTGATCGATGGTTTAATCAAATGTCGAATTGCTTTTACCTTTGATTTGGGATTCGTAAAATTAAAGATACCATAAATCTGCGTGTTCATACTCAGACTATAAGAATAGTCATAAGTCCGCTTAAAAGCATTATGCTTGATATATTCTACGGCACCACTCGTCCGCCCTGAATATCGGTCGTAATTTGCATCAGGAACCCAATCTTCAGTATAATAGCTCGAATACCATCGTTCAGAGTAATTAATTCCCGGACTAAAGTTGAAATATTTGAGAAGCGAAAAAGATGGCAATTCCAACGAAGTATTATGCTGTGCCCCTGATTCCCAAGAATCAGCATCAAAGACCTTATTCTCTTTAACATTGTTAGCCATATAGCGATAATCACCACTATAACTAATTCCAATCTTATCCCAGAAATGTTGAGTTCCATATGAATTTGCCTTTCTAAACGGATAAATCCGATTCATTGTCAGGGTCATCTCCGGTAAACTCAATGAAATTGTTGAATCTGTAGAATTCTGAGAATGGCGTAAGTTCATTGACATTGAGAATGGACTATTGTCCCATTTTTTTGTAAAAGAGACACTCGATGATTTTGAATTCGTTAAATATTTCTGAGCTGAATAGGAATTATTCCGATCATAACCCGACGTTGAAAAGTTCACACTGGCAGAAACCGTCTGTGAAGGATTTGATTTAGAATCCTGTGAATGAGACCACATTATAGCAAAATCGTGACTTTTACTATAAGATGGCAACCCTTCCTGTCCATAAATATTATCGGCATAACTAATAGCAAAACTTCCACTGAATTTATATCTCAACTTATAATTTGAATTCATTTTTACGCCCCATGAACCCTTTGAATAAATATCAGCACGAACTGCTGCATCATAATAATCACTTGCAGCCCAATAATATCCACCATCACGAAGAAAGAATCCGCGTTGTGTTTCTTCTCCATAGGTTGGAATCAAAATTCCCGAAGAATAACTCGTTGTACTAGGAAAATATCCAAAAGGAAGAAATGGAAAAATAATCGGAAAGTCTTCCAAAACAAGATATGCAGGTCCGGTTACTACTACTTTCTTCGGAATAACCTTGGCCTTTGTTAACCTTAAATAGAAATGAGGAGGGTCCTCATCACAAGTTGTGTATTTCCCATCAACCATGCAATACTCATTATCCTTTGTCTTTTTAGTCTTATTTCCCTGAATAATACCACCACTCTGTTCCGTAAGAATACCAAAGACAATGGCCTTTTTAGTATTGAAATTATACCGGAGAGTATCAGCCTCGTATTCTCCGCTTTTATCTTTAAAGACAGGACGCCCAACAATTGTTTTGGAAGAATCATTCATAACTCCATGGGCAAATACTTCCTTTTTGTCCATGTCCATTTCTATATAATCAGCTGTTAACTGAATATCCTTGTAAACAACCTTACCGTTTTTATACAGAAAAGCTTTTTTCTTCTCAAAATCAAAAGGGATTGAATCATCCGCTGAATATGTTATTTCAGAATCAATTACAGGGGAATTTGCTGAATCTTTAGCCGTCTTGGACTTTACCTTCGTGGTATCTTTCACTTCCTTTTTGACCTTTTTCGCAGGACGAACTCTTCCCTTTGCATCCGGCGATATCTGAGCCATAGACAGATAGCCAATTCCAGCAAGCAGAACCAGACCCAATAAAATTGTCTTTCTAATTTTTTGTTGTCTCACTACGTCCTTTTCATTCGTTAAAATCAGAGACTGCAAAAATATAAAAACAGTGGTTAGATAAAATTATCAGGGAAAAATAATCCATTCTTTGTATCTTTGCTGTCCTTAATTTTTAGCTATTATAAACAAGTATTGCAATAATAAAGATAAAAAAGGTATGTTCTTTAATAAGTATCTTTTTCTTTTCATTTTAACAAATTTCTCTTTCCTATTAAGTGCAACTGCAGCTGACAAAGAAGTTGTACCCGTTCATAAAATCGGAACGATTGTTCTGGATGCAGGACATGGCGGGAATGATAATGGGGCAAGGTATTTTGGAAAAGAAGAAAAAAACATCGTACTGGACGTCATTCTCCGTCTGGGAAAATTAATCAATCAAAATCTGTCTGATGTAAAAGTAGTTTACACCCGTGATCAGGATGTTTTCATTCCATTGCATCAACGAGCAGATATTGCGAACCGAAACAAGGCTGATTTGTTTGTATCTGTTCACGCCAATGCCTGTTCGTCTTCGTCTATCTATGGAGCAGAAACCTATGTACTTGGGCTTCATCGCTCGCAGGAAAACCTTGCCGTCGCAGAAAAAGAAAACTCAGTTATTCTACTAGAAAGCGACCACACCTCAAGGTATGAAGGCTTTGACCCTAATTCCCCGGAATCCTATGTCGTATTTGAGCTGGTTCAGGATCAATATCTGAATCAAAGCATCGATCTTGCGACAAAAATTCAAAAATCTTTCTCTTCCACAGCAGAACGAATTAACAGAGGAGTTAAACAAGCTGGTTTTCTGGTTCTTAGAAGAACTGCCATGCCCAGTGTTTTAATCGAGATAGGGTATCTTACCAATCAACATGAGAATGAATATCTGAGTTCCGAATCAGGACGACAATTTATTGCACAGTCTATTTTTAATGCAATTAAAGAATACAAAACACAGGAAGACGCCAAAGTTTCAAATTTAAAAGCTCCCCAAAATAACATAGTGAAAACAGTTGCG
This sequence comes from Prolixibacteraceae bacterium, assembly GCA_963692465.1. Taxonomy (GTDB): domain Bacteria; phylum Bacteroidota; class Bacteroidia; order Bacteroidales; family Prolixibacteraceae; genus JAUZOB01. Next base: position 243,145 of record OY829943.1, read on the forward strand.
AAAGAGGAAACACAACCGATCGTTAATCTCACCCCTCCCGCTGTCCCTTCTACAACACCATCTCCTATTCTTAATCATGAAAATTCAGACAGCATTTTTTCTTACACTATTCAGCTTTTTATTTCAGGTAAAAATTATCCCCTTAATGCAAAATATTTTAAGGGTCTTGACGGCGTCAAAAAATACAAATCTGGAAGATCATGGAAATACTGTTATGGAGAAGCCACCGATTTCGACCATGTCAAAATAACACTCGACAAAATCAGACGGAAATATCCAGACGCTTTTATTATCGGATTAGAGAAGGGACAACCCGTATCTTTGCAAAGAATACTACAACAATTACATTAAAAAATTTGTTTTAACTTAGCGATATAAAAACATTGCCCCATGAAAATCTCCAATCTTGCACGGACTGGCATTTTAACGGTCTTTTCGATCGGTATTCTTTATTTGGGAATCAATTATCTCAAAGGTAAAAATGTTTTTTCGAACCTTGTTGAATACAAAGTTTCTTATCCAAGAGTCGATGGACTGGTTCGTTCCAGTGCCGTAATTATAAAAGGCTTTAAAGTAGGACAGGTTAGCGACATCGAATTTGCCAAGGATGGCTCAGGGCAACTCATTGTTAATTTCACAATTCCGAAGGACATTAAACTACCTAAAAATACCGTTGCACAGATTATAAGTACGGACCTTTTGGGGACCCGGACAATCGAACTTATTCTAGCTCCCGATCATCATCAATACTATAAAGCTGGCGACACCCTCCCAAGTAATATTGAAAAAAATTTAAAAGAACAGGTCGGAATGCAAATCCTACCTTTAAAAAACAAAGCAGAACAACTAATGGGTTCTCTCGATTCGGCCATGACCGTCATTACGTATATATTCAATAAAAAAACAAGAGAGAATCTACGGGAAAGCTTTCAACATATTAACAGTACCATTCTTAATATTGAAACCACATCAAATGACCTTAAAGAACTTGTAGGCACTGAAAAATATACTCTCGCACACATCATCAATAATGTTGACTCTATTTCATCCAATCTGAGACGGAACAGTAAAAATCTTAACCATATAACACACAATCTCACTACTTTTAGTGATTCTCTTGCCGATCTGAAACTTCAAACGACAATAAGCAAAACAGCTCATACACTTGATCAGGTAAGTCTGATTCTTGCAAAAATAAATAGTCAGGATGGTTCAATAGGTCTCTTGATTAACAATCCGACACTATACAATAATCTGATAAACACCAACAATAGCCTGGATATATTGCTCCGGGACATTAAAGCAAATCCTCATCGATATGTTCATTTCTCTGCCTTCGATCTAGGTAAAAAGGTTTATTTATCACCCAATTCTTCGAGCAAAAACAACGTAATATTCAAAATTCTTTTGATATCAAACAAGACAGCCATTGTCAATCCAACCTTGTATTTTGGAAACGTTAAAACAGAAGAGATCAAGATACATAATGTCTACTTCTATTATACAGGAGAAACAAAGATATACAGTGAAGCGATCAAATTAAAAGAAAAAATGAGCGAACGTTTCCCCGGAGCGAAAATAGTTGCATTCAAAAAAGGAAAAATGGTAGCCCTTGATAGAGCACTTAAACACTAATGAAGACACTTATACTCAATCTGCATTACAAAAAACAATCCCCGATCGATTTTTTCTCTCCCCGATCGGGGATTGTTTTATGTAATATAGTCTGCAATATCATACATATATAGTTATTAACAACTGACTGTTAACAACATACACGCACACCACTCATTATCAGCGACTTAAAATATAAAAAAAAAGATTGATTTTTAATCCATTGAAAAATAATACCATACCATTTTTGGATAAAAGTCAATAGCAAACTCAATTTTTTTTTACTTTTTTTTTCACAAACTTTGTTCTTGGAAAAAGAGAGTATACAGTAACTAAATATCACCATATTTGTTGTCCCTAAAAATGCAAAAAGACTATAATTTTGTTTGGAATAGTTGTCTATCTGTTATAAAAGACAACGTTCCTCCCATTAGTTTTAAAACATGGTTTGAACCCATTGTTCCAGTCAGGTTAGCAGAAAACATCCTTACTATTCAAGTACCAAGTCCTTTTTTCTACGAATACCTGGAAGAACAATACATTGATATTTTACGTAAAACACTTCGTAAAGAAATAGGTCCTGACGCAAAGTTAGAATATAGTGTAGTTATGGGCAACAACTACTCGAATAAACCATACACCGTCAAGTACCCCACAAACAACAATACAAAACTGCAAAACAAACCAGTTTCTATTCCTCTGTTAACTGAAGAGCACTCCATAAAGAATCCGTTTGTAATTCCCGGAATCCAAAAATTACAAATAGACCCTCAACTTAAACAGGAAAACACCTTTGATAATTTTGTTGAAGGGGAATGTAACCGTTTAGCAAGAAGTGCTGCTTTCGCAGTAGCCAAAGATCCTGGAGGAACAGCTTTTAATCCGTTAATGATTTATGGTAATTCAGGACTGGGCAAGACGCATCTGGCTCAGGCTGTTGGGATTGAAGTCAAACAGCTTTTCCCCGATAAAGTTGTTCTATATGTGAATGCTAATAAATTTCAAACTCAGTATGCCGAGGCAACTCGAAATAACAACCGAAACGATTTTCTGAACTTCTATCAAATGATCGACGTCCTTATCCTCGATGATGTTCAGGAATTTGCAGGAAAAGAAAAAACTCAGGAAACATTCTTCCATATATTCAACCATCTACATCAAACAGGGAAGCAACTCATACTTACCTCCGACAAGCCCCCTATTGAGCTTAAAGGCATGGAACAACGCCTATTATCTCGCTTTAAATGGGGATTAACAGCTGACCTACAGATCCCCGATGTTGAAACCAGAATGGCTATTTTGAGGAAGAAAATATACAAAGATGGAATAGAAATGCCTGAAGATGTTCTCCGATACATCGCAAATAATATATGTACCAACGTCAGAGAACTGGAAGGAGCCCTTATTTCCCTTTTGGCTCAATCCATGCTTAATAAAAAAGAAATAACCATCGACCTTGCACGTGAAATGGTCAACAAACTGGTAAAAAGTTCTCAGCATGAACTTTCCGTTGATTATATTGTCAAGGTTGTTTGTGATTATTTTAACGTCCCGGCTGAATCTCTCTATGCAAAAACGAGAAAACGTGAAATTGTTCAGGCACGCCAGATTGCCATGTATTTCTCAAAAAGTCTTACGAAATCTTCTCTTGCTTCAATTGGAGCACAAATTGGGAAGAAAGATCACGCGACCGTCCTTCATGCCTGCAAAACAGTAACCAATCTTAAGGATACCGATAAAGCTTTCAATCTCTCTCTAAATGAAATTGAGAAAAAGTTGAAAATATGATCATTGCTGCTCATCTCAATTGACAAATCCATGGGCGACACATACAGGACGATTCGTATCCCTTCTCAAGGCTCATTCAAGAATAAAGGAAGTCGCTTTTTAGCTTACGCTTTTCCTGTCCATTCGGAAGAAGAGATAAAAAAGCACCTCAACGAATTAAAAAAAGAGCATCATGCAGCCCGACATCATTGTTATGCATGGAGACTAACCCCCGACCAATCTGCTTACCGAATTAACGATGACGGCGAACCTTCCGGTACTGCAGGGAAACCAATTCTCAGTCAAATACAGTCAACCGACCTTACGAATATTCTAATTGTCGTTGTTCGTTATTTTGGCGGGACCCTTCTTGGAGTTAGCGGACTCATCCATGCTTATCGAACAGCATCTGCTGATGCCATCAATAATGCCGATATCATTTCATGCATTGTTAAGGATCTCCTTATAATCAATTTCGGCTATCTACACACAAATCAGGTTATGCATTTGATCAAAGAAGAATCGCTTGAAGTGATTTCCACAAATTTCGACTTAATTTGCCAATGCACTATTGCCGTCCGACAATCTGATACTGAAAAAATCAAAACGATTCTGAGTTTGATTAACGGAGTGACTGTCACTCGCGCCAAAGCTCTTTAAGAAAGGGAAAAACCTAAAACCCATTATTTTATAAAATTGTTCATATTTTTCATGTGAAATATTTTCTGATTCGATAAGAAACCCTTAATTTTGAGTTTTAATGAAACGATTTATACAACATCGCAATAAGACATACGAAGAAGTTATTCTACTTCAGAAGATGTTTTTTCATTCGTTAAAATGGAGAAATCTCTTTCGAAGTTATAATTTTTGTCATTTTATCAATTATCCTCAAAAAAAACCAACAGTGAACGATATCATTCCTGTTGGTTTTTTTATATCCGTTAAAATACAAATACTTAAATAAAATCTGATGAAGAAGAAAGATCTGATTTCCATCACCGACTACACCAGGGATGAATATCTGCGAATCATGAAACTCGCTGCTGAATTTGAAGAAAATCCCAATCAAAACCTATTGGAAGGAAAAGTCGTTGCTTCTCTTTTCTTTGAGCCATCTACCCGGACCCGCCTTAGTTTTGAAACAGCAATTAGTCGTCTTGGCGGGCACATCGTCGGGTTCTCTGATTCTTCCTCGTCAAGCGTTACCAAAGGAGAAACCTTACACGACACAATCAGAATGGTCAGTAATTATGTCGACTTGATTGTTATGCGTCACCCCATCGAAGGAAGCGCCCGCTATGCCTCTGAAGTGTCCAACAAACCTGTTATTAATGCCGGAGATGGAGCGAATCAACATCCATCGCAAACCTTACTTGACATGTATTCAATCATTAAAACTCAAGGAAGACTCGAAAACATTAAAATATACATGGTTGGTGATTTAAAATACGGACGAACAGTTCATTCGCTCATACAAGCTATGTCTGAATTCAAAGGGCAGGAATTCCATTTTATTGCACCACCAGAATTAGCCATGCCTCGGGAGTATATAAAATTTCTGGAAGAAAAAAACATCTCATTTGTTGAACATACTGAATTCACTCCCGAAATTATCAAGGATGCTGATATTCTTTATATGACCAGAGTACAAAAAGAACGGTTCTCCGACCTCATCGAATATGAAAAGGTCAAAAATGTTTATATTCTCAAAAAAGAGATGCTCAGTCAAGCTAAAGACAACATGCGAATTCTTCATCCTCTACCCAGAGTTAATGAAATAAGTCCAGATGTTGATTCCAGTCCTCATGCTTACTATTTCACTCAAGCTTTAAATGGAATGTACACTCGTGAAGCAATAATTGCCTATACGTTAGGCCTTAAGTAACCTTCAATAACTAAAAAAATGTCAAAAACATTACTAAAAGTAAGTGCAATAAAAGACGGAACAGTCATTGACCATATTCCATCAGATAAATTATTTCAAGTCATTTCAATCCTAAGACTTGACAAAATTAAAAATCAAATTACTTTCGGAACCAATTTAGAAAGTGCTAAACTGGGAAGTAAAGCAATTATCAAAGTCTCTAATAAATTTTTTGAGGACGAGGAAATTAATAAGATAGCACTTATTGCTCCCAAGGCTAAGCTAAATATCATTAAAGATTACCACGTAATCGAGAAAAGAGTCGTCGAAATACCCGATACCGTCAATGGAATTGTAAAATGTTTCAATCCGAAGTGTATTACAAATGCTGAGCCTGTTACGACAAACTTTGAAGTCATTTCTAAAGATCCGTTGGAACTAAAGTGTCATTACTGCGAAAAAATAACAACTAAAGAACAAATGGTAATTAAATAGCTATAAAAACTTTCAAGGGGAAAAATCTAAAAAAAACAGATCTTTCCCCTTGAAAATAGAATAAAAAATTTCACCTCGTTATCGAATCCGATCAACAGAACGGACTAACGCTTCATCTTTACGAATAAAATGAATTGCCAAGTAATCAAAAATTGCGGCAATTAAGAATAGCGATGTGCTGAATTTGATTTCCATTGATAATTTCAGTGCATTAGAAAAATAATATCCCAGATATATTACTACGGCCCAATAGGCAATTAAAAGAATAATCGACGCAACGACAAATCTTATTTGCCGAATTCGATTTTTATACAAAAAGATAGAAGTCAAATGAAAAACAAAAATTACGACAAGGAAAGCGGTTAATGCCAGATTAATGCTAATTGCCTCCTTCCCGGAGCTCGTCAGGTAAAACAATCCCCTGCAAGTCAACTCGTATAACTGACCTGTTACCGATGAACATTCAGAAAACGGAGTAAAAAATAATATTCCGCATAAAATCATTGAGATAAGCAAGAATAAAGACTGAATACGTTGTATCATAGCTAGTATTTTTGTTCCAAATTTAATTCTTTCCATTCTACAGAACAAACAACCATTCGTTATTCGAATATTTTATCAACAATTCAATGGAATTAGATCCACGCACATTGTATTTTGTTATGCAATTTGTTAAATTTGATTATCAACATAATCCATCATGATTGAAGATTCAGAACTTATTATCAATAAAGACGGTAGTGCCTTTCACCTTCATCTTTGTCCCAGTCAGCTAGCCGACGACATAATTCTTGTGGGCGATCCAGAAAGAGTTACGCTATTTTCCAACCGAATGCAGAAAATTGAAGTTTCTGTTCATAATCGTGAATTTCATTCAGTCACAGGACTGATAAACGGTAAACGTCTTACAGTCACTTCAACAGGAATTGGAACAGACAATATTGACATTGTCGTGAACGAAATGGATGCATTGGCTAATATCGATTTTGTCCAACGTGAAATCAAGCCACAACACCGTTCACTCAATTTTATCCGTATCGGAACATCCGGTTCTCTACAAGAAGCAATTCCCGTCAACTCATTTGTTGTGGCACGAAAAGCAATCGGATTTGACGGATTACTCAATTTTTATCAAGGAAGAGATCATATTTCAGACTTAGAATTTGAAGAAGCTTTCAAGAAACACATGAACTGGCACCCACTACTTACTTCTCCCTATGTTGTAACATGTTCCGAGAAACTATACAAGCAGATCATCGATGAATCCATCACAGACGGAGTAACTATATCCGCTCCGGGATTCTATGGTCCACAGGGAAGAATACTGAGATTGGGATTAGCCATGCCAGATATGAATCAAAAAATAGAATCCTTTCGATATAAAAATCAGCAAATAACCAATTTCGAGATGGAATGCTCTGCCATCTACGGATTATCACGTCTTCTTGGACATAATGCTCTCACTATTTGTTTGATTATTGCAAACCGCGTTAATCACACAGCAAACAATGACTATTATCCTCAAATGGAAAAACTTATTGATACTATTTTAAGTAAGCTCTAAATACTCCTTATTATGACGAAGGATCAGATAAATGCTCTTTTCGGACTCCTTGATGACCCAAGTGAAGAGGTCTGTAATGAAGTAATCCGACACTTTTCCAGTCTGGGCACCAATATCGTCCCTTTGCTAATCAAATTTTATCATCAATCAGACAATCCACTAATTCACAGCAGAACAAAAATCATTATCGACAATATTAATTTTGGCTCTGTAATTCGCGAACTTCAACACTGGAAACAAAAACCAGATAAACTCTTTTCTCTTCTAATTATTATTGCAAAAATAAATAGCCCCAACATCAACATTATCGAAATAGAAGATAAATGCAATAAAATCGCACAAAAGATATCAATTGAATTAAGTCACAATCTCACGGCAATTGAAAAGGTTTCCATTATTAACTACCACATTTTCACCCAAGAAAAAATAACAATTATTCCAAACAAAGAACAGGAACCGTCAGACTTCATGATTGACTGTTTTTTTGAAAAGAAAAGATGTAGTTCTTTTTTTATCACTCTTTTCTACCTCGTTATCTGTCGAAAAGTAGGCTTTGCAATCTATCCTATCAACGTTCCAGGAAACCGAATACTTGCGTTCCTGAACCAGTCCTATTTTATTGATTCGCTTGTACGATCCGATTCTGTACCTGCGTTGTTCTATATCGAACCCATTCACCAAGGAATTATCATTGATCATGCGAATCTGAACAAAGCTCTTTCTGAACGAGGATTTAGTCTTTCCTCTCAAATGCTTAACCCGGTCAGTAATCTAATCCTACTAAGAACACTTGCGAAAGAACTCGCTCTAACCTACAAAACAAGGAATGAATTGGAAAAGGCAGAAAGCTTTGAAAATTTATCATCCGATATTCAAATCAGTGAATTCAATGAATAAAAACAATCAATAATTTTGGTTCAGATGTAAAAAAAGAGGTTTACCAATCGGTAAACCTCTTTTTTTACAAAGTATATTTCTTTTTTATTTTGCGTAACAAACAGCCCTCGTCTCACGAATTACTGTAATTTTAATTTGTCCGGGATAAGTCATCTCATCCTGAATTTTTTTAGCAATATCATAAGACAATTCTTCAGCTTCTTTATCACCCATCTTTTCGCTGCCGACAATAACTCTCAATTCACGACCAGCCTGAATTGCATAGGTTTTCATGACTCCAGGGTAAGATAAAGCAAGTGATTCCAGATCTTGAAGTCGCTTAATATACGATTCAACTGCTTCGCGTCGGGCACCAGGACGAGCACCTGAAATAGCATCACATACCTGAACTATCGGAGCAAGCATCGTAGACATCTCAACTTCATCATGGTGAGAACCAATTGCATTACAAATATCCGGTTTTTCCTTGTATTTTTCAGCCAACTTCATACCCAATACAGCATGTGGCAATTCCGGTTCATCATCAGGAACTTTTCCTATATCATGAAGTAATCCAGCCCGTTTTGCTCTCTTCGGATTTAAGCCAAGCTCTGTTGCCATAATAGCACAAAGATTAGCCGTTTCTCTTGAATGCTGCAATAAGTTCTGTCCGTAAGAAGAACGGTATTTCATTTTCCCGATCATACGAATCAATTCAGGGTGTAACCCATGAATTCCAAGATCAATAGTCGTCCGTTTTCCTGTCTCGATGATTTCCTCTTCAACTTGTTTTTTGACTTTGTTGACAACTTCTTCAATACGGGCAGGATGAATTCGTCCATCGGTAACCAACTGATGAAGAGCCAAGCGGGCAATTTCACGACGAACCGGATCAAAAGCAGATAACACAATAGCCTCGGGTGTATCATCAACAATAATTTCAACACCTGTGGCGGCCTCAAGGGCTCTGATATTACGTCCTTCACGTCCAATGATGCGACCTTTAATTTCGTCACTCTCAATATGAAAAATTGTCACCGCATTCTCAATAGCGGTTTCTGTAGCAACACGTTGAATCGTTTTAATAACGATCTTTTTAGCCTCCTTGGTTGCAGTCATCCGGGCATCATCCATAATCTCCTGTATATAGGACATTGCATCGGATTTTGCTTCATTTTTCAGAGATTCCACTAGTTGTGCTTTAGCTTCCTCTCCTGACATAGTAGAAATAGCTTCCAGTCTCTCAACCTGTTGATGGTGAAGTGTTTCAAGTTCTTCATTTTTCCGGTCAATCACTTCAAGTTGAGCGCTAAGGTTTTCCCGAATAACATCGAGTTCTTTTTTATTTCCTTCTAAGTCTTTTTGTTTTTTAACCAGTTCTTCTTTTTTCTGGTTCAAGCCGGTTTCTCTTTGTTTCAGCTTATTGTCTACAATCGCAATTTTGCTGTTTTTTTCATTAATGTATTTCTCATGTTCCGACTTAAGCTGAAGAAACTTCTCTCGCGCCTGGAGAATTTTATCTTTCTTAATAACTTCTCCTTCTGCTTCAGACTCCTGAATAATTTTAGTTTTCTTTTTCTTCAACGCGTTGTCCCATAAGAAGTAGGATAATCCTCCACCTCCTACAAATGCAACACATGTGATAATGATAAGCGTCCATTCCATATTTATCATGTTTATCAGGTTCAACAAAAAAACCCACACTTCCAACTCTTCATTGGTTTTTGTTGCTCAAAAAAAACAACAAGGACCAACTTTTGAGTAAAATGCGGGCTTCTAATATCTATTAACAAACAAACTCTATTCTTTTCCAGATAAAAAAGAATCTAATTCGTCATTCAATTGTTTCAATTCATCAACAATAGGCTGAGGATCATGGTTATCTGCTAATTCAAGACTTTGCAAGGCAAGTTGCAATGCCGTCATAGCCAAAAAATCTTGTATGTCCTTATTCGAATATCGTTGCTTATATTGTAAAACTTTATCATTAATTATTTTAGCTGCTTTACGTATTCGCTCTTCGTCCTTACGATCAACTCTTAATGGGTATTGCCTCTCGGCAATATTAACATGTATTGACAACTGGTCTTCCATCAAAAAATTTATCTATTTAGCAGAGCTATACATTTATCAATTTCCCGCACTATTTTTGTTACTTTTTGCTTAGCAACCTGCGGATCAGCTTCCACATCCGACAGGCTTTTTGCCATTTTCAGAACTTCATATTTTCGCTCAAAATCTGTCACTGATTCTTTCAGTCGACTTATTTCCCGTTTCAATATTTCGTTCTGCTTTTCAATGTTCTCTTTTTCTACTTTTAACGAATCGCAATGCAAAAAGCACTTCTTAATTTTCGCTTTTATATCGAATATTAATTGTTTTTCGCCTTCTGTCATTGTTAATATTTTTTCACTGCAAATTTAATGAATATTTTAACAATTTAAGCTCTCTATTAAGCCCTATTTTCATTTATACTGGTGATTAATTTTTCCACAACCCATTGATTGTCCTTTCAATTTCATTTCACACTATATGTACTTAACCAAGTAAAGACTTCTAAATAGGTATACTTTAGAGAAAAGTCGCCCAATAGTAAGGACAGGTTCGTTGACGAAACGTTATCGTTTTAAGCCAACCAACAACCTATACCGTGTAAATTTATAGAAAAAAATTATCTTTAGCGTCTGATAAAATCAAATCTTTTAGAAACCAATGAACAAGACAAGAACGACAATTCTGGCTGGATTCGGATTAATTCTAGCTGGATTCCTTGGTTCAGAAAAGGCAAATGCCTGCACAAACTTTCTTTTTACAAAAGGAGCAACCGTTGATGGATCGACGATGATTACATATGCTGCCGATTCACATACACTCTTCGGTGAACTGTACTTCAGACCGGCAGCCGATTATCCGGAAGGAACCATGATGGATGTAATTGAGTGGGATACCGGCAAGAAACTTGGTCAAATAAAACAGGCAAAGCATACTTACTCCGTAATTGGCAATATGAATGAACATCAGGTAGCGATTGGAGAAACGACTTATGGGGGCAGAAAGGAACTTCTCTCCCAATCAACCGCCACGGTTGACTATGGATCACTTATTTACATTGCACTTCAACGTGCAAAAACCGCACGAGAAGCCATTCAGGTTATGACTTCTCTGGTTGCAGAATACGGTTATGCCAGTGAAGGAGAATCTTTTTCTATTGCCGACCCGAACGAAGTATGGATTTTAGAAATGATTGGAAAAGGCGAAGGACAAAAAGGAGCAATATGGGTTGCAAGACGCATTCCTGAAGGCTATATCTGTGGGCATGCCAATCAGGCACGAATCACCACTTTTCCATTCAACGATCCGGAAAACTGCCTTTATGCCAAAGACATTATCTCTTTTGCACGCGAAAAAGGCTGGTTTAAGGGAAAAGACAACGATTTTAGTTTCTCGGACACCTATAATCCGGTTGATTTTCAAGGAGCTCGCTTTTGCGAGGCTCGGGTATGGTCTGGATTTAACAAGGTGAACGGCGACATGAAACAATACGAGAAATACGCTCTAGGCAATCTCAAAAAAGGAGCCAACGGGTATGTAGTTAATCGTCTCCCATTATGGATAAAACCCGATCACAAACTCAGTGTAGGCGATGTTACCAACATCATGCGCGACCATTTTGAAGGAACAGCACTTGATATGACCAAAGATCTGGGGGCAGGTCCCTATTCTCTTCCTTACCGATGGAGACCCTTAACATGGAAAGTGGACGGAAAAGAATACGCTAACGAACGAGCCACCTCAACTCAACAAACTGGTTTCTCTTTCGTTGCTCAATGCAGAAGCTGGATGCCTGATCCAATCGGTGGTATTTTCTGGTTTGGTGTTGACGACACTTATTCAACCTGCTACACACCTATTTACTGTGGATCAACCCGCACCCCCGAATGCTTTGCTGTAGGCAATGGAGATATGCTAACCTTTAATTGGAATTCTGCATTCTGGGTTTTCAATACGGTCGCTAATTTCTCATACCTCCGTTACTCTGATATGATTAAAGATGTTCAAAAAGTACAACACCAACTCGAACAGAAGCATTATGATATTACTCCTGCTGTTGATGAGACTGCTTTAACATTATGGAACAACGGTAAGCAAAACCTGGCATTGGATTACATTACCGATTATTCAGTTAATACAGCCAACAATATGACCACTGAATGGCAGAAACTAGCTAAATACCTCATCGTCAAATACAAAGACGGAAACATTATGAAAGAAAAGAATGGCAAATTCGAACAAAACGAATGGGGAATGCCAGTTTCGCCTAATCAACCCAGTGCTCCGGATAGATGGTATCGTGCTATCGTAAAGGACACCGGCGACCGTTTAAGAACAAGATAAATAATTTATTAACGTTTTTTGAATACAAAATCGTTCCGGACAAAAAAAAATATTACTTTTGCAGCAAATAAAAGGGCGCAATCTCTTACAAACAAAAGAATAATGTAATATTGCGTTTCAAAAAACGTTTTAATCTTATAAGAATGGATGCAATAAAGATTGTAGAAAACGCTTTCAAGGTTGAGAAAACTCACCCTGACTTCAAAAGTGGAGATACCATTACGGTTCACTACAAAATCGTAGAAGGAAACAAAGAAAGAATTCAGAATTTCCGTGGAACAGTGATCCAAATTAAAGGAATTGGAAGTACAAAAACCTTTACTGTTCGTAAAATATCGGGGAATATCGGGGTGGAAAGAATCTTCCCTTATTACTCTCCTTTCATTGATGAAATTGAGGTAAACAAGGTTGGACACGTTCGTAGAGCACGTATTTATTACTTACGTAAACTGACAGGAAAGAAAGCCCGAATTAAAGAAAAACGTTCTGCTAATTAATTTATTTTTAGCATATAGAAAAGGCTGTCCTGATAAAGAGACAGCCTTTTTTTTTATACAAAACGAATAATTAATTAGAAATTGAATCTATTATATTTCCTTATCTTTATTTTCATATTTTAGTTGTTCTTACCAGGCTTACAATATTTTAATCATTAAAGAAATGACCTTAGACATTCTTGAAAATAAATTTTCAAAAAAATGGTTTATTGAATACAGCCAGATCATTATTGGATCATTTATTATGGCTGTAGGGTTCGTATATTTCATAACTCCCTACAGAATTGTTCCGGGAGGGGCCTATGGATTGGCAATCATTGTCCACTTCCTGACCAAAGGTCTATTTCCTTTCTGGCCAAGTGGAATCCCGATCGGTCTATTTGGATTAATACTGAATATTCCTTTAACTTATGTGGGAATTAGAATTCTAGGTCCTGTTTTCGGCATAAAAACAGTTGTTGGTTTTGTTCTATCCTCTTTCTTCATGGATGGAATAACCATGATGCGCCAGGTTGGTGATGCCCCGCTGGTCAATGATGTTCTTTTGTCTTGCGTATTTGGAGGAGTTCTGATCGGATTGGGGACAGGACTCATATTCAAAGCACGGGCCACTTCCGGAGGTTCCGATATTATTGCCATGATTATCGCAAAATACACTTCAATGCGTCTGGGACAATTAATAATCTATGTCGATTCGACCATCGTATTTTTAGGCCTTTTTGCCTTCAAAGATTGGAAAATTCCCCTTTATTCCTGGGTTGTTATTTACATTACAGGAAAGGCCATTGACCTCACACTCGAAGGGAATAGTTACAATAAAGCTCTAATCATTATATCCGACCATTACGAAGAAGTCAGACAAAAAATACTTGTTGATATGGAACGAGGAGGCACCTTTTTTCATGGAACAGGAATGTGGAGCGGTGAAGAAAAACACATTATATACACGGTTGTCTCAAGGCGGGAAGTTGCCATTCTAAAAGAATATATCGGCCGTATAGATCCACGGGCATTCATAACAATCATGGATGCCAATGAAATATTGGGCGAAGGGTTCAAACCTCTCCGTCAAAAATAAGAGGTTCTTGGAAAATCGAACCGGGCCATTTATCTTTATAGAAAAAAAGGATATGTGCTGCAAGCATTTTTATTTACTAATATTTTTTTTAATATTCTTCATTTCTGCTCCCCATGTAGAAGCACAGAAAGTCGCCTTGGTACTAAGTGGCGGAGGAGCAAAAGGGCTTGCTCATGTCGGGGTTATTAAAGCACTGGAACAGAATGGAATTCCCATCGACTATATTGCCGGCACATCCATGGGCGCAATCGTAGGTGCCCTCTATGCGTCTGGATACTCTCCAGAACAGATGGAAACCCTCTTTAAATCCAAAGAATTCAAGCTCTGGTCCACCGGTAAAATAGAACCGGATAAAGTTTATTTCTTCAAACGCAAACAAGATAATGCCGCATGGATTGATGTCAATCTTCGTCCTAAATCAGATAAGTTACAGGTAGTTATTCCAACCAATCTAATTCCCGAAGCCCAAATGGACTTTGCTTTCATGGAACTATTTGCTGGAGTTAATGCCGCCAGTAATTACGATTTCGACAAACTACTGATTCCGTTTCGATGTGTTGCAACCGATGTTTATAATCGTAGTCCCATTGTATGTAAAGCTGGTGATTTAGGAGAAGCTGTGCGGGCCTCAATGACCTTCCCACTGTATTTCAAACCCATTGAAATTAACGGGGTATTACTCTTCGATGGAGGAATCGTTAATAATTTCCCGGTTGATGTAGCAATGAAAGATTTTAAACCAGACATCATAATTGGACATAATGTAGCAAATAATGCATCGAAACCTGATCCTGAAGATGTAGTCAGTCAGCTTGAGAACATGATCATGAATCGAACAGATTACAATGTTCCGAAAAACAAGGGAATCATGCTCGAATCAAAGTTTAAAGACGTAGGGTTACTCGACTTCCAGAAAATTGATTCCATTGAACGAAAAGGATATCTCACCGCCATGCAAAGCATGAAAACCATTAAGAAGTTAATCCATACAAGAATTTCTAAGGCAGAAGTCGATAAAAAAAGAGAATCTTTTAAAAATACCATTCCAAGAGTGCTTTTTCACAACATCGAAGTTGAAGGTGTTACGGACAACATGAAAAAGAAATACATCATTCAATCTATTAAACATGACTCTCCGATTGTTAATATCAATGAATTACGGGATGGCTATTATAAACTCATTAGTGACGACCAGATACGATCAATAAGACCAATGGCAATCTACAACAAAGAAACCGGATTCTTTGATCTTAACCTTAAAGCACAATCAGTAGCTCCATTGGAAGTTCAGGTAGGAGGAAACGTCTCTTCACAGGGAATTAATGAAGGTTTTGTCGGGGCTAACTATAAGACCTTTAAAGACCGGGCCTATACCGCATCGGGAAGTATCTATTTCGGTAAATTTTATTCATCGGCCGATTGTGGACTAAGGATTGACTTCCCCACCAATCGACCATTATATTTATCGACCGGAGTCACGTTTAATACCTGGGACTATTACTCAAGCAGCAGCGATTTATTCTTTGAGGATTCAAAACCTCTTTACCTCATTCAAGATGAAAGGAATATGAGAATAAATGTAGGTACTCCCCTTTCAATTAACAGCCTGCTTGAAGCCGGAATCGGGCATTCTGATTCGCAAGATAATTACTATCAATCCAGTGATTTCAAAAAGGCAGACACTCCGGATAAAACAACATTCGATGCCTTCAATTTTCATTTAAAATATGAATACCAGTCGCAAAACAACATTCAATATCCAACATCCGGAACCCATCGGTTATTGAATTTACAACTAGTAACAGGGAATGAGAAATACAGTCCCGGAACCACCTCTCCCGAAAAAAATGAACAAGCAAACTCTCATAGTTATGGACTGGTCCGCTTCCTATATGATCGCTATTTTCCGATCACCTCAAAATTCACGTTCGGTGGTTTATTTGAAACGGTCCTAAGCAACAAACAATTGCTTTCAAACTATAGAGCATCCATTGCCGAAGCACCTGTTTTTGCCCCCACTCCACCGAGTACAACCATTTTCATTGACAAATTCAGAGCAAATAGTTATCTGGCCGCAGGAGCAAAAGGCATTTTTGCGATATCAGAAAATTTACATTTCCGCATGGAAGGATACTGCTTCATACCCATCAAGAAGATCATGGCAGAAAATGATTATTATGCCGAATATGATAAAGTACCTCTCAGTGATAAATATTTTATGGGCAGTAGCGCATTGGTTTACCAAACCCCTATGGGTCCGGCAAGCATCAGCGTTAATTACTATCAGAAAGACGGTTCAAAATTCTACTTTCTGTTCAATCTGGGCTGTATTCTGTTTAATCAAAAATAATTTACGCGTCTCTCCTTTTATAACAACGGATCCAATCCACCTCCAAACTATAAGGGAGCAGAGAACTATCCAGTTCATCTTTAACCATTACCGTAAGGACAAGGAATAATTCCTCCCCCGAATAATGGAACGGCTGTTCCTTAATCTTCACCCCGTTAATCTTCCAGACAAGTTTGTCTGGAGTCCACACAAGACGATAGATCATAAACTGATCATTTCCCCAAGATGGGAAAAGGAATGAGCCAGAACCTTCTTTATTCTTATTGTCCATGGCTAATGCCCCAAAAGATCTGTCTGCAAGATGCATCACATCTATATGAGGAAGAGACTGTCCAGATGAAAGAAAAAGTCCGGCAATAACCCCTCTTGCTTTTTTTACTTTTATTTTTGCCTCAACAACCCCATATTTTTGATTAAAAGAAGAAGCAGTATGGATATAATCGGAGGTATAGGCGAATGAGTCATTTACGAAACCAAGTTCACGTGTAAGTTTTTTACCTACAGCACCTTCATCTTTCACTTCCAATTTTAAAATGCTGTTGCTTAAAGAAACATTTTTCCCTGAAGTATAAGCTTGCAAATCATTCTCCTGAGAATAAGCTTCATTAAAAAAGTGTTCAGGAATCGCATTCCCAGCAGTCCATTTTGATAGATCTAATGAGGAATCCTTAAAATCATCCATAAAAGATAATTCCCATTTCTTCAATCCACTCATACGATCATCTTGCTGATATTTTTGATAAAGAAGAATATCTTTCGCTTTCTTTAATTGTTCATATCGTTGTTCGTCTGTATAAAGATCTGTTTTACGATAACGATCAGCATCCAACAGCCATTTCTTCTTTTCCTGAAACGGGTCACTTTTTACAATTGCGGTTAATTCAGTGTATTTTTTTAAAAGGTCCGAATCTTTTATCTCTAGAAAATTCTCATAAATTCCAGAATCAACAAAATTCAAATAGAAAAAAATATCTTCATCCTTTTTTAAAATTTCATACTCATCCAACTGCCGATGGGTTTCTTCGTCAGCCTTCTTCAGGTCTTTATGCCGCATTTGACTAAAACGAGCATCCAAATCCTTAAAACTATTGAGTTTTTGAGAAGCACGGATTTCCAAAAACCTTTTAAAATCAGCAGATTGTATTGTTGTATTAAACAATGAGATCTTTCTGTTTTTTGAAAGCTTTTCTAATTTACATTCCTGAGTATGTTCTTCAGAATTCTTATATCTAAGTGACTGAATTTCTTTCTTTTTATTGATGAAATCTGTAGATTCGGTCAAGTCTTTTAACCGATAGAATTCTTTTACATCTTCAGACAATTCAACCCGGCAAAAATCATTATACTCTCTAAACAGCTCATTTTGCTGAGACTCTAATTTCTCTGTTGAAGGAATCCTTCCAAATAAATGCTTGAATGTAAGAGCTAAAGACATAATAAAAACGATTTTTTTATTTTGCTAAAGATAAAAAAACCATGCAAATCAAAGGACACTGGACCTAAAGATATGTGAATATTGTAAAAAAAAGATGCAAAATCAGATAAAATGACCTTTTTTTTAATTAAACAGATTTAAGAAAATGAATGATTCTGAAATAAAGACTATTTTTGCAAGTTCAAAAAAATCAAAAGAAATACATGGATTTCAAACAGGAGATAGAGCGAAGAAGAACATTTGGCATCGTTAGCCATCCGGATGCAGGAAAAACGACCTTGACTGAGAAACTGCTTCTTTTCGGTGGTGCTATTCACATTGCGGGAGCTGTAAAATCAAATAAGATAAAGAAAACGGCTACTTCCGACTTTATGGAAATAGAACGTCAGAGGGGAATATCTGTCTCTACGTCAGTAATGGGGTTCAAGTACAAGAACTATAAAGTAAACATTCTTGATACTCCGGGGCATCAGGATTTTCAGGAAGACACTTACCGAACGCTCACTGCCGTTGACAGCGTTATCATCGTCATTGATGCAGCAAAAGGCGTTGAGCCACAGACCGAAAAGCTAATGAAAGTCTGCCGAATGCGCAAAACACCGGTTATTGTCTTCATTAACAAGATGGACCGCCCGGCACGAGATTCTTTCTTTCTGCTTGATGAAATAGAAGAACTCTTAAAAATTAAAGTCCGTCCTTTGAGCTGGCCAATCAACAGTGGATCCGAATTCAAAGGAGTATACAATATATGGGAACGTAATCTCAATCTTTTCACTGCAAATATTCAGTCCATCGAAAAGGCAATACGATTTGACGATATCAACAACCCGGAACTCGAAAAACACATTGGTCCTGATGCAGCAACACTACGGGAAGAACTCGAATTCGTCAATGGTATTTACCCTGAATTTGATGAGAAAGAATACCTCAAGGGAAATGTCGCTCCTGTTTTTTTCGGAAGTGCACTCTATAATTTTGGAGTACCAGAGTTACTTGACTGTTTTGTGCAGATAGCACCCTCCCCCCGACCTCATCATGCTGAAGAAAGGGAAGTCTTTCCTTTAGAGGAAAAACTCACTGGATTTATCTTTAAAATTCATGCTAATATGGATCCGAATCATCGGGATCGGATTGCCTTTCTTAAAATATGCTCCGGTAAGTTTGAACGCAACAAACCCTATTTCCATGTCGGATTGGGTAAAAACATAAAATTCTCTTCGCCAACAGCATTCATGGCCGATAAGAAATCCGTCATTGACGAAGCATTTCCTGGCGATATTGTCGGATTACACGACACCGGCAACTTTAAAATCGGAGACACCCTTACCGAAGGAGAGATTCTCAATTTCAAAGGGATTCCAAGTTTCTCGCCTGAACTGTTCCGATACATTGAGAATGCAGATCCGATGAAATACAAACAACTATCGAAGGGAATTGACCAACTCATGGATGAAGGAGTAGCACAGCTCTTTACCAGTCAGATGAATGGAAGGAAAATAATAGGAACCGTTGGTGCTCTTCAGTTCGAAGTAATAGAATACAGATTACTCCATGAATATGGTGCAAAATGCCGATACGAACCTTTACATATCCACAAAGCCTGCTGGATCGAAAGTGACGATTCGGCAGCACTGGAAGAATTTAAAAAACGAAAAATGCAAAAAATGGCAACTGATAAATGGGGACGGGATGTTTTCCTTGCTGACTCTGCTTTTATCTTAGATATGGCTCAAAGAGATTTTAAAACCATTCGATTCCATTTTACTTCCGAATTTTAGATTCAAGACGAAGAAGGAACATCAGCCCTTTCCAAAAAGCTTTTTCTATTCAATAGAAGAAGCTTTTTAAATTTTAAAATGATTATATTCTTATATTTTCAAGAAATAAACAGAACAAAGAAATTCATTATCCATTTCAATTGTACCTTGATGAAAATTTTATTTGGGTAACCTTGCTAAAACCATCCGAATGGATACCAAAGAAGCAACAGACATTAAACGATATAGTATTAAGCCAGGTATTACTAGAGAAATTGATATAATTCCCATTGAGATTCCGTCGCATCATGAGTGTTTTTCACTTCCCCATCAAACCGATTTCTATCAAATATTTTGGATTCAAGAAGGCTGTCTTTCATTAATGGTTGATTTTAACGAGCTTCAATTGGCTTCGGGTTCACTCCTGTTTTTAGGAAAAGAAAAGGTCCGTCAATTTAATAGCACCAGCAGTTGTAGTGGAAAAATTCTTCTTTTTACAGAGAACTTTTTTTGCAAAAAAGACTCGGATATTGACTTTCTTCAAAAGCTTACGCTATTTGATTACAATCTATTAAGACCATCCACCATCACAATCACACCAAAAGAGAACATACCTATTACACTTTTTAATATTATCGAAAGAGAATTAAATATTCCAAGCGACACGTTTCAATATGACATACTAAGAAACTGCCTTCATAACCTACTTTTACATGCTGAACGTAATGTTTTAAAACAGAATTATCGCAACATAAAAAAAGACTCGAATTTCGTCTATGCATCACAATTTAAAGACATGGTTGAGACCTCTTACAAACACCTAAAATTAGTCCAGGATTATGCAATCAAGATGAATGTTTCAAAGGAAAAACTAATTCAGTCCGTCACTAGGAATCTGGGCGATACGCCTAAAAGAATTATCGACCAGCGAATCCTTCTCGAAGCTAAAAGACTTTTAATTCACACCAACAAATCAGTCAAAGAGATTAGTTTTGAATTAGGGTTCGATGAATCAACCAATTTTGTTAAATACTTTAAGAAACATCAGAAAACTACGCCTAAAGAATATCGACAAAATTTCTATTTTCCGCTAATTTCCTAAAAATACCCTAAAAATGTAAAACATTACCATTTCCATAACCCGAAATATTGTTCCTTTGCCCCATCAAAAGAGTTGCTTCAATTAAATAGTTGAACAATATTTTCATCCCATTGTTTTCTTTTCGGATGAAAAGTGTGATTTTCTCTTAAACTATTTTGATTGGAATCCATCTAATTCCGTTGCATTTTAGATAATTCATAAAGACATAAAAATGAATAAATCACAACTTATTTACATTATTCCTTTTCTATCATTATTCCTTTTTTGCTCTTCCTGCGTAAAGAACAAAAAAGCTGAGGGCGATCGGATTAAAGCTTATGATGTTGAAATAATTAATCATCAATTAGCTACGATTAAAACTGAATACCCTACGGTAATTCAGGGACAACAAAATGTTGAAATCCGTCCGCGGGTAGAAGGATATATTGTTGGAATGTACGTCGATGAAGGAGCCGTCGTCAGAAAAGGACAGCTATTGTTTCGTCTTGACGCTTCCACTTACCAACAAGAAGTTCGTTCTGCTTTAGCAGATATTAACGTAGCTCAGGCAGATGTCAATACTGCAAGAATGCAGGTCAGTAAAGTGCGACCTCTTGTTGAAAAAGATATTATCAGTCATTATGAACTGGAATCTGCCGAATACACATTACAGGCCAAACGGGCCGTATTAGCGCAAGCTGTAGCTAAATTAAAAAATGCACGAACCAATTTGAGCTATACCCGCATTACCAGTCCATCCAATGGAGTTATCGGGACCATACCTTACAAGCTTGGAGCCCTTGTTAACAACAATATCACCCAACCGATGACAACTGTTTCAAATATCGGGAACGTCTATGCATATTTTTCTATGAATGAGAAGCAGTTGCTTGCTCTTTTTAAAGACAAAACAAATATTGGTGATTTAAAACAAAAGATAAACAAGATCAATGATATTGCACTCGTTTTGTCCGATGGAACAACCTACCCTTATCAAGGTCATATTCAGACCGTCAGCGGACTCATTGACACGCAAACAGGGTCAGCGAATTTCAGAGCCGTTTTCCCTAATCCCAAAGGAATGATCCATAGTGGAAGCAGCGCAACACTTCAAATACCGAAGAAAATATCCAATGCCCTTTTAGTCCCGCAGAAATCAGTTTATGAGATACAAGGAAAACATTTTGTTTATGTAGTTGACAATAGCGGACATGTTCACAACACAGTCATTGATGTAAATACCAATACCGTTGACCAATATTACATTGTAGAAAGCGGGCTCAATAGCGGAGATAAGATCGTTACCGACGGCATCTTTTCTTTAAAAGACGGGATGCGTATCAAACCCAATATCATTTATTAACCTGAACACAGGCTTTATGAACGCAACTGTTACAAGGTCATTTTTCATTCTTAAGCAAATAGAATATGTTTCGAAAATTCATTGAACGGCCGATTCTTTCAACGGTCATCTCTATTATTATATTCATACTTGGATTATTGGGGTTATTTTCCCTGCCAATATCACAATATCCTAACATCGCACCGCCAACCATCCGGGTGTCGGCAACATACCCCGGAGCAAATGCGGATGTCGTCTTAAAAAGTGTCATCATCCCCCTTGAAGAACAGATCAACGGAGCAACTGACATGACTTATATGACCTCATCTGCTGCAAACGACGGAACTGCATCAATCTCCGTTTTCTTCAAGGTAGGAAGAGACCCTGATATGGCAGCCGTTGATGTTCAAAACCGGGTTGCCAGAGCAACTAGTTTATTACCGAAAGAAGTCACCCAAACCGGGGTATCTGTTGCCAAAAGACAAACCAGTATGTTATTGGTTTTTTCAATTTACAGCAACAACCCTGCTTTTGATGAGACTTTTATCCAAAACTATGCAGCAATCAATATCCTTCCCCAGGTACAACGGGTAAGCGGCGTTGGAGATGCTTCCGTTTTCGGATCTCATACTTATTCAATGCGAATCTGGCTAAAGCCAGATGTTATGGCCTCATACGGACTTGTTCCCGATGACGTCAACAACGCACTAAATGAACAGAATATTGAAGCTGCACCTGGAAAGTTCGGAGAAAGCGGAAATCAGACTTTCGAATATGTCCTCAAATATAAAGGGCGTTTACAAACTCCCGAAGAATTTGGAAATATTGTGATTCGTTCTAATGCAAACGGGCAGATATTAAGACTTAAAGATATAGCTCGAATCGAGTTAGGTGCATTGGACTATTCCTCTTCAACAAATACCGATGGAAAACCAAGCATCTCAGTCGCAGTATTTCAGGCAGCAGGATCTAATGCACAAGATGTTATTAACAATGTAAAAAAAGTATTAAACGAAGCGTCCACCTCTTTCCCTCCCGGCGTAAAATATGAAACATTACAAGATACAAACGAATTTTTGGATGCCTCTATTCATAATGTCATTGAAACACTAATAGAGGCTTTCCTTCTCGTATTTCTAGTCGTATTTATCTTTCTGCAAGATATCCGGTCAACATTAATTCCTGCAATTGCAGTTCCGGTTGCTATTGTCGGAACCTTTTTCTTCCTTAATTTGTTCGGATTTACCATCAATCTGTTAACTCTTTTTGCATTAATTCTAGCCATTGGAATTGTAGTTGACGATGCAATCGTGGTTGTTGAAGCAGTCCATGTCAAACTAGATGCAGGGGCTCCTACAGCAAAACGAGCGACTATCGATGCAATGAACGAAATCACAGGAGCTATTATTTCTATAACGCTGGTTATGTCGGCTGTATTCCTTCCGGTAACCTTCTTAAGTGGAACAGCAGGGGTATTCTACCGACAATTCGGGATTACACTGGCCGTAGCAATTATTATTTCAGCTGTCAATGCTCTAACGCTAAGTCCTGCCCTATGCGTGCTATTTCTAAAACCAGGAGATAAAAGTAGTCTCAAGCACAAAGGGTTTATGAAGAAATTTTATGGCGCTTTCAATACATCTTTCGAAGCATTAACCCAACGATACAAAAAGACCCTGAATTTTCTGGTTATAAAAAAATGGGTGGCACTTGTAATCCTCGCATTCTTTGCGATCCTGCTGGTTGTGTTAATGAAAACTTCCAGTTCTGGTTTTGTTCCGGAAGAAGATATGGGAACCATATTTGCGGATATTCAATTACAACCCGGTTCTTCGTTAGAAAGAACAAAATCAGTTGCTGATCAGGTTGATAAAATCATCGGCACAATCCCTGAAGTAAAAGCCCGGACGAAGATGATCGGACGAGGATTAATCAGTGGAACCGGAAGTACCTATGCCGGATTTATCATCAAATTAAAACCCTGGGATGAACGAAAAGGCAAAAAACATAATATTCAAAGTATCATTGCCACACTATTCGCTAAAACAGCAGGCATAAACAATGCTAGAATACTATTTATCGCTCCGCCTACTCTCTCCGGATTTAGTCTGAGCGGTGGCTTCTCGATGGAGTTAGAAGATCGTACAGGGAATGGGGTACAGGCATTATCAGCTGTCAGCGACCGCTTCCTTGCAGCCTTAAGAAAACGTCCGGAGATACAAAAAGCGATCACCTCTTTTAACCCTAATTTCCCTCAGTATCAAATTGATATAAATGTTGCCAAATGTAAAGGAGCAGGAGTTTCTGTCAGTTCTTTGTTGTCCACACTGCAAGGATACTACGGGGGAGTCTATGCATCGAACTTTAATGAATTCGGCAAACAATACAGGGTTATGGTTCAAGCCGATGCCCAATACCGGACAGATCCTGCCAGTTTGAATGGAATTTATGTTCGTAATGATCAGGGACAAATGGCTCCGATTTCTGAATTTATAACTTTAACAAAAGTTTTCGGACCAGAAGCTATTTCACGATTTAATATGTTTACGGATATCTCAATTACCGGTAGTCCGCAAAAAGGATACAGTACCGGAGATGCAATAAACGCAGTACAAGAAGTTGCCAAGGAAGTATTACCATCCGGCTATGGTTACGAATTCTCAGGAATGACCCGTGAAGAAGTCGCTGTGGGAAACCAATCTCTGATTGTTTTCATTCTCTGTTTTATTTTTGTTTACTTCTTACTGGCTGCTCAATACGAAAGTTATATTATTCCGTTCGCTGTAATACTATCATTGCCGGTGGGACTTTCCGGCACCTTCCTGTTTGCACGAATTATGGGTATTAATAACAATATCTACCTGCAAATTTCATTGATCATGTTAATCGGACTATTAGCCAAAAATGCCATTCTGATTGTCCAGTTCGCCTTACAGCGCCGACATCATGGAATGAGCATTCGCGATGCAGCCATCAATGGAGCATTAGCACGATTACGACCGATATTAATGACTTCGCTCGCTTTTATTGTAGGACTATCGCCTCTAATATTCTCCAGCGGAGCCGGAGCTAACGGAAACAAGTCGATCGGAACTGGAGCCATAGGAGGTATGTTGGTCGGAACCGTATTTGGAATTTTGATTATTCCTATTCTATTCATTATTTTTCAAACACTTCAGGAAAAAGTAACCAAAACTTCCGCTACTACTTCTCAGCGGGAACAGGAACAAACCATTCAGGAAGAACTTGAAGAATAATTAATTGATAAAAAATGTGCATTAATAAGTCTATACGAATGAATCTTAAACACTATAAACTCATTTTAATCATCCTTACCACGGGAGTCTTAATGACTTCCTGCGGAGGAGTTAACCATATCTATAAACGTCCTGATTTACAAACAAACGGTCTATATAGAGATGTAAATACGGCTGACACTACGGGGATGGGATTATTGTCATGGAAAACCGTTTTCAACGATCCCAATCTACAGAATCTCATTCAGGAAGGATTATCAAAAAACCTCGATTTGTTGGTTGCAATCGAACGAATCAAAGAAGCCGAAGCAACCCTCATTCAAAGTAAAGCAGCTTTATATCCCACCATTAATGGTGGAATCAACGCAGTAATTGTTCATTCAGCAGTATCGTCCAAAACACCTTCGGCCGGATACAATGACATTGCACTATCCGCAAGTTGGGAAGCTGATCTTTGGGGAAAACTCAGTAGCACCAAACGAGCCAATCTTGCCGCACTATTGGAAGAAGAAGCTTATAAGAAACTCATACAAACCGAATTAGTCGCCAACATTGCCAATTCATACTACTCGCTTTTAGCTCTTGACACCCAACTCGCAATCACCCAAAAAACAGTAGAAAATCGAATTGAGGATGTTAAGACGATGAAAGACCTGAAAGAAGGTGCCGTCACAACGGGAGCCGATGTAGTACAAAGTGAAGCAAACCGTTACGCAGCAGAAGTAACCATTCCTGATTTAAAAAAGAGTATTCGCGAAACAGAGAATGCACTATGCGTTTTATTAGGCAGAACTCCAGGACCAATCATCCGATCAACTTTAGAGGAACAAAAACAACCGGCAACGTTACAAACAGGAGTTCCCGCTTCACTGTTAAGCAATCGTCCCGACATACAGCAATCGGAATATGCTCTTCGCTATGCTTTCGAGAAAACGAATGTAGCAGAAGCTTATTTTTACCCTGCCATTACAATTTCAGCTACCGGAGGACTGTCAAATACTTCATTGGATAAAATATTCTCTGGTGCATTATTCGGAAATCTAATCGGAGGTCTTACTCAACCCATATTTAACCAGAAAATCAATAAGACTCGTTTAAAAATAGCACAAGCTCAACAGGAAGAAGCTTTACTTGCATACAGAAAAGCCCTTCTCAGTGCCGGACAAGAAGTGTCTGACGCTCTATACAGCTACCAAACAGCACTTGGGAAAGGTGATGTGAGGACCAAACAGATAGCCGCATTAAATAAAGCGGTGGAAT
Source organism: Prolixibacteraceae bacterium (assembly GCA_963692465.1). GTDB lineage: Bacteria > Bacteroidota > Bacteroidia > Bacteroidales > Prolixibacteraceae > JAUZOB01. The sequence continues at coordinate 269,780 of OY829943.1, forward strand.
ACACCATGGCTTTGTTAAAGTACGGTGCGCCTAATTCCAATTACACAGAAGTTCTTACGGCCGAACAAAATTTACTTTCTGCCCAACTAAGTAATGTAAACGACAAATTACAGCAATTACAAGCAGTTGTCAGTTTATATCGGTCTCTCGGAGGTGGATGGCAATAGTTGGATTATTCAATAAACAAAAAAAGCGGGAAGCTGAATAAGAATAATTCAATTTCCCGCTTTTTTTATTGAAGAATATTTTAATAAGTCGTTTGAATAAACCGCAACTGTTGTTCCAGCATTTTCACTTTTTTCATATCAAAACCCGACTCAAGGGCTGCTACAACCGGATGAGAATAAATATATTCTATTTCCATCGGACGCTTATAGTCATAGTCCAGTTTCATACTGGGAGCATAAGGCTTCATGGTATCGGTCATCTCAATCATCTTATTCACAAAAGATTCTTTCAGCGGAACCCCACAATGATTTGCGGCGTGAACAACCTCCAGCATCATATCTTCTATTAGTTTTCGGGTTGATCCATTTGCCATCAAACGATCAGTTGTTGTATTCAGAACAACAGTCATTCCATTGAATGGTATATTCCAGACCAGTTTTTCCCAACGGGCAAGCATCAAATTAGACGAATACTTTGCCGGAACACCCGACTGTTCAAAATCCTCACACACTTGCTTTAAAATTATCTCATCACGAAGGTTATAAGAGCCCAGATTCAATCGACCGTAATCAAGATGAGTAATATGCCCTGGCCCTACTTTGTTAGAACAAATAAAAGCCAATCCGCCTGCGATATTAAGAGTCGGCATTTCTTCAGCCAAATCTGCCTCAATTCCCAGTCCGTTTTGAATCAGGATCACCACACTGTTCTTATGAAGAATAGGAGCTAACAAGTTCTTAAGTAAACCATTCCGTACAGTTTTAAGGCAAACAAGGACAACATCACACAAAGGCATTCCTGAAGTAGACTTATATGCCTGGACCTCATTCAGTAGAAAGTCTCCTTTTACCGAATCAACTCTCAGGCCATGTTCCTTAACAAACTCATAATCATTATGAAATAAGAAATGAACATCCTTTCCCGACTGAGCAAGCATTCCGCCATAAAATCCACCTAAAGCTCCGGTACCTATTACTGCATATTTCAATGACATTCTGTTTTTTTTAGAATAATAGAACAAAAATAAGGAGTATTAGTTTTCATCTATCAGGAATCATCCCCTTTTCATCAAAGCATAACAAAAATAAAACCACAAAAAAGGGAGAATCCCGAAGGAAACTCCCTAAACAAGATTAATAAGATCCGAATATTTATTTATTCAGCAAAAAAGCGCCATCTCCTTTAAAATCATCATATAAAAGATGAAGATCATTGACCTCATCATTCTGCGGTTGAACAGCAGTGATTGCAAACACCTTTATCTTCTCATTAGAAGGAAGCGTAATGCTTTTTGCTCCCTTGGGAATGTTCAACTCATATTTGAAAATATAACTAAACTGGTAAGCATCATTTGCCGATGGATAACCAATATGGCGATGAGTTGCAAACCATGCAATATTATCCCGCTTAGCGTAAGGAGAGTCAATTGAGGTTACATTTTTCATATCCTTTGTAAAATGACGATTATAGAATTGCCCTACAAATCCGGTCCATTCCTGAATTCCAAGACTTGTTGCATGTCCGTCAACCGTAAAATCACCGGAGGTATCCTCTGTTGCAGAAGCCAACAAGTATAATCTGGTGTAATTTCCCTGAGGAAGGTCTATTTTTTGACCCTTACATGCAACTACATTCTTAGCCTCATCGGTACGATTGCCCATCTTGAAATGTACATCTTCGCTAACCACTTCGTCAGGAACGAGTTCTGCCGGTAACGTAAGTCCATCTGTGAATTCTCCGTCAGTACGATTATCATCAAAACTCATTACATCCTGATTATACGGTAAAGCAACCGCAGTCTGACTTTCCTGAGACGCACCAACCGGTTTTAATTTCACAGCAAAACTACGAATAGAGTAATGCGAAACATCAAAGTTCAAAGAATTCTGATCGAACACAACATCACCGATGCGTTGTTCCTGTCCGTTTACCTCGTATGCATCCAGAACCTTTCCCTGGAAATTAATATGGACACCATTAGCATCACGACCAAATAATTCATTAACCCTCACAATGTAGTAGTCTCCGTCTTCCTGTTTTTTAAAAGCCATCAACCCTACCTGGGGAGAACTTATTTTGAGTAATGATAATTCTTTACCCAAATTCCCTTTATGTTTCGGAGCCTCAAATGCCAGTAACGGCTGATTAAAGAATTTTGCCTGCCATGGTGTAAGACCATTCGTCCAGTTTCCTGTATGTCCGTAAATTCCGTAACGGAAATGATGAATTCCCCAATCCTGACTATTCTGATACACATACCAATCTGCAGCAGGAGTATACAATAAGGTAAGTCTCAAAGTGTTATTATCCGGTTTATCTGAACCATACTTGCAATCTTCAAGAATTGATACACCATAATTACCCGATTGATCGGTCAGGTCAAACCATTCTTTGGAAGGAACTTCAAATTTCTTTTCATTATTATTGGTCCGTTCAACAGCTCCGACTCCCAAATTATAAGTTGCCTTTTCATTATCAACAGTTAAAGGGAAGGCTGCTTTCAGACTCACTTCCCGTGATTGCCAGTTCGCTTTATTGGCAACCTCTACATGTTTACCGGCTTCTCCGGCTGCAAGACTAACAATCTGATTCATTTCTGAACCTCTTCCGTTTCGCGTAATTTGAAGAGCAACACGAACCGGACCCTGTTCTATAATTTTAATCGAGGCATTTTTATTTAAATAGTCAATTGGCGGGTTCTTACGATCTCTCCAATCCATATTCCAAGCTGGCCACTCTGCCGGATGTTCATGTAGAAATTCCAGACAAGCCGGCTTTGCTAACACCTCTTTTGAAGCCTTCTTATCATATACACTTAAGATATCTCCGTTGTCTCCTATTTTAACACGATAATATTCATTTTCAAGCGACCTGTCAGTAACCGAAAGAGTTGCATCTGAAGCTTCTTTTGTCCTTGTTTCCTTAACACCAAAAACAGAAACCCCGGTAGAAGGAACTTTTGCCAGGAATACAAAACTCAATTTATTGCCATCGCGACCGATAATTTGGGTAGGCAAAGCCTTACCGTTTTTATCAACAACCGAGATACCTGCAGGAAGGGTAGGATAAGTAAGTTCTGCTGATACAACATCTTCACGATCCCGGGCAACCGGATTATAAACAACAAGTGCTCTCCCTGGGGTTTGTGTATTTAACTCATGAGAAATTGTTCCGACCGAATGCTCCAAAACAGAAGCGAATCCATTCGCGGCCACAAACTCATCATTCCATGCGTATTCATAAGCTTTCGGAATGCTCGTTCCTGGCAAGATATCATGGAACTGACTTCCTAATACAAGTTCCCATGCATTATTTAATTTTTCCATTGGGTAATCAGCCTTTCCAAGCCAGTTAGCCATAGAAGCAGCCTCTTCTGCAGATTGCGCTAACAGTTCATTTTTCCGGTTCATCCGTTTCATATAAGCCTGCGAAGTCATTGATCCGGCGCTATGCTCAATCAATAGCAGATCGCCGGTATAAACCGGCAATTTTGCCTTTATTTCAGGAGTAACATCCTTAAACATCTGATCAGCAGAAGTCAGCACGACCTTAAATTTACTGTCGCTATTATGAAGACTTTCAACCGCATGTTTTACATCCGTTTTCCGTGGAGCACCGCCCTCGTCACCAACGCCATAATAACGATAATCGAATGAAATTCCATATTTACTCTGATCTTCTTTTATTCGTTCGTCCCAATATCTATTTTTATCAAGGCGAGTTTCTACACGTCCGGAATAAGACGTAGCATTCAAAGCAGAAACAACCCCTTTACCATCAGGGCCATTCCATATTCCAACGTTAAATGGAACACCGACAGCCGAACGCCATGTTAATTTCTGTGTAGAAAAACCTAACAACCCGCAATAATTTAAAACAGAAGGAAGATTAGCCACAAACCCAAAACAGTCGGGAATCATGTAATCCTGACTTTCTGTTCCGAATTCCTTTCTGAAATAATTATTTCCATAGAGTATCTGCCGAACAATCGATTCGGAAGAAGAAATATTCACCTCCCCTTCGTCAACCGAAGAACCCGCCACATGCCACCGACCAGCTTTGATATACTCTTTAACTTTGTTATACAAATCGGGGTAATACTCTTTCATAAAATGATATCTTCTCGAACCGGTAAAATTGAAAACATAATCAGGATAGGTTTCAAAAAGATGAAAGTTTTCCGTCATAATATTCCGGATGTAATAATTAATAGAAGCAGGATAATCCCAATTCCACTCCGTGTCAAGATGAGCATACCCCACAGTATAAAGGACCCGATCTTTTGAAATATCATATTTTTCTCTGAGGGCCGCAGGCTGAGCCCATGATAACGCCGGGATACAAGCCCCGAATAACATTAGAATAAAGAATCTTTTCATATTTGATTTTCAATTAATAAATGATTGTTATAGTTGTTTTGGTTGAAATAATACAAATCTAAAAATAACATTCATCATGCTAAAATCCATACATTTAAAAGGTTATTTAAAAAAATTCATTCACTATTTATGCATTTGCTTAGTTCCTCTGTTTGATCCCTTCCAGTTTTTAATTTCCCAATACATATATAAGTCATATTTATAATACAACGAAGAAGGTCAAAACCCCTACGGACACAAGAGATATTTTCAATCAAAAGTGAAGCTGTTGTTTATCGTTCAAAAGACGAATAATAGCAACAGCTTCACAAATAAGCAATCAAATCTAATCAACAATTAAATACCTACCATCCTGGATTTTGTAATAAGGTCGGACAACGCTGCAATTCGTCATACATAATTGGGAACAGATAGTGGCGAGGAGCATTGAAGACTCTGCTCTCCACAAAATATCGTTGCATCCGGTAATGTTTTCCGTTAACCACAATCTTTCCGGCAGGATCTTCAACCGGTCTCATCCCATTGATCATTCGCTGACACTTAGGATATGGCCAATAATTTTGGGATTTCGTATCATTATCACTCCCGGCAGCGTTCCAAGCTGTTTCCTTTGCCATTTCCACAGCACTACTTGGCTCCAGATATAACCGACAATGCCAAATTCGGTCGTTTTCGTAAAACAACTCAACTCTTCGTTCCCGCTGAATATATTCGTTCATTAAGCTCTTATCACTAATTGCTGCGGGAGGAATCGGAGCCATAAAAGAACGAGTCCGAACCTGATTAAGCAAATCATAAATTTCCTGATTTGGGCCGGATATTTGATTAACAGCCTCTGCATAGATATAGATAAATTCAGGAAGTCTCCAGATAGGAGGTGCACTAATATTAAAAGACTTATCACGATTCCATGATTCTTTATAGAACTTATGCAAAAAATAACCGGTAGTAGTTGAATTTGCTGCATTAATTTTATCAGAGCCACTTGCGGTATTAATAACTTTTCCTTTAAAAGTAGAACCGAAATAAATAACATCCCGATAAAAACGAGGATCCCGCTGAACACTCGCATACGGATTTCCATCATCATAACCATCCGTTGCCGCTCTTGGACTGTAAACCGGATAGCCATAGCCATCAGGAGCAATATATTCATATTCATCAACTTGTTCCTGAACCGGCATTTGACGAGATCCACCACCCCAACTCGGCGGATAAACATCTCCTTGCCATGCCTGATTCTTATCATTTGTAACAAAGAATACTGCTTCCTGCTTATAGGAAGCCATGTCATAATACATATCCCACAAACGGGCATAAACTTTTGAATTACTGGTGTTCTGCCCTGCATCATTAGTAAAGTCAGTCGATGTATGTCCCGTATATAAACTATAACGAGGAGCACCATTAATTTTAAAATCCAAAACCGCTTTAGCCGCATCACGTGCTTTTACCCAACGATCTGCATTATAAGTATAGTCGCTTTTAAACTGACGGGTATCACTGGGAAGAGTCCCTCCATTCCAAAGAGGAGTTGCAGCCATCCACCGGATTACCGCTTTCAATCCAAGGCAAGCCCCTTTATCAACCCGACCAAAATCCTGTCCGCTCCATTGCACTGGTACGTGAGCAATAGCTGAATCGCAATCCTGACAGATTTTTTCAACAACAGACTGAAAAGATTCCCTCTTAAAAACCAAAGATTCCTGAGTGGTTACCGTATGGTTCACATATACAATCTCACCATACTCCCGGGCAGCCAGATAATGCAGATAAGCTCTCATAAAGTAAGTCTCTCCGATACGGCTATTCAGATCTCCGGGAGATAAGGGATTGTCAGGGGTATTATATTTTTTTATTCCTTCAAGAATCACATTGGCCTTACGAATTTTTGCATACAAATCCCACCAATACTCACCACAACTAGTATTGTTATTGGTTGGAAATCCTTGGGGACTCCAATCACCCGAATTAAATTCATTGGTTGCTCCACCTTCAACACTCGACCCTTCACACTCATCTGTTACCGGTGCAGTCGAAAAATTATTAAAAAATACTAATGGTCTATTGGCCGATCTAATATTGGCATACAAATCGGTAACTAATCCATCTGTTTTATTATAGCGGGTAAAAACCTGACTTTCATCTATCTGATCATCCGGTTTACGATCCAAAAAGTTATCAGAACAAGCGAATAGCGAAAGACCAAACACAATAAAGGTCGACCAGATATATATATTTTTTATATTCATAGCTGTTTCCTATTTATAATTAAAAAGTCACATCAACACCAAAATTGTAAACTCTCTGTACCGGGTACCAATCACCAGCACCTTCACCTACTTCAGGATCAACATCAGCATCCTTCAGTTTATCCCAGGTAAGCAAGTTCAATCCCTGTGCGTAGAATCTCACTTTTTGTAGACCGACCCTTCTGACAATACTCTTTGGCAACGAATAACCAATTTCAACCGTTTTCAAACGCAAATAAGACCCATCATACAAGAATAAACTGCTGTTGGCATTTTTATTATTGGGATCAGCGCCCAGATGAAGTGCAGGATAAGTAGCCGTTTCTGCTGTCGCAGGGGTCCAGCGATTTAAATGCATTGCTTTTACTTTCCCGATATTATCGCCTAAATAAGAAGGGAAATCCCATACTGCTGCACCCTGCAACTGAACCGAGGCTTTAGTTGCTCCCTGAAACATCAGACTAAAATCAAAATCTTTATATTGAAAACCAATCGGGATTCCGAATTGAATCTCCGGATCATGAGGATAGCCCGCAGCAGAAAGGTCATTGTCGTTAATTTTTCCGTCCCCATTCATATCTTTATAAACAACATCACCCGGAATTAATTTTCCCCACGGCTGAAATCCAGCTCCGTTATTCATTACATTCAGTTTATCCGCCTCAGCTTGATTTTTCACAAAATGATCAAACATATAATCAAAATGAGTTCCGATTGGTTTTCCTGTTTCTTCCCGATATGAGTTTTCACGGGCAATCTCCTCCATATAGATAATTCTGTTTTTGGTAAAAGACAGATTGGGTTTAATGAAGTAACTAAAATCCCTTCCGATCTGACCGTGCCAACCGATTTCAAAATCCACTCCACGATTATTCACAATCCCGGCATTAATATAAGGAGCATTTTTCCCAACAATGTTAGGATATCCCATTTTATCACTGCCACTCATATCGGTTATAATATCATAACGATGTTCAAAAAACAGATCCCCGGTAAAAGTCAACCGATTATTAAACAAACTCATGTCAACTCCAACGTCAAATTTCTTTGATTTCTCCCATGTAAGATATGGATTAGCTAAATTTCCTTCGGCAACACCACCGTTTGCACCAGAGCCAAAATCATTATCTCCGAAATTATAACCGCTTCCACCACCGAAATATTGCAAATAAATAAACCTCTGACTATTTGGAATCTGATCGCTACCAACAAGACCAAATGAACCGCGCAGTTTCAAATTATCCAGCCATGATTTAGTGTTTTCCATAAAACTTTCATTAGAAACAACCCATCCGGCTGACGCTGCAGGGAAAAAGCCGAAACGTCTTCCTGATGCAAAGTTTTCAGAACCATTATAACCAAAATCATATTCCAGCAAATAGCGTTCTTTATAATTATATGTAGCTCGTCCGGTTAATCCTTCATAACAAAAAGGAACCTGATTATCAATATTTTTTCTGGAACGATTTGCTAAAATCATAGCCGACACATCATGATCTCCGAATTTACGGGCATATTCCACTTTAAACTGGGTATAAGATCTTTCCACATTGGAATTCTGACTATAACCGTTTCCAATTGTTTGATCAATATCATACTTATTCCCTGTAGTATAGGCCCCGGCATAATGCCCTGGAGTCATATAGACATCCCGCCCGTCAGAAGGAGTAAAAGTAGCATAACCCGGATATTCCCGATAACCTTCATTATATGTATTGACAACCCGGTTAATCCATCTCCCATTTGATGCATCATACGAAAAAGCACCTTCAGCCTTTAGCCCTTTTGTAATAAAATCAAGCTTATAACCTAATGCGAAAGAGCCATCTAAATAACTGTTCTTCTCATCCAAAAATCCACTTCTGCTTAATTCACCCAAAATATTAAAACGATATATCTGATCGCCAAATAACATACCGCTTGTATTTTTAACAGCATAAGGAACATTCGTCGAATTATCATTTTTTTCTACCACAATAGGCAGATAAGGAGGTTGGGTATTACAGAACTGCATAACCCTTTCTGCTGTAGTTCCCGGTGCATTCCGGTCAGTAATCTGAGCACCGATGTCCAGTCGGGCATAAAAATCTTTTGTAATATCTATGTCGATATTTGATCTGAAATTATATCGTTTAAAAATAGCCTGGGTATCGTACTGTGAAAGGTTTGTATTCGTATAATTTCCCCCCTGTTCAAAATAATTTGCCATCACATAATAACGAGCCTGATCTGATCCTCCACTGATAGAAAGGCTATAATCCTTTTGAACGCCAGGTTTGAACGCATAATCGAAATAATCCCAATTATAACCTAAGCCATCCGAATTATCTCCTTTTGCCTTTCTAAATTTACTAATAGCATCTTGAGAAAATAAATTCAAAGAGGAAGAAGGAATTCCTGGATTATCATTTATAAGTGCCTCATTGTAAAGCGTTGCATAATCAGCAGAACCAAGATATTTTGGAAATTTAGACGGTTCATTTATTCCGGTAGAAGCCTTAAAATGCACAACAGCTTTACCCCCCATTGATTTGCCCCGCTTAGTCGTAATAATAATTACTCCATTAGCCCCTCTCACGCCATAGGGGGCAGTTGCAGAAGCATCTTTTAAGATAGTGAATGTCTCAATTTCTTCCGGATCCAGATAATCCATACTTCGTTCAACACCATCAACAACTACAATCGGAGAGTTATCACCGTAAGTTCCATGTCCCCGCACTAAAATATTACTTGCATCAACACCAGGTTCTCCGCCGCTATATTGAGTCGCCAATAATCCAGGCATACGTCCGGCTAAAGCATTTGTCAGATTCGCAGTCGGACTTTGCTCTAAGTCTTTGGTTGTTATGGTTGAAATAGAACCGGTAATGGTCGCTTTTCTTTGCGTAGTATATCCAATGACAACCACCTCATTCATTCCGACAGCCTCATCCTGCAAAATAATATTGAATGACTCTTGACTACCCACTTTTATCTCCTGACTTCTCATTCCGATAAAAGAAATCACCAATGTAACATTGGGGGGAATATTATGCAATTTGAAGTCGCCATTGGCATCAGTAATAATTCCATCTCTTGTCCCTTTAATCGTAACAGATACTCCGGGCAGGGGAACTCCCGTTGAATTGGTTATTGTTCCATGAATATTTTTTGACACCTGTCGTTGCTCCCTGGGAATCTCTTTCAACACTCTTGGTGCCTTATATGTATCTTTCCGATAAAGAAAAACCTGCCGATCATCAATTTTATAAGTAATATCGCTTCCATCAAAGAGCTTATTCATGATGGACGTAATTGAGGCAGACCGAACAGAAATGCTTCTTTTTACATTCGAATTCAGTACATCCGAATTATAAATAAAAATAAAACGACTGTTCTGTTCTATCGAACGTAAAACATCCGCAATAGAAGCATTCTGAACACTTAAATTAATTTTCGTTTTCTGCGAATACGTATTTGCAGAAATCAGTAACGTTCCCGCAAAAAACAAGAGAGTAATGATCTTCACGCGTAATAATAAATTTTTCACCCTCCTCCTTTTGCAGGAAGAGCTTGAATTGTCAAATTTCTTCATAACTTTGTTTAGATTTTAGTTTGTTAATCATATGCCGTCAGGCATGTAGTTTTAAACTGGTTAATGCTTGGGGCATTAACCGGTTTTTTTACTTGTAAAATGCGTATTTACCTCCTTCCTTAATATATTTTAATTTTGCTATGGTTGCAATTCCCTCAATAACCCGATCAGGATCATCTTTCAGATCAAGTTTTCCAGATATATGGCTATCTGTCGAACAATTCGACAAATCAATTTTTACATTATAATAACGTGATATTTTTTTAAGTAGCAAGTCGGTCCGCTCGTCGGTAAAGTTGACATACCCTTGTACCCACGACACATAATCCCGTGCATTAACGGAATGAACATCAATTCTATTTCCATTTTCAGCAACAACGGCCATCTGATTTGGGACTAAGATGATTTGTTTGGCAAAAAAACGTTGATTTTTCGAAAGACTGACCTTTCCCCTGATCAACACCGTATTATAGGTTTTCTCCGCGTCATAGGACTGCACATTAAATTGAGTTCCCAGAACCTGAACATTAAATTTATTCGTTCTGACAATAAATGGTCTCTGTGGATTTTTAGAAACATCAAAATAAGCCTCCCCGTCGAGGAAGACTTCTCTCTTTTCGCGATCAAAATTTACAGGATACACCAACCGTGAGCCTGAATTAATCCAGACTTTCGTTCCGTCGGCAAGAATCACACAATTTCTTTTACCGTAAGGTACAATCAATTGTGTAAAGCCGTTTGTTTTTCCGGAAGCATAAATACAAGACTGATTATTGACCGAAACAATTGATCCATTAGAAGTATTTTTGATGATTGCCGCATTTGACTTAATCGGCACCTTTTTCCCATTTGGAAGAATTAATTGTGTTTCAATATAATTGGCAGAAGTTCCACTAACAAATTTCATAATGGAAGAATCAGTCTGTTGCCAGAAAAAAAGAGCTGTTCCTAATCCCATAAGACAAATAAACACAGCCGCAATACGGGCAATTTTATAAATAAAAAACCGTTTGGAATCTCGCTGTATCTTTTCCCAGATTTTCTCTTTAAGTTCCTTCTTCTCTGAAACGATTTCAGTTGTCAATCCCCGGACAATACGAGCTGCCAACAGAAATTTATTTTTCTGTTCCGGATATTGCCGAATCAACGAATTTAGTTCCCCTTCTTCAGGCGTACGTTGCCTTACTATCCTTCTAAATTCATGATCCAAGACAAGTTCTACAGCATTAAACTGCTCAAATCGTTTGTTTCCTTCACCCATACCATTATGGTTTTACGCATTAAAGAGTCACCCCAACAAACTTTCTGGACATCTTTTTCTTACTATTTTTTTAACATCGACAAAAATAATAAGAGTGCTCTTTCCCCATCAGGAATGACCTTAAGAACATCTTCTTTAACTTTTTTTATTGAGCGATAGACCGATTTATAGCAAGAGTCGACAGAAATGTTAAGCATTTCTGCAATTTCAGCATAATCAAGCTCCCTGTTAATCCGAAGGAAAAGGATTTCCTGCTGTCTTTCCCCGAGTTTTTGAATACTCGCTCTAATAATCTTGAGCAGATACCGATTTTTTTCGTCCTCCATCTCATCTTCTGCCCGATTAAAACAAAAAGGAAATTTATTTTCAGCAATATGATCATCCAGTTCAATTCGTTTTTGACTGCGTAATTGTTTGAATAGCTCTCGTCTGAACGATTTTAACAAATAAAACGGCAAGTTCGTTACAGGACCCAATTGATCTCTTTTACGGATAAAATAGCTGAATATATTTTGAATCGAATCTTCAACAAGTGCACAATCAGACGTACAGCGAAACCCATAATCATAAAGCCAGTCAAAATGATCGCTATAAATAACATCAAGAGCACGATCATTTCTCTTTTGCCTAAATTCATCCCAAATAACAGTATAGTCTTTCTCCTTTTCCGACATCGACTTTTTATTATTCATGAAATAATAAGACAGAAAAAACTGTCCTCAAAATTGTATCTATTGAGTCAAAAGTATTAAAAAATACTTTAATTACTATGATAAACACAATAGATGATTTTTCTGAACAAAAGAGGCAATATCGTTTTCTAATTCCGTTATAATGTGGGGAAAAAACTGAGAATAATGGATTTTATCCATTAAGAAAGAAAACCTTTTAATTTGTTTTCTTTCTGTTGTACTACCGGAAAAAAATATTTTCATGATTAGGGTTCGTAGTTACTAAGTCGCATTTGTTTAACAAATATGAGCATATTATCTCAGAAATGTAATGGGAAGAAGCAATAAATTGACAAACTGGAAGGAAAATGTGTTTCAAAAATCGGTCCCTTATCTTAGGTTTCACCAAATCCGTATACCTTGAGACAAAACCTTATTACATCATTCTGTTGCCCACTATATTCTGAAATTTATTCTTATACGTCTTCCTGATGGGTAATACCATTTTTTATTGAAATAAGTAAGTCCCTCAATGAATACCGATTGAATGATATCTGATGCTATTGCTTCCGATTTTATAAAAAAGAAACTGCCTTTGAGAAAAGGTCTGTGATACTCATTATGTAATATTACAAATATACCCTTCGCACCCTTTTGTAAATTAAGAAATGAGCCCTTTTGACTTTTATTCTGTACTATTTCACTCCGACCTTTCATGAAAAGCAAAGAAACAGACTCAATTACAAACTAATATTAAAACTCTCTTAAGGAAACATCAAATTGAGATTGAATCTATCTTAAAAATAAGATAAAAAATTCCAAATAAATGTATAAACCTAATTGTCATTTTATAGAAAGCTTCGTTTGAAATAAGAAACGAAGCTTTCTGCTAAACTTATAATATTCTACTCTATTCTTTTTTCTTTCTGGTATTTATTCCAAGCAACACGTAAAACGGGCAAAAACCAATCAGGCTGGTAAGAAAAAATATTCCTGCTAAAATTAATAGTACAATTGCCAAGGTGCCCGAAATAAGACTCTCAAAGTATAAGCCAATCAAGACAAAGGCTATTACGATTCTGATTGTTACATCAACAATACCCATATTTTTTTTCATATCAATAAATTTAAAGGCCGGTGATATTTTTCACGAATAACCTCGCAAACAATACACAACTATTATACACACAGTTCCCTTTGTTTGTTTCATTATACATTAATCAATTCGCATTTACGAACTCATAGACACCAGCACTTAATAAAGTTTTCTCGTCATAAATGATTCCCTTCCCCTACCGGAACGACAATTCCGGATCGCTGTGCTGAAAGAAGTCAATTCCACGAAGAACTGGCCCTGGTTGTTTCGTATTCCGTCAACACTAACTCAGCATTACCTGAATCATTACATCTTTCGAACAATGTTCACCGACTTTATCCAGAAAGAATGCATAAAAATAGACATTACAGCCCGAAGCAAAAGGAACTGATAGCATTGCAGTCCCCGCACCCCTTGTTGCTGTCAGTCCATCTAACACGACAGCCTCATCATTAAAAAAAGCGACAACCATCAATCGATCATCCACTGAGGTATATCGACTCTCCACATCTGGAACCCAATTTAAAACAACCTTTCCACCCTCCCCAACTACAGTCGCAGCCGTTAATCCCTCCGGAACCTGCAGATTTCCTTTGCTGAATATCAATTTCGACGGATCACTCACCTTCCCGTCCGATCCAAAAGCCTGAATATTGGCCTGAACAAAACAATTATAAGGAGATAACATCTTATGTCGCTTCCACACCGGGTGAATTAATGAATTCAGCAAGCTAGAAGCCAATTTTACCGCCCCCTTCATCCTACTTCTTACCGCAAGCTGTTTTGCAGTTCTCGGATTCGTTACATGTGAAGTCTTTGCACGCATGAAAAATTCACCATTCATCTTATAACCCACAAAATTACCGACAGTGCCCGTTACACCACTAAATATTCCATTACTAAATTTTGCCATGATTTTAAGTATTAAACATTACTCTTAAACAACAAGAGTAAAGCTAAACACCCTGTAAACATTGTGCAATAGATATTTAAAGCCATAATAAGCATTGGATCATATTGGACCAGAATGAATTGTTTTAACCCCTTAAATAATTTATACTTGCGCTCTAAAACCCGCATTGCACCGTTTATTTTTTATCCGTTACAGAGCGGGATTACCTTCAAAAACGTCATTTTTGCTCTTCAATCTCAAAAAGAGAATGCAAAAATTAAATACTCATAACAAGCAGCAATCAATACTTTTTCTCTGGTACATCATTACCATTTCACTTTTCTCCATCTAGGATCCACCGATGATTCACAGGTCCTACACACATGTAAACCACCCACAAACCATCTACTAGCCACCAGTAAAGAAAGGCGTTAATACGGCGAAAGAGTTTCGATTGTCCTTTGTTAAAATAGTAGAACTCTATTGCATCCTTATTTTAAGAAAGATGATCTATTGGAAAATTCAATACGCCGAAAATTCCCATACACACATCTTAAGCTACGATCTTGTAATATTTCATACATATTCTGCGCATAAAATTTAAATCAGAGCATTTTTTAGCAAACAGTTAAAGTTTGCTATTTCGAACATCTAAACAACACACTACCAGTCAATACCTTAATTATTAAATATTACATTATAATCCTCAGTGTTAACATTTTGATGCAAATTATTTGCCTTCATAATTATAAAATTTAGTGGTTCTTGTAAAAAAAACAACGATTCATGGAACGGAATGGTCATTTCATGTAAAAAAACACTATTTTTCGTGAACAAAAACAAGCCATTCGTCAACACTTATTAGTCGTTGGTCAGCACTTATTAACAGTTCGTGTAAATTGACTTGTTTGTGATAATAATCAATACTTATGGGTAATGAATCTCTGCCCCATACAGAGAACTGTGTGTAATGACTTTTATTGCGTTAATTATTAAAGGGAAAGTGTAAATGCGGACCAAGAGAAATCGTACACTGTATGTTCAGTGTGAGAGTAAAGTTATATTCTTTATCCTCTTCATAGCTGTATGGCTGATTTCCCCTTTGTTATCGGCAAATACATTGTCATTTGAAAATTCAACTGCAAAGAATAAAGAGAACTCATTCTTACTCTGGAATTACGAAAATTCCCGGATGTTATCTAATACTACTTTTGTTCCAGATCCCGATCCGAATTGGTTATTAAGCAAACATCGCCGTCTTATTCCTGATCCCGATCCTGATTGGCTATTAAAAAAACATCAACGTTTTACGCCGGAACCTGACCCGGACTGGCTACTAAAAAAATGCCAGAACTTCATCTTCTATCCCGATCCGAACTGGTTTCTCAAAAAACAAACAGGAACTCCCGGTTTATATTTCGGAGTAAAAACCAACCTCCTTTACTGGGCTGGTATCACCCCCGACCTGAACTTACGCCCCTATATTCCCAACGGAGAACTGGAATGGTTTGCTTTCAGTCATTTTTCACTGAATTTCGACGGTTCTTACGTTTATTTACACAATATCAACAGTGATCAGGAACAATGGGGAATTTCTTCCATTGGGATCGAACCTCGCTACTGGTTGGCTAAAACAGATCATTTTATTGGATTGTTTGTAGGAGTATACGCCCTTACCGGACAATTCGATGTAAAACTAAATCGCCTCGGACAAACAGGACATACCGGTAACTTTAACGAAGGGGGCATATCCCTGGGATATTACTGGCCCCTGTCAACTCACTGGGGACTGGAAGCGGGAGGACGACTTGGATTCCGTTCTGTTAGTGGGGATATTTATCGTTTTGTTGATCCAAATCATTTCTACTATCGATCTTCTTTCTCTCAGAACAAAATCGGACTGACTGGCATCCGGCTATCTCTGTGCTACCGATTGTGGAAAAATTCTAACAATAAAGGGAGGTAGGCTATGAAAAAGTTGGCATTCAAACATCTGATTTTGCTAAGCCTGATTGTGGCTTTCTTAATGTCTGAAACAAGTTGTACCCGCCGCGACCTGGAAGATGAGCCCAACACGGGACTAGTGACCATTCATTTCGACTGGAAAAATTTATGGTCGGGAGAAACAATTCCTTCGGGTATGGAACTTCGTTTCTACGGAAGTGACGGAAGCATTGTTGTGAAAAATTCAGATGGATCGGGCTTCAGCGGATATCTTCCCTTCGGTTCTTATCAAGTGGCTATCTGCAATAGCGATGCATCCAATACGGTTTACCGCAATCAGGATCATTACCTGACAACCGGAGTTTATACTACAAATGTGATCAATAACGGCACAACTTTTCTTGCTCAGCCACTTCATTCTTATGGAATTGGCATCAATTCGCTAACGGTATCGGAACAAAATGCCGATACAACGGTTGTTCCTGCGGCTATAGCTAAGAAAACAGATATTAAAATAATTATTACAGGTGAAAAATCAGCAGTTACAGCTTGTTCTTCTTCATTAAGCGGAATCGCGCAGGGGGTCATTATCTCTTCGGGAGCTTCTGATCAGACTGGAGGAACAGGCACAATATCCTTCAACCCCACCGTGACTTCCGATGGCTTTGAATCAATGCTCAATCTCTTCGGTAAGACTGTTTCTGAAACAAATATACTTAGACTGACACTGCAATATACGGGAGGTGGTAGTCAGATAATTGACATTGATGTTTCACCGGCTATGAAAGATATTAACACATTGACTAATGAAGTGACTATTTACGTGAATCTAGAGGTTACCAACTCTGCTTCTTCAGGCATCACGACGACACTGAAGTACTGGAGTTCAGAAAACAGACAGGCAACGGTTGAATAAATGAATATGAAAAAGACTTATATATTGGCTCTCTGGGCTATTTTATTAACAGCCTGTTCCGGAGAACAGAATTCGATTCTGCCTTCCCAGGCAGTCTTGTCTCTGAACGGAAGCACCTCTGATATGTCAGTTACCCGATCATCTTCCGATTTGCCTGCTTCGACTCAGAGCGGAGTATATGCTCTTGAAACAGGAAGCAATACAGTTTCACTCGCAACAACGCCTTATGCTAATGCTTTATACACGGCTGTCGGAAGTGGCGGAAGTTTCACCTCATCTTCACCTCTCATTCTTGCCAAAGGCAAAAGCTATCAGGTATGTGCTTATGCCCCATATCAGAACCCTGTAAATAATCCGGAGGCTCTTATTTTCAATCACGGAACGGATGTGCTTTATGCTCCCTTGGTTCCGGTAAGCATATCCGGTGCTGTCGCCTCAGCAACGTTAACCTACGGGCATGCTTTATCTCAAATCAGATTTACTCTGGTTTCAGGTCACGGATCACCAATCCTAACCGGGGCTTCGCTGAAGGTTACCGGTTTCTGTGAATCCTGCTCCTTCAACTTGTCCGACGGGAGCATTACTCCGCTGGTTGGCAACGGAGCAACAATAACAGACATTGATAAGGCAATATGTTTTGTCCCGATGACGCAGACTATGTCTCTGAACGTATTACTCACAACTTCCGGCGGGCAACAATACAAAGGAACAATCTCGAGGATTTTCCTGTCCGGATACTCTTATACATACACATTAACGGTAAACAATGCGGATTTAGAAATAACCGGGCAAATTATAAACTGGACCTCTATAGATGGAGGCAGCATTACAGTTACTGGTGAATAAAGAACCTTGCAAAAAAACGAAATGAAGAACTTAAATATATATTTTCTGCTTGCCGTCTTTCTGATCGGTTGCGCTTCAGATCCTGCGACGGAAAAGAAAATACCTTTGATGCTTTCGGCTACTTATTCCGGTGTGTCAGCCAAATCGGCCTTCACTCTTCCTTCTGATCTATCGGCCGGAATTTATGTAACTCCTAAAGATTCAGCTTTAACTTCTTCTTGTTTTAGCAATCACGAATACACATCGGATAACTCGGGCTCTTTATCCTCTGCCCAGAATATTTATCTGCTTGTTGGGTACAACTACGATATTTATGCCTACGCTCCTTTTATGACCAACGTAAGCAATCCCAGGACTGTTGTATTCAATCACGGGACAGATGTGTTATGGGCACCTAAATATACACTGATGAATGTTACTGCAACAAACAACTCAGCAGCACTAAACTTTATACACCGGGCAGCGCAAATTTCATTTAATGTAGTTTTTGCCGATGATTTCACGTCGGGAAGCAAAGTGTTTACTTCTTCCTCAACCATTCAAGTAAGTGGATTTTATTCACAGGGAATCCTCAATGTAGCCACAGGGGAATTAACTCCTTCCGGCTCAACTTCTGCTTCCCTGTCAGGTACCGGTTCCGGATCGGTTGCAAGTTCTTCGCTCGGTATTGATGCATCATGCTTTTTCCCGGCACAGGGAACAATGTCACTTAAAGTAAAAGTGGTTCACGAAGGACTGGAATATAACGGGTCTATTACCGATTCTTTCTTTTCTGAAAACGCTTATAATTATACAATAACAATAAATAATCATTCTCCTGTACTGGGGATCAGAGGAACTCTCACTGACTGGATTCCAGTCTCTGATTCAATTTCTCTGGAACAATAAATTTTGAATAAAAAAAAGAAAATAAAACCGCACATCATGAGAAAGTTACTTATTCTGACCGGCATTGCCTGCCTCTTATTGACTGGCTGTTCAAAAGAGGATGCCCCATTACCTTCCTCTGGGAAAAACGAACTGGGAGTTTCAGCTTCAATTAATCAAAGTGTTAGTACCCGTTCCCTGACCGGAACATCTTTTGTCGACGGGAATAGTATAGGAGTATTTGTTACCGGAGGAACTGCCCCTTATACTTATACTCCTCAGGTTGCAACTTACACTTACAACAGTGCGGCTACACCTTCATGGGCATCTGGTGCTACAAAAATCTATTTGTCGAATATCACAGCGACAGTCTATGCGTTCTATCCAGTTGACTTAAACTACGGAACACTTAAAAATGACGATACCAATACCGTTTCGTTTTCATTGTCTAACAGCGAAAGCTCTTTTACAGGAGCAAATCAAACCGATTGCTTGTATGCATCCGGCCGTACCGGATCAGTAGCACCTTACGACTATTCCAATCAACCGACAGCTGATTATACAAATACGAAAGTCGATCTTTATTTCCACCATGTTTTGTCTAAATTATCTTTTATCATCAAAAAGGGTCAGTATTATACTGGTAGCGGGAACCTGACAAACCTCACTTTGGCTCCCAAGGGTGCTTCGCCTCTATTTAACTCCGGAACAATTACCGTGGCACTTAAAGACGGAACTTTGTCCAGTTCTTCAACGTCATCGCAGATAGTTTTTACAGGAACAACAACCATCAACGATTACTTGGCTGCTTCTCCGAGTGTTTCCGTTTGTGGACTGGTTTATCCGAGAACCGATAATTCAGGAGGAATTACTTTGTCGGTCACAATTGATGGTAAAACCATGTCAGCTGATATGCCGGTGGCTTCACCTGCCAATCAATGGTTGCCGGGTAGCAATTACACCTACACCCTTACAATCAAGGGAACCGAACTGATCGTAAACTCTGCGTCTATCTTACCCTGGGATGAAGTTACAGGTGGAGATATAACGCTTAACTAACAACATGTTCGTATGAAGGGTTTCTGGTTTTTAATCATCATTGCTGTTTTTCTTTCCGGGTGTTCTAAAGAGGAGAATTTGCCGGAAGCGGGGTCACGGGTTCCTTTATCGGTGTCGTCTGCTTCGTTATCGGCTGTTTTTACAAAATCCACTCCTTCTTTGCTGAACTCCGGTAAAATAGGATTATTCCTGTTGTCCTCAAACGGATATACAGCTATGAATGATGTGGAATACGATTACGGTTCACCGGCATGGATTCCACAATCGAGTACCATTTACCTGAATAACAATAATGCTTCGGTTTGTGCTTATTATCCTTGGGGTGCCGCAGGAATTACCTCTTCTTCCGATCCGACGATAGTTCCTCTGACTGCACAGATATACTCCGATGCACAGGATTTGTGCTTTGTATCCAAAAATCTGACCAGTCTGAACAATAGTTCACCATCGATTGATCTGACCATGGGACACGCTTATTCCCGAATTACCTTCACTATCGACAAAGACGCTACAACTTACAAAGGAAATTGCCAAATCAACTATATCAATATATCCAATCCCGGAATAATGAAGAATAATACACTGGATATAACTTCTGGAACATACGGGTCTACTACTCCCAATGGCTCTTGCTATTATGATCCAGGAATCAGTGGAATTTTTTCATCATCGGTTTCTACAAGTGTACTGATGGTCCCGGCCATCATGTCGGGCAGTGAGGTAAAGTTGATGTTCGTCGTTGACGGCAGTATTCTCAGAACTTCTCTGCCTACCTCAACCATAGACAAACTTAAGGCAGGCTCTGAGTATTCTATCCATGTTACGGTGAAAGGAACAGCTCTGATAATAGACAGCGTAAACATAACAGATTGGGCTGCGGCCGATGGAAGCGGAGTGATTTTATAATAGAAAAGAATTGAATATGAATCTAAAATATTTCTGGATCTTTCTTTTTTGCTCTTTGTTAAGTGTATTTTCGGGCTGCCGGAATGATGATGATCTTGGGGGCAATGGAAAGCTTACGATTTCTTCGGTTTCTGTACGATCAAATGAAAATACCCGATCATCGAGTACAGCATTGACTAGCGGAAGCATCGGGGTCTATCTTTCCGGAACAAACGGATATTCAACCCAAAGTAAGATATATCGCTACGATTGTTCCGGTGGAACATGGGTAGCCAATCCGACCGATATCTATCTGTATGGGAATAAAGCGACCTTATGTGCTTTTTATCCATACAATTCGTCAATTACCGATCCAACCATTATTAATATGACATCTCAACTGTATACATCGGACAACGATCTGGTGTATTCACCTTTTATTTCAACACCTTCCAACCAGGCACCCAACGTAACCTTCAACATGGGACACGCCTATTCTAAACTGACATTCATTATCCAAAATATTGCGTTGCCAACTCCCTGTAAAATTGATCAGATTCAGATTAGCAACGCAGGACTCCTAAGTACAGGTACAATCGATATTACTACCGGCTCTTATACCGAAGGAATGAAATCCGGAATCATATTCGGTAATCTGGATATTGTCATACCGAAAGGATCGTCGGCTACAGCCAGTTTTCTGGTAGTTCCGCCATCAGAAAAACTATCAGGAGACATAACCGTTAAATGTACGGTAGACGGACAGGAAAAGACTGCGAAGTTCGATGTTGCTTCCTATAACTTAACAACAATTGCTCCCGGACAGGATTACCAAATCTACCTATCGTTAGGATATTCTCTGGTTGAGTCAAATTGTTATATGGTCAAACCCAATAATATTGTTTATATCCCTATAAGCCGCGCCAACACAGCATGGGTGGCTGCGGGAATGAGCGCCCAAATCAATGACACAAATTGGACTTCCGGATTAGAATGGACCGATAATTCGAACGGAATGAGTTCATACGGAGCAGTCCAGTCGATTACTTCTAATCAACAGGGAGGTTATATCGCTGTAAGGACAGGGAGTACCACAGGGAATGCCGTAGTTTATCTCAAGAATTCCTTAGGAAACATTGTGTGGAGCTGGCATATATGGGTAACAGACTATGATCCGAATAATGGAACTACTTATTCTTACAGCAATGGTACTGATTCTTATACGTTCATGGACCGGAACCTGGGAGCTACTTCAACTCTGGGGGCTCCATCAGTAGATCCGGCGTCACAGAATTCAAGAGGACTGATTTACCAATGGGGACGAAAAGATCCATTCCCCGGAGCCAATAATATATCAGGTACGACAACAGATCGTTCAATTTATAGTGCTGCAGGAAATGGCATTCTCTTTCATAAAGAAGATTGCAATTCATCAACAAACTTGACTAATTCGATCAATAATCCGATGTGGTTTTATTTCAGTGCCAGCGGATTATGTGACTGGTACACCAATGCAAGTGCAGCTAACCATCAGGACAATCTCTGGGGAGGAGCCAGTACTGCTGCACCTGATGCAAAAACTGTTTTTGACCCATGTCCGGTCGGATGGAGGGTGCCTGCATGGGATAAAAGCGCTTCACCATGGGCAGGAATAACTCTCGGTAATACTACATGGAATTACGGTTATACTTTTAATGCTCCTGCCATCGGGTACTACCCTGCTGCCGGGGACCGCGATTTTGCTACTGGAAATCTGTTAAATGTTGGCTTAACCGGAGAATACTGGTCTGCTTCTGTCGATGGGAATAATGCTCATTACTGGTATATGGATAGCAGCGGAAGTATCAATTCCTCTGCCAGTAAGCCCCGTGCCACAGGGATGAATGTTCGATGCGTCAAAGAGTAGATGCTGTTCACTCCATTTTTAAATGCTTATAAAAAGAAATTACTAATCTGTTGGGAAAAGGATTCTGTGGATAAAACGTATTAAATATTGAGAACAGACAGAACAGACTTGTATACTTCTGTTTATCAGATTTTTATTTCACAAAAAATGCTCTTCTGATTCAAATCAATTTTCTTATTTTTCACAACAATGCACAATTCCTCAACAGCAGAGAGAATTGCTACCGTTAAAACCGCAATGAGTACATACCCGGTTATTTGAAATGCGACAAGAAGTGGAATTGATACGAATACAAGCAATCCGGTGATTTTATTCGCTATAGTATGAATAAAAACAACTCTGCCGAATTTGATTTTTGAAACGGTAATGCTTGACAATCTTACAATCAATACAGTAACGAATAAAAGAATATTTTCACTGACTACCCATTTATATTGCAGGAAGAGCATGATTAGCAGAACCATATAAAAAACAAAATCAGCTATTGAATCCAGTCTAGCTCCTGCTGGGGTTACCATATTGTACTTGCGGGCAATATATCCGTCCGCAATATCCGACAATCCGATAATCAGATATAAAATAACAAATAGCGTTATGGAATTCATCAGCAACAACAAAACCAGCGAAAGAATGATACGACAGAATGATATAATATTGGGAAGATTTATCGATTTTTTCATATCAAAAAACAGATGGGCACAATAAGTTGCCTATTTATCAAGGGCTTCAGATAACTGTTTAACCGTTTTGGGTAATGCGACGATTTTATTTGTTTGAGAATCTACTAATACCATTTCTGGGGTTATATAAACAAAAAAATCACGTACTTCCTGACCATTCATTCCTCCCCCAACCCGAATATGTCTCCATGCAGGTAATTGTGCTTTTGCCTGTTCCCATTTTGGAATTTCCGTTCTGGTCTCATCAACACTAATAGCAAGGACATCCAATAAATTTTTATCTTTTATCTGTTCATACCATGGATAAAGCTTACTAACCAGATGTTTACAATAATTGCAATCAGCAGACCAAAACAGGACTAATTTATACCTGCAATTGGTTTTATAATCATAAAAATGGATTGTATTCCCGTTATCGTCCTTCGAAGTAAAATCAGGGGCTAACATCCCAACGGTTAACGTTTTAAGTCCCTGAAGTCCTTGAGTATCTTTTTGTTTAGAATCAATCTGCGATACAAATTCTCCAGACATCCGGTCTTGTAAGACTGAAACAACCACTGCCTCTTCAGTTTTAATGTCTCTTTTTTCAATCGATGGACTCAATGAATTGTCTCCTGTTGTATGATTACGGGCATTTATCGGAAGGCAAAATGCCAACAGCAACAGCATAAGAAGTATTTTACTGTAACTCATAAAGGACTTATTTTAAGTAAATATTTCTCTGACATAAAGATATTCTTTTCCACACTATTAATAATTTAAAACAATCAATACTTTCTGCCTGGCTAAAGTCCGCCATCTAAAAGCTTGTTCAGCTTCATCTTCCTTTAACTGACGAACTTTTGATATTGCTTTTTGTTATTACATCATAACAGGTTAAATAATTAAGAAACAGATTAACGGATAATGATACGAAATAGAAAATATATTGTTTTATCTGGCATTCTGTTTTTGCTCTGTTATCAATGGTCTTATGCCGGTCCGCCTTTTGAAACTGATGATCCGCAAACGGTCGATTATAAACATTGGGAGTATTATATTTCTTCCATCAACACAGTCCAACACGGAACATGGACCGGAACAAGTCCTCATTTTGAGGTGAATTACGGATTAGTTCCCAATGTTCAGGTTCATCTTCTTTTGCCAATGAATTACAGTTACTCCAAAAATACAGGGACTGATTTTGGGTATGCCTATACGGAATTGGGAGTAAAATACCGCTTTATGCAAGAATCAAAAGACATACCTCAAATTGGCGTTTTTCCTATCATTGAAATGCCAACCGTTCATAATAATGAATTTAGTAATGGAAAAGCTCAGGTCTACCTTCCTGTTTGGGCTCAAAAGTCATGGGGTAAATTAACAACTTACGGAGGCGTTGGTTATTGGGTTAATCCCGGTATAAATAATAAAAACTGGACTTTTTCCGGATGGGAAGTACAATACGATTTTTCACCCGTCTTTACATTTGGCGGTGAACTTTATCACCATTCCGCAAATACAGCAGACAGCAAAGCGGTAACCGGATTTAATTTAGGAGGATTTATAAATTTCACCGAAAAATTTCATTTAATCTGTTCCCTAGGACATAGCATAACAAATGATCACTTTATTAGCTCCTATGTTGGATTATTGTGGACAATCTAACGGCTTCTTTTTATCAAATGCATCCACGCAGTTCGGGGAGCAAAAAATATCATTCTCGGCCCGGAATATCTCATTACATTACGCATTTTTTCACGCATATCCGGTTTGTAGCAATGTATCTTGCAATTTTTGCAGGTCCCTTTCTCTTCTTTAAATGGACAGTGGTCCAGTCGTGCATGAGCATAGTGTAGCAAAGCCTCACATTCTGGACATAGTTCTTTATTCTTCTCTTTTTTGCGACAGAAAAGCCTTATCATCTGCTCTACGATTTCTTTCTCCTGAGCTATTCGTGAATTTTTAATTGCCACCCCACTGCTTTTATTGAATGATCTATAATTAGGGAATAAAGATAGAGCTTTTATTTAGGCAATTCTGCTCCATAGACCTAAGAGTTTTATAAGAAACAGTTACAGGATTGAGCAATTCTACTTTAACCGGTCAGCTTTTTAGAAAAAGTTCACATTCTTTCCTTTATAAATTCATAATTTGGTTATAATTTATTTAGAATTCCCTTGTAAATTTACAAAAACAGTAGAACGATCGATATGTCTTTTCATGAGCTTTATGATTCAACAAACAAATTTCAACCTTTGCTGGGAATATTCAATGAATGTTTTCCGCCAATCATGGATGGAGTCTCAATAACCACACAAAATTACGCTTATTGGTTACACCAGGAAACGGGAAACGTTTGTGTTGTTACTCCCAGCTATCCGTTTTATCATGACAACGAGCCTTATCCTGTCTATCGTTACCGTTCAATTCCGATTCCTTTCAGAAAGCCATACCGGATGGCTCTTCCGAATGCGAACTTTCCTTTTATGTCAAAACTTCAACAGTTACCTTTCGGATTAGTACATGCTCATAGTCCATTTTCTGCCGGAGCAATGGCAATGCGGATAGCAAAAACACAGAAGATTCCCATTGTTGCGACCTTTCACTCCAAATACAAAGCAGACTTTGAGCGAGTCACTTCCAATAAATACATACTGGACTGGCTTGTTGGTAACATCGTTCGTTTTTATGATATGGCTGATGAAGTATGGATTCCTCAGTCCTCAGTAGAAGAGACGCTCAGAGAATACGGTTACAAAGGCCGGGTTGAAATAATGGATAACGGAAATGATTTTGTAACAAAGGAACCAATCGACGAATTGCGTACCGAAGCATTACAAAAGCTCAATATCCATCCGTCAGAACTCGTCTTTCTATTCGTGGGACAGCTTATCAGGGAAAAAAACATCGCTTTTCTTATTGATTCATTGGCTATGTTACAAGATGTTCCATTTAGAATGTTTTTCGTAGGTACCGGATATGCTGAAAAAGAGATAAAACAAAAAGTAGAAGAACTCAACCTCTCTTCAAAAATTACATTTGTTGGTCAGTTAACCAACAGAAACGAATTAAAGACCTATTATGCTGCTGCCGACTTATTTTTGTTTCCTTCGCTTTACGATAACGCACCGTTGGTCGTCAGAGAGGCAGCTGCGCTACATGTAGCTTCAGTTTTACTTGAAGGCTCTACTTCTTCGCAGATTATCACCCATAATATCAACGGATTCCTAGTTCCAAATTCACCGGATGCACTAGCCGCACAAATAAGAGATCTGAGTCAAAATCCAAATCTCATGCGAAAAGCTGGAATAAATGCATCACAAAGCATAGCTCGCTCATGGAAAGATGTCGTCGATGAGGTCCTTGACCGATATACTAGATTAATAAACAGACAGGCATAACGCATACCAGTATTGGTTATTTGATTCTTCATGCTATGCATGAAGAATCAAATAACCTGCTTTTATTGATTAAATCCAAAGCTTAGTTTTTCCAATTGTTTCGAAGCGGGACAACTATAAATCGTTCCCTGATCATCTTTCCAGACTTCGATCAACTTCTCCTGCAGTTCATAGCCCTTCGGAACATAGAGATAAAATTTATAGTTAGAACTCATCGTATTGTATTTTGAAGCATCAACGATCAGTTCCTTGCTCCCTGCGTTATAAGTTGAGGTAATACCTTCTGTCCCGGCAAAAAGATTCGCATCGGTGCACAGATAAGCTGGTGTCTTCGGTGTTTGTTTGATCAACAATGCCTCAACCGAATGTTTCCGCATTCCTTCGCTTTTATATTCCGTCTCAATCCGTCCTTTAACGGTTTTTCCCCAACAATCGAACACTAGTGCATCTCCCGTAATTCCAATTTTATCAAGAGCGAATGACCGGGTAGCAGTTGTATCAGTGAGATTGTAGACTGAGACCAGAGCAGCAGGGTTTGCATCACCTCTAAACGGGATGTAGCTAATGGTTGAGGTATAAAAAGCAAACAGATCAACCGGCTGGGCAGCCTGATGCTGCGTCGGAATAATCTCATCCATCAGATGCAGCCGCGAAGGAACCAGTTTACTCATCTCTTCGTTCGCCAACATAATACCACCACACATACCCACAGCAGTTGTCCACGACCGCGCTTCATCATTGGTCAGCAAACAGTGATCAGACGGGGTATTGTAATCACGAACGACCAATCCATCCGGATCAATCACAAAGGCCCTGTTATGAAAATAACTACGCAGCTGAATCGTAACGATATTCTGACTGAGTACCGACCAATAATCTTTATATCCTTCCCAGATGATATCGGGTGAAATCCGCATGGCATCGAAGATTCCAATATTCTCTCCAACCGGTGAACCACAGGCTACCAGAAAAATATTTTTCCCAACTGTTTTACGGATATCTTTCATTGTTTTACGAAACACAGCGACCGCATAATCATTCGGGTAAACAATTACGTCTTCAGGTAAGCCACTACCTCTAACCAACGAGCTATTCAGAAAATCGAGTTTGAAATATCGGGAATGATAGTCATTAACTGCCTGCTTCATTACATCATGAATACGTTTTTCCACCACAGGATTTGACAAATCGAGCGAATAGAAGGCATTATGCTCGGCAATACCGAATTTATCTCCTCCACCGAAGCTTTTACGGATCTTCCCTTCGTAGAAAATGTTATATTCCGGATGAGCCGCAAATAAGTCTGATTCAGGCCTGATCATTGTCGGAGCATACCAGAGACCCATGGTTAATCCATAATGGTTCAGACTATCGGCAAATGCTTTCATCCCCCAGCTGAAGTTTCCTTTCTTAGCCTGCCAATCGCCCCAATTTTTACCATGCCAGCCATCATCAATCTGAATCGTGTTCAGTCCGTATTTGAGATATCGGTCAGCAATAAATTTTGCATCTTTCAGAATCTGTTCCTGATGAATGTTACCATAGTAGACGGACCAACTTGACCATCCAGCAGGAACAGGTTTCAGTTTTACATGATTTTTTCTTCCAAGAAAGCTGGCATATTGTTTATAGAAGTCGCTCCCCTCATGCTGGTCATCGACCACAAAAGACTCTAGCTGATAAGTCTTACCCACATGAAGAGATTTGTTTTCCATGAAGTAACGCAACGTTACCCGATCTTTGTTGGTTTTAAAAAGGGTATAGAATCGATTAAAACTGGTAAAGGCTATGTTCAACTGTTGATTGGTCTTTTGATTCTTAAACAAGACCAGCTCACGTGAATTCGCATCTCCTTCGCCCGGCTTCTGCAGATTAACAAAACCGTTCGTAACATCACTATTCTGATAACACAACAGATCTGGGCCTTTCAATCCGGAGGCAAAAGTAAAGACAACTTCTGCATATCTTAACGGGTTAACCTGTTTCCCCTTCAGACGAATCTCCAGTTCCCGTCCCAGAAAGCTGTTTTTCGTCTTCACACGAACACTCGTATATACATCTCCACCTGTCAGGACTGCACCATCGTTCTTTAACGGGATTTCATATTTTGTATCGCCGGAATACTGTAATCGCAATACTGCACTGACAATACTTGAAGAAAAAGGTTTATTCACATTCTGCCCCACTGCAGCATTGATAATCAAACTAAAAAAAGACAATAAAAAAACAAAAGGTAATCGCTTCATTCTATTTAGGTTTATTCATTCTATTCGCACCTATTTTTCAATAGGCACAGGTCATTTACCCATTTTCAGTAATATTCCTCCCCCTAAATCATAGACACATTTTATCCAAAAAGGGTGAAACGAATTAAGCACAGGCAGTCATCCCTACTTTAAGAATCGCTCAATTCGTATCTAATTCTTTTCAATAAACATCAACTCTGAAATGAAGGTCCCATTCAGCGACACATTAATCCCCGTATTCATGAGAGTTGCACCGGATAAAACAGTCGCAGCATTCGTTCCATCTTCAAAAGTAAGCTTATATGTAAACTTCGGATTCAGTCCTTTTAGCTTAATTAACTGTGTATTAATGGTGCTGTTTGGTTTAAAAATATAAACCACCCCTTTTTTGCTTGCCGGATCATAATACTCAATTCCATCCCACACGATATCATCGGGTCTGGGGAATACATGGTATAAGTTGGCGTTTCTAACCAATGGACGGATTCGCGTCTTATAGGTTTCAACCGCTCTCTTTATATCCATTTTATGCTGATTAGTCCATACTGGTCCGCCATTTCCACCATTCGGAGCATCTGGAAACCAGTAAGAGGCTCCCATTGAAGAAGACCTGAATTCATATACAGAACCGGTAAGCTGACCTGCGCCGGAAGAACCGGTATTCGCAGCTATCTGCATTGAATTAAAAATACAGGAAGAATCATAGAATGAACGTCGTGCATTAATTGGAAAATAAGTATCCTGATTAAATATTTTAGCTGCATATTTCAACATGCCATAATCTTTTATTCCACCTCCTCCGGAACAATTTTCCCATTGAAAGGAAGGAATCTCTTTATACAGACTATCCATCACTTCATATAATCCTTTTGTGGCCCAATAATCAACATCTTCTGGATAATGAGCCCGTTGATCTTTACCAAATGTTCCATATATAACAGGGCCGGCAGTCATATCCGAACGATAAAAATCAGCATGTAAATTCTTTATCAAATAAGTTAATTCCCTTATTCGTTCTTTCTTACCCTTTTCGCTGGTCAACAACTCCGGTTTATTATCATACAATCCAAATCGAAGTCCACGATCATGAGCGTATTTAGCGGCAGCTTCCATTCCTGAAGGCCAATCGACCGAATCAGTTATTATGTGCCCGGAATTAGGTTCTCCATAAGAACTCCACCAACCAATATCAATGACAACTTCCTCAAATCCCAAAGGGGTAATATCATCAATGAGTGGATAATATTTTTTCTCTACTGGATCCCATCCTCCCAGATTTTTACCTGTAGCAGCAAAAGCATTCCATTCCACTTTCGGATATCCTGAATCTTTTTTCAGAACAGACGGCATCGTATAATTAAAAAGATATTTGCGTAAGCTATTCCCGGCATCATCAAGATCACCTGAATAGGCACCTATAAATCCGGGAGGAACCTCAAATGTCTCACCGGCATAAAGATCTGTTTTGAAATCATCACGATTACCAACCTTCATGTTTGCACCGCCAATCCCATCAGCCTTAATAGCCATTCTGCCCACACTCCATTCCCATCCAAAGTACATTCCCCCATGTTCCTTGTTTTCCAGAGCTAAAAAGGGAATCCAATCCTGATTTTCAGACACCTGTAACGTATTTGTATAATTATCTGTCAGGGGAACGTTATAAACACCCGTAGCATCAGGAAGTCCACGGTCATCACTGATATAAATAACATTTGAATTTTTGTCGGGACCCGTAACGTGTAAATCAAAACTCTCCTGCTCATAAATTGTGATCATCTTGCCTGAATTGTTTTTGATAAACATCGAATGATGAATCGGACCAGGACCTTTATGAGCTTGCCATACTGATTTCAATTCAAGCGCAGGATTTTCGTTTTTAAAAGTAAGGGTCAATCTTTTTCCATCTTTTCTGTCTATTTTTCCATTTTGATAAACCCAATTTGTTGAATATTGAACTCCACCCATATCAATGCGGTTAATCAAAGGAAATAATGAAGGACTTTGAGTCCAGTTCCAACCATCAGCGGTGCTTTTTAATTCGTAGATATAAAGTTTTTGATCTGCACCAACGCCAATATTAATCTTCGTATCACTCGAATTTAAAGACCAACTTGCCAATGGTTTTAGCGACTCAGCAGAACTGTTTTTCCCTTCCAATCGAAGGATTCCGTTCCTTTTGCAAGTAGTTTCCCCTTTTGAGACAGAGAAACAGGTTACAAAGAACAGAAGTATGAATAAAACGCGGATGTTTTTCATTTAGCTATATTTAATGTTTTTCTGATTCCGAAAGTTGGAATACCCGTTTGGTGACCGGGAACATAGAGACCCGAAATTTAGTACATCCAAAAGGGATCAATGTTATACTTTCACGCGGTCCCTCTTTTACAACAGGGGTTGCCGGCAGGGGCTTTTCTGACGATGGATTCCAATCAAAAACCATTGCATTGACATGCAACTTAAGCGGAGACGACAACGGCCAATCCCATTTTTCCGGCATCGCCTGACGTTCCACGCTGATATCAGCCCCCAACAGGTTGCCTTGAGCATCCAATGCATAATTCCACCTGACTGTCGGATCTGGAGTGTTGGCATCCTTGGTATCGGGAATCGGCAAAGCGAATAACAACGGGCCATATGACACTGAAGCATATGGAGCACCCTGTGTACTGTTTTTTTCAGGTATTGTTATAAGAGTAGGCTTGTGAACTCCGTCATAAGGACCATACAGCGAATTATCGCGACCAGTCTTAACGCTTGCCGTCATAGGAAAGTGTAAACGAACGATGTCGCCCGTTCTCCATCTCCGGTTGACACAGACAAATCCCTTAGCATTCTTTCTGATCTTGATAACGGAACCATTTATATTTAGTTCAGGATTCGCACACCAACCAGGAATATGAAAAGAAAGGGGAAACCTAGCTTCTTTTGCCGGCTTCACCGACATCTCAATCGTTTCGTTGAACGGATAATCGGTCTTACAGGTAATCTCGACCGGCACGCTATCTCCCGCAAGAGCCGTCACTTTGCAAGGACCATAGCAGGTTGCGACTAATCCGTTGTTGTAGGTCGCCATCCACATATTAGTCACATAATAAGGCACAATGCGGTTAAGTGCAGCCGTGCAGCACAGCGGCAGGTGTTTTGTCTGATAGGACCCTCCTTCAGCCATCGGGCCGTGAGGAAAATTCGGTGACTTATCAACTAAACGGTTAGG
The DNA here is from genome assembly GCA_963692465.1 of Prolixibacteraceae bacterium. Classification (GTDB taxonomy): domain Bacteria; phylum Bacteroidota; class Bacteroidia; order Bacteroidales; family Prolixibacteraceae; genus JAUZOB01. The sequence goes on from OY829943.1 coordinate 302,022, forward strand.
ACTCTGAAAATAAACATGTGTCTTGAAATCGCGCGATACCGTAGCGGGACCTGCATTGAAGAATGCTCTTTCCAGTCGGTCTGCAATGCGTCCTTCTCCACTTACGGCGAGCAATTCGGACTGACTCCACACATAGCCGGCAACATCACAGGTCTCGGTTCCCCGAAACGCACCCGTAAGTCCGTACCACTCATCAGCAACCGGCACACCGGTTGGTTGCATTGCAACACGTTCAAGTAAGTCATGCCAGCCCATAGCTGCCTTGAGATAACTTGCATCACCTGTCCACAGATAAGCCACCGCCCAGGGCGTCGTACCCTCAAGGAATTCAACCATGTGCTGATTTGCTACCGTTGTCCCGGGTTTCAAATCCGGTGCCGTGCGGTAACGATTCAAGGTCGGTTTAAGTCCAGGCCGATTTTTATCGAACATGGCATTCAGTGCATCTGCAATACCTTTGTTTCCCGTCCATGTGTAAGTGTCAAAAGCCGGCCATGGATTCGACATGTTTCCAGTTATTTTTCGTAGCCCATCAGGATCGGAACTGTAAGCTGTTTCAAGTGCTTTCAAAATATGTTTATCACCGGATCCCTCATAATATCCGGTCATAGAACGCCCCAGCAGACCACAGGCCCAGAGCGGCCATCCCTCCAATGCAGAGGCAACCGCTTTTTGATCTTCGGGATTGTTTTTATTGAGCCACCAGAGGAAGGAAATACCATTGGGGTTCACATGATCGGCAACGGCATCCAGTCTTCTTTTCGCCTGTTGAATGAGTCCATCGTCATGTAAGGCATAACCAAGGCGGACAAGACCGTCAAACCAGTACCCGCCCCCTTCGTAGGGCCAGGCACCTTTATACCAAAGGAGATTCTCTCCGGTCATCTTGTAGTCCGCTGCCCAGGCCTGTTTGAACTCATTAGCGTATTCGTCCATGTGACCGGTGTAACCATCGCGTGCAGCGATACACCAGTCGCGCAACCAACCTTCCGGCTCTACAGCTCCGGGAGGTAAGGCAATAAATGCAGGACGCGTTGACGACTCAAATGGTCTGCCATAGTTGATCCTCTTTGAATTATGCTTCGGAACACCCGATATTGCCGGAGAACTTGTTGCACCTATAACCAAAAGGATAATAACTATTATTGAAATCAAATTTTTCAAACAAGAACTTCCTTCCGTTTTTTTTATAATCAATTTCATCTTAGCAAATACGTAATTATATAAGGGACTTCTTATCATTAATGAATTTTCTCAATACGAATCAGTTTAGCCTGTGGCTTTTCAGGCAAGGTAAATTTCATTCCCTTAGCAAGGAGTTCTCTTCCACTAATCCGAACAATCTGATTATTGTCAAAATCGATTAGTTTATATTCGGATTTAGGATCCAGGCCTTTCAGTAAAACCGTTTTCGACTCTTCCGGTGCGTTAGTCCTTCTAAACAGTTGAATAAAACCCGTTCCGGTTTCCGGGCGATAATATTCCCATCCAATCCATGAATCCTTTTCCTGACTATAGGGAGTAAGCGGATAATAGTCCCCATAATAATCAGGAGCAACCATTCTCCATTGTTTTACTAATTTTCGAAGCAAGGCATAATCCAGATTTTTGTTCCGAACATCTATCCCTTTCAAAAGCATTGAAGGACACATTTCGCTTCGGAAATCAAAAGGAGCAATAGCGCCAACACCCGTCCCGGAGAAAGGAATCCAGGAAGAGATTCCATACGAATGAGCCTGTATGCCAACTGGTTGTTGTGCATAATCACTACGCCATAACGGAACCGCACGTCTCAGGTTCTCCAGTTCCAGTCGTTTACCTCCGGCAGCACAAATATCAATGATCATTTTCGGATGACGACGAAGAAGTTCGTCCAAATATTGTAAGTAACCAACAACATGTTTGTTTTCGGTAATACCCTGTCGGTCAGGATGAGCCGTATCTTCATCATCCCAGTAGTTCGCGGAGAATACCGCAAAATCCTGACGGTAAAGATCAATCTTTTCACTTATCAAAACACTGTCTATATGGTTTGTAGCCCATTGTCTTGCTTTCGGATTACCAAAATTAAGGAAACGTGGATTTCCTTGCCCAAGAAGCCATTCCGGATGATTCACAAACAACCAGCTATCTTGCATCACTCTTTCCGGTTCAAACCATAGAAGTGTTTTAATTCCATGTTCATGGGTATAATCGCTGACTGCTTTTAACCCGTTAGGGAATCTCGTTTTATCTACGATCCAGGTACCTAATAGATCCTGCCAGTCCTTGCCTTTGTTAGGATACCAGCCAGCATCCATCCACCAGTAGTCAATAGGGATCTTTTCTTCAATATAGCGACGGATGAATTGTTTTTGATTGTCCTCGTTTGCATAAAACATCTCAGCAAAAAATGCATTGTTCGATGCTTCAAGCATTGGTTTGGGTAATTTACCCTCCTGACGGGGAACATTGTGTGCAATCATCCAGCGACGCCATGTGTTTTGAGAATTAGTCAGATCTCCCGACCAAAACAACAAGGCAACCAATGGAGTTCTTATTTCCTCTCCCGGATGGAGAAGCATGTGGGTATGCATTTGTCCGACCAACGCCGACAAAGTCTGAATATTATCTCTTTTGAATTGAACTTTCCATCGGGCAGGCCAACCTGCAGCAATAATCACGCCCTGATTTTGATTCTTTATTTTCCACTCAACATTGAAGAAAGGAAGATTCTCTGCTGTTGGAAAGCCTCCCCAGAAAGAGCCAACCGTCTTAGAGGAATCAGGGTCCATACGGACTCTTAGCGGTTTAAAATCCGAAGAATCGGAACATCCGCCTTTATTATAGTTAAGGTAAAATTCTTTCTCCGGAATTGTGCTTGCCTGCCGACTAAATTTAGTATCCAGTGCCTGAATATTCTCCAAAATCGGACTGTCGTTGGTTCCCTTATTTTTAAGATAGACGATCCATTCTACAACCGGAAAATCATTATACAGAACCGTCTGGCAACGGACTTCAAGTTTTGTTTTGGGATCAAGAAAACTTAGCGTAACCTGCTGGCGATTACGATCGAGTTTCTTAACCGTACGGATAATATTCCAGTGAGATAGCAACTCTGAAGAAGGTTTGCCGTTGTAGATAAATGAAAACGGATAAGCGACGGAGGAACCGGAAACCTGTTTACCTTGAGACGGACCTCCTAATTTCGCTTTAATCCATTGATTACAGGTTTTAATATCTGATGTCCGAACAGTTTGCGCGGAAGCCTTTGGCACATAAGCCATTAAAAGGCAGCAACAGACGAAGAAGAATAATTTAGCTAGGGATTTCATGAGTTAGTTTTATTGGTTTCAAGGCATTTTAATATTATATCAATTGTCTGAAATCTAAACGACTAAAACTACCCACAAAACCTAAGAAAGCAAATGAATAAAATGCTCATTTATTTACACAAAGTGACCCCCTCAACTTCTTATATCCTGTTTTGATTCCATTTCCAATTACGAATTTCAGGCATGTCCATGCCGTTTTTATCAATGTATTTTCGGTGTTCAATTAGCTTTTCCTCCATCATCCGTTTCAGGTTAGTGCCTTTGTCCCCCAGCTGTGGCAATCGACTTATCACATCCTGCACCAGATGAAACCGATCAAGATCGTTTAATACGGTCATGTCAAAATAAGTAGTGATGGTCCCTTCTTCTTTATAACCCCGAACATGGATATTCTCATGATTAGTCCGGCGGTATGTCAATCTGTGTATCAGCCATGGATAACCATGGAACGCAAAAATGACCGGTTTATCTTTCGTAAATAAAGCATCAAATTCAAAATCAGTCAGTCCGTGCGGATGTTCTGTACTCGGCTCTAGTTTCATCAGATCAACAACATTTATAACCCTTATCTTCAATTCGGGAAAATATTCACGAAGGATAGAAACAGCAGCTAAAGTTTCAAGTGTGGGAACATCTCCACAGCAGGCCATTACTACATCCGGCTCTGTATCTTGATCACTGCTGGCCCATTTCCAAACACCAATACCCTGGGCACAATGTTCAATCGCTTCATCCATCGTTAACCATTGTGGGGCCAGATATTTGCCCGCAACCACAACATTTACGTAGTGACGGCTCCGCAGACAATGGTCCCAAACCGATAAAAGACAGTTAGCATCGGGTGGAAGATAAACACGTACGACCGAAGCCTTTTTGTTCACCACATGGTCAATAAACCCAGGATCCTGATGGGTAAACCCATTATGAGCCTGCTGCCACACATGAGAGGCAAGCAGGTAGTTTAGCGATGCTATTTTTTTTCTCCAAGGCAAGCCCGCACTAATTTTCAACCATTTGGCATGTTGGTTAAACATCGAATCGATGATATGAATAAATGCTTCGTAACAGTTAAACAACCCATGTCTTCCGGTAAGCAGATAACCTTCGAGCCAACCTTCACATTGATGTTCGCTCAACATCTCCATTACCCGACCTTCGGTTGCAAGAAATTCATCATTGTCTTGTGTTTGAGCTTCCCACTGTCGATTGGTTGCCTCAAAAACAGCATTTAACCGATTGGAAAGCGTTTCATCGGGACCGAAAATCCTAAAATTCCGGTGTTCCTGATTTAGTTTGACAACATCGCGCAAAAACACACCAAGTTCGTGAGTATCGGCAGCTTGAACCGACCCTGGTGATGGAACATCAACTTTGTAACGTCTAAAGTCAGGCAAAATCAAGTCTTGTAGTAACAAACCACCATTGGCGTGTGGATTCGCACCCATCCTCCGATCACCCTTAGGTGCAAGTTCCGCAAGTTCAGGAACAAGACGGCCATTCTCGTCAAAGAGCTCTTCGGGCTTATAACTTTTCATCCATTTTTCAAGAAGTTTTAGATGATCGGGATGATCAGAATCCACCAATAATGGAATTTGGTGTGCCCGGAATGTGCCTTCGATTTGAAGTCCGTCAACTTCTTTCGGTCCGGTCCATCCTTTGGGTGAATTAAAGACAATCATTGGCCAGCGAGGACGAGTCGCATCGTTATTGTTCCGGGCATTCCGTTGTATTTGTTTGATTTGCTCAATAACTTTTTCTAAAGTCCCAGCCATGAGCTGATGCATCTTTTCAGGTTCATCTCCTTCAACAAAGTAAGGAATCCACCCGTATCCACGGAGCAACTGGTCCAGCTCCTCATGAGAGATACGAGCCAACACTGAAGGATTGGCTATTTTGTAACCGTTAAGATGTATAATCGGTAATACAGCTCCATCGGTAACCGGGTTCAAAAACTTATTAGAATGCCATGCTGTTGCCAGTGGGCCCGTTTCTGCCTCTCCATCACCAATAACGCAAGCAACAATCAATTCCGGATTATCAAACGCAGCTCCAAAAGCATGACTAAGCGAATATCCCAACTCCCCACCTTCGTGAATTGAACCCGGGCACTCCGGCGAAACATGACTGGGAATTCCACCAGGAAATGAAAATTGAGTAAACAGCTTTTTCAGTCCGGCTTCATCCTGACTGATATTCGGATAAATCTCACTGTATGTACCTTCTAAATAGGTATTTCCAACCAATGCCGGACCGCCATGACCAGGACCTGAAATATAGAACATATCCAGATCATATTTCTTAATAATCCGGTTCAAGTGCACATAGATAAAATTTTGTCCGGGTGTTGTACCCCAATGCCCGAGCAGCATTGGTTTCACATGAGATTGCTCCAGTGGCTTCCGAAGCAGCGGATTGTCATAAAGATAAAGTTGTCCGACTGAAAGATAGTTGGCTGCACGCCAATAGGCATGCATTTTTCGCAGAAGCTCTTGCGATAAAGGGTTGTTTGTCGTTTCCATTTGCTTTATGATTATGTTTTAACTGCAAAACATATACGATAAACAACTTCAACTATCTTCCTCCCTCATTGACATGAACACCACTGACAGCAAATCACTTCACAACGGATAGTTAACAGGTGTTTAACGAACAGCATTATATTGAATTAAGATATAACACATTAGATCGTCTTTATGTTCCGTTATTGCGAAGAAATGTTTTCCAAACCCGAATTAACCCGGGATGGCATTAACGATTAAATAATACACAACCAATAGAAAAACCAAATTTATTTAGCAGTTTTTAAATTGCGGACAAACTGGCTGGCCGTATCAAGAGCTTCATTAATATTGCTACAAATGTTCTCCTGACCGAGCAAGTCATTAAATCCAGATTTCTCAAGTACCCCATGGACCTTTTCGTTAACCCCGGAAAGGATAATATGGATATGTTCCTTTTTAGACATGCGACAAAGATTCGTCAGATTATGAATACCGGTAGAATCAATAAACGGGACTTTTCGCATACGAATCACCCGCACTTTGGGTCGCTTGCCAAGTTGAATCATTTGCTCTTCAAATTTATTGGCAATACCGAAAAAGTACGGTCCGTCGATCTCATAAACTTCAACGCCATCAGGAATGGTTAAGGTCTCTTCGTGGACCGCAATATCAAGTTCCGAATTCGGATCAATCTCATCCGTAATAACAGATATATTGGTTGTTTCAGCCACCCGTCGCATAAAAAGCAATGAAGCGATAACCAATCCGACCTCAATAGCCACCGTTAAATCGAAAATCACCGTTAAAAGAAAAGTGATCAGCAGTACGGCAACATCCGATTTAGGATTTCTAAATAATGCGCGAAATGTACGCCATTCACTCATGTTATAAGCAACAATAATCAAGACGCCCGCCAAACAAGCCATTGGGATGTGTTTCGTAAGAGGTCCCAGACAGACTAAAATCAACAGTAGAACTACCGCATGAACGATTCCCGCAACCGGAGTTTTTCCTCCATTATTAATATTGGTCATTGTTCGTGCAATAGCACCGGTAGCCGGAATCCCTCCGAAAAGAGGAGTAACCAGATTTGCTGCACCCAGTGCAATAAGTTCCGTATTTGAATTATGTTTGTCGCCCGTAACCCCATCAGCCACAGTTGCCGAAAGTAAAGACTCGATTGCTCCAAGTACCGCAATCGTTACAGCCGCAGGGAATAAACCTTTGATAACCTCCCACCCCATATCCGGAACTTTAACTCCAGGTAAAGATGCATTAATCGTAAATCGGTCACCAATTGTTTCAATAGAGTTGATTCCCATATAAGTCCTCAAAACATAGACTAAGCCAGTCATGAAAACAATAGCAATCAATGAACCCGGTATCTTTTTTGAGATTTTCGGAGTAAAAATAATAATCAACATGCTAAGCACCCCCACGGCAGCCGATCCCACATTAATTGTAGAGATGTCCTTTCCGTAAGCAACCCATTTCGAAACAAAATCAGCCGGAACAACATTCATCGTCAATCCCAACAGATCTTTAATCTGTGTCGTGAAAATAGTAACCGCAATACCGCTTGTAAACCCCACCACAATCGGATAAGGGATAAACTTAATAATGGTACCGAGTTTAAACACCCCCAACAATATGAGCAATATACCTGCCATGATTGTTGCCACGATGAGTCCCTTTTCGCCGTATTGATGAATAATTCCATATACAATAACGATAAAAGCACCGGTAGGTCCCCCAATCTGAACCTTACTGCCACCGAGCAATGAAATGATAAAACCCGCAATGATCGCAGTTATAATTCCTTTTTCGGGAGAAACGCCCGAAGCGATACCGAATGCAATAGCCAATGGAAGAGCAACAATTCCGACAATGATACCCGACATCAGGTCAGACATGAATGTTGCCCGTGAATAATCCTTCAAGGTCGTAAACAGCCTTGGCTTAAATTCAAAATTCTTCATTTATTATATCTCTGTCAATTACACTACAGACTGGCATCTGGAGCAAAAAGTCACAAAGCTAAAGGATTATATAAAGCAAGAGGACATTCTTTGATTTTTCTGTTCAATAAGACCTCAAACGTAAAGATTTCGTGAGGTTAATGATTTAACTTCCAAAAATCGGTTATTGAATCGGACTTTAAAGAGATCATGATACAACTTTCGGACGATCTCTTTTAAATAGTCATTTTTTGAGGCAAAGAACATTTGTGTACATTATTCGTCATCAGTTCTCTCGTTTGTAATTCGAGCGACTTAATGATTGCAACATCCGATTGCAAGCTAAAAAGGTTGTCTAGTTCCAAACCTTGCGTTTGAATCACAATTTTCAGCTTATAGTTTTTCCCCTTTGATGCTCGCTCTAACTTCTGTATTGCATCTTCCAATGTCTCATCCTCCGCCTGTATTTTCACAGGAACCGGCTTTTCTTCAAAATATTCTTTCAAAAATCCATCAATCCCCGAATTTCGTTGGACCGGAAAAGCATCGATATTATTCAAAATTGCTAATTCCTTTTCCGTCTTCTTCAAATAATCTTCCTTCCCTTTATCAAGTAAAGCAGATTCTGTTACGACCATTTTTTCAAGCCTTATATTGGCAAGATTAACTGCATCCGAAGACACATCAATCCCGATATAATTCCTTTTCAACAATTTAGCCGATACGCAAGCTGTTCCGCTTCCGCAAAAAGGATCTAAGACCAAATCATCCTCATTGGTTACAATATTAATTATACGATTTAAAAGCAATACAGGTTTCTGGGTTGGATAACCGCTTCTTTCTTTTGCCTTAGGATTTAAATAGGGTATTTCCCACACATCCGACAATGGAACTCCCCTTTTCTCTTTTCCAATAACAATGTTTCCATTCTTATCTTTTTTATAAACAGCTTTCCCTTCTTTATCTCTTTCCCGTTCCTGGAGTATCTGGTCAAGATTGGTCGACACCGAATAATCAGTATAAAATGTATTAAATTTAAAATTCTTTGTTTTGGAATAAAAGAAAATGATTTGATGCGCATTAAGTAATCCTTTTTTAGAATTTGACCATCGCTTGTAGGACCAAACTATTTCACTCTGAAAATTCTCCCGTCCAAAAACTTTATCCAGTACGGTTCGGATATAATGAGAAGCCGTTTTATCACAATGAAGGAAAACGCTTCCCGTATCTTTCAAAACTCTCTTAGAATGGATTAACGCCTGCTCTATTAAATTCAAATATTCCTCCAAAGAGTTAAATCGATCATTAAACTCATAAATTTTAGAATTATCCCTTATTGAAAGCGAATGCTTTTTCTGAGTAAAAAACGGCGGATCAAAATAAACTAAGTCAACCGAACTATCCTTAATCCCTTCCAATTTTTCCAGACAATTACCGTGTATAATCCTATTAATTTCCATCTTTTGGCATCTTTTCATTTGCAATCGCAGTCAATATAGTTTTTAAATCAACACCTGTATATTCCTTCATAAACTGCCAGGCTTCATCTCCGCCATAATATGCTCCACCAACACCAGCATACAGAGTTCTTAATGTCTCTTGTATTCTTATAGCCTGATCCCTTTGAGGATAATAGAACATTATTCTAATCGGTTTATATCCGTGATTTCCAATGACTCTTACCCGAGTATGCTCTTTCGTAATGTGATCCCCATCCGTCGTTGCGTCTCTCCATTTCACTTCAATTGCATCATTTCCATTAAGAAAATCAATCTCAAAAGTTTTAGGTCTTTGCCCAAGTGTGTTTTCGATTCTAGTTTTCATTCCTTCTGGAAATCTAAAATTCAAACAAAGAGTTGCAGCTTCTTCCAAAAAGGAACCAGCATATTTATATAAGAAACGGCCAGTATTTTGATAAACATCAATCAATTCTCCTTCTTTCTCCGTTATTCCCAGAACCCGATAAATAAGATAGTGCGAATTATTGTCAGCCTTCATATCGGTCCGTCTTGTCTGAATTTTATCACTAAGATTAGAAGAGTACGATTCTGCCAGATCTCTTATTTGTTTTTCTAATTCATCCATTACGGTTTGTCTTTTTCACCTCGTAAAGTTACAATTTTTATTAGCGAGAGTTCACCCCATCAATTCAGAATGCTTATGACAAAAGAATAATTTCAGAACAATAACTGACCGATAAATAAGAGGCACGAAACCTATCAATCCGCTGCTGACTTTTCTTTTTTGTTAAAGCGCATCCTTCCTCAACCAGTTCTAAAATCCCCTTTTGTTTCCTAAACACTCATTCAATATTTCTTTTATTCAGAAATATCATCTTATACCTTCTTTCGATATGATTTGTCTGGTTTTTAAATTGAGCGCGATCTTCATTCTCTCATTTTTCCTCATTGTAATCTTTTCTCCAAGCAAATCGAACTCACAGTTTTTCCATGCAGTCAAATAAATATCGGCTGAATCATTGTTTATTTCTCCACTAACTTTAACGCCCAAAAGAGAATAAATATCTTTAACAAAAACTTTCCCTTTCCATGGATTACATTTGGCTATTTCCAGTTTTCCATACCAATCCGACACCAGATTATTATAAAGAGACTGAGTAATCAAACCGTTAGTAATTGTATAATACGGAGAAGCATGAGCACAACTTGTTTCATAGACCTGAATCCAGTCCGGATCGACATTATCGGACTTCCGAAGGTTATTCCAATCCTTTTCCCATCCATCAACATTCCCCATTCGTGATCCGGCTAATAAGAATTCACCCAAGGTCCAACCATTAAAAAAAGGATTATTGGCCTTCTGTGTAATTTCGTAACGGATATTGTAAGCCATAGCTGTCGGATCCGTTACTTGTTTCTCAACCGGCAGATAGGCTAATTCGTTAAGCTGCACCGGATGTTTCTGATTACCAAAATCTTTTTCACCTCTTCCCTTGCAGGAAAAATAACAACCTTTTTGTGATTTCAATGTCGGGAAAGCCAGTCCGTCGTTCAACATTGTTTGATAGGCACCATCCGTATCCAATTTATATTCCACTGCTTTTTGGAAACAATATTTTGCACTGAATAAAGAACACAGGTAATCATCCTGATTGGAGCCACCCATTTCATCCTGTCCCATGGAAGGTCTGACCGATAAATGCCAAAATCCGTCTGTTCCTTTAGAACAGATACTCTTATAAAACAGTGCTGTTTCTCTTATAAGAGGTATCGCATACTTTTTAGTCCATTCCTTGTCATTCACAAAAGCAGCCGTTTCATAAGCCATCTTAGCCAAATAGCCTGAGTTGTGAATCTCATAATAACATTGATTCGGAGGTGTCGGATCATGAAAACCTTTAAAATCATTATAAGGGAAAACCCACGGGCATAACACCCCATCAACCTTTAACAATCTTCTGGTATATTCTTTCATCCCGGGAAGCCTGTCCGCCCAGTATTCAACCCATGATTTAGCAATATCCAGGTTTCCTGTTGCAAGAAAAACAGGATGGACATAAGATACATCCTGCGGGAAGCCAAAAGGCCAGCCGTTTCCGGTGAAGCCCATAGGCGGGGCTAGTCCGAGTTTATCACTATTGTAGGTCGATAAAAACATAGCCATAGAATGAACCCACATCTTTTGTGCATTCAAATCAGGTAATATCAACAGTCCTGATTGATTCCATTTTGAATGCCACCATGCAATTGTTTGTTTGAATGATTGATTTGATTCTGTTTTTACCGAATGGTTGACCGAAAGAAGTATTTCATTCTTTCCGGAGTGCAGTTTAAAACACAATTTCGATCCCTGAACCTGCACCGTGGCGTTGGTTTTGATATAGATAACAGATTTGGCTTCATGACAGGCAAGGGTTACCTTCCATAGCCCCTGTGCAGCATCGATTCTTGATGTTTGTATAATACTCTGACTGTACTGAAGACTCATTTTGCCAAACGGGTCAAATAATATATCCGAAGCATTCCCTTTAAGATCAATGTTTATTCCGGCTAAATCTCTCACTACCGGATCAAACCAGGTAGTAACGGTTATTTTATTGGATGCATATTCAAAATGGGTTAAGATCGTTCCATCATAGAAAGACTGATATTGCTTGTAATTTTTTATTTCTGATGGTTCTTCTTTCCAATAGATTCTGGATAAAGGCACTAAATAATCTGCTCCGAATTTAGCCCGTATTCTATGCTCCATATACATATATTCTGTATTCCCATATTTACAAAGCATCCTTACTTTCGAAGGATTGATGTGCAATCCTAATGGGCCATAAGAGCAACCGAACCGACCATTCCCCTGATATAGATTAATGACAGCAGTATCAGGATATGAGGTTCGTATGATGTTGGCTGAATTTATCGCATTACGAATATCAAGCGGACTGATTAGTGTTTTTTGAGCAGAGCAAGGGAGATAGAACAAAACAGCTAAGACAAGCAATACAAATTGATCTTTCATCAAAAGGATACGTTAGTTAGTTAAAATATTTTTCATAAAAGACAGTCAGAACGTACCATAAACCAAATGGTTCAATGTCCTTATCTACTCTTATCTTTTATCCTCTAAAAATACTTTTTTTCTCCTTATGATAATCCTGAAATGCTTATTAATATTTGATTAGCTCTTATTTTCTTATCCCGTTGTACCGATTATTGCTATTGATTGGCCTGCTTAAATTGATATAAAAACGAAATATACTATTTGAAATTATAGCTCCAATCCTCTTTTCTGAAATGCTTCTTCAATAACAACAGGCAAGATAGGGCGGCCGTCACGAACCAATGCACAAGTCACCTCTGCGTCAATGATGACTTTCGAATCGGCTTTACGAATAATCTGTTGATCAAAGACCAATCGGATATTCCCTTTCTTATGCACACCAACCTTCACGATAAACGCATCACCAGAACGAAGCGGATAACGATAATCGATCCCGATATGGGCCACTACAGCATCAATACCGTCGACATGCATTTTCACCGGATCAAGACCAAACTCATGCATAAACAAATGCCGGGCATGTTCGAGATAATGCTGATAATTGGCATTATTCACAATACCCTGAAAATCGCATTCGTAATCGCGTACAGCCATTTCGGTCTGAAATACATAGTGAGGTTCTGTTTTCTGAATCATAAGCTTTGATTTTTTATTGCACGAAACTAGTCATCTTATCGCAAAATAATAAACATCTACCCGAGAATGACTGATTAGTATAGGATTATTGCAGGATTATTACAGGTTTAACATACACTTTCGTGGTCATTCCAGCAGGGATTTAAAGGTGGTTCATAGGTGCTCGGCACCTATGAACCACCTTTAAACCACCGATGAACCACCTATGAAGGACGGCGTTAATATAGCGCAATGTTTCACCAAAGGTTAAAATAAGTATATACTATACGAGAGCCTGCCTTTACCAGAATCAGTATGCAGTAGAATTTTCATTCACTAAAATAAGTATACAAATTCTGATTTTCTCATAATAGTTTGGAATTGCAAACTTATTTCGGACACAAAGTTAAGCAGCGATGTTTAAATTAGAATTTGCTTTATTGATTTGTTTCCAGAACTCCTCAATTGAAAGATTACCCAAGGCAGAATGCCTTCTTGTTTTATTATACCAGAGTTCAATATATTCAAATATTTCTTTTCTCATTTCATTCTTTGATTTCAGTTTGTTTCCATAGACCAACTCACACTTCAATGTTTTGAAGAAGCTTTCAGCTACGGCATTATCCCAGCAATTACCTTTGCGGCTCATGCTACGTCTAATATCGTATGCGTTAATGGTATTTGCAAAAGCAGAGCACGCATATTGCACCCCTCTGTCTGAATGAAAAATCATCGCTTTTGATGGCTTTCTATTTGTTACAGCCATACGGAATGCGCTTAGTACAGTCTCATTCGTTCCCATCCCATTGCTGATTGACCAACCGATTATTTTACGATCAAACAAATCCAGTATTATTGTAAGATAAAGGAAACCTTCAATTGTGTGGATGTAGGTTATATCAGATATCCACACGACGGATGGTGCATTAACCGTAAACTCCCGATTAAGAAGATTTGCCGGAACTTTGTACGTATGATTTGAATCGGTGGTAACCTTAAATTTTCTGGAGAGTTTACTGCGAATACCTATCATTTTCATGTGCCGGGCAACGGTATTCCTTGAAACAGGGAACCCTCGCAGGGATAATTCTTTGGCTATGCGGGGACTTCCATATCTCTGCTTAGCCCAAAAATAGACCACCTTTATTACCTCGTCTAATTGTTCTCGTTTTTGCATACGTTGTGATAAATAATTGCTTCGCCACTTATAATAAGAACTCCTACTCACTTCCAGCACTCGACACATCATCCCAATCGGGTATTGATCTTCATTTTCCCGGATAAAACCATAAATTACCGATCGTTCTTGGAGATGATGCTGATAGCTTTTTTTAATATCTCGTGTTCAAGCTCTTTTTCTTTAAGCTGTTTCTGAAGTTTTGCTATAATTTTTTGCTCCTCTGTTTGCTTGAGGCTGCCATTTCCAGGGAAGCTTCCCGGTCCATATTCCTTATACTCTTTTCTCCATCGGTAGAGCTGTGCCGATGTGATTCCCAACTCTTTTGCGTACGCAGACAGATTGTTCCGCTCGTAACTCAATTTGACTGCATTGACCTTGAATGCTGTGTCATAAATTTTCCTGCTTTTTTCCATATCATAAAGTTAATGCTTTACACCTTAACTCCATGTCCGCCTAAAGTTAGCAACTCCAGTTCTCTTTTTTTATGACAAGATGAAATTATAACGATTAAATATTCATTCACGCATTTCTGTTGTTAATGAGGAGCTGTTAAAACAGACAGTAATTTTCAGTAAAACATCTTAAGGATAATTCTTGCATTAAGAGTAGCGCGCCACTAAAAAAAAGCTGTCTCATCAATCATGGGACAGCTTTTTCCTGTTGCTTCAAAATGCTTATTTTAATCCATGGCGTTTTAGTAAAGCATCGGTTGAAGGATCCTGCCCCCTGAAGTTACGGTACATCTTCATCGGTTCAACAGTATTGCCTTTTGACAGCACGTTATCATGGAACGATTTGGCCACCGCCTTATTGAATAATCCTTTTTCCTTAAAATATTGATAGGCATCGTCAGCCAGCACCTCCGACCACATATAACTATAATAGCCGGCATCGTATCCGGTAGTAAAGATGTGACTGAAATAAGTACTCCGGTAGCGGGGCTCGATCTCCGGAATCAGTCCGATGTGAGCCATCGACTCTTTTTCAAACTGTTCAATATTCAAATTTTTCGGATTTGGCAACATGTAATAGTTGAGGTCGAGAATAGCTGCTGCCACATATTCAACCGTTGTGAAGCCCTGATTAAAGTGACTGCTTTCGCGGATTTTCTGAATAAGAGCATCGGGAATAACTTCGCCTGTTCTATAATGACGGGCATACATTCTCAGGATCTCCGGATCGGATGCCCAGCTTTCCATAAACTGGGAAGGAAACTCAACAAAATCGGGAGGAGTAGAAGTCCCTGATAGCGTATAATAAGTATTATCTGACGACAGTCCGTTCAGGGCGTGTCCGAATTCATGGAATAATGTTTCCACATCGTCCCACGACAGTAAAGCCGGACCATTACCTGCGGGTTTGGTAAAACTCCCTACGTTACAAATAACGGGAGTTACTTCCCTTCCTTTCGGCTTCCATTGTCTGCGGTATTCGTCCATCCAGGCACCGGCACTCTTTCCAGCACGGGGAAAGTAATCCAGATAGATCACTCCGATATGCTTACCGCCCGCATTTTTCACTTCATACGCTTTTACGTCGGACTGGTAAACGGGGATGTCAGTCCGCTCAACAAAGGTAAAGCCGTAAAGTTTCTTTGCAACGGCAAAAGCTCCGTCCCGCACATTTTCCAGTTTGAAGTAAGGGCGTAACATCTCCTCATCGAGATTATATTTCTCTTTGCGAACTCTTTCTGAATAGTACCACCAGTCCCATGATGCCAGTTTGAAATGCTGACCGCTTTTGTCGATCATCTGCTGCATTTCGGCTGCTTCTTTCTTAGCCACCGGCAAGGCTGCTTTCCATACCTTCATGAGCAAGTCCATGGCCTGTTGCGGAGTTTTAGCCACATTATCGGCTAAGATGTAGTCGGCATGTGTTTTATAGCCCAACAATCTGGCCCGGTCAGCCCGCAGTAATACGAGTTTCTGGATAACCGTTTTATTGTCGTTGACATTGTGGTTATTGCCCCGGTTCAAATAAGCCGTATAGAGTTTCTCACGCAAAGCGCGATTATCGGCATAAGTCAGGAAGGGAAGCATACTGGGTTTCTGAAGGGTAAAAACCCATTTACCCGGCTTCTTATCTTGTTTGGCTTCCTGCGCAGCGAGTTCAACAGCTCCGGCAGGCAGTCCTTTCAGGTCTTCTTTTTGGTCAATAACCAGTTTGAATGCATTGGTTTCGGCCAGTACGTTATTAGAGAATTTGAGGGTCAACGAGGCAATATCTTTATTGATCATCTTCAGTTTGCTCTTGTCGTTTTCACTGAGATTGGCACCAGAGCGGACAAACTGTTTGTAGATTTCCTCGAGCAAGCGCATCTGTTCGGAGTTGAGGTTTTCCTTTGCGCGGTTATTATAAACAGTCTGGATCCGTTGAAACAGTTTATCGTTCATCAATACCCAATCCTGATGTTTGCTCAGGTCGGGTGAGACCCGTTCGGCAACTTTCTGAAGTTCATCAGTAGCATTTGCTTCCAGAACGTTATTAAAGGTTACGTTCACCTTGTTGAGTAAAGCACCGGAAGCATCGTAAGCAACAATGGTATTTTCGAAAGTCGGGGCAGCCGGGTTATTAGTGATCGAATCGACTTCCGCCTGCTGCTGGCCAATACCCTCGCCATAGGCGTTCAAATAGTCAATCGGCTTTATTTTATTAAAGGGTGGAGTCTTAAAAGGAGTATTCCAATCCTGAAAAAAAGGATTTTCAGTTTTCATATCTTTTTTGTTGGTTGTGCAGGAAACCGCCACGGCTCCGACTGCAATCAAAACGATTAATAGTTTTCTCACAACAGATCTATTTTTGTTTTCGTACTCAAAATAAACAAAGATTAAATTAAATTGCTGCATCATTGGTAATAAAAATTTGAATATTCTTCAGAAAAAAGAACCGGCAGGTTCTATCTTTGCCCTGTTCACGAAATATTATGAAGACACTTTTTTTAATTCTTTATTTGGTTGGAATCTTGATCGTCGGGATTTTCGCATCACGAAAGATTAAAAATCAAAACGATTATTACATCGCCGGGCGAAAAGGATCATTACTCCTCGTAACCGGTAGTCTGTTGGCAACCATATTGGGAGCTTCTGCAGTACTGGGTACGGTCAATCTCGGTTTCACCCAGGGCTGGGCTTCATCATGGCTGTTGCTAACCGCCTCATTGGGTTTATTCGCTCTCTACCCCATTGCCGGCTATGTGCGCCGTTACGGAAAAATTACCTTGCCTGAGATGATCGGTGATTTTTACGGCAAGCAGGCCAAAACACTGGCTTCGATCATCATTCCCTTTGCATGGATCGGCATTGTAGCAGCCCAGATGATCGGCGCCGCCAAGATATTAAGCAGTTTTTACAACCTGAATTATACGGAAGGGGTACTCATCGCAAGCTCTGTCTTCATCTTCAATACGCTGATCGGCGGACAGATGTCGGTACTTCGAACGGACTTTGTACAGATCATCCTGATCCTTACCGGAATCGGACTGGTTAGTCTGTTCCTGCTGTCCGGCTCGTATGGTCCTGCGCTTCCTCCGGCCCGCACTTTCCCATTCAATGATCATTTCAGCGTACTCGACCTGTTCGTGCTAATCATGATTCATTCGAGTACTTTCTTCGTCGGACCGGATATCTACTCACGCATCTTCTGCGCGCGGGACGAAAAGACAGCCAAACGGAGTGTGCTGATTGCCGCAATCATTCTCATTCCGGTCGCTTTCATGCTGAGTTACTGCGGGGTGTACAGCCATTTCATGTTTCCAGGACTAAATATCAAAACCTCATCGGGACTGATTACATTAATCGAACATACCCTGCCAGACTGGGGCATCGGGGTACTGACAGCAGCTCTGCTGGCCGCTGTAATGTCGGCTGCCGCTACTACGCTTCTGACCTCCTCAATCATCCTCAGCGATGTGACTTCACACGGACTCCAACAGGAAAAATCTTTACGAAATACACGGATTTATGTGATTCTGGTGGGTATTGTCAGTATGTTTTTTGCCCTCTGGGTGCAGTCGATTATTGACGCACTACTGACCGCACTGACTTTCTTTTCGGGGGCCTTTATTATCCCCACGGCCGCAGGAATCATGGGATTCCGCACCACATCCGGGCACAGTTCGCGCGCCATTCTTATCGGCGGACTGGTTGCTGTTGCGGGTAAATTGATCGGCATCCGACTAAATCTGTTTTACGGTAACCTGATCATCATCTCTGGATTTGTCATCAATGCCCTGCTACTCTTCTACCCCTATAAATTTGGGAAAAACGATATCACTTCGAAACTTGCAAAACCTATTGAGACAAAATAGATTGTCACCCCAATTCAACAATGGTAATGCCACTGCCACCAAACTGGACATGTTCGTCACGCATAGTGCGAACCATCGGTTCGGTTTTCAGGTACTCGCGAATCATTTGTCGGAGAATACCACTACCGGTTCCGTGCAGAATATGGACTTCTGAGACATCGAGCATAATCGCTTCATCGATAAAATCACGAATCGCAGCCACTGCCTCTTCTCCCCTTTTACCCCGAACGTCAATATCTGATTTAAAGGTCAGTCGTTTATCAAACAGTTGCTGATTGACATTGGCTACCGTACGGTTTTCTCCCCGGACAGACTCTTTGGCTTCACGGTTACTGACTTTCTCCAAGCGGGAAGCAGCCATAGTCGAGCGCAGGTTGCCAAAAGCCACCACTATATTCTTTCCTTCCGCATCAAGGACCTCTCCGATTGTATCCTGTCCTTTTAAACGAACCTTATCGCCAACCTGCAAGCCTTCTTTGACCGGCTTAGACGGAGTAACAATTGCTGCTACTGCCGGCTTGGACCCTTTTTTATTGAGATTAAGTGCTTTTTGTCGTTCCCGGGCCTTCAGCTTTTCGATCTTCTGCGTAATGCGGATATCATCTGCTTTATCTTCGGCTACAGTTTGCTTAAATTCCTCCATGTCCTTGCGGACCTCTCGGGTTTTTTCTTTTTCTGCCTGACTTTCACGTATTTCACGGATAGTATTCTCGATCTTTTTATTGGCTCCATTAAGCAAATCTGTTGCATCCTGTTTGGCCTGAGCAATAATTTCCTTACGCAGACGCGTCGTTTCCTCCAGCTCGCGTTCATAGCGCCCGGTCATCTCATCCAGTCGTTTCTCCTGTTCGTGAATCTTCTGCCGCTTGGTCTCCCAGTAACGTTTATCACGGACAATATCACGCAGGTGTTTATCGAAGTTGATATGATCCTTCCCGATCTTATCGGAGGCCTCCTGAAGAATCGGCTCCGGAAGTCCTATTTTACGGGCAATCTCGAAAGCAAATGAGCTGCCCGGCTTTCCGACCTGAAGCATAAACAGCGGTTCCATCTTGTGAGAATCATAGAGCATGGCTCCATTGATCATGCCTTCCGCAGAAGAGGCAAAATGTTTCAGGTTGGTATAATGGGTTGTGATGACTCCAAAAATCTTATTCTGGTTCAAATGATTGAGGATCGCCTCGGCAATAGCTCCACCCAGCATCGGTTCGGTACCAGTACCGAACTCATCGATCAGCACAAGGGTCCGTTCGTTACTGTCCCGCAAAAAATGCTTCATATTGAGCAGATGCGAGCTATAAGTACTCAGGTCATTTTCGAGCGATTGTTCGTCACCGATATCAATGAATAGCTGATCGAAGATTCCCATGATACTTCCTGACTGCATCGGGACCGGCATTCCGCATTGCAACATATATTGCAAAAGTCCGACCGTCTTAAGGCAGACTGATTTTCCTCCCGCATTAGGACCGGAGATCAGCAGGATACGGTTTCCGGCATCGAGCCTCATATTCAGAGGAACCACCTTACGGCCTTCTTTGCGCAATGAGCGCACCAACAACGGATGCCGGGCATTGACCCAGTCGAACGTACATTCCTGACGAATGTCGGGACGAATACATTCCAAGTCGGCTGCAAGGAGTGCTTTGGCCCGAACAAAATCGATGTTGCCCAGAAAATCGTATGAGGCCAGCAGGTCTTCGATATATGGCCGCAGGTCATCAGTAAAAGTGATTAGAATCTTTACAATCTCGCGTTTCTCGGCATATTCCAGTTCACGCAATTCGTTATTCAGCTCGACGATCTCGGTCGGTTCAACGAAAGCCGTCTTTCCGGTAGCCGATTCATCATGAACGATTCCACGGATCTTTCGCTTGTTTCCGGCAATGACCGGAATCACAGGACGTCCGTCACGAAATGCAACCGTTGTGTCGGAATCGATCAATCCGTCATCAATAGCAGATCTCAGTATATGCTGCATCCGCTTCGATACCTGTCCCTGTTTGGACAGCGTCTCCCTACGGATCGTATTGAGTTCCGGGGAAGCATTATCCTTAATAGAGCCGGTTTTGGTTAATATCCGATCGATCCGGTCGTAGATAAAAGGAAAAACCATGATTCCCGAAGCCAGTGCCTTCAGGTAGGGATAGTCCTCGTCCTTACTATTTTTGAAGAAGGTACAGATTCCGCGGATAGAATCCAATGACCGTTTAAGATCGAAAAGTTCAGCAGCTTCAAGAAACGCACCTTCGACACGTCCCTTTTGAAGAGCCTGACGCACATCAAAATAGTAGCTCAGCGGAAAAGAATCGGCTTCCCGGAGGATGCGGACAAACTCGAGCGTTTCGCCGGTGAGGCGCTCCACTTCGGCAACATTGGTCTGGAAACTAAGTTCATCAACCCATTCCCGTCCCAGTGAACTCAGGCATTGATTCTTTAAAAGAGTACGAATTTGATCGAACCCCACTTTCGATTCAAACGTTGCTGGATAAATCAGCGGCATATTCAGATTTTATTTTATTCTGCAAAAATAAGACTTTTAAGTCAATGAAATCCATTTCAACAGAATCATAAATACAATTAAAAAGAACGTTTTATTAATCGCTTTATTATTTTTGATTTTCTAAACCGAAACACGATGAAAAAAAGTTATTTTTTGCTTTTTACATTCTTATGCTGTGCATTCGTTAGCCGTGCCCAAAATGAAATCAAACTATATGAGGGAGTAATTCCCAATTCAAAGGAAACCCCTGACCAGGAAAAAAGAACCTCCATTGAAGGTCCGGATGCCTTAATTGAGTTCACATCCAGGCCCTCGCTTTTTATTTATCTGCCTCCCAAAGAGAAAGCCAATGGTTCAGCAGTTATTATTTGTCCCGGAGGCGGATATCATGTGTTATGCATCGGCAGAGAAGGCTTTAAGGTAGCCAAAGCATTTAATAAATTAGGAGTCGCCGCCTTTGTATTAAAGTATCGTTTACCCGATGATGCAATCATGAACGATAAATCAACCGGCCCGTTATGTGATGCCCAGCAGGCTATTAAAATAGTTCGGCAGCATGCAGAAAAGTGGCATATCAATTCGCATAAGATCGGAATTATGGGTTTCTCTGCAGGGGGCCACTTAGCAGCTACAGCTGGCACGCATTACGAAAAATCATTCATTGAGAATAAAGAAGGAATAAGCCTTCGGCCTGATTTTATGATTCTTGTTTATCCGGTAATTAGTATGACGGATAGTATCGGGCACATCGGATCACGAGATTTTCTATTAGGGAAATCGCCTTCGGAAGAACAGATTCGCTTTTTATCTAATGAGTACCACGTAAACACCTCGACTCCTCCGGCATTTATCACTCAAGCTACCGATGATGAGATTGTTAAGGCAGATAATAGTCTGACGTTTTATAATGCATTAAGAAAAAATTCCATTCCGGTCGAACTGCACCTTTACTCGAAAGGGAAACATGGTTATTTGACACAACCGCCATTTGATGAATGGTTTGGCAGATGTCAGTATTGGATGAAAACGAATGGTTGGCTTTAGAACGACTATAGGTCACATTAAAAAACTTATTGCTGAGAATAAAATCAGAAGGCCTTACAATATTCATTGCAAGGCCTTCCTTAAAAACAGGAAAGGTGAATTTATAAATTCGGATTATTCGCTACTTCCGTTGCAGGAATGGCAAACAAATAGAAAGGGCTATTCGGAACAAAATTCGTTCCATTACCTACAGGCAAGTTGGTCACTGTATGACCCTTTATAGTTACCTGATGACCTTTTACGATAACAGGGCTTCCATCTATTTGTAATATCGTTCCCACTGGAACAGCTTTTCTCTCTACAGCCTTTTGTGTTCTAAGAATATCAGACAAAGCAAACCCTTCACCCCATAATTCTTTTCTTCGTTCAATCAGAATCTCTTCGATCAACTGGCTTTGGGATAGTTGTGACAAATCAGGAGTATTAGCCCCCCGCTGGGTCCTCAAGTCATTTAATTTGTCAATCGCCTTAGATAACAACCCCTGCTCGGCATAAGCTTCAGCTTCAATCAATACCATCTCTGCTTTTCTCATCAAAACGATATCGCCGGTGCCATCAGAACGAAAGGTGAATTTTTTGTACATCAAACCACCCAGATAACGACTTGTATCCCATTGAAAAAGTTGATATCTCACATCATTGGTATCGAAAAAATCCTTGAAGTACGGATCTGCCATAAAACTATAATAATAAGAAGAACTGGAAGAGACATCCAAAAAGTTGAATGTATAGCTTGCTGTATTCTGTTCGGCTGTTTGTCCATGCCCCCATATCCACTCGGAATTATTGTTATCATTAAAACCTTTCAAATAATCGGATTTAGACATCCAGGAATAATCAGCCTGAGCCTCATCTGCATATTGTTGCGCCTTATCCCACTGTTCGGTTTGTAGGTATAAACGAGCCAGTAATCCGGCAATCACATTTTTATCTATTTTGTATTTCAGTCCGCTCCGATCATAAGAACCAATTGCGTTATACGCATTAAGAAGATCTGTCTCGGACTGTTTGTATACATCTTTCAATGCACTTCGTGGTTTTCCTTTTGTTGCGATTGTCGTAGGTTCCGTATAAATCGGGACAGAAAGTGCATTCGGATCTTTTGCATAAGCGAATGTATAATAGGTTGCCAGGTTAAGATAGATATATCCTCTCAGTGCTTCGGCCTGTGCTTTTATCCTTGCCTTGACATCATCATCTCCTGACGCAGCATCTATTTTGGTTATCAGATTGTTTGTATTATCAATAACTTTATAAGCTAAAGTCCAGACAGCAGTTCCCGTTGTAGAGCTTGTACTTGATATATTGGTAAATGAATAATGAGCGATATATCCGTATTTCCCAGGTTGTACAGCTACATCATCACCCAGCGCATCACCAACTCGTAATAAGCACGTCCATCCCGGATTCTGATAAGTAAAATACGTGTCCCATAAATAGGCCCATGTTCCATTTAGTACTTTGTCTGCATTATCTGTATTTTCGAAAACGACATCGCTGGTTAGTGACGTTGTTGGAGTTACATCAAGATTACACGAATGTAAGGTAATCACTAACAACATAACACCCAAAATAGTATATATAATTTTCTTCATATCTACATTGATTTTCAAATTCATATAAAACAAGTACTCCTTTAGAATGATAAATTAACACCGAAAGACAACGTCTTCATTGCCGGATAGTAATAATAAGACACTCCACTTACAGTCTGCTCCGGATCCATTCCTTTTTCGCCAAACACGGTAAATAGATTCTCAGCTTGTACGAACACTTTAAGATTATCAATATCAATCTTATTCTTGATTAAGAATGATTTAGGAATACTGTATCCCAGAGTGATGTTTTTCAACCGCAAGTAGTCCGCATCAACCAAAAAACGAGTGGATGTATTGGTCCACGAATTTGCAGTTGAAGTCTGCAAACGGGGAACATCGGTATTGGGATTTTCGGGAGTCCAGCGATCAAGCATTTCAACCGACATCGAACGTCCGGCATTCGTACCGATATTAAGGATGCTCAATTTATCAGCATTATATATTTTTCCACCTAACGAATAAGCAAATAATGCAGATAATTCAAAGTCTTTATATTTAAGGTTTGAACTATAACCGCCGGTTAACTTAGGTAATGACGAACCGACTTTTATTCTCGACGCAGTCGTATTCGCTTCATTATAACTTTTTGTTTTTACCCTGTTTCCATTTGCGTCGGTTTTGTACCACTGAGGTAATCCGTCAGCCGGATCGACACCAGCCCATTGGACAAGAAAGAAA
This sequence comes from Prolixibacteraceae bacterium, assembly GCA_963692465.1. Classification (GTDB taxonomy): domain Bacteria; phylum Bacteroidota; class Bacteroidia; order Bacteroidales; family Prolixibacteraceae; genus JAUZOB01. The sequence goes on from OY829943.1 coordinate 326,237, forward strand.
TCATAGATGGAACCGCCCACCTTACGTATATTATACGTTGAAACAATCTGTTGCTGTGGTAATTGGGTTATTTCATTTTTATAATGAGTTGCATTTACAGAGATATCCCATTGCCAATCTTTAGTCTTGACCGGGGTACCGGTAACAGAGAATTCAAACCCCACATTTTTCAAGGCTCCTGCATTTGCAGTATAACCGCTATATCCGGTTGAAAGAGCTTCAGGAGCTGTAAATAGTAAATTTTTTGAGCGACGGTTAAAATATTCAATCGAGCCATATAATCTGTTATCGAAGAATCCATAATCCACTGCAACATTGAGGTTCAGATTCGTTTCCCAAACTAAATTAGGGTTTCCCAGACTGGTTTTCACAAATCCCGATTCGCCAAGGTTATTTTGTATGTTATACAGATTCTGATAGGCATTATAGCTTCCTATCTGATCATTTCCCTGTCCACCATAACTGGCACGAAGCGATAATTTGGATATGGCTTCAATATTCTTGATAAAATCTTCTTCAGAGATACGCCATGACGCACCAACTGACCAGAATGTTCCCCAACGTGCATCGGGTGAAAAACGAGAAGACCCATCACGACGGATAGAGGCCGAACCATAATAACGATGGTTATAATCATAATCGACATTTCCGAAATAACTTGATAGTTTATATTGATCGGACGACCCGGAGAATGAATTCAACTGACTGGCAGCATCCGGTTCATCTAATCCGATTACAGGAAAACCAGTTCGCGAACCGGCGATATTGCTGGTATTATATTCATAATATTCCTGTCCGGCCAAGAGTTTCAGGTTATGAATATTATTCAACGTAGTTTTATAAGTCAGAATATTATTAGCGGTAAATCCAGTTGTAAGTGCATTGGATTTATCTACTTCCCCCGGATAATCCTGTTCGGAATACTCACCATAGATTGGATTGCGGTAGTCATGGTTATTACCATTCGTATAATCAACGTTAATACTTCCTTTATAAGTCAGGCCCCGGAGCAGATCAACTTCAGCTGAAGCTCTTATCGATGCCACATCATTAGTCACTTTATCAAAATCATAAACAGATGAACCGACATAATTCAGCCCGGCCATTGCAGCAGAAGGACGGTACCACCCATAATCAACAACCCGTTTTCCATTTTTATCCAACAGATATTGACCGGTATCCTGATCGCGTTCCCAAACAGGATAAATACTGGGGATAAGTCGTGCAAAATTGAGTGTATTCTCCGTATTACTGTCCTCCCCCATCGGAGCATTCTGAACAGAATGAATCAGAGAGATGCTGGTTGAGACTCTTAACCAGTCTCTCAGATCGGCATTGAGGTTTACTCGTCCGGTATATCGTTTGAAATCGGAAGCAAGTGCAATACCCTGATCTTTCAGATACCCCAGCGAAATATAATAGGTGGAATTATTTCCTCCCCCTGAAATGCTCACCTGTGAATCAGAACGATGTGCTCTTTGGGTATAAATGTTTGACCAGTTATCACTCCAAAGAGGCGATGCACCCGACACTATATTGCCATCTAAACCAACCGGTTGCGAATATTTACTACCATAAGGATTAACACCCAGCAATGACACAATGTTTTTTGAAGCATAATCGGCAGCACTGGCCGCTGATGCTCCATTAACATAGAGTTGCTGGTTGCGTAAAGCTTCCCAATATAATTTGAAATAATCATTAACACCTACCTCTTGATAATCAGAAACAGCTCGCGAAGAAACACCATAAGTAAAGCGAGCTTCAATTTTAGCTCTCTTATTTTTAGCTCCTTGCTTTGTTGTTATGATTATAAGTCCGTTACCTGCCCGAGAACCATAAAGAGCAGTAGATGCAGCATCTTTCAATACGCTAATCGATTCGATATCTGCAGAATTAATAGAATTTAAACTTCCATCATAGGGAGCTCCATCGACAATATACAGCGGACTACTGGATGCATTGACTGATCCGATACCACGAATATAAATATTGGCATCCGATCCCGGTTGTCCTGATGAGGCAATTGATTGCACTCCGGGTACGGCACCTTGCAAAACACGGGAAACACTACTGACCTCAGAATTTCCGATTTGCTTTTGATTGATCGTCGATACAGCACCGGTATATCCGGCTTTGGAAGCAGTTCCGTATGCAACAACAATTACATCACCCAATACTTTATCAATTCGATTGAGATCAATGTTAATTGTTTTACCCGTTACAACAACTTCTTTTGATTGGTAACCGATAAATGAAAATTGTAATGTTTTTGAATTTGCAGTCGGGATTGAATAATAGCCATTAGCATCTGTTGAAGTCCCAGTATTAGAACCTTTAATCAAAACACTTACACCAACAAGGGGAGCCCCATTTTCATCAGTCACTTTGCCTCTCACCGTATTACTTTGAGCAAAAGCCAAAGAGATGTTTGCTATAAACAGAACAAGCAGCAATATTTTATTTTTCATAATTCCAGACAATTAGATTAATTTGAGACGCAATAAAATTGCTTGCTTTACCTCTTACCGAACCGGAAAGAGTAAAGCGTAAATACTATAATGCGAAAAAAATAAGAAGGGATGGTTAAAACGTTGCAGTCAAGAATAACAGACTAATAATTGTTTAGTAGCAGTAGTAATAAAGTCCGTCTGCAACGAGTTGTGCTAAGAGATGCACATTCGAATATACATTCGTGTTCCGATTCGACGCGTTTGTGTTTTGAGACTGTTTTTTACCTGAACAACAGGAAGGAATTTCCACAAATCATTCTTTCTAAATTCCATCATTTAAATTTTTATTGTTAGACTATTTAATAAACGTTACAAATATTTAAAAATCGAAAGGAATGTGAAATACCACGAATATGGTATTTTTATGAAAAAAGGAATATCCCCGGATTCGGGGATATTCCTTTTAATGATTATCAGCTGGTAAAAATATTTAGAAAGTATGGGCATATCCTAAAGTAACAACTCCAGCTCCTGTACGATTCTTACCATTTGCCGAGCCTTTTTGGATAGGGATAAAGCCATAATTACCTCCACCTTCTATAAATAGTGCGTTTTTAGACGAAAGGTTGTAAGCGATTCCCACAAACCCGTCAACTCCCGCATTGAAGTGATGCAACTGGTCTTTAATGTTGGTGTTGGCATCAAATGATACCGGACCTGGAGTTACCTGAGATGCCACACTCAATGACGGGTCGGTATAAACATTACTCGAACCACTGGTAACCTGATGAGCATTTAGTAAAAATCCGGCAAATGGCCCAACAGCCGCATACACTTTCCATGGAAGCGATTTGCTTACACTCCAATTGAATCGTGCCAATACCGGCAAAATCAGATAATTTATTTTTGCATCACTCTTAAAATCAGCATAAAGATATTGAGCTCCGAGCTGTGTCAAAGCTCCTGTGGGGGTAAACGCCTGAGCTTTATTCTTATGACCTCCCTGAGACGAATATTCCACACCTAACGAAACCGAAAACAAACTGGTTAGATGATATTCGCCATACACCCCATAGTCGGCACCCAACCGCGAAGAATAGCCTGTATTTAAAGGATTTTGCACACCCCCTCCAGTAAGATTCGGAATACTAAAACCTCCTTTTACGCCAACTGTAATGTCTTGTGCGGATAGATTGCCACAGACTCCTAAGAAAACAGCCAATACTAAAAAAATTATATTTTTTTTCATCTTGAAATAATTTATTTAATAAGCAGCAATTTATTCTACCTGTATGATAACAATTACTGTTTGATTTCCACAAACGGTAAACCGACACCAACAATGAGAATTAATTGTCGTGCTCTATTAACAATCTGTTTCAGCGAATTGTTGAATTGTTATCAATAAAAAAGCCATCCGGAAATCCGGACAGCCTTTTTATATATTACGAATAGAAACAAATTAATTTTATTTCTGAAGTTCAAATTCGGTTCTTCTGTTTTTGCTTAAATCTTCAGGAGAATCACCATCTACAGCAGGTCTGGACGAACCATAGGAGGTTACACCGGCGATGCGTGATTTTTCAACTTTCTTTGAAAGCAGATATTTATATACAATCTGAGCCCGTTGTTTTGAAAGCTTCAAATTGAATTCATTCGGACCCGTCTTATCAGCATGGCCTGAAATAACAATCTGAGCATCCGGATGTGTTTTCAAATATCTCACGGCTCTGTCGGCTTTAACCCTTTCTGCCCTGGTAATATTATACCTGTTCGTTGCAAAGTAAACAGGTTCACTAACGACTTCAGGAGCAACAACCGCTGCAACAACCGGACAACCATCTTTGTCTACTGCTACACCAGCAGGGGTATCCGGACATTTATCAAGATAATCAGGTACTCCATCATTATCACTGTCTAGCGGGCAGCCATTTTTGTCTACCGTTACACCGGCAGGAGTATTCGGACATTTGTCAAGATAATCCGGCACACCATCATTATCACTATCAACCGGACAACCATTTTGATCGACAACTGCACCAGCAGGAGTGTTCGGACATTTGTCAAGATAATCCGGTACTCCATCGTTATCACTATCTATCGGACAGCCATTTTTATCTACTGCTACACCTGCAGGAGTATTCGGACATTTGTCAAGATAATCCGGCACACCATCATTATCACTATCAATCGGACAGCCATTCTTGTCGACAACTACACCAACAGGAGTATCGGGACACTTATCTTTCCGGTCGGATACTCCGTCATGATCTGAATCTCTGGGTTTTCCAAGAGCAAAAACCAGCCCTGCAGAGAATACACGAAAAAGATCCTTTTTAGGAGTAATAACAGAAGCATCGAAATTATCAGCACTCGTATGATTATCGGTAACTTCCAGATACATACTTGTAATTGGAGAGAATCTCACTTTTGTTCCGAATCCATAATGGTAAGCAAAATTCGGATGACTCTTCTGGTCATAGTACGAACCGCCCGGATATGTGAATCCTACCGTTCCTACACTTACAACGCCTGCACCTCCGACCAAATAAGGTTGAATGACTGCATCTTCCGAGAAAATGTAACCATTGTTAAATTTGTATTGTAAGCCCAAAGTACCAGACCACATATGGCCTTTCATCTCACCGTCGGTCTCATAGTTTCCTCTTGTTGCGCAAATGGAATTCCATCCCAAATTCATCACCCCATTAAAAGATGGACTCAAATAACGAGAAAGAGATATTCTTGCACCATTTCTCCATGGCGAGAAGTCGTTGAACTGATTCCCCAGTTCTCCCTTATACTGCATCGTACTAATACCAAATCCCAATCCCCATCGATTGTCTGATGTTTGGGAAAATACGAATGATGACATGCAGAATAAAACGACACAGAAAAGAATTAATCGTTTCATAAAAGTCAGTTTTTGAATTGTTTATTAAAAAGATGAATTAATAATTTTACAATTTTTAAACTTTAGACCGTTATTTTGTATTTTACAGGTTAGAATTAAAAATGTTTCATTAAAATCGAAAAAACACCTCTTTACTTTGAGTATTTATGAAAACTAAGACACTGAATATTAGAACAAACAACATGAATACGAGGAAGGTAAGCGCACAAAAACACAAAAAAACGAATCAGTTCATTCATCGTTCGATATTCGACTATTGCGTTGTAATATTCAATAAAAAACAGATGGAAGTAATAAATGAAACAATTTAGAAGAAATCAAGTATATATTTACGAGTCAGATGTCTTTCAAATACCTATCTTGCGGTATTTTTAAGAAACGATATATTATGAGCTATCAAACAACATTACACTCTTTTCACATCCCGGTATTAGGCACAGGATATACCGTAGATACTCCCATAAAAGTTGCACCTCTGGGAATATCGTCGGTTATTTCCATAATAGATGATGTATTGATGGAGAAGATGCGTGAGATGTACAGCAAAAAGTTTGATTTTCCGTTCCAATCAATCAATAACGCGATCGACGATTTCAGAGCCAAAAGAATTACCGCTTACCTGAATCTTGTCGATAAGATTGTCAGGACAAAATTCGAGGAATTTAAAGCTTCTTGTCAAAAAAAGAGATCCGAACTGGACAATTTCATTGACATGCTACCAGACATGTCAACAGTAAAGCAGGAATACCTGAAACACATTAATGAATTTGGACAATCGTCTAAATTAAATCAGTGGATCCAAAAGAATATCAAACCAGGAGCAATCAATATCAATATCATGTCCAAGTTGGACAGAGAAAACTACAAAGGAAGAGAAAAACTTCCGATTGAATACAATGATGCCCATGCAGCCCTCAGAGGTTTTGCTATGAGCGATTTGGAATCATCCATTGTTCTCTCTGCCGGAATGAATCCACGCCTAAGCAGCTATTTCGAAGCATTCGAAGATTTCTATCCGACGAAAGACGGATATATGAAAAAACAGATTATCATCAAGGTAAGTGACTATCGATCCGCGTTGATTCAGGGAAAATTCTTTGCAAAAAAAGGACTTTGGGTTTCTGAATACCGGATTGAATCGGGGCTGAATTGTGGTGGTCATGCTTTTGCTACGGATGGTCATTTAATGGGGCCTATTCTCGAAGAATTCAAGAAGGACAGAGAATCGCTCCGCAATGAGATGTTTCAATTATTTCAACAGGCATTGAAAGCAAAGAACCGTCCCTGTCCTGAAGTCGCTCCCGCAATAAGAATAACAGCACAAGGTGGAGTTGGCACTTCGCAGGAACATGATTTTCTTCTTGAAAACTATAATCTTGATTCCATTGGTTGGGGCACACCCTTCCTCTTAGTTCCTGAAGTAACCAATGTTGATGAAGGTACGCTCGATTTACTTTGCAAAGCAAAAGAAGAAGATCTATATCTGAGTGGAGTCTCTCCGCTGGGGGTTCCTTTCAATAATGTAAGAAATAACTCGAAAGATTTAGAAAAGGAAGAAAATGCCAGAAATGGGAAACCAGGCGTAGCATGTACAAAAAAATTCATGGCTCTTAGAAGCGATGAGTCAGGCGTTCCGATATGTCCCGCGTCCAATATCTATCAAAGGAAAAGGATTCAGGAATTACAGGCGATGAATCTTCCCCCTGAAGAATACGAAACAGCCTATCATAAGATCATTGAAAAAGCATGCTTGTGTATCGGACTTGCTGCTTCAACGCTTAAGGTTCACAATATTCACAAAGAAGCTGGATCTGACGGTGTTTCCATCTGTCCGGGACCGAATTTAGCTTATTTCTCACGCCGGATGACTCTCAAAGAGATGATTGATCATATTTATGGCCGAACCAACGTAATCGAACGCACTGATCGTCCTAATCTATTCGTCAAAGAACTCTCCATAAACATTGAGAATTTGAAGCAACAGATCCGTGAAGAAATGGTTCCTATTGCGAAAGTTCAGGAAAAGCGTATTGAGACATTCAAAAAGAATTTATTAGAAGGAATTACCTATTACAGAGAACTATTCTTCAACAATAATAAACTTCGGAACTTTGTATCTGAAAAAGATATTACAGACCTGAACGAACTGGAGGATAATCTGAATAAAATTAAAATAACCGGAGCTTTATAGCTCCGGTTTATTTCTTAAAACTCAACCGCAATTTTATATTCCGGAATTATCTTCAGGGTTTTTAATTCTGCTCTTCCAATTTCATCAGACAACGGCGGATTGTCAAAATAGATCTTATATCCGGGATTTAACGGCAATAGTTCAAACCTCAAATTCTGCACCGCTGTTTGATTTCCTAATCGGTTCAATCCAATTGACCAAAGCGTATTGTTATTGAAATCATCGGCCACCAGTTGATGATTAATTCGACAACGGGCTTTGTCACCGATATAACTCAATTTCAAACAGGTATTATTCAATCCATCCGAATAGTCAACCGGAAGTTTCAAGGTGTATTCCGAAAAGTCAGGGATGAACCGGTTTAAGGTTTCCCGTTGTTTGGCAATCTCCGGAGCCGCATAACTATTATCTTTCTGAAGATAGCTCGGGTAGGCGTAACTATCTCTCGTCAGCCATGATGAATTACTGAAGAACTCAACACTCTCCGTATTGTAATAATCGACAATAACCCGGGCTGCAAAAGCCTTGTCTCCCTGTTCATAAGGAAAATCAAGCATTAGTGTGTTTTCGCCAGACCGGACATAACCGGTAATATCCAACAGGTTGACTTTATCTGGAGTTATGGATTGTCCGACCCAGTCATTATTAATCTGTATTTTGACCGGACTCTCGGAAGCCAATATGATTCGTGCTGATTTTATTCTGGATGGGTTGCCCAGACTAAATTCTTTTATAAAAAAACGATGATAGAGTAAGTTATCTTTATTAACACTGACTACCGACGTTTTAAGCCATTGAGCATCATCCAGTACCTTTTTCTTCGTTAATTCAAACGGGATATTTTTCACCGGAAGCGAATAGGTATATTCAGTAAAGAGTTTACCGGCTTTGCCTTGTAAGAAACGATCGTTTACGGATAACCGCTGATCGGACGTGCCCAGCATCTTGAATTTCATATCAGGAGAAGTCCCGAATACATACACTTTCTTTCCATCAGCATACATATTCGAATTGGAAATGAACAATTGTTTCTGTCCGTTATTTTTGAAAAGCCATGCATGTTTGGCATCTTCCTGCGAAAGGACTAGTACCTTTTGCATTTCTCCATTGTTAGTGATGACGGTGAAGAAACAATCAACACCGGATCGTAAACCAGAAACCAGGTAACTTCCATTTTGTTTTTCAACCGATCCGTTTTCTGATTCGATCTTCCTAATACCTGTTGCATCGAAACAAAACTCAGGTTGAACCTTGGTATCCTGTGCAAAGACCCAGACCGCTTTCCCATTTTGATTGAGCGTACAAAAAAGCTGTGCAGTGGCATATTTTAAAAGAGTTCCGTTCATATCAAAGTTAAAAGGCCAGATAAACAGGCTACCGTCGGGAATAGTAATTGCTTTTTGCGGAAAGACAAGGGTTTCATCTTTCAGGTTGATTTTGAATCGGGTTCCTTTTAATTCAGGACGGGGATTCGAACGGCAATAGTTAATTCCGAACAAGAATCCAGCATGGTCTTTGACTCTTACCGCCAATTGTAAGTCGTTGCTTTGCGGTGCAATTACCGGTTCCATTGGAGCCATTCGTTCACCAAACTCGTTTAGAAAATAATTAAATTTTTTGATTTCAAAATAAGACGGAGCTAATTCACCCGACTCTTTTATGGCAGCCTGAAAATCATAAGATATTTGCGGGTTCGTGTTGGCATATCCGACCTCTTCGCGGTTTTCCTCCATAGACGAGAGTACCCCCTGGGGATTAGATGCTCCGGCAAAAGTGTAATAACCAATCAGATTACTTCCCGAACCAAGTTTAGCTGTTACCAGTGCCAGTCCGTCAATGGGAGAGATAATTAATCTCCGATGTTCGGTATTCTCTATACCCACCCCCATTTCACAGGTGAGATACGGGTATTTATTCAAGTCGATATAAGGTTCATTGCCTTTTTTTGCATCATTCCCGATTTTCTCATTGTTCCGTATCACGGAGAACTGAAAATCATTGCAAGTTGTCGTGCGTTCAATATTTGAATCCCATGGAGCATCAGGATAAGCACCCCACAAAGGAATTACCTCACAGGCCGGTACAGAAGCATTATTCCACCCGGTAACCGTATACAACGGAACATCCAGTCCGTATTTGATAGCTGTCGCTTTAAGCCATTGAATATGGGGTTCGCCGCTTTTACCATAGCTGTATTCATTTTCAAGTTGCACCCCGATGATAGGTCCCCCATTCTTATAAAGTAATCCCTGAGTCTGGGCTGCAATCTGGCTGAACCAACGATCAACATACACCTGATATACCGGATCATTCGTACGGTCTTCCAGATTCTTCTTAAGCCGAATCCAGTCAGGAGTCCCTCCGTTACGGGCTTCTCCATGGCACCACGGACCAATACGTGCCATGACATACATACCATGCTTCTTGCACAGCCGGAGGAAACTACGGAGATCTTTATTGCCCGACCAGTCAAACTGACCTTCTATTTCCTCATGGTGAATCCAGAAGATATAGGTTTCAATAATATTCACTCCACAGGCTTTCATCTTTAAGATAACATCTTCCCACTGTTCCCTCGGAATCCGGGCATACTGCATCTCTCCCATAACCGGAACAACAGGTTTTCCGCCAATCGTTACATAACGGTTATTGGCTATGATTTCTTTACCAACAGGACCTGGATTCCCCATTTTGAGGTGTCCTGTAAGAATTTCATTTTGAGGAATTCGTGCATCAATCGTATATGTTTGGGCGTTTACCATCTCACAATACACGGTCATGCAAAAGAACAGAATAACATATTTCATAAAATCTCGACCTTATAATTCAGAAATGCCAAATTTAATAAAATAGTCAGTTCTGCAGGAAATTAAACACTTGAAAAGGAAGACTCTTGGCTTTGGTATACGAGTATTATTCCAAAGCATTGTATTGTATGGGAGGCAAAACCTTAATAGGCTCAGCACCTTTACACTGAGTCATGACTGTTACAGGAAAAGTAAATATCGAATTGACAGGTTTACCATCTTTCTTTCCTGAGATAATATTAAGTCTATTTAACTCTTTTGAATTCGCAATTACTCTTAATAATTTATTACTCAAAGTACAATGAGATGATTTCACAACCTCTGCTCTTAAAACATTCCCATTCTTATCTATAAGTGTTTTCAGATAAAAAATTCCTTCGATTTCTGCATGGGAATTGGTGGGTATAAGATTCTTCGAATAATTATCATTTTTAGCAATCGGAAAAACCCGACTCACTATTAATCCGGCATTTCCATCTTTAAATCTCGGTTTCTCATCAACATTTTGACAAATAGGCACATACGGCACAGCCACCTCTCTTGTAATCTGTTGATTTGTTGTATGTGATGATTTTTTTCTCTGCAAGATGAATTCTCCTCTACCACGATATCCGGCATTCTTTAATCCTAATTGCAATGAATTACTATTTTTCTCTAATCCCGAAATCCTGTTTACAAACGAGAAAACCGAATTGATTGACTGATTATTCCATAATAAGGTTTCAGGGTTCAACGTATCTGCATGCAATCGGACCGTAACAAGTAATAGTATTCCAACAACAATACCGGCAAAACTCCTACCCAGCGCGATTTTCGAAGATTTAGCCTTTGACATCATTTGTATTCTAGTTTTTATCAAAGAATAATTAAAATTGTTTGTTAAAAGGAAACCATCTCCGGCAACTTGACTTAACAGTAAAATCTTATATTCTGAAAGACTAAAACCTCTGTTCAGAACAGCCTTATCTGCCAGAAATTCATGATTCTCTCGCACCAATCGACGTATTAGCCAAACGAATGGATTACACCACTGAGCAATGGTCAGTAACTGCATGATTAATATATCAAGGGAATGTTTTTGCCGCACATGTTCGACCTCATGAATCAGAATACGTTCCAGTTTGGATGGATCATTAAAATTTCCGGGAATCAGAATAAAATGGAAAAAGGAGAAAGGCGAAGCAATTGTATCGCACCTTAACAAATTGAAAGAGCGTCTTTTTTGAATTAATGCGGATTTATGAATTAACATTATCAGGGAAGCGAATCGGTAAATGAAGAGAGATAAGAACAACATTACACCTGCGAGGTAAATCAATCCACTATATCCATATTCAGTCAGAACAGATGAGAATCTCTCGGTACATGTTTGAGTCACCACCGGCACCTGTTCAAAAATGACATATGCAGCCGATTCGGGGCTATCAACAAGAGGAGCCTGAACCGGAATTGTGATGAATGGAAAAATCATAGAGAATATGACAGAAACAATCAGATAAACTCTATTAAACCGAAAATAGGTTTCTCTTCTCAGAACAAGGAGGTATATTAGGGTTAGTACCCCAAGACATATTCCCGAATCTAAAATAAAGCAAAAATATCCATTCATTTTGGTAGAAAATAATTATTTATTTTTGTTTATTCTTCCTTAATAATCTTGAAAACTCTAGTACCTTATTTAGGCAACATTAACGCATCAACTATACTATTTCCCTGATTATATACATTTTGAATAAATAAAGTTAAGTCTTTCTTTGTAATGTTTTTAATTTCCTGATCATAAGTAGGGACTATATTTTTTCCATGAAAATAATATTCATATAAAGCTGAATCAACCCACCATCGGTTTGACCTTAAATCATCCTCCCGCTTTTGCATGATACGCGTTTTTAAAGAATAAAAACTACTTTCACTTGGTCCCGTCAGAATAAAGTTTTTAATATCTTCAACGGCACCCTTTCTTGTTTTCTCTCCAACTGCAGTACCGGTCTGGAAATACAAACTCAGATCAGTTCTACCGACAGAAATATCGGACCAAATAGAATAGGTCGCCTCGTTTTTCTCTCTCACATAATCATGACATTCATTTCTTAATAAACTCCGAGTCATCTGTCCATAAAGAAAATCAGAAGGCTTCCCATCATGTTTCCCTATTAATTTAATACACACAAGTGCCGCAGGAGTTTGCATCGGATATTTGAAAGTGTAACTTTTCTTTCCGGGTTTCCAACAATCATTCGAGGAATCATTAATCGACGCAGTATCCATTATATCGTTCCCATTTTCAATCGAACCATCAGAGGTTAATCCTCCAAGATATTTTTCAATGAGAGGTTTAACTTTACCGGGCTTCAGGTTTCCACTAAAGAAAAAAGTAATACTTGCAGGGTCTCCAAAAACGACCTCATGAATTTTCTTTAACTTCTCTAATGAAATAAGATCTAAATTTTCTTTGAAGGTTAGCTCCTTCTTCCCATTCTTAATCTGTTTAGGACTGGAATAAAAGTTAACTGAATCTGCAATCGCTTGCTTGGGAGATCGTGCACCCATTTGGTCCCGAAGAAGGTCTATTTTATTTGCAAAAACAGTTGCGTCCCAGCGCTGGTTACAGAAATTTAAATGGATTAATTGCAAACAAGTTTCAAAGTCCCTTGGGTCAGAACTCCCCTTTATAAATTGTTCGGTAGCCCGTGCATCTATTTCAACAGGAAAAAACGAAGGTTCTACCGACACATTCTTCCCAACCAATAATTGTTGCAACTGAGTAGAAGTAAAATTTCCCAGTCCCATATCACTTAATATTCTTCCGCCCAAAAATGCCGTATAAAAATACTTCTTATTAAATGAAGTCAAAGATTTATTCTTTAATCCCCGAAATTGAATTTCATCACTTTTAAAGTTTGTACTTTTAATGATAACACGCATTCCATTCGAAAGAGTCCATTCGGTCGTTCCCAATTCATGATTTTCAACTTGTTTTATTACCCTACCCGGATGAACTTCTTTGTCAAATAGCTTTTTACGGGTAAACTGATCTATATGAGGTTTTATTTCACGAGTCTGGATGGAAGCCATGATTTCTTTAACATCAGAAACAGAAGGAATGGTTATTCCTTCTTTCCTGGGACAGCGGACCATGATAACAGGTTGTTTGTTTGCGGTATACTCTTTAAACCGTGCATTAACCTCTTCAAGAGTTATTCCAGGAATTACCATGGTTGCAAAATCGCACAAGTAATCATACGACGGTGAAGCTTTACCATATAGAATATAAGCGTAACATTTAAGAAAGAATTCATCATAAGGTAGAATGCTTTTCCGGCCTTTTGCTTCCTTATATCCATCCAGAATCATCTTTTGGGTCCGTTGGTATTCAGTCTTTGTAAAGCCGTATTTTTCAATTCTTTCTTTTTCTGTCATTAGTCCGGATAAAGCCGTTTTAACATCATTATTAAAGGCCGTTGCTTCTAATACATATTCACTAGCAGCAGAAGTACCAAAATAATCTGAATGATAAAATGCATTAGCCTTAACAAACAGGGGATTCAAATTATGAGTAATTCTATCCAATCGATTTTGGAACATATCCGCTATAATCCGATCGATTAACTCCGTTCGTAATGTTTTCTGACTACAGCGAATAGCCTTGTTTTGCTTGTAATAAAGTTCGATATCACCAGACTGCAATTTCGAATCACAGTCAATAATAACGGTAGGATATTTAGCTTCCGGAATATTATTATCAATTTTAGGAGACGGTCCTTTTGCTTTCGGAATCGGACTAAAGATTCGTTCTATCTTTGCCTTCATCTTATTGGCATCAAAATCACCGATAGCGATTACTGTCAGGAACTCAGGCCTGTACCATTTATCGTAGAATCGTTGGAGTCCAGCTCTGCTTATATGATTAATAACAGCAGTATCTCCAATTGTTTCCGGTCTGGAATATCTTGACCCCTTAAATACAATCGGATTAACATGAGACTCTATCCGGTCAGAAGCTAACGCACGTTGTTGATCTAAACGCCATTCCTCAAAAATAATTTTACGCTCTTTCTCCACCGAGTTGTTCTCAAAGACCCGATTAAAGGGAACAATTTTCAGAATATTTAATGCAGAATCGAGCATATTCTCTTGTTGTGTCGGTATATCGAAAATCGCATACTGAGTACACTCGTGACTTGTTGTTGCAACAAGATCGACATATTTACAATTAAAGGTATCTATAGATTCTGCATATTCTGCAAGCAAATGCTCAATAAAGTGGGCAGCTCCATATTCATTAGGTTCTTCATGAATCGCCCCAATATTAAAAAAAGCATAAAAGTAAGCTTTCCCCTTATCGACGTCACTAGATCGAATCATGTATCTGATTCCATTTCTCAACGTTCCTGTTTTAAAAGAAGAATCAAAAAGGACGAGCTTCGCCGGTTCATACTTTAATTGTCCAAACCCTTCATATCCGATTCCAAGAAGTAGATATACGAAAACCCCTGTAAATAGAAAAATCGTTTTCATAAAGGATTATTTTTAAAATTGTTAATAAAACTACAACTAATCGCATAGTTTCACAACTATATAATTAGTTAAATATTTCAAAAAACTCTTTTACACAAAAGAATTGTGATGCCGATAATTTCCACTTCGTTTTTTAAATTTATAAAGAAGCCTCTTAGTTTATACGAAGCCTATTCATAACTTAAAAAGAATAAAAGTTATATTCTATTTCGAACTACCGGAACTTCCTCCAGCTTTAAGATCATCATTACTAATCCCGTGTGCAGCTTTCTTTACCCTTTCTTTAAGTTCTCCGAAGCGATAACTAACACGAACAGTAAAACACCGTCCAGGATTATAATAGTCGCTCCTTCTATAGAAATTAACATCTTGAGAGATATAGGTAGATTTCTTGTTATACCAGAAAACATCTCTTCCTGAGATAGAAAGAGTAACCTTCTTCTTGAACAAATCTTTATTAACACCCAAACTGGTGTAATAATATGAATGAGACTTACTTTGAAGGCCTGCGGGCGACAAGGAGTAACTTCCATTCATATAAAATTTGAAATTCTTGGGAAATGAGTATTGTATTCCACAATAAGAATTCTCACCCCAACCACCACTCTGAATATCTAACTGTGAACTTTTAATCTTTCGATAGCGAAGTGCAGAATTCGCATATACAAAGAATTTACCCAGAGTAAGCGAACCATAAAAAGAAGCATTATAATACTGATTTGATCCGATATTATCATAAGAACGATAGGAAATTCCATCGATCACCTTGGTATAGCCTTCAATACTGTTGTGCGATGCAGAATAAGACAAATCAAGATTAACATTCCATTTGGACGAAAAATGACTAAGACTCAAATCAAAGGAATTGCTTTTCTCCGGATTAAGCTTCGGATTACCCTGACTAATATTCTTAGGATCCGCATCATTCACATAAGGATTCAAATACCATATTCCCGGACGTTCGATCCTTTGTGTATATGAAAAACGAATACTCTTAGCAGGGTCAGGCTGATAAGACAACATCACTGAAGGAATGTATTCGGTGTAATGATTGTCAAAATCCGCAGTATTATTAGAGACAAACTTCCCATCGGTTCTGGTATGTTCAACCCGGATACCCGTCTTAAATCCGATCTTTTTTAATTTCAAATGATAAGTAGTATAGGCCGCATAAATATCCTGATTATAGTTAAAATT
The DNA here is from genome assembly GCA_963692465.1 of Prolixibacteraceae bacterium. Lineage (GTDB taxonomy): Bacteria > Bacteroidota > Bacteroidia > Bacteroidales > Prolixibacteraceae > JAUZOB01. The sequence continues at coordinate 342,317 of OY829943.1, forward strand.
GTCTTCCCTGTTTGGTTGCTCCACATCATCTTTCTGATATTGTGTATCACTTTTATTCCGCCGTAAAATAGTCTTCACCCCTAATTCAATATTATGTACTTTTGTAATCGGATTAACATAATCAGCCTGAAAAGTATGCTCTGTTGAATGGCTATGATCATTAATATATATGGCTTGCGGAGTGTAATTCAATAAGGTACTATCTCTCAATACATCTGAAAGATTCTTACTATTGTTCGGATGATAGTCTATCTGGTAAGAAAAAGTTAATAATTCATCTGGTTTTTTATATGATTTCTGATAATCAATATTCGCCGTCGTTGAGCCGTAAGTATATTTATCACTAGTGGCATTATCGTAAGACTGGGTCAACAAACTATTAATATCTCGAACTTCGGTTAACTGATTATTTTTATAGAAAAAATTACCTTGATACCGATTAAAAGAGAAACTAATTAGATTTAAAGAATCAACTTCATAACTTGCCTCTCCATAACCATATTGTGAAGGACCCGAATCTTTTCCTCTTCCTGCAGATGACAAATATCGATTGGTATTGTCATTATAATTCTCCTGATAATAATCATTTTGGGTGTAGCGACTATTTTGGTAACTCGCATTATAATTAATAGAAAAATTTAATTTTCCAATCTGAGCTGCCGTATACAGTCCGCTATTAAATCCATTGTCTGTTGATGTACCTGCATTTATAGACCCGGTATACCCCTGTAATTTCTTCTTATTGGTTACGATATTAATAATTCCACCTATTCCCTCTGCATCATACTTTGACGACGGATTTGTAATCACCTCAATACTTTTAATACTGCTGGCAGGCATCGACTTCAACACCTCTTTAGCGTTTTGAGACAGCAAAACCGAAGACTTTCCATTGATCTGTATCTTATAACTTGACGATCCCTTCAATTGAATTTCATCATTGGAATCAACCGTTATTAATGGCGTCTTTCTTAAAATATCGAGTACATTCGCTGTTTTTGATTCCGGATCAGCATCTGCATTATAGATTATTTTATCCGTTTCTACCGACACCAAAGGTTTTACCGCAGATACAACGACTTCATTCAATTTCTCACTGCTTTTAGGAAAAAATATCTTACCGAAATTAATCAGGTGATTCTGATCTTTCAAGTCGGCAGAAAGGATCTTATTTTGGTATCCAATAGACTGGAAAGTAATGATATAATGCCCTGGTTGTTGAAAAGTACAGGTAAATTTACCATTGATATCGCAGGCCATTCGCTTTATCACATTTTTTGAATCATTCAATGCAAAAGAAATTGTTTCATATGGGATTGTCTGTTTGGATAAAGAATCAATAGCCTGCCCTTTTACCTCATAAACAGAATTCTTTGGAGCCTGGGAATAGGCTAAAACGGGCAGCGAACAAAAAATAAACAAACAAAAATAATGAATGGAGATCATAAGTTTATTCTTCATGGTATTAGTTAGTTAAAAATCCAAATTGTTGTGCAATCAAACATACAGGAATAGACTATCTATTTTACAGATAGTTCTGCTTTCTGTAAATGAAATCACACAACAAAATGTAAGGATAAGTCAGAGCAACATTACACCCTTCCTTAAGACTATTTCTTATTAGTACTTTTGAATTGAAAATTTTAGAGGAAGAGTATACTGAACTGAAACTGCTTTCCCATTCTGTTTCCCGGGCACCCACTTGGGCATAAGTTTGACGACACGAATCGCTTCTTCATCACATCCACCTCCGATAGCCCGAACAATCCTAATATTTGAAATCGAGCCAGTCTTATCTACAACAAAAGTAAGAACGACTGTGCCTTCAATACCTTTAAGCGTTGCTGCACTCGGGTATTTCAGTTTTCTACTTAAAAAAGACATTAAGCCGTTTATTCCTCCTGAGAATTTAGGCATTTCATCTACCGCTTGATATATCTTTTCTCCTTTTCGTATCGTATCTGCCTTTGTTGGATTATAACCGACAATTACAATTTCTTGAAGACCAGTTATTGCCTTTGCAGTATCTGGAACTTGCTTATTTAATCTCAAGGCTCCTTCACTGGGTTCCATTCCATTACCTGTGCCCTTTTCTGATTTCTGTTCGTCAACAATATCCTTCTCATTTAAAAGAGCCTCATTATTTTGCATCGCAGGCTGATAAATCACTTCACTCAGTATTGGAATGCTTCTCAAGGTTGATACAATTTTTGAATTACTTGCCTGTAAATGAAGTGACACCAGTAATCCCATTGCAATCATTAGCCCCATTCCAATGCGGACGATTGCATATCTTGATGATTTATTTTTTGTGATCATACGAATTCTGATTTTAATTAACGAATAGCTAAAATTATTAGTAATTAAGAAACCATCTGCGACCTGACTTAATAACAATAATTTGTACTGATTCGGATTATACCCGTCATTCAATACAGCCTGATCCGCCAGAAACTCATGATTCTCCCGAACAAGCCTACGAACTAACCAGATAAAAGGGTTACACCATTGGAATACGGTTAGCATCTCCAAAATCAGTACATCCAGGGAGTGATTCTGTTTTACATGTTCCTTCTCGTGAGTCAGAATACTATTCAGCTTTGGCGATTCTTCACAGTTTACAGGTAGTACTATAAAATGGAAAAAAGAAAAAGGAGAATTTATTTCCTGACTTTCCATTAAAGAAATCGCTTCGGTTCTATACTTCAACTCCGATTTCTGAAGTAATTGGGTAAGAGCAATAAGCCGGAATAGAAACAATATCAGGAATAATAAAGTCCCGGAAAGATAAATTACACCAGAAATGCCATACTCTGACAGAATCATTGAAAACTTGTCCGTATAAGTATGAGCATATACAGGAATCGTATCCAAAACGACAGAAATGTTCCCGCTTGCTTTTTCTTCACCAGAGAAAGTCGGAATAGTCACAAAAGGCATAATCGCTGAGAATACCACCGAAGCTAATAGATAAATTCTATTAAACTTGAAATAGGTCTCTTTTCTCAAAAAAAGGACATAAACCAACGATAATACCCCAAGACTGAATCCCGAGTCAATCATAAAGTGGAAATAAGCGTTCATCGTTTTCCTTTTTTAGTTACTTTTTCCCAAATCCTTTTTTCCCTCTTCAAATACGTATAGTTAAATACGATACCAAAAAAACTAATCATTTATTCATTTGAATCTTGGGCCAGAATAATTATTTCCGGATCTATTCGTTTTACTGGGTTTTCTGAATTGAAAATTTTATAGGAAGAGTATATTGAACTGGAACCGCTTTCCCTTTCTGTTTCCCAGGTTTCCACTTAGGCATCAACCGAACAACACGTATGGCTTCTTCCTCACAACCTCCACCAATACCACGAATAACTTTAATATTGGAAATTGTCCCCGTTCTGTCTATAACAAAAGTAAGAATGACATTCCCTTGAATACCTTTTCCCGTTGCTTTAATCGGGTATTTGAGTTTTTTACCAAGAAACGTACCTAGTGCACTGAGACCGCCAGGATATTGAGGCATCTGTTCTACGACCAAGAGAGGCTTCTCTTTTTTCTGTGTTTTAGCAGAAGACTTTGTATTTACAACATGTACTTTTATTTTTGCGCCACTTACAGCCTGCTGTTTTAATACCGAAGTACTCTCATTAATTCCCGTCTCATTATCAGTTCCTGTTTCTAAATACTGTCCGATAATAAGTTTGTTTGAAACAGCCTCATTATTTTGCATTGCAGACTGAGGAACCACTTTATTCAGTATTGGAATGTCTTCCAATGTTGATACAATTTTTGAATTACTTGCCTGCAAATGAAGCGATACCAGTAATCCCATTGCAATCATCACCCCCATTCCGATGCGGGCGGCTGCATATCTTGATGATTTATTTTTTGTGATCATACGAATCCTGATTTTAATTAATGAATAACTAAAATTGTTGGTAATTAAGAAACCATCAGCCACCTGACTTAATAACAATAGCTTATACCTGTTCGGATTAAATCCGTTATTCAGAACAGCGCTGTCAGCCAAAAACTCATGATTCTCCCGTACCATACGACGAACCAACCAGATAAAAGGGTTGCACCATTGAAACACGGTTAACATCTCCAATATCAATACATCCAATGAATGATACTGTTTCACGTGTTCCTTCTCGTGAGTCAGAATACTATTCAGCTTTGGCGATTCTTCACAGTTTGCGGGTAGTACAATAAAATGGAAAAAAGAAAAAGGAGAGTTTATGTCCCTACTTTCCATTAATGAAATTGTTTCAGTCTTATGCTTTAATTCCGATTTCCGAAGTAATCTCGTAAGCGAGAAAAGCCGAAACACAAACAGTATTAAAAACAAAAAAGTCCCTGAAAGATAGATTATGCCCGAAATACCATACTCTGACAGAGTCATTGAAAACTTATCGGTGTAAGTATGAGCATAAACAGGTACCGTATTCAGAACAACTCCAAAAATTCCGTTTGCTTTTTCTCCACTAGAGAAGGCAGGAATCGTCACAAAGGGCATAATCGCCGAAAATACCACAGAGGCCAACAGATAAATTCTATTGAACTTGAAATAAGTCTCTTTTCTCAGAAAAAGAAGATAAACCAGCGATAACACCCCAAGACTGAATCCCGAGTCGATCATAAAGTGAAAATATGCATTCATCGTTTTTCCTTTTTTTGTTGTTCTTTCTCCAAATCCTTTTTTACCTCTTTCATCAAACGGTCAAGCTCCGTGAGATCCATCTTGTCTTCCCGGGCAAAGAATGAAACCATTTCCTGAAAAGAATTTCCAAAATAGTTCTTCATGAAATTGTGCATATAAGAACGGGTATATTCCTTCTTCGAAACCAAGGGGAAATACTCAAAGGTTTTACCAAAAGCGTTATGCCCCACAAATTTCTTTTTCTCCAGAATCCGCACAATTGTAGAAACAGTATTATAGGCCGGTTTAGGTTCATCAATCTTATCAATAACATCTTTAACAAACCCTTTTCCTAATTTCCACAATATCTGCATTACCTGTTCTTCTGCTTTGGTCAGTTCTCTCATTTTCCTATTTTTAATTGATCATTAAAGTTACAACTAATGGAGTAGTTTAACAACTATATCATTAGTTATTTATTTCAAAAAAATATACAATTTACTTCTTCATAGGCAATAAATTTAACGGTCCGATACTTTGTTACACAACTCATCATCTATTTTTTTGAAGCTTCAGTTACAAACATACAACTATGTTTTTAGTTTCACAACTATATTCTTAGTTTTTTAATAAAAGAGATTAAATTATTTATATTTGCATTAAATATTTATTCAATGGAGGAGATTCAGGAGCGAAAGCATTTTCAGGTCACACCCAGAATGATGTTAGATCTGTTTAACGGTGCCAGGTGGGCTCAGTTCATTGCAATTTTCTGGTTTGTCTTTTGTGGGTTATTTCTACTCGGCTCTTGTTGTGCACTTGGAATAATGGGTAACACGATTCAGGAAGACATCCCGTTTCCTACAGCTACAATCGTTATGTATCTCATAAGTGCTCTTATTGCAGTTGTTCCTAATATTTTTCTATTTCTATTCTCCAAAAATATTTTAACAGCTTTTCGAAGCGGCAATCAGGAAATTATAGAGAAAGGATTATCGAATCTTAAATGGTCCTTTATTGCAATCGGGATAACAATTATCTTTTATATTATTTTCGTTCTCATAATCATTATTCTAACAATGGCCGCACAGTTAATGACAAGCATTTGATCATTACGTAAAAGAATCAGCATTCGTTTGAACCATTATAATCCACAACACTGCATCTTCCATTTCAGTAGTCAGATTGCGAATTTCTCCGGATGTTTTGGTGTTATTCCTTTATAACGGCTTTTCAGTCGCTTCATATCAGCCTGAACATCGTCGGTTAATTCAAATTTTTCAAAGATTCCAATTTCTTTTTTCGCATAATCAAAATACCCCAAGTAGACTGAAACTCCGGCATCCCGGGCAATAGCGTGAAACCCTGCCTTCCAGTGTGTCGTCCGGCTCCGTGTTCCTTCGGGTGTAATACACAAATGAAGCGTATCTCTCTTCTTAAATTCCTCAACAATCTGTATGATAACGCTAGCCCCATGTGAACGGTCAACCGGAATTCCCCCCATCTTTTTCAGGAAAAAACCCATAGGCCACCGAAAAGCCTCTTTCTTAATCATAAAAGATGCTTTCATTCCCAATGAAGTATAATACACCCATGACAACAAAAAATCAAAATTACTGGTATGTGGAATCCCTAAAATAATTCCTTTTTTTTCCGGAATCGGCCCACTTGTCTCTTGCCATCCAAATAAATGATGAAGAGTAAAAGCACAAATTTTTCTCAGCATTGTCCGTTATTTTTCACAAAAATAAACATATCACCCCAAGAATTAATTTAATCTAATAAAAAAATCAATCTTTTTTTCACTAATTTGTAAATTGCAATATGGCAGAAAAAACACCTTTTATTGATATACATACCCATTCGCTAATCGCAACAATTGATGCCCTGTCGATTGTTAGTTTTTCTATTGATCAAAAAATTCCGTTCATCCCTAAAGGACAAAATATATCCGTCGGCCTCCATCCATGGAATATAGAGAATCGTCCTAATGATTGGATTAAACAGCTCGAAGAAGCAATTCAAAAACATTCTGTCACAGCTATCGGTGAAGCAGGATTAGACCGAATCAAAGGACCTTCTATTGACCTACAGAAAAAAATACTCATCGAACAGGTAGTTCTTGCCGAAGAACAGCGACTTCCTCTTATCATCCATTGTGTAAAAGCATTCTATGATTTGATTCAGATAAAAAAAGAGAGCCGTTCTACCGTCCCCTGGATTCTTCATGGATACAATGGAAATGAAAATACAACACAGGAATTAATTAAACACCAGTTTTTCTTTTCTTTTGGGAAACAACTTTTTTCTTCTTCAGCAAAAGCATCAGAATCAATAAAACAGATCCCGACAGAACGATTGTTTTTTGAAACCGATGATTCAAACCAATCAATTGACTCTACCTATCAGAAAGCATCTTCAATCTTAAATATTCCTCTTAATCTGTTTATTGGTATGATTTTTGATAATTATCAACAAATTTTCATAAAAGAAAATCTAAATTATCATCTGTAACAAAACTATGATATAAATGTCTAATAGATATAAATAATGATCCTATGAAAACGAAAAAAATTCCTTTACTGTTTTATCTTTTCCTCCTGTTAATTGGAGTTTCCTCTTGCTATACTCCTCAGGAAATTGTAAAATTAAATCCGCTATCAACTAAAACCTCATGGCTTTCCGGTCGCGCATTTCTGAAAGATTCCGTTAATGGTATTATTATTAGTACTGCCTTTTCAAGGTTAGAACGCCCTTATTTGGTTTTTGACTTTGAGATAACCAATCAGTCAAATCTTCCATACTTAGTTGATCCTTCCGAATTCTATTATATTGCTCAAACCGACTCTGCTGGTTGCTTAAATGATACAATCATTACCAACGCTTTAGACCCTGAGGATAAAGTACTGGATGTAGAAAAGGAGATGTCCAGAAATGTGGCAAGACAAAAAAACGGAACAATTATCGGTATTGCAGCTACCGGAGTTGCTGTTGCTACAGGAGTTGCAGCCGCAACGACTGACGATGAAGGCAAACAAAACAGAAGAGCACTCAATTCTTTGGGATCTGCAATTATTGCAGATGCGGCCCTATCAGGTGCTTCCAATGCAGAAATAAACAACTATGATTTGCAATATCAATTAGACCAATGGGAGAAATCAGTATTAAGGAAGACGACTCTTAATTCGGGATTCACTATAAGAGGAAAAGTATTTTTCCCTTATAATTCCAAAGCTAATTTCTATAAAATCATCATTCCTATCGACAAAGACAAAATGATATTACTTTATAATCAGCATAAATACAGTGCACAGAGGCAACAACAATAATCAATTCATCAAGACACAAAAAAAGAGAGCTACCTATGGGTGCTCTCTTTTTTTGTGTATGCTCATTGCTGGTTATTTCAATTCTTTGATTTCTTCCATCGCTTTTGCGTAATCCGGTTCATGAGTTACTTCCGGCACATATTCAACGTAGCGAATAATTCCCTTTTTGTCAACGATAACGGTTCCTCTCGACAACAAACGCAATTCTTTAATCAGAAAACCATATTTCGTTCCAAAATCAACCTCGCGGTGATCAGAAAGTGTAACGACATTCGTAAGTCCCTCTGCTGCACAAAAACGCTTCTGGGCAAAAGGCAAATCGCACGAAATTGATAAGACAACCACATCAGAGCCGAACTTATCCGCTTCGGCATTAAACCGACGATTTTGAGCGGCACAAACTCCAGTATCAATTGACGGATACACTGCAATTACCTTAATTTTATCTTTATAATCTGACAAATGCACTGGTTTCAAATTTGCATCTACCACGGTGAATTCAGGAGCAACATCTCCTACTTTTACTTCTTGTCCCATTAACGTAACCGGACCACCTCCGAAAGTAACTTTGTTTTTGTATTCCATTTTATAAATATTTATATCATTTGATGCACAATAAAAACATATACAGAAACAGTCCCCAAACACAAAAGTTCATCCTAAAAAGAAAAAACAGCTATTTAAAAGGCGAATTCGGCTCCTTTGCCATGTGATTATATGTAAGTTTATCAAGCAATCCACCCCAAAATTTGCCCAGAAATACCGTAAACTTTCCCTCAACAAAAGTAAGAATCAGTTCCCGTTTGCGCCGGTTGATCGCATTTACTATTTTCTGTGCGCATAACTCAGCCGACATCATTTTCGATTCATCACGAGGAGTTTCTCCTTGCTGTGATCCATCTGCCGTCAAAGCTGAAAAACGCACATTCGAAGCCGTAAAACCAGGAGCTGCAACCAAAACATGAAGGCCTTTTTTCAAGTTTTCAATTCTCAGGGTGTCCAGAAACCCCCTGACTGCAAATTTTGATGCAGAATATCCTGTTCTTCCGGGCAATCCGACATACCCGGCAATAGAAATAATTCCAACTACCGATCCTTTGGTCTTCAACAGATAAGGCAACGCATATTTGGTACAATAAACGGTTCCCCAGAAATTCACATCCATTAATCGATGAATGACCGAAAGGTCCAAATCTTCAAACATGGCCCTCATCGAGATTCCCGCATTGTTAATCAATACATCGATTGTTCCAAATCGGGCAATAGACTCATCAATAAGTCGTTTACAATCAGATTCAACAGAAACATCCGTTACAACCGACAAGATCTCATTTCCAATAAGATCCTCCTTCATTTCCATCAATTTATCTTCTCTTCTGGCAGCAAGGACTAGTTTAGCCCCCTGTGCAGCATATTCATACGCCAATGCCTTACCGATTCCCGAAGAAGCACCGGTTATTACAACTACTTTATCTTTCATTTTTCCCGTATTCAGATTTTAATGATTCGAAATACCAAGGAAGTCTCCAGTCGACCAAATCCCTTGGTATAATAGTCGAAATTAGTAAGATTTTTTTAAATGTCATTTTTGGATAACACAAAAAAGCTACTACCTTTGCACCGCCTTATAAGAAATAGGGCATACCAGGAGATCCAGTAGCTCAGTTGGTAGAGCACATCCCTTTTAAGGATGGGGTCTTGGGTTCGAGTCCCAGCTGGATCACTCAAAAGAAACAAAAGTAAAAAAAAGTCCTGCAATGTCAATATTGCAGGACTTTTTTATATCATTAAAAGCCAAAGTTCTCAACCTTAACCTTTTTCTTTTCCGTCTCTTTCAAAGCCTGCGCTAATTGATGCACAACATTTCCTTCTACATGTATCGCTTTGTAAGGCTTTGCCGGGCACACATATTCACAACCTCCGCACCCCACACAAATATCCGGATTAACAAACGGGATTGTTAACCCTTCTTTATACGGCACCATTGATACCGCCTGGGTAGGACAATGCTCCGAGCAGGCACCGCAACTAGTTCCATCTCTATACACAATACAATTCTCCCGGATAAAAACAACCCTTCCTATCTGTGTCTGATGTTTCTCTTTTATCGTAAGCGGCTTAATCGCTCCGTTAGGACACACATCGCCGCACACCGTACAATCGAAGTTGCAGAATCCTTTTTCATAACTCACAATCGGTTGCATCATGCCACCCAATCCATATTCCATAAGTGCCGGCTTCAATACGTGCGACGGGCACTTACTGACACAAAGATGGCAAGCCGTACAATGATTCAATAAGTGTTCTGCCCCGATAGAACCGGGAGGACTAACCGGATGTTTTCTTTTATACGCCTTCCCATGTGTGAGGATCGCCATTTTACCCTGAGCCAATAACACTTTAGGCATGATAAATGCAGCAACCAATCCGACAAACAAGAACTCTCTTTTAGTCTTATCGGTAATATTTTCTATTTCTTTTATTCCACTATTTTTATGCATATCCGGAGCAAAACTTATTGCCTTCTGTTTACATCCGTCAAGGCAATCGAAACAATCAACACACCGACTGTAATCAATCAAATGCTCCTTACTATTTATACAGGAAGCTTTACATTTTGCAGCACACAGACCACAACGATTACATTTTGTTGTGTCAATTCTTATTTTAAAAAAAGCATATTTGCTCAGAAAGCTCAGTACCGTTCCAACCGGGCACACCGTGTTGCAATAAATTCGTCCGTACCTCCAGGCCAAAAAACCAACCGCTAAAAAAGTGACAATTCCCACACAGAAAGCCAGGATACTACGGATCGCGACATCGACCCGAAAGAAAGTGTAATTATCAAAGCGGCTAAAGGCCGATTCCAATAAGTTGTTCCCGGCCATATAGACGGGTTTGAATACATTCACAATCATCCGCCCATAGGCACTATACGGATCAAGAAGACTCAACAAAAAAGGCAATCCCAGTAAAAAAGTAAGGAGAACAACACCGACCACCGACCAGCGCAGAATATTCCTTGCCGGAGTGTATTTATACCTCTTTTTCTTTCTGCTTATGTGTCTGGAAAACCAACTCACCACATCCTGAAAAACCCCCATCGGACAAATGGTCGAACAATAGACTCTGCCAAACAAGACAGTCAATATCACCAGCATCGCAAGTATCGCAATATTCAATGCCAATAGAGCCGGGACAAACTGTATCTGTGCCAACCGATGAAAGGAGTCCGGCAATAAACCGGCAAAGTCGAGAAAATAAAAGGTAATCAGTGCAAACAGAATAACAGAGATCCCCACACGTAACTTTTTCAACATAATAGATATCGCATTACATCTTGATTCTCTTAATATTCAGCTTACTCAAATCCATCGTTCCTACATGCAAAGCCTGAGCATTTGCCAGGTAAGCAACCGACTCAAGGGGCATTTTTCGTATCTGGTTAAAAAACTTTGCAGCAGCAGTATCTACAGCAACAATATCCTGTGAGATAAAAAGTCCTTTGGCAGTAACCACATCAGCCGTCGATATACCACGAGGACCATTCGTTTTCATAACACGGTATGCATCTACAACATTAAGAACAGCCTTTTTCTGCATCGTACAAATATCGGCAATACACTGTTGTAAATTATTTTTATGGAAGGCACCTCTATCCCACACAATACCCATGTGGTTCTTCATCGACATCGTAAGATTCGCCCCCCCGTGATTTTTAAGTACAGGCACATTAATCCACACATCACTATCGAGTATCGCCTTATGTATCTGGGCACTCTTCAAATTTTTACCATGAGGAAGCGAAATGGTCCGATAATAAGACTCTTCATGTGCCGGCACAATTGTTGCTCCGGCAGCCCTGGCTGCATCTTCAATACCGCTGTTTTTATAACATTTACGCCAATCATCACAAGTATGATCAAAGACGATTACCTCTTTGGCTCCGGCATGGAAGCATTGACGTACAATTTCAGCCACCAGTCTCGGATTTGTGTTTCCGGCCAACTCTGGAGTTTTATCCCAACCAATGTTAGGTTTCACGGTTACCCGATATCCCGGTTTAACAAACTTTTTTATTCCGCCAAGTTCAACGATACCTCTTCTGAACATCGCATCAGGTTCACCCCCCATTACAGCAACCAGATTCACTGGTCTTTTCTTTTTATTATTCAGTGTCTGTGCTACAACCTCCATGGTTCCGCTTGTGGTGATAGTCACAGCTGCACCGGTAATAGCCACTGCTTTTAAGAAATTCCGTCTGTCCATTTTTTATTATTTACAGGTTGTAAATATTTTTAAAAACCGCAGATTAAGGCATTTTGAATGAGTTATTCATTTATCCAGGGAAACTCAAAACAAGCTTCATTATACAAGGCATAATCCGCATCACCATTTACAGCAAATGTTTTTATCAGCTTCGCCCCCTGTAATAACTCGTTGGCAAAATCGATGGTCGCACCGGTCTTAATGCGGTCGTCTACTAAAAGAATTTTTTTGCCCTTGAATTCAAAATCAATAGGAGCCAATAGATGCGGATGATCATATTTCGGTTGTTGATTCTCGTCCCGCAGATTTATCTTCAACAGATGAACGTCTAAATCTAACGCCTGATTTAAAAATGCTGCCGGAATAATTCCTCCGTTAGCAATAGCAACAATCATATCAAAAGTTTCCTGAAATGTCACCTCACGAAATCGGTCCTGCACTTCACTAAAAGTTTTTGCTATCATATCTTTATTCAGATTTTAGCAAGTATTTTTAATACTCCATAACCTCCGAAGATTTGAATAAGCATACCCGGCACACCAATGCGAAAATCTTGTACGGCTACAAAGAAATTCTTCACGATAATCCATTCAAATGCAGTTCCAATGAGTTGATAAGCAAGCACCACCATACAAAGTGAGGCCAGCAGTGAGATCTTCCCGCTGCGACGAGCCATATAAGCAGCAGCCAATGCCAGTAATCCCGATTTAATCAGAATGACAGGAAGAACGGCAACAGGAGGCAGTCCAAACAGCGCACTGTTAACCAATGGAGAAAGAATAGCAGTCAGTAATCCAACGGCCAAACCGTACTTGTAAGCAGCAATAAGAGTAAAAAAATAGATCGGCAACAGCATCAGACCACCGCCAGGAATCAGGTGGCATAACTGAGGCAAAACAATATTTCCGACAATAAATAATAACGCAAACAAATAGGTCTTTACATTACTATAATTCAAAGAATAAAGCTTTACGGTTGTATCCATAATTAAACATTTATTTTATTTTCATCAACTACAATTTATTGTTTACAATTACAGGGACTGATCGCCCAAATTATATATTTTTAAACCGAAGTATGACAATACATTAATCGGACCGCAATAAATGCTTCAAGTCAATTTAGGGAAAAGATCAACATTCCCAGGGAGAAAATACCGTTTGATTTCGCAAATAAATATAAGTCAAAACTTATACTTTCAAAAGCGATAATTGAAAAAAATAAATCAATTTTATTAGACTACACCCAACACCGTATAAAGAACCGACTTTCGGGTTTAAAAACGAGGAAACGATAAATATTATCATGATTCACTCTTGGGGACAGATTTATTTTTTGATCATAAATCCGGACCCATTACAACTCGTAATTTTCATGCAATTATCAAGGAAATAACCTGGCAAATCAGAACCATTTGCCAGCTTGTCGGATTATTCATGTTCAGCAAGATTTTCGGGGAATAAAAGTCGTTTTTAAAACCAGCTTCCGGGGTTCCTCCGGCTTTTTACTTTTTTTAATCTGTTGCACCAATATTCGGACCGCCTCTTTACCCATCTCCGTTAAAGGCTGCGCAATAGCTGAAACAGGCGAAAAACAAATCTTAAAAGAGTCCGGGTCATCAAAGCTGATTAATGCCAGATCTTCCGGAACCCGCAACCCCATCTCTACAATTGCCTCTAGTCCCATTAGCCCGATTTTACTGGACGAAAATATTAACGCATCAATCTTATCTGTTCCTCCGGTAAGCTCTTCAATGGCCCGTTTCACATCTCGCCCATCGTGTGAGAATGGCAGCTTAAACAATAAAGAATCGCCCAGTGGTAATCCCGACTGACGAATTGCCGTCCGGTATCCTTCTGTCCGGTTATGCATCGTGATCAGATCCTCGTTAATTGTCAGGAAGCCAATCTTCCGATAGCCCTTTTGAATCAAATAATTCGTCGCATGATAAGAGGCCTCAAAATTGTCAATAATTACATAATTAGAATCAATTGCTTCAAAATAACGGTCAACCAGCACATAGGGGACTTTCAACGTACTCAATGATTTTATCTGGTCCTCACTTCCCACCGGAGGAGAAATAATCAGTCCATCCACCTGACTTTGCAGCAAACGGTCAATCTGATCTTTTGATTTCCCGGCATCCTCATCCGAACTGCAAATAATGATCTTGTACCCAAACAATGCAGCCTCTGTTTCAATTTCCCTACAGAGTTTCGAAAAAAACGGATTCGCAATATCCGCAACAATCAATCCGATGGTTTGTGTTTTCCCCGTCCGTAACCCCTTCGCAATAACATTAGGCCGATAATTCAGCTCCTCCGCAAGTTTCAGAACCTTTTTACAAACTTCTTCACTAATGCGGTACTCTTTATCTTTTCCATTCAGAACCATTGAAACAAGGGTCTTAGAAACCCCCAAACGGTCGGCAATATCTGCAATTGAAACCTTCTTCACTTAAATGTTTTTTAACGAATAGTGCGAAGTTACGGTTATAATGCAAATAAAAAAGCGACCGAATCCTCAAGAGAATCCAGCCGCCATGAAAAAAGAATTGCAATAACTATTTTTTAATCGTCGAAATCGGTCGGTCCTCCGGTTTACTACCCCACTCTTTTTGTGGTTCAGCCCCCATTGTAAACTCTAACGTACCGCCCTGCATCAAATCTTTTACCGAAATATAAGATTTCGTATAAACTCGTCCGTTTAACCTAGCGGATTGAATGTAATAATTGTCTTTGCTAAGATTAACCGTCTTTACCGTAAACTTCTTCCCGTTGGATAAACGAAGTACTGCTTGTTTAAAACTGGGCGTTCCGATGACAAAATAATCCATTCCGGGAGTCACGGGATAAAAACCCAATGCACTAAAGACATACCATGCAGAGATCTGTCCACAGTCATCATTTCCGCACAAGCCATCCCGCTTGTCACTATAGAGCGTATTTCGGATATTATGGATCATTGCCTGGGCCTTCCATGGAGCCCCCGCAAAGTTATAGAGATAAGCAACATGATGACAAGGTTCGTTTCCATGAACATATTGGCCGATTAAACCGGTAATATCCAATGCATTCCCATCACCATAGACATTTGACCCCATCTGGAACAAAGAATCCAGTTTCGTGACGAATTTTTGATCACCCCCCATCAAATCGATAAGTCCGTTCACATCCTGCTGCACATGCCAGGTATATTGCCATGCATTCGCCTCAGTATAGTCTCCGTCGCCGGGACCTCCACTTGAAATCCGGAAGCGGTCAAACGGATTTACCCAAGCTCCGTTACTCTTTCGTCCACGCATCAGGGATGTTTCAGGATCAAACAGATTCTTATAGAACCCTGCTCTTTTCGAGAAATATTCATAATCTTCGGTGTTCCCCATTTTCTTAGCCATCTGAGCCACACACCAATCATCATACGCACATTCAAGCGTACGAGAGACCGACTCCCCCGTGATAATATCCGAAGGCAAATAGCCATACTTCATGTAATCGGACCAGTCATTCTTAAAATTAAACCCACTATTCATCGAGCTATGCTTTACCGCCTCATAAGCCAGCTTCACATCAAATCCCTTAACTCCGCGGAGATAAGCATCTGCAATGACCGGTATCGCATGATTTCCGATCATACAGAAAGTTTCATTCTCACCATATTCATTAATCGGCAGCTCTCCGATTTCCCGATAACGCTGCAACATCGAATTAATAAATTCCACATCCTTATCCGGAGATAAAAGGAGGGTCAACGGATGTTCTGCCCGATAAGTGTCCCATAACGAATAGTTCGTATAGTAACGAGCTCCTTGTTTCTGATGGTTTTTTCCATCCCAACCACAATACGAGCCATCAGCATCGGAGAATAGATTCGGAGACATCATCGTATGATAAAGAGCCGTGTAAAAAGTCCGGTTTTCTTTCTCGTCACCCCCCGTGACCTCAATTTTTGACAACTCTTTATTCCAGACTTTCCGTGCATGGTTCGCTACCTGATTGAAATTCCAATGAGGCATCTCCGTCGCAATATTAGCTTTTGCATTCTCTCCGCTAACCGTTGAGAGTCCGGTTTTGACTAACAACTGTTCATTTGCAGTAGCGTCAAAAGTCAGGATAATCTTACAGATTTTCCCCTTTATCTCATGATCATTTCCTGTTTCACCATCCTTGTAAGTAATTGATGCTTTGAATGGCCTGGAAAACTCCGTACAGAAATACATATGCTTATCCCTGACAAATCCGGTCGATCGGCGAAAACCGGTTATCGTATGATCATCTATTATTTTCAGGGAACTCTCAAGAGTCTGCTCCGAGATGCCATGACCTAAATCGATAATGATTGAGACCTCGCCATCCGAATTAAAAGAATATCGTTGTATTCCGACTCTTTCAGTCGCACTCAGTTCCGCCTTAATCTTATACCGGTCAAGCATAACGGAATAATATCCGGGAGTAGCAATCTCCGAAGCTTTCAAAAACCGCGAACGATAACCCGTTTCCGGATTCTCTTTAGTCCCGGGTTCAAACATTGGCTTGCCCATCATCGGCATAATCAGAACATCGCCCATTTCGGCAGCTCCTGTTCCACTAAGATGAGTGTGCGAAAAACCCATAATCGAGTTATCCGAAGAATGATATCCTGCACTCCAGTCCCAGCCACTATCACCGGTATCCGGACTTAGCTGAACCATTCCAAAAGGAAGGGTTGCTCCCGGATAAACATGACCGTGAGCATCCGTGCCAATAAAAGGATCCACATGAGCTGTATCATTCTTTTGCATTTGGGCACATCCAAAAGTCAAAAAGGATGCAGCTAAAAGAATTAAAACTTTATTCATTATATCGTTCTTTAATTTATACCATCAATTATTTCTCAATACTTGAAACAGGCCGGTCCTCGGGTTTGCTGCCCCAGTCTTTTTGCGGTTCTGCCCCCATCATAAACTCCAATACACCACCCTGCATCATCACTTTGACCGGAATATACGATTTGGAATACACCCGACCATTTAACTTAGCGGACTGGATATAATAATTTGTCTTGCTTAAATTATTTGCTTTGATCTCAAAGGTCTTTCCATTGGGAAGTTTAAGTGCCGTACGCTCAAACGACGGAGACCCTATTACGTAATAATCCGTTCCCGGAGTCACCGGATAAAAACCAAGCGCACCAAAGAGATACCAGGCCGACATCTGTCCGCAATCATCATTCCCGCACAATCCGTCCCGCGTACCCAGATAGAGGGTATTCTTGATTTGCGTAACCCGTTCCTGTGTTTTCCACGGAGCCCCCGCAAAATTATAAAGGTAAGCCACATGGTGACAGGGTTCGTTTCCATGGGCATATTGACCAATCAGTCCGGTCACATCCAGCGTAAACCCATCGCCATAGACTTTACTTTGCATCTGAAAAAGAGAATCCAGGTTGGAAACAAAATTCCGGTCCCCTCCCATCAACTTAATCAGTCCGTTTACATCCTGCTGAACCTGCCAGGTATACTGCCAGGCATTTCCTTCGGTATATTCCCCGCCGGCATCTCCGGTATGAGATATTTTCAAATGATCAAATGGAGTATCCCAGGATCCGTCGGATTTTCGTCCGCGCATTAAAGAAGTACCCGGGTCAAACAAATTCCGGTAAAAAGCTGCCCGTCGCGAATAATATTGATAATCATCCTCCTTACCCAGTTTTTTAGCCATCTGAGCTACGCACCAGTCATCATAAGCGCTCTCCAGGGTTCGCGACACCGATTCTTCTTTCGTCTTATCCGAAGGCAGATAGCCATATTTCATATAGTCCTCCCAATTAACCTTGTAATTAAAAGAACTGTTTGTCGAACTATGTTTCACCGCTTCATAAGCCAGATTAGCGTCAAAACCCTTCAATCCCCGGAGGAAAGCATCGGCGATGACTGGAATTGCGTGATTGCCAATCATACAGAATGTTTCATTCACACCATATTCATTGATTGGTAATTCCCCGATCTCCCGGTACCGCTGCAACATCGAATTGATAAATTCCACATCCCGGTCCGGCGACAGAAGAAGCATGAGCGGATGCTCTGCCCGGTAAGTATCCCATAGTGAATAGTTGGTATAGTAATGAGCTCCTTTTTTCTGATGGTTTTTCCCATCCCAGCCATAGTATGAACCATCGGCATCAGAGAATAAATTAGGGCACACCATCGTATGATAAAAAGCCGTATAGAAGACCTTCTTTCCAACTTCGTCATTACCGGCAATCTGTATTTTTGATAACTCTTTATTCCAAACCTTCTTCGCATTGCCGGCTACCTTTTCAAAATTCCAACCCGGCATCTCGGCATTAATATTATTCTGAGCATTTCTCTCCCCAGCTGTCGAGAGTCCCACTTTTATTAATAACTGCTCTCCCGGCACCGTATTAAACTTCAGGATAATCTTACAGATCTTCCCTTTTACCGACTTATCGGTTCCTCTCACGCCATCGCAATAAGAGATAAACGCACTGAATGGTTTAGAAAATTCGGCACTGAAATAAACCGGCTGATCACGGATAAAACCGGTAGAATGACGAAAACCCGAAACTATTCGGTTGCCGGTCACATTTAAAAAACTGGCTGTCGTTTCGTCTCCAATTCCATGACCAAGGTCAATAATGATCTCCCCATCGCCTCCCTGCTCAAAAGTGTAGCGATGCAACCCAACCCGATTCGTTGCCGTAAGTTCGGCCCTGACATGCGGTCCATCAAGAGTTACGGCATAATAACCGGGAGTCGCCACCTCCGAAGCTTTTGAAAAACGGGAACGATATCCGGCATCCGGATTCTCTGCCGGACCCGGTTCAAAGCGGGGTTCACCCATCATTGGCATAAATAAGATATCCCCCATTTCTGTGGCTCCGGTCCCGCTTAAATGCGTATGTGAAAAACCCATGATCGACTGATCCGATGCATGATAACCTGCACAGTGATACCAACCGTTTTCGCCGGTGTCCGGACTCAGTTGTACCATTCCGAACGGGACAAGCGCCCCGGGATAAGTATGTCCGTAAGTGTCGGTCCCGATAAACGGATCGACATATTGAGTATACAACATTTGCTTAGTGGTACATCCCCCAAGCAAAAACAAGCAGCAAAAAAGAATTAAACTGTTTTTCATGAAGTCAATCGTTTAAAGTTACAGACAATCAGACTTGGGGCACTCAAATAACTCCTTCTCAAGAGCCCGGCATAACATATGATAAATCGGCAAATGATATTCCTGAATATCAGCCGTCCGTGTTAAAGGTACAACAATAGCCGCATCGCAATATTTCTTCATTTCCCCACCATCCCTGCCGGTCAACCCGACCACCTTCATCTTTTTGGCTTTAGCCGTAATCATCGCATCGATCACATTCTGTGAATTTCCAGAAGTACTGATTCCCAGCAGCACATCTCCTTCCGAACCATACCCGTTTACCTGCTGGGCAAAGACTACATTCGGATCCTTATCATTCACAACTGCCGAAAAAAGAGCAGCATGCACATTGAGAGAGATAACCGGCAACGCCTTCTCCAACTTCTCCGAAAGAAACTTTCCCCGATCGGCCGACACAGCCACCAGATCCCGGCTAAGCTGTTGATCAATGGGACGTAACAGCTCAAAACTTTTCATCAACTCTCCCACAATATGATCCGAATCAGCACAACTGCCCCCATTGCCGCATACCAGCATTTTTCCTTTCAGACGAAAACATTCCGCCATAAGCCGGAAACCCACCTCAATTTCAACACGGCAGACTTCAAGCAACGGATATCTTCCGATTAATTCATCGACCAATTTATTTTCACTCATCTTTTATGAATTAAATTTATCTTGAGATACCGCTACACACAAGGCTGCATAATCGCCAATCGTATCACCGAGTACCGCCTTTTTAACCGTACACACTTTTAATGCGTCGGGAATCGCTTCCTGCTGCAAAACCGCATCAATGACCGGTTTAAAAAAAGACTCATTGCGGGAATAAATACTCCCGATTACAATGCATTCCGGATTCAGAATATCCACCAGAAACGATAACCCCTTTCCCAGTTCCCGGGCTGACGTTTGCATAATTTCCAAAGCCACCGGATCTCCCTGTTGAGCAGCAAATGCTACTGTTTTTGCAGAAATAACCGCATTGGGACCTGCCTCGTCCAGAAAAGCAACGGGTTCCCCCTTTTGCCTTTTGGATTCAATGACTGACTGAGCCAGACGAGCAATTCCCCCGCCACTGCAAAATCCCTCAAAAGAACCCGCTTTTCCAAAGCCAACCGGGCCATCGTCTTCCAACCGCACATGACCAACCTCTCCGGCCAGATCATTGGTCCCGCTATAAAGTCGCCCGTTCAGGATTAATCCGGCCCCTAAACCGGTACCGAATGTCAGAAAAATCATATTTTTCGTACCGACACCAGCCCCCATGAGCCATTCAGCCAAAGCACAAGCATTAGCGTCATTCTGAAGACAAACCTCAACGCCAAACTCCCTATTAAAAATATCAGTCAATGGAATCGCATCCCAACCTGGCAGATTCGGAGGTGAATAAATAAAACCCTTCTCCGAGTCGAGTGGTCCTCCGCAACTAATGCCAATTCGTTTAAGTTTTATTCCCTGATATTTTTTGAGCAATTGATGAATGCCCGATTTGAAATCTGCGATAATGAGCTCTGGTCCCCGCTCTACCTTCGTCTCAAAAAAAAGTTTTTCATATAGATTAAAGTCACCGTCACCTAAAACAATACTGCATTTGGTTCCTCCAACATCCAGTCCGACGTAATAATCCATCGCTTTATCCGGGTCATATTTCTTCATTGATATATTCATTGGTATATTTGCTAAAACGTTTTAGCAAATATATTAAAACAAAGAATAAAAACAAAAATATTTCTTATTCCGAACTATTTTCATTCCATCTTAAATAAAATAACAATCACAAAATCAATGATTAAAAGCCATTCCAGTCCAAGAGGTCGAAGTAAACATGTAAAATTATTTCCCATTAAACCGGACAATACCGGACTTCGCTGTTTGGGACTGAATCAGGACTGGTTATTTCAGATATTCTTTATTCCTTCTTATACTTCCAAAGCTCATTCTTTTCCCAGACTGCTTTCGCCTTAACATTTCCATTATTATAAGCTTTCTCAATCCAGAAGGCAGCCTTCGTCATATCTTTCTCCACACCCACAGCACCATTCAGGTAGAAGAGTCCCACGTTATACTGTCCCTCCGCATTCCCCGCATCCGCAGCTTTTTGATACCACTCAAGGGCCTGTTTTTTATCCTGAGCGATACCGTTTCCCTGATCATAGAGTCCGCCCAGATTATTTTGTGCATCCGAATTTCCTTGTTCTGCAGCCTTTCGATACCATTTCAGGGCCAGTCCTTTATCCTGCAGCACCCCGTTTCCCTCGTCATACATCAATCCCAGGTTATATTGTCCGATAACATTCCCCTGCTCTGCCGATTTCTCAAATAAATTAAAAGCTTTTCTTTTATCCTGCAATACCGCATCTCCTTTCAGATACAGCACCCCCAACCAATATTGGGCCTCCGGATTACCCTGTTTAGCTGCATTTTCATACCAGTAGAGCGCTTGCTTTTTATCCTGCGGCACCCCATCGCCTTTATCACACATCAACCCCATATATAGCTGAGCAATCGCAACTCCGTGCCGGGCAGACTGTTGATACCAATAGAAGGCCTGTTGTTTATTTTGCTGCACAAAAGTTCCTTTATCGAACATTATTCCCAGATAACACGCAGCATAAGGATTCTCTTGTCCCGCCGCCTGATTGAACCAATAATAAGCCTGCTTCAAATCTTTTTCCCCAACATATCCCATATAATACATCACCCCTAAATTATACTGTGCATCCGGATTCCCTTGTTTAGCGGACTTTTCATACCAATTGAAAGCTAGCTTCTGGTCCCTGACAATCCCATCGCCCCGGTCATACATTAATCCCAGACATAACTGAGCAAAGCGACTTCCCTGTTCCGCCGATTTCAGGTACCAGTTAAAAGCCTGCTGTTTATCAACCGCAATCCCATCGCCATGATCATACATTGATCCCAGACAATACTGCGCATCCTGATTTCCCTGATTCGCCGATTTTCCATACCAGTCGAAAGCCTTCTTTTTATCCTGAGCAATACTATCTCCTTTATCGTACATCAGTCCGAGACATAACTGAGCAATTGCATTTCCTTGTTCTGCAGCCTTCTGATACCAGTTAAAAGCCTGTATCTTATCACGGATAACCCCTTCGCCGTTATTATATAGCCAACCTAATTTGTACTGTGCAAAAGTATTTCCTTGCGCTGCAGCCTTTTGATACCAGGAGAAGGCCTCTTTTTTATCTTGTTTTATTCCAAGACCTTGATAATACATCACACCCAGACTGTCCTGTGCAACGGAATTTCCTTTTTGAGCAGCCTTTTGGAAGCAACCGAAAGCCCTCGTATAATCCTTTTCCTGAAAGAATTTAACTCCTTCCTTATAATTTCGTTGGGTCAGCTCCGAAGCATTCTGTGCTTTCACCCCGATCGTTCCACAAACAACAAGCAAAAAAGTAAAAAACAAGATCCTCATACTTTCAAATTTCAAAAAAAGAAAATCAGTTAACAAAACTAACCACTTTTATTGAAAGAGAAAAAAGGCATCCGGTTAATTATTAACTCAACCGAATGCCTTTTCCTACGCGATACAAATTTAAACTAACGCTTCATTTTTTGTTCAAGCATCTTAATAAAATAGCCTCCGACCACCGAACGAGCCCTGAAGCCAACTTGTTTTGCATCAGTAGTCTCATACCAGTCCGTCATTGGAACCCGATCGGGGGTTTCATTAAATGCATTATACAGGGGAGTAATCATATTTTTAAAAATATCCGGATTATCTGACAACGTAGCCGACCATATCAGCCAATCGCTTTTGGTAAAAGCAGCCCGGTTATCAAGAGGCAAACCATATTTGTTCTGCTTGGTCAGATAATAATCCACCTCCTTGCCGATCAACTCTTTCGGAAATAGCTCCAATCCCAATAATTTATCCCATACCAGATTATATTTCTGACTCCAGGTATCTTTCCGGTCAAAAGCCAGACAGGTATGATCTCCCACATCAGCCATAAGACTCCATTTTTGAGCCATCTCTTTAGCCGCAGACCTGTATTTTTGTGCAATTTCTTCTTTTCCGAGCATCTGAGCCAACTTACCATATCCGGCAATTCCAATAATTGCTTTTACCGAAAGATTCGCATTATGAGCCAGATGCCCCGTAAAGTCATCCGTACAGAGTTGATTTTCCGGATCCATTCCCTTCTGTAACAGATAATCCGCCCACACCGAAAGAATCTTCCAATGCTGTGCAGCATAATCCGCTTTCCCTTCTACCTCTGCAATTGCAGTTGTCATGATCAACATATTTCCGGCCTCTTCCACCGGCATCCCATCCCCCCCATAATCCGCTCCGTTAGCTAACGGGTATTTTCCCACATCATGAGCAGGGAAAGGTCTGTTCCACTGACCGCTCTCACTGTATTCAAAGATAAAGTTCATCATTCCCTTCAATAAGTCGGGATTATAATACAAGAACAAAGGCGATGAAGGATAAGTCACATCAACGGTTCCGATTGACCCGTTACTGAAATTTTCTTTTGAGAAGAAATACAATTCACCTTTTTCACCCCGGACCAGCTTATGGGCAGCAATGGATTGCCGGTAAGCCAACGCGCATAAATCAGCATATTGTTCTCCTCCCGCTTTAGTTGCCTCCGATACCAGTTTTCGGTCAAACTCTCCGCATTTTTCAGACAACATATCATATTCCCGATTTGCTGCCACGAAAGCATCAACCATTGCATCCGGCTTATCACTTCGCCACCAGGCCCGCAGGTTCTTACCAAAGAACTGTACCGCATACTGGTCGTCATAGCCAATCATCAGTTTTCCCTGAATAATCAAATCACCAACCGTTCCTAAATTCTGACTGTAAGCCATCGCGGTCATCTTTTGACACATATCCTCATCCGGTTGTTGATTGACAACACCGGCAATATTCCCTTTTTCCACAAAAGCTCTTTTAGCCGACCGACGGTCTGTTATAACCAAATGGGTCCGGGCATTCTTTTCGCCCGCGAGATAAAAATACCCCCAGTCGATCCGAACATCATCCCCCTTCTTTTTTAATATATTCTGAGCACGCGTCCCTGCCTTAAGGAATGTCAAACCCTGGGCATCAAATCGACCAGCCACAGCAGTCTGACTAATATTATCAACCGCCCACTCCGGAGTCGCTTCAAAATAAACCTGTACTTTATGGTTTTCCCCGTCCAATGACGAAACACGATAGCTGATATAATCAACCGGACGGGACAAGACTTCCAGTCGATCAGTCAGCAATGGAGCCAGAAAAGTCAGGTTCAGCTGTACCGGTCCGCAGTTAAAAACATAACAAGTCTGCGTTGGCAGTACATTAACGGACTGTTGCTCTGCGGTCCGACTAAAAAAATGCGTCTCCGATGCTTTCTTATACAATCCGAAATCAACATACCCGCCGCCAACTGTATTATGACAATGAGCCGCGATCACATTTTGCCCTTTATGCAGTAACTTCTTAATCTGAGCAGACAAAGGCACGATCACATCATTCTTCCAGCTATTATCCGTTTTAATAACTTGAATGCCATTTATATAAAGTTCGAAGACATCATCATGAGAATATTTCAAAAACAAATTCTGCCTTGAGACCGCATCATTCAGTTTAAACGTTCGTCTGATCCAGATATCTGGCGTATTCCACAACGTCTCAAGACAACGCTGTCCCTCTGTTCCAAATGCGGCTTTCCCCTCTTTCCATTCCGAATCATCATAAAAGGGAGAGATCCATTCCATCGGCGGATTCGTCAGTGTATAACGAGCCGTCCATTTTTGAACCGTTGCATCCGGCACAAGAGGTGTTAGCGGAACATTTTCCCTTCCCATAAAGCGATAAACCTGTCCATCAACACGAAGTACACCAATCAATGGGCGGCGAACTCCGGTCCAGTGTCTTACATCATCACCATACAGCTTATCCGAAAAAGACCATGCACTCATGTACGGATCAATAGTAACTAACGGATAAGCCGGAGCCCTCAGTTTGTTAACCCAGGGACCTTGTTGCGAGTTCGCATATAATGCAAAGAATAACAAACAACTACAAAGGAGCAACGTTTTTTTCATAATCCGGTCAGTTAAAAATAGATACTCTAAGTTAAGCAATCTATTATTCCGCTGTAACCGTTTTGCTCAACAAAATATGCCATTTAATCAGGGACTTTATCGGATATGAATCAAATAAGGAAGGCTTAAAATCAGCGTAAGCGTAAAAACAGAAATAATCAGCCAAAGAACCGAGCCCATCGCAAAAGGCTTAACCCCGACACTCTTCAATTCAGTTGGTGAAAGACTCGCTCCGATTAAAAACAAAGTAAGAATCAATCCTTTTCTGGCAATAAACGCAAACGAGAGAAATACGACATTATTGTTTCCCAAAAAACTTCCCAGTAAGATTGCTCCGAAAAACAAAAAAATAAAATAAGGAATTTTCACTTTGGTCCCGCTTCTGAAAAAGAACCCCGATATCAACGTAAGGGGAATAATAAAAAGGGCACGGGTCAACTTTACCGTTGTAGCAGTTACCAAAGCATATGCACCATATTTATTGGCAGCACCGACCACCGAACTGGTGTCGTGAATCGCTGTCGCAGCCCATAATCCGAACTGATGCTGACTAAGATTCATCTGATGTCCTAAAAAAGGGAAGAGCAACAAAGCAACGCTATTCAGTAGAAACACAACCCCAAGGGCAACGGATATCTGCACCCCTTTCGCTTTTATTGCCGGAGCCATGGCCGCAATCGCACTTCCACCACAAATAGCCGTTCCAACCGAAATCAGATAAGCTGTCTTTTTTTCAACATTAAATAACCGGCCGAGCAAATACCCAAGCAATAAAGTAGTCGTGATACTCACAATCATTAAGAAAAGTCCGTCTTTTCCGGCATGAATCGCCTCTTTGATATTAATACTAAAACCCAGGCCTACAATAGATATCTGTAATAACTTCTGAGTCGCTTTTCGGGTAAAAGACTGAAACGGGTTCCCCAGTGAGAAAGAAAGAACTATTCCAATCAGTAATGCAATAGCCGAATCGACCCAGGGAGAAAAACATAAAACAGCGAATAGAATAAAAACAACTTTCGAAAGCATTTCCTTTTTCATGTCACAATATTTTTGTGACAAAGGTTAATCAAAACAGCCAATTACCGTGATGAAACCTTGGAATGAGCTATAACATCTGGTTATATGGACTCAATGCAAAGCGAATAAAATGATTGGTCAGATTATCTGTTACCCGCTTAATCCGGACGAAATAAAATTTGCGGTTAATTCTCGCTCCGTCAAACTCAATAACCTTAAATCCGTTCAGAAGGATATCTTTCGAAATTGCCCGGATCGAAACAATCCCGATCGCATCGGCACTTTGTAAATACAGTTTGATACTTTCGGTACTACCAAGTTGCATTGCAATATTTAAGTCGGACCATTGCACCTGATTTTCGTGCAGATAATGTTTCAATACCTCGAGAGTTCCCGAGCCATTTTCACGAATAACCAACGGAATTTGCTGTAATTTCTTCATGGAGATCGTATCAAGTTTATAATATTTACTTGATTGGTGAACGATTGCCACTAACTCATCGTTTAGAAACGGAGTATATTCCAATTCATTATTTTTAGGAAGGCCTTCGATAATTCCCAGATTGATCTGTCCGGCTATTAACAACTGCTCGATGCGCGAACTATTTTCATTGAGTAAAGTAATAGAGATATTCGGATTAACCTGTTTGTACCTCGCCAGTAAAGGAGGCAATATATATTGAGCGGCCGTGGTACTCGCCCCCAGATGAAGTTCTCCCTGATGAGCCTCACTAAGCAACGATAATTCATTCTTTAACTTTTGAATTTCTTTTAAGATATTCTCTGTATAATGAAAAACCACTTTCCCGGCTGGAGTCAGTTCAACCCCACCCGATGTGCGATCAAGTAGCTTGGTATTTAATTCTTCTTCAAAAGTCTTAATCTGCTTTGAGATCGCAGGCTGAGTGAGGTTCATCTCCTCGGCAGCCTTAGAGAAACTGTTCTTTTGAACCACTTGGTAAAAAGCCAATAACCTGATCTCATTCATACGATTATTTTTATGATTGACGGCTAAAGGTAAAAAATAAAAAAGCAAAACGCCCCGCATCATCGGATATAACCGGTAATGCGGGGCGTAATTAAAAAACGGTACGAAAACTATTTAAACAGGCACACTCTAAGGTTGAACAACCTGATAACCAATACCACCAGGATAGTTAGAATCATCTACTTCTGCATAGTAAGTTCCCTCAAAATAATAATACTCATATCCGTTAATATTCCTTATTTCATATCCATCAGGCAACGCATCGACGATAGCTCCAAGTGGAGGACGAACGACCTCATACCCATTGTATCCATAAGGACGGTCATAAAATGTTCCATAATAGTAATAATAATGTCGCCGACCTAGCATAATATGCCTGAAACCAAACGGAAGAATGGATACTCGAATACCGAACGGTGGTCTGGCTACCCGATAGCCATTATTGTACGGAGAATAAAAGATACCGCTATGATAATAGAAAGAAGCATTTCCAAAGCGAACCCTCATCGATGCAGAAGGCCTTTCCCTCATTGATGAACCCCATCTTGGAAGTGATCCGTAACGAGACTGAGCTCTACGTCCAACGTTTCTGTGAAAATTTCCTCTGTTTCCTGGCATGATAGACCCGTTCTGGCGCGCTCTTGACTGATTCCGCGGATTTCCCATG
Organism: Prolixibacteraceae bacterium; assembly: GCA_963692465.1. Classification (GTDB taxonomy): domain Bacteria; phylum Bacteroidota; class Bacteroidia; order Bacteroidales; family Prolixibacteraceae; genus JAUZOB01. The sequence continues at coordinate 370,467 of OY829943.1, forward strand.
ACAGATCTTCTATCCTGTTGAGGAGCAACACGACCCTGACGCCCTCTTGGTTGATTTCCCTGATTCCGTGGATTCCCCATAACAGATCTTCTGTCCTGCTGAGGAGCAACATTACCCTGACGTCCTCTTGGTTGATTTCCCTGATTCCGTTGATTCCCCATGACAGATCTTCTGTCTTGCTGAGGAGCAACATTACCCTGGCGCCCTCTTGGTTGGTTTCCCTGATTGCGTTGATTCCCCATAACAGATCTTCTATCCTGTTGAGGAGCACTTTTAGCCTGTTCTTTTTTGTCAGGGTTTTGATGTCCATTATCACGGTTTTGAGCTTCCCCGAAAGGGATAAATGCCAACGAACCGATCAATAGCACACTTAAAAATTTTGCTGTTTGTCTCATATCTCCAAATATAAAGTTTAAAAATCTCTGACTTCAATGACGCACAGATCTTGTTTAAAGTATACAAGATTCCACTAAAAAAGTTACAAAAAAAGGGTCGATTCCAAAGAACCGACCCTCATCATTTTTTAGATTTCGCCAATACTAACCCATTGTGACCTGAGCCATAACATCATTCGAGCACTTTTTGCCGTCTTTGTCCACAAAGAAAGCGAAGAGGTTAACCTTAGTGCCCGAAGCAAAAGGAAGAACTATTGAAGCAGTCCCGGCACTCCTTGTTTCAGCCACATCGTCCAAAACAGCCGCTACCCCATTAACCAAAGTCACCACCTTCAGCACATCGTCTCCTGAAGCTTTTCCATCCTCCACATCCGGAGTCCAGGTCAATCCAACCTTCCCGGCCGTTCCGGTCACCGTGGCAGCCGTTAACCCTTCCGGAGCCAACAAGGTTCCTTTACTGAACACCAGTTTCGACGGGTCGCTTACCAAGCCGTCCGGGCCGAAAGCCTGAATGTTGGCCTGAACAAAACGGTTATAAGAGGACAACTTTCCACTGCGTTTCCACACCGGATGAATCAAGGTTTTCAGCAGGCCGGTAGCCAGCTTCACAGCAGCTCTCATCTTACTCCTTACTGCAAGTTGTCCGGTTGTTTTCGGATTTTTCATGTGTGCAATCTTTGCCCGCAAATAATCCACTCCGTTCATCTTATAACCAACGACTGTTCCGACTTTGCCAGATACACCACCTAAAATTCCAATATTAAATTTTGCCATGATTTTAAATTGTTAAATGTTAAACTTGAATTGATACTTTCCGTTTGTTTTAAAAGAATCCGAAACTGCCATTCGAAAAACCAGTCGTCTATTGTTCCTTTTCAAGGACCGATCCCGTTCAACCCGTTTCATCAACTCCGAAAGAGAAAGCCGGAAAGCAAATTGAACTTTTCCTTTCTTCCCGGCCGAAACCTTAAGCTAACTGAGCACCAACTGCTGGCGGTTGCTTGTCATTCCACTTATGTTTCAACCAAGCTACAAAAACAGAAGACAGGATACCACCTATCAAACTGATGATCGTCTCAATGGAGTTCAAAACCTCCTGAGGCAAGGACGACACACTCTGGGCTGCCTGTAATGTCTGGGCGAACCCTAAGGTCGAAACCGACCCAATTAAAAAACTTCCGATTGTTGGTTTCATTTTGTTTTTGTTTTAAACAACGAAAGTAAAGTTCGCCCTTCCAAACCCCTTATGCAATAGGCTTTTTAAGCCATAATAAGTTTTGAACACTATTGGATTTGAATCAATTATTCTGACCCCCTAAATAATTTTTTCTTCCCTCTGGAACCTGCATTTCACCGTTTCACTTTTCATCCGTTTCGAAGCCCAATAGTCCCCCGAACGTCATTTTTTTGCATTAAAACAAAAAAAGCCTTCCTCTCCGACCTCTTTTTTTCAAAAAAAGGCAGAAGAAGAAGGCTTCCCCATCATTGGAAAATAATACTTATTCTGATTTCACGATTCCGATCACAAAATCATAATAAATAGAACAGTACCGTTCATGTTAATCTATCAATTTATCTTCTATTAGTTTCTGTTTAAGAACAGTCTGGTCTTCTTTTTCAACAACAAAAGTCCTATTTTCATTAAATTCATTAACGATCAAAGGTGACCGGGTATTCAAGACAAGCTGACAATGTTGAGAAGCCAACCGAAGAATTGAAATTAAAGGGCACTTCTAAAAACCTCTTTTGAGGGTACGTTAAAAAGAAAAGATTATTTACACCTGCTTATGCGAGATTTTACGATTTGAGTAAAGCGCACATAAACAGCATGTTACTTGTTTCATCATTTATTGAACGGGCACAATTATCCCACAGAAACCATCGTTTTCAGTTGAACACAGCGACATAGATTATACGTAAGGTTCATCAGTGTAATTTTTGCTTTTGCTCTGACGAGCCCGATGGTGCGAATAAAGGAACCGTTCATGCTATTTTCTACAAAGCCAAAGATGTGTTCAACTCTTGCTCTGTGTGAAGATTTTTCTTTATTGTTGTCTTTTTGTTTTTTCGTTAATGGCAGATTTCTGTATTTCCGCTCTACAACTTTGCTCACGACTTTCTTTTTGTGATATATCTTTTCACATTTTTTTCCGGTATAAGCACTATCTGCATACAATTTCTGCCCCTCATCTTTTTCATCTAACAATTGATCAATAGGTTGAGAGTCATGAACAGAAGCAGAAGTTACAATATAGGACACTATCAATTTTGTTCCTTCATCTGCTTTTACATGATTTTTATAGCCGTAAAAATTCGTCTTGTTCTTTTGGGTCCATCTTGCATCCAGATCTTTCTGACACAATTTACGTGGTTTTTCTTTCCATTCTTCCGGAACTTTCCCCTGTTTAATGGTGTCGTTCTCTTCTTTTTTATTCCGTTGCCGGGGGGCTTCCACAAAAGTGGCATCTAATATTTTACCAGTATTGGCAAATACACCTTGTTCATCCAGTGTGGTATTGAATATCTCAAAAAGCCTTTCGATCAGTCCTTCTTTTATCAGTGCTTCCCGAAACACCCAGAAAGTACGACTGTCCGGAACTTTATCGCTATTGTTCAACCCCAGAAAGCGCATAAAACTTCTCCGGTCATTAATCTGATATTCCAATTGTTCGTCTGATATATTGTATATGCTTTGAAGAATCAACGCTTTAAACATCATTGTTGTATTAAAGGCCGGACGTCCTCCGTGACTGGAGTTTGTTCCTTTTTGAAGTATTTCGTGTTGATTTAATACCGGTGCAAATATCCTCCAGTCAATGTATTTATTGAGTTTTACAAGTGGATCATTTAATTGGGTAAGTCTCTCTAAACGAAAATGTTCGTCAAATAAACCTAATGGATTAACGTTCTTCATCTGTTATTTCCTTTTACATCCTAAAAATAATGCTTTTACCCTTCAAATATCCTCCTGATGCCCATTAATTCAGTATTTTAGTTTTTAGAAGTGCCCTAAAGTAAGAATAATAGAAGGCTCCAATCCGAATTCCGGTTCATCAATGATAATAACGGAAGGTAACGTTTTTTCCGGTTGAAGTAGTAAGGTTGCCATAGCCGTAAAACGCAAAGCGCTATCAGGTAATTGATCAGGGCCGAGCACATCATCCGAACCGTTTTCTTTCCAGTTCAACAGAACAGAATTCTCATCCCGGACTGAAGGGTTTAAAACAAAATCTCCGAACTGTGGCATAATAGACCGGACATAACGGACGATACGATCATAATATTTCAGATTGTCAGGGTCTGATCTTAGGCCATAAAGAAAAGCAGCAAGGTTTGCACCATTACTTTTCAAATGATCAGAATCGTCAATGCGTCCGGTATTCCTGATTTCTGCTTCTTTGGAAATATCATGAAACTGAAAGACGCTGCAACCCTGTAATAAATGATAGATTTCCTCTGCCGTTTTGATTTCTTTCTGAGTCATCTCCTGAAGCGGAGTATTCACGATATCCGGCAATCCCGATTCGGGTGATCCCAGATACAAAGATAACTGAACCGGATTCTCCCTATTCTTTCCCTTACAAGACAACACCTCCCGGGAAAAAACAAGAAGTCCGTTTTTGGCAGGCGACAATTCACACTTATAAACGTCCGTCACTTTTTGACTTGAAAACCGGACTTCTACACTGATTAACCTGGACTGCAAGGCACCATCCGTTCCGGCATACTGCTGGAACTTTCCACTCATCATGGAGCTCAACATTCGAAAAAAAGAAGGCAAATCACTGGTTCCTTTTCCATTCGCACCAGAAACAATCGTAATATCCTTAAAATTAATTTTCTGTCCCTCTTGACAGGCAGATTTAAACCCGTTAAACCGAATACTTTCCAATTTAATTGTCGAAAACACACCTTTACTCATCATAATAAAACCCCTTTTGCTTTTAGATTTAACCGATCATACACCTTTTTGTGAAATTCCTTATATTCCAGCTACGTTTACATAGGTTTTAAGCCCACCACAGCGCTATCAACATAACTACCTAGCCAACAAATATTTATATTTCACGAAACAAACCACAAAAGAAACACTTATTTTTTAAATATAACCATAAAAACGTCACCATAAATAAAACCTATTACTATTTTAACACTTTGGATCCAAGTCACATGAGAAGCGTATAAATTCTAATATTTCACAGACCAGGAGAATAAATTTTATAATTTTGTATCCATTAGAAAGCCATCATGATGAGAAATAATTTTACGATCTGTTATTTTTTTATTCTTTTTCTACTCTTATTGTCGACAAGTCCGCTGTTTGCACAAAATCATTTAAAACCCGGATTTAACAAGCAGGAATATCTGGACCTGCTTACGTTGTCCGAACGGTTCGGAGATAAGGACAAAACGACCAATATCAATATTCCCCAAGACTATCACTACGTCTATCGCTCGCCGGAGATGGGATTAAAAAACGAATGGGAATTGTGGCAACGCAAAGATTCTGTCGCCGTAATCTGTCTTCGGGGCACTATTAACGACAACATCAGCTGGATGGAAAATTTCTATTGCGGAATGGTCCCCGCCAACGGATCGATTCAGTTAGGTCCCAGTGACACTTTTCAATACCAGTTATCCAGCTACCCAAACGCCTATGTTCACATCGGCTGGCTCATCGGACTGGGCTATTTATCGAGAGACATTCAGCCCCGGATCGACAGTTTGTACCATGCCGGAATCAAAGATTTCATCGTTACCGGTCATAGTCAGGGAGGCGCCTTATCTTTTTTGGTTACGGCCTGGATGAGACAGCTCATTGCAAATAACCGACTGGCTAAAGACATCCGGATAAAAACTTACAGCAGCGCTGCACCCAAACCGGGAAACATCTATTTCGCTTATGATTACGAGAATGCAACACGCGACGGATGGGCCTACAATGTCGTTAACACCGCCGACTGGGTCCCCGAGACACCAGTATCCCTTCAAACGTTGAATGATTTTAACATAACCGGCCCTTTCACCGATGCAGACAAATTCATCAAGAAACAGCCCTTCCCCCGGAATATCGTTTTAAAAGCAGCCTACAACAAAATGAATAGGTCGTCGAAGAAGGCTGTTAAAACATATGATCACTACCTGGGTGGCATGGCCGGCAAAATTGTCAGAAATTACCTGCCGGGATATGTTCAACCCAAATTTATACAAAACTCCTATTACGTACGGGCAGGATACCAGATTACCTTACGGGCCGACACCGATTATTACAAGCATTTTCCTGACAGCAAGACGAACCTGTTTGTTCATCACGACGATAATGCCTATCGGTATCTGATCAATAAATACTATCAGAAATAATTTGCCGCTACAACAGGTTTTTTACAATCATCAGTTCAGTCTCTCCTCTTTCAGGACCGTATTAAAATTATTGTGGTCAACTGTTCCTTGCCATTTTCCTTTAACGGATATTTGCTCACCCGTAAGATTATTTTCCAGGGTAGCAACAAATGACGTCTGCAGAATCTCTTCTTCGTATGAACGAGAAATTGTCGCTTTCGACATCGGACTGACTTTTATAGTTTGTGTTATCACAGATTCCGAACCATAGGGTCTGGATTGCTCATTGTTCGTAAATAACCAGCCGTTATTGACCGCATAAACTTTGTCGCCGGCAACCGTACTCGGAGTACTTACCGTTAGCTGACTTACATCAATTCCATCCGGCAATGATTCTGAAAGAATAAAACGTGATGTAATTGAAAAGTTCGTGTAATGAGCATCCTTATAGCTCGCATTCATCAAAGAGCCATTCCGGTTATAAAAAACGATAGGGTCAAGATTATGTATCACAAAACTTGATCCATCACCATCTCCGAGGGTATAAACTATTTTTGCTATCGAATAAGTTGCTTTCGGCTGTGCAATATTACTGTCCTCACCATTTTCACAAGCCGTAAAGATTAAAGCCAGGACAAAACTGTATAGAATAATCCGTTTCATAATTTCAGGTCGTTTGTTATTTATTCTATTCCTTGAACCAAAAATAAATAAAAAATTTGATGAATAATAATATCCGAAGTGCTTGTTAAGTTAGAAAACCTGCAAGCTTCCAGGCCTGGATATGGCGGATGCCCTTATAGGAAGGGGAAGAGATATCGTCAAGAGAAACGACATATTTCTCGAAATGGTCTGGTATTCCCTCTAATGCGGCGTATTCGCGTTTTGCAGTTTGTTCATCTGCCAAAAGATAGGTGCTTTGTAAATAAACGATCCGGTCTCCTTTTTGAGCTACGAAATCCACTTCTTTATCCCGCATAGCGCCAATATATACCTCATATCCAGCTCTGCGAAGCTCAAGGTAAACAAGATTCTCTAATTTATAACCGACTCCGTAACCAAACCCCGGGTAGAGATAATTTTTAAACGACAAATCGTTAATGTAATATTTACAATTGCCTGAGATCGTTTCCTTTCCTTTTATATCATAACGTTCAACCTGATGAATCAAAAAAGTTTCCTCGATAAAACCGATATAGTTCGAAACAGTATCATAAGTCGTTTTCCGATCTTTACTCTTAAAAAAACCGACAATCTTTGTTATTGAGATCAGATTAGAAGCATTATTTACCAAATAGACAAAGATATCCTCTAATAGTCTGGGATCCTTGACGCTGTGTCTTTGTATTATATCACGCAGCAGCACCGTATCTTTAATTGCAGATACATAATTGCGTTTAGTTTCGTCATTCGGTAGCACAAACAACTCTGGCAATGCTCCACGCTCCAAATAATCGATATAACTTTGTTTCGAAGTTTCTTTGTTGGTTATTCCCGTATATTCATTAAAACTAAACGGAAATATCTCAAAATTCATATAACGTCCTGATAGTAAGGTCGCCAATTCTCCTGATAATATTTTGGAATTAGATCCACTTATAAATACCTCATAACTATCCACAAAATCTTGCGAATATGAATTTACCAAATGTTCCCATCCTGTTATATTTTGAATTTCATCAATAAAAAGGTAAACTTTTCCCGATGGATTTAATTTATCTTTATACAAATTGATCAGAGCTTCCAGATCTTTATAATTTTCAATAAAGTCAAAGTCGGTAAATTCTTTATTGACGTAAAAGATGTTTTGCGAATCGACACCATGGTGAATGAGCATATAGGCAATTTGACGAAGAATATAACTTTTACCCACACGACGCTGACCAATAAGTACTTTGACTAATTTATTCCCGATATAATCAAAAATTTTATCCGTATAGTCTTTACGAATAAATCCTAATCCGGGAACATTCCCATTCCAGAAATTATATTTTTCTAAAGCTGCAAATTCATCTTCCATACCTGAACATCTTTACACAAATGTAAAAATATTATTCCATACTCGAAAATTTTACTAAAATCACATAAATATTATTCCACGCTCGAAGATTAGGCATGGACATATATTGGGACCATAATAAACGGCCCCCCATACAAATACGCCAAAATAATTTGCATTTCTACATTTCGCACATAACTTTGTAATCACCGTAACAGTAACGACCGTAACTAAAGCTTAAGTGTATGAAATTCTATAACCGAACCAACGAGTTAGCAGAACTGCAGAGAATACAGAATCTGTCATTCAATGATCATTCCCGCTTAACGGTAGTAACAGGGAGAAGACGGATCGGTAAAACAAGCCTCATTATGAAGTTGGTTGAAGGTCAGCCAACCGTCTATTTATTTGTCGGGCGTAAGAATGAAGCAACGCTATGTTCCGAATTTATTCCTATTGTCTCACAGTCGCTTGATACTTTCGTGCCGGCCGAAATCCGCACATTCCGATCGTTGTTTCAATACCTGATGGAGTTAGCTGCCAATAAATCATTTAATCTTGTCATTGACGAATTTCAGGAGTTTTACAATATCAATGAATCGGTGTATAGCGACATGCAAAACATTTGGGATACCTATAGACAAAAATCCCGCGTAAATCTGATTGTGTCCGGTTCTGTCTATTCGTTGATGCAGAAGATATTTCAACATTCGCAAGAACCATTATTCGGAAGAGCAGATAACATCATTAAATTATCAGCTTTTGATTTATCGACGCTAAAAACAATCATATATGATTACCGGCCGCAATACTCCAACGATGACCTGCTTGCCCTGTATGCTTTTACAGGAGGTGTTCCCAAGTATGTTGAATTATTCTGTGATAACGGAGCATTAAACGTTGATGACATGATTGCATTCATGGCTCGCGAGAATTCTCCCTTTACTGATGAGGGTAAGAATCTGTTAATTGAAGAATTCGGAAAAAACTATGCTATGTATTTTTCCATTTTAAGCGCAATTTCCGGAGGAATCAATACACAGCCTGAAATTGAATCTGCGCTTGGAGATAAAAGTATCGGCGGACATATTAAGCGGTTGATTGAGGATTATAATATCATTACCCGTTACCGACCGATATTGGCTAAGGAAGGAAGCCAAACGGTACGGTACGAAATAAAGGATAATTTTCTCCGGTTTTGGTTCAACTATTTTGATCGCCACCGCTCCCTGATAGAGATTAAGAATTTCATAGGATTGCAGTCCATCATCAAAGCCGATTACCCGACCTACTCCGGTAAAATTCTGGAGATCTATTTCAAACAGCAATTTGCCGAAAATCACCAATATCGTGCCATTGGCTCATGGTGGGAGCCTAAACGCGGACAAAATGAAATAGATATTGTTGCATTGAAACTGGAGAAAAATTGTGCAATCGTTGCAGAAGTAAAACGGCAAAAGAAGAATTTCAAACCGGAATTATTAGCCACGAAGGTGGAACATCTCAAACACAAGCTATTATCTAAATATTCCATTGAAACGATTTGTTTATCGTTGGAGGATATGTAGGACAGTGGATATCCCCACAAAAAAGAGACAAAGAATTAAGTTGGCAATTTCCAATAAATCACATCTCCTTTTTTAAATAACAGAAATTTCGCGGTGGCGAAAATAACCATGGCGAAATTTCGTTGCTTATCTAAAAATATTGATATTTGTGTTAAATTTCGCCGCCGTGAAAATAGCCGTGGCGATAAAACAGACGAGCCTTATGAAATTCTACAATCGGGAACAAGAATTAGATCTATTGGTTCAAACAAGAGATGTTGCATTCAACAGCCATTCTCAAATGACTGCATTAACCGGGCGCAGACGTATCGGTAAGACAAAGCTAATTTTGAAAAGTTGTGAAAGCACTCCCACTGTATATCTGTTTGTTCGCAGAAGCAATGAGGCTACATTATGCTTGCAATTTGCTGAAACAGCAAGCCGTTCACTAAATACATACATTTCATCGGAGGTTACCTCTTTTGTGAGTCTATTTGAATCTTTAATGACTGTTGGTAAAAACCTATCGTTTAATTTAGTCATAGATGAATTTCAAGAGTTTTTTTACATAAACCCATCCATATATAGTGGAATGCAAGATGTTTGGGATAGATATAAAGATACAACTCACGTTAATTGGATTGCGAGCGGTTCTGTCTATACACTTATGCACAGAATCTTTATGGACTATAAAGAGCCTTTGTATGGACGTTGCGATAGTATTATCAAATTGAAACCTTTTACGACCACGGTTCTCAAACAAATATTATCCGATTATCATCCAAACTATACGAACGATGATCTTTTAGCTCTTTATACACTTACTGGTGGAGTTCCAAAATATATTGAGCTTCTGCTGGATAAGGGATGTTTCACCATGAAAAAAATGATAGATTCCGTGATACAAGAAAATTCTATTTTTCTTGAAGAAGGAAACATTTTGCTCATTCAGGAATTTGGGAAAAAATATGGTAATTATTATGCTATTCTTTCGGCCATTGCTTCAGGGAATAGCACAGCTTCCGGAATATCTGAATTTATAGGAAATGCCAGTGTGGGAGGTTTATTGCAACGTCTGGAAGAGGATTATGAAGTGATTGCAAAGAAAAGACCTATATTAGCTAAAGAAGGAACTCAAAATGTACGATATGAAATTACGGATAACTTCTTGCGTTTCTGGTTCAGATACATTGTAAAGCATCAGGATTTTGTACAAGCTGGATTATTCACGAAACTTGCCGAAATCGTAAAAGCTGATTATCCTACCTATTCCGGTTCGACATTGGAACGGTACTTCCGTGAACAACTCAGAGAAAAACAAATTTATAAAAACATAGGCTCATGGTGGGAAACGTCTAAAGGAAAGGATGTGGATCAGAATGAAATAGATATCGTTGCCATTTCAGCAGAATCGCCCAAAGTATTTATTGCCGAAGTAAAACGACAACGCAAGAACTTCAAACCTGACCTATTTCAACAGAAGGTTGAAACAGTACGCACTAAGTTGTTTTTTAAATATGAAATAGAGACTACTTGTCTGACTCTCGAAGATATGTAATTGGTTAAAGGAACATTCTTCCCCGTGGTGTTATTCTGAACTTTTGAGCCGGATTATTCAGTGTTTTGGGAATAGTCCGTTCAATTAACCGACTATCAATCAATTTTGCGATTATTTTATTTAATTGACCCGAAATACTTTTTTGTCCTATTGCATTCGAAAGGCCCTTTCTGGACAAATCAGAAGCAACAAGTTTTTTCAACACAACAGAGTAAAGAGTTTCTTCTTGTAACTCTTGCTGTAACTCTTGCTGTAACTCTTGCTGTTGTTCTTTTTCTGCTATAAAATTTAATTTCACAAATTGCACTTGAAATGAAAGACCAACTTCTTTCCAACGAAAAGCTATTTCAGGGTATGCCTTAAGTTCGGAAGCAATTAACTTCAATCCATTGCCCCACTGATCAATTAAAGTTCTCCTCCTGCATCGTTTCTTTAAATTCGAGACGACGTCCTTCTGTCTGTGATATTATTTGTTCTATGTTCATTCCCATGTAAATTCTTGAATAATCGTACTTCCTCAATAAATTTAGATCTTCACTGCCTAAAGTTAGCAACTCCAGATAACGCTAAATAAGCTTATACTTTTTAAGAAGTTTGGGTCTTATTTTAGGCGATTTTCTAACGTTTTCTATAATAAAATTCAAATCTTTTTCAGAAACAGTCCCCAATACATCGGGAAGAAACCGCCAATACTGCTCATAATCAAGCAAATACAATATTATTACAATCTCTACTCTCTTCTATGTATTTCAACATCTCTTTATCTGCTCCACCTGCTTTGGCTATATTGAGTGTGTCAATCGCATCATTGTTATCGGCAGCTTTCCACGCAGCATCATGCGATTTTTTAGTAAGAGCTGTATATTCAATATCTCTATTTTCTTCTATCGATTTATCTAAACATTCAATGTCCGATTTTGAAAGCTCATCTAAATCTGCTTTTTCTATCGCTACAAATGTATAGTTCGACCGTATACTTATTGCATTTGCAATATCTTCAAATAAAGAATTAGGAGTGCCATCTCCCCTTGCAAATTTTAAAGCATCATAAATGAAAGAAGGTACAGGTCCATTTTTCATGGCATAATAAGTGTCACCAACAATGGATCTACCATACTTTACAAGGTGTTTTTTTTTCTGCAAAATATAATATTTTAAAAACACGATGAAAATCGGCGACTTCAAGCTTTTCTGCAATGTACAACACCACAGCCTTAGCCTTTTCCCTATCTAATTTGAAACCAACCATTTGTCATTTAATTGAGAATACAAATTTAATCATAAAGTGACACCATTATTGCAAATAACTTTTAATTTTTAGTAAATATCTCGCAGGCATTATGTTGCCAGACTTGATCCAGCGCTTATACAGGGATTAAATCAATCTCGTTAGGCGTTAATTTGAAGTTTGCTTGTAAAGCCTTTACTATTTTAGCCACAGTTGACAGCTTTACATCCTGAATATTGTTCTCTAATTTTGAAAATGTTGTAACAAATGATTATTTAATACCGATAATCAGATCAAGAACCTGAGTTAAATCCGGATTCAGCAAACCTTTCTGGGTTGGAATTGGGTACAAGTAATCTTTATTTTCATCGAAGAATTTAGAAATCTGCCCATTAATAATCTATTTTGCTGTTTCCGTCCCCGAGACACTCATATTATGAGTCATAGATGTTTAATGAACTCGTGTTTTCCAAATCGCCATTGGATGATTATTAATTCGTTCAAGAATATCTCCATCCTCAAATAACAAATAAGGACAATATTCTTTCTGATTAAACTTCTCTATAAATAATTTTTCATTATTCGTTAAGACCAGCAACTCAGAAAGAAACTCTTTTACATCAGTCTTTGCTTTTTCAAAATCAAAATGTTCTGTCTTTCTTAATACCGGTAATAAGGAAGAGCGAATTTGAGAAAACTTCAATTTGTCGATAGCATCAAACTTAAAGATTGTTGTAGGAGGTTCACTCCCCCCTACAGCGCAATAGAATAAGATTATTTTTCGCAATAGAGGTAAATATTCTTCCTTAAACAACTTCGAATTAAGCATATTATAAACATCATACAAATCTCGTGCTGCCGTACGTTCCAACAGTGCTTTTATCTTACTGCCAAACAATTCGAGGGGCGACAAAACTCGGATAGTATTACAAGGAAGGAAATTAATCTCAAGTCTCTTATTCACCAAAGGCAAGATATGATTTCGCATGGAATAATTTATCTCAATCTTGATATTATCCTTATTCCCTGCTGCGTTTTGATAATAAAACACCCACGAATCCAAAGAGTAGGGATTTCGTGTATTTGGACTTAACATATAGCTTTGCGAGAAAAGGTAATTGATAATTTCTTTACTAATTCGCACTCGAATCTGCAACATTTCTTCTTTCAAACAATTTCTTGTAAAATCCAGATCAATATCCACAGATAATCGAGGGAGATCAAAAACGAACAAATTAATTGCCGTGCCTCCTTTTAGTGCGAGATTTTCTAAAAACAAAGGATTCTCATTCAGGTATTTCAATATATCACATAGCCTGAAAATTTTTTCCAAATTATCTCTGATAAATCCTGTTTCAGAAGCTATCTTATCTAAATCTTTCTTGCTATACAATTTCTCCTCCTCCCTGATCTAAATATGAAAGAATATTTTTAGGAGCACAAAGATTCCATTCATTAAAAAACACGGGTGATTCTTCTCGTGTAGTCAGATACCGTACACTTTTTCCGATGTTTTTTTTACAATACGAAATAAAATTATTGCTAATTTTGGTTTGCTGTTGAAAATAAGAAAGGATAAAGCCTGCTTTTTGATAAAGAACAGCTTTATCATATTCATCTACATACTGCTTAAGTTTTTCCTCATTTAAATAAGTAATTAGCGAAATGCTATGCAGTAATTCCTCCAAACCTCCTGCACGATCTATACGATCAAAGCAATCAATAACAGTTCGTTCAATGTCTGTTATTTTAACCAGAGAATCCAGACTGGGAGCATATACGCCCGAATTTATTTTAGATTCACAATATAGGTAATTAATGCCTCCAAACTCAAAGTTATTGAACCGTCCTTCCGATGCAACATATAAATCATAGAATAATTGATGAGCTATGCCGTGATATTCTAAAGCCGCATGATATGAAATATATGAAGAAGAAGTAATATTACTACCTATTTCATATTTTGTAGGAATACATTCTTTTGTTGCAATATCCGTAACCGCATATAAATCGCGCCGGATTTGACAAATTAGCTTCTGCTTTTTATAGTTAAACAAAAGATCCTTTGCGGTATTCTCATTTCCGATAAGGTTTACAATATCCTTAAAGCGAAAAAGTTTCCGATTATGAAATTCTTCAATATAGGATTTCATTGTGTATATTGCTTTTTATTTCACTCAAAGATACGGAAAAATCCGTAGTTCTATGCAATATATAAAGTATTCATTTTGTTATATATTGAAGCAATACGAGATTTAAGTTTTTGATAACCGAGGCTTATACAGGGATTAAATCAATCTCGTTAGGCGTTAATTTGAAGTTTGCTTGTAAAGCCTTCACTATTTTAGCCACGGTTGACAGCTTTACATCCTGAATATTGTTCTCTAATTTTGAAACCTGGGCTTTTTTTACTCCAATTAAAGAGCCGAATTCAGTTTGATTTAATCCTCTCTGTTTTCGAATCTCCTTAATTTTATAACTCAAAACTTCGAATCTCAATTCCTGATCAAACATTTCTCTCTCTAACGTTCCTTCTGTACCGATATATTTATCGGTTAATTCTGCGAGCGACACTATCTGTGGTCTCATTTTTTGCATTTTTTGCGTGATCTGTATGTATTAACTTTCGTGTATTCGTTAATACTCCAGCCTGATTTAAATGATTAGAATTAATAACTACAAACATACAATAAAGTTTCCATACAAGCAAACTTTTAGATGTTTATCACATAAATTCTGACCGTTTTTTGCTTGCAGGATTCCGATGGATATATATTGGGATCATATCGAAAAATATTACTCACCCACAACATGTAACAATCTAATAAACTTACAATCAACAAATTAACACCATCTAGCCGCCCCCGGAAAACACCTCTAAAAACAGTCAGCAATAACGCACTTTCAATTTAAAGGTATCTAACTGTAAACTATACACATACAGCGTTTTAGAACTAAACATAAGCAGTACTTCATAGGTGGTTCATCGGTGGTTTACAGGTGGTCTATAGGTGGTCTATAGGTGCTGAGCACCTATAGACCACCTGTAAACCCTTCCCGATACAGAAATCAATACCGGTCCGACCCCATCGTTATACCAGGACTATACCCTAATTGTATGATCATATAAACCGACAGTCCGATCTCCTAAAAGATAAAAACAATAGCAGAAATGCGAAAATTGGTATTATTTTTGACTGGTATAAGCAAGTCCAGCAAAACAAAGTGTGCTGCAATTAAATCAAACAACGCTTGCGTCAATCCGTACAACTGATTACGGCAGTCAAAACAACTGGAGGCCGCAATCAAAATAACGCTTGTCGCAGTCAATACAATTGATTACGGCAGTCCGTACAACATTAAAAAAGCAACATGATGGAAAAAATTCCAATGGTCGACCTACATAGCCAGTACCTCCGTATGAAAGATGAAATTGATGAAGCCATTGCCGGCGTCATCGAGTCTTCCGCTTTCATTAAGGGAGCAACCGTCACAGCCTTTGAGGAACATTTAGCCCGGTATCTCGGCGTCAGACACGTCATTACCTGTGGAAACGGAACGGATGCATTACAGCTCTCCCTCATGGCTTTGGATTTAAAACCGGGAGACGAAGTCATCACCACTCCCTTTACGTTCGTCTCGACCCTTGAAGTTGTCGCCCTCCTTAGATTGAAACCGGTTTTAGCAGATGTTGACCCACGGACCTTCAATATTGATCCGGAAGAAATCAGACGAAAGATTACCAACCGGACCCGGGTAATCGTACCGGTCCACCTCTTCGGACAATGCGCCGACCTGGAACCGATCCTGCAAATTGCCGACGAACATCACCTCGCCGTGATCGAAGATGCCTGTCAGTCTTTAGGAACGGACTATACCTTCCACAACGGAACAAAAGCCAAAGCGGGAACCATCGGCACCATCGGCTGTACCTCCTTCTTCCCGACCAAGAACCTGGGCTGTTACGGCGACGGAGGAGCCTTGTTTACCAACGACGACGCGCTGGCCAAAACACTCCGGTCCCTCGCCAATCACGGCATGGAACAACGCTATCACTACGACCGGATCGGCATCAATTCCCGTTTAGATACCCTTCAGGCTGCCATCCTCGACGTTAAACTCAAACACCTGGACGAACACCTGCAAGCCCGACAGACCGCTGCCGCCCGCTATGACGAGGCCTTGAAAAACTGCGAAGGACTTCAAATTCCTTACCGGGCCCCCTACTCTACGCACACCTTTCATCAATATACCCTGCTGATCGACAGCAGAAAACGGGAAGCTCTCCGCGAAACACTGCAGCAACAGGGAATCCCTTCCATGATTTATTATCCCGTTCCGCTGCATTTGCAAAAAGCCTATCAACCGTTGAACGCTCAGAAAGGCGACTTCCCGAATGCCGAAAAGATCTCCGAACAGGTTCTCTCTTTACCCATGCACACCGAGTTAACCCCCGAGATACAGGATCGAATCACAAACGCAATAAAGAACCGGAATAAATAAGGGCCGCTGATCACTCCAAAGCATTTTTAACTTGCTCTGAAGATGAAAAATAAATAATTTTGAAACGACTGAGCAGACTTCATGACACCCAAAATTTTTTAAGATGAAAGTTGTTATACTCGCCGGAGGATTAGGTTCCCGGTTATCCGAAGAGACTTCCCTGAAACCGAAACCGATGGTTGAAATCGGCGGCTATCCGATCTTATGGCACATCATGAAGATCTATTCCGGTTACGGATACAATGAATTCGTCATTCTGTGCGGTTACAAAGGTTATCTGATCAAGGAATATTTTGCCAACTACTACCGGCACCGCTCCGACCTGACCATCGACCTCTGTACCAACACCACAACGTTTCATCATAACCATTCCGAACCCTGGAAAGTCACGTTAGTCGACACCGGACTGGAAACCATGACCGGCGGCCGAATCAAACAGGCAAAAGAATATCTGAATAACGAACCGTTTCTACTCACCTACGGCGACGGAGTGGCAGACATCGACCTCAACCGCCTGGTTGCTTTTCACAAAGAACACGGCAAGTTGATCACCATGACCTCCGTCTTACCGGAAGGAAAATTCGGGGCTTTAACGATCGACGCAAATCAACAGGTGAAAAACTTTCAGGAAAAACCGAAAGGCGACGGAGCCTGGATCAACGGCGGATTTTTCGTTTGCGAACCTCAGGTTCTGGATTATATCGAATCGGACAGCACCACCTTCGAACGGGAACCATTGGAACAACTCGCTGAAGAAGGGCAACTCTATACTTATAAACATCATGGTTTCTGGAAACCCATGGATACCCTGCGCGACAAGACCCAACTGGAAGCATTGATTAAGAATAAGACGGCCCCCTGGATCAAATGGTAATTTTGAACTGAAACATGAACAACCTTTATAACAACATCTATCAGGGACGGAAAGTCTTCGTCACCGGACATACCGGCTTCAAAGGTTCGTGGCTGTGCCTATTGTTGCACCAACTGGGGGCAGACGTTTACGGCTATGCCCTGGAGCCCCCTACGCAACCCAGCCTCTTTGAAACAGCTCGGATCGACGAGTTGGTGACAACCGAAACCGGCGATATACGCGACTATTCGCACCTGCTTAATACCCTGAAAAAAGTACAGCCGGAGATTGTTATCCACATGGCAGCCCAGCCGTTGGTAAGGGAATCGTACAAGAATCCGCGCGAGACCTATGAGGTGAACGTCATGGGAACGGTCAACCTGCTGGAAGCAATTCGGCAGACTCCCGGCATCAAAGCCGTGGTGAACGTGACGACCGATAAATGCTACGAAAATAAAGAATGGCTGTGGGGATACCGCGAAAACGAGCCGATGGGAGGTTACGATCCCTATTCCAACAGTAAAGGCTGTTCCGAACTGGTAACCGCTTCTTTTCGAAACTCCTTCTTTAACCCCAAGGACTACGAGAAACATGGCGTAGCATTGGCTTCAGCCAGAGCGGGAAATGTGATCGGAGGAGGTGACTGGGCGGAAGACCGGTTGATACCCGATTTTATCCGGGCCATCAGCAAAGGAGAAAAAGTCAGGATTCGCAGTCCCCGTGCTATCCGCCCCTGGCAGCATGTGTTGGAGCCGTTGAACGGCTACCTGCTCTTAGCGTCCAAACTCTTTTCGGAAGGGACGAACTATGCCTCGGGATGGAATTTCGGTCCGGATGACGCCGATGTTCAGGATGTAGAATGGATCATTCGGGAGATCTGCTCTCTGTGGGGTAACCATGCCGGATACGAAGTTGATGCCGGTCCCCACCCTCACGAAGCCAACTACCTGAAACTCGATTGTTTCAAAGCGAAAATTCTTTTGGGATGGCAGCCAAGATGGTCGATCAAAACCGCACTACAAAACATCGTCGAGTGGAATAAAGCTTTTCTGGAAGGAAAAGACATCCGAACCGTATGCGAACAGCAAATCCACTCTTTTTACAACACCAACGAATAACGATCGAATCTCAAAACCCATCAATATTCATGCAAAACGCTGAAATAGTAATTCATGGAGCCTCCGGTTTCATCGGCAAGCATTTTATCCGGGCAATCATCGAAAAAAACATCCCGGTCATCGTATTAGCCAGAAAAAGCTCGAAGCTGAACTTTGATGAAACGAAATACCCCTTCATTACTGTTTTACGCTATGAGAAGAACCTGTCCGAGATCAACGGGGAGGCACTGAATGTTCATCATCCGGTGTTTTTTGAATTCTCATGGAACGGCGTATTCGGATCAGAAAGAAATGCCGCAGAACAGCTTACAGTAAACATCCCGCTAATTCTCTCGTCTGTAAATCTGGCCCATCAGCTCAATGCGAAACACTGGGTAGGCTTCGGATCGCAAGCCGAATACGGCAACCTGAATAAAAAGATACAGGAAACGGATACCTGTCACCCGACAACCCTTTACGGCAAATCGAAACTCCTTTGTTCGCAGATCTCCGCGGAACTCTGTGCTGCTTATCAGATGGAACATTCCTGGTTACGACTCTTTTCCGTCTTCGGACCCGAAGATAATCCACAGTGGCTGATTCCGTATCTGATTACCGAGATGCTGCAAAACAAGGAGATCAATACCACTTTGGGAGAACAACGCTGGGACTATCTGTACATTGACGACATTATCCAAATGCTTTTTCTGTTAAAAGAACAATCCGGTGCCGGCATTGCCAATCTGGGTTCGGGAAGAGCTATTAAAGTTAAGGAAATCATAAAATATCTGAAAAAGGCGACAAATTCTTCCACAAAGATTAATTTTGGGGCGATTCCCTATCGACCTGATCAAGTAATGCACATGGAAGCCGACATTACCCAACTTTCAACACATCTCGGCTGGACCCCTCAAACCGATATCAGAACAGGTCTCTCTAAAATGATTAAATATTATACAAACAAAATAGAATGAGAAACTCAATTGCTCTTGCAAAAGAGATTAGGAAGACAGCTTTAATCATCAACCACAATGCCAATGCCTCCCATAGCGGAGGAGCCTTGTCGATGGCTGATCTGCTGGCTGTATTATACAATGACATTCTTCAGGTCGATCCCAGGAATCCCACGGACAGTAAACGGGACCGGTTCCTGTTATCCAAAGGACACGCCTGCAGTGCGCTCTATGCCGTACTGGCGTTAAAAGGTTTTTTTCCGAAAGAACGATTACTGGAATACGGCCAGAACGGAAGCATTTTCTTAACCCATTGCAGCAGTCAGATTCCGGGAGTCGAACTGTCGACCGGAAGTCTGGGGCATGCCCTGTCGGTCGGCTGCGGCATTGCACTGGGAGCCAAACTGAAAAAACAATCGTTCAAGACCTACGTCCTTTCGAGCGACGGAGAACTGGATGAAGGCTCCAACTGGGAAGCGATTCTGTTTGCCCCCCAGCGTAAGCTCGATAATCTGGTTCTTATTGTTGATCACAACAAAATTCAAAGTTTAGGAAGGGTTTCTGAGGTCATCGACCTTGAACCGCTGAAACAAAAATTCGAAGCATTCAACTGGGAAGCCGTTGAGATTAACGGACACGACCACGAGGAGATATTTCATGCGTTAACGCATCTGGAAGATAACGGGAAACCCAAAGTCATCATCGCCCGCACTGTCAAAGGGAAAGGCGTCGACTTCATGGAAGACACCGTATTATGGCACTACAAATCGCCGAATGACGAACAATTAAAAAATGCACTGGAACAATTAAATCAGGAAAAATGAGGACAGCATTCATCGATCAACTAATCAAAGAAGCCCGGATAAACGATAAGGTATTCTTAGTAGTAGGCGATCTTGGTTTTTCTGTAGTTGAACCTTTTGCGCAGGAATTTCCCGACCGTTTTCTAAATGCAGGCGTTGCGGAACAAAATATGGCCGGTGTAGCAGCCGGACTGGCCATGGATGGCTACAATGTTTTTATCTATTCCATCGGGAATTTCCCGACTTTGCGGTGTATGGAACAGATCCGGTACGACATCTGCTATCATAAACTGAATGTAAAGATCGTGGCCGTAGGAGCCGGTTATGCTTACGGGTCACTGGGTCCTTCGCACCATGCTACCGAAGAGATGGGAATGCTCCGGGTTATTCCGAACATCTCCGTCGTGTCACCGGGAGATCCGGTCGAAGCAAGAATCGCAACAACGATGTTGGCCAATTACGACGGCCCCGCCTATCTGCGTTTAGGAAAAGCCGGAGAAAAACAAGTCCACCCCGATTCGCTCACCTTCAATTGGGGAGACGTGGTTGAAGTCGTCAAAGGAACCCGGACAGCCGTGCTATGTACCGGAAGCATTCTTTCTTCCTGTTACCGGCAAATCAAAGAACAAGACCTAAAGATCGGGTTATACAGCGTACCCTTCATCAAACCGACGAATCAACAACAGCTTGCTGACATTTTTAATCATTACGATCAGGTTATCTCCATCGAAGAACACCAGAAGATCGGAGGACTCGGCAGCATGTTACTCGAAAGTGCCAATGATTTGCGGAACCTGAATCTCATCAACCATTTTCCGAAAATAGAAATAAGAGCAATCAATAACCTGTTCTACTCCAAAGCCGGGACGCAAGACTTCCTGCGCAAAGAGATGGGACTGACAATCTAAGCCCCTCATCTTAAATAACGCCGAAGTTCTTTCAATAAAAAACGAAAAAAGTGAGTTCGATCGAAAACAATCCTATTTTATTGTCCATTTGCATTCCGACTTATAACCGGGCCAACGTTCTTGAGCAAACCCTTTCAATCATCACCTCCGATGAAGAGTTTAATGAAGAAGTCGAGCTGATTATCTCCGACAACTGCTCGACCGATACGACCCGGGAGGTGGTGTCAGCCTATGCCCAACGGTTTAAAAATATCCATTATTATTGCAACGATTCGAATATCAAAGACCGGAACTTCAGTAAAGTCCTGTCCTATGCTACCGGAGCCTATTTAAAGTTGCAGAACGATTATTTAGGGTTCTGTCCCGGTGCGCTGAAATATATCAAAGAGAAAATACAGGAAAATCGATCCGATAAGAAGCCCATCTTTTTCACCGGAGACCGCATTTATACCCGAAAGAAAAGCAGCGTCATCGAGTGCTCTTCCTTAGATGAATACGTTCAGGCGATCTCGACCTACGTCACCTTCAGTAGCTGTTTCGGGGCCTGGCGTGAACAGTTTGAGACTCTGAAAGACAAAGACTGTTACGCCGACCTGATGCTAATGCAGGTAGACTGGACCTATCGGCTCATCACACAGGAGAAAGAAGGTCAATGTATTATTTACGATGATCCGATTTATCGGTCATCGCCCGTTCCTTTAGGAGTACGGAAAGGCTATAATTTTTTCCATGTTCATATCGAAAATTATTATACCATCATGAAGCCCTATCTCGACAACGGGCAAATCAGCAAAAAGACCTATTTAAGCGATCGGAAATATTCATTGCATCGTTTCAGTTCCAAAATTTTTCACATTTACATCTGGCCGAATAAATACTTTCAGTTCGACACCACGAACACCCGGTCAGTCTTATGGGAATACTATCAGGATGTACCGTTATTCTATCTTTTTCTTCTCTTGTATCCGTTCTTACTGATTTTAAAACCCGTGTACTATTGTTCGAAACAAGTTCTGCGGCTCAAAACTGGATATCCCCATCAAAAAGAGACAAAGAAATAAATTGGCAATTTCAATTTTAGCCACGGAGAAAGGCATTGATACCGAAGGCGGTTTCTAACAACACACTGCCAGAGTGAGTCCGGTCATATCATATCTCCGAACCTATGACGATAGTCTTATCAGGCACAAAAGTTAGATGCTCATTTTGGAAAACATAACCAAGCTGATTTGACACACATTTTGTATTCCCTATAACAATATCAATATTGCGATGGGAATGCCCGTAAATCCAATAGTCAACACCGCTCGTTTCGATATAATCAGAAAGTTCAGAGGTAAAGGCTCCATTAGTTCGACTGCCATAAAATTCGAGGGACAACAGTTTAAACGATGGGACATGATGTGTAACCACAATTTTCGTAGTTGCTTTACTATCTTCTACCGCTTTTTTAATAAATTTCAAACAACGTTTATGCTCATTGTTAAACTCCGTAAAAGTAAGGATTGAATCTCCACACCTAATTCGTCTGAAATCGCTTATACAACTTTCAGTGGCATAAGCGTTCTCCAAATTGATATGCGCCCACAAGGTGGATATAATCACATCAACATCTTGAAGATGTACAACTGCATTATAGTAATAATGCACATTAGGACGGATCTCACCACACATTCCATCCCTGAGGGTTGTTATGTCGTAGTATTTATAAAATTCGTGATTGCCCAACGCAATTATTACCTGCTGATAGTTTTGGGATACCCAATTCCAAAACGGATGCCTCGAATAGTTATCATCACCCAAATACCCAATATCCCCAGCAAGGACAAGAATATCCCCTACTACTTGCAACGGGTTACGTTTCAGATAACTCCAGTTGTCCGAAAATTCCAGATGCAAATCTGAAGCATATTGTATGATCATAACTATCTGGATTTAAATGATTCTTTCAAAACTTCTATAAATGAAGCAATATCATCAGAACTCCTTTCCAAGGCATCTTCCAAAGATCGAGATTGGCTGGATAATATCACGGTAATAGCATCAGCATATTGTTGTATGCATTCAAATACAGGCAGAGGAACTATTACCGGTTCTGGAACAGAGGCTGTCGCGATCAGTTTCAGAACATCAATTTTATGTTTGTTTATGTCCTTTGTATTTATTTGTTTTCCATTAGCTTTATCCGCAGTCAGATTCAAATAGGCTTTAACTTTCAAACAAATAAGTGCTATTGGAGAGGCGATTCGCAATCCATCTTCTACAAAACTGTTTTGAATGGTCAATTCATAATAGTCATCGTCCATCATTATGGCAGACAGACTTGATATTTTATCCTCAAACGGAATAGGTTCAAGGTGAAAACCAGATGGTTCTCCCAACAAATTGAAATGACGAGATAACAGTTCAATTTTAACAGGATAACCTTCTTTCGGGTTCTTAAACCTATACATTTCATAAGTAGGTGCTTTATCTTCTCCTCGTTTCCGTTTTCCGTTGCGATAATTCCCTTCTTTGATAAAATTCCAAAATGCCACACCAAATTCAGGGGTCATCTTTTCGACTATAAGAATCATATCTATGTCATCAGTTGCACGTGGACGCATATCGGTATCCCGCAACACAAAAGTACAGGCTGTTCCTCCAATAATTACATAGTTATCTGTAAAATCACGAAATGCTTCCTTAAATTTTTCTATTCCTATAACCATATTTTTTTAATCATTATTTCAAGTTCTTTCTCAACTCGTGGATCTTTGTCATTTTTCAAGGTAAGATAGAGTGATAGCTTGTCCACAAAAGCTCGTTCTGCGCCCAATCCAATTGCCGGATATTTCCAGATTTCAATTTTTACAGCTCCTTCAATCGGATTTATCCCTTCAAAAATATTTTTTGCATCTAACTCTTTAAAACTCTTTCCATCAATGGCATACATAATAGACGGTTCGGAATTAATATTTGTATAATGAGCTAAGGCATTTATACCACAAACTGCAAAATCAGTTCTTTGTACGCTGTCGCAATAGCAAATTTTATAGATAGGACTATCTAAGTAGGATTGTGCCTTTTCCCATAAAGCGGGGAATGTATCATCGAAATAAATCAGTTTCTGCCTGTCTGTATTCTTTTCAACTCGGCAAAGGTTCAATTGTTCCAGGCACGTTACTGCACGAGTAAGGGTTACATATTTGTAAGGGACAAGCTTTTCTATTTCTGATATGGTCAGACCCTGTATATTTTTTACTTGCAAGTGATACAATAACAGATATTGGGCAGCAGGTTGCAACTTTTCTATTTGCTTTCGGCTGGATTGTTTGGCATTTATAATCAGATAAGGAAGATAGGCATATTTATTCGACACAATAAAATAAATACCACTGTCTATTAAACGATTGCGTTCATAATATTCCAAAGCATCAAATAAGAATACAACAGGCTGCACCAATATCCGTTCAAGTCTGGCTGCTAATTGCTTATACATCAATGGAGCCAACTTGCCTTTTCGTTTAGGAATAAGCAGATAGAAACTGTTACTATTAAACTCAGCCTTATAAAAACTGTATCCTAAAACGGCATCAATGAATACACCTTTTAACTCAGACTTTGTCATAGGAATTAATTTCAAAAGCCTTCCTGCTATTATTACTTCATCCATATACTTACCCTATTATCATCTTCCGTGCATTATTTTCATTGACAGTGAAAACAATGCAAATTTATTAATAACAAATTGATTTACAAAATCATATTTTGACATTGAAGCCATAAAATGATTATGCGAAACCTTCGATGAGGCAAACAATATGATACATAAAATCAATTTCACTACGATATGCACAGCTTACGGATCTCCCGCAACCGCCCTGCGAGTATCGGCTCTTCACGGGCAAAAGCCATATTATAACGAGTCTGCATATTAACAAGCAATTCGGCAGATACACTTACCCTGTTATCATCTTTTATGCATTATTTTCATTCATAGTGAAAACAATGCAAATTAATTACCTCACTTTTACCTCACAGCAGAGTATAGAGTTTTTTCTTGTAACTCTTGCTGTTGTTCTTTTTCTGCTATAAAATTTAATTTCACAAATTGCACTTGAAATGAAAGGCCAACTTCTAATTTAAACATCACAGCTTAATTTTGTGTCCGAAATAAGTTTGCAATTCCAATCCCCTTAAAGTATTTCACTGATAAAGAATAAATTTTTTAATTTTGTATAAAAAGGTAAAGACGATGATCAAAAGACTCACCATAAAAAACTTTTTCAGCTTCGGACAGGAACAGAAAATTGAATTAAATTCGGGAACGAATGTACTCGTCGGAATAAACGGCACAGGAAAATCCAATTTAATAAAAGCGATCGCATTGCTATATGAAAGTGTTTGCGGTCAGGGAATGGAAAAACTGTTATCAGAAAAATGGGGCGGGTTTAACAGTATTGTCAATTTTGGAAATTCGGATGATAAAGAAACAGTTGTTTTAAAATATGAGTTTGACAAAGACCGGATCTATAATTTAGCCAAAGGATACTCATTCAATTCTAATCCGATATACGAAATAACTATTCATAAGCAAGGGCAACAGGGTGGTTATACCTTAACCGAAAAACTCTACTGCAAAAATGAAACACCGGCATCAGACAGTAATCCTTTTTACTTTTTACTTGTAGAAAAAGGACATGCACAGATTTCTGCCAATGAGAACAGTAAAATAAAGATCAACAGACTTGATGAGTTAAAATCTACAGAACTGGTTCTTCGCCAGATTTCCGATCCAGACACTTATTATCCTCTATACACTTTAAAAAAGGCGATTGATCAAATCGCAATCTATAGCTATTTCGACACAACATTCAACAGTCCGATACGACAACCAGCTCCGTTTTATTCTGAGAATAAGCTCTTACCGGACGGACGCAATTTAGCTTATGTCTTGAGTAATTTAAGTGTAAACAACACTCTCGCATACAACAAAATAATTAAATTGCTTCATTCTGATTTAAATCCGAATTTTGAAGATTTAAAATTTCCACCAACACCAGGAGGGAAAATAATTCTTACACTAATAGAAAAAAATCTTTCGCATGGAATCAGTGCCGATCATATTTCGGACGGAACTCTTCGCTTCTTACTTCTTCTATCCATATTTTACAACTCCGAAGAGGGAAAAATAATTTGTATCGACGAACCGGAAATCAGCCTTCACCCCGATATGATTGATACCATTGCTGAGGCTATAAAATATGCATCACAAAAGGGGACACAAGTAATCGCCGCAACACACTCGCCTCTTTTATTAAATTCGTTTGAACTGGAAGACATTAAAGTGTTTGAAAAAGATGCTACTAATCAGACCGTCATATCTTCAAAGAATGAAGAAGATTTCAAGGATTGGGAGGGAGAATTTCTTGCAGGACAAATGTGGTTAAGAGGACAATTGGGAGGCACAAGATGGTAATCAATATTCTGGTTGAAGGAGGAGCTCCTGATGATGACAAGAATAGCGTTGCCACACTTGATAACAGCGAAAAACTCAGAAGAGCATTTCAAAAATTATTTACATCAGGAATAACCTCAACCGACATAAAAATAGTTGTACAAACAGGTGGTTCGTGGACTGGTGCCGTAAGTAAATTTAAAGCTACAGCTAATTCTATTTTATTGATTGATTTGGAGGGGCCCAAAAATCGCATTTCAGAGAAATTAGAACAGGCGCAAATTACGGAATGCCGGGACAAATCATTTTTCATGATTCAATCCATGGAAGGATGGATTCTCTCTCAACCGGACAAAATTGAAGAATGTTTCGCCCATTTAAAAAGAAATACCCAATCATCTCTAACAGAAGATCCATCAATAAAAGGTAAAAATCCTGAAGAAATAGCTTATCCGGCCAGAGTATTGCAAACTTTGTTAGGACGGTATTTTACCGACGATCGGTATGCCATCCCTAAAAAGTTAAAATATGGGAAGCTCAAAAATGCACCTCAACTTATTGGTTCTTTAGACATTAACCGATTATGCAAAACCTTCGATGAGGCAAACAATATGATACATAAAATCAATAGCTTTTAGTAATTACCGGGATTATACCGGGATTAAATCAATCTCATTACGATATGCACAGCTTACGGATCTCCCGCAACCGCCCTGCGAGTATAGGCTCTTCACTCAGAGATTCGGCATTAATGCCGATAGCGGCTTCTTTCAACACACTGCCCGGGTGGGTCGGTAATCTTTTAATCGTTTTCATATTTGATAATGGTTCATTATGTCTGTTACGGATAAATATAAAGTTTTTCCTTTCATTATTCACTAAAAAAGTAAACATCCTTTTTCATTATATTGTCACTATCAAATAAAACGAATGGTTGTGCCGAGGAATTAGCCATTGCGCGGTAGTTTTCATTGCCCGCGAACGCAACGTCTCATCCTTTTGTGCATCTATCTCCTGAAAACTACTCCGTGAATCAAAATTAAGGATTTAATTCATGGGCTAAAATGAACAGTTCATACACCCGGAGATGCAATTCGTTCAATTTAACAATTACTTTGTATCCTTTGAGTACAATTGATTTGTTCAGAATAGTAAGAATGAGTAGTTTTGTTGAATGAACATTCGTCCGTTATGATGAATGTTTTTTAAAATGCCTGCTCAGTCCGTATGGGACTGAGGAAGCGGAGCTGTGAAAAGGCAGTACTTCCCCGCACTGCCAACAGTTCCGAATATATCTGACTCAAACGATCATAGATCCCCCACTCAATGCTCGAAAGCTTAATCACCTCTAAGACTCGTATCAAACTGTTACTCAAATTCTTTTTGAACAGCAAGACCCAGTCTTATTTACGGAACCTCGAAACAGAATTCGGCGAATCGACTAATGCGATCCGTTTAGAACTCAACCGTTTTGAGGAAGCAGGGCTTTTGTGTTCAACCACCCAGGGGAACAAGAAACTATTCAAAGCCAATACCAGTCATCCGCTCTACAGCGACATTCATAGTCTGCTGTTGAAACATGTAGGCATCGATCAAATTGTTAAGCAAGTCATTACCCAAATCGGGAACATTGACTTTGCCTTTGTGACCGGAGATTTCGCTTCAGGACGGGATTCTCAGGTCATTGACGTCGTATTAGCCGGTCACATCAAAAACAGACCGTATATGGATAAACTGATCGAAAAAACAGAGAAGATCATCCATCGGCGCATCCGTTTTTTAGTAATTTTGCCGGGAGAGCTGGAAAATTACATAAAGAACCAGCCGGCATTGCTTATTTATAAAGCCGATCAGACCATTTGAAACAACATTTCCTAAAAATAGAATAAACTGAAATTATTTTTTTGATGAAAAAAAATCGGAATCATAACCCAAAGATGAAAAGGACCTGCCAACTAATAGTCGTTGCACTGCTATTAGCAGCCGGGGTTTTTTCGTCCTGCGTTCCTTTGAAAAACACGCTTTATTTGCAAGACAATAAGAATATTACCTATCTGCCAGCCGACAGCACCAAAGGCGAATACCTCATCCGCCCCAACGATAACCTGTACATTCAGGTCATTGCCGCTGATGACCAACAGCTCAGTAACTTCTTAAATATCACCGGAAGTGCCAACAGCTATACTACAGACCAGACTTTAGAGCTGGCCTGTTACATCGTGAACAGTAAAGGGAACATCGATTTTCCCACTATTGGTGAAGTCTATGTAAAAGGGATGACGGTACAACAGGTTAAATATAAATTGCAAACAGAAGTCAATAAATACATCAACAACACGTCCGTCATCGTTAAATTGGTTAACCGGCGTTTTACCGTATTGGGCGAAGTGAACAAACCCGGAGAATACACCATGATGAAAAATAACATGTCTGTTTTTGAAGCATTAGGTTGTGCCGGTGATCTGACAGATTTCGGTAACCGGAAAAACATCAAGCTGATTCGAGAAACTCCTCAGGGGAAAAAGATTATCACTTTCGATATTACCGGCAAAGACATCATCAATTCGGATGTTTATAATATTTTACCCAATGATGTGTTGTACATCGAACCCATCAACAAAACCTACGGAGTACGAACGTTGAATCTAGCAACCATCTTAACAGCTCTCTCCACCGCTATTTTAGTCTTTAATGCCTTTAAAAAATAATTCATGAATACCGAAAATAACAACACCCCCAACAATACAGAAAACGAAGAAACATTTGACCTGAAAAATCTGGTCCGGTTGTTCGGAGAGAACCTCCATTGGTTTATTCTCTGCACCGTAATCGGATTGGGCATTGCCTGGGCCGTTAATCATTATACCATTCCGGTTTACAACATGCAGTCCAGTGTATTGATCAACGATGAGAAGAAAGGAAGCGGATTAGGATCCATCGGAGCAGCCGCAGCGGCAGGAGGAGATGTATCTGCCTTAATGGGAAGTGCCAGTAAGACCATTGACAACCAGGTTGCTATCCTCTCTTCTTATAGTCAGATCGAACGAACCCTGAAAGAACTCAATTTTCAGGTATCCTACTATACCGATCAATTTTTACATCATCAGGAACTTTATAAAGACTGTCCGTTCACCGTTCTGTTCGACACCACCCATGTTCAACCCGTTAACGTTAAGTTTTATGTGAAACTTTCTCCTTCGGGAAAGATTAAGCTGAAAGTCGAAGGGAAAAAAGCACTCGTTTACAATTATCAGACCAATCATGCAAGCGATTACAAAAGCTCTTTTACATTCGAAAAAGAAATAATTCCAGGGGAGATGGTCCGTACCCCCCAGTTTGCCTTCACCCTCATGATGAACGGCAACGACACAGCCAAAGGCAATGAATACTACTTCACTTTCAACAATACCGACGAACAGATCAAACAGTACCAAAAAATACTAGCGATTGCTCCGGTTAAAAAAGAAGCGACCCTACTGGTTATCAATATGCCCTCTACCAATGTGCGCAAGGCCGAAGATTTCATGAACAAACTCACGGAGATTTACCTACGCCGAAATTTGGAAAAGAAAAACCGGGAAGCTAAGATGACCATCGACTTCATCAACGGTGAACTATCGAATATTTCCGATTCACTACACCGTTCAGAAACGCAACGACAAGCCTACCAGACTGCCAATCAGATTGTCAATCCGGAAGTACAAACTTCCGAGATGTACAAAGCCATTACCGATGTACAGCAGGAAAAGGCAACCCTCATGGCCCAACAGAAATATTTTAACTACTTACACAACTATGTACGACAGAGTTCTCATTTAAACTCCATTGTCGCCCCATCAGCTTTGGATATCAAGGATGAGCTGCTCAATAAACTGATACTCAATTTGAATGAATTGAACCTTCAGAAAAGTATGCTCTCCACGACCATCAAAAGCAAAGACCATCCGTTGATCAAAAAGATCGATGCACAGATTGAAAGTGCCAAAGCCAACTTACTGGAGAATACGAAAAACCTAATGCACAATAATCAAGTCGCCCTGAACCAAACCAGCAGCCGATTAGCCCAATACGAAGGACAAGCCAGTAAGATGCCCGCTATTCAACGTACCTCGTTTGATATCGACCGTAAGTTCAATCTGAACAATGAAATTTATACCTTCCTTCTTCAAAAGCGGGCCGATGAGCAATTGACCCTGGCCTCCAATACGCCGGATAACGAGATTGTCGATGAACCGATTATTGCCGGAGCCGGTCCCGTATCACCCAAAAAATCGATAAATTATCTAATCGGCTTATTGTTGGGACTATTCATTCCAGCCATTATCATCTTCCTAAAAGACTTCTTCAATACCAGTATTATTACGCGGGATGATATCAAGAAGATCACCGACAAACCCATCATCGGGAAAGTTTATCACAACGATGACGGAAGTTCCAATCAGATGGTACTCAATAACCCTAACAGCCCGTCAGCAGAACCGTTCCGAGCCATTCGAACAAGATTAGCATTTTATATTCGGGGAAAAGAATGTCCGGTTATACTGGTTACCTCCTCTTTTCCAGGAGAAGGCAAGACCTTTTGTGCCATGAACATTGCCTCTGCCTTTGCGCTGACCGGGAAGAAAACGGTATTAGTCGGTTATGACCTTCGTAAACCAAGAATCTACGATGACTTTAACGTCCGAAACGATTTTGGAGCTTCCACTTATCTCATCGGACAATCGACCTTAGATGAAGTCATTCAGCATACCGATCATCCAAGTCTGGATCTGGTAACAGCCGGACCGGTTCCACCTAATCCCGGAGAATTACTCTCTGACCCAAAAGCGCATGAGCTGATTACAGAATTGCAGAAACGTTATCAATACGTAGTCATTGACTCCGCTCCGGTCGGGTTAGTAGCCGATACGTTTGAAGTCGCTAAATACGCCGATGCCAACATCTTTGTCGTTCGACAAAGTTATACTGAAAAAGCCGGATTGCAAGGATGTCTACAGGAGGCTGAAAGCAACCAAATTCAAAATATCAGCTTAGTCGTTAATGACATTAAAATAAAGAAGTCCTTCTACAACTATGGTTCAGGATATGGATACGGGTACGGTTATGGATACGGATATGGTTACGGTTATGGAGATAATCAATCCGATAAAAAATCAAAACATCTTCATCACAAAAAATAGAATCAAAAAATGAAAGTTGTCATCCTTGCCGGAGGACTTGGATCAAGGTTATCCGAAGAGACCTCACTGAAACCCAAACCGATGGTTGAAATCGGCGGCTATCCGATTCTATGGCACATTATGAAGATTTATTCCTTCTACGGATACAATGAGTTTATCATTCTGTGCGGTTACAAAGGGTATATGATTAAGGAGTTCTTTGCCAACTATTATAGGCATCGTTCAGACCTGACCATCGATCTCTGTACCAACACCACGACGTTTCATCATAACCATTCCGAACCTTGGAAAGTCACGTTAGTCGACACCGGACTGGAAACCATGACCGGCGGCCGGATCAAACAGGCTAAAGAATATCTGCATAACGAACCGTTTCTACTCACCTACGGAGACGGAGTGGCTGATGTTGATATCAACCAATTAGTTGCTTTCCATCAGAAGCACAAAAAACTGATCACCATGACGTCTGTACTGCCAGAAGGGAGATTCGGATCACTAACCATTGATAAGAATCAACAGGTCCGAGATTTTCAAGAGAAGCCGAAAGGAGATGGTTCTTGGGTCAACGGCGGATTTTTCGTCTGCGAACCTCAGGTTCTGGATTATATCGAATCGGACAGCACCACCTTCGAACGGGAACCATTGGAACAACTCGCACTGGAAGGTCAACTCTATACTTATAAACATCATGGTTTCTGGAAACCCATGGATACCCTGCGCGACAAGACCCAACTGGAGGCATTGATTAAGAATAAAACAGCCCCCTGGATCAAATGGTAATTTTGAACTGAAACATGAACAACCTTTATAACAACATCTATCAGGGACGGAAAGTCTTCGTCACCGGACATACCGGCTTCAAAGGTTCGTGGCTGTGCCTATTGTTGCACCAACTGGGGGCAGACGTTTACGGCTATGCACTGGAGCCTCCTACGCAACCCAGCCTCTTTGAAACAGCACGGATCGGCGAGTTGGTGACAACGGAAACCGGCGATATACGCGACTATTCGCACCTACTCAATACGCTGCAAAAAGTACAGCCGGAGATTGTCATTCACATGGCAGCCCAGCCATTGGTAAGGGAATCGTACAAGAATCCGCGCGAGACCTATGAGGTGAACGTCATGGGAACGGTCAACCTGTTGGAAGCAATTCGGCAGACTCCCGGCATCAAAGCCGTGGTGAACGTGACGACCGATAAATGTTACGAAAATAAAGAATGGCTGTGGGGATACCGCGAAAACGAGCCGATGGGAGGTTACGACCCCTATTCCAACAGTAAAGGTTGTTCCGAACTGGTGACTGCTTCTTTTCGAAACTCCTTCTTTAACCCCAAGGACTACGAGAAACATGGCGTAGCATTGGCTTCAGCCAGAGCGGGAAATGTGATCGGAGGAGGTGACTGGGCGGAAGACCGGTTAATACCCGATTTTATCCGGGCCATCAGCAAAGGGGAAAAAGTCAGGATTCGCAGTCCGCGTGCCATCCGCCCCTGGCAACATGTGTTGGAGCCGCTGAACGGTTATCTGCTTTTGGGTGCGAAACTCTATACCGAAGGAGCAGAATATGCTTCAGGATGGAACTTCGGACCGGATGAATCGGATGCCCGGGATGTAGAGTGGATTATTCAGGAGATTTGCTCTCAGTGGGGCAACAATGCCGGATATGAAGTCGATACCGCACCCCAGCCTCACGAAGCCAATTATCTAAAGCTCGATTGCTCCAAAGCAAAAACACGTTTAGGCTGGCAGCCAAGATGGTCGATCAAAACAGCCTTACAAAATATTGTCGACTGGAATAAAGCCTTTCTAAAAGAAGACGATATAAGAGCATGCTCAATCTCTCAAATACAACAGTTTTTTAACTCAAAATAAACACCCCAACTATAAAATAGGAATCAATGAAGGATCCGAATCTTATACGAAAAGAAATCATTGAAAAAACACAAGAATATTATCAGTCTCAGTTTGCGCAAAAGGAATTCATTCCCGGCAAGAGCAAGGTTAACTACGCCGGCCGGGTATTTGATGAGATCGAATTAACCAATTTGGTCAATTCTTCGTTGGACTTTTGGTTAACCGAAGGTCGTTATTCTGAACTCTTCGCCAAAAAGATCGCCGACTTTTTAGGAGTTAAAAATGTACTCCTTACTAATTCCGGATCTTCAGCCAATCTACTTGCCTTTTCAGCGTTAACCTCTGAAAAATTAGGTGATCGCCGGTTAAAAGCAGGAGATGAGGTCATTTCTGTTGCCGCGGGATTTCCGGCAACCGTTACTCCGATTCTGCAATACGGACTGGTTCCGGTATTTGTCGATGTCGACATCCCCACCTACAACATTGATGTAGAGATGTTGAAGAAAGCCATCACACCTAGGACAAGATGTATTCTTCTGGCCCATACGCTGGGGAATCCATTCAATTTGGATGTCGTCATGAAATTAGCCGAAGAGCATAACATTTGGGTTATCGAAGACAATTGTGATGCTTTTGGCAGTCGGTATAAAGGAAAATTCACCGGGACTTTCGGGCACTTATCAACCATCTCTTTTTATCCGGCTCATCATATTACAACCGGGGAAGGGGGTGCCATTGTAACCAATGACACCCAGTTAGACCGTATTGTACGATCCTTCAGGGATTGGGGTCGGGACTGTTTTTGTGTCGGAGGAAGAAACAATACCTGTGGTAAACGCTTCTCACAGCAATTCGGAAATCTGCCATTCGGATATGATCACAAATATGTCTACTCCGAAGTCGGTTATAATCTAAAAATGACCGATATGCAGGCAGCAATCGGAGCAGCACAGATGGATAAACTACCTGCTTTTTGTGAGAAAAGGAAAGAAAACTTCAAAAAACATACAGCGATATTTTCGCAGTATCCACAATATTTTATTCTTCCTGAAGCAACGCCCGATTCTGATCCGGCATGGTTCAGCTTCATCGTTACACTCAAGAAAGAAACTCCTTTTAGCAGAGATGAACTAACTACTTACCTCAATTCGCATTTAATTGAAACCCGGAATCTTTTCGCAGGAAATTTGAGTAAGCAACCGGCTTATGTCGATAAAACATGGCGTATTGCTGATAATTTAAGCAACACAGACCTGATTATGAACAACACCTTTTTCCTGGGAACGTATCCCGGGTTAACAGATGAAATGTTTGCGTATATTGAAAAAATTTTAAAAGAATTTCTTATCCAATACAAACTATGAAAATAGAAAATACATCAATAGAAGGATTAAAAGTTATTCATTTAAATCGATTTACAGATAATCGAGGTGATTTTTTAAAAATATACAACTCTGATTTTTTCATTGAGAACAACTTACGAACGGATTTCAAAGAAAATTATTTTTCCATTTCAAATAAAGATGTTATTCGTGGAATGCATTTTCAACTCCCCCCTTACGAACATGTAAAATTAATTTATCTTAATAAAGGGAATATTTTAGATGTCATCTTGGATATTCGTAAAGGATCATCAACTTATGGGAAATACCTATCATTTGAATTACGGGAAGATGATCCTAAAGCGTTATATGTTCCGATTGGATGTGCTCATGGTTTTAAATCATTAGAAAATGATTCTATTGTTTCTTACATTCAAACATCCGTATATAATAAAGATTGTGATACCGGAATTCGATATAATTCTTTTGACATGAATTGGGGAAAAGAAAATCATATTATCTCTGAAAGAGATCTATCTTTTCGCACATTATCAAACTTTAAAACTCCTTTCTTATGAATATTCTCGTTACTGGAGCTACAGGTTTTATTGGTCAACATATGATCAAAAGACTTGTTAAAGACGGTCATAATGTTCTTATTACTATCAATAAAACTCCCTCTGTTGAGTATTCTTTAAAAGGAATTAATATAGGAAAAGAAAATACGAATACTATTACAAACTTTATAAAAGGAAATAAAATTGATGGGATCGTCCATTTAGCTTCTGTTTTTCTATCATCACATACACCTGAAGACATTGAAAAACTTATTGATTCTAACATTAAGTTTGGAACAAAATTATTAGATTGTGCTGTAAATGCCCACGTAAAATGGTTCATTAATACAGGAACCTTCTGGCAAAACTATCAAAATAAAAATTATTCGCCAGTAAATCTCTATGCTGCAACAAAACAAGCATTTGAAGATATTGCTAGATATTATATTGAAACAAATCAGATCAAATTTTGTACAATTCGTTTGTGCGATACATATGGTCCAAATGACACAAGAGCTAAAATTTTTAACTTATGGGATAAAATCGCAGAAACAGGAGAATCACTGAGTATGTCTCCAGGAGAACAATTGATAGATACTTCATACATAGACGATATTATTAATGCATATATTCTGCTTATACATCACTTATCAGCAGAATCCTCATTCATAACCAACGGAAGCATTTTTGCAATAAAAGCACAAAAACGATACTCCTTAAGAGAATTAGCATCACTATTTGAAAAGACAACAAATAAAAAGTTAAACATTAACTGGGGAGCACGTCCCTATCGCCAACGAGAAGTAATGAAACCATGGGATAACGGAATAATTGTTCCTCAATGGGAATCTAAAACATCTATAGAGGAAGGAATAAAATGTATTCTTCACAGTAAATAAGAAAAGCAAAATAGCTAATTAAATTCAATTTATGGATGAAACGATTCATCTCTCAAAAAAAGATGTAATCTGGGGGTATATTGCTCAGTTCTTCTCTATAGCATCAGGTATTATAACTTTACCATTAATTCTTCATATACTTTCAAAGGAAGAAATAGGAATGAATTATTTGATGTTAACTATCGGATCATTAGTCGCATTATTTGATTTCGGATTTGCGCCTCAGTTTGGAAGAAATATAACCTATATATTCAGTGGTGCTCAAATTTTAAAAAAAGAAGGGATAGAAACAAATTGCAATAAAGAAGTAAATTATCGTCTATTATCAACAATGATTAATACGGCCAGATTTGTATACCGTAGATTAGCTTTCTTTGTATTATTTTTTATGTTGTCTATTGGGACAATGTATATCTATAAGGTAACCGCAGGTTTTAGTAACATCCATAATTCATTTATAATCTGGATCGTATACTCTATTTCCACTTTTTTCAATATATACTATACTTATTATTCTTCATTATTAACAGGAAAAGGTTT
Source organism: Prolixibacteraceae bacterium (assembly GCA_963692465.1). Classification (GTDB taxonomy): domain Bacteria; phylum Bacteroidota; class Bacteroidia; order Bacteroidales; family Prolixibacteraceae; genus JAUZOB01. The sequence continues at coordinate 407,445 of OY829943.1, forward strand.
GATAATGGAGTCAAAAAAAGCAATGATCTATTCAAAATCAGCATACATAATTTTGACTACTGTCTTTCTGCTTTTAGGATGGGGATTATTAGGTGTCTCTTTAGCAAATTTAATTTCTCCTTTTGTAAATAGATATATATCCTATCACTATTTTTTCACAAAAGATTTAAAACAAAAAATATCATCTTATCATATAACAAAAAAAGAAGAAGTTGAATTATTCAAGATAATATGGTATAATGCAAAAAAATTAGGATTGGTTTTTATTGGTTCTTATGCAATTACTAAATTTGGAATGTTCCTATCAGGTTTATATCTCTCTCTTTCGGACGTTGCATCATACGGATTATTAATACAATTAGTTGGCTTAATTGGGGGTATTGCATCTACCCTTTTTAGTATATATGAACCTCGATTTTCGGCTTTAAGAGTTACAAGACAAAAAAAACTTCTCTTAAAAGATTTCGCTTTTAGTATGGGAATCTATTATTGTATATTCTTTATAGGGAGTTTGTGCCTAGTTTTTATTGCTCCCTCTGCGTTAGCATTAATCAAATCAAATGCAAACTTACCCTCGATATCTCTCGTAATTTTATATTCTATCATTATATTACTAGAAGGAAATCATTCTAATTTTTCAACAATTATAGTTACAGGAAATAGCATTCCATTTATGTGGGTTTCGTTAATAACTGGTGGACTAATAGCCTTATTTAGCTATTTAACATTAACTTTTACTCATTTGGGATTATTGGGGCTTATTTTAGCACAAGGAATTGTTCAATTGTCATACAACAATTGGAAATGGCCTCAAGTTGTCTGTAAAGAATTAAAAATTAATTTTTTTTTATTTTTAAAAATAGCATTCAAAGAAGTATCTAACAGATTCATATTACTTTGTTATGGTAGATAAAAACACGGATTTTTTTAAGATTGTTGACAATTTTATTAAAACAACCCAGATCCCATCAATTCCTATTATTGAGTCGAGGTTAGATTTTATTCCCAAAATAACAATTGCTATTCCAACATACAAAAGACCCGATTTACTAAAAGAAGCTATTGATAGTGCTATTAATCAAATCGAGTATACGGATTATGACATTATGGTTGTTGATAATGATCCAACAAGAAATTGTAATACCGAGCAATTAGTTTCTTCATACAAAGAAAAAAGACTTAGTTATTATAAAAACACCAAAAACATTGGGATGGTTGAAAATTGGAACCGTCTATTTGTTTTGGCGAAAGGAGAATGGGTCGTAATGTTACATGACGATGATTTATTGTTCTCTAATTTTTTAAAAGAAACAACAAAAATATTAACAGAGAAAGAGGATATTGGAATATTAAAACCATTCAACTTTATTTGCAAAACCATTCCGACTAATAACTTCATTAACAATAGTCAGTCAAAAAATATTCACTTAAAGAGAATCTATGATATTTCCTTTTATTACGGAAATATACTAGGAGTACCGTCAGGAATAATATTTAAAAGAAAACAGATAGAATTATTAGGAGGATTTAATAACGATTACTACCCGACATCTGATTATTGTTTCTTTGCACTATTTTCAAAATATTATAAAATATACACATTAAATAGATATCTCTCTATCTATAGAATTGCACAAAATGAATCATTAAATATCAAAACATTACATGCATTTGTGTATAATGACTATTTTTTAATCCAAGAAAATTTAAAATCATATAAAATTCCCGTTTTTTTCATAAAAAATTACCTGAGACATCGAACAGAAAACCAAGCACAAGCAATGTCTCAAATATGGAATAGCAATTTCAATTATAACATGAAAGATTTAGGAATTACTCCTATTCCCAAAATATTGGGTCTTATCTTTCACATAATTATTCGGTCTTTTATGTACTACGCAATATTAATAAAACGAATCTCATTTTTCAAGTCTATACTGCACTTCCCTAGGGGAATTAGATCAATTGATAAGTAAATAAGAAGATATTTTACAATAAGGGAAGGAGAAAAGTATGGCGGACCACAGAATATGGAATTTCTAACTTGGAAGATACAAAAGGGCACTTCTAAAAACTAAAATACTGAATTAATGGGCATCAGGAGGATATTTGAAGGGTAAAAGCATTATTTTTAGGATGTAAAAGGAAATAACAGATGAAGAACGTTAATCCATTAGGTTTATTTGACGAACATTTTCGTTTAGAGAGACTTACCCAATTAAATGATCCACTTGTAAAACTCAATAAATACATTGACTGGAGGATATTTGCACCGGTATTAAATCAACACGAAATACTTCAAAAAGGAACAAACTCCAGTCACGGAGGACGTCCGGCCTTTAATACAACAATGATGTTTAAAGCGTTGATTCTTCAAAGCATATACAATATATCAGACGAACAATTGGAATATCAGATTAATGACCGGAGAAGTTTTATGCGCTTTCTGGGGTTGAACAATAGCGATAAAGTTCCGGACAGTCGTACTTTCTGGGTGTTTCGGGAAGCACTGATAAAAGAAGGACTGATCGAAAGGCTTTTTGAGATATTCAATACCACACTGGATGAACAAGGTGTATTTGCCAATACTGGTAAAATATTAGATGCCACTTTTGTGGAAGCCCCCCGGCAACGGAATAAAAAAGAAGAGAACGACACCATTAAACAGGGGAAAGTTCCGGAAGAATGGAAAGAAAAACCACGTAAATTGTGTCAGAAAGATCTGGATGCAAGATGGACCCAAAAGAACAAGACGAATTTTTACGGCTATAAAAATCATGTAAAAGCAGATGAAGGAACAAAATTGATAGTGTCCTATATTGTAACTTCTGCTTCTGTTCATGACTCTCAACCTATTGATCAATTGTTAGATGAAAAAGATGAGGGGCAGAAATTGTATGCAGATAGTGCTTATACCGGAAAAAAATGTGAAAAGATATATCACAAAAAGAAAGTCGTGAGCAAAGTTGTAGAGCGGAAATACAGAAATCTGCCATTAACGAAAAAACAAAAAGACAACAATAAAGAAAAATCTTCACACAGAGCAAGAGTTGAACACATCTTTGGCTTTGTAGAAAATAGCATGAACGGTTCCTTTATTCGCACCATCGGGCTCGTCAGAGCAAAAGCAAAAATTACACTGATGAACCTTACGTATAATCTATGTCGCTGTGTTCAACTGAAAACGATGGTTTCTGTGGGATAATTGTGCCCGTTCAATAAATGATGAAACAAGTAACATGCTGTTTATGTGCGCTTTACTCAAATCGTAAAATCTCGCATAAGCAGGTGTAAATAATCTTTTCTTTTTAACGTACCCTCAAAAGAGGTTTTTAGAAGTGCCCAAAAGATTAGGGATAAAATTTTAAATATAGAAGATCAAAAGGAAAGGATGTACTCGACTCGGTCCATCAAAGAGAATGCAATCAAATTAAGTTATAACCGGAAGGATGCAGAATTATCAGGGGAATTAGAGGTAACAGCAAGTACTTTGCTTTATCTGACATGGAAGAATATGCAACTATAGGAAGCAACAGTTTTCCGGGCAATAGAAATATGGTAGTGACAGCCGAAGGCAAAGGCTCATTCATATAAAGAAGCTGAGAAAATGAAATATAAAAAAAGCATTGAGCTTTATTTTCGAAAGCACCGTTAATTTATGAGTTTATCAAAGAACAAAAAACTACTGGACAGTTGAAATAATGTATTGGGAGTTAAGAGTTTCACGCAATAATTACTATACTATAAGTGGATAATAAGGCCGGAAAGCAAAAAAGATGTAGCGACGCAAAGAATTGAAAGAAAAAATTCAGAAAGCCTATTGACGGAATATAAGTCTTACCAAAAATTTAAAGATGAGCAGGACCATTGTTTTTCAATAACGACTTTTGCACTGCACTCTATGCATTTAAAAAGCAAATTGGCACAAAATACAGAGTTGGGATATCCAGTTTTTTTATTCCTTTTACAAAAATTGATTTTTAGATGAGTAAAATTTTATATATAGATCACATCTCTCCTGATGGACACATTAACTTCAACAAAATCTATTTAGATGCATTAATGAGGCAAAAATATCAGGTTGACATAGTATGTAAGGCTGGGTATTTTAAAAAAATAAAAACCAGTAATTCTCATTTTAAACTAGAAATTCCGAATATCTTATATAGGTATAAGGATGGAATAACTAATAGAATATTATTTTTTCTTCAATTAATATATATAAAACATAAAATCGATTTCTCTAATTATGATTACATATTGCTAAGTAGTTATGAGGAAATTTCTCTTTTTTTTGCAAAATATAAGTACAAACTATTCATAGTTAACCACGATAATATTCGAGGGCTAGACTCTAGAATAAAAAGATTCTTCATAAAGAAAATATCCCAAAAAAACACCCACATTGTTTTTGAACAATATATAAAAGAACATCTAAAAATGTACCGCATAAATAATGTGTGTGTAATTTCTCATGGCCTTATTAATCCTTTAAATATTAAAAATGTAAATTTCAACAGCCTGCATAACATTTGCCCTGATTTGCATAATGCTCCATTATACAACTATGTTATATTTTCTCCTTCTGCTTCAAGTACTGATTATAAATTTATTCGTTCCTTGTTAAGTGATGAATCATTTGGAAAGTTCTTAATGAAAAACAAAATTATTTTTATAGCAAAAGGACATTTCTCAAAATCTAATAATAAGAATATCGTTATTATTAATAACTATTTATCACAACAACAATATGAATCACTATTCTCCATTAGTAATCTAATCCTAATTTGCTACCCGTCAAGCTTTAAATATAGAGTAAGTGGAATTCTAATGGAATGCATTTCAAATGAGAAGATATGTTTTATAAAAGATATTGAAGCCCTCAAAATATACTCAAAGTGTTTTACATATAATCCATATTTCAAAAATAAAGAAGAGCTAATAAATTTGATATCCTTATTTATAAAAGATATAGAGTATTTTAAAATAGAAAAAGATTGTAAAAACTTATTTATTCCTGATTTTTCAAAAATCTTTATCTAAAAACCCTTAATAAATGACAATACAGTCTGAACTAACATACCTTACCAGGTTCTTCGTCACATTTGGTGGTGGTTATCCTGTATTGGAAAGTACGACTTTTCTGCGTAGGAGTGCATGATTGGCCCTTCCATACATTTGACGCTTGATATTTTTGAGTCGGTTTACATTACCTTCAGTCAATCCGTTGTTGCAATCGTACTTAACAGCTGCCGTGACAGCTGCAAGATCAGATATAAGTCCTTTAACGAATCCTTTTAATTCTCTGAATGATGACTTGCCTACATGACAGATCCAGTCCTTAAGCTTTAAAACCGATTTCTCTTCAAATACAGACCTGAATTCGTGAGATAAGTCCCATAGTTTCTGGACTTTTGAGTTCATGTCTCTTATTTGTTTAAAGGAATAAATCTCGCTGGAAGATAATATCTTCGGATAACCCCTGTTTGTCAAATAAATGGTCAGTTTCCTGGGTGAAATTGTCTGCGGCAAACAGTTGCATCTGAGCTTTTTAATGGCAAAATCGCCATTCCGTTTTTTACCAGCCTTAAAGATTTCACCGAATCTGACAGATAGGGCTCTTTGACACCCATTGAATCCTTTCTTTTTGATTTTCCGATATACGACACTTAGCTTTTCATCATTACAATAACCGGCTATGATGTCATTCAGAAATGAAGAATAATTATTTTGCGATATCCGACCAGTATTTATCTGATTTGTAGCATTCTCAATATACTTAATAGCTGTGCGAATATTCATATTCAGTATTTTAGCCACTTCGTTTTTTGAATGACCCTCCCGATACAATTCTTTGGCTTTGAGTACTATATTCTGTTTTTGGTTTGGTATTTTACAACCATGCATAGCCAGATCCGTTATTCGCTGGATTCCATTTTTAAGCTTTTCATCAAGGGGAAATGCAACTTGTCTGTTGTCTAACCGTTTAAATTCAGGAAGAAGCTTTTGGACAATTTTATAAATGTAATCTGAGTAATTTTTCACGATATGAAAACGGTCTGCAATCTGAAGGGCTTGGGGATGTGTCAGATAAACAGATTTAGAATAGCAACTTGCTCTGTCACGAGTAACTGACTCGATATTTGGATGCTCTCTTAACCAGCTTATAATGTCTATATTGTCACGGCTTTTGATAAGGTCGATGGCTTTCCCGGTTTCTCTGTCAACTACAATGGTTCCATACGAATGTCCTTTCCGATAAGCCCAGTCATCGATTCCAATGTGCCGAACATCTCTGTGAGAAGGAATGTTGCATCTATAAACCAATCTAAGACAAGTGGATGGACTTACTGGAAAATTCATCAGTTTTGAAATATATGAACTTTTCCTGGCTGAGATCTCCAGGCTCAGTTTTGTAATATGGTCATTCACTCTTGTCATTCTTCTTGAGTATGGAAAAAAGTAAGGGGATAACTGTTCTGAAAATATCTTTCGGTGGCACTTTGCATTACAACAGTAAAATTTTCTTGTCTGTAGTTTAATTTTCACTGAATTCATTGAAATAGGCAAATCCTGCAGATTTCGGTAATACACGCTGTGTATTCTTTTGCTCTTCTTTCCACAGATCGGACATGTTGCATAATGAGATTTAATTTTAGCCTTTAAAATGACTTCGTGATCGTTAATTGAGATTTCGCTTATTGTTATTCCGGGAAGTTGCCATAATGCATAAAAGGGACTAAATTTGTATACGTTAGCAAATTGATTCATTTGTATCTATACACTTAAACATCAACACTTTAAATGTAGTTATAAATATTGAGATTTGCTAACGTTTTAGACACTTATTCCATTGTAAAACAGATAATTAACGTGATATTTTAAAGAACATTCTAATTATTTTTTATCACCAAATGTGACGAAGAACCAGTCCCGATGCCAATTTTACTGCATTTTTCGTTACTGGTTACACTTGTACTAAGCTAAAAAATATGCATAAGAATAAAATTTCTTACTCTCCTACGATTCTATTTTTATTTATGATATTAGATGTTGTTTTTTTTAAAACAAACTATTCTAATATTTCAGCATTAATATCAATCGTCGAATATGCTTTTGTATTATTTGTATTTATAAATAACAAAGAGATTGGAATACAATATTTTATATCATTTACACTTTTATCGCTAGGATGGGAAAACAGGACAGATCCGAATAATTTTATCTCATATTTAAATTTTTGGGGACTTCGTTTTGGATCTTTTTCTGTAAACATTATTGTATCATTTATTATTTCATCATATTTATTATTTAAAGATAAAGGCTCCATTAAATTTGAAAAAAACATATATACAACTTTTTTCCTTCTGTTTATATCATATGCTTTAATTGTTGGTACATTTCAATATGCTGCAAATAAAAATTATCAAGACAATTATATAGAGGACATTTTAACTTACACTCCTTTTCTATTTTATATTTTAATGTTCAATGAAATTTCAATTGACTCAGCAGAAAAGATATTTAAAAATGTTCTTCTAATATCTGTATTTGAATTGATAGTCGCTTTTATTTTTAATAAAAGATTTGATTACGCAGGTTCACACTTTCTTGTAAATAATGCTATAAGTCCAATTTTACCAATTGCTATATTATTATCAAAAAAACTTTTTTCAAATAGAAGTTGGATACTGTGCTCATTAGTTGTACTATTTTTCATTATTACACAAAATATTTTCATTTCAGGAAAATTAATAATAGCTATTATTCTTGTTCTATTATGGTTTTGTAAGAAAAATCGAAAATTATTTTTATTTTTAATAATTCCAACGCTTATTTTTATCTTCAATATATCCAATATACTCATTTTCTTGACTCAATATTTTCAAGGTAATATTATTGCATATAAATTTTCACAGATTAATCAATTAATACAAACAACCGACATTAATAACTTCGCTGCTGAATATTCAAGTATGGGAAATTTATTAGCAGAATTCATGACTATTTCTTCATATTTTCTACATAATCCTTTCTATTTCTTCACGGGAAAAGGTTTTGGTGGGGCAATTCCAGACGTTTTAGGATATTTAGCTGTCGCGGCAGGAAATGCAGGCTATGCGTTAATTGATTTTTCTCGTAATAACTATTTTAAAATGCATTTACCAATCTTTGAAATTTTTATCAAAGGTGGTTTCTTTTTTCTAGCATTCTATATCTATATTTTAGTTAAAATATTCAGAGGTAAAGAAAATTTTCAATTTTTGTTTTTCCTTTGCTTCGCTCTATTTTTCTATATCAACAAAGAAGAATTACTTCTTTCCTTATTGCTATTAAGAGTTTCAAGACAAATAGGTGGATTTACTCACTTAAAAAATGACTCCCAAATACTAAAACATTGTAATGGGCATCTGGAAAACAATTGAAGGGTAGAATAACAGGGAAAGTTCCAGAAGAATGGACGTTGGACCAAGTAGACGTTCTTATAGTGGCGAAGCAATTATTCATCACAACGTATGCAAAAACGAGGTAAGCCTTCGGTAAAGCACATATTGTAAGAGAAGAAAAAGGGCTGCAACTTTGAGGCAAAAAGAGATGCCGAGAAGTACAAGAGAACGGGAGGAAGAGATGTTCTTCCTCGTAGAACAACACAAAGAAAGCGGACTGAGCCAGAAGGCCTATTGTCAGAGAGAGAATTTGTCGGTTAACACCTTCATGTACTGGAAGAAGAAATACCAGGAGAGCACAGAGTCCTCTTCATCTTCAGCGTTTGTTCCTATCCAAATCAGGGAACGACCAATAATGAATCGGGAAGAGATAGCACTTTAGTATCCCAACGGAGTAAAGCTGATTTTTCCCAACGGTTGCGACCGGATGCAGTTGAAGTGCTACATTAATCTGCTGTAATCCGTGTTTTCGCTCAGTTCATCGCTGTCGTATTATTTATATTACGAACCAACCGACATGAGAAAATCATTTAATGGATTATGCGGTTTAGTACGAAGTCGGTTTCAACGCAATCCCCTCTCGGGCGAGGTATTTATCTTTATAAATAAACGGCGTGACCGAATCAAGTTATTGCGTTGGGAAGAAGGAGGATTCATTCTTTATTACAAACTTCTCGAACAGGGAACCATTGAGCTTCCTGCATGGGATAAGAAGTCGGCCACCTATCCTTTATCGTGGACTGTGCTGGTAATGATGGTCGGAGGAATCTCCATTAAGAATATTCAAAAAAGGAAACGATTTTCTTTTACAAAAAGCGACTAAAAGCATTGGTTTTGTTGGGATTTACAGGTATTTTTTCTATCTTTAAGCCATGGAAAAAGGACAGGAAACCACCCCAACCCGACAGGCTATTTCTACTACAGAAACGGTTTCTTTGTCCAAACAAGAATATGATCAATTGATCACTTCGTTACAAACCCTCCAAACCGATTATAAACTGTTAAAGTTTCAGTACTCGAAGCTTCAGCGGATGATTTATGGGGCTAAAAGCGAACGATTTGTTTCTGCTCAAATACCCGGTCAGCTTTCCTTGTTTGATTCAGTGAAAGAAGAAGAGAAGCCGGAAGCAAAGAAAGAAACGGTCACATACGAACGGGAAACAGGGAAAAGCAAAAAAGCTGAAGGGCACGGTCGTTTACCGCTATCACCTAATTTACCCCGGGAAGAGCACACAATTGAACCGAAGGAAGATATAACCGGAGCCAGGAAGATTGGGGAAGAAATAAACGAGACATTGGAATATGTTCCCGGTAAACTCTATGTAAAAAAGATCATCCGTCCTAAATACCTGTTGCAGGACCAGCAAACGATTGTGATCGGAGAACTTCCTTCGCAGCCTATTCCCAAAAGCAATGCAGGAGCCGGTTTGCTGGCACAGATGCACGTAGCCAAATACGTGGATCACACTCCTTTTTACCGACAGATACAGCAGCTTAAAAGAGAAGGGGTTATTGTCGCTCCTTCTACCATGAATGACTGGTCTGAGAAGACCTGTGAACTTCTTGACATACTCTATAACCGAATAAAAGAAAAGATTCTGCAATCAGATTATCTGATGATGGATGAATCACCGATTCAGGTATTAACAGAAGATAAACCGAAAGCTACACATCAGGGATATATGTGGGTTAATGTCGCTCCGATGGAGAAACTGGTTTACTTTAATTATCGTCAGACCAGAAGCGGTCAATATCCGATTGCTTTTCTGAAAGATTATCATGGTGCACTTCAAACGGATGGCTATGCAGGGTATAATGTATTTGAAAGTGATCCTAATGTTACCTTATTGGGGTGTTTTTGCCATGCCAGACGCAAATTTGATGAAGCAAGAAAAAACGATAAAGAGAAAGCAGAGTTTGCACTGACCCGCATACAGCAACTTTATAACATAGAACGAAAAGCAAGAGATCAGGAACTTTCCTGGGAAGAACGGAAGAAACTACGGGAAAAAGAAGCGATACCGGTACTTGCTCAGATCGAAAAATGGTTAAAAGAACAGAGGAATATGGCCCCCAAGAGTGCTATTGGCATAGCTGTCAACTACACTGGAAGAATGTGGCCCCGGCTGGTTCGCTATGTGGAAGACGGACGATACAGCATTGACAACAACCCGATAGAGAACAAAATCCGCCCGCTTGCTCTGGGTAGAAAAAATTATCTCTTTGCCGGATCACAGCGGGGTGCGCACAGAGCGGCAATGATGTATTCCTTTTTCGGTACCTGTAAAATGAATGAGGTGAATCCATTTCTTTGGCTCCATGATGTCCTTTCCCGTATTCAGGAGCATAAAGCAAACCGCATTGATGAATTGCTCCCTCAAAACTGGAAGCCTCTTGATGTGCTAGTGTCTGATCCTATTAAGTAATTTTTTGCCCTCTCTTTATACTTCTTTTCTGTTTTTCCAATAGGTGGTTGACCGGACGCTTACTGGATTTCAACAAAACTAAAAAAACGCACTTACACAATTACAAAATGAACAAAATTGATCTTTTAATAATAAATAACTGCCCAGCTTTCTATAAAATAAATCTGTACAATAAATTACATCAGTATTGTAAAATATACGTCATATTCGTAGGTCTATCAGATCAAGTTGTTATTGAAAATGATTTTGAAAAAAAAATAAAGTTTCCATTTAGCATTATCAACAAAACATCAATAAAAAAGAGGAACAAACTAACAACTCTAACAACTTTACTATCTATAGTGCGTCACTATAGTTATGATAAAATCATATACGGAGGATGGGATTTATTTGAATTGAAGATACTAATACTTCTAACTTCTAAACGGAAAAATTGTTTACAATCAGAATCTTCTATACACGAAAGCATAACAACAGGATACATTGCAACAATAAAAAAAATATTACTAACAAAAATATCTACTATTTTAACATCAGGAAAACTTCAAAGCGATGTTTTTAAAGCATTGAAATACAAAGGGAAGTACATTGAGACAGGTGGAGTAGGAATCTTTAATAAAAACAATACCAATAACAGAAACGAAGGAAATAAAACATCAAACTTTAGATATTTATATGTAGGAAGATTAATTCCCAAGAAAAATTTAAAATATTTAATTGAAACATTTAATCGTTTAGGAAGTTATCTGACAATTGTTGGAAGAGGAGAACAATTTGATGAGTTAAAAAGAAGTTCTAATAGCAACATTCACTTTGTTGGTTTCGTTCCTAACAATAAGATTAATCAAATATATCATCAGCATGATGTGTTTATTCTGCCTTCCAAAAGAGAACCTTGGGGTCTCGTTATTGAAGAAGCAATTTATTACGGTCTACCAGTAATAGTAAGTAGTGCCGTTGGATGCCAAGAAGAAATGGTAAATCAGCCACAAACCGGCATTACTTTTGATTTAAAAAATGAGAACAGCTTAAATAATGCAATTAAATTAATGGAACAGAATTATTCATTCTTTAAGAAAAATGTTTTAAATTTTGATTTTGAACAAAGAGATAGGATTCAAGTAGATGCATACTTAGCCCTTTTAGAGAAATAACGATTTCAATAAAGTACGTCTTTTTACAAAAGTCCATTATTTCCATAAAAAAGCATATAATTCAACAATAAATTTTTCCAATGAAGACTCTCCTTCAAATAAACACCGTTGTTAACTCAGGATCTACAGGCCGAATAGTTGAAGGAATTGGTCAACTCGCTATTCAAAATGGCTGGAATAGTTATATCGCTTATGGCAGAAATGAGAGGCCAAGCAAATCTAATCTACTAAAAATTGGATCAAATTTAGATGTCAAGATTCATGGACTTCAAACAAGATTGTTTGATAAGCATGGACTTGCATCTAGCAATGCCACATATAAATTAATTAATCAAATTAAAGCAATCCATCCGGATATTGTCCATTTGCACAACCTTCATGGATATTATATAAATATAGAAATTCTATTTAAATATTTAGCTAAGGCTGATATTCCCATTGTTTGGACATTACATGATTGTTGGCCCATAACTGGACATTGCGTACATTTTGACTATATTAATTGCATAAAATGGAAAGCCAAGTGTTGTCATTGTCCACAAACAGGTACATATCCTGCAAGCTTTTTAATAGATCGATCCAAAAGGAATTACTTATTAAAAAAAGGTCTTTTTACCTCTGTTAAAAAAATGGTAATTGTACCCGTTTCTCAATGGTTAGGCGATATTATAAATCAATCGTTTTTATGTGACTATCCGGTTCAAGTCATTAACAATGGCATTGACATTCAAACATTTAAGTCTAACACCAATGAGATAATTCGAGAAAAATATAAAATTGAAGGAAAGTTTATAATCCTTGGAGTTGCAAGTATTTGGAGTTCTCGAAAAGGTTTGGCTGATTTCATTGAACTAAGCAAGTCCATTGACATTAATAGTGTAATTGTTTTAGTTGGATTAAACCCAAGACAAATAAGAAATCTCCCCCATAATATCGTTGGAATAAACAAAACAGAGAATACACAAGAACTTGCAGACTTGTATTCCTCTGCAGACGTTTTTTTAAACCCAACATGGGAAGATAATTTCCCGACTACAAATTTAGAAGCTCTCTCTTGCGGCACACCTGTCATAACATACCAAACAGGTGGAAGTATCGAGGCTATCTCCATGAAAACCGGAATCATAGTAGAAAAAGGAGATATTTCTGGTTTGCAGAAAGCAATAAACAACATCCGAGATAATGGTAAAAAACATTATTCAATCGCATGTAGAGAACGTGCAAAGATGTTATATGATAAAAATGATCGTTTTTTAGATTACATAAATCTATACAATAAATTATCCAATCTATAATACACAACTTTATCAAATACATCATGTTTAAAAATAAGGTACTTCTTATTACCGGAGGGACAGGTTCTTTCGGTAATGCTGTTTTGAATCGGTTTCTTGATTCTGAAATCAAAGAAATCAGAATTTTTTCCAGAGACGAAAAGAAACAAGATGACATGCGCCATCTGTTAAACAATTCCAAAGTAAAATTTTATATAGGAGACGTTCGTGATAGACACAGCGTCGATTATGCAATGAAAGGTGTTGATTATATATTCCATGCTGCAGCACTTAAACAAGTTCCCTCTTGTGAATTCTTTCCAATTGAAGCAGTAAAGACAAATATACTTGGGGCACAAAATGTTCTTAGTTCTGCAATTGAACACAAAGTAAAACGCATGATTGTCCTTAGTACAGACAAAGCTGTATACCCTATTAATGCAATGGGGCTAACTAAAGCTTTAATGGAAAAGGCAATGATTGCAAAAGCAAGATCACTTGGGGATAATTCTGAAACTGTACTTTGTGGCACCCGCTACGGGAATGTAATGGCTTCAAGAGGTTCTGTTATCCCATTATTTGTTGATCAGATTAAGGAGAACAAAGATTTAACTGTAACTGACCCCAATATGACTCGCTTCATGATGACACTCGAAGATGCTGTTGATTTGGTCATTTATGCTTTTCAACATGGTCAAAACGGAGATATATTTGTTCAAAAAGCTCCAGCATCAACAATCGGTGATCTTGCAAAATCTCTAATTGAACTATACCAATCCAAAAGCAAAATCCGCGTTATTGGAACACGCCACGGAGAGAAACTTTATGAAACGTTGGTTAATCGAGAAGAAATGGCCAAAGCTGTTGATATGGGAGACTATTATCGAATTCCTGCAGACAATCGTGATCTAAATTACGAAAGATATTTTAGCGAAGGAAAAGAACGAGTTTCAGAAATTGAGGATTACAATTCCCATAATACTCATCGTTTAGACATAGAAGGCACAAAAAAGCTTCTTCTGAAATTACCAATGATTAGAGAAGACATTAAAAATGAAAACGCCAAATAATATTCCTGAAATCATTAATGGTGGAATATTCTCTGATAATAGGGGTGATATTGCATACGTAAATGGCTTTAACTTCGAAGGAGTAAAACGTTTCTATATAATAGAACATCCTGATAGTTCTGTTATCAGAGCATGGCAATATCACAGGATTGAGAAAAAATGGTTCTACGTGGTACAAGGTTCTTTTTGTATAGCGTGGGTTAAAGTTGATAATTGGGAAAATCCATCTCCTAATTTAGCTGTAGAATTCAAAATCTTAAATGCCTCTGAAAGTGAAATCATTTCCATTCCTGCTGGTTATGCAAATGGATTAAAAGCATTAGAGCCTAATTCTAAAATCATAGTTTTTTCGGATATGGATGTTGAAACATCCATTAAGGAAAAAATTCGATTTGATAAAAATATGTGGTTTAACTGGGAAAATATTAAATAATGAAAATAGGTATTACCGGACAAGCTGGCTTTGTTGGTACTCATTTATTCAATTATCTGAGTTTAGACAAAACTAATATCCAAATGATTCCATTTAAGGATGAATACTTTTCGAACAAAGAAATACTTATCAATTGGGTCTTACAATGCGATGTCATTATTCATCTTGCAGCTTTAAATAGGCATTCTGATCCACAAGTTATTTATGAGACCAATATAACCCTTGTAAAACAATTAATTGAAGCATTAAAAAAAGCAGGAAACCATCCGCATATACTTTTTTCATCAAGCATTCAGGAAGAAAGAGAAAATTCGTATGGAAAATCAAAACAAGAAGGACGATTATTACTAAGCCAGTGGGCGCAACAGACTAATGCTTGTTTTACAGGAATGGTATTACCAAATGTTTTCGGTTCTTTTGGTCGCCCATATTATAATTCAGTAATCGCAACTTTTTCCCACCAATTGACACACAATGAAATACCTCGTCTTGAAACAGACAGCAATCTGCAATTAATATATATTGAAGAATTGGTTGCAAAGATTAAAGGACTAATAATCAATCATATTTCGTCAGAAGAGTATTTTGTTCCTCCTACTGCAGAAAAAAAGGTTTCAGAGATCTTAGCTTTATTAGAAAGGTATAAAGATGAATATTTTGAAAAAGGAATATTTCCAAAAATCAGGACTCCTTTTGAACTAAACTTATTCAACACCTTCAGGTGTTATATTGATCAGCAAAAGATGTTCCCCTTCCCTCTTGAAAAACATGAGGATAACCGTGGCAGTTTTGTTGAAACAATAAAAACAGGAATCGGAGGACAGATTTCATTTTCAACAACAAAGCCGGGAATTACCAGAGGGAATCACTTCCATACCCGTAAGATTGAGCGCTTTGCCGTCATTAAGGGAGAAGCTTTAATTCAACTCCGAAGAATAGGCACAGATGATATTATTGAATTTAAACTATCAGGAGACAAACCTTCATTTGTAGACATGCCCATTTGGTATACTCATAACATTACAAACATAGGATCAGATGAATTATATACAATTTTCTGGATTAATGAATGGTTTAATTCAAGTGACCAGGATACTTTCTTTGAAGAAGTTTAGATAAACAATTATGAATAAATTAAAAGTATTAACAGTCGTTGGCACTCGCCCGGAGATTATTCGTTTAGCTTGTGTATTACAAAAATTAGATAATAGTCCGGCAATAGAACATGTATTAGTACATACTGGTCAAAATTATGACTATGAACTGAATGAGATTTTCTTTGACGATTTAAATCTTCGAAAGCCTGATTATTTTCTAAATGCAGCAGGAAAGAATGCGACAGAAACGTCAGGACAAATATTAATTAATATTGATCCAGTATTAGAAAAAGAACAACCTGATGCATTCTTAGTATTAGGGGACACAAATTCTTGTTTATGTGCTATTGCTGCAAAAAAGAGGCATATTCCAATTTTTCACATGGAAGCAGGTAATCGTTGTTTTGATCAACGAGTACCAGAAGAAAGTAATCGAAAAATTGTAGATCATATTTCTGATATAAATATGACTTATAGCTCTATTGCACGAGAATATTTACTTCGCGAGGGTCTTTCTGCTGATCGGATTATTAAAACAGGCAGCCCAATGTATGAAGTACTGCACAAGTATCTACCAAAAATTCAGGCAGCTAATATTTTAAACACATTAAAACTTAAACGAAACAAATATTTTATTGTTTCTGCTCACAGAGAAGAGAATATTTCTTCTGAGAGGAACTTTCATAATTTAGTTAAAATATTAAATCAAGTAGCTGAGCAATATAACTATCCGGTAATCGTTTCTTGTCATCCCAGAACCCGCAAAATGATAGAAAAAGAAGAGATAAAATTTCATAAGAATATAAAGCTTATGAAACCAATGTCGCTAAGCGATTATAACCATCTCCAAATGAATTCGACTTGTGTTCTTTCAGACAGTGGAACGATCAATGAAGAATCTTCTATTTTGAATTTCAGAGCCTTAAATATCAGAGAAGCACATGAACGCCCGGAGGCAATGGAAGAAGCAAGTGTCATGATGGTTGGTCTAAATCCTGATCGTGTAATGCAAGGACTAGTAGAAGTTCAAAGCCAAGACATAGAACAACGAAATTTCCGTCCGGTATATGATTATTCAATGCCCAATGTAAGTGATAAAGTTGTTCGAATTATTATTTCTTATACGGACTATATAAAAAGAGTTGTGTGGGGAAAATGAAAATTCTAATAATCTCACAGTATTTTTACCCCGAAGAGTTTAAATGTAATGATATTGCTTTTGAACTTTCAAGACGAGGTTACGATGTAACTGTTGTTACCGGGATTCCTAATTACCCTCAAGGATCATTTTTTAAAGGATATGGACTATTAAAAAAGAAAAAGGAAGTAGTTAACAGTGTTAAAATAAGAAGAATTCCATTAGTTCCTCGAGGTAAAGGAAAAGGAATAAGATTAGCACTTAATTACTTTAGTTGGTGTGTATTGGCTTCAATATGGATTTTATTCCATGCATTAAAATACAAATATGATAGAATACTTGTACACCAAACATCTCCGATAATACAAGGATTTCCGGCTATTGTTGCTAAAAAAATTCAGCATATTCCCATTTATTTCTGGACATTAGATTTGTGGCCAGAAAGTCTTACTAGCGCAGGAGGAATTCACAATAAATTTATTCTCAATTTCTTTACAAAAATTGTCTGTTTTTTATATCGACAATCAGATAAAATATTAATTAGTTCGAAAGGATTTGAAAAATCAATATGCTTAAAAGGAGATTTTGCAGATAAATTAGTTTACTTTCCCAATTGGGCAGAAGATATATTTAATACTCAAATCTCTTACGCAATTCCAAAGTTACCTAAAGGATTTAAAGTAATGTTCGCAGGAAATATAGGAGAAGCACAGGATTTTGATAATATCATGCAAGCCGCAAGAGAACTTAGAAACGAAAAAGATATTAAAATCATTTTAATCGGAGATGGGAGAAAACGTGCATGGGTAGAGAACTTCATCAAAAAAGAAGATTTACAAGAAACTGTATATGTCATGGGTAGATTCCCGTTGCAATCAATGCCTATTTTCTTTAAACAAGCAGATGTAATGTTGGTTTCATTAAAGGATGAAATTATTTTTAATCTCACCGTTCCCGCTAAACTTCAGGCATACATGGCTTCAGAAAAGCCAATTATTGCAATGCTCAATGGCGAAAGCACCGAATTAATTAAAGAAGCAAAATGTGGTGTAACTGCACCTGCAGGAAATTATAAAAAACTTGCTAGCAGAATATTACAATTAAAACATACAAGCAAAGAAGAATTAGATAAGATGGGCAAGAATGGCAAAGAATTTTGCAACCAACATTTCAATAAATCAAAATGTATAGATCATTTATGTAAATTATTTGATGAATATAAATAAGGAATCTTTATTATCCTCTTCTTTAATCGATTACAAATAAAATTAAATTTTGAAATAACAGAAGGTAAAGGATCTCTTTTAATATAATAAAAAGAATTCACAACAAATTCACTCAAACTATCATCTTTTCTTTGGAAAAAGCTTCTAAAATACGCAGTCACACTCATATAATATTTATAATCATATTGGGGAATTTTAAAAAATCTATTTTGAGAAGATAATAAGTTAAAGTACGGAAAATTTACCCCAACAGATAACGATCCTAAAAGAGAAGCCCAATAACGAGGATTAATTTCAATCACCTTTATTTGTTTTTCCTTTTCATCAAATAATAAATCAATGTGAGCAATTCCCGTCCAATTTAATTTATACATTAGCCCTTTGACTACATCTAAAAGATCTTGATTAAAAAGAAATTGGACACTAGAAGCTGGCAAGAATCTTGACTTTTTTATCACCCCACGCTGAATTGTATATGCTAATATTTCTCCGTGTCGACACAACACGCTACAATCAATATCATATCCATAAATATATTGCTGAATTACATACCGCTTAGCAGAATTACTATAGGAATCTATTTCCTGTAGTAATTCTGCTTTCGTATTATAAAGTCGAATTCCCTCACCTCCGCTACCCTGAGTTGGTTTAATCAAAACAGGGAAAAAGGTATCTTCAAGGTTAGTTGCTTTTTCTCTCTCTAATAAAACAGTTTTAGGATGAGGAATTTTATTTTTCCAATTAAATTCAGCGAATAATGCTTTATCAGAAGCAATTTGGAAACTATCCTCATCTGGAATTGAAATAATTAATTCTAATTTTTCAAGGGTGTTTTTATTCTGTATAATAAATTGGATTCCCTTTTCCGTTACAGGTATTAGAACCGCACTTCTATTTTTAGATGCGATTTCCTTAATGCAAGCTAAACAGTCAGTTTCATTTTTCTTATAGAAAAAGAACTTGCAATAACGAGAAAACCGAATTGCCGGATATTTCAGAGAAGATAAAATATATACGTCCAGGTCTACCCTTTTTGATAGACATGTAATAACATTCAATGCAAAATTATTTTCTCCATCAGGAATAATGACAATTTTCTTTTTCATTAGTCGTACCCGCAATGTTTATTCATGAAAATTCAGAGAGGGACAAAATTATGAATATATCCGAATAACAACAACTCTGTAGCAAAGAATTTATAGATAAGAAGCTCCTTTTACTAATTAAATCTATCGGTTCGTGGGATTAATCTGATACTGAGTAAACTTATATGGCATTAAATTTCATAAGAGAATTTAACACGCAGGATTGTAAAATTGGAATGATCTTTGCCATGTAAATATTAGACAAAAAAGATATATATTAAGATGAAATTAGACAAAAAAATTATTCGCACATTATTCTTTTTGCTTTTACTTTTTTTAATTCAAGTTAAGGGATCTTCTGCTGTCTCCGATACCATAAGAGTACTCTTTATTGGGAACAGTTATATATACGTTAATGATTTACCCTCGTTATTAAAGGAAGTTGCATCATCCGATGGAAAAGTTATTATCTCCGAACAAGACACTCCGGGTGGGAGTACTCTTGAAGGACACTGGAAATCAGAAATTCCTCAAAAGCTAATAAAAGAAGGAGGTTGGAACTACATGATTTTGCAAGAACATAGTCAACGTCCCTCAATGCCAATTGAAAGCGTGAATCAATTAGTTTTCCCATTTGTTCACAATCTGGACAGTCTATTTAAAGCATTTAATCCTACGGGAAAAACAATATTTTACATGACATGGGGTAGGAAAAATGGAGATTCCTCAAGATGTAAAGAATTGCCACTAGTGTGTACTTATCAAGGCATGGACGACCTCACTCGCGAACGTTATCTCATGATGTCCGAACAAAACAAAGCATTAATTTCGCCAGTGGGTGTTGTTTGGCGACATTTAAGAGAAACTAATCCCGAAATTGAACTCTACATGAGTGATGAAAGCCATCCTTCAATAAATGGTTCATATGCAGGAGCATTGTGCTTTTATACGGTTATAACGCAAAAAGACCCCACTCTTATTTCATTCAACTCGACAATTGACCCTACTATGGCTAATATCATTAAAATGGCAGTTAAAAAAGTTGTTTATGAGCATCTAGATCAATGGAATATTGGACGATATTAGGTATATGAGTAAAATTCTCTAAAGTTAAAATCATCATAATTTTAACTTTTCTGCTTAACCTTTTGTCCAGGTTCCATTTGCAAGTCAGCAATGTCCTTTTTTAAAATACTCTTCAAACAACGATAGACTGTTTTTGATTTTGAAAAAACAAAAGGCAATGGGTCTATTATAATGTAGAATAATGATGTTTTAACTTTTCCTTCTATGTTATTTCTCTCTTTTATCTTTTTAAAGCTACATTTTAAAAAGGACAAACTGTCAACGTAACAATTAAATTTATACTTTGGCTCAGTAAAAGGAACATTGACAATAGATAAATACAATAACTGAGGAAAATTTACTCCAACAGACAGTGAACCTAACAACGAGGCCCAAAAACGAGGATTAATTTCAATAACTTTTATCTCTCCATTTTCTTCATCATAACGAAGATCAATATGAGCGACCCCATTCCAATTTAGCTTATGCATTAATTCACTTACCACCTTTAAAGTTTCCTGATCAAAGAGAAACTTTATAGTAGAAGACGGCATAAATTCGGATTTTTTCGTTATTCCTTGTTGAATAGTATAAGCTAAAATTTTCCCGTCCTTACAAAGAACACTACAGTCAATATCAAACCCTTTAATATATTGCTGTGCGATATATCTTTTGTTAATTATCCCCTCTGACGCAATAAACTCAAGCAAATTCATTTTAGTATTAAAAAACATTATTCCTTGTCCATTGCTACCCTGAGTTGGTTTAATAAGTACTGGAAAAGAAATATTAGAATTAGCAATATTCTTATCCACTGGGATAGTATACGGATGAGGTAAATTATTTTGTTTACTGAATTTGGCGAATAATAATTTATCAGAGGCAATATAAAAAGAGTCAATAATAGGAAGAGACGTAAATATCTTTAATTGGTCTAACTTTTCTTTATGTTTATAAACGAACAGGGTTCCTTTTTCCTGCAATGGGAAAAGGATGATTCTTCCATCTCCTCTTTCCCTAGAAATCGCTATAATGTGATTCAATAAAAATCCTTCATTTTCGACAAAGCAGAAATTTTTACAATATCTAGAAAATCGAACATTTGGAAATTTGACATTTGAAAAAAGATATATTTCTATTCCCTCTGTTTTTGATAAACCCGTAAGTACGCTTAAAGCAAACCCACTTTCACCATCTGGAATAATAATTATATCGTTACTTTTCATTTCTAATAAATTTAATCTGTTTTTACCTTTAAATATTCAATTTCAAAGGGAAGGTAGGTTAAAAAGGGGGGAGCTATATCTGAAATTCAAGCAACTGTATGAATCTATTTAATAAACAAAAGGAATCCCTCACTTAGTGTATAAAGCTTTTTCTTAAAAAAAACAATTTTCCTTATTTTCGATTGTTGAAATTTGACTGTACGAATGTAATTAAAGAAGATGAAAAATTTATTCCTTGTATTTGGTGCACTATTCTGTTTCTGCTGTTGCACAGACTATCTATCAGGACAGGAGTTCAACAACCCAAGAGTTTCCCAAGACACAATAAGGGTATTGTTTATTGGAAATAGCTATACGTATACGAATGATCTTCCTCTATTATTAAAAAAAATTGCATCATCTGATGGAAAAACTATTATAACAGAACAAGATACCCCAGGAGGATGCACCTTAGAAGGTCACTGGAATTCAGGAGTACCACAAAAGTTGATAAAAAAAGGCAATTGGGATTATATGGTTTTACAAGAACATAGTCAACTTCCTTCTGAACCATTGAATGGATTTAATAACAAAGTATTACCTTTTGTAGAAAAGCTTAACAGTCTTTTTAAAAAACAAAATCAAAAAGGGAAGACTATTTTATATATGACATGGGGAAGAAAAAACGGAGATTCTGATCGCTGCGGCAAATGCCCAGACGTCTGTTCATATGAAGGAATGGACAGCCTAACTCGTGCTCGTTATTTAATATTAGGAGATAAAATCGAATCATATATTTCACCTGTTGGCGCCATATGGAGATACATTCGAAACAAACATCCAGAAATCGAACTTTATAGCAGTGACTGTAGTCATCCTTCAATAAATGGATCTTTTGCCGGTGCATTAAGTTTTTATACTATAATTACACAAAAGAATCCTTCTAAAATAGTCTATAACACTTCAATTTCACCTGCTATTACATCAATGATAAAAGAGGCAGTTGAGAAAATTGCATACGACAGCTTGTATTACTGGAATGTTGGAATAACTGCCTTTTCTTATAAAGAAAGAGCAAACAATCTGGTCTCCTTTCGTAATCTTTCACGTAATTACGATTCGCTACTTTGGAATTTTGGTGATGGACAAAATTCAACAGAAAAAAATCCATCGCACCAGTATCCAAAGAAAGAAGTATACAGAGTCACTCTCTACATAACGAAGAATAACAAAACCAGCTGTTTCTCATCAGATATTTCTACTATTCTTCGTCGATTAAGATAACCCTTATGCCAATTGAGATGGAAAATAAGCTGACGAAACGGGATATAATATCAAGAGAATTTCAGATAAAGAAATTCAATGTAAAACACATGGTCCCGACGGTCACTCTGACAATAAACGTTGAAGCTGATAATTTGATTCAACGTAAAAAGGATATCAACGGTAATGCTAATTCACCGCACCTGACAGTTACTCATATCATTCTGAAAGCGGTTGCTGAGGTCATTGTTAACTATCCGTTGTTATACAGCTTCTTTGATAGGCACAAGATCGTCCCCAATGCCGAGTTAATTTTGAATATTCCCGTTGCCATAGAAAATCATGTCGAATATGTCTCCATTCATAATGCCGAATCAAAATCATTGGAGGATATTGCAAGTGAATGCTCGGCTGAGATAGAAAAAATCAATAGGCACGAAGGGGAATTCATGAAATTGTTAGAAAAGATGGATAGGATGTCGGTATTACAAAAAATAGGATTTTACATCTTTGAGCTAAAAGGTGCAGTTCCCTTCTTACGAAAATACTACGGTAATTTCCCTGTTTCAAACATCGGTTCTTTTAAGGTCAACAGTGGAACTCTGGCATTGTCACAACCGATGGTTTCATCTCTTTGTATTGGCCGCATTACGTCTGTCCTACAAAAGGAGAATGGGAACTTGATTGACAAACTTATCTTGCCATTGAGTGTTTCATTTGATCATCGGGCCCTTGACGGGGCTTATGCCGGGGCTTTTCTGAATGAATTAAAAGAACATTTGGAAAAACCGGTATTGTCTGAAATTGAATGAGTAAGTGAGTTTTCCGGCAAAATCGTTACAAATTACCAATATGAGTGTATTGGATTTGTGAAAGCCTATTCGTAGGCTTTTTTTGTTCCTCTATGTTGTCTGATAATTATTGACATGGATAAAATTTCAAGTTGCCATGAAAAACAACAAAGTAATTGACAGATTAAATCAAATCGTTTCTTCTGAACCATCCAAATGGCTTGATGATGAAAAAAGAAGAAAAGAGAATCGCGATTGGTTGAATAATTCAACTAAAATCGCCATACGAATACTACGGGCTATAAGAGCTCAAAAAGAGACGAGAAATATGTCACAAAAAATGCTCGCTGACATAATGGGGGTTAGTCAACAATATATTAGCAAAATAGTAAAAGGGCAAGAGAACCTTTCTCTGGAAACAATCTGCAAGCTTGAAAAAGCTCTTGGAATTGTTCTTGTTGAGATTCCGAAACTTTAGAAGAAACCTGTCTCAATGGAATTATCTGTATCGCATGCTGAAATTGAGACAATGGAATCAGTTACAATTATTTTTGTAATTTTGTCTAAAAGCAAACAATAATATTACACCATGATTAATCGGGTAAATATCAAAAACTTTCAGATATTCGATAATTTTCAGATATCAAATTTCACTCCTGTAAATGTTATCATTGGCCGCAATGATTCAGGAAAAACCAGTTTGCTAAAAATACTTTATACAGTTACGAAGTCGGTTGAAGAATTTGGTCTAAAGCAACAACATTCTCCCGAATCTTTTAAAAAAATTATCAGTAAAAAAATCCAAAATACGTTTAATACACATAAAACCGGGATTGGAAGTCTTGTAAAACGCGGGACAGAAAAGTTATTTTTTGACCTCACTTTTGATAATAACCAGAGCATTCATTTTTCATTTACTGACCGAGCAACGGAGAACATTGTTGACTGTTCTGCATCAATCAATAACGTTGATAATTGTTTCAATTCCCTTTTCATCCCGGCAAAGGAGGTTCTTTCTATTTTCAAAGCAATAGAAACTTCTCGTGGCAGTTTATTTGTCCCTGATTTTGATGATACTTACCTTGACCTTGTTAATGCTCTAAAAATTCCAACGCAACAAGGGCGGGTCGAAACAAATCTTCTAAATGTGAATAATATCCTTTCCCATCTTTTTGAAGGAGAGATTCAACAGGTTAACGAGGGATTCGATATCGATTTTGTATTTAAAAAGGGAAAGTACGACTTCGCGATGCCGGTAACCGCTGAAGGAATTAAAAAAATTGGTGTTATTACAACACTTATCAGAAATCACCGATTAAATAAAAATACAATCCTTTTCATGGATGAACCGGATACTAATTTACATCCGGATGCAATACGTCAGCTATGCGAAATTATTTATGATATCAGTAAAGCTGGAATTCAGATTTTCCTTTCTTCCCACAATTATTTCCTTATAAAGCAACTCTCTATCATTGCCCGCCGTGAAAAACAATCAATGAATTGTCTCTCTCTGTGTAATAATGAAGAGCAAAAAACTCAATATTTAATCGCTGATCTTAAAGACGGTATGCCGTCTAATTCAATTATTGACGAAGCATTGAAAATGTTAGATGATGAAACTGACATTGATTTAAAATAATTATCTCATGTCTATTAGCGAAAGTGGTATAACTCTTAATTTTCCGGATAACAATTATTTTCGATTTCAAAATTGCAAGGCATATCAAAAACTTTCTAATATTCATTTCAATTTTAAAGATAAAAAACCAACAAAAAACTGATCTAAACTTCATTAAAGATCAATATAAAGCGATGTTCAGACCTTATGAAAAGCTTTTCAGCATTAAAAGTACAGTAATAAGTCATGATAAGGCTATTGAAAGATTTCAATGGGTAGAATAATATCTACATCCGATGGAATGGTCTGGATAAAGGGGCATGTAATCGGTAATTACAAATGGTTCTTCATCACTTCAGGCGATGTTTTAGCCGAAAGTTCCAAAAATAAATAGTTGGGTATTCGGAAATTAAATTTTCAACAATAACTGTAAAAATTAAACATTGATTTAATTCCATTGTTATTTTTGTATAGAAAAAAAATAAACTGAGCTATGCCTACATCTTTTACTTCAACAGATTCTCAAGTTTGTATGTGGTTTAACAAATTGATTTCGTCTCTCGTAGGTGATCAAATTGAAATAGAATCAGGGATTGCTAATAAAGAAAAAAAAGATTTTTACGGGGCGGCTATGAATAGCGATTATTATAGTTTAAGTAGTAATGTTCGCTTACAATCAACACAATTTTTTATTTCAAGCATGCTAAAAGATTACATTGAAGAAATAAAAAAAAGGAATGCTCAACCGCTTTCTCTTTCATTGAAATTATCTAATTCGAAGATTCTTGCCTGGGCTATTACAAAAGATGATGACGAAGAAACAGAGAATAAGTTGTATTTGGCTGCTGCTGCAATAAATGCAAAATATTATAAAGAGGGATTTTATATTAGTACAACGATTGTTGAAGAGTCGGATAATTACAATGCTCCCGCTCAATATCAACTTCTATTTAGCAATGGCCAACTTTAATGAACATTTAAATCAAGCACAAAGCAATCTTTCTTTTTTACGGGAGATTAATAGTTTATCTAACCATTATTGGGATTGGCAGGTTACTACATGTTTTTATGTTGCGGTTCACCTCATTAATGCTTATATCGCGGATAAATCTAACATGCATTATCGTAGTCACGAGGATGTAGCCCAGGCAATAAATCCGTATAATCAATTGTCTCCATTAAAAGTGACTGATGAAGTATACGTATCATATTGTAAACTTCAAAATTTATCTCGTCGGGCCCGTTATTTAATAAATGACAACATGAAAAATCGAGAAACAAATGGGCACTTTACTTCTGATAAACACTTTATTAAAGCATTAAAAAGTTTAGATAGAATATTAGATTTCTTCATCAAAAAATACCCTTCAGAATCTTTTGACACATTAGATTTACACTGCATGGAAGGAAAGAAAACATCTTTTGCCTATTTCCAGATTTTATAAAATGTAAGTGTTAATCTTTTTGTTGTTTAGAAATGTCTGATAATTATTGACATGGATAAAATTTCAGAAAAAAATGTGAACTCCGATATTGTTGGCACTGAAAATGGCACTGTTGCGTTCTTCGTTAACGGAGGAGTAATGATATCTTGATATTAAATTTGTTGAGAAGGGAACAAGAAACGGAAAGAAATTTTTTATTGAAAGTACCAATGTAAGCAGGTTCTTCAGACAATATCACATGAACAAATACAGCAAAAAAATATCAATAACGCTGCATGCAAACAGCATTTTTAAACTAATATTGCTGAACACAAACAGCAAATAAGTATATTTGCCACATTAATACAACAAATATGGAAACTCTATTTGCTAAACAAGATCGCTTGCTAAAACTGACTTCTACAAAAATAGTTCGTGAACTGATGAAACAGATTCATTGGGAAACTCAACTGATCGCAATCCGAGGAGCACGAGGTGTAGGAAAAACAACACTTATGTTGCAATATATCAAACTAAACTATCCGACTTATAGTAGGGAAGTTTTGTATTGTACGATGGATTCTGTATTCTTCTCAAACCACAGTTTATTGGATTTAGCAGATACTTTTTATAAAAATGGTGGCAAGAGATTATTTTTAGATGAAGTTCATAAATACCCTACATGGAGCAAGGAGATAAAGGAAATCTATGATATGTACCCTGATCTGCAAATCGTATTCAGCGCATCATCACTTCTGCAAATTCTAAACGGGGATGCTGATTTGTCCCGTCGATGTATCCCATACACGATGCAGGGACTTTCTTTTCGGGAATTCTTCCTGTTCTATAAGAATATTGAACTACCGATATATTCGTTAAAAGATATTTTATCTTTCCCTGAGAAACTATGTGCTGAAGTAAACGATAAATGTCATCCATTGCCTTTCTTCAAAGAATATCTCCAATATGGATATTATCCTTTTTATTTGAGAAATCAATTGGACTATTACACCAGCATAGAGCAGATAACGAACTTTATTATAGAAACAGAATTGACATTGCTGTGTAAGGTTGATGTGGCAAATGTACGTAAGCTGAAAGCATTGTTAGGAGTATTGGCAACTTCGGTGCCTTTCGAAGTGGATATTTCTAAATTGGCAACAACAATAGGAGTACACCGGAATACAGTGATTTCTTATTTGTATGATATGGATAAAGCTGAATTGATAAATATGTTATTTTCAGATCTTTTGTCGGTAAAGAAAATGCAGAAGCCGGATAAGATTTATTTAGATAACCCCAATTTGCTTTATGCGTTGGCTTCACAGCCTGTTAAAAAAGGAACAGTCCGAGAAACATTTGTTGTCAACCAATTAGCATATTTGCATCAGATAGAGTATGGAAAAACAGCCGGTGATTTTAAGGTGGATGGTCAATATTTTTTTGAAGTAGGCGGTGAAAACAAGACATATAAACAGATTGCAGATGTGCCTGATTCATATATTCTGGCTGACAATATAGAAACTCCTTATCATCACAAATTACCAATATGGTGTATAGGATTTCTTTATTAATATCCTATCAAGCGTTTTATTTAAAAGAACGTTTGGAAAAACCGGCATTATCTGGAATTGAATAAGTAAGTTTTCCATAAGCATTCAGAGACGTACTCCCCATTCACAGATAGATCGAATAATTAATGTAGCCACATTATTGGGATTGGCAGGTTACTACATGTTTTTATGTTGCAATTCACCTCATTAATGCTTATATCGCGGATAAATCTAACATTTCCAGATTTCATGAAATATAAGTGCTAATTTTTTTGTTGTTTAGAAATGTCTGATAATTACTGACGTGGATAAAATTTCAAAAAAAATGTGAACTCTGATATTGTTGGCACTGTAAACGACACTGTAAATGGCACTGTAAATTATTTAATAGCATACAATGGAACGTTTGTCATCCATGATTCTTCCTTGTAATCGGACAACGAGGTCCGGATGGCTTTTGAAGGTTTATACTTTTCACAAAACAACCTGAAACTTTTGGCGTTCAGGTTTTCACCCGATTTTACCTCAATGGGGATAACTTCCCCTTGGTCCTGAATGACGAAATCGACTTCCGCCGTACTCCGATCATTTGTCCAATATCCAATATAGCGTTCACTGTCCAGACGCAATTGCTGCATCACGTACTGCTCTGTGAGTGCCCCTTTAAACTCGGTAAAGATTCCATCTCCCTCAATGATCGTCCGAACGTTAAGCCCAGCCATGGCACCAAGCAAGCCTACATCGTGCAGAAATAATTTAAATACGGAAACATTCTGGTAAGCGGCAAGCGGGATTCCTGGTTTTGATACCCGATAGCATTTCAGCAATAAGCCACAATCCGTCAGCCACTGGATAGCTAACTCAAAGTCTTTGGATCGAGCTCCCTCTCTGATTACTCCATATACAAATTTTTTATTCTCTTTAGCTAATTGCGACGGGACACTTTGCCAAACCATCCGGATGCGGGGAACGGTTTCATTAGGTGCATGCTTGGAAAAATCACCTTCATAGGAGTTAAGTATCCTGTTCTGAATGCGGCGAACCAGTTGCCAATCGCGAGTTTGAACAAAAGCATCCACCACTTCGGGCATTCCCCCCACATAGAAATAATAGCGGAGATATTCTTTAAGTTTCTCCGTAAAAATAGAAAGGACGCTCCAGTTCTTAGCCGTTAGTGCTTCAACCAATGCCTTTTCATTCTGAGATAACAGGAATTCGGAGAACGAAAGCGGACGCAAATCCAAAAAATCAACCTTCCCGACAGGAAAAGAAACTTGACTATGCAACCCCATTCCAAGCAAGGAACCGGCTGCAACCACATGGTATTGGGGTGCTTTCTCACAGAAATATTTCAGAGAGGTAACACCACGTTCTGCTGACTGGATTTCGTCTAAAATAATCAATGTATCTTCGGCTGTTATTGTGGTTTGAGCATGTATCTGAAGCACTGTTATTATCCGTTCAATATCGAAATCGTTAGTGAAAATAGTTTGCAATGCAGGGGTTTCCTCAAAATTCACATAGATGAATTTAGCATACGAAGTACGACCAAACTCCTGCAAGAGCCATGTCTTTCCTACCTGTCGCGCACCTCTTACAATCAGTGGCTTACGGAATTTATCTTCCTTCCACTTCTTTAAACTGACAATTGATTCCCGATACATCTATTTATTCCCATCTAAAATTGATATGAATATACACTTTTATCAGGATAAAAATGTAAACAGACCACACTTTTATCAAGATAAAAATGATATACCTCCCAATGTAATCCAAATCGGAACTCCTTATCGCTACTAATTACCAGTATACGTATTGAATTTATATATTTGGATATCAAATTAAATCTGGTTATGAAGAATAACAAAAGCTTGCCCCTTCTGAATTGTTTTTAATCTGAATTTATGCAACAGGATCTGTTAACACGACGTATAGTATGGATACAGTTCGTTGCTCAAGGTTGTCAATTCGTAAATTGTCTTTACTCTTTAATACAATCCAAAGAAAAAGGGGAAGATTGAAATCTATTTGATGATTACCTTTAATGAAAAATTCATCAGATGCCTCTAATTCTAAATATTACAATATGCTTTGGATTGGCTGCAATGCTTGTCTTTTTCTGTATTCCTACAATTATTGGAGTAGCAAGGAAAAAAAAGCTCTATGATGTTCCAAACGCAAGAAAAGTAACGACTCAGGTGATTCCTACATTAGGAGGGGTTGCTATATTCCTGGGGTTCGTTATTGCAGTCACGGTCTCCCTATACAATTATACATTCCTTGAATTTCGTTATATACTAACGGCCTTAACCATCATGCTCTTTGTCGGTTTAAAAGATGACCTGATGGATATCTCGGCATCGAGTAAATTTATCGGTGAATTTGTTGCTGCTACGATGGTGTGCGTTCTGGGTAACATTCGCTTCACTGATTTACATGGTTTATTAGGAATTCATGCATTAAATCCGTTCTTCAGTATTGTATTATCGCTGCTTTTTATTGCGTTTATTGCCAATGCAATTAACCTGATTGACGGAATTGACGGACTTGCCTCAGGAATTGTTATAGTGGCTTGTGCAACACTCGGCACTTGGTTCTATCTCTCCGGAAATAATACTTATGCTCTCATGAGCTTTGCGTTAGTGGGTGCATTGTGCTCATTTTTTCTCTACAATGTCTTCGGGAAAAGCAACAAGATCTTTATGGGCGATACGGGGTCTTTAATTCTGGGGCTCATTCTGTCGGTACTCATTATTCGTTTTAACGAATTAAATATAGTGGGTGGAAAGCCTTACTCGGTTCCTGCTTCTCTTGCCATTTCCCTGGGTATTGTTATTCTTCCGGTCATTGATACACTTCGGGTTATGATTCTAAGAATGATCCACGGAAAGTCTCCATTTAAAGCGGATCGAAATCATATTCATCACATGCTCCTTGATCTTAATTTTACGCATCTGCAGGCTACGTTAATATTAGTCGGGGCAAATCTGCTCTTTACAATTGCCTCTTTTGCTCTTCGGGACCTTGGAACAAATATACTTCTGTTCATTAATGTTGCCGCCGGATTTTCATTGGCCTTTATGCCTTCTTTGATTTTGAAACGGCGGGCCGAAAA
Source organism: Prolixibacteraceae bacterium (assembly GCA_963692465.1). Lineage (GTDB taxonomy): Bacteria > Bacteroidota > Bacteroidia > Bacteroidales > Prolixibacteraceae > JAUZOB01. Next base: position 438,832 of record OY829943.1, read on the forward strand.
ATCAATCGGTAACGAAATGAGACTAACCGATGAAGAAATGAAAGAAATTACGAAACTAATAAATGACTCTTCCTCATTGGTTATCACAAAGAAACATCATCAACCGACCAGTATAGGTGGCACCAACTAAGACATTAAGGTTGTTGAAAATGCGATTACGCACTCAATATCCGTTGTTCCTTCATCCTTTTTGAAAATTCGACAATTTGTTCCCGGGAAATTGAGCAACAAAATTCTTCTCCATTCTTGGTCAAAACACAGACTTTTTTGGAGATGTTTATCTTTGACAAATAGGTGGAATTAATAATACAAGAACGCTTAGTTCGGATAAACGTATTCTTATCAAGTTTTGGGTAGATTCGCCCCAAATTGAGGGTGACCATCTCTTTTTGCTCGTTTCCTAAAAAGAAAATACTATAATTCCCTTCTGCTTTAATATAAATGATATCCTGCGGTTCAATGAGTACAAATCCATTCAAATTATGAAACGCAATCTTATTTAATATCTGGGGAGAACAAAATCCATCGTTTTTTGAGGTTGATGCTTTCGTCTTGTTCTTTTCGTCTGCCCGTTTCTGCAATAGAACAGAAATCCGGTCCAATAATGAGATTAAAGTCGTTTTGTCCGTTATCGGATCTGGGTCAAACTCTCTAAATCCCAGGAAATACTGGACATAGGGATTTTCATTAATAAACTCGACGGTTTTTTCGGAAGAAAAGCCTTCCTTGCACTTTACAATGACCGCTCCAATAACCAATTTTATTTCCTGATCGGGAAGTAAAAGATCGGGATAAAAAAGACTGTTTTTTTTATACAGATATAAAAGTCTTTTCCATGGAATTCGTTGTGCTAATAAAATCCAACGGTTATTTTCATCCAGCTTTTTCCCAAAATGGACGATGGAACTTTTAAAAACCAAGGGGTTTATCTGACTTTGTGTATACATAGCGACGTTTATATTTAATTACCGAAAAAGATGATCTATTTGTATGATTTTCTCGCAGCTCTAATGATTGATTTATACTGAAAGACTCTGCTATATAAAGGCAATGATTCAACCCGACGTAAGGTCTTTTGATATTGCGTTCTTAACGATTGTTCATAAAAGAACAGATTATGCCATTTCTCTTGCTCCTTAATTTTTTCAAGTAGAATGGTCTTTTGATTTTCAAGATTCTTAATCTTTGCCTCAAGCACAATGATCCGCTGGTGAGTTTCACTGTTCTCTAATTTTTCTATCCTTTCAAAAATTTCCTGATAAGTCTGCATATCAAGAATTACCCTGTTGCTAGATTTTTCCATTTCTTGTTATATTTCCTCATAAGAAAAAAGATACTTCTTAATAAAGTTAGTGAAAAATAACAAGTTAGAGGTAAAAAAACAGAAAGGCATTTAATATCGCACAAATTATTACCGTATGACAGAATGTATACTTTCCCTTTATGAATAGCCTCATCCAGTGGGTGAATTACCTATTCTGCTGACTGAATCGTAAGCGACACATTGTGTGAAATGACGAATATATTGTATGAAATACCCCAAATTAGTGATAAAGCAAAATTAGATAAATGGGTGAAATGACGGGGGTAATGGATAAGCGTATCCATTCAGTAAAGCAAATATCGCAATGTGACTTGCTAACCATGAGCACAATAAGACCTATTTACTTTCTCCAAAATTTACTTTAACTTAGATGGGATATTGCATATTCATCGATAAAAACCAAAAAAAATTAAAGATGAGAAATGTAATCCTTACTGTAAGTCTGCTCCTGGGAGGCATTTTTGCCTTCGCACAGGGAGGTGAACCACAACGTCCGGATAGGATGGCTAATCATACGACCCACAATTCGAGAACGAACATTGCGTCGTACAAAACATTTGACTTTGAACTGATCAACACCGACAATCCGGCAATGGAAAAACAACTGACTGACATACTACAAAACAAACTGGAGCAGAAAGGACTGAAACGGGATCGGAAAAATCCAGGATTATTGGTATTTATCAGTTTCTACTCGGGCGATGACAAACAATATGTGCCACCGACTTCAAAGGTAAAAACAAGATACGGAAACGAATATAATATATGGACGGGAGGTAACAATAGATCGCAGATATCTTCGAAACTATCGGATGGATATCCAAAAACAACTTACCGATACTCCTACAAAGTGAGAATGTTGGATGCCCAAAAAACAAAAGCTAATTCGCCTGCCCCGCCTATTGTCTGGCAATCGGAACAAGAAGGAACTTCGGGTAAAAAAATTGACTTGCTCCAGATGGCTCCGTCGATTTATGACCAAATGATCAGGGGCTTGCGTTACAATGCCAATGAATAGCAACGCCAATTATTCCTTTCTTAAATCGTAACCGGATGGGGACTGATAAATACGTAAACCAAAAGCGGGAAGAATAGACAAAACATGATCAATTAACTCGGATTGATATCGCTCATAAGAAACAGCATCTGTTTTGTTACTATAAGTCGTAATTTCGATGGGTAGTCCGGTCTCGGTTGGTTGCTGGTTGCGAACCATGGTCTGCATACTGATATGGGTTTGCGGCTGCTGTAGAATATAAGCTTCCATGTAGTGCCGGAACAGTCCGATATTGGCCGGACGGTATGAACCATTCTTCAACTCGGCTATATATTCGTGAAGAAGCGGATTCCGACTGAATTTATCCAGTAGTTCATTTGAACACAGCCGGATGCTATTCATATCAATGCGTATGGATCGTTTAACCCGGCGTGCACCGGATTCTTCCATTCCTTTCCAGTTGATGAAAGACTCAACGGTCATGGTATAGGTGGGGATTGTGGTAATGGTCTTATCCCAATTCTGGACTTTGACGGTGTTCAAATTAATCTCTGTGACAATCCCATCGGCCTGGTGAGCCGGCATTTCAATCCAATCGCCTAATTGTACCATCTTATCGGTCGACAGCTTTATCCCGGCTACAAACGACAGAATGGTGTCTTTAAAGACTAATAAAAGAATGGCGGTTGCTGCTGTTAGTCCGGCTAACATCTTGGTGGGGTCTTCATTGATCAGAATTGATACAAACAAAATACCACTGAACAGATAAACCAGTATTTTGACAACCTGTATATAGCTTTTGATCGATTTCTGATTGGCATTTTTCTTATAATAGATTTCCTCAGCCGCATTCAAAAACGAAACGATGATCAAAACGACAGTACTCAGAAAATAAATCCGCCCTACCCGTAAAAGACACTCACTCAACCATGGGTATTCAAAAAGGTCTCCTGACTGAATTGAATGAGCCCCATGAATGAAAAAATAATGCGAATAATAAACAATCGCTGCAGGGAAAAAATGAGCAAAACGATGAAATACTTTATGATGGAAAAGAATACTATCCCACTCATTCTTGGTATTGGTGGTAATCCGCAGAAATATACGGATGATAATTTCCCGAACAATATAGAAACCGATGACTGCAATGCCGGCTAAAATGACTAACGTAATAACAACGGCTAAGAAGTTAGCAAGGTGTTCTGAAAACTTATAATTCTGCAACCAGTGAAATAAAAATCGGATTACACTTTCCATCTTCGGGGTCTTTTAGGTTCTTTTGGTGAAAGTAATAAAAAAGCTTCGATTAAATCTAGCCAAAAAAAAGATAAAAGTGTTATCCAATCAGATTTTTATTCTTTATTTTGCACTTTTTGGATATTATTTAAACCATACTGTTTTGGGAACTACAAAATATATTTTTGTGACTGGCGGCGTTACTTCTTCTTTAGGTAAAGGTATTCTGGCTGCTTCACTGGCCAAATTACTTCAATCAAGAGGTTATTCCGTCACAATTCAGAAACTGGATCCTTACATTAATGTGGATCCCGGCACGCTTAATCCGTACGAACACGGCGAGTGCTACGTAACAGAAGATGGTGCGGAAACCGACCTTGATCTCGGTCACTATGAACGCTTTCTCAATGTGCCTACCTCTCAGGCTAACAACGTAACAACCGGCCGTATCTACCAGTCGGTTATTAACAAAGAACGCCGTGGCGACTATCTGGGTAAAACCGTACAGATCATCCCTCATATTACCGATGAAATCAAACGTAGAATTAAACTGCTCGGCTCTAAAGGCAAATATGATGTAGTGGTTACTGAAATCGGCGGTACCGTAGGCGATATTGAATCACTACCTTATATCGAAGCAGTCAGACAGTTGAAATGGGAACTCGACGGTGATGTCCTTGTCATTCTCCTCACATTAGTCCCCTATCTCGCTGCTTCCGGCGAACTGAAAACAAAACCGACCCAACATTCGGTTAAAGCGCTGCTCGAAACGGGAGTGCAACCCGACGTTCTGGTCCTTCGGACAGAGCATGACCTTAATCTCAATATCCGTAAAAAGGTCGCTCTATTCTGTAATGTCGAAATCGAATCGGTTACTCAGTCTATTGATGTTCCCACAATCTACGAGGTTCCGTTGATGATGCAAAAAGAAAATCTGGACAAAACAGTCCTTCGCAAACTAGGATTGCCTCTCAAGCAAGAACCGGACTTAAAAGCATGGAACGAATTTCTCTATAAATTAAAAAACCCGAAAAGTGAAATAGAAATCGGCCTGGTTGGTAAATACGTCGAACTTCACGATGCTTATAAATCAATCGTCGAATCACTGATTCATGCCGGCGCTATTAATGAATGTAAAGTTAATATCCGCTGGATTCATTCGGAAAAAGTCACTATGGATAACGTTGCCGAAACGTTGAAAGACCTGAAAGGTATTATTGTCGCTCCGGGATTTGGTCATCGTGGCATTGATGGAAAGATTTTTGCAACCCGTTATGCCCGCGAGAATAAAATTCCTTTCCTGGGTATCTGTCTCGGAATGCAGGTCGCTGTTATTGAATTCGCCCGTAATGTTCTGAAATTTGATCAGGCTGACTCAACCGAGATGAATGACAAAACGCCTTATCCGGTAATCGACTTGATGGAAGGTCAGAAAGATATTACAGAAAAAGGAGGAACGATGCGTCTGGGCGCTTATGATTGTACTATTATCAAAAAATCGAATATATACAAAGCATACGGCAGGGAACATTTCAAAGAAAGACACCGTCACCGTTATGAGTTTAACAACGAATATTTAAAGGATTTCGAAAAAGCCGGGATGATCGCTGTCGGGCGTAACCCTGAAACCAATCTGGTCGAGGCAGTCGAAATTCCTGACCACCCGTGGTTCGTCGGTGTTCAGTTCCACCCGGAATACAGTAGTACCGTTGTCAGACCTCATCCGTTGTTCGTCGCTTTCGTGAAAGCAGCCCTGATGAATCATTAATCTTAATAATAGAAGAAAAATCTTTATGGATAAGAATACAGTTACAGGACTGACCTTAATTTTTCTGGTTGTCGTTGTTTTTAGTTTTCTGAACCAGCCATCTAAAAAAGATCTTGCTGCAAAACAGCGTTATCAGGATTCTATACAGATGGTCCAATCCAGAAACGCCAAAAATGTCGCTCAGGCTGCAGCAATGGCAAAAAATGCTCCGGGACAGAATGCCCCTGCATTAAACGCCGCTTCACCTGATTCTGCTAAAAAAATAAAGAATCAACAGCAAACTCAACAGTATGGTTCTTTCGCTTCGGATGTTAATGGTTCGGAAAAACTGATTACACTCGAAAATAACCTGATGAAAGTGGTCCTTTCAAACAAAGGAGGACGAATCTATTCGGTTACGTTAAAGAACTTCAAAACCTACGACAAAAAACCACTGGTTCTCTTTCAGGGTTATAACAATCATTTCGGACTGGAGTTCTTCGCTGATAATCGGAGTATTCAAACCGAAAACCTGTTTTTCACCCCCGATCAGAATGTCAGCTCGATGTCGGTTAACGGCCCTGCTATTAAAACAGGCCGCGAAGGAAAAGAATCTTATAACAAAGATTTTCCCGGTGAAACAAAATCGATAACCATGCATCTGAATGCCGGCCCGGATCAATATATCGAATACAAATATACGATCAAGCATAACTCCTATATGATCGGCTTCGATGTAATCACAAACGGCATGGACAAACTGATGGGAGGCAATTCTAAACTCATAAACTTCAACTGGACTGCCAAAATTCCCCGTCAGGAAAAGATGTCGTCGATGGGCGAAGATCGCTATTCAACAATTCATTACCGCTTTGCAGATGATAAAGCTGAAAAACTCAGCGAATCAAAATCAGACTCCAAATCGCTCCGTACTCAGGTACAGTGGATCGGCTTTAAACAGCTATTCTTCTCTTCGGTATTAATCGCAGAAAAGAATAACATGGTTAGCGCTGACATTAAAACAGACAAAACGGATAAAGACTCACTGTTTCTGGGCCGATACAGTGCTGATATTGCTTTGCCTTTCGAGGGAAAAAGCCATGAGGTACTCCCTATGAAATTCTATTTCGGTCCAAACCATTATAATACGCTAAAACAATATAATCTGGATCTCGAAAATGAAATCAACCTGGGCTGGGCTTTGGTTGCTCCGGTTAATAAATACCTCGTTATCCCGGTATTTAACTGGTTGAGAACATTCATTTCCAGCTTCGGTATCATTATCCTGCTTCTTACCATCTTTATCCGGTTGATTATTGCTCCGTTTACCTATAAATCTTACCTCTCGCAGGCAAAGATGCGAGTACTGAAACCGGAAATAGACGAAATAAATAAGAAGATTCCGGCAGATAAAACGGTTGAAAGACAACAAGCCTCTATGGCTCTTTATAAAAAAGCCGGGGTGAATCCAATGGGTGGCTGTCTTCCCATCTTGTTCCAATTCCCGGTGCTGGTCGCTTTGTTCTATTTCTTCCCGACGTCTATCGAGTTGCGTCAGCAAAGTTTCTTATGGGCCCCTGACCTCTCAACCTATGATTCAATTTGCCATCTGCCGTTTAATATTCCATTCTATGGCGACCATGTGAGTCTCTTCTGTCTGTTGATGACGGTTACGACGATCATTTCAACCAAACTGAATTCGGACGGTTCAACAGCAGGTAGCGAACAGATGCCAGGTATGAAAACCATGATGTATCTCATGCCCGTTATGTTCCTGTTCATCCTGAACAGCTACTCGGCCGGACTGAGTTATTATTACTTTCTGAGTAACCTGATCGGAATCGCACAGATGTATGTATTCCGCTTTTTCATTGATGAAGATAAGATTCATCGTCAGATGCAGGAAAACAGAAAAAAACCGGTTAAAAAATCAAGGTTCGCCAAACGTCTTGAAGAAGTTGCCAAGCAGCAACAGGCTCTTCAGGCTAAAAAGCGTTAATCTGATTTCTTAGATAAAAATAAAAGGGCAACTCTGTTTGGAGCTGCCCTTTTTTATTCCGACGACTGTACCATGCGCCTGCGTTCATTCTATTCACAAGAAGCGTCAGCCTATCTGCATGATAAAAAGTTGCATCAAATACAGATCAACTTGAAAAACCGAGAATAAATCTGAATCGAATAAGAATATTGCAGGAAAATAAAACAGTGGAACTCTTATTCGATCCATGAATCATTGGAAACAAAAAAGGAAAGCAGTCTCATCAATATGAGACTGCTTTCCTTTTTTCTGAGCCGGAGACGGGAGTTGAACCCGTGACCCCATCCTTACCAAGGATGTACTCTACCACTGAGCTACTTCGGCTTTCCTTTTTTTATTGTGGCAGCAAAAGTAAAAATTATTTCATACCCTGCAAGGTAATCATCATGAAAACTGAGCTTTTTTTTCTCTAAACCGCTAGCTTTTTCAAGTCATTCAGCTGTAACAACCTCTAAGACAAAAAGGAAGATTGCATTCCTTCTTTTCTACTCAAAAAAAATTGAGTTTATACCCAAATCAATATTTTAAACGGACTAATTACAGTTCAAACGACTGAAGAAGAATTACAATAATTACCTTTGCGCTGTTCTGGTTGACAATTGAATCAGATCTTTTTTTAATAAAACCCGTTAAGATGCGAAGACTTTTTTTACTAATGATAATGCTTTCTCCTTATCTGTTAGCTGCACAATGTTACCCCAAACGCGAAATGAGAGCGGCATGGATTGCTACGGTAGCAAATATTGACTGGCCTTCAACATCTAATCTTTCGGTTGAAAAACAACAGAAAGAAATGATTCGATTACTTGATGAGCTTAAATCATATAACCTGAATACCGTAATTTTTCAAATACGACCGGCTACTGACGCGTTCTATGCTTCCCCATACGAGCCGTGGTCGCAATGGCTGAACGGAAAACAAGGACGCGGTCCTGATCCTTTCTACGATCCACTCGAATTCATTATTCGGGAATGCAGAAAAAGAGGCATGGAGATTCAGGTGTGGGTTAATCCTTATCGCGCAGTTTTCGGGGCACGAAGGACCATTACTGATCCGAAACATATTACTAATCTTCATCCGGACTGGTTCCTGACTTACGGAAACAGCAAATATTTCGACCCCGGCCTTCCTCAAACCCGTGACTACGTGGCTAAAGTGATTAGCGATGTAGTCAGACGATACGATATCGACGGCGTTCACCTGGATGATTATTTCTACCCTTACAAAATCGCTCATGAAGAATTTCCCGATAATCATTCGTTCGAAGAATTTCCACGAGGATTTAAAAAAGAGCAGAAAGAAGACTGGAGAAGAGATAATGTGAATCTGATTATCAAGCAACTTCACGATAGTATCAAATACATTAAACCGTGGGTTCAGTTCGGCGTCTCCCCTTTTGGCGTATGGAGAAATCTGTATCAAGACCCGGAGGGGTCAAAGACCAAAGCAGGAACAACGAATTACGACGATTTATATGCAGACATCTTAAAATGGCAGAAGAGTGACTGGGTGGACTACGTTACCCCTCAGTTATACTGGCCGATTGGAAAGAAAATTGCCGATTACGCAGTTCTCTCTGACTGGTGGAGTAAAAATGCAAACGGGGCACAAGTCTATATCGGACAGGCACCTTATCGTATTGATAAAAAATCGAAAGACCGGGCTTGGAAAAGTTCGATGGAACTGATCAGGCAAATTAACATTAACCGTTCTTTACCCAACGTGAAGGGAAGCTTCTATTTCAGTGCCAAACATTTTCTGCGCAATCCGTTGCGTTTAAAACAGGAATTAGTTAATGGAGACTATAAATATCCGGCTCTTCAGCCTGAGAATAATCGTATCCCGACAATTATTCCTTCGCTGCCCGACAATGCAGTTCTCGCTATTGAAAATAACATGTTAAAACTAAAATGGGATAAAGGGATCAACAATCAATCATTTATCATCTATTGCTATCAAAAAAATGATTCGTTAAAAACGAACAACCCGGCAAATATTATTACGATAACAGGTGAAACAGAATACTGCATCCCGTTTGATAAAAAACATGACCCATCGGAATACATCTATGTGATCACCGCTTTAAGTCCGTCTTATGCAGAAAGTCTGCCTGTCATTTTTGAGTCGTCAAAAGAACAGAATGTTCATCTGATTACGAAACAAGAGAAGTTACCTTTCTCTGCATCCGATTCTTCACATTACATGAAAACACTTCCTTTTTACGATTCAAACTACGACATTAATAAAAGATGATCTGAAAAATGGAAAAAACTCAACGTTATATTGCACTCGACGTCCTTCGCGGACTTACAGTGGCAATGATGATTCTGGTCAATAATCCAGGAAATTGGAGTTATGTCTATGCTCCCTTATTACACTCTCAATGGAACGGTTGTACGCCAACGGATCTGGTCTTTCCATTCTTTCTGTTTGTTGTGGGTGTTTCACTCTATTTCTCTTTCAATAAATACAACAACAGCTTAAACAGGCAGTCTTTGCTGAAAATAGGAAGGCGAACGGTCTTAATTTTTCTAATCGGCCTCTTTCTGAATTCTTTTCCGCAATGGATGACGGTCTATTCCAAATTACGGATCATGGGTGTTTTGCAACGAATTGCTCTGGCATACGGAATCGGCGCTCTGATTATCCTTGCTGTTAAACCGAAGATACTACCCTATCTGGGTGCTTTTATATTACTATTATACTGGGGATTAATCTATTTTATCGGTAGTCCGGACCCTTATTCCCTACAGAACAATATCACAACCGATGTGGATTCTGCAATTTTCGGAGTCAATCATCTTTATACGGGTTTTGGTATTCCTTTCGACCCTGAGGGAATTTTAAACACACTCCCAGCGCTTGTAACCGTCATAATCGGCTACCAAGTTGGAAAGTTGATAAAGAGCACAGACAAAGAGAAAGTTCCCATAACGCTTCTCTTTTGGGGCATTGCTTCGATCATCGGCGGACTGATCTGGAATATCGGATTTCCGATCAACAAAGCATTGTGGTCAAGCTCATATGTTCTTTATACAGCTGGCTGGGCCATTCTAGTGCTTTCTCTTTTGGTATGGATCATTGATCTCAGGGGAAAAGTCAAATGGGCTAAGCCGTTTCAGGTATTTGGCATGAATCCGCTCTTCTTATATGCGCTTTCGGAGCTCATTGGCATCTCACTGATGAAGATAAAAGTTCCGACCGGGCCCACTACTTTTATATCTGGTGGCGGATGGATTTACAACAATTTGTTCTTCACGATTGATAAGACGTACAATGGATCTCTTCTTTTTGCCATCATGAATGTTGTCATCTTATGGCTTATCGGATATGTGTTGTACAAACGTAAAATATTTATTAAAGTGTGATCGGACAAAAAAGGCTGAAGAAAAAATCTTCAGCCTTTTTTATTGTTTTATACTTTACTTTTCAGGATGCTTGACATAGATCATTTTGTCATCTTTTTCATCATAGTAATCTTTAAGGGTCGCGACAGCGGTATATCCCCGTTTATCAAAGAAAATACGGGCAACCCGACATCTGGACCGTGAGGGAATTTCAGCCCAAATATGTTTTCCTCCCCGTTTGGCAATATCCTTCTCTGCGATCTTCAGAATCAACTTACCGATCCCGGTCTTCACCTTTTCCTGTCTCACCCCAAGGAACCGAATATAGAAAGACTCAGGACTAACCGGGTCCGGTCCATATCCAACAAAACCGACGACCTGCTTTCCATCCTCAACGATGACCCAATAAGAGCCGCTATCGGGCTCTCCCCATTCTATATTCTGTCCTGCCATCTTTACGGCCGCATCAACTTCATTATCCTGGAATACATCAGAAGTCTCAAGGATATAACTGATCGAATCAACATCAGAAGATTCAAGATAATTTCTAAACTCTAATTTCATACCGGTCACAAGTTTTTTTTGTAAAACACGCGCCCCGAAAGAAAAAATGTCGGGAATCATTTTTATTTCATCAGGTGCTAATAATATGAAATTCCACGATAAAACAAAAATCTATTTCACAAAATAAATTCACATTCCCTCATCTTTCTTAAAATTATCTCACTTTAAAGGATTTTCGTAAGGTTTTCTCCTTAAAAAACGAATAGGAGATGAAAAAAAAATCACCTCCTATTCGTTGATCCGTATGACAAATATTTTAGAAAACACAAGTCATATCCAACAATAAAAGAACACATTAGTATTTTCTTATTGCTTTAAAAATCATCATCATTATAATACCCGCCACCACCGAATTCTTCATCACTACTAAGATCGTCATTCAAAAGGTCACTCGACTCCTCAATATGAAGATCTTCAAATTCTCTCATATCTTCATCAAAATTATAAGCGGCGTCGTCGTTGCTCTCTTCGTCATCCGATGATTCATCGTCTTCGTCTTCATCATCATCTTCAACATCAGCCTCATCAATGTCATAATCATCGTCAAGATCGTCCTCATCGACATCATCATCTTCACGATCTTCGTCGTTGAAATCGTCATCTTCGTCAACACTTTTCTTCATTGAATACTCCAACGAACCATAGAACTTATCCATTCCACCAAAGTCTTCTTCAAAACCACCGACTTCTTCAAAAATGTCACCTTTTTTCATTTCGGCCTAGTTTTATTTGTTATACATTTATTTTAGTTACCTGTAAAACAACATTATTACTCATCTCATAAAAATAAATAGTGCTCATAATCCGCTTCTCAATAACAAGATGGCTCTTTTGTTACTCTTACATGAGCAAATATACGGGAAAGATTAATACACCTAATAGTTTAAAACTATTTTTTCTCTTCTTTATCAGGAGAAGTTCCTTTTGTTGGGGTTACGGTATTTCCGGGTACGGTTGCCGGGACATTTCCAGGTGCGGTTGCCGGGGTATTCGCCGGAGTATTATTTGTCGATGAACTCTGTTTTTGTTCTTCCAGTTGTTTTTGTAAGTCAGACAGATATTGCTGTTTGAGTCCTTCAACCGTCACATCGGCATAAGGAGATTCACCCGTTCCACTAATGTGCGGCAATTGAAGTTTATCCCAGACTGGTTTAATGGGCTGATGAAAAGAAGCATAAGTTACTTTTCTGAAACTCGGGTCGGCATTTACTTTCTGCATAAAATAAGCAAAAACAGGCATTGCCTGTACGGAAGCTTGTCCGAGATTCAATGTTTTAAAATGGATTCTGGGATCATCCGCTCCGACCCAGCAACCGGCAACTATCGATGGGTTATAACCGATAAACCACCCATCAGCCTGATTCTGTGAGGTTCCGGTCTTCCCCGCCAAATCGGTCTTAACACCATAGGCATAACGGAGTGCACCTGCGGTTCCGCTGTTCACAACGGCCCTGGTCATACAATTCAGAATATCTACATTGGTAGTGTCTGCGACGTAGGTCCGACCGGAATGTTCTCCTGTAAAATCGTGAATCAGATTTCCCCCTGCATCGGTTATTTTCAAAAGATAATAAGGGTCTACCCGACTGCCACGGTTAGCAAAAACACTATAAGCTTCAATCATTTCCCGAAGAGAAACATCAGCCGACCCAAGGGCCAGAGATGCATATCCCGGTAACTCTGAAGCAATGCCCATCTTCTTAGCCAAACGAATGGCATTTTCTATTCCGCCTCTCAATAACATCTCAACAGAGATAGAATTAACCGAATAGGCCAAAGCTCCTTCCATCGAATAGTAATTTCCGTAAGTGTTATCAGAATTCTTCGGGGACCAGTTATTATAAGCTTCATAAGTCTTTCGCTCATCCTTATAATATACAAACGGACTGACTCCATTTGCCAATGCAGATAGGTATACAATAGGCTTAAACAGCGAACCAGCCTGTCGTTGCGATGTCACATGATCGTACTTAAAATACTGTTGGTTAATACCCCCTATCCATGCTAATACTTTACCCGAGCGGGGATCCATCGCCATAAAACCGCAATTGAGAAAACGAAGATAGTGTTTGACCGAATCAAGAGGGCTCATCATAACGGTTTTTTCACCATTCCAGTCCCATATACGCATCTTAACCTTTGTGACAAAAATCTTTTTAATCCATTTATCTGAAACCCCGGATGCTTTTAATTGTTGATAATGATCGGAACGTCTTACGGCTTCACTTAAAACCGAAGCATCATTACCCCATGGATTGTGTCGTCCCCATTGATTATCAAACTGCCGCTGCAGCGAAGCCATGTGATGTTGCATTGCCTGTTCGGCATAAGTCTGTAACCGGGAATCGATGGTTACATAAATTTTCAGTCCGTCATTATACAAGTCCCAGTAAGATCCATCCGTTTTAGGGTGTTTGCGAAGCCAGTCCTCCAGCTCTACTTTGATTTTCTCCCTTAGGTAAGGTGCTAATCCGTCACTTTGTGTATCCTTCCGATAGTTGAGATCAAGCGGTTTTATCTGGGCCATGTTTTCTTTTTCCGGGGAAATAACGCCGTATTTTGCCATCTGTGCAAGGACCACGTTTCTCCGGTCAAATGCACGTTGTGGAAACATACGTGGATTAAATAACGCAGGAGCTTTTAACATTCCAATTAGAACGGCTGATTCATCAAGAGTCAAATTTGAAGCATGCTTGCTGAAAAAACGTTGCGATGCAGCTTCTATGCCATAAGTCTCTTCACCAAAAGGGACCGTATTTAAATAAAGATCAAGTATCTCATCTTTGGTATGAAGTTTCTCTATACGAGTTGCGACAATTACTTCCCTCACTTTAGCCACTGGCATGGTAAAAGGACCGTGATCAACGCGGGGAAAAAGATTTTTTGCCAACTGCTGACTCAAGGTACTTCCTCCACCGGAACTACGATCGCCTAATATAAGCGACTTAAACAGCACCCGGAGTAAACTACGGCGGTCAACCCCTTTATGCTCATAAAAACGAGCATCTTCTGTTGCTATTAATGCATTGACAACATCCGGAGAAATCTTACTTAAAGGGACTGTCGTTCTATTTTTACTAAAAATTCGCCCCAGTACATGATTATCGGAAGAGATAATCTCGGTTGCCGTAACCGTTCGGATTCGTTCCAAATCGGCCTTATTGGGAATGATTCCCCACCAGCCCTGATAAACGGTAATAATAAAAACAGAAAAAAGAACAATTGCCGAAACAATACAGACAGCAGAACCGATTAGAATTCTTTTTCGCGTAAGAACTTTCCTCAACAGTTCATGCAGGAACACCTCTCCTTGTTTAAATGCTGAAAACAATTTTCCTCCTTTCCATCTGCCATGCATGTTCTTATTTTCTCTCATAAAAAGTGGAACCTTCTAACGTGGCAAAAGTAACAAAAAAAAGAAACCCCTTGAAATACATGTTCGGTATTCCAAGGGGCTCTGGTTACAGCATTATGTTTTATATTTTTCGCTCCTACTGAAGAGTAAAAACTTCTTTTTGTAGATTTTGTGAATCCGTACCAACAAAAACATCATATCTCCCGGGTTCGGTTCCTACCGTCATACCCTTTCTAAGAAACTCAAGACCACAGTCCTTCGTTGTTGGCAATATAAACAAAGCCTTGCCGGTCTGTCGCAATTGACCAGTTTTGATTTGCAGTATGATACTCCGATTTATTGTAATTGACAACAAATGAATTTGCTACAATATTATTTTCCACAAAAAAAAGGGAAACAATAATGCTGACCAAAATAAATCTGCCCTTTCTCACCCTTAGTTAATTTAGTAGTAGGCAAATTTACGCATTTTTTTACGGACTATTTATGAGTATAATTATAATTACAAAAACTCATCTTCTGATTGACTTTTCTATTAAATTACGAATTGACTTCAGGTTGCCTACCGCAGACTTACCATTGGGGTAGGCTTACGGTAGGTTATATGCTTCCTGCTTTGACACCTGAAAAATTTATTCTTCTTTTTTCTGTTTTTGTACCATCTCGGTAAAACTCTTAGCAGCAGTCGTAATTTCGGAAGGCATCATGATAACCGTTGTTGTATTGTTGTCAATTCCGATTTCTGAAAGCATCTGCATCCGTCTAAGTTCAAGCGCAATCGGACTTCCCTCCATCTGCTTTGCTCCCTGAGTTAGTTTAACTGAAGCCTCCAGCTCAGCTTCCGCTTTAATAATACGAGCTCTCTTTTCCCGAATTGCTTCTGCTTCACGAGCCATAGCACGTTGCATTGATTCTGGAATCTCAACATCCTTCATCTCAACCATTTCTATTTTTATTCCCCATGGTTCCGTAGCTGAATCGACTAACTGTTGAAGCTTGTTATTAATATCTTCCCGCTCTTTAAGCACTTCGTCCAATTGGTGTTGCCCGATAATATTACGCAAAACTGTTACAGAGAACTGATAAACAGCCTGATTATAATTGGCAACTTCAATAATTGCCTTCTTTGGATCTATAACTTTAAACCATAAAACGGCATTCACTTTAATAGTCACACTATCTTTCGTGATAGTTTCCTGTTGCTCCAAATCAACGGTTTTTGTCCGCATATCAATTTTCTGCTGAGAATCGATAACTGGAATAAGCCAATACAATCCAGGCCCTTTAACTGCATGAAACCGACCCAAACGAAAAACAATCGCTCTTTGATATTCCTGTGCTACTCTTAATCCAGAAAGGAATAAAAGCACAATCATTAGTACAATAAAACCTAGAATCTCCATAATCGTTAATTTTTCATTTAAAACATGTGATGAATTTAGAATATATAATAATATCTACGCTATAAATTTCTGTTTTTTATTGTCGAAAACGAATTAACATTATTTCTTAACGGAAAGACAACACGAACAATTGCGGTCGCCTGCTCCGCTTTTTAAATCATTCAAGATTATATTCTTATGATCGGTACATTCAAAACAAGGAGGTATCTTGCCTTTTTGGACAAGATGAATGTGAAATAATGGTCCTTTTTAATCTAAAACAGGTTCTGAAACAGGTATAATTTTTAAACAGGCAACCTTTCTATTATCTTTGTACCCTTCAAATTTTAATATTTATGGTTTCGGTAGATCAGTTATGTGTTAGCTTCGGGGGGTTCGACCTGCTGAAAGATATTTGCTTCTTAGTTAATCCTAAAGACCGCATCGGATTGGTCGGCAAAAATGGAGCAGGAAAATCAACACTTTTAAAAATAATCGCAGGAGAAAAGCACCCGTCTTCAGGGCGGGTTGCTATGTCAAAAGACATTACCATTGGATATCTTCCTCAGCACATGCCGTTAATTGATGGCAAAACAGTCATGGAAGAGGCTCTTGGTGCCTTCGAGCATATCAATTTCATGGAAAAAGAGATTGGTCGGATGAATCAGGAATTAATCCAAAGGACGGACTATGAATCGGATGAATACATGGATTTAATAACCCGTGTTACGGAACTCACTGAACGTTTTCAGATCTTCGGCGGACAAAACATGGATGAAGAAGCGGAAAAAACACTACTTGGACTGGGCTTCCTCCGTAAAGATTTTGACAGGCAAACATCCGAATTCAGTGGCGGTTGGCGTATGCGTATCGAATTATCAAAAATTTTATTGCGCCGTCCCGACATCTTTCTGCTTGATGAACCAACTAATCATCTTGATATTGAATCAATCCAGTGGCTTGAGACTTTCCTCAGTTCCTACAATGGCTCTGTGGTCCTCGTTTCTCACGATAAAGCTTTCCTGGATAATGTTACAAACAGAACCATCGAAATTTCACTCGGCCACATCTATGATTACAAGGCCAATTATTCCAGATACCTTGAACTTCGGGCAGAACGAAGAGAACAACAACTATCGGCTTATCGGAATCAACAAAAAATGATTCAGGAGACAGAAGATTTTATCGATCGTTTTCGCTATAAAGCAACAAAAGCGGTTCAGGTCCAATCAAGAATCAAACAACTGGATAAAGTTGACCGTATCGAAATCGACGAAGAAGATTATTCCCGATTGAATATCAAATTTCCTCCGGCACCCCGATCTGGAAATATTGTCGTTGAGGCTAAAAATTTCACAAAAGCATTTGATGACCTTGTTGTTTTAAAAAACGTGAACCTAACCATTGAAAAAGGACAAAAAATTGCTTTCGCCGGAAAAAACGGTGAAGGAAAAACAACAATGGTCCGTGCCATCATCGGTGAAATACAACATGAAGGTTATTTAAAAATAGGGCACAATGTTCATATTGGCTACTTTGCCCAGAATCAGGCAAGCATGCTTGATGAAAGTAAAACAATCTTCGACACCATTGACCAAATAGCGGTTGGTGATATTCGCACCAAAATACGGGATATTTTAGGAGCTTTCATGTTCTCCGGTGATTCTGTCGATAAAAAGGTAAAAGTACTCTCGGGAGGAGAGCGAACTCGCCTTGCAATGATTAAACTGCTCCTTGAACCTGTAAATCTGCTGATTCTCGATGAGCCAACAAATCACCTTGACATGCGAACCAAAGAAATTCTAAAACAAGCTCTTATTGATTTTGATGGCACACTGCTTGTTGTTTCTCATGATCGGGAATTTCTCAATGGATTAGTTAATATTGTCTATGAATTCACCAACAAACAAATCAAACAACACATTGGCGGAATCTATGACTTCCTAAAAAGTAAAAATGTAGAGTCTCTTCACGAATTAGACAAAAAGAGTACAACGTCTAACTCCAATCAAAAGAAAACAGTTGAAGTCCCTAAGGTCTCTTACGAAGAACAAAAAGAAATTAATCGAAGTATTAATAAAGTTGAAAAGGATATTTCTCGGGCTGAAGAAAAAATAGCCTCAATAGAGAAAAAAACAACTGTTTTAGACCGGGAACTCGCTGCTGACACTGCAAATTCCTCTCTTTTTCAACAATACGAGAATCTAAAAAAAGAACTCGCTACAACAATGAATTTGTGGGAAAAACTTAATGAAGAGCATGAACAATGGATGAAAAAGAAAACATGGTAATAAAAAAAGAAGAGGTCATCTAAATAGATGACCTCTTCTTTTTTTATTATGGTTGGATTATCGGGACTTCTCGTTTAAACGTTTCTTCAAGAGAGATAATAGTCTCGGTACTCGCGACTCCTGATATTTTCTGAATTTTATCATTGAGGATTTCCTTCAAATGCTCATTATCCCGGGCATACAACTTGATAAATATAGCATACTGTCCTGTTGTATAATGACATTCTACAACTTCGGGAATTCGTCTCAATTCTTCTGTAATTTCCGAATACAATCCTGCTTTATCCAGAAAAATCCCCATATAAGTACAGGTTCTATATTCGATCATCTTTGGATTAATATGATAACCGGATCCTGTAATTACTCCCATCTCAATCATTCTGTTCACGCGCTGATGAACAGCCGCTCTCGATATTCCACATACTTCTGCAACATCTTTAAACGGAGTCCTTGCATTTTTGGTTATTATATCTAAAATCTGATAATCTATACTATCAAGATAATGCTTTGTTGTCATGTTTCCTCTTTTTAATTCCGACAGACAACAAATATAAGCAAATACCATCTATTTGGAAAAAAAACAAATAAAATAACACCATAAAGCAATAATTCAGTCAAGAATTAAGTTCATGTGCAATAGTATTAAAAAAAGAAAACACACTCTTTTAATTTATATATTATCGGATAGGAACCTGACGTTTAAAAACGGTATCCAAAGAAATAAAAGTCTCCGTTCTTGCAATACCTTCGATACCCTGCAAATCGGTATCAATAACTTTCTTAAGATGCAGATTAGTTTTCGCCTGAACTTTAGCAAAAATTGCATACTGTCCGGTCATATGATAACATTCAACAATTTCAGGAATCAAACTTAGTGCCTTTACCACCTTCGTATCATAACTGGCTTTCTCAAGATAAATCCCCATATAAGCACACGTATTATAGCCCAGTTTCTGTGGATCAACAATGAAAGCAGATCCGGTAATAATTCCAAGATTTAACAACCTCTGTACCCGCTGATGAATAGCTGCCCCTGAAACACCACAGGCTCTGGCAACTTCAAGAAAGGGAATTCTTGCATTCTTCGTTATTAAGTCAAGAATTTTTTGATCCAATTCATCAATCTGAACGTTTGTTGTATCGAGAAAATCACTTATCATGATATTTAATTTTAGATTTCGCTATTACTGTTTATAAATTTACAAAAATTCCATCTCAACTTCCAATATGTTATTCAACACATTTTTCAGGAAGCTCCCCGTTTGGACGTGCGAATATATAATTTTTAAAAACGGAATATTCAGTTCTTCTATTAATCTTTTTCTGTATAAAGCACTACTTGAATACAAGAGGAAGAGGTTTTCTCCCGGCAAAATTATTAAACAATGGACGTAATTCTCCTTTTAATGTAAACCCAAAACCTTTCATCCCTCCCGGTCTGGAAGGGAAAACCTCACCCGAAAGTTCAATGGTTCTAAAAACAAGTGCTTCATTCATGATTCGAACTCCCATTCCCACTCCCACATAGAGTTTCTGTTCATTTAACGGAGCTCCTGAATGCCCAAGCAAACTAAAATCAGAAAAATAGAAACTCGCTAATTTAAAATTCAAAATACTCTGGTAATGAAACAGTACGGTCTCACTCCGAAAAGTAAAACGTTGGGTATTATTTATCTGTGAATTCAAAAAATCACGAATTCCTTTATCATTATCAACAAATAAACCTTCCGGGTTAAACCGGTGAATTCCAACCGTATAATAAAGGGCAAAAAATTGCCGACTCTTCAAGCCCATCAAATAAAATAACCGGGAAAAATATTGTGATGTAAAATCAAATATTCCCTGTTGAAAATTACGCTTATTATAAAAACCTCCAAATCCGGCAGAACAATACAAATAATTCATTCGGGGAGATAAAAAATGTCCTGTCGAAAAAAACAAATGCCCGTACCCCCGATTTAGAAACTCATTCTTATCATATCCGGCAACTCCTTCCAAAAGCATTCCAATCGGAATATCCTCAGTTCTTCCAAAGCCATAAATCAGATTATTCTGCACATGACTCCATTTAGAAAACGACAGTCCACCGTAAAAAGAAAACGAATTAGAATAATAATAGGCCATCTCTGACGAACTATCAGGTCGCTCATTGAAATGTTTGATCTCAATCAAATTGGATAGAATAAGACTAGAGGCTTTCTCTCCTACTGCATCATTCAACGGAAAACTCCTTCCAAGCCAATATTCTTGATAATTAAAACCAAGAGGATTTTTTGAAATTATGGGGTCCGAATCCGAAACACGATATGCATCTTTCAGTACCCATACGGATGCCCCGCCTGCCCATTTCGTTTTTATCGTTTTAAAATCCTTTTCCAAAGATACCCCAACGCCTCTACGGTTATAATTATTTCCGACATCAATGGTCAAATCAGCAAAAGTTCCTCCTATATTGCGGATATAGTAATTAATATCATATCCCGTCTGTGGTATTTTCTGATTATTGTACAGTAAGGCCAATGATAATTCCTGACCGACTCCCAGTACATTCTTATTATAAATCTTTGTCTCTGTTTTATTGTACGAGGTATTACTAATATCAATTCCAAAAGAAAAAACATCTTTAACCATCACGGTTAAATCTACAATACTTGGATCATTGAACCTTGCAACCGGAACTATTCGTACATCTCGAATAAACGGATACTCTCTCAATATGCGTTCATTCTCGGTAAGGATAAAACTACTTAAGGATTCACCACTTTTAAACAAAAGCGATTTTTTTATAAAGCTGACCCTTGTTTTTACATGGGCATGGTTTGCCGTTCGTCCAGCCCATGTTGTAGCTGGTCTGTCAGGAGAATTAAAATCAGCTCCGAATGGAGCCAACTGAACAATGTAAATATACCCTATCTTTCGTCCCTCATAATACTTGAAAAAGTTTCTTCTATCAGGTTCATTCATCTGATAATCGTCCGGCTTATTGATAAACCAGTCATGAAGCATTTTTGTTAGAAAATTTTGATACGCAACCGCTCGCAATGTGTCATAAAACGATTCATTGGTCGGTAATGGGATCAAACGAAGAGCCGGATCTTTTTCTAAATTCTGATTTTTTAATACATAGGGTTTAAGAAACCATAAAGTATCCTGATCTGAAACAACGTAATGTGGAGGAATTACAAGACGTTCCCTCCCCGTAGCAAATACGCTTCGAATCGGGGTAAAAAAGCAAATCATACCGACAATTACAATCGTGATTATCTTCTTCAACACTTCACGCCTTTAGAGATACACTTCTTATTTTACCAAAATTGGAAAAAAATCACTCCTTACGCAACCTTTCTTATACATTTTGAATCAATAAAATGAATGTTCTTCGAATTAAATCTAAATAGCAATAATATGAAACGATTTTTATTCCTTTTTATCGCATGCTTATCTGTCGTAGGATTCTTTTCGGCATGTATTAACAACAATGACACTGACCGTGGTTCTTCCGACATAGGAACAGTTAATAAAACAGATGATGCAAGTGCAAAATACACAATTACCTGTGACAATAGTACACTTTTACTTCCGACCACAACTGATTCATACGGACCAACTTTAAAAAACGGAGAGAGAGTTTATGTCGAATACAGCCTTATAAGTGCCAATCCTTCTTCTGTGGCATCTTCGGTCCAATACAATGTAAAAATACTTGGAATAAGTCCGATTTTAACCAAGCCCATTTTCAATATTACCCCGGCCACCCAGGACAGCATTGGAAACGATCCCATACTTTGTATTGACAATATGTGGATTTCAGGAAAATACCTCAACTATATGCTTGAGTATTATGGAGGGACAACGACCCACCTTATAAATCTTGTTAAAGATGTAAAAAAACAGGACCCGACCGGAGCAACCATAAATCTGGAACTAAGACATAACAGTAAAGGAGATGCCGGTCAAACGTGGTTCCGCACAATTGTTAGTTTCGATCTTACCTCTTTACAACAAGCAGGGAGAAATTCACTAAATATTGTAGTCTCTGACAAAGAGTATTATGGGCAAATAACAACCAAGCAAATTACATATACATACACTGGAACAAAAT
The DNA here is from genome assembly GCA_963692465.1 of Prolixibacteraceae bacterium. Lineage (GTDB taxonomy): Bacteria > Bacteroidota > Bacteroidia > Bacteroidales > Prolixibacteraceae > JAUZOB01. Next base: position 461,216 of record OY829943.1, read on the forward strand.
CCGCTATAAGCAAACAACCACAAAACAAGATAAACATAAGCACAATACCCACCAGTAATATCTTAAAATAGCGTGCACATTCATTTCTCTCAATAAAGTTTCTTTAGGGGCTGTCTAATGACAGCTCCTTTTTTATTTTTTCTTCTCAATAAATCAGACTAATCAACTACTTATTATTCCAGTTTGATTTGCATCGCTTTTCATTGTCGGGTCACTACAGATTCGTTTTTAACTACAGATCCAATTTTTAGAGGAATTAGAGTCTCCCTAATTTTATCCAAACTGGGAAAAAACTTAATTCTCACGCAACCTTTTCGATACATTCTGAATCAATAAAAGAAATATTCGTTCAAATCACTAAACAGAAACAATATGAAACGATCCTTATTCCTTTTTATTTCGTGTTTGTCCTTCATCGGACTCTTTTCCGCATGTAACACCCACAATGAATATGACCCTGTTTATCAAGACTTAGGGATAATTACGCAAACATCTAGTGATATGCCTTCCGGTTTCAGAATTACCCGCGATGATAATACGGTATTAATTCCATCGAATGCCAGTTCTTTTGTCTCAACAGTGAAAAATGGTCAGAGGGTTCTGGTTAATTACACCCAAATAAAGGACAATTCTTCGTCTGGAACCTCTACACAAAATGTAAAAATACAATCGCTATACCCAATTCTAACAATGCCCATTTTTAATATTACACCAACTACACAGGATAGCATCGGAAATAATCCGATCACCATTGACAATATGTGGATTTCAGGAAAGTATCTCAATTTCCAACTTAGATATTACGGAGGAACAACAACCCACCTTATAAATCTTGTTAAAGATGCCCAAAAACAAGATCCAACCGGTGCAACCGTAAATCTTGAACTAAGACACAACAACAAAGGAGATGCAGCACAAGTTCAAATAATTACTATCGTCAGCTTCGATATTTCTTCCTTACAGCAAAGCGGGAAAACAGTTGTAAATATCTCAGTATTGAATAAAGACTATTATAACCAAACAACAACAAAACAAATTACTTACTCTTGGTTTCATGCCGACTAGCTTTTACATTCATTTCTCACAATAAGGTTTCTTAGGGGTTGCCCATTTTAGGGTAGCCCCCTTCTTTTTGCCTTTACAAAATCGAACATTAACCGATTTGCTTATTTAATCCAAGCTTATTTGTGTCGCTTCTATTCTTTTACCAAGAAAAACCTCCGCATTGTTCTCGAATAAATCAGAAGACTCGGTTGTAAGAAATCGTATATTTCCTGTTCGGGAACAACGTTCATCAATCTCCTGATGGCGAATCATATAATCCTGTAATTTATTGGCGACAATAGGCCCCTGTTCTATGATTCGCACCGTAGAAGGAATGTATTGTTTGATCTTATGAATAAGAAGTGGATAATGAGTACACCCCAAAATTAGGGTATCAATATCAGGATCCTTTGTAAGCAACATCTCAACATATTTACGAACAAAATAATCGGCCCCAGGGGTTTCTATTTCCTGATTCTCAATAATAGGAACCCACATCGGACAGGCAAGTTGAGTAACATGAAAATTAGAGGTCCCTTTTATTTTTTCTATTTCCAATGGGTACGATTGGGATGCCACAGTCCCGACAGTGGCAAGAATTCCGATATGACCATTTCTGGTAAGAGAAGGAACCTCTTCAACACTCGGTCTTATAACTCCCAACACTCTTCCTGAAGGATTAATTCGATGAAGATCTTTTTGTTGAATGGTCCGCAATGCCTTCGCAGAAGCCGTATTACATGCTAGAATAATCAAAGGACACCCCATTTCGAAAAGTTTAGTCACTGCCTGAAGGGTGTAATTGTAAACGACTTCGAAAGATCTGGACCCATAGGGAGCACGCGCATTATCGCCTAAATAGAGATAGTCATATTGCGGTAGAACTTTAACAATCTCTCTCAATATTGTCAAGCCTCCGTAGCCAGAATCAAAAACGCCTATCGACTTAATATCTTTAATCATTTCAAATAGATAAAAGAAAAGCCATCCTAACAGATGGCTTTTCAAAATTAAATATTGTTGATGAAATTTTTATTGAATACCCAATTTCTTTTTTACGAAAGGAAGAACATCAAGACTTTCTGCCGATTTGTACAAAATAGGAGAATTTCCTTCGGTAGCTTCAAAAACATAAATCAACCCCTTTTCCTTAGCAACTTCATCAATTGCAGCTCTTGCTTTTTCAAGCAGTGGTTTGAAAAGTTCTGCTCTTTTTTTGTTCACTTCTGTTGTTGCTGTCTGCTGAAAAGTCTCCATTCTTTTATTCATGTCATTCAATTGTGTTTCTGCGGCAGTTTTTGCTGCATCATTCATTGAATCTCTTTTACTAACGTAAACAGAAACCTTCTGCTGATATTCCTTTTGAATAGCACTATACTGATCATCAAATTCTTTAGCATACTTTTCCAATTGAGTTTCTGCTACTGCTCTGCCCGGAAGCACTTCCATAAGTTTCTGAGAATCAATATGACCAAATTTTAATGCTTTCTGCGCAAACGTATTATTCCCTGCAAAAATCAGGAAAAGGGCAATTACACTAAGTCTGAAAAAATTCTTCATAACACTGAGTTTTGTTTTTAGCAAATATATCAATTAATTTTTATACCCTAACTTTTTCAACACCTGATCACTTAAATCATAAGTCGGATTTGTATACAACAGAGTTGTTCCATTGGCTTTATCAAAGATAACGGCATACCCCCCTTCATCTGCAATCACCTTAATTGCATTGTAAACCTCGTTCTGAATTGGCTTTACCAAATTCTGACGTTTTTTATAAAGATCTCCTTCCGGACCAAAATATTTTCTCTGTAAGTTTTTATATTCTTTTTCCCGATTAATGATAACGTCTTCTCTTTTTTGTTTCATATCTGCCGAAAGAAGAACACTCTCGGATTGGAAGTTTTTATACATCTGTTGCAATTCAGTCTGAACGGTTTCCAATTCTTTCTGATATTGCTTCGACGTTTGATCAATCTGCTCCTGAGCTGTCTTAAACGCAGGAATATTATCTAATATATATTGCGTATCGACATATCCATATTTCTGCGCAAAAAGGTTTCCTCCCATAAGGAGCAAGACAAAAGCAAAAAATATCTTTTTCATAGCGATCGTTTAAAATTAGAATTGTTGTCCAAGCGTAAATGCGAACTGTCCTTTATTTCCGGTTCCTCCTGAAAGATGAGTTTTATCAAATCCATATCCCCAGTCAACTCCCATCAATCCAAACATTGGCAGGTAAATACGAACACCGATACCGGCAGACCGTCTTATATCAAACGGATTAAACTGAGTAATGTCATACCAGGAATTTCCCCCCTCTAAAAATGCCAGAGCATAAATAGTGGTCGATTCTTTCAATGCAATTGGATAACGAAGCTCCATCGTTAATTTATCATATACATTTGCACTCGGACTCGCAGTCAGAGCATTACTTTCATACCCTCTTAATCCGATAACTTCATAAGTATAATAAGACATTCCCGACATACCGTCTCCACCAAGAGAGAACCCATCAATCGGAGAACGCTTGTTCTTGTTATAATAACCGATATAACCATATTCAAATTTCGTATTCAGAATCAGCTTCTGATCGTTCGTTAAAGCTGTAAAGTTTGATCCTTTAAACTTCCATTTATGAAATTCGATCCAACGGAAACGAGACTGATCAGAAAGACTGGAACTAGAATAGTTCTTACCATCCCATAATGAGTACGGAGGCGTTAGTTCGACAGAAAGAGTATAAGATGACCCATTCCTTGGATAAATCGGATTAACAATAGATGAACGACTCAAGGCTGTTTTCAGACTAACGGTATTTGTGTTCCCATTGCTAATAACCGTATAACCATAATTCCAGTTTTTCAAATAATTATACTGGTAACTCAATTCATGATAAAGCGAGAAGTAATCATCCGGCCAGTTTAGTCGGTAACCATAACCAACAGATATTCCACTTGTTACATTTTTCGCCTTAACTTTATAATCAGAATAGTCGGTGGAATAAGTACTACCATATCCATAATAGCTCCCATATCCATAAGATCCTGTCGAACTATAGGGATTCGTATAATAGCTACTTTCCCCAATTGTATAAATATTGTGGAACAAACTCACAGTAAACGAGTTGGGCTTCTTTCCACCAAACCATGGCTCGGTAAATGACAAACTATAAGTTTGGTAAACCTTTCCATTGGTCTGAACTTTTAGACTCAGGGTTTGTCCATCTCCTGTAGGCAAGGGTCGCCATGCATCTTTATTAAAAATATTTCGAACCGAAAAGTTTGAAAATTTCAGTCCAACACTTCCGATTAACATTCCGCCACCCCAACCACCGGATAACTCAACCTGGTCATTAGCTTTCTCTTCAAGACCATAGATTATATTAACCGTGTTGTTTTCGTAATTAGGCTGAACATCCGGTTTGATCTTTTCCGGATCAAAATGCCCGAGTTGCCCTAACTCCCGATATGAACGCAAAAGATTATCCTTACTGAAAAGATCTCCGGGGAGAGTTCTGAGTTCTCTTCGGGCAACATGTTCATTGGTTTTCGTGTTTCCTTTTATTTCAACCCGATCAATTGTTGCCTGTTGACCTTCATAGATTCGCATTTCAAAGTTGATCGTATCCCTACTAATATTAACCTCAACCGGATCTATCTGGAAAAAGACATAACCATGATCATTATATAAAGAACTTACATTAGTGCTCTGATCATCTTTCAACCTGTCATTTAATAGTTTCAGGTCATAAACATCTCCTTTTTTTATCCCGAGAACCCGATCAAGAACGACCTTATCATAAACGGTATTCCCTACCCACCGAATGTCACCAAAATAGTATTTATTCCCTTCACTAATCCAGAGATCCAAATTGATTGTCTTGTCAGGGTTCTTACTAATAGAATCTTTGGTGACAATTGCATCCCGATACCCCAGGTCGTTATACTTGGCTATCAGATTGTCTTTGTCCTCCCTGTATTTGCTTTCGATAAATTTTTTGGAAAAGAAGAAGTTTTTGAATTTCTTTTCTTTCGTCTTTTTCATTGCTTTTTTCAGAGTAGTTTCTTTAACGTTTTTAACGCCGTGGAAAGTAATGTTAGCAATTTTAACCTTAGCCTTTTTGTCTACAGTTATATCAACAAAAACGTAGTTTTTTCTGTTCGGATCATCCCGTTGAACAACGGTAACTTCCGTATTAAAAAATCCCTTCTCTTTATAATAATCCAGAATAGCCTTTTGTGCATTATTCAATTGAGGTTTGGATATTTTCTGTCCCTCGATCATCACCACTTTACCAAAAATCGCTTCTCTCTCTGATTTGGTTACTCCTGTAATATTCATCTTTGACAAACTTGGAACTTCCTGAAGATAAAATTGAAGATAAACTTTCCCATCTACGATTTTTGCAACTACAACCTTCACATCAGAGAAAAGCTGAAGGTTCCAAAGGTTTTTTATCGCAGAAGTAACTGCATCACCGGGAATTTCCACTTCATCTCCTACCTGAAGACCTGTAGCCTGAAGCAGAGATGCATGATCAAAATACTTAATACCAACAATTTCCAAGCCCCCAATAACATATTTCTGTGGAGACGAATAGGATACCGAAACGTTTGTACTATCGGCTGCCACCTGGCTAAAACCTGAATAGCCAAAGATCAGGAGGAGGAATAATAAAGTTAATTTCTTATGCATTCTCATTCTGGATTTGTTCACTTGTTTTACCAAATCGTCTTTCTCTTTGCTGAAAATCATATAAAGCTTCAAAAAGATCTTCTTTGCGAAAATCAGGCCACAAGATAGGAGAAAAATATAATTCAGCATAAGCAATTTGCCAAAGAAGAAAATTACTTATACGTAATTCACCACTAGTGCGAATCAGTAACTCCGGATCCGGGATACCTGATGTATTTAAATAACGGCTAAAATCATCCTCTGTCAACGTCTCCAATGAGGTTTCCCCATTTTTAACTGCTTTCCCTATTTCCTTTACCGCATGGAGTATCTCCCATCTGGAACTGTAACTCAACGCCAGAACGAGATTTAATCCTGTATTTTTATTAAGTTTTTCTTTGCTTTCATCTAAATTCTTCCGAACCTCAATTGGAAGGCTATCCAAATCTCCAATAGAAAGCAACTTGACATTATTCTTATTCAGATTCTCTGTTTCATTAGAAATAGCATATACCAATAAAGCCATCAGTGCCTGGACTTCCGCTGTCGGACGATTCCAGTTTTCTGTTGAGAAAGTATAAAGTGTAATGTATTCTATACCCACTTCACTAGCCCCTTCCACTACCGCACGAACAGCATCCAGTCCGTGCTCATGTCCTACGGCATGATCGTCTCCTCTCATGCGAGCCCAACGACCGTTCCCATCCATTATAATGGCAACATGCCGAGGTATATGGTCCAATTTTAATTTCTCTTTAAAAGACATAGCACAAAACTAATTTAAACCTTCTAATGAAGGACATGGCTTTTTGCCCGTATAAAACAAATAACTAATATGGATACCTAGCCAAGATATCCAATCATTATTATGAACATTACTTGTTGCCTCAAGATTAAGAGGATCTTTGTACATTTTATTTCCTTGTTGATGATCAATCTCATCACTAAAAGTTTTCTGAACATTAATTTCCGCACCGATACCCCATTTAGGAGATAAACTATAATTAAACCCAAAAGATAATGGAATAAATGCGGTTATATTATTTCCATTGGAACTTCTCCATACACCATTCACAACTCCGTTTTCTTTGTCGTTATCAAAATAGAGCGTCCCCACTCCCAGTGCAAGATAAGGACTAAATTTGTAATTATCATTTCCGAGGATATAATCCAAATAATTGACCTGAAGTTGAACAGAAAACTCAGCTATTCTTTTTGAGAATGTCGTCTGTTGTTCATTGAAAGTTCCGTCGCTCTTTAACTGCCCATAATACAGTCCTGTTTTTATTGCAAAACGAGTATTCAAGTTCCGTAAATAAAACAACCCCATCAACGGGGCAACAGACTGTTTCATCTTTTGATTCGTTATATCTCCATAGTAGTGGGACACAGCACCTACAAGTCCAACTTCGGCAGACTCTTGCGCATCAACTGTGCCAATTACTAGTAATAATACTGAAAACATAACTAATCGTTTCATTGATATTCTTGTTGTTCGGAGTTTTTTCAAAACAATTCTATTGTTTCTTACAATATCTACTCCGTTGGAAAGTTACAAATGTAATATAATTATAAAAACATGCTGCTTTATAGTCTGCGAAAGGATTTTAGTGGATGTTAAAAATTTGTAAGGAAAAGTTAAAGTCCTAATTCCTCTTATCAACTCCCCACATTAATTTACCTCTCAGGGTCGAATAGAAATCATGTTCCCTAAGTTTTATGATCCGAAGTTTAAACCCTGCTTTTCTTATTTTTATTCGCGTTTGAACATCTGTAATCATTGAACGTGAATCAAGAGAAGTTAGGAAATGCTCACTTCTTCCCTCTATTTCAAACGACAATTCATTCCCATCCGGGATTACAATTGGACGAACGGTCAGATTATGTGAAGCAATTGGAGATAAGACAAATACAGACGCATCAGGAGAAACAATCGGACCATTAACACTTAATGAATATGCGGTTGATCCGGTAGGCGTTGAAATAATCAACCCATCAGCCCAGTACGTATTCAAATATTCATCATTGATATAAGCGTGAATGGTTATCATTGATGAACTATCAATCTTATGAAAGGTAATCTCATTCAATGCATAATTATATTCCCGAAATAAGTTACTGGGTTTCACTAACTCAAGAAGACTCCTTTCCTCCAGACGATAATGTCCATCAAGAATTTGGTCTATTGCATAACCAATTTCTGCCTGCGAAATATCGGCTAAAAATCCCAGCCTCCCGATATTTATTCCTACAATTGGTATTCTTGACTCACCGACTAGCGAAGCAGCCTCCAAAAACGTACCATCTCCCCCAATACTAACCAACAAATCAGTTGTATTTTTCAATTCTTCAGAAGTACTGAAAAATGCATCTATTGCCGGATTTATATCGTATTTCGTTTTTAAATACTCTGCAAACGGACGATACAACACTATTGCATTCTGTCGACATTTAAGTGCTGTGAATATATTGTTCAAACTTGCAATAAATTCAGAATGAATATTTTTCCCAAAAATTCCAATTCTCATCGCTTCACTATATATTCAAATATTTCATAAACTCCTCAAAACGATCATCATAAAGGTTCTTCATCATTGAATTGTCATTATAAAAAGCCTTTATATTATAATCATAACGAACAAAGGTCTGTATTATTGCCGAAAGATCTGAGATATTTATCCTCAAAGTAATATCAAGCTCTTGTGAATCAGGGACAGAAACCACATATAAATTCAAAATCTTTGCGCCATTTCCTTCCACGATCTGTGATATCTGAGATAAAGAATAATCGAAATGCCCAACCTCAAGGACTAAAGTACTACTAACCCCCTGTCCGGAACAAAAATCGCATATTTTAAAAGCCAGTCGGTTTAAGGAAACCATCCCTTTGTATTTTTTATTTGAATCAAGAATTGGGACTACCGTTATTTTAAAGCGAGAAACAATAGTTGCTATATCAAAAAAATGCTGTGTCGTCACAACATACGGACTGATCAACGACATCTTTTTGCTCTTAATCGGCACATTCACAAGATCATTATCATAAATATCCTGATCGGATATTAGCGCAATATACTCCCCGTCATCAACAATAGGCAAATGGGATACTTTAAAAGTTTCCATCCAATTAAGTGCTTTTTGTCCAATGTCATCAAGCGATAAAGATGGAAGTATATCTGAAATAAGTTGTTCTGCTATCACTTTTTTGGGTTTTTTATTAAAAACAACTATAAATATTGTATTTTGCAGAATATTAAAAAAAATTAGCAATGACTAGATTAAGTGTAAATATAAACAAAATTGCCACACTTAGAAATGCAAGAGGAGGAAATGTTCCTAATGTTTTCCAATGCGCTATCGACTGCCAGTCTTTTGGTGCTGAAGGGATTACTGTTCATCCTCGTTCCGATGAAAGACATATTCGTTACCAGGATGTTTATGATATCAGACCGATTATTACCACTGAACTTAATATGGAGGGATATCCCGATCATCGATTCATTGATTTAGTAAAAGAAGTAAAACCAAATCAAGTTACTCTTGTCCCCGATCTTCCCAATGCCATAACATCCAGTGCAGGTTGGGATACCTTATCCCATCAGGACTTTTTACGGGAAATTGTCAGAGAACTAAAAGATGAAGGAATACGGGTTTCTATTTTCGTCGACACAAATCTTAAAAATATTGACGGAGCACTAAAGGTTGGCGCTGACCGCGTTGAACTATACACGGGCCCTTTTGCGTTTAACTTCCCGACAGATGCAAAAAAAGCAATTGCCCCTTTTACAAAAGCAGCCAACTATGCTCACAAATTGGGACTTGGATTAAATGCAGGCCACGATCTTAACTTAGATAATTTGAAATTCTTCAACGAACAAATTCCATTCCTTGATGAAGTCTCTATCGGGCATGCTTTAATTTCCGATGCTCTTTATTTGGGACTCGAAAAAACAATCAAAGCTTACCAGAGCTGTCTGTTAAAATAAATTCCCATGAATTTGTTTTTTCGCAAACTCGGGAGTGGATCCCAGAAAATAGTAATTCTCCATGGGCTTTACGGCTCATCGGATAACTGGATGACCATCGGTAGAAAATTATCAGATACCAAAGAGGTATTTCTAATTGATCTTCGTAATCATGGTCATTCATTTCACGATCCGGTACATTCTTACAAAGCAATGGCCGAAGACGTGATTAATCTCCTTCATAAAGAAATCACAGGACCAATTTGCCTCATGGGACATAGCATGGGAGGAAAAACAGCAATGCTCATTGCTGCATTATGCCCTGAAAAAATAGAAAAACTCATCATTGCAGATATCGCACCCAAAGACTACCGACTCATGTCTGAAGACCAAAGCCAGTTCTCTTTTCACAAAAATCTGCTAAGCCAAATGAACCTAATTGATTTTAAAGATTGTAAATCACTCAAAGACGTAGGAGAAAAAATATCCCGATTTGCACCTGACCCTGCACTATGCCATTTTCTCATGAAAGATGTTGCAAAAACAGCACTAGGCTACCAATGGAAAATAAATATTCCTGTTCTGTTTCAATCTATTGATGAAATAATCGGAGGCCCGAAATACAAAGTTCTCCAAAATAGCAACGGACAGAAATTTACTTTCCCCGTACTGCTCCTTCGTGGCGAGAATTCTCCCTATGTCAATACTTCTGATCTTCCTCTCTTTACAAATCTGTACAATGATTTTAGTATTAAAACAATTCCCAATGCAGGGCACTGGCTTCATGCAGAACAACCGAATATCTTTTTAGAAAACGTCTCTTATTTTCTTAATAAATAAACTTTCTGCCTAACACTTATCCTTCTTCAACCGATTATATTTCTTCGTTACCTCTAGAAGAAAACGAATAGACTCTTCTTTGAGCTCTTCTTTTTTAAACCGCCATTCCCAATTATTTCCAAGAGTTCCCGGAGTATTCATGCGAGCTTTTTCATCCAACCCCAAAATATCCTGCAATGGTGCAATTGCCACAGATGCCACAGATGCCCAAACTGTTCGGATCATTCGATGTGAAATTAAAGCATCAGTTCCTGTCAGATATGAAATAACAAGATTCTGTTCTTCCTGACTAAGTCCGCTAAACCATCCTTCTGTTGTATTATTATCATGAGTTCCGGTATAAGCCACAAATTCATGTTCGTAATTCTGTGGCAAATATTCATTCCCCGAGTCCGAAGAAAAGGCAAACTGTAAAACTTTCATCCCCGGCAAATGAAATTCATTTCTCAATGCTTCTACTGTAGGAGTTATAAGTCCCAAATCTTCAGCTAAAATTGACATATCCTTCACCTGCGACTTAAAGAGCGATAACATCTCTTTTCCTTTAGCCTTTAACCATGTTCCCCCCACTGCATCTTTTGATCCGGCAGGAATAGCCCAAAAAGACTCTAAGCCTCTGAAATGATCAATACGAATGCGATCAAACAACTTCAGATTAAAATGCAAACGTGCAATCCACCAGTCATAATCTCTTAATGCCAAGCTCTCCCAATCATAAACAGGATTTCCCCATAACTGTCCTGTAGTACTAAAATAATCAGGAGGGACTCCTCCAACCTTCGTGGGCTTATGATCTTTATCTAAATAGAAGATGTTCTGGTTTCCCCAGACATCAGAACTCTCATATGAAACATACAAAGGTAAATCTCCTATAATCCTGATTCCTTTCTTATTCGCATATTTTCTTAATTGGAGCCACTGTTTGAAAAACAAAAACTGAATAAATCGATTCCGTTCATAATCTTCATTATACCTCCTCCGATAAGCACTCATCGTATCAGCATTCCGGTTTGCCAACCCTGGCTCCCATGTATTCCAGGAGGTTTCACCCAAATGTTTCCGGCAAGCCATAAATAAAGCATAATCGTCAAGCCACCAATTGTTTTCCATAAGGAAATGCCGATATTCAGCAATATCTTCCGAATTTCCTTTCCTTGCAAATCCATCAAATGCCTTAAAAAGAAGAGGAAGCTGAATCTCAGCCGACTTTCGATAATCCACCTTCTCTTCTGAAAACCGATTCTTCGGAAGATCTTCCTTGGTCAGCCATCCTTGGGCAATCAAATCCATTAAATCAATTAACAAAGGATTCCCTGCAAACGCAGAATAACACTGATAAGGTGAATTTCCGTAAGCTACCGGACCAAGAGGAAGAATCTGCCACCACGATTGTCCTGTAGTCGACAAAAAGTCAATAAACCATCGGGCCCCAGAGCCTAATGTTCCAATAGGAAACGGACCCGGTAAAGAAGATGGATGTAATAAAATTCCTGAAGAGCGTTTGCCAATCATATTAAATGCTTGTCATAGAAGGATGCAAATTTATAAAAAATAGGACAATACAATCTTAAGAAATATCAATACCCGTCATCGAATATCAAACACCGTCTACGTTATTGCATTCATGTTCAAATAACCCAGGAAGCACCGACACCCGACTCAAAAAAATAAAAAAATCCAGAAATTAGAGATTTCACACCTCTAATTTCTGGATTCTAATAGTATTTACCAACCAAGCGATTGGTTACGCATAAATTTATTTCTTATCAACTTTTAGCCATTTATCAAGCCACCCAAAGAATACCCTTTGCCATAAAATTCCGTTCTGGGCTCCTAATACCCAATGATTCTCTTCTGGAAGGAAAAGGAATTCTGCCGGAATGCCTTTAAGCAATGCAGAATTATAAGCTCCCATCCCTTGCGTATAAGGAATACGGAAATCCTGTCCTCCATGAATAACTAAAATCGGGGTATCCCAATTCTGTACAAATTTATGGGGAGAGAAAGAGTAGGAACGTTGTGCTGCAAGATTCTTCCGATCCCAATAAGCTCCTCCTGTATCCCAATTTTCAAACCACATCTCATCGGTTGTAGAATACAAAGCTTCTATATTGAAAATTCCATCATGAGCAATAAAAGCTTTAAATCGTTTCTGATGATGTCCTGCAAGATAATAAACAGAAAATCCGCCATAACTTGCACCGACACATCCCAGATGATCTTTATCTACATAAGGCTCTTTCGAAACAGCATCAATAGCCGACAAATAATCATTCATATTCTGTCCCCCATAATCCTTACTGATCTGTTCCAGCCATTTCATCCCAAAACCCGGTACCCCCCGACGATTAGGTGCCACAATAATATAATTGTTGGCAGCCATCATCTGAAAATTCCACCGAAAACTCCAAAACTGGCTAACAGTCGATTGAGGACCTCCTTCACAATAAAGTAATGTGGGATATTTTTTTGACGCATCAAAATGCGGAGGGAGAATAACCCACACCAACATCTCTTTATTATCAGTGGTTTTGACCCAGCGTTTTTCTACTTTACCAAAAGTAAGCTGCGACAACAAATTATCATTCACCGTTGTAATCGGCTCATCTTTACCGGTCATCGGATCAACCCGGTAGATTTCGGCAGGTTGAGACATCGAGACCTTTTCTGCAACCAGGTACTTCCCGGCAACAGCTACATTGTGATAATCATGAATTCCATTCGTCACCGGAGAAATCTTTCCACTTGCAATCTCCATTTTATAAATTTCTTCGGTAGCATGCCAGTCCGAAATAAAATAGATCGTCTTACTATCCGGACTCCAACTCATTAACGTCGCATTCTGATCAAAGTTTTCAGAGTAATTTTTACGCTGTCCGGTTGTCAAATCCTTAATCATAATCCGGGTCTTGTCCGACTCATATCCATCACGTTCCATACTCTCCCATGCTAAATATTTTCCATCAGGAGAATAAACCGGATTCCAGTCATATCCCATACACCCTTTGCTGACATTCTCCGTTTTCCCGGTAGCCAGGTCATAAACATAAATCTCTGAGTTTGTTGAAAGAGTATAAGCCTTTCCTGTTAATTTTTTACAAGAATAGGCAATTTGCCTGCCATCCTGACTCCAGTTGATTTGTTCCATTCCTCCGGAAGGTTTGATTGGCGAATCAAAACGTTCACCTTTCATCAGGTCTTCAACGCCACTCAATGTTCCATCTGCATAATCGGCAACAAAAACGTGACTGTAAGTATAGTCATGCCATGCATCCCAATGCCGGTACATCAAACCGGTCTCCAACCGGGCGTTTGCCTTAGGCAAATCAGGAAAAAGATCCTGTACACTTTGATCTAATTTAACATTCCCTGTAAAAAGAATTTTATTGCCATCCGGTGAATATTTAAATCCGGTAATTCCACCTTTAACAAAAGTAACCTGCCGGGGATTACTCCCATCCGGATTAATCTCCCAAAGTTGCTCCTCTCCGCTTTTGCCCGAGATATATCCGATTTTCTGACCATCCGGGCGCCAAAGAGCACCATATTCCTTTTCCGGGGTGTTGGTTATCTGCCGGGCAGTTCCTCCTGCTACCGGAACAACATAAAGGTCTCGATATGATTTATTTTCCGGAATATTAAAGTAAGTTACACCATACAATAATTGCTGACCATCCGGAGAAACAACCGGTTCACTGACCCGACCAAAACTCCATAATACTTCCGGAGTCATAATATCCGACTTTAATTTTTGCACAGAGGGAATGTAGTCCTTCGCCTCCTGCCCTTCACTCTGAATTGCAGAAGCCGAAAGTAATCCACACAAACCTAAGCCTAAGATTGCCATTTTCATATTCTTGTGAAATTATAATCCAAAAGCAAAATTAGCCCTAATTTTACTTTTTCCTGCTTTTTTCTAAAATTAATCAGCTACAGGTATCAAGCATAAAGTTTTTAAATTGTTCGAATTCGGAAGAAAGGGCTATCGATTTCTTCTCTCCTTTCATAAAAACTTTCAGCTTTTCTGGAACTACGATTGTTCCTTTCCCAACAATCTCTTCCATCGTCGGTAAGAATTTTGCAGGATGAGCTGTTTCCAAAAATACACCAACCTGACCTTCTTTCAAGTACGTCTTCAATCCATTGAATGCACAGGCCCCATGAGGATCTAAAAGATACCCCAAGTTCTTATAAGTCGATTTAATTGTCTGACGAATCTCTTCATCTGAAAAACGACATCCTTGTATCATACGGGCAATCGCCGAATGTGATCCGTCATACAAATCCAATATCCGGGCAAAGTTACTGGGACTTCCTACATCCATTGCATTAGCAATAGTCTCAACAGAAGGAACCGGATCATATTTACCCGTTTGAAGATACCGGTAAACAACATCATTCTCATTGTTAGCCGCAATAAACTGTTCGATCGGTAATCCCATCTCACGAGCAAAAAGTCCGGCCGTTATATTTCCAAAATTTCCACTGGGAACAGCAAATACCAAATCCTTATTTCTTAATGCTCCTATTTCTTTCAATCGGGCATATGCATTAAAATAATAAAACGACTGGGGTAAAAACCGGGCAACATTGATTGAATTCGCAGAGGTCAAATAAAGCACCTTTCGCAAATCTCTGTCAAGAAATGCCTGTTTAACCAAACGCTGACAGTCATCAAAATTTCCATCAACCTCCAATGCTGTAATATTGGCACCTAACGTTGTAAACTGCTTTTCCTGAATTTCACTCACCTTCCCTTTCGGATAAAGAACGAATACTTTTATTCCCGGCACATTAAGGAACCCGTTAGCTACTGCACTTCCGGTATCTCCTGATGTTGCAACCAACACATTAACAATCTGATCTGAACCTTCAATAAAATATTCAAGCAAACGAGCCATAAAACGAGCCCCTACATCTTTAAACGCAAGAGTCGGCCCATGGAAAAGTTCAAGCGACCAAATCCGATCTGTTACCGAAACAATCGGACAATCAAAATTAAGGGTATCATCAACAATCTTTTTCAACCTCGACGATTCAATGTCTTCCCCAAAAAATTTGAATGCAACTTCTTCAGCTATTTCTTGAAAAGATAATTGATCAATCTCCTCAAAGAAATGAGAATCAAATTTTTCAATCCGATCCGGCATAAATAGTCCTTTATCATCGGCGAGGCCGGAGACAACGGCCTCTTTCAGACTAATTCCGCTAATTTTTTTATTGGTACTATAATATTTCATCGTTCTTAATTTAATAATTCGAAAACTGATTCTTCTCAGGCAAAAAACCAGAATATCCTATCATTTTAATAACTCTTTAATAAATTCAGTCCCATATAAAACACCATATTCTCCTTCTTTTACTGAATCTTCATTGAATATAGTTACACAATCAGCCTGAATTCCTGGTTTATAGATTACAAAAGGAACAGGCTTCCGGGTATGAGTTCGAATAGCACAGGGAGTCGGATGATCAGGTAACAAAGCAATACATACCGGTTCGTCAAAAGAAGCGACAGCTTTCATTATCGGCCCCAATACCCGATGGTCAATATCTTCAATAGTCTGCTTTTTCAACAAATAGTCCCCTTCGTGACCAGCCTCATCCGGAGCTTCAATGTGTAGATAGACCAAATCATTCTTCTTGAGTGCCTCAATTGCAGCCTGTGCTTTTCCCTCATAATTGGTATTGAATAATCCGGTAGCTCCTTTGACTTTAATAATCTCCATTCCTGCATATACTCCAATTCCCTGAATCAAATCAACTGCAGAAATAACAGCAGTATGATTCAGACCATACATCTCTTTCAGAGTTTCCATACGCGGTCTGTAACCCGGAGACCATGGCCAGATTGAGTTAGCAGGATCTTTCCCTTCCGCTTTTCGTTTTAAATTAATCGGATGATTTTCTAAAATCTTCATTGATTCAACAATCAACCGGTTTAAAAGCTCTGCGGTAGGTTCTGCTTCTGGCACCTGTGCCTTCACCAAAATATTGCGCCAGGGAGTCCCCGGAACATCATGAGGAGGAATACAATCAATACGTTTATCCCCTCCTTTTATAACTAAAAGATGTCGGTAAGAAACTCCTTTATAAAAACGCACCCGATCTGTTCCTAATTTTTCTGAAAGAACATCAATCAATTCATGGGCCTCTTTATTCGTAATATGACCTGCCGAATGATTTTTCAGGTTATCACCTTCAATAGAAACCAGATTGCACCGCATAGCCATATCATCCGAGCCCAACTCTACCCCAATACTGGCAGCTTCCAAAACTCCTCTTCCTTCATAAATCTGCTCAACATCGTAGCCCAAGACAGCAGAATTTGCAACTTCACTTCCAGGATGAAGACTCTCTGGAACAGTCACTAATTGTCCGTTTCTCCCTATTCTGGCCAGTTCATCCATATAAGGTGTATCTGCAGCCATCAATGGTGTTTGGTTATTTAATTCTTTTATCGGTTCATCGGCCATTCCATCAGCCAATAATATCAGGTATTTCATTTTTTCTGTTTTTTTAAATGTTAGACACTCTCATGATATCTGCAAATACTCCGGCAGCTGTAACATCAGCCCCAGCTCCATATCCTTTAATAATCATCGGATACTGGTTATAACGATCGGTTGTAAAAAGAAAAACATTATTACTTCCTTCCAGTTCGTAAAAAGGATGATTAGGCGGAACCGTTTCAATACCCACGGTTGCTTTACCCTCTTCATAACGAGCAACGAAACGCATCCTTTTCCCTTCAGACGCGGCTTTAGCTGCAATCTCTCCAAAAATTTTATCGTACGCTTTGATCTTTTGAAGAAAGTCCGCCGCCGGACCTTCAAAATATTCCTCCGGAATAAAACTTTTCACATCAACCTCTTCCTGCTCAAGGCAATAGCCTGATTCACGAGCCAAAATAACGAGTTTACGAACTACATCTCTTCCACATAAATCAATTCTCGGATCCGGTTCTGTATACCCTTTTTCTCTGGCCAGACTAATTGCTTCACTAAGCGGAGTTTTTTCATCAACTACATTAAAAATGAAATTCAAAGTTCCTGAAAGAACCGCTTCAATCTTTATGATTTTATCCCCCGAATTTCTTAAATCATTTAGGGTATTAATAACCGGCAGTCCGGCACCAACATTAGTCTCAATAAGAAATTTCACACCTCTTAAGGCTGCCGTATGTTTCAATTCCAGATAATCGGAATAAGCAGAAGAGGCCGCAATCTTATTCGCTGCAACAATCGAAATATTATTATCAAGAATCGGCTTATAAAAAGCCACAGGAGCATCTCCTGCCGTACAATCAACAAATAATGCATTAAAAAGATTCAGAGATATGATTCTTTTTACAAATTGCTCAAGATTTGCAGGTTCTCCCTGTTCCTCTAGAATTTTTTGCCACTCATCTAACAATATTCCCTCTCGTGAAAAATACATATTCCGGGTATTGGTAATCCCGACAATTCTCAACCGGAGTCTTTTACCCCGCAATAATTTTTCCTTCTGCTGTCTGATTTGATCCAACAAATGACTGGAAACCCGACCAGTACCAACAATGAACACATTCAGTTCATTATACGGAGAAAGAAAAAACGCCTCATGAGCTACATTCAAAGTCTTGTACAAATCCCGGTCAGCAACAACCCACGAAAGATTAAATTCCGAGGCTCCCTGTGCTATCGCTATAACATTAATTCCACTCTTCCCCAAAGTATTAAATAGTTTTCCGGCAATACCTGGTGATTGTTTCATATGCTCCCCAACAATGGCTACAATACTTAGATCTTGTTCAATCTGAATACAATTAATAATACCACGTTTTATCTCCACATCAAATTCGCGATGCAAAGCTACATCTGCCTTATCTGAGAAATTCGCATCAATGGCAACACTAATGGAATTTTCAGAAGAAGCCTGTGAGATTAGAATAACATTAATTTCCTGTTCAGCAAAAACACTGAATAGTCTTGCTGAAATGCCTGTAACTCCAACCATTCCCAAGCCCTGCACGGTTATCAGTGCAATACCCGGAATGGAAGAGATTCCTTTTACCGGTTTACCAACCCCATTTTTCCCAAGTTCTGAGATAACTGTTCCTGCAGCTTCGGAATTTGATAAATTACGAATATGAAGCGGTATTTTCTTTTTATAGATCGGAATAATTCCCGGAGGATATAAAACACCAGCTCCAAAATGAGATAATTCCATTGCTTCCGCATAGCTCAATCGTTCAATTGGATAAGATTGATCAACCACTTCCGGATCTGCGGTCATAAAACCATCAACAGAAGTCCATATCTCCAGAATGTCTGCATCAAGAACTGATGCTATAAGTGAAGCCGTGTAATCCGATCCGCCACGCCCTAGTGTTGTTATATTTCCGGTCACCGAAGATGCAATATATCCGGCAATAACAGGAATTCCTTCAAGTCCTGTTATTGCTTCAATGATTGCTTTCTGTGTATATTGATGATCCACATTTGCTTTACCAAAATCATCGTCAGTTTTAACAATTTTCAGTGCATCAATCGGTACTGCTCTCGGAATAAAATATTCTATAATCTGCCATATAAAACGTTCCCCAAAACTCAGAATCCGATCCTGAAGAGCCGGAGTAAGTTCCCTTACCATCGAAACCCCTTTTGCATACCTTTCCAGCTCAGAAAAAAGTGACAAAAATTCACTTCTGACAAGATCCCTTTGATCCTCGTTAAACAAAGAATCGATCAAATTTAAATGACACGTTCGTATTTCTGATAATGTTATATGATAATCCGACGAAAAAGCAGCTGCTTCATTGGCAGCTTTAAGTAATTGATCGGTTATTCCACGCATAGCCGAAACAACTACAACAACTTGATCTTTTTCTTTAACAATAATTTCCTTCATTTTAAGAAAACTCTGAGGACTATATAAAGAGTCTCCTCCAAATTTCAAAACTTTCATAACATCAATGTATTATCAGAAAATTCATTAAATTTTCAAGTAAAAAATAGCATAACATAAATCTATGATACACCGTTACAATCACATAAAAAATAATCGAATAAGAGAAAAAGGAACATAACAAATGCAGGAGACCTCTCATCTTTCCTTCTCAATCTTTCAAAAGGAAAAAGGTCTTAAGAAGCAGGCGGTAATCAGCCCGCCCGCTCTTTGTTTTTTGATGTTGATGGATAGTTTATTCGGCCGAGGCCGTCGTCCCTGAGACGGACGTAAGAATCTTTGATTCTAATTCCTGGGCTAGTTCCAGGTTGTCACGAAGAAGATTTTTAACGGACTCTCTACCTTGTCCTAATTTTGTGTCACCATAGCTAAACCATGATCCACTCTTTTGAATAATACCGCGCTCTACTCCCATATCAACTATTTCGCCGTTTTTCGAAATACCTTCACCATACATGATATCAAAGTCTGCTTTTTTAAATGGAGGTGCCACTTTATTTTTTACTACACGAACCCGAGTATGAGTTCCAAGGACTTCTTCTCCATCTTTAATTTGTCCGGTACGTCGGATATCCAAACGAACCGAAGCATAAAATTTGAGAGCATTTCCTCCTGTTGTGGTCTCCGGATTACCGAACATCACCCCTATTTTTTCCCGCAACTGGTTAATAAAAACACAACAAGTTCCAGTTTTACTAATAGTGGCAGTCAACTTCCGTAATGCCTGCGACATCAAACGAGCCTGAAGTCCCATTTTAGAATCCCCCATCTCCCCTTCTATCTCTGCCTTAGGAGTCAA
Organism: Prolixibacteraceae bacterium; assembly: GCA_963692465.1. Classification (GTDB taxonomy): domain Bacteria; phylum Bacteroidota; class Bacteroidia; order Bacteroidales; family Prolixibacteraceae; genus JAUZOB01. The sequence goes on from OY829943.1 coordinate 481,490, forward strand.
CGCTGCAACCGAATCAATTACGATAATATCCAGTGCACCCGAACGAATAAGGTTCTCTGTAATTTCAAGAGCTTGTTCTCCATTGTCGGGTTGAGAGATTAATAAATCGTCTATTTTTACGCCTAACTTTTGTGCATAAAGAGGATCAAACGCATGTTCTGCATCAATAATAGCAGCCATACCCCCTGTTTTTTGTGCCTCTGCAATTGCATGAATAGCCAGTGTTGTTTTTCCTGATGATTCCGGCCCATAAATTTCGATAATACGACCTTTGGGAAGACCGCCTATCCCTAAGGCAATATCAAGCCCCAGAGAACCTGTCGATATAGACGGTATATTCTCCAAGGGTTTATCGCCCATTCGCATGATAGACCCTTTCCCATAGGTTTTTTCAATCTTATCCATGGTCAACTGAAGTGCTTTCAGTTTCTCCCGATTTGTGTTATTCTGTTGTTCTTCGTTGTTTGCCATATTTAAATTAATTAATCAAATCCGTCACTACGCGCTTAGCGCTTTAAGGATTTGACTGGTATGGTTCTTCGTATCAACTTTTCGAAATATTTTTTCAATCACTCCCGTTTCTGAAATTATAAAAGTCGTTCTCAATACACCTTCGGAGACTTTCCCATAAAGTTTCTTTTGCCCCCACGCTCCATATAAATTCAAAATTTTCTTTTCCGGATCTGAAATCAAATTAAATCCCAACTGATACTTTTCAATGAACTTCGTATGTGATGCTTCGCTGTCGGGACTAACCCCGACAATCTCATAACCATCTGCCAGCCAACCACTATAATTATCATTGAGATTACAGGCTTCGGCAGTGCAACCGGGCGTGTTATCTCTTGGGTAAAAGTACAAAATAAGTTTCTTACCTTTTAATCCCGAAAGAGATATTATCTCACCCTTCTGATTTTTCCCACTAAATTCAGGAGCTATATCTCCTTCCTTTAATTGACTCATAGCATTCACTTTTTTGAGTTAAACAAATCTATTAATTTCTTTGGCTTATACAGACAAAAACAATGACAAATATCAACTCTTTACATTTTATTAAAAAATCTGCCATTCCTTACCAAATTTAAAAATCTAACAATTCTTTCTTGAGATTAGTTCTAATCTATCAGACATTTTATATTTTTACTGTAACAATATCAGACCAATGACCAAGAATAATCCATATACCATTGAGAAGAAGGAAGGCAAACCTTCAAGTGAGTCACACACCTCTCGCATTTATAATCTTATCCTTTATAATGACGACTTCCATACCTTCGATTACGTTATTAATGCGCTGACTAATATCTGTGGACAGGACTCTACACAAGCTACTCAGTGTGCCATGCTTACCCATTACAAAGGGAAATGTGACATTTATAAGGGCTCCTACGCGTCACTGAAACCAATGAAAAAGGCTTTTATTGAAAAAGAACTCATGGTTACCATTGACCCTCTTCCTTCTCATGCAGATGAATAAATACAATCCATATTTATTCCCCAAAATGAAATATAAAAACTCATTCATTTGAACATAAAACAATTTCAACATTAAAGTAGCAACACAAACATTCTCAGTCCGCTATATTCAAAAAACAGTTAGCGTATTTGGGCTACTAAGGTTATTCATTCAATTCTTGCTCCATTTTCAATCTCTCTGTATTATATTATTGAAATTGCTCACCTTCCAACCATCATTTCAAAGGCCATAAGGTATCCTTATCTTTCCTCTTAACGTATTTAATACGGCATGTTTGTAAAATGCGTATAGTCAATTTAATTTAGAGGAAGAAAAATTAAGGTTATGGCACAATCGGTAAATCCTTCTATTTCGGTCGATATTGTAATCTTTGGCTTCGACGGCACTAAACTAAAAGTATTGCTGATCCGAATAGACTCTATTAAAAAAGAAACTCTTGCTCTCGGATCACACGCAGACCATAAACTACCCGGCAGTCTCATCTTCGATAATGAAGACCTGACCACTTCAGCTCATCGTATTTTAACCGAACTTACCGGACTATCCGACATTTATCTTCGACAACTACAGGTGTTTTCAAACCCGGACAGAATCAGTACAACTGAAGACCTTGGATGGATTTCAAAAACCTACGGAGTTACAACTCATCGAATTGTTACAGTTGCCTATTATTCTCTTATAAAAATAGATAACAGTATTATTCGCCGAAGCATCGAAGGTGAAGCCAGCTGGTATAACGTTCAGGATATTAAACAACTGGCATTCGATCACAAATTAATTCTGTTAACAGCTTTGGAGACGCTTACTCACCAACTACAGTCTGAACCTGTTGCATTTGAACTCCTCCCTAAAAAATTTACAATTCGTCAGCTGCAAAACCTATATGAAGCCATATTGGGAACAGAACTCGACAATCGTAATTTTCGAAAAAAACTGTTAAAATTCACCTATATCACGCCTCTCGAAGAAAAGGAAAAAGAAGTTGCTCACAAACCGGCACAATTTTTCAAATTCGACAAGAGCCGCTATGAAAAAGAAGTAAAACGAAAATTCAACCTTAGCTTTATTAACTTCTAACATGAAAACCTTAGGAATAGACATTGGCAGCTCTTCCGTTAAAGTTGCCATTCTTGACATTGACACCGGTCAATGCTGTGCATCGGTTCAATCTCCGGAAGACCAAGAACTTCCCATCTCTGCACCTCATAAAGGATGGGCAGAACAGGACCCGGAAATGTGGTGGCAACATGTTCAAAATGCTATCAAAAAAGCACTGATAAATGTTCAGCCTGACTCAATCCAGGCCATTGGCATAACTTATCAGATGCACGGATTGGTTTGTCTCGACAAAAGCGGGAAATCACTTCGTCCTTCCATCATCTGGTGCGACAGCCGCGCTGTACCATACGGACAAAAAGCACTCTCTTCAATCGGAGAAAAAAAGTGTCTTGAGAACGTACTGAACTCTCCCGGAAACTTTACCGCTTCCAAACTGGCATGGATCAAAGAACAAGAACCGGAAACCTTCAACCAAATCAGTCATTTTGTGCTTCCTGGCGATTATATTGCACTTAAACTAACCGGCGAAATAACAACAACCCCAAGCGGACTCTCCGAAGGAATCCTCTGGAATTTCAAAGAAGAGAAAGTTGCCGACTTTGTTCTCGATTATTACGGAATTCCTCATTCTATGCTTCCAACAATTGTCCCTCAATTCGGCAATCAAGGGAGCCTTCTTTCTCAAATTGCCTCAGAACTCGGACTAAAAGCAGGGATACCGGTCACTTATCGTGCCGGAGACCAACCGAATAATGCGTTCTCCTTAAATGTTCTAAACCCTGGAGAAGTTGCTGCCACCGCCGGCACATCGGGTGTCGTTTATGGAGTAACGGATCAAATAAGTTACGATCCCCGATCAAGAGTCAACACATTCGTTCATGTCAACCATACTCCTGAAAATCCCCGGCTGGGAATTTTACTTTGTATCAACGGGACCGGATGTCTAAACTCATGGGTCCGTAAAACGATCGCACCCGGATTGTCTTATGACCAAATAAACCGTCTGGCTGCCGAAATACAGCATGGCTCCGACCTTCTTTCAATTCTACCGTTTGGGAACGGAGCAGAACGCATGCTTGAAAATAAGGAACCCGGCTGCGTTATTTCCGGATTAAACTTCAATATTCACGGAAGGAATCACTTGCTCCGGGCCGCTCAGGAAGGAATCGCATTCGCCTTTAAATATGGGATGGATGTTATGGAAAACATGGGAATGAATCTTAAAGTAATCCGTGCCGGCAAGGCAAACTTATTTCTTAGTCCGATATTCCGCGAAACGCTATCTTCCGTAACCGGAGCTGTAATTGAATTATATGACACCGATGGAGCTCTTGGCGCTGCCAGAGGGGCCGCCCTTGGTGCCGGATTTTATGCTTCCACTGACGAAGCTTTCAAACATCTTAACGTTCTGAAAACAACGAACCCGCAAACACTTCCTTCTATTAACGAAGCTTTTGACAACTGGAAAAATGTATTATCACACAATCTTAAATAAAGAATCATGGAAATCACCAAATCAAAAAAGTCTTATTTTCCCGAAATTGGTAAAATCCAATATGAAGGAAAAGAATCTAAAAATCCACTTGCTTTTAAATGGTACAACGAAAATCAGATTGTTAATGGTAAGACCATGAAGGAATACCTTCGTTTTGCAATGGCTTACTGGCATACTCTCTGTGCTACCGGTGGTGACCCTTTCGGCCCCGGAACCAAAGTTTTCCCATGGGAAACAGCTTCGGATATCATGCAACGCAACCATGACCGTATGGATGCCGCCTTCGAATTTATGACCAAAATGGGAATGCCTTTCTGGTGCTTTCATGACGTCGATGTTGCCGGCGACGGCTCTGTCTTCGAAATCGAAGAAAGACTCGGCAAAATGGTCGAATATGCAAAAAAGAAACAAGAAGAATCAGGCATTAAATTACTTTGGGGAACCTCTAATGTATTCGGCAATCCTCGCTACATGAACGGAGCCGGAACAAACCCAAATTTTGACGTCGTTGCTCAGGCCGGCACTCAAATTAAAAATGCACTGGACGCAACGATTGCTCTCGGAGGCCAAAACTATGTCTTCTGGGGCGGACGCGAAGGTTATATGAGTCTTCTCAACACTCAAACGAAACAAGAAAAAGAACATCTTGCCCGCCTGCTTACAATGGCTCGCGATTATGCTCGTTCCAAAGGATTCAAAGGAACTTTCCTCATTGAACCCAAACCGATGGAACCGACCAAACACCAGTACGACTTCGATGCCGAAACGGTTATCGGATTTATCCGTTACTATGGTCTTGAAAAAGACTTCAAAATCAATATCGAAGTTAACCATGCCACTTTAGCTGGTCACACCTTCCAGCATGAATTACAAATGGCTTCTGACGGCGGCTTTTTAGGCAGCATTGATGCAAACAGAGGCGACTACCAAAATGGGTGGGACACAGACCAGTTCCCAATCAATATTTACGAAACAGCCGAAGCAATGCTGGTAATTCTGCAAACAGGCGGCTTCACTACCGGAGGAGTTAACTTCGATGCTAAAACCCGTCGAAACTCAACCGATCTGGATGATATCTTTATCGCTCACATCTCGGGTATGGACGTCTTCGCCCGGGCTTTGGTTATTGCTGATAAAATTCTTAAAGAATCAGATTATCTGAAAATGCGCAAAAATCGTTACGCTTCCTTTGATGAAGGGAAAGGCGCTGAATTCGAAAAAGGAAAGCTTAAACTTGAAGATTTACGCACCTATGCTAAAGCCAATGGAGAACCTAAAGTCATTAGTGGTAAACAGGAACTTTATGAACAATTAATAAATCTTTATATTTAAGGTTATCAAAAGAGTTCTCTTGCATATCAATCCATGCAGAGGACTCTTTTACTTCCTTTATAAGATCTTATAATCACTAAACTAAAAGAAATTTCTAACTAAAATCACATTCATGACACTTCCCGATAACTCATCAAAAATAAATGCATCTCCACACGGAAAGGGAAATCCCGTCTACATCATGATGCTTACGCTTGTGGCTACTTTAGGAGGACTCCTGTTCGGATACGACACAGCCGTCGTAAATGGAGCTGAAAAATCGCTCGTCGGATTCTATATTACCAAAATCATCGACCCGGCCAATTATGCTTACGCAACAGCTGTCATCAGCCAATACAAAATCATGGTTGTTTTGGTATTCTATCTGATCCTTTTCATTCTCTCCGGACAGCTTTTCCGTCTCTTAGGAGGCAAAAAAGGTGGCATCTTCAGTGGAATTTTATTGTTGCTGCTTACCGCCTTCATACTCCACTACGTAAAAGGAACGATCCCTGCAGCAGGCGACACCGAAGCTCTTAAAAGTTTCGCAGACTCTGTAAAAGGTCTTGTTGTGGCCAGTGCTTTAATCGGATGTATTCTGGGAGGAGCAATCGCCGGGTTTATCTCTAAATCATTAGGCCGCCGCATCGGACTTATTATATCCGCTGCTGCTTTTACCATTTCTGCTGTCGGAGCCTGGAATCCCGAACTTTTCAACATATTCGGAACGCTTGATGTATACTCTTTTGTAATCTACCGTATTCTTGGCGGTGTTGGTGTTGGTCTTGCCTCAATGCTTTCGCCTATGTATATTGCTGAAATAGCCCCCGCTAAAATCCGTGGCAGATTAGTCTCCTGGAACCAGTTTGCAATCATCTTTGGAATGCTGGTCATCTATTTCGTCAACCTCATTATTGCACAAAGCGGCGATGAAAACTGGCTCATTACAGAAGGATGGCGGTATATGTTCCTTTCCGGAGTTATCCCGGCAATTATCTTCTTAGTTCTCCTCTTATTTGTCCCGGAGACTCCTCGCTTCCTCGTTATGAAAGGAAAAGAGAAAAAGGCCCTCGAGGTTTTAAAGAAAATATCTGGCGAAGATACAGCCGACAGCACACTGAAAGAAATTAAAGACTCTTTGCATGAAACCAGCGCTCCGTGGATGTCTTACGGCTTTCTGGTTATCTTTATCGGAATCGCGCTCTCTGTTTTCCAGCAATTTGTCGGGATTAATGTCGTACTCTATTATGCCGGAAACATCTTCCGCAATATGGGAGCCAGTACCAATTCGTCTTTGATGCAAACGATTATCGTCGGAATCATCAATCTGACGTTTACCGTTGTAGCTATCTTCACGGTCGACCGGTTTGGGCGTAAACCATTAATGCTCATAGGAGCCATTGTTATGGCTTGTAGTATGTTTGCTCTCGGATTCACATTCTATTTCAATAACGTGGGAATTATCGCTCTTTTCTTTATGCTCACCTATACTGCCGGATTTGCTATGAGTTGGGGACCGGTTACCTGGGTTCTGCTTTCTGAAATATTTCCCAATAGCATAAGAGGGGCAATGTCTATCGCTGTTGCCGCCCAGTGGATCGCCAACCTAATCATCTCCTGGACGTTCCCAATTATGAATGATAATACCATGCTTACAAATCAATTCCATCACGGATTCTCTTACTGGATTTATGGAATTATGGGAGTATTTGCAGCTCTGTTTGTATGGAAATTAGTTCCGGAGACTAAGGGAAAAACGTTGGAAGAAATTGAAAAATTATGGAAAAAATAATCGTATATGATGCATAAATTCTGGATATCATTGTCCCTTGTCTGCTTCTTTTTTTGCGGAGCTAAAGCACAAAAACAAACTTATCCGTTTCAAAACCCCAAATTGAGTTTTGAACAACGGGCCAACGATTTGGTCTCCCGACTCTCCATTGAAGAGAAAATATCATTAATGCACAATACTTCTCCGGCTATTGACCGGTTAGGAATTCCCGCCTACAACTGGTGGAACGAATGCCTGCACGGCGTTGCACGCGACGGGGCTGCCACTGTTTTTCCTCAGGCAATAGGACTGGCTGCAACCTGGGATATTAATCTTGTTAAGACCGAAGCAGACGTTATCTCAACCGAGGCCAGAGCCAAACATCATGAACATATTCGCAATGGAGAACGGAATATTTACCAGGGCTTAACCATGTGGTCCCCAAACATTAATATCTTCCGTGATCCCCGATGGGGCCGCGGACAAGAGACCTATGGCGAAGATCCGTTTCTGACTGCTCATCTCGGAGTCGCTTTTGTAAAAGGACTACAGGGTAATGATCCAAAATATTTCAAGGTAATCTCTACCGCCAAACATTTTGCTGTTCATAGCGGACCAGAACCGACCCGCCACTCTTTCGACGCTGAAATAAGCCGGGAGGATCTTTTCGATACTTATCTTCCTGCATTCGAATCACTGGTTCGGGAGGGTAAGGTTTATTCCGTTATGGGTGCTTACAATCGCCTTTACGGAACTCCTTGTTGTGCCAATTCTATGTTACTCGACAGTCTGTTAAGAAAAACATGGGGATTCAAGGGGTATGTCGTATCCGACTGCGGAGCAATTTATGACATGTACACCGGGCACAAAACTTATCCGTCTCCGGTTGAAGCTTCGGCTAAAGCCGTTCAGGCCGGTTGCGATCTGACCTGCGGTGGTGAATATCATGCTCTCAAAGAATCAATTCAAAAAGGATTGATTTCCGAAGCCGAAATAACCCGGTCCGTAAAACGTCTTCTTCTGGCCCGCTTCCGGTTAGGAATGTTTGATCCTGACGACATGGTTAAATATGCACAAATTCCTTACTCTGAGAATAACTCAGAAGAGCATAATAACCTAGCCCGAAAAGTTGCCGATGAAAGTATGGTACTACTAAAAAATGACGGAATCTTACCACTTTCTAAGGATCTTAAAAAGATTGCCGTTATCGGTCCCAATGCCGATAATACAGAAGTCCAATTGGGTAATTATAATGGCAAGCCAACCGCTCCCATCTCAATCTTACAAGGGATTCGTTCTAAATTCAGTCCAAACACACAAATTGTCTTTGCTCAAGGAGTTCCTTCCGTAAGTGACTTAGGAGTTTATGAATCTCTTCCACGAGAGAATCTGTTTGTAACCGAAACCGGGAATGAAACCGGACTTCATGCGGAATATTTTGACAACGAGAAATTGCAGGGAACTCCGATTATTGAGAAAACAGATACCATAACAACTTTCAATTGGGGACTCAAATCTCCGGCAGCAAATATACCAGTCGATCATTTCGGGGCAAGATGGACTGGTTATATCGCAGCTCCAGCTTCCGGAGAATATGAACTGATGCTCTCAACCAACGACCGTGGCCGGTTATACATAAATGATCAACTAGTCATTGACAATTGGGATAATCCGGTTATTGGGAAAGGATTCACCACAAAGTTCTTCTTCGAAAAAGATAAACGCTATAAAATAAAAGCAGAATATGCCGATATCGACGAGTTCGCCGAATTCAAACTTCAATGGAGATACACGGGGACTAGTCCCGACCCTGACAGTTACAGTCGTGAAGCCCTCGAGACAGCAAAAGATGCAGATGTAGTTATCTTTGCTGGTGGTATTTCCCCTCGTCTTGAAGGAGAAGAGTTGCAAATACATCTGGATGGTTTTGCCGGTGGAGATCGCACCAGTCTCAATCTACCTAAAGATCAGGAAATATTGCTTCAGAAATTGAAAGATTCAGGCAAAAAGATTGTGCTTGTTTTACTAAGCGGAAGTGCTCTTTCAGTTAATTGGGAGGATCAGAATCTTCCCGCCATCATCCAGGCATGGTATCCCGGACAGCAAGGCGGAAATGCTGTTGCCGATGTACTTTCCGGCGATTACAATCCTGCCGGTCGCCTACCAGTCACATTCTACAAATCGGTAAAAGATCTGCCTTCTTTCAATAATTATAACATGGAAGGGCGAACCTATCGCTATTTCCGAGGGAAAGCACTTTATCCTTTTGGATATGGCCTCAGTTATTCATCATTCAATTACCAAAAACCGATTCTTTCTCAGTCGAAAATCAAAAAAGATGATCGGATTACAGTAATCGTGCCAATAACTAACTCCTCGTTACGGAACGGAGAAGAAGTCGTTCAAATCTACGCCTCTTCCAAACAGATCAAAACTTTCCGTCCAATCAAAACACTAATCGGATTTAAACGAGTTATGATCCCTGCCGGAAAGACGGTAAATGTTTCTATTCCCATTGAAGCACGGAGTCTTCGCCAATACGACTCCAAAACTTCTCAGTATCGGGTTTATTCCGGACAATACCAGCTTCTCATCGGTTCTTCTTCCGAAGATATCCGTCAAAAGATGAATCTCACTATTTCAAATTAATAACTCAAACAATCAAAACGGGTAAAAGAATTTATTTTCTTTTATCCGTTTTTTTCTTCTGAAACCAACGGTTTCTTATGTCAACGTCGTTTCTCAATAAATTATTTTATATTTGTTCTTAAAGAGCCATTCAGTATAAACCTGTTTGATTTCAGCAAAGCAGCAAAATCGGACATTAAGAAAAATCAATAAACAATAATTCAATGAGTTCAGAAGAAAGAAAAAAGTCGGGAATATCTTTTTCATTCTATCTGAAAACGATATTAGTGCTGATTGCAATACTCCTCGTTCTAATTCCCATCGGTGATTTAAAAAAAATCGGGCTTACCCCAATAACAAAAACCTTATCCATATTCAAAGAATCTCCCCAAAATATCGGCTATCCGGATACACTTGGTTTAGACAGTCTTGCGATAAAAAAACATGCTGCTCATGGTTGGCCTATTTGTATTCCTATTTACAAAAAACAATCTCTTCCTCCTCATAATTTCATTGTTGCCTATTACGGAACCGTTGAACATGCAAAAATGGGAATCGTCGGTCAATACCCTCAGGATGAAGTAGTAAGAAGACTTAACCGTCAAGCCGATGAATGGAAAAAAGAACTTCCAGACAGAACAATCATACCTGCTATTCAGCAAATTGCTGTTGTTGCACAAAATCAACCATCCAACGACAATCAATACCGTCGAAGAGTTCCGTTTAAGATTATTGATCAAGCTTACCGCATGGCCAGACAAGCCAATGGAATTCTGATTCTCGATATTCAACCGGGAAGAAGTAATGTAAAGGAAGAAGTTCCCTTCTTTAAATCATACCTACTCCACCCCGATGTAAATCTCGCAATCGACCCGGAATTCTATATGCATGGTCAAAAAATTCCAGGACAGGCTTTCGGTCACATTAAATCCAGTGAAATTAATTGGTGTATTCAATATCTAAAAGACCTTGTTATCTCCAAAAATCTCCCACCTAAAGTTCTGATTATTCATCGTTTTTTCAAAAACATGCTCATTCATGATGAAAAGATCAATCTTGTCCCTGAAGTCCAGTTAATTATTGAGATGGACGGATTCGGTTCTCCTGCATTAAAACGGAATTCCTATCAAAATTCTGTTTATAAAGATCCGATTTCTTTCTCCGGGTTCAAATTGTTCTATAAAAACGATATCTCTTACGGGAAACATATGATGACCCCAAAAGAAGTGATGAGTCTGTTCCCTGCTCCTGTTTACGTACAATATCAATAATACAACGCTACTTAAAATAGATTGTAAAAAGGAATCCATCCTGAAGAGTCCTCCTGAAGGTCGTTCTATAGGGATTGTAGAGTTTTGACAGTAACTTATTATTGCCGGCATCCAAATCAAAATCCAAATTTCTGCCGAATAGACGTAAGACAGGTAAAGCAGACTTATCCTCCTCCGCTTCGTGAAAAGAGAAGGTCGAATGGTACGGTTGCTGATTTAACGATTCAAGCAACAATCCCTCTGAACAACATAATCGGTAAGGTTGTAACGGAAAATCGGAAAATCGTTCTCTCCTCTGACTATTCAATCCCAGACCGTTTAAAATCAACTTGCGGTTAAAATGGAAAAAATGCACCACCCCTGTTTTTATCGTATGAATGAGTCTGAAATGATTCCGCCCCAACGGAGACCACAATAAATCACCTGGCAGGACACCAAGACTGTCAGGCTCTGTAAACCGAACCTCTATTCGTGGAAGGGACAATAAAGAAGAGCCTGCATCCAGTGATTCCTCTAACGAATCATTCTTCACCTCTTTTAGCAGAGATGATTTGTTACAGAATGAATGCAACGAAGTTTGACCGTATGAAGCAACGGATAACCATGAAATCACTATAAACAAGACAACACGCTGCATTTCTGATCGTTTTTCAAACTTCAAAATTAATATATTTAAAGAAGATTTTAAAAAAGAGAGAAAAAGAAAAAAAACATCTTCTTCGGAACAACTATAAAAAAGGGAACTGTTCGATACAGTTCCCTTTTTTAATAACAAATGTTCTACGATCAATATTCTCAATCGATTTAAAATACAAGCATTTCAAACAATCGAACACAACAAATCAGAGAGAAGTTTCGCCTTTTATGGTTCCCGACTGTGTTTGTAATAAATCAAATACGACAATTTCATTCTGCCCTTTTTTCAGCCATGGAGCCGGACAATAAAGCCGCTTCTGAGGTCCAATTTCCCAATACCGACCCAAATTATGCCCGTTAACCCAGACAATTCCTTTCCTCCAGTTACTCATGTCAAGATAAGTATCACCCATTTCCTGTAACCTAAAAGTCCCCTTAAAGATGATACCCGGTCTTGTCTTTTGTTCCGGAGAATAAGTCAACCTATCCAGATATTTCTGATCAAAAGGCAAATTATAAACCTCCCAATTCATCAGTGTCATCCCATTCAGTGCGACATGATCAGTAATACCCTTCCGGTCAATCATATATTGAGCAAAATTAATGCGTCCCATTCCTTCAACCAGAATATCAAGAACCGGATTTACATTTTCAGAAGCCGGAAGTTCAATCGTTCGTTCATTTTTACTTCGATCAATCTTCCCGACAAATTTTCCATCCACAAAAACGGTTGCATAATCATGCAGATCCGAGATAAAGAGTGTCCCTCCCTTGTGTCCAACCAGACGGGTTCTGTAAAGAATAAAACCGGAAGACTGCCCGTACATCTCCATTGGTTTCGGTTGTACCGAAAGTTTCGCTTCCGGCATATTATTCCATAACGATGCAGAAGCCTCCATCGTAAATGCCGGAATCTGAATAACCGGCATCGCTTTCGGAATGACAGGCAATTTATGCTTTTTAGGTAAATACTGTTGTATCAGTCGACGCAAAGCAAAATACTTAGGAGTCGGTTGCCCTATTTCGTTCACCGGAGCATCATAATCATAGCTGGTAACATCGGGTTGATATTGATCCCGATCAAAAGAATTCGCACCAGCCCAGAAACCAAAATTAGTTCCGCCATGAACAACATAAAAATTAAAAGATTTTTTATGTTCCAACAACCATTTTACATCTTTAAGCAAACTAACCGTATCCGGACGTTGCCACTTCTCCCCCCAATGGGTTAACCAACCCGGATAAAGTTCACTGCAAAACGTAGGAACATTCGGATTCTGTTTGGTAGCAACAGCAAAATCGCCTTCACTGGCAGCTGGATCCAATCCAATAGCGGCACCCTCAACAGTCCCGGCCTCCAATAATGCAGCACTGGGACCATCGGCAGTATAAAAAGGAACTTCAATCCCGTTTTTTACCCAGAGCTCTTTTAAAGCTTTCGTATAATTCCGGTCATTCCCATAACTACCATATTCATTCTCAACCTGGACCATGACAATAGGTCCTCCTTTCGTAACCTGAAGATCATGAACCAACGAAGACAATTTCTCCACATAACGGGATACTGCCTGCATGTAATCCGGATCCAGACACCGAACTTTAATGTTCGGATTACTCAGTAAATAGGCCGGAAGTCCTCCAAAATCCCATTCTGCACAGACATAAGGACCCGGTCGCAATAAAACCCACATTCCCTCTTCCTGTGCAATTTTAATAAAGCGAACAATGTCTCTGTTTTCGGTTGTAAAATCAAAAACACCTGGAGTCAATTCATGATAATTCCAAAAGACATAGGCAGCAATCGTATTACACCCCATTGCCTTTGCCATTTTAATACGATGCCGCCAATATTCGGCAGGAATTCTTGCCGAATGCATCTCCCCCGATATAATTTGAAACGGCCTTCCGTCCAGCAGAAACTGATCCTTCTGCAACACAAAAGTATGCTTCGGTTGTTGTGCCATCACCCCTGAACAGCAAAACAATAAAATTATTAATGCGACAAGCAGTCTATTCATTGATTTGATTTTTGGTTTGGCTCTAAAAATAGTTTAAATCAAAGAAAATAAAAACCGAATATTTTTGAATTTCATTCTGCTCGTAAAATGTAAAAGCCGACAAAATCTGGCTTTTATATAAAAGAAAGATAGGAACAAAACCAGTCTATAATTTCCTTCCTGACATTCTTAGCACAACAAAATACCTGCAGTACTTATGTAAGTTCGATCATACTAAACGATTGAACATTCAACAACATCTCCTATTCAAAAAAAGCAGACTGCTTCTAAAGTCAAAATAATAGTTTATTCTATCGAAGAACCTTTTTAATCTGAGTTTTTAGTACAATCAGAGTAACAAGAGATGCGGTAAAATCAGCAATCGGGCCACTTCCCCACACTCCAGCAAGTCCCCAGAAATGAGGAACAATCAGTAACGCCGGAATTAAGAAGAGAACCTGCCTGGATAATGATAACAGAATAGAAAGTCTGGCTTTTCCAATTGACTGAAAGAAATTAGTTGTTACCATCTGGAATCCGACAATCGGAAACATCATTAAATTAATTCTTAAACCGTCAACCGAAAGATTAATTAAATTTTGATTTGTAGTAAAGGCTTGAGCTATTTGCCTTGGAAAAATCTCCGCCAACAAAAATCCGAGAACAGTAATTCCGGTTCCGGTCAATAACGTATAACGAAAAACTTTAATAACCCTATCAAAGTGCTTCGCCCCGTAATTATATCCGGAAATCGGTTGCATACCCTGGTTTAATCCAATAACAATCATTGCAAATAAGTTTGCAATACAACCGATAATACCGAAAGCTCCGATAGCGTAATCCCCACCATATTTAACCAGACTCAGATTCATTATCAAGGTAACTAAACAGGCACTTAAAAGCATTAGAAAATTTGCCATTCCAATTGAAAAAATATCCATGACAATTTTCTGTTTCAACTTAAAAAAGCCCCGCCGGAAATGAACCGTATTATTCTTATTCATAAAATGAATAAGCACCCAAACAGTCCCGATTAACTGAGATAAAACTGTAGCCAGTGCTGCTCCCCGAATACCCCATTTAAAACCAAAAATAAACAATGGGGCAAGTATCAAGTTACACCCCACCGTAAGGAGGGTTGTTATCATTGCCTTTTTCGGATAACCAGATGACCGCATTATATTATTTAATCCAAGATAAATATGAGTAAAAACATTTCCGGCAAGAATAACTTGCATAAAGTCACGGGCATAAGGCAAAGTTTCCTTGCTTGCACCCAATAAATAAAGAATCGGATCCAAAAAAAGGAGCGTAACAACAGAAACCAAACAACCAAGAATAATATTCAAATTCAAGGTATTACCCAAAACCAAAATAGCCTCGTTTTTTTTACGCTGCCCCATACGAATAGAAACCAATGCTGAAGCCCCGGCACCAACAAGAGCCCCGAATGCAGCAGTAAGATTCATTAGCGGAAACGTCAGGGCTAGTCCTGAAATTGCCATCGGTCCAACCCCATGTCCGATAAATATCCGGTCGATAATATTATAAAGAGATGCCGCTACCGTTCCAACAATTGCAGGAATAGAATACTGAAACAAAAGCTTCCCGATACGATCAACTCCTAATGCATTCGAAATATTATTCTTCTCCATTCAATAAAAAAAGATTTAGTGACGCAAAGGTCCCCTTTTTTTAGCAGATATAGCAGATTCTGATTCTATTTATGCTACATCTTCCCAAACTTTAATATTTGAGTATTTCGTCCCTTTCTATCTGTTTTTATAGTTACCTATGTCTTAGTTCAAGATTTACAGTTGCGCCGGTTGGATCTTGTTTTTGGGCCTCTTTAACAAGATTTATTTGATATCTCGGTTCTCCGAAGAAGAAGGAAATGCTATAAATGAATAAAGCCTGAAGAAATAAATCTTCAGGCTTTATTTTTAGCAGAATCATAAGCCGGGTTCTGTTTTTCACGAATGAAACTTCTATCATTTATCTGCGACGATTGTCACCAATAGCCTGATGCAGCCTACCCCTTTCGACTCATACAACCGGAGCGGGCCGCTCCGTAGGACTGTAAACAGTCCGATCGAAATGTATTTGGCCTTGCAACTCATGAGGTGTACGGCTGCTCCGGTTACCCGGAACACCGGTGGGCTCTTACCCCGCCTTTTCACCCTTACCTGAACCGAAGTTCTGGCGGTTATTTTCTGTTACATGACTGTCCTCTTTCAAAGACCTTCCCGTTAGGAAACATGATGCCCTTTGTTGCCCGGACTTTCCTCATCGAAGGTATAATCCTCCGACGCGATAGAATTTTCTGCGGCACAAAAGTAACAAAACCCCGTTAATCCTCCTCCTCATTTTCATCTTCCGCCCGAATTTTCTTTGCTGACTGATAAAATGCAAACTTATAGGCTATACAGGCCGTCACAAAATAGACACACGATTGAATAATTAATATCCAAAACTCATGCGATACATCCTGCAACCCAACCCCCATCGTTCTCAATCGCAAATAAGCAGGTATCATTGAAGTCGTGGGTAAAACATAAGCGATATGACTGATTATCGGGGGTATTGCCGAAGCCGGCCAGGACAAGCCACTTACAAATAATATTGCAGGCGAAAGAAATACAATAAACATAAAAGAATGTTCTCTTTTCTTAAACAATACAGATATGGTCATTCCTAAAAATGTCACTGCGGTCAGAAAAGGAATAATCAGATAGAATACCTTAAAGAAACCCGACTTGTCCGGATAGGAGAACCAATTATAGATCCACAGTAATGCAATAACCGTATTAAACAGGTATATTAATAAAAAAGCCAACCCATGCCCCAATACAACAGGGATTGCTTTCTGCCTCTTATTCGTAGATGGAATCATAAATTTGTGCCGTTTCCGTTCTTTAACCGTTCCCCCTAACATTCCAATTCCAATAAGAAGGGTTTGTTGAATAATAACAATAAGCAAACCTGGCATAACAAATGAACCGTATGCTCCCGACGGATTATAAAGGAACTTTGGCTGAAACTGTAAAGGATTAACAGCACTCAACGCCTGATCATAAGATTTCCCCTGACTCATCAGTCGCTTAACCCCAACTCCCGCAGAAAAATAAGATGTTGAAGTAGTGCAAGCGGACAGAACCTGTTTATAAAATAGAAAATAACTCGCATCACAATAGATGCTGACCGAAGCCTGGTACCCTTTATAGATATTCTTTTCAAAATCTTTTGGAATTAAAAACACCCCATTTATCTTCCCGTCAAAAAACAGTTGCTTAGCCTCCTCCATACTCGAAGGCTTATAAACAACGTTCACTTCCTGGGTCGCATCGGTCATTCTTCCCAACATCCGGCTTGAAGCCGTCTTATCCAGGTCTACCACAGCAATCGGGACATCTCTGACTAATTCTTTTTCATACGCAAGAGCATAAACTACCGGATAAAGCAACAACGCAATACAGAATATCAGCAAAGCCCCTGCATCATTAAAGATGTTCCTCAACTCGTTAAAAAAAGAAGAGGTTGTTATTGATAACCATTCATTTATTCTCTTAATCATTTTCTACTTTTTTCTGCACAAACCCCCAAAGACTATATATGCCCCCAATATTTTTCATCCAACAATTCCTTCTTATACCGTTTCACAAACAACATGGATATCAGGATGAAGACCACCATCGAACAAAGTGAATATATGGTATTTAAAACCGGCTCTCCACGTAACGACTGACTGATAAATATTTTTAACCAATAGGTAAAAGGAAATATATAGGAATAAATCTTTGCAATAAGAGGCATCCCCATTGTTGGAAAAGTCAATCCGGAAAAAGTAAGAGCCATCATCGAATAAGCACTTCCAAGCGATAGAGATAATCTCAAATTTCTTGTCAATGCCAAAAACAAAATAGCAACAAACTGATAGGATAAGATCATGATAAATTCCGATAGCAGCAAAATACCTAAACTTCCTCTGATTGGGGTCCCCAGATAATTATAAATCAAATAATTCATCAGACAAGCCTGAGCCATAAACAAAATAGTATAAGGAAACATCTTCCCCGCAATTGCAATCGTAATGCTCTCATGTGCTGTTTTTAACCATTCGGGACCAGTTCCTTCTTTCAATTCTATACCGAAAGCATAAATAGATCCGAATAAGGAGAAAACAATAAGCATGATGGGCAACAAGCTTGTTGTCAGAAAATAAGAATAATTAGCAAATGGATTAAACAGGATATGAGTATTCATTCGAACAGGCATCACCTGCGCCATCGCTTGCTCTGGAAGTATTGCCCCGGACTTCACCACCATATTCAGTTTTATCCCTGCCGAAATAGTTGATATCGTTCGAAACAATCCACTATACAGCAACCCTCCCTTTACAACATTCACATTATTTATAAAAGCGATAACATTGGCAGAACGTCCTTTATAAATATCTTTTTCCGTATCATTCTGGATCAGGATAATCGCATCGGTTTTCCCCAGTTGCATTAGTTTTCGGGCAGAGACTAAATCGTGACAACGATACTTTACAGCTGCAATAGGAGTTGCATCAATCATTCGGATTATCTTTTGTGAAAGTTCCGTATTATCCCGATCAACAACTGTTATTGGTAAATCACGCGGAACTCCTCGTGAGAATATTCCAATGATGATCAGATAAGCAAGCAATGGAGCAAGAACCGTAACAAAAGCATACACCAACCCCTTCGACATCCGGTCTAATTCACGATTAAAAACTTTAAAAAAAGGACTCCTCAATACTGATTTCATCGCTTACTCCTTTTATTCTGATTCATACTCTTCACTTGGATCCCACCTTTGTCCAGTCAACCAATGCAGTCATTCCAGGTCTTAATCCCGACACTTTATAAACAGGAACGGCATGAACCTCAAAAGTCTTCATATCAAAATCCCCTGATGTTTTCGTTGCGTTCCAAGTTGCAAACTCACCCAATGCATTGATATAAGACACCCGAAGTTTTACCTCTTTGTTCCCCAGTGCAGGAAATTTAGCAGAGAAAACACTTCCCATCCTGATTTTAGAAAGCAGATCCTCACGCAAATTAAAAGTAATCCACACGTCATTGAGGTTGACAATAGAAATTACAGGATAACCGGCTGGAATCAATTCTCCTTCTTCTGAAATAATATTATCAATCTCACCACTGATCGGAGCATAAACTCTTGTTTCATTCATATACGACTGAACTTCAGAAATCATTCCCCGTGTATTTCTTACCATTGCACGGGCGGCATTTTTATCCTCTGATCTCGCACCGTTACGAGCTTTATTCCAAATTGCACGGGCGGCATTAGCTGTTTCCATAGCAGCCTTTACCTGTGCCTCTGCCTCATCTCTTTTTTGAGCAGGAACCACCCCCTCTTTGTATAGATTAACGACTCGCTTATAAGTCTTCTGAGCCAGATCAAATCCGGCTTTTGCTTTTAAATAGGTATTATATGCAGCTTGAATATCTTCTATCTGAGCTCCGTTGTCAGCTTTCTGCAATTGAGCTACTGCGCCCTGATTTGCTGCCTCTGCCTGAGTCATTTTAGCTCTGATTTCGGGACTGCTAAGCATGAATAACAATTCGCCTTTAGAAACGGTCTGACCCTTTTTTACCGGCAAATTATCAATCCGTCCAATTATTTTTGAAGCGACTTTGATGTGGGTTGCCTCAACCTCCCCCTGCACTTCGATCGGTTGCGGTCTGGTGAGAATATAAACGGTATAAATAAAGAAAATCAATAACGCTGAAATCCCTACCCCAATAATTAGGCTTCTCGTCTTATTCATAACATATCTTGTTTTTGTATTCTATAAATCTCTAGTTATATATCATTTTAACAACATCCGAATGATTCTGATAGGAAACATATTGCTCCGGAACTCCCGAAAACTGCAACAGTTTTGCCAAATTTACATCAAACTCATAAGTCACCTGTAACTGTTCTATTTTAGACTTTGCCAAATTCAGCCGGGCATCTACCACTTCAGTAGAACTACTCATCCCTTCCCGAAATGCCTGATCCTTTACCCGTAAATATTCCTCGGCAAATTGAATGTTATTTTTTAATTGTTGTAACTGTTCGACATCCATCATCAGTTCCTGATACAATTTATCAATCACCGTACAAATGTCATCTTTAGCTTTCAATGAGGCTTCCCGTACCTGATCTTCCATATATTTTGAAGCCTGAACTTTCTTCGATCGGGAAGCTCCGTCAAACAGGGTCCATTTAAGTCCTACCCCAACAATCCAGTCCGGTGTATATGGAGACAAATCCTTATCTACAATATTATAAGATCCCATCAAAGCCAGGGTCGGATAATAACTTGACTGCTGTGCCAGGGTACCCTGATGAGCCAGTTCTTTTTTAATCTCAACCTGATTCAACATCGGATTGCTCTTCAATGCAAGTTTTTTATAATAATCGACAGGCTCGAGCGTTTCAAGATAAAAAAGAGAACTTGAAGGATCAATCGTTTCTGTTTCTTCTTTTACAGCCAGAGTATTTAGCAATGCTCTGTTAATAATGATAATATCACGATCAGCCTTTTTCATTTCTCTTTCAGCTTGTGACTGGAAAACTTTAGCATGAAGTACTTCGGCATTAGCAACCATTCCCTGTTGTTGCATCTTCTCCGCATCACTAAGATGAGAGTCCATTCCAGTCAAAACTTCTTTTCTGACTCCGGATGCCTGTTTTGCCAATACTAATCCAAAATATCGTTCAGCTAATTCACTAACCATTTCACCCTGTTTCTGGCGATCTTCTTCTTTGACCTCCTCGACCTGATACTTTGCCGCTTTATTGGCCGCATTAATCTTCCCTCCGGTATAGATCGGCCAGGCTAACCCGGCACTAACCGTTCCGAAGCTCTTCTTTTGAATCATCTTATCCCATTCTGCGGCATTAATCTTTTTCAATCCTTCATTTAACTGACCTCTTACAGCAGCAGTCGAAGCATCATCCGGCAAAACAGGAACGATCTTATTCGTCGTAGGATTAGGATTGGGAACTCCTGAAAACTTACCATAACTCCCCAAAGCCTGATATAATGGCGTTATTGCATCCCGAACCGAAGTTAAATCCAAATGCAAGTTATCTGACATTTGTAAATAATCAGCGTTCAGTGAAAGATTCGGGAGATAAAGCCCTTTTGCTGCCTTCTTTTCCTCTTCTTTTTGTTTTTCAAGAAAACCGGATTGTTTTAAAACATGACTATTATTCTGAGTTACCCGCAAAGCCTCTTCAAAAGACAACTTAGACTGTGCCTGCCCCACCTCGCAGCAAAAGGAGAAAACTCCCGCAATCAGCCCTGTCAAAATCACTTTCTGCTTTGTTCTCATTCTTTTAATGATTTTAAAATTATCATTATAATATGTTCTTGATCTTTTAAATTCCACTCTTTTCTACTAAAGAAAGTCTTGATTCTCAAATTGAGAAACTGGATAGGAAGAACAACTCCCAATAAATAAATATCATCTTCATTCATTGATTCGCTCACCTCCCCGGTCTTCATTCCGATTTCTTTTATTTTATGGCATAAATTGAATATCTGTGTACGCTGTTGCTCCTTTATTTTGAAATTATAATCATGCATCAGCACATCCAGAAATTTTATATGGGTAGGTTGCTGTTCTGCCATTTGAAAAAAGCCAGCAGTTAATATACGGATAACGTCTGATATTTGGTTACAATTCTTTAACAAAGCCTCAAGTTGATCGACAATCGCGCCCACCATAACATGCAAAAGGTCAATCACTAATTCCTGTTTGCCTTTATAAAAACGGTACAAATAGCCATCCGCTACTCCGGCTTTATGAGCGATCATCGCAATTGATGCACCACCATACCCTTGCTCAACAATCATTTCGATTGCTGTTTCCCTTACTCGCTCCATTTTTGATATGTCGATTGCTCTTGCCATTATATTTGAATGAATAGTCACTCATTTATTAACACCAGCAAATGTAAAAGAAAAGGACCTTGGGGTATTAAATTTTCTAATTTTTCTTCCTATGTAAATCTTATATTAATAAACGATTGTTGCTGCTTATAGTCCAAGTAAAATCACACTCAGTTCAGACCTCTGATTACCACCGATATCTATAACAAAAAGAAGCCCTTCATTCGACATTTGTTGAATGAAGGGCTTCTTTGTTTTCAGAATAAATAAGTTTAAAACGTTCCTTTATTCACAACTTGGGTCGCCGACTCATATTCCATCACATAAAGCGAAGTATTCATATACCCGCCTAACGAACTAAGCCGTTTAAACAAATAAGTAGATTGAAGAAGGGTTCGCTTTTCTCCGGCATGAGTCATAAATCTTTTCCCATATTTTTTCATTGCGCCAAAGAAAAAAGTCCCTACATCGTATCCTTGATAAGCATACTGATTCGGTTCCCCATGATATGTTTCCTTAAACCGTTCACCGAAACTAACCAAGGCTTTATCCTGCTCATCAATATGATAGGGAGCCAGATATTTAAACCTTAACGGATGAAGTTCCTTATAAGTTATATTAGGAGCTTTTGCAATCATCTGGGTTCCAACCAACTCTATATCATATCGGGAAGCCTCTTTCGCAAGAAATTCAATCATATGATCCGCTTCCGTTCCATTCTGAGTCGGTATTGCAACCACATTCCCCTTTTCAGAAGCAAGAATTTTCAGCAAAGCAGAATTTGTTTTCCCAAACAGATACACATGAAAAGGTTTTCCTCCCATTTTTGAACGTAATCGTTGCAGAAACAGCTTCTCTTCTCCCGTTTTATACTGATGGGTTACCAGAACGATAATGTTCTTGGAACGATATTTAGCCACAAAATCAGCAGTTCTTTCAATCAAATACTTCTTCTCCGGATTAATCTGGAAAAAGAAGGGATTGTGTGCCATAACCGAAGAAGATGCACTTAAAGGAGACACCATCGGAATTTTATAGTGAACAGACAATGCAGAAAACGCCGGTTGTTCTTTTTCATAAACAGGTCCGATAATCAGGTTTAGTCCCGAAAAATCTTTCTTTTTCAGAATAGCCTCCCCCTCTGCGGGCTCTCCTTTCGTATCTTTCACTTGTAAATCCAACTTAAGTCCGGCTGAAGAATATTCATTGGCAGCAATAACCAATCCCTCATAAAAATGAAGGAAATTAGCATTCTTCGCACTTTCTTTATCCTTGTCAGTCTGTGAAAAAGGAAGAAATACCCCCACATGAAAAGTTCCGTCTTTCTTTCCGACCAGTTGCGACAAAAAGGTATGAACGGTCGGTTTACCAGACACCGATTTAGTACTGGTATTCTTAGCCGAAGGCAATACCGCAGAACTCACTGGTATATAAATCGCCATTCCAGCCTTAAATTCACTTTCAAGAACCGGATTAACGGCCTTCAACTTAGCAACCGACACATTATTCGCTCTGGCAATAGATGTTAAGGTCTCTCCCGAAACAATCGTATGCAAACGATAATGCACATTTGCCCGAGTCGGTTGTTTTATTGTTTTTTGAATTGCCTTTTGAGTTGTTTTTTGAGCCATACTACTCTCACCAGTCAACCCGGCAAAAATAAATATCAGAACAAAAATCAGATTTCTCCTCATAATTAAATCTTTTATTTCAACTTTTCTTTCAGATATTGGTCCATTCCTGCTGCAGCTCGCCGTCCGTCACCCATCGCAAGAATAACCGTTGCTCCACCCCTGACAATATCGCCACCGGCAAAAAGATCAGAAATAGAACTCTGCATTGTCTCTTCATTAACTTCAATAGTTCCGCGACGACTTACCTTCAATTCCGGCATACTTGACGGGATTAAAGGATTAGGTGAAACACCGACAGCAACAATCACCACATCAACATCCAGTTCAACAAACTCACCAGTTGGGATGGGACTTCTTCTTCCCGATTCATCCGGTTCACCAAGTTTCATTTTCTGCAGTTTCACCCTCGTAACCTGTCCTTTTTCATCCGCAAAATATTCAACCGGATTATGCAAGGTAAGAAATTCAATTCCCTCCGCCTGAGCATGATGAACTTCCTCCAAACGGGCAGGCATTTCTTCCATCGAACGACGATATACAATCATAGCTCGTTCAGCACCTAACCGTTTAGCCGTACGTACCGAATCCATGGCCGTATTTCCTCCACCGATAACCACAACATTCTTTCCAAAAAGCACAGGTGTATCATAATCCTGCTTTGCTGCGTTCATCAGATTGACCCGGGTCAGGTACTCATTTGATGACATGATTCCATTCAGATTTTCTCCTGGAATTTCCATAAACCGGGGAAGCCCAGCTCCACTGGCAACAAAAAAGCCCTGATAATCGTCTGCTCGTAATTCACCAATCGTCTTTGTACGTCCAACAATAAAGTTTGTTTTAAACGTAACTCCGCTCCGCTTTAGATTTTCAAGCTCCACATCTACAACAGCGTTCGGCAATCTGAACTCAGGAATTCCATATTTCAAAACCCCACCGACTTCATGAAGAGCTTCAAAAACAGTAACCTCATATCCTCTCCGGGCCATTTCGCCTGCAAAAGAAAGAGACGCTGGCCCCGAACCGATCGCAGCAACCTTAATACCTTTCGAAGCTTCTTTATTCATAACCGGATGTACTCCGGATTTCCGTTCATAATCAGCGGCAAATCTTTCAAGGTAACCAATTCCGACAGCCTCTTTTTTCAATTTCACATGATAAAAGCAATGTGCCTCACACTGTTTTTCCTGCGGACATACCCGACCACAAACAGCCGGAAGAGCACTGGTTTCCTTCAATGCTGCAGCGGCCTGTAAATAGTTCCCACGATCTATATTTTTAACAAATTTCGGGATATTAACATTAACCGGACATCCTTCAATACAGGTTGGATTAACACAATCCATACAACGACTGGCCTCATGCCTCGCCTGTTCTTCGGTCAGTCCCATGTTGACTTCCCGATCCTGATAATGAATCCGTTCCGAGACAGGTCTCTCATTCATCGAAACCCGGGGAAGTTGTACCCTGTCTTTGTTCTTAATCTTATCTCTTAATTCGACTCTCCAGTCTTGATTTCGTTCTTCTTTGATTTCTTCTTCCGTATACGACATAGTTACATTTAATTTGATTGGTGTTGACAATACGCTTCATAGTCCTCTTTTTCCTCAACGACATACCCCCGCAAACGATTCAGCATTTCATCAAAATTAATCTGATGAGCATCGAATTCAGGACCGTCAACACAAGTAAATTTAGTATGTCCTCCAACCGTCACCCGGCAGGCGCCACACATTCCGGTACCATCAACCATCATCGCATTTAAACTGGCCTGAGTCGGAATATTATATTTCTTTGTTAATAGCGATACAAACTTCATCATAATAGCGGGACCGATCGTAATACATTCATCAACTTTTTCCCGTTGAATAATTGCTTCTGCCCCCTGCGTTACCAATCCTTTTTGTCCGTATGAACCATCATCGGTCATAATAACAACTTCATCAGACCACTGCCTGATTTGAGGTTCAAGAATCAATAAATCTTTTGTTCTGGCGGCAAGAACAGTTATCACACGATTACCTGCCTTTTTAAAGCCCTCGACAATTGGCAAAAGCGGGGCAACTCCAACGCCACCACCACAAGCTAATACCGTTCCTACTTTTTTGATTTCCGTTGCTTTACCTAAAGGTCCTACCAGATCTGTCAGATAATCACCCTCATTTAAGGCAATAAGTTTGGCTGAGCTCACCCCCACTTTCTGAACAATCAGACTAATGGTTCCTTTTTTAACGTCCGCATCAACAATCGTAAGCGGCATTCTCTCTCCCTTTTCATCGACCCGCAGAATAACAAAATTCCCCGGTTTTCTTGAACGCGCGATCAAAGGAG
Source organism: Prolixibacteraceae bacterium (assembly GCA_963692465.1). Classification (GTDB taxonomy): domain Bacteria; phylum Bacteroidota; class Bacteroidia; order Bacteroidales; family Prolixibacteraceae; genus JAUZOB01. The sequence goes on from OY829943.1 coordinate 507,036, forward strand.
CTTCGACTTCTATTCGGACAACTTTCTCCGATAGATATTCCTTTTTAACAACTTTATTCATCTACAATATTTATCTCATCCATAAGTTTCAAAATTAGCAAACAAGACTCATATTCTTGCATTGTCTTAACTCTTTTTAATAAATGTGAGCAGTACATTAATTTTCAAAGTCCAACAGGTCTGAGATTCCTGCTTTCAATAAAAAATATTAGTTTCCCGATTCCAATCGTTCTGTTCAAGACAATTTCTTGCTATTTTTGGAGTTTGTTTTGATCAAAAGAGGGAATAGCATGTCTTGTTTTAGTTCTAAAAAAAGATGAAAGAAAAAGAAAACTGGAAAAACCGACTGGGAGTTGTTTATTCCACCGGTGAAAATTTCGATTACGAACAGCATTCCGATTCGGAAGAGGCAACACTTCCTCCTAAACAGCAAGATCTCCGGATAATGCTTGACAGGAAACAACGTAAAGGAAAAACAGTTACCTTGATATCCGGATTCGTCGGTAATCAAAAAGACCTGGAAGACCTCTCTAAATACTTAAAGACCAAATGTGGTACCGGAGGTTCAGCCAAAGAGGGAACTATTCTGATTCAGGGAGACACTCGTGATAAAATTCTTCAGCTACTTCTTGAAAAGGGCTACAAAGCCAAAAAAGCCGGAGGCTGATCCATTAACTATTAAAATATAGTCCGTTGAAATTTATCATTGCACTCACAACACATCGACATCTTGGATATATTCTTGTTCCCTACCTGATAGACAAAACAGATAGGGAGTCCTTCTATACCCTCGTCCGAGCCATACGCCGGGATGATCTTTTACAAACGGACTATCCTTTTTCTCCCGAGGAGAAAGAACTGATTACCCTGACAGATGCCTACAGCGACGAATCCTTAACTTCAAGATACACCAAAGATGGAGCGATTCAGAATTTCTATAAAAATATGGATCCTGATTTTTTCACTAAAAAAATCATCCCTTATGTCGAACAAAAAATCATTCGCTGCATCTCAATCATCCAAAAATATCAGATTCCACTTTATCTAAAAGCAGCACAATATATCAATCTTTATGATGAAGACCTCATTGAAGTTACGGATGACCTCACCGAAGCGATCTTCAATTTTGAACGAACACCCGATGAAATCCGATACTTCCTAAGTATTACTCATCACAACGAAGAAATCAGGTTTACCGGTCGTAAAGCAATTATGCTGACTAACGATCCATGCCGACTGGTTCTGAATAACAAACTTTATCTGTTTAAAGATATTACCTGGAAAAACATCCAGCCTTTTTTTCAAAAACAATATATCTCGGTACCCCACTCCATGGAGAATAAATATTTTAACACTTTTATTCTCAATAGTGTCAAAAAAAATCAGGTCATTGCTCAAGGTTTCTCTATCAAAGAATCAACTCCGATACCCGAACCCGAACTTTCTTTTGAAAATTCATTTACCGGACTTCCAATTCTTTCCATTAAGTTCAGATACGGGAACAAAGATTTTCTGGTAACTCAACAAAGCAGCAACTCGGTGTACCTTGAGAAAAAAGACGACGAATATATTTTTTATAAATTCAACCGGGATTTCGACTTTGAAAAGAACACCATTGCAACCCTTGAGCAACTCGGACTAAAACTCAAAGAAAGTGCCTTTATTCCAACCGACATAACGTCAACAGATCCAGCCGTAATATTTTACCGCCTAATCCGATGGCTCCAGGAAAATCAGCAAACCCTTTCTGATTTTAATATCCGTGTCAGTCAGGACCGTCTTGACCGAAAATATTTTACCGGAACCTATGATTTGAAATTTCAAATTACAGACAGTGGCGACTGGTTTGACATTTACGCGGTAGTCACATTCGGTCCGTTCCAGTTTCCGTTTATTCGTCTAAAAAAACACCTGCTCAAAGGAATTCGTGAATTTGAGCTTCCCAATGGCGAGATAGCTATCTTACCCGCTGAATGGTTCAGTCGTTATTGCGACCTTTTCCCCCTGGCTGAAACAGAAGGCGATACATTCCATATAAAAAAACATCACTATGCACTCCTTCGCTCCGCACTTGACCGGACCGACAAAAAATACCAAAAGGAATTTGAAAAGTTAAATGCAATTGAAAACATTCCAATCAACGAGATACCGATTGGACTAAAAGCACATCTTCGTTCTTATCAATTCGATGGATACAACTGGATGGATCATCTTCGCGCCTTCCATTTCGGAGGATGCCTTGCCGATGACATGGGATTAGGGAAAACCCTTCAAACGCTTACGCTTTTGCTGAAATTAAAAAAACCATCACAATTTCCCCCGATTCCTTCATTTTTCTGTAATCAGGACGGACAACTTCCATTATTTTCACAACAGCCCGAGACAAAAGACATACAGCCAGCCTCTCTGATCGTAGTCCCAACATCCCTGATTCACAACTGGGAAAACGAAATCAGAAAATTCACTCCATCATTAAAATCTTATCGATATATTGGAATACAACGGAAAAAGAATACCAATCTACAGGCCATTTCTCAATATTACGATATCATTCTCACAACCTATGGAACGTTACGCAATGATGCCAGCACACTGGCTGCATGTCCTCTGTATTACGTAATACTCGACGAAAGTCAGTATATTAAAAACCCATCCTCTAAAACTTATAAGGCCGTCCTGCAATTAAAGCCAAAATATCGGTTGGTAATCACCGGAACTCCCATTGAAAATTCATTAATGGACCTCTGGTCTCAAATTAATTTTCTGAATCCGGGACTACTCGGTAATCTGAAATATTTTAAACAAGAATATATTCTTCCGATTGAGAAACATAACGATGAAGACCAGCAGAATAAATTGAGAAAATTAATCCGTCCTTTTATTCTCCGTCGGACTAAAGATGAAGTGGCCCGTGACCTCCCACCCCGAACAGAACAAACCATCTTCTGTGAAATGAATTCCGAACAAAAGGAACTCTACGAAAAAGAGAAATCAGCGGTCCGCAACCAGATACTGGAAAATGTCGACCAACATGGAGTAAATAAGTCGGCCATTGTAATTTTACAGGGATTAACCCGTCTCCGGCAACTAGCCCTTCATCCCTCTCTCATAAAAGACGACTATACGGGAGAATCCGGCAAGTTCAACGAGATATTGCGTAACCTGTCGAGTCTGATGGCTGAAAAGCACAAAGTTCTTGTTTTTTCCTCATTTGTCGGTCATCTTCGTCTTCTGGCTCAGGCTATTCACGAAAAAGGATGGGCCTTCAGTGTTTTAACCGGACACACCATTGACCGGGAAAAAGCGATCCGTGACTTTCAGGAAAAAGAGAATACCCGCATCTTTCTGATCTCGCTAAAAGCAGGCGGCGTAGGACTCAATCTCACCTCTGCCGATTATGTCTTTTTAACCGACCCCTGGTGGAACCCAGCTACTGAGAACCAAGCCATTAACCGAGCACACCGAATCGGACAAGATAAAAAAGTTTTTGTTTACCGGTTTATTGCACGACACTCAATCGAACAAAAGATACAATCATTACAAGAAAAAAAATCACAACTTGCGGAGCAATTTATCAATTCGAACAATCCGCTAAAAACAATTACCCGTAATGAAATTATAGATTTGTTTACATAAACTCGTTCATATGAAAAAATTTATTACACTTTCCCTTTTTATTTTCATCACTTGCTATGGCTTGCCGGCCTTGGCACAGACCCAGAAACTGACCATTAATGAAGCGGTTTTGGGTAAAGGGACAACACTGGCCCCAAAAAGTCTCAATCAGCTTTGTTGGCTTCCAAATCAGAGTTTTTTATTCTCGTATGTCAAGAATGACAGTCTGTTTATCGAAAATCAACGGTCACGAAAAAGAGATTTTATCCTTTCCATGGAGCAGCTCAGGAATATATCCGGCAATAAGAATCTAACAACATTTCCGCACCTCCAATGGACCTCACCCGAAGAGATTCTCTTTACGATTGGTCGTAAAACATTTATATATAATATCCATAGTCTGCAATTAACCAAGTCTTTATTCCTTCCCGAAGAGGCCTCACGACTTGATTATTTCGGAAAGAAAGGGAAACTGGCCTATACTTATCAAAATAATCTCTTCGTCGCTTCCAACAAAGAAACCGTTAGCATCTCCGACGAAAGGAATAAAGAAATATCATACGGACAAGCCGTACACCGCAATGAGTTCGGAATAGAAAAAGGAACTTTCTGGTCCCCTTCCGGTAATTTACTTGCTTTTTACCGGATGGATGAAACCATGGTCAAAAACTATCCACTCATCGACTACATGCACCCGGTAGCAATTAGCAAAAACATCAAATATCCGATGGCCGGCGACAGTAGTCATCAGGTAAAAGTAGGAGTTTACGATCTCATAACGAAAAAAACAGTCTACCTGAAAACAGGGGCCCCTCTTGATCATTACCTCACAAATCTCAGTTGGAGTCCCGATGAAAAGAGCATCATCCTTCTTGAATTAAACCGGGAGCAAGACCACCTGAAAGCCAATCTCTACGACGCAACAACAGGTGACCTTATCCGGACAATATTTGAAGAGACAGATAAAGCCTATGTAGAGCCTCTCAATCCACCGCTATTTTCAAAAGTTAACCCGGGAATTTTTTATTACCAGTCCCGGCGCGACGGATACAACCACATCTATCAATGTAGCACCGACGGAAAACTATTCAAACAAATTACCAAGGGAGACTGGGAAGTCACCAAACTTCTCGGATTTGATACCAAAGAACAAAATCTCTTTATCGAAAGCACCGAAGCAGGACCTTTAGAACGCCAGATATACCGGGTTAAATTATCATCAGGGAAAGAAACGCGGATTACCACCGATGAAGGAATTCACGCCGCCACGCTCAGTCCTGACGGATCCGCTCTGATTGATCAGTTTCAGGGACCAACGGTTCCCAATGAAATCAGTCTGATTAAAACAAACGGGTCGTTAATCCGAACACTGATAAAGTCCGACGATCCGCTCAAAAACTATCAGCTTGGCGAAAACAAATTGGTAACTATCAAAGCTGCAGATGGGAAAACCGACTTATACGGACGAATTATTCTACCTCCCAATTTCGATCCGAAAAAGAAATATCCGGTCATTGTTTATGTATATGGAGGACCTCATTCTCAATTAGTCAACAAATCATGGCTTAACAGCGCAATGCTCTGGCAGTATTATATGGCTGATCGGGGATTTATCGCTTTTACACTGGATAACCGGGGAACCAGCTATCGGGGAAGTGCCTTTGAAACCGTTATTCACCGGCATCTGGGAGTAAATGAAACCGCTGATCAAATGAAGGGTATTGAATACTTAAAATCGCTTCCCTATGTCGATTCGAACCGAATTGGAGTTCATGGCTGGAGCTTCGGAGGTTTCATGACACTGAATCTAATGCTGCGCCATCCTGAAACATTTAAAGTAGGAGTTGCCGGAGGACCGGTTGTAGACTGGAAAATGTATGAAGTAATGTATGGCGAACGCTATATGGATACACCACAGGAAAACCCGGAAGGTTACCGGGATGCAAATATGTGTTTGAAAGCAGATAACCTTGTCGGCAAATTACTATTGATTCACGGGATGCAGGATTCGACAGTCGTAATGCAGCACAATATTTTGTTTCTTGAGTCCTGTATCATTAGAGGCAAACAAGTTGATTTCTTCCCTTATCCAACCCACGAACACAATGTCCGGGGCAAAGACCGAATTCATTTAATGAACAAGGTCAGCGAATATTTCGAAGAACATTTATAATTTCAATCAGTCAATAAAAAAGCCCTTTCGGATAAACCGAAAGGGCTTTTTTTAAGACTAACCTGCGGTCAGATCCTCAAACTCTATTGCTGAATAGTCGCTGTCCGGTTCTTCAACCAATTCTTCAGGCTGATTTTGCCTGATATAATCAACAACTTCCTGAAGTCCGTCTGCAAACTTTTCAAAATCTTCCCGATACAAGAAAATTTTATGTTTCTCAAAATGGAATTTTCCTTCTTCTTCAAAACGTTTTTTGCTTTCAGTTATAGTCAGGTAGAATTCATCCTTCCGGGTAGCCTTGACGTCAAAAAAATAGGTTCTTTTCCCTGCTCTGACTGCCTTCGAATAGATTTCATCTTTGAAAACCTCAGATTCTTCTTTCTTATCAATGCTCTCCATCCTTGTAGTTTTTATATGAACACATCCGGAAATTGTTTCGTCAAAGATTGGAGCGACACAATTTCTTTCCTTTTTAACTCACTAAAAGTATAAAGAATATTAAACTATATCAATAACCTAACCCATTTTTTTCATATTTCACAACATAATTCCGGGCCAATTCAAAAAGGAAAGATCAAGATAAATAAACAGCTATAAAATTATTCACAACACATCCCTTGTTATATCTGACTTTACAATACAATAGACATTGACTGGAAAGACCGTATTTCTAAAAAAAGAAGGGCTCTGCAAACAAATATCTGCAGAGCCCTTCCTGATATCAGGAAACAGATTAATAAATCTCTTTCTTGGCCGATTTTAAGGTGTTAATCAGAAGCGAAGTAATCGTCATCGGACCTACACCCCCGGGAACCGGTGTTATATAACTACATTTAGGAGCAACTTCATCAAATTTCACATCTCCTTTCAACTTCCAACCGGATTTGGTTAAAGTCGAAGGAATCCGGGTTGTTCCAACATCAATAATAACAGCCCCGTCTTTAACCATATCGGCAGTAACAAATTCAGGAGATCCGATAGCCGCAATAATAATATCTGCCTGCCGGCACATCTCCTTCAGATTAGCGGAATGACTGTGACAAACCGTTACGGTTGCATCTCCGGGATAGTTCTTACGCGATAGAAGAATGCTCATCGGGCGACCGACAATATTACTTCTCCCAAGGACAACACAATTTTTTCCTTTAGTCTCAATATGATATCGTTTCAATAATTCAAGTATTCCCTGCGGTGTTGCCGACACAAATGCCGGTAAACCAATTGACATACGCCCCACATTCATCGGATGAAAGCCATCTACATCCTTTTTCGGATCAATGGTTTCGGTTACCTTCTGTTCCGAGATATGTTTCGGAAGAGGAAGTTGCACAATAAAACCATCAACATCAGGATCGTTATTCAGTTCTTTGACTTTATTCAGTATTTCTTCTTCGGTCACATCTGCTTCATAGCGAAATAAAGAGGACTTAAAACCCACTTCTTCGCATGCTTTGATTTTATTAGCCACGTAAGTCTCACTTCCGCCATCATGTCCAACAAGAACTGCTGCGAGATGAGGTTTTTTACCTCCCTTTTCGCGAATTACTTTTACCTCTTCTGCTATTTCTTTCCGAATCTCAGCAGAAATTTTTTTTCCGTCAATCAGTATCATTCAATATCCTTTCGAATCAAATTATTTTCTAAACCGGTTTCCGATCATTCGTCCCATATTCTTACCCTGCGAAACCATTCGCATCATTTTACGGGTCTCCTCGAATTGTTTAATCAAACGATTGACCTCTTGAATAGATGTTCCGGAACCATCCGCAATTCTTTTTCTTCTTGATCCGTTCATGAGAGAAGGGTCATCCCGTTCGGTCTGAGTCATTGAATAAATAATTGCCTCAATACTTTTGAAAGCATTATCATCAATATCAACATCCTTCATTACTTTACTCATTCCAGGGATCATCGAAGCCAGATCTTTAAGGTTACCCATTTTTTTGATCTGTTGAATCTGTTTCAAGAAGTCGCTAAATCCGAACTGGTTCTTTGCGAGTTTCGACTGTAACTTACGAGCCTCATCAGCATCGAACTGTTCCTGTGCACGTTCAACAAGTGAAACAATATCACCCATACCCAGAATACGGTCAGCCATACGCTCAGGATGAAAAACATCCAATGCCTCAAGTTTCTCTCCGGTTCCGACAAATTTGATCGGTTTATTAACGACTGATCGAATCGAAAGAGCTGCTCCACCCCGGGTATCACCATCAAGTTTGGTTAAAACAACCCCATCAAAATCAAGACGGTCATTAAACTCTTTAGCGGTATTTACCGCATCTTGTCCTGTCATTGAGTCAACCACAAACAGAATTTCCTGAGGATTAACAGCAGACTTAATGGCGCTGATTTCCTTCATCATCTGTTCATCGACAGCCAACCGTCCGGCCGTATCAATAATCACCAAATCGAAATCATTTTGTTTGGCATAGCGGACTGCATTTTCAGCAATCTTAACCGGATCGAGATTTCCATCTTCGGTGTATACCTGCGTATTAATCTGTTCTCCAATAACCTTCAACTGATTAATAGCCGCAGGACGATAAACATCGCAAGCAACCAATAAAGGATTTTTACCTCTTTTCGATCGCAGATAACCAGCCAACTTTCCGGAAAAAGTAGTTTTACCTGATCCCTGAAGTCCCGACATTAAGATAACCGAAGGAGTTCCCTTTATATTAATATCCGTAAAATGACCTCCCATCAGTTCAGCCAGCTCATCATGAACAATTTTAACCATCATCTGTCCAGGCTTAACCGACTTCAGTACTTCCTGTCCAATGGCTTGTTGTTTGACTGTTTCTGTAAACTGTTTGGCTATTTTATAGTTCACATCGGCATCTAAAAGAGCACGACGAACTTCCTTTAATGTTTCGGCAATATTGATTTCTGTAATCTTTCCCTGACCTTTTAACAGTTTAAACGACCGTTCAAGGCGCTCATTCAGATTTTCAAACATAGCTTCAGCTTTTATTTCTGCAAAAATATAAAAAACTGACTCACTTCAAATCTCTTCTAACGTAGTCTGGTCGAATTATTTTACAATCTTTTTCATTTTTCCCAATTTAGGGGGTAACCTTTCTTTTGCAAATGGAATAAATAAGTATTAAGACCAAGAGATATGACCAGGGGTGATTATTTTTCAGATTATTACGGATTATTATTTGATTGTCCGATGAATGAAGAGCAGTGCTCCTGTCCTTTTCATGAAATTCGCCAGATAGAATCCTTCCCCGAGCGTTTAAAATATTTCCGTTCACTCACTCAGGAGGCCAAAGCCTTCTTAATCGGCCAACATATCAAATGCATCAATCAGCGCGAAAACAGTATTGGTCTGGCAAGCGAGAATTAACAGGTACGTCAATATTTTCCTCAAGAGAAGAAAAGCCGTTCTTCACCCAATAAATAGCTATTTTAATTTATTTTTGTATCCTTGACATCCGAAGAAGGACACTTCTGAAGATGTCTTTTTCAATATTGACTTACGTTCAAAATAAATAAAAGATGAAACAACGCATTGTGCTTTTCCTCCGGTATGCTCTTTACTGGATTCTGTTTTCAATCATAGCACGAATTGTTTTTGCATTTTATCAGTGGCAATTAAGTTCAACACTCCCGGTTAAAGAATGGCTTTTATCATTTTTGCACGGGCTTCAGCACGACTGCTCCCTTGCGGGATATATAATGGTGCCGGTCGGACTGGCAATCATCGCTACATTTTTCATTATCACAACAAAATGGATTCATTCTGCTCTAAAAATATACACCCGAATACTCACCGGTTTATTCATTCTGGTATGGGTTCCCAACCTGGAACTTTACCGGAACTGGGGATTTCACCTTGATGTGTCGGTCCTCAGTTATCTGAAAACCCCAAAAGAAGCAACCGCCTCAACGAGTGTCTGGACTTATCTTTTACTAATGCTTATTTGTGTCGCATTCTATGTACTATATGACCTTATCGCCCGCAAACTTGTTTTCAGGTATGTAAAAAAGCTTAAGCCGGTTAGTCTTTTTTATCTGCCTGTGTGGCTTATTCTGGTCGCAGCCCTTATCATTCCAATACGGGGAGGAGTAGGAATTGCACCCGTCAATGCCGGAACCGTTTATTATACTTCCGCACCTTTTGCCAATCATCTGGCCGTTAATCCGGTGTGGAATTTTCTGTATTCCATTGAGAAGAAAGAAAGCAACGATGAATCCTACAATCTGATATCCGATCAGGTCATGAAAGCCAAAATTGCCGGTCTATACCATGGAAGCGGACAATTTCCGGTAGTGTTGAACACGAAACGACCCAATGTCATTGTATTCCTGCTCGAGAGTTTCACCGCTAAAATCATTGAGCCTCTCGGGGGAAAACCCGGTGTAACCCCTAACTTCAATAATCTTTGCAAAGAAGGAATATTGTTCGACAACTTCTATGCGTCAGGCGACCGGTCGAAGAAAGGCATTGTGGCTGTACTCAGTGGGTACCCGCCTCTTCCCAAAAATGCAATCATTTCTTTCTTTCAAAAGACCCAGCGCATCCCATCTCTGGCGAAAGTTCTCAACAACAGGGGATACAACTCATCGTTCTATTACGGAGGCGACCTGCACTTTGCCAGTATGAATTCTTACATTCTCAATGCCGGTTTTCACCAGATCATCACACGGGATAACTTTCCAAGAAAAGATTATAATTCAAAATGGGGTGTTCATGACGGAATCCTGCTCAACCAGTTTTATAACGACATCAATCAAAGTAAAAGACCTTTTTTTAAAGCACTTTTCACACTAAGCAGTCACGAACCTTTTGATGTTCCAATGAAGACTGCCATTAATGGAAGCAGCGAAGACAACCGATTTATGAATTCCGCCTATTATTCCGACCAGTGCCTTGGTGAATTTATCCGCAAAGCCAAACAATCGTCCTGGTGGAAAAACACACTGATCATTCTGGTTGCCGACCACGGCACCCGTTATGTTGGCGGATCATCTAACGCCGACCAGATACGTTACAAAATTCCAATGCTATGGATTGGCGGGGCTTTAAAGACCAAAGGCATTCGCATCACCAAATACGGAGATCAACCCGACCTTGCCGGAACTTTACTTCCTCAACTCGGACTCAGTGCACGCAGTTTTGTATTCAGTAAGAACCTGCTAGACCCGCAACAAAAAGGTTTTGCCTTCTATGACTACGAAAACGGGTTCGGCTTCCTCACTCCTCACTCAGAACAATCTTATGATTTCACCGGAAAGAACTACATTACGAATAAATGTGATTCAGGCAAGACGGATGAAACGACCTGGAAAGCGATGATTCAGTACATCTATAAGGACTTTCTAAAAAGATAGAGATATCTAACCGAAAATAAAGCTGCTAATCGTTTAAAATTAGCAGCTTTAAAAATTACAATATAGCTTATTCGTAAATCAACCATTATTCTCATTAGAAACAACAAATAAGGGACCCATTGTGTCGCTTCGAGAAACTAGTGGTCGAAAAACTTTGCTGCTCTCAGGATTCCTTTGGAATAGGCCATCTTTCTATCTGTTCTCACTCACTCAGCTCTATTTCCATAGTCTAAAGTTACCCCTTGCTTTATTTCCCCCGAGCAAACTTAAATCAGCAATTCAATCAAATATAGTCCTCTCCGCGACACGGGTCCCTCCCCCTTTTCCCTCTTAATAACTCTTTCTGTATGCGCTTGATAATGTTTTATTCAATTAATAATATTTATTGACCAACTTTGAAAGAAAGAGTTCTGCACTTAAACAGGACTGGCAGAACCCTTTCTACTATATATGGGACGCTTGTTTTATAAAAAAAACCTTATTCCATTTTATTAAACTCACTAACTAAGTCGATGGCTTCTCCTTCGTTCTAAAACTCCAGGTCGGACTAATTCCAACTCTATTTCCATTATAATTAGCCGTCACAAACCAGAAATAAGCCGTATCATATTCTAATTTACCAACATAAGTAGAAGCATCTTCTAAATCTTCTCCCAGATTTATTCGCACCGTTGAATTCGCCTTATAGATATATACGCTATAAGTAAGTTTGACATTTGCATTACTATTGGTAACTTTCCATGTCAAATTCAACAAGGTATCCAGACCCAGTGCCCCGTTTCCAGGGCTCGGAGTATTCAATTCAACCATCTTAACAACAGTCAAATCAACCATAAGTACCATCTGTAAGTAGGTTGTTTGATTCTCATTCACATGAACACTTACAGCAGAAGTTGTATAATTATCCTTTGCCCCTGTAATTGAGACATCTCCAGCTTGAACTTTACTAATAACAAACTGCCCTAAACTATCTGTAATACAAGAGATACTTGCCGGATCAGTCGTCAGATTAACTCCTCCCAATGGTTTACTTGTCCGTGCATCAACCACACGACCTGTTATTGTGCCATATATACTGGTAGAATCAATGACTGTATCTTCACATGAAGCAACTATCATCATGATAAAGACACCTATTAATGAATATATCGCCAGTCTTTTCATCGTCTTTTTATTTAATGTAATGTTTAATTCGTTTCAAATTTCCAAAATAGAATTTGAATCCTCCTTTTAACCCCATAAAGGAATCCCAATAACTTCCCTGACTCAGATTATCAAAACGATCACTCATAAAATAATCATAATAGCCAGCACCAAAGAGTCCGATTCTCGGAGTTATCATATATTCAAGTCCCAATTCACAATTTCCATAACCGAAGACCGTTTTGCGACTGACAACACCTCTTCCATTAAAAGTACAGGCTCCTCCTGCCCCTAAAGAAAGATAAGGGGATAGCTTTTCATCCGGTAATATAATGTATCTCAGATTCAGACTATATAAACCTACATTTGCCTGAAAGTTATGAGGGGAATTTAATTGTCCCAACCCCAATAAAGCTTCCAGATAAAAGTTCTTCTTTAAGGCCACTCCGAGGGAGAACTCGCCATAAGGTTTGTAATTTCCTTTGGTGTAGTCGCCCATATAATACTGGACACCACTTGATAAACCAACACTGAACATAGCACGCTTATCATCTTTCAGTAAACGATTTAATTTATCAATGTTAATATTTTCAGCTTTTTCGTTCTGGTACTGTACATAAGGAACCGACACCGTGTCTTTGGGATTAGAGAACGACCACAATTTATCCTTTACTCCCTCATAAACAAGACTTACTACCGCTTTTTCAATCGCTTCTTTAACCGCCATTTCGCTGGGTTCATTATAAGTAAATCCTGTTTCTGCTTCTAAAAGATGCTGGTACTTTACATATTTGAACAAGCTTGCATTAATTTCCTGGGAAAGGATTGTTTTAGAGGTATAAACGGTTTTAAGAATCTTTCCATTACTAGTAGAAACAGCCCTGAGATAAACAGTAATCCGATCTTCCCGATACTGACCATCTCCTCCGATTCCGAAATAGCGTAATCCAGCACCTCCGGTAACAATATTTGTTTCATAAGAGATAATACCACCTTCGAGAATTACGCCGGCATAAAGCATTGGTGGAAGTCCTGCTTCATTTTCAACCGCCTTCCCATTCTTATATTGAACCATACTTGAACGAACAATTTTACGTTCATTAAGTAAGTTCCCTACATTTTCCCGTTCGATAGGAATAAACCAACCTGATTCTTCCAGAGCCTTGATTAAAATAGTCGTTGCTCCCTGAGTGACTGCTGTTGACCAGCTGGAGCCACTATCACTCGCTTTGTATTGTCCAGTTTGATCACGAAATTTATAAACAGCAACGATAATTGGGGTTTCTGGTTTCGGAAGAGCTAACAAATCTTTCTTTATGGGGGTATCAGGACCCAACCGAGCCCTTGACTCACTCAAGGGCTGGTTTAAATAGGGTCCACACCCTGCCAAAAAGGTACTTAAAGCTAATATTCCAATTAGCTTCCTGTTGGAATTTTTATTTAGCATTGGTGTTTTTATTTTAAGTATTCAAAAGAAATAACACGAAGTGATCCATCAGAGGTAAGGGACTATAACCTGCGAATGCTCGCCAGTTGTTGCATCAGAAATATCAATAGTGACACCTTCAGAAGAACTACCTATGTCAACATTATAATTTCCAATTTTATAAGTTCCATTAGTTAATTGAGTCGATGAGCCAAATGCATTTTGCAAAATATAATTCGACAGCTGACTCAAAACCTGACTATTAATGTCATCTTTTAATTGCTGGAGAGTCGACTTTGTAGTAGTACTTGTTGTCGAAGCAGATGTTGGTGCCGTAAATTTATTTTGCGCCTGAGCAGAATTCAGTAACCATGTGTAATTGTATTCATTACCACCAAATGCTGGATTTACTGGTTTATATACCAATTGTTGACCATATGATGTAACGAAAAAACATAAAAACACGCCAAACAAAATCAATAACTTTTTCATCATCACAAATAATTAAGGGGTTTTAGAATTATCCATATCCGGGGTATTCAAATCCCTGAATATTTCTTCATAATTTGTCAACATTGCCATGCAATTCGAGACTGCTTCTCCTGCCTGATATTCAGTTATTTCATATCTGGACTGAATCATTGCCCGATAAGCAATATTGTCGTTAACCAGAACATTAATCTGTGTGGTTGTGAGACGATAGGGTAACTCCTGAATTGTTATGGTATAATCATGAATATTTGTCGGGGTATCCCATAAATTCTGAAAGCACTCGTAAAAATCCCTGCCTGATTTTGTTCTGGTTTCATCAACAATGATAAAACCATCAACATCTTTTTGAATTTCAAGCAAAGAATCTTTGGAATTTTCCACATTGTGAGTAGCCGTTTCTATGATGCTTTTTATGACTTCCAACGTCTTAGTCTTAGCCTGAGCATTAAGCGTATCTACTACCTGTCCCTGCACAGGGCTTATTGCAGACAATAACAACAGGCACAATCCTAAAGCCGCAAGTATTTTTATCCAACGCATTTTCATTCCAACAGTTTAAATGCTAATGACTACTATCTATTTATTCCTTTCGTGATTTCAAGATTGCTTCCGTTCCATTGACGAATAATCAGATTTGGAAGGCCTTTACCATCTTCTACTACTTTCAGATTATTTTTATCACCATATTGCTCTATTGTGTAGTTTAAATCATTGCAACTTAAAGTTTGTTCCACATTGTTGTTGTTGCCTTTCTGCAAAATAGAGGTATTAACATCTTCTCCTGAGGATTGATAATTAATTGAGTTTTCAATTCCTTCCTGTAAGACATTTAGAGAATTAGCGTTCCTTGTCACAATAACATTCACTTTATTGTAAGACCCATTTTGTTGCACATTCAACGCATTTTCTTCGCTTTGAAGCTGCCGATTCCAACTTGTATCGGATATAAGTGCACTTTCAAGGTTCTCTTGTAAAGTTGTTCTTTGAAGAAGCTCCTCTTCTAAAGCAGCACTACTCTTTTGTACCGTCTGAGCTTGAGAGAAAACAATCAGAGTAAGAGATAGCCCTATTAAAAGAATTAATTTTTTCATAGCACAACCGTATTTAGAATTAAAAAGAGAGTGAGGCATTTCTCACTCTCCTTTTCTTATTTAACTATTGAGGTCCACATGGATCACATCCATGTTGTATCTGCATGCAATTCGACTGCATAATAGTTGCCGA
This sequence comes from Prolixibacteraceae bacterium, assembly GCA_963692465.1. Classification (GTDB taxonomy): domain Bacteria; phylum Bacteroidota; class Bacteroidia; order Bacteroidales; family Prolixibacteraceae; genus JAUZOB01. The sequence goes on from OY829943.1 coordinate 522,452, forward strand.
ATTATGATTACCTACCTGATTAATTGTAGCATCATTCTTTACGCCTTTCTGACAAATATGAGCATAATTATCATCACCATTAATACTAACAGTTGCGTCATTTCCCGTACCGTCCTGACAAACTAAAACTTCGTTATCTTCACCTGTAATCGGAGAAATATTTACGTCATTCCCTTCGCCCCAGGGATTCCAATTCATTTGACGAATAGTAATGTCATTATCTTCGCCAGCAATAGCTAAACCGTCCACTTTATTTTTAAACCCATTTTGATGAATGGTAAGCTTATTGTCTTCCCCGGTAACAGATGTTTTCAATACTTTATTAAAGAAACCATCCTGATCGATTACAGCAACATTTTTATCATAATGTATGTAATTATTACCACCACTCAAAAGACCATAGGTAAGAGGAGCACTCATTGTAAGTTCGACCATATTCCCTATTCCATCCTGAGTAACTGTGGCTTCCTGCCTATTCTGCCATGTTCCTGTTTGGGTGACTTCTGCATAGTTTGACCAACCACCCTGGTCAATTGTAGCTTCGGTTACATACACCGGACCGCCTGGCTGTCCATTTCCCACCAATGTGTTCCCATGTTCGACTCCTCCTGTTTGGTTGATGATAGCGGTATTACCCGTCAGCCAATTCCATTGCTGATTGTTTTCGTGTCCTTTTGCAAATGCACCCACGGTAAGTGCAACTAATGCGATTGTTAATAACTTTTTCATGATAAATAGTTTTAAATTAGAAATTTGTTTGTTTTTCACTTTACTGTTGTGTTCTTACACACATTTTATATATGATGCCTTTCGGCTTGGTTCCCATTAGTTCATCGACAAATACATCAATACTTTTTTTGATCTACTGAGGTAGAAGAACTGCCCTTCGAGTAAAAACTTCGAACGGGATAACATGACAATGGTTGATTTCTTCCAGGGAGACTGAGTCAGCCTTCTTCCTCTCCAAAACACTAAAGAGATTACCTGAATTTTATATGAAGGATTATTGTCCATAACAGATAGCTGTAACGTGATGTAATTTTCAAATCAAAGTTACCACAGCACTATCTGCTATTCAATTAGTATTTTTACGGTAAATCGTGGGGAGCAAAAAAAGGAGTAATAACACTTAGAGTAAAAACGTAACCTTTTATAAAGTGACTAAACAATTCCGGACAGCATAAATTACTAACTCAACAACGCATTTCGCCCCTGCCTTTTCCATTAAGTTTGCCCGGTGTTTCTCAACCGTTCGGTCAGAAATATTCAGTTTATCGGCTATTTGTTTTATAGATAATCCCTGACAAGAAAGTTCTAACACTTCCATTTCCCGATTTGAAAAAGAATTTACTAACGTTTCGTTACGCTCCTTTTTCCCAGAAGAAAAAGCAATTTGTAATCGTTCAATTAATGTCGGACTTAACTTAACTTCTTCCTTTTTTAAAAAATCAACCAGATCATTTATACGAAGATCAGAGGATCCGGTATTTTTAGAAGAATGATCTATTCGAGGCAAAAACAAACAAATGATTATTCCACGTGAGAATATCCCCGTGGAATTTATTCCATAAATTTTATAATTACATCGTTCTCCTTGCGAAGAAACAACATCCACATTTTGATTAAAATTATTTAAAATACCAACTTTGCATCTATAAAGACTTTCACGTAATTCATTCAGACAAGAAGCATCAACAATCATTTCCAAAGAAATGGCATTTCTGCAGTCCTCGTTCATTTTAAGCATTTGGAAGAAGGCATTGTTCGCACGATAAATTTTATCCCCATTTAAAAGGCACACCCCAATGGGAGCTATTCGGAAAATGTTTAAAATCCCCTTTGTCCGTTCTTTTTTTATTCGTTTATATTTTTCAATACGGATTCGAATAGATGAAATAAGATCTTTTTCTGAAAATGGTTTTATCAGATAATCATCTACCCCCATCTCCATGCCTAAGCGAATATCTTTTAAGTTCGATTCGCCGGTTAGAAAAACAAAAGGAATGGAATAAGTAAGCGAACTTTCTTTAAGTATGTTGAATACCATGTAACCATCAATCGGTTCCATCCGGATATCACACAAAATCAAATCAGGCAATAATTCAAATACTTTTTGAATTCCGACAGATCCTCCGAGTGCAGTCTCTGTTCGATATCCATGCATCGATAATATCTTTTGAGTGATTTTTATACTTATCGGATCATCATCAATAATTAATACTAAATTATCCATAGATGTTTTTTTATGGGGATTTAAAATTTCACTATTATCTTACCCGAACACACCATTTATAAAGATTAAATCTTTAAAGAACGTTCCTGTAAACACACTGAAAATCAGACCTCATTAACAATCTATTTTAACGGAGAGAACTCGTTTTCTCTATTCGTTTTCCTTCTAATAAAACCAATAACATAGTATCAAATTGTTCGTAGGGATTCACCCCCTGTACATTTATTACGTAATAGACACTACAAAATGTTACTTGCAACCGAATATTTTTCATCAAAGGAACATGTTCGCTCATCCAACCAGAACCTCTGTTCATCAAACACTTATAATGGGTAAAAACCGCATTTATCTTTCACAATGAACAAAGACAGGGCATTCAGCACCGTGTACTTGCACAAATACATCGTAGTGATTTTTTTCGAACAGTATCAGATTAAAGCCATGTTACTTCCCGGTTATTAGCCATCAGTACTCACAAAAAAGCCATCTCAAAAAATATATGAGATGGCTTTTATCTACCGATGAATTAACCGGCATTTATATCGTGAAAGATTACATCCTTTCGGGAACGGTAATTCCAAGTAGTCCCATACCCCGGTTAATCACTTCGCCCAATACACGGCAAAGCACTAAGCGGAAAGCTCGTATATCAGGATCGGTCTCACCCAAAATACTGAAATCATGATAGAACTGATTAAATTCTTTAACCAGATCATAACAATAGTTGGCAACCAAAGCCGGACTATAAATATCAGCTGCTTCACCGACAATTTCGGGGAAGCGATTAATCAGCTTCAACAATTCGATTTCTTTAGCATTGGGAGTTATAGCAGGAGACTCCTGAGGAATCGCAATTCCGTCGCTATCCGCCTTACGAAGTAACGAGCGAATCCGGGCATACGAATATTGAATAAACGGTCCGGTATTTCCGTTAAAATCAATTGATTCCTGTGGATTAAACATCATGGTCTTCTTCGGGTCGACCTTAAGAATAAAATATTTCAATGCTCCTAGCGCAATAGTCTGATAAGTTTTTTTAGCCTCTTCCGGTGAATACCCATCCAGTTTGCCAAGCTCCTGAGAGGTTTGGCGTGCAACGGTAACCATTTCATCAACCAAATCATCGGCATCAACAACCGTTCCTTCACGCGACTTCATCTTGCCATTCGGAAGTTCAACCATCCCATAAGAAAAATGATAGAGATCTTTCCCCCATTTAAAACCTAAGCGATCAAGTAAAAGGGCCAGCACCTGGAAGTGATAAATTTGTTCATTGCCAACAACATAGATCATTTTATCAATCGAATAGTCTTTAAACCGCAATTTAGCAGTTCCGATATCCTGAGTCATATAAACCGAAGTTCCGTCGCTACGCAGAAGAAGTTTCTCGTCCAGTCCGTCTTTAGTCAGGTCAGCCCAGACCGATCCATCTTCTCTCCGGTAAAAGAGTCCTTCTTCCAGTCCGCGAGTAACCTCATCTTTTCCAACGAGGTAAGTATCAGACTCATAATAAATCTTATCGAAGCTAACCCCGAGCATTTTATACGTTTCATCGAAACCTTTATAGACCCAACTATTCAATTTTTTCCAAAGAGCAATGGTGTCAGGATCACGGTCTTCCCACTTACGGAGCAACTCATGAGCAGCCTGCATCGAAGGAGAATTAGCTTCCGCCTCCTCTTTACTCATTCCTCCGGCGATCAATTCGGCAACCTCTTTTTTGTATTCTTTGTCAAAGCGCACGTAAAAATCGCCAATCAGATGATCTCCTTTTGTTCCGGTCGATTCGGGAGTCTTTCCTTCACCCCATTTAAGCCACGCATACATCGACTTACAGATATGGATTCCCCGGTCATTAACGATATTGGTTTTTACAACCCGGTAACCGTTCGCCTTCATAATTTCAGCAAGAGAAAAACCGAGCAGATTATTACGGATATGACCAAGATGCAACGGTTTATTCGTATTGGGCGAAGAATATTCAATCATCACCAGTTTCGAATCAGCGGTAACCGATTTAAATCCGAAAGAAGGATTAACGGCTGCGTGATTTAACACCCCCACCCAATAACTTCCGTCGATAACCAGGTTAAGGAATCCCTTAACGACATTATATTTTTGAATTTCTTGAATATGTTCTGTCAGATAGTCACCCAGTTGTGAAGCAGTCTGCTCCGGTCCTTTATGTGAAGCCCTCAGGAACGGAAAAACAACGACGGTAATATCTCCTTCAAATTCTTTCCGGGTACTCTGAAGCTGAATCATTTCAGCTTTGGGTTCAAAACCATAAAGTTGACTAACGGCTTCAATGACTTTTTCTTTTATGATCTGCTCTATTCCCATTCTTATCAGGTGCTTAGATTATTTAACAATCAGGGCGCAAAGATAACACAATCTGGTTTGTTGCCCAAAAAAAGCCCTTTAACCTTTGTAAGGAAACAACGATATCCTGATCCGACCTATTTCATGCCCCCCCCTTCGCTTACCGTTCACTTACCCTTCACTTACCCTTTCTTTACCCAAATGGTAAGTAAAGGGTAGCCAAATTCTATTCAACCCGTAGATTGAACGATGAGAAATCTTGAATTCATCGTTGCCATCGGTATATTTACCGGGAAAGGGTCTGCTATAAATGAATACTTCAGAACACCTTTCATCTTTTTTTTAAATTGAGTACACCTAACTTTTCTTTAACGATCAACTAATAATCAGGTTTAAAATCACCCCAATAAAAATGAAGGAATAAATCTTTTCAGATGAATACTGCTGCTTTTTTACGTAATTTTGATTTTTAAAAAATAATAGAGCATGAAAAGAATATTTCACACACTCAACATATTAGGATGCCTATCCCTTCTGGTCCTGTTCTCCTGCACAAAGAATAATCTAACAACAGAAAAGCCAGTTGAAAGTTATGAGAGCACAAATATTCAGGCGCCCCCATCATTCATCAGTTTCCCTGCCGAAATAGACATCAAGAGTCTGGAGTCGGTTATTAATTCAAAATTACAGGGCGAGATTTACAGCAACGATAGCATCAACAAGAATCTGGCTCTCAAAATATGGAAAGCCGAAGATTTCTCGATCTATCTCACGGGGAACGAATTAACGTATCGGGTTCCGCTTAAAATATGGGCCAAAGCAAGATTAAGTTTACGGAAGTTCGGACTGAACATTTCTGACAGTAAAGAGATTAATGCTCAAATTGCCCTCAACTTCACGACTAAATTGTGGCTTCAACCCGATTGGTCTTTTAAAACAATTACCAATTTTGAAAGCTTTGAATGGATTGAGAAACCCACGATTAATCTCGGAGGAATTAGTCTGTCGGTTACCTCTATGGCCGATGCAGTACTGAATAACAGCCGCAACAAAATCTCCGGTAGAATTGATTCGATCATTTCTCAAAGATATACCCTAAAGAGCGCGATTGCTCCTCTCTGGAAGGTCTTACAACAACCGATAAAGTCGGCTAACAATGTGAATGTCTGGTTTCGGATTACCCCGCTTGAGGTCTATGCCCAACCACTTTTTGCTGAGAATGGAAAACTCAGGGAGAACATTGGAATTAAAGCCAATACCGAGGTATTTGTCGGGAAGCCTCCCCGTAATAATGACATTCCTGATATTCCCAACATTCAATTTAAGGACACACTCAACGATCAATTTTCAATCAGTATGATGGCCAATGTTTCTTATCCTGAAGTCACCCGACTGGCAAAGAGTTATCTGGTCGATAAAACATTTTCATCAGGAACTCGTTCAGTAACAATTAAGGACTTAAATATCTATGGGAGTAAAAACAAACTGGTTGTTGAAGCTTCCGTAAAAGGGTCTTTAAACGGAAAGCTCTACTTTACGGGAGAACCATGGTACGATCCCAAAGATTCAATGTTGAAAGTCCGGAATTTTAATTTTGAAATACATACATTTAACGCATTAATTAAAACAGGAAGCTGGCTGATGCACCATAAGATTGTTGGCAAAATTCAGGAAAAGCTGAGTTATCCGATTGGTTCTAAAATCGAAGAATCCAAGAAATTAATTCAGACCATGTTCAACAATAAAAATTTGGGATATAATGTACATCTCAACGGACAGCTGAATGACTTATCGGTCGACAAGATTTACCTAACCAAAGAGCATATCGGAGCGCACGTACTGTTAATCGGTAAGATGAGTGTTAAAATGAACAACGATAATTAACAAGCTATTTTTATGAAGAAAATATACGCCCTTCTTACCGTATTGATCTTGTTGACCGGAGTTATCTCCTGTAATCAACAAAAGATGCTGTTGAAGAGTCTGACGGGGATGACCCGCGAACAGGTCATTGAACAACTCGGCGAACCTCAGGCTGTGAGGGATCTTGATAATGGGGAAAAGCTGATGATCTACGAGGCACGCAAGAAAATGCCAGCCGGAGACATTGCAACAGGGTACAACCGGATGGATGCGGTCCCGATTCCTGCTTATCAGAAGATTACGCGGACTACGGTGTATCTGGGAGCCGATGGTAAAGTGCTCGATGTCAAACGGGAAATTGATTATGCACGTTGATTCTATAACTTTTTGAGAAAATGTGTCTGGAAAAACTTTGAGGGAACGCTTTTATTCCATATTTTTGCCGGCACATAGAGAATGTAATGCCCAGGTGGTGGAATTGGTAGACACGCTACTTTGAGGGGGTAGTGACCGTTAGGTCGTGTGAGTTCAAGTCTCGTCCTGGGTACGCATAATAAATAAAGCAGCTGTAAATTAAGTATTTACAGCTGCTTTTTATTTGTACGTACACTACAGCGTATAGTAAAATGTTAAAAGAAATATTATAGCACTACTTTCCGAAAGAGAATAATCTAAGATTTAAGCGACCGATTGCGGACTTATTTATCGCGTCACAACTCACAGAACAAACATTTTTGCTGTTAAAATAGATTAAGAAGATCAGAATCTGGATTGGGTAAATTAGTTTGTAGGAGGCAAAAAATAATTTGCCTATCTCTGGTTATTATAATTTCTGTTGTTTAAGTTTGGTCTTGTTTAGAATATCTAACAACTGGTAAAGCAATTAATATGAAATCAATTAAAGCTAAAGCTTCAAGCAGGATAATCACCATGAAATATTTCATGTTTCTATTCTTGTTGTTTTTCTGTACCGCAACATTCGCACAAACAACTGATTCCATCGGAAATTTTCAACGGAATAATAAACAATTAATCTGGCAACACATATACAACACTCCAGTATCTGTTCAAAAATTTGCCTCCGCATTAAAAATTCGCACTTCAATTTCTGATGTTTCGTATCAAGATAATCAGATCACGGCAAAACTAGAGAAGTACAAATTGAACTACCAAAAATACGGAGGCTCCTATATGAAAACCGCGATTTTTGGAGACTACATTTATTCCGCCGTCATTGTAATAGACATTAAAGAATCAAAATACCGGGTAACAATTAAAGATTTTAGCAGTCAGACCACGTCTGATAAAGTTGTAGAAACGACTTTACTTTCAGATGAGATTAGCCGAAATGACGGAACATTCAGGGACACTAAAACGGTACGGGCTGCTTTAGGTTATTTTGATCGTGATTTTCTTGAAATGTTCAAATATTCCCCCGAAACCGGCTCCGACAACTGGTAGCCCTGTAATGGCAAAATTAACTGAATTAAACTGGGGATGCTATTTACTGGGCACTTACTACAGCAATGACAGTCGGATATGGAGATAAGTATCCGGTAACTCCTGAGGGCAGAATAATCGCTGTTTTTTTGATGATAAACGGCGTAGCATTATTTGGAACTGTTACCGGGTTTGTAGCCAGTTGGTTTGTAGAAGACAAAAAATAATTTGCTTATCTCTGGTTATTATAATTTCTGTTGTTTAAGTTTGGTATGGTTTAAAAAGTGACTCTAAACATAACGCCATGGAAACGGCGGAAACAATTTGCAAATTCTTTATACCTTTATAAGACTTTAAACATCTGTCAAATGCTAACATTTGAAAAAGCAGAATATTTATTACAACTTTCTAAAACAGTATATATCAATGAAGAGGAGAAAAAAACAATTTCTATTGAGCAGAAATTCCCATTTCAGAAAAAATATATACTTATTTCTCCGGAGGATAGAAACTACATATTCATTTATGACATAAATCAGAGTTCTAAAAATAAGTTTAAGCTTTCATTGTATCTATTTGATGATGAAACAAAAATTGGGTTACTCCGTATTGATTTTAATGGAGGACATACAAATCCTCAAACTGCAAATGAAAAAGTTCCTGAGAAATTTTTGCCTTATATGGGTAAAAAATTTGATTATACAGATTCTCATGTTCATTATTATGTCGAAGATTATGGAATATCATGGGCAATGCCGCTTAACGAAGATTCGTTCCCTATAAAGGATATTACAAATTCTAATGATATATTGCAGGCTTTTTTAAAGTTCAATTCAACAATAAACTTGACAACCGTATTTCTGATAAATCAATTACTAATATGATCGATACGTGGGAAAATGAATTAGATGAATTGATTGATAAGTATTACGATTTTCTGAAAGGTCGCACATCAGTCATAACAAATACAGGGACAGAATGGGCCGTCATTAGTACTCCATTTATTGGATTATTTAATGATGCGCTTGAAGTATATGTAAAAAAAGAGAATGGAAGAATTCTTTTGTCTGATGATGGAGTAACTGTAAAAAACCTAGATCTAAGTGGAGTAACAATATCTCGCTCGCCTAGGAGAAGAGATTTTTTAGATAAAATTCTATTAAACTATGATATCCGGTTCGATGGAAATGAACTTTTGACAGAAGCAACGGAAAAGACATTCGCACAGAAAAAACACAACCTTATTTCTGCTATATCGGAAATAAATGACATGTATTTGCTCTCTCAATCATCTGTTACATCAATTTTTAAAGAGGACGTAAATGCATATTTGAACGAGCAGAATATTATCTACACCCCCCAATTCATATCAAAGGGCAGTACTGGCCTTGATTTTACATTTGATTTTCAAATAGCATATCAGACCAAGGAGATTGTAATAAAATCATTCAATAGTGTAAATAAAGCTAATATTCCAAATTTTTTATTCACTTGGGAAGATATAAAAAAGGCCCGTCAACAATTAACAAACAAAAAAGTAGTCAGTTTAGCTTTCATTAATGATGGGAACAAAAAAGTTCAAGAAGAATATTTAAATGCATTGCAGAGTCGTAATGCGGACTACATTCTTTGGTCACAAAGATACGACGACAATAGCATTATGAAATTGAAAGAAGCCGTATAATCCTCTGGAGTTGCTAACTTTATCCGGACAAGTTAAGGATAAAACGAGACCGTAATTAAAGCTCTGTACCATTTTATAATTGGACATTAGGCAGAGTTCCTATTACCGTCTCCAAATCTTCTTGTGGTTAAAACACATCACCTGAATTGATGAAGAACCTGCTTCGCCGGAATACTCAACCAGAATTATTTTGTATTTAAATGTCTTTCTTCTCGAAAGAATTTGAGTCAATGATTGGCAAAATTGCATTCTGTAAGAATGTACCCTTAAATTGAGAGAACATCACACCTCTTATTGTTGAGATAGAAATAGAATTGAGCATTACCGCAAGATTATCGGGTAAAGATATTTGTTGAGTTTTTTTTGATCGGAAATCATCGAAATTGGCAATCTCAAAAACACAACTTGCTTTAAGCGATCCTAAACAGGCTTTACTGTCTTCATGTATTGTATCAACAGAAGTAACAACAATTACCCATTTCTTATCAGGATCAATTCTTTGCTCAAGATTGATATTATAATGGAAAGTCGTTTGCGCTGACAACGGTTGCACTGGTTGATCTAGCTTAAAATCTAATAGTTCAATACTTTTTAATTGAAACGTGATTTGTGGTTCGCTTTTTGTGTTTTTCATGACAGACATAGATTGCTACTTGTTTCAGTACACACAGAATTTTGTCCCTGGTATTGTTTTAACGGATAACTCATTAGCCCTCCGATATGTGATGTCGGACCTTCTGAGATTCTTATATTTTCGTTTACCCCCTGATATACAAAAACTTGTTTCTTTGGCACATCATCAACGGAGACCAAATTAATACTCAAAACCTCCTCAATACACAAAAGAGTATCCAGATTAAAGTTATGAGTTCCACTTAACCATTTGGTTATTTCAGAAGGTCGTTTGTGCAATGCTTCAGCAAAGTTCTTCTTTTTCCAACCCTTGTCTTCTATCCCTTTACCAATTTTGATAGCCAGCATCATTCTTTTTCTTGTTTTTTCAGCCTCTTCAGGTGTGATTTTATTAAGAATCCTTTCTAAAATAGGACTGTGATATACTTCTACTTTACTCATAATTCCTCATCATTAAATTCTAAATCACCATCAAAGTTCATATAATCAATTGAGTAATATATTTCATGATCCTTCATTCTTTGTGTAATATTCGAAGAAACTTGTCGTAAAAAATAATTTTCATCTTTAAGCTTATCGTCTTCCTGTAGCGCATGCATACTTTTGGGTTTATATCCTCCCCCACCCAATATGACAATTGATGTTCCATATCGAATACAATATAGACGTAGTCGGCTATTCGGCGAGTCATACAGAGCACAGACTCCATCTCCGGGTTTGCCTTCCTTAAGCTTAAATAACTGTTCTTTCGCCCCGGTATAATGCCCTATTGTATATAGACGATCAGTAATGTCTGCTATTTCACTTTCAAATAAAATTTCATTCTCTTCTAAAAAGCGGTCAAATAAGTTTATTTGTTCATCCTCTAAATACACAGCATATATAGATGCCTTATCACCACTAATTTGATCCATTTTTACCAACTTGTATTTCATTTAAACCAGATTTTTCAAATATACACTATTTCACTCAAAAGTGTATTTTTTGTGAATTTATTTTTTACAATTTCACTTATAACATTAGATTGATTCACAATTAGTATTTAATGAACACATAAAGCTAATAGCAATTCTAAATTATTATTCCATAAAAATTATGTTTTTAAATATTCATTGAAATACAAGCAACTAAGAAGTTCCTATTATCCTCCTGACTAGCCCTAATTATATTCTGTAAAGTTTATTTCAATACAATGTCCGGTTATCTTCATGATGCTGATCAAAAAAATAGTAAGCCAGCATAAGTCCCGGAGAATTCCAGATGAGTGGACTTAAGAAAATATCATCAATTTATCCTTCCAAGGGTGCACAACATTAAACATTTTCTGATTTGTTAATTACATTTGTTCTCACGGAGGAGAAAATTATGAAATCGTATTCAGACATAGGTCTTGTTATGGAAGGTGGCGGCTTCCGGGGAATTTATACGGCCGGAGTACTTGATGCCTTCTTAAAGGAAAATTTGTTTTTTGATTATGCAATCGGAGTCTCGGCCGGCGCAGCTTACAGTGTATCTTATATTGCCGGACAATACGGACGAAATCTAAAAGTCAACCAATACGTCACTGATGAACGTTATTGCGGACTGAAGCATTTCGTTAAAAACGGAAATTTTTTCAACTGGGACTTTGTCTATAAAGAGATTCCCACCAAACTTGTCCCTTTTGATTATGAACACTTTACTGCTTCCGGAACCCGTATGCGGGTCGGCATGACGAATTGCAGAACAGGAATGGCAGAATATAAAGACCTGGATGCCAGATCGCAAGATCGATTCAAAGATTTACTGGCTGCCACTTCGTCTATTCCGGTTATCTCGAAGATGCAGAAAATAGATCATGAATATTATCTGGATGGAGGGGTTTCCGATTCAATCCCAATTAATCAGGCTATTGCCGACGGAATGGAACGTTCTATCGTCATTCTCACCCGCGATGCCTCCTATCGGAAAGAAAAAATAAAATTCGGACTGCTTCTCAAAATGATATACCGTAAATATCCGAAACTGTATCAATCGCTGATGGCTCGGGATGAAACCTATAACCATACACTTGACCAGCTGGCTGAACTTGAAAAGGAAGGAAAAGTCTTTATCATCCGTCCGTCAAAGCCACTACCAATTTCGCGGATGGAAAATAATCCGACCGCATTATCCAAAGTTTATCATGCTTCGGTCAAAGAGGCAGAAGAACTGATTCCCAGCTTAAAATCATGGATTAATCAAGAAGCCTGAGATTCGTGCTCCGGGATTGCAAACCAGATTGAAACAAAAAGTTAGTAACTCTGCCCACATCAATCAATGAATTCAAAATAAGGAAAATCTCCTGTTCTTTTATATATATCTTTGAATGAACTTATTCGGATATAGCGATGAAAAAACGAATCATTAAAGTTGGATTAGCGTCATACGGCATGTCAGGGAAAGTCTTTCAGGCTCCGGTTATTCAGGCTGCCGGCGGTTTTGAAATCACTCATATTCTTGAACGCAGTAAAAATCTTTCGGTCGTTGATTTCCCGAAGGCAACAATTGTAAGGACTTTCGAAGAGCTTATTCTGAGCGACGTAGAAGTGGTGATTATCAATACTCCGGATAAGATGCATTACCCGATGGCTAAAGAGGCTTTACTTGCCGGGAAAAATGTCGTTATCGAAAAGCCTTTTGCATCAACAGTCGAAGAAGGCAAAGAACTGATTAACATTGCACAGAAACAAAGAAAGATTCTGACGGTTTATCAAAACCGTCGGTTGGATAATGGATTCCGAACCATCCAAAAGATCATCAAAGAGAAATACCTGGGAGAAATTGTTGAATTCGAATCCCGCTTTGACCGTTACAAAGATCACATTGCCGAAGGATCATGGAAAGAAGATGCGTCTAATACTTACAGTCTTCTTTATAATCTCGGTCCTCATTTGGTTGATCAGGCCGTAGTGCTGTTCGGTGCACCACTTGCCGTAACTGCACGACTGACAGAGGTTAGACCCGGAAGTAAGACGAACGATTATTTCCATCTTCGATTGGATTATCCGCACCTGACCGCTTTACTCAGGGCTTCCTATCTGGCAAGAGAAGCTGCTTTTACACTTGCCATACATGGATCTAACGGGTCATACATTAAATATGGCGTGGACCCGCAGGAAGAAAAGCTAAAACAGGGATCTCTCCCCGGAGGTCCTTATTGGGGAAAAGAAGACAGCAGTCATTGGGGTATACTGAATGTGACCTTACGGGGAATCCCTTACCGTGAACCCATTGAATCGCTTCCCGGTTGCTATCCTGAATTCTATAAAAACCTTTACAAGGCGATCACTCAGGGAGAAGAACTAATGGTCAAACCGGAAGAATCACTAACCGTTATTCGTATTCTCGAAGCAGCTATTGAGAGTCACCTGCAAATGCGTTCTATTCCTCTTTCCTGAGCAAAAACATTCAGGAGGAAGAGGTACCGGATCGGGTATTTCTCCGGTTAAAGATTAAAATGGTTTCGTAAAGCAGCCGTTACCCCTGAATTCATATTATCCGTGGTAATTTTATAACCGTTTTTGAGTGGATCGGGAGCATTGGAAGTAAGATAAGATACCGCGGTAAAATCGAGCAGGTCTATATCGTTATAATCATTTCCGATTCCGATCGTTTCCAGGGGATCTATTCCCCGAAGAGCACACAGCGTGGCGGCTCCATGTCCTTTTGATACATTTTCAGGAAAAATCTCCATCCAAATATAATCAGGATCAGTCTGTGAGGTGGACCGAATAATCTTTACAAAGTTGAATTTTCCCTCCAGCTTTTGTTTCAGACTATTGTATTGCTTTTCAGAAGAAGACATCACAATGAGGAATTGAGAGGCGGAAAACTGCAGATAAGCAGACGGATTAAACCGACGAGCCAGTGCGGCATGATTCTTTAGATAAGATTCAAAATCGAAGCAATATTCCGAACCGGAAAAGTAATGGAAAAGATGATTCTCCGGAACCGCATCAAAAACCAAAAAAGAAAGATCATGCGTGATAAAAAAACGGACCAATTCACCGGCTTGTTGCGAAGTAAAATTACGTTTTTCAACAAGACGATTTTTCTGCCAGTCAAAGATTCCTGCACCGGAGGAAAAGATCACATAATCAAAAGGTATGGAGACTGGCACCACTTCCCTGACCTTTTTCATATTTCTGCCGGTAGCAATAACCCTTAGAATTCCCAGTTCCCCCAATCGGGACAGAGAGGTACGATCTTCCGGCGAAATTTGCTTATTATCCGTCAAAAGCGTACCATCTAAATCGGTAAAAACCACCTTGTATTGCTGCATCAATTTGTTCTATTTTTTGCTCTACGAATGTAATGATTTTCAAGAAAAGGTCACTTATTAATTAATTCACCATGTTTAGCTCGTTTATTTTATCTTTGTAAATCTATTACAAGAAAAACTGAATAATGAAAATAGCACTTATCGGGTACGGGAAGATGGGGCATGAAATCGAAAAGATTGCCCTTGAAAGAGGACATGAGATAGGCCTCATTATCGATTTGAACAATCAGGCAGACCTTACGGCAGAAAAATTGGAAGGACATGATGTAGCAATCGAGTTCACCTCTCCGGTATCTGCCATTAATAATTACACCCAATGTATCGAAGCCCATATCCCTGTGGTAAGCGGAACAACCGGATGGTCGAAACAAAAAGAGAAAATAATGGTCCTGCTACAGCAATATGACGGGACTTTTTTTTATGCTTCCAACTTCAGTCTGGGTGTTAATCTATTTTTCGAACTCAATAAACAGTTGGCAAGATTAATGGATCCGTTCGAGGATTACGAAATCAGCATTGAAGAAACACATCATATTCAGAAACTAGACGCGCCAAGTGGAACAGCCATCACACTAGCCGAAGGGATCATTGACAATCTGAACCGCAAGAAAAAATGGACCCTAAGTAATCAGCGCACATCTGACGCTTTAGTTATCAATCCGATTCGTCGCGGATCGGTTCCCGGAATTCATACCATCCGTTATGAATCTTCGGCCGATTTAATCACTATTCAACACGAAGCCAAAAGTCGCAGAGGATTTGCCATGGGAGCCGTCATTGCTGCGGAATTCACTTACGGCAAAAAAGGATGGCTTGGCATGAACGATTTATTAAGCAGTAAATAAACCCTTTATATCCATATATTAACGTATAATTTAAAAAAAGGATGAAAGAATTAGTCAACAATAAATGGTTTAAATTTGGATCGATCACCCTACTCTACTGTCTTTGGGTAATCTGGCTTGAGAATTTTTGGTGGCTGATTGGAGTCGCAGTCATTTTCGATATCTACATCTCTAAAAAAGTACATTGGGCTTTCTGGAAGAAGAAAGGGGTGAAAGACGGACAACAGACCAAAACCGTCGAATGGATTGATGCCATTATTTTTGCAGTTATTGCAGCTTCTTTTATCCGTTTATTTTTCATCGAAGCTTATACCATTCCAACCTCTTCCATGGAGAAGACTTTGATGGTGGGGGATTATCTTTTTGTAAGTAAAGTCTCTTACGGACCGAAACTTCCGAATACTCCGTTGTCGTTCCCCTTTGTTCATCATACCTTGCCTTTCTGCAAGACAACTAAATCTTATCTGACATGGATCCAAAATCCATATAAAAGAATTGCCGGATTCGGGCACGTAAAAAATAATGATGTTGTGGTATTCAACTTTCCCGAAGGGGATACGGTTGCACTCAATCAACAGGCAGGAAGTTACTATCAATATGTTAGAAGCTACGGAAGACAAGCCGTATGGGCCGATAAGAATTTCTTTGGCGATATTGTAGCCCGTCCGGTGGATAAACGGGAAAACTATATTAAACGATGCATCGGGATCCCTGGTGATCAGGTACAGATTATCGACGGACAAGCTTACGTGAATGGGAAAAAACAAGCTTATTTTCCAGGCGTTCAATATAGCTATGAAATAACAACCGATGGGTCGGAGATTAATCCGAAAGCTTTAGACCGCCTGGGTATTCCAATGGACGACCGTCAATCTTCGTATGCCAACAAATATCAGTTCCCGATGACCGATCAGCAGGCTGCCCAAATCAAACGATTCAGAAATGTGGTATCCGTCGTCAAAACACTACAACCCCGAAATTTATGGGACCAGAGTATTTTCCCTTTTGCCAGTCAATATCCATGGAACGTAGATAATTTTGGCCCGATTAGTATTCCAAAGAAAGGACAAACCATTCAGCTTAACACCTATAATCTACCACTTTATCAACGAGTCATTGTGTCTTACGAAAGACATAAACTATGGGTAAAGGATAATCAGATTTATATTGATGGCAAACTGGCTACCACGTACACCTTTAATATGGATTATTACTGGATGCAGGGAGACAATCGACACAACTCAGCTGATTCACGTTATTGGGGATTTGTTCCCGAAGATCATATTGTCGGGAAAGCTGTTTTCATCTGGCTCTCGTTAGACAAAGACAAATCTTTCTTAGGTGCAATTCGATGGGATCGGTTGTTCCGGTTTATATAACAAGTATTTAAACGATTAAGCTGCTGTTCTGTCTTCATGGAACAGCAGCTTATTTGTTTCTGATAAACATCAAGATGAAAAATGCACTTTTAAGTACGGCCTATCTGCCTCCCATTCAATATTTCACCAAACTAATCGAATACGAAAAGGTGTTTCTTGAAAAACAAGAACATTTTCTAAAACAAAGTTTCCGGAACAGATGTCAGATTGCAGGTTCAAACGGAATGCAAACGCTAAATATCCCAGTTGTAAAAGGACGGGACGGTCATACTCCGATTACAGATATTCGAATTGCTTATCAGGAAGAATGGCAAAAGCAACATTGGAAAAGTCTGGTTGCAGCTTACGGCTCCTCTCCCTTTTTTGAATATTATCGGGATGCGCTGGAACCGTTCTTCGTTAAAAAATGGGATTTTTTATTTGATTTCAACCTTGAATTAATAACCACGATCATGGAAGAAACCGGCATGGAATGCTCTATAAATTTCACAGAACAATTCATTCTTCATCCGGATAACGATACGACCGACGACTTCAGAAACAGCATTCATCCCAAGCAGTTTAAGCAGTCTGACGACCAGGACTTCAAGATTATTCCTTACACCCAGGTCTTCAGCGATCGCTACGAATTCATTCCCAACCTGAGTATTGTTGACTTGCTGATGAACGAAGGACCGGAAACACTTTCAGTGTTAGAATCCTCGGTTAAAACAGACTCCGGTTCAACCGTTCGGAGATAAACTTTTTAATAATTTCTTCGTGGTCAAAAGCCAACTCCGGCAGTTCATTGAGAGGAAACCAAGAGGCTTCGGCTGCATCATCAGCTCCTTCTATTTTCATTCTTTCAGGAATATAGCCATAAAAGACGACGGATATCGTTCGCCCCCGGGGATCACGATCAATAGCTCCGAATGTATAAAATTGATGTAGCGATATTCCAGTCAAACCGGTTTCTTCTTCCAGTTCTCTTTTACAACCGGCTTCAAGCGATTCACCCATATTCAAAAAACCTCCGGGCAACGCCCAGTTACCGACAAACGGATCAGCTCCTCTTTTGATCAGAAGAATGTAAGTTTTTTCTAGTTCTCTGCAAACAACCAACGCATCAGTTGTCACTGCAGGACGTTTGTAATCATATGTATATGACATTTGTTAAAAGATTAAGATGAGTTTCGGTTCAATCCAGATATCGTTTTATTCCGCATAATCCATGAGAATATTCATTGCGATCTGCATTAAATATTCCTTGATTATCAAGCCGATCAACCCGAACAATACCTGAACAATGTATTACTTTATTTTCAGACAAAACCATTCCGACATGAGAAATAGTTCCTCCGTCGTGATTAAAAAAAACAAGATCACCCGGTAGAGCCGCCTCAAGCGAACCAACGGCTTTTCCTTGCGTTATTTGTTCCCTTGCATTTCTTAATAACTTAACCCCAATTGCCTTATATAATATCTGGGTAAATCCCGAACAATCGAGAGCCATTGATCCTTTTCCTCCCCATAAATAGGATGCACCCCGCAACGAACAAGCAAGGGCAATTATTTCTTCACGAAAAGATAACTTATCCTTATGAACGAATGTTTCCCCATTAAGTTTGTATTGCTTTCCCCCGATTTGAAAAGTCTTCGTCTGTTGGTCAAAGAAAGGCAAAGAAGCTCCGAATGACACGGGTATTATCTCCTCAGGTTTAGAAGTAACCGTACAAATCCTCTCGGACACTACTGCAAATGATGCAGTTAAACTTTGCTCATGCCAAAAATCACTGATACCAGTTGCCATCTTCCAGTCAATCCACCCCTCTTGTCCGTCATAATCCAGGCGGATACGTATCCAACGAGGAATTTCCTCTAATATTTCAAAGGTTTCGCCAAACAAGACCTGAGTTAGCATTTCACTATCTTCGGCAGGTTCTTTCCTGACAGGAATCGTTGCTATTTCGGAGATACCGTATTTCATCTGTCTTTCATATTTTGATTATTCAAAAATAAAAAATAAATTAGCCTTAAAACAAGGGGATCATTTCAAATTCATCGAATTATGAAAAAAACAGCACGCCGTACGTTCAGGTTCTTCAAACACTCCTACTTAATTATCCTGTTTGCGGTGACTGTTGGTGCAATATATCTACTTTTCCCAAAACAAGTTAAGTTCAAATACGAGTTCCAAAAAGGAAAGCCATGGCGACACGAAACGCTTTATGCTCCGTTTAGTTTCGG
This sequence comes from Prolixibacteraceae bacterium, assembly GCA_963692465.1. Lineage (GTDB taxonomy): Bacteria > Bacteroidota > Bacteroidia > Bacteroidales > Prolixibacteraceae > JAUZOB01. The sequence goes on from OY829943.1 coordinate 541,380, forward strand.
GATTAATAAACCTGATCTCCAGATAAAAAGTCAGCAGGATAGTGTTAGGAAACAATTTGTTCCCTACTTTAAACTCGACGAATCAAAGGCCAGGAATCAGATAAATCTCTTTTCTTCGTATTTTGATCAAGCCTGGAGTAAAACATACAACAATCAACGGTCGGATCAGACGGTGATCAAAAAAAACTATCAAAACCTTCTGGAACAAATATACAAAGCTGGAATTTTGGAACAATCTGTTGAGTTTCATCCTGAACTAAAGGATAAAGACAGTCTGGTTTGTATTCGCGGGAGTTTTGCAGAGGAAGTTCCTGTTAAAAATATATACTCACTCAGAACTGCTTATGCAACCTTTTCAGATATTCTTTCCAAAAGTAAAAACAATCAGTTCGGATCGCAGGAACTGAAAGAGGCCCTCTTGTTAAATCAATTTCTAACACCAAATCTTCACTACGATTTTATAAAATCCAATCAGGTATTTCAGGATCAGCTGAATTCGGTTTCCACAACACAAGGGATGGTGCAGTCCGGTGAGCGGGTAATCTCCAGAGGAGACGTAGTAACCGATTCAAACTATCAGGTTCTGCAATCACTTAAAATATCTTACGAAAAAGGAATCGGTCACAACATTAAGTACTCAACGATCATGTTGGGTCAGATTTTATTCATTACGCTCTGTATCGGTGTGCTGTACCTATATATATTTCAGTTTCGGAAGTATTATCTTCGGGAGAGAAAAAATATCATCAGCATCATGCTGTCGGTTATTATAACCATTTTTTTTGCCTGTCTGGTAATTCGCACCAATTTTATCAGTCTATCGATTGTTCCGTTTACCATTCTGGCGATTATCATCAGAACCTTTTTTGATTCCAGAACCGCGGTATTCGTTTATCTGATCACGTTGCTCTTAGTCGGTTTTTTTGCTCCGAATTCGTATGAATTCATACTGGAACAAACACTTGCCGGCTTTGTAGCAGTAGTCAGTATTGACCGTATTTATCGCAGGTCCCATCTTCTATGGACTTCGGTATCGGTCGTTTTAACCTACTCCATTGTTTTCTTTAGTGTGACAATCATTCAGGAAGGAAATATTTCAGCAATTCCATGGACTCATTTCAAATGGATTCTTGCCAATGGTATATTAGTAACTGCCTGCTATCCGTTAATCTACATCTTTGAGAAGGCCTTCGGATTCGTATCGGATGTGACGTTGATCGAACTGTCGGACACCAACAACCGACTGCTTCGTAAACTTGCAGAAAAAGCTCCGGGGACTTTTCAGCACTCTATTCAGGTGGCCAATATTGCCGAAGAAGCAATTCGGGTTGTAGGAGGGAACACATTTTTGATGCGGGCAGGCGCTCTTTATCATGACATCGGGAAAACAGAAGACCCTCAATATTTTATTGAAAATCAAAGCATCAATGAAAACCCACATGACAAACTATCCTATGAGAAAAGTGCGAAAGTAGTCGTAAAGCATGTCTCTGACGGGGTGAAAATTGCGCGGAAAAATAAACTTCCTGAAAAAATAATCGACTTTATCCGCACCCATCATGGCACTTCAAAAACCGAATATTTCTACCGGAAATATCTCATTGATCATCCGGGAGCCAAAGTAGATGTTAACAGCTTTTCTTATCCGGGCCCTAACCCGACAGGGAAAGAACTATCGGTACTCATGCTGGCAGATAGTGTGGAAGCCGCTTCCCGTAGTCTTCCGGTAAAAGATGAGAAAACTTTACGAAACCTCATTGATCAACTTTTTACACAAAAGATTAACGAAGGACAATTAAAAAATTCAGCTCTGACTTTTGGAGACATAACCGCAGTAAAAGAAGTCTTTCTTGAGAAATTAATCAACATCTATCACGTTCGGATTGAATACCCCGAAGAGCAATAATCACAATCTAATTATACGATATTTCATTTGTAAAAAAATAACCGTAGAATTGTATTAAAAAGAAACCAAATTTCAAATACGGATTAAACACAGTACACCAAAAGAGAGAAATGATACGAAACATGAGAAACCTATTATTACCAGAGGCATTATGCATAATGGCCCTATTGAGTCTTTTTTCGTGTAGCAAAAAGGACGATGCAGATTTAACCAATCCGACGACCATATCAACCACAACTTTAGCTGTGAATAAATTTATTCATGACGATATGGATACCTATTATTATTGGAGAACACAAATGCCAACTCTTGATTATTCAACACAAACTGATTCAAAGACCTATTTTGATGATTTGTTGTACACTACCGACGATCATTGGTCGTATATAACAGACGACTATGCATCGCTAAGCAATAGTTTTCAGGGAGTTGAAAAGTCATTTGGCTACTCCCTTACCTTTGGACAATTCAGTAATGCAACCGGCACTTATTTTGCCATTGTTGAATATGTTTATCCGAACACTCCCGCAGCCAATGCCGGACTAAAAAGAGGAGACCTCATCATTAAAGATAACGGAGCAAGCATTACAGCCTCCAACTACACCGATCTCCTTTATAAAGACAATATTACCCTCACCATGGGGACTCTCACTAGTACCGGAATTTCCACCGGAGGAACGATAACAATGACCGGACAGGAATTAACACTTAATCCGGTTTTGAAATACACAGCCGTTACTGTTGGTAGTCATAAAATCGGATACCTTGCTTACGAGCAATTTATCAGCAGTTTCAACAGCAGTATAGACCAAGCAATTCAATATTTCAAAAATCAACAGATTACCGATCTGGTTTTAGATCTCCGTTATAATCCGGGTGGTGAAATTGATGCAGCTCAGCACTTGTGTAGCTGCCTGGCTCCCGCTGCGACTGTTGCTGCAAAATCGTTGTTGGTAACGTATCATTGGAATGATGATATTCAAACTTATTTCACACAAAAACTTAGTGCAGCCACAACTCAGACAGACAAAGATTACTACAACAGTCAGCTTCAGGTAAACTTTGACAATACGGTAGCTACCAATTTGGATCTTCATTCGTTGTATGTGTTGACAACCCGGGGTACCGCATCTGCTTCCGAATTAACAATCGCAGGACTCAAACCGTATATGACCAATATCTATACAGTTGGAGATACCACGGACGGGAAATACACGGCTTCCATCACACTTCAGCCTTACAAAACCGATGCAAATGGGACTTACGTGACAGATTCAAATGGAGATCCGATTCTTGACTCTTCAATCAGCAACTGGGCCCTTCAGCCTATTGTCCTTCGCTATGCCAATGCTGCCGGGTTAACAGAATTTAAAAAAGGATTTGTTCCCAGCTACTACGTTTACGATGAATTACTTCCGACTGATAGTTCCGGAAATCCAATTACAGTCCCGCAATTAGGCGATCCGACAGAACCGCTATTCAGTGAAGCTATTGCGCAAATCACCGGGACTGCAACCAAAGCAATCAGACTGAACAGAAGTGCATTTCCATATAAAGTCATTGACCGGATGTCTTCGCGTTTTCAGCGTTTTCATGAAAACCTGATCATTCCGACCCGGCAAGGCCAAAAAAGGATTGTTCTTAACAAATAAAAAAGTGGTGACATTGTTGGTCCCCACTCTATTAAGCAAAGATTCATTTTCCTTGCCTGATTAATTAAAGATCCGTACAATGAAGGATGAGCCTTTTTGTACGGATCTTTGTAATTCCAAATTCTCAACACTTCGCCAAAAGAATCTATGTCCAAAATTCTCTCTCATAGATTCTCTCAAGAAAAGTCATTTAGCCCGAGAATTCCGTTAAATATTTACAACTATTTTCTGAAATAGTTAAACTTTTAATTAAGTCCACCACCATCGTCACTTCCACCTTTTACATATTGAATTTTTGTTGTTCCTAAAACAGAATTAGCTTTTACATACTTTGAGAAGGCATACACTTCCCCTGTTGCTTTTGAAGTTAAAGTAAACCAAATTCGACACATACAAGCAGGAACCAATTTACTACTGGAAAGATATCCTACTTCATTCGTAGAACTTGGCAATACATACATTTTCGTATCATCTATATATCCATAAGGAATTGCATAATTCGGAAGAAATGTTTTTTGAACTCCTTCTGATGCAACGAAGTCCTGATGTATTTCACTTACATTAAAATCATTCAGATTCTCTGGATTAATATTTACGACACAAGGAGAGAAATCAATATTATAATGTATTGTCGTGTTTGAAAATGATGCAGGACCAGGTCTTCCTGTTGGAGTACTAACTGTTTCTACAAGATTCCAAGTAATCTGTGGGGATGTTGAAAAGTTCCATACACCCAGTGGTTTATTATATAAAGGAGGTTCTGCTGCATTAGAACCAGGAAGGGGGAGTGCAGAAACTTCTCCGAACCCTTCGGTATCATGCGTTGTTGACGAAGTGAGGTTTATTTGGGCACTAGTTTGCAAATCGACTTTACTCACCATATTTGAAGAAGGAGCTCCGACTATTGATTTAACAAACCCTCCGAAAGCATCTGCAATAACGCTTCCTCCAGACGAGAAGATAGCTTTTACACCCTCTTTAATTCCCGCTTGAGCACCTTGTCCAATCCATTTTGACAGGTTCTTTTCTATGTTACTTTTGATTGATGTCCAGAATGGATCTCCTTTGGTGGCTCCAGAATCTATTTTTGTTGCAATTTTATCCGCAACATCATCCTTCGATGGATTGATATAGGTGTTTTTTGTTAAATCAATATTTAAGCTGAAGTTTGAAGAAGGTCGAGTGGTTACAATATTTCCAGTGATAGTTCCAATTTCAGTCCCTGTTGTTGTTCCTATATAGTAATCTTCTGCCCAAACTTTAAGATTTAAAGAATTAGTTGGATCAATAACAGGATCATATGTACATTCTATTTCTGCTCCATACCATTGATCGTTCTTTAATCCTACTAATTTAGATTGTCCACCCTCGAATGAGCATTGAGGTGAAAATATATAAACCGGACTTGTTTGCCTTTGATTTAGAGGGAGAGGATCTTTAAACCCAAAATTAAATAAAGCTGTTGGCCCTGTGACATTTAAACCGATGAAGGATGCTGTTGTCCCTTCTGTATAACTTGATGAAGTCGCGTAAAAGAACAATCGCATTATTCCAGTATTTTTATTATACAATGCAATATATTTTTGTGATTGCGAAGGTTCCATTATATTGCTATAAACTAAAACCCATCCGTTCTTTTTTGTATACATTCGAAGAGAAGGATTTTCCCAATTTGCATCTTGCCATTTTTCGGGGACTCCAGAAGACTGAAAAGAATGAGATACCCAAGGCATAGATAAAGAATAAAGGGTTGCTTCCCAAGGAACAGGGACATCAACGTCTTTTGAATTTTCCCAATCAAAATCACTTCTTTCATAACCTCTGGTGCTTAATTTTTGAGGTGTTTGTGGTTGTAATGCTTCTAATTCTGAATCTTTACAACTTTGAATCACTGTACATGTGAGCAATAATCCAATGGCATAAATAATGATTTTTTTCATTTCGATTTAATTTAATTAAGGGGATAATTATACATTGAAGATTAAGAAATTAATCTATCATATATTTATTCCATTAAATTAAAAAAGTGACCCAATAAGTTTTATTTATTTTCACTACAAATCAAATATCAACTGATTATAAATCAGTTAAAAAAAATCATATTTTTATACAAAAGGAATTATAGTCCCAATATTAGGTCGTTCCCATACTGCCTACTCAGAATCAATTCGAAAAGTTTAACGGTTGCCAGAGCATCACCGGATGCCCGATGTCGGTCTGTTATCGGGATTGCCAGATCCTGACAAAGATTACCAAGACTATAAGAAGGATGACCCGGAAGATGTTTACGACTCAACTTAACCGTGCAAAGTGTTTTTCGTTCATAGTGATAACCCAGCTGCCGAAATTCTTCACAAACAAAAGAATAATCAAACTGCACATTGTGTGCAATAAATACCTCATTCTCGGTTATCTCAACAATCTTCTTTGCTATCTCATAAAACTTAGGAGCATGAGCGACCATCGCATTACTTATTCCTGTTAACTGGGTTATATAGCTCGGGATATAACATTCCGGATTCACTAACGAAGAAAAAGAATCAATGATCTTTTTCCCGTCATGAATAAAGATAGCGATGTCGGTTATCTTCCCTTCTTTAGGGCCTCTTCCGGTGGTTTCTATGTCGACAATAGCATACATTGGCCACAAAATTAAATCTTCTGGGAAATAATTTATTACTTTGCCAAAGATTTGACCTTAATAAGTGTGGATGGAAAAATTATTACTTTACATTGTACAGCTTGCCCAACAGGCTGGTGATGCAATAATAGATGTTCTTCATTCAGATGATCTGAATACAGAGATGAAAGAAGATCACACGCCCGTAACGCGCGCTGATCGTGATGCAAACCGGATTATTGTAGACGGATTAAAATCATTTGGATGGCCCATAATCAGTGAGGAAGAATTTATACCGGACTATTCAGTAAGAAAAAATTGGCAAAAACTGTGGATTGTCGATCCCCTGGACGGGACCAAAGAATTTATTAATCATTCGAATGATTTTACAGTTAATATCGCATTGATTGAAAATAACCATGCCATAATGGGCGTTGTATACGTTCCTCAAACGCATCAGTTTTACTTCGGAGGCAAAGATATCGGAGCCTTTCGCTTAAACTTGCCTGAAGGACAGACACTTCCTTCCAACTGGGCAAATTTAACAAAGCAATCGGAACTTCTTCCATTAAAATACGAGCATAAGAAGTATGTAGTTGTCGGCAGTCGCTCAAACATGAATACCGAAACGAAGTCATATATCTGTGCGGTGATGAGTGAGCAGGGGCAAGATAATGTTGATCTGATTATTCGGGGAAGTTCACTGAAATTTTGCATCATGGCCGAAGGAAAGGCTGATCTGTACCCTCGATTTAGTCACATTCATGAATGGGATATCGCCGCAGGTCACGCAGTTGCTGAAGCTGCCGGATGCAAAATAACGGAAAGTGACGGGGTGTCACCGGTCTTATACAACAAAAAAGACCTATTTACTCCCTATTTTCTGGTCAGAAGAAAACATATTACAAATGTGTAAAATCACATTTATAATCGAAACGAAAAGAGTATTCCAAGGAAAATTATAAATTTGCGCAAAAATTAAAATAATCTCTATATGGGTAGAGCATTCGAATATAGAAAACAAAGAAAATTTGCCAGATGGGGCAAAATGGCCAGAACTTTTACTCGTCTGGGAAAAGAAATAGTTATTGCAGCTAAGGCTGGTGGTCCTCACCCCGAATCTAATCCGCGATTGAGAGCGATTATTCAAAACGCTAAAGCCGAAAACATGCCCAAAGATAATATCGACAGGGCAATAAAACGTGCGATATCAATAGATCAGGCGGATTATAAGGAGGTCATTTTGGAAGGCTACGCTCCTCATGGAGTTGCGTTGCTGATTGAGACCGCAACAGATAACAACACCCGGACAGTGGGTAATGTACGCAGTTATTTCAATAAATTCAATGGTAGTCTTGGAACTCAGGGTTCTGTCGAGTTTATGTTTGAGCATAAATGTTTCTTTCGGATCAAGAATAATGACTACGATCTGGAAGAATTAGAGTTAGAATTGATTGATGATGGCTCTGATGAAATATATGCTGAAGAAGACGGAGTTATGATTTGGGCTCCATTCTCTGCATACGGAACCTTACAGGCTACCTTGGAAGGAAAAGGTTACGAAGTCCTGTCTTCAGGATTTGACCGGATTCCTCAGGATGTAAAAGAATTAACTCCGGAACAACAAGCCGATGTAGATAAACTTCTGGAACGGCTGGATGACGACGATGACGTACAAAACGTTTACCACAATATGGCTTAATCGTTACTTACAATATTTATTAAATAAGGCTGCATATCTTTTAGAAATGCAGCCTTATTTTTTTATTCCGATAATGCCTTCTTCGAACAAAAACGTCTATAATTTTATTACCCGCAATGATTTTGATTGACCTATTGCTATGAAAATACTTCTTGAATTTATGGTTTTGACGGAATTCACACATGGGGGTACTAGCGGTAAGGGATAAAAGATAGACTAACATCCATCACAAAATCGTTCTGGAGGCAAAAAAATTGTGTCCTTTTGTCAAAAGAGGGTCATCTTTTGAGGGGTGATCCTCTTTTTTTAACGTTTTATTATGAATTTTCGAGCACAAAATGTTATAAAATGTCATTCTGAAAGCAAAAAAATGAAATTTTAATTAAAAGTTAATACACATTAACAAAAACGTAAAGTGATTGTAAATTAATCGCATACATTAGTTAAGAAACCGAAATTCATCAAAGAAAAAAATAAAAAGACTTGCATTTCATTTAAGGTTTTTTAACAAAGTCATTTTTTCGTACTTTTATGCTTGTTGTATGCTCCAATTTTATTTTAATATAACTTAAAAAGTATGTCTATGAAAAAATGTGCGCTATTACTTACGATCTTTTTCATGACAGGGATTATGGCTGTAATGGCTCAAACCAAGCGGGTCACTGGTGTTGTTACCAGTTCCGAAGATGGTTCTCCCATTACAGGCGTCTCTGTTCTTGTAAAAGGCACAACACTTGGAACTGTTACTGACATTGAAGGTCATTTCCAATTAGATGTTCCAGGGAAAGCGAACACCCTTATTTTTTCTTTCGTTGGAATGACAACACAAACTGTTACTTTTAACAGTAAAGTTGTCAACGTAGTATTAAAACCCGATTCCAGACGGCTAGATGAACTTGTCGTCGTTGGTTACGGGACACAATCCGCAAGGACTATTGCTTCTTCTGTATCTACTGTTAGAGGAAGTGCCTTTAAAGATGCAGCGAACACCAGTTTCGATCAAGCTCTGGAAGGAAGAGCTTCCGGGATACAAGTTACTTCTCCTGCAGGTGTCGTTGGTCAGCCTCCTATTATTCACATTCGGGGAGTCAATTCAATTACTTCAGGAACATCTCCGTTATATGTTGTAGATGGAGTTCCTATTCTAAGTGGAGACATCGGGTTTGATCAAATGGGGCAGGCAAATGCTTTAGCCGATATTAATCCGAACGACATCCTTACGATTGAAGTATTGAAAGATGCATCTGCTGCTGCAATGTACGGTTCAAGAGCTGCTAACGGTGTAGTTCTAATTACCACAAAAGGTGGAAGCCGAGAAAAAATGAAGGTAAATTATGATGGCTGGGTCGGTGTATCACAATATACTAACTTTATAGATGTGATGAATGCACAGCAATATGTTACCTATAAAAATGGAGCTGTAAAAAACAGATATGGCACAGATCAATGGGATCTTACCAATAATATGGCAACAACTGATGGGAGTAAAGCTTTCAATTTAATGAAAGATGCCAATGGAAATGTTATTAGTAGCAATTGGCGCGATGCTGTTTTTCAAAATGGAATCACTCAGAATCATTCACTGTCTGTAAGTGGAGGTTCTGACAAAACACAATATTTCATATCAGGCAATTATATGGATCAACAAGGGATGGTTATAGGAGATGAATATAATCGTCTGGGGCTCAAATCTAATATAACCACGAAGGTAAATGATTATCTAAAAATAGGAGCCAACATAAATACTACAACGAGTACAACTTCTGCAGTTGATGCCGCCCGCAATGGTGAAATCTATTCTGTTGGAGGATTTCCTCGTTTGGCTTTAGTTAATCCATCTAATCTTCCTATTTATAATGCAGATGGAACTCCCTACTTTTCTCCCTCTGGAGGTGTTGGATATGGAGCAAATACAGTTAAGGATACTTATTCAAATCCCGCAGAATTAGTCGCTATCAGGAATAAAGTAAGTACTGATGTTAATCGTTTGATCTCAAATTTTTATGCAGAATTAACTCCATTAACTGGATTAACATTAAAAACACAATACGGCATTGATTACACAAGAACAGAAAATCGTCGTTTCTGGTCCCCAATCCATGGAGACGGATATGGTTCTAATAATGGTGACGCAACAAATGCTGCTGCAAGTTATAAACAATGGGTTTGGTCCAACACCGCAACTTATGAATTGAAAGTAAATGATCACAACTTCAATTTCTTAGGGGGAATGGAAGCCTCACAATATGATTTTGCTGTTTGGGGAATAGAAAAAAATCATTTAACTGATCTTAAATATACTGACGAGCAAGGACCGTTTTTAACTGCAATTCCTGCAATGGAAGGCAAAAGTAGTCATTCTATGATTTCCTACTTAGGCCGTATCAATTATGATTACAAAGCAAAATACATGGCCTCATTAAATTTCCGTCGTGATGGATATTCTGAATTAGGAGATTCAAAGTGGGGAAATTTTGGAGGAGCTTCAGCAGCATGGAGAGTTTCAGAAGAACCTTTCTTTAGTTCAGTTAAAGATGTAATTGATGATGCAAAAATAAAAGGTAGTTGGGGTGTTGTTGGAAATACCAACATTGGTAGCTATCCTGCTAAAAGTTACTATTCCTCCTCCTACTATGGAAATAACTCAGTTTATCAATTGGGCCAAATTGGAAATTCTTCATTAAAATGGGAATCTAGTACAAAATATGACGCAGGTGCATCTTTACATATATTGAATAACATTTCAGTTGACTTTGACTATTATGTAACCAAGACCAATAACCTTATCTTAAATGTACCTCAGTCTCCATCAAAGGGAATACCTGGAGGAGCCATCAAAACCAACGTAGGTAAGATGAAAAATAATGGTATTGAGGTCACAATTGGTGCTGATATTATCAAAACAACAGATTTCACTTGGAATTCTAGCCTAAACTTCACAACGAATAAAAATAGGGTTGTAGCTTTAGCTGACGGCGTAACTGAAATTCTTGGCAACGATGGAGCTGCTTATACCAATATAACAGAAGTTGGCAAATCTATTGGACAATTGTATCTCTACCCTACAAAGGGAATCGACAAAACAACAGGACGTCGTATTTATATTACCCCCGAAGGAAAAGAAACATTGTTTATGTATGAGCAGGGACAAAAAGGAGCATGGTTTTATCGTGATGGAACACAATATAAAGGTGGTTTCCAACAGGTTGAAGCAGGAAATACAGTTCCGACCTATTATGGCGGATGGAACAATAACTTCAAATACAAAAACTTTGATTTAACTGTTTTCTTCCAATTCTCCGGTGGCAATAAGATTTATAACGGAACAACAGCAACAACTTCGGACAACCGTTTTTGGAACAACTCACTTGATGTACTGAACAATTATTGGACACCAACCAGGACAAATGCTAAATATGCACTCCCTATTTATGGTGATAATTATTCTAATGGATCTGCAATGCCTATTACTGATTGGGTTGAAGATGGAGACTATTGCCGATTAAAAAACGTCGTTTTAGGGTATTCTTTCAACACAAAGAACTGGTCAAGATCGATAGGTATTTCTTCTCTTCGTCTTTATGTTCAGGCACAGAACTTGTTTGTAATCACAAAGTATTCAGGAATAGATCCTGAAACACTCTCAATGACAAGTGACTACAATTTATCTGCCGGAGTAGACAAGAATACAATGCCTCAGGCTCGTGTGTATACTTTTGGAGTGAATATTGCATTCTAATTTTAATATGTGAATTATGAAAAAGATAACAATATACTTGTTTGTCGCTATAAGCGCACTTGTATTTAGTAGCTGTAGCCAAGACTTCTTAGAAAAAGAACCTCCATTAAATATATCCGAAGGAGATATCTTTTCTAGTCCTGACCGAATTGAGGCTACAGTTTTGGGACTTTATGCTCAACTCAAGAATACAGGAACAGAATCATTCATGGGAGGCAAATCCTATGTCGTTTTTGATGCTCGAGGAGATGATTTCCGAAACATATCAAATAACAATGTCGTATTGTTTGGAACCTATAATATGCAAACAGGAGACAATGACGATGAAAACACGGTAAACTGGGAGCAAGCCTATTTAGCGATCAATGATGCAAATGTTTTTCTGGCAAGTCTCGAAAAATCTAAAAGTGTTGCAGGGAGTAAATACGAGCAATATAAGTCTGAAGCCCTATTTGTCAGAGCTTTTGCTTACTATTACCTAAATATGCTATATGGCTTACCTTACGCTGTAAATCCAGATGCAAAATCGGTTCCTCTTCGTTTAGTAGCGGAAACAACCATCGGTGATAATGATCTTAAACGTTCCACTGTTAAAGAAGTTTTTCAACAGATTTTGACCGATGTAAGTACCGAGTCTTTAGCAAACTTACCAGATGGGGTCAACACCTATGATGGAGCAACAAGGGCAACAAAAGCTGCTGCTCATATGTTGAGAATGCGTGTTTACATGGCTATGCAGGATTGGGATAATGCAATTACTGAAGGAAAGGCTATTACAGGTTATTCTTTAGTCGGAGATATTTCTTCTTTATTTGCTACACCGTTCTATTCTACTGAAAACATTTTTTCGTTTCCAATGACAGATACTGATGCTCCCAATACACAAGAATCAGTTGGAGAATATTATTACGATGCGCAAATTATGGTCTTAGATAATGCACATGGAATAACAAGCAAATCTGGATATAATAATAGTGCAGATGCTCGTATTTCTAAACTTACTCAAAAGCTTTCAGGACAGACTATTTTAACTAAAGCAAAAGTAAAAACAGACTGGGTTCCTATTTTTAGGTATTCTGAAACTTTATTAAATTTAGCAGAGTGTTACGTAGAAAAGGGAGGCACTGATAATGAAAATATTGCAAAAGGTTATCTAAAACAAGTAAGAAGGAGATCTCTACCTGATGCAAGTGATTTGGTACTTTCCAATTCTCAAATTGACGCATTATCTGGAGCTGATTTAAAAACAGCCGTCTATAATGAAAGAAGATTAGAGTTCTTAGGTGAGGCCATTCGGGATTTGGATATCCATAGAAGAGGAGCCAATTATGACAAACCGAGTGTAGGTGCTCACGGTCTTCTCTTAACCCCAGCAGATGATGGGTATATATGGCCTATTCCTGCATCTGAAACTTCAACTAACAAAGAATTGAATAATTAGTTCGAATTATTTTAAATAGGCATTAAAGTTATTTAGAATAAAAATAATACAACTGGCAGCTGCAACGTTATTGCAACTGCCAGTTTTTTTATAAAACTCATTCGCACTACTTCTGCATTCGAACATAATAGGTTTAGTACATCTCCTTAAAGAGAAACAATTGTTTCTCAAGAATAAACTAATTCATTTTGCTCCATGAAAGAACAACGCACTGAAATTTCCCGGTGCACCTATATTCAATAATTTTCTGATTTAACAAACTGTTTAGTCCCTTTCTTTGCCGCACTTTAAGTGCTAAATCAAATAATACAACTTCATAAAATTCACTCAACCACAAAAAACAACAAAGCATAATATATTCCATAAGATTTATTTATAACTTTACTATTCAAAACAACAAACGAGCATCAGAATCAAATTTGTATTGAAAAAAAGTACCCTAAATATTATATTATGAAACGCTTTATTATAATAAACTTGGCATTGCTTCTCTTTTGTGGTTGCACAAAAGATTTTTGCCCAATTTCAGGAGAACTATCAACAGGAAGTATAACTAAAGTTAGAAATACAACAGCTATCGCTAACGTAACTGTTGCTACAAATTCTCAAACCAAAGAAATTGGAGTCTTGTATAGTACATCTTCAACTCCGGACTATACAAATGCACTAAAGACCAAATACAATGATCTATCCGACAATGGGAAAGATATTTCCTTAACAGGCCTTACGGCCGGAACATCATATTATTACCGAGCCTATGCTACGGATGGAGCCAACTATGTTTATGGTGACACTAAAACTTTCACAACAACAAATTACAAAATCACAGCTATAACTACAGGAGACGGTCATTCTTTTGCTATTGATGAAACAGGAACTCTATGGGCTTGGGGTGTTAATGGGGATGGACAGTATGGTGATGGAACAACAAACACAAGTGATAGACCCGTACCGATCAAAGAAGGGACTAAATTTAAGGCTATCGCTGCAACGACACAAGATAATTACTCATCAGCTATCGATGAATCAGGGAACTTATGGTTCTGGGGAACTGATTTGAAAGGTGATAATACCCCAATACAAATTATGTCCGGCTCTAAATTTAAAAATGTTGCATGTGGACTGAATGATTTATTCGCAATTGATGAATCTGGAAACCTATGGGCATGGGGAGAACATATTCAAGGATCATCGTTAGACGGTAAAGTAATAACTCCTGTACAAATTAAAGCCGGAACTAAATTCAAGGCTGTTGCTGTTGGAGGACGACATGCTTTGTTCATTGACGAAGCTGGTAACTTATGGGCTGGGGGAGATAATTCATACGGACAAGTAGGATATGGAATAACGGCAACAACAAAAATGACAAATCCAATACAGATCATATCTGGAACTAAATTTAAATCTGTAGCTGCTGGAGGAGACCGTTCTTTTGCTATTGATGAGTCTGAAACCCTTTGGGCTTGGGGTTATAACGAAACAGGAGAATTAGGATACGGAAATTGGACTGAAAGCGCAACAACTCCGGTACAAATCGGATCTGGATTCAAAACTGTCACAGCAGGATATTTTCACACGTTAGCCATTGACGAATTTGGAGATCTTTGGGTTTGGGGTGGAAATTACGAAGGAGCATTAGGATTAGATAAAGATATTACTACCCAAACACATCCGGCACAAATAATAAAAGGAACAAAATTTAAATCCATAGCTGCAGGACCTTATACTTCTTTGGCTATTGATGAATCTGGAAAATTATGGGGATGGGGAAGGAACATGTATATTCAAACAAATAACAGAATAGATAATTTTTATACCCCAATACAAATAGACCAGTTCTAACTTTTGAATACTTAAAGCCACAGGTTTCAGCACAAATAGAAAAGTCTTAATGGGTTTAAAAAAATAATAGGCCGATACAAATTGAATTTGTATCGGCCTATTATTTTTTTACTTCTATTCGTTAGCTAAAACGAAAGAAACTATTTTTCTTCGGGTTCTGAAGACTCCGGGGATTCTTCTTTTTTATCTTCTTCATCAAAGGAGAGCAGTTGCTTTTCCAAAAGAAGATTATACCATTGAACAACTTTCTTCATATCGGAGACATAAACCCGATCACGATCATATTCCGGTAGTATTTCAGCAAAATATGCTTTTAACTGATCGTTGTCTGTCTTGGGTTCAATTGCTTTGCCCTCTCCTTCTTTATCGGCTACTCGTTTAAAAACGTCCTTCAACGGAACTTCATCACCATCGGTAAAGATAGCGATATCTTCAAGCGCGCTGATTTTAGCCGTTGAGAAAACCGGCATCCGTTTTCCGGTAAGCAAAGATTCAACAATAATGCTTCCTTTTGCCTCTGAGACAAGTTTAAATAATCCGCTTTGTCCTGATACTGCAAGTATTCCTTTCAACATAGTCTTCGTATTAAAATCATTGCGAATATACAATTTCTATCCTTATTCAGAAGATCAGACCCTCCGAAAAAAACTATTTACTCTTAAAAAAGGATTAAATTCCAAAATCAAATGAAACTCCGGCACGAAGCCATCTCCCCGGTTGAGCAACACTGCCAAGATCAAAATAGGTCTTGTTGAACAGGTTGGACGCCTCTACAAAAACCTTCCCCTGTTTCAATTGCCAATTCAATTTTGCATCAAGAGTCCAGAATGGCCGATAAGGAACTACTTCACCATTCACACTGTGGTCATAAGACAGATAACTTCCATTGCGATCCTGCCATAATAAATTCCAGTTCCCGGTAAACGGCCCTATTATTTTATGCTGTACATCGACAGACAGCTTATGTTTCAGATTATCCAAAACAAGGTAGGAAATATAATCCCCACTTGACTTATCCATAGTAAGATAAGAATAAGTGGCACCAATCTTCTGTAGGAAGAAGTCAGGATTAGTCAGTCTCAATACATTCAGATACGCAGAACATTCCAGTCCATCGGAATTAACATCCGGCAAGTTCATACTCTGCCATTTTTCATCCGTAACGGACTTCTTTCCCCAATCAATCATGTTTTTCCCTTCACGCCGGAAGAAAGCAACATGTCCGTTAATGATCGGCCATTCAAACTTGAATCCCGTCTCATAGGAAGTAGCTTCCTCCGGAAGAAGAGCTGGGTTTCCAATATTGGTCGGTCCCTGATAATAAAGATCGGTAAAGGTGGGCATACGCAACGATTTATTGAAGGAAGCATACCACTTAACCGGAGTGATTAATTGATAGCTAAGATCTACTCCCGGATAATATTTCCATTTCAAATGAAGATCTGAATTCCAGTTGGCCATTATTCCCGCCGAAACAATCAGATTCCCCAGGAAAACATCCTGTTCAACAAAAAAAGAAGTATTCGACCGTGAATGCCCATGTGTATATTGTACTTCTTTCACACCCGGAATATCAACCGGTTTTGAAAGAAGCTCTCCAAGACCTGTACTCAAGATATTCTCAGAACGAAAATCTGAGCCAAATGCCGTTTTGCCCAAAAAGGAAGAGAACCATGCATTCATATTAGCTCCAAACACATCCGTCAGATGATAATTAGGCGACGTGTACCATGAAGGTGCGTTGGCTTTGTCCCGAAACAGTTCAAAACAATCCTGATGCCGCCGCCAATAAACAGAGGGAGTTATATGAAGCCTCTCCCCGGTCTCTGCTTTTAACGAAAAAAAAGTGGTCTTCGTACGCTCATACTGACTCGGATACAGAGCCGAATAAAAACTGTTCGCACCAAAGCCTTTGTCGGTATATCCTGCCTGATATTCCACTTTCCCAGGCAAAAGATTATAACGACCTTGTAGGAAAAAATTATTTGCACCGAAATCTGTATTGGAAATATATCCATCAGAAGACTTCCGGTTGACAGCAATAAAATTTTCCGCTTGTTTTCCACTTAACCGTACAACTCCATTCAGGTCATAATAACCGTGTTCTCCTCCCGTGGCTGAAACAGTCACTTTGTTTTCCTTATTAGTTCCTGTAATGATGTTGATTGCCCCGCAAAAAGCATTCGGTCCATAAACCCGGGAGGCCGGACCTTCGATGACTTCTATTCGTTGTATGCTTTCAAGGCTGACCGGAAGATCCAGATTAAAATGCCCGGTCTGTGGATCGGTGATGTTGATCCCGTTAAGAAGAATAAGTGTTTGGTCAAATGTTCCGCCACGTATACTTACGTCGGATTGGACACCAAACTGTCCGCGCTGTCGTATATCTACCCCGAGCAGATATTTTAACAGTTCATTGACACTTTGAACAGGCGCAGCTTCTATCTGACTGCGGTCAATCACGGATATTATCCGTGCTGCCTGCGAATACGTCACAGGCGCCCGTTGTGCAGAGACTTGTACCTCTTTCAGACTATAACGACGTTCAATAGTCGTCGAATCGGAGTGTTCCAGAGTCATACCCGGATTTGCACTTGCCTGATAACTGACAAGCAATACTGCAATGTTCACGATTACACGCAAACTTGCAAATGCCGAGTAATTCTCACCACCCCATCGTCTGAAGAATACGACTCTGCCTCCAACGAGACCAAGATTACAATTCTTCATAATAAAGTATTAAAAATTAGATTTTGCAAAGAAAGCATGTTTTACAAACATCTCTAACTCTTTTTTAAAGTTCTTTTTAACTTTTTTTCACTTCCCAGATATTGGATTTCATGCTTTAAAACATATATTTGCACTGGTTTTAAAGGGTAATTTTTTTCATAGTTTTTGGTTTAGCTAGGCTATAAGGATAGATTTTTCTATCCTTATTTTTTTATATACATTCTCTTGGAAACCCGCACCTTACCCCGAAATTAAGGATATTCCTTCCTCCACCTGCACTAAACAGCTATTTGGGTAAAACCTTTTGTTCTAATTATTTGTTTCTCAAATAAAATATCTATGGCAACGTATACCATAAAAAACCTGGAACAAATAACCGGAATAAAATCTCCAACCATTCGAATGTGGGAGAAACGCTATGGCATCTTGTCACCTAATCGAACAGAAACAAATATTCGTTACTATTCCGAAGCGGATTTAAAAAGGCTTATCAATATCAATACCCTAATTCATCACGGGTTACGCATATCTCAGGTAGCACAACTCAAGGCAAACGATTTTAAAATCCAAATTGAAAAAATTAACAAATCACCCAAAGCTGATCAAGATCTTTCGTCTTTCCTATCCGCTTTAATTGATTCTGACATTGACAAGTTTGGCGCAATTCTTAATGAAAGGCAAAATGGGTCTGACTCTTCCGATGTTTTTATTTTTAACATTGCCTACCCGCTTTACGATAGAATAAAATCATTGTGGACAAGTAATAACCTGTCGGACATTCAGAAAAACATGGCTTGTTTTGTTCTTCGGAAAAAACTATACGACATTTTAAATCAATACGAAACCAACACAACAAAAGTCGGGTCCCGATTTGTCTGCTTTCTCCCGGAGAATGAAGCAGATGAAACAGAGATGCTTTTTTATCTCTACGTTCTGAAAATAAATAATCTGGACTATAACTACATCGGACGCATTCCCTCACCCAAAAGTCTTTTAACCTTTTGTAACCCACAGGACTCGCTCCTTACCGGGTTTTCATCATCTATTTGCAATAATTATATTCATAATTTCACCACTCAACTTAAAAATTGCGGCTCCGGAAAAATATACCTCTTTCACCCTCAATCCATCTCAGAAAAACATTCCAAACTTCCATCTGATATTATTGAAATCACCTCGCTTTCCCACTTTCAGGAGCTTATCAAAAAGTCTTAGTACTTCTTTTATCAAAGTCGAATAAAAAATGAATATAAAATGTGACTTTTGTTCAATCCTACCGTATAAAGATTAGACAAGCCTAAATATAAAAATTATTTTACCCCCTGCAACACGCAGCTAAACGACTGGAATACTACATTTTAAATGACATTAAACCTGATAGATAAAATTTATAGCCTATTCGATAATATCTAAAAGAGACTAATCTGTCCTCTATTAATGTTTAAGTTTGAACTGAAAAAATTAAACAAGTACTAATTACAAAACTAGATACGATGACTCAGGTACAGTTCAACAACAGTTTGTTAAGCATCAAAGACCGGCTCAAATATTACGCTCTTAGCTTAACCTCAGATCCAGACAAAGCGAACGACCTTGTTCAGGACACTTTTCTCAAAGCATTATATTACAGAGACAAGTTTACTCAAAACACAAATTTCAGTGCATGGGTTCATACAATCATGAAGAATACTTTCATCAATGATTATCGCAAAAAGGCGAAATCAAGAAGTACCTCTTATGGCGCAAATAATGAATTACCACAGAAATTCTCTAAAAGCGATCTATATCCTGCACCGGATTCATTCTATAGTTCCAAAGAAATTAACCAGGAAATAAAAAAACTGGCAGATGAATACAGAGTCCCATTTCAAATGTTTTTGGATGGTTATAAATACAAAGAAATTGCAGAAGAGCTTAACCTGCCACTAGGAACAGTAAAAAGCAGAATCTTTTTCACCCGTAAGAAACTTGAAAAATCTTTAGTTGAATTTGTTGATGCCTAAATCACAAATTTAGATTGCGTTTCAAAAAAGATTCCCCGCAAAAAGGGAATCTTTTCTTATATTTACTTCTTGCGAAAAAAACACCCATCATGAAAAACATCATCATTCCTCTTGCCCCCGGCTTTGAAGAAAATGAAGCTGTCGGCATTATCGATGTACTTCGAAGAGCTTCATTAAAAGTTATTACCGTCTCAATTACGAATAATTTAACCGTTATCGGAGCTCATAATATCCCGCTTATTGCTGATCAGCTTTTTGCTGATGCTGATTTCTCTAACACTGATATGATCGTTCTCCCCGGAGGAAATCCAGGGAGCACAAATCTCGACCACCATGATGGTTTAAAAAAACAGCTTCTGGATTTCAACCAACAAGGAAAATATCTGGGAGCTATTTGTGCTGCACCCACTGTTTTAGGACATTTAGGAATTCTTAAGGAGCATAATGCTATTTGCTATCCCGGTTGCGAAAGTGAACTTACCGGCGCAACCATTATTAATGCACCCGCTGTCATTTCGAAGAATATTATTACCGGCAAAGGCCCCGGCACCACCCTGGCTTTTGCCCTTGCAATAGTAAAAACACTGTTGGGAGAAAAAATTGCCGATCAAATAAAAAAAGGTATGTGCATTGAGTAAATTGATTACTCAGAAGAAGATTTCTGCTGAATGGCAGAAATCTTCTTCATCTGCTCATTTATCGCCGGATCATCAGGGTGTATTTCCAATGCCTTTGAATAATAAAACCGGGCAACAGAATATTGATTTGCCTTAAATGCCTCGTCTCCTTTTTTTACAATATCCTGATATTCCTGTTCCGACGAATTATTAATTCCCTGCGTAATTTTTGTCTGAATATCATTAATTTGTTTTGAAGAATACTCATCATTAGGCTTTAAAATCAAGGCCTGCTGAAAATAATACCTTGCCACTGAAAGCTGCTTATTAGCCAATGCAGATTCCGCCTTCTTAATTGTTTCATGGTATTCCTGATCACTCTCCTTCTCC
Source organism: Prolixibacteraceae bacterium (assembly GCA_963692465.1). Classification (GTDB taxonomy): domain Bacteria; phylum Bacteroidota; class Bacteroidia; order Bacteroidales; family Prolixibacteraceae; genus JAUZOB01. The sequence continues at coordinate 562,022 of OY829943.1, forward strand.
ACCCGACTATTGGTCGTTTCACTGATGAACGTTAATCGCTCTGTCGGATATTTTTCCTGCGGTTTAAGTATCACCGCCCGGTTATAGAAATATTTTGCAATGCTATATTTCTGTTCCTTGACAGCCTGATCTCCTTTGGCTATCAAAAAATCATATTCTTTGGCAAGGTCATCGGTAGCAGTCCCATTAATGTGACCTTTAATTTTCTCAACCTGTTCCGTTGCATAATGATCCTCCGAATTATTCTCAAGAGCCCGGTTATAGTAAAACCTTGCCGTAGTATAATCCTTTGCTTTAAAAGCGGAATCCGCCTTCTGTATCGCATCCTTATAGCTAAAGAACGGTTTATTTACCTGGGTATAGTTATAATTGACCACTTTCTCCTGAACTGCCTGGACTTTATTTTTATCTGTAACGGCAGGTCCATCCGAAGCCGACATTGAGGATACTTCATCTGCCGCCAATTTAGAACGTTTAGAGAGCTCATCCATCCTATCCGATATCTCTTTACCCGGATGCAACATCATCGCTTGCGTATACTTAACCCGGGCCTGATCAAATTTTTTATCTTTCAATGAAAGATCACCCTGAGCCACTAATTCCTGATATTCTTTCGTTTTAGTCTCGATCAACAATATTTGCGATGCAACATACTGATCACTGGAATTAACAGAGGCCGCTTTCCGGTATTCGACAAGAGCTTTATCCCACTCCTCGCTTTTAAAATATCGGTCCGCTCCGTCAATCAAATTTTTATAATGATCAGCCTGTTGAGTTTTCTCCTGTTGAGTCTGTCGCACCTTATCAATCATTCCGTCCAACTCTTTTTTCTTCTCAGGACAAACACTGATTCCCTGCGTATATAAATTAACCGCCTCGTCAAAACGAGAATCCTTAAGCGCCTCATCTGCCTTTTGAAGCACCTGAGCATAAAGTCCACTCTGGACTTTAGCAATAGAATCTATAAGAGCTTTCTCCCGCTCCTGATACTTTAACTTGTCAGCATTGGCAATTGCATCCAATGCCTTATCAATAGCGGCAATCTGATCCTTCGGATATTTCTCCTGAGGGAGAGCTACCAATGCAGCCTCATAACTCCGACGAGCAACCAAATAATTTTTATTCGACATCTCCAGATCGCCCTTCGTCACCGCATCATGATAAGCTTTCTTTTCTGCCGCTGCTTTAGCTGATTTCTGAGTTTTTTCTTCTTCGGCTAAACGGGCAATCTCCGCCCGCTGCTTCACAGTCGACTCTAGCTCCATCAATTTATTCCGAGGATAAGCTTCCTCCGGTTTTATCTTAGAAGCATCCGTATAACGAGACTTAGCCACATCAAAATCACCCTTCTTATATGCAGCATTAGCCTCTGCTATCGCAGCCTCATATAATTTCTGCCTCTCAGTTACTTTCTGTTGATCCGAAACAAGCTGGACAATCTTTACGATCTGCGACTTCGAATAGGAATCATCAGGACTTATTGCCAATACCCCCTCATAATCCTTTCGGGCTTCTGCATACACCCCCTGATTAAATTTCAAGTCCGCTGAAGCTATTTGCTTCGCATAGCGCTCTTTTTCTTCCTTTTTCTTTGCAGATTCGGCCAATAAAGCCTCTATTTTCTGATTTGTTTCATTAATCTTTGTCTGAATCCCGGCATCCCCCGGTTTTAATTCCAATGCCCGTTTAAATGCAGCCAGAGCCTCCTCATATTGTGCCTGAGCAAAGAACTGATTACCGGCCGTGATTTGTTGATCGTAGGCCATTTCAATACGGTTAGCCGCTTGTTGCTGTTTAACCTGTTCCCTTGCACGGTCAACCTCTTGCTGATGGATCGCGTCATCCACTTTTTTCAGCCGGCTAAGGACTGATTCGTTTTTAGGCTGAAGAGCCAATGCGATTGAATAAATTTGCTTTGCATGGACATAATCGGAGGAAGAGAATGCAACATCACCTTCCTTGATAATACTATTTACCTTTTCCGATTCAGCTTGAGCTTTCGCTTCATCTTTAGCCTGATTCGCTATTAAATAATCCAACTCGGAAATACGATCTTTACAATAGTTATTTTCCGGATCCAAAGTTAAAGCCTCTTTATAAACAGATTGAGCTTTGGAGTATTCTTTCGACTTATAATTCCGGTCCGCCTCATCCAGAATCTTTTGAAGACGTTTTTGCTGCTCCGCTTTCTCCGAAGCAATATCCTTATCCAATGCCGAAGATTCCTTATTTAACTGTTGATTCTTTTTCTCTGCCTGTTGAATTTGCTTCCTGACATCAATTTCCGCCTGAAAAGACTCCTGATCGAATTTTTGAAGTTTCGCATTATAAAAGACGCGTCCGGCAGGCTTTTTAGTGAAAGACGGATCAATATAAGATCGCTCCCTATACAAACTCACAAAGAGTTCACTGGGTTCAAATTCGATCGAACTATAAGCCTCTGAAGGAACATGAGTGTCGATTAAGATTTTTTTAGAGAAATATCCGTTACAATTAAACACCAGCACATATTCCTGATTAAAATCCAGATTAATAGAATATTTTCCTGATGCATCGATCTTTAGTTCTTGTTTATCGCCGAGGCTTCCTTGGGCTGTTAACAGTACGGTCTCTTCTCCCGATCCTCTTTCGATAGATATCTGTCCCTTAAATGTCAGTTGTTTCTTCTCTGGCTGGGCAAATGTTGCAATTCCAATAAACAAAAGGAACATTGATATTTCAGTAATCCGTAGTAAACGATTTATTCTATTCCCGCGCGCACTAATTATCATATAAATAGATTTCTATTTTATCTGAGTTTAAAAATAAGCAAGTTATTTGTTCCTCCTTCAGAAGTTTATCAAAATCTATAAAACCTTTGTTTTTTATCAGAGAAATTGTTTTTCTACGAACCCCAAACCGCATAAACAGGGTAATTACTAATAAGATGAAAATATCTTTTTTGAAGAGTAGCCCTTTTTATATCATCCCAAAACATCTAATTAATCAACACAAAAAGGCCATTCGTAAAAATTTGCTATTTTACTACTTCCTGTTTGATCCTTTAGGTTTCAGAAATTCCAAATGAACTTGTGGTTTTGAAACCGTACCGGTTATAAGAACCCGGGTGTCCATCTGAGAAGGAGGTACCAATGGAAATGTTGCAAAGAATCCGGTCCACGATGCTGTTGAAGGTTGCGAGCGATCCCCTTTCAGATCTAATCGCATATTGATTCGATTGTCCAGTCGTTTTACTCCCGAAACCAACACCTCATGCCCGGATGCTTTCACTTTAAATGGCTTTAAAATCAGATTCCCGTTTCGAATTCTGAAATGACATACAAAATCGGACAAAGCGACACTTCTCCAGCGATCATCTCTCAACAGAGCAGCCACATAATCAAGAACACCGGCCCCCTCTACCGTTAATTTTTTAGGAGAGAAATGTCCCTGTCCATTAATAGTCGGCGTTAGAATCTCCATGTTTCGTCCCAAAAATCCGCTAACGTTTAAAACGGAAGAGAAAGATCCGGTGCTATGTTCTGCGATCGGGGCCATATTTCTAAAGAGACTTATTTCAGAATAGGCTTTGGAAATATCCACATTCTTCAGGTTCATCTTCATGGATAAGACTGGCCTCCCTTTATCCGACATTAAGTATTGTCCGTTTACCGTTATATGCCCCCCCCATGTTCCGAAAGTAGCCTTATTCAGACTCAGTTTTTTATTTTGAATAGTCAAACCACCTCTTACTCCCGACAGATTATACTTATTAAAAGCCAACTTTCGGACTCTTCCCTTCAATGCTAAATTAACCCGGTCAGGCATTTTGAATGTTCCCTCCGGAGCCTCGTCCCTGGGTCTATTCGGTTTATCAGGGTTAACCTTTTGAATAACAATTTTGTTCTTTTGAACCGGAACTTTTCTGGGAATCATCAACTGATTGAGATCCAACACCGAAGAATAGAAAGTGATATTTCCCTTCAGAGTTCCATCCCCCCAGATATAATCAGGAACATTCAATAAAGTCCCCTTCATGTTAAAATCGCTTCTCCCGATTCGCCCATAAAAATTATCCAACACTAGCTGATTCTGTTTTATTACAACAGAAGCGGTGTCGATATAAACGCTATGCGAGAATTGCTTTAAATCAGCGGTATATTTCTTAAAATACAAAGACCCGAAGGTTTTTATCTTACCAAATTCCTTTTTCTTCGACCATGAATTTAATCCTTCAGCATAAAGATCGCCTCTCATCCGCCCCCACATATTCAAACTATCAATAGGAAGAGAATTACCCAACCTTGCAAAATCAACATTCCCGATCCAATACAATTTGTAATGCATATCGGATATTAAATGATCCAGAATCATATTCATCCGCATCGAATCGGGTCCGAAAAAAGCGCTCAGATTATAGACTGTAACATTCATATTATCAAGTCCACCCTGAGCTTTATCCACTGCAAGGTCCAACTTGATTTTATTAATATTCCCTTTTTTATTTTTAAATTGAATACCAGAATCTCTCATTTTAACCCTTAATCCCCAGGAAGGGAAATTCCGTCCGGAATAAACACCTTTCACAAAACCCAATACGTCGACTTTCCCATACGCATTAGCTCCTTTTAGTTTTTGCTGATATCGATCGGGAAGTAAACCCAGTAAATCTTCAAATTGGCAATTGGGTCCGTTCAGACTAAAATTCATACGAATCGCATTTCGAATGAGTTCAAAACCTCCGTCTGCAATCAATGGCACATTCTTTATCCGAACCCGACCGTAATCGAACAAATACAATCGTCTGTCCAAATCGACCTTCAATCCGGTTTTTACACTCACTGGTATCTGGTTAAAAATCTGTTTACCTCCATAGTCGAAGGAGACACCTCCCGCAGAAATAGCACATTGAAGCCATGTTTTGGAGCCATACAAAGGCCCCTCTATTTTAAGGTCCAGATTATCAATCTTAATCAACATTCCAGGAGTCCGGTCCTCATAGATAAGACTGGCATGATCAACTAATATCTGATTCAGCTTGACCTTAAAACTATCCCGACTCTTCTTCTGAACCGTATTGGTATGCTTCCCCCAGTATTTCCAATTCTCTTTTCCTTCACGGGAAACATATAAATGCATTTTAGGATGATCAAACTTTAAATCATTGATCGTAATATCCCCTCCGGAGATCACCTTGATAAAAGACACATCCGAAGCGACCGTCTCCGCCGACATCAACGTATCTTTGCTAAACGGTCCGGAACCGCAAACCGTAACATCTTTTAGTCGAATCTGTAAATCGGGGAATCCATGAAATAATGAAAGCTGAAAACTTTTAAAATCAACTCGAACATTGACTGTTTCACTAATTGCATTCTTAGTCTTACGCAAAAGGGTATCCCGATAAAAATAAGGAACCAACACCATTGCCAACAATAAAACGCACAGTGAAACGACACCAGTCTTAACCGGTTTCCTCCCAAATATTTTCCAAATAAAATGCCTCATATTCACAGCGTTCCACTACCTTCCACTATTTCATCAGGAAATTACGCAGCATATTCAATCCTGTTTGTGAGGCCCGAATAATTGTTCGACCCCGGTCTTTTCCAAAACTAAATTTACGGGCAATAATTTCTTCTTTATTACCAATCGCAATCCAGACCGTTCCTACCGGTTTCTCAGGCGTTCCACCCGAAGGACCGGCAATTCCTGACGTTGCAATAGCATAATCCGTATTGAATTTCTTCATCGCTCCACGAACCATCGATTCTACCACCTCTAAACTAACCGCACTATATTGATCCAAAGCCTCAGCATCAACATTCAAAAGCTTTTCTTTTATCTCATTCGAATAAGCAACAACTCCACCGTTAAACCAGTCCGAGCTGCCCGGAACTTCTGTAATTAAATGAGCCAGATAACCTCCTGTACAACTTTCCGCAACGGACAGTCTTGTGTTTTTCCTAACCAATATTTCACCCACAACCGATGCAAGGGTATCTCCGTCATATCCGAAGAAATAATTAGGAATAAGCTTTAATAATTGTTCAAGCTGATGATCAACTTCTTTGGACATCTTTTCGGAATCCTCCCCGTAAGCACTCAATCTTAATCGGATGACCATCGGACCGGGTAAATAGGCAAGCTTTATATAAGACGGAAGATTGTCCTCCCACTGACTAATCTTATCAGCTAGCAACGATTCCGCAATACCTTGTGTTAATATCGTACGATGAACAATAGCAGTCGTGTTATTCATCTTCCTCAAACGAGGCAAAACCTTCTCGGTCATTATAGTCTCCATTTCAAATGGGACTCCAGGCATTGAGATAACAACTTTCCCGTCCTTTTCAAACCACATTCCCGGTGCTGTTCCTTCGTTGTTAAATAAAACCTGACAATTTGCCGGGACTAAAGCCTGCTCCCGATTACTCTGGATAATTTTAATTCCCCGCGCTCCTAATAGGGTCTCAACATGTTTCAGGACCTCTTCGTTCATCACCAGTTGGGTGTTAAACAATTTAGCCAAAGTATGTTTTGTAATATCATCGCGCGTGGGACCTAAGCCACCGGTTATAAGTACGACCTCAACCCGCGCCATTGATTCCTTAATCGTCAATTCTATTTCTTCCCGATCATCAGCAATTGACAAAACCCGGTTGATCTTTATTCCTATCCGATTAAGCTGTTCTGCCATCCATGCTGAATTGGTATCAACAATCTGTCCGATCAGAATTTCATCTCCAATAGTTATAATTTCCGCTTTCATAATTTTCTTCTTTTTACAGGAGTGCAACAATTCTCTTGTTTAAACCTTTATCTAAAAATAGGGAGAAGAAAATTGTCATACAAATTCAAAGACCGTTATGTTCTCTTTTTTCACAAAATAAAACCGACCATTCATTCCTTTTGCTTTTTCGAAGCACCAAGAGAAGCAACTCGCTGAAGGAGCGTTGGATGTGAATAATAAAAAAACACATAGATCGGATGAGGAGTCAAATTACTAAGATTTTTTACCGATAATTTCTTAAGGGCAGAAGCCAATGCCTCCGGATCACCATTCTCTGCAGCAAAAGCGTCGGCCTGGTATTCGTTTTTACGCGAAAAAACATTCATTCCAATCCCGATAACGAACGACAATGGAGTAAACAGAATACCAAAAGCAATAACCCCCATGTGAAAAGAAGAGACCTTTGCTCCCAGCGCCATACTCATATCTGGAATCCCCAAAAAGAGCGATAGAATAAACAACATAATCCCCGTTTGTATAATCGACAAGCACATTCCCGTTAGAATGTGTTTCTTTTTGTAATGGCCTATTTCATGGGCTAATACCGCAACAATCTCATTCGTCGTCAAATCATGGATTAAGGTATCGTACAGAACGATTCGTTTCTTTGAGCCAAATCCAGAGAAATAAGCATTTGATTTAGTCGACCGCTTTGATCCGTTGATCACATAAATATTATCAAGAGAAAAATTCACTTTCTCTGCAAACTTTCGAATAGCGTCTTTCAATTCTCCGTCCTCTAAAGGAGTCTGCTTGTTAAACAACGGAACAATTAATGAGGAATAAAAGAACGTCATAAAAAGGCTGAATACCGAAACCAATATCCAGGCATAAAACCAAAACATAGACCCCGTCTTCTCCCATATCTCAATAATCAGCGCTAAAAGTCCACCTCCAAGAAGGATTCCAAGAATCCAACCTTTCAGCTTATCCAGAAAAAAAGTCAGGTGAGTTGTTTTATTAAACCCGAATTTTCCTTCGATATGAAAAGTATGATGCCACTCAAAAGGAATATTGAGAATATCCGAGGCTCCCATTAAAATGCCAAAAAACAATAAAGCCCGAATAATCGGACTACTACTCCATCCCGAAACCCATTGATCAACCAACGAGAAACCACCCAATAAAAGCATGGCCGCTAACAGACAAAAACTGAATACAGAAGTCCATAAACCAAACCGATAGTTAACTCTTTCATAGTTCATCGATTCCCGATATTTTTCCTCATCATAAATTCCCCTGACTTCTGCGGGAAGAATAGCCGACCATCTGGTTGTATTCAGATACTCAAGAAATCGTTCAAAGACAAAATCGAAAACGACAATAAAAACAATCAGATAAAAGATAATTTTAACCATTTCTACGCTTAATGAGAAAGAACCGAATCTAAAAAAACAACAATTTAATTAAGCAAAATCAATCGGTCAGGATAATTTTGAACTAATTAACCGAATAAATTCTTCGCGGGTAGCAATCTTTTCAAAAGCTCCTGTAAAATCAGATGTTGTGGTTACTGAATTTTGCTTTTGAACCCCTCGCATAACCATACACATGTGGCGCGCTTCGATAACTACAGCCACTCCCAACGGCTTTAAGGTATCCTGAATACAATCCTTAATTTGAGTTGTTAACCGTTCCTGAACCTGTAATCTTCGTGCATAGGCATCAACCACCCTGGCTATTTTACTCAACCCGGTTATATATCCATTAGGGATATAAGCTACATGTGCTTTCCCAAAAAAAGGAAGCATGTGGTGTTCACACATTGAGAAGATCTCAATATCTTTAACAATAACCATCTGTCGGTAATCCTCTTTAAACATGGCTGAACGGAGTAATTTTTCAGGATCGATATGATATCCCTGAGTTAAAAATTCCATTGCTTTTGCCACACGTTCCGGAGTTTTTAATAAACCTTCCCTTTTCGGATCTTCCCCCAATATTTCGAGTATTCGCCGATAATGGCTGCTCATTTCTGCAATCTCCTCATTCCCATAATGTTCTACTGCACGATAGTTACCATTCTCGTCATCATGTATTGAAAACTCCATCTTGTTCATATTTTGTTAGTACAAAGTAAGAATAATCGATAACCTTTTCCTAAAAAATCAGTATTAAAGATATCCCAAGAATAACAACCTATACTAAAAAATGTTGATATGAATGTACTACTGGTCACTGCTACAAGGTTCGAGTTAATTCCTTTTTTAGAAGAATTAAAACCCCTCGGCAAGTTGGAAAACAAAATTGAACAATATCAATGGGAAGATATCTCGTTAGATGTTCTAATCTGTGGGGTTGGAATGGTTTCAGCAACTTATCAGCTCACCACCATTCTTCTCACCCGGCACTATGACTACGTCATTAACGCAGGGATATCGGGAAGCTACCATAAAGAATTAAAAATTGGGACCGTCGTCAATGTTACCAGCGAAAGATTCTCAACGCTTGGCGTTGATCGGGACAATAAATTTCAGACTCTTTTTGAGGCCGGATTCCTTAAGCCGAATCAATTTCCTTATCATAACGGAGCCCTTGTTAATCCGGGGTCCCGGTATATTCACGACCTTCCTGAAGTTTCAGGCATCACCTCCAACACAATTCGTATAAGTAGGGATAAACTGCCAGATGTACGCCGAATATTCAATCCCGATGTTGAATCAACAGAAGGAGGTGCCGTCTTTTATGTTTGTCTCCAACGAAAAGTTCCTTTTCTTCAGCTTCGAGCCATCTCCAACTACATTGAAGATGAAGAATGGAATATTCCCCTTGCACTTGAGAATCTCCGTCTTGCATTGTTTTCTGTTCTCAACCGGATTATAACAACCACAAAAGTCAAAGAAGAATAAAACTCACTATTTTTCTCTTGTAAAAATCCACTCTTTATCAGTCGACTCAGGGGAATTGAAGTGATAACCTTCCAAATCAAAAGACTTCAATTCCTCGGGGTCGTTAATCCGGTTCTGAATCACAAAACGCGTCATCAGACCTCTGGCTCTTTTAGCATAGCTGGCCACAACCCGATATTCCGTTCCATTCCCCTCTTTAAAAACGGGGGTAATCACCGGATAAGAAAGGCGGCCCGATACCGCTTTAAAATACGCTGCGGAAGCAAGATTTATAACAAAATGAGAACCGCTTTCTTCAACAGCTGTATTTAAGGCAAAAGCCAATTTGTCACCCCAAAAAGCATACAGATTATTCCAGGTCTTTCCTTTAATCGAAAGCCCAATATCAAGCCGATACGGATGAATCATATCGAAAGGATGCAGTAAACCATATAATCCGGAGAAAATTCGCACCACCAGTCCGGCATAACACAAGTCCTCTCCGGTGAAAGACTTTGCATCCAATCCCCGGTAAGCCTCCCCATCAAAAGCCACTATTGCCGGTTTTGATGTATCCTTATTTATTGAATCGGACCATGTATGATAACGAACATAATTGAGATGAGCTAAATCCGGACTAATATTCATCAAAGCAGCAATCTTCGAAGGAGAATATCCTTTCATCACCTCAATCAGTTGTATAGCCTCTTCGGTGAACTGAGGCTGTTTCTCCTCTTTGATATTAACCTGTCTCGAAAAATCCAATGTTTTCGCAGGAGATATTACAACAATCATAAACCCTCTTATTTGAATCGAAATTATCCAAATTTACAAATTATTCAGATATAATTTATAAAAACTTAACATTCAAAATAAACTATATCTCTTACGCAAAGTCCTGCTTTTTGCCACCTGCTACCTCCTTGTTTGTCATGCTGTATGACAAGTTTTGATCTCATCTTTCAGAGGCCCTTTTTCTTTCATATTGATCCAATTCAATGCGCAATTAATGTTTTCTTTAAGTTGCAAATTCATAGGATGTTATTCTTTTTATCTACTTTTGTCTCAATCAGTTAATTCAATGAAATTATTCATTCAATTCTTATTTCCTGCGATGAAAAATCGAACTCTCTGGTATACAACTTAGTATCATATATGGACGAAATTAAAAGCTTATTTACTTCAAGTGGAACGGCATCCACTATTCTTTACATTAGTATTGCCTCTTTATTCGGGGTGTTAATTGGTAAAATCTCATTTAAAAAAGTCAAACTCGGTATCGCAGGAGTTCTGTTTGCCGGGTTACTTCTGTCTCATTTCGGAGCAAAACCCGACCAGCAAATGCTAATCTTTACCCGTGAATTCGGTTTGATTTTGTTTGTTTATGCTATCGGGCTTGAAGTCGGTCCCCGTTTCTTCTCCTCATTTAAAGACGAAGGCCTAAAAATGAATCTGTTAGCCGCAGCAATCATTCTTATTGGATTTGCCATCTCTTATGTTTTCTATGCATTCGGTTTTGCTGGCTCCAGTGCTATTACCGGCATTATGTGTGGAGCTGTTTTTAATACTCCGAGTCTTGGTGCAGCTCAACAAGTTCTGGCTGAACACGGAGGAGCTGCAGCCGCAGCCAACATCAACACCGTTGCAATGGGTTTCGCCGTTTCCTATCCGTTCGGGGTCATTGGCGTTCTGATTGCCATGGTTCTGTTACGAGTCATCTTTCGGATTAAAATTCCACAGGAAATAGAAAATTACAAACGACAGTTTGCAAACACCCGACAGAAATTAGAAAGTGTAAAGATTACTGTAAACAACCCAAACCTTTTCGGTCGCAAAATCAGTTATGTCAAAAAAGTCATCGATAAAGAATTAGTCATCTCCCGTATTGGTCGGGACGACACGATCCTCGTCTCCCGTGAAGAACTGGAACTCAAAGAAGGAGATATCATTTACGGCGTCTCCTCACTCAACAATATTGAAAACCTGCAAATAAAAGTAGGAGAAGTAATCATTACCAAGAAACGTGAAATATCCGGAAACCTAGCCATGTCTAATGTGCTGGTCACGAACCGGAAATTTACAGGAAAGACCATTGAACAAATCGGTATATACCGACGCTATGAGGCAAACATTACCCGAATATACCGGGCCGGTGTTGAGATACTCCCCACCCTTGGAACAACCGTCGAACAAGGTGATACGGTTCGAATCGTAGGAAAACGGGATATTCTTCCCGACATCAGGGAAGAACTGGGTGATTCGGTTAAAGAGCTGGCGGTGCCCAATACGATTCCTCTCTTTATGGGAATCTGCCTTGGTGTCTTACTCGGAAGCGTTCCCATTTTTATACCCGGACTTTCAGCTCCTGCTAAATTAGGATTAGCCGGAGGTCCTTTGCTGATTGCCGTATTAATCGGCTATAAAGGCCGTATCGGTAAAATAAGTTTTTACATGACCCCGGGAGCCAATATGATGTTAAAGGAATTAGGAATCATTCTTTTCCTTGCAGCTGTCGGGCTCATGTCGGGAAGTCAGTTCGTCAGTACCATTGTTAACGGCGGATACTGGTGGATGCTTTACGGTGCAGCTATCACCTTTTTCCCGATTATGATCGTAGCCATTATCGCCCGCCTCATGAAATTTAATTACTTCAAAATCTGCGGACTTCTTGCCGGTTCGATGACCAATCCTCCGGCTCTTGAATTTGCCGATTCAATGGCCTCTATACAGGCCCAGTCGACCGTTTATGCCACCGTTTACCCGATTACCATGTTCTTACGGGTACTGATGGCACAGATTCTGATTCTTATCGCCACTCATTAGAATCATCCGATTTATTCCTATAAAAAAAGCCACCCTTTTGAGGTGGCTTCCTTTTTCTATATTTATATTTTATCCTTTGGTAATCTAATAGTAAGTAATCGTACGTTCTCCATAGCTATATCCCTTAGAATAAGAAACAGCACCAGTCGGCTGATAATAGATGGAATATAAATAACCTTTCAACCAATTGCCCTTCTCGTCTTTCTTCAATACACGCGTTGTTGTTGTTCCGTATAAGTATAAATTATCATCTGCCGATTTAGTTTTTGGCAAATAATCTTCATAATTACCGGTATCAATCGAACCATCATCTTTTAAAACATAGATTCTTTTCTTCACAATATGATATGGGGTCACCCCCTCGTTGGTCGATGTTGAATCCAGTTCTGTTGCCTTTCTATTCGCATCATCATAAGTTATTGAAATTTTTGTAACACTAACACTGTCATATTTTTGCACTGTTCCATCTTTGTATCGGTACGACCTGTCAAGCTCTCCTGTTCTTCTATATTTTGCTGCATCGTAGGTTAATAGGGTACTAATTAGAAGTCTAATGCTATTATCATCCATATAACGATAATTCATTGCCTCTGTTTTAACTCCACTTTGATCATATTTTTCTATTGACCGACTGTCGTGAACTCCAATAATAACCGAATCACCTTTAGCATCCCATGTTGATTTATAATATTCTGTCGTCACCTCTTTCACTTTCCCATATAATCCATTTTGAGATGCAAGAGGCAGAGAACTTAAAGCCGTCGTTATCGGAACTTCTATCTCCTTATCGTTACTACAAGAAGAAAATAACACAACAGAGAAAAAAGCAATAGCAATAAAATTAATAACCTTCATTCTACTTATCTTATAAATATTAAACATAAATAAAAAAACTAAATTAAAACTTACGGACAGCCCTAATGACGTAGTCATCATTACATTTCAGACTTGCTGTATTAAGAATTCCTGAAGGGAAATGAATCGTGTAGGCATAATAATATGGGAAATCGCCTATCCCTATATGCTCAGTCGAAGTCCAATAGCTCGTTCCTGTCTTAAATTCATCACCTCCAATAGTTTTCAGCTTTGCGTCCAATCCCTGACAATCAGAGATATAAAGATTAAACACTCCTCTTAATTCATCCTTTGCAGGCAAATACCAACCATCTCCTTTTGATGCGCACCATGCAAAAGCAGGATACAACATTGCCCAATTCGAATGTTTTTTTATAATTTCAAAATTATTAGCCCCATCCGAAGCATCACTTGTTCCTTCATAAGCCTCCGCTTTACTGTCATACCCTCTGGATCTCCAAAAGCCTCCGGTCTGCTCTACTGAAAAGATCTTTCCATTTTTCCCCCCATTATTAACTTCAAACACAATTCCTACAGGGAATCCTTTATAAGGATAATAGTCCCCTACAGCATAAACATGATTTGCCTCAACCTCCTGATCAATTGTTACAGCGAAACCATTAACAGAACTTTCACCAACAGTACAATCGACATCTGCAACCTTACTATATGATACCGTATTTTGTTCAAATTGGAGCAGACGGTCTCCTTTCGTTATTTTTTGTGGCGCAACCATCGTTTGAAAAGTATAAGTTGTTGGATTCTTTGCAATCGACTCAACTCTTTGCATGGGTACAAGCCCGGCTTTTGAAGAAGTTAACAATTCATCTCCAGCATCTGTTTTACTTAAATCAAGAGCTGCATATTGTCCTTTATTACTATAAAAAGAAGCAGAAAGACAGTGATTCAGTATTGCTCCTTCTCCTTTTCCAGTAACAGACACCTCGATTAATGCTAATTTATGTTTAAAAGGTAATGTGATATTTTGAATCTTCGCTATAACTTCCCGTGCAGTTAAAATACCCTGAGAAGGATCCACCTTCAACTGACTAATATTCGTCGGATCGTTCGCATCAATGTTATATGGATAATATGCATATACGTCCATCGGAACATTCGTAATAATAATCTTATCCGATTCACTTGCCGGAGCAAAAGTCCCATCTGCCTGACAGATCCATTTTGCATTCGTCACATAATTACCAGCAGAAGTTGGATAAGCCTTAACATTTGCACTTATCCGCTTAACTGCAAAAATTCCGATCTCATCTCCTTGTTCAAATACTTTTTTTACAGCCCTTGTTTGCGTACCGGTAGTTTCATCCGAGCTAATCGCAGCCGAAATTTTCAATTCCGTTCCTGATAGCCCATCACCTTTTTCACTTTGGCAGGCTGCAAACAAGAAGCCAATCAGTAAAAGAGAAAACATCTTTTTTACTGCATTCCCATTTTTTAATACAAGTTTTAGTTTCATGTTTATTTTATTTTACGATAACACTAATTTTCTTTTTAGTTCCTTTTCCATTTGATTGAGCATATAAATAGAAATTCGTATTCCCTACTTTTGAAGTAGCAGTAATAATCAAAGAATCATTTTTCAATTCATAGGAAACCAGATTATCTTTATTGTCATAAGAAATGTCTTTAATAATGGATTTTGACATATTATCCGCATCAACAACAATATCACTCAGACATATTTCTTTTCGTTCATTCGGAGCTAAAACGAATCGATTAACAGTAATAAACGGAGAATTATTATCTTCAAAAAACGGCATTGCCTGAAACCAGAATGGATAAACCTGATCTTCTTCATCGACAGGACCATATCCTCCCTTTACATCATAATCTTTTATCAATGTTTTATTACTATCATATACAATAACATCATTCGACGAGGTTACGACAAAATCGTCCGTCAATGGATCGATTCCAAATCGACCGCCATACATTCCTGTTCGACTTCCATCAGCATATTTCGGATCAAAAAATTCAGGAGTAAGTTCTTTTTTGTCAATATCATATCGGGCAATAACCCCATTATTTGTATACCAATAAAGTATATTTTTTTTAGTGCTTGACTTCAATCCGGCAGCACTCCATGCTCCCCACCATGGATCTTCAACCTGAACATCTTCAACAAGAGGAATCTTCTCCATGATTGCCAGTGAATACGGATCTACCTTCCAAATTCCCTCACCATATACGGAAATCCATAAAAAACCATCCTTACTCTGGGTAAGAGAACCAATTCCAGTGCATGAGATAGTCTTTAATAATTTATTTGTATTTGCATCAATCACAAATACTCCTTGTCCTTGTTTTACTGCAAAAACATAATTCCCAATCCGGCACATCAGCCCTACTTGTCCGGTATAGACATCTGTCGCTGTACTTCCGGTCCCATCTATTACATTAAGAATTTTAAAACGTTTAATGTCGTAAACTAAGATTTCATGGCTGGTCGATATGTATCCAATTTCGGGACTAACGCCAACAAAAGCCCGACCATCTCCTTGTCCGATGGTCTCTAATGCTATCTTCTTCTTTAAAGTTTTAGCATCAGCAACAACTAACCGATTTCCCTGTTTTGACAAGAAATAGATATAATCCCCATAAATAGTAGCAAACTGAGTAGTAATTCCTAATGTTTCTGCTGGATTAGCCTTTTGATAAACACGATAAACAATTTTCCCTCCATTATAAAAATAATTGACTGTACTATTAGTATGGCCATACCAATCTTCATTAGCGACAAAAAAGCCTTTTGATGGAATAGTAGCTGGAGGAATCGAGTCAGGAAGATCTTTGTCTTCAAAACTTGTGTCATCTTTAGAGCACGAACAGCACAGCAAATACCCTAAAGATAAAAGTAACATAAAATTACACTTCATCTTATTAAAGTTTTAGATACCTTAACAGGAAATGGAAATGATGCAAATAGATACAGTGATAGAAGAAACTATTTGAATCAATACTCTACTCCCGAGAATTTGATCTTATTTACTTTTGGCAGGTCTTCTGACTTACTTCTTCTTTGAACGCCCTTCCCATTTCTTTTAAGAAACAGTGGATTTGAGTATTGCTCAAAGATTTTAGCGAAGCTTACAGCAGCGGGTCTGTTCAGGACTTACACCTGATTCCCTTTTCACCACAATTTCAGGAGAAATAGAAATTGTGACACCAAAATCGCAGCAAAACTATAAAAAACAGAACAAACAACAAACAATAAGTCATATTATTCCATTCCATTTTAAAACAGATATTGATTTATTAGTTCGCCTACCACTTACCACACCGAATCAAACGGTACATATTGCATTTCATATAACCACATATAAAAAATCAGATAATGCACATCTACCAATAATTATTGTGAGTTAATTATTTCGCCATTTAATCGCTATTCAAACAAATACCTATCATTGTAATTTTCTGAAGATTAAAAAAACAGCAAAAATGTTTTTCCCCTTTGATCAGAATCTTTATATATTTGCAAAAGCATTGGTTTGCAATATTCATTTCGGATATCGCGATTAAAAGGGAATCAGGTGTAAGTCCTGAACAGTCCCGCTGCTGTAAGTTTCATTTCAACGTCGAAAGCAAATACCAAGTCCACTGAACAGTTATAAGTTCGGGAAGGAGCTCTCAACGGAAACAAGTCAGAAGACCTGCCATGCATTAAAATTCAATAGCTTTCGAGGAATTAGCTATGAACCAATGGTTGTTCGTTATACACTATTCTTTCATTTCATAACTCTTTAAGCTGTTTGATAAGTTTAAACTATCAGATAGAAATTGTGCATGAAACACTTTATGCATCAATTAATGCAACCAGGAGTATACCTGTTTGTTTTATTGATTAGCAGTCCTGTTTTATTACAGGCTCAAAAAGTTGATACGACCAAGGTTTATAAAATCAAAGAAGTCGTTGTTACCGGAAAACGTATCATACGTGAAATCATTCCAGTACAAACCCTTTCAGGCAAAGAACTTGAACGTCTCAATTCTCATTCAGTTGCCGATGCTCTTCGTTACTTTTCAGGCATTCAGTTAAAAGATTACGGAGGGATAGGGGGACTAAAAACCGTTAATGTCCGTAGCATGGGAACCAATCATACCGGCGTTTTTTATGATGGAATTCAATTGGGAAATGCACAAAACGGACAAATTGATTTAGGACGATTTTCACTGGATAATATTGAAGAAATCTCACTCTACAACGGACAAAAAAGTGCGATATTCCAACCTGCCAAAGATTTCGGTTCTTCCGGATCTATCTACATAATCTCAAAGCATCCCTATTTTAGAGAAGGAGAAAAAACCCACCTGAGAGCAACATTCAAAACCGGATCTTTTGGTGTTGTTAATCCATCTTTCACTTGGGAAGAAAAACTCAGTAAGACCCTATCCAATTCACTCAATACAGAATGGATGCATGCCACTGGACGCTACAAATTCAGATATAAAAAGAAAGACAGCTACGACACTACTGCCATTCGAAAAAATGCAGACATCACTTATTGGCGAATCGAAGATGGGTTAAACAAGCAAATACACGGAGGGTCCTGGAATACAAAGTTCTATCTCTATTCCTCAGAACGTGGTCTTCCCGGTTTTATTGTCCGTGGAAAATTCCTCCATGAAGACCGGCAATGGGATAAAGATTTATTCATCCAATCTTCCCTTAAAAAAAGCATTAATTCCCGATACAGCTTTCTTCTGAATGCTAAGTATGCCTACGACTATACACACTATCTCACTCCATTTAAAAATGACCAATCCACAATGTATATTAACAATACCTACCGACAACACGAGTTTTATTTTTCCTTCGCCAACCAATATTCTTTTTTCCCTTTTTGGAGTGCAGCTCTATCCAGTGATTTACAATGGAATAAATTAGATGCAAATCTTCGCAACTTTGCTTATCCAATCCGATATACAACACTCGTTGCCGCTGCCACCTCTTTACAGTTTGATCAGTTCAAGATGCAGGCAAGCTTATTAAGCACATTCGTTCACGAAATAGTACAAGTTGATAGTGCCGCCCCTGATAAAAAGAAATTCACTCCTGCAGTCTTCTTTTCTTATCATCCATGGTCAAAAAAAGACTTCAATTTTCGCGGTTTTTATAAACGAATATTCCGAATGCCAACATTCAACGATTTATACTACACTTTTATCGGCAATACACAACTTAAACCAGAATATACCACTCAGTACGATCTGGGAATGACCTATGGAAAGGATTTTACAACTTCATCTCTCCGCCGGATAGAATTGCAAATTGATGGATATTACAATCAGGTATCGAATAAAATAGTGGCAATGCCTACCTCTAATTTTTTCAGATGGACTATGATCAACCTGGGGTATGTAGAAATCCGGGGAATCGATGCCGCATTGCAATCAGCATGGAATTTATCTAGCAACATCACCGCAAACGCAAGATTGTCATACACATATCAAAAAGCTCAAGACTTTACCGACCCAACTAAAGACTATTACGGAGACCAAATTCCGTATATTCCATGGAACAGCGGATCGGCAATTATTAACGGAACTTATAAATCATGGGACTTAAATTATAGTTACATCTATACCGGAAAACGATATAACGAATCGGCTAATACAATTGCTAATTACACTCCTCCATGGTACACAAGCGATTTATCATTAGCCAAAAGATTTAAATGGAGAACCTCTCACATACGAATTACAGCTGAAGTCAATAATCTGTTCAACCAATCTTATGAAGTTGTATTAAGCTACCCTATGCCGGGGCGCAATTACAAATTCATACTGAATATCTCAATCTAAAAAAGTATAAGCCATGAAACTAAAACCTCTCTTGTATTTCTTAGTCCTTTTCTCCGGCGCTATCCTCTATTCCTGCAGGGGAGAAGAATCGGCCGTACCGGAACAAGTCAGTGATCAATTGCAACCTGCCACTCCTGATGCTAAAATAACAGGTTTTTATCTTCTTAATGAAGGAAACATGGGAAGTAATAAATCCACACTTGATTACTTCGATTTCACAACCGGTCGTTATCATCTAAATATCTATGCCGAAAGAAACCCCAATGTCGTTAAGGAATTAGGCGATGTTGGTAATGATATTCAAATCTACGGAAGCAAACTGTATGCCGTAATCAACGTATCTAATTTTGTAGAAGTAATGGATGCCAAAACAGCCAAACACATCGGTCAATTTTCCATCCCAAATTGCCGTTATATCACCTTTGCCAATGGAAAGGCCTATGTGAGTTCGTATGCCGGACCAGTGAAGATTGATCCTAACGCACAAATCGGCTATGTTGCCGAAATAGACACGACCACACTGCAAATAACCAAGACAGTAACAGTAGGTTACCAACCCGAGGAAATGGTTGTTGTTAACAACAAACTCTATGTTGCAAATTCCGGAGGTTACCGCTATCCTAATTATGATCGCACAGTATCTGTTGTTGATTTAAATACTTTCAAGGAAATTAAGAAGATCGATGTTGCAATTAATCTGCATCGATTAAAAGCCGATCAGGAAGGAAATTTATATGTCACTTCCCGGGGAGATTACCATGGAAACCATTCTAACACCTTTGTTATCGACACTAAAACAGATCAGGTTAAAGACACCCTCAACATCGGAGCCAGTGAACTCTGCATCGATGGAGATTCATTATACCTCTATAGCGTGGAATGGAATTGGGAAACCCAGAGTAATACCATTGGATATGCCATTATAAACACAAAAACCAAACAAATCGTCACCCGCAATTTTATAACAGACGGGACTGATAAAGTTATTGGAATTCCTTATGGGATTGCCGTAAATCCCGAAACCAAAGACTTTTTTGTCACCGATGCCGGAAACTATGTCTCTCCTGGTAAAGTTTACTGTTTTAGCAAAAACGGAAAAAAGAAATGGTCTGTAACCGCTGGAGACATCCCTGCCCATTTTGTATTTACGCAACGATGAATAAACCCTAAATAATTTAAAAAATGAAAATTAAACAATGTATCGCATTCGCAATTATTCTACTTAGTTCTGTCGGATTATGGAGCTGTGCCAAAGACGACACACCCAATTCTGCGTCAGATTTAGTAATCTCAAAACCAGAAGGATTATCAATTGATCGCTGTCGAACTTTAAAACTAGCAGTAAGCTGCAATAACATGATTATTAAGTCTCTGGAATGGTCTATCGGAGACTCCATCCTCTCATCCGATGCTAATTTGTACTTTATTAGCTTAAAAGCCGGAACCTATAAAATAAAGGTTAAAGCAAAAAATGATCTTAAAACACTATCTGATTCTGTAACCGTAACCGTCAAACAGGAGGCTACAGCCTATACTCCTTACCTCACTAAAGTTTGTGATTTCATGCCCGCTCCCGGACAATTCGGAAACGTATTACCTCAATACGAAGCAGGAGATACCCAGGAAACCATAAATAAAAAAGTAGAAAATGCAATTGCAAACAACAAAAGAGGGATGATCTCTCTCGGAGCCTATGGTGGATATGTTGTTGTTGGATTTGACCACACAATTGTAAACGTTCCGGGCAAGAAAGATTTCAAAGTTCTTGGAAATGCTTTTTATGCGTCGGGCAACACAACCGGGAAAAAAGCAGGAAGCTGTGAACCCGGTATTGTAATGGTTGCCTACGACAAAAACAAAAATGGGAAGCCGGATGACGACGAATGGTATGAGCTAGCTGGAAGTGAATACTCAAAACCAACAACTATAAAGAATTATGAAATAACCTACTATAAACCCGACGAAAATAAAACACCTACTCCGAGCCCATCCGTTTCAGCTACCGATACAACCTATGTAAAATGGACCGATAACCAAGGAAAATCAGGATATATCTTCAAAAACGGTTTTCATAAACAAAGCTACTACCCCCAGTGGGCCGGTTCTAAAATTACATTTAAAGGAGGCACTCTGATTGCCAATAATGCCTTCGATCAAAGTGGCAAAGGAACTTACTGGGTTCTTTTTGCTGAAGACTGGGGTTATGCTGATAATGCACCAAACGACAGTGACTTATCTAATTTCGACATAGACTGGGCTGTAGATAGTAATGGGAACAAAGTTAAATTACCCGGAATCGATTTTGTCAAAGTATATACCGGTTTACAACAATGGGCCGGCTGGTTAGGCGAAACCTCTACTGAAGTCGCCGGTGTTACAGACCTCAATCTGTAAATTATTAAAAAAACAGAAACAGCTCATCTAACTACAAAGCATCTCTTTCGGGCTGTTTCTGCTTTTTAAGCCAATTTTCAAAAAGAAAAATTGTTGCTTCTCCAGAATCTATGTGTGATATCACATAGTTTACCGTCCTCTAATATCTTATATAACCTTTGATTGGTATTCTCAGACTTCAAACTGCCCAACTGCTCTATATATGGCCCTAGTTTAATATAGTGAAACCATTTCATTTCAAAAGGCTTTGGCAACTCTTGCTTTCCGGAATACCAGCCAACTTTTACCGGACTTATGTTTTGCCTGCAAAGATATGCAGCAAACCATTCAATATCATGTGGCGCAGAATCTCCTCCCATAAAACAGATGCAAGTGACCTCTTTGCCATATTCCATTAAAAATTGATCAAGCACTTCTTCGGTAAGCAAATTGCCTATATCATCCATCAGGTAGGGGCTGTGACAACCCCTACAATGATTAGGACAATTAGAAATATTAATGGCAAGTGTTACTTCGTCCGGAATTTCCTGAAAGACAATGTCGTAATTTACAAATTTAAGCATCCTGTGTATAATTCACGCATTGATTCAATTCATGATTCCCTTTACCATAAGATCGTCTGGAAGCTTCTTTCTGACGTTCAAGAGAGAAATTACTTACACGTTTCAGATAACCGATAACACGGGTCAGATAATCGACATTCTTACTATGGCAAACAGGACATTCTTTTAAATATCTTTTGTCAATATGCCCGCAATCATTGCAGACCGTATTCGGAATGTTAAAAGTAAAATAATTACACCCCTCCCGTGCTGCCACTCTGAGCAACTGTCTATATTGATTCTCACTAAGATGTTCTTCCAGATTCATGTGCAAAGCCGAACCTCCGGTCAGATGCTCTATATACCGTTTCCCATGTATTCGAAACTTATCGATCACATTTAGAGAATCATCTTCGACAATATAAAAATAACTATTATAGCAATCCCGCGGGACAATGTATCCATCTTCTCTATCCCATCTTGCATGTTTTACACCAACATTTTCAGCAGGAATCATCTCACAATTAAATAAAATCTCTTTCGTCCTATACTTCTTATTATACCGCTCAATTAGTCCCAGGACATCCTTAACAAATGACTGATACTCCGGATTGTCCGATATTTTAACGCCAAGAAATTCTGCAGCTTCAACTAACCCATTCACTCCGATTGTAAGATATTGCCGATTCATACTAATATAACCCGCATCAAAAAGCGGTAACATCCCTTTTACCTGAAGGTCTTTCAAATTCTCGTTGTATGCAAGTTGCACTTTATGAACTAAGTCTGTAACTTCCTCCAAAAACTCTAAATAGGGAATATCCTGTTTTACAGCATACTGTATACAGCGATTCAGATTGATGGTCAACACACTCTTAGACCCGGTAGAAACTCCACCGGCACCTAATGTGTAACTAAACCCATTATCCTGTATTTCATTTCTCAGGCGACAGCAACTACTCAGAGAGTCCGCATTATCACTCATATATGTAAAGAAAGAATGACCTTCGCTATACATTTCAGCCGTAAAGTTGGCATATTCTTCATCCAATACATCATTGTCCTTTGTTAGCAAAGCCATGGTCTCTACAGGGAAGGTCAATACCGTTTTAGTCCTCTCCTTATTGAACCATTTCATGAATCTCTTTTGAAGCCAACTCACTGAAGTCCAATCAGGCTGACTTCCATCAGGAAAACGGAAATTACCAAAAAGACTATCAAAATAATATCGGTCATAATATGCGATATTCCAGAATACAGCCTGAAAATTTCTGGCCCCGGTAGGTTGATTGATAGAATACACAATCTGTTCAAAACAATCGGTTACCATCTTATCTATTGTCCTTCTTTTTAAAGAAAGATCGACTACTTTATCGGCATGCTGGAAATAATCTTTCCCGTATTCCAATTCCAGAAAATAATTCAGATACATCAAAAACTCAGGAGTAGAGCAAGCCCCGCTTAACATGCTTGAGACCATAAACACCATATTAACAAACCCACCGCAAAACGATTTCAAATTAGTAGGTTTCAGAGAGTTTCCGCCTATAGATTCTGATCCGCTTATCAGCCATGGATACATGGTAATACTGGCACAGTAATTAGCCAGGCTCGTTTCATCATTCTTATAAATAAAATGA
This sequence comes from Prolixibacteraceae bacterium, assembly GCA_963692465.1. Classification (GTDB taxonomy): domain Bacteria; phylum Bacteroidota; class Bacteroidia; order Bacteroidales; family Prolixibacteraceae; genus JAUZOB01. The sequence goes on from OY829943.1 coordinate 585,699, forward strand.
TGCGTAAGTAAATCGAGATACTTATCAGTAATCTCCTTCCCATACATTTTTTTAAGCCTATCACAAAGCAACCTGCGATTCAACCGAATGAAATTTGATTTTGGCAGTTCACCAATTAATGTTGCAATATTCTTATTCTCAACATTTGCATTCGCATCATATTTGCTACCTGTTGCAGGATTTTTTGCATCACAATAATCAATCAGGAACTTCAATTTATCTCTTACCTCGCGGTCTTCAAAATGTTTCTGCCGATACAACATAAACGACTTCGCAACCGAATAGTAATGTTCTGTCATTAATGCTATTTCTACCTGATTTTGAATATCCTCCACATTCATATCACCGGATGCTTTCAAATGACAGATGATGTTATTCAGAATATCTTCATCAACAGGTTCTTTTACCGATTGAAAAGCTTTTAATACAGCTCCTTTAATTTTATGGATAGAAAACGGCTCCTTTTTCCCATCTCTTTTGGTAATGCAAAAATCCGCGTAACTCATAACTTCTATAGTTTAAAATGAAAAAATTACAAACTAATGTACGCTTCCGAAAACTTTGTCTTTGGGATTAAGTATTGAGGATTAACATCACTTTCCATCAGGGATAAAACTCCCCATGAAAAATTGACTGATCCATCGCTTTAACTCCCGAAAGCATTAGATATTCGAATGAATTCTCTGGCAGGTCTTCTGACTTATCTCTATCTTAAAACGCCTTCCCACGAATAATTAGCAGTGGCATAATGTTTTAAGAATAACGAGAAACACAGCAGCGGGTACTGTTATCGATTTTTACGATATTCCCTTTTGTCTGAAACAAATTATTCAGAACCAGAACAAACACAAAGGTATACCCTTTAGTGAACTTATACCGAATGAATCAAATTGAATTATGAACAAAAAAGATTAAGTTACAAACAGATTAAAAAGATTAAGAATAATTATCGTATTAACTTCTATTTAGCACAAAAGAGGCAAAAACGAACCTGAATTATTCATATACAGTTTACATATATCAACCACAATATCAACACTTTATTATTTATCTCATTTCCCATTTCCCATTTTTGCACAAAAAATACGCTCCAATTACTACTTTTTCATACTTTTGCCCAAGTCAAGTTCTTTCAATAACTTTTATAGCCGATAAGGTTTTGCTTTAAGCAAATTAATAGGGAACCATGTGAAAATCATGGACTGTCGCGCAACTGTAAGCACTATTAAAATTTTTTACCTGCAATGTCCACTGTCTGTATGTACAGATGGGAAGGACGGTAAAAAAAGTGCAAGTCAGGAGACCTGCCTTATATAGGACTGGCAACACTTTCGCAGAAAGAGTCGTGTCAGACAGTGATTCTCTTTAAAGATGATCCTGTTTTTATGATTACTATTCCTCTCTCTTTTATCGATCGATTGTGTTGTATTGTTCTGTAAAGAACTTTTAACTCTGTTTTTAACCATTAAAGTTAAAAGTATGCAAAAACACAATCAGGAGAGCCCGCGTTATGGTACTCTGATCAATTCAACAACCGATGATGCAGCAAGTCACGTACAAATGCTGGTATTCTTCAGGGTAAAAGCCTTTCCAATCCATTGTTGTAATTCTTCTTTATTCGCACACAATTCAGAATAACTATTTGTCCGTTTCGAGGCACAAATAATTACATGAACGATTTTATTATTAAGAATTTACGAATACATGGTAATGTATTAAATAGATTACCTCTATTTTTTAAATCAATGGATGAAATAAAAAATTTATTTACCTCAAGTGGGACAGCTGCAACCATTCTTTATATCAGTATGGCTTCATTCCTCGGAATATTGATCGGCAAAATATCCATTAAAAAAGTAAAACTAGGCATCGCAGGAGTTCTATTTGCTGGCTTGTTTTTTTCTCATTTTGGAGCAAAACCCAATGAACAAATGCTGATTTTTACAAGAGAATTCGGATTAATCCTCTTTGTCTATGCAATCGGATTAGAAGTCGGTCCCCGTTTTTTTTCTTCTTTTAAAGATGAAGGACTAAAGATGAATCTATTAGCTAGTGTAATCATCGTTCTTGGCTTCCTAATCACTTACATATTCTATCTATGTGGAGTCGCTCCGGCAAATGCACTTACAGGCATTATGTGTGGAGCCGTATTTAACACACCCAGTCTCGGTGCAGCTCAACAAGTTCTATCTGAGCATGGAGGAATAAATACCGTTTCCGGGCTCAATACCATTGCAATGGGATTTGCCGTTTCTTATCCGTTTGGTGTTATTGGTGTGCTAATCGTTATGATGCTGCTCCGTGTTCTATTCCGGATTAAAATTCCCCAAGAAGTAGAAGCTTATAATCGTCAGTTTGCAAACAGTATGCAAAAACTCGAAAGCGTCAGAATTACAGTCACAAACCCGAATTTGTTTGAACGCAAAATCAGCTACATTAAGAAAGTTATTGATCAGGAGTTAGTTATTTCCCGAATCGGACGACAAGATCATATTCTGGTTGCCCGTGAAGATCTGAAACTTGAAGCAGGAGACACTATCTACGGAGTCTCAGCTCTCAGTCATATTGAAAATCTGCAATTAAAAATCGGAGAAGTAATAATCACCAAGAAACGAGACATTTCAGGAGACCTGTCTATGGAAAACGTACTGGTAACCAATCGTAAATTTACCGGGAAAACCATTGAACAAATCGGAATTTATCGCCGGTATGAAGCAAATATAACCCGTATTTATCGTGCTGGAGTCGAAATATTACCAACACTGGGCACAACAGTAGAATTAGGAGATACAGTAAGGATTGTCGGGAAAAAAGAAATTATGCACGAACTTCGGTTCGAATTAGGCAATTCTATTAAAGAACTGGCAATTCCCAACACCATTCCTCTCTTTCTGGGAATCTTTCTTGGGGTTATTCTGGGCAGTATTCCAATATTCATTCCCGGACTCTCTGCACCCGCGAAACTGGGATTGGCAGGGGGACCTTTATTAGTCGCTGTTCTAATGGGACATCAGGGGCGCATTGGAAAAATCAGTTTTTATATGACTCCCGGAGCTAACAGAATGCTCCGCGAACTCGGAATTATTCTATTTCTTGCAGCAGTCGGACTTATGTCCGGCAGCCAATTTGTCCAAACGATCCTCAACGGAGGATATTGGTGGATGCTTTGGGGGGCAGCTATCACCTTCTTCCCGATAATGATTGTAGCCATCATTGCCCGGTTAATGAAATTCAATTATTTCAAAATATGTGGTTTGCTAGCTGGATCAATGACCAATCCACCGGCTCTTGAATTTGCTGATTCTATGGCATCAATACAAGCTCAATCAACCATTTACGCAACCGTTTACCCCTTAACCATGTTTCTAAGGGTTCTATTAGCACAGGTATTTATATTAATAACACTTTAAAATGGGAAAAGCATACCAAAAATTTATCAAAAGACAGGATTTGCTTAAAGAGCAATACAATACTCAATACGATGAGAAACAACATAACAGGGGAAAGTTAACCGCAAGAGAACGAATTCTTTTATTGTTTGACAAAAACACTTTTGAAGAAATTGATGCGTTTGCTCCACCAGCCAATGTTTCTTTTGGAAAAACAACTTCAGCCTTTGGCGACGGAGTAATCACCGGTTTCGGGTTAATTAATGGCCGTCAGATTTTTGCCTATTCTCAGGATTTTAATGTTTTGGGAGGTTCTTTAGGGTCTGTTCATGCGGCTAAAATTGTAAAAATACAAGACATGGCTCTTAAAACCGGATCTCCGGTAATCGGTTTGATTGATTCCGGAGGAGCACGCATCCAGGAAGGAGTTGCCAGTCTTGCAGGATACGCCAACATATTTAGGCGGAATGTTCTTGCCTCAGGAGTCATCCCTCAAATATCAGCAATTATGGGACCAGCAGCTGGAGGAGCAGTCTATTCCCCCGCTCTCACCGACTTTATTTTTATGACCGCATCTACCAGTTACATGTTCGTTACCGGTCCGAATGTCGTCAAACAAGTATTAAACGAAACAGTTTCTCCTGAAGAGCTTGGAGGTGCCTCCATTCATTCGACAAAAACAGGGATTGCCGATTTTGTTTTTAATGATGATGGAAACACGATTCTGGGAATAAAGAAACTTCTCTCATTCCTGCCATCCAACAACATAGAGAATCCTCCGATTACTTCTTGTGATGATCCGGAAAACCGTGAAGAATTACTTTTACGTGATCTTATTCCGGAAGATCCGAATAAACCTTATGACTGTCATGACGTCATACAAGCAATTACCGATCACGGCTACTTTTTCGAAATAGCAGCTAACCATGCTGCTAATGTTGTTATCGGACTTGCCCGTATGGGGGGACAACCAGTCGGAATCATTGCCAATCAACCTAAAGTAATGGCAGGAACACTTGACATTGATTCTTCGGTCAAAGCAGCTCGCTTTATCAATTTCTGCGACAGCTTTAATATTCCAATCATCACCTTAGAAGATGTCCCCGGCTTTTTACCTGGAACAGAACAAGAACACGCTGGAATTATCCGACACGGAGCAAAATTACTCTATGCTTATACCCGGGCTACAGTACCAAGAATCACTGTTATTTTACGCAAATCGTATGGAGGGGCCTATATCGTAATGAATAGCAAAGGTATTGGAGGAGACTTCAACTTTGCATGGCCAACAGCCGAAATTGCAGTAATGGGACCTGAAGGAGCTATTGCAATTCTCTATCACCGGGAACTTGAAAAAGCTAAAGATTCGGAATTATTAAAAAAAGAGCTAAAACAACGTTATCGTGATGAAATTGCCAACCCTTATATTGCAGAAGACAAAGGGTTTATCGATGAAGTTATTGACCCTGCCCTTACCCGATCAAAAATCATCCTTGCTCTTAAAAGTTTAAGTAAAAAATCTGTCAGTATTCCTCGTCGCAAACATGGAAATACTCCGTTATAAAATCTAATTATGATGATTCAGTCAATACTAATTGCCAACAGAGGAGAGATAGCCATCCGTATTGCTCGTACTGCAACCCGGCTCGGAATTAAAACATATGGAATCAGAACGGTCAAAGAACCCTTGGCAAAATATCTTTCAGTCACCGATACGATCATTGATTTCCCTGAAACGAATGGAGAAATGTCCGAATTTCTTGACATTGAGAATATAATTCATATTGCCAAAGAAAACCATATTGAATCCATCCATCCGGGATATGGATATTTATCAGAGAATGCACGACTTGCTCAACGCTGCAGTGAAGAGGGAATTCTGTTTATCGGACCAACCGCTGCAGTAATGCATGCGATGAGCGATAAGATAATAGCAAAAGAAATAGCGAAAAAAAGCAAGGTTCCTCTTTTAGAGGGAAGTAGCGGCTGCGTAAAAACAAAAGAAGAAGCAATAACCATTGCAGCGCAAATTGGCTACCCCGTTATCATCAAAGCTGTTTCAGGAGGTGGTGGCAGAGGAATGCGGATCGTACAAAATAAAGAGGAACTACCTCAATTATACAAAACAGCCTCATCCGAAGCTCTTCTTGATTTCAATGATTCCTCTGTCTTCGTAGAAAAATACATTGAAAACCCACGGCATATAGAAGTTCAGATAGCCGCCGATAATTACGGGAATGTTATTCATCTTGGCGAACGGGAATGCTCCATTCAAAGAAAACACCAAAAGCTATTGGAAGAAACCCCGTCCCCGGCTCTTAATAACGAATTAAGAAATAAAATAACAAGTGCAGCAGTCCGTATAGCTAAAACAGCAAATTACCGCAATATCGGAACCGTTGAATTTCTATTAGACAAAAAAAACCAGTTCTATTTCATGGAAATGAATACCCGAATCCAGGTAGAACACCCCATTACCGAAATGGTAACAGGATTAGACTTGGTCGAACTACAGATACGCACTTCTTCAGGAGAAAAACTTCCTATTACTCAAAAAGAAGTACAAACAAACGGTTGGGCAATTGAATGCCGGATTAATGCAGAAGATGCCCAGACTGAATTTAGTCCGTGTATCGGAATAATTCAGCAGATACAATTACCGACCAATAACTTCACAAGAATAGATACCGGAATAGAAGCAGGAACAGAAATTACACCATGGTTCGATTCATTGATCGCAAAGCTAATTGTTCATGGAAAAGACAGAAAGGATACCATCCTTAAAGCATTAAAAGCATTGGATAATTTTCATATCAAAGGAGTTAAAACAACGATCCCATTTTGTAAGGCCGTGTTACACAATCAGGCATTTCAGTCCGGTCATTTCGATACTTCTTTTATTAATACACAACTCAAAAGTCCTGTCTACCAGGAAGAAGATGAGGAATTTCTTGCCGCGTTATTTGCTGTTTATCAATATTCCCATTTAACAGCCCCCACTCCGGTTGAAGATACAGCTATTGACCCTTGGGTTCTTAACCGAAGAATCAGACATTTATAAAAAACAAAACAACATGAAAATCGCAGAAAATCTTTTATCAAACAAACTTATTGCTCTCTGCAAAACAGGGGATAAATATGAATTCAGTATTAAAAATGACAAAATTCTATATAAAAATCACCCTTTAGATTTTCAATTGTCTGAAGATGAAAATGAGATTTGTAGTATATCTGTCAATGGAAAGAACTACCCCGTCGAATTAATCTCAAATAAACAGAACCAATATGAAATTCTGATTAACGGCAATTCTTATCTTTTCTCAATAGAAACTCCCTCCTCACTTCATCGCCAAAAGGTATTATCACGCAGAACTCCAAACTCCAATGATATAGAGATAAAAGCACCAATGCCAGGAAAAATCATTGACATTCTGGTTCAGACCGGACAGCAAGTAAAAGAAGGAGACCCACTCTTAACCCTCGAAGCCATGAAAATGCAAAACATCATTATCTCAGAAAAAGGAGGAACAATAAAACAAGTAAAGGTTAAGACACCTTCAAATGTCGAAAAAGATGATATTCTATTAATTATCAGTCAACAGTAAAAAATTAAATTTTTCCTTTTCTAAATATAATGTGTTACGTTTTTTCGTTTTTTAATCAGTAATGCGTTTTCCCCTGCCAGGAAAACCATTACAAAATGTTGGAGTACAACAACCAACAAAAAAAAAGAAGCCACCTCAAAAGGGTGGCTTCTTCATTTATCCTTGATTGCTCTTTTTTTTACTTCACCACAAAATGGTAGATTCCTGATCCAACCGATACAATTAGCTTACCATTCTCATATCCCAGCAATTTCATATCTTTTCTTTGAGCGATAGAAATTCCATCCTCTGAAACAGAGGCATTCTCCTGTGCCGGGAGGAATATTTTTGCCGTAGTGTTAACCGGAATATTCACTTTCAAATCGAACACCCCTGCGCTCTTTTTCCATTCACTGGTAATGGGACCGTAAGCCGACAGATAACTTCCTTTCGCAGAAGTAATGTCGCCAACCGGTTCAGGGCGAACCACAATTTCTTTATACGCAATTGAACTCTCAGTCTGACTAATTCCTGCGAGTCCGCTGTATAGCCATTCCATCAAATGCCCTAACATCAAATGATTATTGGAAACCTCCTCCAAGGCAGGCCACGATTCGGTAAGCGCTGTCGCTCCCTTTTTCAGCTGATAGCCATAACCCGGCACATCATCTCTGAAGTTCATCTCATACAGTAACTGCGATTCGCCACCTTCATCCAAAGCCTGAACAAGATAATGATAACCGACATCTCCGGCGGTTAACTTCTTACCGTCTTTACGGATTGATTCAGCCAGATTATGCACAATCTCTTTACGATACGATTCATCAACCAATCCCACACACAAAGGCATCGCCATTGCGGTCTGACTTCCGGTCGAATAGACACGGGTATCAGCATTAAAAAATTTCGCATTGAAAGCGGTCTTTATCTCTTCTGCGAGGGACTGGAGTTGGGCTGCTTCCGGTGCATCATTCAACACCAACGCCATTTTTTGAAGAAGGCTCACGTCATAATAATAAATAGCCGTAGCAGTAAGCGATTTAGGAGTCAACTGTGCTTCCCCCGGAGACCCCGGTCCGTAATCAAACCAGTCGCCCAACCCATAGGAAAGAATATGATGATCTGATTTGCTTTCGAGATAAGCAACATATTTTTTCATCATCGGGTAAGCTTCCTGAATAGCCTCCTTATCACCATACCATTCATAGATCATCCATGGTAAGATAACAGCCGAGCTACCCCACTCCGGAGAATCTCTGAATCCTCCGTCAAAAGCCACATATTCCGGAGCAATATCAGGAACCAAACCGTCAGGAGTCTGAGCCCCGATCATATCTCCTACAATCTTTTTATACAACAAATGAAGATCGTAGTTATAGTGAATTGATGCTCCCATCAAATGATCCTGCTCCAACCATCCCAACTTTTCACGATGCGGACAGTCGGTCATAACACTTTGCATGTTACTCTTGATTGCCCAACGAATTAAATTATTGATTCGATTAAACAACGTGTTCGAGCAAATAAAAGATCCTGCGGATGGAGCCGAATTGCGGGTATGAACCAGCGTGAGATTTTCAAGAATGGGCAATCCCGACGAAGTACTTTCAGTCGGAGGAACAGCTCCCTCAACCTGTACATAACGGAAACCGTAATAAGTAAACCGGGGAGTCCAGGTCTCAACTCCATTCCCTTTCAAAGTATATGACCAGTAATAAGGGTCTCCCGAAGCATTCTGATTGGCCAGATGACTACCGTTAATCAGTTCAGCCGGGGTCAGCTTTATCACCTGTCCCTTTTTCCCTTTAACCTTCAAGGTCACAATTCCTGAAGCATTCTGTCCAAAATCATACAAATAAATACCTTTCTGAGGTTGAGATATGGTTTTCACATTGATGGTTTCACATTTCTTCACCGGATTATCAGTCTCCGGCTCCAACCCCCCCAATGGATTCGTCACCAATAAGGCATTGGTCCATTTCGAATCGTTAAATCCGGACCTATTCCAACCCGACTGCTCCAGCTGAGCATTGTAATCCTCTCCTCCATATATGCTGGTGAAAGTTACGGGCGACTGAGCTGTTTTCCAATCCTGACCGGAAACAACCGAAGTAACTGTTCCGTCAGTATAAACAATTTTCAATCGGCAAATCATCTTAGGCATTCCGAAAGCGACTGTCAATTTGAAGTAACGTTCCCGATTAATGTTATGGAATCCGTTACCCACAATAACGCCAACTGCATTTTCTCCCTGTTTGAGGAGACCGGTCACATCATAGGTGTTATAAAGGCACTGTTTATCGTAGAAAGTCCAGCCGGGAGCCAGATAATGATCCCCTACTTTCTGTCCGTTAACACTCAGCTCATACTGTCCCAATCCGGAGACAAAAGCATAAGCCCGGGCAATCTTTTTCTTAAGTGAGAACGCCTTTCTGAAGTAAGGAACAACCGGACGTTTAACACATTTATCGCCCAATGACGGAGCCAACGGATAATGCAAGCCAGGCACTACACGATCGGCATTAGCCAAATCCTCATATCCAATCCATTTTGCCCCGGACCAGTCTTTTTCGCCAAACAATCCGGTCACAAAACTATAACCTTTACTCCATCCTGAGGACTGATTTTTCTGATTCCAGACCTGAACTTTCCAGAAATACCGTTCTCCCGGTTTCAGTGATTTCCCTCCGAATGGGATCAAGAGACTTTCGGTACTGTTCACAACGCCTGAATTCCACACGTCATATTTACCGGCGAGTAAGCTTTCACGGCTCGAAGCAACAGCTATCTGATAAGCCTTCTGGGTAACATTTCTTTGAGTGGACACTAAAGTCCACTCAAACATTACCTGCTTCATTAACAACCCAGTGGGATTTTCTTTATGCCCACACATTGCGTTCTGAATTTGCAACGAGGGGGAACCGATTGCTGATATTACAAAGCCAATCAGCATAAAAACACAAATAGTTACCTGTCTGATACTTTTCATTGCTTTTGAGATTATTCCAGCGAGCTAAAATAATCAAAATAACGAAAACCTGCTATTTATACGCTTAGACTCTCCGGCATAAGAACGGTGTAGGTAATCCTTTTGATCCCCGTTCACAGATAGTTCGTGGGTGGTTTATAGGTGTCGAGCACCTATAAACCACCCACGAACCACCTTTGAACCACCACTGAAGTATAGTATTAATATAGAGCAAGAATGTTGTTTGACCTTTACTAAAATAAGTATACACTTTTGAGTGCCTTAGCTGGAATAAACATTAAATATATCTTTCTTTAATGTTAAATGTATCTATCAATTCACTTTAGTCACGACCTTTCTACAAATTTAACAGAATAACAAAACGAACAGGCTCCTTACTTATCAGAAAAAGTCATCGACGAATGCTAACTTTCCATATATCTCACTAAAAACCAACATAAAACCATAAAAGTGAGAAACACATTAATATACAACAATACACTGATCCAAGGCATATAATTCACGTCACAGAGCAAATTACCCCTCTAACCCCAACGTTAAACCTACATTAACAACCGCATTCCCAGCTCTTTTTTGCCACTTTACCAATAAAGCATCGTCCAAACTATTAAAATAAAAAGCTACTTTTACTTTCAATTTGTTTAAATCATGAATCAAAAAGTCCGTACGGCCCGATTGTCTGTTTTTTCAAACATCACGCTGATTATCCTCAAAGTAATTGTAGGATTAATTAGTGGGTCTGTGAGTATTTTGTCTGAAGCAATTCACTCCACGATGGACTTTATAGCCTCGGTGATTGCCTTCTTTTCTGTTGAGATATCCGACACTCCTCCTGACGAAAGGCACCCTTATGGACATGGTAAATTTGAAAACGTATCGGGAGTTATCGAAGCTCTTCTAATCTTCGTTGCTGCAATATGGATTATCATTGAAGCCGTACAAAGACTGAAAGGAAACCATTCTTTCGAATCAGCAGGGCTTGGCGCTATGGTTATGTTTTTCTCGGCAGGAGTCAATATATTGGTATCCCGTCAACTATACAAAACCGCCAAAGCAACGAATTCCATTGCCCTCGAAGCCGATGCACTACACCTTAAAACGGATGTATATACCTCTTTGGGAGTTGCAATCGGACTCCTTTTAATTAAAATCACTCATTTATTCATTCTCGATCCGATTATCGCTATTTCGGTAGCCTGCCTTATCTTTTATGAATCCTTTCAACTTTTAAAGAAAGCCTTTTATCCGTTAATTGATGAGGCTCTTTCTAAAGAAGAAATAAAACATATTCGCACCATCCTCAGTAACATGGGCGTTTCTTACCATAATCTCAAAACCCGTAGAGCAGGCAATTACATCTTTGTGGAATTTCATCTCGTGATGAATGGATCAATTCCCCTCGATCGTGTTCATGATCGTTGTGACGAAATCGAAAATGCCCTGAGTCACGAGATATCCAACCTCACTGTAAACATCCATGTAGAACCGTTTAACTCAACACAACCGTCATCACGACGATCATCCAAGAGACAATCGAAAAATATTACTCCTCTACAGTAAATTGCATCATTGAAAATTATCCATTTTGTGTTCATATTTATTTAACGCTTTAATGGGAATATAATACAGTGTTAAGAATGGAATAACGATAGAGCAATACGATTAACCCAACTTTGAGGAAACAAAAAAACATTTAGACTGTTATTTTACAGAGACAGGGTATTTAAATTTTATACAATCAAATATTTCCCAAAATAAATAAACAGGATTAATTATGACTCATCTCGAACAAGAGCTTAACCAGCTAAAAACAGATCTCTTTGAAATGTGGACACTGGTACTCAAACAGGTTAAATCATCCCGGGAGGCACTATTTAGTTTTGACAAAGAACTAGCAGGCGAAATTCGTTACAAAGAAAGAATAGTTGATGCCTTTGAACTAAAACTTGACCGTGACTGTGAGAACCTCATTGCCCTTCACACTCCGGTTGCAGTTGACCTCCGTCTCACTCTTGCCGTTTTTAAAATAAATTCCAGTCTTGAACGAATAGCCGATTTTGCGAAAGGCATTTCCAGTTTTATTCTTTCTTGCAAAAAAGAAAAAATAAACCCCGAATTGATCGAAGTAACACGACTTGAGGAAACTTTCGCCCATGCCATTGAGATGCTCAGCGACGCCAAGAAAGCATTAAAGACTGAGAACTCCCGTGTTGCTACCCAGATCTTTGTCAAAGACGATTTTCTTGATGAGATGAATGAGAAAGCCACCGCAATTATAGCCCAATATATTCCCTCTCATCCCGACGAAATTGAAGAGGCCCTCGGAATCTACTCAATTATCAAGAAACTTGAAAGAATTGGAGACCATTGCAACAATATGGCTGAAGAGATCGTTTTCTACCTTGATGCAAAAGTTTTAAAACACGGTGGGTTACAGGATGATGAAGAAACAGAATAATTTTACTTCATAGGTTGATTCACACAGAAATAAAAAAGCAAAGACGGGAAAAACCGTCTTTGCTTTTTTATTCTGAATTTTTACTGCAATCTATTTCTATAAAGCTATTTTTCAATTTAAAATCAGTTCAATAACCGGAACATCAACATTGGGTTTAAGAACCGGAAGACTGAGATTAACATCGGCCTTCCCATTGCCGGAAAGATGATCAGTCTTCGACATTTTTATTTCTGATCCGTCATGAAGGAACTGTGCATATTTAATCTTTCCATCATATCCGGGAAGAGTCAGATTCTGAAGTGGATAATCCAGCAGATGGACATACAGCCGTTTTGTTTGGGAATTGTAAGTAAGCAAACAGTTTTCCGGTTTGGCATATTCATCAGGAGCCTGAGTACATCCGTAGATAGAGCGATTATTCAGCTTCATCCAATCACCCATTAACTTAAGCCGTTCCTGAGCCCGTTCATCAAAAACACCTCTGGAGGTAGGACCGACATTCAGCAACAGGTTTCCGCCTTTACTGACAGATTCGATGAGTAATTCGATTAATTGTTTGCTGTCTTTCCATGAAGTTTCGTCACGGTAATATCCCCACGAGCCGGAGAAGGTCTGACAAGTCTCCCATGGAACTTTAACTCCATTTCTTTCAGGCCATACATTCACCTTATACTGTTCCGGAGTAAAAAAGTCCCAGCCCCCATCAACATCTTTAAGGTCTAAACGGTCATCAACAATAATATTCGGTTGCAGTTTGCGTACCATCTTCAGAAGACCCTCTGAATCCCAATCAGCATGTCCTTTCCCATGTTTGCCAGGATAAGAGAAGTCGAGCCACAAGATACTGATATCGCCGTAATTAGTCAGCAATTCACGAATCTGATCTTTCATATATTTGCGATAAACGTTCATATCACGACCTTTGTTTAGTCGGTCATATTCTTCATCCGAAGCGGCTCGTTGAGGATGATGCTCGTCAATAGTAAAGTCAGGATGATGCCAATCAAGCAACGAATAATAAAACCCGACCTTCAATCCTTCGGCACGGAAAGCCTCAACCCACTCTTTAATCAGATCCCTTCCTGCCTGAGTATTCGGAGCCTTATAATCGGTATACTTCGAATCGAAAAGGCAAAAACCTTCATGATGTTTGGTTGTAATGACTGCATATTTCATTCCGGCCGCTTTAGCCATCTTAGCCCATTCGTGGGGGTCAAACAGGTCCGGATTGAAATTATCAAAGTATTTCTGGTAATCCTCGTTCGTTAGTCGCTCATAATTTTTCACCCATTCATGCCGGGCCGGAAGAGAATAGAGTCCCCAGTGGATAAACATACCGAATCGCGCATCGGTCCACCATTGCATTCTCTGTTGTTTTTGTTCGGGCGTCTCTTTGGGAAGTTGGCTGAATGCCTGCCCAACCGCAAGTATCAGCATTAAAAAAAGGAATAATCTTTTCATAATTGAGTTAGTTATTTTGGTTTTGTTATTAAAAGGAGTGTTATCCCTTTCAAAAATAACTATTTTGCACAAGAACACTGAGTTTGAACGTCAGATATTATTTAGACGAAATTACTCCACGTATTCAATTCTTTTTGTAGAAACAATATCAACCGCAGAGCGGGCTATCATAATATCAAATTCACCGGGTTCAGTGACCTGTCTCATATCAACATTCCAAAGAGCTAAATCTCTTGGTGTAATTTTAAATCGGACAGTCTTAAGTTCTCCTAGTTTCAATTCAATTTTTTCAAACCCTTTTAACTCAATAACCGGAGTAGTTACAGAACTAACTACATCTCTCACATATAACTGAACAACCTCTTTACCTTCCCGAAGGCCTGTATTTTTAACATCGACTGTTACAATGACTTCGTCATTGGCACCAAATTTCATTGTAGAAACACTCATATTGGAATATTCAAAAGAGGTATAACTAAGTCCAAAGCCAAACGGGAACAACGGATCGGTAGAAGAAAACACGTAATCACGTCCTGGTCTTCCCGGGGCGCCAGGTTCTCTGTTATTACCTTTGGCTGATGGTTTGTAATTGTAAAATACCGGTAGATGTCCGACCGATTGAGGAACTGAGACATTCAACCGACCGGAAGGATTTACATCTCCAAAAAGGATCTTAGCGATTGCAGCGCCTCCTCGCTCTCCGGGAAACCATGCTTCTAAAATAGCAGGGACATTCTGTTTCTCCCAGTCAATAGACCAAGGTCTTCCATGAACCATAACCAAGATAATCGGTTTTCCAGTTTTATAAATAGCCTGAATTAAATCACGCTGAACTCCAATAGGATTAAGGTCGGTAACATCGTATCCTTCGCCAGTAGTAAAAGGCTCTTCATTTTCAGCAATTCCCGGACCTTTTCCCCACCCAAGTCCTGAAAGGATAACACTGGTTTCACCTACTACAAGGACAACCGCATCGCTTTTAGCTGCTACATTTACAGCATCAGGAAATCCCTCTTTACTTAGTCCGCTCAAGCTGCATCCCCGTGCATAATTAATTTTCACTTTATCTCCGACCAGTGATTTAATTCCCTGCAATACCGTTACCCCTGATTTATTATCGCGAGTATAGGTATAATCGCCATATTGAACCTGATCCGCATTAGGACCTATCACAGCCAAGGTCTTCAGTTTTGAAATATTCAGAGGTAACAGATTGTTCTCATTTTTTAATAGAATAACCGATTCTTCAGCAATTTTTTGAGCTAAATCAATATGGGATTGTGTATGTACCCGCGATTTAAGCAAAATTGTATCAGAATAAGGTTTCTCAAATAAGCCGGCCTTAAACTTTACCCTCAATATTCTTTTAACTGCTGTGTCAATAAGTGATTCGGAGACTTTACCTTGCCGGACCAATTGTTTCAGTGTTGATGCATAAACATCGGGAGTAGCTGCTTCCAAATCGACACCTGCATTAATAGCCATCACAGCAGCAGAAGGTTTATCTTTCGCAATATTATGGTAAGACATAATCATATTCACACCCCCGTAGTCAGAAAACACATAACCCTGAAAATTCCATTCATTTCGTAATATTCGGGTAAGCAAAAATTTGTTGGCATGTGAAGGAATACCATCGACCTCGTTATAAGAAGGCATTATCGAGTAGATATTAGCATCCTCAATTGCCATTTTGAAAGGAGGCAAATACATTGAACGTAACTCCCTTTCTCCAATGGAAGCAGGAGCCAAATTAATTCCTGCCTGGGGAACACTATATCCGACAAAATGTTTGGCAGTACAAAGAACCTTACCTTTACCTATTCCTTTTCTTGTATCTTCAGGTTTTCCCTGCATTCCAATCACAAATGCAGATCCGATCTTTCCTACCATATAAGGATCTTCGGAATAACATTCTTCAGTTCTTCCATAGCGTGGATCACGAATGATGTCAAACAACGGAGAAAGTGCCTGATCAACTCCTGATGCCGATGCTTCATCAGCAATAGCAGCACCCATTTCTTCTACTAACGGAGCATTCCACGTACTACCCTGTGCTATCGCCTGAGGAAAGATCGTTGCACCATATGCTAATTGACCATGAAGACATTCGCCTATTTGTATAAATGGGATTCCCAATCGGGTATTTTCCCTGGCATACTTCTTACTTTGTGCTGATTGTCTGGCAACCATATAAATGCTTTCAAAAGGACTATCGCAAACACCTGCTCCATTGGAATTATTCTTATACCCGGCAAGATTGGTCATCGTCATTTGAGCAATCTTCTCATCCAATGTCATCTTTTTTAAAAGATCGTTTACCCGTTCTTCTATTGGTAACTTGGAATCTTTATAAAGGAATGGTTTTTGCTGGGCATTCAACGACAGACTAAAAGCACAAAAGCACACCAATACACTTAGAATCAAATGCAAATAATTTTTCATAACAATTTTTCTAAAAGGAGTTGAAGCTAATTTAAATCAAGAGGAAGATCTTTCTGTCCCCATGAGCCCGGCTGATTACTCATATTAAACACAATTGATGCACCATTGCAAAGATCAGCATGACGAATCCAGGCTTTATTCCACTTCTTCCCATTCACATAAACAGACCGGATGTATTTATTCTTCGCCGAAAGATTATTGGCTCGAATCGTAATCTTATTTCCATTCCATAAAGTCATCACAGACTGATCGACAGATGGAGAAACGATATAATAGAAATCCCGACCGGCATTAGGAAATAATCCAAGAGATGTAAACACATACCAGCTTCCCATTGCTCCGCTATCTTCATTGCCGGGGAATCCATGATCCAAAGAAAATTTCCGGTCACGAATCTCACCAACCCACTTACTTGAGAGGTCCGGACGGCCACAATAGATGAACACAAACGGAGAAAGGAATCCCGGCTCGTTATCCAACCAGATCAGGCTATTTTCAAAACCATAAGATAATCTTTTGGCAAATCGTTCTTTACCTCCGCCCAAGGCAACAAGCTGATTAAATTGATGGGGGACAAACAATGAATAGGTCCAGGAGTTCGATTCATAAAAGAACTCATGCCAGGAGAAATAATTCCGGCGGGGTTCAAAATCGAGCCAAGTCATATCAGCTTTGCGAGGCCTGATAAATCCCATATTCCCCTGATCATTAACCGAAGGATCAAATAGCTTCTGCCAGTTCTGTGAACGCTTCAGATAAAAAGCAGAAGCCTCAGTCTTACCTAATCCTTTGGCTACTTCCGATGCACAGAAATCATTATATGCAAATTCCAGACTATTGGAACAACTCATCATTCCACCGTTATCAGCTTCCCATCCATATTTCAAATAAACGGGACTCCGATCATGGTCTGCGTTGTAACGAAGAACATTCCATGCCTTATTCCAATCAACTCCGGTTACTCCTTTTACATAGGCATCGGCAATCACATTATCGACATCATCTCCGCCTTGTTTCATGTCCATATCCAATCCGGAAGTAAAGCCAGGTTTTACATCCCGGTTATGATCATACCGATCAATAAATGAACGGATATTATGAGCCACAAAGTCCTGATCAAGAAGTACCATTAGCGGAAACTTGGTTCTCCAGGTATCCCAGACGTCATAATGATCGTCAAAATAAGGTTCCTCATTCGTCCAGTTCGGATTATCACCGGTACGGTCGCGTGGCATCAACTGACTATTATAAAATGCCGTATAGAATATTCGTTCTTTTTGGGTATCCGCAGTGGTAATCGCTATTTTGTTAAAAAGAGAATTCCATATCTCTTTGGCTTCAGCCTCTACCTTATCAAAACTAAAATCAGGTATTTCCTGGTCAAGGAATTTTTGAGCATTATCAATGCTCTTCATAGAAACCCCGATTTTGAGAAACACCTTCTCGCCCTGAGTCGTTTCAAACTGCAACTTGGCCCACTGCGTTTTAGTTTCCAATCCATTGTAAGTTCTCTTTACGTCGAAATCTTTCAAAGATTTACTAAATTTCGCATAAAAATATACGTTATAAGGCGTGGCAGCATCTCCATATCCTCCTGAATAACTACCCCACCCTTTAATAACCTGTTTTTCAGGATCAACAAATAGTTTTCCACCACAAAAACGCCCTTTTACTTCGGGTGCGATATGCATCGGAATATTGTGAACCAAATCAAGCAAAACAGTCGCACTATCCGAGGCCGGATAGGTAAAACGGTAAATGGCACAATGCTTTGCAGGAGTTACCTCTGCCAGAATATTATAACGGGTTAATTTTACCCTGTAGTAATAAGGAGTTGTACATTCTTCTGCCTTAGGAGAATCATGCTGATCCTCTTCGGAACGGAATCCAATCTGAGGGGACAGTAATAACTGTCCGTAACGCCCCCATCCGGTACCCGTTACATGCAACTGAGCAAATCCTCTGATTGGCATCAAAGGATCATAACCATCATGTTCTCCATGAGGAGTGTGTGGACTCGGATTAATTGACCCGTGAGGCAATTGTGGTCCTATCACACAATTACTCTCACCCTGTTGACCCATATTCATATCAACCAGATCAACCGGTGTTTTTTTCTGTTGTGCCTGCAGGCTCAAAACAATAGCACACCCGCACACTACAAGTAAGATCTTTTGAAAATACCCCTTCATATTCATAGTTACAATAAAATAAATAATTACCCCGTTGTAAAGCTAATGATTTCATTTCGGGTTCTAATCATTTTCGTTATTGCAATTTTTAGAACAAAAACAGATAGGGGAAGTTTTTTCTTCCCCTATCATAAAACTCAGACAAACCACTAACCCAAATTTTTTGGGCTTTATCATTGTTTCTTATATTTCCACCAAAATTCTCTTTATAGGCGTAATTTTAATTCATCACCATAAGATCTCAACATGAATTCCTTCCGGATCATTTTCAAACCCTAAATGACAAGTCCCTGATATTGCATCCCAGCTCTTGGTAAACTGAGTTATAATTTGCCCTTTATGATCGGTAATACGAATCACTTTCGGAACTGCAGGTAAAAAAATACGCATGCTATTCGTTGTACTTAATGGACTTTTAGCAACCATCGAATAACTATTGGCTGTAATAGTTTCATCGTAGATTCTTGCTGCAGAAGCCAGTACCTGAGGTTTCTGCCTATTCTTCAACCGGGCAAGACAATAAAGCAATGCTTGTTGCCCCGGATTTACAATTTTCCTCGAAAGGACAGGCAATTCCGGATCAAATAAATCAATAACCGGTCCCTTTACCTCATAAGGTTTACTACTCACACTTTCATCCATTACGGAAATTACATCATAAGGTCCTCTCTGCAGATAGAAATTATTTTTAAATGCCAGCGTTCCGCTTTTAGTGTCATTTTCATAGGCCTGTTTGATCGTCTTTAGAAAAACATCCTCTGTTTTACCCGATGACATAACGTAACTTTTAGGATTCTGTCGTAACACATAAACAACACCCTTTTCAACCTGAAAACGTTGATCGGAATCACCCGGATTTATCTTCAATAACGACCAAAGATGTTCTGCCGGTGTTTTAAAATGATTCTCCCCGGTATTCCACCATTCCATCACCGATTGATAAGGATCATCATCCTTGCCACAATAGACCAATACACCACCTTGACGAACCCAATCAGACAGATACTGATGAACGTCAGGAGACAGCGGTTTCATATTGGAGTAGCTAACAATGAGTATTTTAATATCTTTCAGTGTTTGTTTATAGGAAAGATTCTCCATGTGAACCGTCTGCACCGGTATTCCTCTTTTTAACAGCGGCATCGTCTGTCCATAGAAATTTGAAAAGCGAGGATCTTCAAACCCATTATGGGTCGGATAACGTTGAAACATCAGAGAGTTGCCCATCAAAACCCCAATCGTATTAATACCGGAGACCTGATTCTTCGACAGAGGCATATTATTTAAGGCATTAATCATTACCTGCATCTGTGTGGAATAATACCTGGGAATAAGAACCTCCTGTTTTTTATCCAACGTTTTATAAGGCTTTGTATAAATTCTTTCCGGCCATGGCATCACCTCATAACGGTTAACCATCGGATATAAGATTTCGGCAGTAAACGTGGCCTCATAATTCCGTTTATAGTCGCCCCAATCACGGGGCCAGTCTTCTATCGGGTCGGTAAGGAAATACATTTTTCGTCCGGTTGGGGCTGTCATTGAAGTCATGGAACCGTATTCTAAAAAGGCATTTTCAAAGACCCGTTCTTTTTCTTTCCCTTTGAAATAGGTCGGCTCCCGTGACGTACCAGTCCAGACTTGTGCTATATATCCATCAATTCCCGGTAAAGAAGCCAAGCTTGCTTCGGGGCTTACAATCATCCATGAAGAATAATTAACCAATGAGTGTGTGGCAATATAAACTTTTACATCAACCCCTTTACTTTTTCCATATTCTTTACAAAAGGAAGATACTTCCTTTATCGCATTGTAATACAGGTGATACTTCAGCTTATTCGCCAGATAAGTATTTTCGGGTGATTCATGCTGAGGTCTCCATGGGAAATGATAGTAATTCTGCCATTCGGCTTTAAACGCCTCACTATATCCGGCTCTTGCCCAAAATTCGGGTTCTTCAAAGAAGATCGTATGAATTCCGGCATCAATAACTCTTTTGGCAACCTTTTGTTCCATATAGTGAATAAACGACGCAGTAGGAACGATATAGGGAATATTTCTCCCATGCCAGATTGTATCACCAGTTTGAGTTACCTGTCCTTCGGACAAATGATTTTTACCATCCCACTGTCCCAGAAAATAATCTTCGTACTGACCCCAGGCTATTCCCGTCATAAAAGAAGTCTGATAACCACGATCTCTCCATGATTGCACTCGTTGTTCAAATGTCATATCGGGACGATCACCGGCACCATAAACAATTGCAATATCCGATCTTACGTCAATTTGAGGAATCCACGGACTACTGGTCTGAAATGCGGTCTTCTCCTTTATATGTTTTATCGGTGCGACCTGAGAATAACCACTGGTCGTAAGTATCACAAGCAAAGACAGACCTATAAATAATTTTTTTCTCATATTAATAGCCTTTTTGATTTAGCAAAAGTTATGCAATATGCAGGAATAATCACTCCTTTTACTTCGGCATTTACAAATGAATCTGATTTAAAAATGATAGACTCAAAAAATAGCAGAGCTGTTCAAAAGCCCTGCTATTTCAATTTTAACCATTAAGGTAAAGCGATGCTTTTAGGTTCGTTATAGTTATAGTATTTTAAACCGTAGTTTACACGTGCACCAACTCTGACATACCATGTTTGCTGACCGGGTAATGCAGACTTAGTCGTTAAGGTAAGGGTTTGACCAAGTACGCTATTGCCATCTGATCCATTATAGCTGACCTGTGTTGAATATCTCTGATCGTAATTATTGTTTCCAATATATGGATTGGAGTTAATAAATAGGAAGATATCCGAGAAATCAGACTGAAAGCTGGCGTTATTAGTTCCCCTTGATACTTTTACTTTAACCGAAACGGTCTTGTCTGCATTAAGAACCGGATCTCCGACCCATTCAACTTTCAAAAACGGTTCAACACTAAAGCTTACGGTTTTAACCCCCTTGATAATTGTTGTCTGACGATTGTCAACCGTAACATTTCCTGTATTATCATACTGAACAATAGGAACAAATGCTCCCTCTACAGAAATACGATAATTTCCTTCGAAGATTTTAGTATTATTAAATGTTCCATCCTGTTTTGAATAGAAATAATAAGGATCAGGATTAGCGCTCCAGCTCAACTCATCTAATCGGATACGTACGCCGCCACTACCGACTTCTGTTTGTATTGGTTTTCCGGTAATCATATCAATCACACTTCCGGTTAATGTCTCGGAAGGAGCCGCATAATTATCACCATCAGAGCAAGAATAGCTTATCACAGCAATGGTGCAAACGAACAAATAGAACAATATTTTTTTCATATCTTTATTTGTTTAGTCTATTAATAACCAGGATTCTGAATCAAACTCGGACTTTTAGTAATTTCACCCGATGGAATTTGTTCGTAATACCATCTCGGATCAAAAGTGTATCGGCAATTCCGCTCATCGGTTCTGGCATCAAAGAAATATTTCCCAGCATTCGATGAGTAAAAAGGCATCAAAACCCGATAAACAGTTCCATTCATTTCAGTGTCGGCAATTCTCCATCTCTTCAAATCCCACCATGTTTTATTTTCAAATCCCAATTCTTTTCGTCTTTCTTTTCGAATTACATTAACGCTATTCAGATCACCAACACTCTGTAATAGATCAGCACCAGCTCTTGTCCGGATCTGATTGATACAGTTATAGGCATCCGACAAGTAATTCTGATCAGACTGGCCAAGACTACTCAATTCATAAGCTGCTTCTGCCCGGTTCAATAATACTTCGGCATATCGCATTTCGATCCATGTTTGATCAGAGTGATTCTCCAATACACTTGACTTCGGCATATCAGGATTAAGATATTTCCGAACAGAGAAACCAGATATAGCACAAGTTCCGTCTGATGTAAAGATTCCACTCAGGCCAGCCGGATTCATTTTGGTTCCATCTGGTAAGGTATAAGGAGTCTGTGAACCGTTTGCCGAAGAAATCAAGTTTGTTGTAGGATAGTTGCTTGCCGATCCCGGAGGTAAGAGCGGACTTATTCCATTCGATGCATCTCCGGTATAAATACCTCTTCGAATCTCAATATTCTCTCCTTTAAATGCATCTCCCGGGAGTATCACCGTTGCTCTAAGTCTCGGTTCTGCATTTGCAAAAAGATCCATTGTGTTGTTGTAGAGCGTGTATTTACCATCGGGTCCAAGTGTATTTAATGTTCCGTCAGCATTTTTGGGTAGACCATCAAAAAGCTCAATATAGTTTAACGTTGGGTTTACCTCAGAAGAATATCCATTGGCTCCCATTGATTGCCGTGGAACATTATAAGCATCATACCCATGCACAGATGAGGGATATAAATATCCCTTTACAAAGATATTTTCAGGACTGCTGGAATCGAAGAACAGATTGATGTAGTTTTGATATAATGCAGTTTTGTCGTTTCCTCCGACTTTATTGTAAAGGCTGTACTTTCCATCAAGTAGTTTGGATGCATTGTAACTTGCTTTAAAATAATCAACAGCCCGCGCTGCAGGAATACCACACAATCTGTTTTTACTTCCGTCAAAAAGAGAGATCTGATTGTATTTGGCGATAGAACCGGCAAATAGCATTGCTCTTGACTTCAAAGCAGCTGCAACATATTTATTTGCCCGACCCGATACACTGGTTTCGTTCATATTTACAATAGCCGTATCAAGGTCAGCTGCAATAAAATCATAAACCTTCTCTTCAGAAGAACGTGGAATATTTAATTGTTCCAACGTCTGTCCCGGATACTGTAATACTTTATCGACAATAGGAACACCGCCATACCGTTTAGCTAATTCAAAATAGGTAAAAGCTCTTACAAAATGGGCTTCACCCAACCAGTTATTGACCTGAGCCGTAGAGAAATATTTTGAATACTGCGGCAAGGTCTCAATAAAATAGTTCGCATCACGAACAATGTTATAAGCATCGGACCACCACCCGAATGTTTCACTGGTTGCACTGGTCAGATCCCGGCTAAGTGCCTCTCCTGTATTTGCCGGAGGAGGACTAATGATCCAAAACATGTTATAACCTCTGGTCGGAGAATACCTGAAATCTTGTATAGGCATTTCGCTGTACAATCGGGCCATATAAACATCAATTCCCCCGCTGCTTGTAAAGACATCCTTATCCTGGATGACATTCATCGGAGCAAGATCCAAACTTGTACAGGAAGAAAACCAAAACGAAGCAAATATTATTAGAATATATATTCCTTTTTTCATAAGTCAGGGGTATTAAAAATTAACATTTAATCCAACAGAATAAGTTTTATTCAAAGGATACAAATATCCATAAGTTGAAGACGGGTGCTCCGGATCAAGATATTTTACTTTAGTCTTGGTCAAAAGATTGTAACCATTGACATAGATTCTTGCCCCTTTTATTCCAATGACAGAAGCGGCGCTCTTAGGTATTGTATAACCAAGTTCAACACTCTTTAACCGGATATAAGAAGCATTCTGGATATTATAAGTTGAATTAACATCCGGTGAGCTTCCTGTATAAGCATAATGACCGGAAGTCCAAGTTGTATTGGGATTATAAGGATCTGCTGTCGGATCAGTCGGATGCCATCTGTCCATAAACTGGGTCAAAGCACTTCCTCCACCCCATAAAGGATTGATCAACTGCTCGAAATATGAAACATTAGCCATTCCGGTTCCCTGGAAAAGCATATTCAAATCAAACCCTTTGTATTCTGCTGCAACTGTTAATCCATAATTTATCAACGGCATTCCGTTATGAGCAACAGGATGAACATCCAAATCACTAATCTGTCCGTCACCATTCCAATCCTGATAGGCATAATCTCCGGGGAGTGTACCACGGCCTACAAAGACAGGGCTATTAACAATAGCCTTATAAGATTGATATTGTCCGGCTGCACCGTATCCCCACCAAACATCATTCCATCGATTATTAGAATTGTTATGCCAATTTTCGTAAGAGTTTCCGGCTTTAGCCTGAACAACGGCTCTGTTTTCTGTACGGGTAAAAGCAATGTTTCCCTTTACCGAATATCTAAATTCGCCGATAGAATTTTTATGTGTTAATTCCAATTCGATGCCCTGTGTACGGTCACCATTTAAGTTTTCCTGAGGCAAACTGGCTCCTACAACACTCGGTAAGCTCAAAATTTCGGTTGCAAGTAATCCGGTTCTATTCCGTCTAAAGACATCAAATGTAGCTCCTAAAAGACCATGCCAGGCATCAACATCTACACCAAGGTTAAAAGTCTTTGATACAAACCAGGTAATATCCGGATTAGCCAACCCCATGCTTTGTAATGAATTCACAAAAGTGCCTCCAAAAACAGATCCTGCAGGTAAATTATTATTAGATCCATTAGCAGGATAGAGATAACCGGTTACAAACTGATAACTTGAAGCTGCATCATCACCCATTTTTCCATAAGATGCACGGAATTTCAAGTTGTCAATAAAAGAAAGCGCTGTAGAATTCTTCCAGAAGTTCTCTTCAGACATTCTCCATCCAACCGATGCAGAAGGGAAGAAACCCCATTGTCTCGTTTTTTCAAATTTAGATGATCCGTCATCTCTGAAGCTAAATTCTGCCAGATATTTAGATTTATAATCATAGTTTAATCTTCCCACTAAACCTTCATTTGATCGTTTATAAAGTCCGTTCCCGTCCATATATCCCTGTTGATTCAGGCTGTTTCCAGAAAGGAGTTGATCGACAGGAAGAGAAAGATCACGTGACGCATAAAAATTGTCTCCGCTCACAACACTCGCTTCATAAAGTAATAACGCGCCCACATTATGCACCCCGTTAAACAAATGGTTATAATTCAGTGAAACTTGCGACAGATAAGTTGGGTTAGAATAAAACTGTCTCGTCACATTACTTGGAGATTGCTGTATTACCGCATTATAGGTATCATTTGCCCCATTATAATTATATTGATTATATTGCTTTTGGTACATTTTATTGTCCGACATACTATAGTCGTAACTAAACATTCCTTTTGCAGTTAATCCTTCAACAAATGGGAATTTGTAATTCATCGCAATAGAAGACTGGAACCATTTATTATTATAATCCTGGTATCCGGCAATATCCTGATTTGACATTGCAACCGGATTCGTTCCGTCAACCTGAGTATTTATTAAATAATCCTTATTATCATTGGCATAAATAGACTGGGTCGGCACCTGCCTCCAGAATGAGCGAATAATCCACCACGCAGACTGATACGGTTGGTGTTTTTCGTCCATTATAGCATCAATATTCAGGTCCACACTCAAATTCTGGGTGATCTTAGTGCTTATATTAGACCGAACGTTGTATTTCTTGTAATATAAATCGCCGGTCTGCAAAAAACCATCCTGAGTAGAATATCCCACACTAAAGAAATAGTTGGTATTATCATTTCCGCCGGTCGCACTAATATTATGCTCTGATTGCGGGGCTGAACTTTTGATTACAGGAGAATACCAATCAGTGCTCTTTTTAGTCCCATTTCGATAAGGAGCAAAGTCCTGATCCGTAAACGTAATGTGACCACCATTCACATTGTGCATAGTGCTCTCATTGTATAGCGTCATATAATCAATTGCATCAACTGATTTAGGCAAGCCGGACCAATTCTGCCATCCCTCATTGCCACTATAGGACAATTTAAGTGTTCCTTTCTCTCCTCTTTTAGTGGTTATTAAAATAACACCATTCGCAGCCCGAACACCATAAATAGCAGCCGAAGCATCTTTCAAAACAGAAACACTTTCTACATCATTAGGATCAAGTCGATCCATATTGCTTCTGGGTATTCCATCTATAACAATCAATGGAGAACCCATTCCCCGAATATCATAGTTATCATTAAATGATCCTGGTTCAGAGGAATTCTGTACAATACGAAGTCCTGGAATCTTTCCGGTCAGCGTATTTACCAGACTCTCATTCTTGGTGGCTACCAATTCATCACTTTTAATACTTCCCACGGCACCGGTCAGATTCACTTTTCGTTGTGATCCATAACCAATAGCAACTACCTCCTGAAGACCATGAATTTCAGAAGACATTACAACGTCGAAGCTGTTTTTTCCGGATATGTCAACATTTTGGGTTTTCAATCCGATAAAGGAAAAAACGAGTTGTTTTACATCCGAAGATAATGATAAACTAAAATGCCCGTTGATATCCGATACGGTCCCATTGGTTGTTCCTTTTGCCAGGATACTGACTCCGGCCAATGGATGCCCTTCTTCATCAACAACTTTTCCTGTTACGCCTTTTTGATCGGCTTTGTATCTTTCTGAAACAATCTTTTGGGTCTCAGACAGAAGAATAACTTTGTCAAATATTTTATAAGTAATTGAGGTACCACGCAGAGCCTCACTCATTACTTTTTCAATATTGGCATCTTTTACATTCACATAGATATTGCGAATTTTAGAGGTTTCAAGTCGTACATCGTATGAAAAATCGTATTTTGTCTGATGTTTAATAACCTGAATTAAATCACTTAAAGAAGCGTTTTCCAGCTTTATCGTGAGCCGGACTGAATAATTAGTACTCGCTGCAACTCCGGCATAAGAAGAAAAAGAAAAAACAAGACTGAATGAAAATATTAAAAGAAGCCGCTGAAAAAATAAATTCTTACGAGTATGAATTCCATTAAGAATTTTTTCCATAGTTTTAACTTTAGTTAGCGTTAGATTGATAACGGTTAATGGTTGATTATTCGGATAAATAGTGACTTATTTATTCGTTTTTTTATTGGTTCACTACATTACATATCCTAGTCATTCCCTCCTTTCTTTCTATAAACATAAACGTTGCCATTCTTAATTTCATAGTCAACGGGAGCAATGTATCTGATCATCTGGAATACGGAATCTACCGTATATCGATTATTCAATACAAGGTGATATCTATTGTCAATATTCGATTTATTATAGATCCGAATCTTGTAAATCGCCTCAAGGCGACTAAATATATTCTTCAGGGTCTCCCTGTTAAAAATCAATTCACCTTTTAGCCAATAAGTATAATAAGCAGAATTTACCTGACTGACGGTATACATCTTATTCTGGTCATTATAGCGAACTTGTTGATTGGGATTTAAAACAGCCAGATTATGAGCTTTATTATCCTGGACTAAAACCCTTCCCCGAACCAATGTCGTGACAGCCACCGGGTTGTTTGAAGAAGAGTATACATTAAAAGCAGTCCCTAATACTTTCACCCTTATTGTCCGGGATTGTACAATAAACGGACGGGATGATTCATGATGAACATCAAAATAAGCTTCTCCATCAAGATAAACGATTCTCTTGTCCGATGAAAAATGGACAGGATATCTGACCGAACTATTTTTGTTAACAGTCAAAACACTTCCATCTTCTAATTTTATATGGCGAATAGAGTCAGATGAAGATACCTGAAGTGTGACATAAGCCGTTTCCCCTGATTGGGCCCCTTGACGATGTTGATAAACAGCATACGAAATCAATGCAAAAGCGAAAATAGCTGCCGCATATTTTACTATCTGTATTTCTATCTTTCTCCAATGTGCAGACTGAATTCTCCGTTCACTGCGATCTATCATTTGGTTCAAACGATTAAGTGCCGGAGTAATCTCTTCTTTATTCGGATTATATACCTTGCGATAATACCACAGCGCCTTAACAAACAAATATTTCTGTTTGTTTTCCTCTGAGCGATCTACCCATTCAGAAAACAATACATTCTTCTCTGAAGATTCATCTTCCAGAATTTGCCCAATAATATCTTCCTCTTCGAATTCTTTCATAAATAATTCTGTGCTGTATACTGTACAGACAATAAGTCACAAAAAACTACTCACGCCAAAAGAGTAATTTTTTCAACAAATGAACAGATGATTCATTTTGAGGCTTTTAAAAGCCGGCGAAGTAATAAGAAAAATAGGAGAGAAGGAGGATATGCCGATAATCGCTCTCGAATAAGTTTTAAAGCTTTATAGATATGATTGTCTACCGTACGCAAAGAAATATTAAGTGCTTCACTGATATCTTTCCGCTTCATATCATAAACATAGCTCAACTTAAACACCTCTTTACATTTATCAGGGAGCGTGTCTATTGCCTCATTTAGAATGTGATTCAACTCCTCATTGAAAAGCTTCTGGATAATGTGATTTCGATCCGGATTATCATAATTAAGTTCATACTCCTTTAATTCCCGTTGCCTCGAAGTACTATACTTCTCTACAACCCGCTCATGTTTAATATAATTCATTGCCGAATTATACACTGAACGGAGGAAATACGACCGAAGCGAGCCATCAATAGAAAGATACACCCTCCCTTCCCAGACAGACAAAAAAACTTCCTGAATAATATCTTCTGCAACATCCTTATCCCCAATAATCATATTTGCATAAGCAAGAAGAGAAGCGTATGATTCAACAAAAAATGCATTGAATGCTTCCCGATCTCCCTCTTTCATCCTACCAATAAGTGCATTCTCTTCATTTGAATCCATACCCAAGAAGATCATTTATTATTCTAAAAATCAGCACCCTTCGTTATAAAAAAACACCAACGATTTAACTTTAACAAAATAGGCGAAAGATATGAAATCTTTTATCCACCTGATAATGGGAGTTTAATGATAACCCGTTCTAACAATAACAACCAAAACAGGCAAACTACTCATTCCTTTTCTATTTTTTCTTCTCTTTTATAAATAAAAAACAAATGCCCTTACAACTTACGACAAGTTAACTTCTAAATCACAAACCAGTTAATTTTTTGAATCTTAGCGATTTTAAGATATTATTCTTAACAAGTTACTATTTTTAATTTTGCAAGACAGAGATTAAAATAGTCCTTTATTTCTATCAAATATAAATTGCAAAAAAAACATTATTTTGTCACACCGAAATAGCAAAATAAGATTTTTCTTCCTTATATTTGCTTTTAAATTATAACGAAGTGGAAAACTTTTTTCAGACACACAACTCATTAATCAATAATACCCGTGGAGTTATTGAGCGGGAACTGATTAACGAAATAGACTGGTCACAAAGACTAATCGGAATAAAAGGGTTCCGTGGTGTCGGGAAAACGACTTTTCTGATCGATTTCATCAGAAAATATCATTTTGATGACAAGTCGTGCCTGTATTTGAATTTAAACGACTTTTACTTCACTAAAAGAAAAATCTTCTCTTTTGCTGACGAGTTCTATAAAAGAGGCGGAAAAATTCTGGTCCTTGACCAATTGCATAAATATCCGGAATGGAGTCATGAATTACGAGAATGTTACGATCTGCTTCCGGAATTAAAAATCATCTTCAGCTCTTCGCCGGTACTAAGACTCAAGGAAGGTAACGAAGAGTTAAAAGATATTGTTTCGCTTTATCATCTGGAAGGACTCTCTTTCCGGGAATATCTAAATCATTGTACCAACAATAACTTTTCCAGGATCTCTTTTGATGACATTATGAATCATCATATAGAATACGCAAAAGAAATCTCTTCGAAAGTCAGGCCTCTTGCTTATTTCACCGAATACCTGAAAAGTGGTTATTATCCCTATTTTCTTGATAATAGTGATTTTTACAATGACAATTTGCTCAAACATATTAATATGGCGCTTGAGATTGACGTAACGTATCTCAATCAGATTGACCTGCAAAATCTTCCCAAGCTCCGTAAATTACTCTATACCATTGGGCGACAAGTTCCATTCAAACCCAATATCAGTCAACTAAGTAGCGAAACAGAAACATCCAGAGCGACCATCATGAATTATCTCCGTTATCTAAAAAACGCCCGACTGACCAATATGGTCTATTTCAATGGAGACGAAGATGACATGAAAAAGCCAGAACAGGTGTTTCTTCAAAACAGTAACCTAATCTATGCAATTGACCCTAAAAATGTCAATTCACGGAACATTCGGCTATCCTTTTTTGTTAACCAGGTCGGTTACCAAAATCATGTGAAAAGTTCTAAAAAAGGAGACTTTAATGTAAATGGCAAATATATAATGGCTGTAGGAGGAAAATATACCCGTCTAAAAGAAGGATATGCTGCAGCCGATCGGATTGAGGTCGGAAGTGACCATGTTATTCCATTGTGGCTCTTCGGATTTCTTTATTAACGGAAAATAAAAAAACAGAAATAAAAAATCTAAACTTTTAAAAATGGCAAAGGAAAAAAAGTTTATCACATGTGACGGTAACTATGCAGCTGCGCATATTAGTTACATGTTTAGTGAGGTAGCTTGTATCTACCCCATCACCCCTTCATCTCCCATGGCCGAGAATGTTGATGAATGGGCAGCAAGTGGGAGAAAAAATTTATTCGGCACTCCTGTTCGGGTCACAGAATTACAAAGTGAAGCCGGTGCAGCAGGATCTGTCCATGGTTCATTACAATCTGGCGCATTAACAACCACCTATACCGCTTCTCAGGGACTATTACTAATGATCCCTAATATGTACAAAATTGCAGGCGAATTATTACCCTGTGTTTTTCATGTTAGTGCTCGTTCTGTTGCAGCACATGCCCTGAACATCTTTGGTGATCACGGTGATGTTTACGCTACCCGTCAAACCGGTTTCGCTATGTTATGTTCCGGTTCTGTTCAGGAAGTAATGGATCTTTCCGGGGTTTCACATTTAGCAACCCTTAAATCGAGAGTTCCGTTCACGAACTTCTTCGACGGATTCAGAACTTCTCACGAAATTCAAAAAATTGAAATGATCAGCCAAGAGGATATTGCTCCGCTTGTTGATTACAAATTAATACAGGATTTTAAAGACAAAGCTCTAAACCCGGAACACCCGGTGACCAGAGGAACTGCTCAAAATCCTGACATCTTCTTCCAGAACAAAGAAGCCGCCAACAAATATTACGACGCTGTTCCTGATATTGTTGAACACTACATGGAAGAAATCACCAAGATTACCGGCCGCGAATATCATCCGTTTACGTACTATGGTTCCAAGGATGCAGAGAACATTATTATTGCAATGGGATCTGTAACCGAAACAATCCGCGAAACAATCGATTATCTGATCACTCAGGGCAAAAAAGTCGGGTTGTTGGTTGTTCATCTTTATCGCCCGTTCTCTGCCAAGTATTTCTTTAACGTATTACCTAAATCGGTAAAAAGAATTGCTGTTATTGATCGGTCTAAAGAACCGGGGGCTACAGGAGAACCTCTTTACCTTGATGTCAAGGAACTTTTATATGGCAAAGAAAACGCACCGATTGTTGTTGGTGGCCGCTATGGACTCGGATCAAAAGACACGACTCCTTCACAGATTATCTCAATCTATAAAAATCTGGAATTACGGGAACCGAAAAACGGATTCACCATCGGCATTGTTGACGATGTTACATTCAAATCGCTTCCAGTTCTTCCCGAAGTAAAGGTTTCACCGGAAGGAACTTTCGAGGCTAAATTCTACGGACTCGGATCTGACGGAACCGTTGGAGCTAACAAAAATTCGATTAAAATTATCGGAGGTGCAACCAATAAATATTGCCAGGCCTACTTCGCTTATGACTCCAAAAAGTCAGGTGGTTTTACAGCCTCTCACTTGCGTTTCGGTGACAAACCGATTCGTTCAACTTATTTGGTAACAACACCGGACTTTGTTGCATGTCATGTTCCGGCTTACCTTCATATGTACGATGTTCTGAAAGGAATCAAAAAAGGCGGTTCTTTCCTTCTGAGTACCATTTGGTCAGAAGAAGAAACCCCGAAACATCTTCCTAACAGCATGAAGAAATTCATGGCTGAAAACGACATCAAATTCTATGTTATCAATGCTACCAAGCTGGGTGAAGAGATTGGTCTTGGAAATCGTACCAATACCATCATGCAGTCCGCTTTCTTCAAAATTACCGGCGTTATTCCTTTCGAAGTTGCCGTAAAAGAAATGAAGAAAGCCATTGATAAATCATACGGTAAAAAAGGCGAGAACATCGTTAAGATGAACTACGCCGCTGTCGATGCAGGAGGAGATAATGTTTCTCAGATTCCGGTTCCTGCCGATTGGAAGAATCTTCCGGACGACAAGGCAGCTGCTCATACCAACCGTCCTGAATTTATCACCCGGATTGTTGATGTTATCAACGGACAGGAAGGAGATACACTCCCGGTAAGTGCTTTCGCCGGAATAGAAGACGGAACACTACCTGCCGGTACCAGTCAATATGAAAAACGCGGTATTGCAGTTCATATTCCTGAATGGCAATCGGAGAATTGTATTCAATGTAATCAATGTGCTTATGTTTGTCCTCACGCAGCTATTCGTCCCTTCCTTCTTGATGAGAAAGAAGCAGCCGGAGTTCCTGCAGAGACTGCACTCAGAGAGGCTATTCCTGCCAAACAATTTGGCGGTTTAAAATTCCGCATACAGGTTAGTCCGCTTGATTGTACCGGATGTAGCAACTGTGCCGATGTTTGCCCCGCTCCTAAAAAAGCGCTGGTAATGAAATCGCTCGGATCACAACAAGATCAGATTGCCCGTTGGGAGTATTTTTCTGACAATGTTTCTTACAAAGAAAAAATTGTCAATAAATCTCTTTCGGTTAAGAACTCCCAGTTTGCTCAGCCATTATTCGAATTCTCGGGTGCTTGCTCTGGTTGCGGAGAAACTCCATATATCAAACTAATCACTCAACTTTTCGGTGAAAGGATGATGATTGCCAATGCAACCGGTTGTTCTTCAATCTACGGCGGTTCTGCTCCATCAACTCCTTATTGCAAGAATAAAATCAGCGGGCAAGGACCATCATGGGCCAACTCACTGTTTGAAGACAATGCCGAATTCGGTTTCGGAATGGCAGAAGGGGTTGCATCTCAACGTGTACGTATCCGTCACGAAATGGATGAATCCATCGCTCAAAACAAAGCCACTGAAGCAGAAAAAGAAGCTTTCAATACATGGATCGAGTCGATGGAAAAAGGCGATGAATCCGTTGATGCTTCTAAAAAGGTTATTGAGGTTCTGACTGGCAGCAACAGCGAGTATGCTAAAACAATCCTTTCACTGAAACAATATCTCATCAAGAAGTCGATGTGGATATTCGGTGGTGACGGATGGGCTTATGATATCGGTTTCGGTGGTCTTGACCAGGTTATTGCTTCAGGAAAAGATGTTAATATTCTGGTTGTTGATACCGAAGTTTATTCAAACACCGGTGGACAGGCCTCTAAAGCAACTCCGGTCGGTGCTATTGCTAAATTCGCTTCTTCAGGTAAACGTATTCGTAAAAAAGATCTTGGCGTAATGGCTATGTCTTATGGCTATGTCTACGTTGCACAGGTTGCAATGGGTGCTAGTCAATTACAATATCTCAAAGCAATCCGCGAGGCAGAAGCATATCCCGGACCATCTCTGATTATTGCTTATGCTCCATGTATTAATCATGGATTAAAAGCAAGCATGGGAAAATCACAGGCAGAGGAAAAACGTGCAGTAGAATCAGGTTACTGGTCATTGTATCGTTTCAACCCATTACTCGAAGCAGAAGGAAAGAATCCATTCCAACTTGATTCAAAAGAACCTGATTGGACTAAATTCCAGAACTTCCTGGACGGAGAAGTCCGGTATACCGCTCTAAGAAAATCATTCCCCAACGAAGCAGATCAGTTATTCAAATCAGCTGCGGAAAATGCTCAATGGAGATATGCTTCTTACGTCCGGATGTCACAAATGGATTATTCGAAAACTAAATAGTAGTTTTTTCTATCTAAAAAAAGGGATGCTTCTTTTAAGCATCCCTTTTTTTGTTCCTTAATACCTAATAAAAAAAAGAATGTTTTCATTTAGTCACAGCGATAGTAAAAGCTACTGACTTCAAATCAGGAGCAGACAAAAAGATTGTTGCTTTTGCCGGCACATCCAGCGACTGTACATAAAGTAACAACCGCCCCTTATAAGTCATCCGATGATTATCCTTGTAATTTTCGATATTATCAGGATTAGAATCTTCCAATCCAAGCAGACGAACCGGTCCGGTTACACGGCAAGTAACTTCTGTATTATTTAAATACACCGGATTTCCATCTTTATCGGCCAGATATATTTCGATAAGTGCAAGATCTTTGCGATCAGCTTTTAATACTTTAGTATTAGTCCGCGCCAGTAATTGTGTCGGCGGCCCGACTGATTTCAATTCGGAAACAGCAACCTGTTGTCCATGATTCCTGCCAACAGCTTTCAATACACCCGGTTCAAAAGGAACATCCCATGCTAATACCTTTTGGGGTGAGTCAGCAAGTTTTCGGATTCCGAGAGAACGATTATTTAAGAACAACTCCGTTTCTTCACAATTCGTAAAAGACAGAACTCTGATCAACTGTCCTTCTTTCCAGTTCCATACCGGATCTGCTTGTTTATGAGACCAAAGACTCGTCGGTTCATTTCTTTTTTGCGGATCGGAGGTTCCGATATAAACCATTGGTTTATCACTCCACAGACTCTGTCGGAAATAAAACTCCGGTTTCTTATGTGCAGCAAGATCAATAACACCGGCAGTATTCACATGATTAGGGTATTTGCCAGCTTCACCCAGATACTCTATTCCGGTCCACAGAAATTGTCCAAGTACATAATCATGATTCGTTACAGCCTTCCAAGCTTGAAGCGACATACCGGTTTCACTTCCGAACAAAACCCGTTTAGGATATTTAGCATGATGCACTGCATATAAATCTTCCTGATAGTTATAGCCAGTCAAATCAAGTGCATCGGCATAACCCGTTTCATTTGACATTACGGCAGAGGCCAGCCCAGCTGTTACCGGGCGAGTCGTATCAATCTGTTTAACCACCGAAACCAGCTCTCGGGCAATCACACCCAACCTGTTTGCATTCGGGAGTTTCGGATTATAACGCGCAAATGTTTGCGGATTCGTTGCATCATTCAGAATAGGATGCGAATAAGGATCATTCGGATAGTCAATTTCATTTCCAATACTCCACATAATAACGGAAGGATGATTTCGATCACGTAAAACCTGATCTTTCAAATCGCGCTTTCCCCATTCTTTAAAATATTCCGAATAACCATCTTTGCCAGGTGTTCCGTTGTTCCAGCCCTGAAGCCATTTCAGTTTAGGAAGTTCCCACTCATCAAAAGCCTCGTCCATAACTAAGAAGCCCTTCTGATCGCATAAATCGAGAAAAGCGGATGAATACTCATTATGACTGGTACGAATGGCATTACAGCCCATTTCTTTGAGTACATCCAGCCGGTGCGCAATTACTTTATCAGGGACAGCTGACCCCAGACATCCGGCTTCATGATGCATACAGATGCCCTTCAATTTCACACTTTCCCCGTTCAGAAAGAATCCCTGATTCGGATCAAATCGCAGATCACGAATTCCGACACGCGTATATTGTCGATCAAGAAGTTTTCCGTCCTGCATAACTGAAGTGACCAATGTATATAAAAAGGGGGACCGGACACTCCACAACCGCGGATTATGAACCGGAAATGATTGTTGTTTTGTTTCTTTTGAGCCGGGATTGAGAGCTATTTCCACCGCATCAGTTTTTGCAATGGTATCATGACCTGCCAGTAAGACATTCTCCAGTTTTAAATCGGACTGCCGATCCAACTCATTCACTACCGTTGTTGCAACCTGAATATCCGACTGAATTGCTGAGACCTTTGGTGTTGTTACGGCAATCCCCCACTGCGCAATATGAGCATATCCAGACATAATCAATTTCACATCCCGATAAATTCCGGAACCGGTATACCAGCGCGAATCTCCATATTTTGAATGATCCACTTTTACCGCAACACAGTTGGCTCCACCGAACTTTAAATACGGAGTAAGATCATACTGAAAAGAGATATATCCATTAGGACGCTTACCCAGATACTTTCCATTAATCCATACCTCACTATTATTATATACACCATCGAAGTAGAGAAAAACCTTTTGTTTCGAATAATTGGAAGGAACCGTAAAATGTTTTCTATACCAACCTATTCCGCCGGGAAGATAAGCAGTAGAACTTGCCCAACGACTATCATAAGGGCCTTCGATCGACCAATCATGCGGAAGGTCAATATTACGCCATACAGCATCATTCAATTGAACTGTCTGTGCTCCAAACAAATCACCCCGATGAAATTTCCAACCGAAATTAAAATTCACAGTCGTTCTACCGGTAATCTGTGTCTGTGCCATCACAGCACCAAACGTCAGGCAGAAAAAAGCAGCAAATAGAAGTCTCTTATTCATTACAGATTTTTGTTTTGAATTTTTCTCAAAATAGTCAAGCAGATAAATAATCTGTTCTAATAAGACGAATGAAACAACACTTTTCCCCTATTTTAATCTAAATATTCTTTTACCGCATAAAAAAAGGGACTTACCCGAAGATAGTCCCTTTTTGATTTATTAAAAAACGATTTAGAATTCGTCAAAGAAATTATTTCCTTTATCATCAACAAGGATAAAAGCAGGGAAATTCTCAACCCGTATTTTACGGACTGCTTCCATTCCTAATTCCTCAAAGTCAACAACCTCAACCGATTTGATACTGTTCTTGGCAAGAATAGCAGCAGGACCCCCAATTGAACCGAGGTAGAAACCACCATGTTTCTTACAAGCATCCGTAACCTGTTGAGAACGGTTCCCTTTGGCAACCATAATCATTGAACCTCCGTTTTCCTGGAAAAGGTCAACGTATGGGTCCATACGACCAGCTGTTGTTGGTCCGAAACTACCGGAAGCCATTCCGTTCGGAGTTTTAGCCGGGCCGGCATAATAGACCGGATGGTCTTTCATATAAGCAGGAAGCGGTTTGCCTTCATCAAGCATTTGTTTGATACGGGCATGAGCAATATCACGAGCAACAATTAAGGTTCCCTTAAGATTTAAACGGGTCTTGATCGGATATTTAGCCAGTTCTTTGCGAACTTCATCCATTGGTCGATCCAGATCAATATCAACGGCAGGTTGCAGGTAAGGAGCCTTTGCCGGTAAGAAACGAGCCGGATTCTTTTCCAGTTCTTCCAAAAAGATTCCGTCTTCGGTAATTTTAGCCTTAATGTTCCGGTCTGCGCTACAGCTAACACCAATCCCAACCGGACAAGAAGCAGCATGACGAGGTAAACGGATCACTTTTACGTCGTGAACAAAATATTTACCACCGAACTGAGCCCCAATACCACTCTTTTGGCAGATCTTCGTAACTTTTTCTTCCCATTCCAGATCACGAAAAGCCTGACCACCATCATTTCCATGAGTCGGAAGGTTATCCAGATAACCGGTAGAAGCTTTCTTCACACAAGTCAGGTTTGCTTCTGCAGAAGTACCGCCAATAACAATTGCCAGGTGGTAAGGGGGACAAGCAGCGGTCCCCAGGTCTTTAATCTTCTGCGAGATAAACTTAGTAAGCGACTCTTCATTCAACAGTGATTTAGTCTGTTGATAAAGAAAAGTTTTATTTCCTGATCCGCCTCCCTTGGTAACAAATAAGAATTCGTATTCATTTCCTTCGGTAGCATGAATATCAATCTGAGCCGGAAGGTTGGTTCCTGTATTTTTTTCTTCGGTCATGGTATAAGGAACAACCTGTGAATACCGAAGATTGCGGTCACGATAAGTCTCGTAGATTCCCTTGGAAAGAAATTCGGCATCAACTGCATTAGTCCATACTTGTTCGCCTTTTTCTGCCACAACGATAGCCGTGCCGGTATCCTGACAGGTAGGGAGTTCGCCTTCAGCCGCAACGACCTGGTTCAGCAACATGGTGTAAGCAACGAACCGGTCATTATCGCTAGCTTCCGGATCATCCAGAATTTTAGCAACTTTTGCAAGGTGAGCAGGACGCAGATAAAATGAGACATCTGCAAATGCTTCTTTTGCTAACAACTCCAGTCCCTTGGGCTGAACTTTCAATATTTTACGACCTTCAACTTCAATAGTTGAAACGTAATCCTTTGTCAAAAGACGATATTTGGTATCATCCTTCTGAATAGGAAATGGTTTTTGATAGATAAATTCTGACATAACGATTAAAATATTTTCGAAATTATAATAGATGAACGACTTAGCTCTTAATTCGAACCCATTGAATTAAGCCGCTCAAAGATAAATAATCTGCGTTAAAAAGGAGCAATTGAATCAAAATGAAACACAGTGCAAAGTAAAATTAACTCACTTTACAACATCTTTCCAGTCCGACGCATCAATTAATCGTTCTGTACGAGTCTTATTTATGGAAGAATAAATAACAGATAAAAATAGCAGCAATAGCACCGGCTAAGTCAGCCATTAGTCCGCAAACCAAAGCATAACGGGTTTTGGAGATACCCACCGAACCGAAGTAAAGAGCAACAATATAGAAAGTTGTATCGGCTGCTCCCTGAAAAGTACAAGATAATCGGCCTGCAAATGAGTCAGGACCATAAGTTTTCATCGTTTCAATCATCATTCCTCTGGCCCCATTTCCACTCAACGGTTTCATAAAGGCCGTCGGCAAAGCATTAACAAAATCAGTATTGACTCCCATTTTAGTAAAGCACCAACGGAAAGCCTCGACCACCGCATCCATCGCTCCTGAAGCTCTAAAAACCGCAATACTAACCAGAATCGCAATCAAGTAAGGAATAATCTTAACCGCAACACCGAAGCCCTCTTTCGCCCCGGATATAAACGTCTCGTATACATTGACTTTTTTAATCAATGCCATCGTTATAAACCCAACAATGACTGAAAAAATGATTACGTTACTCACCAATCTGGAGATCGTGGTTATTTGTTGCTGATCAAGAGTTGAGAAAAAATAAAGGACCCCGACGATCAACAGGACTAATCCGCCCAGATAAGCCAAAATAACCCGGTTAAAAAGGTTGATCCGTTGAAAAATCGAAACCGTAATCAGTCCAACAATGGTTGAACAGAAGGTTGCTAGAAGAATCGGAACAAAAATATCTGCCGGGTCATGAGCTCCCAACTGGGACCGATACATGATGATCGTTATCGGAATCAGAGTGAGTCCCGAAGCATTCAGCGTCAGAAACATGATTTGGGCATTACTTGCCGTATCTTTATGCGGATTGGACTCCTGCATCTCCTTCATCGCCTTCAGTCCCATCGGAGTTGCCGCATTGTCCAATCCCAGCATATTCGCTGTAAGATTCAACAAGATTGAACCGAATGCAGGATGATCCTTTCCTAATTCAGGAAATAATTTGGAGAAAAAGGGACCAACAATTTTCGAAAGTATTTTTACAACTCCCCCGGCCTCGCCTACTTTCATCAATCCAAGCCATAGTGTTAGAATCCCCGTTAATCCGATAGAGATATCAAATCCCGACTTTGCCATATCGAATGTTGCCTGAATGATGGTCGGGAAAATATTCATATCCCCCCAAAAAATCAACTTACAGGAAGCAATTACAAAAGCGATCAGGAAAAAGAAAACCCAAATATAATTAAGCACCATGGTCTGAAAATATTCAAATAGGTCGTAAAAGTATAGAAATTCAGTTAAAATGTTAGAGTTTCTCTCGATTTTAGGAAAAAAGTTTAAAAACATTAATTCGCCCCCCTCTACATCCACTAGTCTGTTTTCAAAACTTCAATTCTTATTCGGAAAAATCTTCCTACAAACCGTATTTACTTCTTCTCCAATCACCCATTTTTTAATTACAATTAAATTAGCCTTCGCTTACCGTTTACTTACCAATTGGGTAAGCCAAGGGTAAGTAAAGGGTAAGCGAAGGGTAAGTAATGTATACCAATGTTTTCTTATTACAGCAAAGCATATGTCCGATTTTAAATTCTTATCTTGTCTGCCATAAAATACAGACAGAAGCATTGTATGAAAAAGCTCTTACTTTTATGCTGCGGACTACTATTAGGTAGTGGATTGTATGCACAACAAATTGAAGGATATAACTTTTCTGTTGCTTTCGGATATACCATTCCGGTTGGATCTTTTGCTTCCAGTGACTGGAAAAGTAATGGGTCCGGGTTAGCAAACAACGGGCTCTCACTTGATTTAGCTTATAATTACACCCCCGACCGGACTTTTGGTCTGACAGGCGGACTGTATTTTTCCAACTTAACAACCAATGACACGTCCATTTCTTCCAGACTGGAAAGCATGATGGGAAAATTATTGAATCGCACAATAACCGATCAGGACCGTAGAAAAATCAACTATGAGTCAAACGACTGGCGCTGGGGTTCTGTATTAATCGGCCCACGATTGGTTCTTCCTTGCGGAAAAGGGGTTTTCGATGCAAAGATTTTATCAGGAGTTCAATATACTTATCTTCCTTATCAGCAAATGGTTTTGAAAAACACAGACAATAGAACTTATAACATTGAAACGGCAGACAAAAACAAGTTTTCTCTGCCGTTCCGATTCTCCACCTCATATAGTTGTCCCATTCAGAATAAAATCAGCTTTAAGATCCAAGCCGATTATTACAGAGCGAATACCTCTTATGACCTGAACGAGCAAATCATCAACGAGTCTTCCCAACAACTGGTTAATCCTACAGCCGTTGAGTCTTACAAAATTCACATTCAGACAGTAAGCATTGGTGTCGGCCTGGTTTACGATCTCAATTAATTTCGTCACATAGACTCACCGTAATTCAGGAAATCAATCCGACTCAGAGAAAAAGAGTAAAAAAATCAACGATTCGAAGCTATTGGAATATAATGTTTTGAGGAATTAAAACCCGCTAAAAGCCGCATAGGTTGCAGCAAAAAAGAATATAGATTTTGAAAATGTCGAAATAAATTCTACTTTTGCCAACGCTTTCGAAAGGAAAGCAATGTTGATGATCCAGTAGCTCAGTTGGTAGAGCACATCCCTTTTAAGGATGGGGTCTTGGGTTCGAGTCCCAGCTGGATCACACTTTCGGACATCAAATGAAACTAAAAGCGCTTAAATCTTTGATTTAAGCGCTTTTTTATTTTCGGCAATGTGTCAAAATATGCACCAATTCGCAAAATAGTGGTGCTCGACAGAAAAAAACAATTCTTATTTATCTAATTTTTTATCCCCTAAATTGACGAAGATCCCATTTTGTACCAATACGTATAACTACATTGACATGATAAAGGACAAAGGGGTGATCCACCAATTTGGACACAACTAACCATAGTATGGAAACATTCTTTTTTCAGTATTTCCTGATCTTTGCATTGGAAACATTAAAAAATAGAACCATGCAAAAAGTAAGTTTTAAAAACAGAAACTGGGATGTAGCCGGACACCTATACTTTCCCGAAAATTACGATAATACAAAGAAATATCCCGCCATTGTTTGTGTGCATCCCGGCAGCAGCGTGAAAGAGCAAACTGTTAGCTTGTATGCCAATCAACTCGCTAAAAATGGTTTTGTTACTTTAACCTTTGACGCTTCATTTCAGGGTGAAAGTGGTGGCGAACCAAGATTTTTGGAAGAGCCGACAACACGTGTGGAAGACATTCGCTGCGCAGTAGATTATTTAACAACATTGAACTTTGTCGATAATGACCGCATTGGAGCAATGGGCGTTTGTGCAGGTGGCGGTTATGCTGCCAATGCTGCCATAACGGAGAAAAGAATTAAAGCCATTGCTACCGTTGTAGGAACCAACGCAAGCAGAGCTTTTAGAGAAGCTAATCCAATGGAGACGCTTAAAGCGGTAGCACAACAAAGAACAGCAGAAGCCAATGGTGCTGAAAAACAAATCAACAACTGGATACCTAACTCTGTCGAAGAAGCCAAACAAATAGGGTTTGAAGAAATGGATTTATTGGAAGCAATTGATTATTACAGAACACCTCGTGGAGAACATCCAAATTCTTGTAATAAACTACTTTTCACGAGTATGAGCAACCTAATTATGTTTGATGCCTTTCATTTGGCGGAGTATTTCCTCACGCAACCACTTTTGGTAATTGTTGGCGACAAAGTTGGTGGTTTTGGTTCGTACAGAGATGGTTTCGATTTGTATAACAAAGCAGCTTCCGGCAATAAAAAAATATACATCGTAAAAGGTGCAAGTCACTATGATTTGTACGACCGTCCCGAAGCTATCAGAGAAGCATTGGAACAAATAACTCCCTTCTTCGAAGAAAATCTTTGACGAATCCTATAAAAATGAAATATAGATAAACAAACAATTATGGTGGTTGTTGATAGAATGTATAGCATTAATTCTGTTCGCATTTTTCTATTGGAAACGAAAACATTGATAGCAATAAACAGCATTTAAAGACATGCCATTATGAAAACAATTAATTCCCTATCAGCATTTCACAAATTATTATCCATTGCACCGCCTTTGCATCCTTTGGTGAGCGTAGTACAGGTTTCGGAGATTCACGCTATAAACTCTGATGTATGGAAAAAATTCACGACAAATTTCTATACCATTTCGCTGAAAAACAATATCCAATCGAAAATCAAATACGGACAAAATTATTATGATTTCGACAATGGAACGATGACTTTTACAGCCCCCAGGCAAGTTCAATCGGTGGAAGTGGAAGCAACCAATACTTTTAATCAAACTATAGGGACAGGCTATGTGCTAATGTTTCATCTCGATTTTTTAGGAAAACATCCTTTAGCAGCTAACATCAAAAATTACAGTTTCTTTTCCTATTCAGTAAAAGAAGCATTGCATCTATCCGAAAATGAGGAAGCTAATGTTATCGCCATTTTAAAAAAAATTGAAGAAGAATACCAGCATATCGACAAGCACACGCAAGACGTTATTTTGTCTCTAATAGATTTATTATTGAATTACAGTAACCGCTTTTACGAAAGACAATTCATCACCCGAAAAAACGAAAACAGTGATTTACTCACAAAAACGGAACACTTTATCAATGCGTATTTTAATGTTGATGAAGGATTGCATAAAGGGGTTCTTACCGTAGAATATTTGGCAAGCCAACTTAATCTATCTGCCAGTTATTTGAGTGATGCACTTCGTTCGCTTACAGGGCAAAATGCACAACAACACATTCACGAAAAATTGATTGAGAAAGCAAAGGAATATTTAACAACAACTAATCTAACGGTATCCGAAATTGCTTAC
The DNA here is from genome assembly GCA_963692465.1 of Prolixibacteraceae bacterium. GTDB lineage: Bacteria > Bacteroidota > Bacteroidia > Bacteroidales > Prolixibacteraceae > JAUZOB01. Next base: position 629,306 of record OY829943.1, read on the forward strand.
AATTTGGGCTTTGAGCGGCCTCAATCGTTTAATAAACTATGGAGTTGCTAACTTTAGGCGGACATGGAGTTAAGGTGTAAAGCATTAACTTTATGATATGGAAAAAAGCAGGAAAATTTATGACACAGCATTCAAGGTCAATGCAGTCAAATTGAGTTACGAGCGGAACAATCTGTCTGCGTACGCAAAAGAGTTGGGAATCACATCGGCACAGCTCTACCGATGGAGAAAAGAGTATAAGGAATATGGACCGGGAAGCTTCCCTGGAAATGGCAGCCTCAAGCAAACAGAGGAGCAAAAAATTATAGCAAAACTTCAGAAACAGCTTAAAGAAAAAGAGCTTGAACACGAGATATTAAAAAAAGCTATCAGCATCATCTCCAAGAACGATCGGTAATTTATGGTTTTATCCGGGAAAATGAAGATCAATACCCGATTGGGATGATGTGTCGAGTGCTGGAAGTGAGTAGGAGTTCTTATTATAAGTGGCGAAGCAATTATTTATCACAACGTATGCAAAAACGAGAACAATTAGACGAGGTAATAAAGGTGGTCTATTTTTGGGCTAAGCAGAGATATGGAAGTCCCCGCATAGCCAAAGAATTATCCCTGCGAGGGTTCCCTGTTTCAAGGAATACCGTTGCCCGGCACATGAAAATGATAGGTATTCGCAGTAAACTCTCCAGAAAATTTAAGGTTACCACCGATTCAAATCATACGTACAAAGTTCCGGCAAATCTTCTTAATCGGGAGTTTACGGTTAATGCACCATCCGTCGTGTGGATATCTGATATAACCTACATCCACACAATTGAAGGTTTCCTTTATCTTACAATAATACTGGATTTGTTTGATCGTAAAATAATCGGTTGGTCAATCAGCAATGGGATGGGAACGAATGAGACTGTACTAAGCGCATTCCGTATGGCTGTAACAAATAGAAAGCCATCAAAAGCGATGATTTTTCATTCAGACAGAGGGGTGCAATATGCGTGCTCTGCTTTTGCAAATACCATTAACGCATACGATATTAGACGTAGCATGAGCCGCAAAGGTAATTGCTGGGATAATGCCGTAGCTGAAAGCTTCTTCAAAACATTGAAGTGTGAGTTGGTCTATGGAAACAAACTGAAATCAAAGAATGAAATGAGAAAAGAAATATTTGAATATATTGAACTCTGGTATAATAAAACAAGAAGGCATTCTGCCTTGGGTAATCTTTCAATTGAGGAGTTCTGGAAACAAATCAATAAAGCAAATTCTAATTTAAACATCGCTGCTTAACTTTGTGTCCGAAATAAGTTTGCAATTCCACTATTCAAAAACAAAACTGAAATGTCGCCTTTGGAGTTTAGACAATCATTTAATTAGAAAACAAAATATACCAGACCAAACTGGAAAAGGTACACTTGAAAATTGTGAATATATGCTGTACATTGCTTCGCCATTTCCATCAGGCAAGCCTAAAGATGAAAACGAACTGATACGGTCGGCGGTTGATGGTACACTTTGGGATACTCAGTATATCCGTATTGTAATAAATTGAATATCAGTCGAGACTATATCGAGACCTATTGAAATAAGCACTTAGTAAAACATTGATAATCAACTCGAAATAGGAACAAGTTCGAGTCCCAGCTGACGACTGGATATATACTTGATAAAAGCAAATGATAAGATATATAATTCTTAATAATTAGTATGGAAACAATATTGTAGCGCAAAATAATTATGGAGAATAAATCAAAAATAAGAGTTCATAGGTCTAAATTTAAAGGATTGAATATCCATATAAAAAAAATCCAAAGCACCAATCCATGTGAAAGGATAAAATATGCACACCGTGATGAGCACTTCATATTTTATATTCAACAAGAAGGATTCACCGAATTAATGATAGATTTTAAAAATTACCAAATGAACGGTAAAACTTTCTTATTCATTTGTCCAGGGCAAGTACATTACTATATCAGACAGACGTCACCTATAGGTTATTTCATCTTTATTGATTCGTCTTATTTGAAAAATGAGTATCGAAGTACCTTTGAAAACAATCAAAACCTAAACCAAGTAAATCCTATTCTCAATGATTCTTTATTCGAATTAATATCATTAATTGCCGATAGGGTATCAATTACTACTACAGATATAGGTGAAAATATTATCCGTTCTTTAACTGACAGTCTTATCGGTATTATGGTTCTAGAAATAAAAGGTGGTGAAAAACAACACCAAGGCGCTCTTGACAGAAAGACAGAACTTTTATCTCAATTCAGGAATTTGGTACGTAAGCATTTTAAGAAGTTCAAAAAACCTAAAGATTATGCTGATATATTAAATATTTCCGTGCCTTACCTAAATGAAATTATCAAACAACAAACGGGCTATACGGTAAGTTACTGGATACAGCAGGAAATTCTGCTTGAAGCAAAACGATTACTGCATTACACGCAACTAAGTTCAAAGGAAATTGCTTTTTCCGTAGGCTATAATGATTATGCCTATTTCTCACGATTTTTCAAAAAAAATGTCGGGATTACCCCATTAGAGTTTAGAAAGAATTACTTGGATTTGTCCAATCTTCACTACTGATTCTCCATTGTTATCTCTTTGCGATATCTATATTCTTGTACTCGAATTAAAAAACAAAATTTATGAGTACAATCGTAGAAAAACAAGATTCTGATTTTTACAAAACAGCATCACCGCTTATAATATCGGTCTTCATAATTTACCTCACAATAGGAATGGTTATAGGCGTAATACCGAAGTTCGTCAGTAATGATTTAAAATATAGTAGCTTTATTGTAGGCATTGCTGTCGGAGTACAATTCTTTTCAACACTTATATCACGACCATACATAGGGAAAAGATGCGATATACATGGAGTGAAAAGCAGCCACCTTGAAGGTATAATATTAATGATGATTACAGGAGCTATTTATTGTTTAAGTGCTGCACTTTACCGACAACCTCTGTTGGCTCTAATGGTTTTGTTGTTTGCAAGAATCATTCATGGCATAGCAGAAAGTATGATATTAGTAAGCGCAGTGGCATGGAACATCGGGTTGGCAGGTTCTCAAAGGTCGGGAAAGGTGATGAGTTGGAATGGAATAGCTATGTACGGAGGCATGGCATTGGGAGCGCCGTTAAGTATAGAGATGACTAAAGTTTATAATATGAGCATAATCTTCGTTTTAGCTATTATGGTAGTACTACCTATTATAAGCTTATTATCAACAATAAAACTTCCTGCCTTCAAAGTAGATAAAACTAAAGTAAGAGCGCCATTTCTTAAAATAGTAAGACGTATGTTAAGACAAGGAACAGGTTTGGGATTAGCTACAATTGGATATGGATGTATAATTTCGTTTATTACATTGTATTTTATGGAAAAGAACTGGGGAAACGCATCATCGGCATTTGCAGTTTTCGGGATATGTTATATACTTGTACGTATATTTTTCGATTCACTTCCCGATAAATACGGAGGGTACATAATAGTATTAATCTCATTGATAATTGAAACGATCGGTCAGGCTATGATAGGATTCTCTCCAACAAGAACATTTGCGATAATAGGTTGTGGTATAACCGGAATCGGCTTTTCACTTATTTACCCAGGACTAGGAGTATTGGTAGTTAATAGAACTGAGCCTCAAATAAGAGGAACTGCCTTAGGTCTTTATGCAGCATTTTTAGATCTTGCTTTAGGTATAACCGGCCCTTTAGGGGGATTGATAGCTGGGTGGTTGAGTTATCAAGTAAATTACTTATTATTGGGGAGTATAGGTTGTCTATTAGCAATGATAATCATTTCATACAAAAGAAATAGTTAGTAACTCCACCAAGCGGATCACTTGAAAAACTCCAAAGACACCAAAAAGCCTGCAATAGTTAATATTGCAGGCTTTTCCCATTATATGGATTTCGTCTTCACCGAAACTTCTCAATCACAAAACAATTCGATTTAAATGATATGCCATTAATCACTTCCGTTTCATACTACGTATCAGCTCTTTGGTTTCTTTATCGACCACCAATGACTCCGTAATTTTCTGCAAGGCCTTATTGTACGTGAAATTGTCAAGGGTATTCTTCTTCAGATAAGCCATTGTCGGTTCAGGAAGTTTAACAAAACAAGCCGATACCGCCCAGGCAACCGCCATCTTCACATAATAACCATCGTGGCGGATACCATCAAGCAACTTCAACAACCGTTCGATATATTCGCTCCCGATGTAAAAGTCCAGCAGCATAACCGCACAAAAGCGAACCTCAAATTCCCGGTCCGAAGCAAAATACGGCTGTAAAAAATCCCATACTAATTCTTTGTTCCGATTGGTAAATTTAAGTCCCGCACAAAAGCTGTCGCATACCGACCAGTTGTTAATTTTAGGCAGAAAACGAGCAATATAGATTAATCGTTCTTCCGGTTCAACTTTGGCATAGCCAATAACCATTCCCTGCAACATGACTTCTTCCATATACCAATTATCAGCTGTTGCCAGAAAAGCCTGCCAATCGCCGTTCGCAAGCTGCTTTGCAACCTTACGCAGCATAGGAATACGCACCCCAAGGATAAGATCGACATTGGGCAAAAGTGCCGCAGTAAACTTTTGATAATCTTTATCTGCCAGTTCTAAAAGTTGTTCCCGAATTGTTGGCGTATCCATTTAAAGTGTTTTATCTATTTCGGTATTACCTTCTTCGTTTTCAGCATCCAGTTGCGCCTTCGATTTGCTCTGCGTCACAATGTATACCCCAAGAAATACAAGTCCCACGGCAAGGCCCTTCATCAATCCGAACGTGTCCATTCCCCATAAAACAGCTACGATAGAAGCAAGTATCGGTTGTATATAGTTATACATGCAGGCAACAGTGGGCCGCAAAATCTTTTGTCCGATCGGAATAATCATATAAGCCAGGAAAGTACCACACAAAACAATATAGGCGATATATAAATAATCATTCATTGGTACCGTTGAAAAGTTAATTGCCGCGACACTGGAGTAAGAAAATGGGATACAGCAGATAGAAGCATAGGTAAACATCCACTTCATTGTCGTTACCGGAGAATAACGCCCTACCAAATCTTTAAAGAAAACGATGTATGCCGAGAAACTAAATTGGGCAAACAAACAAAGGAGATCACCCCAGACACTACTTGACTGACCTCTTCCGGCAGCCATGGTTTGTCCACCCAGAATAAGTAACATCGCACCAATAGCCCCAACTGCAATACCGATTACCTTTTTGCCCGTAATCGGTTCCTTCAAATACAGCGCAGCAATAATCATCGTAATGATAGGAGTCGTGGTTGTTACAATCGATGCATCAATGGGCGATGTCATTGAAACCCCTAAAATAAATGCCCCCTGATTTAGAGTAATTCCTAACAGAGATGCAAAAAACAACTTTATCATATCAGGGGAACTGACTTGCTCTTTCCGGGTAAACAAAGACGCAATCCAGAACACAACAGCAGCTCCCAACACACGAAAAGTGGTGAGCGAAATAGCGCTAACCAAGCCTGTCAGTAATACAGCTTTTGACACCGGTGCCATACATCCCCAAAGGACATTGGCACTAAACATGGATAAGTGTCCTTTTAAAATCTTTGAATCCACTATTTATATTATCTAGTTACAAAAATAAACACCATTAAAAACACCAGTGAATCTCTCCCACGCAAAATTGGGAATAGACTTTCACCTGAGGACAAAGATAAAGAAAGAGAGTCTGCCGGAATTCGCATACAAGAGATTAATCTTTATATCCCGTTATTTTTTACCTTTGATGTATTATTATCTTTTGAATAAAAACTTATGCTCTACGATAAACTGACTGCTAAACAGGAGACCTTAGCAATCATCGGACTCGGATACGTTGGATTGCCTATTGCACTCGAGTTCGCACACAAAATAAACGTGATTGGTTTTGACATCAATTCCGATCGGATTGCCAGACTACGAAAAGGCATTGATCCCTCCGGTGAGATGACTCCTGAGAAGTTTCAGGGATGTTCCATCACTTTTACCGACGACGCATCAAAATTACAGGAAGCAACTTTTTATATCGTAGCGGTTCCAACACCTATTGACCGTTATAACCATCCGGACCTGCACGCTCTTCTTTCTGCCTCACAAATTGTCGGAAAGTCGATCAAAAAAGGAGATTTTGTAGTTTACGAATCAACCGTTTATCCAGGCTGCACAGAAGAGGACTGCCTTCCGGTCCTCGAACAGGAATCGGGATTAAAAGCAGAAACTGACTTCAAAATCGGATACTCGCCAGAACGAATCAATCCCGGCGATAAAGTTCACACCCTGACCAATACCGTAAAGATTGTTTCCGGTTGTGATGAAGAAAGTCTTAATCTGATTGCCCGGGTTTACGAACTGATTATTCAGGCAGGTGTACATCGGGCTCCGTCCATCAAAGTGGCCGAAGCTGCTAAAATTATTGAGAACACCCAGCGCGACGTAAATATCGGACTGATGAATGAATTATCAATCATTTTCAGTCGCATTGGCATTAACACCTACGATGTTCTGGATGCTGCCGGAACAAAATGGAATTTTCTCAGGTTCAACCCCGGATTGGTAGGCGGACATTGCATTGGCGTTGATCCTTATTACCTCGTACACAAAGCACAGGAATTAAAATACTATCCTCAAATCATCGGGGCCGGACGATACGTCAACGACTCAATGGGACGCTATATTGCCAAGCAAACGGTTAAACGGCTGATTCGGCAAGGAAAAAACATCCTCGATAGTCGCGTATTGGTTTTGGGAATCACATTTAAAGAAAACGTAGCGGATATTCGTAATTCCAAATCAGCCGATATCATTGCAGAGCTGAAAGATTACGGGGTACAAGTTGATCTGGCTGATCCGCATGCCGAACCGTCAGAGGTGCTTCATGCTTATAATCTGTCGTTAATTCAGGACCCCTTTGCCGGAAATCCGCGACCGACTTATGACGCTATTGTGTTGGCTGTAGCACATAATGAGTATCGGAATCTTTCGTTAAAGCGAATACAACAGCTTTTGAATCAGAAAGGACTGTTAGTCGATGTAAAAGGTCTTTTCAGAGATTCACGTCATGAAATTCAATATTGGTCTCTATAAATAAATTCTACTATTTCTCTTAACATGCAAACACAACAACCCGTTTTGGTAACCGGTACCGCTGGCTTTATTGCATCCAAAACAGCTCAGCTTCTTTTAGAAGCCGGCAATACGGTAATCGGCATCGACAATATGAATGACTATTACGATGTCCGGTTAAAAGAACATCGCCTTAAATATTTAAAACAATATCCCCGATTCACATTTTACAAAGGAGACATCGAACAATTAAGCGATCTAAGACCCCTCTTTGAGCAATATCCTTTCCGGGCAGTCTACAATCTGGCCGCACGGGCCGGGGTTCGTTACAGTCTTGAGAATCCATGGATCTATCTGAGGACAAACACAGAAGGGACCCTCAACCTCCTTGAACTGATGAAAAAACATCATATCAAGAAATTCCTTTTAGCATCTACCTCCAGCTTATACGCGGGGCTACCGATGCCTTTCAACGAGGAACTACCGGTTAATACTCCCCTTTCGCCTTATGCCGCCTCCAAAAAAGGAGCGGAAGCAATGGCTTACACCTATCACAAACTATTCGACATTGATGTCAGCATTCTTCGTTACTTCACCGTTTTCGGTCCCGCCGGCCGCCCCGATATGGCTCCCTTGCGCTTCGTAAAATGGGTGGCAGAAGGGACACCGATTACTTTATTCGGCGATGGAAGTCAATCCCGTGATTTCACCTATGTCGATGATATTGCCCGCGGAACTATTCTTGCAGAGAAATCGCTTGGATACGAGATCATCAATCTTGGCGGAGGAAACAATCCGATCACCATGCTCCAGTTTATTAAATGGATCGAAGAACTCACCGACAAGAAGGCTGTGATTGATTATCAGCCCGCTTTTAAAGTCGACATGAAAGAAACATGGGCCGACATCACAAAAGCTGAAATGATGCTTAAGTGGAAGCCTCAGATCAGTACTTATGAAGGATTAAAGAAAACGGTAGAATGGTATTATGAGAATCTGCCTTTTACCAAAGAGCTCGAAGTCCTTTAATCGTACCCCCCCCTAAAACAATATTTTTATGAAGAAACTGTTTTTTATCTCACTGCTTTGTCTTTTCTTTTTTGAAGGAAAAAGTCAGGAGTGTCCTCTTGGCACCTTTCAGGGAGACGCACAAATACAATCTGTTTTATCAACCGACAATCAACTTCCATTCTGGTTATGGGCTAACAACATGGGGATGATTAAAGAAGACGGACAGGCCCATCAATTGGGTGTTTTCCGATTCAATGGAGACATCAACTTCGGTGGAACAACCCAAAATCAACTGTTTTACGGGACTAATATTTCGGGAGAACTAACCGATAAGAGTCACATGCAGTTGAATGAGCTTTTCGTCGGATACCACACACGTTTATGGACTTTTATGGCAGGAAGACAAGCCTATCCGATACAGGCAGCCGGACTTTCCTCATCCAATGCAGACTTATATGCTTCGAATAATGCCCGCCCCTACCCTAAAGTAAGTTTTGGAACAAACGGATACCTGAAACTCATCGGACCATTTAGTTTTCGTGCCATTTATGAAGAGGCTTTTATGAGGGACAACCAATACGAAGTAGTCCGGAATGCCCACCTTCACCACAAAAATCTCTATTTCAAGTACGACAATGGCGAAGGGTTCTCGTTGAGTGCAGGCCTCGACCATTACGTTTGGTGGGGTGGAACCATGAGTAACGGACAGAAGCTTCCTTCAGGTTTAAAAGACTATTTCCGCTACATCTTTTCCAAGAATGGAAACAATGATTTTTTGCAAACAGACCAACTGAATGCGGCAGGGAACTCATTGGGACAGTACAAAATTGAGTTGAATAAAAAACTCAACAATTCATCGTTACAAGTCTATATCTGCCATCCGTACGAAGACGGCTCGGGATTACATTGGAAAAACTTTCAGGACAACCTAATTGGAGTATGGATTAAGAAAGACAACCAGAAATCACTGTTTGAAGATATCGTCGCTGAATTTTATTACACAATGAACCAAAGTGGCAGCCCGTATGCAAGAGATGAAAACGGACAACCGATTCAAAGTCCGACCGGTGGGGACAATTATTTTAATAATGGTGTTTATGGTTCGGGATATACCTACTATGGCAATATGATCGGTTCTCCTTTATTTTATCCGGTTATTTATGATGCCAATGGGAAAGTTGCCGGATTCTCCAATAACCGTTTCTGGGCACTTCATCTGGGATTAGACGGACAAGTGAGCGACGAACTCCGTTATAAGATATTAGCAACGTGGTCGCATAACAAAGGGACCTACGGGAATTCTTATCCTGAAACAGCAATCCGTTTCAACTCAATGGCAGAGATATTTTGGCAACCCAGGAACTGTCGGGTTCAATTCAATGGATCTGTCGGGTTGGACCACAATCAGATCCCTTACACCAGTCCACTGAATAGCAACAATATCGCTGCCTTATCACTTGGAATTATCCGACGATTCTAATCCTGATTTCTTATACAAATAGGGAGGCATTGCTTAAAAGCAATACCTCCCTATTTTATTCGTCCGACCGCAGAATCAGTTTATCCTGTCTATTGAATCAATTTACTCTTCGAATTTTTAATGCATTGATAATCGGTTCTCCTTTGACAGATGCAAAATTCACAATAACACCCTTCCCCTGAGAAGCTTTAACGGTAAAGGTTTTCTCCACAGCCGTCAATGAACCATATTGCGAAATCAGATCAAGATTCTGAATAACCGGTAAATCATTAATAGTCACATCAAATATTCTTTGTGAAGAGGTCCGGGTATGACCACCTCCCATATCATTAACGACTGCCTTTTCATGACTGATCGGTGTGGCAAATGAAAGAGTCACCTCATAGTCTCCATCCGGAACATCAAATTTATAGGCCTTGACTCCTTCCCTCATGGTCTGAAACAAAGGTCCCTGATTGGTTCCCCGAACATCCGACTGCATTCCGATTCTCTTGGCATCCGAACGATAAACCGTTCCGCCAATATACCCCCAACTTCCTTCTCGGTATGGCTGGTCCGGTTCGTAGATAAAATGGCTCTGAGGATTGGTATAGAAACAATTGCTTCCGGCATTCACTCCAATCTCAATATTCTTTCCTGCTTTTCGCAGATCATAAGGCTGCACGGCAAAATTAACAGTCATGGCATCTAATGCAACAGAATCACCAACTACACTTTTAGCCTCCAGTACATTGTCTCCATTTACAAATGGAACGTTATAAACAGTATATCGGTCAACCGGACGCTGAATTCCCAATGATTGTCCATTCAGGAATAGCTCTACCTGCGATCTATTTGAATAGATCTTTACCGGTTGTAAAACAAACTGATCTCTATCATTAGCCGGAATTCCTTTCCGTTCATTCCAATCACGCGAGGCAATATGAATAACCGGATCCGGACACAACAAAGCTTTGTAGTAAAAATAAACATCCTTAGGCTCGCGATTGCCATAGGTTAATCCCTTGTTATTAATATGAGGCATCGTTTCCTGTCGCTGAGCAGACCCGAAATCAATAAAATTCCAGACGGTCGAACCTATAATAAATTTTCGGGATAAAATCTGAGGCATATATAACTCATGAAACCGCTGCTGAAATTCAATACTGAAATCATATAACTCAGGATGAATACTATGAATACGTTTATCACCTCCGCAACCATATTCACTGATGATTAAAGGACGATCCGGATATTTGGAATGTTCGTCATCCATTTGTTTCCCCAAATCCTCTATTTCATTTACATACCATCCATCATAAATGTTCCACCCGATAATACGGGGCATCGCTCCGATACCCGACTCGTTGTATATTTGCGAATTATGCCAGGCCATCGTACTAAGCCGTGCAGGATCTTCTGCACGCACTACATTCTCAAGTTCTTTGGCCAGGGCTACCGTTCGGTCCATGGTTTGCTTCCGGATTTCTTTTGTTTTGGAACTAAATTCAGCTGCAACCATTACCTCATTCATATAGCCCCACATCACAACAGCCGGATGATTGTAATGTTGTCGAATCATTTCAGTCAGGTTCTTTTTGCTATTGTCAAAGAAAGCCGGACTATCAGTTATGTAATTTACAATCGGTATCTCCTCCCATGCAAGGATTCCTTCTTCATCACAGGCATCCAGGAATGCAGGATCCTGGGGATAATGAGAGATCCGGACAAAATTCGCTCCCATTTCTTTAATAAGTTTCGCATCACGACGATGCATATCATTACTTAAGGCACTCCCCAGCCCGGGATAATCCTGATGACGGGCAACACCTGTCAGTTTTAATGGTTTCCCATTCAGTAAAAAGCCATTCTTCGTATCCGCGCTAAACCACCTGATTCCAAGGTGATCGGTCAACTCATCTAACACCTTGCCACTTGATGCATCCTCAATACGAACTACCACATGATACAAATACGGGTCTTCAGGAGACCACAAACGAGGAGTTAAAAGATCAGTTTTCAGATTGAAAGCAGTAGTTGTATTCCCAGGCAGCTTTACAAAAGAAGACAGATTCCTTACCATATTACCGCCAGCATCCAACAATTGAGCAATTACTTTGAATTTACCCGAGACAGACAATTCATTCGTTAATTCTCCACGAACAATAAGATGTGCCGTCTTCTCACTAACCCGGGGCGTTTCAAAAAAGATTCCTTTACTGCCGGCATTATCCATTCTAAAATGCACAGGATTAGTCTCTATCAGATAAACATCCCGATATAATCCACCCCAGAAAGTAAAATCGCCGGACTGTGGACCTGAATCTTCCCGATAGGAATTATCGACCCGAACAGCAATCTCGTTATTGCCATTCTTCAAAGCAGAAGTTATATCAAATGAAAAAGCCGTATATCCCCCGATATGGTTGCCTATTTCCTTTCCGTTTACGTACACGGAGCTTGACAGTAAAGCACCTTCGAAATGAAGAAAATAACGTTTAGCAGGGTTAAAGGCACAAATAATATTTTTGCGATACCATCCCGGCCCCCGGTAGTAGTTTGCTGTTTTCATGGCATCTTCTGCATTCCAGCAATGCGGGATTGTTACGGTTTCCCATTTCTCGTCATTAAATTCAGAAGCGGCAAACAGAGCGTTATCCGATTTATTGAATTTCCATGTTTCATTAATTGATGTAACGAATCGTTGCGCAAAGGTTGGTCCTGACAGACAACTTAACGCAATGACAATCAGAAGGGTTAATTTTTTAATCATGATTAAATCAAGTTCTGTTTTTCCTAAAAAAGTTATTAGTTCCTGTTATTTTGCAACTCTAAAAGTACAACAATCTCACCGATGCTAAACACTTCTATTCAACTATTTTAGAAAAAGGGACAAACGTTATGTGATCTAAAGCTTCCTGATTACTGCTTTGGCATTGCTATTTAATTCCCCAATTGAAGATGGACAAATGAAGAACTCAGATGCCGATCGTTAAAATCCATGTAGTTACTTATTTTTTTACTCCAAAATTTCTTATGATCAATTTTTGAATAATAAGGAAAAGAATCAATCACCCGAACATTTTCGTTCCACCGATTCATCTTCTCTGTTTTGGTTATTGCCCATTTAATTTTGGCATTCTGCATACCGGATTTTCGGATTGCCCGATTGGCCATTGCTTTTGTAAACCAAGACAGGGTACTGAAGAAAATCTCAACTCCTGGAATCCTCGAAGCCATGTTAATAAAAAGATCTTTCACCTGCGCTTCTTCAAAATAGAATAATACTCCCCCCGAAACAATCAGCACATTATTGCCTTCCGCCTGAATATCTTCGGTCCATGAATAATCGAATAAAGATTTTGCGATACAACGACAACGATCCGTCTCAGGAAACAATTTTCTACGAATATCAATAACATCAGGGAGATCTAAATCATACCAACGGATGCGACCGTTATCGACCCTAAAAAACGTAGTATCCAATCCGGCTCCCAGGTTAACGATCGTTGCTTCGGGATGAGCAAAGACAAAACGGCGAATGGTATCATCAATCATCCGAGCCCTTACGAGCATAGAGACAGTAGAATACTCACTCATTCCCTGATCCAATCTGAAATAATCGTATTCAACGGATTGGATAATCTCTGATGCTTTATGATCGCATAAAACCGGATTGTTTTTCTTGCTGTATTTTGCCCGTGCCCACAATGGCATCAGTAAAGTTTCCTGAACGTTTGATAATTGGAGTTTCATGTTCCTGTTTTTAATTAACAGGAACAAATCTATCCAACAACAACAGATTAGAACAACCTATTTCGGTCAACCTCTCCTTTTTATCGACGAATAGCGAGAAACATCATTCTTTCAAATTATAGGTAATCTTTGCAATGTCACCATTAAAATATTCAACGTCACCTTCCTTTAAATGCCAGATAGCCCGCAGATGAGTGGGAACCTTAAACCCATTCAACATCTGATAGTTTTCGGCACAAGCCGACCAGTTGGCTTTTTTAAAGGTTCCTCCTTTTTCTGACATATATCGGTCGGCTGTCATAAAATGGACAAACTCCCCGACTTCATTAAAATAAAATATTCCACTGACTTTAACATTGTTCCAGGTTAAGGTTCCTAACGCTGAAGCGACATCAATGGCCTTCCACTGAATAAAATCCTGAAAAATGAAATTTGGAATTAACAAAGCCTCTGACAATACGGTCACCAAAGCCGATTCGTCCATCTCTGCCCCCGACACATTAGCAACCGGAATAAGTCCCAACGACCGCATGTTCATATTTCCAATCCCATCCTGATAGGAATCGATGCCTTCAAAGGGAACCAGTCCCTTTAAAATCATTTTCATATAAGCGATACGGCATGGTTCGGCAGATGAGTTGAACTGCATGCAACTCATCTTTTCCCAGTCCCGCTCTAACGATCTTTTAAAATGCAAATCTCTCCAGACTATTTTAGCATTGTGTACCATGGGTTTACGAGGATATCCACAATAATTTAAATATCGCTGTAAGGGTTCGGGAAGGCGGTATGTCATTCGATCGGATAAAACCTCGTCCGGATAAGAATGTTTATTAATCTCTTGTTGTATTTTGGAAAGGAAAAGTTTCTTCATGCTTTCTATTTTTTCTATCAATTACACAAAACTACAATTCCTCTTGGGTTATTGTGAGAATCTCCCATGAAAAAGCAGAAAAGTAATAGGATAAATAGCCTCTTGAGCTATAAAGATAATGTAAGACGAATGGAAACACCAGCATGAAAAGAATCCTTATCCATCGTCGGCTTACGGTTTTTCTTTCTCAAAGCATAGCAACACTTTTCGTCTTCCAATTTTATAGATGTAGATTTTGGAAGTTTATAGTAAGAATTATCTGCATACTTAACTTCCTTTGAAGTCCAATCATCAATCATTTTATTAAAATACAGGCAGCTTTCTTCAAGAAATTGGTCCAATCCATACATGTAAAAATCCACATTTGCTTCTCTTTTTATTTCTCCGGTCAACTCCGGTCTGGGACCAAACATTTTCCCTTTGATAATCCACCACCAATCTGGTTTTAAGTCATTCGTAACAAAAATAATAGGCTTTCGGGTCTCCTTGGCCTTATCAATAATTTGATGCCAGATGATAAAATCACCATATTGAGTGTTATCCTCTTTGTTTTGGTCTTTAAATCCCGGAGGAATCTTATTCTGGAACCTTTCTTCGCCTTGTATATAAAGTTTTTTTAATTGTTCCGCATTATATCCCTTCCCTATTTTATCCTTAAATATTCGGCCTAATTCATCATATATAGGGTCATTCTGAATTTTCTCTTCTGTCAATTTAATCTTTTCGCAGGATTCCTTCTCGACCCTTTTTAAAAGGTTATTCAGAGCTCGATTAACTCCGGAAGAAAAGAAAGGCGGTTGATCTTCGGCATTCGCTTTCTTAACAATCCCCGATAATTTATTAAGGGAGTCAGAATATCTGCTTGCTTGTGTACTGATAACCCCAATTCTATTCCGGATATACTCTAACCCTGCCTGATGGGTTAAGAATACACGATTATTCAATTTATCAATAGTGTTCAATATCTGGTTGCAAGAACTATCTGAACGCTCGTAAAGTCTCAAAAGAATATTCGCATCAAAAGAAAAAAGAGCATCACTCCATAATGCTTTTATCTGATCCTTACTTTTTGGGAAATAGCCTGCATATATTTCTTCCATAATATTCTCTATATAGGAATTTTACAACAAAATAGTTAGAGACCAAGGGATCTGTTGCTATCTCTTAATATTTGCGACTTATAAATGTATACAAAACAAATGCATGATACAACCATTTCAGCTGGAATAGCTACTCATTTCAGCAACATATATTTATAAAAATCAGATTATTCTTTTAATTCTCTGTTGCTCATGAAAATTGCACATATATTGTTTATAATAAACAACATAAATTAAATTGTAGCGCTTTTACTATAACACTCTCCATAAATACAAAAAAGCCTAATTAAAACGAGACAAGTAGTTGAGCCCCTGCAACCCGACGAAAAGGGAAATAGATCAGGTGTTCTTTGAGGTATCGCAATCTGCTCAGGTTTATCTAACTATTTTCTTTATTTACATTGTGCAAAGCATATTCGGTTGGCGACATTTTAAAATAGTTCGTAAAACAAGCTGTAAAATACGAAGGGGAACTAAATCCCACCTCATAACATATTTCCGAAACCGTAAGCTTCTTTTGAAGAAGCAATTGTGCCGCATTTTTCAATCTTATATTCCGGATAAATTCACTTGATGACTGATTTAACAAGGCTTTTAGTTTACGGTACAAATTGGCCCGACTCATTCCGATGTCTTTGCTGAGCATATCACCATTGTAATCGGAGTTGGATAGATTTTCGTAAATAAACTTCATAGCCTTTTGCAGAAATTGTTCATCCGGAGAGGTCGCTACAATTTCCTTCACTTCGAAATTAATGCTTTTGCTGAATTTTTGTTTAAGATGTTCCCTAAGTTCAATAAGTTTAGCAACCCTGACTTTCAGGTGTTGTGGATTAAATGGTTTCGGAATATATGAATCAGCCCCGTTTTCTAATCCCAGAATACGGCTTTCGATAGAAGACTTAGCGGTAAGAAGAATAATCGGAATATGTGAAGTATTGATATCACTCTTCAGCCGTTTGCACATTTCTATTCCGTCAAGTTCGGGCATCATCACATCACTTATAATCAAGTTAGGCTGCAATTCAGCTGCCTTTCGCATACCTTCCATTCCGTCATTCGCTTCACTAATTAGATAAGAGTCGGATAGTTCCTGAGAAATATATTGACGAATGTCGTAGTCATCCTCAACAATGAGTACAGAATATTTATGTCCTGATTGCTGACGGGGAGCAACAATATCGGCAGCAATTTCGCCTTCAACAGAGGGAAGCGGATAAGCCAGACTTGCTTTGTAGTCAGTATTCTCTGATATTTCCTCCTTTCGATAACTATTCTTGTTGCGAGGCAAGCGGATTGTAAATTTAGATCCCTGACCAATAACACTTTCTGCCCGAATCGTTCCATGATGAAGTTCAATAAGCGTTTGAGTGAGATGCAAACCGATTCCACTGCCTTTTTGCAGGTTGCTGTCTGCATTAGAAGCCTGATAAAAGCGTCCGAATATTTTATGCAGTTCATCTGCTGCAATGCCCCGCCCCGTATCAGAGACTTCGAGTTCAAACATTTCCTGAGATTCTGTCTTTCCTGAAATGACTAGTGCAATAGTGATTCTTCCCCCGTTAGGAGTGAATTTATAAGCATTAGAAAGGAGGTTAAAAAGAATCTTATCAAGAGATTCCGGATCGAACCAGGCTTTTAGTACTGGTTCTGTATGTTCAAATTTGAGAATAATACTTTTTTGAAGAGAAAGTTCCTCAAAAGAGAATACTATTTCGTTGATAAATTCAATAAGATCTATCTGCTGAACCCGAAGATGCATTTGTCCTCGCTCCGTTTTCCGCAAATCCATCAATTGGTTCACAAGCCGAAGCAAGCGATTAGCATTCCGATGCATCATGTTAAACTGTTTTTTTCGCTGCAAATTGGTTTCTTCCTTGATTATTTTTTCAAGTGGACCGATGATAAGGGTTAATGGAGTTCGGAATTCATGAGAGATATTCGTAAAAAATTGCAATTTAGATTGGTTGAGTTCTTCTGATTTTTGTCTTTCAAGACGTTCCATCCGAAGACGGTTAAAAGTCCGCATTCTAAATGTGTAGAGCCGCAAAATGCCATACAGAGCTGCAAGAAAAAGGAACAGGTAGATTACCTTTGCCCACCATGTTTGCCATGGAGCAGGCAGAATGATTACTTCAATATCTGCACTTTTCTTCGACCACGTACCATCTTGATTCGTTGCTTTGACCCGGAACAGATATTTGCCTGGTTTAAGGTTACGATAGGTCGCTGAATGTTTGTTTCCAACGTTATTCCAATAGTTCTCTGCTCCTTCAAGAATATAACTATACTGGGTCTTCTCCGAATAACCAAAGTTAAGAGCAACAAAATCGAACGTAAAGATTGACTGATTATACCGGAGTTCAATCCGTTTGGTTATGCTGATACTTTGTTTGAGGGGACTGTCCTTAAACTTGTCGCTACGAATGGGGACCGGTTGGTTAAAAAGAAGAAAATTGGTAAAAAGGATTCTGGGTTCGAAGCTGGTTTTAGTTATTTGCTCCGGCTTAAAGACATTTAATCCGTTCGTCCCCCCAAAGAACATTTCGCCGTCATTACTAACAAAAGCTGATCCCGGAAGATATTGTCCCGTTTGCAATCCATCATTCAAATCGTAATTTTCAAAATTTCTTTTTGAATAATTAAATTTTGAAAGACCCCGGTTAGTACTGATCCACAAGTTGCCGGACTTATCTTCAAGAATAGCCAGCACATTGTTATTTATTAGCCCGTTCTGCTCGGTGAAGGAGGTAAATGTACCTGTTGCAGGATGAAACAGACTAATTCCTTCTGTCGTTCCAATCCAGAGCCTCCCTTTTTTATCAATATGCAGAGCCTGAATTGTATTACCTCCAAGACTATTGGGATCAACATCATTGTGCCGATAAACCTTGAATTCGTTTCTCTGTTCATTAAACCGATTCAGTCCTTCACCGTAACTACCAACCCATAAAACTCCATTCTCATCTTGAATAATCGCACGTATAGCATCATAACTAATCCCTGAATTTTTAGTTGTATAGGCCCTGAACTTTGTTGTCTTCTTGTCGTAACAACAAAGTCCCCCCGCATCCGTTCCAAACCATATCTTTTTATCCCGACCTTCATAAATAGCCCGGATATTATTATCATTAATTCCGTTTGTTTGTTTTTGTCGGTGTTGATAGCGGGTAATTCGATAATTATGTGGATCAATGCAGTTAACCCCTCCCTGAAACGTGCCGAACCAAAGTAAACCTTCTCTGTCGCAAAGAGCCGAAAGAATTGCATTGTCACTAAGTCCCGACCGAATATTGAGTCTTTTTAATTTACTGAAGTGATGATTATAAACATTAAGTCCGCCTCCGTCTGTTCCGATCCAGAAATTACCACTTTTATCCTCGCACATTCCCCATACTTTATTATAAGAAAGTGCATTTTTGCCCTGGTCTTTCGTGATCAGTCTGAATTTTTCAGGGAAGTAGCTGATAAAATCAATTCCACCGGTATAAGTTCCGATCCACATGTTTTTATCCCGGTCCTGAAAAATGGAACGGACAGAACGGTATGAAAGGCCAAATTCCGTTGAACTTTCTTCAAGATGCTCTGTCTGTATTTTTTTATTCGGAGCATTAAGAAAATGCTCCAAATTGAATTTATAAATACCCTGATCGGTTCCAAGCCAAATAGTCCGGTTCTGATCGCAATAGACCGTAAATATTTCTTTGTTACCGAACAGCGAAAGCCCCGATGGACGAATAAATGAACCGTTGGCATTAATTAAAGCAAGTCCTTGTTTGGTTGCAATCCATACATTATGGTGCGGATCTTCAAAAATACTGTTAATGGTATTAGACGGAATTCCTTTTTGACCCGGTTGACTGTAAAATACCGTCGTTTTTTTATTGATTAAGTTATAAGAGAATAAGCCATTTCCCTGCGTTCCCACCCACAATATCTTATTCGCAGCCTCTTTGACACACATTACTTTGAGATAATTGGGCGTTGAAGAACGACTAAAGATGCTTTTGAGATGATAAAATTTCCCCGTTTGGATACTATAACTATTAATACCTCCCCGATACGAGGCAACCCATAGATTTCCCATAGATCCAGGAACAACACCAACGATATCGTTATGACTAATACTGAATGGATTTGCAGGGTCATGTTCAAATCGGTCGAACTGATTAGTCTGATAATTAAAACGATTAAGTCCGTTTTCTGAAGTCCCTATCCAGATATTTCCTTTTTTGTCGCAGTAAAGGCATTGGATAAAATTACCCGAGATACTATGCTTATCGGAGGGATCATGGCGAAAAGAAGTAAATCCGTATCCATCGTAACGGTTCAATCCGTCTTCCGTTGCAAACCATAGAAAGCCCAGATGATCCTGAACTATATTATATACAACATTATTGGTCAATCCGTTTACGGTGGATATTTTTCGTATTTTGGTTGGAGCCTGCGACCCGAACAAATTCAAAAACAATAATAAAGAAGCAGTTAGTAGTAGTTTAGTCCGTAACATACAAAAGGATGTTAAATCGGATTAAAAGTAGGGATGTTTTTTCTATTATCCGTAACAATGAGATTAGTAAAAATACACTTTTAGAACGTCACTCTCAACCGACAGCCTACCCAGTATACTATAAGTCTGTAATTTACATTACTTCTGTCTTTTTCATCAGTCCGTTCGTTTAAACAATAGCTAAAGCTTTTGAAACAATAACTAAACCCGGATTCAGATACAATTCTCATATTTGACACAGAAATTGCATCAACTAAATACACCTAATAATTACTAACTAATACCATACAATTATGAAAACAACTCGATTGTGGCTATTTCTGCTAGCCATGTTTCTGATCACGTTGCAAGGTTGTGAAAAAAACGACTCTATCATTACCAGTAGTGGTCCTGTACTAAAGTTAGTTTCCAATGAACTCCATTGGGTTCCCAATAAAGATTTATATATACAGGGACAAGTTACGGCAGCAGATGCCGGTCTAAAGTCAATCCGTATTAAAAATGATGACTGGTTTTTAGATAAAACAATTACGTTTAAAGATAGTATCGTTAAAAACTACGCACTCGACTATAAATTTCTGGTACCGACAGATGCCTCTCTTACTAAAAACTATACAATAGACGTTACAATAACCGACCGGGCTGACAAGACTGCAGAGTCAACCATAAATGTCGCTCTTGATGGCGATTTTACATCGCCGGTTATAAACAGTGGTCCGGATGCTGCTATTACAATTGTTGTTGCCCCCAAAACCGAGACATTCAAAGCCTCGTTCAATGTTTCAGACAACAAAGAATTATCCTACCTGTTAATCAAATCAGGTCCCCCGCTCAACATTTCCGATAGTATTGCAATGACAGGAACTACGGCTAACATTGAGAAGGACTATACTCTATCCAATGCACTTACAAGTTACACTTTTAACTATACACTGGCCGACAAATCCGGAAATAAAGTAACAGGCAGTACGGTTGTGTCTGTATCAGCAATGCCTGATTTTGATAAAATGTATCTGGCCGACGTAAAAACAAAAGCCGAGCTCAATTCTGATTTATTCGGAGTTCCGATGTTAGTTAACCATACCGGAGCTTATACCTATGAAGCTGATTATTACTCCCCCGCTGCAAATACTGAAGTCCGTTTTATTCCTCAGAAAACCGATTTTCAACCGAACTGTTTTGGCTTAGATCCGAATGATAAGACCACAATCATTAATGATCCGAATTCACTGCCGATTACACTTCCCGAGAAAGGATATTATAAGATCGCATTTAACTCCAAAACAGGGGTCTATAGTACCCAGAAGTACACTCCGACTGATGTCACCCCAAATTCAATGACTTTTGATCTCAACGGAACGCCGACACCGGTACAAATAGGATTAATAGGCACCGGATTTGCCGATCATCTCGAACAAAACTGGTCACCAAGTACTGCAATTCTTCTGACTCAGGATAGCAGTAATCCGTATATCTACAGGGTAAATGTACTCCTTTCGGGTAATGTTCAGTTCATCATCGGACCTAAGCATCCATGGAACTGGTGGCCTGATCCTTTCTGGAGATTTGATAATGCGAGTAATCCTGAGACAACGATTAAAGGCGGAGGAGATAATCTGAATATGAATGTCGCAACTCCAACAAAATATACCTTCATATTCGATTCTCACCTCAACCGGGCAAAAATGGTATTGAATAATAACTAAATAACTAACCATAATCACTTAGACATGAAACTAAAGAATATTTTCTGTCAATCACTCCTATTGATATTCTTTTTAGGAATATCGGGATTTGCTTCTGGTCAGGGCCTGACAATTTCAGGTTTGGTATCAGACAACGAGGGACAAGCTCTTCCTGGAGTTGCAGTCGTCGTACAAGGGACCAATACGGGAACAGTTACCGATGTCAATGGGCACTATTCAATTACAGCGCCCTCTGCCAAATCAACTCTAACTTTCTCAATCATAGGATATAACAAAGAAACTACTAAAGTTGGAATACAGAGGACAATAAATATGATTCTTTCTCCTTCCACACAAAACCTCGACGAAGTAGTTGTTGTTGGATATGGAACATCCAAAAGAAAAGATATTACGACTTCATTGGTTTCCGTTAGTGGAAATGACCTAAAAAAAGAGACTCAGGGAAACTTTACCGCTGCATTGCAGGGTAAAGCTGCCGGAGTGCAGGTAATAACCAATAGTGGTGCTCCTGGAGCTGTTCCTACAGTTTTAATCCGGGGATTTACAACCATAAACCTTAGCACCAGCCCGTTGTATGTTGTTGATGGTATTCCCATTGTAAGTACGGATGGAAACAATAATGCCAATTTTCTTAATACAGACGAAATTGAAAGCATTGAGGTATTAAAAGATGCATCAGCCGCTGCTATATATGGAACACGAGCTTCAAACGGAGTCATTTTGGTTACGACCAAAAGAGGAAAAGAAGGAAAGACAAAATATGATTTTAACTTTTCTTATGGGACACAAACTTTTAAAAAACCGTACAATGTATTGAACTCAGAAAATTATGCAAAGGCAATGAACCGTTCATACGAAAACAGCGGACTATCCGATTTAATTGCCGACACACAAGATTTGCATAATACCGATTGGTGGGGTGCCGGAATCAAAAAGACTTCTCCGGAACTCAATGCAAGTTTAAATATTTCAGGAGGAACAGAAAAACACCAATACAATATCGGATTCACTTATTTTAAACAAGAATCATTTTACCACGAAGGGGACTGGGAAAAATTTACAGCCCGTATTAATAACGACATCAAATTAGCTCCATGGTTAACCGTCGGAATAGACCTCAATCCTCGCCGGGAATACTGGAATAATACACCTTCGTGGTATGGGGATTATTTACTGATCGACCCAATAACTCCAATAATGCGTCCTACGGATCAACTCACCGGAGATGAAAACGAATACAGTAAATATATGCGTTCGCTTTATACTCAGATAGCAAATCCCCGGGGAAGGGATAGCCGTCAAGATGGAAATAACGGAGGATCATACGCATTATATTCAAACTCTTATATTGACATCCATCCATTAAAAAATCTTGTTTTTAAATCGCAGGGAGGTATTAACTACGTCGAATCGACTTATAATAATTTCAACCCAAAATTTACGATTGATGCTTCACACGAATACAATAGTATAACGAATATTTCGAGACAAAAAATCACAGATTTGAGTTGGACATGGCAAAATACACTAACCTACAACCTGAGTGTCGGCAAACATAGTGGTTCGGCCATGGTAGGTATGACTGCTGAAGAGCAAAACAAAGACTATGTTACAGGATATCGGGAAGGTTTCCCAAATACCTCTGACAACATGAGAGAAATAGACGCATCTAACGGGACCGTACAAAGTGCAGCTGGAAATACTTATCGTAATTCGATCGAATCGTTCCTCGGTCGTCTAACTTATAACTACGATAATCGTTATCTACTAACAGCAACCGCTCGTCGGGATGGGTCTTCAAAATTCATGGATAAAAATAAATGGGCCTTCTTCCCTTCTGCTTCTGCTGCATGGCGATTCTCCAATGAACAGTTTTTGAAAGATAACACAGTTATCTCCGATGCCAAATTATATGCAGGTTGGGGAACTGTCGGGAATCAGGGAATCCCCAGTGATGTATATCTGTCAAAACTTGCTAACAGCTATTACACGTTTGGTTCAGGTAATGGAACCGTTGGTAGTGTTAGCGTACTAAATAGCATGAAAAATCAGGATATTAAATGGGAAACAATCGAAGAACGAAATCTGGGATTAGATATGAAATTCTTCAATTCAGCCTTGACCGCTACGGTTGAAGGTTACCAAAAAATCACCCACAACATGCTGTTTCAAATGAATTATCCTTATTACAGCGGATACCCGAACAGCGCATGCATCTGGTCGAATGTAGGAAGGATGGAAGCAAAAGGGATTGATGCATCATTAGGCTACACACATGACAGTGACAAATTGAAATTCAACACGGGACTAACATTTTCGGCTTCTAAAATGAAAATGAAAACACTGCCTGGTGTAGATGAAATTTTGGCCGGTCCAAGTTGGAACAGTGTTTCAACAACCCGAATGGTTGTTGGAGATGAGCCTGGATATTTTTACGGATACAAAACCGATGGCATTTTTCAGAATAAATATGAAATAAACAGTCATACCAACGAGCATGGAGACATCATGCAACCTTATGCACGTCCGGGAGACGTTCGCTTTGTCGATACCAACAATGACGGAGTGATTGATAGTAAAGATCGGGTTAAACTTGGAAGTCCATATCCAAAATTCACCGGTGGTTTCTCTTTCAATGCCACTTACAAAACAAATTCAGGAGATTTCGATTTAGGAACCAACATTTATTTCAGCTATGGAAATAAGGTCGTAAACTGGTTACTAAATGACAAATACAATGCAGTAAACCAGACTAATATGGCCAGTGACGCACTCGATGCAGCATGGCATGGTGCAGGAACCAGCACAAAGATTCCTATTCTTTCACACAACGACCTGAACGAAAACTATACAAAATTTTCAGATTTATTTATTGAAGACGGCTCGTTTCTGAGAGTAAAAGATATTCAGTTAGGATTCTCTTTGCCCAAAAGAACAATCGCTCAATTAGGAATATCAAACCTGCGATTCTACATCTCGGCACAGAACCTGTTAACATGGACCAAATTCTCAGGAGTCGATCCTGAAACAAGCTTCAGCCCAATGAACTACGGTTTTCAGGAATATAGTTATCCTGTACTTAAAACCTATTTCGTTGGAGTTAATCTGTCATTTTAAAAGT
The DNA here is from genome assembly GCA_963692465.1 of Prolixibacteraceae bacterium. Taxonomy (GTDB): domain Bacteria; phylum Bacteroidota; class Bacteroidia; order Bacteroidales; family Prolixibacteraceae; genus JAUZOB01. The sequence goes on from OY829943.1 coordinate 653,958, forward strand.
GAAATACTTAAAGATGTATAAAATGAAACGAATAATTATATACTCAATGGTGATGATATCGGCGCTTTTCTTTTATTCATGCAGCAAAGATTTCATCGACACTCCACAAAAAGGAGTTTCTGATTTGGACAATTATTTTGGAACCCTGGATGAATGCCAATCATTCATCGGCGGGTTATATGTTGGTTTTGCTCATTGGGACGATTGGACCCAAAATTTTCAACGACTAAATAATGAAATGGCAACTGATGATGCATGGATGGGAAACCTCAACCAGTCCAGCAGTAACTCTTATGCTTACGCCTTTTATAATGTTACGGCAAGCAATGCCCCTTGGCCTCTTCTTAATTTTTATGCCATTAAATATGAGAACATTATATCAGCCAACATTGCTATTAAAAGGATTCCATCGGCTCCAGTATCAATTGAGAATCAAAACAAATTAATTGCTCAGGCCAAATTCTTCCGCGCATTTTCTTATTGGGAATTGGTTCAGAATTTTGGAGATGTAGTATTAACCCAGGATGTATTAAGTACTTCGCAATTAAACAAAAGCCGTAATCCGAAAGATGAGGTATATGCATCTATTGTCGCCGACTTAAAAGATGCAGCGGCTAAGTTACCCAAACAGTGGACCGGAAACGATGTTGGCCGGGTTACCAGTGGTGCATGTAAGGCTTTACTGGCAAGAACTTATCTCTCCATGAAAGACTACAAAAATGCCTATGCTTATGCCGATACGGTAATCAGAGAAGGAGGATATGCACTTGAACATGACTTCGTTAATATATGGAGTTGCACCAATCACAATGGGGTTGAATCAATTTTTGAATCACAAACCAACAGCAATCAGACCTATACGGTAGGAAATGAATATCCGGTTATTACCAATGCCCGTGGGGAAAGTTGGGAAACAGAGACAGCGAAGGCAATGGATGGCTGGGGATGGTGCGTTCCAACAAGTAATCTGGAACAAGCTTATAAATCGGAAGGAGATTCTGTTCGTCTAAAAAGTACGATTATCCGCTTAGGATTGCCAGTCTATGGTGATGAAGTTGACAATCCTCACTATACCTTCAATTCTTCGTTAAATAAATCATGCCGTACATGGAGAAAGCTATATGTCCCTGTTGCCATCCGGGAAAATTTGACTTCCAAAGACAGACATATTCCGCTTGACATGATTTTACTCCGGTTAGGTGAGATGTATTTGATTCGTGCAGAAGCAGCTTATTTTAACAGTAATCCAGATCAGGCTCTCGCTGACATTAATACCCTTCGGGCAAGAGTTAATCTTCCTGAGAAAAAAGGATTAAGTGGCAATGACCTGCTTTATGCTATTTGGAAAGAAAGAAGACTTGAACTTGCCGGAGAAGGGATGCGACTATATGATTTACGTCGCGAAATCGATCCGGTAACGAACAAACCGATGATCGATGTTGTGATGGGATCAAATGGCTCTTTTGTTCAATATAACCGTACAAGCACGGACTATTGGGAAAATGTGCATACAACAGAACCATCCGATAAAGGTTCTGCATTCATTGTCGGCAAACATGAACTCTGGCCTATTCCTCAAAGCGAAATAGACCGCAGTAACGGAAAACTAAAACAGAATCCCAATTATTAATTCAGTTATTGATAAAAATTACGAGACTGTTTAAAAGGAACTAATCGCAACCAGACTCACTATTTCCTTTGTTCTTCAGCGATTGCTCTTTGTAAACAGTCTCATTAAAAAACAATACGAGAATATGAATCAACATACAATCAAACACAGTCCAGCTTTACATTGGAATGTTATAATACAGACGAAAAGCAGATTTTTATCCTATTTCGTATTGTTATCAATACTGTTGTTTACTTCTTACAGTTGCAAAAAAACGTCTTCACTCGAGGATAATACATCAAGTGATATAACTACGATTAACCTGAATCCTACTACCGTTTATCAGGAAATGGATGGATTTGGCGCATCAGATGCATGGAGTTGTCAGATGGTTGGTAAAAATTGGCCCTCAGCAAAAAAAGAAGAAATAGCGGATTTATTATTTAGTCAGGATTATGATCAAAATGGTGATCCAAAAGGAATTGGCCTTTCTATCTGGCGATTTAACATCGGGGCAGGAAGCATGGAACAAGGCAATAGCAGTTCTATAACCGACCCGTGGAAAAGAGCGGAATGCTTTCTTTCTGCAGACGGAACTTATGACTGGAACAAACAAGCAGGGCAACAATGGTTTCTAAATGCTGCAAAAAAAAGAGGAGTAGAAAAGATCTTGATGTTTTCCTACAGTCCCCCGGTGTATTATACACAAAATCAAAAGGCATATAGCGCAGGTGGATGGCACATGAACATTCAAACAGGATACATGGACTATTTCGCTGATTTTCTGACATCAGTCGTCCAGCATTTCAATGACGAAGGGACTAAAATCGACTACCTTTCACCCGTAAATGAGCCACAATGGAGCTGGTCAGCAGGCTCTAACGGTCAAGCTTCGGAAGAAGGAACTCCTGCTTCAAATGCAGAAGTAGCTGATCTTACCAAACGGCTTTCCAATAAACTCTCAAGTAAAGGTCTTCAGACAAAAGTTACCTTAGCTGAAGCTGGGACTGTTGCTTACCTGTATCAAAATACAGATGCCGACAGAGGAAATCAGATAGAAGATTTTTTTAACTCTTCGTCAAATGACTATGTCGGAAATCTTAGTAACGTGGCAAATCTAATTAGTAGTCACTCCTATTACACCGTGTGGCCTATATCGGACATGATCTCTTCCCGCGAAGCGGTATTTAATAAAATATCATCCGTCAATGCATCCCTGAAATATTGGGAATCTGAATATTGCATTCTCGAAGCTGCCAATACCGATATGGCAGATGGATGGAACCGGGATCTGAATATGGATATGGCCCTCTATGTCGGTCGGCTTATCCATTATGCATTGGTAAAAGGAAATGCATCCTCATGGCAATGGTGGACCGCTCTTTCAAGATATACTTATAAAGACGGATTGATTTACCTGGATGACGGGAGCAGTGAGGGCATTAATGGTGTAACAAATGCATCGAACGAAGATTATTGCAAAAATGATGGATATATCCGTCAATCAAAACTTTTATGGGGCTTAGGAAATTATTCCCTTTTTGTCCGACCTGGAATGAAACGAATATATACCGGTTCGCCTGACATTTTGCCAAATCAAAGTCACGGGATACTGGCATCTTCTTTCATTGACGAAAGCACGAAGAAACTGGTTGTAGTTCTTATCAATTATAGTTCAACAGCCAAAACAGTTTCCATTAACCTAAAAAACGGAACACTTAATGGTGATTTTTCGACTTATGTCACATCAGAAAGCACAAATTTAAAGAAAACAAAAAATGTAAGTGCCCAAAATATACCCATACAGGCCAATAGTCTTACAACGTTGGTCGGTTATTATAAATAACTTCTCCACCCTATTAATAGAATAATCAGATGTATAAGAAGTTAAAGACATGTCATAAAGAACAACCAACATTCCAAGGAAGTGGCTTTTTACCACCTTATTCAAAATATTCAAGCATATGAATTTCAAGAAATATTATCTTGCTGTAATCTGTTTATGTACCTTCTATCCCATTGCTGTTCAAGCACAAATTAAACTAACAATTGATAAAAATGCGCAACAACAAACAATTCACAGCTTCGGGGCTTCCGATGCATGGCGCACTCAATTCGTTGGTAAAAATTGGCCAATAGAAAAGCGTAATGCTATTGCAGACCTTCTCTTTAGTAAAGATTTGGATAAACAAGGGAATCCTAAAGGCATCGGGTTGTCATTATGGCGATTCAACATCGGTTCGGGAAGTACAGAACAAGGAGCCAACAGTGGAATTGTTCACGAGTGGCGAAGAGCAGAATGTTTCTTGGGAAAAGACGGACAATACGACTGGAACAAACAAGAAGGACAACGTTGGTTTCTGGATGCAGCCCGTAAACGGGGAGTTGAAAAGACATTGGGTTTTTCTATTTCAGCTCCGTATTTTCTGTCAGAGAACGGACTGGCAAAAGCGTCCGGAGGAATTCATCTGAATCTCCAACCGGATAAATATACCAAGTATGCAAGGTTCCTGGTTGAGGTTTGTAATCATTTGAAATTTGATTACCTAAGTCCGATCAATGAACCCCAATGGGACTGGACAGGAAACTCACAGGAAGGGACACCTGCGACAAATCAGGAATGCTCTATTCTTATTCATCATATTGACCGGGAACTAAAAAGACTCAACTCAAATTGCAAAATTGCATTTGGCGAGGCCGGTGCAATTCAATACCTGTTTAAACAAAATACAGATAAACCCAGTCGCGACAATCAGATTGAAGAATTGTTCGCCGATAAAGGCCTTTTCAGCATAAGTAAGCTTCCTTCCGTTAATAAATGCATAACAGCCCACTCCTACTGGTCCGTTTGGGGTTTGGATGACCTTATTGCACAAAGAAAAGCGCTACATGAAAAAATACGACAATCAGCCCCTGATTTCGACTACTGGCAATCAGAATATTGCGTTATGGAAAAAAATGATGATATAGAAGGAGGAGCTAATCGGGACTTATCAATTAACACAGCTCTTTATGTCGCCCGGATTATTCACTATGATCTTACACTTGCCAATGCTTCTTCATGGCAATGGTGGACAGCCATCTCCGAGGCTAACTATAAAGACGGACTAATATTCATTGACGATAACAAGTGCGAGGGAAGCATCTCTCCCACTGATGAGATTATGACCTTCTGCAAAACAGATGGAAGTTACCGACCTTCTAAATTGCTATGGGCATTAGGAAACTATAGCAGGTTCGTTCGTCCTGGCATGAAACGTATTGAAGTCTCTCGCAATGATAACATTTCAGAAGTTAATATGGGAAAAGGACTCATGGTTTCTGCCTATTTAGATACAATCAAAGAAAAGCTCGTCATAGTAGCAATTAACTATTCAAAAGAAGCGCAATCTGTTATTATTAATCCGCTGAACTTCTCTTCAAAAACAAAAAAAAGATACAACATATACGAGACATCACAAACAGACAATTTATCCTATAAAGGCAAAGCAAAAGGAGAGTATAAAATTCCGGCACGCAGTATTATAACATTTGTTGAAGAATAATTTCCACCCAAACTCAATAAAATAAGGTATGAAAAAATATGTTCCGTTTCTTTTTTGTCTACTTTTTCTGAGCAGCTTTCTATTTGCACAATCACCAAAACACACCTTTGCGTTAGGTGACACTGCCTTTCTTCTCGATGGAAAACCATTTCAGATGATTTCAGGCGAAATTCACTATCCTCGCGTGCCACGCGAAGCTTGGCGTAGTCGCATGAAAATGGCCAAAGCAATGGGTTTAAATACGATTGGGACCTATGTATTCTGGAACGTGCACGAACCTCAAAAAGGACATTATGAATTTACAGGGAACAACGATGTTGCTGAATTTGTTCGTATTGCCAAAGAAGAGGGCCTTTGGGTCATATTGCGTCCCAGTCCTTATGTCTGTGCCGAATGGGAATTCGGAGGATACCCGTATTGGCTACAGAATATTCCGGGGCTGGTTGTTCGAAGTAAAGATCAACAATATCTTGATGCATACAGAAATTATATTCGGGCAGTGGGAAAACAATTGGCTCCTTACCAGGTCAATCACGGAGGAAATATTCTCATGGTACAGGTCGAAAATGAATACGGCTCCTATTCTAATGATAAAGAATACATGAGTATTAACCGAAAGATATTCCAGGAGGCTGGATTTGACGGACTGCTATATACCTGTGACCCGGCAAAAGATGTGCGCGATGGTCATCTGCCCGGTTTGTTACCAGCCATTAATGGATTGTCTAAGCCTGAAGAAATAAAAAGACTCGTTCGTGAAAATCATGAAGGTAAAGGACCTTTCTATATTGCAGAATGGTACCCGGCATGGTTTGACTGGTGGGGAACTGCTCATCATACCGTTCCTGCCTCCCAATACGCAACCCAGCTTGACAGTATCTTATCGGCGGGAATCTCTATCAACATGTATATGTTTCATGGTGGAACGACCCGTGGATTTATGAATGGAGCAAACTACAAACCGGATACTCCTTACGAGCCACAGATCAGTAGTTATGATTATGACGCTCCTCTTGACGAAGCTGGTAATGCCACTGAAAAATTCATGCGTTTTCGGGAAGTCATTCAAAAACATCTTCATCAGGGACAGGTGCTACCCAACGTACCACAACCTCGAAAAGCGATTGTCACTCCACCAGTAGATTTCACTTCGGCACAAAGTTTATTTGATATTCTACCTGCACCAGTAAAAAATGAGCAACCTCTTACCTTTGAGGCCCTTAATCAGGATTATGGCTTCGTCCTTTACCGTTCTGTTATTAACGGAGGTGAGAAAGGAATCCTCAAAATAAATCAATTACGGGATTATGGAATTCTATTTATTAACGGGAAAAGAATCGGAACGCTTGACCGACGCCATAACCAGGACAGTTTGCAAATAACTCTTCCCAAAGGCAAGGTAAGACTTGATATCTTAGTTGAAAATCTTGGTCGTATCAATTTTGGTCCTTTCTTGCTTGATAATAATAAAGGCATAACCCAAAATGTAACATTCAAAGGAAAGGAACTAAAGGGTTGGCAGATGTTTAGTCTTCCTTTCAATGATATAGCTCGTTTTACGCCCAAATGTCTGCACATTGTTGTTGACCAACCGGTTATCCGCAAAGGAAGTTTTAATCTCCAGGAGACAGGAGATACTTACCTCAATTTGCAGGATTGGGGAAAAGGTTGCATTTGGGTAAATGGACATAACCTCGGCCGTTACTGGTCTATCGGTCCACAACAGACCATTTATGTCCCTGCGGAATGGCTCAAAAAAGGAAAGAATGAGGTAATTGTATTTGAACTCAATAAACCCAGACAGATCATATTGAAGGGCCTTTCAAAACCTATTCTCGGCAAACTGGCAACAGAATAAACGTGATAGAAGCTGCAAGCAAGCCAATACTTATTGTAGAAGTTAAAAGTTGAATGGCTGCCGTGGGTTTATAATAATTTCAGATAGGCAAAACAAAAGGGTTAGACGTCAACGTCTAACCCTTTGTTTTTTAAGCAGTCGGGGTGACTGGACTTGGACCAGCGACCTCACGCCCCCCAGACGCGTACTCTAACCAACTGAGCTACACCCCGCTTTTCGAGGGCACAAAACTAAACAAGAACCGCTTTTAATCCAAGCTTTTCCTAATAAAAATCATATTTTTCCTATACATTAAACTTCTTTCGCCTGTACCTGTTATAATTACGTAGCTCGTTCTCAAATACGAGAACAACCTTGTTCTTTCAGGTCATAAACTTTTTTGTACTTTTGAGTTATTGAATTAATACTTTTTCATATGGAATCAAATCATTCATCCAATTCGAACAAAATAAAAGAGACACAGTCTAATAACAACGAGCATGTCAGATGCCTCATTATAGGATCAGGCCCTGCCGGCTACACCGCAGCCATTTACGCAGCTCGTGCCAATCTGCAACCAGTTCTTTATGAAGGGTTGCAGCCTGGCGGACAATTAACAACAACAACTGAAGTAGAAAATTTCCCCGGCTACCCGGATGGGGTTACCGGTCCGGTTTTAATGGAAGATCTTCGTAAACAAGCGATCCGTTTCGGAGCAGATATTCGTTCAGGAATAGCAACAGCTGTCGATTTCTCAAAAACACCGCATACCGTTACTATTGATGAGAAGACAGTTATCGAAGCTGATGCAATCATTATCTCTACCGGCGCTACTGCAAGATATCTGGGTCTGCCCGATGAACAGAAATACGCCGGATCGGGTGTTTCTGCCTGCGCTACATGTGATGGATTCTTCTATCGGGGTAAAGATGTTGCAGTTGTCGGTGGTGGCGACACTGCACTGGAAGAAGCAACTTATCTTGCCGGCCTATGCCGTAAAGTATACCTGATCGTTCGCCGCCACGAGCTTCGTGCATCAAAAGTGATGCAAGATCGCGTGCTAAAAACAAAGAATATTGAAATCCTCTGGGAACATCAAACTTTGGGACTTTTTGGCAATGGAGTTGTCGAAGGAGCTACCTTAATTCACAAAAAAGGAACCCCGGAAGAAAAAGAAGTCAGTATTAGTATTGACGGATTCTTTCTGGCAATTGGACATACGCCCAATTCAGACATCTTTAAGCCCTATATTTCGACAGATGAAGTTGGTTATATAATTACCGCACCAGACTCCTCAAAAACGAACATTGAGGGTGTTTTCGCTGCTGGTGATATTCAAGATCCTCATTACAAACAGGCAATCACTGCTGCTGGGTCTGGATGTATAGCTGCAATTGACGCAGAACATTATCTTAGCGAAAAATTCAGGTAAGATTTTTGCTTCAAAATATTAAAATAAAACCTCGTTACCTTAGATCGTAACGAGGTTTTGTTTTTATTACTATTCAGACTACTGATTATTCACTCAACAAATGACGATATTTAATCTGACTACTGATTTCTTCTTTAGACAAGTCCGTTGTCATCTCGATGTGATAAGTCTTTCCCGGAAGAATATCAATATAATTATCAGAGAAAAACAACTGATGCCCCGGAATATAGAACATTACACTGCACGCAAGTTTATCACTGGTAACTTCAAGCCATTTTTTACCATCTTTTTCGTTTACATTAATGGTAAGGGTCGGCTTGGTCAGATTCAGATCTTTAGGCTTTGCAAAGTATGCTTCATTCATAGCAACCACCTCATCGCCTGAACGAAGAGTCAATATTGCAACGACATCTTTCTCATCCGAACCATTCAGAATCTTCTTTACTTCCGGATTAGCAACTTCTTTGGAAACATTGGCTGCGACACTAAATGGCAGGGACATTTTGTTCCTAAGTTTCCCATCAAAATCAAAGACCTCAACATCAAGTATTCCTTTTACCGGTTTCAATTCGTCCGAAATAACATAGATTCCAAGTTTTCCATCTTTCTCATAAGAAGAAACGATAACCGGTTTATAGGCTTCACGGGCAGCATAATGGAGTGCTTTCCAATTGCGATAGTAATCAATACCAGACCAACTTGCTACCGGCCAACAATCATTCAACTGCCAGTAAAGTGTTCCCATACAATATGGTTTAGCCCGACGATGTGCTTCCATTGCAGCTTTAATCCCTCTTGCTTGCAACACCTGACTCATATACAAGAACTGCTCAAATCCTTCCGGCACCTTATAATCCCATCCCATGTACTTTTTAATCAGCAAATTTCCCCCACTGCCTCTTTGATGTGCAGCCATTACCTCCGATTCAATGTTATAATCAGCGGGGACTGTATATTTCTTTACACTTTCGAATTCAGGGAATGACTGAAATCCATATTCACTCATAAACCGTCCGACATGGGTCTCAAATTCCTCAAATTTATTCAGTCCATGCCAAACGCCCCAATAGTGAACATCACCGGATGTCTTCCCATCTGCATGCTGATTAATTCCAGGTCCGCCCATCGGAGAAGATGGCCAGTAATCATCTCCATCGGTATATTCCTTAATAACTTCAGGAAGTAATGAATGGAAAATCTTCTGGTAATCAGCCCAAATCTGAGCCCGTTGCTCTTTATTGTACTGTTCCTTCCATCCCCATCCTGAATTAGTATCTTCCTGCCATGCTGTATCAATCTCATTATTGCCGCACCAAAGAGCAATACATGGATGATTTCTCATTCGGACTACATTATCAATCGCTTCCTGTTTCACGCTCTCCATAAATGACTCCTCTCCCGGATACATCGAACAGGCAAAAAGAAAGTCCTGCCAGATTAGAATTCCCTTCTCATCGCATAACTTATAGAATTCATCATCTTCAAAAACGCCTCCACCCCAAACACGAAGCATATTCATGTTGGCAGCGACAACATCATCAATGGTTTTCTTATAGACTTCCTTGGTTACCCGGGGAAGAAAATTATCACTCGGAATATAATCCGCTCCTTTTGCAAAAACAGGGACTCCATTTAACTCAAAATAGAATGATTCACCGTTACCTTTAGCATCTTTTTTTCGAATCAGATGAAGACTCCTTATTCCGGTTGTTTGTTCTCCCTGCGCAAGAACTTTACCATTTTGCTCAACGGTTACCTCAAAATTATATAAGTTTTGTTTCCCCAATCCATTAGTCCACCACAACCGCGGATTCTGAATTATAAACGGAAGATTCACGGTCTGTTGTCCTGTAGAAAGAGTTATCTGCTGTGTTGTAACGACTCTGTTATCTGAACGATCAATCACTTTTACGGTTGCCTCTCCGGTTGTTACAGCTCTCAGATTAACCTCTGCAGTCAATTCTGCTTCTTTAGCTGTAACATGTGGCTGACGGATAAACAAATGATCAATCTTTACATTATTCCAAAATTCGGTTTCTATAGACCGCCATATTCCAGAAGTAACAAACCGGGGTCCCCAGTCCCAGCCATAGTGGTACCCAGCCTTACGGGTAAATACACTAACACCATTAGGCCCCAGACCTCCGTTTTCACTCTGATCATTACCTGCAGGCAACATCACTCCATGCTTTTCCTGCAAATCCAAACCTTTAACAATTGGAGAATGAAAATATATTCGCAATTCATTAGACCCTTCATGAAGATCTTTCTTAACATCAACCCGCCAGGTACGGAACATATTATCTGCAGACAAAATAAGTTGTCCGTTCAGATATACATCAGCATAAGTATCTAATCCATAAAACACCATTTCGCCACACTGGTAAGAAAATTGCTGCGGGGTTACCTTAAAAGTTGTTCGATACTCCCAATTAACTTTGTCAATCCATTGTTGTTTTTTTTCATTTGTCCGGTAGAAAGGATCTTCAATTTTCTTATTGGACAACAAGTCTGTATGAACAGTTCCAGGAACAGTTGCCGGCAACCAATCTCCTAACCCGGCTTGTCTGAATTGCCACCCGGTATTTATACTAACATTCTCATTTTGTGCACTCATATACAACGGATTTATTAAAACCATCAAACACATCATACAGATAGTTCCCATCAAGAGTTTCATTTTTCTCATAGTTATATTTTATCAGTTTCTAGAATCCACGTTCCCTACTGTCAATCAATCCCTTCTTACAAATTTAAAATTAATGTTTCACTTGCATTACTCATTGTCTCTATTTAATCAGTACATTTTGAATTTTGCTATTGTATTCTTTAATAATACTCCATGTTGTGTCTGTATCAAAAACAGAATTTAACCCCTGTTCTTCCTGTGGAGGATCACCCATTAAATCATCTCCTCTTTTCCAAAAGACACGACCTTCTGATGGCCGCGCCGATCCGCCATAAGCCCAAAAGTTACATCCTGCGAAAACGCCTCGATGGCAAGTATAAGTCAACAACGTGTCAAAGATGTACCTATAAAATAAATTGCGAGACCGGGTTGAATCATGCAGGTTGTATTGATGGTGGTCTCGCGGCAAACCAAATTCTTCTACAACAACCGGCTTCCTTAATCTTTTGCCTGCTTTAAAATGAGGCAACATATATTGATTCGCTTTTGCAATTGCACGATTTACCGTTCCTGAAATATTGTGTTCATCAATCCATCCCCAGTTCTTCGGCCATACATGAACTGTCAGGTAATCAATATTCCGATTAGCATGAATCTGCCGGTATAACTTCATACTTCCTTCACATCCCATTATTCCCTCCGATCCTGTCGATATAAGATGATTCTTGTCTATCGACTTAATCAATCCTGCAGTACGAAATATCCATCTTTTAAAATCTGGAATATTATCAATATCAAGCGCTCTTGGCTCATTCGCAATCTGCCAAGCCATGATTGCAGGATCGTCTTTATAGAGTTTTCCTGTATATCGGTTCGTTCTCGAAACAATGAATTTCACATGTTTATAAAAAGCCTCTTGAGCACGTCGATCGGTAATAAAAGCCTGATCGTAATTTTTAAAGCGATCCCAACCATAACTATATAAGTAAGGAATTCTACCATGCTTATTCCAGTTGAGATATTGAGAATAGCCACCCGACCAGTCCCAAGTGTTTCCCAGATAAATAACAGCATACATAGATCGCTTTCCCATTTCACTAAGAAGAAAATCCAAGCCTGCCAGCAATGTGTCGTTATATTGTCCTTGTTTCACCTGTAATGTTGGAGTAACCCTACGTTTTATATTATCCGGACCTTCCGCACCAACAAGTATTCGCAAATTATTAATGCCATTACCCTTCATGAAGTCCAGATCCTGAATTAACTTCTGACGATCTCCTCCTTCTCCTTCGGATGCGAGTAACGGACCATACCAATAATCAGTTCCAATATAATAATATGGTTTCCCCTGAATCTCAAAATGGCTTCCTGAGACCTTGACAAATTCACTCTGTGCCTTTGCTTTGTGAAAAGGAAGACATAAGAACGGAATAAGTCCTGCCATAAGAAAAATCTGTTTCATGAATGCTTCTATTGTTTAGACTCTCCCCCTTTAGGGATTTACAAAAATATTCAGAAAAACAGGAGGTTCAAAATAAACTTAACAGATATGCTCTGTTATATAAAAATAATAATTCATCAAAATCACAACTGATCTGAATCGGCTTTCATATTCTCGCATAACACCAATTGCATTACAATCAAACTTTAAATTTACTTAACATTGCTAATTTTAAATAACCATAAGTTTTACGATGCACTATTTTTAAGGAAACAACTCAATAAAACTAGAAAATCATGAAATCATTTTTAATTATCTTATGTTGCGTTTTATTAGTACTTACCAGTTGTAGCAAGGACGAAAACATTCCACAAGTTCACAAATCGTACATCGTATCGATAATTCCTCAAGCAGAATTAAGCTCTTCATTTCCGGAAACAAAGGTGACATCCAACGATATTTATGGTGTTGAGGTTTATGCCAAAAGTAGTGCCGTATCTGATGCACCATACTATCCTTATGCTTCGGGCTACTTTGATGATCTCTCAATGCTATCGCTGAAATTGTATGACAATTACAAGTATAAAACAACATTAACATTCATCAAGAATGCCAAAAACATCTTAAAAAAAACAGATAAAGAAGAGTACTTTAATCCTTTTGAGATAAAGGATAAACAATCTGTAACCATCCAGAATAAATTCACTTATTCTGGTCCGGAATACCTTGCTTCTGCAAGTTACACAGATCTGGCTGATGGCAAAGGTTATGGCCGGGCTCCAATTGACCGCTTTTATGGAGAAAATACTGATTTTACTCCGTCAGAAGATAATAAAACAATATCAATTGCCGAAAAAAGAGTAAGCTATGGAATCAATTTTGTTCCCGAAGGATTAACTGATGGAAATCTTAAAATTACACTTGATAATTCTGCTGACGTAATAATCAACGCGAATTCAAATGCTCAACCACAACAACAGGTAATTATGTGCACTCCATTCATCTTAAAAGCGTATGATTTTGTAGAATCGGGAACAAACTATTACACTGATCCTATAAATATAACGATCACCTGGAATCGGGATTGCGGAGATGTATTTCAAATATATACTGGACAGATTACCGCGAAAAGAAATCAAATGGAGACCATCACTATCAAAATTAAAGATCCCACGAAATTTGGAGGAGTTTCCCTTACCGGATTAGACGAACAATTTCAGAATGGAGATTCCTTTGCAATAGGAAACGAATAACTAAAAATCAACAAATACTCTCTTCCGAGAGAACGATGACCGAGCATTAACAATCATATTCTCTCGGAAGAATTATTTACCTGACTTAATCAAACAAATGATTTTCGTCAACTTCAAATCCTTTATTATATTGATCCATTGCACGAAGACTCATCCCCATGCTGGAAAACCCGCCATCATGAAATAGATTTTGCATTGTCACTTTCTTCGTCAGATCAGAAAACATAGCGATACAGTAATCTGCACAATCATCAGCCGAAGCATTTCCTAACGGTGACATCCGGTCTCCAAAATCGAATAAATTACTAAATCCTTTAATTCCACTTCCTGCGGTTGTCATGGTCGGGGACTGAGAAATCGTATTTATCCGAACATGTTTCTCCCGACCATAAATATATCCGAAGCTCCTTGCTATTGATTCAAGTATTGCTTTCGCATCTGCCATATCGTTATAACCAAAGAAAGTCCGTTGCGCTGCAATATATGATAAAGCGACAACAGATCCCCATTCACTAATTGCATCCAGTTTCCTCGCGGATTGCAAAAGCTTATGAAAAGAAATAGCAGAGATATCAAGAGTTTTATGGAACAGATCATAATCAAGATCACTGTAATGGTGTCCTTTACGTACATTCGGCGACATCCCTATTGCATGCAGGACAAAGTCTATTTTCCCATTAAAAAAAGTCATTGATTCATTAATGAGATTTTCAAGATCTTCGATACTCGTTGCATCGGCAGCAATAACTTTTGCATTTATAGCTTCACCCAACTTATTGGTTGTACCCATTCTTAGTGCAACCGGGGTATTAGTGAGAACCAAGGAAGCTCCTTCTTCTTTTGCTCTTTCTGCTACTTTCCATGCAATAGAATTCTCATTAAGTGCACCAAAGATTAAACCATTTTTTCCTTTTAATAAATTATATGCCATAATTTAACTGTTTTATGAAATAAACAACTGAATGAAACATTGGCTGCAATGTTAATAAAAATATCCTTCTTATTCAGGTTATAAATATGACTCAAGCAATAACAAGTGCTTATCTGCTATTCCCTCACTATATTTTAACGACTGAATTCTCTGGTAACCAGCCCTTATTGCCATCACTAAGGCGAATCTCAAGCCAATAGCCAATTTGATCGGTAATTTTCACTTTCAATCCCTCGTGAATAATGAAAATATTATTCCCATTATTATCAGGAGAACTCTTTATGGTCACCGTTTGAGCAAAAACAATTGCTTCATCATGCCTGTTTAGTCGATTTCGTTGAGTCAACCCAAAACCAAAACTAAAAAGAAAAAGAAAAACAAATAATATTCCAAATCCGAATGACGTCTTTTTGATCAATACAGATCGTGTTAATAGGAAAAAGCCCAATGCCGTTAAAAACAGCAGAAACGAAATGAGACTAAAACCACCCCACTCATTCGAAGATTTCAAATTAATTAAATGGTGCCACCACCTCATGAAGAATATCTCTGGCACAGTCTGAATCTTATCCTGAGTATGAACTCTGGCCAATGAAAGATTATAGTTAATATCTTCATCACCGGGAGCTAGCAATTTAGCTCTTTCATAATTCAAAATTGCCAATGGATATTTCCCTATCTTGTAGTAACTGTTCCCGAGATTAAAATAAACCGTGGCCGATTCTTTATTTCCACTTAATACTTTCTCATATATTTTTGCTGCTTCTGCAAATTTCGCTTTCAAATAAAAATTATCTGCTTTCTGAAGCAACTGGTCATTTGTATCAGCCATTACATGCATTACTCCCAATACAAGAAGTAAAATGGTTAGTGTTCTTTTCATATCCCAATTCTATTAAAAACAGTCACTACTTTTTATCTATTTGACGGTCCAGCTCATTCATAACTTTTTCTGCATCGTGATAAACATCTCCCATCGGTCCGTTAAGTTCAGCCGGAGCAAATCTTGCAAACTCACATTTATCAACAACATCCAGAAATTTCTTAATCAAAGATTCTTCAATCTGATTTTGTTTTAATGCCTCTACTGCAGACTCCCTATTTAGATCTGAAATTGGAATAGATAATTTATCACTCAGATAGCCCCAGAATGCTTTTAGTATAGCCTCGTAGAATAGCTCCTGATTGTGCGCCTTCATTTGAATTGTTGCATTTTTCAGATGCTTACGAGCCAGTTTTCCCGCTCTTCTGTTTTTCATTAATTCAAGATTCGCACTCTCTATAGCCCTCTTTCTATTAAAAGCGACCAAGACTAAAAATCCAACCAACGCCAACAAAAACAACAGATAAAACCAAGTTGTCGAATAAACAGAATACCCTTTCGGATACAAACGACTACCTAATTTGATGTATCGTATATCCTGCCCTAAAAGCTTAAGATCCTGCTGAGAATAATTCCCCACCAAAGTAGCTGAATTCCCATTCCCTTTGGTTACTTTAATCGTAAAAGGTCCTATAACTCTTGTCTCATATCTTCCCGACGCTGGATTAAAATATGAGAACAAACTGGCCGGAATTGTATACTGTCCTTCACTTCTTGGGACAAACAAATAATCGAATGAGATATTCCCATCAACACCCGAAACGGTCGACCGAATATTCATATTAGTTTTTGGATCGTAAGATTCTATTCCTGATGGAAAATTAATTTTAGGTGGCTGAATTAATTTAAGATTACCGTTTCCAGACACACTTACATGCATAGTTGCACCCTCATTTGCAGGAATAACCTTCTTATCAATAGATGCATTTACCTGAAAGCTACCAATAGCACCTGAAAAATTAGCCGGAGAATTTGGTAACGGTCTTACATTTATTGTTGCAGAATTGCTTGCTACACGTACCTTTACATTTCGAACATTATCAAATATATTACCAAACAAACCTCGGGGAGCCGAATGCTGTTGTACAATACATTCCAAATCGAACGGCTTGATAACAAGATGCCCGGTCTGTTGTGGAAAAAGCACGGTCTTCTTCAGCGTCCCCACATTATACGCCTGACCATTAACAACCTCCCGACTCAAAGAAATCTGCTGAGGCAATTGCACTTCCTGACTCCAGAATCCGGTAAACGGAGGAAAATGAACGTCGTCAAATCCAACCAAACCAACCCGTGTATAAACCTTTAGTATAGCAACAAGATGCTGCCCCTTGTAAACATTATTCTTATCTATATTTAAACGGAGAAATAAATCACTCTTTCCGACTTTTCCAAATCCAGTTTTCTGTGGTTGATCGCCATAAGCCTGTTGTTGTGAATGTCCCGCAGTAGAACCTTTTATAACCTGAATTTGAATTCCGTTAGACTGGCAGGTTCTTCCATTAATATTAATCGTTGCAGGACGAATACTGTATTTACCAACTCTTTTCGCCCTTAAAATATAGGTATAGGAAATCTGAATCGACCGACTCATTTTCCCATTTATATCAATATCCTCTTCGCTCTGCGAAACACTTGGTCCCATTAATAAGTCAAATGCGTCAAGATTCGGCAATTTCATATCCCGCCCTTCTGCATTCATCATAAATGACAAACGAAACTGATCTCCTAGAGAGACAATATCTGGTCCTGACATTTTAAATCGGACAGGATTGCCTATTGCATGAAAGGCGATAAAAAGGAACGCTGCAAAAACAACGATTCTCTGCTTCATGATTAAAATTCTTTTGCGTCTGTAAAATTAATACAATAAGATTACCAGTTCTTATCTACATTGTGTTTTGGATTACTAACAGCTTTTATTCTTCTTGACTGCTGATTATTCTTTTCTTCATTATCCAAAGCCTGAAGAATACTTTCAGCATTACTTTTTGATATTCCTCCACCCGACTGTTGGTCCTGTTTATTTTGCTTATTCTGATTCTGTTTATTGTTTTGATTTTGCTTATTCTGCTTATTTTGATTTTTGTTATTCTTATTCTGATTTTTCTTTTGATTCTTCTTCTGATGTTGCGCATAAGCCAGATTATACTTCGTTTCTAAATCTTTTGGATTCAATCGGAGAGCATTTTTATAAGCTTCAATGCTTTCATCAATTTTATTTTGCATCAACAACGAGTTTCCAATATTATGATAACATTTCGCCTTCGCCATTCTATCTTTCTCCGTCTTGCTAAGCTGCTGGAAAAAATGTGCTGCCTCACTAAACCGTTTCTGTTTATACATAGCATCCGCAAGATTGAAATTCCATTTAGAATCCTGAGGTTTCAACGCAATAGCTCTTCGATAGGCTATTTCCGCCTTATTGTAATCTTCCGTATCCAGATGATTCTTCGCACTTAGCGCCTTGTTATAGAAATCATTCCCCTCCCGAATATATTTTCGTTCTTTCTGCCCATATGAAAAACTCATAGAGAGAATCAATATCAACAATAAGGAAAAAATCTTCTTCATCTTCTTTGAGTTTATTTCACACTGAATAACCTAAAATTCTTTAAAAACTTATTTTTCCTTTCAAGAATCATAAACTCAATGAAAAGTAAAAAAAGTGCAAATCCGATAAAATACTGATACTGCTCATTGTATTCAGAATAAACAGTTGAATTCATTTCTTTCTTTTCCATTCTGTTTATCTGGTCAAAAAGAGCCTCCAACCCAATATCCGAATTATTGGCACGGATATACAATCCTTTTCCTGCAGCAGCTATCTCCTTCAATGTATTCTCATCCAACTTTGAAATAACAACATTTCCGTTCTTGTCCCGAATAAAATTCCCCGGTCCTATTTGAATAGGAGCCCCACTAGGAAGTCCGATTCCTAAAGTGTGAATAATAATCTTTTGCTTAGCTGCATCTTTCGCTGCATCAACCGCATCATCTTCATGATTTTCCCCATCCGTAATAACAATCAATGCCTTATTTTTATCCGCTTTGGGACTAAAAGAACTGGCAGCCAGATTAATCGCTTTTCCAATGTTCGTTCCCTGAATGGGAATCATTGAGGGCCTAACCGAAGATAAAAACAGCCTGGCCGAAGCATAGTCATCCGTTATAGGCAACTGGGTGTAAGCATCTCCTGCAAATACAATCAACCCAATCCGGTCATTATGTAATTGATCAATCAAGCGATCAATAGCCTGTTTAGCTCGCTCCAAACGGCTTGGCTGTATATCCTGCGCCAACATACTGTTTGAAACATCTAACGCAATAACCAGTTCAATACCTCTTTTTTTCGATTTATCAATTTTAGTCCCAAATTCAGGCTGAGCTAATCCGCTAATCAAAAACGCCAACGCTAACATTAATACAATGAATTTAACCCATGGCCGAATAGTCGATACATTCGGCATTAAATCATTCAAAAGCTCAATATTTCCTATTTCTTGTAAAGTTTTTTTCCTTTTCTGCCTGAAATACAAGAAGACCAGGAACATTACAGGAATTAGAAATAACAGGTTTAAATATTCTGGACGCGCAAACCTAAACATGATATCTGAATTGTTTTATTTATGGAATATTCCTTAACAAGGCATATTTAACTAACAATGAAAAGATCAAAAGCAAGACTGCTGCAAATGCATACGAATGATATACTTCGTAAAAATGATGAACTTCACTAACGTCAATCTTCGTTTTCTCCAAATGATCAATATCTTTATATATCTCTTCCAATTTTTTATTATTGGTTGCACGATAATATTTCCCTCCGGTCATATTTGCAATCTGTTTCAGCAACCCCTCATCAATTTCAACCTTTGCATTCTGAAATTGAATACCGGAAGGGGTCATAAACGGATAAGGAGCCATTCCAAGAGTCCCGACCCCAATCGTATACACTCTGACACCAAAAGATTTTGCAATTTGAGCCGCCGTTATCGGAGCGACTTCACCCATATTATTTTCCCCGTCAGTGAGAAGAATAACTACTTTACTTTTTGCTTTACTCTCTTTTAAACGGGCAACAGAAGTGGCAAGTCCATTTCCGATTGCAGTTCCATCTTCCAGTGCACCGCTTCTTATTCCTTTAAAAAGATTCATCACCGTCGCACGATCAGTTGTCAACGGACATTGAGTAAAACTTTGCCCACTAAATATTACAAGTCCGATTCGATCATCCGGTCTTCCCGATACAAACTCCATCGCCACCTTTTTAGCCGCTTCAATTCTATCCGGATCAAAATCTTTCGCCATCATACTACTTGATACATCAAGAGCAATAACGATATCAATACCTTCCATAGATACATTATGGCGACTGTGAGTCGACTGAGGTCTGGCTAATGCGACAATGATCAAAATCATCGCAATAATCCGGATAGCAAACAATATATGCTGAAGAAAATGCTTATAAGTAACAGGGACTTTCTTCAATCCTTTCAAAGTTGATATCTTAAGGCTTGCACCAAACTTCCTATGCCGATAGATATACCATCCAATCATTGGAATCAGAAGCAGAAGCAAATAAAAAAACTCAGGATTTGCGAACGTATTATGATGCATAACTTTAATTTTTAATGAACTTCAACATCTTCCCCTTCTCTGTCATCAACCGGTCGTTCTGGTTCTTTTACCTCATCAATCTCGGTGTGAAGAATGAAGAAATAAGCGTTCGCTAATGTTAAGGTATGATCATCAATAACCGGCGAATGCTTTGCAAATTTGACCAAATCAGCCAATGCGAGTATCTGATTTAGCTGCTCTAGTGATTTTCCATCAATAATATTCCCTCTTCGCTTGAATTCTTTAATTGTTTCCTTCGTGGTTTGTTCCAAGGCCGGAATTTGATATCGCTGAACAATATAATTACGCATAATGTCTGAAATATCTGTATAGAATTCTTTGATTCTCCCTTTTTCCCATGGCTTCTTTTCCTTTATCTTATCTAATTCGCGCAAAGCAATAACATGAGGAGGTTCAGTAGGTTTCTCTTCTCCGAAAAGAAAAGGAAGGACTTTTTTCCGTCGGGGAATAGCATAAATCAGGAAGAAAATAATTGCTGCGATTAAGATAAATCCAAGAATGTAAGGAAGTATTTCTTTTAGCGTTAACGGAGCACCATAAGGGCTTTTAATATCGGCAGGACCTTTAGATTCATCAATTTTAAAACTCTTTACATTAATCGATAAAGCATTCGTTTTTACAAAATCAGTTCGTCCACCTACGGAATATCTAAATACAAAAGGAGGTATTACATGACTTCCACTATCAAAAGAAGTAACAATTACTGACTCAATTGATCGAACCATATTACCCGAAGCATTAGAAATTTCCATATTCCCCTTCTGAATCAACTCCACATTCGGGGTAATCATCTTTTCGATAGATGGGAATGAGACGTTAGTCCCCTGGGGATAAGTCACTTCCAGAATTAACTTAATCTGATCTCCTAATAGAATGTTGGAAGACTCCAACGTTGCCTTTGCTGTAACATTTTGTGCATAACTCGCAAGACACAAAACATTTAAGCACAAAAGCAATAAAACCGTTTTAGTTAACCGAGCAGTATTATAAAGAATATTCATTTTAGCCTCTTTTCTTGAAAAGGGATATTAACGATGCAATATAGTCTTCACCCGTATTGATATTGGTACAATCAACTCCGGAACGCAAAAACGAGAACTGCAATTTTTCAGAATGATCTTTCCACCACTTTTCATATTGCTTTCTAGTTTGAACATCTGAAAAATCGACCCATGCATAACGACCTGTTTCAGCATCTTTTAATTTGATTAAACCTACCGGCGGAATATGAGTTTCCCTCCGGTCATAGATTCTTAATGCAACTAAATCATGCTTATTATTTGCAATCGTAAGAGCATCTTCTATTTCCGGATTATCATCAATAAAATCGGATATTAAAAAAGCAGTGCATTTCTTTTTAAGAGCATTCGTCAAATAACGTAAGACCTCTGCAATATCGGTCGAATTACTCTCTGATTCAAAATTCAACAATTCACTGATTATCCTTAAAATATGAGTCCGCCCTTTTTTTGGTGGAATAAATTTCTCCACATGATCAGAAAAAAATATAACTCCTATTTTATCATTATTCTGAATAGCCGAAAATGCAAGAATTGCAGCAATTTCTGTAGACACTCCCCGTTTGGTGTTTTCTGTAGTTCCAAAACTCTGAGATCCGCTGACATCAACAATCAACATTACAGTCAACTCCCGCTCTTCCTCATATATTTTCACAAAAGGACGATTATATCGTGCGGTTACATTCCAATCAATATTTCGGATATCATCACCATATTGATATTCACGCACTTCACTAAAGGCCATTCCCCGCCCTTTGAATGCGCTATGATACTCTCCCGCAAAAATATTATGAGAAAGCCCCTTCGTTTTTATCTCAATTTTCCGGACCTTTTTCAGCAGTTCACTTGTTTCCAAGATATAATGAATTTAGAATTAAGACTAAGGTACTTCTACAATATTCAGAATGTCAGTGATTATCTGTTCTGATGTAATATCATTAGCCTCTGCCTCATAACTTAATCCGATACGATGGCGAAGAACATCCGGGCATACAGCACGCACATCCTCCGGAACAACATAACCTCTTCTTTTTATAAAAGCATAGGCTTTTGAAGCCTGAGCCAAAGAAATGCTTGCACGAGGCGATGCGCCATATGAAATCATTCCGTCATATTGCTCCAGTTTAAAATCACCGGGATTACGTGTCGCAAAAACAATATCAACAATATATTTTTGAATTTTCTCATCCATATAAACATCTTTCACAATGTTTCTTGCTCTTTTTATGTCTTCCGGCTTTAAAATAGTCTGCGGCTGAGGATATTCTTTTAATAGATTTTGTTGAATAATTAATTGTTCCTCTTCTTTTTTAGGATAGCTAATCACAACCTTAAGCATAAACCGGTCAACCTGTGCCTCCGGCAAGGGATAAGTTCCTTCCTGCTCTATCGGGTTTTGGGTTGCCATAACAAGAAAAGGTTCATCAAGTTTATAGGTATGATCGCTAATGGTTATCTGCCGTTCCTGCATTGCTTCAAGAAGAGCAGACTGGACTTTTGCCGGAGCCCTGTTTATTTCATCAGCTAATATGAAATTAGCAAATATCGGCCCTTTCTTTACTATAAACTCCTCTGTTTTCTGACTATAGATCATCGTACCCAAAAGGTCTGCAGGCAATAAATCAGGAGTAAACTGTATCCGTGCAAATTTAGCATCAATTGTTCTGGCCAATGTATTAATTGCCAATGTCTTTGCTAATCCAGGCACCCCTTCCAGTAAAACATGACCATTTGCAAGTAATCCTATCAAAAGACTTTCAATAAGATGCTTCTGCCCTACGATGACTTTATTCATCTCCATAGAAATCAGGTCAACAAAAGAACTTTCCATCTGAATTCTTTCGTGTAATTCCCTGATGTCAACACTTGGATTCATATCCATAGATAATGCTTTTTATCGTTTAATCACTTTTTGACTAAAGTACGAAGTTATTGTTTAGACTATATCATGGAAGCTTAATTCTGTTAAAAGATGTTAAGACCGCGTTAAAAATTAATGCTAAATCCTTTGATTTTACTGCTATTCCGTATTTTGGCTAAATGTTAATTTTCATATCCAAAAGAAATATTACAGATGAAAACAAAGCGTTATTTCATTCAACTTGCCTATAAGGGAACCCTGTTTCATGGCTGGCAAATTCAAACGAATAACACACAAACAGTTCAGGAAGCCTTAGAGAAAGCCTTATCTTTAATTCTACAGGAAGAAATACGCCTAACAGGAGCCGGTCGTACCGATGCCGGAGTTCATGCTTCTTTTTTTGTCGCCCATTTTGATTCCGAAAAACTTGAATCATACGGAACACAACAACTATGTTTCAAGTTAAATCGATTTTTCCCACAAAACATTCTCATCCACACCATCTTTCCGGTAAATAAAGATTCAAATGCGCGTTTCGATGCATTGTCCCGTACCTACAAATATTTCACCAGTCAGGAAAAACAAATCTATTTTCAGGATATGGTTGCCATCCATCATGCCAATCTGGATTATGATCTTATGAACAAAGCCGCTGCACTACTTCTGCAATACAACGATTTCAAAAGTTTTTCAAGAAGCCACAGTGGTGCAAAAACAAGTATCTGTCACATCAGCTCCGCTCAGTGGGAAAGGCAGAACAACCTATCCGTCTTTACAATAAAAGCGGATCGATTTCTTCGTAATATGGTAAGAGCAATTGTTGGAACCCTTTGGAATGTTGGAGAAAAAAAAATAACGATTCAACAATTTCAATCAATCATTGAAAATCAAAGCCGATGCGCTGCTGGTTCGTCAGCCCCTGCACAGGGTCTATATCTCACCGACATTCAATACCCACCGGAAATTGATAAATTACTAATCCGCACAGATGCCGGATTCAACATCTATCGTCCATAAAAAAAACATCGGAGTACATAATAAATGTACTCCGATGTCAAAAAATGAAACGATCTTACTATTATTATTCAATAATCATAAGTACATCACCTTCCATAACAGAATCTCCCTTTTTCTTTTTAATAGAAACAACACGACCGGCTTTATCTGCCTCGATGTTATTTTCCATTTTCATAGCCTCAAGAAGAATCAGTTTCTGTCCAACTTTAACTTCAGAGCCTTCTTGAACAAGAATGTCCAAAACGGTACCCGGTAGTGGGGACTTAATCGTTCCACTTCCCTGAGATTTAGGAGCACTTGCTATCGGTGCAGAAGCAGCCTTAGGCTGAGATGCAGAAGCATTACTTTGATTCTGTGAGTCAAGTTCAACCGAATAAGTTGTTCCATTGACATCAATTTCGGCAACATTCCCTTCTACCTTGAGAACTTGTGTATTATAGGTATTGCCGTTTATTGCTAATTTATAACTTTTCATTATCTAAGCCTTATCTGGGTGATTTGGTTAAACCATAAATTTTAGAACTCCATGGCGAATAGACTTTCGATTCACGTCGAATAGTCAATTTTGTCTTATTACTAGACTCTTTCTGATAAAGATACAGTGTTGTAGCTATTGCTGCACTTATCTCTTCAGGTGTCGTATCTTTTGCTGTTTTCGTTTCTGCTGCGGCAACCGTTTCCGATTCCTCTTCCTCGCTATACTTAAAGCCTAACGCGCGGGCAATTCTTTTGTAAAAAATACCAAGAATCACTAATATTACAAAAACAATCAAAACGGCAATCAACGACTTTCCAAAACCGGAGGCATCCATCTTTCTGAGATTTTGAGATTTGTTATCCTTAAGATTAACGTCATTATTTGAATTCGGGGTTGCCTTTGTAAAGAAGACCCATGGCATTCCTCCATCCTGCTGACGACCATAAGAAACATCGGCCTTTTGAGACGCTGAAATCGAAACACTATCAATCAGTGTTTTTCCATCAGCAGCAAAAAGAGCAATCAATTTTGAATTCTTAAGATCAAAATTCAGATGAAGCGGACCTTGAACAACTTTACTATCAGCCCAGAATATAGCATATCCATGAGGAGCTACAGCTGTCCGCTGATCTCCTGTTGGAATTAAATATTTGGTCGGCTGTTGCAAATTATTAGTCAGATATAACCCTCCCAGGCTCACCGGACTATTTGCAGAATTAAAAATTTCGATCCAAGCACTATGGCGACCAAAGTCATCAACAAAGCTGGAGTCATTTTTAACCAGGAATTCATTAATCCTGAAATCTTTCGTTTTCTGCCCATAGGTCTTGGCAGAACTAAAACCCAAGGAAAGGGCAAGTACTGCTACAAGAATTATTTTATATGGCATTTTTTTACGCATCGATTCAGAATTATAATGGAATATTTGAATGCTTTTTAGGTGGATTAACCACTTTCTTCGTCACCAAAGATTCTAAAGCTCTGATCACACGATAACGAGTATTGGCCGGTTGAATGATATCATCAATATAGCCATAACTTGCTGCTTTGTATGGATTAGCAAATTCCTCTTTGTAATCAGCTTCTGCTTTTGCAATAAATGCCTCTTTTTCTGCAGGATCTTCAATTGCTTTGATGTTTTTGCTTTGAAGAACACCAATAGCGCCTTTCGAACCCATAACAGCAATTTCAGCATCAGGCCAAGCGTAATTGAAATCACCACGTAAATGTTTGGAACTCATCACATCGTATGCACCTCCATAGGCTTTACGCAAAATAACAGTTACTTTAGGCACCGTTGCTTCTCCGTATGCAAACAACAATTTTGCTCCATGAACAATAATTCCACCGTATTCCTGAACAGTACCAGGTAAGAATCCGGGCACATCAACGTAAGTTACGATTGGAATATTGAATGCATCACAAAAACGGACAAATCTTGCAGCTTTCCTTGACGCATTAATATCAAGAACCCCTGCTAAATAAGCCGGTTGATTAGCAACAAGTCCTACTGATTTTCCATTAAAACGGGCAAAACCTACAATAATATTCTTAGCGTAATTTTGATGTACTTCAAGGAACTCACCGTTATCCACTGTTGCAGCGATGACTTTCTTAACGTCGTACGGCTTATTGGGATTCTCAGGGATAATCTCATTCAAAGATTCCTCCATACGATCAACAGGATCGTCACAAGGAATAACAGGAGAATCTTCCAGATTATTCTGAGGTAAGTAGCTTAATAACTTCTTAATAATATCAATTCCTTCGTCCTCGTTTTCTGCTACAAAATGAGTAACACCCGATTTAGAAGCATGAACCATTGCACCACCGAGCTCCTCATCAGTTACAATCTCACCGGTTACGGTTTTAACAACCTTTGGTCCGGTTACAAACATATAACTAGTGTTCTTGCTCATAATAATATAGTCAGTCAATGCCGGAGAATATACTGCACCACCAGCACAAGGACCAAAAATAGCAGAGATCTGAGGAATAACTCCTGATGCTAAAATATTACGTTCAAAAATTTCAGCATATCCAGCCAGACTGGTAACACCCTCTTGGATACGGGCACCTCCCGAATCATTAATTCCAATAAGAGGAGCACCTACTTTCATCGCTACATCCATCACTTTGCATATTTTTTGTGCAAATGTTTCTGAAAGCGAGCCTCCGAATACTGTAAAGTCCTGAGAAAAAACATATACAAGACGTCCGTCAATTGTTCCGTATCCGGTAACAACTCCATCACCCATGAATTTGGTCTTTTCCATTCCAAAATTCGTACAACGGTGAGTTACGAACATATCAAATTCTTCAAAGCTATCTTTATCAAGGAGTTCTTCAATTCTCTCGCGAGCTGTTTTTTTGCCTTTGCGATGTTGCGAATCAATTCGCTTTTGTCCTCCTCCTAATTTTGCTTCGGCCCTGAGGTCCAGAAGCTCTTTAACTTTTTCCTGATTACTCATAATGAAAGGTAATAAATTAGATATCCGGTTTATTTCTTTGCACAAAGTTCTGTTAATACACCAAAAGTTGATTTCGGATGTAAAAATCCGATATTAAGACCTTCTGCCCCGTTTCTATGTTTTTTGTCAATAAGTCTTACCCCTTTTTCCTCTACGGTTGTTAATGCTTCATCGACATCATCGACAGCAAATGCCATATGTTGAATCCCCTGACCTCTTTTTTCTATATATTTACCGATAGGGCCTTCCGGATCCGTTGATTCCAGCAATTCGATTTTGGTTTCGCCTACTTTAAAGAAAGCCGTTCTTACTTTCTGTTCCGGAACTTCTTCAATAGCATAACATTTCAATCCTAATGTCTTTTCATAAAACGGAATAGCAGTATCAAGGCTCTCAACCGCAATTCCAATGTGTTCAATATGTGAGATTTTCATTACAAAAGAATTTATTAATTGACAATATTATTGATTTTTTAATTCTCTTTATCACACAAAGCTAACGTATTTATTCATTTTATTTAAGCTTATTCCGACTTATCTGAAATTATCTTTTAAGTCGTTTTTGTACGATTTACATCTTTTTTCTCCGATCCACATAAAAGAAAAAGGCAGACAATATGCCTGCCTCGTCCTAAATTGCTCAGGGCAAGAAAATTTCTTTTTCTTCCTTTTTTGCCGGAGATATCATTTGGAAAACTATTTTGTGACAAAATGATAGTGAGATCCGAAACGTTCAAATGCTGCACGGTCCAACTCTTCTCTTGCTGTCGGATGAGCAATCGTAATTAATGCTTTTGCTCTCTCCTGAAGGGTCTTCCCATACAAATTAACAGCTCCGTATTCCGTAACAACCCAATGCATATGGGCACGACTGGTACAGATCCCGGCACCAGCAGTAACAACAGGTGCAATTTTACTCAACCCCTTTTTAGTTGCCGAAGGCATTGCGATAATTGCCTTCCCACCTTCCGACCGCGAAGCTCCATAAATAAAATCGACCTGACCTCCGACTCCGGAGTAGAATTTTGTACCAATCGAATCAGCACAAACCTGACCGGTCAAATCAATCTGCAATGCAGAGTTAATTGCTGTAACTTTAGGATTCTGGGCAATAATAAAAGGATCATTGGTGTACCCAACATCCATCATCAGAACCTGTGTATTATCATTAATAAAATCGTAAACTTTCTGTGAACCCATTAAAAAAGTTGATACCATTTTGTAGCGATCAACTTTCTTATTTGCTCCGTTTATAACCCCACTCTCTACTAGAGGAAGTACACCGTCAGCAAACATTTCCGTATGAATCCCAAGATTTTTATGATTTCCCAATTGAGCTAAAACAGCATTAGGAAGTGCTCCAATTCCCATCTGAAGAGTCGCTCCGTCTTCAATAAGTTCAGCACAATTTTTCCCAATCTGAGTTTCAATTGCATCAGGTTCTGAGAAATGAGCCGGGACTAGCGGAGTGTCATCCTGTACAAAAATGTCAATCATACTTAATGGGATGATTGCATCACCAAACGAACGAGGCACATTCGAATTAATAACGGCAATAACATAATCGGCTGTTTCAACAGCTGCAAGAGTTGCATCAACAGAGGTCCCTAACGAAACAAAACCATGTTCATCAGGAGGGCAAACCTGGATCATCGCAACGTTACACTTGATGTAACCATCCCGATATAACCGCTGGGTTTCACTCAAGAAGATCGGAATATAATCAGCATACCCCGATTGAGTTACTTTTCTCACATTAGACCCCACAAAAAATGAATCCAATTGGAACACTCCTTCGAACTCAGGATCTGCATAAGGAGCTGGTCCTTCTGTGTGTAAATGATGAACGTGAACATTTTTTAATTCACCACTACGCCCTCTGTCGCACATTGCTTTTATAAGCACTTGCGGTGCACTCGCCACACTACTAAGGTGAACGTGATCATTTGATTTTATGACTTTTACAGCCTCTGCTGCTGAAACAAATTTAATAGAATCCATAATCTGATACTATAATGATTTTCCGATTACTAAAAACTCTGGCAAAGATAAAAAATAAATTTTGCAAAAGATTATTCAAAAAATTATTTGACTCGTTTAGTTCATAATTCAATTTCACAACAATTGGGATATCCTTTACATTTCCATTTCTCTCCGGTACTGCTATTTAACATCCCCCATACACAAATCTCACCAAACCGAAACACCTCATCTTTTTGTTACTATATTTAAACCATCCGTTCTCTTTCAGTAAAAAGAAATTGCGTTTTTATATATTTGCACCAGAGACAAAAAGATTTGTTTTATTTTTATTCTCATAATTTTCTCTGACATGATTTTATTCTTCGCTGGCAAATCTGATCTTATCATTGCCGTTGAATCTAAAAAACAACTTTCGAAAGAAGATGTAACCAAATTAGTCTGGCTTTTCGATAATGCAAGACAAGTTACAGAAACACAGTTAACGGGATGGTTCATTGGTCCCCGTAAGGAAATGCTTACTCCTTGGAGTACCAATGCCGTTGAGATAACCCAGAATATGGGAATTGAGGGATTGACTCGTATCGAGGAGTTTTATCAGGTCGAGTCGGCTGATACCAAATTCGACCCTATGCTTCGAGCTCAATACCACAACATTGATCAAAATGCCTTTAATACCGAGAAACAACCCGACCCCATTATTTACATTAACGACATCTCCGCTTATAATGAAAAAGAAGGGTTAGCCCTTAGTGAAAAAGAAATTTCTTATCTAAAATCCATTGAAAAAACACTAGGTAGAAAATTAACCGATAGTGAGGTCTTTGGTTTTTCTCAAGTCAACTCCGAACACTGCCGACATAAAATTTTCAGTGGAATATTCATCATCGACGGAGTTGAAAAACCATCCACTCTTTTTAAACTCATCAAAAAGACCACAGCAACCAATCCAAATAAAATTATCTCTGCTTACAAGGATAACTGCTCATTTACAGAAGGTCCTATTGTTGAACAATTCGCTCCGGAAACCCAGGATAAACCTGACTTTTTCAAAGTCAAAGACATTAAAACCGTTATATCACTCAAAGCTGAAACACATAACTTTCCAACAACTGTTGAGCCCTTTAATGGGGCTGCAACCGGAACCGGAGGTGAAATACGTGATCGTATGGGTGGGGGAAAAGGAAGTATTCCTATCGCCGGAAGTGCCGTTTATATGACCGCTTATCCCCGCACTGAAAAAGATCGCTCATGGGAACAAGGAGCCCCCGAACGCCCATGGCTCTACCAAACTCCCGAAGAAATTCTCATCAAAGCTTCTAACGGAGCCAGCGATTTCGGTAACAAATTCGGACAACCTCTTATTAACGGTTCTCTATTCACTTTCGAGCATTTCGAAAAAAATCGTAAAATAGCCTACGACAAAGTCATTATGATGGCTGGAGGAATCGGCTTTGCCGCCATGCGAGATAGTCTGAAAGCAAAACCTAAACCGGGACAGAAAGTCGTTCTCCTCGGAGGCGACAACTATCGCATTGGAATGGGAGGAGGTGCTGTTTCTTCTGTTGCAACAGGCAAATATGCCAACAAAATAGAACTCAATGCAGTTCAGCGTGCAAACCCCGAAATGCAAAAAAGAGTTTTCAATGCGATTCGAGCACTTGCCGAATCAGATAATAATCCGATTGTCTCTATTCATGATCATGGAGCCGGCGGTCATCTTAACTGTCTCTCCGAATTGGTTGAAGATACAGGAGGTAAAATTGATACCGCAAAACTACCGATAGGCGATTCAACCCTCTCTCAAAAAGAAATCATTGGCAACGAATCCCAGGAACGTATGGGATTAGTAACCAGCAAGGAAAATATTGATACGATCCGTCGTATTGCCGAGCGTGAACGAGCACCATTTTATCTTGTCGGCGAAACGACCAACGACATGCAGTTTACTTTCGAAAACTCTGAAACCGGAGAAAAACCTATCGACATCAAACTGGAATACATGTTTGGCAATCCACCTAAGACCATTATGAACGATCAAACAGTTTCGATGGTTTTTGATGATCTGGAATATACTCCTTCTCAAATACAAAAATATGTAGAAACAGTCCTTCAACTTGAAGCCGTTGCCTGCAAAGACTGGCTGACCAATAAAGTTGACCGTTCTGTTACAGGAAGAATTGCCAAACAGCAATGCGCCGGCGTTCTTCAACTTCCATTAAACGATCTAGGAGTTGTAGCTCTTGACTATCAAGGACACAGCGGCATCGCCACCTCTATCGGGCACGCTCCTGCCGCCGCTCTTGTAAATGCAGCCAACGGATCGATCTTATCCATTGCAGAATCATTAACCAACATCGTATGGGCTCCATTTACCGATCAGCTAAAAAGCATCTCGCTTAGCGCTAACTGGATGTGGCCGTGTCGCAACGAAGGAGAAGACGCTCGCCTTTATGAAGCCGTCGAAGCCGCAAGTAAATTCGCCTGCGCCCTTGGCATCAACATCCCGACCGGAAAAGATTCCCTCTCAATGACCCAGAAGTATAAGGATGAGGTTGTTTATGCACCGGGAACTGTTATTATTTCAGCATCCGGCGAAGTAAACGACATTCGCAAAGTTGTTGAGCCAGTTCTGATCAATGATACTGCTACCAAGATCCTCTATATTGACTTTTCTCAATGCGAACACTTTCTTGGTGGAAGCGCTTTTGCTCAATCACTCAATAAACTTGGGCAACATACCCCAACGGTTAAGAATCCCGATTATTTCATCAAGGCCTTCAATACCATTCAAAATCTCATCGAAAAAGGATTGATTCTTGCCGGACACGATATTTCTGCCGGAGGAATGATTACGACACTCCTTGAGATGTGTTTCTCCAATACTGAAGGAGGTTTGAATATTGATCTGAAAGAACTGAGGGAAAATGATCTTGTTCGAATTCTATTCAGTGAAAACCCGGGAATTATTATTCAGGTTGCCTCCGACGGAGAAGCTGAAACTTTTCTGAAAAATAGTGAGATCAAATTTGCCACTATCGGAACTCCTTCCCCCAACCGGACTGTTGTAATAAACCATAACGGACAATCCTTAAACTTTGACATTAATTCACTTCGTGATACATGGTTCAAATCCTCCTACCTTCTCGACCGTCTGCAAAGTGGCGAAGTAAAAGCAAAGGAACGCTACTCTAACTATAAAAAGAACAAACTTACATTCGACTTCAAATCCTTCACTGGAAAAGCTGCAGATCTGGGCATTGACCTCCATCGTCGCACCCGTACCGGTATTAAAGCAGCTATCATCCGTGAAAAAGGAGTCAATGGTGATCGGGAAATGGCCTATAGTCTTTACCTCGCCGGATTCGATGTTAAGGATGTTCACATGACTGACCTAATTGCAGGTCGGGAAGATCTGTCGGATGTCAATATGATTGTTTTCGTTGGAGGTTTCTCCAACTCCGACGTATTGGGATCGGCTAAAGGTTGGGCCGGCGCCTTCAAATACAACGAAAAAGCCCGTATCGCTCTCGAGAATTTCTATAAACGAACCGACACGCTAAGCCTTGGCGTTTGTAATGGCTGCCAACTCATGGTTGAACTCGGACTCATATACCCCGAACACCAGGAAAAGCCACGGATGCTGCACAACGATTCCCATAAATTCGAGTCTATCTTTCTGAATGTCGATATTCAGGAAAACAACTCAGTTATGTTCAAATCACTTGCCGGTCGTCAACTAGGAATATGGATTGCCCATGGAGAAGGCAAATTCACTCTTCCTTATGCTGAAAATCTGTACCATATCCCATTAAAATACACCTATTCGGGTTACCCTGGCAATCCGAACGGATCACAATTCAATGCTGCTAGCATTTGCTCCGCCGATGGACGCCATTTGGCTATGATGCCTCATCTTGAAAGAGCCATCTTCCCATGGCAATGGGCCAATTACCCTCTTGATCGCAAAAACGATGAGGTTGCACCATGGATCGAAGCTTTTGTGAATGCCCGGACATGGATACAAAACATTCTCAAATAATCTTACATTACAAAGAAGCAAAAGGCCGGGAAAAGAAATTTTCCCGGCCTTCTCATTTTAATCAAGATCCGACACAACTCCAGACAGGACTACGGTATCCTGTCTTTATTAATTTTTGAAAACAATAAATTTTACTATTTTTGAGATAATAAATTTTGTATGTGGCAATAACAAATTTCACACGGTCGTTATTTGCCATATACTCTATTGAAGCAAAACCAATGCAACAGAATCATATCATCCGATTTTTAGGAAGTATTATTCTTCTCTCTTCTTTGCTTCAACTGCCCATGACTGTTGTGGCGGAACCTGTTACCACCATGAAGGCAGAATTGCCGGCACTCAAAGGGAGGCAAAAACTTGAACTCCTCGAAAAATTAAACAAAGAGTTAATCCGCCAATCCGCCAAAGAACAATATTATTATGCTGCTGAACAATTAAAACTTGCCCGCCAAACAGGAGATTCCTCTTTCGTTGCAAAAGCAATTTTTAATATCGGAGAATATTATTACAACTTTAATAACTATCCTGAAGCAAAAAAGTATTATTCAGAAGCCGCAGTCCGTTTCAAAAAGGCTCAGGACTGGCTTCATCTTGCAAGTGCATTTAATAACATCAGCATCATCTACCAGTTGCGGGGAGAATTTCCCTCTGCTTTGAGATATTCCCATCGCTCACTTGAGATTGCTGAACGATTGCATTCTTGGGATGATATATCCGATGCATTAAATAATATCGGAGCGATCCACATGTACTCCCAAAATTATCAGCTCTCTCTGGATGCTCTAAAACGCGCATTAACCATCTGCCTCAAACACAAAGACTGGTCCCGGACTGGAATCACCTACAATACAATCGGAATCGTATATAATAAAATCGGAAGAACCGACCTCGGATTAAAATATTTCACCGCAGCTCACGATATCTACAAAGCCAACGGAGATTGGTTCAAAACCGCTTTTATTGCTAACAACATCGGGTCTGTATTTATACATCGAAACGAGCCACAACTTGCTTCGCCATACGAAGAAGAATCCTATCGTCTCTTCAAAAAAGCATCCTATTACAACGGAATAAGTAATTCACTGGTTAATCTAATGGATATTAATTATCGACAGGGAAACTATGTTATCGGGGATAAACAAGCAGCTGAATGCTTAACAATTACACAAAAGAAAGGATTAAGAGAAATACGATTTTCGGCTCTTGATATCTATCGAAAATCGCTCGAAAAAAGAGGAAATTACAAAAAAG
The DNA here is from genome assembly GCA_963692465.1 of Prolixibacteraceae bacterium. Classification (GTDB taxonomy): domain Bacteria; phylum Bacteroidota; class Bacteroidia; order Bacteroidales; family Prolixibacteraceae; genus JAUZOB01. Next base: position 688,280 of record OY829943.1, read on the forward strand.
CCTACCTGATCTATCAAAACTACATCGCACTAAAAGACAGCATGTTCGATGAAGAAAAAACCCGCCAGATCACAGACATTCAAACCCGATATGAAACAAAACAGAAAATACGGGAAATCAGCGATTTAAAAAAAGAAAACAAAATCAAACAACTGGAAGTCAAACAACGAAACCTTCAATTGAATCTTCTGGTTCTCCTCTCACTTCTCTTCATTGCACTAGTCGTTTTCTTTCACAATCGCTATATCGCAAAACAAAAGATGAACCGACTGCTTGAAGCAAAAAATCAGCACATTATTACCCAGAATATTCAGATGCACAAAATGAATGAGGTACTGCAAATATCCGAGAAAAAACTTAAGGAGACCAATTCTACCAAAGATAAATTCTTTTCGATTATTGCTCATGACCTGAAAAACCCATTCCATACCATCCTGGGTTTCGCAGGTTTAATCGAAAACCAAAAGAACAAACTAAACAGAGAAGATCTGTTAAGCTTTTCTCACAGTATTTATAATTCAGCGACTAAAGTATACCGTCTGCTCGACAACCTTCTTAATTGGGCCCGATCTCAATCCGGTAATCTCAAATTTCAACCGGGACTACTTGATCCTGGAGATGCTAGTGAAGCATCGATCTCCATTCTTGAGCCACTGGCCATTGAGAAACACATCACGATACAAAACAAGGTCTGCAAAGGAGAAAAGATTACCTCCGACACCAACATGATTGACACCGTTCTGCGTAACCTGATTAACAACGCTATTAAATTCACTCACCCGGAAGGAATAATTATCGTTTCTGGTCAACTCCATGGAGACTATTATACGTTCAGCATAGAAGACAATGGGGTCGGAATAAAAAAAGAATCCCTGGATCAACTTTTTCAAATCAGTTCAGGGTACAAAACACAAGGGACACAAGAAGAGGAAGGCTCGGGTCTCGGTCTCTTAGTATGCTATGAATTCGTTAAAAATATGGCCGGAACGATTCAGGTAAAAAGTATAGAAGGCCAAGGCAGCTGCTTCAGTTTCACGATTCCCGTTTCACCTGGTTCATCAAGACAATAACTCCCTCGCATTATTCAATGCCGCAGCCGACAACTCCTCGCCACTTAGCATTTTTGCAATTTCATTAATCCGCGCGTCACGATTAAGTAGCCGAATACCAGAGAATGTCTCATCCCCGCGATCTTCTTTATAAACGAGGTAATGAAAATCACCCAACCCTGCAATCTGTGGCAGATGAGTAATATTAATAACCTGCATTTCCTCTGACATCTTCTTCAGAACAAGTCCCATTCTACGGGCAATCTCACCGGAAACGCCAGTATCTATTTCATCAAAGATTATTGTAGGGAGAGTATTCGATGACGAGATCACCGCCTTTAAAGCAAGCATCACCCTCGACATTTCTCCACCCGAAGCAACTTTCGATATCTCCTGTAATTCTGAGCTTCTGTTGGCTGAGAACAAGAAACTGACAGAATCCTTTCCCTGAGGCTGGAAAGTCTCCAGATTCTCTATTTTAACCCGAAAAGCAGCATTAGGAATTCCTACCTGGGTCAAAATAGCAATAACTTCCTTTTCGATAGCAGGAATTGCCTTTTCCCGATTTTTATGAATAGAAGAAGCCAGTCCTGTTAATTTCTCCTCCGTTTTCTCAATCTCTAATTTCTTTTGTTCTATTTCCGCCCCGAAAGATTCTGCTTCGGCGATCTTTTGCTGATAATCCCTTTCGATTGCAATTAGTTCCTCAACCGAGTTGACCCGATGCTTCTGTTGTAATGAAAAAAGCAAGTCAAGTCGGGTATTTAACAACTCAAGCCGTTTCGGATCTGACTCACTGCGTTCTGCCTGCGACACAGTTTCCTCTTCAATATCTTTCAACTCATAATAAACCGTCTCCAGGCGTTCATGCATCTTTGAAGCTCCCGGATAAAAAGCAGACAACTTATTATATTTATTAATAATCTCCTTTAAACGAACTAAGATTCCGGCAGTCTCATCATCTAATAATACAGCAGCCTCATCAAGTCCTAATTTAATCTCCTCAGCATGACTAAGTACATCTCGTTCTTCCTCCAGCGCAACCTGCTCTCCGCTAACCAATTTAGCCGCATCAAGCTGCTCCGACTGAAAACTAAAATAATCCAGATCAGCCGACGCTTGTGCTGCTTTTTTCTCCAGTTCCCTCAAAGACTGTTTCAACTGAGAAAAATAATGAAACACCTCAGTATATTGAATCAGCAAATCTTGATGCCCGGCAAAAATATCAATCACTCTGAGTTGGAAAAGATGATTTCCAAGATCCAGATTTTGATGTTGAGAATGAATATCAACCAACTTAACCCCTAATGTCTGCAACGTTCCAAGCGAAACCGGAGTATCATTGATAAAAGCTCTCGATTTCCCGGAGGAGCTAATTTCACGCCGCAAAAGGACTACCGGATCATAATCCAGATCATTCTCCGTAAAAAATGAATTCAGATCATATCCCGATGTTTCAAAAGTTCCCTCAACAATGCATTTTCTGGAATGATCTTTTAAAACGGAAGTATCAGCTCTCTGACCAAGCATGAGCGACAACGCCCCGAGCAGAATTGATTTTCCCGCACCAGTCTCACCGGTAATAATACTGAATCCCCGGTTAAAAGTCACATCCAATTGACGAATGAGCGCATAATTCTGTACAAATAATCTGCTAAGCATGATGGATCAATTTTTAATTAACTGCCAGAAGAATTTTTAATCTTATCATACTTTGATGCCTCCGAAGGATCGCATTCATTCAATATTGCCAGAACCCGGCTTCTTTCCTCCGAATTACTTTTAGAAAATACCCCCACAAGTTCATCTGCTTTAGCATCGAAAAAGATCTGGTTAATAAATAGAGCCGGTCTGGTTCGATAAACCGTCTGTATATCCTTCAAAGCATCCGCAATCTCAGCTCTCCCCTGTTCTGCTCTCTCTGCCATAATATCCAAGCCCTGTCGGTGATAACGATATAATAAATCCCGAAACGGAGCATACGACTTATTGAGCATATTTTCTACCAGCCAATACCGGTTGTGGTCACTTTCAAAAGACTTCCAACCGGGTTCTTTTACACTCTGGTTCATATTAACAATAGACTGTGCCTTCTGAAAAAATTCCGTTCCCCCTTCCGCAGAAAAAGAATCATAGTCAAAACCTAATATAGTATAGGCGTAATAAGCCAACACATTGGTCAGATTGACATTTGTTGAGTTTTCCTTAAACTCAATTGGCTGAAACTCCACATACTGAAACTGGAAATCATTATCTTTAAGATTGAGCAACGTGGTCCGATAGGAAGAGCCATAAACCGGACGCTTCGTCTGCACATGAACTGATCCGCTATATTGATCGGATGAAATTTGCTCATCTATATTGATGTAAATAGAACACTCGATCCGCTCATCCGGGGCAAAATGGCTATTCGTCCATTTCCGGTTGTTCATGAACTCATAAATTCCTTTCTGAAGTGTACGAAAAACATTTCGGTTTGAATTTTCCAACTTTTGTCCTGAGACGCTCACGTTGCACCGCAACTCCTGTGCTCCTGATTTCATTGAAACCAGGGAAAGACCCAACAAACAAAGAACAGAGAAAATCCTTTTCATGTTTCAATATTTTTCAATGATCAGACCGAACCGATTTTTTCTATAATTTTATTTACAATATCGTCAGCCACCTCTTTCTTCGTTTTCAATCCAAAGTGACTGATTTTATTATCCGGTTCAATGATGGTGATCTTATTGGTATCAACCTGAAAACCGGCACCCGGATCGTTCAGTGAATTCAGAACAATAAAATCAAGATTTTTCTTTTTGAGTTTTTCTTTTGCGTTCAGTTCTTCATCGTACGTTTCCAGTGCAAACCCAACCATAATCTGATCCGACCTTTTCATTTTACCCAAAGAAGCTGCAATATCGCGTGTTGGCCTTAACTCAATGCAGAAATTTTCCTTTCCTCTTTTTACTTTCCGGTCTGCAACAATAACAGGTGTAAAATCAGCTACCGCAGCAGAAAGGACAGCTCCGTCACAGAGAGAAAAATTTTCAACCGCTACCCGAAACATTTCATCTGCCGATGTAACGTTTATTCGTCGAATATTTGCATTGATTGTATATAAAGAAGTAGGACCAGCAATCAAAACGACTTCAGCGCCTTGTCCAGCAAGAGCCTCTGCAATAGCAAATCCCATTTTCCCGGAAGAGTAATTTCCAATAAAACGGACCGGGTCTATTTTCTCGTAAGTAGGTCCCGCAGTAATAAGGAACCGTTTATCTTTTAGTTTTTTTTTTCGTTGAGGAATGCAGAAAGAATCTCAACGATCTTTTCAGGTTCCTCCATTCTACCTTTTCCATTCAGTCCACTTGCAAGCACACCCGACTGAGGTTCGATAATATGATTTCCAAAAGAACGGAGAAGCTTTATATTTTGTTGGGTAGATGGATGAGCAAACATATCCAGGTCCATTGCCGGAGCAACGAAAACCGGGCATTTTGCCGACAGATAAGTTGTTATCAACATATTATCAGCAATACCGCTGGCCATTTTTCCAATAGTTGATGCAGTTGCAGGAGCAATAATCATTACATCAGCCCACAACCCAAGATCAACATGACTATGCCATGTACCATCATTTGCCGAAAAAAATTCACTAATAACAGGTTTTCCAGACAAAGCCGAAAGGGTTACCGGAGTTATAAACTCTTTGCCTGAAGGAGTTATTACAACCTGAACCTCCGCACCCTCTTTTATCAGGAGGCGTAAAAGGAAAGCTGCCTTATAAGCAGCAATACTTCCTGTTATTCCCAATATAATTTTTTTCCCTTTTAACATTTCAGTATTCGTATCCGGCTATTCTTCCCCTTCAACCACATCCTCTTCCTTGCCTTTTGCTTCTTTGGCTGGGTTACGATAATAGATTTGTCCATCCATATATTCCTGAAGAGCAATTAAAGTCGGTTTGGGCAGACGTTCGTAAAATTTAGATATTTCGATCTGTTCGCGATTTTCGAAAACCTCTTCCAGATTATCCGTATACGAAGCGAATTCCTGTAATTTCTGATTAAGCTCTTCCTTCATCTCAGAACTAATCTGATTAGCCCTTTTCCCTAAAATCATCAACGTTTCGTAAATATTACCGGTATCCCCAACTAAAGCCTGAAGGTTTCTGGGGTTGGTCGTTGAATCTGCTTTGATTTTTTTGTAATCCATATGTTATTGAGCGTTTTTTTCCTGTGAGTTATTCATCAATCTTGTTAATTCACTAAAATATTTTCCTGCCTCTTTTTTCCACGCGCTTTTAGGAAACTCATCCATAAAAGTATAATACTCATCAATTGCGGCAGTTAAACGATCGTGCTGTTTATCCTGAACACTATTGATAGCAAGAAGATATTTAGATCTTAGAAGCATGTACTTCATTTCTTCGCGATATTTCGTTTCGGGGTAATCCTTAAGACAATTGGTCAGAGCCACATCCGAAGCCTTATAATATCCGAGATCGTAATACAATTTAGCATTAAGATACTCTTTATATGCCAGTTTATCCCGCATTTCATCAATCAGTCGATTTGCCTCTTCAACACGTTGACTACTCGGATATAGATTTATAAAAAGTTGAAAAGCATCAATTCCCTGTTCGGTAACCGTCTGATCGAGTCGTGGTTTTGGTGAATCCAAATAGAAACAATATCCCACTAGAAACTGAGACTCTTCAGCATATTCACAGCGTGAATAATCTTTCACCAGACGTTTAAAATAAGTTCCTGCCGAAGGATAATCTTTATCCCCCATATAACCTTTTGCCAGATAATAATATACACTCGGAGCCTTACTGGTTCCGTTGTATACACGGGTTAAATCGCTTAAAATCTGACTAGACTTTGTATAGTCTTTATTGTTATAATATTCAATAGCGCGCTTGTATTTGAATTCATTATCAGAACTCGTAAGCACCTTGTTATAATCACCGCAGGAAGTGAATAACAATGCAAGAAGCGCCAGAATTAAAAAACGATCACTCATCCGAATCATTTTGCAAAAGTACATTTTTTCATTTTGTCTCTAATGCAAATATGCAAGTTTTCTTCATAATATCATTAGTTTTCATCAGATTTAACAATTTGGCAGTAAAACAAAAAAGGTTATTTTTGCAATCGTGTAAACTAAAATTATACAATCGTGGATATTTTTGCTAAAATAAAAGTCGATAAAGGCAATCTCGGTCAATATCAAAAACAGGCCCATGGTTACTTCGCGTTTCCTAAACTTGAAGGAGAGATCGGTCCCCGTATGCGCTTCAGAGGGAAGGAAGTTTTAACGTGGAGTCTCAATAACTACCTGGGACTTGCAAACCATCCGGAAGTTAGAAAAGTTGATGCAGAAGCAGCAGCACAATGGGGACTCGCCTATCCCATGGGAGCAAGAATTATGTCAGGTCAAACCAACAGTCACGAGGAATTAGAAAGAAAATTAGCAGAATTTGTAGGTAAACCCGATGCATTTCTCCTTAATTACGGATACCAGGGAATGATTTCCATCGTCGATACCATTTGTGGTCGTAACGACGTTATTGTTTACGATGCAGAAGCACATGCCTGTATCATTGACGGAATTCGTCTCCACATGGGCAAACGCTTTGTCTATGCACACAATGATATGGACAGCCTTCGCAAGCAACTAGAACACGCAACCAATTTAGCACAAACAACCGGAGGCGGAATACTCGTCATCACTGAAGGCGTTTATGGAATGTCAGGTGATCTTGCCAAACTGGATGAAATCGTTAAACTAAAAGAAGAATTCTCATTCCGCATCTTAGTCGATGATGCACATGGTTTCGGAACGATGGGTAAAACAGGAGCCGGAACCCCTGAACATTTTGGAGTTTCCGATCAGATAGATCTTCATTTTGGAACATTTGCCAAAGCAATGGCAGGTTTCGGCGCATTTGTTGCCTGTGATGAAGAAATCTGTAATTATCTTCGTTACAACATGCGTTCTCAAACATTTGCCAAATCACTCCCGATGCCCATGGTTATTGGAGCTATAAAGCGACTTGAAATACTCCGTACACATCCTGAATTAAAAGATAATCTTTGGAAAATAGTAAATGCCTTACAAAGTGGATTAAAACAGATGGGGTTCAATCTAGGAGTCACCAACTCACCGGTCACTCCGGTTTATCTCTCCGGAAGTGTTAATGAAGGGACCAATGTAGTGATGGATTTAAGAGAAAATTACAATATATTTTGCTCCATCGTAGTGTATCCTGTTATTCCTAAAGGAGAATTATTATTGAGACTCATTCCAACAGCCAGTCACACCCTTGAAGATGTTAATTACACCATAAAAGCATTTTCAGCCGTTCGTAAAAAGCTGGAAGAAGGTAAATATTCAACCAGTCAGTTTGCACAGGTCAGTCGATAAAATATTATTCAATTTTTATAAAAAAAGCCTGTCTTTCAAACAAAAGACAGGCTTTTTTATTTTCAACAATTTAATATTTCAAACCGACACCCAATGGACTATTTTTCCACAGTAGAGCGATTTGGGTAAAATACATCATACTCTTAAATGCATATCATCAACATTGATTTTACAATGAAATATTTGCAGAAGAAAGAATCTTTCGTGAATTCTCTCCCGCCTGAATTTCGTACCGACATTTATCAACTACCCATCCTTTTACTTCATCGTAATAAGAAAACGCATCAGAGCCAAGATTAAATTCAACTGTTTGTGTTTCCCCAGCTTTCAGATAAACCTTTTTGAATGCTTTCAGCTCATGCACCGGACGACTCACAGTCGGATTAATCGGTTTTACATAAATTTGAACAACCTCATAGCCAGCTCTCTTACCGCTATTCTTTATATTGACACTGCACGATACCTTATCATCCTTTTTCTGTAAGCTCAGTTTCCCATAAGAAAACGAAGTATAACTTAAGCCCTGACCAAAGGTAAATTCAGGTGCAACGTTTTTAGTATCAAAGTACCGGTAGCCCAACATGAGTTTCTCAGTATAATTGACAAAATCGTTATTTTGCGATCCGAACTTGACACATGGAGAGTCTGCCAATTTTTTAGGCCAGGTAAAAGGCAATCTTCCAGACGGATCAACATTACCGAACAGAATATCAGCAATCGCATTTCCGCCTTCCATTCCAGGATACCAGGCTTCCAGCACTGAAGATACATTGGGCAACCATCCTCCAAGTTCCAATGGAGAACCATTAATCAATACGACACTGACATTTTTATTCAATTTTGCAATGTGATTAATCATTTTCTCTTGTATTCCGGGGAATGTCATACTTACTCTATCTCTGCCTTCCGTATCCAAACTATTATCAATTCCACCGACAAAAACCACTGCATCAGCCGTCTTTGCCGCAGCATCCATCTTGGTCCATTTTTCTTGTTGTAATGAAGAACCAGGCATTTCCCATTCTATACGGATAGCCGCATCTCCAACCCCTTTAGCATAGATAACACACAAATGATAGGGTGTTCCTTTTTTCAAATCAACAGCAGCAGTCACCGTTCCCGCTCCCCGACCTTTGTCAGCAATAGCGATTGGTGCTCCGCCCCATTCATCATGATAACACAGAGCAGAACCACCACCGACAATAAACCGGAAAGTGTATTTCCCATCGACAGGAGCCATTATTTGAGCATCAAAACGAGCCTCTCTAAATGCATTTACATCAATTGACGGATCCGGAGATTTCATCTCCCACATAAAATTAACATTCGATTCGACCCGTTCCATAACAGGTTTCTCTTTGCCTTTAACGTAATATCTCGCTCTAAATCCATTCACTCCATTAACCGGCTTCATTGCACTGGCTGGAATAAGATTATACCCGCCTAAATCATCTGAAGAGATATACTCAACCTGATCAGCTCCCACCACATTCTTTATTCCCTGCAACGTTGTGACTTCATAAGGCGATTCGACCCAGGAACTACCCCCCATTGCTAAAATACAAAAGCGTTTATCAGCACTGGGACCAGTAACCAACACTTTCTTCAATCGTGTTTTATCTAACGGCAACGCTTTGTTTTTATTTTTCAACAAGACAATTCCCTCATTGGCCATTTCGCGGGCAACCTGCTGATGTTCTTTTGTATTCAGAGTTGCTCCGGCTTTAAGATCTCTGCCATCCAGTACACCGATCCGTCCATATATTCTCAGTATACGTCTTACTTTTTCATCAATAATACTTTCCGGCACACGGCCAGCCTTAACCGCTTCCAAAAGAGGAGTTCCAAAACCACAGTTATCTCCCCCAGGCATAGAAATGTCCAACCCGGCAAAAGCTGCTTTATCAACAGAACGAGTCTGTAGCCAATCAGTTATGACAAAACCATCAAAACCGAACTCCTTTTTAAGAATATCGGTCAACATCTTCTTGCTATCACTAACAAACTCTTTATTCATACCATTAGCCGAAGTCATAATAGCAGCAACCTTTGCTTCACGAGCAGCAGCGGCAAAAGCCGGAAGATAAATCTCATGCATCGTGCGATCATCAATCATCGACATATAAAAGTTTCTGTTTTCTTCCCGATTATTGCAGGCATAATGTTTAAGACATGCAGCAACACCCTCGCTCTGAATTCCCTTTATCTGCCCAACGGTAATTGCACTGTTCAGATAAGGATCCTCCGTATAATATTCAAAGAACCGTCCACCTAAAGGATCTCTTAAAATGTTACAAGCAGGTCCCAACAACACGCCTCTACCTAAAGCTCTTGTTTCTTCACCCATCACTTTCCCTGCCTTTTCAACAATCTGAGGGTTCCAGGTTGCACCGAATAACACTCCTGAAGGAAAAGCCGTCGTACCAGCCTGAGCATTAGGTCCTCGCGGTCCGTCTGTACATCTCACATTCGGGATATTCAAACGACTTATACCCTTAAATCCGAAATCGCCTCCAGAACACATTGCAACTTTCTCTTCGATAGTCAGCTGTTTGAGTATCTGGTCTACTTTTTGTTCCAACTCCTGATTTGTTCCCCCGTATGGTTGAGCAAACAGAGGGCTACTCATAAAAGAGCCCAATACCAGGACAAGAGATAACAAAGTTTGTTTCATGTTTTTCATCTATCTATTTTCTTATTTTACAAATTCAACCTTCAGAAAGAACTCTATTGCTGATCTTCCTCAGTACTTTAAACCTGTTTTTAGCTCTCTCAAAAGCGTTTGGGAATGTATTTTTTCACCATTCACTTACAATTAATACAGTTGATCCCAAGTTTTTTAATTCTTCCGGTAAAGCTATATCGGTTGTCATCAAAAAACAATTTGTAAAATGTGCTTTTGTTTATACAAAATGATTTTAGTCCATACTGCCCGCTGAAAATGGCAATATAACTCATCAACTTTAGTTACCTCAAGTCCAGATTATTTTAAAGACATCTACTACTATTCATCTCGAAATATCTTTTTAACCATCTTCACTGAATTTCCTAATGGAATAACTGGATAGGTGTCACGCTGACTAACCCATTCCGCCTCCATACTGAAAAAATCAATTGGTTTCAAATCCCTATTTTCTTTTAATGCCAACTCGCACTCCAGAATAAATACTTTCCAACGAGGTAAGTATAATCCACTTAAGAGTCCAGCCCATTCTTTATGAGCGTACTCATGCAGTTCCGTCGCCGGATTATCCGGTCCCCAGTAGGTTATCTGTGCCCTTGCATTCCGTTCTAAAAGATTCTTATCCGCAACCGTCTTTCCCAAGGCTCGGGACTGTGCAATCCAGGTTCCCAGCATAAACTCTCTCCGGGTCGACAACAACTCTTCTTCCTGCTGTAAAACAGACAGAAATTTATCCGCACTAACTTTAAATCCCTCCAAATCTTTTTGGGCAAAAGCATCCTGCATTTTTTTATAAAGAGCCCTCCCCCTGTTGGCAAGAACCTGCCTGGCTATATCCACCAGATCATACTGATAAGCATCAACGTTTCCCAATTCATCCGAAGCTTCCATGAATTTCTTTAATGCCGCTTCTACCATCGATGGATCATAGTAAAATTTAGTATTGCCACAACTCGACACGCTGGTGATATTCAATGACGGGCGGGCACAGATAATAGCTTCTACAGCCCCTTCCTGATCGGTCAGATTACTCTTGTAGACTGAATTTTGCAACAATGTCCAGGCTTCCTCCACTGATTGCGGAGCCCAACCATAGCGACTCTGTACATATCCGTGTAACCACTCCGACACATTAACCGGCTGATTCGTCCAGCCCATCCGATAATGCAAATCAAAATAAACCGGGTTATTCAGCATCCCTTCCGGCATTGCCCCGATCCCGACCATGGTCTTCCCTGCAGAAGTTGATAAAGCCCGGGCCGGCTCAGTTGCCAGTCGATCAAAACGGCCATACAGTCCTGTTTTCTCTCCGAAATTCGACACCGAACACCATACCCAGTTATGTTGCTCATAGCCATCTCTGATTTCCCAATTATTGGCTCCTTCTCCGAACAGATCCAGCACTAAAGCCTCTTCTTTTTTCAATCCTTTTAACAATTCTTTCGACGGATTACCACTCCATCCCTGCAAGACCCATACGGCCTGAGGATTCTGCTTCTTCATTTCCGAATAAACAGCATGGGCCACTTCCTGTTCTGTAATTCCCTCACGGCGACCCCCTTCGTGAAATGGTTCTCCCCCATAAAAGCGAACCTCTCCGTAGAGTTTCTTCATCTCTTTATAATAAACAGCAGCCATTGCCTTAAACAACGAATCACCAGGCATCAATATCGGCGGTCGGCGGAAAATATTAACCCATTTTCCTTGCTCAACAATGCGCGCCTTCGGATAATGATTCATCAACGAATACGGAACCATTCCGTAGAAGCCCTGAAGAACCGGTTCGATCTGCAACTCCCGCATCCGCTTCAGAATGAACTGTTCGGTCTTGCTCCGTTCGTCAACCATTGACAGCAACACAGGTCCGCCCCAGCCTTCGAGGTTACCCATCAGCCACCAGGCTTCAAAGGCCGGTCCCGGGATAAACATTAAAGCCTCTTGCTGTGTGTATCCGAAATGTGTCAGGGTATTCAGCCATACCTTTTCCATTCCATTGGTCATCAGGGCCAGGTTAATCCCGTTCAGCGCCATCCAGTCCAATCCCCGTTCCCATTCTCTCGGTCCCCAGAACGACATGGAGTAATTTAATGTACAATAATTCAAAAAGTAACGGTAACGATACGGAGACATTTGTTTCACCGTGCCCTCAATCTCGGGCAAAGCAGATACCGGGGCAAGATTACTCCCGGTCAGCGAGTAAAAGCGGTGACAATATTTTTCCAGATACCAGTTGAAGCCCATTCCTCCGGCCGGAATGCCCGAGGCCGCAATTATCAGCTTCCCGTTTTGGGTACTTAACTCAAATACATCTTTCCCATTTTCCCGTGGTATCGGACGCAATACATACTTCCCGCTCATCCACGGACAAACACGATTAATAACCTGTCGTAACGGAGACAGGTTCTGTGCCTCCGAAATGTCTGCCAGTAAAAGCATAACAACAAGTGACAGACCTATTCTTTTTAATATTCTCATAGATTGGTTTATTGTGGTTTTATTTCATGTTTTAACAATCGCAACTCATAATAATATGATTCATTTTCCTTGAGGAATCAGTGTTACACTCAGATTTCTCCCATCAATAATCTGTTCTTCTGCTCGCGTATACCCATCAAAAGAATATTGGAGCCAATTACCGGTTATAGCCTTAATAACATATTCCCCTTCACTATTTGTCCGGGTTGAGACATTCGTTCCTTTCACTAACACCTCTACCCCCTTTAAAAGGTTAGCTTGCACATCTTTCACTACTCCTTTAATCACAACCGGAACAGAATAAACACTTTTCCCTTTACTCCGGGCAGAACGGTTCCTATTAAGAAGATCTCTTGTTGAACAGAAATCTTTCTTTAATGCCATTTTCTCATTTTGTCTATTCCTAATGGTTGTGTTCTGGTCCTCTACCGTAAAAATCTGTTTAAACTTAATATCTTCCGAAGATGAGCCTATCTGTAGTTCAAAGTCACCCGGCTCAACAACCCTCTGATAATTCCGGTCATACAGATATAATTCACTCACCGGAACACTCAGCGTTACCGTCTTCTTCTCTCCTTTGGCAAGACGGACCTTCTGAAAAGCTTTCAACTGCTTTACCGGGGTTTCTATCGAACTGACCAGATCGCGGACATAAAGCTGAACAACTTCCTGACCGTCCCGGTCTCCGGTATTTTGAACATCAACCCTGACTGATACCGTATCTTTCACTGAACAGACTTTCTTTGGCAACTGAAAATCTGAATACTCAAAATGAGTATAACTCAAGCCATAGCCAAAAGGATACAATGCTTCCGGATTTGCAAACACATAATCCCTCCCCGGCTTATCCGGACTACCCTTCTGATTGTAATACCCCTTATCGCTGGGCAAATAATTGTAATATACCGGGGTCTGTCCCGTACTCTGAGGAAAAGACAGGGCCAGTCTTCCTGACGGGTTGACACGCCCGAACAGAATATCTGCAATCGAGTTTCCCCCTTCTTCTCCCGGATACCATTGTACGATAATAGCCGGCACATGCTCTTTCTCCCACGATATAGCAAAAGGTCTTCCGGTGATTAATACAAGCACAACAGGAGTCCCCGTATTATAGACCTCTCTGATCAAATCTTCCTGAACTCCCGTCAGACTCAGATCAGACAAATCAAAGCTCTCGCCGCAGGTCGGAGCACTATGGGTTGCCCTTGACAACAATGCACTTTGAGAGCCCATAAAAACGACGGCCACTTCACTATTCTTTGCTGCCTCTACCGCTTCACCAAACTTACTTTTGTCCTGACTTGACAAATCACAGCCTTGTGCATAGTTGATCGTTACTTTATCCCCCAACAGCTTCTTTATGCCTTCCAGCGGAGTCACGCCATTTCCCCCTCGATTATTCTGGCCCCAGGTGTAATCGCCAAACTGGGCTACGTCGGCATTCGGACCTATCACTGCAATTGATTTCAGATGATCGGCATTCAACGGTAAGATTGCATGTTCATTCTTCAATAAGACCGCACTCTCATCGGCCAGCTCTTTGGCTAATTTAACGGACAAAGGGGTATGCAAATGAGAACGAACAGCTGTTGTATCCGGCAACGGATCTTCAAACAAACCGGAAGCAATCTTGGCATACAGAATATGACTAACTGCCCGGTCAATATAACCGATATCTAATTTCTTTTCTTTAACCAATTGTCCCAGAGCCTCATAATCAGTCCCCCCGGCTTCCAAATCAACCCCTGCCTCTACAGCCTGCTGTGCAGCTTCTGAATCATTAGCCGCCGTATGATGAAAGTATTTCAACATTGATACCGAACCCCAGTCCGAATAGACATAACCTTTAAACTTTAATTCATTGCGCAACAGTTCGGTCAACAGATATGGTGACGCAGCAACCGGTTCCCGGTCATACGAACTATAACAATTCATGATGGAGAGTGGATTTCCTTGTTTGATAACCTTCTCAAACGGCTGTAAATACAAATTCAGAAGTTCCCTTTTGCCTCCGGCTACCGATCCTAAGTTCAGTCCGCCTACTGGCGTCCCATGACCGATATAATGTTTGGGAGTACAGATTATTCCGTGAGCTCTCATTTCTTTCACATACGCCACTCCCATCTGCGAGACCAGATAAGGGTCTTCCCCGTAAGTCTCTTCGACTCTGCCCCAACGCAATTCTCTCGCCAGGTCAAGATCAGGAGCCAATACCTGTTTTACTCCAATCGCACGGACTTCCAAGGCTATGTTTTCTGCCATTTCCCGGATTAATGCAGGGTTAAATGTACTGCCAAGGGCAATCGCCTGAGGATAAATGGTACAGCCATCCTGTACGGCACCGTGCAGGGCCTCCATGATCGGCAGAACAGGGATACCCAGTCGGGTGCGCTTGTTCATGTACTGTTGGACACTCCGTATCGTCGTTGAATACTGTTCGGCAGAATAAGGAAAAGCCTCGATACACCCAAAGCTCTTTCCCTGTACAAAAGCAGATAAATTATTTAAGTTAAAATGCCCATTCACATCATAATTGCCAGAATGAATATGTCTCATCTGTGCAATTTTCTCTTCAAGGGTCATTCTTTTCAGAAGATCGTTGACCCGATCATTAACGGATGCCGACGGATTCTTATACAATGGAACTTTATTTTGGGCAAAGCCAACAGTTCCGATTATTAGAAATAGGATAAAGAATAATTGTTTCATTTGGAATAGATGTTTATATTCGTTTTAATCAACAAATAGGCAACATATTAGAATCATACAATCAGAATAAAGAAAAAAGGCACTCCATCCTCAACGATAAACGTTTCCCTAATGAACCTCAAGCTGTTTAAATACCCCGACCTTTAAAATCTTTATATTATGCCGCATTTTTTGCTTTTAACCATTCATTCTTAAAATTCTTAGAGTTTATTCAAATGCACCGCCAGTCATAAAATTTTCTGTCAATCAATTAATCTTCTATTTTCTTACATCAACGAAGACCGGACGATGATCTGAAGCCATCGATTCATCAACCACTGTTTGTCGAACAACAACATAGTTTTGATCATTGCTCCGTAAACCAAAAACAAAGTCTATACACTCAATAGGTTTATCTGATGGGAAAGTAGACTGGTTGCCACTTAACTGGATCCAATTCTTTCTAACTTCAGTTATTGGACCTGATTTTTCTGTCGAATTAAAATCACCAGCCAAAAAAACTTTTTTATTCAACCTTGTACAAATACGATTAATGATCTTAACATCTTCATATTGATCCTCTATAGTCAGCGAGAGATGAGTGCAGGCGAAATAGTAATCTTTAAACTCAACAATAAGTAATCCTCTCTTTTCTTCCCTCCCCGGAAGAGGAATAAATCTTTTCGAAAGAGGTTTTTCTTTAGACAAGATGCCAATTCCATATTTTCCACCCTGAAAAGCGATTGATGCACCATAAACCCCATGCCGGTGAGTTTTCTTGCTCAGCACATTCAAAACATCAACTCCATTATTTCGAATTGTTACACTATCTAATTCCTGAATAGCAACAACATCAGGATCTACAGCACGAATGACAGCAGCCACTCTTTCATAGTCGTACTTATTATCTTGTCCAAGTCCATTTCTTACATTATAAGTAAGAATCCTAAGAATGTTTTTTTTAGGCGCGCTGTAATAACCCGGAGAATCACCTGCCCAAACTTGCATTGAAGCAGCAACAATGATTATTGAAAATAACAACTTCATAATCTTTATTTATAAAATTTCACAATGTATTTTTCTCTTTATTCCACTTTAAAACCATATATATTCCCCGAGAAATCAGAAACATACACCATATTTCCGGTTACAGCTACAGAAGAAAAGACAGGTGCTCCTAACTCCTTTTTCCAAATACATTTTCCGGTATTTACATTTACTCCATAGAAACAGCCATCAGAAGCTCCGAAGCAGAGCATATCTCCAAGAATCACAGGAGCAGTTTCAACGGTCCTCACCCTGTTTCGCGAATAAGGAACAGTATAAAACATAGCCGCACCTGTCTCAAAGTTCCACACTTTTTCAAAAGTATGTCGATCAAATGCAACAACGCCTTCATTTCCTGTGCCAACAATTAGAAGATTATTAGTAAGCAAAGGACAGGTCGTTGCATCTAGCAAATATTGCGTTTCTTTCTCTTTTAGAATCTTTCCACTGACCGGATCAATCGCAAATAATCTTTTTTCAGCAGCAAGAAATAGGGTATCATTTTGATAAGTTGCAGATCCATCCCTGAATCGTATTCCTTTCTCACTAAGAGACCACAACAATTTTCCTGTTCGTTTATCGTTTCCATAAAGAGCGCCCCAATGAGCCGAATTTACAACAACGTCTCCTGCTAATGTAATCGTCGGCGTTGAGCCTTCATGCTCGTCCCACTCACTATTCCTCCAGATTTCAGTACCATCATCCGCTTTTAAAGCAAAGAAGCCATAACCTGCTCCCGAATAGATCACTCCATTCTCAACAGCCATTCCACTTACAAAAGCAGGTAACTGATTTAAACCAAGATCTTTTTCCCAAAGAAGTTTTCCGGCATTCTCATCCAGAGCATACACAATACCCCCTGCATCTGTAGCAAACACTTTACCCGCATCATAAACAATCGTGTTCTTAACTGAATTTTTTGTTTTAAATGACCATATCTTTTCCCCGGTAATCGCGTCGAAAGCAAAAACGCCACATTTCGTTCGCCCTGCATCGTCGATCGTAGCAGTATAAACTCTCCCATTAGCAGTAATGGGAGAAGTCATATAAATATTACCCCCTGTGTTATTTACCCAACAAAGTAAAGGTTCTGAAATGCCAGAAATCAACGTACTCCTATTATGCGCTGCATTACCCGCAAGATTCACCCATGATTCTCCCACTTTACAGTTACAATTAGCTACATCCGATAGTTTAAATTTCGTTGTACGGGAAACTTTCTCGCCAGTAGTAAAAAACGCCTCAACTTCCATGTTCAAATCCCCGATGGTGCCACTTTTAATTGGGAGCACTCCAAACCAATTCCAATCGGTTAGCTGTTTCAGCTGATGCCACGTTTTCTTTTTATTGAGTCTCGTAACAGCATAACGGACCCGTACCGTAGGAGAACTTGTGTTATAAACATTAACAGATATTGGAAGCAATCCATTCTTTACAGGTTGAACCGCAGAAGGAGTAACAATAGAAATATTCCTATCATTAAAGGTATATCTGGTTTCAATATTAACCTTCCCGTTTCTGTTAACATGAATTACTCTGAACCCTGAAGGTGAATGGTCAACGCCTCCCATATCTGGAGGCGAACTGCAAATTGCAAGGACCCCTTTTATGCCTTGCTGCATTACATAATTGATATGCCAATGGCCATAAATCCAGGCCCGAAGATTCCAGTTGAGAAGATCAACAGATTCATCTCCTGCTTTAAAGGTGTAATCTCCTCTGTTTCCCCACAAATCATGATTAAAAACGATAACCGGTTTATTCTTGGAAACATGAGACAGATCATTGCGTAACCAATTCAATACATCCTTCGAAGTATATGATGGAATAGCATACCAATCCGTCATCATGGGAGTTACGACAAAATGGACATTACCGGCATCAAAGGAATAACAAACCGGGCCAAAACATTTTTCAAAGAATTCCTCTCCATACTTTCCTCCGACAAGATCATGATTTCCTATGCAATAAAACATTGGCACCCCCATTGTTTGTGTCGATATATTCTTTGCATGAAACAACATTCCATCTTCTCTACAAATATCCCCGGTATGCATAATAAATGAAACATGCTCATTTCTGGCATAATTCTTCAAATCCCCGATCCATGAGTCATACCCACTTGTCTCTGTATCTGCAATATGGATAAAAGAAATATTCCTATTGCCCGCCGTAGCAGGATTGGGACGTAAACCGAAATTATAATTTTTAACCGCTGAAAGCTCCACTCTCTGATAATATTGTGAAGTTTTATATCCTGCAGGTATCGTAATAAATATAAAATGCGTCTTTGCATACCCCGGCAAGCTATACTGCCCTTTATTATTGGTGGTAACAACATTTAATCCATCCGAAACCATTACCTTGCTTAGTGGATTCTCTCCTACATCAAACACTCCGTTATTATTTGCATCAAGATACACAATCCCAGTATAATTTTCTGAAAAACAATGTATTGCAGATAATAATAAAAATAAAGTAATAACTAATATTTTCATAAGGTTTTAATTATTGTTCCCCCAAACGCGATGGATGCATGTTTCGTTGAGAAAATTAAATAATAACCGAAAGAAATAAACGAGGGTGTTCGGACACACCCTCGTTTAATATTAAATCAAATAGAGAAGACCTCGTTTACTTTGAAATGTTAAATTTGTATTTATGATCTCCGGCAGGAAGATCATACCCGTCAAAATTTAACACTAAATTCAGTTCGGAAGAGAGGAGATTATAAGTTCCGGCAGATCCTTTATGAAACATTAAATCATAACCCCATCCCACCACATTAACATCATTTACCAGAGTGACCGGACCTTGAAAAGTATTTAAATCATAGTCACCTAAACTAAGTTCTAATGTGGTTACTAAAGGTTCATAATTCCAAAATTTAAAAGTAACCTTAAAATTAGTGCAACTATTATTAATTTTCTCTCCGACACAATCAGTCGGACTAAAACTGGACCATATGCCATCAACACAATTCAACTTCCCAGTCCATCTATCATCCATACAACCAATTACGGGAACATAGTAACCGACCACCAAATTCCAGTCTGCAGTTCTACCGGAAGCTGCAGTAACCCTATATTTTGGACTTTTTGTAAAGTCACCATACGCCCCGAATTTCGGAGACCCATCAAGAGGCAAAACACTACAGCCAGCTTCTAAATTAGCCGAAACCCAAATATTCTTTAAATCAACCGTTCTGTCTTTAACAATCACCGAATCAATAAGATTTGTAGTATCGATCACATTCGTTACAGTTACCGGCTTACTAATAAGGCCTGTTGTATCCATGTATGCCAGTGTTACTGACTTAAAAAAAGGTTGGTTTGGAACGACAGAAATCTGAATATCTTCATTTCGTTGACATGCAACAAGAAATAAAGAAAATATCAATACAAGAAAATATAAATATCTCATAGATAAATTTTTTAAATAATTGAATTAATTACCCCACCCAAACAGTTGCTTCAATTTCGGATTTAAAACTATCTGAGAATAAGGAATCGGGTTATAATAATCCTTTGGTTCAGAGAACGTTCCCACACCATTTTGTTCTATTTTAAACATAACATGTCCATGATCTCCAAATTCAAGATAGATTGGGATATCACTATTTGTTGTGATCTCTTTTATGTATTTATCT
The DNA here is from genome assembly GCA_963692465.1 of Prolixibacteraceae bacterium. Lineage (GTDB taxonomy): Bacteria > Bacteroidota > Bacteroidia > Bacteroidales > Prolixibacteraceae > JAUZOB01. Next base: position 708,285 of record OY829943.1, read on the forward strand.
TTATCTCCGGGATCTGTATTTGAAATAAAATAATCCGCATTACCATCCCCCGTCATATCAACAAGTCCTGATTGTGGAACATAGATTCCCTGTTGTGGAAGTTCATATATCTTACCCATCTTCCATCTATAGATATCGTCAAATCGGAAACCCTCTGCAAATAGTTCGACATTTCGTTCTCTTCTGATTTCAAGCAGTTCTGCTTTTTGTGTTGAGGTAATATTGTTATACAGAGAATTTAATACAGGATCAACAGGAGGATTCAATTTTAAGTCAGCCACTCCGGCTCGTTGTCGTAATAGATTAATAGTCTGATCCAAATCAGACTGAGTCAAGGTTCCAAGTTCTGCTTTAGCTTCAGCATTAACAAGTAACACTTCAGCATAACGGTAAAGAGGAAGGTCAGTATAAACAGATCCAATTGATATAAAATTAGCTCCGGCTTCTTTAGGCATAAATTTTATCTGTCCATAACCACCCGTATTATTTATAGATAAACAACAAGGAGTTGTTGACGTGGGATGAATCCAACCGGGATACATAATCGACTGTTTAAAACGCGGATCTCTCCCTTTGAAAGCGTTAGAAAACTGCAAAGTATCCGTCACACTTTTGGGAACAAAAGTTCCATCTGTATAAAGGTATGAATCTGCCATGGTACGGCTTATGCCATTTTGAAAATCAAGAACAAGTTCAGCCCCATGTGTCCGTTTATCCCTCTCATAGTTTGTGTACATTAATATTTCAGGATTCGAACTGAGATCTAATTCACCATTAAAAAGGTTTCCATAATCGACATCGGGATTTGATGTATTATTCAGAGAAAATTTACCCGAAGACATAACAGCCAATGAAGCATCTACCGCTTTATTCAGAAAGTATTCAGGAGCTTTAGTTGCATGGAGATCTGTTTCTCCGGCATGATATTTTCTATAAGTCCCTTCATATAGACAAAATCTTGCTAATTCAGCATAAGCGACCCATTTTGACAGTAATGTTTTGCTTGTTATATCTCCAAGATGTAATGTTGCAAATTCAAGATTCGAGATAATTGAGTCTGCAACGAGCTCACGAGTATCTCTGGCTTTATATAGAAGAGAATCACCCGTTGTCAATGCATGAGAAAACCAAGGTACATCACTGTATTTCTTGAGCATATCAAAATAGAACTTTGCTCTGGCAAAATGACCTACTGCCTGATATTTCAATATTTCATCCTTATTTCCGGTTGCTTTCACCGAATTATCCAGGAAATAATTTATAGCTCTTAGTGTTGTCCATGTCCATCCGGTAGCATTATACTGAGTTTTTGTTCCTAATAAAAATTCGGTAATGCCCGTTTTATAAATAGTCGTATTATCTGATGGATCATCCCAATAAACAGGGCTCCAATAATCATAAAATTGATTGCTGTAGGTTTGAAGATCACTGGCATTCTGGAAAAAATTACCCTCTGAGATACTTGTTTGAGGGTATCTGTCTAAGTAGTCGTTATTACAACTTACTATAAACATAGCTATTATTGGAAGAATTAGAAATATTCTTTTCATAACACAGAATTTTAAATTAATTAGAAAGAGACATTCAAGCCAAACGAATAAACTCTCTGAATCGGGTAACTTCCTAATGTCTCAGGATCCAAATTCTTATTTTTTATTCCAGTCCAGGTCCACAAATTTTCTCCACAGACATAAAATCTAGCCGTACTAATTTTCAATTTATTACCCATCTTTTTTACCAATGTACTAGGAAGAGTATACCCAACTGTCATAGACTTCAACCTCACATAAGCTGCATTTTGGAGATACCTTGTATTCGCAACATATAATTCTCCACCACTCCATGTGGAAGCCGCATATCCTTTTATTCTTGGCAGGTAAGCATCCCGACGATCCACCGTCCACATGTTTTCTATTTGATAAACCTGAGAATTAGTCCATGGCGTTTGATATGATCCCCAGAAATATATGTCAGTTGGATAATATTGCTGCTTTAGAACTCCTTGAAAGAATGCATTTATATCAAACCCTTTCCAACTGGAGTTAAATGTAAAACTTGTCTGATAACGAGGACGACTGTTGCCGATTACCTTATAATCCTGCATATCTTTAATCGTATTACCAGCTCTGATCACCCCGTCACCGTTAAGGTCATCGAAACAGATATCACCGGGTCCGGGTGTTACCTTTTCAGGATAAGTCCAGAGGGAACTCTGATTAGCGTGATTTTTTAACTGACTGTAGGTTTGAAACAATCCGCTGGACTGGTATCCATAGATTGTGCCGATTTCATATCCCACATAATAATCACTCAACTTCCCATCCGGGTTATCATATTTTGTAACCCATGATCTGCTATCAGCAAGTGTAACTCTAAATCCATAGGTTAAAGGCGAGCCTAATAAATTAAACTGATCATTCCAGGATGCAGATAATTCCCATCCTTTTGTCATTAAATCAGCTGCATTCATTTGAGGTTCACTAGCTCCAAGAACACTTGGCAATGTTTTACTTTTAGTCAACATCCCGATAGTTGCTCTATGGTAATAATCGAATGATGTAGACAAGCGATTTTTTAAAAATCCCACGTCAATACCATAGTTTGCGGTTCTTACTTTTTCCCACGTTAAATTAGATGCCACAAGTGACGGAGCATAGATAGTCGTTTGCTGATCCATCGTCGTACCTTGTATAATTGAAGAGGTTTTTCCACTTGACAGACTTGGGAGATAGAAATAAGCACTAACATCCTGATTCCCTAAATTTCCATAAGAGAATCTTGGTTTAAGCTGGCTAACGTAGTCTGTAATAGGCTCAAAGAATTTTTCCTTAGCCACATTCCACCCCATAGAAAAAGATGGGAAAAAACCGTATCGGTTTCCTCTCGGAAATCTGGATGTACCATCATAACGTCCATTGAATTCCACCAAATATTTATCATCGAAACCATAGTTAAATCGATAGAACATACTTTGGGTTGACCAATCCGAAATTGACTCACCGACGGATTCATCTCCAGTAGCCAAAGTAATTGAAGGCACACTCGCACTAATTAAATTATTTCGATACGCCGAGAACCAATCTGTATATTTGTATTCCCGATTATATCCGACCATTACATGAAAAGAATTCTTTTGAATTTTTTTATCAACATCAGCATATAGATCAAAAACATTTTGCTTATCGAACTGAGCATTGTGTTGTGCACTCATTATCGGATTTAGTGTGTAACTAAGCGCAGGCCCTGTTTTATAGGGTATGGGAAGAGAATATGTCCGATAGTCTGTATTTGTGCGCATAAACGAAGCCCGACCAGTAAGACTCAACAAATTTTTGATTACATCAGCTTTTGCAGTAAAAGCTGTATTATAGGATCCTGTCGTCGATGTAGAACGCCCGCCATCCTGCAATGCACCTAAAACTTGTGCTCCTGAATAGGTCCAAGAGCCATCTGGATTTTTAGGAATGTCAGTAGTCTGAGTGGAGAATAATGCAGTAATGCTTAAATCTTCAGAGGGCTCATTATAAATACTGTTGACATAGGACGTGTTGTTCGATAATGTAAGCCAATCATTCACCCTAAAATCAATCTTTCCTCTAAAGTTATACTTGTCATATATATCATTGCCATATGCAAAAATCCCCTCCTGTCGATAATACGCACCTGAGAAATAATAGTCTACCTTTTTCGATTTTCCGGATACAGATACATCATGGTCTTGAGATATAGAATACTTTTTAGTTGCCATATCATACCAATTCGTACTTCCTGCATATTGCCATCTTGTAGGATCTGAAGGATTAAGACGTATAGGAGCAGCATTACCTATTGAAACCTGATGAAGATAATCACCCTCATTCGAGCCAAAAAAGCCGCCTAAATTATACCAACCACCAGAACCGAGAACCTTAATTGCCAGTACCGTATCCGGAGACATTATAAATTTAGGAATACGATTGGCTTTACGCAAAGCCACATTCGATCCATAAGTAACAGACATTCCCTCTTTTTTTGCAGTTTTAGTTGTCACCAATACGACACCAAAAGCAGCACGTGCGCCATAAATAGCAGCAGAAGCAGCATCCATCAACGTTGAAACACTCTCAATATCGGTCGGTGTTAACCGCATTAATTCCTCAACGGTCGAAGGAGAGCCATCAATTACAATTAACGGACTACCTCCTGAAAGAGATGTTACACCACGAATATTGAAAGTTGGGACTTCAGTTGAACGCCCGCTTGAGACAGTAATATTGAGATTCGGAATTAAACCCTGTAATCCGACTGCAATATTTGGAATCGGGCGATCTATCAAAGCTTTTGAATCCACAGACTTAACTGCACCAGTCAAATCCACTTTCTTCTGGACTCCATATCCAACGACCACAACCTCGTCAACACCCACATTATCTTCTTCCAGAACGATAGAAAAAACAGACTTTCCCGAAATTGCGATTCCTTTGGTTTTCATCCCGATATAAGAGATTATTAACTCTCTGTAATCCGGTGACATATTTAACTGGAAATTACCATTTACATCCGTCACTGTTCCTACGGTTGTTCCCCGAACTAATATACTTGCACCAGCAATTGGGTGTCCTTTCTTATCTTCAACCGTTCCTTTGATTGTCTTTTTTTGTTCTGAAGAAGACATGTCGAGTTTTACATCCTTTATATTCTTAAGTTGTTTGAGAACAACATTCTTCCGACCGATTACAATCTGTCGGTCAAAGATTTTGTATGTATTATTACTCGATTGAAATACTTCATTTAAAATCTTATCAACAGTCGCATCCTTTACATTAATCGTAACTTTTCGGTTAAGGTCCAGTACCCCATCATAATAGACAAAAATAAATTCACTTTTTCTTTCTATCTGATCAAGTACCTCACGAACAGTAGCCTGCCTCAAATGAAGCGATAGTTTTGCATTTTGTGAATAAACCGAGTTAGCCGTTGCCGAGGCTACTGAAATTAGTAAGAAAAGCACACATAATTTCATAGTCACTAACAGTTTAAGTAAGTTCCGATTTCTCGGAACCAAGAGATTGTTTTTTTCCATAACTTTGGTTGGTTTTAAATTGCATTTAATAATTCCAAAACTTGCGATTAAAAACATCCGACAGGTTATATTCCCGTATAACCTGTCTTCATTTTAAAATGGTTAGTTATTCCTTCTGGTTATCATAGGCAATAATTTTATTGGTTATTAGATGAGATTAGAATCTTATTATTTGCTATTCGATATTTTATAGGTGCAGTCGAGCTAATAACATCGAAAATAGCTTTGTAATCATTCTTCAGGTCCAATTTTCCAGTAAGCGTTAAATCTTTAGCATGTACATCTGTAAATTGAATTTGCACATTATAATAGCGCGAAAGCTGAGCCGCTATTTTGTCCAACTTTTCCTTGTTGCAACGCAGCCAACCATCTTTCCATGAAATAAAATCAAGGACATCTACATTTTTCAGAACAGAAGACTTCGCATTCTTCTCATAACGCAGCATTTGATTCGCCCTCATCAGAACACTCTTTGACGCAATAGAGGCCTGCACTCTTCCTTCTACTAAAATAACAGAGACATCTTGATCATCCGCATAAGCACGGACATCAAACTTGGTACCCAATACTCTTACTTTTATATTGTTAGTCGCAACATAAAAAGGTCGATTCTTATCGTGTGCTACTTCAAGATAAGCCTCCCCTTCAATATAAACTTCACGTTTTTCTTTTTTGAATACCACCGGGAAAATAGCCCGACTTCCTGAATTCAACCATAATCTCGTACCATCAGCAAGGAGAATGTTCGATCTTTTCCCTTTCGGAACGATCAACTGATTCATTGCCCCAGCACTCACAGTCCCCCTCTTAAGAACCTTCCCTGAGTTTATCTGAATATTTCCATTACTGTTATATTGAATGTTGGAATTTTTAGATGAAATGATCTCTTCGGATTTGTCAGAAAATACCAATTTGACTTCACTATCAGGAACGTCAATTTTTGCTACCCCCTGATAATTAAATTCTCTATTTCCCGCTTGACTCAAATGATGGTAGATAGCCCCGGATATTCCAAGGATTAACAAAATACTGGCAGCAGCAGCCCAGCGAAACAAAGTAAGTCTTCTGCTTTTTCGGGAATCAATAGCCGCTTCAATTTGATTCCATAACACTTCGACTTCCTGATCAGCTAATGCTTTGCTCTTTTCAGACAAGCTCCGGATAATAAATATCTCCTTTTCTATCTCACGCCTTTTATCCGGATTCTCGTTAAGATAATCGTTCCAATATGAGTTTGTTTCCTCATTCGGTTTTAACACCCACTCAACAAAATGGGGGTCATGGATAAAACTATTGTTCTCTGATTTTGATGCCATTCGGAATGCTTTTACTCTTAAAAGGAGAAAGCATTCATTTTGTAACTATAAAAAATTAAGAAATTTTAACTTTTTTTCCTACGCAAGGATTTTTTTGAACCTAAGAGGAGAAAAACATAACAAGTACAGCACTAAACTTTCATTACAGCTTTTCCTCAATCTTTCCAGTCCCAGATAAACAAGATTCCGGACAGATTGATAATTTAGGTTGAGGACTTTTTCCAGCTCTTCATAACTAAGGTCACATACAAATTTCAGATAAATAGCCTCTCGTTGACGTGGCGTTAGTTTTGAAAGTTCTTTTTCAATAATTTTGATACGGCTGGCATTCAAATCATCCTCTTCCTCATCGGCAGAAAGAGCGTACTCAAAAGGAAGCTCTTCATTGAAGGTTTGTCTCTGATACAGATTTTTCTTCAGTTGTTTCGTTATCTTTCTTCTGAATGCAACAAACAGATAACTTCGTATATTATCTGTTTTATTTAGCCTCGATCGATAATAATGTAGGTCAACAAATACGTCCTGAATACAGTCTTTAATTAAATCCTCATCTTGAGTAAAGTGCCCACCAAATCGATAAAGCGACTGAATTTGGGTACTGTAAATTATTTTAAAGGCATCGTCGTCCCCACAAACAAATTCATTCCATAAACATGAATCAGTTTTTGTTTGACGATCTTCCTTCATTTTCCTGGGATTTATTTCCTTTAATGGGTAAAGTTAAAAAATAATAAAAACCGACAAATAAAAACGAGAAAACAAAAACACCCCAGGGAATTAATTATCTCTGGAATTGCAAACTCATCTTAGAATATTCAATTTTTATCCTTTAATCTTTTGTCTCCTCCAAAGTTAGCAACGCCAAATGTCCGATCATACTTTTTCCTTTGATCTTCCATAGACTAAAATTAGGATTTTCATCCCTTAACCTTTTGTTTCTCCTTTGTTAGGAATTCCACAGTCACCCTCATTAGGACTTACCCATTTCAATTATTTAGAATTCTTCTAATTTTTGATGATACCGGATTTTTTATAATAGACATAACTTCGTCTTGAATTAAAGACAGACTATTTAGCTCTCTATCTTTATCTTGCTTTAATATAAACACCCGTCGACTTTTTAATTTTTTTAAATTATTTATCCCATAATCTAATAATTTAAGCAAATTTTCTGGCCCACATTTATCATTACAAATCATAATTCGGATTCCAGGATTATTATAATTCTTATTCATCCCATAATATCTATAATTTGAAGGATATCCGGCTAGATTATCATATGCAATTTCATACCTACATAGATCAAATTTAGATTTACTAATTTTTAAAAACACCAATGGCAAATTGTTCTGGTAATAATATGTCTTAATATACTTATCACATAACTGCGCATATTGTTTCTTAATTGTACTATCCGCATCAACAGACGAAGAGCTATATACCACCTTATTACCGATATCAACAGTAAAATAAACTTGAGCCTTTCCCTTTGCTGTAATAGAAATAATCAATATCACTAAAATATACAGATTTTTTTTCATTACTATAGTCATTTTTTTAAAATTTTAACAGGGAATGAGGCTACCACACCTGATTTATTGTAAACAGAAACATGTTGGCTTCCCATTCCAAAAACATATCCAGTTCTATTACCTATATTATTTACATCTATATTTGATGGAGCCTGAGTAAAACTATAAGTTGTTATTTTTCCACTCATAGTTATCGTGTTCGCGCTTTGTTCTGCCCCTTCAACTCTCTCCCCACTCGGATGACTATGAAATTCAGCTCTCGTTTCACTGGTCGTTGTTATATTTATTTGAGCATGAGAATCAGTTTCAGGATTAGCTACAGCACCTGGGCTATCTGCCCTCACAATACTACTATTATCGACACTTCCTCCATACTCCCTATTATTAGCATCTGAAGTTCCACCTTTCCCATTATCGGCAGAAACAACACCTTGCATCTGCTGTAAGGTAGGCTGATTCTCAATTTGTACTACATTTGCTTGCACTGACGAATTTCCTACATTCCCGTTTTTAATTGCATTTTCTGTAGCCCTTGCATCCTGTTTACTAATACCATTTACAGATGGAGCACTACCATCTTTAATCTGATCTTCACTATATAAATCCGTTTGTTTATCTGTGGTTTTAACAATGAACGTACGATCCGGCTGATTATTTTCTGCACGATAAATCTCTTCTGCCTTTCTATTTAAATAAATATCGTCTGCCGTCATCCCATCCGGATCAATAAACTGCATCGCATTATCTTCACAGTAGTTATACGGAGACCATCTTCTGCTCTTCTCTGCTAGCGGGTCCACAGCATGCCATCTTCCTATCTCGGGGTCATAGAACCTGGCTCCATAATCATAGTTTTCAAAGAACTCGTTCTGTAACTCTTTACCATTATAAAGATATTTATTTTTGTCCACATTATTCTGCGTCAGCATCAGCCCAAACGGATAATAATCTACCGTTTGTTCCTGGACCAAGGTGCCACATTGTAATAGAAAGTAAACCGTGTATCGACTAAATGGTCTTTCAGATAATAATGATATTCAGGAGTTCCGCTCTTGTTCACTACAAAGCCTTCTTCTGTCTAAACAAAGCTAGTGCTCCGTATACATAGATAAACGGGCCCTATAGAGGGTGGTAGTGGCTGTTTGCGTCTTCCTCCACAGTCAGGCTATATTAAAACAAATATACCACCATAAACATGTCCCTTAATCGATTTGGCTTTTCTTAATATCCAATTCCCTTCCGTTTTTAATAAAACCCTTTTTATAATATCAATGTATTTCCTGTTAATATATAAAGGCACTTTACATATGCGTATTTCCCTTATATGCAAGTTATCATCAAATAGAATAAAATATTGTATCTTCTCATTCAATTCCTGAAAATCATTCCCCATAATCCGACAATATACACTATCACAAAAAGCTCTCAAAGAATCATAACCTCCTTTATATCTGACCTCAATATCTACTGGAATTTTATCCCCTTTTGTTGTTATGAACACACACGAATCAAAATCAGAACCCTTCCAACTTAATATTAAACGATTATTCATGTCAAATACCTTGTTCAGAGATACATTCTGGCTATGTGCACCATTGCACCCTAACACCAGAACAAATAAAATTATAATCTTTAATTTAAAAATCATATCCAAGCCTGTTTCTTACTATTGGACTTCTTTTCTGAATTTCAGTATTCCCCCCTGTTGTCCGTGTTGGTAATTTTTTCCTTGCCTGTGCCGATTGCTGTTCCTTTCGGACTGCCGGTTGTCCTGACCCAGGAGGCTCCGGTTCCAAGACTGCCGCCATTAACACAGGTGGAGTCCCTAATAATTCTCTTGAATATACCTTAATCCTTTATATCAGTTAGGAACTACAGAACTCATTCTGCAAATTTCTACCATTCATGAACCTTTTCAATCTTTATATTCTTGATTTTTGTTCCCTTTTTGATTTTATATATGGCTCCATCATAAATACTAAAAACGATTTGTTTTCCAGGCGGGAAAGCTCTCAATAAAGAGTCGCATACCGGACATTTCAATTTTCCAGTAGCTCTAATTTTATAAATATATTCAGGAAGTATCTTGCCTTGATAAAAAACGCTAAACCCTTTGTATTTTGTCAAATAAGTATGATCTACGCAAGATTGCAATAATTCAGCATCAAAAATCCACAATTCATTATTTAAATCATGAACACCGCCAAAACTTAAAACAATAGAACTGGATGAAGATTCTATCCTTCCTTTATTCATGGGATCTTCAATAAACATATCCAATATCTTCTCACTTAAAGTGGTTAACTTGAAATGATAAAAACACTTAACCTTCTCTTGTGATTTTAAACTAAAACCCAAAAGAAGAAGAATAACCAACATACCCTTTTTCATCATATTTATAAATCAAATTATCCTGAGGATTAAAATCTACTCAAATATAATTATTCCCATTAATCCCCCGCCAATAAAAAATCCGTCAGATAATGCCAATTAAAAAACCAGCACTACCAGACGGATCCAAAAAACCAATAGAGATTAAACGTTAACTCCTAAATGTTTAAACGCTAACTCCGATTATATATTTCCACACTATTTAGCAACATCCCACCACATACGGGAAGTCATTTTATCTCCCCCTGACAGACGGGATACAGCTGCCTCATAATTGGTTGAGTTGACTGTTGACTCCGAAGTCGGATAAGTAAAACGTCTCGGAATAGTTCCGTTCGTTACGTTACCATAATAATTTACTGGAGTCAGTTTTGGGAAACCGGTTCTTCTCCAGTTTGACCAAGCCTCATACTCATCCATAAAAGAAGCAATCCAATACTGGGTACCAATCTGCTCCAGCGCTGTTGCTGAACTATAAGGATTCCTGGACAAATAAGTATTCTGCTGAGCTGTACTAACCCCAGGATTCGCTCCGGTCTGAGCCAATTGATCCATTGCTGCTTTTACTCCGTTATTATAATAGGTTTGTACATCTCCACTCACCCAGCCTTTAAGGGCTGCCTCCGCCAATAACAATTGGTTTTGAGCATAAGTAAGCAGAAAGGTCGGTGCATTACACCTTGCAAAGGTATACCGGTTCACAATCGAATAGTTATTGATACTACCCGGGTAGTTAGAAGCTTTAGATACATCTGTTGCTTTCCCAAGTTCATCAACCCCATTGGGCATTCCAACTTGTTTAACATAGGTTGTATCACCATAATCATAGCCGGGAGACCCCCATGCAATATCAGGGTTTTTAGCAACCGTACCAAAATAAATTAATCGCGGATCCTGTGTGTTTTTCATCATGTCAACAAATGTCTTACTCAGTCTCGTTGCGTTCGCATCCTGATAAACAAGTACTTTACCATTTGCATTAGCCGCATCGTTCGTTGTTGCATCATGTTGAATAATTGCATTCTCACTATTGCTCGAAATTAAACCTCCCTGAACAGCTTTTGCAACCCATTTCTGTGCGGTTGTAGCATCAACATTGGATATTCTCATAGCCAATCTCAACATCTCGGAATAAGCCAGTTTTTTCCAGGAAGCTACATCTCCGGCATAAACCAAATCAGCACTCCCCAAGGTATTGGTTGCATTGGCATCCAATGCCTGTGCGGCTTCATCCAACTCTTTAAACAGATCGTTGTATATATCCTGCTGTTTGTCATACTTAGGATATCGAAGTCCCGAAATATAGCCATATCCAGCCTCTGTATAAGGAACATCACCATATAAATCAGTCATTCGCTGAAAAGTGATAACTTTCAGAATACGGGCAATGTTATACGCATTCACATTGGTTGCATCGCCTTTATAACGATTTAAAACTTCCAGTACATTCGTTACGGCATTCGGATATTCCCGATCCCAGAATGCAGAACTGTAACCTGCATTAAAAGTGTATTTATCTCCACACCAGTAATCTTGTGTTGAGGACAAATGTTGGATCATAGTACTGCAATAGATCAGACTATTACGCCACCCTTCCCAGTCAGTTCCAGCCGTATATACTTCTGTAGCTGTAAGCAACAGTTTATAATCCATACTACTTTTCGTAATATGATTCGGGTCGGTATTAATTGATTCAAATGCGTTCTGACATCCAGATACAGACAGTATCATAAGTCCCGCAAGAACACCTTGATATATTTTATTTTTTATCATAGCTCCATTTATTAAGATCATTAAAACTTCACATTAAGATTAAACCCATACGTTCTGGTGGCCGGATAACCATTCGATTCCAGTCCCTGTCCATTTAAACTGTTATAAGCCGATTCCGGATCAATATTCGGAGTATGTTTCAGCAGTGTTGCCAAATTACGGGCAACCAGTGATATTTGAAGTGATTTAATCCTATTATTAAACAATGATCCAGGCATTGTATATCCCAATGAGAGTTGTCTTAATTTTATAAAACTTGCATTGTATACAAATTCCTCAGCAATATTATTCGATGAAGCAAGTGCTTTCCAGTAAGTTTCAGCATTGACGGATGTTGTATTCGTACTTCCGCTTTCTGTCACCCCAGGACCGACATAACCACCTTCTCTTCCCTGAAGAGTTGTTTTTTGTAATCCATCAGTGTATAAATTCAGGTTTGTTCCCGAATACAGTTTTGCTCCAAATTTAAAGTCAAACAAACAGGATAAAGAGAAATTTTTGTAACGCAACTCATTACTGAAACCTCCGGTTGTTTTGTAAACTCCCGATCCCAGTGGAACAACCGTAGAACTTTTCTCCGGATATCCGTTAGCATCGTAAACAATATTACCCTTAGCATCTCTTTTATAGGCATATCCCATAATCTGACCATAAGACATTCCGACAATATTGCTAATATTAACACCATCCCCGTTTCTTGGAACAGCACCTTCAATACCCAATGATTTTACGCCGTCACCCAAATAAAGAACCTTGCTGTTATTAAAAGCGATATTAAACGATGCATCCCACTTCCAATCGCTGTTCAAGATGGGCGTTCCGGTAATTAATGCCTCTAACCCACGGTTTCTGATCTTTCCAACATTCAGAATTGAAGCATTATATCCCGATGCATTGCTATTCGTAATCGTTGCAATATCTTCACTTGTTTTTTTATTATAAACAGCCGCATCAAAACCAACACGATTATTCAAAAACTGCATACTTAACCCTATTTCCTGTTCCCTGATTTCAAGCGGTTTCAAATTTTGATTCGGAACGGTTGAATTTACAACATAGCCAACCGACTGTCCATCTATTGTATAAGTTCTTATTCCATAGTTCAGGTTGTTCTGGTAAGGAGTTGTTCCTGCAGATGACTCAGCATAAGACAACCTTAATTTCCCAAATGAAATCCAGGAAGGCATGTTTAATGCATCGCTAAATACAAAACTAGAAGTAACTGAAGGATAGAAATAATGGTTAGTATCTTTGCTCAATGTTGAAAACCAGTCATTTCGTGCAGTAAAATTCAGAAACAGGTATTTCTTATATCCAAAATCGGCTGAACCAAAGAACGAGTTAACCCGAAGATGGCTATACGACTGAGTATAGGGTCTGTTTGCAATGTTATTAGCAGTATACAAATACGGAATGATAAAAGGACTGGCTGTTCCATCCAATCCATAAGACTTATCAATGTTATCCTGATAGTTGCCACCAACCATCGCATTGACATTAAAGTCTTCATTCAAATCTTTGTTGGCTCCAACCATGAAATTTGCATCCAGCTCATGGTAATTTCGTTCGTATTCAGATAACTCTCCGCCGTTAGTATAAGCGGTTCCTGTTGGAGTTACTTTTCTGTAATCAAAGGTATAACCATCTCTTGAAACCTGCCCCTGTGCATATAACCAGTCCGTAATATTATATTTCAAGGTAGCAGCAGCCGTCAAACGATTCCGATCAGTTGAATTCTGATGTTTGTAGACCAGAAAATACGGGTTATTAAAATACTGATTATTCCCCGGAGTCATTTCAATTCCATTTGCATTAACCTGAGGTTTCAACCACCTTACATCAAAGGAATTGGCCAGATACATCAATGAAGCATTTACATTGGTCGATCCGTCAGAAAGCAAGGCCCGGTTTTTAACTGTTTCAAAAATATAATTAGCGGTAACCGTTAATGAAAGCTTGGGGGTGATGTTGTACACCGTATTCATATTAAATCCCTGCTGCTTCAGATTGGAATTCGGAATGTTTGATTTATTGTATAAATCCGAAAGTCCGAAACGATAAACGATATTATCATTTCCACCACTAATTGCTATTGACGATTGATTATTAATTCCTGTTTCATAGAAATTCTTCCAGTTATTTGCTGAATTGGAATATTTATAAGTGTTTCCTAAGAAATTGACAGCATCCGAACCATCCATCCTGGCACCCCAACTCGATGCAGCAGTATTATATGCTGCAGTAGCAGTCGTTGGTTTTGCCCCCTGAGTTCCCTGACCATATACTTTCTGAAAATCACGATAATCAATTACAGAACTAAATGTCAAATTGTTATTAAATTCAACACTCATTGTTTTGCTCTTTTGTCCTGATTTAGTCGTAATAAGAATTGCTCCGTTACCTCCACGATAACCATACAAGGCTGAGGCTGCGGCACCCTTCAGAACCTGAATGCTTGCAATATCATCCGGATCAATATTCGAAAGTCCGTCTCCAAGATCCATTCCACCCCATTGTCCGGCACTTCCCTGATTCGTATTATCAAACGGAACACCATCAACAACATAAAGCGGTTGATTTTTTCCAGTTAAAGATGCATTTCCCCGGATAACTACACGACTACTTCCTGTAGCTCCGGTTGCATTATTGGCAACACTAACTCCGGCTACTTTACCGGTTAACGCATTTCCCAAATTCACGTCGCGGGACTGAACAAAGTCACTTCCTTTAACTTCTGTTGTGGAATAACCTAAAGAACGAGCCTGTTTCTTAATACCCAAGGCTGTAACAACTACTTCGTTAATTCCCTGGCTTGCATCCTTCAACACAACATCAAGCTTGTCCTGTCCACCAATGTTTACAATTGTCGGCTCCATCCCAATGAAAGAGAACACCAGGTGTTTAGCTTCAGAAGGCAGTTTCAGTGAATAATTTCCATTCACATCCGTAACCGCTCCCATAGTCGTTCCTTTAACCGATACAGAAACGCCCGGAATCGGTTCACCTTTTTCGTTGGTTACCGTTCCTTTAACTGTTTTCTGTTGAGCGGCAGGAGCACTCCATGCAACACTTTTCTCCTTACTATAAGCAACTTCGTTACGAAGAGCCGCTGCTTTTACCGCAATCATCGCTTGTTTCTTCGTCATTGGCTGAGACTTCCCTCTTGACAACACAATCTGCCGGTCAATAACGGTATACGAGATTCCGGTTCCCGAGAAAAGCTTTTCAAGAATCGTATTGATATTCCGACCTGTTACATTTACATTAACAAGCCGATCAACATCCACCATTTTGCTATTAAACAAAAAGTGAAATTCGGACTGTGCTTCGATAGTCCTAAGTACCTGTTTTAATGCAACCTGCTCCATTTTAAGATTAAATTTTGTATTCTGGGCGTAGGTGCTTAATGCAAAGGTCTGCATCGTCGTGATAATCAATGCAAGAATAGTTAGCCGCATAGTTAAGAAAAACTTTGACTTCCGGGTACCCTGATACCAGGAAACCGATTGATTAATAAATTTTTTCATAAATTTGACTGAGTTTTAATTAATACTTTTTGCTATTTCTTTTTGGCGAAAGAAATAGTGTTCACAAAAAAGGAAGGGGATATTCATTTATCTCCTTTCTGTTTTTCATAGGCGCTTAATTTTTAATCATTTCATTTCATTTTTTCATCAATATAATTCGCTCTTTACTCGAAGCCTGTCCTTTCTGAACCCGTCCCGGAATAATCCGATAATCAATCGGGGCGGAAAGCTTCAATAAATCAAGAATCTGTTCGAGTGATTCATTCTGAAAAGTGGCCGTATAGACATACGTATTAATTTCAGGATCTCTTATTTCGATATTCACATTAAACCAGTGATTCAACTTATTGACAACTTCATCCATCGAATCCTCTTCAAAGATCAAACGTCCGTCAATCCAGGAGGAATACTTATTGGTATTTACGCTTGTAATGGTTATTTTGGTTTCTTTTTTGTCAAACAGAGCAATCTGACCCGGAGTCATCTCGGCAATCTTCTTTTCTTTCCGCAAGGTCTCGTTCAGCAAATTCACCTTGCCCGATTCCAACACCACCGAATTCCGGGGATCATCTTTATAATTGATAATATTAAAACGTGTTCCGACAGCCTGTACACTAATCTTACCCAGATTAACAATAAACGGATGCAGCTTGTCTTTGGCCACATCAAAAAAAGCTTCACCTACAACTTTGACTTTGCGAAACTTTGACACAAAAGCAGAAGGATAAGTAATTTCGGTATTTGAATTAAGCCAGACCGTTGTTCCATCCGGCAATCGGAGCGTAGATTTTACTCCTGGAGGGGTTTTAATCGTTTGCCATGTTACAGCTAAAAGGTTTGCCTTTTTAGAAAAAGGCTCCATATAATTCCAAATAGCAAAGAAAAGTATCGGAAGAATCAGTACCGCTGCTATTCGCTGCCAGTAAAAGAAAAAGCTATGATGTTGCTCAATCCGGCCATTTACTTTATTCAGTGCCTTCTCGGCATCGTATAGTTTCATCTCATTCAGAAGATCAATCGACTCGCTAAGGCGCTTTGCCTGTCGGTAAATCCGAAGATTTCCTTCCGATACATCTCTCCAAGCCTCCACTTCACGGACTTTTTCCGCATCCAGACGACCGGCAAAATAGTCACTTAAGAAAAGTTCCATGTCTTCCGAGTTGATTTCCATCCTTATTATTGATTTACTTCGTTTAGTCTTTTATCAGAGAAAAGACTACAATCTTTCCGCTTCATGAATAAGACGTTTTACCGACTCAGAACACATAGTGAAAAACCAAAAAAGTTAAAAGAAAACCAAAAAAAGTTAAAAACGGGATTCAGACACTGGGAAACTAACGAAAAATCCAGAAAAGAAGAATAGAAGGGAAATAGTCGGATAAATCAATTCGTAACTGACGTAAAGCATTACTAATCTGTACCTCAACCGTTCGCCGGGAAATATTAAAATATTCTGCAATAGCTTCATTGCTTTTTCCTCTAAACCGACTCAAAATAAATATTTCACGCGTACGGTGAGGTAATTTTTTTAAAGAATCGGTAATCAGTTGTTTCAGCTCAAACTCGGCAACATTCCAGACACTCCCATCTTCCGAAGAATCGGTTTCAGCCAATACCTTCAGGGAATATTCTTTTTGGGTCTTCTCATGCCTCAAATGATCAACCGCCCGATTTTTTACCCCTTGAAATAAATAAGATTTTAATGAAGAATTCACGTCCAACCCGTCCGAACCGAGCCACAAACGGACAAAGAAATCCTGAACCAAGTCCTCTGCAACATCCCGATCCTTCACATAGCGGTTTGCAAACGCACAGAGTCCCGAATAATAATAATTAAAGATAAAGCCAAAAACGACCTTATCTTTTTCTTTAAATCCGGCAATCAGGTATTCTTCTTCCATTTCAGCATTTAAAGTTATCAAATTTAACGTTTTTTCAATTACTTTAGGGAGGCGGTTGAAGAAATTCGGGAAGCCTGCACCTCTTTTATATCCAGAGTCTAAGTGTCATTCACTTTATAAGGGCTTACATCCGGACGCAATTCACATATTTTGAGACATTCTCAGACAAATACACTTCCTGAAAAGCAGTAATATCATAAGAAACAGTTAGGTCATTGATACCGGAAATAATAAATTACGTTTATTTCACCCTTTACTTACGGTTCAACTACCATTTGGGTAAACAAAGGGTAAGCGAAGGGTAAGTAAAGGGTAAGTAACATAGCGTGCAGAGATGATAATGAAATTAGGATAATAGCAATGCAGCATCCCGGTCCAGAAACCAATAGAGGCGACCATGAACCGGATTGATATAGGCAGCCGGATAGTCCGATGCATCAGGTAAATGATCGATGATGGCTTTCACTTTTTCTGCTTTATTGAGGCCACCAACCAAAAACACAACCCGTCGTGCCGCATTAATGACCTTCCCGGTCAGCGTAACCCTTTTTTGTCCGCTCTGCGGATGAATAGCCACCGCACAGCATTCGTCACTGGCTATAAGCTCCAATTGATCCGGGAATATAGAGGCAGTATGTCCATCCTCTCCCATCCCAAGAATGATCAAATCAAAAACAGGAACCTCTTCCTCCTTATCCAGCTGGGACAACAGCTCCGAACGATAGCGAATTACCTCCTTCTCCGGAATTGCCTCACCATGAATTCGATGAATGTTCCCTTCCGGAATATCAATCTGATCAAGCAATAACTTCTTCACCCATTTATAATTACTCTCATCATCATCCGGCGCGACGCAACGTTCGTCACCCCACCAAAGATGAATGTTGTGCCATTTCAATTGCTTCCGGTATTGAACCGATAGCAGATCAAAAAACAATTTCGGGGTCGATCCACCCGACAAAGCAATATGAAACGGAATATTTCCGGCTTCATCGCTCCACTTCCCCAGTTGCACGGCAAGGTTCTGTGCAAGAGAAAACGAATCGTCAGCAATATAAAGTGTTGGAGACATCAGAATCTAATTAGAAAACAGAATTTATAAATCAAGTGTCCGAGTCGCCGGACTTACTCAAAGTTCACAATAATTTTCATTGGAGCAAAGATTCTTACAGGGAAAACGCCAGTCATAATCCTCAACCATCTTCTGTGCCGGTTCCGGTCCCCACGTACCCGCAGGATAACCATATATCGGAATCGTCGGATCATTCTCCCATGCATTCAGAATAGGCTGAACAAAACTCCAGGCCATTTCAACCGCATCGCCGCGTGCATAAAGCGTTGCATCCCCCTGCATACAATCGAGCAAAAGTCGCTCGTAAGCAGTCGGCAACCGATCGTGCGACAAATCACTGTAATGGAAATCCATTCCTACGTTTTGCACGTTAAACCCCGCGCCGGGAACTTTCGTCCCAAAACGCATCATGATTCCCTCGTCGGGTTGAATCCGAACAACCAGCATATTTTCCGCCCCCGTGATTCCTTTGTTCTGATGGAACAAATGATGAGGCGGCGATTTAAACCGAATGACAATTTCCGTAACATTGGTCGGAAGCCGCTTGCCCGAACGGATGTAAAAAGGAACTCCTCCCCACCGCCAGTTGTCAATAAAAAACTTCATCGCAACAAATGTCTCGGTTCGTGAATCGGGAGCAACTCCTTCTTCTTGCCGATAACCCTTTATCTTTTCGCCCCGAATCATCGACTCCATATATTGTCCCCGGAAAACCCGGTTTTTAATCTCTTTCTCAGGAACCGGAGTTAACGATCGGAATATCTTTAACATCTCATCACGAGTCGAGTCAGCATCAATCGTTACAGGAGGTTCCATTGCCGTCAGAGCCAAAAGCTGCAACAGATGATTCTGAACCATATCACGCATCGCTCCGGCTTTATCATAATAGCCACCCCGCTTTTCAACACCAATATTTTCAGCCGCAGAGATCTCTACATGATGAATATAGTTTCGATTCCATATCGGCTCAAAAAAGGCATTTGAGAAACGAGTCACTAATAAATTCTGAACGGTTTCTTTCCCCAGATAATGATCAATGCGATATAATTGGTCCTCCTGAAAATATTTCAACAAATCACGGTTTAGCATCCGGGCACTCTCCAGGTCCGTTCCAAAGGGTTTTTCAATAATAAGGTGGCGGTAACCGTGCAAAGAACGATTTAATCCGACAGATGCAAGATTCTCGGGAATCACGCTGTAAAGTACCGGAGGGGTTGACAGGTAAAAGATATAATTATCATTGATATTCAATTCGGAACGTAATGATTCCAGCCGTTCTTTTAACGTTCCGTAATCCTCCCGATTGAAAGTATCAATAGCTTGATAATACAATACTTCTTTAAACGATTCAGTAAAATCTTCGGTCTTCGGAAGGAACTCACTGACATTATCCCGGAAAGCATCATCCGAAAGAGGAGTACGGCTAACCCCTAATACAGCAAATTGTTCAGGAAGAAGCTTTTGTTTAAAAAGGTCATATAATGCAGGTATCAGTTTCCTTTTGGTCAGATCGCCCGAAGCGCCAAAAATTACCAGCACCAGTGATTTTGTTCTTTTCATTTCAGTTATTTTTCATGCTTTAATTTACTATAACACATTGGAACTCTCTTTTGTTGAACCGCCATCTTCATGAAGCCGGAAAAATCAATTTACAAAACCGATAAAGGGTTCATAAATATTATTTCGAACAAAATAATCTAAACTTAGGATAAAAAATTCCTTTTTTTTGAAACTTTTCCTTACCTTTTATGATAATGATATATAACGATCTATTCATCTAAAAAAAGTAAGGAAATGGCTGATTTAAGAACATCCTATATGGGTATTGCCCTTCGCAACCCCATCATGATGGGGGCCTGTAATCTGGTTGATAAACCGGATATGATCTGTCAGCTCGAGGAAGCCGGCATTGGAGCCTTTGTTTATAAATCGTTATTTGAGGAAGAGATAATCCTCGAAAGTATTCAGCTCGAAGAAGAACTTTCGGAATATGCCGACCGCAGTCCTGAAGCTTCAAATGTTTTTCCACACATGAAGCATGCCGGACCGGAAGAGCATCTTTTAAATCTGAGAAAATTCAAACAGAAAACCTCGGTACCTGTTTTTGCCAGCCTTAATGCTTTAACCGACGAGGCATGGATGGAATATGCACGTAAGATTCAGGATACAGGTGTTGACGGAATTGAACTCAATTTCTACGCAGTACCGGGGAACTTTGATCTTACGGCAAACGCAATTGAAAAAAAGCAAATCGAGATTATTGAGAAAGTACGCAAAGTGGTCTCAATCCCTGTTGCCGTCAAACTTTGTCCCTATTACACCAATGTATTAAATATTATAAAAAGGATGGATGAGGTCGGAGTAAACGGCTTCGTCATTTTCAACCGCTTTTTTCAACCCGAGATCAATACCGGGACCGAAGAATTTTATTATCCTTTCGACCTTTCAAAAGATCATGATTATCAGATTACCTTACGTTTTACCGGACTGCTTTACGGAAATATCAATGGATCCATCTGTGGCACACGGGCCATCTATAATACTCAACAGATGATTAAAATCCTTCTGGCCGGGGCTGATGCGGTACAGGTGGTTAGCACAATTTATCGCAACGGAGAAAACCAGATCAAAATGATGCTTTCTGAACTATCGGACTGGATGAATAAAAAAGGATATCAATCTATTAATGATTTTAAAGGCAAATTATCCAAGAAAAGGCTTCCCGACTCATCAGTTTATAATCGGGCCCAACATATTGAGATCCTTTCCAGATCGGAAGAAATTTACAAAAAACACCGGATGGTGTGACGTTACCAACTCTTTTAAATCAACAAAAAAAGGCGGCCGTATAAAAAAACGGTCGCCTTTTTTAAGAACGCTTATTATCAGGCTGTTCTTATCTTATAACCCGACAATCCGTAATAAAGGATATACAAGAAACAAGGTAAACAAACCCAATAGGCATTTTGTGCACCCAGAGCGTCTTTCATAAAACCGAAAACGGTAGGGATCAATGCTCCACCTACAATGGCAATCACTAACAACGATGAACCGGCTTTCGTAAATTTACCAAGATCGGTCATTGCTAACGGCCATAAAGCAGGCCACATCAAAGAACAACCCAAAGCCATTAACGAGATAAACCATATAGAAATTGCGGCAGGGGTAAGAACCACCAATATTGAACCGACAATAGCCACAACAGAACATATTTTCAAGGCTTTAGCCTGACTAAGGTATTTCGGAATAAGAATCGTTCCGCAGATATAACCAATAACCATACCGACCGGTGCAATCCATGCATACAGTGCTGCATTCGGAAGTTTAAGACTATTCGCATAGTCAACAAGTGTACCCAAAGAAACCGTTTCCACTCCTACATAGAGGAATAACGCAAGACACCCCAACAAAAGGTGAGGAAATTGCCATATCGAAGTTTTATTCGCTGCATAAGGACAATCTTCAGCACTGTCTTCATCTTCTCCAACTGCTTTTACTTCAGGTAGTGGAGACATAAATGCCATGATACCCAACAGGATAAACACCCCGATAATGATATAAAACGGAAGATTAATATCGGTCAACTGTACATCTCCAACGCTTTTGCCAATAACCAAAGAGAGAAACAGCGGAGCAATAGGCCATGCAAGTTTATTACATATACCCATGATACTCATACGTTTAGCTGCACTTTCAATAGGTCCGAGAATGGTGATGTAAGGATTAACAGAGGCTTGTAAAAAGGTGTTTCCCATCCCGCTGATGAATGAAGCTAATAAGAAAAGCGGAAGACTTTCCATTTTGGCCGATGGAATAAACAAATAAAACCCCACCGCAAACATTAAAAATGACAGGGCCATCGTGTTTTTATACCCAATCTTGCCGATAACAAGAGATGCCGGGTAACCAAAAATTAAAAATGCAGAAAAGGTTGCTGCTATCACCAGATATGATTCTCCGGATGAGATATGCAAGGCTTTATTAAGCAATGGGACGAGGTAGCTGTTGATCCCTAACGCAAACCCAATTGCAAAGAACATTAAACCGATAACCATCATAGGAAAGAGATAGTTACTCTTTTTCGCTGTAGTACTACTATTTACCATTTTATAGTTTGATTTTATAGTTTGTGATTACAAATATTGTGATTTACAGCTACGAATATAGTTATTTTCTATTTTGAAAGCACCCCCTCGAAATATTTTAAGAAGATTGATTTTTCGCTATTTTTCTAACAATCTGGTCCATATACAAGGATATAATCCGCCAGAATCATCATTTGGAAGTGCAATACAGACTTTTGTTGTTCATGCGAAGAATAAATTACGGTGATATCTCCGGCGGAGCCTTGCCGGGAAAAATCAACAATCTGTATCTGCCGTTGAAAATCGACTTGCTCCTCAGGAGTCCATTTAAAGACGGCCTCTTTAGTGCACCAATGAAGGAGCATTGACTGTTCCGGTTGTTCCTGGCGAAGACAGTTATCCAACTCTGTCTTTGATAAAAAACGAGAAGCTACCCGACGGACAGGGCGATCGAGTCGTTCAATGTCAATACCCGAAATACGGGGTGAGAGCACTACGGCCAGGAGTCCACGGGTATGAGAAACCGAAAGATTCAGTGAAGAATCCAATAATATAGGTCGACCGCTTACAGTATGATTAACGACCGGAAGATTTCCGGTTAGCTCGTTTAATAGAAGGCGGACAACAACCCATTCAACGAGTCGTTCTCCGCTTTTAATATCAGGGAATGAGCAATTCTTATCTAAAAGTAAAAGAGCCGACTTCAACAAAGGCAGGTCTTCGGTAATCTTCCAGACTCCGAGAAGGGAATCATCTCTTTGTTGTTTCAGAAATAAAGGCATCTATTTCCATTTAGTCGTTTCAATAAGATGCCGGATATCTTGCTCGATAAACCGAACAACCGGCTGTAATGAATCGCTGTTGGGGATCTCACGAATATACAGAGCTCCACGCAGAAAATGACGAACACTATCCGTTAGGTAAAACTGCATCGGCGAAGCGGCGTTTCCCTTGATAATATAAACCGTACCATAAACCCGGTCTTTCCGGTTAATAAACAGATTTTCCTCAATGGCGCTGGCTTTGACCGAATGTTTGTAGGCCAGGTCACGACAATCTTCGGTTAGATGCATCAGAACTTCCTTCTTAGCTTCACCGGGAGAGAGTTTCTCTTTGGTAAAAAGAGAAGCTTCTGCCGGATCAATCTCTTTATACGAGATATGCAGATCGGCCTTGTTGGTCGGGATACTGATATTAATCCAATGTGGTTCGGCATTTTTCTCCTTATCCAAATTTACAACGGCATACACCGGAACCATAAAGACATAGGGATGGCCCCCGTCATACAAATGGTACTCCTTCTTAGGAAAAGAGATTCGGAAGTATCCTCTGGGCCTGGGCGTATATTTATGCTTACACGAGGACAGAAAAACACACAGAAGAATAAAAACTAAAATTTTAATACAATGAATTCGAATAACGAATGGTTCTTTCATAATAAACTATTTCTCTCTATCGGGGAGTATTTCAACCAGCACCTGCTTAATCCGGCGATTATCGACCGCTTCAATGGAAAATTTAAAATGATCGATAATCAGAATATCGTGCTTATGGGGCATATCCCCTTTAATCTCGAGTATCAATCCGGCCAGCGTGTCGGCATCCCCTTTTACCTGATCAAAGACTTGATCATTACATCCGACAATTTTACAAAAGTCATTCAACAAAACCTTGGCATCAAAAAAATATTTCGATTGATTAATGCGAGTGTAAGATTTATCAACCACATCAAACTCATCACTGATGTCGCCGACAATCTCTTCCAGAATATCTTCAAGAGTAATAATTCCGGAAGTTCCTCCATATTCATCAACGACAACAGCCATGTGAATTTTCTTTTTCTGAAACTCACGAAGCAAATCGTCTATTTTCTTAGTCTCGGGAACATAAAAAGTCGGTCGGATGAGTGACTGCCAACGAAAATCACGTTCTTTTCTTATATAAGGTAAAAGATCTTTGGCATGAAGTACGCCACGAATATGATCGAACGATTCATTGAAAACAGGAATCCGTGAGAATCCCGATTCCGTAATCGTAGCAATAATCTTCCCGAATGAAGAAGACACATCGACGGAGACCATATCAACCCGTGGACACATTACCTCATTAACGCTGATATTCCCGAATTTTACAATTCCTTCAAGAATTTCCTGATCCTTTCCCATCTCTTCAGGCGAAGTCAGGTCAAGCGCATCGGATATTTCATCAATCGAGATATTTTTTCTCGGATAATGGTACCTCTTTCGGACAAAAGAAGTGGAATGAATAAGGATTACATTAATCGGGTATTGTATTTTCGAAAGGAATAAAAGCGGGCGCACCATAAAAAGGACGACCAGCAAAGGTCGTTGTGAAGCAAAAACTTTCGGGACGATCTCTCCGAAAAAAAGAAGAAAAAATGAAATACAAACAACCTGGACCAGAAATCCCAGGATCGGTGAATTCGAAAAATCGATCATGGAATTTGTAACCCAGGTTGACAGAATGACCACTCCGATGTTAATGAAGTTACTCGCAACAAGGATGGTGGCCAGTAAATTTTGAGGATGATCAAGGAAACGCAAGACAATCTGACTATTATTGGTCTGTAATCCTTTAAGTCGTTCAAGGTCTGCCGGACGCAATGAAAAGAAGGCAGTCTCAGCTCCTGAAAACAATGCAGTAACAGTTAACAACATAAAGATGGCCACAACCCCAATTATCACTTCAATAGAACCGGGGTTGAATACAACACTTAAAATCAATGCTGCCGCAGGAGGCAAACTATCGGTTTCCAAAATCAATATTTTTCGTTATTAAAATGGTAAATCGTCATCCGGTTCGTTGGCTGACGGAATATTTGAATTATCAACGGCTGGGGCAGAACTTCCGTTATTGGAATAACCGTTAAACGAGGTGTTATCGGCAGCCGGAGCCTGATCGCCTTCATAATCCTCCCGTTTTCCGAGCAGTGAAATATTATCGGCATAGATCTCGGTAACATAGTGTTTATTTCCCTCTTTATCGTCATACGAACGGGTACGGATACGCCCTTCGACATAAACCTGACGGCCTTTTTTAATGTATCGTTCAGCAATGGTAGCCAATCCTCTCCATGCTACAATATTGTGCCATTCGGTATTGGTTACTTTTTCTCCTGTTTTAGCGGTATACGATTCACTCGTTGCCAGAGAAAAATTAGCAACTGCAACATTCGAGTCCAGATGCCTGACTTCAGGGTCCTTTCCTACGTTCCCGATCAAAATAACTTTGTTAACAGACATAATTAATTCCTCTTTTTTATAGATTTATTGTCAAAGATAAATAATTCCACAGCATAAGAAACAGCTTCTTTTGAAAAAAGCCACCTGATTATGCTAATTTTTCAAAGGTTTAGAGGATAGATATCGTTCTATCAGTTTCGGAATTGCAAATGAATCCAGTTCTTCGGGTAAAACCTTTATATAATGTCGGAGAGAAATAAGCTCTGCTGATATTTTGATTTGAATAAACCGTGCATGAATTTTCTGGTGACTGAGCAGGTGAACCGGTACCGGGTCGTTGTTGACGATGACCGTCGGTCGGTTCTGAAAAAGAGTCAGCCATTCGTTGCTCCGGCATAAATTCTCAACAGAGGTCTCCGCGGGTGTTTCAATCAAGGGGAACTGATATAAGCCTTTCCAGATATCCTTTTCAAGTCGTTGCTCAAGATAAATATGCCCCTCATATCTGATGATGAGATAATTAAAAAAACGATCGCGCTGTTTGGTCTTCGTGTTCTTAACCGGTAATTGGTCAATCAGCTGATCACGCAAAGCGACACAGAGGCCTGTAACAGGGCAATTAAGACAGTCGGGGTTGACAGGAGTACAGATTGTTGCACCAAGATCCATCATGGCCTGATTAAAGCTGCCCGGATTTTTACGATCAATGAGTAAATCGGCCAGTTCCCGAAATGTTTTTTTGCCCACGGAAGAGTCGATCGGCTCCGAAATTCCGTTAACGCGTGACAAGACCCGGTAAGCATTTCCATCAATCGCAGCACGGGGCTGATTATAGGCAATTGAAGCAATTGCTGCAGCTGTATATTCGCCGACTCCCCGAAGGTTAAGAATTTCTTTATAGTCCGATGGAAATTTTCCATGAAATTTTTCAACCACCAAACGGGCCGAAAAATGAAGGTTTCTGGCCCGCGAATAATAACCTAAACCCTGCCATAGTTTGAGGACTTCATCTTCGGACGCAGCGGCAAGATCGGATATCGAAGGAAACCTTTCGAGGAAACGTACGTAATAACTAAGTCCCTGATCGACACGAGTTTGTTGTAGTATAATCTCAGAGAGCCATATTCGGTAGGGGTCGTGGGTCTCCCTCCAAGGGAGAGACCTTCGGTTTGCAGCGTACCAGAAAAGAAGAATATCCGTAAAATTCATACACAAATAAACCCTAACCAATTAAAACTTCATAGGATAATTCAAAAATAATCGGGTTCAATTGTTTTTATTTTAATAAAACTGTTATTTTTGCACACCGATCGAAAACGCAATTGTAATTTGTTGAAAATTAAAATATTTAAAAAAATGACTAAAGCAGACATCGTAAACGAGGTTTCCAAAAACACTGGAATCGAAAAAGTGACCGTACAAAGAGCCGTTGAAGCATTCATGGATACGGTCAAAGGCTCGTTGGTGGAAGGTAAAAATGTATATCTGAGAGGGTTTGGAAGTTTTATCGTTAAGAAAAGAGCTGAAAAAACAGCAAGAAACATTTCAAAGAATACGACAATTATCATTCCTCAGCACTTTATCCCCTCATTCAAACCTGCTAAGACTTTCGTAGCAAAAGTAAAGAACAACGTAAAATAAATAAATCATGCCAAGCGGAAAAAAAAGGAAACGTCACAAGATGGCAACCCACAAGCGGAGGAAAAGATTAAGGAAAAACAGGCATAAAAAAAGGAAATAGGCTTGCTTTTTTAGCCTGCTTTTAAAAAATCAAAGTCTAAACCTAAAGTACTACTGTACTTTAGGTTTATTCTATTATTAGAGTAAATAACGAATAAAAAACATTGTGAGCAGCGAATTAATTGTTGATGTCTCTCCTTCTGAAAGCGTAGTTGCTTTACTGGAAGATAAACGACTCGTTGAGCTCACCCGCGAAAAAAGTGGTGCAAAATTTACGGTAGGAGATATTTATCTTGGTAAGGTTAAAAAGATCATGCCAAGTTTGAATGCTGCATTCGTCGACGTAGGCTATGAAAAAGATGCTTTTCTGCATTATTTAGACCTGGGCCCGCAGTTCTCTACCCTCAATAAGTTCTTACAACACGCCAGTTCAAAGAAAAGTCACGTTACGTCTATTACGAGAATTCCTTCCGATCCGGATATTAACAAAGAAGGGAAAATTAATGACGTAATGAAAGTTGGCCAATCTGTTTTAGTACAGATTTCAAAAGAACCCATCTCTTCAAAAGGTCCCAGATTAACCTCTGAGATATCGATTGCCGGACGTTTTATGGTTTTACTCCCTTTCAGTGAAAAGGTGACCATATCACAGAAAATCAGATTAAACGAAGAACGCAGTCGATTAAAGAAGCTTGTCCAGAGTATCAAACCCAAAAGATTCGGAGTCATTATCCGTACCGCCGCAGAAGGAAATAATGTTGCGGAACTGGATCAGGAAATGCAGAAACTGGTAGCAAAATGGGAAAGCCTCTTTACGATTCTAAAAAAAGCCAAAGCTCCGACTCTCCTTATTGGAGAAATGGATCGGACTATTGCAATGCTTCGGGATATTTACAATCCCAATTTCTCAAGCATTTACGTGAACGATGGGGCTTGTTGTAGTGAAATTAGTGATTATATCGGATCAATTGCACCCGAAAAGAAAAAGATTGTAAAAGAATACACCGGGAAACTCCCGATCTTCGAACATTTCGCGATTGATAAACAAATAAAATCGCTCTTTGGGAAAACTGTTTCGATTCGAAACGGCGCCTATTTAATTGTGGAACACACTGAAGCGTTCCACGTTATAGACGTTAACAGCGGGAATCGCTCTAAAGCTGGTATTGACCAGGAAACAAACGCCTTAGAAGTTAACCTGGCTTCTGTTGAAGAAATTGCCAGACAACTAAGACTGAGAGATATGGGCGGCATTATTGTCATTGATTTCATTGATATGCACAATGCCGAGAACCGTATGAAGATCTATGAGCACATGAAGAACATGATGGCTGCCGACCGCTCAAAGCACAATATTCTGCCTTTGAGTAAATTCTGCCTGATGCAGATTACCCGTCAGCGTGTCCGTCCTGAACAACATGTCGACACAAACGAAGTATGTCCTTTATGCCGAGGCACAGGGAAAATTACTCCGACTATATTATTGATCGATGAAATTGAAAGCAAAGTCAATTATCTGTTCAATGATTTAAATAAAAAGAAATTAACAATCCAGGTTCATCCTTTTGTTGCGGCCTATCTAAAAAAAGGCTGGCCCAGCATTATACAGCGATGGTCTCTGAAAAACTTTAAGCGCATCCGAATTACGAGTGTGAGTTCTTCAAGTTTTCTTGATTATCATTTCCTTGATGGAAATGGAGACGAAATGATTTTATAACAAGTTGAAATCCTGGGGAAACTCAGGATTTCAACTTTTTTTTGATAAAAGGGAAAAAATGAAATATTTCCTGATTCTGTCTTTTGTCTTATTTTTCTCTTTTCACTCAACAGCCAGCTATGTTATTCACGGACATATCAGGGATGTTGAATTCTGGCAATCGAAAGTCTACCTTGCAACCGTTAATTCACCGGAAGATCTTTTTATTACTTCCCCCGACTATATTATAAACTCTGCGGATATAAAACCCGACGGATCTTTTACTCTCAGTGGTGACTACTTGCCGGATGATCTGCGGTTTTATCGTTTATCCATAAATTCCGGCCCAAATACCTCAATGAATTTCACTCCTGAAAATTCAAAAAACTTCTTACACTTAATCCTAAACAACAATTCAAAGATTAACCTTGAGATCCAAGGAGGCAAACAGACTCTATTTCCGGTTAAAGTTTACGGATCAGGAGATAATGCTACGCTCTGCCGGATTCAGCAGGATTTTCTGGAACGGAAAATCCTGCTTATAAAAGAACAATCATCGGTAAAAGTCACATTAATTCGTTCCAGTCTCGAACGCTATCTTAAACAAGTTGCCGATACCTGTCAGAATTCATTAATCGGACTTTTTGCTATTTATCACATCGACAATAAAGAGGCAAACTTTTTAACGGATAATCAGTTTTACGAGAATTTTCAACAGAAAATTCATCAACAATACCCCCAATCGCCCTACACGGGGAAATATGATGAACTCATAAAACAATTTATCGGGTTCAGAAATGTGGTCTGTGCACAACCCGATTCGTCAACTCGCTGGAAAGATTATTTAATCTTGTTGGAATCGCTCATTCTTCTTTCTCTTGCCGTATGGATCTTCCGGTTAAAAAAAGGCATCGTTTCTGGTAATATCTCATCCGGAGAACAATCGGTTGGTGCTGCCGAAGCCCAAACATTCACTTCCAAAGAAAAACAAATACTGAAGTTGCTCGTCGACGGAAAGACCAACAAAGAAATTGCACAGGAACTTTTTATTGAAATCAGTACGGTTAAGACTCATATTAACAATATTTACCGAAGATTAAACGTCAGCAACCGGAAAGAAGCGATAAGTGCCTATCACACAATAAAAAAATCGAATCCCGACTTTCCCGGTTAAAATTAATTCATCCCGGATCTAGTCCCTTTCTCAACCCCTCTCGTAAACAAAAAGAGAGATGTTTTCCTTATTTTTGAAACTGAAAACAAGGAAAACGACTGTATTATGAAAAAAGGACTTTTACTTATTCTGTTTATTGCCTTTTTCTACAACCTGGTCAATGCACAGATTGAAGAACCTGTCAAATGGAAATTTTCCAGTAAAAAGACCGGGCCACAGGAATATGAATTAACATTTACAGCCAACATCGAAAACGGCTGGCATCTATATTCGACAGACCTCCCCGACGGTGGTCCGATTAAGACGTCTTTTTCTTTCGGAAAATCATCTGACTATACCTTCATTGGAGGACTTAAATCCATTGGCAAGATATCGGAGAGTTACGATCCGAATTTTAAGATGAAACTTCGTTTTTTTAAAAACAGAGTTTCCTTTATTCGTAAAATACGACTTTCCGCACCCGGGACGATCCATGTAAAGGGTACGATTGATTACATGAGCTGTAACGATCAGACCTGCACCCCTCCTGCTGATGCAGACTTCAGTTTCAAACTAAAAAATGATTCCCCTTCGGCAGCAACTGCTGCAACAACACCCCCGGAGAGCAATCTACCGGCAACGAATCGCATGACCAACAGTCTACCCCAGCCCAACAGTCAGACAACCGTCAGCAATTCAAGTCCGGCAAAAACTCTTGTAGTCAGTCAGTCCAGAATAAATGCCACAACAAACAATGAGGCCCCGTCTTTATGGCGATTCTTCCTTTTAGCTTTTATAGGCGGATTAGCTGCACTGCTTACTCCCTGTGTTTTTCCAATGATTCCAATGACCGTCTCTTTCTTCATTCACAGTGAGAAAAACAGGATACGGTCAATCATCAATGCAGCCACCTACGGAATTTCAATCATTGCTATTTATACAATCATCGGGACTCTTGTTGCCGTTTCATTCGGACCGGATGCAGCAAACTTTTTAAGTACCCACTGGCTACCGAATCTGATTTTCTTTCTGGTATTCATGATCTTTGCCTTTTCATTCTTCGGGATGTTTGAGATTGTATTACCTGGCTGGATTGTCAATAAAACAGATAAGCAGGCAGACAAGGGAGGATTAGCCGGTTCCTTTTTTATGGCACTGACCCTGGTACTGGTCTCTTTTTCGTGCACGGGACCGATTGTGGGCTCCATTCTGGTTGAATCGGCCGGGGGGCATATACTGAAACCTATTATCGGGATGTTCGGTTTCTCGCTTGCATTTGCCCTCCCATTTACCTTATTTGCTCTTTTCCCGTCCATCTTGAAGAAGCTTCCAAAATCGGGCGGGTGGTTGAATTCGGTTAAAGTTGTTCTGGGTTTTCTGGAGTTAGCTCTCGGATTGAAATTTTTAAGTATTGCCGATCAGACCTATCACTGGCACATTCTGGATCGCGAGATTTACCTGGCATTTTGGATTGTTATCTTTACACTGATGGGATGCTATCTGCTTGGGAAAATTAAATTTTCAGGAGACAGCGAAGTAAAACATATTGGTGTTCCCCGCCTTATTCTGGCAATTCTGACTTTCACATTTGTCGTTTATCTGGTCCCCGGAATGTTTGGTGCTCCGCTTAAAGCTCTTGCAGGATATCTACCTCCACAGACGACACAGGATTTTGACATTCAGAAGATTATAAGAGACGAGATTCAACTCAACGGAGGAGCAGCCGGAAATGAAAATTCAGGTCCGGCACTGACAGAGAAAGTTAAATATTCCGACTTTCTGCATTTACCTCTGGGACTTCCCGGATTTTTTGATCTCGAACAAGGATTAGCTTACGCTCAGAAAGTCAATAAACCGGTCTTTATCGATTTCACCGGGCACGGATGTGTGAACTGTCGGGAGATGGAGGCAAGGGTATGGTCCGACCCAAGAGTTACCAGAATGCTTCATAACGATTTCGTGGTTATTGCTCTTTATGTCGACGACAAAACAGACTTGCCTCAAAACGAATGGGTCAAATCAACTTATGACGGAAAAATTAAAAAGACACTTGGAAAGAAAAACGCAGATTTTCAAACCAGTCGGTTCGGAATAAACTCTCAACCTTATTACGTACTGATGGATTTAAACCAGTCGATGCTCAATCAGCCGAAAACTTATGATCTGAATCCTGATCATTTTGTGGATTTTTTGAAAGACGGGCTTCATGAATTTAAAAACAGACACGCTGGAATAAGTCACTAAAATGACAAAACATTCGTTTCTATAAAAATTTCATTTCAAAAAGAAGTAAATTTGAACTCGGATCAGGAAAAAACACGAATCTATAATCCGATAAAAATCAGACGAGATGGAAACAAAAGGAACGATATTCTGGAATGTCGATACCCAGATTGACTTCATGGATCCCGGAGGTAAACTATACGTTCCGGGAGCAGAAGCCATTAAACCGAATCTGGCGAGACTGACAAGAACTGCAAAAAGATACAATTTAAAAGTTGTGAACACCGCAGACTATCATTTCATCCAGTCTGCTGAGATTTCGTCCACTCCCGATTATGTAAGAACCTTCCCCCCACATTGCATGGCTCTCACAAGCGGAGCTAAATTCATCCCCGAAACGGACCCTGAGTTACCGGTACTCTTTTACTGGAATCAACGTTATCCGATCATTAAGGAAATATTCAATCCGGATTATGACCGGAATCTTGTTATTCTGAAAGATGATTTTGATGTATTCAAAGGAAATCCGAATACAATAGACCTTGTAACAAAGGTACTCGACCCTGAGCGGATTATTGTTTACGGGGTAACAACCAATGTTTGTGTTGATAAAGCAGCCAGTGGTTTACAAAAACTCGGATATGAGGTTTTTGTGGTGAATGATGCGATTAAAGAGCTTCCGGGAATCCCTCTTCCTTTCGACTCATGGAAAAAGAAGGGAATCAAAATGATCAGCACCGAAGAAGTAATGCACTCTTTCTGATTAATTCCGAAAGCTTAGGTCACTTTCGGAATTAAAGAAAGAATATTTCAATTTGTTTTTTACGAGATTGGGTATTCGTCCTGCACGTCGGTAAGAACTTCATATCCGGTCGGAGTGACTAAAATTGAATGTTCAAACTGTGCAGATAGTCGACCATCAATAGTCCGGGCCGTCCAACCGTCAGTACGATCAATTTTACAACGGGGTTTTCCTGCATTAATCATCGGTTCGATGGTAAAAACCATTCCTTCTTTCATCTTCGGTCCTGAATGTGCACGGGCAACATGATCCACTTGCGGATCGTCATGCATAACCAGTCCGACTCCATGTCCGCAATATTCATAAACAACGCTAAATCCCCTGGTCCGGGCATAACGGTTAATGACATAACCGATGTCGCCGATGTGGTTATTAGGGCGGACTTGTTGAATTCCGAGATCCATACAATGTTTGGTTGCTTCGATCAAGAGGCGTGCCTCTTCGGAAATTTCACCGACCCAATACATTTTGCTGGTATCACCGAAATAGCCATTCAAAATAGTTGTAACATCAATATTTAAAATGTCGCCATTTTTAAGAATTGTCTGCTCTGAAGGGATTCCATGACAAACCACGTCATTGAGTGATATACAGCAAGACTTGGGATATCCTTCATAACCAAGAGTTGCCGGGATGCCTCCGCGTTCACGGGTAAATTCTTCTATTTTTTTATCCAAAAAAGCTGTTGATACCCCTTCTTTAACAAATTGTTCGATATAAATCAGCGATTCTCCGGCCAGCTTTGAACTTTTCCGGATCCCGTCAATTTGTTCAGGAGTCATAATTGATATACTCATTATTTATTTTGAATATTTTTAGCAAAATTGATAAAAAGAGTACGGTTTTCAAAATAAAATGAAACCCAATACGTTATCTTCTAATACAATCTTCAGCCCCAAATTGTTTATTCGATCCTATCAAGCCGATTCACAAATACTTGGATCAGACATTCACGATTCAGTCTATACGGGTATATTGTTGTAATAATAGCTTGATCTGCCCGACTTTTTCGTCAAGCGGAAGCATTCCATCAATCCAGTGAATCACAAACCCACGTCGTTCCATTCCCCGAAACCAGGTCATCTGCCGTTTAGCAAATTGATGAATGGCAATATTCAACTGGTTGAACATCTCTTCATAACTCAATTGATGCAACAGATAAAGGGTTATATATTTATATTCCAGTCCGTAATAGATAAGATTCTCCGCAGAAACGCCTCCTTTCATAAGGTTCTCAACTTCTTCAACCATTCCATTTGAAAGACGGTCCTTCAGTCGACGGGTAATCCTTTCACGGCGCACATCGCGGTCAACCTGAATGCCGACAATCAATCCGGATATACCGGTAGGGGCACGTTGCATTTCAGGGTGCTTTGAACAATACGCTTCTATTTCGATAGCTCGTACAGCTCTTTTGGTATTTTCAACATCGGTCACATTGTGAAGTTGCGTTTTGTAGGAACGAAGGACTTCTGCAAGTTGCTCCAGTGTGTATCCCTGCAGACTTTGCCGAAGTTGCTCGTTAGGTGGAACCTGTATCAATCGGTCTCCTCTCAGAATGGCTTCGAGATACATTCCGCTCCCCCCGCATACTACCGGAAAGTGCTTCCGTTGCCGGATATTCTGAGACACTTTAAGAAAATCGGTTTGGTATTCAAAGACATTGTATTGACTTCCAGCATCAATAATATCAATCAAATGATAAGGGACTGGTTTTTGGTCAATACAATACTCATCCAAATCTTTTCCGGTACCAAGGTCCATGCCCCGATAGACCTGTCTGGAGTCGGCTGAAATAATTTCGCCGTCAATATCGGCAGCAAGTTTAGCGGCAATTTCCGTCTTTCCGGTAGCAGTGGGACCGAGAATAGCTACTAAATTACAGGTCGTATTATCAAATGTTTCCATATTAATTCCGAATGAGGGCACTAAAATAGAAAGGCTTCCCTTAAAATACTTATTTTTGTATAAAATTTGCTCATAGAATAACAAGATGGTTCAGAAATTTCAGGACATAAGAATAAAAAACAAAAGAGTTACCTTTGAATACGAGCTCTTAGAAAAATATATTGCGGGGATTCAGCTTCTGGGAACAGAGATTAAATCGATCAGAATGGGTAGAGCCGGACTCACCGAAGCTTTCTGTAATATCTATAATCATGAGATTTTCATTACGAACATGAATATCGCGGAATATATTTATGGCACCTGTAACAACCATGAAGCGAAAAGAGAGCGAAAATTATTACTTACCTCAAAAGAAATCTTCAAACTTGAACGGAAAGTCAAAGAAACGGGATTGACCATTGTTCCGGTTTGCCTTTTTATTAATAAAAACGGATTGGCCAAAATTGAGATTTCATTAGCCAGAGGAAAAAAGACTTACGACAAACGGGAAGATCTGAAAAAGAAAGATGCCCGACGTGAAATGGACCGGGAAATGAAACATTAACCCGATAAACCCTGATAAACCATTAAGAAAAAGTAATTTAGAACATTTATAGTTCCGCCAACACAATAAGTAGCGAATAAAATAAAATGCGACGATGATTAAACACATTGTTCTTTTCAAACTAAAAGAATTCAACTCCACCGAGGAGAAAAAAGAGGCTTTGACAAAGATCAAAACCGGATTAGAAAGTCTGATCAACAAAATCGACCTGCTTCAGGCAATTAATGTAGAACTGAATCTTGAGATAGAATCGGCAAACTACGATCTGTGTCTGATTACCCAATTCAAATCGGTCGACGACATGGATGCCTATCAGATTCATCCTGAACATCAAAAAGTATTAAAATTTATTAAATCCGTAGCCGCACAAAGGGCCTGCGTTGATTTTGAAATCTAATTTTCTAAAAAAGCAGTAAGATGGAAGAAGTTAGAGAAGGTCTCTATCCTATGAAATTTCGTCCGATTTTAAAAGATAAAATCTGGGGCGGATCTAAAATGAAAACATTTTTCAATAAAGAATATGCCCCACTGCCAAATGCAGGAGAAAGTTGGGAACTATCAGGTGTGGAAGGTGATATTTCGATCGTGGCAAACGGATACCTGGCAGGGAATAGCCTTCAGGAACTAGCCGAAGTTTATATGGGTGATCTTGTTGGAGATAAAATATTTGATCGTTTCGGAGAAGAATTTCCGCTTCTCATCAAATTTATTGATGCTTGTGACGATCTGTCTATTCAGGTTCACCCGAATGACGAACTATCGAAGGAACGCCACAATGCTTACGGAAAAACCGAGATGTGGTATGTTATCGAGGCTGACAAAGGGGGAAAACTCATTTCAGGCTTTAATAAAAAGCTGGACAAAGAGACCTATCTGAAACACCTGGAAGACAACACACTGGAAGATATTTTAAATTCGGAAGAAGTAAAAGCCGGAGATGTATTTTTCATTCCTGCAGGTCGGGTACATGCAATCGGGAAAGGTCTTCTTCTTGCCGAGATTCAGCAAACCTCGGATATTACTTACCGGATTTACGATTATAACCGGAAAGATGCCGAAGGAAATACCCGCGAACTGCATACGGAACTGGCTCTCGATGCAATTGACTTTACCTATCACGAAAACTATAAAACAACCTACGAGGCAACAAAAAACGAATCATCCGAACTGGTAGACTGTAAATATTTTACAACGAATTTGCTGAAACTGGACAAATCCGTTGAGAAAGATTACCATGATCTGGATTCTTTTATTATTTATATATCTCTTGAAGGAAGTTATACCATCGAATACAGTAATGGTCGTGAATTGAAAGTAGATAAAGGAGACACGGTGCTTATTCCGGCCAGTCTGGAATATTTCAGACTGAGTCCAAGAAGCAATGAAGTAAAATTACTTGAAGTTTATATTCAATAAATAGCAATACCGGCAGTATGATAGCTGCCGGTATTTACAAAACGAAACAACAATGGAAATAAAATCGGCAAGATTTGTAATGAGTAATACCGATATCAACAAATGTCCGAAACCGACGCTTCCGGAGTTTGCCTTTATCGGCCGATCTAATGTAGGCAAGTCCTCGCTGATCAACATGTTGTGCAATAGAAAAGGATTAGCAAAGACTTCTTCACAACCAGGCAAAACACAGCTTATCAACCACTTCATCATTGATGACTGTTGGTATTTGGTTGATTTACCGGGATATGGCTTTGCTAAAGTATCAAAGCGTCAACGGGAGGAATGGAAGAAATTTATTAGCCGGTATATTCTCAAACGGGAGAATTTGATATCTATGTTTGTTCTGATTGATATACGGGTACCACCACAGGCTCTTGATTTGGAATTCACGCAATGGCTCGGTGGTCATGGAATCCCATTTTCAATCATCTTTACCAAGGCGGATAAGTTGAACCCCACCCAGACAGCAAAAAGCCTGGACATATACAAGGAGGAATTTCTTAAATCATGGGAAGAGCTTCCACCTTTTTTTGTGAGTTCAGCAACAACCGATGCCGGGAAAGAAGAGATTCTCGGCTATATTGAGCAATACAATCATCTCCCTGAGAATTATTAACCATTTTTATCGTAAGAGTACCCGGTTGATCTACAGCTTATTTAAAAAAATCAATTATAAATAGCCGTTAAGAAGGTTAACTTGTCCAGGGATAAGAAGGTCGTTTCCTAAAGAATTTTTACATTTGCAACATCAAAGTGACATTCTATAATAAAAGCCTAAATAATGTCTAATAACTCCCCATTAAAAATCTTCTCGTGCGAGTCGTCCCAGTATCTTACCGGGGAAATTTGTAAGAGTCTTGGAATTGAGCAAGGAAAATCTTCGTGTACTCGATTTAGTGACGGTGAATTTGAACCTTGTTATGAGGAAACAGTTCGTGGTTCTCATGTTTTTATTGTACAATCGACTCCCCCTCCGACGGACAATCTGATGGAACTTTTACTGATGATAGATGCAGCTAAAAGAGCCTCTGCCTACAAAATCGTTGCGGTAATGCCCTATTTCGGATTTGCACGTCAGGACCGGAAAGACAAACCCCGTGTTTCGATCGGAGCCAAACTTGTTGCAGACATGCTTACCGCAGCAGGAGTAGACCGTATTATCACAATGGATCTTCACGCAGACCAAATTCAGGGTTTCTTTAATGTTCCCGTCGATCATCTGTATGCATCAGCCATTTATATTCCTTTCATCAGGAATATGAAATTAGATAATCTGGTCATTGCATCACCGGATGTTGGTGGAACCAAAAGAGCAAACACCTATTCCAAATTACTGGAAGCTGAAATGGTTATCTGCCATAAGTCTCGCAGTAAAGCGAACGTGGTAGGCAGCATGACTCTTATTGGTGATGTGAAAGGGAAGAATGTAATTATCATCGATGACATGATTGACACGGCCGGTACCATAACAAAGGCAGCAGATCTGATGATGGAAAAAGGAGCACTGAGTGTTCGTGCTTTCGCAAGTCACGGAGTTCTTTCGGGTCCGGCTTTTGACCGGATTGAGAAATCGGCTCTTAGCGAAGTATATTTCACCAACTCGGTTCCATTACGTCAGGAATCGCCGAAGGTTAAAGTATTATCAATTGCCGATCTGGTTGCAGATGTTATTGAGAGAGTATATAATTGTCGGTCTATCAGCCCGTTTTATTTTTAAAAATTATTATATTTGCGCGCCTCTTTCAGAAAGGATTAAACGTTAATGCATGTTAGTGTACACTAGTGTATGCTGTTTGCCCATTCAAAGAAAAGGGAGGACTGAGTATCACTAATAAAAAAGGAAAAAAATGAAGACAATCGAAATCAATGGTTCTTTGAGAACCGTTCTTGGAAGAAAAGAATCACAGAAGTTAAGAAAAGAAGGAAAAATTCCTTGCGTCCTCTATGGAGGAGAAGCACCTATTCATGCAACCGTAACAGAAGCAGAAATCCGTAAGTTGATTTTTACGCCTGATGCATTTCTTCTTAACCTTAAGCTTGAGGATAAAGAATACAAAGCAATTATGCAGGATGTTCAATTTCATCCGGTAGGCGATCAGGTTATTCATATTGACTTTTTAGAAGTACATGACGATCAACCTGTAAAGATTGAAGTTCCTGTTAAAGTCAAAGGATTTGCTAAAGGAGTTAAAGCCGGAGGTAAATTAAAACAAAACGTAAGGAAAC
The DNA here is from genome assembly GCA_963692465.1 of Prolixibacteraceae bacterium. Classification (GTDB taxonomy): domain Bacteria; phylum Bacteroidota; class Bacteroidia; order Bacteroidales; family Prolixibacteraceae; genus JAUZOB01. The sequence goes on from OY829943.1 coordinate 747,837, forward strand.
TCAAAATCAAAGCACTTCCCGCATTTTTGCCTGATTCTATTGATGTTAACGTAGAGAATCTGGAAATTGGTCAGGAAATCAGAGTTGTCGACATGCATCGTGACAACATTGAATTTCTTAACAGTAAGACACAACCTATTATTTCAGTTATTGTTACCAGAGCCGTTAAAACTGCAGATGACACAGCAGCAACACCGGCCGCCGCAGCAGCACCTGCAGCAGATTCTGCTAAATAAATTTAATAACTAGTTTATTATTATTGTGAAATATCTGATTGTTGGATTAGGAAACATCGGGGATGAATATCAGAACACCCGTCACAACATCGGATTCAACATATTGGACGCTTTTGCCAAAGCGTCCAATATTGTTTTTACCGACCAGCGTTACGGGGCCATATCCGAATATAAATACAAATCGAGAACCCTCATTCTGCTTAAACCGTCAACCTACATGAATCTCAGCGGTAAAGCAGTCCATTATTGGATGCAAAAAGAAAAGATTCCGATTGAAAACATTCTTGTTCTCGTAGATGATCTGGCTTTGCCGTTCGGAACTCTTCGTCTTCGATATAAAGGAAGTGACGGAGGACATAACGGGTTAAAAAACATTAACGAGCTGCTAGGCAGTCAGAATTATGCCCGTTTGCGTTTCGGCACCGGCAATGACTTTGCCAAAGGACAACAAATTAATTACGTTTTAGGAAAATGGTCGCCCGAAGAGCAGGCTGTTTTAGCTTTAAAATTTTCTGATTGTAATGAGATTATTCTTTCTTTCGTAACCATTGGGGTTGAAAGAACGATGAATGAATTCAATAAGCGAAAATAGAGGCAAAAGTAATCATGGAAGGGATTCGGATAGACAAATGGTTATGGGCTGTCAGGCTATATAAAACACGTAGTCTGGCGGGAGAAGCATGCAGCAAAGGGCATATTACCATTGATGGGATGCCAGTCAAATCGTCGCGAATTGTAAAGGGGAATGAAGTTATTCAGGTTCGCCGTCCTCCTATTAAAAGAACCTATCGGGTTAAGGCTATTACAGCCAATCGCATGGCTGCTTCTTTGGTCCCCGGTTTTCTGGAAGATCTAACCCCACCGGAAGAACTGGAAATATTAGAAAATCAAAAGCACATGATTTGGTTTGAGAGAGAGCGAGGCACCGGTCGCCCAACCAAAAAAGAACGAAGAGATCTGGATGATCTAAGAAATAACGTTAACGATTAGAAGCTCCATTCGCCTCATAGTCTCTTATAATTCCTTCTGTTAGCCAATTTGCAATAGCTTGTCTATTTTCAGGCTTCATTAATCGAATCCGATCCCGTTCGTGATTAATATTTCCCACTTCTATTAAAACGCCCGGAACATGCGAAAACTTAATAACATATAAATTCCTGGCAGAAACCGTTCCATTATATCCCCTTCCCGGCTGATACATATCATACTTTCTGGAAATAGTCTTCTGAAGATTATCAGCAAAACGATGCCCGGCTTCTTTATTTTGATCATAATAAAAGAAGACATCAACATTGTCCGATTCACTTCTGGAATCGACATGAATAGAGACTAATCGTTGATAAGCATAATTTTTATGTTTGACAGCCAATCGGTTAACCACATTAATTCTTTGTTTTAAACGAGCCGATTGAGACAAAGGGATCGGATCATTCGGATAACAAAGTTCATCATTATCCGGTTTTAAAATTTCCGTTTCCCGGACTCCATCATCAGGATCACGAACAATCATATAAACACGGGCTCCTTTTTCGCGTAGATTCTGATACAGCCGGATAATAATATCATAAGCATATTCATCTTCGCAAAGCATATTGCCATTAACAAAGCTAACACAGCCGGGATCGGGACCACCATGACCGCTACCAAGGTAAAAGATAGCATTTCGCAAAGAATGGTCTTTAACTTTCACATCTTCGCCCTTAATCGGAATTACTCCATCGGTTATGCGTTCCTGGTCAATAGAACGTTCTGAGCGGTCTTCCGCCGCCGTATCAAGATCCTTTTTATCATGCTTTTTCCCTTTTTTACCGTGTTGATCGGAGCTGGGAGCAAGTTGATCATCATCCCGGTTCTTATGCCGGGAAGTTGCATTCTCTTTCCTTTTAGAAGACATTGGTTTTGAAACGGATTCCTCACGATCAGCAGTTGAGCGCAAATGGCTTTTTTTCCCACCCTGTTTCTTTTCAGAAGGCACGACTTCCGATTCTTTCTCGCACGGAAGCTTATAAGCGGTTCCGGCAAAAACCTGATCATTAGGGCCCAATTTCTTTTTATTCAATTCCTTGAATTCGCCCATATACTTAGATGGGGGTAATCCGGCTTTTCGGAGTAAGGTATAAACGCCATCTCCTCGTTGTGCTACAATAATCTTATTTTTATCGCTTCCATACGACTGAATTACAATAAATAATCCTGCGATAATAAGAAAAATATTTATTTTTAGGCTGACCAATGTTTTTGCTCTTGTTAATCCAAGCATATCTTTAAATCTCCAGAATTTCCAAATACAGAATAGGATACCTCACAAAAATACAGGATATAAACAATAATACAACATGAATAGGATCAAAAGTACGCACTTAACGGTCATCTTTTTAATATTAGGATTTCTTAGTGCCTGCCACACTGAAAAAGTTGTTCATTCCAGTGCCTTCATAAACTATCAGATAACGAGCAAATACGACTCATTATCAGACACCTCACTACAAAACAGCATCGCGCCTTACCGTGATAGTCTGAAAAAGACGATGAAAAGAGTTGTTGCGGTTTCGGCAAGAGAACTTACGGCACGTAGACCAGAAAGTCCCCTTTCGAACTTGATTTCCGACCTTACCGTTGAAGAAGCGCAAGCTTATTGTGACAAAAAGCAGAACAAAATCAAGGTAAACATTGGCCTGGTTAACATGGGAGGGTTAAGAGCTCCCATACTGGCAGGACCGATTACCGTTGAAGAAATTTATGAGGTGATGCCTTTCGAGAACGCTTTAGTTCTGGTACAAATTAATGGAGAGAGACTTCATCAGCTACTTGATATTATTGCCTCAAGGGGAGGAGAAGGTGTCTCGGGTGTTTCATTTAAAATTACAGGAAGTCACGCAACGGATATCAGGGTTAATGAACAGCCAATCTCTACAGAACAAAAATACTGGATTGCAACCAGTGATTATATCGCTTTGGGAGGAGATGGAATGGCCCCGCTGAAAAATGCAGAGCAAACAATAAATACGAAAATACTCATTAGGGATCTAATTCTTTCCCACTTTGAAATTTTAAATTCTCATGGAGAAAAAGTTGACGCAAAAAAAGACGGACGAATCAGTTATGGAAAATAAAAATACACGAAGATTGTTTATTCGCCAAATAGGACTGGCCGGACTGGCTATCTCTCTTGGTATTCCGAAACAATTACTGGCAGCGGAAAAGACACTTAAGCTTACCATTTTACAAACGAATGACATCCATTGCCACATTGATCCATTTCCTCCGACCGATCCACGGAACGGGAATCAGGGGGGACTCGCTCGGATTGCAGGACTTATTCATAAAATAAAAAAAGAAGATCCCCATGTTTTGCTATTTGATTCGGGAGATTATTGTCAGGGAACTCCTTACTTTAATTTCTTTGGCGGAGAATTAATCATCAGTTTGATGAATAAGATGGGCTATATGGCTTCGACCATTGGCAATCATGAATTTGACAATGGAATGACAGAGCTGGCGAAAGTTGTTGATAAAGCAGACTTCCCGATGATCAATTCGAATTACGATTTTACGGAGACTCCCATGAAAGGGAAAACGCTCAGAAACAAAATCATTGAAGTTGAAGGGTATCGTATTGGTATTTATGGACTCGGTGTTGCTCTCGACGGTCTGGTTTTAGAACAGAACTATGCGAACACCTGCTATCTTGACCCTCTGAAAACGGCTCTTGAGATGGAAGAATATCTACACAAAAAAGAGCATTGTGATCTGATTATTTGTTTGTCTCATCTGGGGTACCAGTATAAAGGCGAAAAGCACCTTTCCGATTTAAATCTTGCCGCCCAGACCCATTTCACAGATCTTATTCTGGGAGGACACTCTCATACTTTTTTAAAAGAAGCAACAGAGGTGACCAACCTATCCGGAAAGAAAACCTTGGTAAATCAAGCTGGCTGGGGTGGACTGCGGTTAGGCAGAATAGATGTCGAAATTGGGAAAGCAGGAAAGCAACTTCACTCAAGAGATGCGGTGAGGATATAAAAAAACCGCATTAATTCTGATTGTGCAAAACCCCGATAAACAGGATTTGAGAGCCAACCTGTTCAGACTTCCAATGAGCACCGAAATGCTACCCCGAAGGGTTAAGGCCTGTCTTTGCAGTTAAGAGCTTACTCGTTTCTATTAATAGTGTTGAGTTTGCCAATTACCGAATTAATGCGGGTATCTTTATGCTTTATTCGCTTTCAATGAACGTTGAGTTGCTTTGTTATACGGGGCAAAGATAAATTTGTTTACAAGATATTCAAAAAAGTATAAGAAAAAACAGTTACTAAACCCCCATTAAATAAAGCACAAAGAAGAAAATAAGAAATAAAAGACAGAGAAGAAAAAAATATTTTAGAGTGCAACATTTTTATAATGAACTCACAAGCCAGATAGAAGGATTCGGTTCTCGTTTTTTTGATTAAAATTTTTTGTTAAAGTAATTCTTCCTTCTATCTTTGCACGCACATTCACCAATGGAGAGATGGGTGAGTGGCTGAAACCAGCAGTTTGCTAAACTGCCGTACGGGTAACCGTACCGGGGGTTCGAATCCCCCTCTCTCCGCAGAATGTACAATTCTGTAAGAATACTCGGGGTGTAGCGCAGCTCGGTTAGCGCACCTGCTTTGGGAGCAGGGGGTCACAGGTTCGAATCCTGTTACCCCGACAAAAAGGATTCAGATAAACTGAATCCTTTTTTATTTTATTCCTAACTTCTCCATCCACTTAAGAACTCAGCCAGTCCACCTTTAAAAAATCCCTACTTTGGGGGATTGTAATCAAGAATTAATTCTTTTTTATTTGCAAAAACAATATTAAACACACAAATACCAATGAGTAATTTCAAAAAGACGATCAAAACACTACACCTTTGGTTAGGGATGATTTCAGGGATTGTGGTCCTCATCGTTAGTATCACTGGATGTATATTTGTATTTCAACGGGAGATACGGGATTTTACCGAACCTTACCAGTTCGTAGCTCCTCAGTCAAAATCTTTTCTATCGCCTAATCAGCTAAAGACAATTGCAGCCTCTCAACTGACAGGAAAGAAGATAACAGCCATTGAATACTTCTCACCGAATCGTGCCGTTATTGCCACCAGCCACATAAAAAAAGAATTCTATCAGATTTATCTCAATCCTTATACAGGAGAAGTGCTCCGGGTAAGAGATATGAATAAAGATTTTCTTCGGTTAGTCATTCAGGGCCATACAACTCTTTGGTTATCTCCGCAAATCGGGCAGAAAATTGTGTCGTACGGAGTTTTATTGTTCTTTATAGTCCTTTTGAGTGGATTTATTTTATGGTGGCCCAAAAGTCGAAAGAAGTCCGTTCTCAAAAACAGTCTCGCTGTAAAATGGTCAACAACACGACAACGACTCAACTTTGATCTGCACAACGTATTCGGATTCTACGCTTTTTTCTTTGCCTTGATTATCGCCTTAACCGGATTGGTATGGGGATTTAGCTGGGTTGATGCAGGCTTGTATCGGTTGGCATCGGGAGGAAAAGCCCCGACAGAGTATACTCCGGTAACCTCAACCATCACTCCCGGCGGTAAGGGAAAACAAGATGTTGTAATTGAACAAATATGGCGAAGCCTATCGACCCGATATGCAGGAACCTCCGGAGCTTTAGAGTTTCATTTTGCAGCAAAACCGACAGATCCGGTAAAAGTATCCTTCTTCCCCGATCACACCCAGAACTATAATGTTGAGACCCATTTATATGATCGGTATTCCGGAGAAGAAATAACACACCGGTCTGACGAATATAAAAATTTCGGACAGATCGCTATGGCAGATAAAATGGAACGTTTAAATCATGACATACACACCGGTGTTATTGGAAAAATTCCAGGGAAGATTATTGCATTCTTTGCAAGTCTTATCTGTGCCACACTACCGGTAACAGGTTTCTGTATCTGGTGGAATAAGCGAAGAAACAGACGAAAAAAGAAATAACCAGACAATAGACTAACCACCGGACCTATAAATTACCGATCCGGTGGTTAGCCATTATGAGTAAGTTTCTGCAATATTATCAGCAACAAATTAAATCCTTAGTTTTTTCCAATCATCTTTCATCCTTTCAAGGTCGGTAATCCAGTCTTCAATGTCTTGTTCATGTTCAATTTCCTCGTTAAGAATGGTCGTCACAATCTGGTGTGTTGTGTGATCTTTTCCGTTCGTTAGATCGGCAATTTCTTTGTACCGCTGAATGGCACACCCTTCTCCCCGAAGGTTTTGCTCCAATACAACTTCCACATACGGATCAGTTGGAGCTTCATATTTACAACGAGCCAATTTAAACCAATCGGTAGGATTTAATACCGGAGTACCACCAAGTTGAATAATCCGACTGATAATCAAAACCGCATGATTTAATTCCTGATTAGCATGGATTAAAAGCTCAGGTTCTATTTCACTACGCATAGGGCCTTCCATTATTCTAGCACCAACCCAATACTGGTAATAAGCTAACCACTCCTCGCTTAATGCTGCATTAAGGACCTCAATGAGATTATTGACATCAAGATTAAGGATATCTATTCCACGTTTTCCCATAATATTGTTTTTTTATTGTATAATACGGATTTGGTTTATTGGTTGTTTCACTATCCACTCCCCTTAATTACACTACTTTAATAATTTATTTCGCAGAAACGCTCCTCCCATTCAATAAGATAAATTGACTGCAATAAAATAGAAACGGTGTTCTGTCGGTAAAATAAGGCTTTCTGTCTATTCTGTTTTCGAAGTAAAATATGCTGAGATATTTTCGTCGTTGAAAAACAGACACACATGAAAGCAACAATTATTATTTCGATTATCTGTTTACTGCTTTCGTCAGCAGGCTTACAGGCTCAGGAGAAAGGGAAAATATGGTCATTACAAGAATGTATTGAGCAAGCACTGCACCAAAACATTCAGGTAAAAAAGGCCAATCTTTCTACTCAGGAGAAAAAGATCAACGCAGAACAGAGTGCGGCAAATAAATTTCCTTCGGTATCTGCCTCCGCCGGTCAGAACTTCAGTCTGAGCAGTCAACCAGATGCGAATAATCAGGCTCAGGTCAAAGGAAACAATAGTACAAATCTGAGCATCAATTCGAGTGTTGTTCTTTATAATGGAAACAAAATAAAAAATGGGACCATTCAGTCTAAATTGTCTTACGATGCAAGTCAATATGATGCTGAAACGACTAAAGAATCAATTAGCCTCAATGTCTTATCGGCCTACCTACAGGTTTTATATGCTGAAGAGCAAGTAAAAAACACTCAGAAGCAGCTTGAATCAACGAACAATCAGCTAAAACTTGCCGAAGAGAAAAAGAAAATCGGAACGCTGTCTCAAGCAGACTATCTACAGGTAAAATCACAACTTTTTTCAGAAAAACATACGCTTGCAAATGCAGAAAGTCTGCTATCGACCAATAAAGTTGCACTTATGCAGTTAATGGAACTAACCGTAACGGATAGTTTTACCATTGCACATCCCAAGTTTGACGAATTGATGGTCCATAATCGGGATATCAGCGCGGAAACAGTCTATAAAAGAGCTTTAATCATGAAGCCGCAAATTAAGAGTGCCGAATTAAGTCAACAGAGTGCTATCCTGAGTGAGAAAATAACCGAAGCTGGGGTCAAACCCAGCCTATCACTTAGTACCGGAATCAATGCGAATTACGCAGAATCAGGAGAAATTTCTAATCTTAATTCTTCCTTTCTCAACAAAGTAACTCCAACGGTAGGACTTACATTATCAATTCCTATCTATCAAAACAAGGAATTAAAATCAAAAATTGCCACAGCGAAAATCGACATCCAAATTGCAGAATTGAATACCCGGGATATAAAAAATCAACTCAGAAAATCCATTGAGCAAGCCAGTGTTGATATTAACTCGGCAGAAAAAGAATACGAGGCCGGACAGGAACAATACAATGCAACAAATGAATCATACCTGGTAGCCGAGGAAAAATACAATCAGGGAATTATCAATTCAGTCGACTTTCTGATCCAGAAGACGAATCTTACTCAGGCTGAGAACACGCTTCTTCAAGCTAAATACAATTTGATATTCAGTTATAAAACACTCGATTTTTATTTAGGAATTCCATTAACCCTGCAATAAATAAGCTATGAAATACAATGTAAACAGGAAAAAAGCACTTAGGGGCATTCTGGCTGGAATTGCCATTTTGGTCGCTATTTTTTTCATTCTCAAATCATGCCACAAAGAAAGTTCATCTATTTCTTTCGACACAGCAACCGCGTCAATAGGTTCTGTCAGTAATACGGTTACAGCTACAGGAACCGTCCAAGCCGTCCAGACTGTCAGTGTTGGGACACAGGTATCGGGGGTTATCAGTAAACTTTACGTAGATTATAATTCACATGTGAAAAAAGGGCAGTTACTTGCCGTATTAGACCGAAGAGCTCTTCTCATCAGTCTGGAAAGTGCAAAATCGACCTATGATAATGCGCTTGCAGAGATAAAATATCAAGCCTCTAATTTCAAAAGGATAAAAGCGTTATATGACAAAAAGATGATTGCGAAATCGGACTATGATCAAGCTCTTTATACCTACGAAAAAGCAAAAGCTTCCTTAAAAGGAGCTCTGTCAGAATACAGCAAAGCCAAAATTAATCTGGGATACGCTTACATTACATCACCGATTGACGGCGTCATTCTTAATCGTGTAGTTGAGGAGGGACAAACCGTTGCTGCCAGCTTTAGTACCCCTACCCTTTTTTCTATTGCCAATGATCTCACCCAAATGAAGATCGAAGTCTCGGTAGACGAAGCAGACATCGGACTGGTAAAAAAAGGCCAGCAAGTTAACTTTACCGTTGATGCATTTCCTGATATGGAATTTACAGGAACAGTGACCCAGATCCGGCTTCAGTCTGTTACCACCTCGAATGTCGTTACCTATACCGTTATCGTAAATGCACCCAATCCCCAGAAAAAACTAATGCCGGGGATGACTGCTAATGTTACCATTGTGGTAGCCAATGCCAACAATGCACTGGTCATCCCCAGCAAAGCCTTGCATTTTACCCCCACCCGGGCAGCATTAAACAATTGGACAAAAAACACAGGGAGTAAACCGATCACATTTATTCCTCAAAGCACAACGGAGAATCAAATAGTTTGGGTAAAAAGAGGGAACAACATCTGTCCGGTAAAAGTGAGTGTTGGTATTGATGATGATATTCATGCAGAGATTCGTTCAGGATTAGAGCAAGGCGATCTGGTTATTACTTCGATAAATGCATCTGCGACGCAGACAAAATCATCAAGTGATACCGCATCCTCCGGGAGTCCGTTCATGCCTACACCACCTAAAAAAGGAAAGCATTAAAGATTGTATGATGGGAAAAACGATTATAGAAATAAAGAATTTAAGAAAAGACTTTCAGGTTGGAGACGTGACCGTTCATGCTCTCAGGGGAATCAACATGCAAATCGAAGAAGGAGAGTTTGTTGCCATTATGGGAACCAGTGGCTCAGGAAAATCAACCATGCTCAATATTCTGGGTTGTCTGGATAAACCAACTTCAGGTGAGTACCTCCTTGATGAAATGGCCATATCGGAGATGTCAAAAGCCCAGCTGGCGTTATTAAGGAATCGCAAACTGGGTTTTGTTTTTCAATCCTATAACTTGCTGCCCCGAACCTCTGCTATCGAAAATGTGGAACTGCCTCTGCTTTATAATTCGGCCATAAAATCAAAAGAGCGCAAGAAAATTGCGACTGAGGCTATTCATTTAGTGGGACTTTCTTCGCGAATGTACCATACTCCAAATCAATTATCAGGAGGACAACAACAACGGGTAGCAATTGCCCGTTCACTGGTGAATGATCCGGTAGTTATACTGGCAGATGAGGCAACCGGGAACCTGGACACACGAACCTCTTATGAAATCATGGCTATTTTTCAGGATCTTAATGAGCAAGGGAAAACGATTGTTTTTGTTACTCACGAACCGGATATTGCCCGTTTTGCAACAAGAAACATCATTTTCAGGGACGGGCACATCATCAAAAAACAGTTTGTCTCTGATCGATTAAATGCTCATGAGTTACTTGATAATTCTCCTAAGGATACGGATTACGAATAAATTATTCACCATGAACTATTTCAACTTAATAAAGATAGCGTTCAATGCATTGCGCAGGAACAAAATGAGAGCATTCCTTACAATGCTTGGGATTATTATTGGAGTTGCTTCTGTTATTGCAATGCTGGCAATTGGACAAGGGTCTAAAAAAAGCATCCAGGATCAGGTTTCCAGTATGGGATCCAATATGTTAATGGTAATGCCCGGCTCCCAATCCAGAGGAGGAGTTGAAATGGGAAATACCTCAAGCAAAAGTCTGACGTTGAGTGATGTCAACGCAATTACATCCCAGTGTCCGGATGTAAGCAAAGTCTCACCGGAAGTGCGAAGCAGCGGGCAAGTCATTTATGGCAGCAAGAACTGGCCGACAACAATATATGGAACCAATACGGATTACCTGGATATCAAAAAATTATCCGTAAACGATGGCCGGCTTTTCACTGCAAGGGAAATCAAATCAGCAGCAAAAGTATGCTTAATCGGAAGAACCGTCATAAAGAATATTTTTGGCAGCAATGTTGATCCGGTTGGTATGGTCATCCGCTATAACAGTATTCCATTAAAAATAATAGGCATATTATCCGAAAAAGGACAAAACTCAATGGGTGATGATCAGGATGATTTAATTATTTCGCCCTATACAACCGTACAAAAGCGAATATTAGCCATTACTCACGTACAGGGAATCTTTGCATCAGCTATTGATGAATCCAGTTCACAACAGGCAGAAACAGAAATCGAGACGGTATTACGCTCACGGCATAAATTAAAACAATCAGCTGTGAATGACTTCGATATCCGGACGCAAGATGAACTAATAAAAACATTTAGCTCCATAAGCAACGTTCTCACGGTCTTATTGGGGGTAATCGCCGGGATTTCCTTACTGATCGGAGGTATTGGAATTATGAACATTATGTTTGTATCCGTTACGGAACGAACTCGCGAGATTGGCTTAAGAATGGCCATTGGGGGCCGGGGACTTGACATCATGATGCAGTTCCTTACAGAATCGATTATGCTAAGCGTAACAGGTGGAATTATAGGCATCCTGACAGGAATTGGTGTTTCAAAAATCATTTCCATTGGGATGCACTGGCCAGTAGTCGTAATGCCACAGGCAGTAATTCTCTCCTTTGTGGTATGCTCTGTAATCGGCATTTTTTTTGGGTGGTATCCGGCTCGCAAAGCAGCTAATTTAGATCCGATTGATGCATTGCACTATGAATAGTTCCGTGTGATTCATTTTTGTAAATTTGAACAATAAAACAGCAAACACCCATGCATATTTCATTTCTGTCTGATAAGAGATTATTGATTCTTCTTCATCTTTCGGCATGTGCCCTGTTTTTCATCCTGCCTATCTATTTAATTACGACAGATAGCGGACGGGACACTATTTTTATTGCCCGGTTCTTTTCTCAGGCTATCATATATGTTCTGCTCTTTTATCTAAATTATTTCTGGTTAATTCCCTACCTGCTTTTTAAGAATAAAAAGGTGCAATATTATCTGATCATTGTCTCTATTATTATTGCATTTTTCTTTGCGAGCACAGCTGTCAATACCTATATTATTCAACATCAAGAAAATCCAAGACAACAGGAAGCTTTCAATAAAATTGCCAAAGAATATCGGTTACCAAAACCTTCCAGAAAGTATGAACTGTTCAATTACCTGTTCACCTGTACGCTCATTTGCGGATTCAGTCTCGGGTTGCGCATGTCTGAAAAATACGGGGAAAACGAAAAAAGAAGAAAAGAACTTGAAAAAGAAAGATTAAACTCCGAACTGGCTTTTTTAAAAAATCAAATCAGTCCTCATTTCTTTTTCAACACATTGAACAACATCTATTCACTGATTCAGATTAACACAGAAGACGCTCAGAATTCGGTACTCAAATTATCCAGACTAATGCGTTATCTTCTATATGAATCGGAGCACGGGGATACTCCACTCAATCGGGAGATTGATTTCATGAACAACTACATTGACCTGATGAGGCTCCGATTAAACAAGAAAGTGCGTTTGTCTGTTTCATTACCAGAACCTATTAGTGAACAGACAATTCCCCCTCTGCTTTTCATTCCATTCATAGAAAACGCATTCAAACATGGGATTAGCTATCAGGGAGACTCTTTTATCTCAATTAAAATGAAACTCACTGGTGAATCATCATTAATATTTAGCTGTACCAATAGTCTCACCGAAAATGGAGAATCGGTTAAAACGGGAGAATCAGGCATTGGTCTTGAAAATGCAAAAAAAAGGTTAGCCCTTCTTTTCCCCGGACATTACAATCTTTCTATTAATCGCAAAGATTCAACTTTCGATGTTCTCCTGAAAATTGATTTGCAAAAAAATCTAAAAGCATGATAAAAGCGATTGCAATTGATGATGAACCATTAGCATTACAATTAGTTTCGGGGTATATAAACAAGACCCCTTTTCTGGAACTGGTCGCAACATTCGACAATCCGATAGATGCAATCAATCTGATCAACGACCAATCTGTTGATCTTATATTTTTAGACATACAAATGCCAGACCTAACCGGGACTTCTTTTGCCCGCACCATTGACAATGGAACAAAAATAATCTTCACCACGGCTTATGAAAAATATGCACTAGAAGGGTTTAAACTTGATGCGGTGGACTATCTTCTGAAGCCTTTTAGTTATGAAGAATTTCTTGTTGCGGCTCAAAAAGCAAAACGGTTGATCGAATTAGAGCAACATGCCACAACCAACGAATCAGACAATGAATTTCTTTTTCTTAAATCAGAATATAAAGTAGTCCGGATTAATTTCGATACAATCTTATACATTGAAGGACAAAAGGATTATATCCGGGTTTTTCTGGTTGGAGAAGATACACCAATTTTGTCTCTCTCCACACTCAAGTCAATAGAGAAGAAACTACCTGAATCACACTTTATGCGTGTACACCGTTCTTTTATTGTCAATCTTAATTTTGTTAAGGCAATCGAACGCTCCCGTATTCTTTTTGGTAAAGAATATATTCCAATTAGTGATCAGTATAAAGATAAGTTTCAGAAATTCATCAATAAAAACGTTCTTTAAAGTCTATCCTAAAGTCTGGAAAGGAACTCAAATGCCTCTGTTTTTCCTAACTGTCCGGCTTTATTGAGATCTTCGTGTGCACCGTTTTTATCCCCCAATTTAAGTTTAGCTTGCCCTCTGATAAAATAAGAATTACTCAAATTCTGATTGAAATTCAATGCGTTATTGCAATCTTTCAGACACAGATCAAATCGATTGGTTTCATATTCCAGTTGAGCACGGGTATCGTAAGCCAGAAAATTTTTATTGTCAAGATCAATTGCTTTGTTGACCGCTATTTCAGCTTCCGTATAATTTTTCAGTTGACAGTAAGCCCACCCAAGATTATTATACGCCATCGAAAAATTCACATTCAGCTCAATCGCTTTTTTATAATCGGTAACAGCGCCATAATAATCAGTTAAAGCCAATTTTGCCGAGCCCCGATTATAATAGGCAATTGCTGAATTGGGGTTCAGTTGTATTTGTTCATTAAAATCGGCCATTGCCCCGATATAATCTTCCTGATAATATTTAATCCATCCACGATAATAGTACCCTATCGGATCATTAGGAGCTAATTCTATAAATTTTGAAAAGTCCTCTATTGCCAGGGACCGTTTGTTCTGGCACTGATAAGCATATCCACGGTTGAGATAATTATTGGCATCCTTCGGAGCTAATTCGATTGATTGAGTATAAAACCCAATTGCCTCTTCATATTTGCCACTCAACAATTGCTCGTTTCCTTTTTTCCAAAGAGAAGCAGCCTCTGTTCCCAAAATCGATTCTGCCTGTTTTTCAGAAGAAAAAGCCAGTCTTTCACCACCAACCGCATTCTCCGGGTGAGAATAACCGGTCATGAGGCATCCCAACAATAAGATTGGCACTAATATCAACTTTTTCATAAATAACAAAAGACTCCTTTTGATTCTTATTTATTTACAAAAATATTAAATATCAAGCACTTCTTTTCTCCGTATTTATCTTATGCATTAGAATTTCCATGAACGGTCATTTTTCTTCCATAAGATGACCTTTTCCAGATGTAAACATCCCATTCTTCGTCTTTTTTCAAAGCAATAAGAACATAAATAATCAATAACAACTTCGATATAAAAAAGGCAAAGATCTTTTTATATCTGCTTAACTAAATTCGGGTCCGGGATATCTTCAGGGAAATGGGTAATCATGATCACCGTGGTGTCTTTATCCAAAACCTTATTTAAATATTGTTTTACCCGTTTCTTGTTTTCGTGATCCAGAAATTGGAAAGGTTCATCCAATAACAACAACTCTTTCTTCTGGAGGAAACAATTTATTATATACATCATCTGAATCTGCCCGTTCGAGAGTTGATTAACCGGTCTGAGCATATAGTCCTCTGCACCGAAATAGGCAATAATCTCTTCTAAACGAACCAGTTCCGGGCTGTTTTTATTAAATCTATTTTTCCTTTTGAGGTATTCGAATGCAGGCAAAGCAACAGACTCGGACCTAAAGAACGTTGTTATCTCGGGCCCAAGATAACTAATTCTGTTTTTTATATCCCAGATTGTTTCTCCGGTTCCTCTTCTTTTACCAAACAAATAAATATCATGATGATAGGCTTGCGGATTATCAGCAAAAACCATACTAAGTAAGGTCGATTTTCCCGAGCCGTTTTTCCCTAGCAAAGACCATTTTTCTCCTTTTTCAACGGTCCAATTAAAACGGTCGACCAATACTTTATCTCCGTAGTAGTAGGTCAAATCATTTACTTGAACGATCGAATCCAGTTTTAGATCCGATTTAATGTTCGGGACTCCGGTAACAGTAAAAGATTCTGCTTTTAACCCCTCGTTCTGTTCGCAAATATTTCCCATTGACTTAACCTGAAAATGATCAAGAATCAATTCCCTATTCATCACAGATGGCCAGTTCTGACTATTATCGGCAATAATAAGACGAATCTGATATTCATCAGACAAATAATCAAGGAACTGATTTAATTCGTGCTGACTATCCGTATCCAGTCCTTCATAAGGATAATCAAGCAAAAGGGTACGGGGAAGTCCCTGTGCAAGTTTCTTTAAAATGAGAAGCTTCTTTAATTGCCCGTTTGAAAGCTTGGTGACTTGTAAATCAAAAAGACTCTGTATATTCAAATTTGCAGGCAACTTCAATTTCAAAACAGCATCCAATTCCGTTCCAAAGATCTCCCTCACTGTTGGAATATCATCATTTCCTGAAGCATAGTAACGTTGTTGGTAAAACAACTGACTGTGTTTTTTTAATATAGAGCGAAGAGAATTAGAAGGAACATACCTTATTTTTTTCTTCCGATCCTGATAGCGATCATCCCATGAGGCTCCTTCCAAAAAAGAATATTCCACTTTACCTTTTGAACAAAACACATCTCCTGCAACAAGTTGCAATAAGATTGACTTCCCACTTCCATTAGCTCCGCGTACAATCCAATTTTCGCCTTCTTTGATTTCCCAGTTAAGATCTTTAAACAGCACTTTCCCGGAACGGACCACTTGCACATCCTTAATTGTAATCATTTCCTGCTTCTTTGTTTCAAAATAAAACTAATAACACCTTCAAAATTACAATATGGTTCTTCTCGTCGTTCAATATGCAGAAGAAAAAAGGCAAAAGAAACAAAGACTTATAGAACGGGCCTCTCCAATGGACACAATGTCGAATTATAAATCAACATCGTGAAGAAATTTTTGCATGATTTTTCTTTTCTTATATTGTTTAGAGCGGACAATAGCCGCATTCTTCATTTTCTGCTGAAGAGACAAATCTCCGAAATAAGAAATAATGCGATGAATCATATGATCTTTAATAGAAACCAGGAAGCCACTTTTTTCATTTTCAATAATATCAGCAGGGCCTTTTGTTTTATATGCAACTACCGGTAATCCGCAACTCATCGCTTCTAATACGACACAGCTAAACGTGTCAAATTTTGAAGGAAGAATCAAAAGATCTGCCGCAGAATAAATCTGAGGCAAAAGAGAATGTTCAACCCATCCCAGATAGATCGCATCGGGAATCTGCTCTTTGAGTTGCTGCTCATCCGGACCGGTTCCAACAACCACTAACCTGATTTCAGAAATTTGTACTCTAACCTGATTATATATCTCACAAAGATCTTCTATTCCTTTCTCCTTACTTATTCTTCCCACAAAGACAAGAACCGGTACCTCCTCTGAAACACCAAAAAGTTCTTTTTTATTAGCCTGAGAATCAGGACAAAATTCTTCCCCAACCCAATGCGCAGTTAAATGAACTTTTGACTGATCGAACTCCATATCTTTACCAGTTAACCATTTCTGTTGATCGGTATTCAGAACAAATATATCATCAAACTGCCGGTAATAAGCTCTTAAAAATCTACGCAAATGATTAATATTGTGACGATCAACACTCAGAACCTTCTTTGCAAAAGTCAACCAGTCCGTATGTAAGTAGGTATAAGCTTTTACAGAATATGCATTTTTCAACCAGATTGCAGCTAATCCCATCACCCCCTCCGTTGAGCTAATAACCCGGTCATATTCCCGTTCCTGAAAAATAGTATGAATCTCAAGAAAATCGGGAACCCGAACCGTTTGTTGCTGGTAAAACGAGAAATTAAACTCGGCCATTGGTTTTAGTACAATTAAATGATCATCGGGTTGGAGTGTATTGCTGCAAACCATAAAGTCAATCGGAAGATTTAATCTTTTTACTTCCTGATGCATCTCTTTCAACACCATTGAGACCCCATTATTATCTTCAAAGGTATCTGTTAGCCAGAGCATTCTTTTAGGATGCTGCAGCCGCCCCAGTTGCTCCGAAAAGGATTGTAACAAAGGTCTGACATTGTACAAGGCTTTAGCACTTGTAAAATGAGCAGCCAAAATAAGAGAGGAAGCCAGAAAAGGAAAAGATAATCCGTCTAAAAAATTCTTAACATCCGGAGTTTTCACCGGCTGTCCGTTCTTACTCCAGGTTTTCACTTCACTATTCCCGATAAGAACCCGAATATCCGCAGGCAATTCAAAATTTCTTATTAATTCATTCAAATCGACTTTTTCCAAGCTACAATCTTTCAGCCTCTTAAATTTCTTACTCAGCCGATCGTAAAATATTTTTGTCAAACTGGCATGTATTGCATATATCGAGTCTTTAAATGCAATAGAAACACTGTCCGCATCCGTTTTATCAATTGCAGCAATACGACTAACCTCATCAAATATTGATTTGTAAACATGAGGCACAAATACTCGCTGAACCAACGAAGGAGCTTTCCCATTAAAACACTGATGAACCATCGAAACAAAATTCATCGTTACCTTATGACGCTGTAACTCGGCGAATCCATTTGAAACCAACAGAGCCGTCAGTTTTTCCTGAGGAGTTCCTTTATGCAAAAGGACTCTCAACAAACCAGGATCGTGGTGATTTAATGCAATCTGGCACACATAGTCCACAAATGCAACGGTCATCTTCTCCGAGTTGTGGTGTGAACCATAGGGAGCCATTCTTCCCCGTCGGATAGCTTCCAATGCCAAGTCCGCCCGCGATGAAGTTAAAAGTCGCTCACGCAAATGAGGAACATGCAGATAAGTTCCTGTCAATCCGGGAAAAATGCCCATGTGACTATCTGATCCACCGGACATTCTTTTCAGATAGGGATCTTTACAATATTTCCGGGGATCAATTCCCGTCTGAAGTGAGAGTTCGTCGATTTTCTCCGGAGTGAGCGTTTCAAGCCATACTTTCACCAACATATTCTGCCATGTATCCCGTTGTCCGTTCAATACTTCGAAACGTTCAAATATCAAAGCAAGCTTTCCGAAGAAATCAAGAGAAGGAACGCCATCCGAATGGTAATGGAATAACGGATGGGCCCAGATAGTAGGCAAATCCTCAGAAAAGGCATACTCCTGAAAAGCGTAAACATTCCGTCTTAGCTTATTAAGAATCTTTTCCTGCTGCTGATCAAAACCGTAGGTTAAGACGTGAATTCCAACATTATAATCAGGGACCATACAACTAAATTCTGCTCCCACCAATACATCCTCGCCCTTATCTCTTAATTCATAGCACGAACGTGCATTATTGTGATTTGTAATTGTTAAAGCATTGCAACCATTTTTCTTTAGCGTTTCTTTGAGTTGTTCTGTCTTCAACCACGTTTCGGGCACATTCAATATTCGCCCCAGTAATTCATCGGGAACATCACTGTTATGATCATGACAATGTAAATCAATCTTCAGAACTTCATCTTTGGGAAATTTAATCTGCTGTTCTGCCTGGAACAATCTCAATTCCTCTACCAACTCCTCTTGAAAAGATCCGCCTTTTTTATTGCTCTCTTTCATTCTTATCTGTTTATTTTCTACTAGATAATAGTATTCAGTTATTCCAACCTGAACACCAAGAGAACGTTGCCAAATTATTAATTACGGTCAATCAATATTAATAAACAAAGGCAATTTTGTACTCAATATTAAAAAATTGCTCATAACGTTGAAGCAAGACCTTTCTACCAACAACCAGACATGTTTTGTCATCGCTAATACCCAATGCCTAAAAATAAATTCAAGCCTCACAAAATCTTATGGTTTCAACTTTCAACTTTCAAATCGTTATTTGTATTATTGCCGTTAAAGAATAAACAGACGATATTATGATTTACTTTTTCTCAATCCTTATTTTTCTGTTCCTGCTAATTGCACTTCGAAATAGAATGTTTTACCTGCTTCCTGGAATAAAACCGTTACCAATTTTAATGTATCACAAGGTTAGCAAAGAGAAGACCGATACACTAACCATCAACAATGATACCTTAGAGGAGCAGTTCCGTTATTTAAAAGATAAAGGATATACTCCTATCTTTTTTAAAGACTTACTAAACGTATTAGACCACAAACAGGAACTACCTTCCAGACCAGTCATTATTTCTTTTGATGACGGGCACCAGGATAACTATGAGTTATTATACCCATTGCTTCTGAAATTTAATTTTAAAGCCACCTTATTTCTGGCTCCTTTCTATTTCGGAAAACCTGCATCATGGTATGATTGCGACGAAATGATTATGTCCAGCGAAACACTTAAAACCATGGACCCGAATATTGTAGAATTCGGGCTTCACACGAATAAACACATAAATCTGGCACACACAACATTAACAGATATCGAAAAAGACCTTAAGCTTTGTATCTGTAATCTGGAAGAATTAAAGATTCCTTACACTCCGGTTCTTGCCTATCCTTTTGGACGCCACCCCCGAAAGATGCATGCTAAAAAAGAATTTTTCAATCTACTCGAATCGCTGAATATCAAAATGGGAATACGAATTGCAGATCGGATTAACTCCTTCCCTTTTCTTCACAAATATGAGATCTATCGAATTAACGTTCATGGCGAAGATTCACTAAATCGATTCAAATCAAGATTAAAATACGGGAAGATCAAATTGAAATTCTAACAAGGGACAGGGAATAACTTTTTACTTAGGGATAGAGAAATCAATAAAAATTAACATCGTAATTAACAAAAAGAAAGATCAGCTACTTATCTTTGCAGCAACAAACATCCAAAAACAAAAAAAGTAATTTTTTACGATCCCTAAACAAACAAAAATGATGTCTCACACAAAACAAAATGATGTTTCCCTCATCATTACAACGTACAATCGACCTGAGGCGCTCGAACAAACCCTTAAGTCGGTATTAAAGCAGACTTGTATTCCGAAAGAAGTCATCATTGCTGATGATGGTTCAGACAGCCGAACTGCCGATCTGGTCAGAAAGTACCAAAAGATACTTCCCCTCGACCTGAGGCACAGCTGGCAGGAAGATCGTGGATATCGGTTAGCTGCAAGTAAGAATAAGGCTGTTGCTTCATCAACTGGAGATTATCTTGTCTTCATGGACGGAGACATGATCTTAGACCACCGCTGTATCGAAGATTACGTCAACTTTCGTCAACCTAATTTTTTTCTGAACGGAAGTTACGTACGGATCTATCAGGAACTGACCAATAAGATTTTCACAGGAGAGATTGAATCTCCATCTTTTTGGTCCAAAGGAATCAAACGCCGGCAAAATGCGTTGTACATTCCTTTTCTTCACAAATTCGTAAAAGGTCCCCAGTATACGTACAAACGTATTCGCGGAGGACAATGTTCTATGTGGAAAGATGATTTTATTAAAGTTAATGGCTTCGACGAGCAATTCGAAGGATGGGGCTACGAGGATTTTGATCTTGGATATCGGCTTATGAATGCAGGAGTTAAAAGAACAAACATTAAATTCTGCGCAATAACCTATCACCTTTATCATACTCCAAGCTCCAGAAGTTCAACCGTTCAAAACTGGGCCATTCTGGAGAAAACAATAAGAACAAAAAAGATCTGGGCAGAAAAAGGAATCAATCAGTATTTACTCCAAAGCCAGAAAGTAGGATCTTAGATTTTCTTTCTTACAATTTTTATAACAAAAAACCGGAAACAGAAACGAGAACAACTCTCGCCTATTTCCGGTTTTTGTTTAATTATTTTGCAGATGATTCTTTCACCCTATATGCACAAAAAAGTAAGAAACCAACGGCAAACAAAAGAATCAATAAACTACCAGTTGGACCTTTTATAACATAAGAAGACACAAGACCCATAATAATAGGAATAATAGCACCACCTGCAACTCCCATAATCATAAGTCCGGAAATATCATTTGCTTTCTCTGGTAATTTCTGCAAAGCCATAGCAAAGATTATTGAAAATACATTTGCAACCGTAAACCCCAGAATAAAGACCATTGCCAAAATAGCCCACTCATTTCCAATAAGCATCATGATAAACATAGCAGGAATAGCAATAATCATACTAATCTGAAAAAACTTACGTCTTGCTATTTTCACCAATAAGATAGCACCGATAAAAGCGCCAAGAGTACGGGCTGCAAAATAGAGACTCGTTCCAAGTACCGCTTTTTCGCGAGTCATACCACAACGTTCACGAAGTAACTGTGGAATCGTTATATTCAGACCAACATCAACTCCGACACAACAAATAATTCCAAAAAATAAAAGCAAAATAGTCGGATCTTTTAATAAACCGAAACAGCTACCAAAAGAAGACGTCTTTTCTTTTGATGGTTCCTCATGAATCTGAGTAAAGAGAAGCCATAATGTCGAAATCAAGGTTATCACAGCATAAACAGGAAAAATAAGCTTCCAATTTCCCATTGTCGTTGCTAAACCACTAGCAATAATTGGTCCCAAAAAAGAAGCAATTGCCTTGGTAAACTGACCAAACGTCAGACTACTGGTTAATCGTTCCCCACTAACGACATTGGTCAAAAGAGGATTTAATGACACCTGTAAAATGGTATTTCCAATTCCGAGCAATGCAAAAGCGACTAAAAGAATTGGAAATTGATAACCAATCAATGGAACCAGCATCGCAACTATCGTGACAATCATACTAATCACAACTGTTTTCTTCCGACCGATTTTATTCATCATTAAGCTAGTCGGAACTGAAAGAATAGCGAACCATACAAAGACCAGCATCGGTAAAAGAGCTGACACCCAATTTTTCAATGCAAAATCGTATTTCGCATAATACGTAGCAGTCCCCACCAGATCAACAAAACCCATGATGAAGAAGCCAAAAAGCACAGGGAGTACCTGCACATAAGAGGTTGATTTTTTCATTTAAATACTTATTAGCAGTTTTTTTATTTAGTGAACAGAATAAAATAATCTATTGATTTGAAAAAGAATATGGGAAGTCCCCCGATTGTGTTCCCCGTTGTTTATTAGGGACAGATGACATCTTAAAATCGATTTTTGCCCCCTTCATCAGAGACTTATAGCTCAACCAATTTTTAGAATAGGAAACTCCATTGTAGGTCATATTATTCACATAACGATTTTCATCACTATTGGCCGGAGCGTTAATCTGTACTTGCTTTCCATTTTCCAATTTCAAAGTTATACTTTTAAATAATGGAGCACCCAAAGCATATTGATCAACTCCAGGACAAACAGGATAGAACCCTAACGCAGAGAAAACATACCATGCCGAGGTTTGTCCGTTGTCTTCATCACCGCAATATCCATCAGGAGTAGCAAAATACAAACGATTCATCACCTCCCTGGCCCAATATTGAGTTTTCCATGGCTGTCCGGCATAATCGTATAAGTAGATCATGTGCTGAATCGGTTGATTGCCATGAGCATACTGCCCCATGTTCATCACTTGCATCTCTCTGATTTCATGAATCACCTGACCATAGTAACTATCATCAAAAACAGGAGGAATAGTAAATACAGAATCCAGTTTGGCCGTAAAATATTCTTTACCACCCATTAGATTTTGTAGCCCTTTAATATCGTGAAAAACGCACCATGTATAGTGCCAGCTATTCCCCTCGGTAAAAGCATCACCCCATTTAAACGGACTAAAGGGTACCTGAAACGAACCATCTTGATTGCGACCCCGCATCATCTTTGTTTCAGGATCAAAGACATTCCGATAATTCTGACAACGCTTTGCAAATCGATCAATTTCTTCTTTAGGTCGGTTTAATGCTTTCGCCAGTTGCCAGATTGTAAAATCGTCATAAGCATATTCAATGGTACGAGCTGCATTTTCATTGATCTTTACATCATAAGGAACGTATCCCAGCTTGTTATAATAATGAACACCCAAACGGCCAACAGAACCAAGAGGTCCCTCATTTTCTGTATTTTTAAGTATTGCCTCGTAAAGCGTATTGATATCGTATCCATCGCGACTCCCTTTCAAATACGCATCCGCAATAATCGATGCAGAATTAGATCCGATCATACAGTCACGATGACCAGGACTTGCCCATTCCGGAAGGAACCCGCTTTCCTTATAAGTATTTTCCAATCCTGCCATAATTTTGGAATTCAGAGAAGGATGCATCAGATTAAAGAACGGAAAAACAGCACGAAATGTATCCCAGAAGCCATTATCCGTAAACATATAACCAGGCAATACTTTTCCATTGTACGGACTGTAATGAATAACCTTTCCGGCAGCATCTATTTCATAAAATTTTCGCGGGAATAACATCGTACGATACAAGCAAGAATAAAATGTTTTAGTCTGATCTGATGTTCCGCCTGCCACAAGAATCCGGTTTAATTCATCATTCCACGCCTTTTTAGCCCGCTGTTTTACTGTATTAAAATCAGCATTTCCAATTTCTTTCAGATTCTGTTCTGCCTGTTCCGGACTGATAAAAGAAGAGGCAACACGAGCAGTGACTTTCTCTCCACCGACAGTCTTAAAACCAACAATAGCACCCACATGATCCTCTTTCAGCTCAAGAATATCCGAATCAATTTGTTTGTCATGCCATATTTGTTTGGTAACAAAAGGACGGTCAAACTGAATAACAAAGTAATCTTTAAAATTATCAGGAACACCTCCACTATTCTTAGTTGTATATCCGATAATCTTGTTCTCTCCGGGAACAATCTTCACATAAGACCCTTTATCGAACGCATCGATCACAACATATGCATTATTGGTCTTCGGGAAAGTAAAACGGAATGACGCTGCTCTTTCTGTAGGAGCAATCTCGGTAGTCACATCATAATCGGCCAGATAAACGCTATAATAATAAGGTTTAGCTACTTCTGCCTTATGAGAGAACCAACTGGCCCTTTCATCCTCCGTAAACTTCACATTACCCGTCACTGGCATTATGGCAAATTGTCCATAATCATTAATCCAGGGACTTGGCTGGTGAGTTTGTTTAAAACCCCTGATTTTGTCTGATTCATAAGTATACCCCCATCCGTCACCCATCTTACCGGTTTGCGGAGTCCAGAAATTCATTCCCCAGGGTAAAGCAACCGCCGGATAGGTATTCCCATTCGACATATTGTACTTCGACGCCGTTCCCATGAGCGGGTTAATCCAGTCGACCGGATCAACAACCCGGCTAACAGTTTGGGCTCTGGCAGCAAAAGAGAAGAATACCAGCGCACATAAAAAAAATCGCATTTTCATAGATTAATCTCATTTTAATAAAGTTTGTTGTATGGTGGTTTGTCTGCAACAAAAATAAATTAAAATGGGATAAAATACGATCTCTGACCGATTTAAAACAAAGAAGAATCTATATGAATCAGTTTATTATTGAAATTTAATAAATCAGATACAATCAATATATTTTTTATTTTAAGACAGCATCAGATAACTGATCAACAGTCTCAGGTAGAGCAACAATTTTATTCGTCTGAGAATCTACAAGCACCATTACCGGCGTTGAAAGGATAAAATAGGCACTCGCCTCCTTACTATTAATTCCACCCCTAGCCCGGATATGCCTCCATGCAGGTAATTGTGTTTTTGCCTGTTCCCAGATTGGAATTTCCGTTTTAGTCTCATCAACACTAATAGCCAAAACATCCAACAGATTCTTATCTTTCACCTGTTCATACCATGGATAAAGCTTACTGACCAAATCTTTACAATGAGTACAATCAGCAGACCAAAACAACACTAATTTATATCGGCAATTAGTTTTATAGTCATAAAGATGAACTGTATTTCCTTTATCGTCCTGCGAGGTAAAATCTGGAGCCAATGTCCCAATGGTCAAAGTTTCCATTCCCTGAAGTCTTTTCTCAATAGCCTGTCTTTTATTCGTAAGACAAGCTGGATCATCCAGGTAAGGTTTCAGCATTTTTATTCCTTTTTCCAGGTTAAAACTTTCATACCCATTATAAAAATAATCAACCATCCATCCATAAACCAAAGGGTTTCCGGTACGGGCCTTTTCTATCGCTTTTTCCCCTGCAAGCGTAAATAATGAATCCCTTAATGCAATAGTCGTTGAAAACGTTCCATAGATATTTACGTACTGATTCATCCACTCTTTTATATCAGAGGTCTTTATGAGTAACGGATCTTTAAAATCCATTCCATCGAAATAATGAGCGACTAAATTCCATTTACGATCAGCTTCTGTACCCCGCCATTCTAACTTTGGAACATACTGAAATCGGAAAGAACTACTAACGAAAGCGGTCTTATTTTTTTGAATCTGCATTTCGAGCCATTCGTTATAATTATTACGCCTCTTTTCATATTCCTGAACTCCTTTTTTATAAAACTCCGAATGAGGGTCATCATAGTTCATTAGGAAATTCTGCAACAGTCCTAATTGCTCTTTCTTTTTTGCATTTTCTTTTGAGAACTGCACAACAAGCGTATTCTCTCTTTCATCTTTCTGGAAATACGTACTATCCTGATTGTTGGCATAAAGGGGATTTGCCCACAGCTCTAAATTCTGTTTATAAACAATAATTCGTTTTTCAGACGGATAAGGATTACTGGTTTCTTTTTGTTTATAATCGAACCGCAATACAAATTCTCCAGGCAACCTATCCGCCGGGACTGTGATAATAGTTACCTCTCCATCTTTAATGTCCTCTTTTTCAATCAAAGGTTTTAAAGCATTTGCTCCAGTCAACGGCAACAAACTAACTTTACTCGAATAAACACCCCTTAAATGAATTTTAATATTTATATCAGCTGCTTTTGAAGAAAGATTCATCCCTAACAAAAGGAAGAATAGCAAACCTGTCAATTTAGAATTAAATACTCCACTATACATAAAGACTTATTTTGCCTTCAAATTTATAAAATTCTTTCAAGCAATCAACCTTTAACACCTTAATCGCGAAGACAACGAAGGGAGCATCCATATGCCTTATCTGCATAAGTGGTATTACTGTTACTAACACCGATGCTCATATAATCTCCCAGCGTACTGTTATATTGAGAACTACTCCAGTAATAGCCCAATGTTCCCCGACTATTCAATACACCTGAGGTATTGACTAAAACTCCAGCTTCATGTAACTTCAATACTGAACCATAGGCATCGGCTGCTGTCAGCCAGTTCTGAGGTATAGCATCGGCCGCTGTCCATTCCGTATTCGTTGGTATTCGCCAACCGATTCCCAATTCCAATGCACAAGGGTCATTCGCTGCCACCCAATCACTGGTCTCATTTATACCTCCGACCCATGCAGTAGATGGAGTACGTGTTGTTCCGTCATGATCATATCCCTGACTCCGGTTAAACTGCCAGTACCACCCTGCTGATGCCTCTGTCCCATCATTGACTGCTGTCGCTTGCTGATCCGACCCTAAATTCTGGGTAATCCAACATTTCGCAGTTCCGGAAATCGTCGTGCTAATCGTATTGTAAGTAACCGTCTTCGTAATTGGAGCCCCATTAACTCCTGCGGTATGAACAACAGTTAAAGGAGAACAGATTTTAAAGCTCGTTACATCCGGACTATAAACTATTCCTCGATTATTCGTGGCATACGCCCTTACATAATAGGTCGTTCCTGCAGTCAGTCCACTCAAAGTTCCGGTAAACGTTCCTAATCCAGAACCGCTAGAAATCACATGATCACTAGTCTGAGGTGCTACACCTGTCGTATTCCAGCAGATCCCTCTGTCTGTTACTGTACTCCCTCCATCTAACGATACCGTTGCAGTCGCTGTTGCACTATTTCCCGTTATCGCACTCGTCGGTATCGAGGCATCGCTAATCGACGCTTTCAGTAACACAATCTGACTCTCATCCGTCAGACACCTTACAGGTAATGCACTCGCCTTATCCATATAATTGATAGCACTGCTGCTTCCTGTCATCGATAATACGTAACCGCTCATATAATAACTATAATATGTGCCATAATAGTATGGATTGTAAGTCTGCACTACATCCTGTGTACCACTCCAATAAGCCCCTACTGATCCACGGGAAGTCAACGATCCATTCACATTACTCAAATAACCGGCCTCATGAAGCTTCAACTCCGAAGAATAAGCATCCGTAGCACTTGCCCAGTTCCGTGGAGATCCATCTATATTACTCCATTCTGTATTCGTCGGTAATCGCCATCCGGTACCCAATTCTGTCGCACAAGGATCATTCGCCGGTAACCAGTCACTGCTCTCTACTATGCAATTTGTCCAAGAGGTCCATGTATTCCATGGCGTATAATTTGTCCCGTCATGCTTGTATCCCTGACTACGATCAAACTGGTAGTACCATCCGGCGGAGGATTCTGTGCCGTCATTTACTGCTGTTGCCTGCTGATCTGATCCCAAATTCTGGGCTATCCAGCAATGTGCCGCTCCGGACATCGTCGAACTCACTTCCTTATACGTTACTGTCTTTGTTACCGGTGCACCGTTAATACCTGCCGTATGAATAACCGTCATATCCGGACATAACCGGAAGACTGTCTGTACGCCATAACCTACTCCGGCTGTGTTCGTCGCATAGGCTCTTACGTAATAGGTCGTATTCGTTGTCAGACCGCTCATCGTATCGGTAAACGTTCCTGTCCCGTTTGCACCATCGGCTACTTTACTATCTGTTATCGACGGATTACCACTCGTATTCCAGCAGAAACCTCTGCCGGTTATCGAACTCCCGCCATCAAACATGATATACGCTTTACCGTTTATCGTACTGCCCGTCTTCGTTCCATCCAGTACCGTTACCTGATTCATAATCGGTACACTCGGATTGCTCGTATCATCTCGAATACATCTTACCGGTAAGGCAGCTGTCTTACTCATCGTCGTCATTCCACTCGAACCTGAAGCAAGACTCAAACAATTTCCAACCGTGCTCGTGCTCTGAGTACTGCTCCAGTAATAACCTGCACTACCACGCCCACTCAATGCACCTCCTGCTGTCAGATAACCTGCCTCATGAAGCTTCAATACCGAAGCAAAGGCATCCGATGCACTCTGCCAGTATTGGGGTGCAGCATCTGCTGCGGTCCACTCTGCATTCGTTGGCAAACGCCATCCGCCGCCTAACTGCAACATACACGGATCATTCGCAGCCAACCAGTCATTGTTCTCATTAACACTCGTATTCCAGATGACCGGGGTACGGACTCCTACACTGTTCTGATAGCCCTGCGGACTATCAAACTGCCAGTACCATCCTGCTGAATCGTCAATATTCTCTGCTGGTGAAGCTGACTGTAAGTCTGCTCCAAGGTTCTTCGTGATCCAGCACTTAGCTGAACCTGTTATATTGGTACTTACAGAACTGTAAGTCTCTGTCTTATCAACCGGTGCTCCCGAGATTACTGTATGATTTACCGTAAAGGTCGGACAAATCTTAAAGCTCGTCACATTCTTGCTATAGGAAGTTCCTACGCCATTCGTTGCATAAGCTCTTACATAATAGGTCGGCCCTTCGACTAAGCCACTCATTGTAAGACTAAAGCTCCCTATACCTGTACTACTGTCTGTTATTACATGATCTGATGTACCCGGGGTTCCTGTCGTATTCCAGCAGATTCCACGTGCCGATACAGTGCTCCCGCCATCTGGCGTTACCGTTACATTTGCTACTGCACTCGTACTTGTCATCGTCGCACTCGGTATCACGGCATCACTCACTCCTGCCATTGAGGCTACTATCTGATCCCTCAGACAACGAACCGGATATGCATAGGCCTTGCTTGCATAAGTCGGACTACTGCTCCCGCTTGCTATGCTCATCAGGTAACCATAGCTCGTATTACTATACTGACTGCTACTCCAGTAATTTCCTGTTGCCCCACGGGAGGTTAATGCCCCGCTTCCTGAATCCAGATAACCTGCCTCATGAAGCTTCAATACCGATCCGTATGCATCTGCTGCTGTCAGCCAGTTCTGGGGTATAGCATCGGCTGCTGTCCATTCTGCATTCGTCGGTAATCGCCAGCCGGTTCCCAATTCCAACGCACAAGGATCATTCGCTGCCAACCAGTCACTGTTCTCACTTATGCCGCCAACCCAGGCTGACCATGCAGGTATCGCCGGTGTTAATGTCGTCCCGTCATGTTTGTAGCCCTGACTCCGGTTAAACTGCCAGTACCACCCGGCTGATGCTTCCGTCGCATCATTAACTGCTGTTGCCTGTTGATCAGATCCTAAATTCTGAGTAATCCAGCATGCTGCTTTCCCTGAGTAAGTCGTGCTGATCGTGCTATAGGTTACCGTTTTATCAACCGGTGAACCATCCACACCTGCCTTATGCTGAATGGTAAACGTCGGACAAATCTTAAAGCTCGTTACATTTGTACTGTATACCGTTCCCCTGTTGTTCGTCGCATAAGCTCTTACATAATAGGTCGGCCCTTCTGTTAAACCACTCAGGGTTCCTGTAAATGTTCCGGTCCCTTTTCCTCCTGGAATTACATTATCACTGGTCTGAGGTGCTACGCCTGTCGTATTCCAGCAGATGCCACGATCGGTTACAGTGCTTCCTCCATCCAATGATACCGTTGCTGTTGCCGTCGCACTGTTCCCAGTTATCGCACTCGTCGGTATCGAAGCATCGCTAATCGACGCTTTCAGTAACACAATCTGACTCTCATCCGTCAGACACCTTACAGGTAATGCACTCGCCTTATCCATATAATTGATAGCACTGCTGCTTCCTGTCATCGATAATACGTAACCGCTCATATAATAACTATAATATGTGCCATAATAGTATGGATTGTAAGTCTGCACTACATCCTGTGTACCACTCCAATAAGCCCCTACTGATCCACGGGAAGTCAACGATCCATTCACATTACTCAAATAACCGGCCTCATGAAGCTTCAACTCCGAAGAATAAGCATCCGTAGCACTTGCCCAGTTCCGTGGAGATCCATCTATATTACTCCATTCTGTATTCGTCGGTAATCGCCATCCGGTACCCAATTCTGTCGCACAAGGATCATTCGCCGGTAACCAGTCACTGCTCTCTACTATGCAATTTGTCCAAGAGGTCCATGTATTCCATGGCGTATAATTTGTCCCGTCATGCTTGTATCCCTGACTACGATCAAACTGGTAGTACCATCCGGCGGAGGATTCTGTGCCGTCATTTACTGCTGTTGCCTGCTGATCTGATCCCAAATTCTGGGCTATCCAGCAATGTGCCGCTCCGGACATCGTCGAACTCACTTCCTTATACGTTACTGTCTTTGTTACCGGTGCACCGTTAATACCTGCCGTATGAATAACCGTCATATCCGGACATAACCGGAAGACTGTCTGTACGCCATAACCTACTCCGGCTGTGTTCGTCGCATAGGCTCTTACGTAATAGGTCGTATTCGTTGTCAGACCGCTCATCGTATCGGTAAACGTTCCTGTCCCGTTTGCACCATCGGCTACTTTACTATCTGTTATCGACGGATTACCACTCGTATTCCAGCAGAAACCTCTGCCGGTTATCGAACTCCCGCCATCAAACATGATATACGCTTTACCGTTTATCGTACTGCCCGTCTTCGTTCCATCCAGTACCGTTACCTGATTCATAATCGGTACACTCGGATTGCTCGTATCATCACGAATACATCTTACCGGTAAGGCAGCTGTCTTACTCATCGTCGTCATTCCACTCGAACCTGAAGCAAGACTCAAACAATTTCCAACCGTGCTCGTGCTCTGAGTACTGCTCCAGTAATAACCTGCACTACCACGCCCACTCAATGCACCTCCTGCTGTCAGATAACCTGCCTCATGAAGCTTCAATACCGAAGCAAAGGCATCCGATGCACTCTGCCAGTATTGGGGTGCAGCATCTGCTGCGGTCCACTCTGCATTCGTTGGCAAACGCCATCCGCCGCCTAACTGCAACATACACGGATCATTCGCAGCCAACCAGTCACTGTTCTCATTAACACTCGTATTCCAGATGACCGGGGTACGGACTCCTACACTGTTCTGATAGCCCTGCGGACTATCAAACTGCCAGTACCATCCTGCTGAATCGTCAATATTCTCTGCTGGTGAAGCTGACTGTAAGTCTGCTCCAAGGTTCTTCGTGATCCAGCACTTAGCTGAACCTGTTATATTGGTACTTACAGAACTGTAAGTCTCTGTCTTATCAACCGGTGCTCCCGAGATTACTGTATGATTTACCGTAAAGGTCGGACAAATCTTAAAGCTCGTCACATTCTTGCTATAGGAAGTTCCTACGCCATTCGTTGCATAAGCTCTTACATAATAGGTCGGCCCTTCGACTAAGCCACTCATTGTAAGACTAAAGCTCCCTATACCTGTACTACTGTCTGTTATTACATGATCTGATGTACCCGGGGTTCCTGTCGTATTCCAGCAGATTCCACGTGCCGATACAGTGCTCCCGCCATCTGGCGTTACCGTTACATTTGCTACTGCACTCGTACTTGTCATCGTCGCACTCGGTATCACGGCATCACTCACTCCTGCCATTGAGGCTACTATCTGATCCCTCAGACAACGAACCGGATATGCATAGGCCTTGCTTGCATAAGTCGGACTACTGCTCCCGCTTGCTATGCTCATCAGGTAACCATAGCTCGTATTACTATACTGACTGCTACTCCAGTAATTTCCTGTTGCCCCACGGGAGGTTAATGCCCCGCTTCCTGAATCCAGATAACCTGCCTCATGAAGCTTCAATACCGATCCGTATGCATCTGCTGCTGTCAGCCAGTTCTGGGGTATAGCATCGGCTGCTGTCCATTCTGCATTCGTCGGTAATCGCCAGCCGGTTCCCAATTCCAACGCACAAGGATCATTCGCTGCCAACCAGTCACTGTTCTCACTTATGCCGCCAACCCAGGCTGACCATGCAGGTATCGCCGGTGTTAATGTCGTCCCGTCATGTTTGTAGCCCTGACTCCGGTTAAACTGCCAGTACCACCCGGCTGATGCTTCCGTCGCATCATTAACTGCTGTTGCCTGTTGATCAGATCCTAAATTCTGAGTAATCCAGCATGCTGCTTTCCCTGAGTAAGTCGTGCTGATCGTGCTATAGGTTACCGTTTTATCAACCGGTGAACCATCCACACCTGCCTTATGCTGAATGGTAAACGTCGGACAAATCTTAAAGCTCGTTACATTTGTACTGTATACCGTTCCCCTGTTGTTCGTCGCATAAGCTCTTACATAATAGGTCGGCCCTTCTGTTAAACCACTCAGGGTTCCTGTAAATGTTCCGGTCCCTTTTCCTCCTGGAATTACATTATCACTGGTCTGAGGTGCTACGCCTGTCGTATTCCAGCAGATGCCACGATCGGTTACAGTGCTTCCTCCATCCAATGATACCGTTGCTGTTGCCGTCGCACTGTTCCCAGTTATCGCACTCGTCGGTATCGAAGCATCGCTAATCGACGCTTTCAGTAACACAATCTGACTCTCATCCGTCAGACACCTTACAGGTAATGCACTCGCCTTATCCATATAATTGATAGCACTGCTGCTTCCTGTCATCGATAATACGTAACCGCTCATATAATAACTATAATATGTGCCATAATAGTATGGATTGTAAGTCTGCACTACATCCTGTGTACCACTCCAATAAGCCCCTACTGATCCACGGGAAGTCAACGATCCATTCACATTACTCAAATAACCGGCCTCATGAAGCTTCAACTCCGAAGAATAAGCATCCGTAGCACTTGCCCAGTTCCGTGGAGATCCATCTATATTACTCCATTCTGTATTCGTCGGTAATCGCCATCCGGTACCCAATTCTGTCGCACAAGGATCATTCGCCGGTAACCAGTCACTGCTCTCTACTATGCAATTTGTCCAAGAGGTCCATGTATTCCATGGCGTATAATTTGTCCCGTCATGCTTGTATCCCTGACTACGATCAAACTGGTAGTACCATCCGGCGGAGGATTCTGTGCCGTCATTTACTGCTGTTGCCTGCTGATCTGATCCCAAATTCTGGGCTATCCAGCAATGTGCCGCTCCGGACATCGTCGAACTCACTTCCTTATACGTTACTGTCTTTGTTACCGGTGCACCGTTAATACCTGCCGTATGAATAACCGTCATATCCGGACATAACCGGAAGACTGTCTGTACGCCATAACCTACTCCGGCTGTGTTCGTCGCATAGGCTCTTACGTAATAGGTCGTATTCGTTGTCAGACCGCTCATCGTATCGGTAAACGTTCCTGTCCCGTTTGCACCATCGGCTACTTTACTATCTGTTATCGACGGATTACCACTCGTATTCCAGCAGAAACCTCTGCCGGTTATCGAACTCCCGCCATCAAACATGATATACGCTTTACCATCTATCGTGCTGCTCGTCTTCGTTTCATCAAGCACTACGACCTGGTTCATGACCGGAACACTCGGATTGCTCGTATCATCTCGAATACATCTTACCGGTAAGGCTGCTGTCTTACTCATCGTTGTCATTCCACTCGAACCTGAAGCAAGACTCAAACAATTTCCAACCGTGCTCGTGCTCTGAGTACTGCTCCAGTAATAACCTGCAGTCCCGCGACTACTCAAAACTCCACCTGTCGTCAGATAACCGGCCTCATGAAGCTTCAATACCGAAGCAAAGGCATCCGCTGCATTCTGCCAGTATTGTGGTATGGCATCTACTGCAATCCACTCTGCATAAGTCGGTAAGCGCCATCCGCCACCTAACTGCAACATACACGGATCATTCGCGGCCAACCAGTCATTGTTCTCATTGACACTCGTATTCCAGATGACCGGGGTACGGACTCCTACACTGTTCTGATAGCCCTGCGGACTATCAAACTGCCAGTACCATCCTGCTGAATCATCTATATTCTCTGCCGCAGACTTTGATTGCAAGTCCGCACCAAGGTTCTTCGTGATCCAGCACTTCGTTGAACCTGTTATATTGGTACTTACAGAACTGTAAGTCTCTGTCTTATCAACCGGTGCTCCCGAAATTACTGTATGATTTACCGTAAAGGTCGGACAAATCTTAAAGCTCGTCACATTCTTGCTATAGGA
Organism: Prolixibacteraceae bacterium; assembly: GCA_963692465.1. Taxonomy (GTDB): domain Bacteria; phylum Bacteroidota; class Bacteroidia; order Bacteroidales; family Prolixibacteraceae; genus JAUZOB01. Next base: position 782,148 of record OY829943.1, read on the forward strand.
AGTTCCTACGCCATTCGTTGCATAAGCTCTTACATAATAGGTCGGCCCTTCGACTAAGCCACTCATTGTAAGACTAAAATCTCCAGTTCCCGTATTACTGTCTGTTATTACATGATCTGATGTACTGGGGCTTCCTGTCGTATTCCAGCAGATTCCACGTGCCGATACAGTGCTTCCACCATCTGGCGTTACCGTTACATTTGCTACTGCACTCGTACTTGTCATCGTCGCACTCGGTATCACGGCATCACTCACTCCTGCCATTGAGGCTACTATCTGATCCCTCAGACAACGAACCGGATATGCATAGGCCTTAACTGCATATGACTGACTGCTACTACCGCTTGCTATGCTCATCAGGTAACCATAGCTCGTATTATACTGACTGCTACTCCAGTAATTTCCTGTTGCCCCACGGGAGGTTAATGCCCCGCTTCCTGAATCCAGATAACCTGCCTCATGAAGCTTCAATACCGATCCGTATGCATCTGCTGCTGTCAGCCAGTTCTGGGGTATAGCATCGGCTGCTGTCCATTCTGCATTCGTCGGTAATCGCCAGCCGGTTCCCAATTCCAACGCACAAGGATCATTCGCTGCCAACCAGTCACTGTTCTCACTTATGCCGCCAACCCAGGCTGACCATGCAGGTATCGCCGGTGTTAATGTCGTCCCGTCATGTTTGTAGCCCTGACTCCGGTTAAACTGCCAGTACCACCCGGCTGATGCTTCCGTCGCATCATTAACTGCTGTTGCCTGTTGATCAGATCCTAAATTCTGAGTAATCCAGCATGCTGCTTTCCCTGAGTAAGTCGTGCTGATCGTGCTATAGGTTACCGTTTTATCAACCGGTGAACCATCCACACCTGCCTTATGCTGAATGGTAAACGTCGGACAAATCTTAAAGCTCGTTACATTTGTACTGTATACCGTTCCCCTGTTGTTCGTCGCATAAGCTCTTACATAATAGGTCGGCCCTTCTGTTAAACCACTCAGGGTTCCTGTAAATGTTCCGGTCCCTTTTCCTCCTGGAATTACATTATCACTGGTCTGAGGTGCTACGCCTGTCGTATTCCAGCAGATGCCACGATCGGTTACAGTGCTTCCTCCATCCAATGATACCGTTGCTGTTGCCGTCGCACTGTTCCCAGTTATCGCACTCGTCGGTATCGAAGCATCGCTAATCGACGCTTTCAGTAACACAATCTGACTCTCATCCGTCAGACACCTTACAGGTAATGCACTCGCCTTATCCATATAATTGATAGCACTGCTGCTTCCTGTCATCGATAATACGTAACCGCTCATATAATAACTATAGTATGTGCCATAATAGTATGGATTGTAAGTCTGCACTACATCCTGGGTACTACTCCAATAAGCCCCAGCTGCTCCTCGCGAATTCAAGGTTCCATTGTTATAATTCAAATAACCGGCTTCATGTAACTTCAACTCCGAAGAATACGCAGTCGTGGCACTTGACCAGTTCCGCGGAGACCCATTTATATTACTCCATTCTGTATTCGTCGGTAAGCGCCACCCGGTACCCAATTCTGTCGCACAAGGATCATTCGCCGGTAACCAGTCACTGCTCTCTACTATGCAATTTGTCCAAGAGGTCCATGTATTCCATGGCGTATAATTTGTCCCGTCATGCTTGTAGCCCTGACTCCGGTTGAACTGGTAGTACCAGCCTGCTGATGCTTCTGTTGCGTCACTTACGGTACTCGCCTGCTGATCGGATCCTAAATTCTGTGCTATCCAGCAATGTGCAGCTCCGGACATCGTCGAACTCACTTCCTTATACGTTACTGTCTTTGTTACCGGTGCACCGTTAATACCTGCCGTATGAATAACCGTCATATCCGGGCATAACCGGAAGACTGTCTGTACGCCATAACCTACTCCGGCTGTGTTCGTCGCATAGGCTCTTACGTAATAGGTCGTATTCGTTGTCAGACCGCTCATCGTATCCGTAAAAGTTCCTGTACCGTTGGCAACATCGGCTACTTTACTGTCTGTTATCGACGGATTACCAGTCGTATTCCAGCAGAAACCTCTGCCGGTTATCGAACTCCCGCCATCAAACATGATGTAGGCTTTACCGTCTATCGTGTTGCTCGTCTTTGTTCCATCAAGCACTACGACCTGGTTCATGATCGGCACACTCGGATTGCTCGTATCATCACGAATACATCTTACCGGTAAGGCTGCTGTCTTACTCATCGTTGTCATTCCACTCGAACCTGAAGCAAGACTCAAACAATTTCCAACCGTGCTCGTGCTCTGAGTACTGCTCCAGTAATAACCTGCACTACCACGCCCACTCAATGCACCTCCTGCTGTCAGATAACCTGCCTCATGAAGCTTCAATACCGAAGCAAAGGCATCCGATGCACTCTGCCAATTTTGTGGTGCGGCATCGGCTGCGGTCCACTCTGCATTCGTTGGCAAACGCCATCCGCCGCCTAACTGCAACATACAAGGATCATTCGCCTGCAACCAGTCACTGTTCTCATTAACACTCGTATTCCAGATGACCGGGGTACGGACTCCTACAGTATACAAATAACCTTGGGAGTTATCAAACTGCCAGTACCATCCTGCCGAATCATCAATATTCTCTGATGCTGAAGCCGCCTGCAAGTCTGCTCCAAGATTCTTTGTAATCCAGCACTTAGAAGAACCCGATATATTCGTATTAACCGAATTATAAGTAACGGTTTTATTGACTGGTGCACCAGCAAGAACTGAATGTGTTACTGAAACAGACAAACAGATTCTGAAGGTAGTCGCTTGTTGACTGTAGGATGTTCCTCCTGCATTTGTAGCATAAGCTCTTACATAATAGGTCGGCCCTTCCTGTAAACCAGATAAAGTAGCACTATAAGACCCAACAGCCGTTCCACTATCTGGTATTGTGTTATCTGTAGTAGTTGGATTACCTGTCGTATTCCAGCAAATTCCCCGAACAGAAACCGGAGCACCACCAGTATCTGTCACAGCAGCAGTAGCAACCGCAGTTGTGTTAGTCATCGTCTCTGCAGGAATTGTTACATTACTTACTGTCGGAGGTGTTGGCAATGTAGTAAACGTAACCTGGTTTCCATAAACCGTTCCCTGAGTATTCGTAGCATAAGCTCGAACATAGTAAGTAGTATTGGCCGTTAAACCAGTAATGTTTTCAGAATAAGAACCTATCCCTCCGGCAGCATCTATAATTGATTTATTCGGACTCGCGGTTGTCGGAGAACCAGTCGTATTCCAGCAAATTCCCCGTTGAGAAACTGTTGCTCCGCCATCAGTAGTAATGCTTCCTCCTCCTGTTGCTGTTGTACTAGTAATAGAAGAAATAGCTGCAGTCGTTATTGAAGGCAATGTTAAGGTGGTGAAACTCTGTTGATCACCATAAACCATTCCTTGTGTATTCTGCGCATAAGCACGTACATAATAAACCGTTCCTCCGGTTAAACCGGTAATTGTACAATTAAAGTTTCCTATTCCGGTTCCATTATCAATGAAGCTTCCCCCTTCTACGGTCGGAGTCGGAGTTGTACTCCAGCTAACACCTCTCCGTGTAACAGAAGCACCCCCGTCACTCGAAATATTTCCACCACAAACTGCAGATACTCCTGTAACAGAAGATGGGACATTTGTCGCAATCGTTGCTGCTACCGGTAATGGAGTTGTAGTAAAGGTAGCAGGAGTAGCACTGTATGCCGTTCCATTGGAATTAGTAGCATATGCCCAGACATAATAAGTTGTACTCGGCAGTAAGCTGGATAAAGTCCCTCCTATTGAGGCGTCCATCTTATTGCTCAATGTATAATCACTGACATCAGGACTCTGTCCGGTAGTATTCCAACGTAATCCTTTGTCAAAAACAGGACTTCCACCATCACTAACCACAGAAGCAGAAGCATTTGCAGTAGTTGCCCCGATAGAACTAATTGTTACGGCACTTAATGCCGGCGTAATCGACGAAGTAGTAAACGTCTGAACATCTCCGTAATAGTATTGTATCTGGCCACCAACTACATTACAAACGAATGCCTTTACATAATAAGTCGTTGCTGATGTTAATCCTGATATATCAAACGAATAGGCACCAAGATGGTTAGCCGTATTCGGATTCATTGCTTTCGCAGTAACACCTGCAACTGCCGTTCCCGCATAAGTTGGATTAGAATTAGTACTACTATAGCATACACCCCAGCTAACAAGTGATGAGTTTCCATCAGTTAACGCATTTCCACCTATAACAGCAGCATCTTTGGTATAAGATGAGACAACCGTCGATACCGTTGCTGTTGCCAGTGTCGTAAAGGTAATCTGATTCCCATATGAAGTTCCATAGATATTACTTGCATAAGCTCTCACATAATAAGTTGTACCCGATGTCAGACTGATAAGAGTACTCGTATATCCGCCAGTCACCTGTGAAGGATCTGCAAGATGAGCATCGCTAATCGTCGGCAAACTTGCAGTACTCCAACAAACACCGCGGGCAGTTATCGCAGATCCTCCTCCATTTGCAACAACACCACCGGTCACTGCTCCTGTTTTAGATATAGAACTTGCAGTCGTTGTTGTCACGGTTGGCAACCCCTTAGTCGTAAATATAGTAGGAGTAGAACTATAGCTTGTTCCAACACCATTGGTTGCATAAGCCCAAATATAGTATTTCGTATTAGAGACCAAGCCTGCAAGAACACCGCTAATCGCAGTGCTACTGGTCGCTGTCGAAAGGACCTGATCATCCGGACTTGGTAATACTCCGGATGTATTCCACCGTAATCCCTGATCAGCAATTGTCGATCCTCCATTATCTACAACGGTTGCTGTTCCCTTCGCTGATGTCATTGCAATATCCGAGTCCACTACCGTAACACCTGAAACCTGAGGTAATTCTGCAGATGTCGTAAAGCTCTTAACCTCACCCTTACCAGTTCCTTTACTATTCGTTGCGTAAGCCTGGACATAATAAGTTGTTGCTCTCGCTAAATTAGCCAACTGACTGGTAAAAGACCCTGTGTTTTTAATTCCATTCGCAGTTCCACTGGTAGGTGGATTGGTCGTTCCAAAATAAATACCACTCTGAGTAATCGAAGCTCCTCCTGCATCTAAAATCTCGCCGATTCCGGTAGCTGACGTACTGGTAATAGAAGTTACGTCATCAGTTTTCACAGTTGGGATGTTAACATCCAGCGTCTTGAATGATACAGCACTTCCATATACCGTTCCAACAGCATTTGTTGCGTATGCCCGAACATAATAAGTGGTAGATTGAGTCAACCCCGTTAGTTGAGCAGTAAAACTACCAATAAAGCTTGTACTGGTGTCCACTGTCTTAGAACAGTTTGCCCCGTCAATTGTCGGATCTGCATAAATACTCCAACAAATACCCCTGGCAAGAATAGGCATTCTTCCATCATCTGTAATCTGTCCGCCACTGCTGGCAGTTGTCACATTGATATTCGTAACCGGAGTTGTCGCAGTTAATGTTGGCGTAGATCCTGTCATAAAGGTCGTCTCCAACCCATAAGCAGTTCCTATATTATTGATAGCATATGCACGTACAAAATATTTTGTGTTCGGAGTTAATCCCTTTATTGTATGCATGAAAGTACAAACACTCAAACTATCTTCAGGAACAGCTTCTGTTGTTTTTGTAGTCAGTTTAGTGGTCGGGTTAGTACTGGTATCCCAGCATACACCACGAGAGGTAATCTGTGATCCACCATTACTGGTAACCTTCCCTGTTATATCGGCGCTTACTCCAACAATATTTGCGGCCCTTGTCGGATCCAAAACCGGAGAAGTCGGATACAGAGAAACCGTCACCTGATTTCCATAGGCAGTTCCGGCTGTATTGGTTGCATAAGCGCGAACATAATAGGTTGTACTTACGGCAAGTCCCGTAATAGTACTTGTATATGATCCTGTTCCTACACCATCTTTAGTCCGATTATCCGTAACAGTACTCGGATCGAAATTTGGTACCGTCGACCAACAAACTCCACGCGAAGTAATCGAAGCACCTCCATCATTAGTTATTTCTCCGCCCGTAACAGCAGTACTGCTGGAAGTTCCGGTAATAACATTCGTTGTAAGAGTCGGCAAAGCCGGTGGAGTTTTGAACGAAAGTTCATTTCCATAGGCAGTTCCCTGTGCATTAGTCGCATAAGCCCGGACATAATAAGTTGTTGCAGGAGTCAGATTATTCATCTTACTAACAAACGGACTTCCGGCATCTCCTGTCGTTTTCGTTATTAACCCAATTGTCGGCTTGGAACTGGTGCTCCAGCACACACCCCGATTCAGAACAGCAGTTCCTCCATCACTGGTAATTGTTCCCCCACTTGCTGCAATATAGCCTGTTGATCCTGCAACCGGGGTTGTTGTTGTTAGCGTTGGAATAGTAAGCGTTGTAAAACTTATCGGATCACCATAAGCAAGTCCGACACTGTTTAGTCCATAAGCTCGCACATAATAGGTTGTTCCCGCTTTCAAATTCGGAATATTAAGTGTAAACTTCCCATTATCATAACCCGTCTGTGATACTTTATTCACAATCACGGTGTCCGGAACAAAATTAGAAAGTTCGCTCCACATAAATCCACGGGTAGTAACCGTCGCTCCACCATCATCATCAATACTACCTGTACCTGTAACACTACTTCCAGTGACATTACTTACAGACGTCGTACTAATGACAGGTAATTGCGGATTAGCTGTTGTGAAACTAATCTGATTTCCATAGCCGGTACCTACCACATTCGTTGCGTAAGAACGTACATAATAAGTCGTGTTTCCAATTAATCCGGTTAACGAAGTACTATAACTTCCGATCGGATAATTAATCCAGGAAGAGACATAGCCGTCATTATATACATAGTGTCTGACATAATCATTCGTGACATTAGTAGCTGTCTGAATGTCAGGAACAAAATCTTTTATTGTACTCCAGATAACTCCTCTTTTAGACAAATCAACTCCACCGTTATCTGTTATATTACCTCCGGTAACAGTCGAATTACATTTAATAGAAGTAGCAGTATTCGTAGTAAGAGTCGGCAACGATGGAGTTTTAAAGCTTACCATATCGCCATAAGAAATTCCCACTTTATTCTGGACATACGCATACACATAGTAAGTCGTATTTGCAGCAAGATCTTTAATGTTATCGGTAAATGCGCCGGTAAAATAACCTGTCTGTGCTGTTTTATTAACAGCTTCAGTTGTTGGATCAAATGCAGGATCAATACTCCAAACTTCTCCACGGGTTGTCACCATTGCTCCACCATCATCTGTTATTGTCCCACCGAAAGTAGCGGTTGTCCCCGAGGTCGGAGTTGGAATCGTTGTTTTGACCGTGGCCAGAACCGGAGGGAGAGTTGTAATGACTTCTTCATTAACAGAATAAGCCGTTCCAACCCCATTCGTTGCATAAGCTCTGACATGATAAGTTACACTTCCCTGCAACCCCGTAATCGTCTGAGTAAAACTTCCTATTCCTGTGCCACTGGATGTATGACTATCAGCTGTTGTCGGACTACCGGTAGTATTCCAGCATACACCACTTGTCGTTACCGGAGTTCCGCCATCACTGGTAATATTCCCTCCATCAACGGCAGAATTTCTTGTAATATTTGTTGCATCTGAAGTGGTGAGCAGAGCTAACTGTGGTGTAACACAAGAGACTTCAGCTCCATAACCAGTTCCTACACTATTTGTGGCATAAGCTCTAACGTAATAGGTTGTTCCTGGAGTTAATCCCGTCAATATTCCGGTGAAACTACCAAGATCCGTTTGAGTCGTTCGGCTAACAGATTGAGTGGCAGGATCAAATCCAGTAACAGTTCCACAGCATAATCCGGTTGTTGTAATCGGATCCCCACCATTATTTACGATAATTCCACCACCATTAATTGAGATTCCATTAGAACCACCTGTTGCAGCTTGGGTCTTAAGAGTTGGAATGACGGCTGGTGCTGTTTTAAATGTTACTTCATCACCATAAGCAGCTCCTGCAATATTAGTAGCATAAGCGCGCACATAATAAGTTGTATTTCCTAACAGCCCATCTATTTCGTTAATAAAATTACCTATTCCAACCCCTCCTGTCGTGTGTGAATCTGTCGTAGTCGCACTTCCAGTTGTATTCCAGCATATTCCACTCGAAGTAACCATCACACCTCCATCACTCGTAATTGTACCACCGCTGACAGCCGAAATATTAGTAACAGATGTTGCTGGTGAAGTAATTATCGTTGGAGTTGTAAAAGTTGTAAAAGAAATTGGGTCTCCATATGCAATACCCTCACTATTAAACGCATAAGCTCGATAGTAATAAGTAGTCAAAGGAGTCAATCCTGTAATATCACAAGAGAAAGTTCCGTTCCCTCCTACATGTGCATCCTGATGATTATCAAAATAAGACGGATCCTTACTAGTCGACCAACATACTCCACGAAGAGTCACTTCTGCTCCACCATTGCTAACAATAGTCCCTCCCCCTGTTGCTGTCACTCCAGCAACATTGGTCGGATCAGAAGTAGTAACTGTTGCCAGCACAGGAGGAGCAGTTGTAAAAGAGACCTGGTTTCCATAAGCAATACCCGCACTATTTATAACAAAAGCTCTCAGGTAATAAGTGGTACTTCCCATCAAATTGTTTGCAATACTTACAAATGGATTTGTCCCTGTATAGATATTCGTAAAGTTATCATTAGTAGTTGGGGGCTCCATAACACTCCAACATATTCCTTTGGTTCCTGAAGGATCACCTCCCGTATCGGTAACTGTACCACCAGACGTAGCACTAACGCTCGAAACATCCGTTACGAGAGTGGTAGTCAAAGACGCAATAGTAACCGGTGCCGTATGAACAACCACCAAATTACCATAAGTAACACCCACACTATTTATTGCATAAGCTCTTACATAATAAGTAGTTCCATTCCCAAGTAAACTACTAAGAGTTGTTGTAAAGTTATCAGTCCCGGTTCCACAGTTAATCCGACTATTCCCAATGGTTGGTAAATCATAATAGGTGTAAAGCGGATTATATAAATACCAGCACACACCTTTTTCTGTGATCGGTTGTCCGCCATCACTGATATTATTTCCACCTATATCAAACTTAGAGCTCAGAACATTAGTTGCAGCAGCCGTTGTAATTACAGGAAGCGAGGCAGTCTTAAATGTTACCTGGTCTCCATAACCAGTTCCGGTACTATTCGTTGCATAAGCTCTCAAATAGTAGGTTGTATTGGGAGATAAACCAGCAACATTACTAACAAAAGTTCCTTCGCCTGATCCTGTCGTAGTTTGAACAGTTTTAGGAGAATCATCAATCGTTGGATTTTGATTCGTACTCCAACATACCCCAACATTTGTAAGTGTTTCTTCCGGATTAACCGTAACATCTCCTCCGCTAATAGCAGTAGAACCTGTAACAGAAGTAACAGGAGATGTAGTTACCGTAGCATGAGCTGTTGTTGTAAAATGCGTCCAGTTAGTATAAGTTGTTCCCACATTATTTGTGGCAAATCCTCTAACATAATAGGTAGTACGGATTAACAATCCGGAAAGGTCATAATTAAAAGTTCCAATAGTAGAACCAGCCGGAGTATTAATTGGATGAACATCCAACGTACCTGTTCCCCATTCTATTCCGCTTGAAGTTATAGGTGCACCACCATCATTTACAATGGTCATCTGTGTTGACGCAGAATTATTGTCAACATTGGTAATAGTAAGATCCATCGGGTTTATTACAGGCGCAGTTGCCGGAAGCGTTTGAAATGTAAGCATGTTCCCAAAAGCAGTTCCTTTACTGTTTTTTGCATACGCCCTCACGGAATAGGTAGTATTTCCTAACAAACTGGTAAGATTTGTCGTATAAGAACCACTTACTGCTCCACTCTTGGCATATACTGCATTTATATCCAGCTGAGGATCGCTCGTACTCCAGCAAATACCACTTTCCAGAATTGGAGCCCCGCCATTACTTACAATTGTTCCTCCACTCGATGCAAAAACGTTTGTGATATTCGTCACCGAAGTTGTATTAACAGTTGGAACAATAGGAGGTGCAGTTGTAAAAGTAGCATCTTTAGTATCGTAGGCAACTCCCATCCCATTAATTGCATAAGCCCTTACATAATAGGTGGTATTTCCCAATAAGTTCGACATAGTTGAAGAGAAAGAGCCTACCCCATCTCCATTGACCGTTTCAACGGTTTTATTACAAGCAACTGTTGGATTTGGAGTGGTACTCCAACAAACCCCTTCTGAAGTTATTGTAGATTTCCCATTATCAGAAACAGTTCCTCCGCTATTTGCGGTAACATTAGTAATATCCGTAATAGCATTTGTCGTTACTGTCGCATAAGAAGCCGTAATAAAAGATATTTGATCACCATAAGCAATGCCTGAACTATTTACAGCAAAAGCCCTTGCATAATAAGTTGTTCCTGAAAGCAATCCGGAAATATTACTAACAAAAGATCCTATCCCCGACCCATTAAGAGTATAGTTCAGATTTGTTGCCAATGGATCACTGTTATATACAAATGCTGGATATTGACTTGTTCCCCAACATACACCACGCATTGTAACCGACTGTCCTCCGTCATCAGTAATGTTACCTCCGCTTACTGCAGCATAACCGGTAACATTAGATACCGCAGTAGTCGTTATTGCAGCTAGTTTAGGTGTAATAAAGGTTTGTTCATCACCATAAGATACACCCTTGGCATTAATTGCATAAGCTCGTACGTAATAGGTTGTATTAGAAGACAGATTGGTAAGAGCACTTGCAAATTGTCCTAATCCATTTCCGCTTGGAGCCGACTGTTCTGTCTTAGTAGACAAAGTAACAGCCGGATGAGGATTAACATCCCAGCAAACTCCACATTTTGTAACGTCAATTCCACCGGTATCTGTTATGTTTCCACCACTCGTTGCTGTGGAAGCATTGATTATGCTAACAGGAGTGGTAGTCAGAGTTACCCATGACGCTGTATTAAAACTACCCTCAACGCTATAACCAACTCCTACAGAATTTGTTGCATAAGACTGCACATAATAAGTAGTTCCTGAATCCAGGTTCGTCATATTAGCAATAAACGCCCCCACATCCGAATCGCTGGTTGTGGTTGATATTGCTGATTGATAATTAACCCTGTCTGTTGTCCACCTCACACCCCTTTCCTGAACAAGAGCACCTCCGTTGTTTAAAATTGTAATATTTCCTGTTGCCGTGGTAGTAGAAATATTATTAATTGTGGTAGGACCTAATACAGGCACAATTGCCGGAGGAGTCGTAAACTGTACCAGATTTCCATATGCCATACCTCTTGCATTTACAGCATATGCCCGGATATAATAAGTCGTTTTTTCTAAAAGTTTGGTAAGTGTTGTTGGAAATGGGCCCGTTCCTGAACCATCATGTGTAACATTAACTCCACTACGCATTGCTTGCGTACTTCCATCCAACGGGTCACTCGCAGTACTCCAATAAACACCTCTTGCAGTAATTGCCGATCCTCCATCATCCTTTATTTCTCCTCCGGTAACAGCTGTTGTATTCTGAATATTGCTTGCATCGGTGGTAATGATTGTTGGCATGGCAATCTGAGTAGTAAAAGTTTTATCATCGCCATAGGCAATATCCACTCCATTGTATGCAAATGCCCGAATATGATACAGGGAATTAGGCTTCAGTCCGGTCATTGTCTCATTATAGGTACCAAGTCCATCTCCGCTAACCAACTCTTGAATCTTGGTTGTTAACGAAATATCAGGATTCGGATTTACACTCCAGCAAATTCCCCGCATAATAATCGCAGGTCCATTATTACTTATTATATTTCCACCGCTAACAGCTGTTGCATCCTGAATACTGGTTGCCGGAAGAGTTTCAATAACCGGGACACAACCCACATCTTTCCAGGTAGCCCCGTTATAATATCGAAATGTTTTTGTTGAAGTATTAATATAAAAAGCTCCTGCCGTCAAACCTGCAACGGTCGGGTCGCTATCAAGAATCGGAATTTTACACGTTCTAATTGTTCCCCCTAAAGAAGCAAACCCAGGACTTGCGGTAAATGAGTTATTCTTCATATCGGAGATCTTAACCCACTTACTTCCGGAATAAATAACTAAAGCGTGATCTGTTGTAGAATAGACTATCGCACCAGGATCAACGGTCCCTGTCGGTATTGTTTTTGCCGGTAAATAAGGAATATTTCCCTTAACAATAAAATAGTCATCGACTGTTGATGCGGTAATGTTACTGGAACACCAATCTTCCCATGCCGTTCCGGTATAAATTTCCGGTTTAGAAGTAACCGAATTAAAAATAAGCATTCCCTCTGCCGGAGATGTAATTGTAGAAGGATCAAAAGCAGGAAGACATGGCACTCCTCCCATAACCCGGAAATAAGATTGTCCCCAGCTTACATTTATCCCTGTAAAAAATATAAAGAATGCAATAAATGCTATGTTCCTAATTCTTTCCAAACCGCTACGTCTTCCCCGCGTTATTATTAATTTAATTTCTTCAGGATATAATTTATTTGCTTTTGCTGCTTGTTTAAGCGAGCCTTAAGTCCATTAATCTCCTGCTGTTGTTGTTTTATTTGTACTTGCTGTTCCTTTATAGCCTGAAGCAACACTCCTGATAATTGCATATAATCAACTTTCAGAAACCCATCACTTCCCTGCATTACCATATCAGGATAAACCTTTTGTAATTCCTGTGCTATAACGCCGATTTTAGGTCCCCCTGAATATTTATTTTTATCTATATATTCAAAATGAACACCCCTTATCCGGTCAAGCTTTTGCAACACATTGGTAAGCGTTACGATGTTCATTTTTAAACGTTTATCCGAGGGAGAATAAAAGTTCCCATTTACCGTCATATTTTGGTTAAACGTAGCATTTCCAGACACATCAAAACCCAATCCTTTTCCATCCGTGCCATCACTACTTAATGTATAAATAGCCAACTTTATATTCTGTGTTGCCGTATGATTTCCTAAGTTATCTCCACTTGAAGAACCAATTTTCACCCAGTTCGTATTATCTATTCCGCCCTTTAAGATCCAAAAAGAAGCGTCACTTGTTGTAAAATAGATAAAGTTCTGAGTATCTCTCAAATAAGCCGGATAACTATCCCTGCTTGTCTGATCCGGTCCGGATTTGAATCCACCCTTCAAATACTGATTATCATAAGCAGGATAGGCCCCTAATGGTTCAACATATCCCGACGAGTTGATTGAAACCTGTCCAAAAGACTGAAAAACAGCAAAGACAAAAATTAATATAGAAAATACTTTTTTCATCATTGGATATTTATAACAACAGAAACTGGAATCGTATTAACTACTGCATTTTTCCCTATTATTAAGTAATAGGAACTTGAATACCCCTGTGCGTTAACAAATGTAGAGGTTGATATCGTAAACGCAGAAGTAGACGGGAACCCATTCACGGTAACACCCGTTGGAGCCCCTAATGATGCAGGATATCTAAAACAAACATATTTAGATGCAGAAGGAGTATAACTCAAAGTTGTTGCTAATGCTCTGGAATTAGTCTGATCTTTCTGTAAAGCCTGAATATCTGCATCAGATGGTGTTTGAGAAGACACAAGTCCATAATATCGATATGCAAACGGAGTATAGGTCACAGCAGAACTTGTAACTGAACCAGCAGTAATTTGACCTGTAGGATCAGGATTTCCCAAATTGTTAATCTTTACAGAACCTTGAGCATAAGTTTTAGTTACCGTATACGAAACCGGAGCTGTAAGACTGGTAATATTATCTGCATTTCCGCTCAATGCTGTTCCATTTTTAGAGTAAGTAGTTGCACTTTCTGCCCCTCCATCATTTTGAGTAAAAGTAGAACTAAGGGTAATTGCTCCAATGTTAGCTCCATATTCAAAGCTTCCACCGGCAGGAGTACTACTAATTGCTACAGTCGGAGCAGTATAGGTAGGGGCAACAGCCTGTGATGCACCTTCCAGTAATAACTGGATAGCCGTCTTACCTTTTGCCGGCACAGTCTGACCATCCGTCCATTTCAAAAAGTTCTTAACTCCATTGATTTTAAAATCATCCGAAAATGTTGAAGAACCACCAAGTGCAGCGCTAACAAAGGCAGTCGTTGCCACCTGCGTTGTATTAGTGCCTGCAACAGCAGTGGGTGCAGTTGGTGTTCCCGTCATGGTCGGGGAGTCAAGCGTCTTATTCGTTAAAATTTGAGTTGCCGTAAGACCAACAACTTGTTCTTTAATAAGCGCAGCATCATAATCAACTGCTTTCATATCACCACCTGCAGCTTTCGAATCCACATAATGTTTTGTTGCGACTTCCTGATCTGCAGAAGGATCTGTTACATTCGTTATTTTATAAGTAGCTGTAGAACTGGAACCGATAGCTACATCCGTTGCAGCAGCTCCAAATCCACTGATCGGAATTGCAGATTTAGGCGTAGCAGCAGCAACCCCATCTGAATTTCCCACATAGAGTTGTCCAGTGGGAAGAGTGTTACCTACAGGAACCCATGTTGTTCCATTATACACATACGTATTCTTAGTTGTTGTATCATAGTAAGTATCACCCGGTTTAGGCAAAGTTGGCTGTGTCGGACTACTTGGAGATGTCCCCGCTTTCGAATCCACATAATGCTTTGTTGCGACCTCCTGATCCGCAGAAGGATCCGTCACATTCGCTATTTTATAGGTAACTGTTGAACTGGAACCAATAGCTACGTCCGTCGTTGCAGCTCCAAATCCACTAATCGGAATAGCATTCTTTGCTGTTGGCGTTGCAACGCTTGAAGTATTTCCTACAAACAACTCTCCGTTAGGCAAGGCCCCCGTTACCGGAACCCAAGCCGTTCCATTGTAAACATATAAGTTATTGTCCCCTGTATTATAGAAAGTATCACCAGCTTTAGGCGCAGGCGTCGTAGGGAAAGTGCCGCCACTCTGAGTTCCTCCGACTTTTGAATCCACATAATTTTTAGTTGCTACATCTTGATCTGCGGAAGGATTTAGCACATTCGTTATTTTATAATTCGTTGTTCCATCTCCAATCGCCACATCTGTTTTAGCATTTCCGAAACCACTAATGGGAATATCCGTCTTCGCTGTAGCTGTTGCAACACCCAATGTATTTCCCACATATAGTTGTCCGTTAGGCAATGAATTATCTATCGGCACCCAAGTTGTTCCATTATAAACATAGGTAGTATTTTTTGTCGTATCATAATACGTATCCCCTGGCTTTGGAGAGCTTGGCTGTGTTGGGCTATTAGGTGTTGTTCCAACATTCGAATCCACATAACTTTTGGTGGCCACATCCTGATTAGCTACAGGATTCAATACATTCGTTATTTTATAATTCGTTGTTCCATCTCCTATAGTCACATCCGCTTTTGCATTACCAAACCCACTAATAGGAACATCTGTTTTAGCCGTTGCAGTAGCAACATTAGAAGCATTTCCCACATACAGTTGCCCGTTCGGTAACGTATTATTTACAGGAACCCATGCCGTTCCATTATAGATATACAATTTACCATCCGTTATATTATAAAACGTATCTCCTACTTTAGAAGATCCAGGCAACGCTGTTCCACTTTGCGTCACTTTTGAATCTACATAATTCTTAGTTACCGCATCCTGTGGTGATACGGGATCTAATAAGTTAGAAATTTTATAATTTATAGTCCCATTACCCATCTGAATGTCAGCAGCAGCAGGGGCAAACCCACTCAATGGAACACTGGTTTTAGGTGTTGCAATAGCCTTTCCTGAAGAATTTCCAACAAAAAAGTTACCAGTAGGAAGTGCCAATGAAGTTGTAGGATTCGAGAACAGAAGATCTACATAACCCTTAGTGGCAGCATCCTGTGCTGCTGTTGGATTTGCCAAATTAATAATCCTGTTATTGGTTGTACCATTGCCCATTGCCACGTTATCAATCGGAGGCGCAAAACCATTTAAAGGAATATTAGCTTTATCAAGTTTAGCATCCGTAACCGCTGCATTATTTATTGTCAATTTTCCTGCATTATTTACAGTCGCGTCTCCCGACATTGTTACAGGAACAGCAATTCCCGATGAATTACCAACAAATATTTGTCCACTACCAAGAGAATTATCATTAGGGATCCAAGCAGTTCCATTATAAACATAAAGGCGATGATCAGACGTATTATAAAATAAATCGCCTTCATTTACCTTTACACTTGCCGGATCAGGATTAATTATTCCAGAAGGAGTCGAACCATTTATAGAAATTTCTTCCCAAGAACCATCCTTCGTAAAAAAATATAATTTGCTAACATCTGTATCATAATAAAAGTCGCCAGCCGTTCCGGTTATTGGTCGATCAACTGTAGGCCCTCCGGGCATTGTAGCTGTACTTATGCAACTCCACTTATTATTACTGCCCATCATATAAAGCTTACTGTCCGTCGTATTATAAAAAACATCACCAAATTTACTTATCGTAGGTAAAGGAGAAATACTCGGTATTACGGCCCATGCACTTCCATCTGATATATAATACTTACCATCATTCCCATTTCTAACAATTTTCCCAACTGCTCCAGGAGTTGCCCCAATCTGTGGATCATCATATGAAATTGAAACTTCACTATTACTTACAATAGACCAAGTAGCCGATACTAAGCGATATAACTTAGAATCTACAGAATATTGAACGACATCCCCATCTTTCCACGATTGTGACAACAATACAGCACCAGATGAATACTTCGGAATAGATGCATCAATAGAAATTGTAGCCGTATTTAGAGCATTCGTTAATGCAATTGCAGAAGAATTAACAGTTGATATTGGAAACCCACTTGCCGTAGACTGATAAATAATTCCTACTCCAATTATAGGAGCTTTACCGGTAAACCCTTTCGTAATCGTTTGTACATCTGTTCCATTAACCGTTACAGATAAAATCTGATACATATTACCATTAGCATCAATAATATCATCACCAATCTGAGCTTGAGATGCAGTGCTTGTATTTGAAACATCAGAAAAATATCCCTTTATATTATATTGATTTGTACCGCTTGAATGAACCTCATAAATATCCAACTGACCATTAAACATCTTAATCGTCTGTGCTTTAGACACAAACACACACAGCAAGACAAGAAAACAAACAATATAAATGCGTTTACAATACATAATCTAATATCTTAATGTAATATAAAATCCTCCTGTTTGATTGTGACTGCCTAAGTTATCTAAGTGATATTTTACTACCCCACTTCCATACGAACTTGAAGGAATTGTCGAATAATACTGAGAAGGATCTACAATATTATATGTATTATTTATGTCGATCACGTTCAAAACTGGAATGACAAAATCATCATTGGTTTTAGTATTCCATTTTGGATCGTTAACAATCACATATAGATCTGAAGGAAGACCACTAGCTGATAGTCCTAATTCAGCGGCAGAAGTCTTCAGTTTAAAATAATATAAATACACACTACTAGGAACAGTTACAGTGAATTCTCTTGTCGTTGTATTTGCCGAAGCAGTTACTCCGACATCACTTGCAATACAATAGAATCTGGTATCACCACTGGGATTGTAGGCTTTCGGTATAGAAGACGTTCCGCCAGATGGAGTTGTCCATGCAAGTCCTGTTGATGCCACAGACAAAACTTTACCTAAATCATTAGTGGTGCTATAGGTTGGCAAAGTCGTTCCGCCTCCCGATCCATTAGCCACTGCTGTTATTCGTCCGGTTGCGTCAACTGTTATATTTGCTGAAGTATAAGGTCCTGCTGTTAATCCACTAATTGTCGGTAGACTAATTGTTGGATTCCCGGCAACACCATCCCCATTCGCCACTGAAATTCCAGCTCCTGCTGTAATTGTTCGGGTCGCCATCGTTCCTGTAGCTGTTCTTGCCATTAGTCCCGTTGTTGAAAGACTTGCTACAGCTCCTAAATCAGCATCAACAGGCTGATAAGTCGTAGAAACTGCATCTAACTTTGTTTTATCTGTAGAAGACATAAGCCCAGCCAAAGAAGTTGTCGCTCCCGGAACGGGTGCTGGCGTTGTTCCTGTACTACTGGTAATTGTTCCTGCTGATGCAGTAGAAGAAAAAGTAATCTCTGTCGCTGTTCCGGCTCCGCCAGATGGTGTTCCCCATGTTCCATCTCCACGAAGGTAAGTCGTTGTGCCTCCCGGAAAGATAAGTGATGCTAAGGGAATTGTTCCTGAACCATATACCCCTGTAGGAATTGTTCCGGATGTCAGATTTGTTGCATTAAGTGCTCCTGAAAAAGCCGTTGCTGTCAAAGTTCCGGTTAAAGGCTTAAAAGATAACTTTGTCGAAGAAACCTTTGTTGCCTGATTACCTGAACTTGCTCCAACCCATGTAGGAAATACAGATGCATTTGTTGCATTATCGTCAGTTATAGCAGAAGAATTTGAACTGGTAGCAGTTGCTGCAGTCGTAGCGGTAGTTGCTGTAGTAGCAGTTGCTGCATTACCTGAAATACTTCCGGTAATTGTTCCTGTCACTGTCAGCGATGTAGCTGTAATAGCCCCTGCAGCGAATCCGCCCGAAGCATCTCTTACAACAATTTTACTTGCTGTATTAGAACTGGTCGCCCCATTAGCAGCAACTGTTGCGGTACCAATAGCTGTAGCTGTAGAACCACCGACAGAAAGGACTTTGGGAGCAGAAGCCGTTGACGATGGATCAAGATCTCCTGCCAAACGAATTTTCCCATTTACTGTTCCTGTAGCATCAGGAGTTCCGGCAGCAAGTGTTGACTGGACAAAAGCTGTTGTCGCAAGCTGGGTTGTATTGGTTCCTGCTGTTGCTGTTGGTGCTGTCGGAGTTCCGGTTAAAGCAGGAGAACTTAACGAAGCTTTAGCATCCAGAGCCGTTTGAGTCGCCGAACTGATCGGCTTATTTGCATCACTGGTATTATCCACATTAGCTAAGCTAACATCCGATTTAGTCAACGTAACAGCTCCTGTTCTCCCAGCGACCGATGAAACAGCGGCGGTCGGACTAAGAACTTGTATCCAATTCGACAACGTCGATGCAGGAGTTGATTGTAAAATAAACGTTTCATTTAAATCAGTTCTAACAGCAGTACTTCCCACTGATCCTGTTAATGCAAGCATTGCAGCCTCACTATTTACAACAGCAACAGTTGATGTTGCAATTACAGGCATCTGAGAGGGTGTCAATGTGCCATTCGCATCCAACGTAGCAACACCAGTTACACTCCCCGTCGTTTTCACACCCAATGCTGACTTATCAACCTTTGTTGCTAATGCAGTATTCGCAGCAGTACTTAAGGGTAGATCTGCCGGAGCTGTATTAGATACATTTCCTAACCCCACATCAGCACTTGTATACGCTGGCAACATCGCCTTAACCTGTGCCGGAGTTAATCCTACCGGGACCGCAGGTGATGTTGTATTATTATTTCCCATAATTGTTGATGCAGCAATAGTTCCAAGACTAAGAGTTACATCTCCGGTTGTTCCACCTCCAGCTAAACCTGTTCCTGCACTTACACTGGTTATATCTCCAGTAGTTAATGTATTCAATGTAAAATTGCCACTACCATCAACACCAAGAACCTGCCCGCTACTGCCATTTCCTGCTATCCCTGCTAATTTTGCAGGAGTAACTGCCTGATCGGCTATTTTTCCTGTTGTCACGGCCCCCGTTCCAATTGATAATTTTGGACTTAATGTTGCAGTTCCCGAAGCAGAGCCTGTTACATCCCCTGCCGCTGAAGGAGCAAATGTAATTGAAACGGGGTTCGTGCTCGTTACTAATCCTAAGGCCGTAGCTGTCTTATTTACCCATTTCGAAGAAGTCGTATCCCAAATCAAAAAGTCATTTGATGCTTTACTTGAAGTTGACACATTTGTTAATGCATCCAACGTATTACTGGAAGAGGATACGGCATCGGTAATTCCATATCCGGCTAATGTTGTCGGTTTTGATCCTGAAGTAACCCGACCATAAGCATCCGTCGTTACGATTGAATAAGTTCCAGCCGTTCCGACTGTTGCCAAAGCACCAGTTGAAGATAAGATTCCACCACTTAACGAGAGTCCGGTTCCAACACTTATAACTTCTGGAGCTCCGACTCCGGTAGTACTTCTTCCAATTAAAGAATTTGTAGCAATACTTGCTATTTTAGAAAGGGATACTGCTCCATCTGCAATCTTCGCGGTCGTTACCCCAGAGGTTGCAATTCCTAGATTATTAGCAGACGATGTTCCTGTCCCAGATAAAGAAGTATCATGATAAACAGCAGTCATTCCTCCTGCTGTAGCAGTTGTTATTCGAGAAGCCAATTCGTCCAATGCAGACTGAACATCGGAAGAACTCACTCCTGTTCCCGGAGTCACCGCAACGGTACTTGCATTCTGGTCTCCCGTATTCGTCCCTGAGAGATTTGTTAAAGCTAATTTCTGTGCATCTGTAATATAATTACGATCCGTTGAAGGATTAATATCTGCCGTTGTTGCATTAGCTCCTGAAAGCACCAATCCTTTCGAATCATATGTGATCTTAGTTTTTGTTGCTCCTGTTATCGCTGCATTAGCAGTTACTTTCGTATCCGTAAGCGTTTTTATCGCTTCCAGGGCAGCCTGAATATCCGTCACTCCGGTCAATCCTGAAATTGCAGTAATAGGTAATGTTGAAGCAGACTGGGCAACCCACGTTGAACCTGTTCCTGTACTGTTTACGGTTAATACTTTACCTACATCAGTTAATCCACCAATGGTCGGGACTTTGGTATCAACATAAGCTTTTATTGCTTTTACACTCGGATATTTCACATCAGAAGTTGCATCTGCATCTACATTAAGACTCTTATTTACAACATCTTCCTTTAAATTCAAGGCTGTTTGAGTTGCATTACTAACCGGCTTACTTAGATCACTGGTATTATCTACATTCGATAACCCTAAATCAGCTTTTGTTAAGGTAACACTCGGACTGGTATAGCCATTAATTGTTGTAATTCCTGACGATGTAGGTGTTAAGAGCTGAACCCAGTTTGACGCCGTCGATGCAGGCGTTGCAGCCAAAACATAAGTTTTGTTGGTGCTTGTCACAACAGCAGTACTTCCAACAACAGCACCGGTTAATCCTGTTTTATCACTCTCATTCGCCACAACATTAACGGTAGCAAAAGAAATTGTTGGTATCTGAGACGAAGGAACTTTCCCTGAAGCATCCAATGTGGCTACTCCATTTGCAACCCCCTTTTCTGTTTTATCAATTTTAAGTGCCAGTGCATCACTGGTCGCAGTACTAACCGGTTTATCTGTATCTTTGGTATTATCAACCTTATCTAATCCAACATCTGCTTTTGTTAAAACCAGCATATTCTTTATATCCGATACAGCTAAAGGAATCGGAGGTCCAGAAGCACCGGATTTATTTCCCATGATGGTTTGATCACTTACACTGGAAAAACCCAAAGTTACCGTTCCGGTTGTTCCTCCTCCGGTTAATCCGGTTCCGGCAACAACCCCTCCTAATCCACCACTTGAAGAAAGGACGCCATCTCCATCTATTGAAAGATTATTACCAATCTTAACTCCTCCGAGCGTTGTACTCGATGCGATTGGTAAGGTATAATTCGATAATCCATCTAATTTCGTTTTATCTACAGAAGAAAGGAGCCCGGTTATTGTACTGGTTGCAGTCGGTATTGCATTGGTTATAGACCGGTTCACCCACCTTGAGGTCGTTGCATCCCACTGTAGCATATCCTTATCTAGCGGAGTATTAACCGTAACATCCGACAGTCCGCTTAATGCTGTCGCACCTGCGACTCCCGTTGCTGACAATACTCCACTACCACTTAATGAAAGTCCCGTTCCCAATGTGATTAATCCGGGAGATCCGATATCAGCAGTACTCCGTCCGATTAATGCCGGACCCTGAATATCTGCCATTTTAGCAAAAGACACCGCTTTATCTTTAAGATTCAACGGACTGGTAGAAGTTCCATCTCCAGCAATAGTCGTCCCATCAACAGAAACACTGGTTAATCCACCTCCTGAAGCACTGGCTATCTGCGATTTCAAACTTGATAAAGCATCTTGTACGGTTGTTCCTGAAACTCCTGAGATAGGGCTAATTGTTACCTCTCCGGCCGTAAGTGCCGTACTTCCTGAAATAACTCTTCCTTTTGCATCGGTTGTTACCGAATAATAAGTACCGGGCGTTCCTACATTTTTTAATGTAGTTACCGTTGAACCGGCATTGGTTGTAACATCTCCGGATAATGCCGGAAATCTTGCACTATTTAAAATTCCGGTTGCGTTGCTTCCCGAAAGATCAATCGGACCAGCCGTTAAGGTCTGTCCGTTTAAGTTCAAATAATTCTCTCCGGCTAATGTCAGATTCGTACTTCCACCAGAACTAGTTGCCGACAAAATTCCATTGGTCAATAAAAGGCCTGTTCCAATTGTTACGGCACTCCCTGAACCATTGGAACTTCCGCCAATCAAAGAACCGGATGGAATCCCTGTTAATCTGGTATATGGAACATTTGCAACACCCAACTGTGTGGAACTTCCATCGCCTGTTAATGTATTATCATGCGACACACTTGTCAGTCCGCCTCCTGAAGCGACTTTAATTTGTGACTTTAAACTTGAGAGTGCGTCTTGCAGTGTCGTACCGGTCAACCCAACTCCATCTATCGAACTAGCTAGTGTCACATTCGACGAAGTAAGAGAGGTTGGCCACCATGTATCATAATTAAAAACCAACACCTGTCCTGATGTCGGAGCTGATTTCGATACGTTCCATCCCTGAATTGCTCCTACTTTTAAATTGACATTCGATTCTGTACTATCATAAACTCTGCTAACGTCTCCATTAAAAGTTACTCCTTTCAAAGAAGTTCCATCAGCACCTGCTGGACCTTGTGGTCCAACCGGCCCCTGTGGACCTACAGGCCCTGCAGCTCCACTGGCCGAATACATTGCATAGGGAACACTTAACAACTGGCTGATTCCCGTTATCGTGTAATTTGTTCCACCACTCGGATCAACCTCCGACTTTATATAATAAGGTCCTTTCGACCAATCAACCGTAGATAAAGCAACAATCTGCCCGTTGCCAGCTCCGATCTCCAAACTGACCAAACCATTCGCATTGGTTGTTACGGTCTGATTTTCAACATACGCAGCGACTCCAGAGGGAGAACCCTGGACTATACTAATCCGAATACCAATCGGTTTGTTCTGAATCAATGCACCATTTGCATCTCTCAAAACCGCCTGGTAACTCATTTTTTGTGGCACTTGAGCGAATACCCCCATACTCGTTATCAACAGTACCATTAGAAGAGTAATTATACCTTTCATCGCTTAATTCTTAATAATTTTAAAAATCTTTATCTTTTTCTTCAAATCAGTGACTTTCAACACGTAAACTCCTCCGGCATAAGCTCCAAGTGAGATTGGTATCTCATTACTCTCAATCAGCTTATTCTGCAACAGTTTCCCATTCATATCGTAAAGGATATAATGAAGTCCTTTTATATCCATATTAATAATCTTCAAAGTCAAAATATCACGAGTCGGATTCGGATAGACCAACAAATTAATTCCTTCTGTATTAGGAGTCGTCTTTAGAATAAATATCTCATAAGGCTGCTGTACTCCCTGAGTCAGGATGCCGGTCGTACTGGAAAGCGTTGTATCGGCAATCTGTCCTACAGTGCAACTGAACGACCCCGTATTCCCCGATGCATTTCCGCCACTGGTCGTAACAACCTCCTGTGCTTGTCCCGTGATAAAACAAAAGCAGAACATCAATAAAATCAGCATTTTTTCAATCTTATCTTTCATCTCTGTTTCACTCCTATTTTTTATCAGTCATAGTACTCGTTGTAGCGCTCGTCCCAAAAAGGATTTGTTTGATATTATTAATATCGAATAACATCGAGATCCTAATCGTATTCGACAATGGATTATTTCGCTGAACTGGAATCAGATACGAGAGATCAACCGAACAAACATTCGTCTTCATCCCCACTCCCATTGAAATAAACTTACGATTTCCCTTGTTTGCATTCTCATAAAAATAACCTAACCGACCGGCAAACTTATGATCATACCAATACTCTGCTCCGAAAGAAATATTAAACTCATGCACCTGTTCCGCAAAGCCACCCGGAGCATCCCAAAATGAAGTAAATAAAGATCCCAACACCGACCGGTCGGAATGGTCATTATAGGAAGATATAATAGTACCATCACTCGATACCGTTGTTTTTACGGATGGTGTTGGCACTAAGAGTTTGTCAAAGTCTAACGATAATGAAAACGAATTCAAATTATCTACAACATTCGAATAGGTTGCCCCGAATCGAAGATTAGCCGGGAGAAACTCTTTTGTCTCCCCATTGTCATACGATATTTTTGATCCGATATTTGAGAGATTTACTCCACCACAAAGTGACTGTCGATCATCTGCATCTTTCCATATGTTCTTAAAATAAAAAGAGACATCTGCGGCAAATGCATTTCCCGGAGTATAATTATTTGATCCGGCAGACAGTGCCGAATGAATATACCGAAGGACAACGCCACCTGAAATATTATCCGAGAGTTTTCTGGAATAACTAACATCAAAAGCAAACTCATTCGGACGTGCGGTATTAAGGTAAGCTCCCGTTTTATCAGTTAGCTGAACTTCTCCCATCGAAAAATAGCGCAACGACGAACCGAAAGCCTGAATATCGTCAAGTTTATAGTAGCCTGTAAGGTCTGCGAAATTGACTCCGTTCACCAAATTACGAAGCCATGGAGTGTAGGATAATGCAAAGCCGTATTGTTCTTCAATAAAAGCATATTTGGAAGGATTCCAGTATTGATCATTTATATCCGGCGACGTTGCTACCCCTGCATCTCCCATCGCACTATGCCTCGAATCGGGTGTGACATTTAAAAAAGGTACCGCGGTCGTAATCGGATTATATCCTCCCTTTTGCTCTACAACGGTTGACGTCTGTGCATAAGAAATAAAACTTAAACAACAACCTAGTTGAATAAGGAACAACCTTAACTTAATATCCTTAGAGATAAATCTTTTCATATCCAATTCGCAACTCAGGATTTCCACACACTTATTAACGCAAACCTTACAAATAGAGATAAAGCTACAAACTCCCCGTAATTCTATTCTCTCATCAAAAACAACAGCATTTAATACTGAGGTATTCTGCTCAAAAGAAGAGACACAACGAACACTTTTTATCTCTGAAACTTCATACTCACGGAAAGGCACAAATTCACTAATATTCTCACAATCAGAACAAAGCACTTCACTTGAACTATCCCTTCCAACCTCTGTCGGAAACCCTTGCAACTGCTGTCTTGTTGTGAAAAACATAGCTCCCATTTCTTTAGGCTTTATGTCTCCGTCTTGAAGCTAAATTAATTCTTATGTAATAGGGACTATCTGAATAAGCATGACAAAATCTTACACTTTAATTACAAAATCTTACATGTAATTTCTTTTTAAATTCATGTCTTATCCGCCAAACAGGCAAAGCCATCAATTCCATTTAGATCATTCTCACTCGGACAATGTTTCGGTTAACCATTCATAATTAATCATTTACTCGAAACACATAAAAAATCCCTCTTTAAGTTTCGAAAGAAACCTAAAGAGGGATAAAACAGAAATAATTTTAATCTTACATCATAGACGGAGGCGATATCCGTCCCCATTTCTTATTAGGCTTACTACCCATATAGAATTCGAGAGTACCTCCATTGATGATATCCTTATAAGTAATATAGGACTTGTTATAAGTCAGACCATTCATTTTTGCGTTCAAGATATAACTGTTTGCACCTCCTGCATTATGAGTAATCACCCGAAATGTCTTGCCATTAGCCAGTTTAATCTCAGCCTTTGCCAATTGTGGCGATCCGATACAATAAATTCCATTTGCCGGATTAACCGGATAGAATCCCATTGCACTGAAAATATACCAGGACGACATCTGTCCGCAATCCTCATTTCCGGAGTAACCTGAAGGACTCATGGTATATTGTTCCTTCATAATCTTCGAAGCATAATATTGGGTCTTCCAAGGCTGACCGGCAAAATCATATAAATAGGTAATATGATGACTCGGTTCATTCCCGTGCGCATATTGTCCGATAAATCCGGATGCATTTCCATTTACATCCGAGGGCTTAGCCTTCAGTGTAAAAAAGGTATCCAGCTTTTGTATAAACTTTTCCTTTCCTCCAAGCAAACTAATCAAATTGGGGACGTCCTGCGGAACATACCACAAATATTGCCATGCATTCCCTTCGGTAAACGGATAACCTCCATTGCCTCCGTAATTAAGCGGTTCAAAAGGATTGATCCATTCTCCCCGACTATTTTTTGCCCGAAAGAATCCGATCTCCGAATCAAAAAGATTACGATAATCTCCTGCCCGTTTATTGAAATAAGTGAAGTCTTCCTCTTTTCCCTCTTTCTTTGCCATCTCCGCAACACACCAGTCATCATAAGCCCCCTCCAATTGAATTGAAACGGACTGAGTTTGCAAATCTTCCGGATAATATCCATACTGATCCAGAATATTAAAAGGAGAGTTATAATGAGGAGTCGTTGAGGATCCTTTTATTGCTTCATAGGCATGCTTATAATCAACACCCGGAAGATTCTTGACATAGGCATCAACAATCGGAGGAATCGCATGATTCCCGATCATACAGTAAGTCTCTTCTCCCCATAACTGCCAAATCGGCAAATACCCATAATCATCATATTGACGCAACATCGAATTAATAAACTTCGCAGCCCGTACCGGTTGAATTAAAGTGTACAACGGATGTGCAGCCCGGTAAGTATCCCATAAAGAGAACGTACTATAAAACTCGCCATCCGGAGCTTTCCGCTCCTGCATATTGACATCGGTATAATTACCGTTTACATCCGCAATATTATTAGGTTGAATAAATAAATGATACAACCCGGTATAAACAATATGCTTCTGCGCTTCGGTTCCGTCAACATCCAGACAGGATAATTCTTTATTCCAGGCAGTATTCGTTTCTTTTACGATATGATCAAAATCGAAATCAGCCATCTCTGCTGCAAGATTTTCTCTGGCCCCATCCTGATTAACCGACGAAACACCAACACGGACAAGTAATGGCTCTGTATTCTCATCAAAATTAACAGCCATCTTCACATTCGTCCCATTAACAATAGGTGCATTGGGATACTCATTCTGTCCGTTCCTTAATATTGCTGAAGAAAATGGTCTTGAGAATTCTGCCCTGAAATAAATTTTACGAACACGAGCCCATCCGGTCAGAATACGATAACCTTCAATTGTCTTATTGTCAACAACCCGAAGCTGTGCTCCGATTATCCGGCAATCCCTTCCCCGACAATGACTCAAATCAAGAATCACATGATAAGGCTGATTATTTGGGAAAGTATATTTTTGCATTCCGCTATGAGCCTTCGCTGTCATCTCTGCCTTAATACCGTAATCATCAAGGACTACACTATAATAACCGGGATAAGCAACCTCGCTGGAATGCTTAAATGAAGAGCGATAGCCATGCTGCCCGTCGGCTTCTTCTCCGGGAACCCATTTGATTTCCCCTCCGGAAGGCATAAACAGAAAATCAAACAAATCAGGTACTCCCGTTCCGCTTAAATGGGTATGACTAAACCCAACAATTGTTTTATCACTATAATCGTATCCGCTGCAAGGATCATTCGGCCGAACTCGGGTATCCGGACTCAGCTGTACCATTCCAAAAGGATAACACGCGCCCGGGAAATTGCTTCCTGAAAGACTCAAGCTATCCGTTGATCCCGTGCCGATAAAAACATTTACCTGTCGGGTATAATCGGTTCCGGAAGTCCCGTTATCCTGCGCGTAACCTACCCATGGACACAGACAGGGCAAACAGGCAAGAATGCCAAAAATAATTTTTTTCATCATTAGGTTTGAATTAGATTAACGATACGTCACATTTTAATCAAATTCAAAGATAAAAAAATGCACCTTTTGACATTCTTTTAATTCCTGTTTTTCACCTGCTTATCTAAAACAATTCAAATTTCATTCATTGGAATAACGCCAAAATTGATCCGCTTTCAGTTCTATCGGTTTAATGAATCTCTTACTTCCAGTACAACAATTGACTTTGCGGGAAGCATTACCTCAATTCCTTTCTTCTCAATTTTTGCCCCTTTAAAATCAACGGGAACAATCACGTTCGGATTTTCAAACGTATTATGATCTGCCAAATGTTTTGCCGTAATCATCTTTCCTGAAACAGACAATGCCTTCTGTCCTTCGAAATCGCAAAACAAACGAATCGGATTCTCCGGATCAATATTCACCAATGAAATATGAACCAATCCATTTTTATCTCTTGACACCGAAGCACTAATTTTCTGAACAGAACGATCCCCCACTTTAATTTCCGGAGACTCCAGATCCGAAGGCAAAAGAGTTGCACCCTGATGCACCTGATATAAATCAAAAACATGATAAGTCGGGGTTAACACCATCTGTGCATCTTTAGTAAGCACAAGCGCCTGAAGTACATTAACCACCTGGGCCAGATTAGCCATCCGTACCCGGTCACAATGTCTGTTAAAAATATTCAACGTTATTCCCGCAACAAATGCATCGCGAAGGGTATTCTGCTGAAACAGAAATCCCGGATTTGTTTCAGGTTCCACATCCCACCATGTTCCCCATTCATCAACTGACAAGCCAATCTTTTTAGTCGGATCATATTTATCCATGATCGCCTCATGCTTTTTAATAACCTCTTCAATCTCCGAACATTTACTCATTGTCCAGAGATAATCCTCATTCGTGAATTTTGTTGCGGAGCCTTTACTCCCACCCCATCCTTTACAGGTATAATAATGAAGAGAAATGGCATTCATCCGGTCTCCGACATTCTTCATAAGTACGTCGGTCCAGTTGAAATCATAATCGGAAGCGCCGCTGGCAATCCGATATAACTGATTTGATCCGTAATTGCGACAATAAGTTGAATAACGACGAAACTGGTCGGAATAAAATTCAGGCGACATATTCCCTCCGCAGCCCCAACTCTCATTTCCGATTCCGAATAGTTTAACGTTCCACGGCTTATCCCGTCCGTTCTTTCTTCTCAGATTAGCCATCGGACTATTCCCGTCAAAGTTGACATATTCCACCCATTTGGCCAATTCCTCAACAGTCCCGCTTCCTACATTCCCACTCAAATAAGGTTCAGTCCCAATCAATTCACAAAAATCAAGGAACTCATGGGTACCGAAACTATTATCCTCAACAACTCCGCCCCAATTGGTATTTACCATCTTCGGTCTTTTATCCCGGGGCCCAATTCCGTCCATCCAGTGATATTCATCCGCAAAACATCCTCCGGGCCATCTTAAATCCGGAATATGAATCTTCTTCAAAGCCTCCACTACATCCGTCCGATACCCTTTAATATTAGGAATCGGAGAATTCTCCCCAACCCAGATTCCACCATAAATACAATGGCCTAAATGTTCAGAGAACTGTCCGTAAATTTCTTTATTAATTATCGTTTGCCCTTTATCCGCATGAATTGTCAATGTTGCCGTTTGTGAATTATCAGGTTGCTTTCCCTGGGCTCTTGCAGCTGGCAGAATTAAAAGAGAAAAGACACCGGCGATTAGTAAGGTTTTTTTCATTCGTATCGTTATTCGTTTAGTTTCTACACAAAGCTAAAGAATAAAATTAAAGTATAAGAAACTTTTAATAACTTTTCTATGACAAAAAAGAGGACACCTCATAAATTGCAGAGATGCCCTCCTGTGATCTATTAAAGCGTATTTTTCTTCTAAGCAATAAACCTTATTGTGCTCCTGTCGCTCCCTGATTTGCCTGTGTCGGCCATCCCGGATTCTGATAAATCGGAGAGGTTGAAACATCATTATTCTGAGAGGTCAACAAAAACTCATTGGCATTTATGGGCTCAAGATAATGTGCCATTATCCACCGATAACCATTATAAACCAACTCTTTCCCTGTTTTTTCATAAGGTCTTAAATAGATGCTGGTTGTCGGAGCCGAAACATTTGCTGTAGCCGAACCATAAGTCAAAGTGGACTTACCATTTGTAATATACCAGTTCTGCATCGGTCCCCATAACTTAAATCCTTCGATATGATACGGAGTACTGATCATCTGATCTTTTGCTCTCCAACGACGGAGATCCATTTCCCGCAAGCCCTCTGCCATCAGTTCACTACGACGTTCCCGTCGAATATTATACAGGGTAGGATCAATCAACGAACCAGCAGAATAAGCCCCCCAGTCATTTTTAGCTTCCTGCGACATGTCTGTTGCACTAATCGTCTTATTATAGTCCGGATCAATTTTCGCTCTGATCCGTATTTCCCGCCAATAAGCATCTGATTTTCCATCCAGCGCATGATTCTTTTCATAGCAAGCTTCAATATAATTCAAATAAGCCTCAGCGGCCCGGAACACAACACTCCCGGTATATCCTTGTCCGTTTCCACATTGATTCTGATTATAATTTAAACCTTTTCTTATCGCATAACCCGTGGAATAAGCAGTTTCAGGAGTTGAGCTGGTGATAAGAGGAGTTCCTTCAACAGCAGTAGCGTGGTCTCCGTCAGAAGAAGGCCATAAAACATTTTTCTGCCCGGGTTCTTTTAAAAACAGCCATAAACGCCCATCCCGATTCTGCCGGACATCCGTGATATAATCATCTCCTTCATATCCCGAACCTACTGCATAAATGGGCAGTCCATTAGACATTAAAAAATTATCGACATAGCCCCGGGTCAATCCGATTCCATAATCTCCCACTTCAGCATACACCGGCACATTATGGGTAATACCTAGTCCTTTATCATATCTTCGCCATAAAAGCACTTCCTGATATGGGGAAAGATCAACATCACTAAACATGTTAAAATACGGATTGGTTGACTGTGCCGCATCCTGTTGCAAAATCCCATTATTATTTTGCAGTGGCACCGCATCTGCAACCGCTGCAGCAGAAGACATCGACTGATCTAATAACCAGCTAATTTCGGCATCAATACTTCCTGCAGGGTACTGCCAGCTCTTATTATAATCTTTTGTAGCACCGGGCCAACCTGATCCATTGGGAACAAATGC
Organism: Prolixibacteraceae bacterium; assembly: GCA_963692465.1. Taxonomy (GTDB): domain Bacteria; phylum Bacteroidota; class Bacteroidia; order Bacteroidales; family Prolixibacteraceae; genus JAUZOB01. The sequence continues at coordinate 813,417 of OY829943.1, forward strand.
CGTATTCTTAAAATACTTCAGCCATGTTGCTTCAAATAAGGTAACTCTTGATTTCAATAATTGCGCACAGGTTTTCGTCATGCGATTTCTCGCCCCATCCGGAGAGGTAGCAGCCAACAATAAAGTAGCCGAATCCAAATCAGAGATTATAAAACGGACAACATCAGGAGACGGAGCTCGCTTACTATTAGCAATCAGCACCTTCGAATCATCCGAAAGATATTGTTTTACGATTGGGAAATCCCCCAGAGAATCAACTTTCCCCCAGTAGCTCCATGCCCTGAAGAAATACATTTCACCAATATCCTGTTTAATGGCACTGGCATCTCCTGAAATTTTTCCTGCTTTCCAACGTGGAAGAACCGTGTTCAGAAAATAATTACAACGCCTTATAGCAGAAAAATCCCAGACGCCTCCGGATGAAGCAACCCGCCATTGTCCGGGAACGTACTTATTATTATACCCCATCGAAGCCATGTTATCCGTATTCTGATCTATTCCGAAGGTTCCGTAACTCCAATTTCCATGTGCAGGCAAATTGGTATATAAATTAATCGAATAGGATGCAAGCTGCGATTCGTCCCAAAGATACTGTTCCGGAGTAATCTGAGAAGGCGGCGTTTTATCCAAAAAATCCGATGAACAGCCCGACATAATTGCGATTACCATCAAACACAGAACCAATATATTTTGCTTTTTCATGATAGAATCTTTAAAAATTAACACTTAAACCAACCGAATAAACTTTAAACAAAGGATATGCATTTCCATTTGAACCATTTCCTCCATCAATAGTCTCCGGATCAAAAATCTTCGTCAGTTTTGTTCCCGTCCACAAGTTCTCTCCGGAAACAAAAATCCGCAACTTCTGAATATTCACTTGTTGTGTTAACGATTTCGGCAAAGTATATCCCAATTGAAGGTTCTTTAGCCGAATGTAGGCGGCATTCAACAAGTAACGGGATTGAGTTTGTTGATTCTTCCCATTTCCAAACAATGGCCGGGGATAATAAGAATTCAGGTTCAATCCCAATGCGTTATTCGGATCATTTCTAAAATAATCTTCATGTTGTTTTAATCCGGTCGACCACCATATTCCACTGCTGGAAGCACCCCAGAAATAGTAGCTACCCTGGAAATAATCACGTTTTAATACCCCCTGGAAGAATGAACGAAAATCAAAACCTTTATAATCCGCATTCAAATCGAAAGAAAAGAGATAACGTGGAGTACTATTCCCAATGACCTTCAAATCTCCATGATCAGATAACGTCTTTGACCCGCTGTCAATCTTTCCATCCCCATTGAGGTCTTTATACATAATATCACCGGCATCCCATTGGGTTCCAATGGCATCCTGCCCTCCATGAGGAAGTGTTGCCAGATGGGCATCCATCTCCTGTTTCGTTTTGGCAATTCCAACCGTTTCATACCCCCAGGTATCACCAAGCGTTTCTCCGGCATAATAACTGGCAACATTGGTATCTATCGAAGACGTGGGGTTAGGATACCTTAAAATCTTCGTTTTTGAATCCGACACATTAACCCGGAGACTATAGTTCAATCCATTGTCCAGATGGTCTGCCCATGCAACGCTTAATTCAAATCCGTTCGTTCTTAAATCGGTATTGTTCGTACTTGGTTCTGTGGCTCCAAGTGTTGACGGGAGCTTAGGTGCAGGACCGATCATGTCAACAGTCTTTCGGGTATAATAGTCAAATGAAGCGGACAACCGATCTTTTAATAAAGTCAGATCAGTACCGATATTCCAGTTTTTAACCCTTTCCCAAGTCATCGCCTGACTAATCAAACCGGGAGATGTACTGATATTTTGTTTCGAATCATTGATCAACCATGTTCCGGTTGCAGTCCAGATAGGCATCGTTGAATAGGTCGGATACCATCCTGTTGTATTTTGATTGCCTAACCGTCCGTAAGAAGTTCTGATTTTGAAGTTACCAACAACGTCCGCATAAGGCTGCCAGAAATCTTCTTTGGCAACATTCCACCCCGCAGAAAAAGAAGGGAACCAGTTCCAGCTTTTATCGCTTCTGAATCGGGAAGTCCCATCATATCTAAGATTTCCTTCAAAAAGATACTTTTCTTTATAGTCATAATTTATCCGGCCAAACAATCCTTCTGTTGACCACGTCTGATACTGCCCGGTGACAGTCGGAGGAACTTTATTTCCATAATAATCAGTTCCTGATGTGGTATTAATTGTTGACAAAGAAGAAACAATAACACCTTGTCGGTCAGCAGAAAGATCCCGATACTTTTCCAAATCCGACTGGAATCCGACCAACGCTTTAATGTGGTGTCCGTTACCAATCTTTTTATCATACTCGGAATAAACATTGGTTTTTAAATAATTTTCACGATATCCATATTCATAAACTTCACTTGAATTTCCATAACCATAAGGAACTCCGTTTACATCATGATTATAGGTCTTTTGAACATCCCAATGACGAAAAGTGTCAATTGTTCTGTAATTCACTTCACCATAAGTCTTCCATCCTTTTATAGGCTCCAGTACAATTTGATATTGTTGATAAAGATTATCCGTTTGTGTTTTGTCCCGTCCTCCGTCTCTTAAACCCAGGGCCGGAGATGGAGAAGAAAACAGATATCCGTTATTATCATATAAGGGATTGGTTGGCCACCCCTGACGTGCCAAATCCTGAAATAACCCATCAGAAAGTGCAGAGGGCCGACCATAGTCCGATCTCATCCAACGATTATTGGCTGTTACGGTAGCCCAATCATTCAATTTGGTTGTAATCTTCAGAGAAGTCGTATAACGGGTGTATTTATCCTGATTAAAAACCATCAGGCCGTCCTCCCCCATATAGTTTCCTGAGAGATAATACTGGGTCGTTGCATTTCCTCCGCTGGCGCTCAAATTATGTTCCTGAGAGGAAGAATGACTTCGATAAATTGCCTTATACCAGTCAACATTAGCATTAGCACCACCCCCATATCCATCGGACCACACACTGGGATTTCCGCTATAGGGCAATGTAGGTGTTTTGAGCTTTCCGTCCCGATAATCTTTTATTCGTTGCAAACGTTCAGTGTCAAAGAATAGTCCGGCCCCACTGTTCACATTCGCATCATTAAAAAAGTTTGCAAAAGTGTAGGAATCCATCATCTCCGGCATGTTAGTCGGATTATTCCAGCGGAAATTGTCATTGTAATTCACAACGGTCTTTCCCTCTTTACCCTTCTTGGTTGTTATCAAAATAACGCCGAACGGAGCACGTGATCCATAAATAGAGGAAGACGAAACATCTTTTAATACCGAAATATTTTCAATATCCTGTGGATTAAGCGTATTCATATCGCCCTCCATTCCATCGATCAATACAAGGGGACTTCCATCCGAACCTTTTCCAATCGTTCCGACTCCACGAATATTTACACTGGGTGACGAATTCAACATCCCTCCGTTTTGCGAAATATTCAATCCTGCAACAAGTCCCTGCAGCATCTGCGTTGCATTCAATACCGGACGGGATTGTAACTCTTGGGCACTAACAGTTCCCACGGCACCAGTCAAATCAGCCTTTTTCATTCTTCCATATCCAACAGCAACGACTTCCTGTAATCCAAAAGCGCTGTTTTCAAGAGTCACATTTAAAACGGATTGACTGGTATAAGGAGCTTCCTTGGTCTTCATCCCAATAAAAGAAAAAACAATAATTCCTTTATTCGAATGAATACCCGACAACGTATACTCTCCATCGACATCGGTTACCGTACCGTTAGTCGTTCCCTTTACAATAACCGAAACACCGGTCAGTGGTTCCCCTTGTGCATTGGTTACCCTTCCCCTCAAATTCTTTTCTTGCGGCACAGCATGACTTCTGGCCTCAGACGCAACCTGTTGCACTCTTTCTGCCGGATTAATCAAAATCAGATTCTTCTCCGTTATGGAATAATGAATACTCTGATCTTTAAACAATTGATTTAATATTTCATCAACCGTCACATTCCGAACATTGATACTCACTCGTTTATCTAAATTCAACCGTTCATTCTCATAAACAAAACGGAATCCCGACTGAGCTTCAATTTGTTGTAATACACTTTTAATTGACTGGCTCTGGACATTCAACGACAGCTTCGTATTCTTTGAATACACTGAAGCCACCCCGACAACCGTTGAGCTGAACAACAAAAAGATCACCATCACAGCGAATAGCAATCCTTTGTATAAAGACCAACGTCTTTTCAGTCTAAAATTAATCACGTTAATCATTGGTGTTTAGTAGTTTAGTTTAAAAAAAATAATAGTTTGTTATACCTTTATCTCATGAAGACAAAGAATTTGGAAAACACAAAAATCATCTGGTCTTTCGCATAGGCGTTAAGCTATTTATTTGAAATTATGATCGTTCCATTATTATTTCGGTACCTGATATTGCTCAGGCTACTCAATGCATCCAAAATGTCATCTACCGATTCTTCGCGCAAAATTCCGGTATAATGAATCTTATCCTGATGAACATCTCTCGAAAAATAAATCCGAACATTATACCACCGCTCAAGAGTCTTGCTGACTGCTGTAAGTGACATATTATCCATATAAAGTTTATTGATCATCCATCCACATTGCGAATTAGTCTCTCCTTCCGATAAGCCTAACTGTCCTGTTTTTTTATCATACCGGACGGTCTGTCCGGGAGCCATCATCAATTCCTGCTTTTGCGGAGTATCGATATGAACCTTCCCCTCAATCAATGTGGTTTTGATATCCGGATCTTCAGGATAAGCTTTCAGATTAAATTGAGTACCCAAGACCGTTACCTTCATTCCCTCCTGAGTTGTGATTGTAAAGGGTCCCTTATTTTTTGCTACATTGAAATATCCTTCTCCTTTAAAAAACACCCGGCGGACCCTTCTGAAATAATCATATTGAAAAACGATGTAAGAACCGACATTCAGCCTAACAGTCGATCCATCAGGCAGAACAACCTGAGCCCGACTCCCATTGGGGGTATAAAATACCGTCTTCTCTCCATTAAAAGGAAAATTCAAATGCCAGGCAAATCCAATTATAATAAGCAGTGTTGCTGCAACTCCACTTAACACATAAACAATATTTCTTATTTTTGGGGAAGACGAACATTGTTGCTGTTCCAAGTCATTACCGGAAGATTTTACTTTATCCTCCTCTCCGTTCATTGCCATCAGAGATTTTGCCAATTCCTTTCTCACACGAGATAATGCCTCTTCGGTTTCCTTCTCTTTTACAAAAGAGCATTCGCCCGCCATAGCCCAAAGCTTTTGATAAGTCTCAAGTAGTTCGCGATGTTCTGTAGACTCTTCAAGCCAATGCTCCAAAAGAAGCCGTTCTTCGGCCACCAGCTCTCCCGACAGGAAAGCAGCAATTAAGGAATCAATATCCAATCCGTTCTCTTTCATAAATAATCACTGATCTTTTCAAAGTGACGAACGGTAAATCCTTACTCCCTACATGAACGATTATTTTTTTATAAAAGGAGACAATTCTTACCTCAGAAAATCCCTAAGTGCTATTCTGAGGTATTTCAAAGCCCTGCCGATATTTGCCTCAACAGCTTTCTCTGTAATTCCCATTTTAAGAGCAATATCAGCGTACTTTAAGTTTTCGAACCGATTATAGATAAAAGCGATACGGCATCGCTCGGGAAGTTTATTTAATGCAATTAATAATTTATCTTCAAAATCATTGGCCAAAACCTGATCCATCGTATTATTCTCTTCCATTGAGGCAGGAATGTTCTTATATAAATTCTTTAACGACTTTTCTTTTCGGAGATAATCAATGCAATAATTCCGGACAATAGAGAATAAGTATGCTCCCAATTTCTGTACCTCACTCAAATCGGTCCGCTTTTCCCATAGTTTAACAAAACAATCCTCAACCAAAGAGTCTGCGACCAGAGGATCTTTTACGAAAGAATGAGCAAGAGAACTCATTAAAGCATAATACTTCCGAAAAATCGTATCGAAAGCCTGCTCTTCTCCATCCATCAATTCCAACAACAGAAGATCATCTGTTTTATCAATCTGGTTTTGTTTCAAGATTTGTTTTGTATAATCGTCAAATCAAAAGGCAAAAAAATCCAAAACAAATTGTTCATTTTGGATTCTGTTACTTTAACAGCCGCCCCTTTCATCATAAAGAATAACATAGAGGTGAAGTTTAAAATAATTTATGATGTTCTGCTGATGCACCAATATCCAATTTGTTTTCTCTCATAAGCGAATCTCTGAGTTTTCTACTGAATAATGACGAATCCTGCATCATTCCTCCCTACATAAATTGTTGCTTTTTTTACAAAAAAAAAGAACCTAACCAATAAAATCGTTAAGTTCTATTCCGAAGTATTTCAAAACTCCACAAACAACTTTTCCCATTCGTAATGGATAACTTTATCCATTACGAATGGGAAATTTTATATAAAGGAAGGTATTATTGGTCCTTTCGCCCAGAAAGACCTCTTTGAAAAAGACGGACTGACGGTAAAACTTATCCCGGCTTATGAATATCTTTCACATGAATTTCATCAATCCGAGAAATAAATTTCATAAAAAAAGCCGGATCATTTTGATTCGGCCTCTCTCACACTAAAATGAAGTTATTATAACAGCTCTGTCTTTTCGCATAATTGTTGATAGGGTATTATTTCCTTTCAGGTAAAAATCTCCACCAGTTAAAATTAAATAGTTTACCGGTGCTGCCGGTGAATACGAAATAAAGATCGTGTACTCCCTTTACTTTGCTTACTTTACAATTTTTAGTAATCCATTTCTGCCAGTCTCCGGTACTTTCTACAATACAGTTTCCCAACAATGGTCCGGAAAGATTATCAATATGAATTTCAATCTTCCCGCCTTTTGATGCCGAAGCAATATTAGCTTCAAAAGATTTTGCACCTTTACCAAAATCAACACTTCTTACCTTTATGTAGTCGCCGTTGTCAATATCGGTTACGTAAACACCAATGTCCTTATTTGAATTCGTTTTAATCCCCGATTCCCAAGCCATGGTTTCGGCCTCATTTCGAATAAAAGGATTGAAGTCACCTACACTTTTCGTTATTCCTTCGGCCGAGTGGACGATTCTTGGAATCGTTCCATCATCATTGTACTTGAATTCTGCAACACAAACCGAACGGTTAAAACCACCGCCCCCCGGCAAGTCCCCATTGTGATAGAAAAGGTAAGATTTTCCTTTGTAATCAATAACACCCGGGTGATTCGTAAAAGCACCACCTTTACCGATTACCGGCATAATCGTATCCTGATAAACCCAGGGTCCGGTTGGTCCTTTGCTTGTAGAGTATGCCAAATGTTCCGGGATTCCTCCTGCAGGATAAAGCATATAGTACAAACCCTTTCGCTTGTAAAACCATGGTCCTTCGACATATTGGCTCCTTGGTCTTGCACCTCCGACAATTTTTCCAAAGCCTCCATCTGCAAACGAAACCGTTATTATTTCACCCGAATAAGAGATCATATCTTCATTCAGCTTAACATACTTCAACGCAGGGTTTCCCCAATACAAATAAGCTTGCCCATCATCATCGATAAATAAGGTAGGGTCAATATCGCCCCAATCACCAGGAGTCAGCGAATGACCAATAGCATCGACAAATGGCCCGGCAGGCCTTGAACCAACAGCGACCCCGAGTGCAAATCCCTTCCCATCAGTTTTTTTCACCGGCGCGTACCAATAAAATTTCCCATTGCGATAAATACACTGACCTGCCCATGCATCACCCTTTGCCCAACTGAAGGTTTTGTACGAAAGAGGTGATCCATGATCCGTCCAATTGACCATATCTATTGAGGAGTAACATCTCCAGTCATTCATGGTAAAGAAAGTTGAATGATCCTCATCGTGACCTGTGTACAAATAAACGGTATCCTTATAAACCATTGGTGCCGGATCAGCCGTATATACGGTTTGAATAATGGGATTTTGTGCATTAACCAGAAATGGGAGGTTAATTGCAATAATAAAAATTGAAGCAATGATAAATACGTTATTTCTCATATGATATGGGTTCTATTTGAAAATTAAAAACGACTTAACTCCATTACGTCTATCATAACAGGCTTTACTTTAAACATTAGCTCATTTTATACTCAACAGTCAGTACCTCATACACAAATGAAGATTATTGAATCATGACCTTTACGCTTTTCAGATCTTTTGAGTCCGAGCTATTTCCGTACAAGACTTCATATTCTCCGGAAACCACCATCATTTTTCTCTGGCTCCAGTCGAAGAATTCAAATGCTGAAGATGGAAGTTCAATCGTTACCTGACGAGTTTGACCTGCCTCCAAATCAACACGTTGAAAATTTCGCAGGGTTTTAATCGGACCTTCAATATCATTCACTTTACGTAGGTAAACCTGTACGATCTCTGTCCCCACACATTTTCCGGAATTGGTTACTGGGACAGTCAACCTAACAGCTTCATCAGACTTAATTACTGTCTTACTGATAGTTGCATTACCAATATTAAATTTCGTATAACTGAGACCAAACCCAAAAGGAAAGAGAGGATCAGACATAAAACGGTATGTACGTCCTTTCATGGAGTAATCTTCAAAATCGGGAAGTTGTGTGATGCTCTTGTAGAAAGTGATCGGCAATTTGCCTGATGGATTGTAATCACCAAAAAGCACATCCGCAACAGCCTGACCGCCCGATTCGCCACCATACCACGCCTGTAATATAGCATCACAACTTTTGGTTTCAGGAACTAAACCTATTGCTGATCCTGAACAATTCACAAAAACCACCTTCTTCCCGGCTTGTTTCAAAGCGTCCATACAATTACGCTGTACCAAAGGAAGCTCAATATCGGTACGGTCACCTCCCTTAAAACCGGGGTATGACACTGGCATCTCTTCGCCTTCGAGCTGAGTAGAAAGACCTCCGACAAATACAACAACATCGATCCCCTGAAGTCTCTTTAAGAGTTCTGTATAATCAACATTTACTTCTTTGCCAAAGTTAAATTCGAGATTTGCCGGCCAATCGTTAAGTTGCGCATAACGGATTTCAATTTTATATTTTTCCCCATTTTCAACCTTAAACGGAATTCGTGAAGGCAGTGTTCTCCAGTTATTATACTTGTTTATTGATTTTCCGTTTACCAGTAATTCAAAGTATCCAGTAGCACCGCAATTAAACACAATCTCTTCACTCTTTGAAGGAGTAAACTCAGTTTCATATTTCCCTGAAAAACCTTCGAGGCGGACTCCGGTTGCAAATTCATGTTGCCCGGCAGTTGTCAGTTTTATCGGATTTTCAATTTGTTGCACTGCAACAACATCGCCATGAAGGTTTTTATTGTTCCAGTATGTAGCCTTAAACCCTTTTTTACCATTAATGGAACATCTCGGGAAATAGCTCTCTGTTACCTTATTCTCAATCAAATCACATCCTTTGTCGTAAAGCACCTTATCTGCTGAAAGTTTAGAGGTAATGCCATCAAGAATTGTTATTGTCCTTATTGGTATTCCATTATAATTTCCCCATAATATAGGTTTATCATTGGCATTGGGGCCAATTACTGCGATTTTATCAGATTTCTTTAAGGGTAGAATATTGTTTTTATTCTGAAGAAGTGTCATTGATTCACGAGCCATATCTAAAGCAAGTTTCCGATGTTCTTCATTATTTACAACCGACATGGGAATCTTTGTCCAAGGGACAATTGCATCATTGTCCATTTCACCCAGATCAAAACGGCCAACCAACACGCGCATCAAATGTTTATTAATCTCATCTTCGGTTATCAACCCCCTTTCAACAGCTTCGGGTAGTTTTTTATAATTATGATCAATCCATTGACATTCGATATCCGTTCCTGCCAAAACACCCTTTGATGCAGCATGGACTGCGTCAGATGAAACCTTATGGCTGGTGTAAAAATCGGCTATCGCCCCACAATCAGAAACGACCAAGTACTTAAAACCCCAGTTATCACGAAGAATCTGCTGTAACAAGCGAGTGCTGCCACAGCAGGGTTCATCATCCAGCCTTTGATAAGCACACATCACCTCTCGTACACCAGCATCTTTAACCAACGATTTAAATGCAGGCAGATAAGTCTCCCATAGATCACGCGGACCCAAGTTGTTAACATTTAATATATGACGACTCCATTCCGGACCCGAATGAACAGCAAAATGTTTTGCACAAGCCAGTAGTTTTTTATATTTCGAATCATCAGGTCCCTGAAGTCCTTTTACAACGGAAATGCCCATGCGTGAAGTCAGATAAGGATCTTCTCCATACGTCTCCTGTCCCCTTCCCCAGCGCGGATCACGAAAAATATTGACATTGGGTGTCCACACCGAAAGGCTCAGAAAACGTTTGTTCTCCTGACCTTTTAGCACAGCTTCATTATACTTGGCACGAGTTTCATCCGATGTAGCACTAAAAACACGAAAGAGCAAAGCATCATCGAAAGAGGCTGCCATACCTATCGGTTCAGGAAATACCGTTACCTTATCGTTATTGGCAAGCCCATGCAGCGCTTCGCTCCACCAGTTAAACTTTTTAATACCCAAGCGGGGAATGGCCTCAGAAATGTCACACATCAACGTAGCTTTCTCGGTCAATGTCAGACGGGATAACAAATCTTTAGCCCGTTCTTCGGAACTTAATTTTGGATTCTGATACGGCAATTGGCCATATAATACACTTGCCAGCAATACGAAGCAGCAAGCGCCCAACACTCTCTTGAACAAGTAACTATGCAATTTCATGTAAATATAGTTTTATCTTTAAAGATCATATAAAACTTAGGCCCTGTTTACGCTCTTTGACGTAACATTTGCATGCCTTTTTTCATGCATTCACTTTTCGGAATGGCCTCAACTTTACTTAAATAGCAATTGAGCAAAGTGATAAAGATTGTTTCTCCACACCGGCCAGGTATGCCCACCCGGATATTCACTATAGGTATATTTGATCTTCAGTTCATCAAATTTAGAGAGCATGATTTGGCAATTTTCCCATGCAATATCTTCTTTTCCTCCCTGCGAAATCCAGAGTTGCTTCAAGTTGCTGTTAATCTTATCCGCATTAGCTTTCATGAAATCGTACTGTGGATTGGAGAGTTCTTTTTGGGCCGCAAACCAACCGGAACTGAATATACCGAGATAAGCAAACAAATCGGTATTTCTTACACCGACATAGAGCGCCTGAATCCCTCCCATAGACAAGCCGGCAAGCGCCCTATATTGCGATTCGGCTTTAACACGAAAATCTTTCTCTACAAGCGGAATAATATCTTGTTTCAGCTCTTTTTCAAAGATTTGCAGAGTTTCTTCGCCAAAAGCATTCAGCGGCATATTCCCGTCAACCATCACAACAATCATGGGAACAGCTTTTTTATCGGCTATCAGATTATCAAGAATCAGATCTGTTTTTCCCTGCATAGCCCATCCTCGTTGATCTTCGCCACCACCATGCATGATATAAAGTACTGGGTATTTCTCGCTAGTCTGTTCGTCATATCCAAGAGGTGTATACATATAAAAACTACGCCATGAATTGGTTACATTCGAATAGTAGTGTTTGGTGCGGAGGTCGCCATGAGGAACATTCCTCAATTCATAATAACGATCGCCTCTGAAAGGCACCTCAATACCGCTTGCCATACGGCCCATGCCATAAAACGTTTCACTGGCAGGATCGGCAACGGCCACTCCATCTATAATCAAGGAATAATAATGAAAGCCTTCGCTTAACGAGTCGGTGATTACTTCCCAAACTCCTTCTCCGTTTTTCACCATATCATATTTCTTCCCTAAATCGAGTCGTACGCTCTGTGCTTCAGGTGCTTTGATACGAAATACAGCACGTCCATCGGGTAATACCTGAGGATATTTGGCTGATCTAACATTGGATTCTGCCGGACGACCGACATTGCTTATTTTGTCAAATACTGCAGGATCGACCGGTTTAAACAACAGTTGAGAAAACATATACAAACTGTTTTTCCACACTTTAAAATCATGATACCCATGATCCACGTAATAAACATGAAGTATATTGTTCGATTGCAGATAATCATGAGTACGCTTACTGAAAGTAATAAGCCCATCTTTGTCTCCGCAGGAAATCCAGAGCAATTTCAGCTTTTGTTTGGCAAGGGTCGGATCAGGAACCAACTCTTGAGGAGTTTTGGTATTGGGGGCCGATGAAAATCCACCGATCCATGCAAATTGGTTGAGATTACCCAACCCGAAGTTGAGCGACTGTCCCCCGCCCATCGACAAACCTGCAATAGCGCGATGCTCACTATCTTTCAAAACAGGGTATTTTTTTTCAACAAACGGGATCAGGTCATTGAGCAAGTCTTTTTCAAAGGTACTAAAAGCCGCCACCTTGTCTGAAGCCATAATGTTTCCTGTTGCGCGGTCGTCTTTCATGGCACGCCCGTTGGGTAACACCACAATCATCGGTTCAATTTTCTTCTCTGCATACAAATTATCTAAAATCACTTGTGGTTGTCCCTGCATAAACCATTCCTTTTCATCACCGCCGATGCCATGCAACAGGTAGAGAACCGGATACTTCTTATTCTTCGAGAATCCGGGAGGCGTATAGACAAGCGCTCTACGCATAGCACCTACTGTTTTTGACTTATAAACAACGGTATCGATTGTTCCGTGTGGGATCCCGTCTCGTACCATATCGAAGCCCAACGGAGCTGGGGTCACGATATTTTGTGATGTAGCTGTAGTGCCACACACCAACAGTACAACCATCATGACAAGTAAGCATTTCATGATTTTATAATTTAAGATTATTCAACATTTTCCTATATAAAACACGTTATCAACTCCTTATTCGTTTTGGAATATTTTTATTCAGCTCTGTCTCAAGTCCCAAAAACATTAAAATAGTTCTAATTTTCTGATACTTATTTTTAAAATTAGATTTTTTATTTACTCATTCGTATTTCAGTGATAAACACAGCAATGTTTTATTACATGATGATCCCCTCAGTATTCATGTATGTATCTTTTTATAAGAATTGAGCATAAAAAAGTTGACCATCATTTTTAGATACTTGTCCACATGCATCCCCGGACCATGTTGCCCGCCTGGCACCAAAATAAACTGACTGGGCACGTTGGCTTTCTGCAATGCCTGATAAAGCAGTTCACTCTGGCAATGAGGAATTACAGGATCTTTATCACCATGGAAGATAAGAAACGGAGGGGTGTTGGCATTAATATATGTCATCGGACTGGCCAGCAAACACCTATCTTTATGTTCCTGAATGGGACCGCCAATGTAAAGAGATGCCGGAGAATTAGCGGCATTATGAATGAAGTTCGTTCCCCCGCAAGAATCCATCACCAACATGTTGGTAGGCCCGAACCAGTCTACAACAGCATCCACCGAACTACTATAAGAGGTGTAAGGGCCTACTTGCCCTTCAATATCTACCATTTCTTTCCCAAGAGTGAATTGCTTTACATTTTTGGAGGTCCCCATCATAGCTGCCATATTTCCGCCCGAAGAACTACCGGAAATACCTATAAAAGAGGTATCTAACTGATATTTGACGGCATTGGCACGAACAAACCGGATAACCGCTTTGATATCGTTTATCTGGGCAGGAAACTTTGCCTCAATGCTTGTACGATAGTTTGGGGTAACAACTGCAAATCCTGCATCGAGCAACACTTTGCCAATCGTATGCATATCAGCTTGCTTTGCATTATTCGCCAGCCATGCGCTACCATAAAGCGATATAACGACCGGATAAGATGTTTTCTGTATCTTGGGTAAATAAATATCAAGACGGTGATAAACCATCGTATCTCCGGCATAGTTCAAATCTTTCCAACTTTCGGGACATTGCTGTCCGAAACACTGAACGAATAATAACGAAAAGCTAAAAGCCAAGAAGTGTTTTATTGGTATAGTTTGCATGACTTTATGTTTTTATATTGCTCCCATTAAGTTGATAATTTCACTACAACAGAAACGTATTCATTTATTTTGCAATACATTACAATCCCATCCACATATAGAAGTTATCTTGACTTTTATTTGTGGATAGAAATCGATCTGTTTATTCCGCATCGGTAACTGGATAACCTAACAAGGATAACATTTCCACGGCGTATCTTTTTCCCAATTTTCTATAGCCTTCAGCAGTGAAATGCAGATTATCCGATATCGTAGTACAACCTTTCGAAGAAATAACGTAGGAATTCGGAATTGTTTGCGGAAGTGTTGCAATGATTGTGTTCATGCTTGCACAAGCACCTCCCTGATCAGCATTTACGAGTTCACCGGCAAGTAATGGTACCGATTCAGGCTTAAGTTTCAGGTCTTTCATCAAATTATCATAGACCCCCTCAACTTTTTTTGTCCAAGTACTATCGTTCGTATTTGATTCGCCCTGATGCAACAAAATTCCCTTAATAACACCATCTTTTTGGGCCAATCTTGCCATTTCCACAAGACGTGCATATGGGTTTCCATCGTATTCTTTGACCATATTTTTCATCCATTCCGGAGCTGATGCAACATAAGCCTGATAATTATCCTTATCAAACAGTTCGATCTTACACCCGCCTATCGCAACATTAATTACACCTATCCTTATGTTTTTGGGAAGATAAGCAATCATGGTTTTGCCAAAGTAATCTGCAGGAGTAAGACCTGTCCGACACCGGCATAAAGGGGAAACAGCAGTATACCAGTTACCTTTTGTCCTTCCGAGATTAGGGCAATCAACGGTTTCCAGTACCTGGAAACGGCTATCTCCCGTTGTATCCTGAGGTTCAAACTTAGCATTACCTTCCATGTTAGACTGTCCGAAGCACAGGAAGATGTAAAAATTCGGATCCCGCGAAAAAGCACTTGTATTTGATAAAAATAAGCATAGAAAAACGAACAACCCTATTCTCCTATTTCTTTGATTAACAACCCGTTTTAATATCATATCATTTTATTTATTTTCACCTTAAGTATAAGGATATTCACAATCTGCGTGATTTGTCGGGTTAGTAAAGCCAATCGCTTCACTAACCCGACATAAACCATATATATCACACTATTATTGATTGAAATAGGGTGAAAACGTTTCAAATTTCTCAACCCTATCGCGCATTACTAACGTATCTGCCATAGCATGGGTTACAGCTCCATAATTAACATTGTACTTAAGATATAACACATCACGTTTCTGATCTCCCCATTTGTCCCCATTTTTTACATATTTACCACTCCCGCTAATCACATAAGAAGTAGATGCAGAATTAGTAATAATACAGTTGCCTGCATTATCAAACCTGAGCAATAGTTTGAATGGGAGATTCACATTGCCTTTTGCTTTTCCATTCAGGGAGATTAACAGTTCATGCAATGATTTGGTAGCAACATCTGACACTACTTGATCATTTTCCACGTACTTCTGATGATACACAACGGTAGTGTCGGATCCAGTTTCAATTCCTCTGCGCAAATAAGTAGCATCCCAAGGGTTTTTATACTTAATTGCATAAAGTATATAGTCTTTAGGTACCGTTGCCCAATCCGTAGAGATAAAGCGATTCGGATTAGAAACTAAAGCTTTGCCACTTAAAATAGAATCGGCACTTGCCACCTTTGTAATTCGCAAAGGAATGACATAAGTGTTTTTCATTGCAAGAGGATCAGCAAAAAATGCGTCAGTTAGTTGAATTTTGATTCCACCCATTATCGACCCGGAAGGAATTACAATCTGCATACTGGAAGGAAGAGTATAATAGATAGATGGCATTGGGAGCACCGGACTACCGGCAGCACTCTCAAATGTCAGTTTACTACAAAGTGAATTATCTACCACTATATCCAACGTCCGATTAGTATTATTACTATAGACCCCTCCGATTGTCGCATATATCTCACATTGATGCGTTGTATCAAGAGAATTGTCATACGTGTAATCAGATCCAAGTATAAGTGTTCTTACCGGAGATTGGTATGCAAAATATACTGTAGTACTTTTATAATCAGGAAATTCAACATCCTCGTTGTGACATGCAGTCAAGAAGAGAACGCCTGAAAGAAATACAAAGATTATTTTTTTCATTTTCGCATGAATTTAATATGTTAAAAAAACTACCAACCTGCATTTTGTATAAATTTCCATTTTAATACTTCGGTATAAGGTAGCGGTCCATAATTCATATAATCACTATATGACCTAGATTCAACGGGGCTATAACTAAAGTTTCCACTTGCATCAATTGTTACCCCGTTCGCACTAGCTTTAATGTTTTCTTTCCATCTGCGCAAATCCCAAAAACGAAATCCCTCAAAACACATTTCCAGCCGTCTTTCATTATGAATCAACGCTCTCATATCCGGGATGTTCGTAATTGATGCCAGATAGGTGTCCGGCTGTGTGATTCCTGCTCTTTTTCGTATAGCAGCAATTACATCCCGTGCAGAATAACCATGCGTTCCTTTACCATCAGGTCCCCAAGCCTCATTTGCTGCTTCAGCATAATCAAGGAACATTTCTGTGTAACGGATGCGGGGAACATAATGCGTTTGTGATGTTGAATTGGTCGGATTAAGATTTACATCTTCGCGAAGTAGTTTGCGCATATAATATCCAGTGCGTGTAGCAGTAGAAATAGCATTCAACCCGTCATTTGTTTTTCCCACCTGCGTATAAATGACAGAACTCCCCGGACCTTCCCCACTTCCATTTACCACAATATAAAGTGCCAAACGCGGATCCCTGTTTGCATACGGATTCGTTGCATCATAGCCGCTACTGGCATTGGTAATTGGATAACCATTAGCCATAGGAAAAGCATCGACTAAATTTTGAGTGGGGTTCACCTTTCCACTTCCAAAAAGAGTTGGAGGATAATTATCTTTTTCCAAACCATTCGAATTTTTGCTTATATCCGATCTCCAAAGAATCTCTGCCGGATTGACTCCATTTGCCACACCATTAATTTCAGATGAATTCTTTTGTGCATACCAATATCCACCATTATTTGACATACCGGAAACTCCACCGATTAGGTCAAGTACTGCTGCTGCATTATCTGCTGCAGTAGCCCACATAACCGTTGTGCCCTGATTAAATGCAGGGCTTGCAGCCAACAATGAAACTTGAGCTCGAATACCCTTTATAATACGTGCAGTCAAACGTTCATGATCGTATGCACCAAATACACGATTGTAATCCGAAACCGTAGTTTTGCCAGCATATTTTGCAGGAATCTGATCGACTGTTGTAACATCTTCAAAATCCAAAGGCAAATAACTTTCAGCCAACGTCAAGTCCTTATAAATCTGCTGGACACATTCATCAAAAGTATTACGCGGTGAATTGAAGTTGGAACTACCATCCTGTGGGGCTATCAGAATTGGTACACCCAAAAGTTTACCATCCGACGACCAGCCGCCATGAGCCTGCAGTAGATAATACATAAAAAGAGCACGCAACCCATATGCTTCACCCTTCATCCGATCATTAAACATCTCTTTGACATACTGTCCGGTAATAGCCCATGTTACTTTATCAGACTGTGCCAATAATATATTCAAATACTGAATGGCAGTATAGGAATTGGTCCATTGATCCATTGGATTATTGATGGCAGACCATGAGCCTGTAGCCATCTGAACATAGCTGTTGGTTTTGTCATTTGAGACAGCATCATCCGTAGCTACATCATTGAACGAATAGTTCCCTGTCGGTAATTTAATATAACCGTTCAGTAAAAGTCCCTCTGCAAATGCTGCATCATTATATATTCGATCCTGCATACTATTATTTTGATCAGCAGGAGACAATAGGTCTGAACAGCTGGACAATACTAGTACTGAAACTATAAATAGGATTAATTTCTTTTTCATACAATTATTGTTTAACATTAAAATTCAGCCTTGACACCTACATTGTAGAAACGTGTTTGGGGTGTAGTTCCAATATTCAGTTCCATAATCTTTCTATTTTTAGCAATTGTCAGCAAATCATTCCCACTGATATATATATTTACATTTTTGAAAACAGAACGATTAACAATGTTTCTTGGCAAAGAATAGGTTAATTGAACCTTAGAGATATTAAAACGATCTGTGCTGTATGCCCAGTAATCCGAATAACGAAAATTGTTAGCACTACTGAGTGTAGTCAATTCTGGATAAGTCGCTGTATTCTTATTCGCGTCTGTCCAACTGTTACGAACAACAGCTGAATATTTTTCACTCCCAGACACCCAGTAATAGTTGCCACTCTTAATTCCTGTACCACCAAATGATCCGGTTCCTAAAGCAAAAAATGTAAAATATTTCCATTGAGCAGTAAAATTCAAACCGCAAGAATACGGGCTTCCCCAACGGCCTATCATCACCTCATCTCTTTCATCTATCACGCCATCGCCGTTTTGGTCTTTATACTTAATATCGCCTGGTTTTACAGCACTCAGCTTTTGTGTTGCATGTCCATTGATATCTTTTTGATCGACAAAGAGACCTTCGCTTTGCAATCCGAAAATAGCATCAACCGGTTTGCCTGCACGATTACGATATTTATCAGCATACAACTCGTCACGTTTCAGCGCTTTCGTCGTAACATAGGTCCCTACTGCACCAACAATAAAGTTAACTTCTCCAATTTTTTCATGAAGGTTCAATTGGACATCAAAACCTTTATATCGGTTTGCAGCATAATTTGTATACGGAATAAACGAAGAAGTAGGATAAGAAGTGTTAAAATAGCCAGGATACTGATTTACATTTTGCCCCGGAATTCCATTTTTATCAATAAAGAATGCAGTTGCCTGAACATCTAATTGATTTTTGAGCAGAGACCCTTCCACACCAAAATTAATTTCTTTTCTCTTGGCGTAAGTCAAATTCTTATTCTCAACACGCAATATAGAAGTTGCATTATTACTATAACCATCGTGCCATGAATAACCATAGGAAGAATAATAATTTGCATCATACAAAAAATAATCATTCACACCATAATCCAAATCGGTATTGACAACGCCGGCAGATGCTGTAATCTTCAAACGGTTTACAATTTTCGAGTCTTTCAAGAAATTTTCCCTACTTAACAGCCATCCAAGACTTAGAGTAGGAGAAAATGCTACTCGCGTATTTGATGGTAACTTGGTGGAATTAACAACAGCTCCGCTAAAATCAGCACTATATTTGTGATCATAATTGTAAGCTAACTGAATTCCTAAATTACTATTTGTCCGATATTGAAAATCACTGGTCTGACGACGCATAACTCCTGCAGCAACCAACATTGCAGACACATTGTGCTTCTGGTTAAACGTATTTAAATAATCCATATGTACATTGAAATCAATGACTTGATCATTCCATGTATTGCCGATATAATGACTCCCATCGTGGGCGTCTTTGTTGTACTGCGTCAATTCCGTTATTGTCTCATCTTTGCTACTCCAGCTCGGCTGATAAATAGCATACTTATAATTGACAGAATCCGTGTAAGCGTTTGCATAATCAATACTTACTTGCCCATGCAAGGAAAGCCCGTTCAATGCATGATTGAGATCTACATCAACTCCTGTCAGATATTGAAACGTACGATTGGTATTCGTTTTATACCCGGCAGCATACACATCAGAAATCGGATTGGTCAGATACTGCTGGGAACCACCCAGCAAATAACCTCCATTAATAACATTATGACTATTAGAAACATATGATAGGGCTGTAGTTGCATTGCCTGCAATCATATTGATCGGTATCAATGGAGAAAAATAATTTGGGTGTAGCGTTGTTGAATTGCTCCAATAATTTCCCAAAGGCATTCGACTATCGTTAAATACAGTAGATACATTCACATAAGTACGGATGAAATTATTCAACTTCAAATCAATATTTGCACGAACATTTAAACGCGTAGTGTTATCGTTCTTGCCTTCACCAAATTTTATCAGTGAATTTTGAGATTGATAACCAACCAAAGCATAAAAGCGAGCACGTTCTGTCCCACCGGAAAACTCAGCATTACCAGAATAAGTGTTATACATCTTGCGTAAATAATCCGACGAATAATAATTTACATCGGGGTAACGATACGGATTGGAATGCGAAGCATAGTTACTAATGGTCGCATTATCAAAACTTGCAGGCAATCCATCGTTTGCACATGCTTGATTATAATAGGTCATGTATTCTGCCGACCCCAAATAATCGGGATGCGATTTCGACACATTAACTCCCGCATTCACGCGTATATTTTTCCTAATATCTCCAACTTTACCTCGTTTAGTTGTAATCAAAATTACACCATTAGCAGCACGGCTACCATAAAGCACAACAGCATTAGCACCTTTCAAAAATGTAATCTGATCAATCTCGGTAGTAATAACATCGGTGATTGCACAAGGCACACCATCCACTAATACCAATGCAGAACCCAGATTCCAGAGGTTACTGCCGCCAATAAACGCATCAATACCTTCTAAGGGATAAGTTCCATAATGCTTATCCAAATATTCTGACGGATTCAATACGGAAATAGCGCCAGACAGATCTCCCTTTGCAACAGTTCCGTAAGCCACATGTACCAAAGAATCTTTCACTTCGATTGTGGGTATTGGTTTATCAGTAATTTGTCCTGAAACTTCCGTAAAGAAGCCTATGCTCAGTCCGCATAAAACCATTCCTATTCTTATAAGTTTCATTTTTTTCTTTTTAAGTTTGGGAAATACTCGTTTACCAGCCCGGATTCTGTCCGAATGATCCATAGAGATATACATCTTTAACCGGTAATGGCAACCAATAAGCTCTATCAGTAAAGACGCGAGTTAAAATCACCCTTTCGGTCATATTGATTGGTTTGGGTTTACCATTGATGCCCAATGATGCACCTCTGTCAAAATCGACTGCTGTCTTTTCCAAATATTTTTTATTATTCCACAACATCCAACGACGCAGATCATTATAGCGTATGTCTGCTTCAAACGATAACTCCACTGCACGCTCACGAATAATTTCATTCATAAACTTAACCGGATCTGCAACATATTTTTGTGCAACAGGACCTGCGCCACAACGAGTACGCACTTTATCAAATGCCTGTTCTGCCGTTAGATACCCTGGCCCGGTACTGGTTGCGGAACCATATCCCTGTAACACAGCCTCTGCATACATCAGATATACATCGGGCAAACGCATATAAGCCAAATGCATATAATTATTACCAGTATAATTATCAACAGAATTACAGGTCATTGGTACAAACTTGCGCAATAAATAACCGGTACGACTACATTGTGCATCATTACGGCAAGCACCTCCGGTATAAAGCGCGGCATAGCGGAATTGCTCTTTATCAGCCGGAGCAGAACCTTTAATTATTTGATCGCCATCAATCACAATATCATTATAGAAACGGGGATCACGATTCGACCATGGATCTTTTAGGTCGTAACCAGAGTCCGGATCATCAATCGGCAAGCCATTAGCCATACCGTAGTTTTCTACATATCGTGCATTCGGAGATACATAACCGCCACCTATTGATGCAGAAGCAAATATGGAAGACGGTCCCCATGGACAACCATTAAATCCCGAATTATAAACTTCACTCATAAAGATAGCTTCGGGATACCCTGGCGTTATACTGCTTCCATTGGAATAGAACAGCGAAGTATATTGTGAAAAATTAACCAATTTATGAAAACTCTCCCCATCATCCACATACTTCAGCATCTCGGCAAATGCAGCGGCGGCCTTCTTGCAATAGTCTGTATTAAAAGTTGCGCTACCCGTCGATTCTTTATTCATTAAAGGACTCCCGGCATACAAATAATTTTTCCCCAAATAAGCTAATGCCATCATTTTGGTAATACGAAGCTGATTCTTACCTGATGTTAAAGCACCGGCTGTAGTTTTATCCCAATCAACCGGTAACAAATCAGCAGCAGCTCTTAAATCCTGTGCGACGTGTTCAGCGGTCTGTTGATAATTCAAACGAGGCAACTCCATTTTTTCATTGGACGACAACACTTTATCGATATAAGGAAGGCCTCCGAAGAAACTCATCAACTCAAAATGAAACCAACCACGGAAAAACAGCAACTGACCTTTGATCAGATTTTTCTCTTCATCAGTGCCGGATAGCTTATCTAAATTCGCCAGCCCCAAATTGGCTTTCCGAATACCATACCATGCATTTCCCCACAATCCTTTCGTCGGAGGAAACCCATCCATTGCGGTGTTAACAGATCCATCAACATACATCCATGTTGGGACCCAGCCCTCCTGCCACCCCCAATAATTTCCTCTGTCAAATTTATCATTCGCATATTGTCCACTAACACTGTGGATCACTTCGTCTCCCATCATCCAGTCGCATGCCCACGTTGTTGAAGTGTAGTCGGGAACGCAACTATACAACTCTTCAGTGAATCCTTGAAAATTAGTAAGATTGATAAAAGCATCTGTTGGCGAAACCGTTGCTTCAGGAGCTTCATCCAGATAACTTTTACATGAATTCAATCCAATTATTGCCAAAAAGACAAAAATCCATCTAATTATATTTAAATATTTTTTCATGTATCTATTTTTTTAAAAAGTTACATTAAGCCCTAAATTAAAGCGCTTCACGGTAGGATATGCAGAAGAATTTCCCATATTCACTTCCCTGTCGTCAGGCATATTAGTCCACAAACATAAATTGTCACCATTTAAATAAATACGAAGAGCGTTAATGCCTATTTTTTTAAGCATGGCTTGTTTGAATGTGTATGCAATTTCCACAGTCTTTAAACGAAGGTATGATCCGTCATATAAATAAAGAGTCGACCCGGAATAAAAATCCATGTGTGAGTTCCACCGTGGTAAAGGTGCATTCGCAGTTATATTATTTTTCGACCAATAAGTCCCTTGTTTGTACACATTATCCAAATTCTGGGGAAAACTACCCAGTTCAAGATAACGACTGCAATTATTAACTCCATAGAATTGAGCTGAAACGCTGAATGCTTTCCATTCAAAACCTACTGTCGCATTATAAGTATTTTGAGGAACCTCGGGATACGCACAAGGCACTTTATCCTTCGTATCAATTACTCCGTCACCGTTATAATCTATTACATTAAGAGTCCCGGGGAATTTTTCTGTATCATAGGTATTCAACGGGGTACTACCATAAAGCTGATCCCATGTGTTATAGTAACCGTGAGTTACATATGAATAATTCTGACCGATCGCTTTTCCTGCCTTCTTCAGATAATCGTTCTCCAATTGAGGATCATTTGCTTCAATTATCCTATTTACAGAGTGCGTCATATTAAAGTCTCCCCATACGCGAAGATCTTGATTCAGTTGTTTGTTTACACGAAGAGTGAATTCATATCCATGAGCCCGAACCTTACCCAAATTAGCTGTGGCAGGAATAGTACCAAAATAAGATGGCACTGCACGGGAACCTCCATCCAAAAGAATATCGGTACGGTAATCATTAAAGACATCCACGCTACCTGCCAATAAACCTCTCAGAAAAGCATAGTCAACTCCTAAATTTTTCTTCGTCACTTTTTCCCAATGAATATCTTCATTCCCCAACGATTTTATGTACCACCATGTATAAGGACTTGAACCACTGGTGGACCCCAAATAAGCATTTCCACCATACCCCCATTGTGTCATATAAAGCCATCGATTAGAAGCGGATGCTGCATAATTATCGCTTCCCACTTGTCCCCATGAAGCACGTATTTTCAGCATATCCACAAATTTGATTTCTTTCATAAATTCTTCTTCTGTAACCATCCATCCAAGAGCAACAGAAGGGAAAAATGCAAAGCGGTGGTCAGAATTGAATCTTTCGGATCCGTTGTATGCTCCATTGACTTCGACAAAATATTTGGATGCATAATTATAGGTAACCCGACTAACCCAGTCTTCACGTAAATAGGGGAATTCATTGCCTGTTGCATAATTATCACGGCTGAACAATCCCATAGCTGTCACATCGTGTTTGCCAAACTTCTGGGTATAATTTAATTGCAACTGGTAATATAACTTACGGTAAGTTGAAGCATTGGTCGCAACATCGGTATTTGTATTCCAATGGGTTGGGATCCAATCAAATTGATTAGTTCCGTAATAATTGCTTTGCGTTACCGCTCCCGTAACAGGATCAATATATGTTTGCTGTACATTTCCATTGTCATAAATGCCCCCTACAGAGACAAATGTATTGTCATAAGAAAGAGTTCCCTTTGCAGACAATCCGTTTATAAGCATACTCAGGTCCTGCGTCAATGTAAAATCGGTATTGATTTGTTTCGTGGTTGTTTTTCTGGAACCATTGTTTGCCAACACTAATGCCGAGTTGATGGTCGAAACCGTATTCGGAGGATAGTAACCCCATGAACCGTCCGAATAACGAGGGTAATAAACATCAGGCGGATCACTATAAATACTCTGCCAAATCCTGTATTCCCATGCATCCTGACCATATGCATCCTGTTTTACCCCATATGAACCGGCCAAATTTGCCGACAATAAAGTAGTCTTAGTTAAATTAATATCTAAATTACTCCGTACATTCAGTCGTTGATAGCCATATCCAGGGTCATATGTTTTACCATTATCCCAATGTTTCAATATATCTGTTTCGTCCAAATAATCCATTGACGTAAAGTACTTCACAGACGAAGTACCTCCTGATATGTTCACACTAGCATTGTGGTCAATGGTCGCATCCTTGACTAATGCATCCTGCCAATCGATGTTAGGATATTTTTCGGCATCTGCCAGACTACTTGGATAACGATATTTATCCAGTTCCGAATAAGGTGTATATTTGCCCCATGAGGCAGGATATATACCTAATTCTCGTTCTATAGATAAATCACGGATACGCAGCGCATCATACGAATCATACTTAGATGCTAACTTAGAAGGCATTTTCACCGTGTTATTGACAGTAACACGAATATCTGCTTTCCCTTCCTTTCCTCGTTTTGTTGTAATCAGAATTACGCCATTAGCCCCTTTCACTCCATAAACTGCAGTGGCAGATGCATCTTTCAAAACCGAGATATTCTCAACAGAACTTATATCAACACTATTCATGGAGCGCTCAATGCCATCTACCAAAACTAAAGGATCAGAATTGTTCCATGTACTCGTACCTCGAATATATATCTTCGGCGCCTCACTTCCAGGAGATCCGGTTGTTGCTACCGTAATAACTCCAGGTAAATTACCGGTTAATGCTGAACCTATATCTGAAACGCCTCCGGCTCTTTCGAGTATTTCCCCTTTTGTCTGGGTTATAGCACCGACTACGCTTACTTTTTTCTGACTTCCATACCCAACAGCAATAACCTCTTCAAGACCAATTGAGCTGGATTCTAATACAATATGCAAAACATTTCGCCCTGTAACCGGATGTTCCTGCGTCTTCATTCCGATATATGAAAAAATCAGAACTCCTTTCCCAGACACATTCGTTAATATAAATTTTCCATCTGAATCTGTAACTGTTCCCTGGGAAGTTCCTTTAACAAGAATTGATACTCCCTGAATTAAATTCCCATCCACATCGGCAACTGTTCCCGTAACGGTCATTGGCTTCTGCTGCCCGTAGACTCCTCCCGACAATTGGCAGAAAAGAAGAAGCAGCATTATGGCAAGGGACGGGGCAAACCAATAGTGACCCGGAAACCCACGTCCCCCGAATTTTAGATTTAGTTTCATAATTATTAGTTTTAGTATAGATGAATTAGCTTAATTGTTTGGTTACTTTTTATTCATAGGCATTCAATATTTAAATCATATTCTCATTCATAACCTAAAAAATACCAGTAAACTCAACTTCCCTCAAACTTTCCACATAGCTGGAATTTCTTCCGACAAACACTTCAGTACGACTAATATTGATTATTTCCGGATAAAAATCAGAACGCCGTACCGATTATCAATTAACCGTCATTTTTACTTTTATAATTCTTCCTCAAAAAAATCACTCAATTAGAGCGATATAAAAAATAAAAACATTTTGATATTCTATGTTCAGTCTATAACAGAAAGAACTGCAGCAATATTCCAAAGCATCCCTTATTTTCAGATTGCAAGATTAATATGAATTCTATTTCAAACTTTTCTGAATAATGCTTTTCAACGAACGTCACATCAAATATAAAGAATAAAAAATAAAGTACATATAACTTTTATCAATTTATTTACATGTTATAGAACACTATTTTTCAAGACACAAAACACTAAAATACAGCCACCTAAACATTATAATCCGCAACAAATGCGGTTTTCATAAAAAAAAACACAAACATCACAATTAAAGATCAAACTCTACAGAGGGAAAACTGTTTAATTTCATCTGTGAATTGCTTGTTTATCCAATTTTTCTTTTCTTTTTTTCACAAATCATATCCAGATTAGGAGTGTCAGAATATCATGAGATGGATATGTACGCAATAGCCATCCATGCAACATAAGATTATTGTTCATCGTCATTCTATTTTATCTGAATGAATTTTATTCTGAATACGGAAATAATCAAAATCCGCAGATCCTCCTACTTTTTTAGTTGCATAATTAAATAACCCGAAACGATATCCCACAAAATGAGGAATAGTATATGTCATCTTCAGTGGTTCACCAATGGGTTTCCACAATTTACCATCAAGACTGTAAAAGAAATTAGCAACATCCAAACGATCTTTAAAGTTACACTCCGATTTAAAACAAACCGTATTCTGCAAAAGTAAAATACGTTGTACTTCAACTGGTTTTCCCGCTCCTGCACTCATCATAACAATGAATTTAGTTCCGTTGTCAATCTTCACCCCTACCTGACCGAAATTCTTTTGTAACAGGCACAATCCGGCAAAATCGCCCTCTTTCATATTTGATACATCAAGAGAGATTAAACCTGTACACACCGGTCCAATAGTCCGCTGTGTCAACGTATTTTTTGCCATAAATAATGTCGTATCAATTCGTCCGGTAGTAAGGCGCAGATAACCTTTTCGTTGGGTAACCGACCACAACTTATTATCGGGATTATGGTTCCATTGCCAAACCAACGGCAACGCAGCTTCTCCCGGTTTGCGGGAAAACTCGTCGGAAGCAACAATTCCCGGGATTAAGCTTCTGTTGGCAGGGAGATCAAGTGTTTCCGGGACTTTGCCATTCTTACCCAATACAGGCCAACCGTTTTCCCAATTTACCGAAATCAGATAAGGAATACGGCCTACCGCTCCAAAATCACGAAATAAATAAGCATACCAGCGTCCATCTGGCGTATTAATAAGCCCCCCCTGGGCTACGCCCTGATCCTGAAACGCTACCTTACCTTCATAAGGACCGGTAATTTTATCAGCCCGGTGAACAATAACCGTACGCATACCGCCTCGGGGCCAGGTAATGTTGAAGAGATAATATTTACCGTTTATCTTGAACAATTGCGATCCCTCAGCCCCAAGGCCAACATTCGGACCGGCCGGAGCGCTTGCATTTTTGATAAGTATCCGATCTAATCCTCCGGGTTTAACACCTGATGCATCATCATTCAACTCAATAATCCGAAGGTCTCCACTACCGGAAATCAAATAAACATGACCATCATCGTCGAAAAATAACGTATGGTCATGATAGGCCGGTTTGAATGACGAGACCTTCCATGGCCCTTTTTCAATATTTCTGGTAGAATAGATATAGGTCTTTCCGGTTGTCTGTGAAAAAGTAGTAACATAATAAACACCTCTATAAAACCGAATACAACTGGCCCACGAACCTCCACCATAAGTACTTTTCCCATTGTCAAGGTTCAGTTCATCCACATTATCCAAGGTATTATAGGCATAATTTACAAGCTCCCAATTCACCAAATCAGTTGATTTCATGATAGGAACACCCGGGCTCATATGCATGGTGGTACTGCTCATATAGTAGGTATTGCCTACACGAAGCATTGACATATCGGGCACATCAGCAAATATCAGCGGATTACAAAAAGCACCGTTCCCTTTGTCTTTATGAGTATTTTGTGCTTTCAAACTGGGTTGACACAAAATAAAAACAGACAAGAATATCAAATGTAGTTTATTTTTCATTTTTGGCGATTTTAATCTATTCATTTGTTAACGAAAAGGGTCTGCTCACAAAAAAACATTCACTGTAATGGAACTTTCCGAAGGATCCGAACAGAAAATACCCTACCTGTCAAATTTCCCCGTGTTGCCTGAAACCGCACTTCCACCGACTTTTTCCCGAAAATCATCGAATCCGGAAGTTGATACTCTAAATTAACGAATCCCGATTTGGTCCATTTACCCGCAAGGTTCTCGGTAACTAACTTTTCTCCATCAATTAAAATATCGAATTGGAGAGCCCCTGTTTCGTCACCCCAATAACGAATCATGAGCGACAACCGGGTTTCCATATTCGTACGCATCACATAACTAAAAAAACCTTCATCCCTGGCATTACGCCAAAATTCGTTTTGGTAAATACCCGTTTTAGAATTCAACAATTTCAACAGATGGTCAGTTTCGGGTTGTTGTTGTCCCGGAGCAACGGCATCAATAGTTCGTTTATCCAAAATAATTTTCCCTTTTTCCTCTATTGCCAACGAATCCCGGACCTTCTGGTATTGAGCCTTTGTTAAAGCCATCCAATACATCATGTACCTCGAGTCATGAATACGGAAAAATGGTTCTAATAGCAAGCGGGAATCAGAATCGGAAGCAAACAATCCTCTTGTGATGAATGTTAGAGGTCGCCCCTTCACAGGATAAATCTTCGATAATAAGGTTGAACGCTCCCCGACCATCACAGGAGCTTTATCCAACGGGATTAATGGGCCAGTTGCAATATGTCCCCACCTACTATCGTCAGCAATTAAACCGGTCATATTCTGAGTGCCCGTTGGGGCTGCCAACAAAATCGGTCCATGCATCACTGCAACATATTGGGGAACATTTGGTAGTTCTTCCAACCTGTTTTCCATCGGGAATATAACTTTTATCTCATCCCCGTCTTTCCATGTACGAGCTATTGGTACATAAGACGAAGGTTCGGACGAAACTTGCAACGTCTCTTTCCTAACAATAATCTTAAACGATTTTGCAGAAACCCAGTACGGATGTCGAACCATCAATTTAAAATACTTCGGAGATGCGGTGTGAATGATTAATTTTGTCGTTTCCTCGTCAGGAAAAAGCGTTTGTTGGGTAATCGTTATTCCTTTATCTTTCCAATTAAGTTGAGATGCAATAAAAAGATTCAGAAACAGCGTATTCCCTTGGTGCGTATATATAAACTGCCCGTATTTCCCATGATTCTCCATGCCTGTTCCAACACAACACCACATCGCTTCGTTGGGAGCTGAATAAACCCGATAATGTTGCGGTCTGGCCGGAGTAAAGTAAACATACCCTCCATGTTCAGGATGCTGAGTCGATAATATATGATTGAATAAAGCCCTCTCGTAAAAATCAGCATAACGTGCCTCCGGATTCATTCTGAATAGTCCTTCGGTAAGTTTAAGCATGTTATAGGTATTGCATGATTCGGGTCCTTCACGATCTGTTATATAATCCGTACAGTCCAATGATTGAGGGAAAAATTCCTTACGACTATTCCCTCCGAAAGCCAGCGTACGGTTTGATGTAACCGTCTGCCAGAAAAAGCTTCCAGCTTTTGCGTAAGTTTCATCTTTGCTCAATTCTGCAATTCGTTGAAATCCAACAATTTTTGGTATCTGTGTGTTGGCATGTTTGTTATCCAGATTATCTTTACCCTGAGCCATCGGATCAAGCAGCATTTTATGCGAAAATCGTTTTGCTGCTACTAAATACTTTTTATCACCGGTCATCTGACAGGCATCAGCCAACACTTCGTTCATGCCACCATGCTCTGTCTCAAGCATCGATTGCATTTGAGTCTCTGAGAGCGAAGCCGTGACATTTATTGCCCAATCACAAAATTTCAGGAAGACGTTTTTTGCCTCTTCATTGCCTGCATATAACCACGCATCTCTAAGTCCGGCGTACATTTTATGAACATTGTACCATGGCACCCATGCAGTGCGAAAAGCAGCAAAATCACCTTTTTGAAAGGTACTCCAAATAGTCTTGCTATTGGGGACAGCTCCCACATAACCTTTGCCCCAATCGGCATTATGAGCTGTATTCGCATCCTGACACCTTTTCAACTCGGCAATCATATAATCCATTCGCCTTTTGCATTCGATATTGCCCGTTGCGGCATAATTCATCGCTAAAGCCGATAAATAATGACCTCCGATATGACCATCCAATCCACCCCAGTTCGGGTAACTTTGGGCTTTTGCAGGTAATCCGGCTTCTTTCCTGTATCCGGCCAGTAACCGATCAACATCGTATTTCAAAAGAATCCGGATATTAAGATCCCGGGCATGTTTGAATGGACCGTTAAACAAGGTAACATTTTTCAATGCAAACTCATTTGGATAAAGCTTATCCTGAGCATAAGCACCGCCATAAATCATCAGCATTGAAGCTACTACAAACAATAACAAAATCGTTTTTTTCATACCACATCAGTACTATTGCTACATTACGCGAAACAAATCATTCTCAATTAAAAACATAAATTAGCAGTATCGACTATTCTAAAAAATCAAATAAGACCATCAACAGTCACAATATGACCATCTTCGCCATACTTCAACTCGATCACCTTAAGGCTCCTCAACCATGTTTTTCCTCCGGAAGGAACGCTATCATGATAGAAGAGATACCATTTACCATTAAATTCGACTATCGCATGGTGGGTAGTCCATCCAACCACAGGAGTGAGTATTACGCCCTGATAGGCAAACGGTCCATAAGGGTTATCACCGGTAGCATAGCATAACAAATGCGTATCGCCCGTAGAGTAAGAGAAATAGTACTTCCCGTTATAACGGTGCATCCACGAGGCTTCAAAGAAACGGCTTTCGGTTTGTCCGGCTTTCATCGGTGAACCATCCGGATTCAGTATGATGATCGGACGTGGTTCTTCTGCAAAGCCAAGCATGTCATCCGACAAGCGAACGACTCTTGAAGGCAATGCTGGCTCATCACCTTCAGGCAAACAGGCGCATTCAAGAGCTTTGCTATCTCTGTAACGTTGCAACTGTCCTCCCCACAAGCCTCCGAAATACATGTAATGCACCCCGGTTGTGTCTTCAAAAACAGCAGGATCAATACTATAACTACCCCTAATCGGATCGGGCCCGGGAATAAACGGTCCGGCTGGACTTTCGGATATGGCGACACCGATACGGAAAATATCATTTTTGTCCTTCAATGGATAATACATATAATATTTCCCGTTCTTAAAAGCCACATCACAATCCCACAACTGTCGACCAGCCCACGGAATATCACTGACTTTCAACACTACACCGTGGTCCGTTAACGGTTCGCTTTCTATATCGGAAGTTGAGAAAACATGATAATCGTTCATGTCGAAATGGTCGCCGTTATCATTTTCGGGAATGCCTGACTCTCGGTCGTGCGAGGGATAAATGTACAGTTTCCCCTCAAATACATGAACAGCCGGATCAGCCATAAAATCGTTCCCGACCAAATATTTTGCTTTTTTCATCTGGCGACTGCTATTTCTTGCCGTTATATTCATTTGCCATTTTAATCATTTCATCAACAATCCTTTTCGGTCGGTTATTGCGGTCAAAAAGCAGCGGATAATCCTTTCGTCCCGGAATTGGAAAGTTATTCAGCCATGAACATGCATCGTTCAATCCCCAAACGGTAATACGATCAATAACACCACTGTATTTCAAAAATAAACCGAACATATCCAATATCCGTTGGTTCCATTTTTGTTGAACCGAATCCGGAACGGCCTCGTGATATGGATCTTTGTCTTTGGTATATTCAAAACGGGTTGAAACATCAGCTCCCGAATACGGGCTCGGAAGAATCGACATATCCCATTCGGTAATCAGTATTTTTACTCCGGCATCTTTCAATTTTTTGAAGGTTGTTTCGGTGGCTTCAAGCGATGGTGAATCCATCTGCATATGCGATTGCGAGCCAACAGCATCAATTCTGCAACCAGCTGTCTTCAGCTCTTTGACCATCTTTATCACTGCGTCACATTTAGCTGAATTTTCCATATTATAGTCGTTGTAATACAATTCGGCATTCGGATCAGCTTCATGTGCAAATTGGAAAGCATACTTAATAAAATCCTTTCCAAGAATACGGTAAAATTTACTATTGCGATACGCCCCATTATCTTCAAAAGCCTCATTTACAACATCCCAACCTTTTATGCGGCCTTTGTAACGTCCAACTACGGCATAGATATGCTGACGCATGCGCTCTTTCAAAACTTCACGAGATACCTCTTTGCCGCTGTCATCCACAAAAAACCAGCTACCGATCTGAGAATGCCACATCAGACAATGTCCGGTTACAACCAGTTTGTTTTTTTCTGCAAACGCGACTACTTTATCGGCATCCGTCCAGTTATATTTATTTTCCTGCGGATGAATGGGGCCCGGCTTCATGCAGTTTTCAGGAACAATTGCACTGAATTCTTTTCTGATCAAGTCCGTCTCGGCAGGATTAATCCCGTTCACCTGTTGCATATTGACAGCTACGCCCATCAAAAAATTGCTTTTGGTAGCCTCAGCTAATGTTTGCCTGGCCATTGTCTGGACTGAAGCCAAAAACATCATCGAAATAGTAATAGCAACAATTTTATTTTTCATTTATCGTCGGTTTTTATAAGGTCAAATAAATTTAATTTACGAATCGTTATTTTTCCGCACGGCGAGCCTTCAAATCCGCTTCAATTCTTACTTCCATTTTCTTATCAATTACATAGAAAAAAAGCAAACCTGCACCTATAAGGAAAGGGATTGAAGGGAAAATACTTACAAGCATTCTTGCGCCAGTAGCCACAGATTCTGGTTGAACAATCGGCTGACCTGCCATGCCACTTTCTTTGGGAATATACCCGTATAAATGTAAAATTCCGGTTACTAAGGAGCCTCCTATTGACAAACCTGCTTTCAGACCAACCATCATTGCAGAAAAGATAATCGCTGTTGCCCTTCGCCTGGTTTTCCATTCGGAATAGTCGGCCACATCAGCAATCATAGTCCAAAGAATAGGAATCGTAATACCATAAAAAAATCCATGCAGAATTTGCGAGCTGAACATTAAGATTACACCACCCGGTTTGAAAAAGTAAAAGATGAAAACAAAAAGAGCAGCCGCAATTAAGTCATATTTATAAACATCCCGTTTGCCATATTTGTCGGCCAGTTTTTTCGACAATGAAATGCCTGCAATCATAAATATGATCCCCCCTGCATTGAACAAGCCGAAGCCGGTCGCTACAGGGTCTGAGCCAGAGAAATTGAAACCTAAGCCTGAAAAAAAAGAAAGAATCGGGTTGATAAATTTGATAAGAGCATTCTTATCTACGTAATTATTGAAATAATAGACATACGCCCCTCCTTTCATGGCCAGTGTGATGAATACCAGAATAGTGAGAACAAGCATAATCAACCATGGCCTGTTCTTCGAAAGATCAGACAGATCATCTTTTAAAGACGATTTTTGTTCAGGACTGGGGACAACACGTTCTCTGGTTGAAAAAAACGTTATAAGTAACATGATGGTACCAATAATGGACAACCAGATCATTACGGTTTCAATCCCGACAGCTTTATCTCCGTGACCGGCATATTCAATGATGGGTAACATAAATACCTGCACAAAAAACTGAGCAAACATTACTGCAACAAACCGGTACGAAGAAATGCTGTTCCTTTCGCCCATATCGCCGGTTAAAACACCGCTCAAGGCCGAATATGGCAAGTTACTGGAAGCATACAACAGCAACAAAAAAGTGTAAGTAATAGCAGCATAAATCAATTTGCCTTTGTATGAAAAATGGGGGGTTGTAAATGCGAGGAATGCCACGACACCTAATGGAATCGCAGTGTACAATACCCAGGGCCTGAATTTACCCCATCTGGAATTAGTTCTATCAGCCAAAACCCCAATGATTGGATTAAATATAAATGCAGCGACCAACCCAACAGTAAGCATTATAATTGAGGCATCAGTGTTTTTCAAGCCATAAATGTCGGTATAGAAATAAGCTAAATAAGTAATTAGTGTTTGGAAAACCAGATTTGCAGCTAAGTCTCCAAGACTATATCCGATCTTTTCAAAAACAGATACTTTTTGCGATATGTTATTCATATTATCGAACATAAACAGTTTAATGGTTATTTTCCATAGCAGATTTAGTTGCTGCACTTGTTGCATAAAGGCCTATACATGCACCGACAAAGCCGCCCGCACGCATGGTACTAAGATTAGCTCCATCAGCATTGGCATACAATGTTTTCCAGTTTTCCCCGTCAAAGCTGTACAGAAAGTCGTAATAACGCCCTCTTCCTATTACTTTAAGAACGATAGGAGAATCAGCTTCCCCTTGAGGCAGAGGCAAAACCATTAGTGTTGTTTTGCTTTTTTCAAGACGGTTCACAATGAGTGATTTCACCCCGTTTGCAATCGTTTTTCCAACTACAAAATGATACTTTTCATTTTGAAAAAGAACCATTCCTGCAAAATCATTTTCCGAATTAGGAGAAAATTCCAATTTCGTTTCTGCCTCAAAATTGGTGTGTTGTTGTCGTCTCAATATGGCAGCTGGTGATTTCTTTTCTTCAATATTTACAGGCATTGGGATGATGCTTAATTTTCCATTGCCTGTTGAATAAAATTTTTCCTGGGGTGTACGGATAAATATCCATGAATAATCAAGATTGAGAGAATGAAAGTCATCCTTGTATTCAAAATTTCCGGTTGTCGGATTTTTAGCCGACTTTAATCCCTTTTTGTCTACGATCGTAGGGATTGCTTTCCCTTGAGGCAGGATCACCGGAAATCCATCATGCCATGTCACCGGAAGCAGATAAGTTTCACGACCTGTATTTATTAGATTCTCTTCATACGGACGACAAGCAAGAAACACGGCCCACCACTTACCATCCAAAGCTTGTACCAGGTCAGCGTGGCCGGAACAGGTTACCCGTTCACTGCGATTATTCGGAAGATCACGTTGAGTTAAAATAGGATTACTTTTATATTCTTCAAATGGTCCCCAAGGCGATTTACTTCGTAACACAACTTCAGAATGATCGACATCTGTTCCTCCTTCTGCACACATCAAATAATAGTACCCATTTGTTTTATACATGTGTGGACCTTCAATCCAGATAGGTTTCTTTTCAATTTTGGTCCCTCCTCTGAGAATTTCTTTATATTTCCCAGTAGTTCTGTCGTGTTCCACATCAAATTCATACAATCGAATCGAACGTTGCTGTTCCCAATCGGCCGTCCCCTCTGGTGCCGCATTATGAACAATATATCCTTTCCCATCTGCATCGAAAAAGAAAGAAGGATCAATTCCATCAATATCGGGCAGTCGGATAGGATCACTCCACCCTTTTGCCGGATCTTTAGTCTTAACAAAGAAATTTCCAATTCCAAAAGCACTGGTGGTTATCATATAGAACGTGTCGTTATGTGGATTATATGAAATAGCCGGAGCAAATATTCCCATGGAAATATCCTGCGTAGTGAGGTTAAGCTGTGATGGTCTGTCAAGCACATGTCCTATTTGAGTCCAGTTTACCAAATCCTTACTCGTAAAAATGGGAACTCCGGGATAAAAGCTAAAAGAAGAGTTGACCAAATAAAAAGTATCTCCTTTTCGGCAAATAGATGGATCCGGGTAAAACCCGGCAACAATCGGGTTGAAATATTGATTCTTTGAATCTATCGTTTTATTAAATCTATCGTCTTCCCCGGTGTATTTGAAATAATCAAACTGTGCAATTTGTGCTTTTACTGAAGCGAAAGCACACAAAGACAACATGATTGAAATGCAAACAGAGTGAACCATTATATTCGTCTTCATATTTATTTTAAGTATGTGATTATTTCAGCGTTTTCTCGTATTACAGTCTTTATTTGCTTTCCTTAGAAGTCGCTAATCGCAAGACGGTCATTGAATTTGCGGGGAACGATCGTGCTATTGTTGAACCAGTAAATTTCACTAGCTCTACCTTAGGCGAAACTTTTATTGGTGAGTCTAACGTATTTTCGTCTGTTTCTCTATCGGCAGAAAGTACAATCGCCTTCCCGCTTCCGGTAAGTGAATCTGCACCTTTCAAATTAATTTGTGTTTTGACCGACTTATGAGAAACGTTGACAATCTTCAAAATAACATCACCTGATCGATCATCATACGCTGCACTTAAACAAAGACTTTTAACTTTTACGTTTGCATCAGACACTTCCTGAACTAATTTGCCATCCAAATAACCTTTCACTGAATTACCCCGAATTTCAACTTTAACATCATACCACTTCCCCGGGTTAATACCGGCATTAATCGATTCAATAAACATTCCCATCTCCATTTGGTGTGCAGAATTTCCAAACCCACCAAGGTCCCAACGAGTGCGTTCTGCATTATTACGGTTATGGAAATAAATCTGGAATCCGTTTTCGCCTGAAAGCTTACGAGCCTTTAATTTTATTGTGTAGTCCGTCCATGTAGTATCGCCCATAAAAATGGTAGTATTTGGAGCAAAAGCAGATTGTCTCAGTATTCCATTATGAACTGACCATTCCCCTTTTCCCGTTTTTCTCCATTTACTGTCAACTTTAGAAAAGTCAGGCTTTAGCAGCACCTTGCCTTTGGAAGACACCACTTCTACATCTTTAAATTCCGCAGAATTCAGCCAGGTCCCGAGCCCGATGCATCCATTAGAATGAGGCATCTCAATTGAAGGAACTCCCGCGATATTAATAGGTAAAGAAACAGTCCCCTGATTGGCCGCAAACATTTGCTGTACATAATAACTAGGAAGGCCAAACCAGTGATAGCTATCAAAATTAATCAGATTGACAGGCCATGCCTTATGGTTTGCATTACAAAAGAGTGGAGCATACGATCCCATCATCACAATATCAGAGTTACGTTCCATTCCCGTCATCCATGCAGCTTCACCAATTGCGCCTCTTAAATTGCCATTGCCGGTATTACTCGTCACAGCATATTCGCCAATAAAAATCTTCGGTCCTTTCCTGTCATAAGAGTCATATCTATTTGAATTCCAGATAAACCAGTCCGGATTATTGTAATAATGTTCATCAATATACTCAGGGCCATGAGTCTTCGGGTGTCCGCCTGCCCATTCATTGGCTATCAGCTTCATATCCGGATATTTTGAAAGAATTGCCGTTGCGATCAAATCCCAACGTTCGGCATAAGGCGCCATTCCGTTTTCATTTCCTATTTCAATATATTTCAGGTTAAATGGTTTTGGATGCCCGCTTTGAGCACGTAAACTTCCCCAAACCGAGGTTTCTGAACCATTAGCATATTCGATAGCATCCAAAATATCCTGAATCCATTGTCCCATTCGATCAAGAGGGACGACCTCTTTGTGCGAAATGCCTGCATTAACACAAAACAAGGGCTCTGCTCCAAGATCTTCAGCCAGTTGCAAATATTCATGAAAACCCAGACCTTGTGTGGCATTATAGCCCCAAATATTCCACAACGGAGTGCGAGTATCAATATTACCAATCGTATTTTTCCAGTGATTCATATGAGCGAAATCATCCCCTTCGACCCAACACCCTCCTGGAAATCGCAAAAATTTTGGATGTAAGGCATTCACGGCTTCTGCCAAATCAACACGTAAACCATGATTTTTCCATGTTTGTTCAGGAAGCAACGAGACCATATCAAGGTACAACTTACCATTTCCTTCACCTGCAATTTCAAGATGAGCTTTCGGATCACTACCCAATGCGTTCAGAGTCAATGAGAAATATTTCCAATCCGTACCTACTCCTTTTATCTCACTCGAAGCAAGTTCATTTCCATCGGAACCGACTAACTTGATTTTTAATGATGAATCATATCCATCCGGAGTTCGGGCTGCCATTTTGAAAGAATAATTTTTACCTTTCTCAATATTCATTCCCCAATACCCGTCATTTTCCAAGATAAATGAACCGTTCACATTAATAAAAAGCGATTTACGATTAAATGCATTGAGCGGTAAAACCGGCGGCATGGATTGAACGTTTGCGGTAATTACAGAGGCATTGCAATTTCCGTTTGGATTCACGAACTTCCAGTTTTGCAGGTTATCTGCATCTTCAAAAGAACGGTTACGTACCATTTCAGGATATATTCCTCCATCCGCAGAAAGATTGATATCTTCAAAAAAGACGCCAAACAACATCGGTGAGATAGAATGAGCAGGCTTTCCTACATCGACTGTTATTGTTCCATTTATAGATTTCTCAGGCTGAGCCCGCAATAAAATTGGCATTAAAAGCAAAGCGAAAATCAAGCTCTGCTGAAAGATTTTCCGTTTCATGAGGTTCGATTAAAAATATTATATTTTTTCATAAAGTCTTTATTTACAACACGATTATCAGATGTTAATTTTTATTTATCACTCAAAACACCCACCGTGACATGGTGTTTATTGCTATTGTTTTTTTACGACAAGGGTATATGATTTGCCGGCCTTTGTAGGCAAATCATATAGAAAAGTCGGCTTAAGGTTCCCTGTATTCAGTTTCGTCAAATCCGAGATTAAAGGATCTTTCACTTTAACCGTTACGAAAAATGGATTTGGGTTTTCGCCCGATGCAGGTTTCAATAGCTGACTAACGGCTAAAGAGATTTCATTGGGTACGCGGATCCGGCAATTACCACCGATGGAAGATTTAATAGTAGCCTTA
This sequence comes from Prolixibacteraceae bacterium, assembly GCA_963692465.1. Lineage (GTDB taxonomy): Bacteria > Bacteroidota > Bacteroidia > Bacteroidales > Prolixibacteraceae > JAUZOB01. The sequence continues at coordinate 852,296 of OY829943.1, forward strand.
ACTAACTTTCCGTTTTGCCATTGAATATCCACTTCGTATCCACCTATTGCCTTCAGTCCTTTAACTGTTCCATTTTGCCATGCATTCGGCAGAGCAGGTAATAAATGAACAGCTCCATCCTGGCTCTGTAAAAGCATTTCGGCAATACCCGAAGTACATCCGAAATTACCATCAATCTGAAAAGGTGGATGAGCATCAAAAAGATTAGGATATGTTCCGCCCCTTTGTGTTCCATCAGGCTGAATAGATGGTGTCAACTGGTCGGTTATAAGTTTATAAGCATGATCACCATCCTGCAGTCGTGCCCACAAGTTTACCTTCCACCCCATCGACCAACCGGTAGATTCATCGCTCCGGGCTATCAGGGAAGTCTTTGCAGCAGCAAATAGCTCCGGTGTACGATAAGGCGAAATCTGATTTGAAGGGAAAAGTCCATACAAATGTGAGACATGCCGATGATGATCTTTTTCGTTATCCCAATCGTACATCCATTCCTGCAATTGTCCCCATTTCCCTATCTGCATCGGAGGCAAACGTTTGAGTGTTGCTTTTATTTTTGCAATTAATTCATCGTCTGTCTGCAGTATCTCAGCGGCTCTGACCGTCTCTGTCAATAGATCAAAAACCAACTGATTGTCCATCGTCGTTCCGGCAGAAATTGATGATTCCGGGTGTACCGAGGGAGCATTCTCAGGCGAAACAGAAGGACAGACCACCAGCCATTTATGCTCCGGCTCTTCCACCAAAAAATCAAGGAAAAATTGTGCAGCTCCTTTGATCACCGGGTAAACCGACTTCAGATATTCTTTATTCCCGCTGTACTCATATTTGTTGAACAAATGCGTCGAAAGCCACGCCCCACCCATTGGCCACATTCCCCAGAATGCACCGTCAACCGGGCCGGTAATGCGCCATATATCCGTATTATGGTGCACTACCCATCCTTGTGCGCCATACATATCCCTGGCAGTTTGCTTTCCTGTTTCGGAGAGTTCGTGTAACATCTGTACCAGCGGTTCGTTCATTTCGGTTAAATTGGTAATTTCAGACGGCCAGTAATTCATTTCCGTATTAATATTCACCGTGTATTTACTATCCCACAACGGCATGAGTTGATCAGTCCAAATCCCCTGCAGGTTAGCAGGTTGACCACCGGGACGTGAAGAGGAGATCAACAAATAACGACCGAACTGAAAATACAAAACAACAAGCTGAGGATCATTGCCTTTGGCAAATTGTTCGAGCCGAATATTCGTGGGATTTTTAACCGCATCGGTTACTCCCAAATCGAGACTCACCCTTTTAAAATAACTTTGATAATCCGCGATATGATCTTTTAAGGCTTGGTCGTATTTCTTTTTCAGTGCTTTCTGTAAAAAAGCATTTACCCTTTCATCAGCATTAGCACGAATGTCTTTGTAATTTTTAAAGTTGGATGCGATAGAAATGTAAAGAGTGGCAACATCGGCATTAGCCACATTCAACGTGGTGTCGCCGGCAACTATGGAACCACCGTGGGTCACTATTTTCACTTTTGCTTCAAAGTGCACATTACCTTGTACCGTTTCATGGTCGCTTGTTATCCCCGACAGAATGAGTTCGTCTGTACCTTTTGTCGAAACGCTGACTTTCGAGGGTCTGTCCATGGTGGCAGCAAAACTTACCGAACCCGGTTTATCGGCCGAAATACGTGCAATTATCACCTGGTCGGGATATGATGCAAATACTTTAGTTGTGTATTTCACTCCATTCCGAATATAATGCGTTGTGACGACCGCCTTTTCCAGATCAAGCTCTCTATAATAGTCGGAGTAATTATCCGGTCCGGGGAAAGAGAGCCGAAGATTTCCAACTGTCTGATAAAGCATTCCCTGAGATGTTTTACTAATAAAATTTTGATCGATAATATCCTGAGCTTCTTTATATTTTCCATCAAAAATCAGCTTTCGCACTTCAGGTAAAGCCTCTTTTGCATTTGGGTTATCATTACGGTTCGGTTGACCAGCCCACACGGTATTTTCGTTGAGCTGGATTACTTCTTTACAAGGATCACCAAACACCATGGCACCCAAACGACCATTACCCACCGGCAACGCTTCGACCCATTGTTTGGCAGGCTTATCATACCACAACTTCAATAACGCACCTGATTGATTCTGCGCTTGTACGTTAACAACTATACCAACCAGCAACAGACTGTACAATACGACTTTTTTCATAGACGTTGTTTTATTGCAATTATTTTCCCCCTTGCAATTTTAATCTTCTTCCCGTCATAATAAACCTGCTTTCTCAATGCAGTATTAATGCCGAACCCATTGGATTCATTGACAAAAACGATGTTGAAAATTCTTTTCTGTAAACAGGTCGGATAATATCCCTGTCTATCACCGATCGTTAATATTTGGGACTGTTCATTCCAGTTGAATGGGATTATTGTATAATTTCCTTTTTCGTAGTTATAATTGTCCCCTTCATCTTCATACAACTCGAATTTACCATTCGTTCCCCGATACACGCGGATTTCAAGTGTATCGGCAGATTTCTCCCCTGTATATTGGATTCGTTTACCCATTGGAATGATAGAACCAGCTCTAACAAACAAGGGTATCTTATCCAAGGGGGCATTTGCTTTGATTGTCTGTCCGCCATTAAAGCGTTTGCCGGTCCAAAAGTCGTACCACGCAGTCGATTCGGGTAAGTAAACACTCCACTTGGTAACATTCGGTTCGGTAACAGGAGCCACCAGTATGGATTTTCCAAACAAATATTCAAATCGCCGGTTCACGGCAACGGTATCACCATTGAAGTCCATTACCATCGGACGCATCATCGTTGACCCATTTATAGTAACCTGCCATGCTTCAGAATAAATATAAGGGAGTAACCGATAACGCAGATTTAGTATCTTGCGCATGTTGTCTTCTACCTGGCTCCCGTATTTCCATGGCTCGGTTTCTGTCATATACCCATGTATGCGAAAAATCGGGTTAAATGCCCCCCATTGATACCAGCGTGTAAGCAGCTCTTGATATTTTTCATCTGTATATTGCGATTGCCCGGGACGGAAGAAACCACCAATGTCAGTCGTCCAGTAAGGGAAACCGGTAATAGTATAGTTTAACCCGGCAACAATCTGACGTTTATAAGCATCCCAGGTTCCACCAATATCACCCGACCAGTTAACGACTCCATATTTTTGCTGACCAAGGAAAGCCGACCGGGTAAGAATGCAGACCCGTTTATCGGATGTGGTATTGCGTTGCCCTTCATAAACAGCCTTGCTTACAAACAAAGGATATGTAAGACGATAAAAATCGCCTGACCCAATATATGTTTTTTTCCCTTTCAAGTCATCGTTTTCGGGTTCGGTAGCATCCATCCACCATGAATCGACACCATGCACAAATAAGTTTTCCTTTAAGGCATTCCAATATTCTTTCATCGTTTCAGGATTGAAATAATCTAACCATTTACTGTTGGGTATATAATGGTTTTTTGCCACGAACTCTTTGCCGATTACTGAGTTCTTATCCGGATTTGACCATATTGAAATACTAAAATGAGCATTCAAATCGTGCAGTTCTTTTATAAAACCAGAAGGGTTAGGATAATTGGCTTCATCGAACATTGGAACTCCCCAGCCATTGTTCCCCCAATATTGCCAATCCTGCACAATGACATCCATCGGGAGATTTCTCCGGCGGAATTCCTTAACCGCTTCAACCAAATGTTCACCCGAAGTATAACGTTCACGACATTGCCAAAACCCATAAGCCCATTTGGGAAACATCGGAACATTGCCGGAAAGGTTACGGTAAGTGGCAATTACCTTATCAGCTGAAGGACCATAAAATATCACATAATCAAGCATTTTTGCATTCGGAGAACGAAATGTAGTTGAACTATCTGTGGGTTTCCATGATAATTTAGGCACATTATCTGATTTACAAACTATCTGAACCTGATGCTCTCCGGCTTTTAAACTTAGCAGCACTCCTACCGTTGGGGGAAGCCACATGTTGCTCTGGTCAATGCAAGGTTTGCCGTCAATAACAACAAAGTGACGGTTACCCATATCTCCCAAATCCAAAAATATAGAGTATTCCCCATCAGTCGGAACATTAAACCTGCCACTATAGAGCGATTGGTTTTGTGATACTTTTTGCGTTCCTGACGTAGTAGTAACTTCAGACATATGGTTGTTGTCCGAGGGTGATTGTTCCTTTTTTTCAAGTGTTATGAAATTATCCGCTGGGTTATAATCAGTAAGTCCATACTGGTGCCAGAGCAACCCGTAACCTTTGTCAGAGTATATGAAGGGTATAGAAATCTGAGTATTAACCTGCACTAAACGACGAGTGACGTTTTTCAAGTTATATTGCCCATCCTGAAACTGTCCCAAACCAAAAACAGATTCGTCGGCAGGAGATTCAAAACTCTGCTCTGCAACAAAGCAAGGCTCTCCCATTACAGAATTGGGTATTAATTTCCGTGAATCAGTCTTTTCCTTCAGAAATATCTTTCCTAAATGATCAGCATACGACAAAGTTCCTGTTGACTTATTAAGCGTAACAACAATATCTTTCTCCCTTATTTCAAGTTTTGAAGGAAAATTAAAAACCTTAAATTTGGGAGTTGGAACATTGGAAGTAAAAACAAGCTCTGGCACAGTGGTTTCAACACCCCTATAAAACTTAATCCTTACCGCATTATCGGATACAGGATAAATACCAAGAGTACCATCCTGTAAAGTAACATTTATTCCATTAGTTACCTGTTTAAAATTTTGCACAACCTGACCATGACAAAGAACAGGTAATAGACAGATTATTAAAAGTTGTCTGATTTTCATCGTTTAGTGCTAATATTTTGAATTAAACAAGCCAAATAGTTTACAGACGAACCGCAACTTTTTTCCCTTTATAAGCTACAACCTTATCATACTTATTTTCATTGTCTCTACCAGCGGAAACCCGGATAATGTTGAATTTGCGCTGGGCGAGCATTCCGGGGAAGGAACCCTTGCGGTCATTAATAGTTAATACTTTTTTTGCATCATTCCATGTGAAAGTAATCGTAGAAAACATTCCTTTTTCGTAATTGTAATTATCGTTTTCGTCTTCATACAAAGTGAACGCTCCATTGACTCCTTCATACACACGAATTTCAAGATTATCCCATTTCTTTTCGGTGGCATATTGCACTTGGGGACCGACAGGAAGGATAGCACCGGCTTTTACATACACAGGAATAATATTTAATGGCGTTTCCTTATTCACGATTTGTCCGCCCGTCATTTTGTCTCCGGTCCAGAAATCGTACCAATCGGAACCTTGGGGAAGATAAAGCTTCTTAGTCTTAACGATACTGAAATCCTCTTCCGTATTCTTTGAATACATGGAATTAGTTACAGGGCAAACTAAGATTGATTTGCCAAACATATACTCATCGTTGATATCCAATGCTTTCTTATCATTCGCAAAGTCCATCACCAACGCACGCATCATACTTGATTGATTGGCTGTAACGTCCCACGAGGTAGAATAAATATAAGGCAATAAACAGTAACGCAGATTTATGTATTTTTCAATAACATCGTATACCCTGTCTCCTTTTTTACCAAACTGGTAAATTTCGCGAGGTGCATCAGTTCCATGTGAACGCATCATTGGGCAAAATGTTCCGAACTGAAGCCAACGTGCATAAAGTTCGCGATATTCTGCATCGTTGAGTTTTTTTCTGAAGTTACTTAGAAAAAACCCTCCGATATCACTATTCCAATAAGGAATTGCACTTAATGAAAAGTTTAAACCTGCCGAGATTTGGTTTCTTAATGCATCCCACGATGCGGTAACATCACCCGACCAGGTGTTGGCACCATAGCGTTGCTGACCGGCAAAAGCCGAGCGGGTGAGGATGAAAACACGTTTATCTGAAGCTATTAAACGTTGATGTGAAAAAACGCCCCCTACCGTCATTAAAGGATAGGCATTGCGTACTTTACGAAATGAACCCAAGTAGGTTTTTGTATCCATATCAGCGGGTTTCCAATCAAGGTGATCTGGTTCAGTAGAATCCATCCACCAACCATCCATCCCTAAGGAGAAGATTCCCTTGTTCAGTTGGTTCCAGTAAATATCGCGGGCTTCGGGATTATACGCATCGTAAACTCTTACTCCCGAAGGATAGTCCGGATTAGGCGGCCAAGCGTCAGATCCTGATTCAGGCCATGTTTTAAAGCTAAAGAGCATATCCTTTTTATCAAGCTCTTTATAAGGTTTTGTCATTGGCCCAAACGACGACCATATTGATATAATCATGTGTGCATGAAGGCCATGTACGTCATCCACCATTTTCTTAGGATTACCAAATTCAGCGTTTAAAAACTCCATGGCATTCCAAAGGTAGTTATTACCCCAGTATTGCCAGTCCTGAATGATACCATCAAGTGGAACACCCAGTTCGCGGTATTTTTTAACTATTCCAACCAATTCATCCTGACTTTTGTAGCGTTCTTTGCTTTGCCAAAATCCGTAAGTCCATAAAGGAAGCATCGGTACCTGCCCCGTCAAATCCCGCATTCTGGCAATTACACCATCAGCATTTCCGCCAAACATGAAATAATAATCAATACAATCACCAACTTCCGATTTAAACGAAGTTCCTTCCTGATTATCGGTAAAGGTCGTCGGAGAATAGTTATCCCAAAACAAACCATAGCCCTTATTCGACTGGAAAAAAGGAACATAATCATCCGTATTCCCTTGTATCATATTCAACTTTAGATTCCGCTGTACCATTTTACCTTGCTGCTGTTGCCCCAAACCATAAATAGCCTCATCCTTGTCCAATATAAAGGACTGCATGACGCTGAAGGTTTGAGCACCGGCATCATTGAAATCGGTAAACACAGCACCCGACTCTTTCTCACTAAACAGATATCTGCCTACCCGCGTTGCATACGAAATACTTCCGTTTTTCAGATTCAGGTTCACTTTTATGCTTTCACTGGTCAGAGAAAGTTCATCTCCATTTTGCTTTAGGCTAAAAGCTGTTTTTTGAGGTGTTTTAATAACCGAAAGACTTTCCTTTGTGAAAATCTTGCCTTTAGGCGATTTCAACACTCTCACTGTAGATGGGTCAATGAACCGAATTTCAACATCAATAGAGTTGATGGAGGACTTTATTCCATAATTGGTTTTCTGATACATTTGTGCATGGCCATTGATTGCGAAAAGTACCAGCAAAGACAGTAGTAGATTGATTTTTTTCATAGGATATAGGGTACTTCTAAAAGTCCTTTTTTAGGTGGGTTATAAGGAAAACTGATTGAGCTGAAAGCTAATACAACACCTGCATCTGCTATTGTTCCTGTAATAGTCATTGATTTCTTCTGTCCGTAGACTCCTCCTGTCAACTGGCAGAAAAAAAGAAGCATTATTATAGCAAAGAAAGGGGCAAACCAATGACGACCGGATACCCCACACCCCACTGATTTTAAATTTAGTTTCATGATTGTTAGTTTTATTGTGTGTTCGAGTTGGTTTAATAGCTTTTAGGGCATCGTTGTTTTTTATTCACAGGCATTCAATCTTATTAAGAGTTAAAGGTCACTTCTACTTTTTTAGACGCATCAGAAAAGTCGACCCAAGTACAGTTTTCTACAAGTACCACATCAAATATAAAGAATAAAATTAAAGTGTATATAACTTTTATTGCACTATTTTACATGTTATACAACACTATTTCTCAATCACAAAAAACTACATTCCAACATTATACAACACAAAAACCCGCACAGAATGGACTTCTAATAGGAAACATATAATCACAACCCATCAAAGAACTTCTTTCATTCGTAACGGATAACTTTTAGGGAATATCATAACAGCTCTGTCTTTTCGCATAATTGCTGGTAACGGGCGTACTGAATACGGTAAAAATCAACTTTATCCGGATCCGGCTCATAAATCGCATCGAAGCCCTGCCCCATCGCCTTCTGCGCTCTTTTAACATCCGCATAAACGCCTGCGGCTACTGCGGCAAACATAGCGGCACCCAAAGCGCAGGCCTGATCTGCTGCGGCAACCTTAATCTTTTTATTAAAGACATCGGCAAGCGTCTGCATCACAAACGGTGACTTACGCGCTATTCCACCCAAAGCAACAACCGTATCAATTCGTACACCATTTTCGGTTAACCGATCCGCAATGGCTTTCGCTCCAAAAGCGGTGGCCTCAACCAACGACTTAAAAATCTCCGGTGCAGTGGTAGCCAGATTCATCCCGGCAATACTCCCCCTCACGCTATGATTCGCATCAGGTGTTCGCCGCCCATTAAACCAATCCGTTGCTATAATGAAATTCTCCGGCAACGACTGAGCGTCTTCCGTAAGAACATTTAAAAGCTGATCTTCCAATTTCTCAATCTGTTGGTGTTCCAAAGCGTTCAGTTCCGGCTGTTTCAATAACTGTTGCAATGGCCAGCTCAACATCTTTTTGAACCAGGCATACAAGTCACCGAATGCAGACTGTCCGGCTTCCAGTCCGATCATTCCGGGCACAACCGACCCGTCAACCTGTCCACAGATTCCGGGAATCAACCGATCTCCGACCTCATCATACGGAGAAATCACAATATCGCAGGTAGAGGTACCAATGACCTTAACCAACGTATGAGGCTCTATTTCGACCCCAACGGCTCCCATGTGACAGTCGAATGCTCCGACTCCTATCACCACATCCGTAGTCAATCCCAGTCGCGCAGCCCACTCTTCAGACAAATGTCCGACAGGACAATCGCTGGTATAGGTCTCCGTATAAAGATTCTCACGTAAAGGGACCAATAACGGATCCAGCTTTTCAAAGAAATCAACCGGCGGTAGTCCCCCCCACGATTCATGCCATAAAGCCTTATGACCGGCAGAACAGCGTCCGCGAACAACCTCTTTCGGTTTGACCTTACCGGCCAGAACAGCCGGTAACCAGTCGCATACTTCAATCCACGACGCTGCTTTTCCCCGTAAGGCAGCATCATTCCTCAACAGATGTAACATCTTGGCCCAAACCCATTCAGGAGAATAGATTCCGCCGCAATAACGAGTGTAGTCAACCGGTAACGAATGGGCCAGTTCATTCAGCTCATCCGACTCTTTAAGCGAGGTATGATCTTTCCACAATACAAACATTGCATTGGGATTCTCTGCAAACTCAGGGCGCATAGCCAACGGCAATCCGTCAGCATCCGTCAGCACGGGGGTACTTCCCGTCGTATCGAATGAGATTCCTACGATCTGCGCGACTGCAATTCCATGAACCGATTGCAGCATCTCTTTCACCACTTGCTCCAGTGACTCTAAATAATCCAACGGATGCTGGCGATATTGGTTCTCCGCCGGTACGCAATATTTCCCTTCCGCCCAACGCGGATAATTACAAACAGCAGTCGCAACAATCGATCCGGTACCGGTATCGACCAAAACTCCACGGGCAGAGTCGGTCCCGTAATCCATTCCTATTACATATTTATTTTTCATCTTACAGTGCTATTTTTGTCCATAGTAAGCATCCTTTCCATGCTTACGCTGGTAATGTTTTTCAACCAGATGCTGATCCATCTGAATATTCGGATTTATCTTTAACGAATAATAAGCCAACCGGGCACATTCCTCAAGGATTATCGCATTTTCCAAAGCCTTACCGGCATCTTTTCCCCAGGTAAAAGGTCCATGATTCTTAAGAATAATCCCCGGGACGGCATTCGGATCACGCTTTGCGAACGTTTCCACAATGACCTCTCCCGTTGAATGCTCATAACTCTCGTTAATCTCTTTTGGAGTCAGTCCTCTTGAACAGGGAACATCGCCATAAAAAGAATCGGCATGAGTCGTTCCCAATACCGGAATATCCATTCCTGCCTGAGCCCAGGCTGTTGCAAAAGTAGAATGAGTGTGTACCACTCCCCCGATCGTTGCGAAATGACGATACAATACCAGATGAGTCGGCAAATCGGAAGAAGGATTCAAATGCCCCTCAACGATCGTTCCGTTCAAATCGACCACGCATAAATCTTCAGGGGTTAACTTTGCAAACGATACGCCACTGGGTTTGATCACAATCAATTCCCGGTTCACATCAATACCACTGACGTTTCCCCATGTTAACTTTACCAACCCCTGTCGTTCAAGCTCTTTATTTGCCTGACAGACCTGTTCTCTAAGTTCTTTCAGCATAACCTTTATTTTTTATTCCCTACCAGAAATAAGCATAGAAAATCATAATAATTCCGATAATGACCACCGAGTTAATTACGTCCCAGTAAGACCAGCTAGACCGCGTTGCTTTACGTTCCTCAATAGAGGTCGACGCATAAGTTAATCCGACCAGCTGTTCTTTCGTAGCCTTAGGGGTAAACCGACTGATTACATACATCAGCACAATACAGAGGAGGAACAGGAAGATACAAAAATGCAGCCAGTTAACAGCCAGAAGTTGTCCGAACAAACTACCCGGAGCAATGTGACTCTGAAAAACCATCAATACCAAGCGGAACATACCCAGACAGAACCCGGTGATCAAAGCCCATTGTCCTGCTTTAGGAGTTATCTTACGAGAAAATACCCCCATCAGGAAAACAGCCGCAATAGCCGGAGCAATCAGGGATTGGACGTTCTGTAAATATTCATAAAGGACCGATCCAAGCGACCGCATAATCGGAATCCAGACCAATCCGAGAACAACCACTGCAGCCGTAGCAATACGCCCGACGACCACCAGTTTGGCTTCAGAGGCTTCCGGATGATAGATCTTAAAGAAATCAATCGTAAAGAGCGTTGCCGATGAATTAAAATGAGCAGCTAATGAACTCATCAAAGCGCACAGGAACCCAACGATGACAATCCCTTTTACGCCCACGGGCAGCAGGATCGTAACCAATAACGGATAAGCATCATTCGCATCAGGCATGTTCAGAATTCCTTTTTGTTTCATAGCATAAGCAATCATACCCGGAATCAGGAACATAAATACCGGAAGGATCTTCAGGTAAGCGGCAAAAACAGTTCCCCGACGAGCCTGTGTTTCATTTCGTGCCGAAAGCACCCGCTGTACAATTTGCTGATCGGTACACCAATACCAGAATCCGATAATAGCCGATCCGAGAATAACCCCGGTCCATGGGAATTTAGGATCGCTTGCCGGACGCATCAGATGAACATTGTTTCCGCAATATTTCATCACTTCACCCCAGCCGCCTACTTTTTCCAGACCGAGAATAAAAATGATGACAGACCCAACAATTAATATAGGAGTTTGAAGTACCGATATTTTCATGATTCCCTTCATTCCTCCCAGAATGGTAAACACTCCGGTCAGGAGTACCAATCCGACAGCTGAGACCCAAAAGAAATCGATTCCCCACATGGTGTCAATCTGCAGCACCGTTTTCAGAAATAGACCACCGGTAAATGCCGTTACAGACACCTTCGTTAAGACATAACTAATCAACGTAATAATTGAAAGAAAAGATCGGGAACCGGAGTTAAATCGTCGCTCAAGGAACTCCGGCATCGTAAACACTTTACTGTGCTCGTAAAACGGGACGAAAAGCCATCCCAATACCAAAATCAGCCAGCCCTGCATTTCCCAGTGAGCCATTGCCATTCCGCTCTGAGCCCCCGCTCCTGCCAGACCCACTAAATGTTCCGAACCGATGTTTGCTGCAAAGATAGAAGCACCTATTGCGATCCATCCCGCATCTCTGCCTGCCAGAAAATAATCACTTGTATCTTCTTTCTTATGTTTTATGACCCAGATAATAATCCCTGCCAAACCGAAGAAGAAGAGAACAAGTATTAACCAGTCAATCGTTGCCATAGTGTTGTTTTATTGGATTTATTAATACTTAGTTAGCGATTTAAAGGTACGCCATACTTTTATTAAAGAAAAAATATTTAACCACATTTTTTCTATTTTTTTTCTATGATCAACAAAACGCCCATTTTACGCGCACTTTAAGAATTTATCATTCCGAAGTTACAACTCCGATTACCATTAAACAATATGACAACCTCAATAATTTGCTATCTTTTCAATAAAATACGCACGATAATATTTTGCCTGTTCCTCCCCAAACAGAACAAAGCCTGCTTTCCCAATAAATGGAAAGCAGGCTTTTTAAATTATCCGTTATTTTAGTGTTTCTATTTTAATGCCTTTAGCAGCTCCTTTGCCACAGCTGCCGACGATCCGGGATTCTGTCCGGTAATCAGCAAGCCATCTTTTTTTACATAAGCTTCCCAATCCGGACCCTTCGTATAATGGGCTCCCAGCTTTTTCAATTCATCTTCCAATAAGAAGGGAACAACCTTCGTCAAACCGACACCCTCCTCTTCCGAATCGGAGAAGCCGGTTACTTCTTTGCCTTTCACCAAAGGCTCTCCATTGGGTAACTTAACATGGATCAATGCTCCGGGGGCATGGCATACAAATGCAACAGGTTTCCCCTGGGTATAAAACGCTTCGATCAACGCAATCGAGTTTTTATCTTTGGCAAGGTCCCACAATGGTCCATGTCCGCCAGGATAGAACACCGCATCATAATCTGCAACCTTTACGTCGCTAAGCTTTACGGTGTGGGCAAGTTGTTTTTTTAATGCCTCATCGCTATCAAACCGACGGGTTGCATCTGTTTGTGAGTTTGCCTGTTCACTTTTAGGGTCAACAGGTGGCTGACCCCCCTTGGGTGAAGCCAGCGTTATCTGGACTCCTGCATCGGACAATACATAGTAAGGTGCAGCAAATTCCTCAATCCAAAATCCGGTTTTTTCTCCGGTATTGCCTAAATCGCCATGCGATGTCAAGACAATCAATACTTTAATAATAGCATTCATTTTGATTATTTTTAGTAACACTCTGTGATATAAAACACCCCCCGGCTTCGAAAGTTCAAAAAGATCAAGAATAAGCCGGCACGTTTTCAGCAAAGCACACAAGTCCGTTTTATCACAGAAAAAGGGAAACAGTTATTAGAAAATTAAAATTGTATGCCTATTTTAGCGTGCAAATATTCTACGGTATACTTATTCCTGCAGAGAACCTCAAAAGTGTATACTTATTTTAGTAAAGCTCACCTTCCCTTTTTCTTCGGTATTGGCCATAGATTGGTTCGTTATTGCTTATCCATTTAAAGGTGGTTCAGAGGTGGTTCAAAGGTGGTTTATAGGTGCTCAACACCTATAAATCACCTTTGAACCTTTTTTATGCATTCCTTTTTCAACGCTCCAAACATTAACCGATACCCTACTAATACCAAATCAGAAAACCACCGGTATCAGACAATGGGAAAACGTGACTATAGCTGCGATAGTGAGTCAAAAACCGCAACTCATTACCGAATCAGGAAGATGATGTTCGATTGATAATGATTGGCATTTTTATTTCAATAGTTTAATTTCATAATTATTTGTATTTTTAAGGGAGCCAATACATCTAAATCTTGCACAATGAAAATTCATCCTCCTAAAACACAATTAACCAATTGGTTTCACATTCAATATCCGATAGTACAAACCACTGATTATTTCGCCAATACAATTGGGTCTTTTAGCACATCTTTTTTGAAACAAATTTTCCTTATCGGAATGTGTTTCGGGTTGTTATCTTTCACACCCAAGAGCAATGACCAGTTACCCAATCCCAGGATCCAGGCAGGAATAGCCAAACTGTCCGGTAAGATCATTGATTTTCACTTAAAGAAAGGGGAAGAAAACCCGACTCTAACGTTGTATGTTCCCAATCCCATTACTGCAGAAACTGGCGTATTCAAAACCCATCTGGATGTGAACGGTAATTTCCATTTCGTGGTTCCGATTGAATGCAATACAACAATTGGACAACTTGGTGCATCAATATTCGAAGATTATACTATCTGCATCGGTTTAATTCCTGGTGAAGAAACAAAATTAGAGATATTATATGATGAAGCCGGCCAAATAAAGGCAATTACAGGAAACAGGTTGGAGTTCACTACGAATGATTTATTGAATTTTGGCAAGACGTTTGGTGATTTTCTGGATGCCCATGACAATGAGCGTTTTTATACCATGACACCTAAAGATTTCAGCCGTTTAGCCATCGAAAAATTGATGAAAGAGCGATTGAAAAGATCAATAAACGATTCAATACTGTCGAAGAAAGCAAAAAACTGCATCTCAAATGAATGCAAATTGAAATATCTAAAAGGATGCCTCCTCTCCTATCGAGACTACATGTTAATGAATTATCGGAATTTTAAAACCCAAAAAGAACCGGATGATTTTACTCCGCAAGAGCCCAATATATCTTATTATACTTTTCTTAAATATTTCAATTTGAACGATCCTCAATATCTATACAACAGTACTTATCCCGAGTTATTGCAAACGATCCTTCTAAATAACACATTAAATATACCCGTGATCAAAGATATGCCGATACAAAACTGGATTAAAAAAGTAAAAACCATCATGTCCGGTTTGATTGGTTCGGATTCAGGGCTGTTTTATGAAGTACTGGCAGCCAATGCTTATGCCAAACAATTTAACGATGAGCTGAAACCTTTATCTGATAAGCAAAAGGAAAATATCAGAAACTATTTTAAGAATAAAGAGATTACAAAAATTCTTCTGAGGAGGAACGAAGAAATCACAAAATTGGCTGGAGAAAAAAAGTATTTCAATCTCGTCATCAATAAAACACCTGCTGTTTCAAAAGAGGCGTTAATGAAAACGATTATTTCCAAATATAAAGGAAAAGCCGTTTTAGTCGATTTCTGGGCAACATGGTGCAGTCCCTGTATGGACGCAATGACAGAGATTAGAAAAGTCAAAAGTGCAATGGTGGGTAAAGAGATCGCCTTTGTATATATAACGAATGTTTCATCTCCCCGGAAACTATGGGAAGCAAAGATTAAAGGAATCGGAGGCGAACAGTATTATTTAACTTCAAAAGAATGGGAATCTTTAACGGATAGTCTTGATATCAATTATGTTCCAACCTATTTATTTTATGACAAGAACGGAGTGCTGAAGAATAAAGTCACTAGCTATCCAGGGACAGCAGAAATGAAGAAAATGATAGACCAACTATTGTAAGCTCATTTTTCAAACAACATAAAGTAGAGGAACCAACCGGGTCTCGCCCAAACTCCGGTTATCCGGATACGCCACATTTTCACCTTTGAATGGATGGTTCTTTTTTTAGGATGCTTATTGGGTGAGCTATGAAAAGTTTAGATTTTGAACTAATTTTAATGTGTTTGCTGTATCTTTGATTGTAGAAGAGTTTATGCTTTTAGTGACTCATAATTTTCTAAAGATCAGTAACTGTAGCGCATAAAATAAATTTTTAGTGGCGATGCCAAGGGATAATAGACGGAATCCATTGATTTACAGAATGACTCATATTGATAATATGCAGCACATATTGCAGTATGGCATAACGAGTAGATTATCTTCTCATGCTGATCCGGAATATAGGAGTATTGGAGATCAGAGTCTGATTTCTACACGGGACGAATTTATAGTTCCGGTACCTCCAGATGGATCATTAGGCACTTATATTCCTTTCTATTTTGGCTATCGTTCACCTTATGCTTTACGTGATTGCACACGGATATAATAATGTGAGCCGAGTTCCTCAGGAAAATATTGTTTATCTTGTTTCTGATTTGCAGCATATACAAAATGCGCATTTGCCTTTCGTTTTTACAGATGGGCATGCTTATAATGAGGTAACTCAATTTTATACGGCTAGAGAATCTGCAAGAACGATTGACTTGGAATGGAGTATGATTGAAGCAACAGACTGGCACAACACAACAGAAAATACTCAGCGGAAGAGAATTAAAGAAGCTGAATTTTTAATAAAATCAGATGTTCCGCTTCAATGTCTGATTGGATTAATTGTTTACAATGAAACGGCGAAATCAAGATTGGAACAAATTATAAGAGAAGCAACACTTGGAATATCAGTAATTGTACGAAGGGATTATTATTATGGTTAAATATACTGAAGGAAATTTATTGGATAGCCCAACGCAAGCATTGGTTAACACCGTTAATACTGTTGGCGTTATGGGAAAAGGAATAGCTTTACAATTTAAAAAAATGTTTCCTGGAAATTATGCTTCGTATAAAAAAGCTTGTGTATCGAATGAAATAGTTATAGGAAAAATGTTCGTGTCCGTTGAGCGACTGTTATTAACCGGAGAAGAAAAAATTATCATCAATTTCCCGACTAAAAAACATTGGAGGCAGCCTTCTCAATATAGTTACATCTCAGAAGGGCTAAAGGATTTGAAGAATGTGATTATTGAGAGAAATATTCAGTCTGTAACTTTGCCTCCATTGGGTTGTGGAAATGGAGGACTTGAATGGAGTCGGGTGAAATGTTTAATTGAAGAGGCTTTAAAGGAATTATCTTGTGAAGTGATTGTTTATACTCCAAACGCAGCGGTTCAGACTGTTTTGAACAAAGAAAATTCAAAATTAACTACGGGCCGGATTATGCTATTATCAGTTTTTTACGACTTAGTTGCCCATGAAGAGTTTGTGACGGAGTTTGCCGGTGAGAAAATTTGTTATTTTTTACAACGAATGGGTGCCGGCAAGTATTTTAATCTTGTGTTTGAGCCATATTATTATGGACCTTATTCCGGTAAAGTCGGGCGGGTCTTGCGTGCAATGAATGGTTTCTATTTGACTGATTATAATTTACAAAACCAAAAACCTTTTGATGCTATTCAGTTAAAGTTTGATACCCGGGATGAATTGGAAAAGGCTTATAATGAAAAATTAACGAAAGAAGAAAAGGAGATTGTTCTTAAAACTAAAGGACTATTTAAGGGTTTCTATTCTGCCTTTTCGATGGAGCTGCTTTCAAGTGTTGATTTGATTGTAAATAAATCGGGAGAAACAGAGATTCATCGAATTCAGGCAAAAGTCTCTGCATGGAATGAACGAAAGGCAAAAATATTTAATAAAGAACGCTATATACAAATTGCATTGGATCGTTTGAAGAAATTTGATTTGGCCTGAAATAAGTTTGCAATTTCAGTATAATAGTTGCACATTGCTATATACCATTTTATTGTTTAAATCAAGTTTGATGCGGCTTGTTTACTTGTATTATCCGCAAAATATGCGGCTTATTCTGTAGTTTTAGCCGCAAAAGTCTGTTTCTCCCAATTTTATTATTTAATTTTGCGGTTATAATTAGATAGGATATGTTTATTTACGAAAGAGAGAACTGGACAGATTTTCGTTGGGATGCCAACCAACTGATAGATCTCATGGCGCAAGTGAACCATGAAACTGGTTTTCTTGCGGGAAGATTGAGTGCTATCGGATTTGATGCACAACTATCAACAGCCGCCGAAACTATTGCTAATGACATCGTAGCTTCATCGGCCATTGAAGGTATTATCCTTGATTCATTTGAAGTGCGCTCTTCTGTAGCTCGAAAGTTGGGCATCAAAGTTGCCGACGAAAAAGCTCCAACGCATTATATAGATGGCGTCGTAGAAATGATGCTCGATGCCACAGCTAATTATCTCGACCCGCTATCTAAAAAAAGGCTTTTCTCCTGGCATGGAGCATTATTCCCCACAGGGCGAAGTGGACTTTCGGAAATTAATGTTGGAGCCTATCGCACAGAGCCAATGCAAGTCGTGTCTGGCATGTTTGGCCGTGAGAAAGTGCATTATCGTGCCCCTGAAGCTGAAAAAGTGCCTGCAGAAATGAATACTTTTATCGATTGGTTCAACAATAAAGATGTCAAGCCATCATATATCAAGTCTGCCGTTGCACATTTCTGGTTTGTAAGCATTCACCCTTTTGATGATGGAAATGGCCGAATAGCGCGAGCCATCTCTGATATGATTCTTGCTCAGACCGAAAGTAATGGACAGCGTTTTTATAGCGTTTCTTCTGAGATAAACAATGAGAAATCGGCATACTATGATGTACTTGAGCGCACCCAGCATGGCGAGGGAGATCTGACCGAATGGCTGGCATGGTATCTTAAATGCATCGACAATGCCGTAATGGAGTCGTACACCATGTTAAGTGGCGTTCTTCGCAAGTCAATCTTCTGGCGCACACATTCACAGGTTCCTATTTCAGAGCGCGAGAAAAATGTACTTAACACATATCTCGACGGATATGATGCCAAGCTTACGATTAAAAATTATGCCAAGCTGTGCAAGATATCAACTGATACTGCCGCCCGTGATATTCACAATCTTGAGGGTAAAGGTATGATTCGCATGGCTCAAGGCAGAGTAAGAGATGCTTCATATTCTCTGGTTTATTCACATGACGTGTTGCAATATGAGAATCTGACTACTGCCGAGCATGACGGCAAGCATTACATATCTGTCACGCTTTCAGACCATAAAATAATAGAAGAGCGAATCTCTAATATCGATTGGCTAAGATTTTCTCAGAAAGAAGTCACCTTGCAGGATTTGGCCGACAAGTATTTTGCATTCCTGAAAATGGGATAATAAATCTATCATACGTCCCGATATAAGGAAGGAAAACAATAAGAAAGAATAATAAATCTTGGGCTAAAGAAGAAGGATTATGGATGAATAACGGTACAAGTCACTTGAAAAGTTTCTACTAAATATCCTTGTAAAAATTGGTAGGGTTCCGAGGCTGTTGTGTATTATGACAAATAATATAATAAAGTAATAAAATCTATTAGTCTCTCTCATTCTTCTTTCCCATTTTCCCCTGACAGTTCCGCTATCAGATTATTTATTTTGTCGTTCACCCGTTTGAAATTACGGTTGAACATGATTTATCTGAGCCATTAATCCCTTTAAACCAACGAATTGGAACGCAAGTATATGTATAGAAACGAAAAAGAGGAACACCTTATCGGTCTTCCTCTAAATCTGTAGTTTGTGACTTGCTTTGAGCCGAATGGAATCAAATCTTTATATTTTAAACTCATTGAAGAACAGCCTTTATATCTTGTGAAATATCTTTCAATCGCTGTAGCTCCCATTTTGATGTTGGAGTCATACGCGAACTTAAAGAGAAGGTCGTTAACTCTACCTCTAAATAGAGGTGTGGAGGTACATAAAGATTTCGATATTTAGACCAGTTGGAATAAAAAACTTAAAATACCCCATCGAATTGGTCATGGCAAAAAAAAGCTAAGGCGGACAATAATCAATTCTGTTTCTTTGCGTGCTTGAAGCACATTTTTATCTTTGGGGTGACACTTTTATTATTAATCCACTAGTATCTATTAATTTATGTTAACGCGCATCGAACTCCAATTGCAACTGTCCGTCATTCTGGGTTTCTTCCGCCACTACAGGCTGGAACAAATCCTTGAGATTGTCTCAAAGCCAAGGTGGAAGGACTTCTTGGCATGTGCCGTAGTAATATCCGTCAGTTCACGAAGACTGTTGCAGCCATCAAACTGACCAAACATGAGAACAAGCATCTGGTTCCAGTATGTCAAATTCCATCGTTGGGTTCTATCATTACATCTTGTCATGACAAGTCTTTCGAAGTATTGTTTGGGAAGGGAATCGGTAATTTGACTGAAAAGGTATTTGCCGCTGTTCATTGTGCGCTGCAGTTAGGTTCACCAACAAAGGTAACCAGTTCAAAAGTGCGACAGGGTTTTTGGTAACATGCATGCTGATTATGTGTATGTTAAGCTTGATATTAACAGTTTTTAAGAGACACTAGTGATATATAACGAATGTTTCATCTCCCCGGAAGCTATGGGAAGCAAAGATTAAAGGAATCGGAGGCGAACAGTATTATTTAACTTCAAAAGAATGGGAATCTTTAACGGATAGTCTTGATATCAATTATGTTCCCACCTATTTGCTTTATGACAAGAACGGAGTGCTGAAGAATAAAGTCACTAGCTATCCGGGGACAGCAGAAATGAAGAAAATGATAGACCAATTATTGTAAGCTCATTTTTCAAACAACATAAAGTAGAGGAACCAACCAGGTCTCGCCCAAACTCCGGTTATCCGGATACGCCACAAAATGCCAACTTTGATGAATTGAAAAAGAGTATTGATAAATATACCGGAGAATCAAAGGTTGTGACCTATCATCCAAAGTTATAAGTTTTGAAATGTGGAATTGCAAACTTATTTCGGGCACAAGGTTATAGACAGCGATGTTTAAACTAAAATTTGCTTTATTTCCCCTTTAAGAATGATGGTATCTGAAAGACTACTTCTGCCTACGGCGCCTGGGGATGAGCATCTTATGTGACGTGTTTTGAAAAATTAACTAAGAAAATAGTTGTATAATTATTCTGTTAATCGTAAATTTAATGGTA
This sequence comes from Prolixibacteraceae bacterium, assembly GCA_963692465.1. Lineage (GTDB taxonomy): Bacteria > Bacteroidota > Bacteroidia > Bacteroidales > Prolixibacteraceae > JAUZOB01. The sequence goes on from OY829943.1 coordinate 872,662, forward strand.
GTTAGTTAGAATGTCGAGTTAAATGTAATATTTCAGTACTAAGTAAAAAGGATAAGATGATGTATTAATTATAAAAAGATGACAAATGATGACCATTCCCCTATTGGTTTTAGAAATCAATCCGGGGTACAACGTATGAGATTAATTTCTCTTTTGTGTTTGGTCCTGTTCGCTTGTTGCGGACCTTGTTGGGGACAGTTTAAATATACTCCCAATGCTTTAGTTCCATTTGACCCTACTTTCAAGAATGGCAAACTGGATAATGGTATCCACTATATGATTCGGTCCAATCCGGTAAATAAGGGGAAAGCTTATTTCTATGCTTTTTTTAATGTCGGTTCAAATCAGGAGAAACCCAATGAGTATGGAGCTGCTCACTTCATTGAACACCTTTATGGTGACTATCCCAATTATGAAGCCAATATTAAAGATTACTTAGAATCAATTGGATTAAGTTTTGGCGCGGACTTAAATGCCGGAACTTCAGAAGAAAGAACGCAGTACACAATTTTTAATGTCCCGACCCAACGGGAACAGACACTTGATTCTGTACTCTTAATCTTAAAAGATATACCTTTCCATCCAGTTCCAATAGAAGTTGTAGAAAAACAGCGTAAAATCGTTATGGAGGAATGGAGGTTCCGTTCTGGAACTGATCTATCTCCAATGATAAAAAAGGTTGGCTTTTTCGGGACTTCACAAACAATGCATGAGACGATAGGAGATACCGCTGTAATTAGCCATATTACAGCAGATCAACTCAAATATTTTCATGACAAATTATATCGTCCGGATAATCTTACAGTGATTGCTATCGGAGATTTTGATGCTCTGAAAATGGAGGCGAGAATAAAACGTATTTTTAGTCCGATTATCAAAGCCGAGGGGAAATCACCAAGAGTTAAATATCTTCTGGCGGATATTAAGGATCCGATTATCGGAATAACCAAGACGGATCAAAACGAGAGTTCTGTTGAGATTACCTATAAACACGAACCTCAAACATATACCCAAAAGCGGTTACGTACAGAAATGGAAGATCTGTTAATCAACAAAATGTTTAACCGACGGGTTGAACAAATTGCGGAAAAGCCCGATTCTCCGTTGAATTCTGCCTCTGCATCTTATGTTGACAGTTATATGAATTTCCCTTTATATGATAGTTACCAGATCACTTTTCAACCCCGGAATAATGACATATCCAATGCGTTGAATACGGTATTGACCGAAAAAGAACGAATTGAAAAATATGGGTTCACTGGTTCCGAGTTGATGCAAGAGGGAAAAGAGATGATTCATAATTATATGTCACAGAAAGGACGTAAAGTCCGGCTTCCCTACAATGAGTATTTTATCAAATGCTATTATTACCTGTTGAATGGGAAAGTGTCTCCTTCCTTCGATTACTTCTGTGATTTTATGCAAAAGGTAGTTCCAACAATTACGTTGAAGGATGTTAACGAACGATTTAAAGAATATACAGTCCACCTACAACCGACCGTAAATATATCAGTCCCAAATTGGAAAGAGTCTACGGCTCCGACTTCGCAGGAGATAAAGACAATTCTGGCATCAACAGAGACCAGAACACTTACGCCTTATGTTGCTCCGAAAATTATAACTGAACTTGCGGATAAAGATATTCATCCCGGGCATGTGGTAAAAGAAGTCACAAACAAGAAACTTGGCACAACAGAATGGACATTGTCCAATGGAATGAGGGTTATAATTAAAACAACTAATTTTGATTTAGATGAGATTCAGTTCAAAGGAATCGGAAAAGCTCTCTCTCTAAAATTAAAAAATGAGTACTCCTCTTTAATGAGCCATGGCAAAGAATTTTATAGCGATATGGGATTCGGAGATTATTCAAATATAGCACTAAATCAATTCATCAAAACGAAGAGGCTTTCTGTGAATAAAGATTTTCAGGACATCAGTGGTTATACTGCACCGAAGGACTTGAAAACCTGTTTGCAGCTTATTCGATTAAAATATTTAAATCAACGCTGGAACGAACCAGCATATAATAACCGGATCAAACGAATACAAGAAGAATTTAAAAATCCTGAATACACCAAAGTTTTATGGGATACGTTAGCACCGTATGTCTGGTCGGAATCAAGGTCTCATAAGCTCATTACGATGAATCAGTTAAGACAGATTCATCAAACAATATTCGGAAATCCGGCTGAATTTACGTTCATCTTTGCAGGGAACATAAATACAGAGAAGGCTAAACCATTAATAGAACGGTATCTTGCTTCGATTACCCCTGATAATAGTCAGGAAGGTGTATCTGTAAACGATACGGTTCTTTATAATAAAGAAATACAAAAAAAGAAGGGATGGCGCAACCTTGGGAAAATTTATAAAGAGTTCAAATATCCGATGTCCGGACAGGGAGCTAAAGTTGAAATCTATTATAAATGTCATGCTGATTCTACTATGTTGAATGATTCGAATTGCGGCATTGTCTGCAGCTCTTTAGTTTTTTATCTCAATAATGTTCTCAGGGAAAAAGAACATGTTACTTATGGTTTTGCATCGTGTTGGAGCTCACCCGATTCTTTAACTAATTCTGTCGGGTTTGGTTGCAGTTTCGAAACGAATCCCAAAACACTACAACGAACAAATATTGTAGCAGAAAATGCGGTAAGGAATTTTATAGAAAACGGGTTGGAAGAAAACGATTTTAAATCTCATAAAACAGGGCTTACAAGTTATCGTCTGCACGACCTGAACTCTAATTGGTGGTGGGCAGAGATTGCTCTTCCTGAATATTATCAGAGAGGAAAAGATGTCGTTTCGACCTATCTGTCTGATGTAAAAGATATGACAAAGGAAAGCCTTGCAAAACTCACCCACCTATGTGCTGATGGATATCTGGTTGAGGTCGCGATGTTGCCAAAATAATAAAACAGTTGGGGTATTTAAAAGCCAGGAATAGGCCGATAAATATCCCAACTATTTAAAGTGAAATATCTAAATCATGAAAAAACTTTTATTAATTATCACTCTGAGTTTTGTGTTTGGTCCCCTGTTTTGTTCAGCACAAACACCCACGTATTTTGTTATTAAATATCCCACTAATTTAACATTAGTTTCCTTGCGACGACCAATCGTAAAGATATTACAGGGTGAAAACTTTGGTAAGCCTGAAAATTATGAAACAGAACAGATCTCTATAACTCAAAAAGATTCGATAATAACTAAAATATTAAAAGTCAATATAAAAGATACTACCTGTATCTTTTTTAATGATTTTCCAGGCAGACATGAAATGATCGTTACTCCGGGTGATACGATTCGGTTAAAAGTGGAGAATATAGATTTGAATGCTCTAAAAAAGGGAATCGGGCCAAAACTCAAAACACCATGGACCGGCAAGATATCTTATGAGGGAAAAAATCGATTTATCAATGGATTATGTGATTCTCTATTCATCGCTTATGGTGTATTGGCAGGGAATATGGGGATCAAAGAGGTTCACTTCCGAGATACATCAGTGCAAGGATTACCTGATTTTTGTAATCAAGTAAAGGAAATATATACTGAAAGGATGAATTATCTGAATAATTATTGTTCCAAATATGCAATTCCTAAAAAGGTATGGCAATTGGCCGAATCTGAAATTTATTATGCCTATATAAGCAATCTTTTGAACCCAATGTTTGTGCTATCTAAAATAGATATAGATCAATACCCTGAATCGTATCGGCAAGATTTGAAAAAGTTTAGAACTAATGATAATGATATGTATTTCAAAACGAGTTTAAAAAGTTCTACGCTCTATTTTTATATCTATATCAATAACTCATCGAAGGCAACCCCGGTACATTCTTTAATTTCAACATATAACGCCATTAAAAATAATTATTCGAACCCCATTCGGGATCATTTGCAGGTTATTAATCTTGATTATATTATAAGAGCTAAAGGCACGTCTGTTAATCCTTTAGATTCATTGATCAGAGATTTCAAGAGTAACTGCAAAGATGCTAACTATAATCGGTATGTCGATTCTCTTTACGTGTGGAAACAGAAAGAGGATAAAACGACACAAAGCTACGACGAGGCAATAAAGTCGATGATACTGGACCAAAATAATAAGCAACAGACTCTCTCGAGTTTACTAAAAAACGAATCTATAATAATCGATTGTTGGGCTAGTTGGTGTAACCCCTGTTTAAAAGAAATTGGAATTGGAAAACAGTATGAAAAGACTTATGGCGATAAAGTGAAATTTATTTACCTGTCATTTGATCGGGATAAAAATAAGTGGCTGAAGAAATCTAACGAACTGGAATTAACGAATAGCTATCTGTTGGAAAATAATTTCAAGTCAATTTTGGCTCGGCATTATGGAATCTATTCTATCCCACATTATCTGATTTTTAATAGGAAGAAGAAATCGTTAAAATTGATTAACATAAGGCCCTCAGATGGAAATGATTACAAAGAGATGCTAAATGATTTAGCAAAAACAGACAACTAAGAAAAAGTTTTATTTAACTAAAAGAACAATTCTTACCGCAGAATTCAATTGCAATAATGTCATATTCAAAAGGAATTCAATTCTCCTATGGTATAAGGAGTCGTTTTGTTCTTTTAAGTCTGGTGCAATATACCTTAAGGATTTGAAATATTCTCTTTCTATTTAAACTTGAGTAAGTATTCCGACGAAGCAGGTTCTTCGCCGGAATTATCTGTAACTTAAAAAACACACAGAAGATTGAACCCGAACGTAATTAAGAATATCAATTACCGGCAATAGTGCAGTGTCGAATCGACCACCGACTTGAGATTATAATGATAATGATGCCTCCCGCTAAGAACAACAACAGGGGCAGAAACAGCTTTCATCTGTTTAATCATTTCATCCTCATGTTCATCGTCACCATAAATACAGATTTTTCCGACCTCTGGCAACTGAGTGACTTCCTTAAGCACGTCATAGCGGTCTTCTGTACCAAATTCCAACATACTTCCAATCGTCACCTCAAAGTTCGTTTTGGCACTTGGAGAATACATGGCAACCACGGTAAGTTCCTTTTTCAATGACGGAGTTAGACGGGTCGCAATAAATGGAACAATATCCGCTCCGAAGGAATAACCAAGAAGCATAATCTTATGAACATGCAGTTTCTGAACATAGAAAGATAAAATAGCATTCATATCCCGCGCGGTTTGATCAGGAGTCTTTTGTCGCCAGAAATATTTGAAAGCATTGAGTCCAATGCTTGGAATACCACGCCCGGCTAACTCAGAAGAAAGCTTCTTGGCAAATTTAGCCCATCCCCCATCACCGGAAACAATAAAAGCCAACGTCGAGTCGGATGAAACGAACTCCGGCCCGGTATACACAACAGGAAGATATGAAAAAGCACTTTCAATAGCAGAGCTTTCTGAATGTTTTGCTGCCCCTGCCGGGTCTGAGCCCTGACCGGTTCCAACCCGTTTTCCGGAGGCCTTTGGAAGAGAAGTGTTTTGCTGCCCCTGAACATGACAGGCTGTAGAAACAAACGTAACCGCAGAAATACCCAACAATACAATTAATCCCGTACAACAGAGCACCAAAATTCTTTTCATAAAAATCTCATCTAAAGAATGAATGTTTCAATTTCTGTGGCCTGTCAATATTTGTCAAACCGTCTGGCAGAGAACAACAAGAACCATTCCAATCCTTCTTTTCCACTAAAAGGATCAATCGGAAACAGCACATCCAGAGTAATCGCTAATTTAGCATTTATCTCTTACATGAAGGATTTATCCCTTGCTACTATCGGTTTTTATTGCTTTTTTAGGTAAAATTGCTCTTATGATCAAGGAAAAATCAATCATGGCAAAATCAGAAAAAGAGAAAATGCTTTGCGGTGAACTGTATTCCGCTCTTGATGAAGAATTGTCTATCGAAAGAAAACAAGCCCGGAAATTATTATCCCGTTTTAATCAAACAGATGCAGAGGAAGAGTCACTTCGAAATGAAATTCTTCAACAACTGTTCGGAAGCATTAAAGACCAGATTCACGTTGAACCTCCTTTTTACTGCGACTACGGATCAAACATTCACGTCGGCCGGAATGTCGTGATCAACTTTAACTGCGTATTTCTGGATGTTACAAAGATTTCAATTGGCAGCGGGACACTCATCGGTCCGGGAGTTCATCTATACACCGCCTGTCACCCTAAAGAATGGAAAACCCGGGCAAGAGGTTTGGAATACGGCAAACCAATAACTATCGGCGACAATGTATGGATCGGGGGCGGAGCAATCATACTGCCTGGGGTCTCAATCGGTGACCACAGTATTATCGGCGCAGGGAGCATCGTTACCCATGACGTACCCGCAGATGTGATGGCTGCCGGTAATCCCTGCCGTATTATTCGGCAACTCGAGTAGATCACGTACCTTGAATAACAGAATTTCCATCCTTGATCACGCAAAATTGCGATAACTGGAACTTCATCAAAACGGTTCTAATTTTTAACCAAAACCACCTGTGCCTGATCCGCATCATTGATCTGTGCAAAGAAATCGATTAATTGGTCATATTGTGCCTGGGAATATTCCCCATGATTAAACAAAAAAGAGCGGGACAGACTAATTTTTCCCGAAGCATAAGAAACCTTCAGATCGTAGGTTCCAAAGAGTGAATCAATATGCCGAACCTCCGGCATTGATTCAGGCTTGTAGCCCTCCGGCAAAGAAATAGTGTACTGATCCTGATCTAACATTCCATGACGAACCACAACCGGAGTAACCCGCTTCTCTTTTTTTATCAGTTTGGGCATCTTATCCTGAAACAATAAAGGAGTCATAAATATTCGCTGTCCGCTCACATTCACCGCCGTTGAGGTCTTAAGACTTACCTTTTCATCAACCTCCGGGATGCGATCGGGCTTATAGGTATATTGCAACGAAACGATCTCCGGACTTTGTAAGGCACAATCTTCCAGAAAATGATCATTCTGATCTTTCATTCCCTTTCTTACAACATACTGCAACGCCTCCGAACGATAACCCCGATAACAAGTTTCTGCGGTAATATCAAGTTCCCCGTTCGCATTCATCTTAACATCCGACTTACGGACACAGCAATTATCTTTGGGCAAAAGCAGTGGGGTCCGAATGAGTTTTCCTCCTTCCGGAGTGTACATCAGGGCTAACCGATTGTCCGTGAAATTACCCATATAACCTACCGGGACCAACGGATTGGTACATTCCACAAACAGGGTGTCTCCTGCATTCGGAATGCACAAAATAATATGATTGGTCTGAGTCATTGAGCAATAATCCGGCAAAAGAGAATAAGGGGCTTCAGCATATATCTCAACAGGATAAGACTCGACTCCGACCTGTTTCAACAATGCGCAAGCATAATTGGTCAGTGCTTTACAGTCGCCATACCCGCATTTATCAACCGTTTCTGCCGGAATAGGCACCCATCCGCCAATTCCTTTCTGGATACTGACATAGCGAACTTTTTCCTTAAGGATCTGCTGAACAGCATTAATCCGTTTAATCGGATCCGTAACCGTACGCTTAATCTGGCTCATCCGGTCAATCATCTCAGGAGGCAAGCTCTGCCTGGCACTGAACAATTCATACATTCTTTTCCCCAACTCGTTCCAGTTGCTGATATTTCCTTTGGTATGGTCGTAATCAAATTCATCGGGATCAAGTCGGACTAACGGAAATACGTTACCAGGAAAAGGGCTGAACGATTCGTTTTCAATTGCTTCAAAATTGGCAAGAGTCCATGTATACTTTTTAACTCCGTCTTTCTCTTCCTTTACCGGATCGAGCGTACTGTTTTGCACATTATACCGCAGTGGCAATGCAGTGAGCAACTCAATCGAAAGCACAGCTGTCTCAACACTACTGTCATACTCCGGAACCGGGTCCCATACTCCATAGGACAAAATGCCGAAATCACTTTTCTCCCATTCATATTCAACCGTTACCGGATAAACCGGACTGTTCAGTTCAAAATAAACAACCCGGTTATCCTCGTACAGTGCGGCACCGCTCATAGCACTGAAATCTTTGAATTCGGAAGATTTTATCTTACGGATTTCTTTCCCTTCTGCATTCAATATCCGTCCCTTAATTCCGCTCAACGATGAGAATTTATCATACCTTTCTTCGAAATTTGCATCCTTAAAGCCTTTTTCATTGAGAACCGTATAGACGCGTTTATAATGTGTTGTGGACTTACTGCTCCCTTTTACCTTAATCTGCGTAAGAGAATAACGTACGACACAATCGGAATTCTTTTTCAATTTCTCCGGGATGCGATTAACATTCCAATCTTCATTCTCTGCTTGTAAGGAGAATCCGGCAAACAGGAAAAACAGCAATAAAGGCAGTAGTCTTTTCATCAAATATGAATTAGCAAATCGATAAAACGAGATAAAGTACGAGGATTATTCCCTCTATTTTCAATAATAAGCGGACATTTAAATCTTCTTCAAAACAATCCGTTCATTCTCTTTCTGAACCATTTTAGAAAACAAATCTTTTAACTCGACATAGCGCTTACCTGGAATCAAGGTCCGAGGTAAAATCAACCGCGAAGAAACCATTACAAAATCGTCTGAAGGAGTATAATTTACTTCATATAAAGCAATCCCATCTACAATAACCTTCTCATTAGCCGGTAACCCATCGGGTTTATAGCCTTGGGGAATTGAAATTTTACTGGTATAAATTTCTTCTATGGGGAAGCCGAAATCAACCGGATAAGTCCGTTCTTTGGATTTAAATGGATTTTCGGATTGCCGATTTATGACAAAAGGATTAATATACAATACCGGATCACCAACCTTCCCTTTCCCCCTTAAATCAACACTGATCTTTTCAATAACCGGCAATCCCATATTCGTTTTTAAATTCGCTATGGAATAATTGATAAAACTAATTCCTTCTTTCTTCTGGAGATTCTCACTAATCTTTTGTGGTTCTGTATTCCAGTTTATCTCACGATATCCTTCTGCCAGATTTCCGGTCCGGGAAATAACAGTTGTATTCTGAATATGCCCCTTATCATCAAAATCAATTTGCGTATAAGTCCGCTCTTTACTCGAATACTTCGGGGTAAGATCAATCCATCCTCTCTTTGTTTTGTCAATTATTCGCCCGAATGAATTTGTATATTCTATTGGCAGAGCATTGGGATAAGAAGCAGGAATCGTCGCATCGACAAGGACAGAGAGCGAATCAATTTTCACCATCGCAATAACACTGTTTATGGCATCAATTGAGGGACGCGTCTTCGGCATAAACCCATTCGACCTCGTACTCAAAACAATCGGATAAGCCGTTAACCCGGCAGAACGAAGCATTGAGACAAGCAGCAAATTAATCTCGCCTGAATTACCAGTCCCTGATTTATAGACCGCCCGTAAAGGCTGATCGACAAAGGCCGCATAATGGTCATTCCATTTGACTTTGCTTTTTACCAATGCGGTTACAACCATCATCTTCTCCGCATCGGTCCTGGCTTTAGTATTAGCAAGTATACCATTCAAATCGTCCATATAAAAACCAGTGCTATTTAATTGTCGGCCAAAAGATTCAGAATTTAATAATCCTTCGGCTATATCATTCCACGTTGTTGTATACTGATGGGTAAATGAGAAAGGAAATTGGGTCCCCCGTAATTCATATTCTTCTCCCGACAAATAATTGTACTTTGAATTAAGAAAAGGCTCTTCTTTAAAAGCCGGAACATCTTCCATCGTGTAGGTTTCCTGAGAACTTAAATAACTAATATCATTAAAACTGTCCATCGTTCTACTCTTAATAGTATTACTCTTGCCTTCTCCTTTGATATAATTGGCTTTGTAATATCCCTTTCTCTCACTATTAAACACAAAATACTCCGGAATCTCAACGACATACTGACTATAGACAGTTGGAATGTCTTCCTGAAAATACCAGTTAGGCACATTCCATACAAAATCAGAACAGATGTTATATTCCAAATCAATAACTGAACCCTCCTTAACATTAGGCATCGCTATCCGAATCCGCATCTCGCTATCATTAATCCGTTCCTTAACAATAGCGTCTTTCCCAAGTTTGGTCTTCTCTATCTTTCCATTGACCAGATTAAACGTATAAGCATTCAAATTCTCAATTCTATCTTGATAATCGCCGCTTCTTATCAGGCGAATTGAAAAATCAGCTTCATCAAAACCTTCCCGTTTATAAATCTTTATCCGCCTCTTATATTCCTGTTCCATCTGAAAGCCCTTACTATCAGAAGTTGCATTATCAAAATAGTAATACACATGACCGGCATTATATAAAACAGCTGCATCGGCCGATGAATCTTTGGGATATACCTTTTGAGACAGTTCTTCGATAGTAACTTTTCCAAACTTATAATCTCGCTTTTGTGCCCAAAGCCGGACTGGGATAAAAAGCATTCCGATTATCCCAAACAACAGGATTATTTTCTTCATTTTGAATCGTCGTTTCTCTCTAATTCAGGTTAGTTTCATTTTTTAACAATAAAAATAATCAGGTCTAATAAGAAAAACAAAACTTTTATGAAAAAAAATTATCGTTTATAACGATATTCCTATTTAAAAAGTTGACCAAGTATTTTAACTATTTGGTTAAAACATTTGGTTATTTCATTTAATACCCCTACTTTTGTCCAAGTGGTTAAACCAAATGGTAAAGAACATGAAAGACAATACAGAAGAAAAAATACTCAAAGCCGCCAAAGACGTTTTCGTTAGAAAAGGCCTCGATGGTGCCCGGATGCAGGAGATTGCCGATGAAGCCGGCATCAATAAAGCATTGCTGAATTATTACTTTCGCTCAAAACAAAATCTCTTTGATGCCATATTCGAAGATGCATTCATCAAATTAATACCAATTGTTGTGGAACCAATAGACTTGGATATTCCATTCTCAGAGAAAATGAAAAGAATTATCAGTAATCACTTTGACATGATTAGAGCAAACCCTTTTATCCCACTGTTTGTTCTGCATGAAGCATCCCGTGATCCCAATAGATTAGCCTCTCTTATGGCAGAAAAAGGAGGGATTAGACCAGACAATTTCCGTCAAGTTGTTGAAAAAGAAGTTAAAAGCGGAAACATCAGAGAAATTTCTTTTGAGAATCTAATGCTCAACATTGTTTCAATGACGGTGATGACTTTTGCCACCCGACCGATTTTACAACGGCTCTATTTCGATAACGATGAAACAAGATATGAAGCATTCATCGCTCAACGCAAACAGGCAATAACTGATTTTGTAATTAACTCAATACAAAAGAAATGAAAAAACTTTTGTTCTTCTTTTTCTCTGTGCTCAGCATGACAGGAATAGCTCAGGAGCATCTTAGTCTTGACGATTGCTATCTGATGGCAAGAAAAAACAGTCCGATCATTAACCGACTGAATCTTCAATCCGCGATATCGGAACTAAAAAAAGCCAATATCAGGACCGCTGATTATCCTTCGATTGAGTCAAACCTACAGACATCTTATCAATCGGATGTTACCAAGCTAAACCTTCCGGTAACAATTCCCGGACTGAAGATGTCGTCCCTATCGAAAGACCATTATAAGATAACAGTCGATATTAAACAGAACATCTATGATGGCGGACTAAAGAAGTCTCGTTTAAACATCGAGGAGGCCGATAATAAGGCCGAAGAGAGCAAAATAGAGACAGACCTGTACCAAACATGGAACAACTTATGCCAGTCCTATTTTTCAGCCTTTCTGACCGAATCGTCAGCTCAGGTACAGAAAGTCAGGCGTCAGGTACTTACCGAAAGACTTAAAAACCTTGAGTCTGGAGTCCGCAATGGGGTGGTCAACCCCAATGAAAAGGATCTGCTCCGGGTGGAGATCATGCAAACCGATCAGAATATCAACGAATTGAACATCGCCCATCGCGCTGCGTTTAAGGTTCTGTCTGTTCTTACAGGAAAAGAGCTGAACGAACAGACAGCACTATCCCTTCCTGATATAAACACTGAATCGAACGGGACTCGTCCGGAATTAATCTCCATGGAGTTGCAGGCAAAAGAACTTGATGCATCTTCTGCTCTCACAGCACAGACCAGAAAACCTCAGATCTTTGGCTTTGCACAAGCTGGCTATGGCCGCCCCGGGTTGAATATGCTCGACAATTCATTTGCTCCCTGGGGAACCATTGGAGTCGGAGCACACTGGACCATCACAGACTGGAAACAATCGAAACGTCAACAGCAACAGATCGCTATTCAAAAAGACGCCATCGAGACTTCCAGAAAATCTTTCCTGCAAAATCAACAAATTGCACTGATCTCACAGGAGGAGGAAATTACACGACTCACCGATTTACTGAAATCGGATGAGTCGATTATTGAAGTCCGAAGTAGAATAGCCCGCCGATCTGCATCCTCACTCGACAACGGAAACCTGACCGCGGCGGACTATATGACTGATCTGAATGCTGAGACACAATCAAGACTATCACTCGAATCGCACCGGATTCAGTTAGCTCAGGCTAAGGTTCAATCAGACATTATCAAAGGGAAATATTTATCAAACACCAAATAAACTCAAATGAAAAATTTAACCTTGCTTCAAAATATTCGAGGCCTTTTAGGAACTGTGAGCCGGAAGGAGAAGAAAGTCAAAATTCGTTTCAAAAATAGCTTCCTAATCGGACTGACCATCCTCTCTGTATTCGGATGCTCAGGAAAGGATCAAAAATCGGATGCTTATGGCAATTTTGAGACGACCGAAGTCATTGTCTCAGCTGAAAACGGAGGAAAACTGCAAAATGTAGCCGTCGACGAAGGGGATCAGATTACAATCGGACAAATTCTTGCTACAGGCGATGCTGTTTCACTACAGCTCAAAAAAGATCAGATTCTTGCGGAGAAAGCAGCATCTGCTTCCAAAAGAGCGGGGTTCAAAGCACAAATTGCAATTTATCAGGCACAAAGGAAAACAAATCAGATTAACTATCAGCGCTTCAGACGAATGCTGTCGGATGGTGCTTCAACCCAGAAACAAGTTGATGACCTTGCCGGTCAACTATCGGTTTTAAATCGCCAGATCGAATCGGTTCACACTCAATTTTCCTCCCTCGATCGCGAACTTAGTGTTGCAGACACACAGGTCGCACAAGTTAACGACCAGATCAATCGTTCACAGGTTAAAAGTCCGGTCAATGGAACGGTCCTCGAACGCTATCACGAAACCGGAGAAATGGTTGCTCCCGGAACTCCTCTCTTTAAAGTAGCCGATCTTTCATTCCTCAACCTGAAAGTTTATGTCAGTGGTATTCAGTTACCACATATTCGTTTAGGTCAAAAAGTTAAAGTTCTCATTGATGAAGATACAAAGACAAACAGGTCACTCGAAGGGACTATTTCATGGATCTCCTCCGCAGCCGAGTTTACGCCTAAAATCATTCAGACAAAAGAAGAACGAGTTAAACAGGTTTATGCAATCAAAGTCAGAGTTCCAAATGACGGACGGTTAAAAATTGGAATGCCCGGAGAAGTGAATTTCTAAAAAAGGAAAGATGATTGAAATTAACAATCTGTCAAAATCATACAAAGACACCCAAGCTCTCTGCGACATTTCTCTGTCGGTTCGGAAGGGAGAACTATTCGGACTCATTGGTCCCGATGGTGCGGGAAAGACAACCCTCTTCCGGATTCTGACAACCTTATTACTCGCCGATCAGGGTATCGCGACCATGTCCGGGTATGATGTTGTAAAAGACTTCAGGAAAGTAAGAAATCTGGTTGGATATATGCCGGGAAGATTCTCACTTTATTCTGATCTGTCGGTTGAAGAGAATCTTAAATTCTTCGCTACGGTTTTCGGCACCACCGTTGAGCAAAATTATGACCTGATTCATGATATTTATTGTCAGATTGAGCCTTTCAAGAAACGTCGGGCAGGAAAACTCTCCGGTGGAATGAAACAAAAGTTAGCTCTTTCCTGTGCATTGATTCATAAACCCGAGATTTTAGTTTTGGATGAACCGACAACCGGTGTTGATGCCGTCTCAAGAAAAGAGTTCTGGGAACTGCTCAAAAAGCTTCAATCCAAGGGGATTACCATCCTGGTCTCAACACCCTACATGGATGAAGCCAGTCTGTGTGATCGGGTTGCGTTAATTCAAAAAGGCCGTTTCATGGCAATGGATACCCTTCCCGGCGTTACATCGCAGTTTAAAGGAACCTTGCTTTCCGTAAAAGGAGATAATCGCTATCAACTTCTTACCGATTTGAGAGAATGGAATGAAACCATAGATGTCTTTGCCTTCGGACAACAGTTTCACGTGACGGTAAGCCCAACTGAAAGCAAAATAGAAGCGCTGCGTTCTTATCTTCAATCCAAAGGACACACTCAAATAGCTATTGCACCCATTACTCCCGGCATCGAAGATGTATTCATGTCTCTTATGCAAAACTCTGAAAATCCTCAATCCAATTGATTATGAAAAACAACGTCATTGAAGTAGAACATCTGATAAAACGATTCGGGGACTTTCGGGCTAACGATGATCTTAACTTTGAGGTCGCCGAAGGAGAGATATTCGGATTCTTAGGAGCTAACGGAGCCGGAAAGACGACTGCTATCCGCATTTTATGCGGTCTCTCCTCTCCTACCTCAGGAAAGGTATCGGTTGCCGGGTTTGACGTAAAGCACCAGGCCGAGTTGGTTAAAAAACATATCGGCTATATGAGTCAGAAATTCTCACTCTATGAGGACCTGACGGTCTCGGAAAACATTCGTTTCTATTCCGGCATTTATGGAATAAGACGAGCTGAAAGGATGAAACGGGAAGATGAGCTACTTAAAAATCTCGATATGGAAAAAGAAAAGAACAAGTTGATCTCTTCTCTTCCGTTAGGCTGGCGACAAAAACTGGCTTTCTCAATCGCAATCTTTCATCGACCCAAGATTGTCTTTCTAGATGAGCCGACAGGAGGTGTTGATCCGATTACCAGACGAAAATTCTGGGATTTGATATACGATGCTATTCACCAGGGAATTACCGTTTTTGTTACGACCCACTATATGGATGAAGCTGAATATTGCGATCGGGTATCAATCATGACAAACGGTAAGATCGCTGCATTGGATACTCCTGAAGAATTAAAAAATCAATATCAGGTTGAAAACATGGAACAGGTCTTCATAAAGATCGCCCGCTCCGAAAATTAAACCATCATGAAACAACTAATCAAACGAATCAAAAAAGAATCGCACGAATTAAGGTCAATGTTTCTGCTCTTTGGTATTCTATTTTTTGATCACCGAAAAAAATAACAAAATCACGCCCATGAAACGTTTTATTGGCTTTGTCAAAAAAGAATTTTATCACATTTTCCGTGACCCGAAAACCATGGTTATTCTTTTCGGAATCCCCATCGTTCAATTACTTATTTTCGGATACGCCATCCGAAGTGAAATCAGTAATGTAAAAATCGCCATACTAGACCGGTCGCATGACGAAACGACCAGACAGATTACCAATAAGATTCTTTCTTCAGGATATTTCGTTTGTGAAGATCTTCTTCAGGATGATTCACAAATTGAAAGCTCTTTCAAACAGGGAAAAGTAAAGGAAGTTATTGTTTTTGGAAATAATTTCGGTCAGCGGTTTCGCAAAGAAGGGGTTGCACCCATGCAGATTATTGCAGATGCTTCAGACCCCAACGTTGCCAAACTGGTAGTGAACTACACCCGGGCCATTGTTAATAACTATGTTGCAGCTGAATTTCCCGGCATTAAAATGCCTTACCAAATTGAGATACAACCACGCATGTTCTTTAATGAAGAGATGAAGAGCGTATATATGTTTGTCCCCGGAATTATGGCGTTGATCCTGATGCTGATATCAGCCATGATGACCTCTATTTCGATTACCCGGGAAAAGGAAATGGGGACAATGGAAATACTACTGGTCTCTCCTTTGCGCCCCATTCAAATTATCATCGGAAAAGTAACCCCCTATCTGGCCTTGTCTTTTATCAACGCGCTCGTAATTATCCTGTTGGGTAAATTTGTATTCGAGGTTCCGGTAAGAGGAAGTTTTATCTTTCTCTTACTCGAAACAATCCTCTTTATCTTCATGGCTTTGTCCTTAGGTATTCTTATTTCGACCGTTTCAAAGACTCAGATGGATGCCATGTTTAAATCCTTAATGGGATTAATGCTTCCAACCATGCTATTATCGGGACTGATCTTCCCAATTGAGAATATGCCAGTCGCCCTGCAATGGCTTACAACCCTGATGCCGGCAAGATGGTATATCGTGATTGTGAGAGACATCATGCTCAAAGGAGTCGGATTGATTTATGTATGGAAAGAAACGCTTATTCTTATAATAATGACCGTTCTATTTGTTCTGCTTAGCGTCAAAAATTTTAAAACCCGTCTGGAATAAAAAAACAACTATGAGAGTTCTATTTTATCTTCTACAAAAGGAGTTTCTTCAGATATTCAGGAACAAAACCATGCTCCCTGTCATCTTCATTCTTCCTTTAGTTCAGATGTTGGTTTTAGTCTATGCTGCAACTTTTGATGTAAGAACCATCTCTGTTTACGTTGTGGATAATGACTTATCTCCAATATCCCGGCAAATGATTGACAAGGTTGAAGGCTCTTCATTTTTCCGGGTTACCGGAAGCTCCTTTTCGATGTCGGATGCTGAAAATGCGATCTTAAATGATAAGGCAGACATGATTGTTCACATACCTGAAAATTTCGAAAAAGAACTAATTCGCGATAAACACAAAGAGGTTCAAATCCTTGTAAATGCGATTAATAGCACGAAGGCTGAATTAGCTCTCAATTATGCATCCATGGTCCTTCGCGAGTATAATAACCATATCATAACATCGATGATCGGATCATCTGACAGCAAACAACTTAGCGAAATAAATATAGATGAATCTTATTGGTACAATCCTGAACTGAATTACAAATTTTTCATGGCACCAGGTATCCTTGCCGTATTGGTAACCGTTATCGGGATGTTCCTCTCCGGGATGAATCTGGTCCGGGAAAAAGAAATAGGAACCATTGAACAGCTGAATGTTACACCAATCAGGAAATCTCAGTTCATCATTGGCAAACTAGTCCCTTTTCTTGCAATCGGACTATTTGATTTAGCTTTTGGGTTAACGGTTGCCCGAATTGCTTTTCACCTGCCAATTGTCGGAAATGTCGGATTATTATTTAGCTTTGCGGCGGTTTATTTAGTTGGTATTCTAGGGCTTGGACTCTTAATATCAACGATATGTGAAACCCAACAGCAAACGGTTTTTATCAGTTTCTTCTTTATGCTGGTATTTGTCATGCTTGGAGGGATCTTTACCCCGGTTGAAAGTATGCCGGAATGGGCACAGATAGCGGACCGGATTAATCCGATCTATTATTTCGTTCGGGTTATGCGGATGATTATTTTAAAAGGATCTGGATTTGCCGATTTAAAAATGGAATTCGGGTCATTGTTGACGTTTGGAATTATCATGCTTTCGCTTGCTATCCGAAGGTACAAAAAAGTTAATTAGTCGATGATTTTAGGCTATTAACCGATTATTAACACATTAACAAAATTTATAATGCCACCTTTGGCACAAAATCAGAATACAAAAAGAAACAATTAAACTTTGGTTGAGAATATGAATGCACAAAGAATGAAACTATTCGAGCAAGGAATGAAACTTCTTGAAAGAAAAGATGACTTTGCAATTAACATGCTGAGACTTCAGGTTTTCAACCTAAAAGTAAGCAATGATTTTGTTATCCGGACAGAAAAAGAAGTTGCAGAGCTCGTTGACTTTTTAAACATGAATAACCTGAAATAAATAATATTTCTTCAGGTTTACTCGATGTTTTACGATACTCTAAACAAACGGGAGTTGTTATTTTAATAGCAACTCCCGTTTGTTTTATTATTTTTATCTCCAATCTTGAAAATTAAACAATGACTCGTTGGGAACATTATATTGACCGGACAGAAAACATCATTAACCTGTATGACGGAACAATCCCGTTACACCGGTTTTTAAAAGATTTCTTCCGTCATAATCCCAAAATGGGATCTACCGATCGCAAACAGGTTGCTCAGTTAACCTACGGTTATTATCGTCTGGGAAAGGCAACCGGGTTTCCTGATATCAAATCAAGAATTTTAACCGGGATATGGTTGTTTTCGTCGCAGGAAGCTTATCTTAATCTATTATCCGACCTCTTTCAACAAAACAATTCACTTTCTCTACCGGAGAAAATATTAAAAGTAGAGGAATTACAGGAAGGTTTCAATCCAAAAGATATTTTCCCATGGAACGATCTTCTTTCTCCCAAAATTAATCCAAAAGCCCTGTCTCTTTCCTTTCTTATTCAGCCATCCCTATTCCTGAGAATTCGGAATTCGAAGCAGACAAAAATTAAGGGAAACTCAAAAGAAGTATTTCCCAATGAAGGCAAACTTCACGAATTAATCAAGGTTCAAATAGAGCAAATCCTTACCCAGAACAAAATTTCATTTCAATGGATGAATGAGGACTGTCTCCGACTACCCAATGGAACTAAAACAGAAACGCTTCTATCACCCGACTGTTTTGAAATTCAGGATTATTCATCCCAAAAGACCGCATCCTTATTCAAACCAGGAACCGATGAATCATGGTGGGATTGTTGTGCTGCAAGCGGTGGAAAATCATTACTTCTGAAAGATTTGGAGCCCTCGGTAAATCTCACGGTTAGCGACATCAGAAGTTCCATACTGGATAATCTCACTAATCGCTTCCAAAAAGCAGGACATACCATCCATCATTCATTGGTTATAGATCTCATGCAGAAAAAACTTCCCGATCAAATTGCAGGAAGTCCTTTTGACGGGATCCTTGTCGATGCGCCCTGTAGCGGCTCCGGGACATGGAGTCGTACGCCTGAAAATTTAGCTTTCTTCTCGCCCGATAGTCTGACTTCCTTTCACGAACGACAACTTCGGATCACTCAGAATGTTATTCGCTTTTTAAAACCTGGAGGGACACTCATTTACATCACCTGCTCGGTCTTCCAGCAAGAAAACGAACAGGTTATAGACCAATTACTTCAATCAACCCCTCTGGTTCTGGAACAAATGGAAACACTTGATGGCACCCGAGAACAAGCAGACTCTATGTTCATTGCCCGACTCAGAAAAGAATAAGAACATGAAATGTAAATTTATCTTTTTGATCACAATCTTTTTCTCGTATTTAGGGGTCAATGCACAATCTCCCTTAAGACAATTTTCCAAAGTCTCTTCTGCCGAAAGGGTTTGGGCTGCTTTACACCCTTGCTGTGCGGTTAAAGCCTTCCACATATCCCAGCATGTATTGGATTATCTTCAAAAAATGCCCTTGGATTCCATTAACGACGGAGATGGTAACGGAGGAAATCTTGATGCTTTCCGACACATGCTCTGGATGTCCTCTTTAAGTCAGAAGATCGGCAAAAGAAGGGCTCTAAGCCTTGGCCGCGCTCATGAACGAGGGGATAAGCAATTTTTCAATAAGAAGAGAAAGAGCTACGACGGAGAACTACCCGACCAGACAGGATCTGAAATGGACTTAAAAAATAACCTGATCGGCGTTGATCTTGGACTCCGGCTAAAAGGTTGTTCCGAACAAACACTAGCCGATTCCATCCGACAACTTATGGCTTCTGGAAAAGTATGGCGTATAAAAAAAGACACTGCTGGCAATTTCTATGACATTGATGGCAATAAAATTGACCTTCGTAAATATCAAGGAAAATGGCAAAATCCCAAGTGTTTAATGCGCACTGGACTGACAAAAGAATTCAATCAGAATTCTTTTTATCAAAAACAATAAATACGCTGCCTCAAAAGCTAACGAAAAGAAATAGATTCAACCAACCGATTTTACAAATCGAATAAAAATCCCTGAGACTTGAACCGCTCATAGCGTTGTTCGTTGAACTCATATAGAAACGATCCCTTTTTAGATCCCGACTTATCCTTAACCGGTAGTTTCTCCAGAATTTTCATTGATAAAAGCTTTTTTCTGAAATTCCCAGGATCCAGACTCTTTTGATAAATCGCCTCATATAAATTACGCAACTGTGTAATGGTAAAATACCTCGGCAGAAGTTCGAATCCAATTGGTTCTTGTTTCGCCTTGTCTCTAAGGACTTCAAACGCTTTTTGAACCATTGCGCCATGGTCAAATATTAATTCGGGGTACTGATCAACCGGCCACCATCTGGCTCCAAACTCCTCAATTAGATTCTGCTTAAAACTATTGATCTTTATCAATGCAAAATAGGCAGCACTAACAACCCGTGCGGCCGAATCTCTATTAATATCGCCATAAGTATGAATCTGTTCCAGATAAATATCTTTAAGGCCGGTAATCTTTGTAAGAACCCGCTCTGCTGCCTGATCAAGAGATTCTTCCGGATTAAGAAATCCGCCCAACAGAGACCACTGCCCTTTCCCGGGCTCAAAGCTACGCTTACATAAAAGAACTTTTAATCCGTCTTCATCAAAACCGAAAATAATACAATCTACAGCTACATGAAACTTATAGAAATAGGACTTATCCTGAATTTCATTCATTGCACAAAATATTTAAGAAACTGTACTAAAAAGAGAGCGGTTCTATCGCTTTCTCTTTTCAGTACAAGATAAAAACTATCTACTTCGGGAATCCAACAGTCTGTCCAAGAATAATTTCCTGACTTCCACTGAGACTAAGATCAGTTGCCAGTTTGCCATGATCAATCGAAGCACGAACAACTGTAGCAAGTCCTTCCGAAGCACAGAAAAGATAGATATTCTGAGAAATAAACCCTGCATCTGCCCACGAAGAAGCATGTGTTGCATCTCCTTTACCTGAGATCCCGGTATCAGCAACCATAATGACATTCAACGGAGCTTCACCTACGTATTTCTGCATTCCGCAATCTTTACGAAAATCACCTGAAGCTACTTTTACCAATGCATTGTTGTGTGCATCATAAAGGTAAGCCCCATCTTTCTCTACCACATAAAGACTGATCTCCTGCTTATTCATCGATGAAGGAGCCGTTCTTTTACCGTCTGGTCGATTAATACCCCATGCAGCCCATAGTAGATTGGATAACATCTGCCGGTCAATTGTCTGATCCGAAAAAGAGCGGGCAGAACTCCGCTTATTTAATGCTTCCATTAGAGGCATTCCCCCTTCTTTCTTAGGCTCAGGTAACTTCTCTGAATTTCCCTGAGCAAAGCCCCCGATAACGAGTGCAAACGCAAAAAACATGGTTATTACTTTTTTCATTATATCTCTAAAAAAGATTAAAATTCATCTATAATTCTCTACCCCCGAGAAAAACAGTCTATCCAAAATTTCTTCATCTATCTAAATCCAAAAGAGATTCCGGTATTATATGAAGTGTATTTCTCTTTATTCACTGAAGCGAAAACCGAAAAGAAGAGTAACTTAAGTCTCAACCCTGCATTCATGTTCACTGTATTATTCTTATAATTCAAGGCAATCGGGTCATACAACGACTCGGATTCTTTAATTACCGGACCTGTCAACGACGGAGTTACCGTCGGGTATTTACCAAGCAAATCTACATCTGTCTTACTATTGGCATGTCCTAAACTTCCAAAGACAGTCAATGGACCTAATTTTTTAGAAGCAATGAGTCCGAACGTAAAAGTTTTGGTTTTAATCGAGAGCTCTTGATCGTGCGCATCCACATAATCGACATTGGTCACACCAGTGCCATAATCACTGGGTTTGAGATCAAGTCCGGAACTGGCAGTCAACCTGGAATAGCCTACATAAACAGCCATATCGAAAGGCAACAACGACAGACCCGGGATAAGACTTGTAAAGTTATTCTTCAATCCAAATCCGGAAAGACCTACCTTCATCTTCTTATTTCCCGATCCAACATTTATATCCGGAACATAACGAATCATTAAATCGGTCTTGGGAAGAACACCTACTCCAAGCTGAATTACAGGGATAGGGACAAATGAATAACCCGTTCCGGAAGGAGTTTGGAAAGAAGTAAGATTATAATCCGCTCCACCATAGTTCGTATACAGATTAAGAGTCGGTCCGTTTTGATTAGGACCGGCAACCGTCGGTGCTATGTGATTACCCGGATCAGCCAGCCTTACCGACTGAAAATTTAAAGAATTCAAATCAAAATATTTATCAGACGAAGGAACACTGACCCCCGTAACACTAATCGAAAGATCAAATCCAAGCAACTTATGTGGCTGTGCTGTGGTAAACCACCCGGTATTCAATCCATCCCCAAGAGAAGTAGCATAAGGTTGCAAATATGCTCTAAACAAAGTATTTGCATCATTTTTCCCTGCCTTTAGAAACTCTACGACCTCTTTTTGTCCGTACGAAAAAGTACTAAGACAAACCAATACGAATAACAGGCATATTCTTCTCATAAAAGTTGATTTCGGTTTCCCTTGCAAGATAGTATATTTCATATTGTTGCACAATACATCGACTCATAATTTATCCTGACACAGCCATGAAAAATCAGAACAAACCTAAGAAGACCGCTAATATTTACAAAGAGAAAAAGATGCTTTATAACTAAAATTGATAAATCATTCGTAAATTGTACGAAGCTTTAAAATGAATGTTTCTTCCATCGCAATATTAACGATCATGGACAAGATAAAATGGGGAATTATTGGCTGTGGAGAAGTAACCGAAGTAAAAAGCGGTCCTGCTTTTCAGCAAATAGAACACTCGGAATTAATTGCGGTAATGCGCCGAAACGGAATCTTTGCACAGGACTATGCCCAACGGCATAAGATTCCCAAATGGTATGATCAGGCTGATAAACTGATTAACGATCCGGATATTAATGCGATCTATATTGCAACACCTCCCCAGTTTCATGCCAGCTATGCCATTCAGGCAATGAATGCAGGCAAGGCTGTTTACGTTGAAAAACCAATGGGCATAAACCATCAGGAATGCCAGCAAATGATTGACGTATCAGAAAAGACAGGAGTTCCGCTCTTCGTTGCTTATTATCGCCGCTCCCTTCCGGCTTTTCTAAAGATAAAAGAACTAATCGATAACGGAGAGATAGGAAACCCGCTGATCGTTAATATCCGTCTTTTCCGTCCGGCTTCTCCTGCCGATCATGATGAAGAAGATCTTCCATGGAGAGTTATTCCTGAAATTTCGGGAGGCGGCTATTTTGTTGATCTGGCATCGCACACACTCGACTTTCTGGATTATGTATTAGGCCCGATAAAAGAAGTACGGTCCTTTGCGCTAAATCGTGCAGGACTTTATCCGGCAGAAGACACCGTAGCAGCCTCTTTCCTGTTTGAATCAGGTGTTGCCGGTAATGGATCATGGTGCTTTTGTGCCGCTGAAAATACTGACGTTGATTACGTTGATATTATCGGGGATCAGGGAAGACTGCGTTTTTCTATCTTTAAACCCAATCCCATTCTTTTAAAAACCCCAAAAGGCGAACGGGAGTTCTATTTTGAAAAACCGACGATTATTCAGGCACATCACCTGCAAACAATCGTTGATCAACTCAGAGGAAAAGGAACCTGCCCTTCCGACATGTATTCTGCCGCAAGAACCAGTTGGGTTATGGATGAAGTTTTAAGTCCTTACTACAAAAAGTGAACGATGAAAATTGTTATTGACGACAAAATCCCCTATATCAAAGGAGTCTTTGAACCTTTTGCCGAAGTCCGGTATCTTCCGGGAGCAGCAATTACTCCTGAGGATGTAAAAAATGCAGATGCGCTAATTACCCGCACACGAACCCAATGCGACAAGAATTTACTTGAAGGGTCCTCGGTAAAATTCATTGCTACGGCCACAATCGGCTATGATCATATAGACACGGAATGGTGCCGAAAAGCAAACATACAATGGACGAATGCTCCGGGATGCAACTCTTCTTCTGTTGAACAATATGTCATTGCAGCTATTCTGCATCTGGCACAAAAACGAAATATAATCCTCAAAGGAAAAACCATAGGAGTCATCGGAGTCGGGAATGTAGGAACAAAAGTCGCCCGTGTTTCAAAACTCCTCGGGATGAACGTACTCCTTAACGACCCTCCCAGAGAAAGGAAAGAACAGAGCGATCAATTTGTTTCATTGGAACAGATTAAAGAAGAAGCCAACATCATTTCCTTACACGTTCCACTGCAAAGAGTGGGACCGGATAAGACTTATCACCTTATTGACAGGAAATTTTTAGCCGAGCTCAAAAACAAACCGCTGCTTTTAAATACTTGCCGCGGAGAAGTAACAGAAACGACAGCATTACAGGAAGCAATTACCCAAGGAGAGATCTCCGGAGCCGTCATCGACTGCTGGGAACATGAACCCACTCCTGACCCAGTACTTCTTAAGCTGGCTGATATAACAACGCCTCACATAGCAGGCTATTCACGCGACGGCAAAGCAAATGGGACAACCCAATGTGTTCAGTCCATCAGCCAATTTTTTCATCTCGGATTAGATAAATGGAAAGCAGTAATACCGGAACATCCCACCAATCCACTGATTGTAACAGACAGAAACGGAACCATTCAGCAACAAATTACGCAAGCTGTCCTGGCAACCTACCCTATATGGAAAGATTCCGATCGACTGACACTTTCGCCCGAAAGCTTTGAAAAACAACGGGGAGACTACCCTGTAAGGCGCGAATATCAAGCCTATACCATTAAAGAAGCAAGTCTGGAAGCACAAAAAATTCTCTCCGCAATGAAATTCAACCTATCACTAATATTGTAATTTATCCGTTGACAACTGCCAGCCCCTATAACAAACATCGACCGTCAAGTGATACACCGTACATTGCGCACAAAAAAAGAGAGGTTGTTCCAATACATTTGGAACAACCTCTCTTGCTATAAGTTCGGAATTATTTTCTTATTGAGTCACTTGCTCTACTGTAACCGGTCCTAATAATCCGGAAGGTTCCAATGAGCTATTTGCACTATAAGGATTTGAAGTGCACCATGTGTGTGATTGACCTTCAGGAAGTTTGCGATCTCCGATGAGTCGGTTCATCCACGTATTGACCACTTCGATTTCGACCTCATTTTTACCCGCTTTAATGGCATCGGAAATATTTATCTGCCAGGGAGCAGTCCAGACTCCACCAACTTCTTTTCCATTAATTTTTATTTTCGCCATTGCAGAGAGACTTCCAAGGTTCAGGAAGATATTTTTGTTTCCGATTCCATTCGGCAGATCAAATTGCGTACGATAAACTGCTGTTCCCGAATAATAACGGATACTGTCATTATTCGAAGCGGTCCAGTCCGTTAACTGATCAAAGATCACTGGATTTTTAGGTCCCCAGCGGTTAGCATCAAACTGTACACTCCAGGGAGCATCAACAACAGCAACCACTTTAGGAGTTGGGAAATTAGCCTCCAGACTGGCTGATTCTGGATGAATAGCCCCATTTTTGAAGACAATAAAGGAACTCTCATAAGCGTCTAATTTAAGAGGAACTCTTGTCTTTTCGCTTTGAGGATCATAAGCCGGCAGACTGCGCGTTTCCCCGGTAACCGGATTCCATAGCTCAGGCACTTTCCCTGTAACTCTGAATTCGGGATTTATACGAATGGTCTGGTTGGACTGGTTCGAGATAAAATAGATTTCAGCATCTTTGGTCTGACGATGAATAAACAAAGTAGGATCTGCCGGTTCTGTTTTGCAGTCAGGCATAACACCTGCGAGCTTCAATGCTTCCTCCATTGACATACCCGAAAGGATCATTCCTTTTCCGACTTTAGCATATTTCACATGAACGCCATCAACTTTGCCCCATAACTTCGAAGCCATCTTCTGAACTTCCTGATCGGCTACCGGGTAATTCTGCATACTAGGAGAACGCCGCGGAGCGGGACCAAGAACAATTGCACCTTCCCGAACCAGCTTCGTAAGTTTACTAAGGAATTCCGGTCTCATAGTCTCCTGCTTAGGCAAAACAAGAATCCGATATGACACTCCATCGGGCAGAGTCAGTCTTCCTTCTTTCACCGACACCCTGTTTTTCAACACATCTCCGTTAATATAATCGAATGAATAGCCTTTAGGAAGAGCCGGATCACAAACGCCAATCATCTTCGGTGTGTCTTCACCAATAAAGTAAGCTACGTCGCCCACATAACGGCCTTGCTGCAGTAGGTAGTTGCATCTCTTCAGGTACTTGGTAAACAAATCAAGATCATTAAACCACGTGTTATTCCGGTTAAATTCGTTTCCAAATCCAGCATTCACCCCAGGGACTTTATCCTCGCCATAAGGTTGTTCGATATATACATGCAAAAGAGTATTATTAATTCCTTCCGTAAAGAACCGATCTCCCCGTTGTTTCATCAAAGCAGGATAACGGGAGAAAGCACCTCCGCCACAAGTAAAAGATTCGGCAGAAACTTTGGTCTTTCCATAAGTATGAGCGCAGGATGAAGCAGCGCGGTTTTCAATATCGCCCAAATCTCCTTCACTCCAGAACTCTCCACCAATTTCATCCGATTGACTGCCATACAAGAGGAATTCGGACGGGAATCCCCAATGACCGTAATTCTCAAGCCATGTAGTCATTCCATTTTTATGGCTCACCTCTCTCAATCCTCCGACATAATCATAAGCGACTTTATCTGCCACCATCCGTCTCAGATCCCACAGAAAACGGTCAGAAACATCCTGACTTTCAACAACACGACCCTGCATTACCGGAATAAACGGCACCGGATCATATCCATATCGGCCTTTAAAATCATTAATAAAGCCGTCTGTCCAGTTTTGTCCACCTCTTTCATAACTATCTTCGACTACAAGTTTCCAAGTTTTACGATCTTCTGCTGGGATCCGTCGCATAATTTCACCAAGGAACGCATCAAAATGCACTGCAACCAGTTTCTTACTCATCTTATCCACTTCCAATCCGGTTCCCTCAGGAGAAGCCGGTTCATTTTTAACTCCGGTTGGAGTCATCCCCGTACGTTGAATAATCCAATCACCTTCCGGCACATTCCATGTCAGGTTTCCATCAGGCGTCATCTGCTTTGAAATATCCAAAACTTCTTTCGGATTAATCAATAAGCTTTTATCCGTAACGCCCGGCTGATCTTTCCACATGTAATCATGCCACATTGGATGAGGAGTCTGGAACATTTTAGCCAACGTTTTCTCAACATAACGTTCTTCTCTGGGTTCGGAAGACAGGCATACTTCTGCAATCCCGCTATTAGAACTGGCATTACTGAATACCAACCGGAAAGCATCCGATTTGGTTTCAGGGAGAGAAATAACAACCGGACCGTAAGGATTAAACCCGACAATCAAATTAGGATTAGTCCGGTCGACATCAATACTTCTTATCAGTCGATAATCATTACCTTCTTTAGCGTATAAATCGGCATGAACTCCCATGGGGCGATGCGCCGTAAAAATAGAAATACTCCGAACTGTTTGTTCTTCTTTGCACCGGAAATCAACAGTCAGATTAACCGGCTGATTATTTCCTGATGGAAGAGCAACTTCTGTCGTAAAATCCTGGTCCGCGATATTATTTATATTTGGAACTTCAGGAGTTGAAGTAATCTGTGCGGATTGTGAATCAAGTTGTATTCCCTTTTTAGGAGCCCTGAAAGCCAGAACTTTCACATCCTGAAAATCTTTAGCCGGGCGAGCCAGAGTCACATTCAACTGCTTCGGACCGGATACATTCAACTCCGACGAAGTCAGATAACGCATAGCCTGTTCCGGTTTGATCCATGGACCACCAGACTGGCTCCAACCGGGAGAATTAAATATCCCTATTTGGATATTCAGTTCTGTAGCAGTTTTTAAAGCAGTATGAAGAACCTCCCACCATTCATCGCTGAATATTTTTACTTTCCCATAGGGAACATCACTTAATCCGATATTTCCGATAAAAGCCCGGTTAATACCAGCCCGTTTCATTGACTGAAGGTCCTTTATAACCCCTTCTTTTGAAATATTATCTGATATCCAATACCAGTAAACACTGGTTTGGATGGAATCAGGAATGGAATAAAATCCATTTCTGATAACGGGGAGTCCTTGTCCGTTTATGCTCTGAGTCTTCCCAATAAAAGGAAGCGTCAAAAAGAGCATCAGTCCCAAACAGCTCCATTTAAAAAAAACGAATGTGTGATTTTTCATATTTGAATCTATAGGTTTCCAATCATTTCAGCAAAACTTGCTATCCGATAACCATCATTGGCAATCGAACTATCCTGTCGGTAAAGCGGATCAATCGGCAAATCGGGTATTTTCTGAATATACTCTTCTTTGATTTTTTCAATCGTCTGTTTATCCGCATTCTGTTGACGCGCCTTCTCTAC
Organism: Prolixibacteraceae bacterium; assembly: GCA_963692465.1. GTDB lineage: Bacteria > Bacteroidota > Bacteroidia > Bacteroidales > Prolixibacteraceae > JAUZOB01. Next base: position 901,070 of record OY829943.1, read on the forward strand.
CGCCTCTTTGGCCTCCGATACACACAAGATTAATCTCAATCGTGCTTTTAGCTGATCAACATATTCCTGTGCTCCCACCGGCAATGCAAAATTCGGTTTCCAATCCGCTGCCAGATGAACTCCTTCCGTCTGTTTCAACACCTCCTTCAGATATTGATTATGAGCCGCCGTTCCAAACGACTTAGGCTTTGGTATCGCAGAGAAACAACCATTTTCGCAGGCCTCGTATAGAGCAACCATGGCATCCGCATTTTTCGGTCCGAATGCTCCGGTACAAAATTCTTTCTCAATTGTCTTCAGTGATAATTTCGGATTCCACAACTTACAACCTCCGATGTAAGTATTGATGATTTCCGGCCATCCATGAAAATTCAGTTCAAAGGAATAAGACCGCAGGTCTTTACCTGCCCCTTCGGGCAGACTACTTAATATCTCATCAACTCCTTTCATGTTCAGCCAGTAACTATTGAGCATTTCATTATCGCCCACATACCAGGTCCAGACATCAACCGGTCTGCCCGATGCCAAAACTGCTTTTGACTGATCCTGATTATAAGTCCGATGCAATGCTATTCCAATACTCGAAGACATAAATGTACTATCTAAGAATTGACCTCCGCCCGGAATCGAACGGTTAAAGGTTTTTGCTTTGGCCATATCCGGAAAATACGGATTATAATTTGACAAATCTACCTGATGAGGGCAATAAGACCAGAAGTCACCCCAAGCCCAGGTACTAAGAGAGAACTCCACCTTCGAATTAATTTTACGGAAGGCCTCATAATAAGCCTCCGTCACCTGTTGTGGTGTTTTGTAACTATCACACCCATCTCGCAGACAACCACCCGGATCTCCAAAGTGTATATTTACATGATCAACATATCTTCCATAGCCATCTGCCAGATCTTTCATAAAAGCCAGCATCGTGCGATGTTCTGCCGGATCATTCCAGGAATGAGTCATGCCCTCTTTGTATAGGCAGTCCCCCCACTGGAAAAGCGAGACATACATTCCCCGCGCTCTGGCTCCTTCTGCCAATACCTGAAGTCCTTTTCTTATTCCCGGCAACTGCTGGTCCGTGAGGGCTCCGTATCCTCTAACTTCCTCTATTTGTACCCCATTGAAACCGAACTGCCAAAACAATTCCGGATAATCCCGCAACTTATTCAATGACCAGGTTTCAAGATCTACCTTCTTAAAAGGAGACCCTTCAGGAACCTGACGACGAGCCGAATTTCCAATATCTAATATTCTTCGATGAATAAATGGTTGACTAAAATATTCTCCGGACTCAAGGGTTAATATTTCGTCCTCGTTAACAACCTGGCAAATCAAACGGGCAACCGCGGCCTGTAAACCCTGATCGGTCTTCCCTTCCAATAGAATACGGTTCCCTGCCCGAGTCTCCTCAACCTTCATGGAATAAGACTCATCCGAACAGGAAGACGACAGAGCCGGTAACGATTTCCGAACCCCTACCTTCACCCGATTGCTAACATCAGTCAGAACCCACTGGCATCCCTTGTATCGGGTTAATTGTTTGTGATAAAGAATCGGATCCACAGCAAAATGCCGATCTGTCAAAAACTTTTGCAAATACCGCCCCATTGCATCAGCAGTTACCGTTCCACTGCTCACAATTCGAACCGGAGTCTCTTTATTGGCTACAACCAACGATTTAGCATTAACCCGGGCGGAGAAGAATACCAAAAACAAACAAGCTATAACTTGACACAACATTCTCCACGAAAAACATGAGCCATTACAGGAATGTATTTCCCGATGATCCCATCCCATTTCTTTCATGATCCAAATTTTAGATTTGTCGACTTGGTTTGATTCGATTTGGATTGATACGGATTGGGGCGACTAAGATACGAAAAGAACAAAAATATTTTTAACCCGTAAGGACAAAATTCTCTTTACAATAAAATTAGCTTTATGACTATAAAACTCAGACAGGCAGAGCTACTAGTCTTCACCAATTATCTGTTCTAAAAGAAGATGCAGGCAAACCATACCCATCAAAAAGTCCCCCGACTATATAATTTTTAAATCCATAACGCACTGCAACCGGAGACGAGACCTGATCACTGACAACCTTTAATTTTCCACTATTTTCAACTATTGCATGGGCCGGATAAAATATTTTATCATTTCCGGCTACTTCAAAATTAGGAATTTCTTCTTCTAATGGAGATATACCCCCCGCTGCTTCAAATGAAAGATAAATCGTATTCTCTTTTATTTCCATCGATTTATAAACAGGTCCCGCATAAGAAAATCCTTCCCGTCCATAGGTCTTCGCCAAAGCCCAATACGCTAAACGATTTCCAACTTTTTCCTTTTGACAAGGATGAATACCGTTTTTCAATCCGGCATCCAACGTCACAGCCATTCCTGAATTCGGAATCAGGCTCATACATTTCAACTGCGCTTCCCGTAGTTTCGCACTAACAAGACCGTTAGGATTTTCATAAGAAAAAGGAGCTATCTGTACATAATAGAAAGGAAAATTTCCAAGTTTCCAATCATTTCGTAATTCACTGACAAAAGCAGGCATCAACCTCTCATACAGTTCCGGATTCGATAAATTAGACTCCCCCTGATACCAAATTGCTCCCTTTATAGTGAAATTAAGAAGTGGATAAACCATCGCATTATATAACATACATCCTCTTTGATTTGGAGACTCCACCTGAGCGCTGTCATCCAAATGCGATAAATTCACCTCTTTAAACGATCCTAAAACATCCCGTCCTATCCATGCTTCGATTTTAGATCCGCCCCAGTCGGATATAACCAACCCAACCGGAACATTTAATACTTCCTGCAAATATCGGCCAAAGAAATAAGCCGTCGCGCTGGTATTCGCAACTGCCATTGAATTGTTTTCTTCCCAGGATCCCTGACAATCGGACAATAATGTCTTACTCGAATTTCGTTTAACGGTAAACATACGGATAGGAATTTCAGGCTTTGCTTTTGCAATCACATCATTACTCCCATCAACCGGTTGTTTATCAAAACCCTTAACGGGCATCTCCATATTCGATTGCCCGGAACAAAACCACACTTCGCCTATCAGTATATTTTTCAGAATTAACTTCTCTCCGTCACTAATGGTAATTAAATACGGACCTCCGGCAACAGGCGTTTGAATATTTGCCAACCATTTTCCGGCACTGTCTGATCTCACATTATAGGTTTTATGATTCCATGAAGTACAAATAGCCACTTTTGCTGAAGGTAAAGCCTCACCCCATAATTTCACATTTGTTTGTTGCTGTAAAACCATATTATTGCCCAAAACAGAAGGCAACTTTACTTTTGCAGATAATGATAAAGTCGTTACGAATAGGAGTGCAATAATTAAAAAAAAATATCGTTTCATAAGTTCTGTATTAATGCGTTGACGTTAATGTTTCCAATAGGCGTATCATTCTTTTCATTTTGAATTTTCCTATTACAAAAATCAATTTCTTTAAAAACCAGAAAATTAAACAAAACAATTCAATGATCATAAATCCGGTACCTATTTATGATATAATTTCAGCCTTGTTTCCATTGATCTATTGCCATTCAAATTTCGAGCATTTTAATCTGCGTTAATAAGAAGAGATCGATGATGACTCTCTATGATTTGCGACTTATAACGGAGCAACTGAAATCACAAAAAAGCCGGAATCGAAAAAATACGACCCCGGCTATATCTATTATTAAAGCGGCCAAAATGGAATACTCTATTTACAGAGTAACATAAATACTTCGATACTATTTTTTTGTACTAAACTTTAAAAAAGATACTCCGTGATAAGGAACCTGTACTTCAACAAATCGATTCGTTACTTCGAGGTCTTTTTGTCTCCAGAGATCACGAACCAGATATTTTCCTTTCAGATTCAAATCACTGAGCGATACTTTAACGGTCTTCTGTTTTCTGGAATCATCGCTCCAATTAATCAGAGACGCCGGATTATTATTATCTATCCCGTTAAAGAAAACACCGACTGCATAAGAATGATCTTCCAGCGGTCTCATCCATATTTCAATTCCATTGGATTTCTTTACCCGGCTGGCTTTGATTCCTAACGGGTCCTGATCAACATCAAGTACTTCATCATTGCAAAGCAAGTTCAGAGTAAAAGCATCCAGCTGGCTCATGTCACAACCAATCAGTAGCGGAGAGGCCAATAATGACCACATGGAAATATGCGTGTATTGTTCATTGGGAGTTAAATGGGTATTGTGCAGACTGGGGCCCCAGCCGACTTTGCCGACAACCAGCATATCCGGATCGTTCCAGTGCCCGGGTCCGGTGCATTCTGGATCCTGTGTCTGCGAAAAGCCGATTCCGCTCATACTGTTCCATGAATCATTAATATCTCCGGTAGTTCTCCATGCGTTACCTCCGATTTTTGTACCCCATTTCCAAACGTCGCCCATTCCGTACTGACAAAGGCTGAAAACAATATCGCGATTACATTGATTAAGTGCCTCACGCATCACGATATATGGCTTTTGTAGCTCCTCAAGCGAATGGTCTTTGGCAATTGACTCATAAGAGCACCAGTCATATTTGAGGTAATCAATACCCAAATCAGCCCATGTTTTGGCATCTTGTATCTCGTTTTGATAACTGGCCAGAAAACCTCCGCAGGTTCTTGTGCCGGGAGAGGAATAGATGCCCATTTTTAAGCCTTTGGAATGAATGTAATTAGTCAGCGCCTTCATATCCGGGAATTTACTGTTCGGAAGCAGGATGCTGTCAGCAGTCCGGCTTGGGGCTTCCCATCCGTCGTCGATGTTGATGTAAGTCCATCCGTGTTCAATGAGCCCTTTTTGAATCATTACATCAGCAGAAGACTTAACCCGGTCCTGATTCACGCTCAGTCCCCAGCAGTTCCAGCTATTCCATCCCATCGGAGGGGTAAGGGCCAACACATCGCCCGAAACAATTTTCAGGATACGGGACGCTTTTCCCACTTTATTCCGAGCGGTTATTTTAACCGAATATTCTCCCTTTGCAGGGGTAATACCGGTAATAACTCCGGTACTGGTATCAATGGAAAGCCCCTCGGGTAAACCGGAAGCAGTAATAGTCATTGGACGAACCCCTGTAACAGCCACTTTAAAGAGAAAATCATTTCCCGGGTGAGCCCCAAATATCCGGGCCCCGTTGATTCGGGGCGCCGGAGATGTTTTAGGGGTAAGAATATAAGATGTTTCTGTTGGGTTGCGAGTATCAACGGCTTCGGGAACTGTAACCGAATACATAATCCGGGCTTCAAGCCAGTCGGCATGGTCATTATCAATTAATTCTCCGCTCAAAACAGCCATCCCTAGTTTTTGTTTGCCTTTTAATGAAACCTGACAGGTTTTGGGGTCTTCGCCTTTCTTCATAACCCCGCTACGCCACAGCACTTTCTGATCGGCCATAACTACAAACTCAATGCTTGCATTGTTGGTTGCTTCATCATCAACGCCTACCTGAGTTTTGAAGGTCGTTGCCTGTCCTTTGAGATTTATCAGAAAAGTACTGACGGCATGGGTCCCGATTCCCCGGCTGAAAGTGATATTATTGACCTTGAGTGGATTTCCTCCTATTGATTTGTTTTGTTGAGGTGTTCCCCATTCGCAGGTCATGAATTTCAAATTCATCTCATCAAGCCATTTGACTTTTTGAGACCATCCGGGAAGGACAATGACCATCAGTGAAAATAAGAATAGAATTTTTTTCATGTTCAGTTATACAATATCTAATTTTTATTGGTTAAATCTACTGTTGTCCGTAAACGTCCAATTCAGCAAAGAAGGTAAAAAAGTTAGATCCCTCTACTGCAACAACCCGGATATACTGTACTTTAGGATTTGATGAAATTCTAAAACTCTGTCCTGCATTGATCTGCTGAAAAGGAAATGTTCCAAAATCAGTCCAATTAACTCCATCTGTACTACCCAGAAACTGTACTTTCGTTGCACCTCGGATATCATTTTGCCGAGTGGCTAAAACAATCCGACTAACTGTTACCGGTTGTCCCATATTAACAGTTATATGATGCGGATAACCCGGCTGTGTGTTGGACCATGCCGTAGACCAATAAGTATTGAGGTCATCATCAATTAAAAATGACGGATCGCCACCATTTGGGTGATCTACCGGTTCCTGAGAATCAAAATCCAAAATACTCCATCCTGCCTTACTAATTTTTGTTTCTTTGAGCGGGACCAAAGAAATTGTTTGGGGAGCGGAAGTATTTGACTTATTATCCGAAGTTGTCAGAATAAAATCACGTTTCGTATTATCAAGTCCGGAAATAAAAACAGTATTTGCTCCTGCAACAGAAGAAAAAAAGCTATTGGCCAAAGCCCCGCTATTATCTTTATAACTGACATTTATATTGAAAGGCTTTCCCGTGTTATTTGTCCACCCGATTCTTGCGCCTCCAAAATCAGGAGTAATTTTAATAGAATCAAGCATAAGAATATAAACAGGCACTTTGGGAGCAGCACTCACTGCTACCGGCGTTGAAGCATTTCCGATTCGATCATAAGCGGTCATTTTGAATGAATAGGTTTTATTATTAGCAAATCCATCAATAGTGGTAGAGTCAGCGTAACTGCTTGACTTCACGCTTCGTTGCTTCCCCTTCGAATCAATAAACGCAATATCAACATAATAAAGGTCCTTGTCCGTTGGGTTTTTCCATTGAAAAATCAATGCTCCGTAGTCTGGAGTCACCGTCACTCCGGTAACCGGTTTAGGAGGGATTGCATCCTCATTATCCTTACTGCAAGAAAAACTGACCGAAATCATTGTTAATCCCAAAATAAAGAGTAAAATATTTTTTTTCATAATAATCAATTTTTAATAATTACCATCCTGGATTCTGTGTTAAAGCTGGATCTCTGTTCAGCTCCCACTGGGGAATCGGCATGAAATACATCTTATTATTCCAATAACGAGTTTCAAATACCGTTTCCTGCCAGAAACCACTATCTGAGTTTTTCATTATATTGAAACCATGTTTTGCTCCACCTTCCCGCTCTGCATCCAGCCAACGCCGATTATCAAAATAACGATGTCCTTCCATCGCCAGTTCAACTCTTCTTTCCCGATGAATCAATTCCCGAAGCTTTGCCGTTGTCAATGAGATACCTGCAGCAGCATAAGCATCTTTCACATGAGGAAGGCCAACTCTATCCCGTATTTTATTCCATGGATCAAATACATTCGGATCATTTAACGGATCAATGCCAGAAGCAACGTCATATTCGAACGCAGACTCGGTCAAATTAAGGAGTAGTTCAGTATAACGGAAAATCGACACAGCAAAGTCACCATGATTCGTTTTAGTAATCGTTGGGGCAATCCATTTTATAGATAAAAAACCCGTATCGCAGTAATCTCTTCCTGTCTTTTTATTAAATCCATCCTGACTATCAGCATAAGGTCTGAAATATTCCAGATCATTATTTGTGTCTCCGGCCCATTTATGCGAGAAAGATTCTTGTGTACCAGTCACCATTGCATAAGAATACTGCTCAGGAAAAAGAATATTGGTATAAAAACGGGGATCTCTTTTCCTGAACTTATTATATAAACGGATGTTAAACCCATCCTGGCTATAATTGTAAAAGCCGGTCGCGTTTTGATAGTCCGAATCATCCTCGGGCAAAAGTCCGTCCGCCATAAAATATTCATTCACATCCTCCATCGTTGGACAAATACCGGAATAACCCGACCAACTTATCGGCAAAGCCAGTTGAATACCAACGCTTGAATCAAAGTTTTGCTTATAAAAAATTGTTTCAATACTGGGTTCTCCTCCCCGAGGATAAGAAAACAGACGCTTGTATGCACTCATCCCCGGAGTATAATTTTTGCCATCGCCCATATAAATATCATACCCTCCGGAATTTGCCAATTTAATCGCATCCTGAGCATAAGTCATTGCATTTTTCCACTTTTCTATCGCAAAAGTCTTATCAAGCAAATCCTTCCCTTTATTGTCTTTAATCATCAGAATTCCTGCATAAGATTTTCCTGTCACCGGATTTGCCATTCCATTATAAAGCGGACTGGCAGCATAAAGAGACAATCTGGAACGAAGGAACAACGCGGCAGAAGCATTTGCACGACCGCAACGATCTGGGATTGTATAGGTCACATCAAGTAATGTAGAAGCTTTTACCAACAAACTATCGACATGATGGACAAACACATCTACACTGGGACGTGCGATTCCTTTTGCCATTGACTGCGACAAATCGTTCCCAGGCAAATAAACTTTATCAATGATTGGAACCGGGCCATATTCTTGAAATAGAAGAAAATAGTAATAAGCCTCAAGAAAATAAGCTTCTCCTGTCCACCAAGTTCTTTCCTGCTCCGTCAATTTTTCATCTTTGCATTCCCCGATACGATTCGTAAAATAAACGCTGGTTCGTATCGCATTGAAATAATTACTCCATTGATTATAGATGGGAGAACTTGCACTAAAAGTTCCCAGATCTTTCGTGCTCGGATCATAATTCGACCAATTATAATCAACTTCATCAGCCGCATTTCCCGGATAGTTAGTGTAAAAATCAATCGGACTATTATAAGCTGCATATATTTGAGTTAATACCTTAACGACATCATCTTTTGAGGTAAAAAGATTTGCTTCATTAAGTTTCTCCTCAGGAACCTGATTCAAATAATCAGAACAAGCCGTTGCCAAAAGCAGCAGTCCCAAAACACCAATATATATGATTTTATTTTTCATAGTAATAATCTTTTAAAACTTGATTTCTAATCCCACATTAACTATTTTTTGAGCAGGATAAATCATGCCATTGCTACTCTGTGCTTCTGGATCCCACCATTTAAAAGGAGCAATGGTAAGCAGATTCATGCCATTAAGGTAAATTCTCGCACTTTTAACCTGAGCTTTCCTGACAAGACTCATCGGTAAAGAATAACCCAACTCCACTTGTTTCAAGCGAAGATACCGTCCGTTTCTTAGCCAGTACGTCGAATTCGCATAATTATTGGTTTGCGCTCCAACACCCAATCGAGGGATTGCAGCATAGATATTCTGAGTCTCTTCTGTCCAATGATTACTCGGAATAAAAGAAAATATATTTCCTGAACTTATCTCAGAAAAAGTCTGCGGTTTAGCAAAGAACGAAACCTTATCGGTTCCCTGAAACAAAAAGGAGAAATCGATGTTTTTAAAGACAGTACCGGCTCCAAGTCCGTAAGTAATTTCCGGAATAGGAGTATACCCCATGTAAATCTGGTCAAAACTGTCAATTTTTCCATCTCCGTTAATATCCTTATACTTAACATCTCCAGGTTTTACCTGTCCCAATGCCGATTGATCCGAGCTATTTTTAATTTCTGCTGCATCGACAAATAAACCATCTGCGACATAGCCAAACATCCGGTTTAGACGTTGACCAAGTGCTGATTGATAAGCATATCTGGGAGTTTCAGCTCCATTAGCCAATACTCTGTTTTTAGCAAAAGTAAAAGTCCCCTTAAAATTAATCGAAAAATCACGGCTAAAAGTTTTGGTGTATTCCAAGTAACCATCGATTCCCTGATTGCTCATTTCGCCAACATTCGCTCCAGGTTGAGCTGATCCAAAACCATACATATCAGGCACTTTAGTTAATTGCGTCCAGATATTAGTCCTTTTTTCATAAAAAAGGTCAGCCTGAAGACTCAAACAACTTAGAAAATCCAGCTCCATTCCAAGATCCGATTTTGCAGCTGTTTCCCATGTTGCATCCGGATTTCCGTAATAAGTAATATTAATACCTGAGCCAGCTCCATAGCCAAAACCATTATTCGTTCCGAAGCCGACATTCGTACTTGTAGCTTCAACCCTTGTGAGATAAGCGAACCGATTAACACCACCAACCGATCCAATTTGATCATTCCCCACTTTTCCATAAGAGCCACGAAATTTCAACAATTGAACGGCTGGCTTCATAAAGGCCATAAACTTCTCATTAGAAGCCGTCCATCCTATCGCATAAGAAGGAAAGAAGCCATATCGTTTCCCTTTGGCAAAATTTTCAGAGCCATTGTATCCAAAGTTAAATTCTCCGAAATACCGATCAGCATAAGAATAAGTTGCCCGTCCGGTCAATCCCTGATAACGTTTGGGAACTGCGTCATAAATACCGCTGGTACTAGGAAAAACCTGATCGCTTTGGTCATAAAGCAAAAGTCCGCCAACATTATGCTTTCCAAACATACGATTGTAAATCAAAGAAGCCTCAATATAATCGGTTCTGGCAGTACTCGGAGTGGTTATTGCCCGGGTTAAATAATCATGGTATCCGCTATTAGAGGGATCCTGATCTACATAATTATATTCTCCTTTTGCATTTTTTAAAACCGGATTGCCGTTCGCATCAAACCCATATGGCGAAATTAAATAAGGACGAGGAGACATGCTTCGTTGCACACTCGCATCGGTGTAAGTATCAAATGCAAACATTCCCTTAATCTGCAAGCCTTTTGTAATAAAAGAAAGCTCTTGATTCAACGTTATGTTCGACTGTAGATTTGTATTATAGTTCGTAGTAAATCCTGAAAGAGCTAATAATCGGAAAGGATTTTCCGGTTCCATTCCTGACGGATGGCCCGGAATTTTAGTTTTATCAGGATACTGCAAAGGGTAATAAGTTGGTGGAGTTTGTAGCATATTGGAAAATATAGTTGAAGAACTGGCTCCCGGATAATCAGCATCCTGGAGAATTGCAGCCAACTGAACAGACAGAAGGGTCGTATTGGTCACGTTCATGTCGATGTTCGTACGGAAATTATATCTTTTCAGATTAATATCATTATCATAACTTTTCAACTTAAAGTTACGATACATGCCGTTTTGATTTAAAAAAGCCCCCGAAACGAAATAACGCATTCTTTCGCTCCCCCCGGAAACATTCAAAGTTGTTCGCTGAACCGAGGCTAAAGGTTTTATCAAAGCATGCATCCAGTTAACACTTGGATAATAATATGGATCCGTTCCCTTACGGGTGTTATCAATCTGACTCTGGGAATTCAAAGGAAGAGAACCTTGGTTTTCCAAAGCCTCGTTCTGCATTTCCATAAAGGTTGCCCCATCCACAAAGCTTGGAAGATCCAATGGTTTTGTATAGCCATTCTCTATTTTTAGATTAATTTGAGGCTTTCCGATTATTCCCCGTTTGGTTGTAATCAGCACCACCCCATTTGCACCACGAACTCCATATACAGCAGTTGCAGTCGCATCCTTTAAGATGGTAAAATCAGCGATTTCCTCAGTGTCAATATCATCAATGTTTCGTTCTACTCCATCAACTAATATCAGAGGAGAGCTATTACCGGCAAATGTGTTGACTCCACGAATCCAGAAGTTTGCTCCGTCATATCCCGGCTCTCCCGATGACTGAACAGCTACAACTCCGGCCAGTTGTCCTGCTAAAGAGGTACTAATCGTTCTGGTAGGTTGTTTTAACTTCTGCGTTTCTAATTTATCCAGAGAACCAATCACACTCCCCTTTTTTTGAGTTCCGTACCCTACTACCACAACCTCATCAAGTCCCTGTGCGTCGGGTTCCATCGTAACATTAACTTCCTTTTTCCCATTTAGTTTTATTTCCTGGGTTTTCATTCCGACAAATGAAAACACCAACGTTTGTTGACCCTCCGGAACATCAATAGCATAAGTTCCATCAATATCAGTGACAGCCCCAACAACAGTTCCTTTAACCAGAATAGAGATTCCCGCAATCGGCTCTCCTTTTTCGGAGATAACAGATCCTGAAACAATGTTCTTTTTCTTTTTAGTAATCGTTTTTTGTTCCAAAGCCTGACTTCGGGTCGTCGGTTTCGTATTAATTACAATGTATTTATTAATAATCTTGTAATCCAGATTAGTCTTTTCCAATACATGGCTAAGAATTGCATCAAGAGTCTCATTCTTTACATTAAGATTTACTCTGGTGCGCTGATTTAGTTCATTCTCTTTATAATAGAAAAAATAGCCTGATTTCTTTTCTATTACTTTAAACGCATCGGAAAGATTGAGGTTTTGAATACTCAAACTAATCCTTGCTTTCTGAGAAAATCCGTTAGAAGCATTAGCCGTAAGAAAGCAAGTAAACAACAGGGTTACGGTCAGCCAAAGCCAATACGCCCCCTTGGATCCTTTAAAAAGAATCCACCTTTTTCGTTTTTTCATAGTTAAGTTAATTTTAGGTCATTCTCAGTAAGCCACACAAGGCAATGAGAATCAAATGTTTAGGATCATCATAATTTCATAATTACTGAAAATTGTTAGGTGTTTTATAAATTATTATTTCCTTGTGACTATTCGCGTTTATAGTCTTATATCGAATTCGCTTATCCAATAATTCCATGCTTCGTAAGGCATCCTCAACGGGACTATCCCTTAAGGCCGTACAAGAAATTTCAAGATTTTTAATTGCCGGATCATTAACCTTTATTATTGCATTATAATAATAGCTTAGGCGTTGGGCTATTTCGTCGATCGGCACATTACGGAAGACCAACTTCCCCTGCATCCAAAGGGAACTTTTCGTCGCATCAACTTCTTGCACGGTTAGTATTTTTGAAGTCTTATCGTAGCTAGCCATCTGCCCAGGATGCAACTGGAATTGTGACACTTCATGCCGATTACAAATCTCAACTTTCCCTTCCTGCAAAGTAGTTTGCAAATAGTGGCTGCAAGGGTATGCTTCTATATTAAACTTAGTCCCGGTTACTTTAATTTTGAGATCTTTAACCCCAACCACAAAAGGATGTTGCTTATCGGTTTTTACAGAAAAGAAGGCTTCTCCGGTCAAAGATAGATGACGGTTCTTCTTCCCGAAAGATTTCGGACAATAAAGAGTCGATCCTGAATTCAGCCATACCTGAGTTCCATCACTCAGCTTTACATTCATAACTTTACCATAAGGACAATAGAATTGGTCCACTTTCTGAATTCCGCCTTTTTCGACAGCTTGTTTTACAATCCATCCTATTCCACAAATAAGAATTAAAAATGCCGCATATCTTAGCAATCGGGGTATAAGAATCCGCAGTTCTGATTTTCCAAACAACCGATCGGACAATAACCGGTATTCACTATCCAGATTTATTTTCCACGTCGTATGATCTACAACTGGCTGAATATTTTTCAGATGAATCAAATATTGCTTATTTCTTTCGTCCTTGTCAATCCAATTGCGGACCATCTCTAGCTTATCCAGATCGGTAAGTTCTCCCTTTACGTATTGCAGAAGTAATATCTTTTTCATTTGCTTTTTTCCTGTACATTTTAAATACGACCAAAGTGAGGTTTCCCCTTAGTCCAATTTTCTGTTTTTTTAGATTTTTGAGGAAAAGACTCTCTATTCAGTCTAATTTAAGATCATGAATATTATAAGATTGGAGAGAATAATTATAAAGTCCTAGTAGAAAAAAAGCAATAACCGTACGTTTTACAAAACCCACAGCCATTTCAGTTCAGAACAAAAAATTTTATAATTACAAAAGGAATTTTATTGAAAGTATTTAATACAGTTTTCAATGAAAAGAAAAGCAATAGCCCATTCGCTCAAATAATCCTTCAGGGCAACTCTTAATGATCGTAAAGCTCTTGAGATATGAGCTTCAACAGTTTTCACGGAAATTCCCAACTTATCGGCAATTTCTTTGTTTGATAAACCCTCTTTGCGACTCAGATTAAACACCGTCCGGCATTGAGCAGGAAGCTCATCAACTGTATTTACAACAATTTTTTTGACTTCTTTATAATCAAAGTCGCTGAGATTCATCTTCTGCAAAGCCTCATAATTAAACTTCAAATCCCGATAATTAACCAAGACTGATTTTTCATACTTCACCCGGACTTTTTCACTTTTTAGATAATCCAGGCATTTATTCCTGGTAATAGCAAGAAGAAAATATTTCAGTTTTACATCTTCATCAATCGTTTCCCGTTTTTCCCAAAGTACGATATAAGTATCCTGAACAATATTCCGGGCAACCTCCCCGTCGACTACATAATGTTTCGCATAAAAGAATAAATCTTCAAAATAATCTTTGAAGATTTCCTCAAAAACCTTTTTGGACCCTTCTTTTAATTTTGCCATATTAGACTGGGTACAAGAAACTTCTTCTTCCGAATTGTCCATTGCGAAACATTATTTCTTACAAATATAAAATATATATCCGTTTAATCTTTAAGTAATTCATACGAAATGAAAATCATCCACACGTCAAACAAACCACCTCATCAGCCAGAAAAAGTGATTAGGCAAAGTTCCAATCGACCAGCCTAAGAAGAATAAATTTATTCAATGGTTAAACGTATCTGATCACAAATTGTGTAAAAGGAAAATTAAGATTTTCGATTAAGACAAAATAAAAAGCTCTGTATGCACCATCTCTTTTGCAAAAAGATTTGACAACGCTACAGAGCCTCAAGAACGAAAAATCCTATTACTTATCTATTTTTACCCATTTGAGTCCTTTCCCCGGAAAATAATTAATCCATTGTCTACCCGACAGAATCTCTACCTTACAACCTTTGGACAGATTCAAATGAACTAGTTCAATAACCGTTTCAGCAGGAATTATTTTAATTTTACCTCCTTCAATCGTAGCGAAACAGTTCCATGCGCTTAATTTTCCTCTTTTGTCAAAAATTACATACGCTTTATTCAAAGCACATTCTTCCAATGCCTTAAAAATTTCATAAACAGTATTATCTCCGGCACCTCCCTGATCTCCGAAATTTACTATTCTGTTCTCATTCAATGGACGAAACCATCCAGAAATCATCGGAAGATATTGTTCTCCCACAATTTTCTCTACCTTCTTTCCTTTAACAGATCCTAAGAATTCAGGAACAAACACCTGGGCCCGGATAAACGGATCGTCAATAAATCCCCATCGCAATTCTCCACTTTTATCCATTATCTGTAAACATGTACCCAGTGTATTCATAAAATCACTCAGATAAACCTCTTTACCTGTCAGTAAATAAAGATAATAATCCGCATAAACTTTCCATGCGGTCCACCCGTGGGGAGAACACATCACCTGATTCGGAGAAAAATACACATCCAAGGCTTCCCAAAAACGCAAAGTCGCTCCGTTCATTCTCGCATCCGGTACAAGTTTCTGCTCTAGGCAAGTATGTTTACCCATCATATAAATTGCTTCCCTAGTATATTCTTCCCTTTTTTTTGCATTCTGCTGAAGGAGTCCTTCCATTGCCAGCTGCAAAGCAGAACAGGTAATCATTCCATCTTCAAAAGTAAGGTCTCCTTCTGTTTCTATACGATCTCTTCTCTTCAGCAAATCATGAATAGCATAGTCTGCCGATTGCCGATGTCTTTTATAACGAGAATGCCATACAGTATCATTTTCTGCGAGTATTTTTTCAGCCTCAGCCAACTCCAACATTGACTTTGCCGGATAGATTACAGCTGTATAATGAGCCCTTCCTGAGCGATAAGAGCCATCTTCTTTCTGAACAGCAGATGAAGCAATATAATCACCAAACTTTGATGCCGTTACAAGATAAGAAGTGTCTCCTGTCGCTCTCCACAAAGCAGTATATTGTCCAATAAGTGTCGTTATATTCTGAACTCGCTGGGGAGAAACAGTTGGTAGAGGTATTCCTTTCGCTGTATTAAAAGCCAGTTTCACCTGACGATTAAAAAAATCCTCCAGAAAATAGTCTTCAAATGAATTTGGAAAATATCTTCTTGCCAGAAAAGCAGCATAAAAGCCATAAGAAGATTCCGCTGACCCGGAGACAATTGGTCTTTTCGCATAAACATTGTCACGTGCTTTTTTCATATACCACGAAAATAAAGGCCGTCGATACAACAATGCCTCCGATAATCTGCCGGAAGAAAGATCCTTCACCCTAATCTGGTAAAGACCGATGTTTCTCAACAATTTTTCAGGAATATCCACTCTGAAAAGATGAGACTTTGTTACCCGAGGAAGTAATATCTTTACCTTACCTAACGGATTAGTCATTTGCATCCCAATTTCATGAACGCTGTGAATGATTAAACAAGCATGTTCTCCTTCTCCGACCGTATAGCGATCGGCTTCTATCATGGGGGCACCAAGCCATTCACTTAGAACTTTCTTTACTTTACTCAAGGTAGCAACCTCTCCCATATGAATATTCCATTCTTTTGATTCACATGAATTTAAAAAGTCCAAATTCTGAGGGTGTCTCAAGGGCAATGGCCCTTCATGCAAAAGATCAAGACTGGCTGTAAAGATCTGATGCCCCCAATTCCATTCAAATGAACCTTCATGAATATAGTCTATAGTATAAGATGCAACTGGTTCTGTAACTCCAATAACAAAAATGCGTTTTAGAGGCGACATAAAATATCCCCAGCAATGGGTCTTTTCACAACGCAGCAAAGTAGGGAAAAAACGATTATTCCATTCAGGATACGACCTCATTTCCGAGTTAACTCCCAAAATCAAACGACTTTTTTGGAAAAACACCTTTTGCCCCGAATTATTCTTCATTGTTGCCCGTACAACCAAATGCTTCTTTTCAATCAAATACTGGATTCGATAAGTAACCGAGTCCTTGCTTCCTTCATATAACAGTTTTCCTGCATCTTTCAAAAACAATTTGACATTCTGCCACGAAGGACCAGCAAATCGATCCTTCCGAAAATCAATTCTGTTCCATTTTCCACCGGAATAAGTCTGATAAAATGCAATACATCCCGTTCTGCGGTTAATAGCAGCGTTCCATCCCATCTGACAGTTCCCCATGGTAATCATCTTCTCCTGCGCAAATGAACTGAACGAATAGTTTCCCAGTATCAATAGCAGCAAAATTCTAATAAATAATATATTTTCCCCCCGTTTCAACTTCATAATCTAATAAGTTGCCAGCCGGGATTAATCCGATAATGCATGGCATTTACGACAAGTGTATATTTTTCATTACTTTGAATCTCAATTCTATGATTCGAATAAATAATGCTTGTGACAATATTTCCAAATCGAAGATTTTTTATTCCGTGCCGGTCTTTCCTGTTAATCGACCACATCACGGTCCTCCTGCCTGCATCAATATCATAAAATCCTAAAACATTTTCAATCAACAATGAAATAGGTCCCAATGCGGACCAACCACAAAAATCTTTTCTGACATCTTTTCCATCAATCGTTTTTCCAGGTCTGGGTTCATTCGGATCATAACATTCCCAAATAGTATGTGGCAAATAATTTTTATAAGTTTTTTGCATGTGCTTAATGATACAAAAAGCAGAATCGTACGCTAATTGAAAATATCCATATTTTTCTAACGCCTTTATTCCCATATAAGCTGTTGGCAACCACATCGCTCCTCTCCAATAATGGCCATCCGAGCAAAAATTTATATCGTTTCGCGCAAGAGAAATCCAAGGCACTGGTCCTCCCAATTCTTCATTATTTTTAATGTGTGCAACAAGTTTTCGAGCTTGTTGTTTATTACACATCTCTGCAAGCATAGGCCAGAACGAAGCAGGAGTCATCACTCTCAAAGGGGATAATGTTTTTTCGTCAATATCATAATAGATCCCGTCTCTTTCATCCCAATAATATCGATTAACAATACATTTAATTTTCTGATATTGACTTCTCCAAATTAAAAATTTATTCTGATCACCCATTTCTCCGAATAATTTAGAAATACACAACGCGCTCAATCCCTGTTGGGCAATTGCATCTACCCAAAGCATATTTGGATTATTAGGCCGTTCCATAACAGCCTTCCTTCCGATTCTTCCCCGCGGAGTATTATCCATCCCACTTCGACCTCCTTCCCATTTATATCCCAACGGCCTTTTCTCCAGACAAGTTGGAGCACTATGTGATATAACGGTATTTGGTTTTACTTTATCAAACCATTCAAAGTGTTTCTGCAGATATTGTTTACCATAAAGCAAATCTATCAAATGCTTTTTATCTCCAGTTAATTTATAATACTCATATTCCGTCCATGCAAAAAGAGGAGGATTATCTGGAATCTCAATCCTGACCGACATTTCTTTTCCGTCATGAATCGGAGCATAAAAATTATTCAGACTCTGAATACCAGGAAAGATATCAGGTGCATATTTGCAGAAATGAAGCATGAAACAAGTGTCCCAAATCCAGATAGTAGAATCATCAAATGCTTCGTCCATATAAGGGGATTGCGGCAGACCTTGTTGGTATTTTATATGTTCATATGCCAATTTCCATGCCTT
Source organism: Prolixibacteraceae bacterium (assembly GCA_963692465.1). GTDB lineage: Bacteria > Bacteroidota > Bacteroidia > Bacteroidales > Prolixibacteraceae > JAUZOB01. Next base: position 919,352 of record OY829943.1, read on the forward strand.
GTAATAAAATTCAATTAAATCTTTATCATCATCAAGTATCGGTTCTGGAACTTTTTTTAAATCAAGTTCATTAGCTTTTGGTGTTATTATTTCAGAAAAGCATAAAGTAGAAGAAAAAAGCATCATCAAACTTCCTGTAATAAAAGAAATTTTTAAAAATTGTCGTCTATCAAATGATTGTTGCTCCATTGATAATTTCAGGTTAATTGGAGAATGTGCTTTTTATTTAGTTTACCTCAGAACAACTGCACCATCACCCATAAAGTCATCATATAAAAGATGAAGATCATTGACCTCATCATTCTGCGGTTGAACAGCAGTGATTGCAAACACCTTTATCTTCTCATTAGAAGGAAGCGTAATGCTTTTTGCTCCCTTGGGAATGTTCAACTCATATTTGAAAATATAACTAAACTGGTAAGCATCATTTGCCGATGGATAACCAATATGGCGATGAGTTGCAAACCATGCAATATTATCCCGCTTAGCGTAAGGAGAGTCAATTGAGGTTACATTTTTCATATCCTTTGTAAAATGACGATTATAGAATTGCCCTACAAATCCGGTCCATTCCTGAATTCCAAGACTTGTTGCATGTCCGTCAACCGTAAAATCACCGGAGGTATCCTCTGTTGCAGAAGCCAACAAGTATAATCTGGTGTAATTTCCCTGAGGAAGGTCTATTTTTTGACCCTTACATGCAACTACATTCTTAGCCTCATCGGTACGATTGCCCATCTTGAAATGTACATCTTCGCTAACCACTTCGTCAGGAACGAGTTCTGCCGGTAACGTAAGTCCATCTGTGAATTCTCCGTCAGTACGATTATCATCAAAACTCATTACATCCTGATTATACGGTAAAGCAACCGCAGTCTGACTTTCCTGAGACGCACCAACCGGTTTTAATTTCACAGCAAAACTACGAATAGAGTAATGCGAAACATCAAAGTTCAAAGAATTCTGATCGAACACAACATCACCGATGCGTTGTTCCTGTCCGTTTACCTCGTATGCATCCAGAACCTTTCCCTGGAAATTAATATGGACACCATTAGCATCACGACCAAATAATTCATTAACCCTCACAATGTAGTAGTCTCCGTCTTCCTGTTTTTTAAAAGCCATCAACCCTACCTGGGGAGAACTTATTTTGAGTAATGATAATTCTTTACCCAAATTCCCTTTATGTTTCGGAGCCTCAAATGCCAGTAACGGCTGATTAAAGAATTTTGCCTGCCATGGTGTAAGACCATTCGTCCAGTTTCCTGTATGTCCGTAAATTCCGTAACGGAAATGATGAATTCCCCAATCCTGACTATTCTGATACACATACCAATCTGCAGCAGGAGTATACAATAAGGTAAGTCTCAAAGTGTTATTATCCGGTTTATCTGAACCATACTTGCAATCTTCAAGAATTGATACACCATAATTACCCGATTGATCGGTCAGGTCAAACCATTCTTTGGAAGGAACTTCAAATTTCTTTTCATTATTATTGGTCCGTTCAACAGCTCCGACTCCCAAATTATAAGTTGCCTTTTCATTATCAACAGTTAAAGGGAAGGCTGCTTTCAGACTCACTTCCCGTGATTGCCAGTTCGCTTTATTGGCAACCTCTACATGTTTACCGGCTTCTCCGGCTGCAAGACTAACAATCTGATTCATTTCTGAACCTCTTCCGTTTCGCGTAATTTGAAGAGCAACACGAACCGGACCCTGTTCTATAATTTTAATCGAGGCATTTTTATTTAAATAGTCAATTGGCGGGTTCTTACGATCTCTCCAATCCATATTCCAAGCTGGCCACTCTGCCGGATGTTCATGTAGAAATTCCAGACAAGCCGGCTTTGCTAACACCTCTTTTGAAGCCTTCTTATCATATACACTTAAGATATCTCCGTTGTCTCCTATTTTAACACGATAATATTCATTTTCAAGCGACCTGTCAGTAACCGAAAGAGTTGCATCTGAAGCTTCTTTTGTCCTTGTTTCCTTAACACCAAAAACAGAAACCCCGGTAGAAGGAACTTTTGCCAGGAATACAAAACTCAATTTATTGCCATCGCGACCGATAATTTGGGTAGGCAAAGCCTTACCGTTTTTATCAACAACCGAGATACCTGCAGGAAGGGTAGGATAAGTAAGTTCTGCTGATACAACATCTTCACGATCCCGGGCAACCGGATTATAAACAACAAGTGCTCTCCCTGGGGTTTGTGTATTTAACTCATGAGAAATTGTTCCGACCGAATGCTCCAAAACAGAAGCGAATCCATTCGCGGCCACAAACTCATCATTCCATGCGTATTCATAAGCTTTCGGAATGCTCGTTCCTGGCAAGATATCATGGAACTGACTTCCTAATACAAGTTCCCATGCATTATTTAATTTTTCCATTGGGTAATCAGCCTTTCCAAGCCAGTTAGCCATAGAAGCAGCCTCTTCTGCAGATTGCGCTAACAGTTCATTTTTCCGGTTCATCCGTTTCATATAAGCCTGCGAAGTCATTGATCCGGCGCTATGCTCAATCAATAGCAGATCGCCGGTATAAACCGGCAATTTTGCCTTTATTTCAGGAGTAACATCCTTAAACATCTGATCAGCAGAAGTCAGCACGACCTTAAATTTACTGTCGCTATTATGAAGACTTTCAACCGCATGTTTTACATCCGTTTTCCGTGGAGCACCGCCTTCGTCACCAACGCCGTAATAACGATAATCGAATGAAATTCCATATTTACTCTGATCTTCTTTTATTCGTTCGTCCCAATATCTATTTTTATCAAGGCGAGTTTCTACACGTCCGGAATAAGACGTAGCATTCAAAGCAGAAACAACCCCTTTACCATCAGGGCCATTCCATATTCCAACGTTAAATGGAACACCGACAGCCGAACGCCATGTTAATTTCTGTGTAGAAAAACCTAACAACCCGCAATAATTTAAAACAGAAGGAAGATTAGCCACAAACCCGAAACAATCGGGAATCATGTAATCCTGACTTTCAGTTCCGAATTCCTTTCTGAAATAATTATTTCCATAGAGTATCTGCCGAACGATCGATTCTGAAGAAGAAATATTCACCTCCCCTTCATCAACCGAAGAACCGGCCACATTCCAGCGCCCCGCTTTAATATAACTCTTAACTTTCTCATACAAATCCGGATAATACTCTTTCATAAAATGATATCTTCTCGAACCGGTAAAATTGAAAACATAGTCAGGATAGGTCTCAAAAAGATGAAAGTTTTCCGTCATAATATTCCGGATGTAATAATTAATAGAAGCAGGATAATCCCAATTCCACTCCGTGTCAAGATGAGCGTACCCCACAGTATAGAGGACCCGATCTTTTGAAATATCATATTTCTCTCTAAGGATCGCAGGTTGAGCCCATGATAGAGAAAAGATTAAATTTGTTAATATACTTAAGATAAGTATTTTTTTCATACTATAGTGCTAATTATTTATTTGCGTGTTTTTCACATTTGTTGAAATTTGAATTCTTACTAAGAATCGCATGAACACGTTTCATATCAAATTTGGCAAAACGATTATATCGGTAAATTCCATTCTGTTCTTGTTCCACATCAGTAAGTTGCGTGTAACAAAAGCCACAAACATTTTTCCGACTCAGAATAGCATCTATCACTCCTTCTAATTGTTTATAGAACTCCTCATAAGATTTTGGAGCGTCACCGTATCCCCATGATTTAAAAGTATCATTCACATTTTCATCCGGATTCCATTTAATTCCGCCACATTCATCAATTAAATAAGGCTGTCCGCTATAAGAAGCAAAAGTATGAGGAGTTTCATTTGACCACGGAATTCCTGTCGCATTCGGAGTCAACACCTTAGCCAACACAATTGAATTATGTTCATAACTATGTACTGACCAGATATCTGTAATAACATGTGTTCCGCCACTGGCATCATTGACCGGACGTGTTGGATCAAGTCCCTTTGTAAGCGTGTAAATATCCTTTACAAAACGAGGATATTGTTCAACGTCGGTTCCCCATGATTCATTAAGCGGAGTCCAGATAATAATAGACGGATGGTTCCGTTTATCCATTACATTTTCACTCCATTCAGTCATAAAATTGCGGACGGCTTCCTGATCATTCAGATCTGCTCCCCAGCTCGAAGATTCTGCCCATGTAAGATACCCCAATCGGTCTGCCCAATAAAAATACCGATCTTCAAATATTTTCTGGTGTAATCGGGCCCCATTAAAACCGGCCTGTTGCGACAATTCGATGTCGTGTTTCAATGCACTATCAGAAGGTGCAGTCCATATTCCGTCTGGATAAAATCCCTGATCAAGAACCAATCGCTGATAATAGGGTTTGTTATTCAGAAAAACGCGGTCTCCTTCAATATGGACTTTACGCATTCCAAAATACGATTTTACATCATCAACAACCTGTTGGTTATTGTCTAATATCTCGAAATTAATGCCGTAAAGGAACGGATTCTCCGGTGACCAAGTCTTTGCTTTTGGAATTGAAATAACACAAACCGACGAGTTAACTGCACGGACAATTTTACGGGCAACCACTTTGCCTTTGTCTTTGATGGTGACTTTTAATAAATGTCTATTACTCTCATTGAAGAAACAGGGTTCAATGACAACCTGTTGCTGATCAATGTCTGGAATAATATGACAACTTTTCAGCCCGAATGGGTCAACTGCCTCCATCCAAACCGTTTGCCAAATTCCTGTAGTACGGGTATAAGAGCAACCTTCGGAATAATAATTAAAGCATTGTTTTCCTCCGGTCTGTTTTCCTGAACGCAGATCATCACTCACATAAACAACTAGATTATGGGAATGACCGACTCTCATACACGAAGTGACATCCAGTTCAAAGGAAGAGGTTCCACCCCAGTGGCGGCCAACAAATTTCCCATCAATAAACACTTCAGCTTTGTAATAAACTGCACCGAAGTGAAGAATGACTTTTTTCCCCTGCCATTCCGGAGGAACGGTAATTGTTCTCTGATACCACATATAATTGATAAAATCCTTATGACTGACACCCGACAAACTGCTTTCAGGGCAAAAAGGAACTATGATCTTATCAGGGAATCCTTTCGATTTTTCAAACCCACGTTGTTTCCCTGAATTACCAAAATCAAAAGAGTAAGTCCATTCTCCGTTAAGATTAATCCAAGAATCTCTCTGGAACTGAGGACACGGATATTCCGGTCTAGGAACACCTTGTGCGCTGACCGTCAGAAATGCCGTTAGCATAGATAAAAAAAGAATTATTTTCCTCATAGAATCAATAAAACCCAATAATTCAACTCCTTACACTTACATTCAATTTTAATGATTACAATTTCATGTTATATAAATGAAGGCTTCAAACAAAATTTACAGACTCATCACGATTACAATTCAACTACCACCATATACACAGGACAATACAATCTTATAATGCTTTTTGAAACGAAAAAGCATTATCTATTAATCCCTAATTTTTTTGTGAAAGAAGTTCAATCATTTCAGCAATCTGAGCTCTGCGCTTTAAAAGCAATTGAGGATCTTTGGTATAGGTCTTCCCATCCGTAAAAAATTCCGGTCCAAAATGCAATAAATTAGAAGCTTTCTGGACAAGATTTTTTTCTGTATCCGGAATACGATGAATTAACTTCTCCAGTATTTTAAAATACTCATAATCTTCCATTCCTTCCCGAAGAATTTCCAGACGAATACTGGTAACCGGTTCATCCATATTTTTCTGCAGATCTTTATTGGGATCTCGCTGGGGCGGATAAATATATCGTCCGTCACCATTACCCCATTCCCATATTTTCCCTTTGGGCATTCCATATCCTCCGGCATACGACATTGGGTCTTCCCATGGATTCTGCAAATATCCCTGAGGCGAAGCTGTCCCGCTATTCCAATAATTAACTCCCCAAATCAAAACTCCCTTTAGGTTATACTGATAAGACATCCACAACCACATACGCATATTAATCGCATCATGTTCGATAAACTCATTAATATACGGAGCCTTGGGCCCGCAACAGATATAAGACCAGAACTCTTTCCCTTTCTGAGATAAATTATATATAAGTGTAGGATTAATCTTCTCCCAGATCGTACAATTCATTTCTGTAACATCCATAATGGCCGGCCCAGGATAATCTTCCGTTATAAAACGGGTTAATTTAGGAGCTGCTTTATGAATCGTTTCCATTCCTTTGCGAACAAAGGGATAATCCTTCTCTCCCGGTTCATCAAACCAATAAATATATTCTTTTCCCAGCCATCCGTTTTGCTCCAGATGATCCTGTATTTGTCCAAGATATTTTCCCATTAGTTTATCATACTCCGGAGTATCCTGAACAAAACCATGAAAGACTCCGTCTCTATGAGAATAATAACCATTACCCATCCCTTCAATTGCCAAATTAAAAGCATTAAATTTCAAACCATCCAGATACATTCGTGCCCCTTTATCAAAATCTGAAAAATCAACATTCACATCAATTTTATCGGGGTTTACTTCAAAATTACCACAGGGGATCAAATTATTTTTATCTGTTTTATTCTGCAGAATCACTGCATCAAAATAAGCAGTACCGGTTGTACTCCCTGATTCATCTCTTAAAACAGGACATAGGATAATCTTAATATATTTGATCTGATCTGAAAAATGAAGATCCGACAAGGGAAAATTTTTCCAAGTTAAATCAGCATCAAACGCCTCAGCCATTGACTTATAAGGCAAAAACTGTTTATCCTTATTATACGCTTCTATACACGCAGTTACTTTATGAGGTACATCCACCCGCGCATAAAAAGAAAAATCATAAGATTGTTTGCTATTCACTTCAATATAATCAACCGTTTCAGTCTCCGTATTGACTGAAACTGATTCATCATTCACTTTCAGACAATAACGTCCTTCATACGGTTTTTGGCGTTCATAAGTACCAGTGGTCCATTTTAGTCCGCTCACCTGAACACGTAACGGATAAAGATCCATCGGAGATGTCGGAGCAATTCGATGCTGGGCCATAAACCGATAATATTTATCGGTCTCTTGACGAACTTCTTTTTCTGTGTTCAGATGATGATAAGTCTTAATAAAATCAGGACTAATTCCGAAAGAAGAGCGCATAGAAGATTTATCCGGCAGTGTAAAATTCCATACTTTAATCTGTACCGGAACCGTCATCTTCCATATCTTCGACTTTAGCTGCACAGTACAGACATAACTTCCTGCCTTCACGGTCTTATCGGCCATAATATTAATCCAGAACGGATGATTAATTCCTGCTTCTAAATTTACCGGGATCTTATAACGAGGGGCAGGGTCCGGATATAGTCCTGCTTTCGCCAAATTATCAGTAGGATCGGTTACTTTTACATAATCCACTTCCAGAACTTCCGAAGAAAAGCCAGCAATTCGGTTACCGTTTTTATTCCGAACGTCACTTACCAATACCTTCAGTGACTTTATTTCTTGCTCCGGTTTAACAATTAATTGAAAAGGTTCTGTCTCGTTAGAAGCCATTTGAATATGCACTTCCTGTTTTCCCAAAGAAGGAGAATCATCCAGTCTTACCTTGTAAGCTCCTTCCGCCCACCAAAGGGAACAGTGCGAATCTTTATGAAGCCAATAGCCATATGCTGGCTGTTGTGCACAACAAACCTGAGCCACACTTATAAATACAAGAAAAAAGATAAATATTCTTTTCATAAATAATTCTTTAAAAAACATTTCCAAACAATAAAAATAATATCACTTACTCAACAGATGCCGATACCTAATCTGTCCGGCAATCTCGTTCCTTGATAAATCAGTGGTCAATTCAATCCGGTAAACTTTTCCCGGAAGAATATCCATGTAATTATCAGAGAAAAACACATTATGGCCTGGAATATAAAACATTACATTTCCTGCCAGTTTATCACTACAGACCTCAATCCATTTTTTCTCTTTCTGTTCCTTTACTTCAATTTTTAAATTCGGAATGACTAAATTCAAATCTTTAGGCTTTACGAAATAAGCTTCGTTCGTTGAAAAAATTTTCTTACCTGAACGAATTGTCAATAAAGCCACCACGTCCTTTACATCCGCATCTTTCAGCAAATCTTTTACCTTCAGTTCTGTTACTTTTAAAGAGGCATCTCTCTCTGCCACAAAAGGCATCGAGAATTTATTTATCTCTTTCCCTGAGAAATCTATCACCTTAACCTCCAGAATTCCTTTTACCGGTTTCAATTCATCCGACACAACATAAATTCCCAATTTCCCATCCTTTTCGTACGAAGAAACAATAACCGGTTTATAAGCTTCACGGGCTGCATAATGCAAAGCCTTCCAATTGTGATAATAGTCTATTCCCGACCAGCTTGCTACCGGCCAGCAATCATTCAACTGCCAGTATAAAGTCCCCATACAATAAGGTTTCGCCCGACGATGAGCCTCTATTGCCTCCTTAATTCCCCGTGCCTGTAAAACCTGACTTATATACAAAAACTGCTCAAAATCTTCCGGAACATGATAATACCACCCCATATACTCCTTAATTCGCAGATTCCCTATGCCACTACGCTGATGGGCAACCATAACCGATGACTCAATATTATAATCCTCAGGAATCGTATATTTTTTTACACTCTCAAACTCAGGAAACGATTGAAATCCATATTCCGTCATAAAACGACCAATATGATTTTCAAACTCTTCAAACTTCTGCTGTCCGTGCCAAACGCCCCAGTAATGAGCATCTCCTGACGTTTTCCCATTTACGTGATCATTAATTTCAGATCCTCCCATCGGCGAAGAAGGCCAGTAATCATCCCCATCCGTATATTCTTTCACAACATCAGGAATCAATGAATGAAATATTTTCACATAATCATTTCCCATCTGGGTGCGTTGTGACTGACTATACTGATCTTTCCACCATTGCCACATGGTATCAATTTCATTATTACCACACCACAACGCAATACACGGATGATTTCTTAACCGTACCACATTATCTATGGCTTCTTGTTTTACATTTTCTATAAATGATTCTTCTCCTGGATACATCGAACAGGCAAAAAGAAAATCTTGCCAGATCAGTATCCCTTTTTCATCACATTGCTTGTAAAATTCATCGTCTTCAAAAACGCCACCTCCCCAAACTCGCAACATGTTCATGTTTGCTGATACTACATCATTAATCGTTTTTTTATAAATCTCTTTTGTTACCCGAGGCAAAAAATTATCACTTGGTATGTAATCAGCTCCTTTAGCAAAAACAGGAATCCCATTTAACTCAAAATAGAAACTTTCTCCTACTTTGTCTTTTTGCCGAATCAAATGAAGGCTTCTCAAACCGGTTGTTACCTGCGCTTCACCTAACTCTTGCCCGTCTTGTTCTATTGTTACGCTAAAGTCGTACTGGTTGGGTTTACCTAATCCGTTGGTCCACCATAATCTCGGATTTTTGATCTCAAACGGAAGATGTAGGGTTTGAGGGCCTTCTGTCATGTTTATGGTTTGGCTGGCTACAATCTGGTGGTCGGTCTGATTAGTTACTTTTACAGTGGCTTCTCCGCTCGTTGTTGTTCTTAGATCGATTTCTGCGCATAGAGTCGCTTTTTTCGCTGTTACTTCTGGTTGTCGGATAAACAGGTGGTCTATCTTTACTTTATCCCAGAACTCTATGTTTATAGGGCGCCAGATGCCTGTGGTCACAAACCGAGGACCCCAGTCCCATCCGTAATGATAGCCTGCTTTTCGGGTGAAGACGCTTACTCCGTTGGGACCCAATCCTCCGTTCTCGCTTTGATCGTTACCCGCGGGTAACATCATGCCATGTTGTTCCTGCAATTCCAGCCCTTTGATTATGGGAGAATGAAAGTAGATCCGTAGTTCATTTTCCCCTTCCCGAAGGGTTTGACTTACTTCTGCTCGCCATGTTCGAAACATATTATCTGCTGTCAGGATTTGTTTGCCATTCAAATAGACATCGGCGTATGTATCCAGTCCATAGAATACCATTTCTTTTCTTTGATTGGACAATTGGCGGGCGGTAACATTGAATGTTGTTCGGTATTCCCAGTTGACCTTGTCTATCCATTGCTGGTCCTTCTCATTGGTCCGGTAAAACGGATCGCCTATTTTCTTGTTCGCGTACAAATCGGTGTGAACCGTCCCTGGTACGCTGGCGGGTAGCCATTCTCCCAAACCGGCCTGCCGAAATTGCCAGCCAACAGACAACACAACATTCTCTGCTTGCGCTTTTGTGACTAACAAACTAATTAATAGCACCAAAAGCCATCCCCCTCTTTGAAGAGATAATTCGATTCTTTCGTTCATTCTACTCTATCAACCTTGATTTTATACCCGAATGCCAAAATGTTCACAATAAAGATGATAAAGATGATATGCCTGATGATAAGCCGAATTCGGACTCATAAAATGAGAGAATTCAAAAGTAATGACGTTCTCCATCCCTGCTTTACGAGCTGCATCTAATTTCAGAAGGAATTTCTCCCACTTTATCGGAAGAAAACGGATAGGCATATCGCGATCAAAAGACTCAACATTCGACCAACAATGCATATTATATTTTTCAGCCAATGCCTTATTCACTGCAAGATATTCAGGCAATTCATAAATTTCGACCTGTCCGTCCTGAAAAGCGAAAGTGTCAATCGCTCCATGAATATCCGACAAAATAGCATTCCACTCCTCTTCATGCTGGCGTACTGTTAATGGTTTTTCTCCTCTTAATGCCTCATTTGATTTCACCCCAAGAATGTATGGAGAAATCAAGACCGGAAGATTATTGGATATATCTTTTGCATGCTGTCCCAGTTGAGCATATATTTTACTCATTCCCTTTGTACGCCGACTGATTTCCTGTGTTATATACCAACCTTTAAATGAAGAATGGTGACCGTATTTCGTCCATACTTCATCAACCAGTCTCATATTCAAATCTATTTCTTTTTGATATTCACCGCGAGACCAATACCTGTCGGAATCATAAGTTCCAAAGAAAAATTTCATTCCATATTTATCAGATAAAGTAAGAAACATCTCAACCAAATCAATCGGAGGATAATAAACCTGTTCACTTTTCAACAAACAGTCAAACGGAGCAACCATCCATCGCCCCCAACCACTACGAATAAGAACAACCGTCTCAATACCCATCCTCTTCATGGAATGAAAATCGGTATCCCATTCTTTTACACTCCAGTTCTGATGAGGAATATCAATACTTATTTCATCAAGGAACGTAGCTTTTACTCTCATACCTTGTAAAATACCAGAAGTTTCAAAACGATTAGCTGCCGGATGATATTTTGAATCGATAGCAGCCGCCGAAAAACCGGAGCCGGAACCAGACATCTTAATAACTTCTGCAGCAGATCCTTTGCTCATTCCTGCTGCTGTTAATGCAAGAGATCCAAGAGACAAATTGCGAAGAAACTTTCTCCTGGAAGGAAACATTTTTTCCATAGTTAATTCATTATAAATATGTTATACATTTATAAGTAGCATTACTTAAACCACACACTCAAATATACCCGCTTAAGGCTATAAAGTCTCAAGCAGGTATATAAACAAGACCACCAAAGTTTACTAGTAATATTTCTGAAGTTTTTCCTCTAATAGAATATCTCCTAACGGATCGGTCATTTTAACAACTTTCAACAATCCCTTTCTCCCGTCTTTAGTCTGGAAGAAAATAATATCGCCTGCCTGTATTGCAATTGGATTCTCCGTAGCAGTCATTCCTTCAAACTGACTGTCATAATGGAATGCGTCGAAATCTGAAGCAGTAAGATTAGTCTTTGCAAACCTTATTCCCGTATCACTAAACCGAGGAACCCCACCATGCGAACCATGCCATGCTGCATCAATATCCGTTGCAGCCAGACATCCATTATCAAACATAATAATACTGGCAGTAATTGCATACTGATAGGAATGAAGAGTCAATCCGGTAGTCGGATCAAAAGCACTTACATTAACACCATTCCATCCTCCGATTGGAATTTGACCCATGTCTATTACATTCATTATCTCTTGTTTCTGATAAGCGGTAGAAAAAGTATCTATTGCCATAGAATCAGGAAGGAATAAGGTTCGATATTGGAAAGAAGTTCCTTCTGCATAATTCGGAAGATTCATCGTTGTTGTTTTAATCGGGCAAAATTGTGTTTGTGTCTTCCCCGTGTTATCTGTAAAAATCACATCAGACCCTAATGTTCCGTCAGAATCCAGACCTCCCCATGTAATCGTAACATTTTCCTGGTCCTCCGTAGCCGAAACAATCGGACGATTAACTAATGTTGACTGATAACTATCCCCATAAACCTTCCCGGTTGCATATACGGGAACTGAACTGTTCCCTAATTTATTGTAAGTGCGAATTTCGAAACTATGAGTTCCTTCGGTCAGATTATTGATTGAGATCTTAAATGTATCGACCCCTGCAGTGCGAACTACCGGAACTGATAACGAATCAGATTTATCATCCCACCAAAGTTTACAACTCGTAATTTTAGGATCGGCAAGGAATAACCCGGTCACTACAACCCGATTGTGCCCCGAATAAATCAATGTTGAATCGAGTTTCCCAGCATAAGTAAGCTCTCCTCCTTTTATAAACTTTTTATAATCATCCATATCGGTACAAGACACAGCTCCCAAGAAAAGGACGATAACCATGCTCCATAACACGGACGACTTCATCTTTATATTATAAACTTTCATTTTGTCTGTTTTTATTCATAAACAAATAGGTTTTAGCATCCTTCAAACATAATTTTACCGAGGATCCCCGTAAACCTTTACCTGATTAATATCCATATGATAGGCTCCTCCCCAGTTCTGCAAGCTCTTAATTCTCAGATAGCGTACTTTCGGAACATCCGTTCGAAAATTATAATTAAACCCAGCTACTTCTGCCGCATAATCTTCATCAGAAATTTCCGGCCAAGGCAATCCTGAAGGCTTAATATTTTCGAAGGAGCCCAGTTTTATCCAACTGCTATCCCAACTTCCATCAGGATTGGGATTAGCAGAACCCCATATTTCGAAATAATGAAGGTCCCCATTGTTATATCCAAGAGTCTGTGGACTCCCTGATACATACGGATTAGCATCAACATGACACCAAATCACAATCCGACTTAAATGAGCCTCTGCTCTAATTCCGAATGTTATCCACTGCGGACCGGAAGTTTCTTGCGTCATACATCGAATCCATGTCCAGATATCCCCACTCCACATTCTTGATTCATTCATTCCTGATCCTACAAAATCTATCGCTACATCTCCCGGGAGATAAACCTCTTCATAAGGCCACGGAATCATCTGTTCATAATAGGGGGTAAGGCTTGTCGTTCTTAAAGTATCGGTATAATTCAAGAAATTATCTCTCACCGTCACCGCAAAACGCATGGGAATTGTGTCTAATCCACGAATAGTCTGATTAATCTGAGCTGTAGAAGTATAAATATTGGATAAAGGAAGATACTTCCCTTTTCCCAAGCTATCAACCAGCACAGATATAGCAACATTCGCTTTTTGGGGATTATTAGCCTGTATACTGACTCCAGCAAAATCAGGAAGTACCTGCAAACTCCGCCGAATTCCCCAAATAGGATTTTCCAATGGTTTTACTGTTACACTATCCGGCTTTGAAGCAACTTCACTTCTGTTTACGGCATAAAGTTTTACCTGATGTTGCAATGTATCGCCAAATCCGTCAGCAATTAAATAATTATTATAATAAGAAGATTTTACTTCCCGCTGAGCTCCAGATTTCAAAGGATAAACCGCTTTCACGTAAAGCAAATCCTGATCTGATGGCAATGCATAGGATATTCTAGCCTGTCCGGCCTGATTCTCAACTTTTACATTTGTCACAACTCCCGGCGGGGTGGTGTTATGATCAATTGGACTCATAAGGTCTTCCTTACACTGAGATAATAGAAATACACCACCTGCCAGTAACAGTAAATACAATATTTTATTATTCATTTTCATCTTTTTACCATTTAAAAATTTACAATTACCATCCCGGATTCTGAACCAACTCCGGATCAACTGTCAGGTCATACTCCTTAATCGGCCATAAATAATCACGCGGAGCCACAAATGACTGACGCAATAACACTTTAGACTGATAATAAGAAGCAGCATCAGCTTCCCGGACAGACCATCCCATAATTGGTTTGTTTAACTCTTCATTTGCTTCTTTCCACCGACGCAAATCCCAGAAACGACTTCCTTCAAAAGCCAGTTCAATCAAACGTTCCTGATGAATGATACTTCTCATTCCATCTTTAGTTGTGTATTCATCCGGATTGGTAGAATAATTGGTCCAAGAATCTTCAACACTAGGAATTCCTGCACGACTTCTGATTCGATCAACATAATTCAATACCTCTCCGGTTGATCCACTCTCTTCGTTCAATGCCTCAGCATACATTAAATACAAATCAGCTAAACGAATTTCCGGCCATGGATATTTCTCCATAGGAAATGTAGCAGTAGAAAAGACAGATTTCCAATTAGTAAGTTTTTTTATAAAGTACCCACTGGCATTGTAACAAGGGAAAGAAGAAGAATTCCCATATTGCTTTGCCTTTGCCTCAAGCACATACGTATTTTCATCTGAACGGGAAGGACTGTCATACATATACCATACCCCTCCATCAAAACCTAAATCAGCATAAAAACGAGGCTCCCTATCAAAATTCAATCGAGCTGTTTCATACCCTTCGCTAATATAAAACCGTTCATCATGCGTTGCAGTACGTAACTGATTTTTCACAGAAAAATCAAGCGTTTTATCCTCGTTAATCGGAACGCCATTTTTGGTATAAAACAAATCCGCCATCTTCATAGTAGCAGCATATTCTCCTACATCGGGAGACCCACTTGGAGCACTTCCTCCAAAAATATATCCCATGGAATATAATTGAATCTTATTAGCAGGATATTGCGAATTACCCCATACTACTTCACTATTCCATGGATCACAGACAGCATTTCTAATGCCCATCTGGGTCATAGTCGTATCAGAAAGATGATAAGGAGCATCTGTAAATTTATACAGTTTAAATCCGGCACTTTCAGCACTGGTTATAGCCATTTTGGCTGCATCAGCAGCCCGTTTCCATTTAGAAGCATCATTGGTTGGATTAAACAAAAGTACTCCTTCCTTATCTCTGAAATTTCTATAGTCCGAATTCCCGTTAAAAAGCGGACTGGCAGCAGTAAGAAGCACTTTTGCCTTAACGGCCAATGCGATCGGTTTTGTAATCCGCCCCAGTTCATCAGTTGTATTTGAAATCGTCAACGGAAGTTTTGCAACCGCTGAATCCAATAAAGTTGCAATATAATTAACGCAAGAATCGACTGGCATCCTTCTTATTCGTACTGCTCGAGAAGAAGCAGAAACCGGCAAGTTCTTATCAATAATTGGAATCGGACCATACGACCGCAACAAAATAAAATGATAATACGCTTTCAGAAATTCAGCCTCACCTAACCAGCGGGTTCTTTCATCTAAAGATAAATCTCTCACTTTAGTAAGATCGCTCACATTTTCCAAAAAAATATTGCAATCACGAATTGCCTGGAAACAGGCAACTCCCCCATTTGTTCCATCCCAATAATTCACATAAGGATCATTAATCCCTTGATTACCCTGAGCAATATAAAATCCGTTATAATCAAAAGTCCATGACCTTCCGTTATCCTGAAACCAACATTCATCACCTCCCATATGTTGTACATCTCCGGGGGCTGCTGTCACAGGAAGATAAGAATACAATGTAAACAGATATTTTTCAGCCTCTGTTCGCATAGTAAATGCCTTATCAATGGTCGCTACATTATCAGGGACAATATCCAGATAGTTATTGCATCCTATAAATAATAGATTAATAACTATTACAGCTAATAATCCGGTAAGCCTTTTCAGAGATCTTAATCCCTTTTTGTTCTTTATATGATATTTCATTTCCGTTTGTTTTTTAGATTCCCACATTAATTCCAATGTTAAAGACTCGCTGAAGAGGATATCCTAATCCATCTCCGCCCATTTCTGGATCCCACATCTTGAATTTGCTCCATACACACAGATTAGTTCCGTTTACATACAAACGGGCATTCCGTAAGCCTAATCTTTTCAAAGCGGATTGAGGAATATTATAACCAAATTCAACAGTTTTCAAACGAAGGAATGCTCCGTTACGCATCCACCAAGAGGAAACCTGATCATTATTTGAAATAAGATAATCACTTAAGCGAGGCCAGAATGCATATAAATTCCGACTACTTTCAGACCAGTAACTATTGGCAATAGAACGTAATAATTCATTTTGATTTCCTCCGCTGATTACAAATGGAGAAATTTTACTAGGATCAATAAAGATAGAAGAACGAGCTGATCCCTGGAAGAAAGCACTGAAATCGATTGTCCTATGACCAATAGTCCAACCAAATCCGTAATTGATCTCTGGTGTTGTAGGATGCCCAATCGGAACCATGTCGGCAGAGGTAATCTGTCCGTCACCATTCACATCTCGGTACTTAATATCACCACCCTTACATTCACCAAAATTTTGTTTAGGGGAATTGGCTACTTCTGCATCATCAACGAATAATCGTTCGGCAATATAACCCCATACCTGAGTTGTTGGATAACCCACATGCGAACGATAATATTCATTAGAACTGTAAATTGGTTCATCATAAACCAATATTTTACTGTGAGCATAGGTAAAATTACCTTTCCCTTGTAACCACCAGCCACTTTCAAAAGCCTTGTGATAATCCAATGATAAATCAACGCCTTTACTTTGAGCTTTTCCGCTATTAGCTGAAACAGCAGCCTGCAATCCCATTGTCGAAGGAATATATGAGCGTGCCATTAATATGTCTGAACGATCCTGTTTAAATACATCACCGATAAAATTCAGAGAACCAAACAGTGAAAGATCAATTCCTAAATCAAGTTGTTTCGATTTTTCCCACCCGATTAAGTCATTTGCGTATCGGGAAATAGAGATTCCAGGACGCGTGTAATCATATTTCTCTCCAAACTGAGCTCCTTTATACCAGTCAGTCATATTAACATTGGACAAATAAAAGAACCGATCGGTTGAGCTTCCAATCTGGTCATTCCCCACTAATCCATAAGTCGCCCTCAACTTCAGGTTATCAATCGTATTTTTAAGCGGTTGAAAAAAAGACTCGTTCGAAACCACCCAGCCACCACCGACCGAGGGGAAATAACCCCATCGGTGATTCTTGGCAAAACGTTCAGAACCATTGCAACCGAAATCATATTCTAACAAATAACGATTATCATAACCGTAAGTGAATCTTCCGGATAAACCGGCATTACGATAAGGAAGAGAGGATTGCAAATCACCAGCATTTCCACTCAGATAGTTCTTAATAATCCCGATTAACATTCCCGAGACCGCATGAACTTTATTGAATGTTCTTTCGTAGTTGGCTGCGGTTTCCAGATAAGATGTTGTATTTACTATTTTGGAACCTTCGTTGTAATTTAAATATTCTGTTCCTGTTGTCCCGATAGAACCTAAATTCCCACTGTTTAAACACGTAAGTTGATCAATATCCTTTCCATTACTAGAAGATGCAATGTAATAAAACGGATTATACTGACGATTAACGTCAAAATATGCATAACGATCGGTATATGTCATCAGTCGGGCCGATAATCCCGGAGTAATAAAATCGAGTTTCTGCTTTAACTCCAACTGAGCCTGCATGGTCGATTTATTATATTCCTGATAACCGGAAACGGACTCTGCATAAGGATTGTTATAGAGAGTCTGTGTCCCTCCAATTACAGCGTTCCCGAATAAAGGATGTGTAGCATACGGCATCATATTGGAAGGATAAACAGCAGGGAACATAACCGGATTGGCATTCATGGCTGCATTAAAAATAGCAGAACCACCGCCTACCGGT
This sequence comes from Prolixibacteraceae bacterium, assembly GCA_963692465.1. Classification (GTDB taxonomy): domain Bacteria; phylum Bacteroidota; class Bacteroidia; order Bacteroidales; family Prolixibacteraceae; genus JAUZOB01. The sequence continues at coordinate 937,360 of OY829943.1, forward strand.
CCGTGATAATCACTGAACTGACCATAGACCCTGACAATTGCCTGTGTCGTTGGTGTCATTTGCAAAGTAACATTCGACCGAACGGAATAATTCCGCAATTTGATATTGTTATTGAAGTTATTCAAATCATTTTCCTTCAATACCCCGTTATCCACATCAAAAGTTCCGGCCACGTAATACTGCGCTTTCTTTGTGCCTCCAGATATATTGATATTATACCGTTGGTTCATGGTATAATTCTTAATCATTTGCTGAATCCAGTCGTTACTTGGATACAACCAAGGATTATCGCCGGCAGCCGTATGATCTATCTTAGTTTGAGAATAAGGTAGTGCAGCCAGCGGATCACGGGTCAATGCAGCCTCATCTGCCAAATTCATATAAGTAATATTATTGGCAAATTTGAAGTTTTCCGTATTGGCTGAAATTGAATTCTCGACACGGGCATTAAAACGAGTTGTTCCTTCTGTTCCCAATTTAGTGGTTACCAGAATAACACCGTTAGCACCCTTTGCTCCATACACAGCAGAAGCCGTTGCATCTTTCAATACAGAGAATCCGGATATATCATCGGGTTGTAACCGGGCCAGATCATCAGAAGTTGATTCAACGCCATCAATTAAAATAAGCGGATCTACTTTCCCTGCACCAAAAGTCCCCAATCCACGAATAAAGAACTGTGCATTGTCTTTGCCTGGTTCTCCGCTTCGCTGATAGGAAATAAGTCCGGCAATTTCTCCGGCTAACATTGTTGTCAGGTTACTGGTCGGACCTTTCAAATCTTTAGTTTCAACCGATTGAATAGCACTTACCAGACTGGCTCTCTTCTGGGTTCCATAACCAACAACAACAACTTCATTCAACCCCTTCGTTTCATCTTTCATGACTATATCCAAGACCTGTGTTCCAGTCACTTTAATCTCCTGAGAAATCATCCCAATGAAAGAAAACACCAAAGTTTTGGAACTTGCAGGAAATTCAATGCTATATTTCCCATCTACATTCGATGCAGTTCCAACAACCGATCCTTTGATTAAAATAGAAACTCCTGCAACAGGTTCTCCTTTTTCATTTCGGATAGTTCCTGTAATTTTGCTTTTTTGTTGCGTTTGCATCATTCTTTCTTCGACAGGAACCGACTTCCTTTTTCCCACTCTATTCCCAATTACCACATACTGATTTACAATTTTATAATTCAGATTTGTGTTTTGTAATAACCGATTCAGAACTGACTCAATTGATTCGCCTCTCACATAAAGATTTACCCTATGCTGCCGATTCAGATCACTTTCATTATAAAAGAAAAAATAACCGGTTTCTTTTTCAATTATTTTAAAAGTCTCCTTCAACGTCTGATTCTGGATATTCATGCTTACCCGTGCCGTTTGAGAAGATCTCTCTGCTGCTGCCGCCGTAATCATTCCGGTACACAGTAGAGTTACCATTAAAATAAGAATTAATGGTAATTTTTGTTTTGTTTTTGATGTTTGTAGTTCTTCCATAAATTTAACTAGTTTAGTTATGTATATTGTGACTTCAAAAGATATTAAGCTACGTTACTTTCGGGTTTAGTTTTTAGTTCCTGTTATGATTATTTCTTGCATTTTGTTTTCATTAATCTTCTTATAAGAAACTTGCTTATATAGAAATTGCATACTACTTAGTACATCATCCAATGGCCTGTTTTTTAAAGCTGTAAATGAAATTTTCAGATTCTTGGTGTACTCGTCACTCACAATAATTTTCACATTATACCAATAGCTTAATTTTTCAGCAATTTCTTCAATCCGGGTATTCTGAAAAATAATTTTTCCTTCACGCCATAAAGAGCACATTGAAACATCAACATCAGAAGTCGTTAGGCATTGTGTCTTTTTATCATAGATAGCCATTTGCCCGGGGTGCAATCGGAGTCCCCAATCTCCTTTTGCATTGCAGATATCTACTTTGCCCCGAACAAGTGTAGTTTTGAGAGAATAACTATTGGGGTATGCATCAATATCAAATTCTGTCCCAGTAACCCGAACTTTAACCCGATCAACATTAACAATAAAAGGATGTTGTTTATTTGATTTAACTTTAAAGAAAGCCTCTCCTTTCAATATGACTATTCGTTGGGATCGATTAAAGACATTCGGGTAACTAATTGTTGAGCCAGAATTAAGCCATATTACAGTCGCATCACTTAACGTTACTTTCATCAATTGACCATAAGGACAATAGATCTTATTCCAGATCTCTTTTTTAGTTGTATTCACTGAGAAGTGAATTGCCCAAGTCAATCCAATTACAGCAAGAAAAACTGCGGCATATCTGAAGACAACCCGCTTAGGTGAGATTCTTCGGATATTAAAATTTATCTTCTGCTTTACAAGTTCAAATTCTTCTGCTATATTTAATTTTCCCTCCTTCTCTGCAGTTAGAGATTGAACATTCTTCAAATAAATCAAATAGCGTTTGTTTTTACGATCCTTCTCCATCCAGTTAAAAACTTCTTTTAACTTTTCAGAATTAGTAAGTTTTCCCTCAACGAATTGTATAAGTTGTTGTTTATTCATCGCCATTCGATCTATATCTTAAAAACAATTCAAAACTCCCTAACCCCTAAAAAGTTTTTTTAAAATATTAATCGAATATTATTAATACCATCAAGATGATTCCTGATCGTATCAATAATCATCTTGAAACTCGAACCTCTATCAATAGAATCTTTTGTGTTTTTTGTTTTAAGAAAAATATTGAATTAAATCTCGGCAATGATGAAATCAATAAATTGAAAATTCCGGCTTTCTTATAAAATGAAAGAAAGCAGAGAACACTTTTGAGTAGTATAAATCAGACTATTTATTAAAATAATCTTCAAAGAAAAGGAATGTAATTGCCCATTCACTAAGATAATCCTTAAGTGAGGCCCGTAAAACTCTTAATGCTCTGGATATATGAATCTCAACTGTTTTAACCGAAATGCCCAAATTCTCGGCAATTTCTTTATTGGATAGGCCTTCAAAACGGCTTAACCGGAATACAGTCTGGCACTTCTTGGGTAAACTACTTATTGTATGATTAATGATTGTTTCTACTTCTTCAAATTCAAAATCACTCAGATTCAACCGTTGTAAAGCATCATAATTAAATAAAAGCACTTTATAATTATCCAGGATTCCTTTTTTATATTTCTGCTGAAATTTCTCCCGTTTTAAATAATTAAGACATTTATTTCGGACAACCGTCAAAAGAAAATATTTTAATTTAATATCATCTCTGATTTTTTCTCTTTTCTCCCACAGAATAACATAGGCATCCTGCACAATATTACGAGCAACATCCTCATCAACTACATAATGTCTGGCATATAAAAATAAATCTTCGAAGTACCCCTTGAAGATTTTTTCAAAAGCCTGTTCTGACCCCTCTTTTAATTTTAAAACAGTAGACCGGGAACAAGAATTTTCTTCTTTCAAATTGGCCATTGCTACAACATTATTTCTTACAAATATAAAATATCTATCCGTTTAATCTCTACGTAATTCATACGAAATAAAAATCATCCACACGTCAAACAAACCACCTCATCAGCCAGAAAAAGTGATTAGGCAAAGTCCAAATCGACCAGCCTAAGAAGAATAAATTTCTTCAAAGTCTAAACTTATCTGATCACAAATTGTGTAAAAGGAAAATTATAAAATTAGCAAGTACAGTGTAGACTCTCAATAGTGTATACTTATTTTAGTAATGTTCTAACTGTGGTACTACTATCATTCTGCTTGCCAGACCACTGGACGTCCGAAGCAGCTTCCAAGGTGCTTAGCACGAACAGACCACCTTTGAACCACCTACGAACCACCTACAAACCTCTTACAAAAGCACCTGAAAAAAGACAGTTACACCCACGCTATAAGCATCTTACACCGAAGAACTCTTGTAAACATAAATAAAACAGGGCACTCCGAATATTTGGAATACCCTGTCATTTGAAGTGGACAAAAAATATTACTTTAATGCTTTATTAAGAAGGTAATACATCTCATTCCAACGAAGCTCTTTCTTAAAATCCGTCAGATTCGTGTGTTCGTCGATTGAAAGGAATTCAATATCAGCAATTTCACAGAAATCTTCCATGTATTCTGCAGTTAGCGCTTTACTGAATCCGGTATGGTGTGCTCCTCCGGCCAATATCCATGCCCCTGCACCAATCTGAAGATTCGGTCTGGGAACCCATAATGCTCTTGCTACGGGCAGTTTCGGCAAATCGTGCTCGGGTACCACAACATCGACATTGCTTAATATCATACGGAAGCGATTGCCCATATCAACGATAGAGGCACAAACCGCTTCTCCGGCAGGAACATTGAATACCATCCGGGCCGGATCTTCTTTTCCTCCGATTCCCAGCGGGTGAACTTCTATTTTGTTGTTGCCGTCACCGATTGAAGGACAAACCTCAAGCATGTGTGAACCTAACTCTTTCATTCCTCTCGGATCGAAATGATAGGTGTAATCTTCCATAAACGAAACACCTCCTGGCAAACCAATACTCATCACTTTCATGGCACGAACCAAAGCCGACTGCTTCCAGTCTCCTTCGGCACCAAAGCCATAGCCGTCAGCCATAAGGCGCTGTACTGCAAGTCCGGGTAGCTGGGTTAATCCGTACAAATCCTCAAAAGTCGTGGTAAAACCTTTAAAATCTCCGTCTTCAAGAAATTTACGCATTCCTAGTTCAATACGAGCCTGAGCCCTTACATTCTGATAATATTTTGCTCCCGGTTTTGCATTAGAAGCAATATGATACAGACGATCATATTCCTGATATAATTTATCAATCTGTTCTTCAGTCACTGCATCAACATCACGAACCAAGTCTCCCAACGGGAAATAGTTAACCGAGAAGCCAAAACGAAGCTGTGCCTCGACTTTATCACCTTCGGTTACTGCGACTTCACGCATATTATCACCAAAGCGGGCAAACTTTGCTCCCTGCCAGTCAAACCATGCGGCACAAGCTCTGGACCAGACACCTAGTCGTTGACGGACTTCTTCATCTTTCCAATAACCAACAACAACTTTACGATTTTTACGCAATCGGGCAAAGATGAATCCGTGTTCACGATCGCCATGAGCCGACTGGTTCAAATTCATAAAATCCATATCCATCTCACTCCATGGAATATCACGATTATACTGAGTATGCAGATGAGCAACCGGTTTATTTAATATTTTCAGTCCGTTAATCCACATCTTCGATGGGGAAAAAGTATGCATCCAAGTGATAATACCAATACATTTTTTACAGGAGTTCGCTTCTACACACAAATCGGTAATCCCTTCGGGCGTTGTTAATACCGGCTTAAAAACAACACTTACCGGAATTTTAGCTGAAGCATTTAATCCCGCAGCAATTTCTTTTGAATGCTCTGCAACCTGCCTTAGTGTTTCTTCGCCGTACAAATGCTGGCTTCCGGTTACAAACCAAACTTCTAATTTTTTTAAATCCATAGTTATTGATTTAATGTTTGGATGTTGAGTTAATTTAATTTTTCAAAACAAATGAGTTTCATTTCATTTGGTCTATACAAATGTATAAAAGTATATTTCACCTTTTTGTAAAGAACTTAAATTTATTTTCATCAAAAGCAAAGAATAATCATTTTCTCCGATGAAGTCTTGCGTTTAGCTATTTCATTCGCTATCAGCAATGAATAGAAAAAAGACAAAGCGCACCAAATGGATAGAAACACGATTCTTGTTGAACTAATGCAACAACGAATTGTTTAAAGGAATAAACACGGGTGATCTTGCGTCGCAATGAACTTATCGGACAAGTTATTCATCGCACCCGAAAAGAAAACCCGGATTAGACAAAAGATCATAACGGTATGACTGCAAAAAAATTGATATATTCGTTTAATCACAAAAAAAAGAAGAATGAAAGCTGACATAGGTCTTATTGGATTGGCCGTAATGGGCGAAAATCTGGTACTTAACATGGAAAATAAAGGCTACACGGTTGCTGTTTATAACCGCAGTACCGACAAAGTAGATCGTTTCATTAATGGTCGGGGGAAAGGGAAAAAGTTTATCGGAACTCATTCTATTCCGGAGTTAACGGCATCGCTGACTTCTCCCCGAAAAGTGATGATGCTGGTTAAAGCCGGTCAACCGGTAGATGATTTGATTGCTCAGCTTATTCCTCATCTCGACAAAGGGGATATTATTATTGACGGAGGAAATTCTAATTACGAAGACACCATTCGACGGGCCAAAGAGGTTGAATCACACGACCTGCTCTATGTCGGTTCAGGAGTATCGGGAGGTGAAGAAGGTGCGTTAAACGGCCCCTCACTGATGCCTGGGGGATCACCGGCGGCATGGCCGTTTATTAAAGATATCTTCCAAAATATTGCTGCAAAAGTTGAAGACGGCACACCTTGCTGTGACTGGGTCGGGGAAAACGGAGCCGGACACTTTGTGAAAATGGTCCATAATGGAATCGAATACGGGGATATGCAAATTATAAGCGAGGCATACTCGCTCATGAAAAACATCGTCGGGATGAACAATGAGGAGATACAGAAAACCTTTGTTGAATGGAATAAAGGGGATCTGAATTCGTATCTGATTGAAATTACCGCAAACATTCTGACCCACAAAGATGGAGATGGACACCCGCTGGTTGAAAAAATATTAGACACTGCGGGTCAGAAAGGAACCGGAAAATGGGCAGGTATCTCGGCTCTTGACTTCGGAGTACCGCTCACCTTAATTGTAGAATCCGTCTTTGCCAGAGCTCTCTCCGCCAATAAGGAAGAACGCATAAACGCTGCGAGGGTCTTCCCTTCCAACGTACATCCATTCACCGGAGATAAGAAGAAATTTCTCAATAACCTGAAAGATGCTCTTTTTGCCTCAAAGATTATTTCTTACACCCAGGGATATCTTCTCATGCGGGAAGCTGCCCGGCAATATGACTGGAACCTCAATTACGGAGGTATTGCCCTGATGTGGCGGGGGGGATGTATCATCCGTTCCGTATTTTTGAATCGGATCAAGGAAGCTTTCGATATCAATCCCGATCTGGAAAATTTATTAATGAGCCCATTCTTCAGTGAGAAAATAAGACAAGCACAGAAAGGATGGAGAAATACGGTGGCTCAGGCAGCGTTAGAAGGGACTCCTGTACCAGCTTTTAGTGCAGCCCTCTCTTATTTTGACGGGGTCCGTTCTGAAAATCTACCGGCTAATCTCATCCAGGCTCAAAGGGATTATTTCGGAGCACACACCTATGAACGGGTTGATCGGGAAAGAGGTTTATTTTTCCATACCAACTGGACGGGGCACGGTGGAAACACCGCTTCTTCGTCTTACAATGTATAACAGCCTAAAAAAAGAGGCTATCCTTTTCAGGATAGCCTCTTCACTCTTCTTCAGCTATAAAAGCCTTAGATTTCTTTCTAAAAAAAAGCTTTACAGTTGCAGCAAAGCTCAAGATTAAAATTACTTCGAATATAAACTATACTAGTTTAACATTGACCGCATTTAATCCTTTTCTTCCTTCTTGGAGTTCGAATGTTACGTCATCATCTTCTTTGATTCTGTCGATAAGACCTGAAGAATGAACGAAATATTCTTTTCCAGTCTCTGATTCCTTGATAAATCCAAATCCTTTGGATTCATTGAAAAATTTTACTTTACCTTCTTTCATGATATTATAATAAATAAATATCCACAAATATAAATGAAAATATTCACCCATTTACTATTTCAGCAAAAATATTTCACTTAAACACCAATTAATTATTAACTAATTATTAACCAGCTCTATCTTATCCATAAAAAAAGTTCTATTTTTTATCCTTCCAACTAAACTATTTCCGCCGAAAAACGTTTAGAGTTACGAAACCAATCAGAAAGGAAGAGCTTATGACAGAAATAGCTTACGATGTGTTACACGCTGGTCATCCCTTCACCCCCGTTAACCTGTTTACCCCGGAGTTTAAAAGTCAGGATGACTCTCCGAAAGAAGGAATTTTGTTCATGAATTATTAAAAATTTTAAATTCATTTTTAAGGTTTTAAAAACATAGCTATTTTGAGGGAGGTTGTCAAAGTAAGACGACCTCCCTTTTTTATGGTATGCATACAACTATTTGCACCAAAAGATAACGTGATTGAGTCGTTTTTAATATTTTTCAGAACAAAACGCTCTGAATTTTTCCAGTTATTACTTGTAAAGAAACGAATCGTTTACCGAGCAAAGATAAATAAAGAGTATTGGATCAAAATCGGCAAATACGGGAACAAGTTTACTTGAAAAATAATTTAAAGAATGAACATTTAACTTATACTGTTTGAAATTTTTAGGACGGAAAACCGCGCATTCTGTAAAATAATGACCTTGCATCCTTAAATTTTTTCTCTAATTTTAACACCACAAAACACTAAATTAAATAACAAGATGAATAATTCCATAAAAAAAGCTGCTGACAATATTCGTATTCTGGCAGCCTCCATGGTTGAAAAAGCTAAATCCGGACATCCCGGTGGAGCAATGGGTGGAGCCGACTTTGTCAGTGTACTTTATTCCGAATTCCTTTGTTACGATCCAAACGATTTAGGCTGGATACACCGTGATCGCTTTTTTATGGATCCGGGGCACATGTCCCCTATGTTATATTCGGTTCTTGCTTTAGCCGGACAGTTCAAATTGGATGATTTAAAACAGTTCCGTCAATGGGGAAGCATTACTCCCGGACATCCGGAAGTAGACGTATTGCACGGAATTGAGAACACCTCCGGTCCATTGGGACAAGGACATACCATGGCTGTCGGTGCAGCAATTGCCGAACGCTTCCTTGTCGCTCGTTTTGGGGAATGGATGGCTCATAAAACCTACACCTACATCTCCGATGGTGGTATTCAGGAAGAAATATCCCAGGGTGCCGGACGTATTGCAGGATTTCTCGGATTGAGTAACCTCATTATGTTCTACGATTCGAATGATATTCAACTCTCTACTCCAGTCGGAGAAGTGTCGCTTGAAGATACAGCAAAGAAATATGAAGCATGGAACTGGAATGTTCTGAAGATTAACGGAAACGATGTTGATCAGATCCGTCAGGCACTTACTACGGCGAACAAAGAGACCGAACGGCCAACGCTTATTATCGGAAAAACATCAATGGGTAAAGGGGCTGTAACCGAAGAAGGAGCCTCCTATGAAGGCAAAACGTCAACACATGGACAACCACTTTCGGCCAGTGGTGCTTCTTTTGCCAAAACAATCGAAAATCTGGGCGGTGATCCGGAGAACCCATTCCAATTTTTCCCTGAGGCATTGGATTTATTCAGTCTCCGACGTGCCGAACTGGTTAAGTTGGTTGCACAGAAACACAAAGAAGAAGACAAATGGGCTGAGGCCAATCCCGAATTGGCCGACAAACTGGATCGTTTCTTCGATGATGAAGCTCCCGATTTTGATTTTAGCAAAATTGTTCAAAAGCCCAATAGTGCAACCCGTGCTGCTTCGGCAACTGTTCTTTCTGCATTTGCAGATCAAATTGAGAATATGGTGGTCGCTTCTGCCGACCTATCGAATTCAGATAAAACCGATGCTTTCCTTAAAAAGACTAAAGCTTTCGAAAAAGGCGACTTCTCCGGAGCTTTCTTTCAGGCTGGTGTTTCAGAACTAAGTATGGCTTGCATTATGAATGGAATGGCATTGCATGGAGGAATTATCCCGGCCTGCGGAACGTTCTTTGTCTTTAGTGATTACATGAAACCAGCCGTTCGTCTTGCTGCATTGATGGAATTACCGGTTAAATATATCTGGACTCATGACGCTTTCCGTGTTGGGGAAGATGGTCCGACACATCAACCCGTTGAGCAGGAGGCACAGATTCGTCTCATGGAAAAACTAAAAAATCATAGTGGTGATAATTCAGTATTGGTTCTTCGTCCGGCTGATGCCGTTGAGGCAACTGTTGCATGGAAGATGGCTCTGGAAAATACCGATACGCCAACGGCCTTAATCTTATCGCGTCAGAACATCAAAGATCTGCCGGCAAAAAAGAACCGTTACGAAGAAGCTCTTGAAGCAGAAAAAGGAGCCTATACCATCATCGAATGCGGAGGAACTCCCGACGTTATTCTGGTTGGTAACGGATCTGAAGTTTCGACCCTGGTTGAAGGAGCTGCATTACTTAAAGAAAAAGACAATCTCAAAGTACGTGTCGTTTCAGCTATTTCCGAAGGCCTTTTCAGAAATCAAACAGCACAATACCAACATTCGATTCTTCCGGGAGATGTTCCCAAATTCGGTTTAACCGCCGGATTACCGGTCACCCTTCGTGGATTAGTTGGGACTTCGGGTGCTGTATGGGGAATGAATTCTTTCGGATTCTCTGCTCCCTACCCTGTTCTTGATGAACAACTGGGCTTTACCGCTCCGAATGTTTACGAGCAAGTGAAAATTTTTCTGGGAAAATAACACACTCAGAAAATCACAATAATTTTGAAGAGGCTGTCCATAAAACATGGTACAGCCTCTTCTTTTTCATCATATCAATCAATTGTGATTCTGTTTATTAACTCACGCATAAATCCATCACAAGTATAAAACGGCATTTCATTTATTAAATTGCTTTTTTAATTTTGTATCGTTATGCATTAATACTACTTCATCATGAAACCATCCTTCAATTTAGAAAAAGCAATAACAAAATTGGCTAATGATGAGAAAGATGCATTAGATGAACTCTACAATCATTTTTACCCTAAATTATATCATTTCTCAAAGAGCTTTTTAAAATTAGATAATGACGTCGAAGATGTCCTTCAAGAGGTCTTTGTGAAAATCTGGATTAACAGACACAACATCTACGACCCACTGACATTTAACTCTTATATCTTTACAATCACCCGAAATACCCTTTTAAATTACCTTCGTTCCAAATTAAAAGAACAAACCTTCAGGTCCGAACTTGCTCAGCAATCCATTGCCAGCGAATTTACAGGACAGGATTCCATGGACTATAAAGAAATACAACAACAAGTTAATGATCTTATAAAATCATTACCCCAAAAAAGGCAACAAATTTTCCGGTTAAGTAGAGAAGACGGTCTATCGAATAAAGAAATTGCCGAAAAATTAGACATCTCAGTAAAAACCGTAGAAGATCACATGACTCATGCACTGAAATATCTAAAAAATCATTTAGTTAGAGCAGGAGTCAGCGCCTTGCTCTATTTCTATCTATTTTTATAAGCCCCGTTTTTGCCAATGTTTGTCAGATTCCTCTTTCCCCTTTCAGAATTAGTTTATCTAAGTTCCTTCCTGTTGATTTGATATGTTCAAGTTTTCGTTAGCGCATCAATCAATATTCCGGAATAATTAAAAATATTCATTTATTCTTTCAAACAGAGCAGGGGTTCTTATGGCTTTCTGTGTATTACTAATAGTTTAAAAGAAGATGGAAACAATTTATCGAAAATATTTCAACAATACCTGCTCTCCTGAAGAATTTGCAGAGATTATCAAACGATTTCAGGATCCCTCCCGTGAAACAGAGGTTATAAATGTTATGACAGAAAACTGGAATAACATTTATGATGAAGAAAAATTCGTGATTGCAAATCAACGGTTGCTAGATAAAATACATCAGGCCATCGCAGCAAAAGAATTACAAAGTATATCCCATAAAAATAAATTTTTATTTATCGGGATGAAAGTTGCTGCCGCGTTAATCGTTGCATTACTAATTTCATCAATTATTCTGGTAAACAAACTAACACAACAACAGTCGTCTAATCTCACACAGGTAATATCAACACCATACGGAGCAAAAACAAAATTAACTCTTCCAGACGGATCTAGGGTGTGGCTTAATTCGGGAACGAGAATTTCTTTTCCACAAACATTTGGGAAAGAGAGAAAAATAGAACTTAAAGGAGAAGCTTTCTTTAATGTTGTGAAGAATGGCAAACCCTTTCTGGTTAACACAACTCAAGGACTTATTGAAGTTTTAGGAACTGCATTTGATGTCAAATCTTTTGATCATGAAACTTTCGAAACGACATTGATTCGAGGCTCTATAAAACTCAAAAATCACGACACGAATCAGGAGATACTTCTTCATCCCGGACAACAAGCGCTGATCAATAAAAACAAAACCATATCGATAAATCAGGTTGATACGACCCTATTTACTTCATGGAAAGACGGGAAACTAATCTTTCATCATAAACCGTTATGCTCAATCTCAAAACAATTGGAACGCTGGTATAATGTAAAAATCATATTAAAAGATAAAAGTATTGAGAATTTGCAATTTACTGGAACAATCGAAATGGAGTCTTTCAACGAGGTCTTACTGTTAATCAAAAAAACAACACCAATAAAATACTCTTATAACGCACAAACACGAACTTTAATCATAATGTCCAAACAGTAAAAAATAAATGCATGAAAAAATGAAAGAATAACTCAGAAAAAAGGTGGAAAATTCCAGTTTCCACCTTTAAAAGGTAATCTAATTAATCTTGACGTCTTAATTAAACTAACTCGTAAAACTATGAAAAAAAAGCAATGTTTGCATAGCTTTAAGTTGCTATGTTATCCATTTTTAAGAAAAATGAAACTAACTATCCTGCTATTACTTGTTACGACATTTAGTGTCCTCGCAACAGAAAGCTACTCTCAAAGCACCAAACTAACTATTGTGCAACACAATACAACCATTGAGGATGTATTAAAAACAGTTGAACAACAAAGTGAATTCCGTTTTTTCTACAACGGGAAAATCAATGTTGAAAAAAAAGTTAACATTAATATCCGACAGAAAAATGTTCATGAGTTGTTGGATCGAATCTTTCAAAATACAGACATTGGGTACGAAGTCATTGGTCGTCAAATAGCATTATTTCCAAAAACAGCCACCCCAAGTTCGTTTGCCCAACAACAAAAAAAGACAACTATCATAAAAGGAAAAATAACAGGAGAGAACAATGAGATTCTTCCTGGTGTATCTGTCGTTATCAAAGGGACAACAACAGGAACCATTTCTGATTTAAATGGGGACTATTCTATTGAAATTCCGACGAACACAAGGAATACGGTTTTGATCTTTTCTTATGTTGGATACTTATCTCAAAAGATTCAGACTGAAGGTCGAAACGACATCAATGTAAGCTTAACTCCAGATACGAAAAAGCTCGAAGAGATTGTGGTTGTTGGTTACGGGACACAGGCAAGAGCCACATTAACAGGATCAGTGGCAAATATTAATGCGAAAGAGATTACGACCAGTACCAGTGCTAACGTTGTAAATCTGCTCGCCGGTAAATTACCGGGATTAAGGGTCGCTCAAAGAACAGGTGAGCCTGGAGATTATGCTACTGATTTTGACATAAGAGGTTTCGGGGCTCCATTAATTATTGTAGACGGGATACCCAGGACTAATTTTAACCATTTAGATCCGAATGAAATTGAAAGTATTTCTATATTAAAAGATGCTTCCGCAGCTATTTATGGAGTTAAAGGAGCAAATGGTGTAGTTTTGGTGACCACCAAAAGAGGCGGAGGAGGAAAAACAGAGTTCAACTATTCTGCAACATTTGGCGTTTCTACCCCTGCAAATACACCGCAAACATTAAATGCCTACCAATATGCAACATTAACGGATGAATCATATATTAATAACGGAGCTACGCCCCCCTATTCAAAAGATGTACTTCAGCAATATCAAAATGGCACATTACCAAGTACCAACTGGTATAATCTGGTAACACGCAAATATGCACCAGAGCAACAACACAGCTTAAGTGCCAGAGGATCTTCTGACAAGGTAAGTTATTTCTTGTCAGCAGGTTATTATAATGAAGGGGGCATTTATAAAACTGGTGACATCAACGCCAATCGTTACAATTTTCGTTCAAACATCACAGCTAATCTGACCAATGATTTGCAAGCAGAAGTTTTGATAAATGGAATTCAAGACACTAAAAATTCACCAGCAGAGAGTACCGGAGGCATTTTCCAGGAATTATGGTCACAAATACCCACTCTTACTCCTTATGCCAATAACAATCCAGCTTACTTGCAGAATATGGCTGATGCCGCACACCCACTTTCAATTACCAACTCTTCTATATGTGGGTACAATGATAATACGACCAAAACTTTTAACGGGAGTATTGCCCTTAACTATAAAATTCATGCAATTGAAGGATTAAAAGCCAGGGCCCTGTTTGCATATGATGATACGTATAGCTTAAATAAAAAATTCACAAAAGAAGTAGATTTGTATAGTTATGATCCGGCCACTCAGCTGTATTCTGTAACCGGATCACGTAATGCACCAACTTCATTAGGAGAATATTATTCAGATTACACATCAACAACAACCCAACTTTCTTTAGATTATGCGAAAACGTTTAATTCTGTACACAATGTAAAAGGTTTACTGCTATTTGAAAAAGCAAAGCAAACAGGAACTGCATTCCAGGGATCAAAGCAATTTTCGCTGGATGCAGTTGACGAACTTTATGCTGGCAATGACCTTAATCAGTTAACTACATCAACAGCAATAATTCCCAATGTTAACGAAAGTTTCGTAGGAAGAATAAATTATGATTACAACAAAAAATATCTAGTAGAAGGGAGTTTCCGCTACGAAGGTTCATCAAAATTTGCCGTAGGTCACAAATGGGGATTCTTCCCTGCCATTTCCGGTGGTTGGAGGATTTCAGAAGAACCATTTTTAAAGAATCAGTTTAATTTTTTGGACAATTTAAAGCTCAGAGCCTCCTATGGTAAAGTAGGAGATGATGGTTCTTCTACTTATCAATACTTGAGTGGTTATAATTATCCGGGTTCCAATTTCGTGTTTAATAACACACTTGTAAATGGCTTAGGTTTTAGGGGACTGGCTAATCCCAATCTAACATGGTACACCTCGAACATTGCAAATATTGGTTTAGATGCTGATCTTTGGAATGGTCTGCTGAACGCTCAAATTGATTATTTCAGTAGAAAAAGGGATGGTTTGTTAGCTACCAGAGTTTTAAGTTTACCTGGCACAGTAGGTGCAGGGTTACCTCAGGAAAACCTAAACAGTGATTTAACCCGAGGTTTTGAGCTGGTAATTAGTCATCACAACAAAATTGGGGAAGTCGGCTATAATGTAACCGGAAATATTTCTTTTACAAGAACTAAGAATAACTATATAGAACGTGCTTCAGATGGAAACTCGTACAATAATTGGAGAAATAATAATTCCAACCGCTGGAATGATCTCTATTTCGGCTATAAAGTAATCGGTCGGTTTACGTCATTCGAGCAAATTAAAAACTCTCCGGTAGTAGATGGTAATGGCAATAGAAGTGTATTACCGGGAGATTTTATATACGAGGATTTTAATCATGATGGCATTATTAACGATAATGACATGCACAATGTCGGACGTAACAGTAATACGCCTGAAATCAATTTTGGACTTAATTTAGGAGCGCAATGGAAAGGTTTTGACGTAAATGCCTTACTTCAGGGTGGTTCAAACTTTACGGTCTCTTATTTAGGGACTATTGCACTACAAAGCCCCCTCGCCTGGGGAAGAAACGGATTAGTTCAGTTTATGGACAGGTGGCATACTGCAGATTTGTTTGATCCTAACAGTGCATGGATTCCTGGCAAATATCCTTCCACAAGAGTTAAAGGCGGAACTTCATCATCTGATTGGTGGAACTATTTACCATCTGATTTCTGGCTTCAGAATGCAACCTATCTTCGGTTAAAAAGCGTGGAAATTGGATACACCATTCCTGCTAAGGTGTTCGGCAGTCAAAATTACATTAAGTCATTAAGGGTATATGTTAACGGATATAATCTGGTTACCTGGTCGGGGCTTAATAATCTGATAGATCCTGAACATACGAATACCACGTATGGGAATATATATCCCATAACTAAGAATTTTAATTTCGGCGTTGATATTACCTTTTAATTAAATACTATGAAAAATAAATTCACTTATATATGCTTGTTTTTGATGGCATTTCCATTATTCTTCTCTTGTAAGAATGATTTGAACGTTGCCCCTCAGAACATAATACAGGATGCTACCGTATTCTCAAATGAATCGGCAATTAATGCTTATTTCGCTTCACTTTATGCCGATATTCCAGTTGAGGATTTCTTATTTGGAAATATATATGGTAGCCTATGGCTTTGTGATATGACTGACGAATCAATGCCCTGTTCTCAAGATGATTATCTTGGCATCGGCGGTGGAACTTCATTAGGTTGGTGGGGATATAATTCTGTTAGAAACGTAAACAATTTCATTGCCAATATTTCCACAGCTAATTTTTCTACTCAACTAAAAAATGAATGGTTGGGAGAAGCAAAATTTATCCGTGCTTATTACTATCTCAGTCTGGTTAAACGTTATGGTGGTGTTCCATTAATCACAACAGTTCAAAACTATACTGGCAATAATCTCAATGAACTTAAAGTGCCGAGAAATACAGAAAAGGAAATTTATGATTTTATTGCTAAAGATTTGGATGATGCAGCCTCGCTGTTAAACGCAACAAGCGATGCCGGCAGAGCAAACAAATATGTGGCTTATGCCTTAAAATCGAGAGCTATGATATATGCAGCAGCCGAAGCTAAATATGGGACAGTGCAATTGAATGGGCTTGTGGGCATTCCGGCTGAAAATGCCAATACTTATTGGCAATCTGCTTATGATGCTGCGAATATGATTATTAAAAGTGGTGCGTATTCCTTGTACGATAAGAACGATGCAGATAAATCATCTAACTTTACAAATCTCTTCCTTGATACAAGTAGCCCGGAAAATATTTTTGTAAGGCAGTATTCATATCCTAACAGAGCCCATTCCTGGGATTTATGGGAACTGCCTCACGGAGGTGCTGTGGGCCCATCAATTGGATACGGAAGTCGTATAAATCCTTCACTAGAATTGGTGGAAAGTTACGAATACGTCGATGGGACTGATGGTAAACTTAAATATAATGATGCTGGCGGAAATCCAATCCAATACACTAACCTTATAGATATATTCAACAATAAAGATCCGAGATTGTCTGCTACCGTTTTACTACCAGGTAGTGTATGGAAAGGATATACGATGGATGTTAGGGCTGGAATAATTGACAACGGACAAACTATAACCTCAGGAAACTATAATGACCTATATAAAGGTCTGCATATTATTGGTCAGAATGGTATCGGGGGCGGTGGAGAAATTTCACAAACCGGATTTTATATACGTAAATATCTACAGCCCTCATACGATAAGACACAGGTTGTAAATTGGAGCTCTTCTCAGGAGTTCATAGATCTACGTTATGGAGAAATATTATTAAATTTTGCAGAAGCTGCCATAGAATTAGGAAAAACGACAGATGCTGCATGGGCTATAAATCAGATTCGTTCACGTGCCGGAATAAAAACTTTAGCTAACGAAGAAGTTACCAGAGATAAAGTTCGCCACGAACGACAGATAGAACTTGCATTAGACCAACACCGCTATTGGGATATCAAAAGGTGGCATATTGCCGACAACTTACTAAACAACACTACATTTACAGCTATACTACCATATCTGGTATTAGGTAATAACACCTATATATTTAAAACAAAACCGGCTGGTTATCCCAAAACATTTAGACCGTATATGTATTATGAACGGATAGATCCAAACGAGATATCGAAGAATTCAATGCTGATTCAAAATCCAGGATACTAATTAAAAAGCATAAAAATGAAGCTAAAAAACATTTTAATAGGTAGTATGATATTTACCTGCTTGATTATAACATCATGTGGTAATATTGATAACTATTCGATGCCTAATGCGGGTGTAAATGGTAAAATTACAAATACGCTGACAGGTGTCCCGATCCAAACAGAACAGCCAAATGGGATTAAAATACGTTTATTGGAAGAGAAATATGGCAGTAGTGTTATTCCCTATGATTTTTGGTGTAAAGCAGACGGTTCATTTGAAAACACAGCTATTTTTTCGGGAAAATATAAGGTAATACCAGTTGAAGGAGCATTCTTCCCGGCAGACACAGCAGAAGTTACTATAAATGGACTTGTTACGATTAATTTTAAAGTAACACCGTTTCTGACGGTTAAGGCTTCTGTTGCTGTCGCTGCGGGCAGTGTTACAACTACCTACACCATTTCACGAGACAAGGTTGGTGATAAAATTATGAATTGCTCAACATTTGTTTCTGCTTATCCCAGTGTATGTAGTTCAATTTATGAGAACAATACAACAAATGATGTTTCAGGAACTGCTGATGAATCTATATTATCTAAGCAGTTTACAGACGTAGTCTCTGGGTTAAAATCTGGTTCTACATATTATGTAAGAGTTGGAGCCAGGACAAATAACACTTATAATAAATATAACTACAGTGAAATAATGAAAGTTGTAATTCCATGATTATAAGTTGGTGTGGTGCAAAACACCACACCAACTATTTCACCTAATAAAGAACGCTACTCTTTCCTTTTATACCTTCATGAATGAGTTTGAAACTGCAGACAAGTAGATTAGCACAAAAACCATTGGATGATACTTTAATACTCACATATTTTTATTTAAAATACAATGGAAAAACCGCTTTCTAAAAAATTAAAACATTCCAATGTTAGATAATTTTTATCTTTGCTTTTCAATCACATCAATTAACCTGTAGGACCAAACACTTTGATGGAATCAACTATGAATCTAAAATTTTCGTGTATTCTAATCCTTACGATAGGATTAAGTCTGAATTGCCTTGCCAATACGACTCCACCCGTAAAAATCACCAACTTGCAATGCGAACACATGGAATGTCCGTTGGGAATAGATACCGGATCACCAAGGCTGTCCTGGCAGTTGATGGATACCCGCCAGGGGGCTCGGCAAAAAGCATATCAGATTCTGGTCGGAACAGATTCGTTAGCCGTCCTTCAAGGAAAGAGCGTTGCATGGAATACCGGAAAGATTCAATCGGATCGGATGCTGACCCCCTATTCAGGAACGGCACTCAACCCTTTCACTCGTTACTACTGGAAAGTTGAAGTCTGGGATAAAAACGGACTCTCTCGCTCCTCTTCTGTTTCTGCTTTTGAAACGGGATTCATGCAAAAAGGTGCATGGAAAGGAAGTTGGATCTCGGATGGACAGGATAAAAGTTTTAAACCAGCTCCTTATTTCAGAAAGTCTTTTGATATCACAAAGAAAATCCAATCGGCACGGGCTTATATTGCCGTCGGAGGATTGTATGAACTCTATATTAATGGGAAGAAAACAGGAAATCACCGTTTAGATCCGATGTATACCCGCTTTGACCGACGAAACCTATATGTCACCTATGACGTTACATCTCAATTGCAGTCGGGTAAAAATGCAATCGGCGTTATCTTAGGAAATGGATGGTACAATCACCAATCCACTGCTGTATGGGATTTCCATCGGGCTCCATGGAGAGCACGCCCTGCATTCTGCATGGATCTTCGGATTACCTACACGGATGGATCCATCGAAACGGTCTCCTCCGACAGTGATTGGAAAACCTCTACAGGCCCGATTATTTTTAATAGTATTTATACCGCTGAGCATTACGATGCCCGGCTAGAACAACCTGGTTGGAATACGGCAAACTTTGACGACTCAAAATGGAATGGAGCATCTCTCCGAACAGCTCCTTCTCAGCATATTGTAGCCCAGGTTTTATATCCTATCCGGAATGTGGAACAGATCTCCACAAAACGGATTACGAAGCTCAACGATTCCACTTATGTTTTTGAT
This sequence comes from Prolixibacteraceae bacterium, assembly GCA_963692465.1. Taxonomy (GTDB): domain Bacteria; phylum Bacteroidota; class Bacteroidia; order Bacteroidales; family Prolixibacteraceae; genus JAUZOB01. The sequence continues at coordinate 957,194 of OY829943.1, forward strand.
TTAGGCCGAAACATTTCGGGCGTAAGCGAATTTAACGTAGAGGGGGCCGCAGGAACAACCTTCAGATTGATACATGGTGAAAGATTATATCCGAACGGTCATGTTGACCAATCCAATATTGCAGTCCATTATCGACCAACCGATGATACAGATCCCTTTCAGACTGATATTTTCACATTAAACGGCAAAGGAACAGAAACGTTTATGCCTCTTTTTAATTACAAAGGGTTTCAATATGTCGAAGTATCATGCAGTAAACCAGTTGAGCTCACGGAGAAAAACCTGACGGCATATTTCATGCATAGCGATGTCCCTTCGGTGGGACAGATCAATTCGTCTAATCCAACAATCAATAAGATATGGTGGGCAACGAATAATTCTTATCTATCTAATTTATTCGGATATCCAACGGACTGTCCTCAGCGTGAAAAGAATGGCTGGACAGGCGATGCTCAGATCAACATAGAGACAGGCCTTTATAATTTTGATGGAATCACGATCTATGAAAAATGGTTGGCTGATCACAGGGATGAGCAACAACCCAATGGCGTTCTCCCGGCTATTATCCCCACCTGCGGATGGGGGTATCAATGGGCAAACGGCCCCGACTGGACTAGTACGATTGCCATTATTCCATGGAACATCTATCTGTTTTACGGCGACTCCAAATTATTAACTGATTGCTATGGTAACATTAAACGTTACGTCGACCACATCACTGCAATAAGTCCGTCAGGACTAACCTCCTGGGGGTTGGGAGATTGGGTTCCCGTTAAATCACAATCGCCGGTAGAACTAACTTCTTCCCTCTATTATTTTACAGATGTCAGTATCTTGGCTCACACTGCCAAAATATTAGGACAACAAGAAGATTACGTAACGTACACAACCCTATCTTCCAAAATAAAAAATGCAATCAATGCGAAGTATTTAAATCCTTCGACTGGAATATACGGACAGGGATCTCAAACCGAATTAAGTGCTCCTCTTTATTGGAAAGTCGTTCCTGATTCGCTGAAAGGCAAAGTAGCCGCCAATCTGGCACAAAGGGTAGAGGCTGACCATTTTCACTTGGACGTGGGATTACTTGGAACAAAGACAATTCTCAATGCCTTGAGCGAAAACGGCTACGCAGATGTCGCCTATAAATTAGCAGCTCAGGAAACTTACCCCTCTTGGGGATGGTGGATTGTCAATGGTGCTACAACCCTCTATGAAAATTGGAACATTGATTCAAAAAGTGATATCTCTTTAAATCATATCATGTTCGGAGAGATCGGTGCTTGGATGTATAAAGCTCTGGGAGGAATTAATCCCGATCCCAAAAATCCCGGATTTAAAAATATCATACTGAAGCCTTGCTTCCCTGATGGATTGAATTCTTTTGAATCTTCACACCAATCACCTTATGGAAAAATCATTTCCAAATGGACAAGACAAAATGGAATCATCCACTATTCGGTAACAATCCCGGCAAATTCCAATGCACAATTATTCATTGCGAAGCCTCTTGAACTCCGATTATCGGGCAGAACTAAAGACAAAAAGAATGACAAGGGGAAAAACATCATTGATCTGGAAGCAGGCACTTATGAATTCGAAATTAATTAATTCGTCCCGCTCATCTCAAAAACAACTCATGATCATTAAAACAGGGTATTGAGGTTTCTGTTAGAGAAGCAATCGTCCTATCCGTAAATATTTTTAATAAAGATAGTCTCCGGTTGCTTTTTTATTGCAAATAATCAGAGGAATCCTCTTTGAGAAATCATTCTTTGATTGTATTTTTCGAAAAAACATTTCTGCATTATGAATGTACAAATGGAGCCTTCCTGGAAGGAACAATTAAACAGTGAATTTGAATTACCTTATTTTAAAACATTAACTGATTTCGTTAGACAGGAGTACCACGCTCATACCGTTTACCCTCCGGGGAAATTAATCTTCAACGCTTTTGATTATTGTCCTTTTGATAAAGTAAAAGTTGTCATCCTCGGTCAAGACCCTTATCACGGACAAGGACAGGCTAATGGACTCTGCTTTTCTGTAAACGATGGAATTTCTATTCCACCGAGTCTGGTCAACATTTATAAAGAATTAAAATCAGATTTAGGAGTTACAGTTCCTGCTACCGGCAACTTAAGCAGGTGGGCCAAACAAGGGGTTCTTCTTCTCAATGCAACCCTTACGGTGAGAGCACATCAAGCTGGTTCTCACCAAAATAAAGGATGGGAACAATTTACCGACGCTGCTATTGAAAAATTGGCAGCACAAAAAGAAAATCTCGTTTTTATTCTTTGGGGAAGTTATGCTCAACAAAAAGGCGCTCATATTGACACCTCCCGTCATCTGGTATTAAAGGCCCCACATCCTTCCCCTTTTTCTGCCGACAGGGGATTCTTTGGTAGTAAGCCATTTAGTCAGACTAACAATTATTTAATTGCACATGGCTTTGAACCGATTAATTGGTAAAAAAAATACATCTTTATTATTAATCCAATCAAATTAAATATATATTTGTTGGTGATTTTTGTAAACGAAGCAAGTTTCAATATTCGTGCATAAATACAATAATCTTATTTATACGACCCAACACACCCGATTTTACCCCTTCGGGTTTTTATACTTATCCTTTTAAAGGATTTAATTTTTGGTTTGAGATGCTGCCCTGTTACCCCTGGGCAGCTTTTTTTTTCATTCCTTAACCAAGAGTTTATCAGCCATCGCATTCGCCAATGCGATACAATCTTTCGTCTTTTCTGCTTTTAAACTTCCTTGCTCTTCAACAGGGTCAGCAACCATCTCCCAACCGATCTGTTCTGCAAATTTCTTTAGATTTTTAACGCCGCCCCCACTCCATGTATAAGAGCCAAAGATTCCAAGCAAATGATCTTTTATGCCCATGTGCTCTATCTTTGTCACTAAGCTTTCAACGGCAGGAAACAACTCATTGTTATAAGCACAGCTCCCAATGATGAATCCTTTATATTTAAAAATATCACTAATGATATAGGAAGGATGGGTCTTTGAGGAATCATAAACTCTGATATTTTTTATTCCTCTTACGGCAAGTTGGCGAGCAATCGTATCTGCCATTCGTTCTGTATTGCGATACATAGTCCCGTATACAATAACAACTCCTGGCTCTGTGATATAGCTACTCCATTTTTCATAAAGCTCAACAATATGAGAAGGATTTGACCTCCATGTTAATCCATGAGCCGGAGCTATTATCTTTATTTCCAGATCTTTCAATTTCTTTAATGCCCGCTGAGTATGAGGACAATACTTTCCTACGACATTGGTGAAATACCGCATCAACTCTTCTTCATAATAATCAAGATTCACTTCATCGTCAAATATTCCTCCTTCCAACGCTCCAAAACTTCCAAATATATCCGACGCAAACAAAATCTTTGCGGTTGACTCATAGGTTACCATACTTTCCGGCCAATGAACCATCGGAACCGTATAAAATTGCAATTGATGGCGACCAAGATCTAATTTTCCTCCATCTTCAACGGTCAGGGTCTTCTGTCCAACTTGATAATAATTGGATAATATTGGGAATGTCTTTTTATTCCCAACAATCGTGATATCCGGGTACTTTGCAACAATCGAATTGATCGCCCCGGAGTGATCGGGTTCCATGTGATTCACAATCAAATAATCAATAGATCGTCCACCCAATACATCTTCAATTTTTGCAAGAAACTCATCAATGAAACCTCGTTCGACAGTATCAATAAGAGCCACTTTCTCATCAACAATAAGATGTGCATTATAGGCCATTCCACGCTCCAACGGCCAATAATTTTCAAACAATTGAGTCTTCCGATCATTCACTCCTACATAAAAAATATCATCGACAAGTTTAACATGAACCATATCCTGTTTTTTTATAATTAATCTATTAACCAATACTGCGAAATTATAAATATTTTAGCATTGAATATATCTGTTTCAATTTTATCCGTGAATCTGTTCGTTTCATGGGATATTATTAACAAATATTTCTATTAAAAAGCCCTTCATGGGTAGTTCATAACTGATTAAAAATTACTTTTGTAAAAAAAGTTTGTTATGCATTTCAAAGAGAGAATCAAAAACCTAATGCAAACTCAAAGAGGTCGGATTATTGTTTGGGGGACTGCTTTAGTCTTCCTTATCATCATTTTTACCGGCTATAAATTTTATTCTTACACCTTCAGAAATGATGTAAAAGAACCTGGAGGTATCTTTATCCGGGAAAATGCGACCCTTAATGATGTTGTCGATTCATTAAAAGTCCATCACAGATTAAAAAACATCACCAGTTTTAAATGGATTGCTTTAAAGAAAAAATATAATCTACACATCCACCCGGGATATTATTACATCGAAAAGAGGATGAGTAGCAACAAGATTGTAAATATTCTGAAATCAGGAAGGCAAACTCCATTAGACTTGACATTCAATAATGTCAGAACCAAAACAGAACTTGCCGCCCGCTTACACCGATACTTAATGGCTGATTCCACAGAAATTTTAAAACTTCTGAACGATGAAGCTTTTGTTAAAAACCTCGGCTTTAACTCCTATACTATTCCTTGTATGTTCATTCCCGACACTTACGAGGTATATTGGACCTCCAAACCTCGGGATTTCTTCTTAAAAATGAGAAAGGAATACGATAAATTCTGGAATTTCAATAGAAGGTTTAAGGCTAAAAAACTTGGACTAAGTCCTATTCAGGTTAGCACTATTGCTTCTATTGTTCAGGAAGAGACCATTAAACCGGATGAAAAACCTCGTGTAGCAGCGGTTTATCTTAACCGAATGCATGCAGGAATGCGGTTACAAGCTGATCCTACCGTAAAATTTGCTGTTGGAGATTTCTCTCTAAGAAGAATACTGGAGATTCACACAAAAATCAATTCTCCGTATAACACATATAAACATAAAGGATTACCTCCCGGACCGATTGATTTCCCGTCCGCATCATCAATTGATGCAGTTTTAAATCGTGAAAATAATAACTATCTCTATTTCTGTGCACGTACCGATTTCTCCGGATATCATAATTTTGCCCGTAATTTTATGGAACACGTACAAAATGCAAATAGTTACCGGAGCAAACTTGATACTAAAGGAATAAAATAAGATTCCATTACACATAAAAAAACAGGCTGTACAATGTAATGCATTTGTACAGCCTGTTTTTTTATATTTTATTCAAAAGAAGTGAACGATCCAATCTTCAATGAAACTACTTAGGATAACCTTTCTCAGACCCAATCCACAGATTATCAAATAACAATAACCTCCCGATGAATATTTATTCCAAACTGATTATAAACAGATAAACGTATCCGCTCAGATAGATCATAAATGTCCTTCCCTGTTGCTGCTCCATAATTCACTAATACCAATGATTGATTTTGGTACACTCCGGCATCTTTCTCCCGGTAACCTTTCCATCCACATTGCTCGATTAACCAACCGGCAGATAGTTTTACCTTCCCTTCGCCAACAGAATAAAGCGGCATTTCAGGATATTTCATCTTCAATTCTTCCACTGACCCTGCATCAAGAATCGGATTCATAAAGAAACTCCCTGCACTTCCCAACACATCAGTTTCAGGAAGCTTATTCTTACGAATTCCGACAATCGCATCCCGAATATTTCTTAACGTCACCCCGCCTAAGCGCTCAGCCTCTTTTTTTACAGCTCCATAGTCCAGATTAAATTCAGGAAAGCGGCTTAATTTAAAGACAACTGAAGTTACAATCAGTTTCCCTTTTAAAGCATGCTTAAATATACTATCCCGATAACCGAAAAGACATTCCGAAGCAGTAAGGGTGACTCGCTGCCCTGTCTTCAAATCAATTGCATAAACCGTATCAATCGCTTGTGCTGCCTCCATACCATAAGCTCCGATATTTTGCACCGGTGTCGCACCAACCGTTCCAGGGATATACGAAAGATTTTCTATTCCCCCATACCCACAAGTAACACAATACTCAATAAAACGATCCCAGACTTCTCCAGCACCAGCCTCTATCCAAACATTTGCTCTGTCTTCATCAATAACCCTTATTCCCGGAATATTTGGATGTAATACTACACCCTCAAAATCAGAAACAAAAAGATAATTACTTCCCCCACCTAATACTAATAATTTTTCCTCTTTCAGACTCTCACTACTTTGAATAAATGTAAGAAGGTCCTCCGATTCTGTAAATTCAAAAAAATATTTAGCATTTGTATCAATTCCAAACGTATTATACTTTTTTAAGGAAAATTTTTCTCGGAAACAGATCATACTTCATAAATTTGGCGTAAAGATAGTGAAGGGCTCTTTCTATTCATTATTTTTTCATTTCAAAATCATTAGAAATACTGCTCATTAAAAAATGAAACAATAATGCAGTCCTACTTCTTTCGTATTTATCTGGTTATTTTATCTTTGCAAAACCATACAATCATTTACTATTAATACAAACAAAATGAAGAAGATTCTTTTTTGTATGTCATTTCTCGTTGCCTGTTTTGTTTTGCCAGCAATGGCATCAACCAAAGCAACATATTCAGGGAAACTGACTCAATATGTTGATCCTTTTATTGGAACAGCTGCCCATGGGCACACATTCCCGGGGGCAACCCTCCCATTCGGAATGATCCAACTAAGTCCGGATAACGGTACTGCCGGATGGGACTGGTGTTCCGGCTATAATTACAATGACAATCAGATTGCCGGATTCAGTCACACTCATTTGAGCGGAACTGGAATCGGAGATCTTGCAGACATCTCTGTAATGCCAACCAACAAACCGATTCTTGCAGAAAATTTCAAAGAGAAAGATCCGTTTCAGAACTTCTACCGCAGCACATTCAATCACAGTAACGAAACAGCTCATCCTGGTTACTACCAGGTAATGTTAATGGATGATCACATCAATGCCGAATTAACTTCCACTTTACGAGTTGGATTTCATCGCTATACTTTTTCTAATCCAAAGAATAAATCCATAATATTCGATCTTGGATTTCACATCAACTGGGATGCTCCTACAGAGACCTGCATCCAGATTAAAAGCAAAACAGTAATCGTAGGATATCGTTATTCCAAAGGCTGGGCATCCAGTCAAAAAGTTTATTTTGCTGCCCGTTTTTCAAAACCATTCTCGAAATATCAATCTTTCTTTGCTGAAACAAACGGAGATGAATCAAAAGGGACTTATACCAAAGGAGTGTTTTCTTTTGATGAACATTCCGGCAAACAAATCATCGTCAAAGTAGCCATATCTTCTGCGAGTATTGATGGTGCCTTAAAAGAACTTGATTCTGATTCCAACGAATGGAACTTTGATCAGGTGGTAGCAAAAGCCGATGACGCATGGAATGCACAGCTTTCCAAATTCGCCGTTGAAACGCCCGATAAAGACCAAAAAACAATCTTTTATACGGCATTGTACCATTCTTTGATTGCACCCAATACCTATTCGGATATCAACGGAGAGTATAAAGGATATAAAAACACAGTAAAAAAGACGGATGGTTATACCAAATACACCGTCTTATCCTTATGGGACACATTCCGCGCATTAAATCCACTGCTTACAATCAGCAATCCGCAAATGGTCAATGATCTTGTCAAATCCATGCTTGACCAATACGATGAGACAGGACTTCTTCCCGTTTGGGAACTAGAAGGAAACGAAACCAACTGTATGATCGGATACAATGCAATTCCAGTCATAACCGATGCTATTATCAAAGGGATTGGTGATTTTGACCGTGAAAAAGCCTATAAAGCGATGCTTGCAAGTGCCACTTCAGGTAAAGATGGTCTAAACTATTTTAAAGAAGTAGGATATGTCCCTGCAGATAAAGTTACAGAATCTGCATCAAGATGCCTTGAGTATTGTTACGATGACTGGTGTATTGCACAGGCAGCAAAATTCTTAGGAAAGAAAGATGACTATAAAACCTATCTTGCTCTTTCTCAGAATTACAAGAATCAATTCGATCCAAGTGTAGGCTTTATGAGAGGGCGTAATTACGATGGATCCTGGGTATCACCTTTCAATCCTAAATATTCGAAACATGAGACAGGTGTTTTCACCGAAGGAGATGCATGGCAATGGACTTGGTTTGTTCCTCATGACATTTTAGGTCTTGCAGATCTAATGGGAGGAAAAGAACAAATGATTAACAAGCTTGACCAATTATTCACAGAAAGCTCTGAGATCGTAGGCGAAGATACATCCCCTGACATCTCCGGATTAATCGGACAATACGCACAAGGAAACGAGCCAGTGCACCATGTTGCTTACATGTATAACGCATTAGGAACACCATGGAAAACACAGGAAAAAGTTGACAACATTATGAAAACGCTCTATACTTCCAAACCGGACGGAATATGCGGCAACGATGATTGCGGTCAGATGTCTGCATGGTATGTATTTAGCGCAATGGGATTATACCCAGCTAATCCGGTAACAGGCAATTATGAGCTTGGAAGTCCAAGATTTACAAAAACGAATATTTTAACTTCAACCGGAAAAGTATTTAAGATTATTGCACCGGAAGCCTCAAAAGTGAACATCTATATCCAGGCTGTGACATTAAACGGAACTCCATTAAAAAGAACTTATATTACCCATAAAGAACTTCTTGCGGGAGGAACATTGAATATTACAATGGGTCCGACCCCGCTGAAATAAAAAAACAGTAAATATCCTTTTATCAAAAGCCTGGCATTTTGCCGGGCTTTTATTTTATCACCATCCAGATGCTAATATATCTGCAATATGAATAGGCTTAATCGGACAAGCATTTTGCCGTATATAACCCTCAATATTCATCAAACAGGAAGCTTCTGTCGACACAATATATTCAGCTCCTGTTTTAAGCGCATTTTCAACCTTCTGCTGAGTCATCGCAGAGGAAATATTACGATGTTTAACAGAGAACGTTCCCCCGAATCCACAGCAGGTTCTATTCTCTTCCATTTCAATGATCTTCAACCCTTTTACCTTCTCAAGTAATAATCGCGGTTCATCTTTTAATTTATACTCCCGCAATGCCGTACAAGCATCATGATAGGTTACAGTATGCGGAAAACTTGCGCCCAAATCTGTTACCCCAAGTTTGTTGACCAAAAAATCAGTCAATTCATAAAGATTTTGGTTTAGACGAAGATATTCTTCATATTCCGGTTCACTTTTATCAAAAAGACTCGGATAATAATTTTTTATAAAACTAGTACAAGATGCTGAAGGAGAAACAATCATGCGATCTTCTTTGAAATCGTTCATAAATTTCAAAGCTAAGGTGCGTGTTTCTTTTCTATACCCACTATTAAAAGAAGGCTGTCCGCAACAAGTTTGTTTCGGATTATAATTCACTTCGACTCCTAATTTTTCAAGGATTTTCACCACATTAAATGCAGTCTTAGGATAGATTTGATCAATAAAGCAAGGTACAAATAAGTCAACAGTCATGATTTCAGAAATAATTTATACAAAACTAATATGAAAACCGGAATCTCTCCAAAATAAGAAGGAGTTATTCCATTTCTACTCTCTGATAATTTATGATTGAACAAATCGTACCGCTGATCCGATTCAAGGCCAGAAAGAAAAAATTAAAACGAAAATGAAAGAAGAGAGAAAATACCTTATTTTAGAAGAAGCAAGTATATAAATCAGAGGGAAGGAAGGGGATAAAGAGAGGAGACGTGAGACGAAAGGGCAAAAAAAAGCCTTGGCTCGTTAGAACCAAGGCTCATATAAAAAAGGCAACTTCCTACTCTCCCACCTATTTCTGGCAGTACCATCGGCGCTTTCGGGCTTAACTTCTCTGTTCGGAATGGGAAGAGGTGGATCCCCGACGCTATCATCACCTTAGATCCTTAAGACTGACTTCTCAGTCTAATATCTTTTAACATATCGATAGTATATTTAAGTACCAGTATACTCAATCATCGCAAAAGTCCTCGGGCAATTAGTACTGCTTGGCTTTGCCGTCACCGACTTTACACCTGCAGCCTATCAACGTTATAGTCTTTAACGACCCTTAAGGGAAATCTCATCTTGAGGGTAGCTTCGCGCTTAGATGCTTTCAGCGCTTATCTATACCAGACGTGGCTACTCTGCTATGCAGCTGGCGCCACAACAGATGCACCAGAGGTCTGTCCAACACGGTCCTCTCGTACTAGTGTCAGCTCCTCGCAAATTTCCTACGCCCACAACAGATAGGGACCGAACTGTCTCACGACGTTCTGAACCCAGCTCGCGTGCCACTTTAATCGGCGAACAGCCGAACCCTTGGGACCTTCTCCAGCCCCAGGATGTGACGAGCCGACATCGAGGTGCCAAACCACTCCGTCGATATGAGCTCTTGGGAGTGATCAGCCTGTTATCCCCGGAGTACCTTTTATCCTTTGAGCGATGGCCCTTCCATGCGGAACCACCGGATCACTATGCTCTACTTTCGTACCTGTTCGACTTGTCGGTCTCGCAGTCAAGCACCCTTGTGCCATTGCACTCTTCGGACGGTTACCAATCGTCCTGAGGGTACCTTTAGAAGCCTCCGTTACTCTTTTGGAGGCGACCACCCCAGTCAAACTACCCACCACGCACTGTCCTTTTGCAAGTTAGATTCCAAGCAACAAAAGGGTGGTATTTCAAGGACGGCTCCGATACACCTTGCGATGCACCATCATTGCCTCCCACCTATCCTACACATTTATTACCCAAAATCAATGCGAAGTTGCAGTAAAGGTTCACGGGGTCTTTCCGTCCCGTTGCGGGTAAACGGCATCTTCACCGTTACTACAATTTCACCGGGATCACAGCTGAGACAGCGTTCAGATCGTTACACCATTCGTGCAGGTCGGAACTTACCCGACAAGGAATTTCGCTACCTTAGGACCGTTATAGTTACGGCCGCCGTTTACTGGGGCTTCGATTCAATGCTTCTTCTTGCGAATGACATCCCCTCTTAACCTTCCAGCACCGGGCAGGTGTCAGGCCATATACTTCATCTTCCGATTTCGCATAGCCATGTGTTTTTGATAAACAGTCGCCTGAACCATTTCTCTGCGACTCTCCTTTCAGAGAGCGACCTTTCTCCCGAAGTTACAGGTCAATTTTGCCTAATTCCTTAGCTGTGATTCTCCCGAGCGCCTTAGGATATTCTCCTCGACTACCTGTGTCGGTTTGCGGTACGGGCCCCTGTCCCTTTAACGATTAGAAGTTTTTCTCGGAAGCTTTTAGGGTTACTATCCGATTGTCCGAAGACTCTCGGTACTATCTGACTTTAGCAGTCTCTGCGGATTTGCCTACAGAGCCTATACCTACATCATTTAACGTACTATTCCGTCAGTACGCGAACCTTTCACTACTTCGTCCCTCCATCTCTGGAAACAAGGGGTACTGGAATATTAACCAGTTGTCCATCGACTTTTCCTTTCGGATGCGCCTTAGGCCCCGACTAACCCTGATCCGATTAGCGTTGATCAGGAAACCTTAGTCTTGTGGCGAGCAGGTTTCTCGCCTGCTTTATCGTTACTTATGCCTACATTTGCTTTTCCATTCTCTCCAGCATGGCTTTTGCCACACCTTCACTGATAATGGAATGCTCCCCTACCGATTCTTTCGAATCCCATAGCTTCGGTGTCACACTTTATGCCCGATTATTATCCACGCCAAACCGCTCGACTAGTGAGCTGTTACGCACTCTTTAAATGAATGGCTGCTTCCGAGCCAACATCCTAGCTGTCGCTGCAATCTGACTTCGTTAGTTCAACTTAGTGTGTACTTAGGGACCTTAGCTGATGGTCTGGGTTCTTTCCCTTTCGGACACGGACCTTAGCACCCGCGCCCTCACTCCTGCAGATCAATTTACAGTATTCGGAGTTTGTCTGGATTTGACAGGCGGTGAAGCCCTCGCATCCAATCAGTAGCTCTACCTCTGTAAATCTGCTACAAGGCTACCCCTAAAGGCATTTCGGGGAGTACGAGCTATTTCCCAGTTTGATTGGCCTTTCACCCCTACCCTCAATTCATCCAAGAGCTTTTCAACGCTCCCTGGTGCGGCCCTCCATCCCGTGTTACCGGGACTTCAACCTGATCAAGGGTAGATCACAAGGTTTCGCGTCTACTCCTACTGACTGTAGCGCCCTATTCAGACTCGCTTTCGCTTCGGCTCCGTACCTTAAGTACTTAACCTTGCCAGTAAGAAGTAACTCGTAGGCTCATTATGCAAAAGGCACGCCGTCATCCAACTTGCGTCAGACTCCGACCGCTTGTAAGCGCACGGTTTCAGGTACTATTTCACTCCGCTATTCGCGGTGCTTTTCACCTTTCCCTCACGGTACTTGTTCACTATCGGTCTCTCATTAGTATTTAGCCTTACCAGATGGTCCTGGCTGGTTCAAACAGAATTTCTCGTGTTCCGTCCTACTCAGGATACTACCGGATTCTAGCTCTTTTTGTGTACGGGACTATCACCCTCTTTGGTGCATATTTCCATCTGCTTCCACTTCATGCTTTGAATCGTTTTGTAGTCCTACAACCCCGCAATTGCCGAAACAACCACGGTTTGGGCTATTTCCATTTCGCTCGCCACTACTCTGGAAATCACTTTTGTTTTCTTTTCCTGCGGGTACTTAGATGTTTCAGTTCCCCGCGTTCACCCCTTGCGTTAGCAAGGTAATACCATCGCTGGTATTGGGTTCCCCCATTCGGATATCTGAGGATCAATGCTTATTTGCAACTCCCCTCAGCTTTTCGCAGCTTATCGCGTCCTTCTTCGTCTTTGAGAGCCAAGGCATCCTCCGTGCGCCCTTATTAACTTTCTTTTGATTTTCTCGTATTCTTTTACTTAAATATCTACCAATATGTCAAAGAACTTTAAACACTCATTGCTGAGCATTCCGTGGATAGTACCGGATTCGAACCAGTCCTTATAGACTACCTGTCTATCCTTTGTATTCCATTACTTCTTTCTTACTTATTCTGCTTTTCTTTTAGGTTACGAACGTTTTCGTCCCCTATCTCTATTGTATTAACGAGTTTTGCTTTCTTTCAAGCCTCTGTCTTCCCTGTTTTGCTTTCTGTTTCGGGCTCTTTATTCTGCTTTCGTACTGAACTTCCCCTGCTTCGATCCTTACCCCTCGTGGTGGAGGATAACGGATTCGAACCGTTGACCCTCTGCGTGCAAGGCAGATGCTCTAGCCAACTGAGCTAATCCCCCGTCTCTCTTTTTCTCGCCTGCTCCGGAACTCTTTTCTTATTCGTAGTCCCGCCCAGACTTGAACTGGGGACCTCTACATTATCAGTGTAGCGCTCTAACCAACTGAGCTACGGGACTATGTTTGCATTCTTTCCTTCCGGGGTTACCCTTCCGGCATAGTCCTGGCGCAAGTCTTTCGTCTCTACGCTTCTCGTTAATTTCTTTTAAAAAGGATAACAGCACTCAGCTTACTTGCGTTATGTAAGCCCTTTGTCTTTCGCTCCAGAAAGGAGGTGTTCCAGCCACACCTTCCGGTACGGCTACCTTGTTACGACTTAGCCCCAGTTACCAGTTTCACCCTAGGACGCTCCTTGCGGTTACGTACTTCAGGTACTCCCGGCTTCCATGGCTTGACGGGCGGTGTGTACAAGGCCCGGGAACGTATTCACCGCGCCATGGCTGATGCGCGATTACTAGCGAATCCAGCTTCATGGAGTCGAGTTGCAGACTCCAATCCGAACTGAGATCGGCTTTCGAGATTGGCATCCATTCGCATGGTAGCTTCCCTCTGTACCGACCATTGTAACACGTGTGTAGCCCTGGACATAAGGGCCGTGCTGATTTGACGTCATCCCCTCCTTCCTCTCACCTTACGGTGGCAGTCTCGTTAGAGTTCCCGGCTTGACCCGATGGCAACTAACGATAGGGGTTGCGCTCGTTATGGGACTTAACCCGACACCTCACGGCACGAGCTGACGACAACCATGCAGCACCTTGTAAAATGCTCCGAAGAGAATACAACTTTCATCATACGTCATTCTACATTTAAGCCCAGGTAAGGTTCCTCGCGTATCATCGAATTAAACCACATGTTCCTCCGCTTGTGCGGGCCCCCGTCAATTCCTTTGAGTTTCACCCTTGCGAGCGTACTCCCCAGGTGGCTCACTTATCACTTTCGCTTAGTCGCTGACTGTGTATCGCCAACAACGAGTGAGCATCGTTTACGGCGTGGACTACCAGGGTATCTAATCCTGTTCGATCCCCACGCTTTCGTGCCTCAGCGTCTGTATTGGCTTAGTATGCTGCCTTCGCAATCGGTGTTCTGTGTAATATCTATGCATTTCACCGCTACACTACACATTCCGCATACCTCAACCAAACTCAAGTCTTACAGTTTCAATGGCAATGCTAAAGTTAAGCTCCAGTATTTCACCACTGACTTATAAAACCGCCTACGCACCCTTTAAACCCAATAAATCCGGATAACGCTTGCATCCTCCGTATTACCGCGGCTGCTGGCACGGAGTTAGCCGATGCTTATTCCTGTTGTACCGTCACGCACTAACTCGTTAGTACCGTTCTTCCAACAGAAAAGCAGTTTACAACCCGTAGGGCCGTCTTCCTGCACGCGGGATGGCTGGTTCAGACTTCCGTCCATTGACCAATATTCCTCACTGCTGCCTCCCGTAGGAGTCTGGTCCGTGTCTCAGTACCAGTGTGGGGGATTACCCTCTCAGGCCCCCTAGTCATCGTCGCCTTGGTAAGCCGTTACCTTACCAACTAGCTAATGACACGCATGCCCATCTTTTACCGCCGTAGCTTTATCTATAAAACCATGTGACCCTATAGAACTATGCGGGTTTAATCCGAATTTCTCCGGGCTATCCCCCTGTAAAAGGTAGGTTGCATACGCGTTACTCACCCATTCGCCACTCTTTGACCCGAAGGTCATTTCGTTCGACTTGCATGTGTTAGGCCTCCCGCTAGCGTTTATCCTGAGCCAGGATCAAACTCTCCATTGTAATGTATTTCTTTTTGTTTGCTCCAGACTTAGGGTTTTCCTTACATTCGATTACGCTTGTTTGCCTTATGCTGTTTCCTTTTCAATATCTTCAAAGAACTTTCTTTTCTTATTTTTTCCCGATTCACTACTGAACCGTTCTTTTTGTCTTTCTATCCGCTCCCTTTACAGTTGCGGGTTGCAAAGATAACCACTTTTTTATTCCCTGCAATTCTTTTTTGCAGTTTTTTTCGTGGCCCTTTTTGCCCTTCAATAACCTTCGTTTCCGGTCTGCATTACTGCTTCCCTTTCAGGTCATCTTGCACTGTCTTTATTAGAACGCTGCTCTTTCAAAGCGGCTGCAAAGGTAAGGGCTTTATCCTGACTTCCAAATATTTTTTAACTTATTTTTCTGCCTTTTTCTGCAGGCCTTTTTTGTTAGTTTTTATCGCTCTAATTGGTTTTACCCTTTTATCGTTCCCGACCCTAACGCCTGCTCCCCATCATGTCTTTGTCTGCCGCTTCTCTTTCAAAGCGGGTGCAAATGTAGGGCTCTTATCCACTCCCTCCAAATCTTTTCTGCCCTTTTTTCCTAACATCCATCCAACTCCCTGTCCGACCGACTTTTATTTTTTCAACTTTATCCTATTTCCCTCTCCTTTCCGGACGCTTTCTGTCCCATTTCCCTCTCGAACCTCAAAAACGAAGGATGATCCTGTGCCGCGGATGGGGTCATCGGGATTCATCTGCGAACCGATTACCGCTGCCTTCCTGTTAGAACTAAGGGAAACCTCCGCAGCCTCTTACCTATATTCCTGCATGTGCTCCATTTCTTCTTTATCCTCGAAACACTTTGGGTTTTATTCATCGGGAAGATTAAAAAAAGATTCGTAGGTGGTTTATAGGTGCTGAGCACCTATAAACCACCTACGAACCACCTAGAAACCACCTCTGAAAGGAGAAGCAATACAAAACCGAAACTGTACCAATACCGGAGATTGACCCTTCCTAATATATCTATACTCTTTTGAACTTCTCTACTGAAATAAGTATACAATAGAATATTCGTTCACAAAAAGAACAAGCTATTAATAAAAAAAGGATTGACTATCTCCCGCTTCTAGTTTTCAAAATTTAGTAAAACACTTAACTGTATATCCTTAGAAGATATATCAGATTGAGAAAAGGGAAAAATTATAATTTTGAATACCCCAAAAGTCAGCAGACAGAGTTCTCGTTACATCCCCCCTTTCTAAAACAAGAATATGATTTTCACCAATAAAACATGATGAATCACATATTTTCCTTCTGCGCACTATTTCATTTTTTCAGCCCATACAACCGAACGATCTCTTCAGTCCATAGTGAATCATCGGGAGTTTCAAGTATAATGGGAATGTTATCAAAGCGATCATCATTCATGAAGCGATCAAAGAAAGACGGATCAATCAAACCTTTCCCGATGTTATCATGACGGTCAACATGTGAGCCGCATTCTTTTTTGGAATCATTCAAATGAATTCCACGGAGATACGAGAAGCCAATGATTTCATCAAACTTTCGGAAAGTCTCTTCGTATCCCTCAGGGGTTGAGAGATTATAGCCGGACGTAAACGCATGACAGGTATCAATGCACACCCCAACACGGGTCTGATCCTCAACATGATCAATGATCTGCCTGATTTGTTCAAAAGTAAAGCCAAGGTTGCTACCCTGACCTGCTGTATTCTCAATAACAGCGGTCACGCCCTGAGTTTTCTCTAGTGCAATATTGATTGATGTTGCAATCGTCAAAAGACATTCTTCTTCAGAAACCTTCTTTAAATGGCTTCCCGGATGAAAATTTAACCGATTCAATCCCAGTTGTTGACAACGGCTCATCTCATCAATAAAAGCCTCGCGCGACTTTTCAAGAGCCTCTTTTTCGGGGTGACCAAGATTAATCAGATAACTGTCATGCGGGAGAATATGATCGGGAGTGAATCCGTATAATTCACAATTGTCATGAAACTTACGAATACTATCCGCAGTAAGCGGAGCAGCGTTCCATTGACGTTGGTTTTTTGTGAACAGAGCAAAAGCCTTTGCTCCGATGGCATGAGCATTAACGGGTGCATTTTCAACGCCACCCGATGCACTTACATGAGCTCCAATATATTTCATAGTCTGAAGGTATTCGTTTCTACTGTTCTTTAAACAAAATTGTGTCTCCCGGGTTTAAAAAACTCACCCCGAAAGACACAAAAATAAATAATAAAGTCTCAACAGAAACTAAAAAACGAACACAAGAAAAGACTTGTGTTCGTTTTTTAGTTTATAAATGCAGTTCAACTTAGAACGGTCCCACACACGAGAAAAAAGGATTTTGCCAATATCGGTCGAAAGACTTATTCTCTATATTTTCAAGACGAGAACTCATTCAAGATAGTGGTCATAACTAACTAGCGTTGAATCCCAAAAGCTCAAAACATCTATTCGGTTTCCAATTCAGTCCTGTCACGGACTAATTGGCCTCAAAATGATAATTTCCTGAATTCACCTCAAAGACCGCATATCCGCCGGCAATTCCTTTGGATATAACATCTTTTACTTTTTTAACCGGTAATCCGCCTTCCTTAATGTTCGTTCCTTTAACAACAGGAACATACACCGTAGCCGTACTACCAACAGGAACGGTAACCGTCATCAGGAACTTCCCGTCATTCTTCTTCCAGTCAATTGCAGCCGGACCATAGAGAGTCTGGTTGGAATAAGAAGCAAAAGAGATGGAACCTACCGGTTGCGGACGGAATATGATATGACGGTAACCTGGTTGTTCAGGATCTATATTCATTCCCGCCAGTTCACGATAAAACCAAACCAGTCCCCCTCCAAACATGGGATGGTTGTGCGAATTATTCCCACCCCATTCTTCCCAGGTTGTGGTCGATCCCTGCTCAATCCAGTACCCATAACTCGGTTTATCGCGTTTATTCATCGCCTCATAAGCCAGATCGTTCAATCCATTTTCGGCAAGCACTTCAAAAAAGAACTGGGTCCCGAAGATTCCGGTATCAAGATGACCGTTATTGTGTTCGATGTCACTTTTCAAAGAAACCACTACTTTATCTTTCCCCTCATACGGAAGATTCATCTTCAAAGCAAAAATGTTTCCACCATAAGGACCGTAAGTATATTTTACCGGATCATAGAACCGATTATGAAAAGCCTGTCGCGTTTTTTCTGCAATCTCCGCATAGTGAGCGGCATCGGCCGGAAGGTTAAGAACTGCAGCAGCCTTGGCGGTAAAGTCAGCACAACGCCAGAGATAGAAGGTATGGACAAGCGAATCGGCCGGAAGTTGACCAGGAGCACACCAGTCGCCCAGATTCAGCCAGTAAGTCGGATGAGCTTTATCGGGCAGCTGAGAGAACATAACTCCGTCAGGGCTAACCCATTTGAGCATATAATCGACATAGCCTTTCATGCCGTCGAAACTGGTCTCCAGCATTTTTTTATCTCCATAATGGAGATAAAATTCCCAGGGCATGATATTAATAGCCGCACCCCAGGCAACGCCGCCACCACAACCCGGCTGAAAAGGAGCTGCATTGGGAACATATCCCGTAGAGGGATCCTGAGCACCGACAATATCCCGAATCCATTTGGTATAAAATGCAGCAACATCAAAGTTGTGCATCACCGTCACACACGAAGCCTGTCCATCGCCGGTATAAGATGACCGTTCGCGATGGGGACAGTCGCTGGCAACACCGCCATGCATATTATCGGATTGACTCCGCCACCATATCTGATTAATCTTATTAAAGAGTTCATTGGAACATTTAAAATGTCCTGTCGTTTCGTTTTGAGTATAAACAGCATCCATCTCGACCTGATTGGCATTCAGGGTTCCGGGCCAATTGGTTATTTCCACCGCACGGGAAACAAACCAGGTAAACCGTGCAGAATAAGATTCAGGAGCGCCCCCCTTCATAATATAAGAGTTAGCCCCATTGGGAGACTCACAAAGGTATTTAATATCGATTCTGTGTCCCCGTTCTCCACGAACATTCATCAGATGAAGCCATCCGGCAACTTCCTGTCCGAAATCAACTTTATAATGACCCTCACCCAGTTTTTCGATTTTCAGTGGTTTAAGTCGTTGCATTACCCGATCGGAATGAGACATCTGAGCCATTAGTTTTCCCTGAGGTGCTTTTCTTATCGCTACCGGTTGCCAGTCGGAATCATTGAATCCGGGAGAGCACCAATTGGGAATCTCAAGACGGGCATCATAAGATTCTCCGGCATAGATCTGATCCATTGTAATCGCACTTTTATGGGCTTTCCATGATTCATCACTTGCAATAGTTTCTTTCGTTCCGTCGGTATAAGTTATTTGAAGCTGAGCGAGAAATCGGGGAGAGCCGAACGGCATGGTCCAGTTTACGGCCACATTAAAGAATCCGTTTCCAAGAATAGCACCCAATACATTTTCTCCTTTACGAAGCTGTTTAGTCAGATCATAAGATAGATACAATGATCTGAATTCTTTAAAGTTATCCGTTACGTTAATGCCATATTTTTCAATATCCGGTCTTTTTTCATAAGCGGTAAGATTGGGAACCAACAAGTCATTCCCGACTTTTCGACCATTCAGGTATAATTCGAAATATCCAAGTCCCGTCACAAAGATCCGGGCAGAAGCTATTTGTTTTGTAATTTTGAACGCCTTATGCAAAAGAGGTGCAGGAGGTGGAAGTTCGGCTGAAGTTTTAGAAAGCGGCTCTTCTCCCTGCCATGGAGCACCAATCCATTTCGCGGTCCAATCCTCCGGAGACAGGAGCCCCATATTCCAAAAAGCAGTCTGGCTCCAGGAAGAGACCTGTCCCTGAGCGTCCCAAACCCTTACTCTCCACCAACATCCCTGTGCTGATTTAAGTTTTGCACCCTGATAATTGATTAACGTAGACTGAGACGATTTGATCATCTTACTATCCCATAGGTCAGCCACTCCTTTTAGTAATTTTTCATAAGAGGAAGCAACCTGTATTTGGCAAGCTGTCTGATACTGTCCTCTTAATCCTGATTGTGCACGATTAATCCACGACAGACGGGGATTGGATACATCAATTACCTGAGGATTTTCAAGATACTCACAAGTTAATTTTTCCGGTTTGATTTTAGAAATGCCATTTGCGCGACTTTCCTGACAGAAAGAGATTAAGCAGCAACAGGCTAACAGAAATAATCCTTTTATATTCATTGATTCTATTGATATTTTGACAGATAATTTAGTTACAATAATCAGATAATTCGATGAATTATAGATCAGTCTTCAAAAATATCGAATAAAAAACAGCAGGCACAGTACAAATTGAGACTATATTTACACAAAATGATTTTTATTATATTTATTTTGAAAAAATGATTTCATTATCGATCCATTAAAGGCCAAATTGAACGGTGTTTCACTCGAACATCCAAAAACAACAAACCGATCAAGAAAAAATTTCAGTCTATAAAAAAACCTGTTCACAACCGAGCAATCAGTCCGGCGAGAACAGGTATTAAATTGGGTTAATCAAATGACCTTCCCATTGTTTAGGTTCTGATGTTAGAATGAAAAAATCATTTTGCTAAAGGGAAAAACGTTAACGTTTAACCTTCAAACGTCAACTTATACATTAATTCTATGCAAAAAAAGGACGTACGTTAACGTTTACTTCGATAATACTTCTCAAAAACAGCAATAATCTTTTTCTGTAATTCCGTATTTTCATAAGTCCCTCTAAAATCTAAAGAGTGCGGTCCGTAAGCTAACACCGGAACCATAATCGCCGTATGATCATTGGTACTGAAATTTCCCAGAATCATTCCGGTTTTTAAATTACCATCCAGCAACGAAATTCCTCCGGTTTCATGATCAGCAGTAACAAGAACGAGTGTCTCACCATTTTGATCGGCAAATTGTAACGCCTTAGAGACAACCTGATCAAAGTCGAGCGTTTCACGAACCACATATTCCAAATCGTTGGCATGTCCGCCGTAATCAATCTGAGCTCCTTCAAGCATCATAAAGAAACCCTGCGGTTTTTTAGATAATGTTTCGACAGCCTTCGTAAAAGACCGTGCAAGAAAGTCTTTCCTTCCCTTTTTCATGGACACAACGGACTGATCATCGAGAATAACCATTTTATCAGAACGAACTTCATTGATACTATCAAAATGAGTGACAATCTGGTATCCTTTATCACGGAGAGCAGGGAAAAGATCTCTTCCGTCCTTGCGATGACTGAAGGCCCCGGGATTCCCTCCGATCAGGATAGAAACTGGACTTTCAAGAAAGTCAGCAGCTATTTCTTCACTCATTCCCCGATCAGGCTGATGAGCGTAAAAGACGGCAGGAGTTGCATCGGTAATATCGCCGGCACTGATTACAGCCGAAGAGATCCCATATTTAGTAATAATCTCCGGGATGTCGGGACGTTTTTCTCCCCGGGCATTTATTCCGATATTCCGATTATTTGCTTTTTCGCCAATTGCATAAGCCGTACCGGAAGCTGCAGAATCGGTCACATAATCATCTGCCGGGAAAGTTTTAATGAGTCCCATATTTTTGAAATTAGCCATCTCAAGCAAGCCGCGATTAGCTGTATAAGCTGTATTCCACTGTGCCAGTCCCATACCATCGCCAATGAGCAGAATAATATTCTTCACCCGGCTCAACCGATCGTCATTGCGATAAGTCGGCTGATAAGGCACATAAAATTCGGCATTTTGATATTTATGTTTAGGTAATCCGGCAATAAACGTAGCACATTCGTATACATGATCGGTTCCGATAAAGTCCACGCCCAAGTCCATTAGTTTACACCATGTGTTCACCTCATCGCCGGCATCCCAAAAGCGGACCGGTTTGCCAAGAGCATGAGCTTTCTCTATCAGGCTTACCACTTTGACTTTCTCTTCAGGAACCATATTTTCCTTCCCATGCCATGAAGTATATTTTAATAAATCAGCACTCAGCACGCCAACTCTTTTGAGCGCATCAGAAGTATAATTTACATCAAGGTCGCCGTCGAAATCAACTATCTCATCGTATTTAGAAAAATCCTCCGGAGCTGGGATGTTACCTGTCACCACAACATGAACCACATCACGATTAAACACTTCCGGATAATTTTTCAACTTAGAGATCAACAGGTCGAGAGTCGGTTGGCATTCCGATTTTAATTCGACCAGAAGTTGCAATTTGTGCAATTTGTGATCTTTTACCAAGTTCACAATTGGTTCGAGGTATTCCGATTCAAGCGTATTCTTATTGATTTCTTCATGGGTGTGAGCGACAAAAAGCTGGTTATCCACATCAAAGACATCTGCCTCAACAGAACCGACCCCTTTGGATATAGCCTGCCATAAAGGAATAGACTGCTGATAGTCGTTATGCGAATGAATATTTTTGACCGTATATTCCTTGGGTTGAGCACTAAGAACTCCAACCATTAAGGACGCGAAAAAGAAAACAATTATTTTTTTCATCTTAATTTGATTAATAAACAAGGGACTTCAAAAAGAGAAGCCCCTTGAGAAAAATAAACAGGGATAATCAAATAAAAAGAGAATGGGACTCTTTCAATAACAGGTAGTGTTGTATATGCTCCATTAATATCCTGCGTTTTGTTTCAATACCTTACTGGTAGCTATTTGCTGAGGAGGAATAGGCCATACGGCATTTTTCACCGGATCAAAAGTCCGTGCCGGCCATGCAACACTTATAACATAAGGCGAATTCGGGTTAGATTGATCGGTATGTGCTCTTCCGTGCAATGGCAGAGCATAAGCTTTTTGCGCATCACCCCAGCGAACAAGGTCGAAGTGACGATCAGCCCATTCTCCGGCAAATTCAACTCTACGTTCATGCTTTATATCAGCCATCGTTGCATTCTTCTTAAGAGGAAGTCCTGCTCTGATCCGAACAGTATTAAGAGCATCATCTCCATTTTGTCCCTGCATAATCTGGGCTTCAGCTTTGAACAGATAAATCTCAGCATAGCGAATCAACGGGATATTCAACCGGGTTGTCGGTTCATCACCCGACGGATTGATCACTTTATTTCCAACCGGATCCGGTCCGCTAAACGGATCCATGAATTTCCGAAACTGAAAACCAGTCAGGCTGTTGGTTGAATAATACTGACGATCGCTACCCCAGAATTGGAAATGATCACCGAATTTCAAGATTGTTGCTTCACGGCGAGGATCACCAGCTTCGAATTCATCATACAGTTCCTCAGTCGGTTGCCAGTAACCCCAGCCATTATAAATACCCCATCCTTTATTTTCAAGAAATACAGAAGGGGTAATAGACCCTTGTTCATTATTACTAACAAAAGACCAGATATATTCAGAGCTCCAATTATTAGCTATTTTAAATACATCGGTATAATTGGAAAGTAATTGATGTTTCCCGCTATTAATAATAGAATCACAATAGGTGACTACCTGTTTATAGCTTGAGGGATCATATTGTGCATTGTACAAAGAAGCCTTTGCAATATAAGCCCAGCAAGCGGTCTTGTGTGCACGTCCATAGTCGGTAGGATCAAGCTGATCAAAATAAGGGAGAAGGCTTGCAGCCTTTTTGAACTCATCGATGCAGTACAAATAATTAGCACTTACATTTTTTGCTCTCGGCTGATCAAGTGAATCAAGCGGTGTGGTTTCTTTGACAATAGGAATACCGGCCCGATTATCTCCATAACGGGGAGCTAACCACATATAAGCCCAAGCTCTCATAAAATGAGCTTGACCTAATACTCGATTCTTCGTACTCGTTGAAATGTCCATCGACGGCACATTCTTCAAAATATCATTGGCCCGCTTTACAATCTGATACATTGTCGGCCAGTTCTGATTGGTATAACTGTTACTTCCGTCATCCGTGAAATTCTTCATATTGATGGCCTGAGCTTTATTTCGTCCCACGACCATGTCATCGCTGGCATCAAGATACCACATGAAACCACGACCAACGACTTCGTCATTTGTCAACAGTGAATAAAGAGAATTTGATGCAAGAATCGCATCGTTTTCCGTTTGCCAGAAGTTCTGCGAAGAAGGAGCTCCGTAAGGTTTTTTGTCCAGGAAGTCCTGACTGCAACTACTCATAAAAGCCGTTGTTGCCAATAGGAACAGGACACCAATATATTTATTTAGTTTCATTTTCTATATGATTTTAATTCATCTATTCGTTAAAAGCCAAGATTCAAACCGAAAGTGAAGATACGGGGTACCGGATAAGTTCCTCCGTCAATACCGTTTCCTCCGACTTCAGGATCCATTCCTGAATATTTGGTGATCGTAAAGAGATTTTCTGCACTGCAATAAACACGAAGATGAGCTTTCGGTGCATTAAGCTTTGCAAAAAGTGACTGAGGCAAGGTATAACCGATGGTCAGGTTCTTCATCCGGGCATAAGAGCCATCTTCCAGATACCAGTCGGAACAAGTTCCGAAGTTCTTATTCGGATCATCAGCACGAACAATTGGAATATTGGAATTGGTATTCGTTGCCGACCATGCATTCAAAATTTCGCGGGACATGTTATATCCTTGCACACTGGCATCAAGAGTTGAATTCTTAAAGGCATTGAAGATCTTCACCCCCTGTATGCCCTGAAGTTGAAACGACAGATCAAAATTCTTATAGGAAAAAGTTCCGGTCAGTCCGTAAGTATACTTAGGAGCATAACTTCCCATATAAACACGGTCCTGATCGTTAATAATCCCATCCCCATTCTGATCAACAAATTTCAAGTCCCCTGCTTTAGCATTGGGTTCAATCCGAGTCCCGTTTTTGTCCACATAGGCAGCAGCCTCAGCATCGGTTTTAAAGATTCCGGCTGTTTTGACCAGATAGTAAGAATACCATGGCTGGCCAACTGTTGAACGTAACGGAGTCAACACTCCTCGATACGTATCATCGTGAGCAATATATTGAAGAGGGCCAAGATCGGCAACTTCATTTTTATTCCTTGACACATTAACCCCGACACTATAATGGAAATCGCCGAAGTGATCGTTATAATCAACCGCTAACTCTAAGCCCTTATTGCTTACAGAACCAATATTTCCGTAAGGAGCATTTGAAATTCCTTCTGTCCCTGAAATAGGAAGTTGCTCTATTAGGTTCTTGGTTGTTTTGTTATAATAATCTCCCGTAATATTAATCTTTCCTTTTAGCAGTTCCATATCAAAACCCAAGTCTGTCTGTTCAGCCGTTTCCCATTTAAGAGCGGTATTGGCTACCGTATTCATCGCCAAACCGGTTGTAACCGTTGCATCTTTGCCAAGCACAGCTGAACGTTCGGAGGTAAGTGTTATGTTGGAAGTGTAGGCACTAAGTGCTCCGACATTTCCAACCTGTCCCCAGCTACCCCGGAATTTCAGTAGGCTGATTATATCCGAATGAAAAAATGGTTCGGACGAGATTTTCCATGCTCCGGAAAAGGCAGGGAAAGTTCCTCCGTTATTTTTGATATATAACTTGGATGTTTTATCATGACGCAGACTGGAAGTAAGGAAGTAGCGATCAGCATAACTGTATGAAAAACGGCCGAACCATGAATCGGAAGCTATTTCCGTACGGTCTTCCCATGGTTGCGACTTGGTCCAATCAGTTGCATTGACCAGATTACGAGCCCAGCTTGCTTCATTCTGAAAACCGTAAGCAGTTAAACCGAATCCCCGTGTATTATTATAAGAAGAGGAGTAACCGGCAACCGCTGATACATTATGATCACCAAAGGCCCACTGATAGTTCAGGGTGTTTTCCCACAACCAATTGTAATCGAATCCGGACTGCAATGTTCGGCTGTTGGAGTCATTTGGTTTACCTGGTTCCGTTATTTTTGGTGAAAAATCAGCATAATAGGAATCCTGTCCCTGAATCGTGTAAACAGACTTAGCACTTAATCCACGTAAGATATTCCAGTCAAGCGTCGAAGAAGAATGAATTTTGCGAACCGGATTATAAATATCCTGACGAAGAAGCTGCGCTACAGGATTTAATATATCCCCATAAGATCCAGCATAAGGAGAATCGGCCGGTGCAACACCTCCAAAGTTTCCTTTTGAATCATAAACAGTAGCAGCAGGCGGCATATAGATTGCAGAAGCTACAATTCCGGTATATCCAGAGTTCGTGTTAGCCGAATAGCCTTGCTTTTGGCTAAATTGAACCCACTGAGAGAAAGTAACATTCTTGCTTATTTTAAAATCAGCTAAGACTTTACCGCTAAAACTTTTCAGATAAGTATTCAAAAGAGTTCCCTGATTGTTATCGTACTCAAAAGAAGCGAGTGTTCTCATTTTATCACTTCCACCGGTAATAGAAACAGCAAGATGTTGTGTTTTACCGGTACGGAAAACCTGATCAATCCAGTTGGTACGGGAAACCATGCCCCAGGGATTCTTAGTCGCATCGAAGGCAGCCGGTGCCGGTTGTCCGGAATTAAGAGCAGCCAGTGTTTTCACCTGAGCCATTTCCTGAGCATTACAGGCAGATGGAAGTTTCCATGCACTTTGAAATCCCTCATTAAAATTAGCACTAACCGAGATATCTCCCTGTTTGGCACGCTTCGTTGTAATTAAAATAACTCCGGCAGAACCCACATTCGAGCCATAGATCGCAGCAGATGCAGCATCTTTCAGTACGGAGATACTTTCAATATCTTCGGCATTATACGGAGCATTCGGCACTCCGTCAACGACCCATAGAGGAGATTCCCCATTCCGGGAACCTTTTCCCCTAATCGTAACAATAGGGTCTGCGGTCGGATCACCACCTTGTTTTACTACGTTGACACCAGCAATACGTCCTTCGAGCATCTCGGCCCCACTGATCGACCGACTTTTTAGAAGATCAACATCTTTAATCGATGATACAGCAGTCGACAGGTCTTTCTTTTTCACCTGCCCATAACCAATCACTACTACATCGCTAAGTTGAGCGTTTTGTTCGACTAATGACACATGGATAACCGAGTGATTTCTGACCGTGACGGTCTGAGATTCATACCCAATAAAAGAGAATACGACTTGCGTATTTTCAGGAACCCGATTAAAGACAAATGCTCCGTCAGAATCCGTAACAGTTCCTTGTGTTGTTCCCTTGACTAACACCGATACCCCTGATAGTGCAGCACCGGTTTTACTGTCCGATACAATTCCTGTGACTCTTATGCTTTGCGCAACTCCAGCGAGGGAGAGCAAACAAAAGCAGAAT
Organism: Prolixibacteraceae bacterium; assembly: GCA_963692465.1. Classification (GTDB taxonomy): domain Bacteria; phylum Bacteroidota; class Bacteroidia; order Bacteroidales; family Prolixibacteraceae; genus JAUZOB01. The sequence continues at coordinate 984,472 of OY829943.1, forward strand.
ACACATGCACTGACTAAAATTTGTTTCATATACTTATTGCTTCTTGATTTCAAGCACAAGGTTAGTCAGTGAATATTGCCTGTTCCTTAACGGCTATTTATTAATTTATGTTTAAATCATAAAAATAGAATTAAAGCGAAAAAGGCCGCATAAAGAGGTCTTCTTCCTGAATATATACACGTTACCCCTAAAAAATCAGAAACAAATGGATTAAAAAACCATTAAGAGTCCATAAAACCTTTAACATGTGTTAAGAAATATTTAGGAAAAGAGTAACAAGGCTTCCTCTTGTGTCTTCTCCGGTCAGAAAAGAGACCATGAAGAAATTCGGATAGAAATTAAATAGGACAAAAAGAGGACTCGTTTATTGTTCGTATAAGTGTTTCTCGAAAGTCTCTTTTAGGGATAATCTTCGTAGAACAGGTATTTTGGCTGCGACGGTTGCAACCACGATCAATGTCATGGCTCCGCCAAAAATAACAGAAGGAATAAGTTTCATGAAACGCGCGGCGACCCCGGATTCAAAGGCCCCCAGTTCATTGGATGATCCGATAAAGATACTGTTTACCGCCGCAACACGTCCCCGCATCTCATCAGGAGTAAAGATCTGCAAAATACTTTGTCTGATTACAACGCTCACATTGTCAAATGCACCACTAAACGCAAGTACCGCAACTGAAAGCAAAAAGCTTTTCGACAGAGCAAAAACAATCATACAAATTCCAAATCCGGCAACGCAAAATAAAAGTAACGGACCGGTTCTTTTTAATGGCGGATGAAATGCAAGATAAACAGACATTAATATTGCACCAATAGCCGGACTGGAACGCAATATTCCTAATCCTTCGGGACCAACTTTTAAAATATCGGATGCGAAAGCCGGCAGCAATGCTACGGCTCCACCAAAAAGGACAGCAAACATATCCAAAGAAAAAGCACCCAACAGAATCTTTTTCTCAAAAACAAAGCTTATCCCGTCTCGAATATGCACAAAGATATTCTCTCCTTTTGCAACAACAGGAACCGCAATAACGGCTTTTATTTTTGTAACCAAAAAGATAGATAAAGACAACAACAAAAAGACAACAACATAAGCTGGGACCACTCCGCCAAAGCCATAAATCAATCCTCCGATTGCCGGACCGAAAACAGCCCCCAATTGCCAACCGGTACTTCCCCATGTTGCTATTCGGGGTAAATATTCCCGTTCGGCCAACTGCCCCATAAGAGCAGTTTGGGCCGGCATCAAGATTCCCCTTACCAATCCTGAAAAAAAGACCGTTATAAATATGGGAAAGGTTCCCAGCAGATGATAACAATTCAGCACGGGAATACTATAAACGATCAGGATAGCCGATCCAAGCAGCAACAGCAATGTGGTATATTTAATAATCTTCTTCCGATCCCATATATCTGCAAAATGACCGGCAAAAAGAGCAATACTTACTTGTGGAATCACTTCCGTCAGTCCGATCATCCCGAGCGACAAGACATCTTTCGTAAGGCTATACAACTGCCAACCAACAATAATCGACTGCATCAGTGTTGCGGTAGTCATTACAAACCGATAAGCAAGAAACGAACGAACACTTTCCATTCGCATTACATCAAAAGCATCATCCGAAAAGAGACTCTTTAATCGCATATAATTTTTTTCTACCTATTAGTTCTCAGTCTATTTACTTTTACAATATTGAATCGTTTATTCCAATCGTTATACTTCGCGGATTCGCTTTCTTCCATTTAATCTATTTATTCCTCACTATAATCTGCTTTACTCGCTTCAAGAACTCATAATGTGAGGTTCTATACGACAACCTTTTTTTTTGTCTTTTTCCGAATGAGAGAGTGAGAGAATACCATTGCAATAATCAGAGCCAAAATTCCTTCAACTAAAATAGTATCCGGAGCACCCACATATTGAGATACAGCACCAACCAGGAGTCCTCCAATAGGCATCATCCCCATAAAAGCCATTGCATAGTAACTAATCACACGCCCCCGCATTGAGGGATGAACCGTGGTCTGTATAATTGTGTTGCTAATTGTTGTCTGTGACATCATTCCGAAACCTGCAGCCATTGCAAAAACAAGCGCGACAGGCAAAATTGAGGTATGAGAAAATAAGATTAGTCCCACGCCAAAAATCAAAGTATTAATAAACAAGATCTTCCGCAAATTGCTACGATTCTTCAACGATGCGAGGAAGATCGCACCCAACAAAGCCCCCAGTCCGATCGCACTGTTCAGATATCCGAAAGTAGTCGCATTCCCTTTAAAAATAACTTTGGCATAAACAGGCAACAAGGTATTAAACGGAGTAACCAACAGACTCATTACAGCCAACATAAGTATAACCAACGCAATTGATGGGGTATGTTTCAAATACGACATTCCTTCACGAAACTCACCCAACATATCTTTCTTGCGAGCAGGCATGGCAGAATGTTCCAATCTCATTAATAATAAAGAGCCAATAACTGCAACAAAACTGGCAGCATTCAAGGCAAAGCAAAAGCCATCGCCTAGTTTTTCCAATACAAAACCGGAAATCGCCGGGCCAACCAGCCGGGCCATATTAACCATAGAAGAATTGAGTGCAATAGCATTCGGAAGGTCATCTTCCGAATCGACCATTTCGTAAACGAGAGCTTGCCGGGCCGGTAAATCGAATGCATTAATCACCCCTAATATTGTTCCTAATCCAATAATTTCCCAAACGTTAGCAACATGCAGCAACACCAGCACGGCCAGGATCAGAGCCTGTATCATTGATGCAATCTGCGTTGCCAATAGCACCTTGTATCGGTCATACCGATCGGAGACAACACCACCCCAGACAGATAAAATAAAAGAAGGAAATTGTCCGGCAAAAATCGCCAGTCCCAGCATAAAGGTAGAATGAGTCATGGAATAGACAACCCAACTTACAGCTGTACGCTGCATCCACGTCCCGATTAACGAGACAGACTGACCAGAAAAAAACAGTTGATAATTACGACTTTTAAATGCTCTGAACGTGTTTATATTCATTCAATTCTAAATATCTTGCAATCAATATGAATAACCTGCCTCTCAACAGAACTTACTTCATATTCTTTTCTCCATTCTCAACTACAAAAATAGGAAAATAACCTGTTTTATCGTTGATTCGGGGTACGCTTCCTCAAACCACCCTTTCGAATTAACATTTTGTTTTAAATAATCAACAGAGGAAATCTTCGTTATCGTATAACAAGACTTTGCCAAAATTTGTTTTTTCCTAATTTTGTATAGCATCTTTCATCAACAGGAAAAAGAAGAAGGCTCAGTGATGTTTGATATCAGACAACACTAAGATCTACCCAATAACTCAGAAACAATGTCAAAAGATAAAGGATATATCCACTTATATACCGGAAACGGAAAAGGGAAAACAACTGCAGCTTTCGGACTTACACTCAGAGCCGTAGGCGCCGGTAAGAAAGTTTACTTCGCCCAGTTTGTAAAAGGCAAAATCTATTCAGAGATCGATGCGGTTCACCAATACTTACCCATGGTTACAGTCAAACAGTACGGACGAGGATGTTTCATCTATACAGAGCCCACACAGGCAGATATTGATGCAGCACGAAACGGATTGAATGAAATAAATGAGATCATTCAGTCGGGAGAATATGACATTGTGGTACTGGATGAGGCATGTATCGCCATCCATTTTAATCTTTTTACCGTCGGCGAACTCATTGGCGTACTAAAATCGAAACCCGAATCAACGGAGATTATCATTACCGGGCGTTACGCCCCCCTGGAACTGATTGACTATGCGGATCTGGTTACTGAGATGAAAGAGATCAAACATTACTATAACACGCAAGGAGTGCAGGCTCGTAAAGGAATAGAATGCTGATCTTCTTGCATCCTTTTAACGCAAATTCGCAAGGTTAATAGTTCTGTTTTAAGATAAGCTCTCAGAATAAAGGCGAGTCGATCCCCCCTTCGTCTATTACAAGATCAAGTAAGTTTCAATTAAACAAAAAAAGAGAACCAATAATCTTTAAACTATTTTATCTGAAACAACTTTCCTTCACCGGGCAAAAACGCTTCTGATAACGCTCCCGTTTTTGCTTCAAAATTAGTCTTTACATTTTTCCCATTTTCTTTAGAGACTTCAGAGATCTGCTTTACGGAAGGAGCTATTCGAAAAGTTATTCTTTGAGATTGAGTCAAGGATTTATTTACAACCATGACATATTCTTCATTCGATTTCACTCCTTTTAAATGGGAAACGATCAATTCATCGGAACGATTCTCCGGCTGCCAGAAGAAAGTATCGGGAATACGTGCAGCCCCCTCAGGAATCTTTGATCCGGAATGATAGACTTCAATGGCATCAAGTTTTATTAAACGTTTCCCCAATTGTTGCATCTCTCCGTTTATCTTTTTAAACGGTTCATATAAATCAGTTTCATTTCCTTTTTCATCAACAATTGAAGTCGTAATTTTATTTTCCTCAGCAGCAAAAGACCAATAAGTAAACCAAACAACACTCTTAATGCCATAAGCCAGATTAATAAAAGCATTGTACTCTAACTCCGTTGCATTTGGCCGCCGATAATTATCTTTAACTCCAATAGCTTGTAAATAGGAAGCAGTGCGAATTCCGTTATTAAGTCCGGCCCGTCTTATTATATCAAGATTTTTAAAATAAGACTCTCTGAAAGTTCCATTTTCTAAAAACGGATAGTTTTCAAACGACAAATATTGGATATTCTCTTTCCCTGCTTTTTCAATCCATTTATTAACATAGTCCGATTCATAGTTCGGCACGAACCATTCCGAGGATAGATTGACATAGGTAATTTTGTTTTTATCTAACTTAAGAATTTCTCTACAAACTTTTGCAATAACATCAAAAGCTTTAGGCCCTATTTGATTAGCCACATCGTAACCCATAACGGAGCCTATCTTTCGATAATCCCGAACCATTGACGTGATACCGGACAACGATTCTTTTACCCGAGAATCGGCAATTAAAACTTTCAAATCGTATTTTTTTGCAAGTTGGAGCATCTTATAACTACGCCCTGGAATTTGCAAGGAAGAGTTATTCGTCTGAATATAATCGACATGAGCATCACGAATCCGTTTATACTGTTCATCATTCGTTTGTTCCCAGCTCGGAGGAGAAAATATTCCTATCAGAAATTTATTTATTGATTGATATTTCGCAGAGACCTGCTTTGGGGAAGAAACACTATCTGTTTTAACATTGGTATCTGCATAACAAGAACTCAACGACAACAAAAAAATGCCCTGTAAAATCAGGCAAATCATTAATCCATATTTTCTTAAACACATCTCAATATCAATTTAATTTAGGTTGTTCATTATCTTAATTTCAAAATGTATGTTTTTAGTTAAAAACCTTTCAAATATGCAAATCTGATTCTTTTTTTAAAAGCTTCCATACAATTTTTTTATAGAGTTGAAATAGTCGGTCCAAGTTTACTCTGGTTTGTTATTTTAATCCTTTTGAGAGATAAACGTCCAGTTCAAAAATCGACCAATGATAAGTCGGGTCAGTCCCCATTTGCGTTATTCTTATATAACGGGCTCTTTCTCTCGGGAAAGTAATTGTCGTGATTCCCAATTGTCCGGATCCGACCGCAACAGGAACGCCCCAGTTAACCCCATCGTTAGAAACAGAAACAGCATATTTCCCCGGAGAATCCCACAAAGCCCAGGTATTATCAAGGACTATCTTATTAAAATTCTGCCGTTCTCTCATATCTACCTGAAACCATTGTCCTGGATATTGTGTTTTGGTCATATCCCGCCAACCGGTCCAATGGTCTCCATCAATTGCATTTGAGGCATTCGTTGACATTTTCACTTCATTGTTCGCAACAAACAAACTGTCTTTCACCGAAGCCGTTGCAATCCATTGCCGCTTATTCAGTCTGATATCATGAGAAGGAGCCAGCGGTAACGGTTTGGGTGAATTGACAGGAAGCACTCCTCTCCCTTTAAAATGCCAGTTACCGGCAATTGTCCTGAATTTGATATATTCAGTATCTTCTCCTTCCCAGGAAATGCCTTTTACTCCTCCCCGATAAACTCCATTCCAAATTGTTCTTCCATTTACCTGTATGGTTTCTATTTTTGAGAAAGATCCTTTAGGAATCCCTACGATCGTTTGGGTTGTTGCCGGAGAGCATACATTCAATATGTATTCCGTTGCGTTCTTATTTAGTCCGACCCGGATATTACCTTTTACGGTAGGAACAACCACCTTAATCTTATTTAAGAAAGCCTCCCTAGGAAAGACATGAAAAGTTTTCCATCCCGCCTCTTCGGGTGCAACACCGGTAATGGTCTGTGAAAGATTTAAAATAGGAGGATTCCAACCATGGTTAAGTGTTGAACCCGGATCAAAAGTATTGATCCACAATCGATCGTAATGTTCCCAAAGAGTTGTAAAACTACAAGGTATCATTGTTTTATATCGATTATACATTCGCAGCAAGGCATATTCCTGCTTTCCCATTTTACAAAGAGCTTCAAAAACCCAACGATCAAAAAAATTACTGGAATAGTTTTTTTGAGTTAGAACATGGTCATAAATCGCCGGCCATTTTGTACTATCGGCAAGTCCGGCGTTTACTGCCATTGCATTTGCCCGGTCATCGGGAGTTGCCACATCTTCTGATCTATAATAACTACCTTTCCAATAATCCCGATCAAACGTGTTTTTTATGCTATCAAGTCTTGCGTCGATTGCCGGGACATCACTTTCATGTCCTGTCAGTAACGCCATTTTTTTCAAGGACTTCAAATCGGTATACATGAAACATTTCTCAATAATAGCATTATCCGTGATATTTTTCCCCCAATCAAACCATTGCCTACGATTACCGGATTTATAATCAGAAAGCAAAAAGTTTTTAGTCTGTTCATAAACAGAACGGATTGAATTGAGATCGCCGGTTTGCATGTAATAAAACCAAAGACCGTATTTCCCAAGAAACTCCAACTGCTGCCCCGGGTAGAACCCTTTCTGAAGAGGTTTTAATACCAACTTTTTACACAAAGCATGGGATCGGGTATCAAAAGCATAAAAGCACTGTCCCAGGTCAGGAGTACCGTCGCCCCAAAACTCATCCCTCTGCCGGTCAGGACAATCAAAAAAATGATCCCTCAGGCAGAGATAAGCAGTACGGGCTGCTTTTTTCCAAAGAATATTATAATCATTGTCATTGCATTCAAAAGATCCGGCAAATTCTGTATCAAATCCGGTTTTCCTGTATTGTACAGACGTTACGGTTACACCCGCAGGAATCGTATAAATCACCCCTTCTCCACTTATCCAATTATTCGCTTCAAAGATTTGATGCCCTGTTTTTGTCGTATAAATTTCCGTTTTTACCTTATTAACAACCAAAGGGTTCGTTGAATTAACACGAACGACTTCCCCCTTTGGTCCTACCAGACTTATCCAAGGTTGAAACTGACAATTATAAGGTAACTCACAAGTCAGTTTCCATGGAGAATTTTCAGAATGAGGTAATTTTTGAGACAAACGAATATATTTCTTCAGTCCGTAATCTTTTATCATCACAGAACTACTCTGTGCGTCTTCTTTGGGGGATTCAATCATCGAATACCCCTGAAAAGAAACAAAAAACATGATAGTCAATAAGAATAGACCTTTTTCTAAATTCATCATCAATTATTCTTTGTGAAAACCCTGGTATTACAATCTCTATATTATTTTAATTGCATTTAAATATACGACTTCTTCTATTTCCTGCAAATAAACAAAATGAGCATCTATTTACACTAAATGATTCATTGAAGTCATAAGATTTCAAAAAGATTAAGTTGTTTTGCTTTTTATTGAAACTATTTGATTTCTACAAGAAGGGGCGATTTTGTCCATTGAGCAAAATTCTTTAGGTAGGACTCCCAAGCTTCAGGAGTTTGAAATGCTCCATTTCGATTCCATCCTGCGCCGGAATAATAAACCATCGACTTGTGACCATTGATAAGCATTTGAATCGTTCCGACATGTCCATCAATAAAACCCATTTGCAATTTCGATTCCGGATTTATAATACCCAGACAAATTACTCCATCTTTGGTCTCTGGTTCCCAATAAGAAACCAATCCATCCAGCTCACTAAAAAGGATTCGTCCGCCCGTCCCTCTCTTTACAATTCCGGTTGCAACAGAAAGGCTGTTCCCTTTAAAAGTCCAGGTCAACTCATTCCGGTTCAGAAACGACCCCGTGTCCAAAGAGATTTTTTTAGTCACCGACACTTGATACCCATCCACATTCCAGGGAGCATATTCCAACAAAAACTCTATTCGAATCGGTCCGTTAGCTAATATTTTATATCGGGTATAATTTTTTGACGGGTATAGTTTGCCATTTACCACAGGAGCTGCACTCCCAGCCCCCAAAGTCGGACCAATCCTGTAACAGTCCATCCCTTCGCCGTGATCTACATGGTAGTCATTTTGTTTGTACCATTTATCTATCACTAAATTAGAAGTTCGTTTTGCCCAAACATCTACACCACTGCTTATCTCCCCGGTTGCCTGAAGCGCAGGTCCGTAAACCCTAAATGCAATACGATTATTTTCCCACGCAAAATCATCCTTTCGTTCAGGAACAAAACGGCCATAAGCATTGGAAGGATAAATACCGGAAGTTCCGCTCACCACTTCATAAAGTCCCTTCGTTCCTGCTTTCATGTCTGTTTGGAAGATTAGCTTAACGGGTTCGCCTCTTCCGTTTCGAATGATCTGTGAGGTTACTTCCTTATGGGCTAATACATTATTCACAACCACATTTCCTTCTTTAGCTGAAGGGATTCTTTTATCGACATCGAACCACGGCAATTCAACAGTTTCCGAGGCACGATCAATATTCAGTGTATTTTTCAGCGTTATATTCAAAGCCTTCTCACTCTGAGCCAGTTTAATCATTTCACTCCCTGCTAACAGAAAAGCACCGGCCCCATAAGCTGCATTGTGTTCAAATTTCACAGCATCCGGACTGTCTCCGATTCGTTGCACATAGCCAATCATGCCATTAGGGTGAATTGAATGCATGAGAGCCAGCCATGCTTTATAAACAATCGGACAATATTTCTCACGCGACAGATAACCATTATTAATTCCCCAGGCTAAAGCATAACAAAAGAAGCCTGTTCCGCTGGTTTCTTTTGCAGGATAAGAATCAGGATCAAGCAGACTAGCTCTCCAATAACCATCATCAGGCTGAAGAGAAGCAATTCTCTCGGCCATCTCACGATAAAGTTGCACATAACGCGATCTGTCGGGATAATTTTTAGGCATTACCGTCAATATTCGAACCAGTCCTCCCATAACCCAACCATTACCACGACTCCAATAGACGTTCTTTCCATTCGCTTCTCTCTTTTTGAAGAAGCGGGAATCACGATAAAACAAATGATCTTCTTTATTGTATAAATAATTCGCTGTTTTCCACCACAGGTGATCCATGCCATTGAGATACTTCATTTCCCCCGTTGCATCTGTCAGATAGGCCAATGCAGAAGGAGCCATAAAAAGAGCATCACACCATGACCACTCATGATTCCCGTCACTTTTTTCGTTCAGAAGTAACTGATTCACCGGAAGAGAGAGAATCTCATCAGCCTGTTTCTTCCAGTTACGAATCATTAAAGTATCGCGGGTAATCTTATATAGCTGAGAATAAAGCTGACCGATACAATAATCGTCAGCCATAAAAGGGCGAGGACCACATTTCCAGTTGCACTGTTTCCCGATCTCCTGCAAACGCGACATGAAACGGCCACTTTGATCAAGCGAGGTTAATTCAACCACTCCGGTATAAAATGCACCATTAACCCAATCCCATAGGGGAAACCGTTTTATATCGGTAAATTGCCAATCAGCAACACTCTTCATAGTGTCTAAAATCACATCCGGACGAAAAGCATTTTTATCTACTAAAGTATCCATCCTTATTGCAGAATCCGGCACCGAGTTCGAATTGCAAAAACGGCTTTCCTGCCCGTTATTGTTAACAGGAATATAGACTTTCTGTATTAATTGAAGAGTTTCCCCTTTTAAGGAAGACACAGAGGTAAGGAGTATCAAGACCGATAAAAAACATAAATTCTTCATGAAGTCGGATTGAATAATCATTAAAAAACATCACTTGCTCATCATTTTTAATTAAGATTACAATGAATAAGTGATACAAAACAAATCATAATTCAAACAAAATCCTTCAAAATAAATAAAAATACGAACAAATTGGAGTCTACCGAACGATAATAATTCCAATATTATAAGCGAAAACATTGTCTTTTATTGAGTTTATTCTATGAATTTTTAGAGTATTAATTATCGGATCGCCTTTAACGAAAGAGAAATTTACAACATTAATGTTTGTAGAAATACAATAAAGGGGGCTATCTTAAAAATATTAGATAGCCCCCTTTATTGCATTTATCGTTTATTTATCTAGCTAAGCGAAGGAACAGGACTCTGCCATTTCGCAACTTTCACACGAATACCTGTTGAACTATTAGGTTTTAACACACCTAAAGAAACAGTACTTCCAGTTTGATATACAATAACGGTAACGCTCTGAGCGACTAAAAAACAATCCATCCTCGAATAACCAGGATTCGGAGAAGCTGTTACTGTAAAATGCAGTTCTCCGTCAAACCATAATTGAGATGAAACACTTACCCAAGAGTTACTGCAGCCATTTCCTCCACAATGATTAAAAGGGATAACAAACGGCTGAGTTCCACCTGTACTTGTAAAATTTGCTGTTACATATGGATTCGTATCAGCATTCCCAAACATAGGGATAAGAGCCATTAAAAAGATGAGTAAACTGGCACATAATCTGAGCTTCCCATTTTTTGCTTTTGTTTTCATTTTTTCATTTTTTTGGTTAAACATACATTCTATTTTAAGTCTATTTCGTCTAATTCTAAAATAGACCTTTAATTAGCTAAATAATAGAATGATTAGTCCGGCTTGAAATGGTATTATAAATTTATAAAAAAAAACATATTATAGGATATAAAATTTAATGCTTTTAAACATATTCCAGAAGTTTTTATTATCCGACCACTATAACAAGGTAAAAAACAGTTCAACTTTCAATTGACACGTTAATTTCCCCCTTTACAGGTTTTTTCAGTCAAATTGTTTCGTGCACAAAGCACAAAAAAGGATCATCTAAAAACAGATGACCCTTTTCCTAAGTTTTAAATGTAATTTATTTCTGTATTTTTTCATCAACGACAAGATCACCCAATGGATCTGTCAACGAAACAATTCTCAATAAACCCTTTCTGCCTGCTGCTGTTTGAAAGAGAATAACATCTCCTTGTTTCACAGGGATAACACTTAGTGTTGCTTTCATTGATAAAATACTTCCATCATCCGTAAAAGAATCAAATTGAGCAAAAGTAAAATTTGTCGTTGCAAATCTCGTTCCTGTATCTGAGAAACGTGGACTGGTAGGCTGACTCAAATCGGTTGATCCAAATTCTCCTATATCGAAAAAGGCATCAAGCGAAGAAGATGTAGCGGAAACCCCTACTCCATTGTCAAAATCCACACCACTATGATAATCACTCGTTAAACCACCCAACTGAATTCCCGGATAAGCAATAAGCGTATCTCTGACGCTCTTATTGACCGTATATAAAGCAGATGTTTGAGACCCGTCATTTTGAGTTGCAACCACCCTAATATGCGTTTGATAGGCAACATTTGTAATGTGGATTGTGAAATTACAGGTATCTTTATTAATGTTAATAATTCTTGTTGCCGCCATTTCCACAGAGTCTTGTGCCCCGTTAATAATGAAGTTCCGATAAAATTGAACCATTTTAATTGGGCCGTCAGCTTTCACCGTTCCCTTAAGTGTATAATTTCCACTAATAAAAGCAGAATCTACTGCTGTAGTATTGTTAAAACTAATAGCTACAGGATAGTCCTTATTATCCGATGACTCACATCCGCTCAGAAACCCCATTAACAGGATTCCCGCTGTAAAAATTAATAATTTTATGGTTTTCATAAATGTATCCTTTAAGTGATTAAATTAGTTAGTTAAAAGATCAATCCTCCTTGAAGGATTGATCTAAATATTATTACCATCCGGGGTTCTGCCAGTTAACTCCGGTAAATCCTATCATTTTATCAACTTCATCCTGATTAATCGGATATAATAACCATTTAGAGACAGATGAACTCCGATCATTGAATTTAAACCGAGTATAAGTATAGTTAGAACCGTTCTTCGTAATCTGCATCCCGGTAACAAACCTATCGGTTTGATCAAGAATATTCCAACGACGCACGTCAAAATAGCGATGTTCTTCAAATGCAAACTCAATACGGCGTTCATTCCGATACCTTGTCTCAAAAGCAGTCTTGCCTAGTCCGGTTGGTAGATTTGGCATTCCAGCTCTCGCCCGAATTGCATTGACTGCATCCCATGCACTCATTGTATATCCCGAACCTAAAGAGATTTTTGTGTAAGGATCCCCGGTTGACTCATAAGCCGATTCTGCAAAATTCATGTATATCTCAGCTAAACGGAACAAACGGACAGCTCCATCAGCTTCATTACTCAAACCAGATTGATAATTATTATACTTCCTCAGATAATAACCGGTTCTGGTATGTTTCTGATCTGTTTGCAAAATTCCCTCTGCTGCCCCCACATAAGTGGCAACGGTTGAAGGGGTAGACTTTGTATTTAATTGAAGATTTCTGATTTGAATCGTAACATTAGCCGTACCACCAAGGTCAAAGCGTAAAAAGTCTCCTGCATTTCCAAACCCAAACTGAGTAACTGCACTTGACAAGTCAATCGTATAAGGAGTCCATTCACTGGCGGCAGGTATATTTGCAGGATGTACCGAACGATTTTCTGCTATTGCAGGCCCAAAGAATATCTGAGGACTACTGATGCCTGTTGGACTCTTATATTCAAAAGTAAGAGTAGTATTCGTGGGACCATTTAACCCTTTAGTTAATGATGCCAAATACACATATGGATCTCCTCCAAGAGTCACCATGGTATAACTCCCATCAGCTAATTTGTCTACCTGAAGTTGATTGAGGGTTGACTGTGGATCTTGATTATAACTCGCATTACCCGGCTGAGCCAAACTCTTCATTGCTCCATTATAATAAATAGAAGCATAGAACCGGGGATCACGACCTGCATATGGATTTGCCGGATCATAACCAGAAGCATCATTAATTATCGGATGAAGATGTGCGGCATCACTATAACCAGTAATTGCAGGCTGTCCATTGGCCATTTCATAACTATCTACAAGCTCCTGAGAAGGACAAGTCCCCGCAGAAGACATACTCGGATTGGTCGGCAGTCCATTGTAATACCAACCACTCATACGCATTCCACCTTGATAAATTGTTTCCTTATCCTGGGTCCTCAGATAATCATTCCCGAAATTGGTAATAAAATATATTGCATAGGCATTCTGTGCAATTGTCGGATCCGGGGTAATGTTATAAAGGCTATAATCATGAGTTAAACACTGATATAAAGCTTCAGCATTAGCCTTTGTTGCATCGGCCCAGCTATAAGTTCCGTCGGCCCAATATGGACTGGCAGCATAAGTCACTGCTTCCGATTTAATAGCATAAGGAATTGCACGAGACATTATTCCATTCTGATTATTATAGATTTCCCAGGGGAAACCATTCTGTGAAGCCGGAGCAACGATGGCAGAATCACAATCAGCAAGAATAAATTTCACAACAGCAGAAAACTTAGCTTTCGTATCTTTTGAAAAATCATGATTTGTTCCGATCGGTTTATCATAAAGAGGAACAGATCCATATCTTTTTATCAATTGCAAATAATAAAGAGCGCGTAACGTATGAGCCTGTGCGGCCCAACCCGCTTTTTCCTCACTGGTTGCCTCAATCTGTGCACCCCATATATTAGCCAGAAACACATTACATTTGCGAATTCCTTCATAAAAATAGGTCCACGAATTCCCTATCCCAAACCAGGGACATCCGTCAATATCATAGCCTGCAAAAGACGATGCATTGATCGAACCGTTATACCATGCACTAAATTTAGATCCGGAAATATTATCACCAACATTCTCTGCATCATCACAAAGAGAAGAACGATCCGTATAAGGATGAGGACAATAACTGTAACATGAATTCAAATATCCCATCGTTTTATAGCGATCCGCAAAGACAGCACTCATATCTATACGACCATCATTCTGCAGATCTAACGTATCACTACACGAGCAGAAAAGGCCTGATGCTATGATAGAGAAGAATAAGAATATATATTTTTTCATATTGAATAATATTTCAAAATTAATAATTACTCAAACACATTAAAATTGAAGATTTACCCCAATGTTATACACTCTGTAAACAGGGATAGAGCTATAAGAACCTTCCGGGCCATAATCATCCGACTTCATTTTATCCCATGTAAATAAATTCTGAGCGCTTAAAATGAATTTTATTTTACTAGCTGAAATAGCGCGGGCAACACTCCCTGGTAAAGTATATCCGATCTCAAGATTCTTTAATCGCAAATAAGCACGATTATACAAGTAGTAATCACTTCCCTGGTCGCTTACAGAAGATTTCAATGAAAGAGCAGGTGCCGTAATTTTGGCTCCACTAGCATAACGCTCTGCAGTCCATGCATTTTCATGTAAAGAGCCGAATATTCCATCTACATCGTTTTCATAGATTCCCCAGCCACCTTCAACTGTTTTATATTCACCTACTCCTTGGAATAAGAAACTGACATCAAAAGATTTGTAGTTAAATCCGCCTGAAAATCCATAATAGTAACGAGGTATTGCTCCTGTTCCTATTGGAGCTTCATCTTTCTGGTCAATGACTCCATCATTATTCAGATCTTTATATTTCAAGTCACCTGCACGGAGCTTACCAAAGGCATAAGTCATTCCACAATTTTTAATCTGATCTTCCGAAACCCAGTATCCTCCATGATCTTTCGAATCAACCAGATAACCAAAAGTTTGTCCATAAGAATAACCTTCCGACCATTTACGATATGCATAATCACTTGATTTAAGGGCTTCACCACTATTCAGAACCGTATTCTTGTTATAACTTACAAATCCTCCGACAAAAACGGTTAGATCTTTATTAACCGCTTTTGTATAGTTAGCTGCAATATCATATCCTTTGTTCTTAAATGATCCGGCGTTCGTTGATGGGTAATAAACAAGAGGAATACCCTGATAATCAGGAATTGTTGCAGATGCATTGATAACCATATTATTCATTCGTTCTCTAAACACATCAACACTAAATGACAGTTCATTAAAGAAACTCAAATCAATTCCATAATTCTGTTTCTTTAGAATCTCCGGTTGAACATAGGGGTTACCCGTTTGACTCTCGTTAATACTATATCGAAGAGAACCAATGTTCCCGCCACCATTATAAGTTACATTATCAAGGTAAGCGAACCGATTTAATTGACATACGTCATTCCCAGTCTTACCATAGGAAGCTCTCAGCTTTAAGTTGCTAATCCAATCGATATCGCTCATAAAAGATTCACGAGACACTACCCATCCTGCAGAAATAGAAGGCGTTGTAATAAACCGACGTCCTTTGGCAAACTGATCCGATCCGGAATAACCCAGATCAGCCTTCAATAAATATTTCTTGTCATAATCATAAGCTGCTTCAATCCCAGTATGTATCCGTTTATATGGCAAACAATAGGGAGATGCTCCATCGGCTGTATTCAAATTCTGGTAAAATGCATAAGCCATCCCGGTCACATGATGCGGTCCAAAATCACGGTCATAATTCACAATTCCTTTCCCTGTGAGGTAATAATAAAAGGAACAACTTCTACCATATTTAAGGGTTGTATTTGACTGTGTTCCGGTCTTAGCAAAAGTAAGGGTATCCGGATCACTCGAACGAACCCAACGTTCGTAATCATGAGTTGTAAACAATCCGTTTACAGTATTGGTCTGGTAGGCAAAAACCCCGGATGCACTCAACCCTTTGGTCAAAAAACTCATATCCAGATTCAATCCGAAATGGGCATATATATTCGTCACCGTATAACGTGTATAACCGGAACGATTCAACATTCCATAAGTCGGACTACTCTCCAAACTTGTTGCAACGACCTGATCCCCCTGTGGCTTTCCGTCAGCGTCAGTATAAGAAGGAGTTGTAGGCCCATAGGTCGTTGAAGGCATGGTAAATAAACTATTATAAATAGAACCGGAGAATGTACCATTGCCTGGAGTCCGCTCTCTTTTAATATTTCCTGCCAAATTAAGGTAAGCACTTAGATACGGATTAAGTTTAGCAGTAACATTCGAACGAATATTTGCCCAAGTAAAATTTTCATTCGTATCATAATTGTTCGATGAATCTGTATTGAATTGACTTCCCTGGTGCATCATATTCACATTGGTAAAATATTGAACCCGGTCGTTTCCTCCCTCCATATCAACATTTACCCGTTGCATCTGAGCGAATTTCTTCATATACATATCATACCAATTGGTATTTGGGTATAAATTACGATCTGTACCCGATTTATAATTGGCTATTTGCTGATCACTATAACGCTGATTAAGTCCTCCTGCATTATCATCATTATAAGCAGCCTGATTTCTTAAAGTAGCATATTCATCAGAAGAAATAAATGTGGGTTTAGTCGTAACCTGTTGGATTGATTCATCCAGACGAACATTCACCTTCATTTTTCCGGCTCTCCCTTTCTTTGTTGTAATTACGATTACACCATTTGCTCCCTGAATACCATACAATGCCTCTGTAGAAGCATCTTTTAGAACTGTAACCGATTCAATTTCTGCAGGAGTGATATAGTCAAGACTCTCATTCGCATTATACGAAGAAGATATTCCATCAATAATCACAAGTGGTCCGTTATTCCTTGTCGAAAATCCCCGTACACGTAGACTTGTATTAGCACGAGCCAATTCCGAATAATTTTCATTTGTGTAAAGACCGGGAAGACGACCATCAAACGTCATTGTAAGATTAGCCACCGGAGATTTCTTTAATTCTTCTCCACTTACAGTTGAAACAGCTCCGGTCAATTCACTTCTGCGTTGTGAAGAATAGCCTAGTTGAACAACCTCATCCAGATTATTCACATCCGACTTAAGATTAACATCAAGCTTATTCTGGCCTCCAATAGATACTTTTTTATTTACATACCCGACGAATGAGAATTCAAGACGTTTGCTCGCATCATTAACGACGATGGTATACTCCCCTTTTTCATCCGTAAAGGTACGGTTCTTACCGTTTTCGGAGTTTACGACGACTCCGGCCAATGGTTTTCCGAATTCATCATGCACAACGCCATTGATGTAAGGAGCCTGAGTTTGTGCATTCAACGTCAATCCAAAAGAAAGAAGGAAAAACGCCAACAGCACCGATATTTTGATAGTTATTTTATGTATCATATTCTTAATCTTTTAACAATTAAAAACTTTTTGCCATCACCAACCAGGATTCTGCCATACTTCTCCTGTAAGAGAATGCATTACATTTGCTTCACTGGCATCTAAAGGAACTTTCAAAAATTTATTGGTATAACACTTACGTTCTGCTGCGCGAACAGGACGACGATTATAGGTAAAAGTACCATCAGCATTTCTGGTTATATCCATTGCTCCAACCCATTTATCCGTAGCAGATAAATCTCCGGTAGGTTTAGTCCAGCGACGTACATCAAAATAACGATTCCCTTCCATGGCAAATTCCACTCTGCGTTCGTTCTTGATCCGACGAATCAATTCTTCATGTCCTATATTTGAAGGAAGAGGAGGCATTCCGACCCTATCTCTGATTTCATTAACCGCTGCAATTGCCTCTGCATCATGAGCACCAGTCATAGCAGCAGCCTCTGCAAAATTTAGAGTCACCTCCGCTAAACGATAATATTTAAAACAAGGAGCACCGACCGAATAATCATCACCACAAAACGGATGCAAAAACTTACGAATATAATATCCGGTTCTGGTAGCATATCGTTTGGTCTGATCAATCCCAGTCATAGGTTCACCGTTCCAGGTAGCAATAGTTCTCACCCGATTCCCCTTAGTCCCAGGGTAATTTTCGATACAACCCTGCACTTCGTCATAAGCCCACCAACATTTTCTTTTTGATCCGTTATAATAGATATCAGCATAAAATCTCGGATCTCTATTTGCATAAGGATTAGCAGGATCATACGTTGTATTGCTGGTATTATAATTCGGTTGTATATGTTTTTCGTCTTTATAGGGAGACTGAAGATTAAGGATCGGCTGACCATCGGTTGTCTCAAATGCATCAACTAACTCCTGTGAAGGACATGTACCAACCTTATAACCATCCTGAGCTAATCCATCAATATTCCACAATCCGCCTTGTCCATCACGGCTCTGATAAATTGTTTCTTTATCAATCGGATCGAAAGTATATTGCATATCCTGATTTGTAAAATACTCGCTATACAAAGCAGCATATTTGTTCGGCAGGTAAGCATCTTTAGATGAATAAACAGAGGGGACATTAACCGCATGATAAAGTTCATATCCATTTGCCTTTAAGCTATTGCGTGCAGCTAGATTAACCTTGTAGGCCTCATCCCAATAATTATTTCCACCATTATAAAGGTCACTGGCTGCAAAAACGGTCATCCTTGATTTAATGGCTTCTGCCAGGGCCTTTGTTACACGCCCCCCTTCACCCTGAGTACTATTACCCGAAATGATACGCCAAGGTATATCTGTGGTATTTAAAGCAGAATCACAATCCTGGGTAATAAATTCCACGACATCATGATAACTGGACTTCTTGGTTTTAGAAAAATCGAAAGAAGAAAGATCAAATGTCTTTGTTTCTATTGGCAACGAACACCCAAACCACTTAAGCAATTCCGAATAGTAAAATGCACGAAGTGCATGAGCTTCACCGGCCCATCTCTTTCGATCACTTTCGTTCTTCACGGTTGCTGTTCCAATCCGGTTAAGGAATAAGGTACAACTTCGAATCGAAGACCAATAGCGGTTCCAAAAATCATACTCACGATCTCCCCCCTGGTCAAGAATAACATTTCTAGGATCAGTCTTAGATGAGGCAGCAGAAACATCCCCATTATATAAACGTGATGCTGAAGCCCAGTTTACATCAATGTCATCTCCATCCCAGGCATCATCACTCCAAGTTACAGGACCCCGAGTCACAAAGAAATACCTGATTCCTCCAAAAGGTAAATTAGAATAACAAGTGTTCAAATAAGCAGAAACTTTATCATTATCCGAGAAAATCTGGTCTAATGATATTCTTCCATCCGGTGCAACATTCAACGCATCAGAGCAAGAAGCTAATGAAAAAACGATTGCCACAAAAGACAACGCTATATATATCTTTTTAATCTTCATAGTTCTTTCAGTTATTAGTTAAAATGTAACGTTCAGACCGAAATTCACCATCTTCGTTGACGGATACCCAATTGGATCATTATTTTCCGGATCCAAATGTTTCGTTCTCAAATGACCCCACAAATAAAGATTCTGTCCTCCAACAAAAATTCTCAATCGATTAATACCCAAAGTTTTTAATCCGCTTTTAGGAAGTGTATATCCAAATTCAACATTCTTCAAACGGGTAAAAGCACAGTTCATAACAAAGAAATCATTCGCTGTAAGACTGGATGATGCTTTGCTACACAATGCAGGGTAGGTAATCTTACTACCAGCAAGATAGCGATCTAAAGTCCAGGAATTCATATGATAATCGTAATAAGTTCCCCGGCAAATATCCTCATAAACATTCTGTGCAGCATAAGTTCTGGAGTACTTCGCTACGCCCTGAAAGAATATTGTAAGATCAAAATCTTTATAGTTCGTTCCTAAGGAAAAGCCATAAGTCACCTCTGGAACTTTAGAGGAATAGCCAATCGGAACCTGATCTTTTTCATCTATAACGCCATCCCCATTCACATCTTTATATTTGAAATCACCAACACGAGGCGACGTAGCACCAAATGCCAACTGACTGCTCGTAATTTCAGTCTGCGAGACCCAGTATCCGCCATGGTCTTTCCAGTCAATCAAATAACCAAATGGCTGGTCTAGAGAAAAACCGGTTCTTTTATAACGATAAGTATAGGTAGAATCTAACCTTACTTCATCGCAAGCCATCACTTTATTTTTGCTAAAAGCATAGTTTCCTCTAAAAGTAAAAGATAGATCCTTATTAACCGGAAGATTATAATTCAATTCAATTTCATAGCCATGATTATAAACGATTCCCATATTGGCTCTCGGTACATTTCCCGGATCAACCCCCTGAAAAGCAGGAACACTGGAACGAACAAGAAGGATATTGCTTCGATGCTCAATGAAATAATCAAATGTTCCACTCAAATTTTTAAAGAGTGAAAAATCCGTTCCAAGATTCTTTTTAAACGAAGTCTCCCATGTTAAATTCGGATTACCGATCAGTGCTTCATTTACTTGCTGCCTGTTTCCTAAACTTCCAAGAAAGCCATCTCCCATTTGAGTGTTATCCAAATAAAGAAACCGATCATCTCCCAATTTATCATTACCCACTTTACCATAAGAAGATCTTATCTTCAAGTTGGTTAACACCTCACTGTTTTTCAGAAACTCCTCATTCGTAACAACCCAACCGACAGAAACAGCAGGGAAATATCCGAAACGATGTCCTTTAGCAAACTGTTCTGAACCATTGTACCCCATATCGAATTCAGTGAAATATCGATTATCGTAGTTATACTGGACACGTGTTGCCATTCCTAGTAGATTGTGAGGAATTTCCCCTCCGTGATCCCAGAAGTCTCTTTGGAATAAAAGCATTCCTGTAACCTCATGCTTTCCAAATCTGCGGTTATAATTAGCAGACCCTTGTAAGTTAATATTATACTGGGTCCAATAATCTTTACTAATCGAAAGCGGACTTCCTATAGCCTGTTTATACGCATAACTCAACGCATTATTGGTATAATCTAAATTGGCCAAAGCTAATATAGAAGATATACTCCCATACAATCCGGAACCGCCATAAGAATCATACGAAATCATTCCCTTAATATTCAATCCGGGAGTAATTGCCTTACTCAAATCCCAGGTTGCACCTAAAGTTGAATTCAAATTCGCACGAGTCTCATTCTGAAATCCTCGTCCGTTCAAAACTTCATAAGGAGAACGGTCCAGATATCCAGGATCAACAATCAGACCTCCGGGAACACCATATCCCGAAAGAGTTCTGGGACCTGGAGTAATTGGAGTCAAAGATGTTGACTGATAGATTAAATCTCGCATCATCCAGTTTTCATCCCCACCATACATACCGCCAACATAAGGCATATTGACTTTTTCAATATAAGTTCCTAGATTTAAAAAGGCTGATAATGAATTTGTAATCTTATAATCTAAGTTAGACCGGAAAGTAAAACGATCCATAAAAGCAGAAGGATCATACCCTAGAACCGACTTGGGGTCAGCATTCAAATTTCCACCCTGATGCAAATAACCGGCATTCATATAATAAGAAACATTCTTCGTTCCTCCGGTTACATCCACACTAACCCGTGTTTGCGGAGTATATCTTTTGATAAGTTCACGATAATAATCGTGATCACAATAAATATAATTACGAAGTTTTACTTGCGTAGCGTAATCAGAAGACTTCGGATCAAGACCTGCAAGCGGATTCTGGTATTTGGCAATTACGTCATCACTATATATTGGCTGCAAGCCATCATTAGTAAGAGCCAAATTCCTTAATTTCATGTAATCAACAGCGTGAACCCGTTGCGGTTCGCGTGTAAACGAAGTGAAACTTTGCTCTACGTTAATACTCAATTGAGCCTTGCCTTCAACCCCTCGTTTGGTCGTAATTAAGAGTACTCCATTTGCACCTCGTACTCCAAAAACAGCCGTAGCGGATGCATCTTTTAAAACTGAAACCGATTCAACCTCATTAACATCCAAAGTTCTGATATTTGAACGGGGAACTCCATCAATCAGGATCAATGGAGAATTATCATTTAAAGAAGCTGCACCACGTAAATAAAGGGTTGCTGCATCCATGCCCGGCTGACCTCCACCATTCTGCAACGCACTCAACCCAGCCAACTTCCCTGACAAGGCATTGGTTAAATCAGCAGAAGAACTCTGCATGAGTTCCTTTGACTGTACAGACGAAACAGCGCCAATCACAGCCACCTTTTTCTGAGTTCCATATCCCACGACAACAACTTGTTCCAACCCCGTATTCTCATCTTCCAATGCAACATCAATAACAACTTGCCCATCAACCTTAATCTCTTGTTTTTTTGTTCCGATAAACGAGAAAACCAAAGTTGCATTCGGCAAAACATTAGATAGGCTGTATTTCCCATCAACATCCGTTACTATTCCATTAGTCGTTCCTTTAACAAAGACCGTTACACCCGGGATTGGTTGTCCATCTTTTTTACCCGTGACTTTACCGGTAACCTTTTGCGTCAACACTTTAGGTGGTTCTTCAGCATTCTGCTCTTTTAACGTTCGTGGTCGATAAACCGATTCAGAACGATGATAAGGCTTCTTTCCCACAATAATCTGGCGATTATTGATTCGATACACATTATCCGACCCTTCGAATAATTGATCTAACACCTCGCTAACAGAAAGGGAACGGCCTCGAACAGAAACTTTTCTATTCAAATCAATGTTCTGATCCTGATAAAAAATAATAAACTCGCTATTTCGTTCAATAGCATCAAAGACCTGCTTAACCGTAGCAGTTCTAAAATCAAAAGTGAATCGTTTATTTTGGGAGTAAGAATTCATCCCCCACCCCAACGCCGAAGACAATGTGATTAAAAGAATCGTAATCTTCATCACACGAATAAATTTCCAGAGACTCTCCCTAAAGCCTCCGCAGTTTGACATTTTTTTCATAAATTTGGATGTTTGATTTAATCAATTGATTCTTAGTTTTTTAAAATCAAATCACCCGGGGTATGTTCGCACCATATCCCGGGTTCTTTCTGTTAACGCCTTACGTAGTATTTCCCATCTTTACAACTATATTTTAAGGAAGAAGCAAAAGCGACTTCCTGAATTACTGATTCGATATTTTCTTTTAAATCAAGTTTCCCAGAACAGGAAATTCCATAAACATCTTCAGAACCAACAATTGTCCGATTATAATAACGACTTAGCTTTTTCAACAAATCCGTTACTGATTCTCCATGAAACAACAAATAACCGTTTACCCATGAGGTATAAAATTCAGTATTAACTTTACTGCAAACAAAAGCTCTGTTATCCTTATTAAATAATGCTTTCTCCCCTGGCACCAAAGTCAGCTTCTTTGCAAATAGCTTATTTTTCTCAACATTTACCCGCCCCTCAACCAACACAGTTTGAACTGTTTTATCATCTTCATAAGAGCTAAGATTAAAATGAGTTCCCGTTACGGTCACCTTTATCTCTGGAGTTATTACCTGAAATGGTTTGTGTGGATTTTTAGAAACTTCGAAATAGGCTTCTCCTGTTAAATAAACCTCTCTCGATCCACTTAAAAAGCTAGAAGGATATGAGAATCGACTTCCTGAATTTAACCAGACATGTGTTCCATCCTGTAGTTTGATCTGGATTCTTTGCCCAAACGGAACAATAACACAATTATTGCCACCTGAAACAGAACGGACTACTTGCTTCTTTATTTCAAGAGTATCCTGATTAAGAGCCAATTTCCCCGACGATAATTGCTGAAGTGAATTTTGTTTCGCCTTAAAATAATGAATACTTCCATCGGGAAGAATTACCCGCCCCATTTTAGAAGCATCCATTTCTCCCATCAACTCTGTCGGGAACTTATTCTGATGAAACTGATTATAAGCTATACCAGCAATTCCAACCACGAAAATTAGCATTGCCGCAATCTTCATTACGTTGTGTAGCTCTCTCCTTTTACCCTTTTTGCGGATTTGTTGCAAATGCAACCATATTGCTTTTACACGTGCATCAGACACCTCCTCTTCCAATGGAATCAATGCCTTCAGAATCAGAATCGCTTTCTTTGCTTCCGTCCTTTCCTCCGGACGATCAGAAAAATACTGTTCCCAATATCTTTCAAGGTCTTGAGTTGGTCTTAATACCCACTCTGCAAAATCATCGTTGAGGATAAAATCGTCGCAACTATATTGGTTTCGTTTTTCCATTTTAAAGATCTTTCATATACAAAAGGCAGGAATCGTTAAAACATCATCACTATTTTTAATGTTTTTTAACACTCCCTATCAAAACAGTTATAATAAGCTGACATTTAATGCAAAAAAATTCAAATAAAACCTCACTCAACCAATCCGTTCTCTCTACAAATTAGCTAAGATTCAGTTCTAAGAGAAAGCCGGTCGGACCGTGAGAACCGACCGGCACCTTAGGGATTAACTTTCTTTTTGTATCACCGGTATAATTTGACAAGACTCCTTGTCGGTTTGTCTGGACACAAATTCAACAACTTAGCTCATCGGGAAAAAACAAAAAGACTTTCATTATACTAAAGACAGCAATTGTCAAAACATCATCACACTTTTTAATGTTCTTTAACATCTTTCAATATTACAAGCATAAAAGGAGGACCGTCGTCGCTTTCTGGTAAAAGACCAAACAAGTATCGATGAGATTCTATAAAACAAGAGTCACACATACCAATAAATAAAATGGGGATAAATTCTTCCGTTAAAATTAGTGAATACAGCCTCGATAAAATCAGAAACAGCTCCTTATCAAATCTGAGGACTTACACACAATCAATTTTCTTCCATAACCGGGGAATACGGGAAAAGAATAAGAGCAGAAATTCATGACACGTTTCTGCAAGAGTTGATTTCAAAGATTTAATTGCCCGGCAAATAAGGTTTCTGCTGGCATCAACTCCCATGTCCAATATCTGAGAAATTTCCTGATACCCTAATTCCTTTGTATATCTAAGATAAATAGCCTCCTTCTGACGGGGGCTGAGTTGCTCTATTGCTCTCAAAAGCCTCTTCGAAGTATTATCTTTCGTTTCCTTCGAGATAATTTCCTGCTCAATGGAATATCGGATCCCGAAAGAAGGTTCCTCTATCAACATCTCCGTAAAGCGAGCTTCAAATTTTATCTCTCGAATTAATTTTCTTCGGAACGCCTTATACAGATAAAACTTAATATTATCAGTATCACCTAATCTTTCACGATTTCTCATCAAATCCGAGAACAGATTTTGAATAACATCTTCGATGATCTCTCTATTACCTGTAAATTTCAAGCCATACAGATAGAGAGCTCTGGCATTCTCTGAATAAATCAAAGAAAGTGCAGATTGGTCTCCGTTCTTAAAACGGTTCCAGAGTTGCGTATCCAACTGACCAGAAAAATCCATCGCTTTTACCTTTTAATCCCCTCAAATATACAAAACAACAGATTCCATCTATCACCTTTTTTGCCTTAATTAGAATTTTATCTTCTTAAAAGAAGAAAATTATGGATTCAAACGCAAGGGTTAATACCCTGCAGAATCACCTTGTTATAATTAATTCGAACCATCAAAAAATCCCAAATTGTACAGAGATGAGTCAACTCCGCACTATTTGGGATTTTCCCCCGGACACAACAAACAATATATTAAATTGCAACCTATTTATACGATTATGAATTGTGTTCTATGGTGATCTCGACAAAGCCGAGATGATGCATAAATTCCCGCAATATCAAAAGAGTTGCAGCAAAAGGCAAATCGGATGGTAACGTATCCATGCTTGCAGGCCGTCCTGTAATGATCGCAGCCAACCGACTAAAAACATCTTCCATTTTGCTTCTTGTAAAAGTCATCTTTTGTGCAGTCACAATTCCTTCCGCATAAGAGGCAATCTCATAAATTTTTGCATCGAAAGTAAACAACTTGGAATCAGCAGGTAGCGACTTCCTCATCGGCATGACCTCTTCCTCCACCGCGGTTATTGCATACTCTATCTCTGCAGGGGTAGGTGGAGTATGTTTAAAATACTCCCTCGCTGTTTTTTCAGCACCGATAGAAAACATCCGCATTTGGTCAGGCATAGCCTTGTATCCCGAAGCAACAATCGTATACTCTGCTGTTATGTGGAGCAATACTACGGGAGTCCCTTCATCAAGACCTACTCTTGCTTCCTGATAAAGCTTCTCTGTTGCCTGCCGTATCTCTGGCAAAATCGCATTAGTCATACCTATATAAATTAGCAGATCAAAAAATAGATTCAATCGAAATGAGATGCTCGGGACTTGCACCCTTTGGTAAATAGTTCCTGCTGGATGAACAAACAAGCGGGCTGCAATTAAAAAAATTGCAGCCCGCTTTACATTATTCTTTCTCCGCGGAGAAAGAGGGATTCGAACCCCCGGTACCCCGAAGGGTACAACAGATTTCGAGTCTGCCCCGTTCGACCACTCCGGCATCTCTCCAAGTCGATTGCAAAAATAGAGGTTTATTCCTAAGTTGCAAAGTCAAACGCTTTAAAATAAAAAGAGGCTGTCTTGCTGACAACCTCTTTTTATTAAATAGTGTAGCACGGGAGGAGCGACTCGAACGCCCGACACCTGGTTTTGGAGACCAGTGCTCTACCAACTGAGCTACACCCGTTTAAAGATCGAGCGGAGAGAGAGGGATTCGAACCCCCGGTACCTTGCAGTACAACGGTTTTCAAGACCGTCGCAATCGACCACTCTGCCATCTCTCCGGGCGCAAAAGTAGGACAATTTTTATTACTGCCAAAAGATCTCTAAAACTTTTTTTATAATTTTTATCCAAAAAAAATCGCTCAACCCTTTGTTTTTATTGGAAAGTTTCAGACTTTAGTAAAGAAATATAATTGAATCCCTTTAAAGACAGAATGATACACTGAGATTTAACCTATATTTCAATTTTGCAATAAATTTAATTAGCTTATTTTCAATATTTTAATTAATGATTCAACCTAAAAAGCACTGATTATGAATAAAGCACAATTGATTGATGCTATTGCCGCAGAAGCTGGTCTGACTAAAGCAGACGCAAAAAAAGCACTCGATGCTTTCGTAAAATCGACATCTGACGCATTAAAGAATGGTGATCGCGTTGCCCTTATCGGCTTCGGAACTTTTGCCATTACTACTCGTACCGAAAGGACAGGTAGAAATCCTCAAACAGGAAAAGAAATTGTTATTCCTGCAAAGAAGGTCGTAAAATTCAAACCAGGTTCTGAATTGAATGATAGCATTCAATAACTTAGCGGAAAAAATTGCTTAGGGAGTATCTTCGTACTCCCTTTTTTTTTATTTAGCTGTTTAACTCTAACTAAAAATGCACGACACACAGCTAACTGATTACTTATCGCAGTTCGTTCTCGACGAACGATTTCAAAAGATGAATAACATTCTTAAAAATCGTACGCGATATCTTACAGTCGTCCTCGAAGACATCTTTCAGCCCCAAAATGCCAGTGCCATCCTTCGCAGTTGCGAATGTTTCGGAATTCAGGACCTCCACATCATTGAAGGCCGCAATAAATTCAAGTCCGACCCGGGAATCGATGTTGGAGCTTCCAAATGGTTATCTTTATACCACTATAAAAAAGATCTCACTCCCTCCGCTGAGGTTCTAACCAGGATAAAACGGCAAGGTTATCGTATTGTGGCAACAACACCCCACGAAGGCGATGTCAATCTTGAATCTTTCGACCTTTCAAAAGGCAAAACAGCTCTTGTTTTCGGCACCGAACTAACCGGACTTTCAGCAGAAGCATTCAACATTGCCGATGAATTTCTTAAAATCCCCATGTTCGGATTTACTGAAAGTTTTAATCTTTCAAATTCCGTAGCAATAATCCTTCATTGTCTAACCAGCAAACTTCGTTCCTCAAATATCGCCTATCATCTATCAAAAGAAGAAGCCAATGAAGTGCTATTTAATTGGCTTTGTAAAAACATTAAAGACTCGAACTTGTTAATCAATCGTTATTTTAAAAACGCCATTGCTGGATTAGACAATAATTCCCAATAAAACAACTTTTTTTTGTTTAACTTTGGGAAAAATATTTCCTATGAATTGTCTTATTGTTGATGATGATAACATTTCCACTTCGATACTGGCAAGATTCGCCGAAAAAATCGAAGTTATTGACAAAATAGACTCATGCTCCAGAGCAATTGAGGCAATTCAAATTTTAAAAAAGGCCAAGGAACCCATTGATTTGATTTTCTTAGACATGGAAATGCCTGAAATGACCGGAGTCGAATTTTTAGGCACCCTTAAAGATCAACACCCATTGATCATCGTTGTTTCTGCTAAAGAAAAATATGCAATCAACGCATTCGATTATGACGTTACGGATTACCTTTTAAAGCCTATCTCGTTTGCCAGGATGTATAAAGCAGTTGATAAGGCCAATAATGCACTAAAGAACAAACACCTTGAAGTTTATGAAGGGAAAGATGAATTCTTCATCAAACAAAACGGACTCTACATCAAAATTAAATACATTGATATCATCTGGATTGAGGCCTTAGAGAATTACATTATTCTCTACACTTTCAGAGAAAAATACACCGTTCATCACACACTTAAGGCCGTTATTGATAAATTACCCAAAGGAAAATTCTTCAGGGTCCATCGATCCTATGTTGTAAATTTAAGTAGAATCAGTGCAATCGCCAGTACCGACATTAGCGTTGACACCATTGAAGGCCCCGCATCAATTCCACTGGGGAAAGCCTATCGGGATAAACTTCTCAATGCCATTAATGTTCTTTCAAAATAACATCTCGCTCTATTTATCGTGATCGAATAAATAGACGTTTTCTTTCTGTTTCTTTTAATACGACTATGGAAAATTTCAAATATCTGTCAGAACAATTTGCTGACCTTAGAATCTTGCGTTATCAAGTCCCTGGTTTTGAAGAACTATCACTCAAACAGAAGCAACTCATTTATTATTTATCAGAAGCTGCTCTTTGTGGCCGTGATATTCTATGGGACCAAAACAACCCGTGGAATCTACGCGTTCGCAACCTCCTCGAATCAATTTACCAGACCTACAAGGGCGATCGCACTACATCCGACTTTGCCGCTTTTGAAGTGTATCTCAAGCGAATTTGGTTTTCCAATGGAATCCATCATCATTACTCAACCGATAAAATCGTTCCTGCCTTTAGCAGAGAATACTTTAAAGTCCTCATTCAGAATAGCACAATCAATATTCCATCGAACTTAATATCCGGATCCAGCATCACCCTTTCAAGTGAAGTTGAAGAAATCATCTTCTCTCCCAGAAAGGAGGCCAAACGAATCTGTCTGGACCACGACAAAGATCTACTAAAAGCTTCTGCCTCTAATTACTATCACAATGTCAGTCAGCAAGAAGCTGAAGATTTTTATCTCTTATCCCAATCCAAAGACGACCCGACACCAATATCGCGCGGATTAAACTCCCGGTTGATCAAAGAGGATGGGGTACTAAAAGAACAAGTCTGGAAAATCGGCGGACTTTACGGTAAAGCCATCGAGCAGATTGTTTATTGGCTTAAAAAAGCTGTCCCTTTTGCAGAGAACGAACAACAAACAACAGTCATTAATAAGCTCATTGAATATTACCAGACAGGAGACCTGAAAATCTTTGATGACTACAGTATCAAATGGGTCCAAGACACTCAAAGTCGGATTGATTTCGTAAACGGATTTATTGAAAATTACGGAGACCCCATCGGTATTAAAGCCTCATGGGAAGCCTTAGTCAATTTTAAAGACGAAGAAGCCTCAGCCCGAACAACCACCATCAGCCAGAATGCTCAGTGGTTTGAAGAACACTCCCCGGTAGCATCGGTATTTAAAAAGGAAAAGGTAACTGGTGTTTCCGCAAAGGTAATCAATGCAGTAATGCTTGGAGGCGACTGTCATCCGGCAACGCCTATCGGGATTAACCTGCCCAATGCCGATTGGATCAGAAAGGCCTATGGCTCCAAATCCGTATCCATCGAAAATATTACCTATGCTTACCACATGGCATCGCTCAACAGTGGACAGCTGGAAGAGTTTGCCTCAACAGACCAAGAGATCCAACGGGCACGCAACTATGGCTACATTGCCTCCAACATGCATACAGATCTTCACGAGTGCCTGGGACATGGTTCCGGACAATTACTTCCGGGCATCAGTCCCGATGCACTAAAAAATTACGGTTCCACCCTCGAAGAAACCCGGGCTGATCTGTTTGCTCTTTATTTTATTGCTGACCCTAAAATGCAGGAACTCGGACTTCTGCCATCAGTCGAAGCCGCATGGGCAGAATACGATTCTTATATCCGCAATGCGTTATTGGTTCAAATGGCACGAATCGAACCGGGTATGAATCTGGAAGAATCTCACATGCGCAATCGGCAACTCATTGCAACCTGGGTCTTCGAACAAGGAAAAGAGCAAAACATCATTGAACGGACAACACGCAACAATAAAACCTACTTCCGAATTAATGACTATTTCGCACTACGAACTCTATTCGGGAAACTCTTAGCCGAGATTCAAAGGATCAAATCAGAAGGAGATTTCGATGCCGGTCGCAATCTGGTTGAACAATATGGAGTAAAGATTGATAAAAAACTTCATCTGGAAGTTATTGATCGTTATCGGAAGTTGAACTTGGCGCCTTATGCAGGCTTTATCAATCCGAAATATAAACCTGTTTATGGGGAAAAAGGAGAAATTGTCGATATCAAGATTACCTATCCCGACAACTTTACCACCCAGATGCTTGAATATTCCCGTCATTACAGCTTCCTTCCATGGATCAACTAACCGAATAAGATATTATACCTTTTTTCAAAAAACCCCACCCAAAGAGAAGTTTCTCACGGGTGGGTTTTTTGTTATTATACGTTACAAGTAAAAGCTCTTTTACCTGAAAAAGAAGAAGCCTTGCCCAACTCATTCTCAATACGCATCAGCTGATTGAATTTTTCAACTCGTTCGCCACGACAACCACTACCGGTCTTCAACTGTCCGGCATTAACAGCAACCGTCAAATCAGCAATAAAGCTATCAACGGTTTCCCCGCTCCGATGCGAAACAAATGCCCGATAGCCGTGCTTATAAGCCAGTTCAATCGTTTCGAGCGTTTCAGTCACGGTCCCGATCTGATTGAGTTTAATTAAAATAGCATTAGCCACTCCTTTACGGATTCCTTCAGTAAGGATTGCCTTATTGGTACAGAAAATATCATCTCCTACAAGCTCCACCTTAGAACCTATTGCCTTCGTTAAATTTTGCCATCCGTCCCAATCATTCTCAGCCAACCCATCTTCAAGAGCTACAATCGGATACTGACGCACCCAACTCTCCCATAATTGAATCATCTCATCACTTGACAGAAGCTTTCCGGTACTCTTAAACAATTTATATTTCCCATTCTCCCACATCTCACTCGAAGCAGGATCAAGACAGATACTTACATCATCACCCGGACGATAACCAGCATGAGTTATAGCCTCCAGAATAACGTCAATAGCCTCGTCATTTGATTTCAAATTCGGAGCAAAACCACCTTCATCGCCAACACCAGTACTGTACCCTTTTTTCTTCAGTACCTCCTTAAGTGTATGAAAAACCTCAATTCCTATTCGGATAGACTCTTTAAATGAGGTAGCCCCATGAGGTGCAATCATGAATTCCTGAAAATCGACGTTATTATCCGCATGTTTTCCCCCATTAATAATATTCATGCAGGGCACTGGCAACAAATAAGCATTACTTCCGCCGAGATACTGATACAATGGGATCTTTGCACTTACAGCACAAGCCCTCGCATAAGCCATTGAGACCGCAAGAATAGCATTCGCTCCGAGTTTGGACTTGTTCGGTGTCCCGTCAAGTTCAAGCATGGTATAGTCCAGTTCGCGCTGATTTAAGAAATATCTGTTTTCAATGGCTTTGGCAATGACCGAGTTCACATTGCTCACGGCCTTTAAAACCCCTTTCCCGCCATAACGCTTTTTATCGCCATCCCGAAGTTCGCAAGCCTCCCGTTCACCAGTTGATGCACCACTTGGGACCATCGCACGGGATACAGTGCCATCTTCTAATTTTAAATCAACTTCAACTGTAGGATTTCCCCTAGAATCGAGAATCTCGATTGCTTTTACCGATTGTATTTTCATATCGTATTTATTAAGATGAATAATAGATATATAAAATAGCCGCATAACACGGGTAACAATATCACCAAAAGCAGAATAAGTAAGCTGTTAGAAACAGTAACCGGACAACATCTTAAAAAGCAGCCGGCAAAACACAGGAAGTAAAAATTTGATTGAATCATAGCAGCTGACATTACACACTCAAACAACTATTGTTTAAGACAGTAGGAGTTATCAGCTTTTTTAAGGCAGTTTAAGGCTAACCCCATAGCCTATTCAAATATAAGAAAAAATCAAGTCTCCGATCAAGAATATTCTGTAAAATTACGACAATAACAATCAGCGCATTTCATGTTTCATATTCACTTAAAATTCGAGTTATCCAAACAAATCAAATAACAGCCTGTATCGGTTTACGGAAACTCAGTTGATACATTTTCTCTCTATCGAACATCTTCACCTGAATATTCTCCATCTCTTTCGGGACAAATTCAGCAGGAGGCACAAGTAACGAAGTATCCACATCCTCTTTGCGATAAAAATGAGAAACAAAAGGGAGACGCTGGTACTTGTTTCTTACCTGCTTCTCCGTTTCATCAATAATAACAATTTTAGTTCCCGGTTTAGCCACACGAATCATTTCACGGATTGCCTGTCCCCGGTTATTAAAGAAGTTAATTCCGCCCACATGAAATACGCTATCGAACGAATTATCTTTAAAAGGCAGGTATTCTGCATTACCCTGGAACAACTCAACCGGACGATTCCACTTTTTTATATTCTTTGCACACTGACGAAGCATTCCGTCCGAAATATCCAATCCGAAATAATGTGCGTTTTCCGGTAAGGCCCGAACATTCCAACCCGTTCCCACTGACGTTTCCAAAACATTGGAACCTGCCCTAATTTCCAGTTCAGACATCCATTTCATCCGCAGCTTATCCAGATCAATAAATAGTTTATAGAGTGCCTCTGCTGCATCGTTAAATAAACTGATCCGGTCATAGAACTGTTTATATTTTTGATTTAATCCATCGACATGTTCCAAAACCAGAAAATCGGGAATTCCATTTTTAAACGGGATCGTATTTCCCTCCACGTCCGATAGAAACTCATTGCCGTCCCACGTTTCATAAGTTAATGACTGATGATTGTACGGATTGATTAGCATAGGGGTCCAACAAGCATTCATTGTGTTTTGTTTTAATTGATTAACTACAACGACAAAGTTGGGACCTTATAACTCGCAAATAAATAAGAATACGGCAAACGCACGCTTATTTTAGACCAACAGCCTCTCCTCAACGGCAAAATTCGCAATAAGATAATTGATTATATTGATTTTTTCGGGTCAGCACCCACTCCCATCCGGTGAACGTCGATCTCTTCTTTAACTTTTTCTATGCATAAATAGAAACTCTGTCTATTTCTTTGAATCCGGATGTTTGAATTTAAGAAATAAGGGCAAATAGAAAAATACCGCAATTAATGAGAAAAACAATCCACCGATACTGCCAACTGCAAAAGCAAACCAGAAAACTTCCTTTTGCCCATTCCACAAAAATGGGACTAGACCCAGTACCGTTGACAGAGTGGTCAAACATATTGGGATAATCTTATCATTCCATGCCTTCAAATACAACCGGATACTACCCGATTCGTTTCGTTCCCGACACAAGCGGTTATACTGATTAATGATATAAAGTCCAGCATTGACCACAATTCCCGATAAAAGAATAAAAGACGCAAAGCCCCCCTGATCAAAATTAAGTTCAAAAAGATAAAAAGTCAGGAACACTCCGATATACGCCACCGGAATAGCCAGAATAATCGCAAACGGCTGTCGAAACGATTCAAGTAATATAGTACAGACAAAATAGATAATTCCGATCACCAATAGAATAAGCAAATAAGATTTATTAGCCGGCATTTCACCCATTCCTTCTATTTCATTTGTTTTAGCCTTAAAGCCTAACGGCATCACCTTATTTATTGCATCAATATTCTCTTTTTGAAAATCCTCTGCCAACTTCGGAGCCCCAATAAAATTATAGTTCACGAACAACTGGTACTGCTGATTAGTCTTACAAATTTCATCCCCTAACTTCTCTTTTTCCACATTTCCTAAAGTTGATAATTTGTGAA
The DNA here is from genome assembly GCA_963692465.1 of Prolixibacteraceae bacterium. Classification (GTDB taxonomy): domain Bacteria; phylum Bacteroidota; class Bacteroidia; order Bacteroidales; family Prolixibacteraceae; genus JAUZOB01. The sequence continues at coordinate 1,018,866 of OY829943.1, forward strand.
ACCGTTGACCGATAAAGAATGGTTGATGTTTTAAATCCCATGCACTAAACCGTCCATATTCATCCGACACAAGCGACACAGACTGCAACTCGTTGTGATTCATGACTGACTCCAGGGGAGTCGAAAAAAGTTTATCATTTAACAACCCGTAAAACGACAATAACGACAAGCTGTCTCTGGCAAAACCCTCCGGGTTAAAATTCAGGGCATACTCATGTAAAGTTCTACCTCCCCCCATCTGCCCTGATATTTCAAGTTCATCCTTAGGCACCCTCGGATTCGCAAGCATTTGATTCTTTAATATTTCCGCATAATAGTAGAGCTGTTCGTAGTTGTAGCCATTCAGTTCAATCATTCCGGTTTTGAAGTCCGAATTCAATCCATTATGAAACCCCTGCCCAACTCCACTAATTGACCAATCAGCCCCGCCCAAAGAATTCGCCATTGACTCCAAATTACTCTCCACAATAAGAGGAGCCCCACTTTTTTCATACTGCGGCTTGAAATTAATAACTATCTGCCCTGAATTAGGACCTAAAATTGAAGTTTGAAAAATATCGACCTCCTTAAATTGCCCGATGTACTGCTCCATTTGCTTCATCACTTCATTCATCTGCTGAACAGTAGTCCCTTCCGGCATTGAAGCAGCCACATAAATAGCTATTCTTTGCGGATCGGCATCGTAAGAATTGGAAAATATATTCTCAGCAAACAAGCGCAAAGACCCTCCTAATATTTTATCGGTAACCCCTCTGACCGACTGATAAAAATCACTACCCAACGTTGCATTAAACACTTTATCCCAAGTTGTCTTCTCTTCCTCTATATGATCAGGGATTTTATAGACAGGCAATCCAAAACCAAAAATAAGCAACAAAATCAACAGCCATCGATGCCGTTGATTCCAATCAATGAAATGGGCATATCGCATTGAAAAACGAGCGATTCTTCTTTTTTTACGAATCCAGTTCATACCCCGTCTAACCGGCAATGGTATTTTTTCGAATAAAGCCGGAATAAATAAAGAGGCAACTATCATTGAGACAGATAGGTTGATTATAATTACTCTGACAAAATCACTTAGATTCAACCTTTGCGATTCCGGCAAGAAGAAGATAATCGATAGTGCCCCGATAGTTGTCATCGTCGTAGCCAGAATCGACACAAAAACGCCCCGGTTATGATGATGCTGAAGATGATCAATCATGATAATACTGTTATCAATAATCATCCCGAAAGAGACGGTTATTCCCGCCAACGTATACAAATGAATCTCTAACTTAAAAAAATAGTAAAAGATACAGGCAATCACCAGATTCGATACAATACTTATAAAAATCAGCAAAAGATACCTCCAATTGCGACTCACCAGAAAAACAAACGAAAGCAAAATCAGCAATGAAAACAAAATACGATAACCGATTTTTGTCAATTCCTTATTGAGATATTCCGTCTGATCATTAGCCAATATCATCGAATAACCATTCGGTAATTTTTTAATACAGGTTCCAACTGTTTTCTTAACTTGCGCAGCCAGACGAATGGTATTTTCTCCAGGTTCCGGATAAATTATAATATCAACAGTATTCTTTCCATTAATTCGAAAATAAGCATCAGGCTGTTGCTCTTTGTAAACAACTTTTGCAATATCCGTTAAATAAACCATCCGACCACCGACTTTTTTAATAGGCACTTTACTCCAGTTTAGATGATCTTCTGTTTTATTCTGCAAAAACACACGAATCGACCGTTCACGCCCATTGTCATTCCGGTATAAACCGGTTCCTAATACTTCTTTATCGAAATATGAATTAATAGACTGCGAGATATCAGCCCCGGCAATTCCCAACTGTTCACACTCCTGCGAATTAAAACGAATTTCCCATTCATACGGAGTCGCACCCATAACACTCACCCGGCTCACCCCTTTAACAAGGGATAAAGCCGATTTTATATTTTCTTCGGCATATTTCTGAATGTAATAGGAATTTTCATTCGCATTGAGACTATAAGTCAGGATAGGAGTTTCATTTTTCCCTGAACTCCCCAAAGAAATAGACGGATAAGAAACCGACTGCGGCAACTTAGGATAAACCTGTCGAATAACTGTTGCAATCTCAAACCGTGCCGCATCAAGGTTTATCTGTTTTTTTAAAGAAATAGTAATCCTTCCTCCACTTTTATTCGACACGGAAGAGATATCCTGTATTCCATCAATCGTACTAAATATCGCTTCAAGTTTAGAAGTAACCTCTTGCTCCACCACCTGAGCCGATGCATTCGGCCATGAATAATTAACCGATACGACAGGCAATGATTCAGAGGGCAGAAACTGAACATTCAGAAACGGAATTAATCCGGCTCCGGCTACAAACAATACAATAAAAGCCATTAAAACCGAGAAAGTCGAAATCTTATTTTTTTTACCATCCATAATCGTTTCAGTTTATTCTATCCGTTTAAAGAATCGTTTCCAATTCCAACCATCCTCATTGTTTGCAAATAGAATCAAGACTGCTTTTCCAATAATATTTTCTTCCGGAACAAATCCCCAGAATCTTGAATCATTCGAATTATGCCGATTATCACCCATCATAAAAAAATAATTCTGATGAAACGTATAAGTCCCAGAAGCCACATTATTTATCAAAAAACAACCTTTCATTTTCCTAATCTTCACTTGTTCAAATTTTTTCATAATGTCTTGATATATCGCAACCGTACTGTCCGACAATATGATTTCCATCCCCTTTTTAGGAATTCGAATCGGACCGTAATTATCGATAGTCCACAGAAACCGCTTATTCCAAGGAAAAGTATGAACCGCTGCACCTCGTTGTAACGAATGGTTTTCTACATGAATCCCTGGAATCATTTTTTTCAAAGCCCACAAATCACGATCTGATAACATTGCATGAATTTCTCCATGCTTCCCAATCATCAACTCCGGATCGCAATGAACCTGAAGACTATCTATCCAGTCATAAAACTGCCACGGATTAAGAGCTTTAACAGCGTATGCATTCTTTACGGTCGAGTACCTTTTCCCCTGAACACCATTATCCAAAACAATTGAATTTTTTATCTGTAAAAGATCCCCAGGCAACCCAACACATCTTTTAATAAAATCAGCATTCTGATCGAAAGGAGGATTAAAGACAACCACATCCCCCCTTTTAATGAGAGAGAACCCCGCAAATCGTTTATTATTCAAATGTTTTGAATGAATATTCATATTATGATTTTTCAATAAAAAATAAATATTCAACAACGGAATCTGATCAGGAGAAGATGGGATAATCGGTCCGTAATTCAACTTTGAAACAAGAATTTTATCCCCGCACAACAACGTTTCTTCCATTGAACTGCTTGGAATACAAAAAACCTCCAGGACAAATATTCTCAAAAATATGGAAAACAAGAATATCAGGCACAAGAAAACTAAAACGTACACGAACGAATGTTTTTTGATAAAAGCTACCGGCTTTATAGAAGACCATGCCAGAAGGCACAAGCCGCCAACAAGCAAAGATCCGATTGCAAGCCATACGACTCCCAGACACAAAAACATGATTATTAAACATCCCAACAAACAGATTTCTGCTTTTCTATATCGCGTCATTTTCACAAAAAACTTCATTTGTTATCAGCCTCTTTTACTGCTCCCCGAATAAATAAAGTATCCGGAGATGCCGAACCATTATAATAAACCATAATCGATTTATTAAATACTCCGGGTAAGGGTGAAGAATACTGTACTCTGACAGTTCCTTTCTCTCCTGGACTAACAGGTTTTTTAGGCCATTGAGGAACAGTACAACCACAAGATGTTTTTACATTATAAATGATTAAAGGAGTCCGGCCAGAATTCTGAAATTCAAAATTAAAAGCAGCTTTTTGATTAATTTTAAGCACTCCAAAATCGTATTTATTTGTAATAAAACAAACCTTCGCATTTTTAGAATTAGCAGCTGAACTACAACAATAAAAGCCAGCAACAAAAAATACGAGCGAAGCATATAGACAAAAATGCCTAACGTTTTTTCTTCTAAAATCTATTTTAAGAATACTCATTGTTTCTAATATTTAAAAAATAGTCACATTCATTTTCCTACTTCTGCATCAAAATCCTCAGATAAAGTCCGGTTCGTTTTGAAGTCGAATAACGTCAGCTGTTGTAATTCGTAATAATACTGCCAGTAGGTATATACACTATTTACATAGTTTTCCTTTGCATCCATCCAGGCCTTTACCGCAGAATTCAGGGCTACCATATCCGCTTTCCCTAATAAAAATTTCTTTTTTGTCATGTCGTATACCATCCGGGCCAAAGAATCGGCTTTAGCCGAAAAAAGAATTTGTTTCCCCTGTAAATTAAAATCCAGAACTTTCATTCTTACTTGTTGATCAAAATCAATCAGTCCCTGTTTTACCTCAATATCCACAGCCTCTTTATTCTTCTGAGCCATTTGTCTCTTTCCTCGGGCCGATCCCCAGTCAAGGATAGGAACATTCAACTGCAAAGCAACCACTTCCTGACTCATCGGAGCCTTATATGCTGTTTTGAAATGATCCGACTCCTGATTCAATCCGTAACTTGCATTAATTGATGCTGTCACCTTCGATTCTTTGATCGTCTTATCAAGTGTTTGCTCCGATTCCAGCTGTTTCTGTTTCAAATCAAGAATCGTAGGATTCTGCTTTTGTGCCGCCTCCAGAGCCACTTGTTCATCCACCTCTTTTCTCTGTGAGAATTCAGGGACAATCGGTTCAATCTCCGTATTCTCATTAAAACCGAGGAATGAGTTCAGATTAAACCGAGACTTTTTTAATTCTTTTTCCTGTTCAGCCAAATTAACTTCTGCATTATAGCGGCTCAATTCAAGATTCAGCAACTCATCTTTCTGGATAGCGACAATACCAAAACGTTGCTTCCCAGCAGCAAGCATCGAATCAGAAGTCAAGATATTCTTATGAGCCATATCCACTTTAATCTTGGCCAGGACCAGATTGAAAAACAAAGTTGTTCCTTTAATCTTCATATCCTGCAAAGACTGAACATAGGTTTGTTTCTCCTTTTCATATTTCATCGGAGATATTTTCTTTGCCCATTTGTAATCATTATACCCATTTAACGGTTGCTTTAAACCAATACGGATAGGGGTTACGCTATAAGTTTTCAAATGATCAGCTCCATAATTCACCAACCTTGAAATATCCGAATCAATATAAATTATTCCCCCTGTCGACCCAATATTCTGGGTAAGCGATAAATCCGAATAGGTCCATAAACTCTGCTGAGGTCTGAATACATCCTGATTCAGTTGTGAATCATATCGTTCCACCATGCTCCGATTATAACTGGCCGGAGTCATGTTTAAAGACAAATTAGGCAATAAGCCGGCCTGATAAGATTTGAATTCCCAGTAAGCCGACAAATACATATTCTTTGCCTTAAATGCATCTAACGACTGTTTGTCGGCTAAATTGAGTACCTGATCCAGGGACATCTCTTTTACAACCTTCTGTCCTTCTGCACGGGCTGTTCCAACAACCAATAAGGCACTAATAATGAGACAAAACGCCCTTTTCTTTCTCATGATTCAGGTTTTATGTTACTTTTCTTAGAAAAATAGAGATACAACATCGGGATATAAAACAAACTAACAGCAGTTCCAATAGTCAGTCCGCCAAAGATGGTTAGAGAAAGAGATCTTTGCAGATCGGTTCCTAAACCACCGCCAAACATCCCCGGCAACAGTGCAAAGATGGTTGCCAAAGCAGTCATAATAATCGGTTTCAGTCTACGTTGCCCAGCCACTAACACAGCCCGCAAAGCCCGATAACCGTCTTTTTGCAAAAGACGAATCGTATCCACCTTCAAAATAGAATCGTTAACAATAATGCCGCACATCACCACCATTCCAATCAGCGACATTAGATTTATACTGTTTTTAAAGACTACCAGAAAAAATAAAGCAGCACTGATATCAATCGGCACTTCCAGCAAAATGATAAAGGGAAGCCATACCGATTCAAACTGTGAGGCCAAAATAAAATAGAGCAGGAATAATGCAACCAGCATAATAAACGCCATCTCTTTAATCAGCTTTCGGTTTGAAAAAATACTACCCGTAAAACTCACGTCAAAATGGCCATCTTCTTTAGTAATCTGCTCAATCTCATTTTTCACCTGATCCGCTTTCTTATCTTTCACATTAACGGGAACCGGAAAATAAGCCCCTTCTTTTCCGGCAATAATCGTTTTTACATCATAATCCCAATGCTCGCTAATCAGACTACTCAGCGGAATCATAATCCCTTTGTCATTGGGGACCAGCGTTTCATTCACAATCTGCCCGATGTTCCGTGAGTTACTGCCGATAATAACCGGAGTTGCTGCATTCCGATAGTTGAGCGATAATACATCCTCCTGATTGAAGCAACTTTTAAGCGTTTGATACAAGGTTGCATTCGAAATATTATAAAGCATTAGTTTCGAAGGATCAATTGAAAAGACAATATGATCCTGCCATGCAACCGGTTGTATACCTGCATCCGGAAGTTTGTTTTGCATTCTGGAGAGCAAAAGATTCAGTTGCCTGTTATTCTGATCACTACTCTCAACTAAGGGTCTTAACCTAGCCATCATGGGCGGCTCATTACTGGCAAACATCACGTCAAATATATTTTCAGCTTTACTGAAAGAAAAAAGAGCATCCGGATACATCTTTCTCAGCCAATACCCCACTTGTCTTTCCATCGCATCCGCATCCACTCCATCTTTCAGTTTAATATACAGAAGCGATTCAGAAGGCCGGAGTTCCATATCTTTTCCCATCAAAAACTGCTGTTCGCCCACATAATCCGTATAACTTGCAATATTTTTACGTAGAGACTCTGTCAATCCCATCATCCTCGAATCATTCTCATCCACATTTATTTGTTGATTCCAATCCACTTTTACCAACATATCATCCCGTTCCGTATCTGGCAGCTGTTGTTTTTTCAACATAGAAAAAAAGACAAAAGCCATTGCGATAATCACGAAGAAAAATACCCATGCCATTTTTTGATGCCGAAGAAATTTATACATCGTGCGTTCATAAATCTGCTCATAGTTCAGTGAATTGATCCGGGAAAGAAATGTTGAAGAAATCGGACTACTCTTTTTCCGGTAAATAATGCTATAATACACTGGGATAATAGTCATCGCAACAATCAGAGACGACAAGAGTCCCACCGCAACCGACATAGCCTCATCGTAAAACAAAGCTCCGGAAATGCCGCTCAGGAAAATCAACGGAATAAAAACAGCACAGGTAGTCAGCATCGAACTCAACAAAGGAGAGAATACTTCTGCGGTCCCCTTAGAACAGGCATCCAGTAATTTCTCACCACGCAACCATCGCTGGGTAATATTATCTATCACGATGATTGAGTTATCCACCATCATTCCCAAGCCCAAGACCAAGCCGGAAAGAGAAATAATATTAATCGTTATTCCCAACAAACTCAGCAGTAATATACTCACCAGCAACGAAGCAGGAATCGTCATCCCGATCAGAAAAGGAGACCGGTAATCCCTCAGGAATAAGAATAACAGCAGAAAAGCAAGCAATCCGCCCATTGACAAGTCCTGCTCCATATTGAAGATCGAATAATCAAGCAATTCGGTCTGATCTCTGGTAATCTCGAAATCAATATTCGGATAATCTTTTTTAAATTCATCAATGGTCGCATGAAGTCGTTCTTTCAATTTTCCCATCCGGGCATCAGACTGCTTGATGATAGCCAACGATACCGCCTCTTTTCCATTTGCATTCACCACCCCGGTTACAGGCGCAGGTTGCTCCGAAACTTTCGCAACATCTTTCAATTGCAGCAATCGACCTTTATTTTGAATATAAGTATTCTCCAGATCCGTCTTGCTCCGCAGAGCGGAACTAAAACGCACATTAAACTGGTACTGTCCGTCACGAATCGACAAATTGCCCAGATTCACATTATTATTACGAATTGCCAACTCCAGTTGATCGAACGACAATCCAAGAGCATTCATCATACTAACATCAGGAACCACAAGAAACTCACACGACACTTTTCCGCTCATATCAACCATTGCCACATCCGACAATTGTTCCAGTCTTTTTTGAATAACCTGAGAAGCAAAATCACTTAGCTGCATAAACGAATTATCTCCGCTAACACCGTTACCCAGAGAAGTCCCGTTCTTAAGGGTCATATTCAGGTAAAAAACAGGAATATCAGTCACGCTGGCCTTCGAAGCCCTTGGTCGTTCGATTCCCGAAGGCAAACTGCTCATTGAACGGTCAATTTTCTCATTAACCTCAATGAATGCGTAATTAATATTGGTTCCGTAATCAAAAGTCAGATAAATCGTTGAACTACCGTCGCATGTTTCGCTATGAATATCATCCAGATGCCCCACCTGCATTAACTCCTGACGCAAAGGCTTCACGGCACTGTTTTCCAGTTCACGGGCCGACATATCCCGGCTGTTAATCTGAATAGTAATCTTAGGGATATTCACATTAGGCATCAGCGATACCGGAAGTTTGGTTATTGCAACCGTTCCAAGAACCAGCACCGCAATAAAAATCATCGTTACAGCAATCGGATGCTTTATCAGAAACTTAATCATATACGGTCCTCTCTTTTAAAATCCAACATAAAGCCCACCTCATCGTTTAACGACCACCTTACTTCCATGAGCCAGATTCAGATTCCCGGAAACGATAACCATATCCCCCGAATTGAGAGTCGCAGCCCGATCCACATTAGGAATCACCGCATAAGAATCACTGTTTTCACCGACGATATTTACATAAGTCCAATAAGCCGCACCATTCACCAGGCGAAACAAGACATGCAGGTTATCCCGCATCAAGACCGCAGACTTCGGGACAATCAGTTGATTCGGAATTCGGGTCAGAATTAAAACCTTCACATTCATTCCATCCAGCAACTGTCCGTTATTTCCAATACGGGCCATCACCTTAACCAAGCCGTTCTCATCAACCATCGGACTGATTTCGGATACCTGACCTAAAAGCTGTCTATTCCCGGAAAAAGGAGTTACAACCACTTCCTGCCCTCGATGCAAAGACGGTAATTCCGATTCCAACACCTGAAATTCTACATCAAGCGACTGATCATTTACAAGAGTACAGAACTCTTCTCCCGCATTAACCCGTTCATAGCGCCTCTTTTTCAATCCGGAAATAACTCCGGAGAAGGGAGCTCTCAAGACAGAAGCAGATCGATCATTCCGAGCCGCCTCATAGTCAACTAAAGCAGCAGCATACCCTGAACGGATTCGGGCAATACGCATCTTTTCTTTAGGAATTCGAATACTATCTTTAAAATCATAACCCTGACCAATCAATGCATCCCACAATTCAAGACGAGCCTTATCTAACTGAAGTTTGGCCTGACGCAACTTTTGAACCGCATCAATATCCGATAAACGGGCAATGATCTGTCCGGCTCTAACCCGGCTACCTTCCTGAACGCCAAGCCATGTTAGTTCCTCGCCCACACGAAATTGCAGCACACTCTTATTAACCGCCTTCAGTTTCCCATTACTAACCAACTGTTTGCAGAAGATTCCCCTTCGCAAAACCATCATTTCAACAGGCGTTTTCTGCTCCACAACTGGAGCCTGACTACTCTGATTTTCGCCGGATTTATCATTTCTCCCAGAACATCCGGCAATCAGAGCAATCAATACAAAACTAAAAAAGTAGTTTTTAATCATCATCAGTTTAGATTTAGCAACACAAGAGTGATCCCATTATATTCTCACAATCCAATGGAAATAAATTCTGCCATCTCTTATTAAAAATACTTATCCACTATTTTATTTTTCTGATAAACACTTCCCTCTTCTATCACATTAAAGTTTCGATCAGTCAAAAAAAGTTCAAGACTTTGAGCATTTACACCTGGATTATCTCTTTCAAAAGCACCTGTTTTATCGATTATCAAATGCTCATTCTTATGCATCTTAATCCCAGCTTTTTGCATATAATAATCTATTAAAACACGATCACTGGTTTTCGCAATATAAAATACAGTAATATTTTCAGCATTTTTGCTTTTTGCAACTAATTCCAAGAATTTCGAAAGACATACAGAGCAATTTCCATCAAAATACAGAACAATGAAATTCTTACGATACAACATAAACATTGTATTAGCATTTTTCATATCAACAAAATATTCTTTCTTAATTTTAGAGATCTTTGGTATTGTTATTTTGTCTTCAATATTACTCCCTATTTTATTTTTCACACAGCCAATAAACAACAAGCAACCAATTAATAACATCATCCTTCTCTTCATCTTCACCTCAATTTATATCGATACAGTTCTGCACTCTCTGCAAAATTTTGATGTTGAGCTGAAGCATATAAATATTTTCCATGCCTATCAATCGTGAAATAAAAAGCACACTGATCCAATTGATATCTACATAACAAGTCTCCTGTCCAACTAAATTTAAATATCTCAACCGGTTTCGGCTCAAATTCTTTTACAGATATACCGTTCATATCTAAATAAGCAGCATAAACTGCGTCTTTCATTGCAAATGCATACATATATGCCATAAATATTCTATGATCTTTATGCACAATCATACCCATATCGTTTTTTTTATAATGTACTTGATAAACACCTGGCCCTTCTATTGATCTAATTAAGTTTAATCTTTGATCAAAAATATCAATGCGATTCATTTGGCGATGGAATACCCAAATATTATTATGATTTGGTTCTTTTATTACTTCCCCACCAGAAACATTAAATGTAAAATTTTTATTACCCTCTTTCATTGCAGGAAAAGTTACTCCATTTTTTTTATTCAAAAAAAACACAGGAGGAATATTATTATTATACTTTATATTGTCTATGTAATATAAATTGTAGCATATCATGTTATTTAAACCAAAATCAACACCATCAAAGAAATAATTAGGGATCTTAACCTTATTAGGGACATAAGTATCATGATTTTCTATAACAGAATCAACATTGTAGATAAATACTTCCCCCTTAACAATATCGCTAACATATAAATCATGATCATCACTCCCCTTATATGACAATCGGCAACTTACTAGTTCTTCTGGTCCATTCCCTTTTCTCCCTATAGATGCGAGTAACTTTTTCGTATGAATATTATAAATATATATGAAATATGGATCAACATTTCCACTCGTTTGAATAAAAACAAGCGAATCTCGAACAATTGAATAATTAATGATAGAAATAGGTCCTTTAAGATTAATCTTCTCTCCGATTAATTTAACTGTTCTCTTAAAATCGTTTCTTTCAAAATGGAAACACTTGGGTTCTACTCTAGTGCACCCCAAAGCAAATATTACCCAAATTAATAAACAAACATTATATCTTTTCATATTCGTTTTTAAAAAGGGCTGATTAAAAAGTCAATATCAGATTAGGCAAAAGGAAAAAAATAACATCAAGCTTCTAATCAGCCCTAAAATTTAAAGCACAGGCATCATATTATTAACTAACAAGGATCCTAATAAAATATTTCCATTGAATGGTATGACACATGTAGCAGCGGGACAGTATATACAATCTGCAATTTGTTTATCATTAAATGTAACAAGCAAGAAGGTATGATCTTTGTCTGTAATATATTGCATTGTATCTTGAACAATTCCACCTTCTCCATTACAATTGCCACCTTCTGAATCATCTGCTATTGCAGCATTTACAACATTAGATAAATTCACATCATAAACATTTAACCTACAGCCAAAATTCAAATTTAAACTAACTAATAAAGACATAGTTAGTAATCCAAATCCATATAATATGTACTTTTTCATTTTATCATTTTTTAAATTAACGTTTAATTGTTTATAATCACAAAAATGACTACTAAAATACAACATTGGGACTTCCTTTTGAGGGGAAGTCACCAATGTTGCCATTTAAATCCCACGAAATTCCAATATTGATCGATTTCCCTTCTCATTTAAACCCATTCACTTTTAATTTTATACCTTCGACATTTCAATTAACAATGTATTCTCAAATATCACACAAAGCATAATTAAACTACAAAGCATAGATTAATCACTATGCAAATAAAATCAATCGCAATAAACCCACCTGTTACTTACAAAGCATAATTAAACTACCCAAAATACCAGAATCATCTACTGCAATTTATATCGATACAAATCAGCACTTTCACCAAAATTTTTATGTTGTACAGATGCATATAAATATTTTTCCTTGCTATCAATTGTAAAATAATATACGAATTGATCTAGTTGATACCGACACAACAAATCACCCGCCCAACTAAACTTAAATATTTCCACTGGTTTCGGCAAGAATTCTCTTTCCGACACATTATTTATATCTACAAAAGCAGCATAAACAGCATGTTTTGTGGCAAAAGCAGAAATATAAGACAGAAATATCTTATGATTTTTACACATAATCATTCCTGTACTATTCTTTTGATAAAGTGGTTTATATATCCCTGGTCCTTTCATCGTTTTTACTAAATTCAATTTATTATCAAAAATATCAATTCGATTTGTTTGCCAATGAAATGCCCACACATCATTAAAGAAAGGAGATTTTATCACCTCACCACCAGAAACATTAAATGTGAAATTTTTGCACCTTTCTTGTAATAAAGGATCTACCATCCCGCTTCTTTTATCCAAAAAGAACACAGGAGAAATATTATTCCCATATTTTCTATCATCTAAATAAAACAGGTTATAACAAACCATTTTATCTGAGTTAAAATCTACTCCATCTAAAGCATATACAGGGAATCTAATTTCTTCAGGGATGTAATTATGCATATTATTTATCAAAGAGTCAATATTATAGATATACATCTTCTGTCCCGTTACATCGTCAGCATATATCTTATGATCTTCATTATTTTTATATGACAATCTACAACTAACAAGTTCTCCTGGTCCATTTCCCTTCCTTGCCATTGATGCGATTATTTTTTTTGAATAGAAGTTATAGATGTAAATAAAGTATGGATCAATTTTTCCACTTGTTTGAATAAAAACAAAAGAATCTCGAACCACAGAATAATTCACAACAGAAATGGGTCCCTTAAGATTAATTTTCTCTCCCACTAATTTAACTGTGCTTTTGAAATTATTCCTCTCAAAATAAATATTTCTTATATTTTCCTGTATACAACTATAGCAAAAAAACAATAACAGAATTGATATCAAGACACAATGCTTTTTCATATACATATTTTTTAAAGGACTGAACAAAAAGGCAATTAACTCACAAATATGCATCTCTTTACTCAGTCCTTATTCTCATTCTATACTCTTCATTCCCACTATAGTCCCAATACTTGGTATCCCAACAGATGCCCCATAAGCGTAGGTACATATAGTAGGAGACAAGATGCACATCGCGGCCACTCGTTCATCATCTTTAACAATAACAATTGACCTATCCGCATTTGCAATATAAGTTACAGTCTCGGTATCAAATCCACCTTCACCATTTCCCCCCAACCCTTCCGAATCATCCGCCATTGCAGTATTCATAATACTATTAAGTTTTATATCTCCCTTATTAATTTCACGTCCAACTGACAGATTAATACTAACTAATAGTACAATAGTCAGTAATCCTATTCCAAGTAATATGTATTTTCTCATTTTTGTAGATTTCTTATTTATATTTACAACTCAAAAAACTAAGAACATTATTCTATTTTGAAATGTTTGAAAAGAAAAGTTATATTTGACCTCCCGAAAGGGGAGGTTACCAATGTTGTCGTTTAAAACCCACTATATTCCAATATTGATTAATTGCTCCTTTCATTTTCTTATTTTTGTAATCTTTCTCACCTCATTTTGCATTTCTTTTATTGCCGTTGAATTAACTTTTATGTTTTTGCTTAATAATTTTTCCGCAAGTACAACTGCCTTTTCATGTTGGTTACTTTCTTCATAAAGTTTAACCAAAAGGTACATTGGATAAAAATGCATTGGAGCCATACACCAAGCTTCAATATAAGCTTGTTCTGCAGAACTATAAAAATTAGCATCCTTATAGGCATCACCAATTGATATATAAAGAATCATTGAAGAATAAATATTTTTTGCCTTTTGAAGCTTTTCCAATGCTTCTATCGGCTGTTTTGACATTATTAATGCTTTCCCATACATCTGCAAATACATCCCATTGTTTTGCAAGATAATCCATGCATCCTTATAGCATTTCAGACTCAAATCATAATTACCAAAGGAATACCAAGCATACCCCATCATACAACGTTGATATGCTTTTTTTAACTGACTTATTCGTGGATAAATAATTAACAACAAAACAATCAACCCAACTATAACAAGTCCCTTTATGATTTCACATAGGAGAAACGTAGATCTTTTATTTTTAAATAAAAGAGAAGGCATATCTCCAGAAATCGTAGCCAGTAAAAAAACGCCAGTGACTTTAATAGGCAAAATTGAGAAAGGATAAGAAAAAAAAGCAAATACCGCTAATGTCATAATTCCTCCTTTTGCCCCATAAATCAGAAACCGATTCTTCTCTATTTTTTTCTGATCTATCTTTCCAAACAAAGCTACACCCAACACAATTAGCAATAAGACAGTTCCCGGAATCCCGATTTCTGAGGCAACTTTTAAATACTCATTAAATGCATAAATCACATCACTTGCCTGCGTTGCTTGAGGGGCATCAGTATGACTACGAAACCAATCTGCCTGATAATTCATGTAATGTGCTTTAAACCCATCATAACCTTTCCCAATTATCGGATCATCCGCAATCATTCTCATCGTATTTTGCCATATAAACACCCGACCATCTGCCGAGTTCTTCTTCATTTTGTACATCGATACTCCAGCCACACAAAATCCGACCACAATTGCAACGATTAGCAAACCACTTACCCAAGAACGCGCTTTCAGTTGACTTCTTATTTGCGATCCATAACGAATAAATAAAAGGTATAACGATGCGATAATCGCAGCAATCCAGGCAGCTCGTGATTGTGTGGCAGGCAGGACCAAAATGACCGTTATTATACATACAATAGGAATATATTTCAACAATTTACTCCAAATCACATCGCTCAAATATTTCCGTTTGTCTCTATTTGAAAAGAAGTTTGAAAACCTATGCACTGAACCGGATTGAGGTCTTATAATCGAATCGTCTTCGAGCCGGAACAGATAATACGCAATAGCAATAATAAATCCGATTGACAGATATCCAGCTAATGGACCAGAATTAAAAAAGCTGCCAGTTAGATTAAAATGGATATTCTTTGATCGGAAAACTTTATACAGCTGCAAATTTCCATAAACTGCCTGCATTATTGTAGCCCCCATTAATGCTACAAATACAGGGATAATCTCAGATAATTCAATTTGTCTGATAACAAAATAGAGAACAATTAACAAAACAAATTCCAAATAATTTGTTTCTGAAACAACAACGACTCTATCTTTATATAAGACACCTACGTTCCATAACACGTAGATCAACAAAAACAGATCCAGTACTGTAAACCTAAATGGTCGGGGCTTTTTTACAAACGAAAAGATCAATAATCCAGTTAACATTAGGAGCATTAATACAAAGAAGAAAATAACCCCGTCACAATTGAAAAAGTAATTTCGAGAATCTCCCCACACAAATGGAAGAAACATTAATAAACCCGATATAATAAAACTCAAATATTTCATCACGAAGAACAATTATTCAGTTATACACTAACACGTCTTAATCATTTATTATTTGGCATTTACCAGAATTGTTGTTGGGAATTTTTATAAATAAAAATTCTATTTTCTTTCCCTCTTTTAGTGTCTTTTAATAAAAGAAGTGCATTCCGGGGTACAGCACTAAACGTCAATGCTCCATTCCGATCCCCTTCCTTTTTCCCCAATGAGACCCAACCTCTATCCCAATAAAAAAGCTCAAACATTTCGCCCATAACAACAGCATTATCATCGCTTCTTGGTACAAACCGGATTCTTGTCACCCTTTTTTCATTCCCAGCACCAAGATCAATCGCGATATAAAAAACTTTATCTCCCTGACTATAAAAATAAGTTTCCCGATCTCCATCGATTGCCTTGTCTATGGTATAAGGGTACATTCCTGAATTACCAATCAATTTACCGGTGAGTTTCACCTCTTTCCCATGAGCATTCAATCCATAGAATTCCAGTTCTGCAACAAAAACTATTGGCATCTTTTTAAATTGATAGATGAGATACCGATATTTCTTAGGTGTATTTACTTTTATTTCTTTTCCATAATAAGGATGTTCTTTAATCGTATGGACCGTTACAGAGTCAGAAAAATCAGCTTTATTCGCAAGTTGAAATCGAGTTCCAATCATAAAACTCTCCCAAAAGCCGACATGACTCCTTAACGGAAACTTTGTGTTCAAACGAACCGTTTCAGTTTTCCCACCAGCAACAAACCGCTCAACCTGTCCCTTGAGATTTAATAAGAATGGAGCACCTAAGGGGACAAAATGACTATTGTAATAAGCTACGGGTAAATACACAATATTTTTACCGACACTTTTAACGGTAGCAAATCCATTATTGATGGTTCCCCATGCCACAGGATTCCATTTAACATTATCAAACACACATAAATAAACAAAACGCTGATTTGGAATGCTATTCTCAAGTTCTATTTTTATATCCGTACAGTCTACATATAAATTAGTCACATCTGCTAACCGATCATCTCTGAAATAAGAAGGAATTTCTTCTGAAAATGATTTCAGACAGGCTAAACTATTGGATTGCTTAGCAAAAGCCTCCCGATAGACTTTAGAAACCGATCGTATATAAATTCGTTGAATTCCTTTCGGTATTCCTTTATAATCAGGATAAACATCATACGATGAACCTGTTATGATATTTTGTGTGTTTCTACGAACATTTTCATTAGTTAATAATGAATCAACCGGATCATGTTTCGGATCAATAATTTTATACCAATAATGCGAAGAGTCTGAATTTCCCCAATTAGGAATCTGGTCTAATGCTGCAGGAACCCCCAAGGACCGCAGAGCCATTATTTTAACGGAATTTACATCTTTACATTCCCCGACTTTCCCTTTCAAAAGGTCTTCGAATTTTAACGGATGTAAATATGGGTACCGTACAAAAATCATAAGATCCTCCGATAACCAATTATCAATATCTGAAATAATATATTTTGCAACATCAAAACAATTATTTGTGTTCCCTACTACTTTTAGTATTGCCTTATAATGTTTCAAAAAGAAATCTCTTGTATTAGCATAATAGGTGTCAGTACATCGATAAGGCAATATATATTCACAAAAATCTTTAAAAGAGACTTGTTTTGACCATGGCATCGTTCTCCACACATAAAAAGCTTTATCAATATTATTGATTAAAAACTTTGAAGATACATATTGATAGTCAGGTACATATTTCACTTGTCGAACGGGATGAGTTATCCCCTTAGCCTTATTAAGGCTATCAACGATTCCAGACACATATAAAATGTTCAATTTGGCCTGTGTCTTTTCCCAAAAAGCATTCATTTGGTCAAAATAAATTTGATTACTTTCGGTTGATGTTGTATCAAGCGTTCTCTGTCCATCCATATTCTCTATTAAGAAATAGGCCGCTTTCAATTTCAGGCTGTCTTCAGGACTTTTACTATAATAGGATATAACGTTCTCTAATTCACCCCTGTTTTTCCCAGCTTTATCCAGAACTACTTTTACACGATCGGGAACATCAACCGAATTACACGCCGTAAAAACAATTGCATTTAAGCTCAAAAGAGAAAAAAACAGAACTTTAAGGAAAAAACCTCTTCCTTTTTGATGTAGTCGTTTCATATTGATCATTAGTTTAATCTATGGGCATAGGTATAATATTATCTAATTCCAGAAATACATTAATTCATTATAAATCAATGCATTAACCCAGAACAAAATTTAATTATTCAATAGATTAAAAGGTAGATTACAATCCATCAAGTCTGAGTATTCTGATTCGACAGTCGAACCAATACTCTAATTCAATATCAGCAAATACTTTATTCATTTTTAGGATCTTTTATTTATTAGCGGCAATAATAGATTCCAACTTATTGAAAAGTATTGTTGTTGCAGTGTTTCACCATTTCAATGTCGTTTTAATACCCCTATTCAAACGACATAATTTTTAGTCCTAACTTGCTGATTCTATTTCTTTCCTTCACAGATATTTGTAGAACAACTCCCTCATTGTCAGGTCTTTCCTATTTTCCGTTAGACCATCAGTTTTCTTTATTAAATGACAACAACACATCTAAGATCATTATCACCTTTATACAGTACTAAATGTAATCATATTAATAATCCGTCATACTGTTTTTATAAAAAAATCGAAACAATTATGATGCATTACTCTTTTTACATAAAGACACCTATTATCAAAAAAGGGTGAAAGACAAAATGTTAATTTTTGTTAATTCAAGGATAATTAAATTTACAGAGAACGAATTCCGGTACTTCGTGCATAAAATCAGACAATGCAGTACAAAATAAAAAAGGGACTATTATTTTAGCCAATAACTTCAAACAAATGATGTTTCGGAACGAAATAGAAATGACCTTTTGATTAATTTTCTCCGGCGCAACTCTCTTACTTTAGTTTGTACCGAATAATCACTTCATTATCGTTAGGTTTCAGGCTTGCTAACACCTTACAAGATCGAGGCGAAAGCAATGCTGGATCAACAAAGGATCCCACATTCTGAGGATCTACCACTTTGTATATGTACCCATTGTCAATATAATGCCATGGAGAAAGAAGTTGCCTCTTTTCACGGGGAGCATCATACTCCACAATATACTTTCCGGTATTTTTATCATATCTTATCTCATAACTCTTATTCCTAAACCAGACACCAATAAAAACACTATTTTGATTTTCCACTTTAGAAAAAGGAAGAACAGCCGAATGAGGTGGTTTTACAGATATATTTTCATAATATTCATCACTCCGATTTTCTTTCGCTTTATCCAATAAGGAATAATTAAATCTGCCAAAATCGAACTCATATCGCTTATTTAGTTCGTATGTTTTTGAGTCTATGCCATATAAAGCGTAATTAGGGAATAGATGAGAAAAATCCACTTCATTACCAGACTGAGAAAAAGGATTGCTTGTTGTTATGATTAAACGATTTGCAAATTTAGGAACCTCTGCTGTTTCTTCTATTATTTTCCCCTGCGTTGCAGAAAACATTCGTAAGCTGGGAATATGAGTATTATATAAAGAATAGAAGGCATAAATGTCTCCCGACAAATGCTTGAAATTAGAAGAATGAAATAGATCTAATGGCAATGATATACTCTTAATGTATTTGAAGTTCAAATCATAAACCTCGATCCGTTTCCTTACTGCATCAAAAAGTTCAAGATTTCCACTAACTTTGTCAATATCAAAATCCATTACAGAAGAACACTCTTCAGGTCCATTCCCCGATATAGACTTGGTATTAAACAAAAATTTACCCTTTTCATCAAAAACAAGAGCATTTCGTTGAAACGCATCATACAAATAGTACCTATTAGCAAAAACTTCAAGTTTGGAACAATGAGCCATGACTGATTGTGACTTCAACTCCAATGGAATAATTTCAATACCTGTAATCCAATCCTGATAATTCATTTTCGATGCCTTTGACATATCGACAGATATCTTTTCCCCTTCCACTTTATTCCCCGTATAACATCCCGATATAGAAAACAGTACACCCACACAAACCAAGCAAAATATTGTTCTTTTCATTTTCATGTTTTTTAGTTAAGGAATACGTGACAACTGTGAAGCATAGCACACAACCACCACCGTTCATCGATTCTTTATCTCAACTTATATCGAACAAGTTCCGGCACATCTCCCATTGAATTACGCAGTGCCGTTCCATACAAATACTTCCCCTTACTATCTATAGTGAAATGATAGACATAGCGATCCAATTGATAACGGCAGAGAAGATCCCCATTCCAACTGAATTTAAACAACTCTACCGGTTTGGGAACATATTCTTTGAGGGAAACATTATTCCTTTCATCAAAAATAGCATAGACTGCGTTCTTAGTAGCAAAAGCCGATAGATATGCGTCAAAAAGCTTATGATCTTTAAAAACCACATAAGGGTCTATCACAAAAGAACCTACAGACTTCGGACTAAACAACTGATAAGATGGCTTATATTGGTCCGGACCACTAAATGAATTTATTAACTTCAGACTGCTATCAAAAATATCAACCCGGTCAATAAAACTGTGAAATACCCAGATTCTATCATGAGAAGGAGAAAGCACAATGTTCCCGTTCGAAACATTTGAGGTCGAATATTTAAACCTTTGGGAAAAATACTGTTTTAAATTTTCACCTCGCCGATTAAAATATAATAAACAAGGAACATGATTTGAAAAAGTCTTATCATCTAAATAGAAAGAATTATAACAAATCAATTGAGCAGAATCATAAACTGCACATTCTAGAACACCAAAAGGCAATTGAATTTTTTCAGGAATGAAATAATTTTTCAGCTGTAATAAAGAATCAATATTGTAGATAGCAACAACATTCTGCCGGGAAAAGTCCGTCAAACAAATTTCTTTTTGATAATTCGTATTACACAACAAATACCCACCTATAAATTCATTCGGTCCTTTTCCTTTCCTCGCAAATTTAAAGATGAGTTTTTTCGTTTTCAAATTATAAACATACTCCTCAAACGGATCATTGTTTCCCTCACTCACAAAGAGCAGGGTATCCCTAATTACGTCATAACTTTTCGGATCCATTGGACTATTAAAATCAATAACGGTTCCCTTAAGACTTTTGTCTTTTTTAAAATCATTCCGTTCAAACGTCTGATTCATCGATTTTTCAGCAGCACATCCACTAAGAATAATAATCAGGAATAAAATCGCATTATTAAAATATTTTCTCATAGCAATTTATTTTTTACAAATACCTTGGGGACCACCACCGTTCATCGACTCTTTATCTCAACTTATATTGAACAAGTTCCGGTACGTCTCCCATCGAATTACGCAGTGCCGTTCCATACAGATACTTCCCCTTACTATCTATGGTGAAATGATAGACATAGCGATCCAATTGATAACGGCAGAGAAGATCCCCATTCCAACTGAATTTAAACAACTCTACCGGTTTGGGAACATATTCTTTGAGGGAAACATTATTCTTTTCATCAAAAATAGCATAGACTGCATTTTTAGTAGCAAAAGCTGATAAATAAGCCCTAAAAAGCTTATGATCTTTAAAGACAACAGAAGATTCTTCCCGACTATATAATTGATAAGATGGTTTATATTGGTCCGGACCACTAAATGAATTTATTAACTTCAGATTGCGATCAAAAATATCAACCCGGTCAATAAAATTATGGAATACCCAGATTCTATCATGAGAAGGAGAAAGCACAATGTTCCCGTTTGAAACATTTAGAGTAAAATATTTAAACCTTTGGTAAGAATACTGTTTTAAATTTTCTCCCCGCCGATTAAAATAGAATAAACAAGGAACATGATTCGAAAAAGTCTTATCGTCTAAATAGAAAGAATTATAACAAATCAATTGAGCAGAATCATAAACGGAACATTCTAGAACACCAAAAGGCAATTGAATTTTTTTAGGAACGAAATAATTTTTCAGCTGTAATAAAGAATCAATATTGTAGATAGCAACAGCATTCTGCCTGGAAAAGTCCGTCAGACAAATTTCTTTTTGATAATTCGTATTATACAACAAATACCCACCTATAAATTCATTCGGTCCTTTTCCTTTTCTCGCAAATTTAAAAATGAGTTTTTTTGTTTTCAAATTATAAACATACTCCTCAAATGGATCATTACTACCCTCACTCACAAAGAGCAGGGTATCCCTAATTACGTCATAACTTCTCGGATCCATTGGACTATTAAAATCAATAACGGTTCCCTTAAGACTTTTGTCTTTTTTAAAATCATTCCGTTCAAACGTCTGATTCATCGATTTTTCGGCAGCACATCCACTAAGAATAATGATCAGGAATAGAATCGCATTATTAAAATATTTTCTCATAGCAATTTATTTTTTACAAATACCTTTTTTCTATTGTTCTGTTTTTTTATGCAGAATAAGTAGTTAATAACAAACAAGACCTGTCAAGTCTAAAACTCAACTATTTAATAGACAAAAAGATGGATTATAACCCATTAGCCAGAGTATCATGGTCCGACAATCGAACCAATACTTTAATTCAATATCAACAAATGCTTCTTTCATTTTAGGGTCTTCTATTTATTGGCGGCAAGAATAGATTTCAACTTATTGAAAAGTATTATTGCTACTGTGTTTTCACCATTCTTCTATGCCGCCTTAATACCCCTATTCAAACGGCATTATTTTTAGCCCTCAACGAAGTTGTTGATCCTATTCTTTTTTTCTCAAATATTTGTAGAATAACTCTACCACGATCAGGTCTTTCTTATTTCCTGAGACCATCCGTTTTCTTTATTCGATTACAACAATACATTTAAAATCACTATAATTATAATCCTTTCACAACACGAACTATAATCATATTAATAATCCGTCATACTGTTTTTCACAAACAATTATGACACATTACAACTTTTATATAAAACCCCGATTATGGGAAAAGGGTGAAGAATAAAATGTTATTTTATTGTTAAAAACGATAAATTTATCTTAATTTATATTGATAAAGCTCAGGTCTATCCCCCATCGATTTATTTTTTACTACTCCATAGAGATGTTTCCCTTCATTATCGACTGAAAAATTGCAGACATACCGGTCTAGTTGGTAACGGGAAAGAAGTTCCCCATCCCAGCTAAATTTGAACACCTCTACCGGCTTCGGATTCACATATTCTCTGTATGGAACATTATTTTTACCCGTAAAAACAGCATAAACAGCATTTTCCGTTGCAAAAGCCGACAAGTAGGATTCAAAGAATTTATAATCTTTAAAAACAATCCCTCCAAACGCCCCCAACTCATAAGAAACGTCAGATCTCTCCGGACCAATAAGAGAATTCAGCAGTTCCAGGTTCTGATTATAAATATCAATCCGGTTTATACACTGATGGAAAACCCATATCCGGTCATTGGTCGGAGAAACAATGATTTCACCACCCGTCACATTCACCGTTGCATATTTAACCCTTTTAAAAGGAAACCGCTCCTTCTTTTTATCAATCAAAAGAAGGCAAGGCTCATGATTATTGAATTCTTTATCATCTAAAAAATTCGGATTATAACAAACCATCTTATCCGAACCAAACGATACACATTCTTTGGTTTGAAACGGGATTGAACACCTCAAGGGGGAATAGCGATCTTTTAGTTGCAATAGAGAATCAATATTATAGATAGAAACCTTGCGTTTAGCTTCATCCAACAGGTAGAACTCCTTTTGGTAGTTACTCCGATGCAATAATTCTGTTTGGAGATTTGAAGTCTCATTCGGACCATCTCCTCTTCTGTCAAACCCTCCTAAAATCTGTTGGGTCTTTAAATTATAAACACTAACGCCCAAAGAATCAATCACCTTCATATTAATCAATAGCAACGAATCATTAATCATAGCATAATCTACCGGATCAGCACCCATTTTTAGATCGACCTTCTTCCCCTTAAGTTTATAGCTTTTCTTAAAACTCAGTCTATCAAATGTTTTATTCTTCGTTTGTCCGATTGTATAATCAGAGAAAACAATAAGCATAGACAGGACTAACCAGATAGAATAATTCTTCATAGGTTCATTCTTTTTATCTTGTAAAACGGTTGTGACACTTATATAGCATCGCTGCTATCTTTCCGCATTACAGTCCGTTAGTTTATCTCGTTCAACGATCTTTACATTAAAGGCACTCACGATATTTAATAATACTAAATATAACCATAAACAAAACCCATTGTGCATCATCATAAATAAAAAAATCATAAAATTTTTTAAATCACTCAATGCCGTTCAAACATAGTTTTAATTCTTAATGTCTATCCAAAGACGAATTTTTCATAAAAAAGGAATCAATAATAGACAGCTATAAAGCAGAGAGGCTACCTATTCGGGTAGCCTCTTCGCAACTTTCTGCTTTTATTGTTTTCCTCAAGGAAACAACACATTCTGAAAACCATCTTTTTCTTTCAATATTCGTTCCGCTTTCTCCGCAGAGACTCTCTCGGCAAAAAACAATATTACATAATCGAATTCCCGAATTAACCGATCCTTCAACATTCCAGTTGAACATACAAGAAATCCCTCATGCTTTTTATAATTCTTACTGTTTTTATAGATCCCATAATAATAAACAATTAAGGTTTTGTTCGACAAAGTATCAGAAAGATCAACCCCCGAATTAAAATCTCCCTCTGCTAACTTGGGAATTTTGAAGATATTAATCAGAGAAAGTCCAGGTAAATATTCATGAGCTTCTATCTTATTCTTTTTAGTTATAAAACAGAACCGATCCCAAAGCAACGTATCCTTTTTTGTCCCATCAGTCCTGGCCCAATGATGATTAAATCGTAAGCCGTTCTTCTCACAGTCTTCTATAAACCTTCCTTTTTCTTTCAATTTCCCATAGTCATAAACTTCATAACTAATAGACATATACTCTCCCGTTTTTAGACGAAAGGGGTATTTGAACAGATGTATTCCCTGAGCATTAAACACATTAGTCAAGTCTTCAGAATCAACCTTGTAGTTGTTGTTTAACCCTTGTGAAAATCCAAAATTTGAAATAAGCACAAGGCAACCTATTATTAATAATCGTTTCATAGTTTTAATAATTTATTTTAAACGATAACGAACAAGCTTCGGATTTTCATTACAAGAATATTTTTGCACTGTAGCATAGAGGTATTTATCCTGACTATCGACCGATATTGCCGTTGCATACAAATCCAACTGATACCGGCATAATAATTCCCCGTTCCATCCGAATTTAAAGACTTCCATTGGTTTCGGGCCCGCAGATGAGCCATTTCCCCGCCCGTCATAAACGGCGTAGAGTGCTGTTTTGGTAGAATAGACGGACGTATATGCAGAAATCCCTCCTGTTTTAAATTCGATCGTATTACTTAGAGCGGGGCTTAATGGAGAACTACTTTCCCTTTTATAAGAAGGAGTTCGATATCCCGGGCCCTTCAGTGTTCTGATCAATTGCAATTCCCGATTATAAACATCAATCTGCCCAAAGAAGGAATTCAGCACCCAAATTTTATCACCAACAGGGGAAACCAATACTCTCCCATCTGAAACGTTATAAGTTTCATATTTATATTTCGGTTGCCGCAACAGTCCTTTCTTATGGTCAATTACCAGTAAACAAGGCACATGATTTGTATATTTCTTATCATTCAGCGAATAACGATTATAACAGATTAGCTGCTTCGAATTCAGACTTACAAATCCATCTAAAGAAGAAGCAGAACTGTCATCTGTAAAAGACCATACATTTTGAGGAGAAGTTTGTCCTCCTGATTTCAGTAACTCTTCAACATTATAGATGGCCAGTTTATTCTTCAATGCATCCAATATAAATACTTCTTTTTGATAACTACTGGAATGCAATATTTTGCAACTTCCTTCAAATCCATTACACCGGACTCCATCTTTAGCTATTTTAAAGAGAACTTTTCGGTTTTTTAAATTATAAACGTACACTTCAAAAGGATCGTGGTTCTGTTCAACTTTTATAAACAGAAGCGTATCATTGACCAAATCATAACTCTCAGGCAAAGCTGGAATCTTTACATCGATCGTTTCAGCTTTAAGATTAATTGCCTTTTTAAAATCTCCCCGGTTAAAATACAGTGTCGGAACTTTAACCTCTTTTCCCTGTGATTTATCTTCTCTTTTGCAATTCGAGAAGGCAAAAATCAGAGACAATAAGATAAATACGTAATATTTTCTCATCACAAATTTGTTTAGTTCTGTTTTAAATTCTTTCATTAATTAATAATTGTCCGAATTCATTCTTCCCCGTCATCTAATCCGTATCCTCAAGGAAAAAAATCGCTTCAACAGGCTTGCCGAATACTCCGGCTATTTTCAAAGCCAGCACGGTTGACGGCACGTATTTGCCGGCTTCCATGGCATTAATAGTCTGCCTGCTCACGCCAACGCTTTTAGAAAGTTCTTCCTGCGTCAAATTTTTAATGGCTCGCTCAACTTTTAGGTTATTCTTCATTTCTGCTACTTTTTCTGAATTTAAGCAGTACGTAACTGAACCGAATGATGAATATCAATAATAACGTAAACATATACAGCATCATAAACGTCAGGAATGTACCTCCATATACAAAAAGAATGGTCAGAATCAGCAATCCATAATTGACATACGTAGACCAAACCAGTGATTCCATCCGAAGTCGGGCAATATATTCATCCTCATCCTTTTCTTTGGAGAAGCCCGTAAAAATTGCCCCAAGCACAAATAACACACCAGCCAGTTCATCCGTCCAATTATTGATAATAATATCAAAAAAGTGTGATGCTCCGCTTGAATCATTATCGCAAAAAAGAGCAGGAACTCTAAATGTAAGCCAGGATGGGTAATACCCACCAAACAAGAAGTCAATACCCAGAATCGTTGCCGGAATCAGTAATAGTATACCGATTCGCTTAAAATAATGTGGAAAAAGAAATCGTGTAAACATCGCTATTAAGTTTTAAAGGTTACCTCAAATGTAAAACACTTCATTCTTTTTGTCAAGTATTTCTTACATTTTCTTTTAAAAAAATTTATTTAATCAAATAGAACACCACAACAAAGTCCTGAAATTACAGATTTGGTTTCTATGCTTTCATTCTTGGCGGTTCTATCGGGGTATTATTATTTTACTTATAACTACATCGGATAATATTATATTTTGAAAGATATTTCATTTTCAAATCAAACAAGCATTTCTGAAAAATCAACTATGCCAATAATTGATTTTGTCGGTTTCTTCGTAATCTCCCATATCATTTCCAACTTGGAGGAATTTGAAATCCAGTGTTCTCACGAACAAAGACATAAGCATCCATTCGTCCCAGTATATTGGCATATTCAAACTGAGGGTCTCTTACATCGCGTCCGACACGCCGCAGCAACACTACCCCATCCTGATCACTCGGCAATAATGGGCTAAAAAAGATAGACTTCTGAGTTCTCATACACATCTTTTCAAGACTTCCGATGGGCGGACTATACAATCTATTTACAGCGTGAAATATTTCTTTATAGCTCGAATCTGCAGGATTGAATACCCGATCATAGCTCGAACGTGTTCCCTCTCCTGCTAAAAAGCCAATCAGATAAAAATCATTCTTATACTTCTGACTCAAAAATGATCCGAGGGAGCTATCCAACGGCGTAAATGAGGATCGATGTTTCTTATTCAAATGAATCATATGAGAATAAATCACGGCCTTTTCTCCTTCATGCAAAAAATGATCTACACCAAATACTACACTTTCATACATTATTGAATCCCGTCGTAATTCAGCCATATTAAAATCAGATAATTTATTAGCCAAAATAAGAGACACTACATTAGATATTGATTTGGAAAAACGAGAAAACATTAGATAATCTCTTTGTCCTAATATGCTTTTTATTGTATCATTTTCTTCCAATAATAACCCCTTAGCTCGCATTGTCTTTTTCCCTCCGGCTATTTCTGCAAGTTCCTGCATCGCTTTATTCTTCGAATCAAAAGAAGTTATATAACGTTTAAGATATCTGCCATCCGAGAATGTTTCCATCCCATACAACATTACTTTATGGCTATCATCAAATTGACGGTTATATTCGCGGAGCCAATCAAGGAAATTCCAGAATTCTTCTGGAGAAATTAATATCTCCGACATAAAAACATTTTTTATATCTACCTCTGCTCCTTTGACATATTGGTTTAACAACATACCGAAGTCCGTATTTATTTCCAGAAAGACTAATTTGCAATTCTCATGTTTAATCAAATATTTCATAAATTGAAATGCACTTCGATTAATAGGCAAAGAACCATGCACCGTCTCGCCAAGTCCTATAATGCGATGAGTTTTTAATGCTTCTATTTTAGAAAGATTAGAATCATTCTTTAGTGACAAATCAACAACCTCTTTTTCTCCTTTTATAACCGGATTCTTATTATCAACAAATGGTTGAGGATATTGATAGATATTCTTTGTTCCAAGCTTTATATCCATTCCATCTAACAGAAATGTAAACAGATTTCGTTGTGGAGGAAAATTCTTATAAGCAGCATATGCCTTTATTTCAATATACATCACCCTTGCTTTTTGCACACTACAAGAAACCGAGAATTTCTTCCATCGGTCAACGGACAAGATTTTAACAGAATCACAGGAAACGATATCTTCTTTGTCATCCAAACAATAAATCTTCATCCAAGCCTGATCCACACATTCGTTTTTTGCAAATATCGACACCGTTACCTTCTGCTCTGCATTTACCGGCAGTATAATGCCCTGAGAAATCCGGCAAATAAAATCAATAGGGATACGATATTGGCCAATTTCAATAGACAAAGAGGTCTTTCCTCTTACTTTATCAAAATAACAATCTTCCATCACGGCTCTGTCTCCCACTACATTCCACATAGCATGTTCCTGATCACTTTTTACATTTTCAAAATCAAGGTTATAGCGATCCCGAACGAACCTGTTCTGACATAGTCCATGTGAAAGTAATCCAATGCAGAAAATAAAAAAGAGACCACCTTTTTTAAAACAACTCTTTAATTGCCCATAATGCTTTACCATTAATCCAAGACTAAACTGTTTGTTCTCAATATTTCTATCACAATTAACTTTCATTGTCTTCTAAAAAAGCTTAATACAGGACAAAAAGTGCATTAGAAAATGTAGATTGTATGATTTGCTTTTAACCAAGAGATCAATCAAACACCGCAGTCATTAATACGACCATCACTATATATTTCAGGGGTATCACACAATTTATGTTTACATTCTCAGAAATAACAAATTAACCATCCAATATCTCTTAATATTCACTTTAAACTTATCAACATAAATTTCATAAACCAAACAAGAAAATGCGAACTGCTCACAATAGCGATTGAACTATATGTTTTTTTTCAAATTTACCCCTATTTTTAAGCATAAATTATTATTTTTCCCATATTGTTTTGCATTCAAACACATTACATTTTTTTAATTACGCCAACCATTCCATCAAAAAAACACAACATTTCCATTCTCAGAGCATTCGGAATTCGTTTGAACACAGTCCATGTTAACTGCCTTATTGCGGCCTTGATAAAAACTATATCATCATTAGTTCAGAGGTGGTTTATAGGTGCTGAGCACCTATAAACCACCTCTGAACCACCTTTAAACCACCTCTAAAAACAGAAGCGATACCAAACCACTGCAGAACCAGAACCGCAGGAAAAAAGTACCACAAGTATTCCTAAAATAAGTATACACTTTTGAATACCTTCTCTGGAAAAGGCATTCCAATTCATTAAAACAAGTATTATCTTGCATCAATTACTGATACTCATTTTTTCACCAAATAGTCATGAAAACAAAAAGACATCCTTTTTACTGGTTAAACCAAACCCTGTTACTGCTATTGCTTCTACTTGCTTTTTCAGGTAAAGCTCAGGACAAAACGCTCTTGTGGAAAGTTAGCGGAAACGGGTTAACAAAGTCGTCTTACCTGTTCGGAACCATTCATTTACTTCCGAAATCGGACGCAAAGCTTCCATTAAAATTTAAAAAAATCTTCAATTCATGCCAACAAACCTGCCTCGAAATAGATTTGCAGCACACCAGTCAATCGCAAATCATGGGAATCATGAAACAGATAACTCTCCCCGACGACAAGACAATGAAAGATTATTTATCAGAAATCGAATATGAAAAACTGATTAAAATCTTCAGGGATACTTTTCATGTAGAGCTTTCTTCTGTGAACCGCTTGAAACCGATCTTTATGATTTCCAACTTACTGGATAATTCAATGAATAAAGACTCGGTTACCGCCATGGAATTCATGCTGACCGCCGAAAACAAAAAGCAAGGCAAAAACATGGTCGGATTGGAAACTCTCCAGGAACAAATGGATGTAATCAACTTGCTTCCACTTGACAAACAGTTCAACTATCTGAAAGATATTGCTAACGGAAAAGTAAAAGATTACGGAGTCGGTTCTTTCAAAAAACTATATTCCCTCTACAAGGCGCAGGATATTGCCGGACTTTACAATGAAGAAGTTCAAGAAGACGGCGAGGAAATGACAGAGTTCAATACCCAACTAATTGATAAAAGAAATCAAAAGTGGATTCCCAAAATTGCGAAGATAGCTGCTCAAAGGTCAACATTCTTTGCCTTCGGGGCCGGGCATCTCTATGGTAAAAAAGGGGTTATCAATCTTTTAAAGAAAGTAGGTTACCGGGTTACTCCGGTATTTAAATAGATTAAATAGCATGCCAGCATTGCTGCCAGCGAGCCAGGATATAGCGTCATAAAGTAGATTAAGCCATTCTGCAAAACGATGAATGCAGGCCACGACCGAAACGATTAATTAAAGCTCTGCATATCACAAAGCTTGTGGTAGATTCCGTCAAACTGCATCAGTTCCTCATGAGTTCCTCTTTCTGTAATCTCGCCTTCCTGAAAAACACAAATCTGATCGGCATTCTGAATCGTCGACAGCCGGTGGGCAATAACAATAGAAGTACGATTCTGCATCAGTCGCTCCAAGGCATCCTGGACTAATTTCTCCGATTCAGTATCTAAAGCCGAAGTTGCTTCGTCGAGAATCAAAATTGGAGGATTCTTCAAGACAGCTCTTGCAATAGAGATACGCTGCCGCTGACCACCCGACATCTTGCCGCCCCGGTCTCCAACATTGGTATTGTAGCCATTCTCGGTTGCACTAATAAAATCATGAGCATTGGCCACCTTGGCTGCTTCAACGACCTGCTCCATGGTCGCATCTTCCACCCCGAAAGCGATATTATTAAAAAACGTGTCGTTGAATAAGATTGGCTCCTGACTAACCAATCCCATTAGGTTTCGCAGGTCATGCATCTTCATATCACGAATATCAATTCCGTCAATGGAGATACTTCCTTCACGCACATCATAAAAACGGGACAGTAGCTCGACAAAAGTGGTCTTACCCGAACCGGACTGACCAACCAATGCAACGGTCTTGCCTTTGGGTATCTCAAGCGATACATCCTTTATAACGTCTTCCTTCTCATAAGCAAAACGGATATGATCGTAACGGATAATTTTTTCAAAACTTTTGACCGGAACCGGATTCGGTTTATCTTCTAAGGTCGATTTGGCCGTCAGAATCATATCGATACGATTCATTGCTGCCAACCCTTTCTGAATATCGTAAAATGCCTCGGTAAAGGCCTTGGCCGGATTGATAATGGAGTAAAACACGACCATATAAGCAATAAAGCCGGAAGGGGTTAGCGAACTCTTTGCATGCAGAATCAGACTTCCTCCATACAAAAGGACAATGACAATTACAAAGGTTCCGAGAAACTCACTTACAGGATGAGCCAATACCCGTCGACGTTGTAAACTGTTCATGATGCGCCGGTACGAATTATTTTCGTCGCCATACCGCACCGACATTTTATGTTCGGCATTAAAGGCCTTGATAATTCGCAACCCTGAAAGCGACTCTTCAATGGTACTCAACAATTCGCCCATCTTATCCTGTCCGCGCCGTGAAGTCTTTTTCAGCGATTTTCCAATCTTACCAATAATCGCTCCCGCAATAGGCAAAAGAATCAGAACAAAGAGAGTCATCTGCGGACTATAGACAATCATCGTAACCAGTGCCGCAAGAATCAAAATAGGATTCTTAAAGAACATATCCAACGAAGTCATAATCGAATTCTCCACTTCCTGAACGTCACCAGTTGTGCGGGACATGATATCACCTTTTCGTTCTTCGGTAAAAAACCCGATCGGCAATCCGATGATCTTGTCATAAATCAATCTGCGAATATCACGAACTACTCCGTTACGAATACTCACACTGTGATAAGACCCCAGATAGGTAAACAGCACTTTGAGGAAAACAGCAATAATCAGCATCACACAGACAAAGACCATAGCCATCTGTGCCCCGTGTTCGTGCTTCATCTGGGTTATGATGAAATAAAAATTGTTTTTGATTGCTCCGAATGAAAAGCTCCATGGTAGTTTGGTACTCACCTCCTTACTCTGCATAAACAGAATCTCAAGGACCGGCTGCATCATTACAAACGAAAACACACCAAAAATAGCAGCCAGTGTATTATCGACAAAACTTAGAATAAGATCAACCTTATAAGGAGGAACAAACCTGCTAAGAACTTTCAGAATTTCTCTCATGCGCAATTTTTAAAACATTCAGGCTGTAAATGTAGTAATCTGCAGCCCGAATGCAATATGGGTGAATTATTGTCAAAAACTAAATCCCGGTATAATTTTGAGGAGTAATGGCTCTTAGCCGTTCTTTGACTACCTCATCCACATCAAGCGTATTAATGAAAGCTTTAAATGTTTCGTGGTTAATCTTCTGGTTGGTCCGGGTTAACTGTTTCAGTGCCTCATACGGATTCGGATATCCGACGCTCCGCAGGATTGTTTGGATTCCTTCGGCAACAACACTCCAGTTATTCTCAAGATCTTCAGCAATTACTTCTTGATTGAGAAGTAGTTTACTCAATCCTTTTAGGGTTGATTCGAAGGCAATCAACGTATGGCCAACCGGAACGCCAATATTACGAAGTACGGTTGAGTCGGTCAGATCTCGCTGCAATCTTGATACCGGTAATTTGGCAGCCAGATGAGTAAAGATCGCGTTGGCTATTCCCAGATTTCCTTCCGAATTTTCATAATCAATCGGATTAACCTTATGAGGCATAGCCGATGATCCGACTTCTCCTGCTTTAATCTTCTGTTTAAAATAGCTCATCGAGATATAGGTCCACATATCGCGGTCGAAATCGAGCAGAATGGTATTGATTCGTTTCAGCGCATCAAAGATGGCTGCATAATCGTCATAATGGGCAATCTGAGTGGTATATTGTGACCGTTCCAGGTGAAGCGCTTTCCGACAAAAATTATTAGCAAAAGCAACCCAGTCCATTTCAGGATATGCTACATGATGAGCATTAAAATTACCGGTAGCTCCACCGAACTTGGCATAAAGGGAAATTCCTTTCAGTCGGTCGAGTTCTACTTTAAACCGCTCAACATAGACCTGAAATTCTTTACCCAGACGGGTCGGAGAAGCCGGTTGTCCATGAGTATGTGCCAACATGGGAATTTCCTCCCATTCTTCAGCAAAGGCTTCTATTTTCTGAATCAATTCATCCAGTTTCGGGTAATATACGTCGCGAATTGCATCGCGCAGCAAACAAGGAGTTGCGGTATTATTGATATCCTGCGACGTCAGTCCGAAGTGAATAAATTCTTTATAAGGATGCAATCCCAGTGCGTCAAATTTTTCTTTCAACAGATATTCGATCGCTTTAACATCGTGATTGGTAGTTTTCTCAATCTCCTTTGCCCGCATCGCATCTTTCAAAGAGAACTCCTTGTAAAGGGCTCTTAATGGTTCGAATTTTGAATGATCAAAATCTTTAAGTTGCGGTAGGGGTATTTCGCATAAAGCAATAAAATATTCCACCTCAACAAAAACACGGTATTTAATTAACGCTGATTCTGAAAAATACAGTCCGAGAGCATCTACTTTATTCCGATATCTTCCATCGATCGGAGAGATTGCTGTTAATACATTAAGGTCCATCATGGTTAATTTTTGACGATTTTTATGCGGCAAAGTTAGAAATTAACTGAACAATCCCATGCAAAAAAAACGGGCTGCCTTAGTAAAGGCAACCCGTATGAAAAAAGTTTATCTTATTATCTGACTGAATACTACTTTTTATAAACCACCACTAAATATTTCGATATTTGCCAGAATCTTGCCTGATCAGTGATTGTTATCTCATTGCAGAAACCCTTCTTATCGGTAACCAGCTGGTAAGAACCTGCGGGATGATGAGAGAGGATACTGATTCGTTTATGATCAATTTTCAATGCACCGAACCTTGTAATATCAATCCGGGTAAAAGAAGACAGATCTGCATTATTTCTCAAAGAGACATTACGCCCGATTCCGAGGAATCCGCCTTGTTTCGAAATAATATTTTTGGCACGAAGCTCTTTTTCTGATCCGACCAGATAATAGGCGGTATTCAACTGTTCTGTCTTTTGAGCCACATTAGTCTGAAGTACTTTCTTTTCGGTACGCAAAGTATCGATTGTAGAAGATAAACCGGTCACCTTAATATTCATCTTCTGTAGTTGATCTCTTAAATCAGCGATTTCCGCATCTTTATCGGATATCTGTTTATTAAGTTGAGCGATCAATTTTTCAAGTTCGTCAATTTTCAGCGTACTAGCCTGATTGGAAGCTTTCAATGCTTTCAGTTTTTTTGTATTCGCACGTAAAAGATTAATTGATGATCTGTTTTTTTCAAGCAATTTGGTTATTTCCACTAAGCTCACCTTGATACGGCTCCGGGCATCCTGACTCCGGTTTGCTTCATTAACCGTTGCATTGATTACATGTTGCTTGCCACTAATCGCTTCCAGATTTCCGGCAATATCGTTCATACTGGTAAAGACATCATTAATAATTGAGTCTTTCTGATTCACCTGCTGAGATAAAGAACTGTTTTGAATGCTTAGCTGTTGAGTTTGCTGCTTTTGCTTTTTATTCTCACACGATGCTAAAATCAGTACCCCGAGAATGATAATTAAATACTTCTTCATATCGCATTGTTTTTTAGTGGTTGAATTGTTATGCAAGATAAACACTTTTGGTTAAATACAAAGGATCAGCCACAAAATAGGCCGTTTAACCCTTATACTACTAAACGCTACAAAAAGATTCAGCATTCCTTGATATTGTGTATTTTAACAAAAAAATACATTATTTATGATTACCACACTCCTTTTCATCAAATGGGAGACTCCAAAATACTTTGCGATGAAAGATATTTTGTAATTTTGCAAGACTGAAAAGTCATTGTTATGTCGTTAATCATTGAAGAAAAAGACCTGCAAAAATTTATTCTGATCGGAGACCGGGTTTTAATCCGGCCTAAAACACCTGGGACTAAAACCAAAAGCGGACTCTATCTGCCTCCTACGGTTCAGGAAAAAGAGAACCTTCAGTCCGGATACATTTTAAAAACCGGTCCCGGTTATCCGATTCCTGCTCTTGGCGATGCTGATGAACCTTGGAAAAACGCACAGGAAGAGGCAAAATATATTCCACTACAGGCTAAAGAGGGGGATTTGGCTGTCTATCTGAATAAGAGTGGATACGAAATCGAATTTAATCAAGAGAAATACATCATTCTTCCCCACTCAGCTATCTTATTGCTAATTAGAGACGAAGATCTATTTTCCTAACTAGTATGGAAAAATATTTTCGTTCGATTAACGGACTAAAACTGGCTGTTTGCGAACAGGGAACTGGATTTCCGGTACTCTGGATGCATGGACTCATGATGGACATGAAAGCAGATCAGGCTATCGGCCTTGCCGGATTCGACGGACGTTATGACCGTTACCGGGTGATTCGTTGCGATGCCCCTGGTCACGGATGTTCTGAAGGGACTCTTTCCGCTGCCGATTATCAATGGTCGGTTTTGCCTCGCATATTAACCGCTCTTGCGGATGACCGGGGTGTTAAAGCATTTGTATCCTCCGGATTTTCGATGGGTTCTGCTGCAGCTATTGAAACAGCCGTACAATTTCCAGACCGGGTTAAAGCGGTCGTATTATGCATGCCTCCTGTAATTTGGGAAGATCGTCCGGCTCAATGTATGGCTTATTCTAAAATGGTTCAAATGGCTGCGCGCGGAAATCTTTTGCGTTTTCTTCCCCGATTACTCCGATCGACTCCTACGCCTGTGGGTTTTGTAGAAAAAGGACAACCGGGAACGACTGATCAGGTTGTTCGTGAAATGTGCAGCATCCAGCCTGAATATTACGCTCCGATACTGGAAGGTGCAACTCGTTCCGACTATCCAAGTCGGGAGACTCTTGCTCGGGTAAATATTCCGGTTCTGATCATCGGATGGGAAAATGATCCGACACACCCGGTCAAAAGTTGCTACGAGCTCGTGAAAGTGCTTCCGAATGCAGAACTGCACATCGCTTCAAACTATGAGGAATTTCTGCTACTAAAACAACAGGTAGAGGATTTTCTAATTCGGGTTGTCCCCGACTAGAACAACGAACGGACTTCTTGTTTCAGTTCATGAACAGCAGTATGTATCGGCGACTCGTCAACTTCAAGCCACATCTCAAGAACTTTACGGGAAAGATCTTTCCCTGCTGCCGATGACGGCAAATCATCCATGGCCGTATTTACCAAACGAATAACGCTTTCGCGGGCTGCACGGACTAATATCCACGCTTGCTCTGTTACATACAGTTGTTGGGTAAAATTATGCTCATATTCCGCACGAACAGCTTCCAATAGCGTTTCCTGAAACTGCCGGGCTGTCATATTATTTCCGGAAACCCGAAGCAACAAGGAATCAGGGGTAATTCGTTCCAGAAACAAAATCATTCGTTCATAAGCTTGCAGTCGGACCATTATGATTTCTTTTGAACACTTCTGTCGGATACTTTCCTGCTTCTCCCAACGGGACTGCTTAATAAATGCACTTATTGAAAACCGAAAGGCAAAGAATAACATTACAGCAGGCACCAAGGCAACCAGCGTTACAATAATCCAATCATTCCCATTCATAACAGACAGTTCTATTTGTTCTTTTACAAAAATAGAACAAATCGTAAAAAAAGAGTTAACATTTCATGCATTCATTGCTAAGCCCAATCGAAAACTGTCAAAAATTCGTATTTTGCAGTCAGGTTATGCCCTCGGGGGTAGCTCTATATTTCTCATTATTAATCGGATTAAATTAAAGAATAAAAATGGAGAGAGTTTCACAACGAGTTTCCGGGCTATCAGAGTCTGAAACATTAGCAATGGCCCAGAAAAGCAGAGAATTAAAGGCCAAAGGCTTCAACGTTATCAACTTGAGTATTGGAGAACCTGATTTTAACACTCCTGATTTCATTAAAGAGGCTGCAAAAAAAGCAATTGATGATAATTTTTCACACTATTCTCCGGTTCCCGGGTATCCCGTTCTTAAAGAAGCAATCGTAAAAAAACTCAAAAAAGACAATAAGCTGGATTATACGCCGGCACAGATTATCATCTCCAACGGAGCTAAGCACTCAATTGCCAATGTTTTACAATCGATTATTGATCCGGGTGATGAAGTTATTATTCCTGCTCCATATTGGGTTACCTATGTTGAACTGGTCAAATTATCGGAAGGTAAAAATGTCATTATCAACACCACCGTTGAAAATAATTTCAAAATCACTCCTCAGCAATTAGAAGCTGCCATCACTCCTAAAACAAGAGCATTTCTTTTCAGTAGTCCGAACAATCCCACTGGAAGTGTCTATTCTTACGACGAGCTGAAGGCACTGGCTGCTGTTTTTGCAAAACATCCGAACGTTATTATTATCTCCGATGAGATTTACGAATATATCACTTATGGATGTAAAAGCACATCCATCGCACAGTTTGACGCACTAAAGGACCGCACCGTTGTTATTAACGGAGTTTCCAAAGCTTACGCCATGACCGGTTATCGTATCGGATATATTGCTGCTCCGTTATGGATTACCAAAGCTTGCAGCAAACTTCAGGGACAATATACTTCCGGAGCTAATTCGGTTGCTCAAATTGCTTCTGCCGCAGCTATCAATTCGGATAATTCAGTAGTTGTCAAGATGGTTGCCCAGTTTGAGAAACGCAGAAACCTCGTACTTGGACTTTTAAAAGAGATTCCAGAATTAAAAATCGCTTTGCCGGATGGTGCGTTCTACTTCTTTCCGGATGTATCGTATTATCTTGGGAAATCTTATAACGGACAGGTAATGAACAATACGGTTGACCTTTGTATGTATCTGCTTAATACGGCCAATGTGGCTTGTGTTGCCGGATCGGCATTCGGTGTTCCCAACTGTATCCGCTTGTCATACGCAGCTTCCGAAGCAGACCTTGTTGAAGGACTCAAAAGAATAAAAGAAGCACTTATAGCTTTAAAATAGTTTATTTTCCTTATAACTTTCGGATCAGAAATAAATGTTTCTGATCCGATTTTTTTATCTCCCCGGCTGATGATGTATGACCTGCTCCATAGGATTGGAGACCGGAATTATTGAATGATCATCGTTACTTCCTACTTTCTTAATTTGGAAAAATAACAAAAGCGCAAGAACTACCGCAAACAGCTGGGTTGCAAAAGCTCCTTTTATATTTTTCAACTCCAGAACAAGACCAACCGCTGCGGATATCCCTGTCAATGTCACCCCCCACAAGTCTATTCGAAACAGTTGTCCGCGATCAGCAGGCACATGGATTAATCCGCACAAATTAACTACAACGGCAAACAGCCCGAGCACAGACAGAATGATAAGCCCGATACGCCCCATCTGTTTCTTCTTTTCTGCCCAGGACAGAAGAAACAAGACCAACCCGGCAAATAATCCCCATTGACAAATCATAAAAACCAATAAATCAAAACTCATCTTTTTCAGCTTAAGTGTTTAAATACCTGTTAAGTTTTGCCTCCGGCAACCCCTATTCGACTGCCGCCTTCGACTTTATTATTAATTTTGCCAGCAAGGTAATAAAAAAGAAGATGAAAGAACTTGACATTGACCCCCGGGCTAAAGGATTGATTTTTGACTTGGATGGAACGCTGGCCGATACAATGCCTGCTCACTATTTAGCGTGGAAAAGTGCCTGTAAATCTTTTGGCATTGATTATCCCATTGACCTGTTCCTTAAACTAGCCGGAGTTACGCTCATTGATACCGCTAAAATAATTAATCAGATATACGGGACGAACATTGACCCCGCCGTCCTTGGTGAAGCAAAAGAAAATGCTTTCATTAAAACAATCCCTATTACCAAACCAATCGAACCGGTAGCTGCTCTTGTAAAGAAATATTACGGAATACTCCCGATGGCTATCGGAACTGGTGGCTCACATGACATTGCATGGGAAACACTCAAGACTATCGGACTCAAAAAGTACTTTAAGATTCTGATCGGTGCCGAAGATATCACCAAATGCAAACCCGATCCGGAAACTTTTTTAAAAGGTGCAGCACTAATGAATGTTGAACCGGAATTCTGTCAGGTCTTTGAAGACGGAAAACTCGGGCTGCAGGCTGCACGCGACGGACTCATGATTGCAACCGATGTGACTCCTTATTACGTCAGTCGCGTTGGCTGTGAGGTTTTATAGCAATTACCTTCTTAATACGACATACCCGGCAGGAATAGGAACAAACTAAACGGTTTTTCTATTCCTGCTTTTTATTCGCCCTCCAATCATCGAAATCCTCTATTTTTTTCGAACTTTAGCTTTTATAAATTTTCTTCAAAACATGGAATTTAAACTTACTTCAGAATATAAACCCACCGGCGATCAACCGGAAGCAATTAAACAACTTACTCAGGGACTTAACAAAGGGGTGCCGGTCCAGACACTTCTGGGTGTAACCGGCTCGGGAAAAACCTTCACGATGGCTAACGTCATCGAAAAGGTCCAGCGCCCAACGCTAATCCTTAGCCACAACAAGACCCTTGCCGCACAACTTTACAGCGAGATGAAACAGTTTTTCCCTGAGAACAAAGTGGAATACTTCGTTTCGTATTACGACTATTATCAGCCGGAGGCATACCTTCCGGTAACCAATACATATATCGAGAAAGATCTCTCAATCAATCAGGAAATTGAAAAACTACGACTGAGTGCCTCATCGGCACTTCTATCGGGCAGAAGGGATGTCATCGTAGTCTCATCGGTTTCCTGTCTCTATGGAATAGGAAATCCCGAAGATTTTCATGCAACAATGGTCCACGTTTACAAAGGACAAAGCATTAGCCGGAACGTCTTGTTACGGAAATTTGTCGACGCCCTCTATTCCAGAAACGAAATCGAACTTCAGCGCGGAAACTTCAGAGTAAAAGGAGACACGGTCGATATCTTCCCGGCTTATTCCGACGAAGCTTTCCGTATTTCTTTCTGGGGTGACGAGATCGAAGAAATTTACACTTTCGATCCGGAATCGGGTCATCGCACCAGCGACTGTGATCAGGCAATTATCTATCCCGCAAACTTATTCGTCACCACTCCGGACCGCCTCAAAAAAGCCATCTTCGAAATTCAGGACGACATGGTCAAGCAGGTCGAGTACTTTAAAGGACAGGGCAAATTTCCCGAAGCAAAACGAATCGAAGAACGGGTTACGTATGACTTGGAAATGATGCGTGAACTGGGCTATTGTTCGGGTATTGAAAATTACTCCCGTTATTTTGACGGACGGCTACCCGGAACTCGCCCTTTCTGTTTGATGGACTACTTCCCGGACGACTTTCTGACAATCGTTGATGAGAGTCACGCAACTCTTCCCCAGATCAAAGCAATGTTCGGAGGCGACCACTCACGCAAATCAGTACTCATCGAATACGGTTTCAGGTTACCTGCTGCAATTGACAACCGACCCCTGAAATTTGAGGAATTCGAAAGCCTCATCAAGCAGATCATCTTCGTCAGTGCAACTCCATCTGATTACGAGATCATTAAAAGCGAAGGGGTTATTGTCGAACAGATTATCCGACCTACTGGACTTTTGGACCCGATTATTGATGTCCGTCCTTCCGAAAACCAGATTGACGACCTGATGAACGAAATCAATATCCGCGTAGAAAAACATGAACGGGTACTGGTAACAACACTGACAAAACGAATGGCTGAAGAGCTCACAAAATATTTAACCCGAATGGGAATCAATTGCAGTTACATCCATTCGGATGTGGATACGATGGACCGGATACAGATACTGGAAGATCTCCGAAGCGGAATCTATGATGTACTCGTCGGAATCAACCTGCTTCGTGAGGGTCTTGACCTTCCTGAAGTTTCGCTGGTTGCTATTCTGGATGCGGACAAAGAAGGATTCCTCCGTTCAGAAAGATCACTGACACAGACGGCCGGACGTGCAGCCCGAAATCTTAACGGAACCGTAATTATGTACGCAGACAAGATTACGGAATCCATGCGAAAGACGATTGAGTCGACCAACTACCGAAGAGCCAAACAAGCGGAATACAACAAAAAGCATGGTGTTACGCCACAACCTATCATTAAAGCTTCAAGGGAAATAATCGGGAATGAAGAGCGTAAAACCCGTAAGGCCGAAAAAGGATACAAAAACCGACCGAAAGCTTATATCGAAAAAGACACCATCGACATTGCAGCTGATCCTGTTGTTCAGTACATGGACCGTCACGCTCTGGAACAGGCAATCGACAATACGAAAAAACAGATGGGAAAAGCAGCGACAGAACTCGACTTCATTGAGGCTGCCCGCCTACGGGATGAAATGTACAAACTTCAAAATATTCTG
Source organism: Prolixibacteraceae bacterium (assembly GCA_963692465.1). Classification (GTDB taxonomy): domain Bacteria; phylum Bacteroidota; class Bacteroidia; order Bacteroidales; family Prolixibacteraceae; genus JAUZOB01. The sequence continues at coordinate 1,060,584 of OY829943.1, forward strand.
AACTCAAAATGAAAGAAAAAAGGACACGAACATCTGCTAAGGCGGGTCTGCCTCCTGGCTCACTTGTCCATATAGGCCGTAGCATCCAAAGTCAATCGACCATTGAAATAGTCCGCTACAATACGGAACAATTCGAACACCACACTTACAAGGCCGCTGCCGATTTTCCATCTTTGCCTCAGGATGATTGCGTAAAATGGATTCATGTTCACGGAGTTCAAGACACAGAGTTGATCCGTTTTATTGGAGATTCTTTCAAAATTCACCCGCTGGCACTCGAGGATATTATGAATACCGAGCACCGACCGAAGATTGAGGACTACGATCAGAATTTATTCTTCACTTTCCGCCTGCTTACGATCGACCCGCAATCTGCGCTTCATCAGGAACAGATCAGCATCGTTTTAACCCAGAACTCGGTGATTTCGTTTTCAGAAGACTCCGGTGATTTTTTCAATCCGGTACGCGAACAGATCAAACAATCAAAAGGAAAGATAAGAACACGCGGAGCCGATTATCTTTGCTATGCGCTCATTGACTACGCCATTGATCAATATTTTCATGTTGTCGAAACGATTGAAGACCAGATAGCAACTCTCGAAGAGAATCTCTTTAAAAATACGGAGGACAATCTTCTCAGTCTGGTACGCGATCAACAACGAACAATAGTCGCCGCTTTACGTGCCACAACAGCATTCAAAGAAAGCCTCAGTCGAATTATCTATGAAGAATCACCCTTGATAGAAAAAACCACACTCCGCTTTTATGGGGACATTCTTGATCATCTTGTTTCAATTCATGACTCGCTCGAAAATTCACGGGAAAACAATGCTTCACTCCGGGAAGTTTATGCTTCACAACTAAGTCTCCGAATGACCCAAACAATGCAGATATTAACGATTATCTCCACGCTGTTTATTCCATTAACTTTTATTGCCGGCATTTACGGGATGAATTTTGAATACATGCCCGAACTAAAAACCAAATATGGCTATCTGATCGTCTGGATTGTTATGCTCGCTGTTGCAGGCAGTCTTCTTTGGTTTTTTCATAAGAAAAAGTGGATTTAACATTAAAAACATTCTACAGGAAGATAGCAATTCAATTATTTTTTACCTTTGACGTCGAAACACTAATAGTGTCAAAGTCATGAGAATGATGTACTATATGGCCTTTTTATTGGCAATGTTGATACTTGTCTTTTCGGGAAAGGCCGGACATTTTTGATTTATCTTTTTTATTTTTTTTTTAATATTCCTTCTGAGTATTTCTCTGAATAGAAATGCTTACCTTTGTTTACGAGTAAGTTGTGTTAAGATGGAATAAAATATTTTAATCAGCTCTCTGTAGAAAAAACCAAAACGTCTATTTTTTTTAATCAATTAGCACAATGAACATTTTTGTAGCAAAGTTAAGTGCCGGGACAACCAGCGAAAGTCTTAAAGTCCTGTTTGAACAATTTGGAGAAGTCTCCTCTGCCAAAGTTATCATCGATCGGGAAACCGGTAATTCAAAACGTTTCGGTTTTGTCGAAATGTCAGACGATGAACAAGCCAATGCAGCGATTAATCAACTCAATGAAGTTCTTTTCGAAGGAAGTAACATTGCAGTAAATGAGGCCAGACCTAAAGAAGAAAGGTCAAACAGCAATGGATCACATGATCGATTCCAACGTAAAAGTAGCAGTTACAGGGATCGCTCCCCAAGAAGAAATTACGACGATTAATTTCATTACCGCTCAATCAGGCTGTTCTCTTTCGGAACAGCTTTTTTTATGCCCTTTATAATCCCAACCGACACGTCTTCCGGAAAAATAATACGACAGGCCAAACAATCAACCCACCTGTAGTTCTTGCTTAAATTACAACATAAAAAAAGCTGTCCCGGTAAAGGACAGCTTTTTTATTCCATCAAATCAGTTACTTTTTTGCCGACTGAAAAGTAATTTCCATACGGTTCTTACCCTTCAATAGCGTTTTAGTAAAAGCTTTTATATCCGAAGGTTTAATTTTATCTATAATTGATTCGAAGCTGGAAGGAGCAACGATATCTTCATTTTCCCAGTAATAAGAATTTAATGCATTCAACCAGAAACCATTCTCACGAAAACTTTCAGTTCTGACTTTCTTTAAATTCTTAATTACCTTATCAAAGTCCTCAGACAATGGCCCTTTTTGAGCAATCTCATTTAACTCCTGATAAATAATCGGGGTGAGATGTGCAGACTTAGCCGGGTCACATTCAAAAGTCATCAACAAACGATACTGTTGTTCCGGTATTTTCGAAACCGTTCCCATTACCCCGACACCATAGGTTCCACCTTCTTTTTCGCGGACTGATGCGACATAACGAATATCAAGAATTCCTTTTAAAATCGACATTTTCAACTCAGTCTCTGCATTATAAGGAATCTTCCCGGAATAAAGAATAATAATCGTAGCCTTTGAAACATCCTGTTTGATTGAAATATCCCGATGAACCATTCCATTCGGAGGCAACAAATGATGATCAACCCAATGCTCTTGTCGTTTTCCATCTTCAATTGAACCGATATAACGTTCAACAAGAGGCTTTGCTTCTTCCGGTTGCAGATCACCAACGAAATAGAAAGTAAAGTCGCTTGCATTTTTAAACCGGTCAAGATAAATCTGCTGAACTTTAGCCAAAGAGACCTTATCCAGATTATCAAGATTCTGAAGGAATACCCGTGGATTGTAGTTTTTTACCAACAAGGTAAGAGAATCACTCATCACCTTACGGGGATTATTCTGAGCATTCTGTAACATCGATTTGATCCGATCCATGGTTGAAGTGTAAATTGTCTGATCAAAACGAGGCTTCTCAAAATAAAGATAAACCAACTGAAGTAATGATTCAAAATCTTTAGGTGAACACCTTCCTGACATTCCTTCGGAAAGTTCGCTCAGGGAAAGATTCAATGAAACATTCTTTCCTGTTAGTATTTTATTCAAGGTTGTCGGATCATAATCGGCAACTCCAAAACCATCAACTAAAGAAGCGGCATACATGGCTGAAGGCAAATCTTCTTTAGGAAGCAATGAAGTACCACCGGGACTCTGGACAGACAAAAGCATCTGATCTTTATTCAAATCAGAATAGCGGTAAACAACTCTTGCCCCATTGGATAGTTTCCATTCTTCTGCCTTAAATTCGGGAAGCTTCTTAACAGCAACGACTTTCCCTCCTTTGGGCAAAACAGACATTAAGTTCTTGACCGGCACTTTATCAACGTAAGCTTCAACCGGAGTGTTTTCTGCCTTATCAATGATTGCAAAAGTCTCGGCTTCGGTCAAATGCTTTATATCAGCCTTTTCTGGACCCGTAATCACAATTGTCCGGTTTTCCTTGGTCATCCATTTGGGTGCCAGAGCATTCATCTCTTCGAGTGTAATTCCAGGAAGAAGTTTCTTGTAGAAATCATATTCATATTCGATTCCGGGCATGGGTTCGTTAACAGTAAAGTTCCGGGATATTTCACGACAGTAACTATCGTTCGATCGTTTTTCCCGACTTTTATAGGAACTTTCAATCTGTGTTAACAGATTCGCCTTGGCCCGTTCCAATTCGGTTGCCGTAAAACCATGCTGAACAACCCGTGCGTTTTCTTTCATAATAGCAGCAAGAGCGGTTGCTTCATCATTATTCCGTGCATCGGCACTAATCATATAGAAGTCACAGGTACGAGCCAAAAAAGGACCGTAACCGGCACTCGCATTAATAAACGGCGGATTCTTTTGCTGTAATACCTCAGCAATACGATCACCGAACATACTACCGTAAAGTCCGGTCATGATATCTTGTCTCCAGGTTCCCAGATTTTTATCTTTCGGATTAACCGTCGGATGCTTTATGAAGATATTGATTGAAGAAGTTGTTTCTTCAGGGTCGGTTGCAACTCCGAATATAGGAGCCTGATGGTCTGGCACCGGAAAAAACTCACGTTTTGCAGGATTCTGAACTGCCGGAATTTCAGAGAACAGTTCTTTAACCTTCTTCTCCATCTGACTTGCATCAAAATCACCAACAACAGCAATAGCCTGAAGGTCCGGACGGTACCACTTTTTGTAATATTGACGCAGCACATCGTATTGGAAATTATTAATAATGTTCAGATCACCGATTGCATCCCGTTTACTGTATTTCGAATCCTTAAAAACATAATCTGCTGTTTTTCGATAGATTCTAAATGCGGCATTTCTTCGGGTTCGCCATTCTTCACGAATAACACCTCGCTCTTCATCAATCTCTTTATCCGAAAGAGTCAGATAATGAGACCAGTCATGCAACATCAACAGACAGGAATCAAGATAATTCGCATTCGTCGTCGGTACATCTGAAATGTTATAAACCGTCTCATCCAAAGAGGTATAAGCATTCAGGTTTTCGCCAAACTTAACCCCATGTTTTTCAAGAGAGCCGATTAATGCTTTCTCGGGGAAATTCTTCGTCCCATTAAATGCCATGTGTTCCAGAAAATGAGCCAAACCGTTTTGATCATCATTTTCGAGCATGGCTCCTACATTTTGAATAATATAGAAACTGGCACGATCTTTAGGTTCCTTATTCGAACGGATATAATAAGTCAATCCGTTTTTCAGAACGCCCTCTCTTACATTCGGATCGGAAGGAGCCGAACTATTCAGGTCTACTTGTGCAAAAAGATTAACAGAGCATAAACTCAACACAAATGCAACCAGAAAAATCTTATTAGCCGAACACAAACTCAATGCTGTGGCAACAAGAAAAACTTTAAACTGTTTATACATAAAGCTATACTTTATTAAAGTTATTCTACTAAATAAATAAATTAGTATCAAACAAGTGATTTCTATTACAAATTAACAGAATTATCTGCAAAAAAAGTTCTCCATTGTCAGCATTTACATTTTTTATGAGAAATATCCATTTTCAACAATTGATTTCTCTACTTCTATTCCGGAATGAGTTATTACCAAACATATCAGCTGAAAGAAACCAAACATTTCCCGACACACACAAAATATTTAAAACAAACTAAAGCAATCCTGCCGAATTGACTTACTTTTGTGCTTTAATCCAGAAAAACAGTAAATGGTAAACAGACCACGTATTTTATTGACAAATGACGACGGAGTCTGGGCAAAAGGAATCCGGGAACTTATTGAAGTCATGCAACTTTTTGGCGATGTTACAGTTGTTGCTCCTGAATTGGCACAATCGAGCAAATCAAATGCAATCACCACTTCAGAACCCTTGCGAGCCAAACTAATTGAGGAAGAAGAAGGCCTTAAAGTATACAGCACGAACGGGACTCCGGTCGACTGTGTTAAGATGGCATTAGACGTTTTATTGGAAGATCGTCCCGATTTTGTCATCTCAGGAATAAATCATGGCTCCAATGCTGCCGTTAGTATTCTATACTCCGGCACGATGGGAGCTGCTATCGAAGGCTGTATTCATGGAATCCCCTCTGTCGGGTTCTCGTTATGCGACTATGCTGCCGATGCCGATTTTTCAAAAGCAAAATCATGTATCGTCAAGATTTTTCAGCAGATCGCAACCAATGGAATTACTCCTGGAACCTGCCTGAACATTAACATCCCGCAAGGAACTCCCATTGGATTCAAAATTTGCAGACAAGCATTAGGAAAATGGGTTGAGGAATTTGACCACCGCACCGATCCTACAGGAAAAGATTACTATTGGCTGACCGGACACTTTAAAAATTTCGAACCGGATGCAACCGATACGGATATCCGGGCTCTCGAAGAGGGTTACGTTGCAATCGTTCCCGTCACGATCGACATGACGGCCTACGCGGAAATGGAGCTTTTAGAAAAATGGAATTTTTAAATCGATGAAGACTCAAAAGAAACTGGATAAATTGCTGATCGGAACACTTATCGGTATTATCATGCCGCTTCTTGTCTTCGGCTCAATCTATCTAATTCGCTATCACGCCGTCCCGATCAGACAATATATTTCACTGCTCTGGTCCCATCAATTGCTGATTAAACTTCTGAGTCTTTGTGCCATTCCGAATTTACTATTTTTCATGCTTTTCATCAACACCCAACGGTTACGTGCTGCTCGCGGGGTATTGCTTGCAACATTTATCTTTGCTTTTATTGTTTTGATTTACCGCTTAATCGTATAAGCCATGAGATATTATCTAATAGCCGGCGAAGCTTCCGGAGATTTGCATACTTCAAATCTGATGAAAGCACTCAAGGAAAAAGATTCTGAAGCCGATTTCAGATATTTCGGTGGGGACAAGATGAAAGCCCAGGGAGGCACACTGGTGCGACATTATCGCGACACAGCCTTCATGGGATTCCTAACGATTGTGTGGAATATCCGGAAAATTGCCCGAAACTTTAAGATCTGTCAGAATGACCTTTTGCAATACCATCCAGACGTTCTGATTCTGATTGATTATGCGGGTTTTAATTTAAAAATGGCTGCATTTGCACGGAAACACGGCATTCGGGTTTTCTACTATATTTCGCCCAAAATCTGGGCCTGGAAACAATCACGCATAAAAAAAATAAAAGCTTCGGTCGATGAGATGTTTTGTATCTTACCGTTCGAAGTCGATTTTTATAAACGAATGAACTACAAGGTTCATTATGTGGGCAATCCTTGTATGGATGCTATCGACAACCGTCCTTGTAAAGGGGAAAGTTTTGAGACCTATTGCAAACGAAATCACCTTTCAGAAAAACCGATCATCGCATTGGTTCCCGGGAGCCGCAAATCGGAAATCAGGTATAATCTTCCGGTCATGGCTCAAATGAGCGATTTGTTCCCTGATTATCAATTCGTCATTACCGGCGCCCCTTCTATGAAACAGGAAATTTACACCCAAATTCTAAAAGGACGTCCGATTCCATTAATATTCGGACAAACGTATGAAACACTTCAGCAAGCCAAAGCTGCACTCGTGACTTCGGGGACCGCAACACTAGAGACCGCGCTGTTTAATGTTCCGCAGGTGGTTTGTTACAAAGCCGGAGGAGGACGAATCGGCTATTTTCTCGTCCACGACTTACTGGTAAAAACAAAATGGATTTCGCTGGTAAACCTCACCGCGAACCGGGAAGTCGTCAAAGAGATTTTACAACAGTACCTGACAACAGAGGCCGTTCACGATGAACTGGACCGCATTCTCAATAACCCGGAATATCGGGAGAAAATGCTCGAAGGATATGCTGATATTCAGCACCAAATCGGAAGTCCTGGTGCCTCCACAAAAGCTGCTGAAAAAATGATCGAATTATTGCAAACAAAAGACAACACTAACAGATAAAAAGCATAAAAAATGTATAGCCTGTTCAGAAAAGAAATTAATACTTTTTTCGGATCACTAATCGGATATGTAGTGATCATTATTTTTCTGCTGATAACAGGTCTCTTTTTATGGGTATTCCCAGGGACCTTTAATATTCCGGACGGGGGCTATGCCACTCTGAATGGTCTGTTTAAACTCGCTCCATGGGTCTATTTATTTTTAGTTCCTGCGATAACCATGCGCCTCTTTGCAGAGGAAAAGAAAAACGGTACGCTGGAATTATTATTAACCCGCCCTCTTTCGGGTTGGAAAATTATCATGGCTAAATACCTGGCAGGATTGGCCTTGGTCGTAGCTTCTCTCCTCCCGACTCTTATTTATTTCCTATCCGTTTATTTACTGGGAAACCCGGTAGGGGACATCGATACCGGAGGAACATGGGGCTCTTATATCGGACTATTCTTTCTGGCAGCCATTTATGTCGCAATCGGCATTCTAGCCTCTGTTTTATCGGAAAACCAAATTGTAGCTTTCCTTTTATCCATGGTATTGTGCTTTCTGACTTATATTGGTTTCGATTTTATCGGATCGTTGGATATGCCTTCAACGCTTCAATCCATCCTTGTTAACATCGGAATCAACGAGCATTACCTTTCGGTCAGTCGTGGAGTCCTTGATTCCCGCGATTTAATCTATTTCCTGGTAGCCATTTTTTTATTCCTTTGGATATCAAAGCTGGCATTAAACGGACAACTCCGCAAATGGAAAAAACCAAGTCGCAAAATTCTGATTACCGCAGTAATACTTCTGCTCGTCTTTTTGATTTCAGGGGTTCGTATTTTCAGAATTGACCTGACAGCTGAAAAAAGGTTTTCTTTATCTCCGGCCAGCAAAGCGCTTGTAAAGAAGCAAGATTGTCCGTTATGGGTCGAAATATACCTCGCAGGGGATATTCCTCCGGGACTAAAAAATCTACAAACAGCTATTATTGAAAAGATAAGAGACTTCAATGCCTATTCCTCTCAAAAAATTCAGGTCAAAATCATTGACCCATATAACGAAGTAACTCCTTCGGAACAAGAAAAATACATTGAATCGCTTTATAAACGGGGACTGACACCTACTGACCTGCGAAGGAAAACAGATCAGGGGGTAGAAACAAAACTTATATTCCCGGGAATCATCATTCACAACACAGAGGAAGAAGTCGCTATTAATTTACTACGTAACAACCCGATGCTTAGTGCCGACGAAAACCTTAACCGCTCCGTCGAAGACCTTGAATACGAAATAGCCAGAGGCGTCAGGCTGCTTCAAAAGCATGACCATCCCTCGGTTGCTTTTCTGACAGGACATGGAGAATGCGATGAATGGGAAACCAAAGATCTTGCCTATAGCTTATCGGAAAATTATCGGATTTGCAGGATTCCAACCGACAGTCTTTATGCTTCACCCGGCAAATACAAAGCCCTGATTATAGCAAACCCGGTTCAACGATTCAGCGAAAGAGATAAATTCATCATTGATCAGTACATCATGAAAGGAGGACGAGTCCTTTGGTCTGTTGATCCGGTCAACGTGAGTCTCGATAGTCTGTCTTACGGTTTTTCAACGATTGCTTTGAATCGGGACATCAACCTGAATGACCAGTTATTCCGTTATGGCGTAAGAATGAATCCTGATCTGCTTCAAGATGCAGAATGTCTCTTAATTCCGGTTATCAGCGAAGTCGGCGGACAGAAAAAAGAGGAACCGGCACCGTGGTACTATTCCCCTCTGCTAGCCCCATCACAAAATCATGTAATTAGCCGAAGTATTAACCGGGTAAAAGGAGAATTCACCAGCAGCATTGACCTAGTAGGTGAGAATAATCAGGTAAAATCAAGCATTTTATTAACCACCTCGCCTTATGCGTGCAGAATTCAGATACCCACAGAAATAAGCCTTGCAAGCATTAATCAGCAACCCGATCGGGATTACTTCAATCTGGGAAATATTCCGGTAGCGATCGCCCTGGATGGAAAATTTCAGTCAGCTTTCATGAATCGCATTCCCGATTTGGAAGGATTAAAACCGAGGACCATTATTCCCACAAGTACCAATACCCGAATGGTCGTTGTTGCTGATGGAAGTACCATCGCGAATCAGGTTATTTATAACCGGGGAAAACAACCCCGTATATTCCCGTTGGGATATGACCGTTTCTCACAGCAAACTTTTGGAAATAAGGACTTCTATATAAATGCCGTCAATTACCTTTGTGATGATTCAGGCATCATTGAGCTGAGATCCAAAACAGTCGTTTTGCGTTTGTTAGACAAAGTAAAAGTCAAGGAAAGCAAACTAACATGGCAGTTGATTAACGTTCCTATTCCTGCCATTATCTTCATCCTGTTTGGTTTTGGATATAACCTCGTAAGGAAAAGAAGATACGGGAAACATTCTAATTTTTAATCCTGACAAATGTTAATCTTTTAGAGTTCGGAATTGAAAGTTAAAGGATATATTTTTTACATTTGCGAATAAAGATACAATTACAAAATATTACCTAAATGAAATTTGTCGTTTCGAGTACCGAATTGCTGAGTCATCTAAATGCCATCAGCAGGGTTATCAGTAACAAGAACACGATGCCGATATTGGATAATTTTCTGTTTCAGCTACAAGGCAATGAGCTGACCATAACAGCATCCGACACGGAAACAACACTGATTACCCATTTAGACCTTGAGAATACCGACGGAGATGGACTTATTGCCATTCCGGCCAAAATCATGATTGATACGCTCAAAGAATTTCCAGAGCAACCGCTTACTTTTCAGATAGATGCCGAGACTTATGCCATTGACATTTTTTCACAAAATGGTAAATTCAGTATCGTAGGTCAAAACGGAGAAGACTTTCCCGAATTACCTCAGATCGATGCAGATAACGCCTCTTCGATTCTGTTAAGTCAGGATATTCTTATGAATGGAATTAACAAGACCCTGTTTGCAACCGCAGACGATGAACTTCGTCCTATCATGAACGGGATTTTTGTTGAACTCTCAACCGAAGGAGTTACCTTTGTTGCTTCCGATGCTCACAAACTGGTCCGTTATAAACGATCAGATGCTAAAGCCGAAAATGACACTTCTTTCATCCTTCCTAAAAAGCCGTCTGGATTGCTAAAGAATCTTCTTCCTAAAGAAGAAGGAGACATTAAGCTTGAATTCGATAACAAAAACGCATTTTTCAGTCTCACAAACTTTAAAATGGTTTGCCGTCTGCTTGAAGGAGTTTACCCAGCTTACAATTCGGTCATTCCTGCTGAGAATCCGAATCACATGATTATTAACCGACAGGAATTAGCCAATTCATTAAAACGGGTATCCGTTTTCTCTAACCAGGCAAGTAATCTGGTAAAGTTAAAACTATCGGCTAATCAAGTTGTGGTTTCGGCTCAGGATATCGACTTTTCTATTTCTGCGGTAGAACACCTTAATTGCCAATATGAAGGAGATGAAATGGAGATCGGATTCAAGTCCGTTTTTCTAATTGAGATTCTTTCAAATATCGATGCAGCAGAGGTTCGCATGGAGTTGTCCGATCCTACACGGGCAGGAATTCTTATTCCGGAAGGAAAAGATAACGAAGATGAAGATGTTTTAATGCTCATCATGCCAATGATGATCAATATATAAAAACAAGACTATTGACACAAAAAGACCTAATGGGCATCTTCCTGTTAGGTCTTTTATTTTACACTACTACTCAAAATGAATCTGAATTTAAAAAACCCCATTATTTTTCTGGACCTGGAAACCACAGGAATCAATATTGCCAGCGATCGAATCGTCGAAATTGCATTGATAAAAGTCTTTCCTGATGGAAAAGAAGAAGAAAAATGCCTGAGGATTAATCCCCAGATGCCTATTCCCGAGCGATCAACACGAATTCATGGTATTACTGATGAAGACGTTAAAGATGCACCGACCTTTCCTGAGGTGGCTAAAAGTATCGCTCAATTTATTGAAGGTTGTGATTTGGGTGGATTTAATTCAAACCGTTTTGATATCCCTTTGCTCGCAGAAGAATTCTTACGGGCCGATATTGATATTGACCTGAAAAAAAGAAAATTCATCGATGTCCAGTCCATTTATCACAAAATGGAAAAAAGAACATTGGCTGCAGCATTTAAATTCTATTGCGGACAGGATCTGAAAAATGCCCATTCCGCATTAGCTGACACAAGAGCCACATACGAAGTGATGAAAGCTCAGCTGGACCGTTATCAGGACACTGAGATTGAGGATGAAAACGGCAAACGGATGATTCCGGTGCAAAATGATATTAATCTTCTTTCGGAATTCTCTACTTACGATCGGAATGTCGATTTTATGGGCAGAATTGTTCTGGATGATAAAGGTATTGAAGTTTTCAATTTTGGGAAAAACAAAGGTCGTGCTGTCGAAGACGTACTTAAAGAACAACCCGGCTATTACAACTGGATTATGAAAGGTGATTTCCCTCTCTACACCAAAAAAGTACTTACCAATATTAAACTACGCGCACTAAGGAACGAATAATTCCAAAATCATGAAAATCATTTGTATTGGAAAGAATTACGCGTTGCATGCACAAGAAATGAACAGTGAAGTTCCTGAGCAACCGCTTTTCTTTTTAAAACCGGATTGTGCATTATTGCATAATGGACTCCCATTTTTCCTGCCTGAATTTTCAAATGAAATTCACCACGAAGTTGAGATTGTTGTGAAAATCTGCAAACTAGGCAAATATATAGAACCTCGGTTTGCCTCCCGATATTACAATGAAATTGGAATCGGAATCGACTTCACTGCCCGCGACTTGCAACGAAAATGTATTGCTTGCGGCTGGCCATGGGAAATGAGCAAATCATTTGACCAGTCCGCCTGCATCGGAGCGTTTATTCCCAAGCAAGAATTAGGAGATCTGCACAAACTGAATTTTTCTCTTCGTATTAATGGAAACATCGTACAAAAGGGAAACACTGAAGATATGGTCTTCTTTATTGACGAGGTGATTGCTTATGTCTCTAAATTTTTAACACTAAAAATAGGCGATTTAATCTATACCGGTACCCCACAAGGAATCGGCCCGGTAAAAACCAATGATTTTCTGGAAGCCTATATTGAAGAGAGAAAGATGCTTGAATGTCGAATAAAATAAGACTCGCCTTTTTTAACTTAAATTTTATCAAAATTTAAAATAGGCAATACGTCTGATAATCAGAGAAAACTTCGTATTTTTGAAAAGCATAAACAGGAAATATGTTTTCACAAGTCATTGACAATAATAATTACAGTTTTGGCATTTCAACCTTCATCTATATTTTCGCTTTCCTTGTTAATCTTTTTTTAGGGTACTATCTTTTTAGACTAAAGGAAAAATCAGCAAGAAATATCGCAATCTTAAATACGATGCTTTGTATATGGAGCATCGGTGCAATATTTGAAATCGGAGCAAAAACAATCCCTTTAAAAATATTCTGGTCCGTCATCTGCTATCTCGGAATTCCTTTTGTTGCTCCTGCTTTTTTTATTTTTGTTCTATCATTTACAGAACAAGACAAAAACATAAAAAGCAAAAACCTGCTGTGGCTTTATCTTTTCCCTGCCATCACATTTCTGGTAGCAGCAACCAATTCCTATCATCACGCCTTGTGGCGTTATGTTTCCCTGCCTGCTAATAGCACAATTGCCATCTATCACCCAGGATGGTTCCTCTGGATATTTTGGGCTTATTGCTATTTGCTGATTCCGGTTGGAACAATTCTATTAATCAGTCATGTCATTAATGTCCGGTCAACCTATAAAAAACAAATTGTATGGTTATTCATTGCTGCGATCTTTCCAATCACGGGGAATATGGTATATATGCTCGGACTCAATCCAATCCCCGGATTTGACTGGACTCTGTTAGGTTTTTCCATTGCCTGTTTAATTTTAGCGATTGAAGTCATCGAACTGAAATTATTTCATCTCATGCCATTTGTTCGAAACACTTTATTCGATGCATTAAACGAGGGAATTCTGGTTATTAACTCCCAATATTCAATTATTGATATTAATTCCTCTCTATGTGCAACACTTGAGTTAAAACCAAAAAAAATTCTCGGGAAAAAAATCTTTGACTTCTTTCCTGAATTGGAAACAAGGTTTAAAGAATTTATTCATCCCGGCCCCAGTCAAACGGACTATTCGTTAAAGAAGGGAAACGGAACTTATTTTTTTTCTGCCAAAATCATTCCTGTTCTTGATCTATCAAAAAGTCAAAACGGTTTTATTATTCTTTTTCAGAACATTACCGAGATAAGAGAATCAGCGATCAAACTAGAAGCACTAAATACTGATTTAAAAAAACAAATAGAAGAAAAGCAGATACTGATTAACGATCTGGAAGCTTTCTCTCATACCGTTGCCCACGATATTCAAAACCTGATTGGAGGAACACTATCCGGTTGCGATATTCTCAGAATGCAGTTGCCCGACACAGACCCAATGACAAACAAAGTAATCAACATGATGGAAAAAAGCGGAACTAAAGCAATTTCCGTCATGCATGAACTTCTCCTCCTGGCACAAATACAACAACAAGATATCGTCAAAGGAAATGTTGACATGAGCTTAATTGTCAACAATGTAGAAGAACGGTTACAATATGCCATTTCTAAGAAAAAAGCAAAAATACAAAAGCCCGATTATTGGCCGGCAATTCAGAGTTATGGCCCGTGGATTGAGGAAATATGGTTAAATCTAATCAGTAACGGGATAAAATATGGAGGAGAACCGCCTATTATTACCATAGGATATGATATTCTTCCCGAACAAAAAATCAAATTCTGGGTCAAGGACAATGGAAACGGACTTTCCCAGGAACAAATAGACCTTCTATTCCGTAAAGAGATACAGTATCACAAACAAACATCTGAAGGCACCGGCCTCGGAATATCAATCGTCAAAAGAATCATCAAGAAGCTGAATGGGTACTTTTATGTTGAAAGCCCCCATATTCAGGGTCAGGGAAGTGTCTTCTTTTTCACACTTCCCACTTAGGTCTTCTTCTGTTATTCTTTACCGGACTCTTCTCCTTTTCACCCCTTCGGATAATCATTCCGTAGACCTATTAATCCTTCGTTATCTTTCCTTTTCAGCGTTATTGATTGTTGCACTGAATTGTTTACTTTTGTCTTTTCAATAAAAAAATCTAAAATATCATGAACATTTCATACAGCTGGTTAAAGGAATATATTAATTTCGATCTTAATCCCGATCAACTGGCTGCAAGACTCACCCAACTTGGATTGGAAGTCGGCAGCGTTGAAGAAGTAGAGACGGTAAAAGGCGGATTAAAAGGATTAGTTATTGGCGAAGTGAAAACTTGCGTACCCCACCCCAATAGCGACCACCTGAGCAAGACGACCGTTGATATCGGAACAGGAGATCTCCTTCCCATTGTATGTGGTGCACCCAATGTTGCTGCCGGACAAAAAGTAGTCGTTGCAACTGTCGGGACCGTTCTTTACGACGGTGATCAGGAATTTACCATTAAACGCTCTAAAATACGAGGAGAAGAATCCCTTGGAATGCTCTGCGCCGAAGATGAAATAGGATTAGGAACAAACCACCAGGGAATTATGGTCCTCCCTGGCGAAGCAAAAACAGGAACTCCGGCAAGTGAATATTTTAATGTAAAAAGCGATTATTTAATTGAAGTCGACCTAACCCCAAATCGTATTGACGCAGGGTCTCATATTGGCGTTGCACGTGACCTGGCTGTTGAACTTAGTCTGGAGAAACCCACCCACTATAAAATGCCGTCTGTTGAAGCCTTTAAAATCAATAATACCAAACGGACTATTCCCGTTGAGATTGAAAATCAGAAAGCATGTCAGAGATATACAGCATTAACAATTAGTGGCATCACAATCAAGGAATCGCCTGAATGGTTACAAAACAGACTCCGCACTATCGGACTTAAACCGATTAACAATGTTGTTGACGTAACGAACTTCATTCTTGCTGAAACAGGACAACCGCTTCACTCCTTTGATGCCGATGAAATAACAGGAGATAAGGTTATTGTTAAAACCCTTCCACAAGGGACTAAATTTACAACACTCGATGGGGTTGAACGAGAATTAGACCAGAATGATCTAATGATCTGCAACACCCGGGAGCCAATGTGCATGGCCGGTGTTTTTGGAGGAACCAAATCAGGGATTAAAGATTCCACGACCAATGTCTTTCTGGAAAGTGCCTGGTTTAATCCGGTTTCTATTCGCAAAACATCACGCCGACACGGATTGCACACCGATGCAGCTTTCCATTTTGAACGGGGAGTCGATCCTAATAATTTGATTTATTCACTAAAACGAGCTGCTCTTTTAATTCAGGAAACAGCAGGAGGAGAAATCTCTTCTGAAATTATAGATATTTGTACAAATCCTAAATTGACAGAATATTTCCCGGTCTCTGTTTCGTATGCTCACACAGACAAACTCATCGGGAAAGCAATTCCGCATGATTTAATCAAAGGCATTCTCAACTCACTGGAAATTCGTATTATCAGGGAAACAAGCGAAGGTCTTGACCTGGAAGTTCCTCCTTATCGTGTTGATGTAACCCGTGAAGCAGATATCATTGAGGATATTCTTCGGGTATACGGATATAATCGAATCATTCCCGACATGAAGGTCAATTCGACCATTCAGTATTCTGCTCATCCAGATAAGCGCAAACTGCAAAACTTAATTTCCGAACGACTCACCGGGCTTGGGTTCAACGAGATAATGAACAACTCATTAACCAAGCTGGCTTATTACGAGCCACTTGAAAGTTATAAAGCAGAACATTGCATTAAAATCATGAATCCATTAAGTTCTGATCTTAATGTCATGCGACAAAGCTTACTTTTCGGGGGACTGGAGACAATCGAACGAAACTCAAAATTCAAGAACTCCGATTTAAAGCTTTATGAATTCGGTAAAGTGTATTACTACAAAGGATTACAAAATTTAACGAACCATTCAGACAATTACTACGAAGAAACACATCTATCGGTCCTAATCACCGGAAATAAAGAAGTAACCAATTGGACCACCAAAGGACAAGTTACTTCATTCTTTGATTTGAAGAGCACCGTTAACAACATTCTGAATCTTATTGGAATCAAAGAAGCCCAACTTAAGTCCACCTCTGTCGAGTCCGATTTATTCTCCGACGGTTTACTTTACTCAACAAAAAACGGGAAATCGATTGCTGAAATTGGAATCGTTAGTAACGCCATTTTAAAAGGTTTCGACATCTCTTCCCCGGTTTATTACGCCAATCTCCAGTGGGATAACATACTCAATGAATCCAAAAAGAATACGGTCCTCTATAAAGAGCTCCCGAAATATCCGGAAGTACGCCGTGATTTAGCCTTGTTACTTGACCAATCAATTAGTTTCGATCAGGTAAAAGATGTTGCAGTAAAAGCCGAACATAAATTCCTTCGGGACGTTGATCTTTTTGATGTTTATGAAGGCGAAAAGCTTCCGAAAGGGAAAAAGTCGTATGCCATAAGTTTCACCTTGCGAGATGACGAACGGACCCTTGATGAACGACAAATTGAAAAGATCATGCAACGATTGATTCAATCTTACGAACGAGAGCTTAGTGCACAAATACGATAACAATAAAAACACAAAGCCTTCCCTACGGAAGGCTTTTTTATTATGAGTAAAAACTTCAAAGGAATAACACTTGCCGTCATAACCGCATTAATGTGGGGTGTATTAGCTATCGCATTAAAATATATTGATTCAACAGTCGATTCGGTTACCGTCGTATGGTTTCGCTTCCTTGTATCATTTTTAATTCTGCTAACCTATTACGCAATTAGAAGACCCAGTGCATTGCGTATTCTTATTCATCCACCTCTTTTAGTGATCATCGGAGCGATCTGCCTGTCCGCCAACTTCTTGTTATATATGATGGGAATACACTATATCACTCCCGGAGATTGTCAACTTATCTCCCAATTAGGTCCCATCCTTTTAGGAATAGCCAGCGTTTTCATCTTCAAGGAGAAGATGAACAAACGGCAAATTAGCGGATTTGTCATTGCATTAATCGGATTCGGAGTCTTTTATGGACAACAGCTAAAAGCCGTAACCGGAAATCCAAAAACCTTTAACCTGGGAATCTTTATTGTTGTTTTTGCTTCAATTGCATGGGCCAGTTATGGAATCATACAAAAAACACTGGTTCGGAAATATGCACCACAAGTCATTAATTTATTCCTCTATTTCTTCCCGGCCGTCATCTTTTTCCCTTTTTCAACTCCGAGATTAATGGGTGGATTAAATACATTAGGATGGGTATTCCTGATTTTTGCAGCCTTCAACACCCTTATTGCCTACGGGGCTCTTTCGGCTGCATTCAAATACATTGAAGCCAGTAAGATCTCCATTATCGTAACAATGAACCCAATCATCACCTTTATGGTAATGGGACTTCTCACTTCGCTAGGCATTCACCTGGTCGCCCCGGAACATATAAACGCCTTAGGAATATCGGGAGGAATACTCGTTCTTACAGGAGCGATTCTGGTTATTCTTCCACAAAAAAATGGTTCTTTAAAATAAATTAAAGAACCATTTTCTCCAGGGGAAAAATACAATCCGAAATTGCTAGTCAAACAATTCATCTAACGACGCGAAATAATCCTCTTCCCAACCCTCTGCAATATTTGCATAAGCATCATCAGGAATATTCGTTTGGTTAACCTCAACGCTCGTCTTATTTTTTACCAGATGAAGTTTTATCGTAACAACAGACGGCTCTGAATCCTCCCCAAAGAACCACTGCTGAACAATCTTCTGATTTTCTTCAAACTCCAGATTTATTCCACAGATCGCCCCATCCCAAAGAGAAAACTCCGTGTTCGGTTCAGTCTGCATCACTGCAGGTTCGCCAGTCCATATCTCAAGCATTTTAGGATTAGTAAGAGCGTTATATACATCTTCCGGACTTGCATTAAGCGTAAAATACTTCTTATAATTTTTCATCTTGATTTATGCGTTTTTTATAAAACAGTTTTTCTTAATTCCTTTTCGCTTTTGAAGAGGTGGTCTACAACTTTATAAGAGAAACCAATGGTAAACATTTCCTGAACCTGCCATTTTGGACGATAGATTGTTGTTGGCTGTCCATTTACAATTCGTTGCGAAGCGAACTTCACGTTGTCATCATAAACGGTGTGAAATTCAAACCGGGTATTGACATAACTCGTAAGTTGACTGGAAAGAACCGTATCCCAATCAACATTGTATTTGGAAAATGGATCTTTATAATTAACAAAAGCTTTAAATTTTGTTTCAAGAGCCACATTAGTCATGAAATTCTTTTTCCAATAAACATCGAGGTTCAAACCCGGATCCCATAAAGTGTGTGCTCCGGCATTGAGACCAAATGTTGTAGGATCAACGGCACTAGGACGGACAAAAACAGTTTTGGATGTTAACGGAGAGATCAATATGGACAAATTACCATTTGGCTTATAGTTCATACCCAGTTTGTAATAGAAGGTCCCGGGAGCCATAAATCCAGAAATTGGGTGGGTAATATCAGGATAAGTATATCCATTGAAGAACTGTGTTGTAAAATCGGCCTCTGTACTGTAATACCAGTTATGAACAGCCGATAAAAGTCCGAACCTGGAAGTCAGTCCCAATTTGTCATCGTTTTTCTGTAATCTGACAGCTCCACTACCCAGTCGCATCCATCCATCACGAATTTCGACACTATTTTCCCAGGAATATTTCGGAGTACTACAATTTGCAAAGCCATTAAGGACAACAAGAATAGACATTGCACTATTGCCTCCAGGCGACCAGTTGCTGAGATAGTTTTGAGTAAAGCCAACATTTCCGGTTCCTCCAATCGTCCATGGACTATAAAGATTATAATTTCTATCAAATTTTTCCAGTTGTCTATTCTGGCTCAAACCCGGCAGAATAACTTCCTTGGTCTGCTTTTGCGAGAATCGGGTAAACGTCACCCCATCATCAATCAAAAGCCTTAATGTTCTGTTATCTATAGGCTGAATTCGTAATGCCAAAGAATCGTTCTGTTCATTTTTAAGCCACAGCCGGGAGAAGTTTAGAGTATCATTAGCCAGTCTTACTCTGGTTCTCTCATTCTTAAGATTTCCCACCCAGATATCCAGAGAGTCATTTCTCAGATAATTAGTAAGGACAGAGACATACTGTTTAACCTTTTCATTTTGTTTTTGAATCTCCGATTTATTCCAATCAGAAAGGAGATTCCGGTTAATCAGATCAACAGAATCAGTATAATGATGCTGTATTGAATCGACATAGTTTTTAACAAAACTATCACGGAAAGCAGAAGAAACCGAATCTTTAAAAGCAACAAAGACACCATCATTATAAACTTTCCTTACCGAATCGACATAAACATCTTTCTTCGCAGTCAATACTTTACGCGCATCCACATCAGAAGCAGCTATTCGTTCATTCGAAATAGCATCCGGCAACTTATATTTTCCACTATTAAACAACGATTCACCCTTACCCGGATCAATCAACTTGCCACTGGTATATATCTTATCAAAAAGCTGAGGAGGGACAGAAATCGCGCCTCCATTAAGGCTTGCCCGAATTGCACGGTCAATTCGCTTTAACTGCTCGTCGACCTCATTCTTTTTAATCATTCCTGGCAAATCAGGAATATTTTTAATATTCCCCATGTCTCTGGTCACCCATGTTTGATTTGAATTACCCAACATGTTCTTCAGAGTTTTCAAAAGAGTATCACGCGGAACTAGCTCAACCTGTTCCACCAAATTTGTAAGTGTGCCTTTCACATCATTACCGGGAGCCTGCCATCCATCTTCTCCGGAATATACATTTTTAAGATATTCCAGTCCCATTTTAAGAGAATCGACAGATGATGCCTGTTCTTTTGTTTTCTTTTTTAGGTTGTCAGGACCGAAAGCAAAGAGAAAACAGGAACTTAATAACAAAGCAAAAACGACTATTCTTTTCATCATTAAATGAATAAATTTCCTAAATAAGTAAAAAAGCAGAAACATCCCTTATGGAATGTTTTAGAACTACCCAGGGTCCTACAAAAATTGTTCCGTAAAGATCAACTACCAAAGAGAATATGGAAACCGGGCCAAACAAGAATTATAATACCTCCGGTCCTCACTGACTTCGTCGCCGAGCCACGAAGGTGTAACAAAAGGCTGTTGCACTGAAACCAGCTCAATTTCGGCAACATACAAGTCTTTGTTTAACTTAAGAAATTCATCGATTTCCCAAGTTAGATTATTTCCCGCCGGAACCCGATAGCGTATCTTTTCAACCGTCAGTTCACCACAAAGAGCGAGAAGTTGACGGGCATCCTCCAGGGGAACAGCATATTCAAATTCAGAACGGGCAATTCCATCGTTTTTACCTTTAATCGTAATCCATGCTTTTTCTCCGGCAATACGGATTCTCACCGTTCTCCCCGGTTCTGTACAGAGGTAACCTTGTGCAATGTAAACACCTTGGACATCTGATTTCCATGAAAGATCACGAACAAGGAACTTTCGTTCTATTTCTGTTGCCATTTTTCAGTTCTTTTCTGATGCGAAAATACAAAAAGGGTTTTGAATCCCTCGGTCAGAAAAAAAGAGAGTTAAAATAATAACATACATTTTCGACAAAAAGGGAAAAACTAATGATTTGTTTACCTTTGGCCTTCAGAAAAATCTTTTAACACAATTAAATCATATTGAATTTTTTATGAAAAAAGTCTATTCTCTTTTTCTCATCCTGTTTTTGTTCATATCGGGAGCGAAAGCCGATGAAGGCATGTGGTTACCATACTATCTAAAGAGCATGATATACAATGACATGCAAAAGACAGGATTAAAACTAACCCCTGAAGAAATCTACAGCATTAATCATTCCAGTTTAAAAGATGCCGTTATTCAGTTCGGAGGAGGATGTACCGGTGAGGTCGTCTCCAATCAGGGATTAGTATTTACCAATCACCATTGTGGGTACGCATCAATTCAGTCGCTAAGTTCCGTAGAGCACAATTACCTTTCCAATGGATTCTGGGCTTATAAAAAACAGGATGAACTTCCCTGTCCCGGCCTCACTGTAAAATTCCTGGTCAAAGTAGAAAATGTAACCAGGGAAGTATTAAAGTCCGTCAACAAAGGGGCTGGAGAAAAAGACCGAATGATCGCCATTCAAAAAGAAATGGTTCAGATTCAAAGCAAAGCGGCAGAACAAGGCAAATACGACACCCGGGTCGTTCCCTTCTATGCCGGCAATGAATATTACCTCTTTGTTTATGAAGTTTATCGCGACGTTCGATTAGTTGGAACCCCTCCCGAATCAATTGGCAAATTCGGTGGTGACACTGATAACTGGATGTGGCCAAGGCACACCGGAGATTTCTCAATCTTCCGTATCTATACCTCAACTGACGGAAAGCCAGCCGCATACTCCCCAACCAATGTTCCGATGAAACCCAAACACTTCCTTCCTGTTTCTATCAAAGGCGTAGACAAAGGCGATTATGCAATGGTTATGGGCTACCCTGGCAGAACTAACCGTTACAAAACCTCCTGGGGCATCCATCTTTCAACCGACATAACCAATCCGGCTGTTGTTTCTGTCCGCGATAAGAAATTAGCAATCATGCGTGAATTCATGAGTACCGATAAGGCCGTACGCATCATGTATGCTTCTAAATATGCAGGCATCTCCAATTATTGGAAATACTATATCGGACAGACACGCGGACTAAAACGCATGAACTCAGCAGAAGGCAAAGAACAAATTGAAAAAGAATTCGGAGAATGGGTTAACGCCGATGCAACCCGGAAAGAAGAATATGGTACGGTCCTTCCCAACTTTGCAAATGCTTATAAAATAATTGATCAATATGCCCTGGCCAAAGAATATACTGCAGAAGCGTTACTTGGAACAGAAGCCGTAAAACTGGCAAGCACTTTTAATAAATATTTAGAAAGCAACAAAGGATATCCCGAAGATCCAGCCAAGACCAATAATCTTATTCAATACGCAAAGAATGATTTCTTCAAAGATTATTATGAACCGCTAGATCAAAAAACATTAGGCTGCATGCTTGAGATGTTTTACAAAAACATTCCAGCCGACCAGCAATTCCCATTGATTAAGGAAATCTACAAAAAGTACAAGGGCGATTTTCAGAAATACGCCGCAGAAGCTTTTGCCAAGACCAACTTTTCAAAAGAAGATAAATTTCTTGAGTTAGTCAATAAACCAACGAAAAAGGCATTGGAGAAAGACCCTGTTTTTGTATTGTATCAGGCAATTAAGGACTACGACAAAATGCTTTCGGGAAAAATAGAAGCCGGGAACGAATTACTTTCCTCTGCCAGTCGTCTCTATCTCAAAGGACTAATGGAAATGGCTCCTGACAAGAAGTCCTATCCCGATGCCAATTTCACCATGCGCCTTTCATACGGTAAAGTATTGGATTATGATGCAGCTGATGCGGTCCATTATAAATTCTACACCACGCTAAAAGGAATCATTGAAAAAGAAGACTCTACAAGCGATGAATTTACGGTCCCCAAGAAGCTAAAAGATCTCTATTACGCCAAAGATTTCGGTCCGTATACCAACAAAGACGGAGAATTGGTCGTTGCATTCACCACCAACAACGATATTACCGGAGGCAACTCAGGAAGTCCTGTTATGAATGGTAAAGGAGAACTGATAGGTCTTGCATTCGACGGCAATTGGGAAGCCATGAGCGGAGACGTCGCTTTTGAGCCAAGCCTTCAACGATGCATTTGTGTTGATGTAAGATATGTACTTTTCATCATCGACAAATACGCCGGAGCCAGGAACCTGATTGATGAATTGCAGATTGAGAAGTAACCTTCGGAATTCATAAAACACAAAAAAAGAGACGGTCCTTTCTATAGCGGATCGTCTCTTTTTTTATTTGTTTTTTCAGAAGAACACATCTTCCCTTTTTGCCTAATCTGATTAATCTGTAATGAGATCCTTAATCTCCATCAGATTCCGGCGAAGCAATGTTCCGTTTGTCGCCATAAAAGCAAAGATCTCCGGCCATTTATCCCGATTATGGAAATTAACCGAATCCAAACGACGATAAATCCGACAGACCAACTGTCCGCTTTCCCGAACATACTGAGGATCCCAGACCAAACCAGCCACAAAGTCCTGTTCAAGAATCACGCGATATTGACACAATCGCTCATACTTCTCCTGTCGTCCGATCTCTCCCCGAAGATTGATTTCAATCGTCACCATAACCGAAAGGGCCGACAAGTCGAACTTTAACTCCACCCCTTTTATTCCCGTTTTACGGAAGAGATCTGGATTTCCCACTTGTTTGTCCGAATTATGAGCCCGGGCATAAGCACCGAAACCTTTCCAGAAATCGGTTATTAATTGTTTTTTCTCTTCTTTTGAATACATAGCATCAATATTCGAACCAGATAAGAATCAAGCTTCAAGCAATCAGGCAACAAAGTAAAATAAAAAAAAGCGTCTCCATAAAGAGACGCTTTCAATATATCGAAACACAACTTGTGGTTTCAGTGATTCGCAATAAAAAAACCTAAGCTTTTTTAACTTTAGCGTAACCGTAGATAGCGTTATCACCCAGTTCTTCTTCGATACGAAGAAGTTGATTGTATTTAGCCATCCTGTCAGAACGACTAAGTGAACCGGTTTTGATTTGTCCGCTATTTGTAGCAACTGCAATGTCAGCAATTGTTGCATCTTCGGTTTCACCTGAACGGTGAGAAGTAACAGTGGTATAGCCTGCACGATGAGCCATTTCAATAGCATCAAGAGTTTCGGTAAGAGTACCGATCTGGTTAACTTTGATAAGAATTGAATTAGCACAACCCAGTTCAATACCTTTCTTCAGGTATTCAACATTGGTAACGAACAAGTCATCACCAACAAGCTGACAACGATCACCGATTGCGTCGGTTAATAGTTTCCAACCATCCCAGTCGCTTTCGCTCATTCCATCTTCGATTGAGTCAATAGGAAATTTATTCATCAGTCCTTCAAGAAAAGCAACTTGTTCTTTGGAAGAACGAACAGCACCTTTAGCTCCTTCGAACTTGGTATAGTCGTATTTTCCGTTGATATAATATTCAGAAGAAGCACAGTCAAGACCGATAGCTACATCTCCGCCTTCGCTTTTGCGACCCGGTTTGTAACCTGCTTCTTTGATTGCTTCAACAATGCAGTTCAAAGCATCTTCAGTTCCTTCGAGGGTAGGAGCAAAACCACCTTCATCACCAACTGCCGTACTAAGACCACGTTTTTTAAGAACTTTCTTAAGGTTGTGGAAAACTTCAGCACCCATACGAAGACCTTCGCGGAAACAGCATGCGCCAACCGGACGAATCATGAATTCCTGAAATGCGATAGGAGCATCAGAATGTGAACCTCCGTTGATAATGTTCATCATCGGAACCGGAAGTATTTTTGCATTTACTCCACCTAAGTAACGATAAAGAGGGATGTCAAGATAATTAGCAGCAGCTTTAGCAACGGCTAAAGAAACGCCAAGGATAGCATTAGCACCCAATCTGCTTTTGGTCGAAGTACCATCAAGTTTCAACATTGCCTTATCAACAGAAACCTGATCCAATGCACTCATTCCGATAACTTCGTTAGCAATCTCGGTATTTACATTTGCGACTGCTTTAAGAACACCTTTACCCAAGTAACGTTTTTTATCTCCGTCTCTTAATTCAAGAGCTTCGTTTTCACCTGTTGATGCTCCGGACGGAACAGCAGCACGGCCGACAACGCCACTTTCAAGAGTTACTTCTACTTCTACGGTAGGGTTCCCACGGGAATCCAAAATTTCTCTTGCAACTACTTTGTTAATTATCATTGCTGATCGATTTATTTGTTAGACATAAAGTACATTCATAATAAGCCGGACTAAACAAAGAAGAACTATCAAGTCCAAAACCCGACAAAGATAAAAAACTCTCCCCACATCATTCTTATCCGACCGCGCTTTTCAGCAAAAACCTGAAACGGAATAAAAAACTACCGGTTCCGGTACTTTTCTCCGGGCACATACCGATAAACATCAACCTCCTGAGTAAGTATCATTCCGCCCTTACCGGACAGGTCCAGCAAGTGATTTGCCTGTATTATGAAATCCTTAATTTTTTCTTCCGCATCAACAATCTCAACCACCAGGGGCAGATCGGCAGAAAGCGACAGAATTTTCAGGGTGTGCATCGAATGACTGGCTCCATACGACATCACTCCCCGGGTAACGGTTGCTCCGGCAAGACCTTGTTTTCGAGCCTCGTAAACAATCTCTTCGTATAGCGGACGACCATTGACCCGATCTGCCTCTCCGATATATATTTTCAAAAGAGTTGACTTTCCTTCTAAATCCATAACTCTGTTATATTAGTGAACGAACCAATACATATCCTAAATAAACAGCCACAAACCCTGCAAACAGACTCAATCCGACATTCAGCAAAAAGTCACCGAAAGCTTTCTCTGAGATCATCCCGACACTATTGAATGCAAACGTTGAAAAGGTCGTATAACCACCACAGAATCCAACCGTCAGAAACAATTTCCAGTCAGACCCGATCATATCTCCCCGATCAACCAGTCCGTTGATCAGTCCGATGATAAAGCAACCCGACACATTGGCTACAAAAGTTCCCCACGGGAAAGTAGTGCCCGTTAGTTTCTCCATCCCGATATTACACCAGTAACGACAGACCGTTCCAATAAAACCGCCTGTTCCGACTATTAAAACAGATTTCCACATAAAGTCAAGAATCTTTTCCTTCAACAAAAATAGGAAAAGTCCGGCGATTTAGGTCTTGTATATTGAGGTGTATTCATTATTTTTGAGGCAAATAAGCGGTTGAACATGAAAAAACTCTTTTTACTATCTCTTTTTTGCGTATTCAGCATGGCTCTTTATTGCCAACCGCTCCCCATTACTCAGAAATTACAGGAATTTTCAGCCGATTCTTCCATGAAAAATGCTTTGCTGGGATTCTATCTGATCAATTCCGATAATGGAGAAAAGTTAGTCTCAACCGAACCGCAAAAAGGAATGGCTACCGCATCCGTATTGAAAGTTATCACAACAGCTACAGCCCTTGAGGTATTCGGTCCCGACTATCGATTTCACACCCGCTTATATTATAACGGCACGATTGACACCATCACTCACACGCTGAATGGCAACCTCATCATCCGGGGAGGAGGGGACCCGGCACTCGGATCTCATTATTTCAAAGATCAGTACAAGGACTTCATCGCCAACTGGATAAAAGCAATCCAGACCGCAGGTATACAACACGTCCACGGAGCCGTTATTGCCGATCCATCCATCTACCGCGACCAATCAGTTCCCGGCACCTGGGTTTGGGAAGATCTGGGCAATTATTACGGAGCCGGAGCCACCGGACTCAACATCTTCGACAACTTGTATGCCATTCATTTCTCCAGTCCCGCCACCTCCGGACGATTAACACGGATAACCGGCATTGAGCCACAAATTCAGGGATTGACAATTACCAATCATGTATTCTCGGCACCGGGCAAGGAAGACGAAGCGTACATCTTCGGCGGACCGGAGCAATTTCATAAAACAGTCAGAGGAACCATCCCATGCCATCGCGCCGACTTCACCGTAAAGGGATCCATGCCCGATCCTCCGCTATTCGCCGCACAATATTTTGAACAAAAGCTCAATGAAGCAGGCATCAAAGCCGACTCCACAGCCCGCATCGTTCAGCAAGCCGATACAATCAACAACCGGAACACCTTCCTGACCGAGACGCTTTCCCCTCCCCTAATTGACATCATCCGGATGACCAATGTGTATAGTATTAATCTGTTTGCCGAGCAGTTAATGAAACAGCTAGGACTACAACTCAACGGAGAAGGATCAACAAAAACCGGCACAAAGGCCATTCTTGATTTCTGGACAAATCACGGGATTGATACACAAGGAATGTTTATCGTTGACGGGTGCGGGTTATCGCGGTTCAACTCGGTAAGTGCAGAACAGATTGCCCGTATTCTCCAATATATGCGTTCATCGTCAAAATATTCCACTGAATTTTACAATTCCCTTCCGTCAGGTCACGAGGGAACCATTCAATCTTTATTCAAAGACCACCCCACCACAGGAGAATTTCATATTAAAAGCGGCACCATCAGTCGGGTTAAAAGCTATGCCGGATATTACTCGAATAACGGCAAACACTACACGTTTTGCATCCTGACCAATAACTACATCGGATCGACTAAAAGGATCACAGACAAGATTGCATCATTTCTGTCTCAATTTGATCAACAACAATAATCCGACACTACAGGGCCACACCTACCCGACACGGTATTTTTTGCATTGTTGTTATGTTAACGAAACATCAGCATCAGATTCATCCCATTAGCAACTGACAAACAACACATTAACATTGCATTTATATCTCATTAACGCCATACATTACAGGTGGTTCGTAGGTGGTTCACAGGTGCTTCATAGGTGCTAAGCACCTGTAAAGGGTCCACGAAGTATCTTTTAACTGTCGGTTAAATACGGTTCAAATACAGTAATGCTTACTAGGAGGGAATAAAGAGGAAGTAGTATAAAAAAACCCAATCACCTGCATAACAGACAACTGGGTTTTATTTGGGGTGAAAGATCGGTCTCGAACCGACGACCTCTAGATCCACAATCTAGCGCTCTAACCAACTGAGCTACAATCACCATTTTTTTGCGGTGGCAAATATAGCGTTTTATTTTTTGTTTTTCCAAGAAATAAAACACACTTTTTTGAGTGTTAGGGCCCTTTTCATTCACTACCTGATCGTTCGGATTAAAA
This sequence comes from Prolixibacteraceae bacterium, assembly GCA_963692465.1. Classification (GTDB taxonomy): domain Bacteria; phylum Bacteroidota; class Bacteroidia; order Bacteroidales; family Prolixibacteraceae; genus JAUZOB01. Next base: position 1,088,839 of record OY829943.1, read on the forward strand.
AATTTCTACAGACAGGATCGAATCAAACAAGAGTGAACTATTCTACAATCTCATTTTTTGTATCGTTAAACGAATGTTTTTTTAGATTTGCAGAATATTAATCCCGTAGAAATGGAATTCTTATTAGACAATCAACAAGTTGAAGCACAGTTGCAACAGATTCTCCGGAAAATTGTTCTGTTACAAAACGGCGTTGTCTCACACTCAATGAAAGAACGTGGAATTGAATACAAAACAAATTTTGGAGCCTCCGTGGTCGATCTAAAAAATTTAGCAAAAGACTATCCCAAATCCCATCTACTGGCATTAAAACTATGGAACAAAGGATGGCGGGAGGCGCTCATACTGGCTACCTTACTGGAAGATCCGAAAGAATTATCGGAAGAACAGATGGACTACTGGGTTAAAAGTTTTGAGACGACTGAGATCGCAGAACAGTCGGTTCTTAATCTTTTCGCAGAAAGCAAATATGCTTACATTAAAGCACTGGAATGGTGTCGCGGGAAAAAGCATCTGGTTCGGTACACCGCCCTTTTACTCATGGGACGACTGGCTTTTACCGACCATCAATCTCCGGATGATTTGTTTGAACCTTTCTTCGACGTACTTCCACCCCTGTCAAAAGACTCCAGACTTTCAGAAGTTTTTTACCGCACATTCGGACAACTTGGCAGACGCAGTAAACGACTAAACACCGAAGCGATTGCTTTTGCCCAAAGATTAAAAGAGCAAGACTCCGAAACAGCGTTAAACCTTGCAAATCAAATTATTGACGAGCTTCAAAGTGAATGGGTGCAAGAAAAACTTAAAGAATGAGCTGTTAATTCATGTTAAACAAATCACATCCCAAAAGTATTTGCACGATATTTGGATAATCATAAAAATAAACGATAAAGTAGAAAACTATGAGTTTGACAAAATCATCAAATCCGGTTTTAAATAATCGGGTTTTTCAAAATGCTGCCGTGGATAGTCAGGAAGGACTCATGACTGTTCAGGGAGCAATGAATAAAACAGCACTTTTACTTCTGGTTGCTGTACTTAGTGCCGTATTCGTATGGAATAAATTTTTCAGCGTCGGGACTATGATACAAGGAGCTTCCTCTGTCTCACTATACATGATGGGAGGGGCAATCGGCGGTTTCATACTAGCTATGATCATCAGCTTCATTCCTAAAAGCGCACCAGCATTATCCCCCATTTATGCCGTTCTTGAAGGTTTATTTTTAGGCGGGATCTCTGCATTTTTCGAAGCCCGTTTTCCCGGACTGGTCATGCGGGCTGTTGGATTGACCTTTGGTGTATTTGCCGTTATGCTTTTCATTTACCGTAGTCGGATAATCCGGGTAACCAATAAGTTTAGAATCGTCATTATGTCCGCCATGGGAGGAATTATGCTGGTTTATGTGGCAAGTTTCATCATGTCGCTGTTTGGTGCACACATGGCATTTCTAGCCGGAAGCAGCACCTTTGCAATTGGATTTAGCCTTGTGGTCGTAGCTGTTGCATCCTTTAGTCTGATGCTCGATTTCGATATGATTGAACGATCAGCAGCCATGGGCGCTCCCAAATACATGGAATGGTATGGTGCATTCGGACTTATGGTCACTCTTGTCTGGTTATACCTTGAAATATTACGCCTCCTTTCTATGCTGGCAAACAATCGTTAATCCCTCACCAACGGAATTATCAGGAAAAGAAAAGGCTGCCTCAAAAAATGAGACGGCCTTTTTTCATTTGCGCCACTGTATTTAGTGCCAGATGCAAATATTCCGGTTTTAGAAAGATAAAATTACTTTTCAAACGAGCTCCTTTTTATGGATTCCCTATCTTTGCATCTAAAACATGAGAAAAAGATGAAAATTCTCGAAGTAAATAACGTCATAGCAAAAAGGTATTTTCACAAAGTTCCTCATCTCGTTTATCGTAAAGATAGCAACTGGGCATGCCCCCTTGAGATATCGGTTGAAGACGCTTTTAATCCGTTAAAGAATGCTTTTCTCAAAAAAGGAGAAATCTGTCGATGGGTTGTACTAAACGACCGGAATAAACCAATTGGACGAATTGCAGCATTTTATCATTCGGAGAAAGCCTATCATTTTGAACAACCGACCGGTGGTTGCGGTTTTTTCGAGTGCATTAATGACAAGGAGGTTGCTTTTTTGTTATTCGACACAGCCAAAGAATGGCTGAAAAGCCATGGAATGGAAGCAATGGACGGTCCGGTTAACCCGGGAGAGAATTACATCAACTGGGGGTTACTGGTTGACGGATTCATGCCCCAGGGATACGGAATGCCCTACAATCCGCCCTACTATCTCGAGCTATTTACCGAATACGGATTTAAAAACTACTTCGAACAGTACAGCTATCATCTTGACATGACCAAGCCTTTTCCTGAACGGTTCTGGAAGATTGCCGGATGGATAGCCAAGAAGCCAGGCTTTCAATTCGAACATATTCGCTTTGACCACATCGACAAATACGTAAGTGATTTTGTCTCCATCTACGATGAAGCATGGCGGTTTCATGAGCATTATAATCCGATTGATCCGGAAGACATCCGTGATTTCATCAAATCATCACGAATGATTCTCGACGAAGAATTCGTGTGGTTTGCTTATCACGAAGGAAAGCCTATTGCCTTATTTGTCATGATTCCCGACATTAACCAGATATTGCGTCATCTAAAAGGGAAGTTAAATATTCTGGGCACCCTTAAATTCTTATACCTGATGCGAAAGCATACCATAACACGATCAAGAATTCTGGTCATGGGTATTGTTCCGCAATTTCAGAAGTCAGGTGTCGAATCGGGAATGTTCTGGCATCTCAACAAGGTCATGAAAAGTAAACCATGGTACACAGAAGTTGAACTATCATGGGCCGGAGACTTTAATCCGCTTATTATCTCACTATACAAAGAAGTCGGCGGGAAACACATGAAAACGCATTACACCATGCGCTATTTGTTTGACCGTAATGCTCCATTCAAACGAGCACCGATTATAGGAATAAAAAAAGAAAACGATTCCAAATCCTGAGAGTTCACAAGTTTACCCAGCAGGCCCCGTTGCCGGAAGAATTAACTTGCTAAATATTTTCGCATAATATTTTGGGAATTCAGATTTAGTATCTAAATTTGCAACCCGTTGTAAAAACAGAATTTAAAGAGAACGAGTAATGAAAAAAGGACTGCATCCAGAAAATTATAGAGCCGTTGCATTCAAAGATATGTCTAACGGTCATGTGTTTATTACCAAATCGGTAGCCCAGAGCAGAGAGACAATTGAGTTCGAGGGAATTGAATATCCTTTAATAAAAGTTGAAATCTCCAATACATCACACCCGTTCTATACCGGGAAAATGAAACTGGTTGACACAGCCGGGCGTATTGATAAGTTTATGACCAAATACAAAGACCATTTGGCAAATCGCAGCAAGTAAAATTGAATTTTTTCAAGATATCCAAAAGCTCCGTCATGTGCGGGGCTTTTTTTGTCTAAACCTTTTAGAAGGGATACTGTTACTGTCATGTATTCGTTATGGCACGAGGATTGCCATAAGGGTTATAAACCCTTATAAATCGTAGAAACGACAAATTGTCATAAAAAGGAATTATTGAATATGGGAAAATCAAAATGGGGACAATCATCCGAATTTTTTTCAACAGATATCATTGATGATGATGGTCCGGAGGCTATTCCAGTAATAACAGAGGAAGAGATCCCTTTAACAGCTAAAGATCTCCCCACGGTTTTGCCTATCCTGCCTTTAAGAAATACCGTTCTGTTTCCGGGTGTTGTTCTGCCCATTACCGTAGGACGAAAGAAGTCGCTCGAGCTGATTCGTGAAATTTATCACAAAGACCGGATTTTAGGAGCAATATCTCAAATTGACGGAGAAGTAGAAGATCCCGGTGCTTTTGATCTGTTTCAAACAGGAACCATTGCCCGCATTCTTAAAATTCTTGAAATGCCTGATGGATCAACATCCGTCATCATTCAGGGGCAAAAAAGATTTCACCTGGATAACATCGTCGATGATCTTCCTTATCTGACCGGAGAATATTCAGTCCTTGAAGATACAGGAGATATAACAACCGATGAGTTTCATGCTATACTCGAATCGCTAAAGGACCTGTCAATAAGGATTATTAAAATTTCCGAAAATATGCCTCAAGAGGCAGCCTTTGCAATCAAAAATATTGAAAGTCCGTCTTCGCTGATCAATTTTGTCAGCTCTAATACGGACATAAAGGTTGAGGAGAAACAGAAGTTACTCGAAACCGACGATCTCAAGGAAAGAGGATTGCAAACTATTGCCTATCTGGTCCAGGAAGCACAGATGCTTGATTTAAAGAAAGATATTCAATCGAAAGTCAAAACCGACTTAGATCAACAACAACGAGAATATCTTTTGCAACAGCAGATGAAAACCATCCAGGACGAATTGGGTGGTAATCCTATTGAGCAAGAGGTTGAGGAGCTGAGAAAGAAAGGCAGCGAAAAGAAATGGTCCGAAGAAACAGCTACTTACTTCGAAAAAGAAGTAGATAAGATGCTGCGACTTAATCCGGCTACCGGAGAATATTCCGTACAGTTGGGCTATGTTCAGACACTACTCGACCTCCCATGGAATGAATACACGACCGACAATTTCGATTTACATCACGCACAGAAAGTTCTGGATGAAGACCATTTCGGACTGGAAAATGTGAAGGAACGTATTCTGGAACATTTAGCCGTTCTGAAATTAAAGCAAGATCTTAAATCGCCCATTATCTGCTTATATGGCCCTCCGGGAGTTGGTAAAACATCACTGGGAAAATCAATCGCAAAAGCCATTGGCAGAAATTACGTCCGTGTAAGTCTGGGCGGACTACACGATGAAGCTGAAATAAGAGGACACCGAAAGACTTACATCGGAGCAATGCCTGGACGAATTATTCAAAATATTAAAAAGGCCAAATCATCGAACCCATTATTCGTGTTGGATGAAATCGATAAAGTCTCCAAAGATTTTAACGGAGACCCGGCTTCAGCGATGCTTGAGGTGTTAGATCCGGAGCAAAATTTCGAGTTTCATGACAACTATCTCGAAGTGGACTATGATTTGTCGAAAGTCATGTTTATTGCAACAGCCAACAATTTAAGTACCATAAGTCCGGCATTACGTGACCGAATGGAACTAATTGAGGTTAGCGGATATTTATTGGAAGAAAAGGCTGAAATAGCACTTCGTCACCTTCTTCCGAAACAGCTGAAGAATCACGGATTGAAAGATGGAGATCTGATTATTCCCCGTAATTGTATCGAACGAATCATTGAACGCTACACACGCGAATCGGGAGTTCGGGAACTGGACCAGAAATTAGCCAAAATTATTCGGAAGATTGCTAAGAAGGTAGCCTTTGACGAACCTTACGATAAAAAGCTAACGCTTGAAGGAGTTCGGGAACTACTTGGTGTTGAAGAATATACTCCCGACAAATATCAGGGAAACGAATTTGCAGGAGTAGTAACCGGCTTGGCATGGACCAGTTGCGGTGGTGAGATTCTTTTTGTCGAATCAAGCATCAGTAAAGGCAAGGGAAGATTAACTCTAACCGGAAACCTTGGCGATGTGATGAAGGAATCAGCCATTATTGCATTGGAATATCTCAAGGCCCATTCTGAAATACTGGGACTTCGGCCTGAGGTATTCGATAACTGGAATGTACATATCCATGTTCCGGAAGGGGCCATTCCTAAAGACGGACCATCAGCCGGTGTGACGATGGCCACTTCACTGGCTTCGGCCTTTACCCAAAGGAAGATCAAAAAGAATCTGGCGATGACCGGAGAGATTACTCTTCGGGGGAAAGTTCTGCCTGTCGGAGGAATAAAAGAAAAGATTCTTGCGGCCAAACGTGCTGGAATTCGAGAGATCATTATCTCAGAAGAGAACAGACGGGATATTGAAGAAATAAAAGAAATATATATTCGCGGATTAACATTCCATTATGTGAATACCATATCCGAAGTTCTTAATCTGGCTTTATTAAAACAGAAAGTTGAACATCCCGTCCACGTGGGGTTTCATTTGAAAAAAGCCGAACCGGAAGCGGTAAAATAAAACGATATTCAGAAAACACAAAAACGGCTGTTCCGAAAGGGATAGCCGTTTCTATTTACTGGTCATCATCAATATAAATATTCCTGCCATAATACCCAGCAAATAAAGGCTTTTCAATCCGATATTCTTTTCTTTAAACAAGATAGCGCCAAGAATAAAAGTAACAACAATTCCGCCCCGCCTGACGGCAGATAAGATTGATATAAGAGAATTACTATAGCTTAAAGAGTAGAAATAGAGAAAATCGGCCACTACCAATAATACTCCAATAGCAGGAATAGACCAACGCCATTGAAATTTTGTATTTTCCTTTCGACGGGGATACCAGGCAAGCAATACCACGGGAATCAAAATAAGAACCTGATAAAAACAAAAATAGGCCTGTACAGCCATCCGATCAACATGACGAATGATGTATTTGTCATATAATCCACTCACCGCACCAATCAAGGTACAGATAATAATATACCAGATCCATTTATTTTTAAAGAAGTTAATTCCTTCCAGCTTCCCGGCCGTAGAAAAGAGATAAAAGAAAAAAAGCGTCACAACCGTTCCAATCCATTGACCCGGGGTGAGGTGTTCGCCGAAAAAGAATATCGCCCCGACTAAAGTCCACACCGGACCCGTCGAACGAACTGGCGTTACAATCGTCAGTGGTAAATTCTTGACTGCAAAAAAGCCAAACAGCCAACTTGAAACGACAATAACCGATTTGAGCAATATAAGAAGATGACTATGAAAGCTAACCGATGGGACATAAAATAAAGTCCCGTGCAAAAGAGTCGGATAGAAAACAGATAAAAGTGTCACTGGAAGAAAAACAAGGGAAGATGCTACCGTTGAGAAAAAAAGAACCGGAATAACAGCGTTATTGTTAACTCCAACCTTTTTTACCGCTTCATAAACACCCAGTAACAACGCTGAGAACACACCCCAGATAACCCACATTCATCAAAATTTAAGACTCCAAAAGTAGTCATTTGATGCGGGTTTCTACTGAGAATAGTTGACAGAGGCCCATTCTTAATTGCTTATTAACCGAGGGTGAAGAAATCCATATCATCAAAAAAACGAAGATTGTTTTTCGATATCTCAACCTCAAAAGACTTCCCATCAAATGAAAGCTGACAGGTTTTTTTCTTCTTGTCCACTCGCCGCAGATATTTCAGGTTGATAATCGCAGAACGGGAGATCCGAAAAAACTGATATTGAGAAAGGAAATCAGAAAGATGACCAAACGAGACCGAAGCCTCCTCTTCTTCGCCGGAAACAAGAAGGATTGTTGTAGCCGTTTTCTGTGCAAGACAGCAAATAATCTCATCAGAACGGAAAAAAACAAATCCGGACCGGGTAGGAATACGAATTTTATCAACCGACTTAATCAGCTCAGAACCTACCCGACTTGCAACTTCGTTCTGAAAACGGCAAATAACCTGACTGAGTTCGGCTGGGCCAAAAGGTTTTAACAAATAATCAAGAGGCTTTACATCAAAAACATCAATTGCCTTATCGGCATGAGCTGTCGTGAAAACGATCTGACAAGGAATATTCTCCTGACGAATAATCCGGGTCAATTCAATACCGTTTGTCACGGGAAGATCAATATCGACAAAAATCAAATCCGGAGTCTGAGAATGAATAATTTCAAGGGCTTCCTCTGCATTTGCAGCTTCTCCAATGAGTTTTATTTCATTGAAAAATTTAAGATAATTAGCGAACAACAATCTCGCATCACGTTCATCTTCAACAATCAAGGCAGTAATTAACTCAACAGACATAGACCTAAATTAAATTTCACTAATATGTTCCCGAAATAATGGTTCTTCCAAAAAGTTTTTGATCTGAAATCTTGACATCTTAATTTCATAATCAGTTCCGGCATGAGAAAGATAACAGGAACATCGGAGTTTGTCAATCCGTTTCAGATAAGCCAAATTAATCAGAACAGAACGACTGGCACGAACAAAATTATACTTCGCCAACGTTATATTAAGTTTTCGGAGGGAAAAATTAGTTACCTCTTTCTTTTTATTTGAAAGATAAACAACAGAATAAGCTCCATCAGCCATACAATAAACAATATCTTCAGGATTGATCAATAAAAATCCCGAAGTTGTACTTATCTTTAGTTTCGAATTTTTATCGGCAGTCAATTCAATCATATCTTTATCTTTTTCAATCCGACTTCCTCTGATTTTATTAATAATCTCTGCAATTATGACAGCATTCGTCGGTTTCAGCAAATAGCCTGATGCGGCATTTTTAATGGCCTCTATTGCATAACGGTCTGAAGAGGTTACAAATACAACCTTCGTACTCAGTGCATTCTGATTGATTATCCCTAAAAGTTTCAACCCTGACCGTCCGGATAACTTGACCTCAATAAAAATAATATCCGGATGAAATTCCATAATAATAAAAAGTGCCTCTTCAGCACTATCTGTAGTTCCTATAATCAGAACATCCATAATTGATGATAAATGTTCTTTCATTGCCTCACAAGCAACTTTATCGCTATCGACAATGAGACAGGTTATCTTATCTGTTGCCATATAAAAATAATTAACTCACAAGCAGAATACTATCCTTATTGTAAGCATTAACACAGAACTCTTCCCTATCTTTGCAGGATAGGTTTTCTTTTTAGACACATGAATAAATCGACTCGAAATATATTGGCCATTCTGGGAGGGGTTATCCTCCTTTTCCTACTTTGGTATTTCAACAAAATAGTAGCATACATTCTTCTTTCTTTTATCGTATCGCTAATTGGACAGCCATTAGTTCGGATTCTATCAAAACTAAAGATAAAAAAATTTCATTTACCATTATCAATTTGTTCGCTAATTACACTGCTTTTATTCTGGGCCATTTTTCTGGGATTTTTCTCTTTTTTCATTCCATTATTAGTCCGTGAATTTCAAAGTCTTTCAAAGATTAACGTTCAACCTATATTGGCATCAATTGATGCACCGTTCAGGCAATTTTTAAAGTTCACTGCACAAAATCCGGCAGATATAGATCATAAAAACATCGAAGACCTGTTGACCGGAGAATTAAAAAAGGTAATTGATTTCTCAAAAATATCAGTAACCGTGGGGACTTTAATTAGTGCTATTGGCGAAATTGGAATAACAATCTTTGCAGTTTCTTTCATCAGCTTTTTCTTCCTGAAAGATGAAAATATGTTTCTAAGAGGAATACAGACTTGCGTCCCTTCTCAATACGAAGAAAGAACCAAACGGGTCGTTACGTCTATTATCGTTCTTTTAAGACGATATTTCACAGGCCTTCTTATTGAGATATTCCTGATTATTTCCCTAATAACAATTGGATTACTGATTGTAGGAATTGATTTTAGTCATGCCGTAGTGATCGCTATGATTTGTGGATTTCTAAATGTAATTCCTTACCTCGGACCATGGCTCGGGGCTTTTATTGGATTGATGATTGGAACAGTTATGAATATTCAAATGAATTTTTATCAAACCACCTTGCCCTTGCTGGGGGGTATGTTAATTGTCTTTGCTTGTGTTCACCTGATTGACAATATTCTTTTCCAACCTCTTATCTATTCGAACAGCGTTAAAGCACATCCGTTAGAAATATTTCTCGTGATTTTTGCAGCAGGAAGTGTTGGCGGGATTATCGGAATGGTTGTTGCAATTCCAGTCTATACCTTTATTCGGGTTGTAGCAAAAGAATTTCTCGGAGAGTCAAAAATCGTTCAGAAACTCACCCAGAATATCTATACAAAACAAGAGTAAAGATTCAGAATATTCCGTATAAAAAGAGAAAGAGACCTTGTTCAATATGGGGAATAGCACAATCACTCATGAAAATTTCATATTGAACGCGAAAGGAACAACGATATCAAGATGTCCGGATTACTAAAAACTTTATCTAAATAGATTACTTTAAATTAACAATAGAAGCAATAATTAATGCGAAATATCGCTTAATCCATAAAAACCTATATTTAAACACATTACAAAACAAGCAATAAAACAACATCTCGCATTTGTTAATATTAGAGACAAACAAGTTTAGATTTATTATTTTTTCAGCTATTTACCTTTTAATTTATTTTTTGAATTCCTTTTTATTTATACATTTGCAGTGAACAAAATGAAAGAAATGACAGCAATCTCCAAATATTACGTCATACGAGTGAATCGAATTAGCGTGATTCTACTAAGTCAAAAGGCGGAGTGAGTTTGGTTTGTCATAAATGATATCAATGAGGCCATTTTCACAAAAGAGAATGGTTTTTTATTATAAAATATTGAAACGATGAAATTGATCAGCAACATACTATCGCTAATTATCGTACTAGTGGTGATTATCCTACTCAAAATATGAGAAAGGTTGGTTTGCGTATGCTTGCAAAAAAGCCTTTCTCATATATTGGGAAGGGCTTTTTTGCTATTGGTAGGGGAACAAAAGACTAAAATTGTAAAAAATTCGAAAAACATAAAGCTATGGATGCAAATAAATTACGAAGCGACGTATCAACACAGGGTCGTAAAATGGCAGGAGCCAGAAGTTTATGGCGCGCCAATGGCATGAAAGAAAGCCAATTCGGTCGCCCAATCATTGCGATTGTAAATTCTTTTACTCAGTTCGTTCCAGGCCACACTCATTTGCATAAGATCGGACAGAAAGTTAAAAAGCAAATCGAAGATCTGGGATGCTTCGCAGCAGAATTTGATACTATCGCTATTGACGATGGGATTGCAATGGGACACGACGGAATGTTATACTCTCTTCCTTCACGCGATTTAATCGCTGATAGTGTTGAATATATGTGTAATGCACACCGAGTGGACGGAATGATTTGTATCTCGAATTGCGATAAAATAACTCCGGGAATGTTAATGGCCGCCATGCGCTTAAATATCCCAACGATCTTCGTATCCGGAGGTCCAATGGAAGCCGGAGAAATAGGCGGAAAATACTATGATCTGATTGATGCAATGGTGAAAGCTGCAGATGAAACGGTTCCAGAGGAGATGGTTTCAAAACTGGAAAAACATGCGTGCCCCACTTGTGGGTGTTGCTCCGGAATGTTTACTGCTAATTCGATGAATTGCCTGACAGAGGCGTTAGGTCTTTCACTCCCCGGGAACGGAACCATTGTTGCTACTCACAAAAACAGAAAAGACCTTTTTAAAGAGGCCGCAAAACTGATTGTTAAGAATACCGAAGAATATTACTTCAAAGGGAATGAGAATGTTTTGCCCAGAGCAATTGCAACCCGTAGTGCTTTTTTAAATGCAATGGCTCTCGATATTGCTATGGGTGGATCTTCGAATACGGTGCTCCACTTACTGGCAGTCGCAAACGAAGCTGGCGTTGATTTCAAAATGAAAGACATTGACGAATTATCCCATAGGATTCCGGTATTGTGTAAAGTAGCTCCCAACTCTTCGTATCACGTACAAGATGTAAATCGTGCAGGAGGGGTTATGGGAATCCTTGGTGAACTGGACAAAAAAGGGCTGATCGATACCTCTGTCTGTCGGGTTGATGCACCAACATTAAAAGAAATTATAGCAACGTATGACATACTAAGTCCTAAGGTTAAAGACAAAGCAGCACGATTCTATCTTTCTGCTCCCGGCGGATTCAAAAATATCAAATTAGGATCACAAGAAAATTATTACAAGAAACTTGATACAGACCGCAACGAAGGCTGTATCCGCGATGTAGAACATGCTTATAGTAAGGATGGTGGCTTGGCCGTGTTATTTGGAAATATAGCAAGTAAAGGATGCATCGTCAAAACAGCCGGAGTCGATTCCTCCGTTTTAAAATTTAAAGGAACGGCAAGAGTCTTTGAATCACAGGAAGCAACCCGTGATGGAATTCTCTCAGGAAACGTGAAGGCAGGAGATGTGATCGTTATTCGATATGAAGGTCCTAAAGGAGGACCTGGAATGCAGGAAATGCTTTATCCAACGTCTTATTTAAAATCGGTAAAACTGGATAAAGTTTGTGCTTTAATAACCGATGGACGTTTTTCGGGAGGGACATCCGGTTTATCAATCGGACACGTATCACCGGAAGCTGCGGCAAAGGGAGAAATCGCTCTAATCAGGGACAATGATCTTATAGATATAAATATACCGGAAAGGACCATCAATCTGTTGGTTAGTGATGAGGAACTGGCAAAACGCCACGAAGAAGAGGAAAAACAAGGAGAAAAAGCTTTCAAACCCAAAAATAGAAATCGTCAGATTAGTAAGGCCTTAAAAGCATACGCTGCAATGGTTTCTTCAGCGGATCAGGGAGCTGTTCGTATAATTGAATAAAAAAAGTCTGAGAAAAATGAGCAAGACACCTCATAAAACAACTGGTGCAGAAGCAGTAATACTGTCATTACTCAACGAAGGAGTAGAAACGATTTTCGGGTATCCGGGTGGACAGATTATGCCTTTTTATGATGCACTTTATGACTATCAAAACAAAATCAACCATATTCTGACCCGACACGAGCAAGGGGCTATTCATGCAGCCGAGGGTTATGCAAGAGCTACCGGGAAAGTAGGGGTTTGTATTGCAACCTCTGGTCCTGGTGCCACCAATTTAATAACAGGCATTGCCGATGCGGCAATGGATTCCACTCCCTTAGTCTGCATTACCGGTCAGGTTCCCTCTCAACTCCTTGGAACCGATGCTTTTCAGGAAGCAGATATCATCGGACTGACCATGCCGATAACAAAATGGAATTACCAAATAACTTCAGCCGCAGAAATACCGGAGATTATTGCAAAGGCTTTCTACATTGCGCGGACCGGTCGCCCGGGCCCTGTTGTTCTGGACATCTCAAAAGATGCTCAGTTTGAAGAAACCGATTTCAAGCCGGGAAAATGCACCGCGATCCGAAGTTATGTTCCTGAGCCTAAAATCAATGAGGACAAAATCAAGGAAGCTGCAGAACTCATCAATAAGTCACAAAAACCTTTTCTCCTGATCGGGCAAGGGGTTATCCTTTCCGGCGCAGAAAAGGAACTGCGGGAATTAATCGAGAAAGCAGGAATTCCGGCAGCATGGACTTTACTGGGTCTTTCAGCGTTACCAACAGATCATCCGTTAAATGTTGGGATGTTGGGAATGCATGGGAATTATGGTCCGAACATCAAGACCAATGAATGTGATGTGTTAATCGCGGTAGGAATGCGTTTCGACGACCGGGTAACCGGGAATGTAAAGACTTACGCCAAACAGGCAAAAATCATACACGTCGAAATAGATCCGGCAGAAATCAATAAACTGGTTAAAGCTGATCTCCCCTTAATCGGAGATGCTAAAAAGATTCTTTCAAAATTGATTCATTATATACAACCCAAGAAACATGAACCATGGATCAATGAATTCAGAAATCTCAATAAAATCGAATATGAAAGAGTTATTCATAAAGATATCTTCCCGGTAAAGGAAAAACTGACAATGGGCGAGGTGATTCGTATAACCACTGAGGAGACTCACGGAAAGGCGATATTGGTATCCGACGTTGGCCAACAACAAATGATTTCATCTCGTTACTTCTCCTTCCAACAATCAAGAAGTAACATTACTTCCGGTGGACTCGGAACAATGGGTTTTGGTCTTCCGGCAGCAATAGGAGCACAAATCGGACAACCGGATCGAACTGTTATTGCAGTACTGGGAGACGGGGGGGTTCAAATGACGATTCAGGAACTCGGAACAATCGCAACCGAGGATCTTCCGGTCAAGATAATCATCATGAATAATAGCTTTCTGGGAATGGTTCGTCAATGGCAGCAACTGTTTTTCGAAAAAAGATATTCTTTTACAAAAATGGACAACCCTGACTTTGTAAAGATTGGTGAAGCTTACGGAATAAGATCTCAACGCGTATCCAAAAGAGAAGATCTCGAAGGATCAATCAAAACAATGCTTAAACATCCGGGATCCTATTTACTTGAAGTAATCGTTGAAAAAGAAGATAATGTATTTCCTATGGTTCCGGCAGGAGCATCTGTATCGGATGTACTTCTGGAACCTTAAACTGATGTGTCATGAAAAAAGAATTTATCATTTCTGTATATACAGAGAATCATATAGGGCTACTCAATCGGATTACAATCATCTTCACAAGGAGGAAAGTAAACATCGAAAGCCTTACGGTTTCTGAGTCGACAATCAAAGGAGTCAGCAAATTTACCATTGTGGTTCACGACACAGAAGAACGGGTAAAACTAATTGTTGCTCAAATTGAAAAACAAGTCGAGATATTGAAAGCATTCTATCACACCGATGAGGAAATGATTCATCAGGAACTTGCTCTTTATAAAGTGTCGACCAAACATCTGACCTCCGGAAATCAGATTGAAACCATTATCCGTCAACACAATGCACGGATACTTGAGGTAACCAATGAATTCATGGTTATTGAGAAAACCGGGCACAAAGAAGACACTCAGGAACTTTTCAAACAATTGGAAGAATTTGGCGTTCTACAGTTTATACGATCAGGTACCGTGGCGATAACACGGTCATCTGTTGAAAAGCTTTCTGAATTCATCCGATCAAGGGATGAATCAATATCTCTTGCAGAATAAAAACAAAGTCTAATTACACACAATAAAAAAGAAAGAAAATGGCAAAAATGAATTTTGGCGGTGTAGAAGAAAATGTCGTTACCCGCGAAGAGTTTCCATTAAGTAAGGCACTTGAAGTTTTAAAAGATGAAACCATTGCTGTTATTGGCTATGGAGTACAAGGCCCCGGTCAATCACTGAACCTGAGAGACAACGGATTCAAAGTGATCGTTGGTCAACGTAAAGGATCTAAAACATGGGACAAAGCTGTTGCTGACGGATGGGTACCCGGAGAAACTCTTTTTGAAATCGAAGAAGCATGCAAAAGAGGAACGATTATTCAATATCTACTTTCTGATGCCGGACAGATTAGTGTTTGGCCTACCGTAAAAAAACATTTAACAGCAGGGAAAGCACTCTATTTCTCTCATGGATTTGGCATCACCTATAAAGAACGGACAGGCATTGTCCCTCCTAAAGATGTTGATGTTATTCTGATTGCCCCTAAAGGATCAGGAACCAGTCTGCGCCGTATGTTTCTTGAAGGTCGTGGTTTGAACTCAAGTTACGCTATCTTTCAGGATGCAACAAAACATGCATGGGATCGTGTAATTGCACTGGGTATCGGAGTTGGATCCGGCTACCTTTTCGAAACAACATTCGAAAGAGAAGTTTCCTCTGACTTAACCGGAGAAAGAGGTACTTTAATGGGAGCTATCCAGGGTATTTTCGCAGCACAATATCAAGTTCTGCGCGAAAATGGACATACACCTTCTGAAGCATTCAACGAAACGATCGAAGAATTGACTCAGAGTCTGATGCCTCTTATCGCAGAAAACGGAATGGACTGGATGTACGCAAACTGCTCTACAACCGCACAACGTGGAGCTTTAGACTGGTACCCAAGATTCCGGGATGCTGTATTACCTGTATTCAAAAATCTTTACAAAGAAGTTGTTGCAGGAAATGAAGCACAACGTTCAATTGATTTAAACAGCAAAGCGGATTACCGTGTAAAATTAGACGCTGAATTGAAAGAATTGCACGATAGTGAGATGTGGCGGACAGGTGCCGTGGTGCGTAAATTAAGACCAGAAAATAATTAATTCAACATCAGAGAGAGCCTTTCTTAATAGAAAGCTCTCTCTTTTAAATTGATTGTAATGGAAGATAAATTGTATATTTTCGATACCACCCTTCGTGATGGAGAACAGGTTCCCGGATGTCAGCTCAATACGATTGAAAAGATCCAGGTTGCCAAGACCCTCGAAGAGTTGGGAGTAGACGTTATCGAGGCTGGATTTCCTATTTCAAGTCCGGGTGATTTTAATTCCGTCAGAGAAATTTCAAAAGCGGTAACATGGCCGACTATTTGTGCTTTAACCCGTGCAGTAGAAAAAGACATTGATGTTGCTGCAGATGCACTATCCCTTGCAAAACACAAACGCATCCATACCGGGATTGGTACTTCTTATTACCATGTTCATTACAAACTAAACTCTACACCGGAAGAAATTCTAGAAAGATCTATTGCAGCCGTAAAATATGCAAAAAAATATGTCGAGGATGTCGAATTCTATGCAGAAGATGCAGGACGTACCGACAATGAATACCTTGCCCGTGTTGTTGAAGCAGTTATAAAAGCAGGAGCAACCGTTGTGAACATTCCCGACACAACCGGATATTGCCTTCCTAATGAATATGGAGAAAAGATTAAATATCTGTTTGAACATGTCGATGGTATTCACAAAGCAATTATTTCAACCCATTGTCATAATGATCTGGGAATGGCAACTGCCAATACAATGTCAGGAATCATTAATGGGGCAAGACAGGTTGAAGTAACAATCAATGGAATTGGAGAACGTGCAGGAAATACCGCACTCGAAGAAGTCGTAATGATTTGCAAAAGCCATAAAGAACTTGGGATTGTTACCAACATTAATACAAGGCAAATATATAAGACAAGCCGTATGATCTCAAATCTGATGAACATGCCGGTCCAGCCTAACAAGGCCATTGTTGGACGTAACGCATTTGCCCATTCATCAGGGATTCATCAGGATGGCGTATTAAAGAATCGGGAGAATTATGAAATTATCGATCCGAAAGAGGTTGGAGTTAAAGAGTCTTCAATTGTTCTTACCGCCCGTAGCGGTCGTGCTGCTCTAAGGCACCGTCTGGAAATATTAGGATTCGATCTGGATAAAGAAAAAATAGATAGCGTTTATCAGGATTTTCTAATCCTGGCAGACAAGAAAAAAGATATTAAGGATGATGACCTTGCCATGCTTGCCGGTGATGCTCACAAAAGAGATAAACGGATTAAACTTGATTTTCTACAAGTTGTTACAGGCAAGGATCTTATTCCGATGGCAACAGTCCGGCTTAATATTGCCGGAGAGATATTTTCTGCAACAGAAGCAGGGAATGGCCCTGTTAATGCAGCAATAAAAGCGGTAAAACACATTATTCACCGAAAAGTTTCACTGGAAGAATTTCTTATTCAGGCCATCACAAAAGGGAGTGATGATGTTGGAAAAGTTCACATGCAGGTAGAACATGAGGGAATGGTTTATCACGGATTCGCTGCCAATACCGATATTATTGTTGCTTCAACAGAAGCATTTATCGATGCCATCAACAAAATGAAACCATTAGAAACAAACACAACGGAAAACAAATAACATTAAACGACACATAAATTGGAAGCAAAAACACTTTTTGACAAGATATGGGATGCACATGTAGTGCATCAGATCGAAGATGGACCCAGTGTCCTCTATATTGATCGTCATTACATCCATGAAGTTACGAGTCCTGTAGCCTTTCTTGATCTTGACAAACGCGGCTTAAAGGTCTTCCGGCCAGAAAAAACGACAGCAACTCCAGATCATAATGTTCCAACGATGAACCAAGATCGTCCGGTTGCTGATATTCTCTCAAGGAATCAGTTAGCAACTCTTTCGACTAATTGCAAAAAGCACAACATAACACTATACGGACTCGGAAACCAACGGCATGGCATTGTACATGTTGTCGGTCCGGAATTGGGAATAACCCAACCGGGAATGACCATTGTCTGCGGGGACAGCCATACCTCTACGCACGGAGCGTTAGGTTGCGTTGCCTTTGGTATTGGTACCAGTGAGGTGGAGATGGTACTGGCTAGTCAGTGCGTTCTGCAGCCTAAACCGAAGAAAATGCACATTGTCGTTAACGGATCATTAAAAAAGGGCGTTACGGCAAAAGATATTATCCTTTACGTCATCTCAAAAATATCGACAAGCGGAGGAACCGGTCATTTCATCGAATTCGGTGGTTCTGCAATTAAGAATCTTTCAATTGAAGGAAGAATGACCGTATGCAATATGAGTATTGAATGCGGTGCACGTGGAGGGATGATTGCTCCGGATGAAAAAACCATTGAATATCTCAAAGGGAAAGAATTTGCCCCCAAGGGAAAAGGTTGGGATAAGGCCACTGAAGAATGGAAAAAACTTTATTCAGATCCGAATGCCGTATTCGATAAAGAATACATTTTTGATGCGGATGATATTGCTCCAATGATTACTTATGGAACAAATCCTGGAATGGGAATCAAAATAGATGGACAGATTCCTGACGGAAAAAAATTAAAAGGGACAGACCTCATCACGTTTAAGAAGTCCCTTAAATACATGGGATTCAACCCGGGAGAGAAACTTCTCGGGAAACCGGTTGACTATGTCTTTGTTGGAAGTTGTACCAATGGAAGAATTGAAGACCTTCGAATCTTTGCCGCTTTTGTAAAGGGGAAAAAGAAAATGGAGGGGATTACCGCATGGATCGTTCCCGGGTCAAAGCAAGTAGAGAAACAAGCCAGAGAAGAAGGAATTGTCGATATTCTTAATGAAGCAGGCTTTGAATTCCGTCAACCAGGATGCTCTGCTTGTTTGGCAATGAACGAAGACAAAATTCCTTCAGGAAAATACAGCGTTGCGACTTCCAATCGTAATTTTGAAGGTCGCCAGGGACCAGGGGCAAGAACAATGCTCGCAAGTCCACTTGTTGCCGCAGCAGCTGCGGTTACTGGTGTAATCACGGATCCCCGTACTTTAATGTAAATTGGTTTCACTTTAAATTGACAAAAAATGCCTATAGATAAATTTACAACAATCGTTTCTCCGGCAGTACCACTCCCAATTGAGAATGTTGATACTGACCAGATTATTCCCGCCCGTTTTCTGAAAGCCGTTGAACGTAAAGGATTTGGAGACAATCTCTTTCGTGACTGGCGTTATGACAAGAACAACAAACCCGTTCCTGAATTTGTATTAAACAGTTCCTGTTATCAGGGAAAGATTCTGGTTGCAGGTAAAAATTTCGGAAGCGGATCCAGTCGTGAGCATGCAGCATGGTCTATCTATGACTATGGATTTAGGGTTGTTGTTTCCAGTTTCTTTGCTGATATTTTTAAGAATAATGCACTCAATAACGGACTACTGCCGGTACAGGTTCCTGCTGATTTCTTAGAAAAAATATTTGCGATTATTAAAGAAGATCCCAAAGCACAGTTTGAAGTAAATCTTCAGGATCAAACCTTTAAAATCATTGCGACCGGAGAAAAAGTGGGTTTTGAAATCAATACCTATAAGAGACAATGCCTGCTAAATGGATATGATGATATTGACTATTTGGTGAGTATATCCGATAAAATCACCGAATTTGAAAAACAACACTAATCGTATCGGAATAAGGAAAAAGCTAATATGACGCAGTATGTAGAAATAATGGATACCACCCTTCGTGATGGTGAGCAGACTTCCGGTGTCTCTTTCACAGACACCGAGAAGCTCAGTCTGGCAAAAATTCTGCTTGAAGAATTAAAAGTCGACCGGATCGAAATAGCATCTGCTCGGGTTTCAGAAGGAGAATTTTTGGCAGTCAAAAAAATTGCAGAATGGGCTGCATCCAAACATCTGCTTGATAAAATTGAAATACTGGGATTTATTGATGGAACAATTTCCGTCGATTGGATTAACAATGCAGGAGGAAAAGTAATAAACTTGCTATGCAAAGGGTCTTATCGGCACGTAACAGAACAGCTAAGAAAGACACCAGAGGAACATGTTGCCGACATCAAAAAATCAATTGCATATGCGAACGAAAAGGGCATTCGGGCAAATATTTATCTGGAGGACTGGTCTAATGGAATGCGTAATTCCAAAGACTATGTCTTTTATATGCTTGATCAATTAAAAGGTGAGAAGATCGGCCGATTCATGTTACCCGACACACTTGGTATTTTAAGTCCCGATGAAACTTATAGTTTTTGTAAAGAGATGCTAACAAAATATCCGGATCTTCGCTTTGATTTTCATGCTCATAACGATTATGATCTGGCTACAGCCAATGTGTACAATGCATTAAAAGCAGGAATTAACTGCATTCACACTACCGTTAACGGACTGGGAGAAAGAGCAGGGAATGCGCCTATTTCAAGTGTTATCGGCTTAATCATCGATCATTTACATCTGAGGACTTCAATTGACGAAAGCCGGCTTACTAAAGTAAGTCAGCTAGTCGAATCTTTTTCCGGAGTACGGATTCCACCGAATCAACCGCTTATAGGAGAAAATGTATTCACTCAGTGCAGTGGAGTTCATGCAGACGGAGACAATAAGAATCAGCTTTACTCCAATGATTTGATTCCTGAACGTTTTGGTAGGAAAAGACAATATGCCCTTGGAAAAACTTCAGGAAAGGCCAATATCCGTAAAAATCTTGAAGAAATCGGCATTATTTTAAGTACCGAATCATTAAAGAAAGTAACAGCGAAGATCGTTGAATTAGGCGATCATAAAGAAGCTGTCACGACAGAAGATTTGCCTTATATTGTTTCAGATGTACTGAAAAGTGAAACAATCGGACAACACATAAGAGTAATCAACTACAATATTTCTCTTGCAAAAAATCTGCATCCCAGTGCTACGGTTAGTATCGAAATTGATGGAGAAAAGCATGAAGCACATTCTCCTGGCGATGGACAATATGATGCCTTTATGAATGCATTAAAAAAGATTTATTTCAAATTAAATAAACCTTTTCCTCAACTGGTTAATTATTCGGTAGCAATTCCTCCCGGAGGAAAAACAGACGCATTAGTCGAAACCGTTATTACCTGGAAACTAAACCGGGAATTTAAAACCAGGGGGCTTGAAACCGATCAGACATCTGCGGCTATTACCGCAACGGAAAAGATGTTAAATGTTATAGAAAACGATTTTACAGTTTAATCTTTTAGAAAAAATACAATGAGTAAGAAACTCAATATTGCCGTTTTACCCGGAGACGGGATTGGACCGGAAATTATTGCGCAAGCATTAGCGGTCACCAAAGCTATCGCAGAAAAGTTTGGTCATTCCTTAACGTATAAATATGGAATAACAGGAGCAGGAGCTATAGACAAAGTCGGTGATCCATACCCGGAAGAAACACACCAACTCTGTATGAATGCAGATGCCGTACTTTTTGGGGCAGTTGGAGATCCTAAATTTGATAATAATCCAAAAGCAAAGGTTCGTCCGGAACAGGGATTATTGAAGATGCGTCAGAAACTCGGACTTTATGCAAATATTCGCCCGCTTACTATTTTCAAATCTTTAATCGACAAATCTCCATTAAAGAACGAATTGGTCGACGGTGCAGATTTTGTTTGTATCCGTGAACTGACAGGTGGTATTTACTTTGGAAAACCTCAGGGCCGATCAGAAGATGGAAATACAGCCTATGATACCAGCATGTACAGCCGGGAGGAGATCGAACGGATTCTGAAATTAGCATTTGAATTCGCCGGACAAAGAAAGAAGAAGCTGACGGTTGTAGATAAAGCGAATGTCCTTGCCACCTCCAGACTTTGGAGAGAGGTTGCACAGGGAATGAAGTCTGACTATCCGGACATTGACGTTGAATTCATTTTTGTTGACAATGCAGCGATGCAAATTATTCAATGGCCAAAACGCTTTGATGTTTTAGTTACGGAAAATATGTTCGGAGATATTCTTACTGATGAAGCAAGTGTTATCAGCGGGTCTCTGGGACTTTTACCTTCAGCTTCAATAGGAATTCACACCTCATTATTTGAGCCGATTCATGGATCGTACCCGCAAGCTGCCGGGAAAAATATTGCAAACCCGATTGCAACAATCTTATCCGCTGCAATGATGTTCGAATATGCATTCAATCTGAAAGAAGAGGGCAAACTGATACGGGAAGCCGTTGAACAATCAATTGTACAAAATGTTGTTACGGAAGATCTTGCCGGCAACAATAAGGCCTACCACACAACAGAAGTCGGAGAATGGATTATCAACTACATTAAAAATAAATAGATCACATCGTTCTATAAAAATAAAAAAGCCGGTTATAAATATAACCGGCTTTTTTATGTATACGAATTAGTCGAGCCCTCGCTCAAGATTCATGCTAGTATTCCCGATTCAATAGATTAGGATGATGTTCTGCAACTTTCAGCATCATTTCACCAAAAAGAGTGTTCGCCCAGGCGAACCATTTACGGGTAAATTTATCCGGATTATCCTTTAAAAAGCTCTCGTGCATAAAACCGGTTCCGGCATGTGTTCGTTTTAACATTCGGAGGCCACTGGCAATCTCAGCTTCATCATTGCTGGTAATAACGCGCATAATGATTGACATCGGCCAGATATAATCGACCCCTACATGTGGTCCACCAATTCCCTCTGCATATTTCCCCTTAAAGAAAAAAGGATTGCTTTTACTCAAAATAAATTTCCGGGTACGCACATACAACGGATCCGTCTGTTTTAATCCTTCAAGATAAGGCAAAGCCAAAAGGCTCGGGATATTAGAATCATCCATCAAAAGCTGGTTTCCAAAACCATCAACTTCGAAAGCCAGAATTTCACCAAACTCTGGATGGTTGTGCACAGCATATTTTTTCAAAGCTCCATCTATTTCTTTAGCAAAAGAGGAACACTCAGCAGCGAACTCCTGATCTCCGGCAATCTTACGACTCATCTCTGCAAGTTGATGCAAGGATACCATTGCAAAATAGTTGGAAGGAATCAGAAAAAGGAAAGTCGTTGTATCATCGGAAGGACGGAACCCGGAACAAATTAATCCGGTCGGTTTAATGGGGTTCCCCCAACCATACCCTGGCATCGTATCGGTATTAGTCGTGGTATTCCTCATAAAAGAATAGGGACCACGATCCTTTTTCCGTTGTTGCTCACGGAACGTTTTAACAACTAATTTCATTGCATTCAGCCAATCTGCGTTAAAGCAA
Source organism: Prolixibacteraceae bacterium (assembly GCA_963692465.1). Lineage (GTDB taxonomy): Bacteria > Bacteroidota > Bacteroidia > Bacteroidales > Prolixibacteraceae > JAUZOB01. The sequence goes on from OY829943.1 coordinate 1,111,834, forward strand.
GAAGTATCCCCGGTATTCTTCCAATAATGATAAGCGAGTCGGATCGGATAGCATAAAGAATCAATTTCCCATTTTCGCTCATGTAATTCCGCTTTCATAGCAGTCACATCCGTAAACCATTCGGAATGCTCCGGCCCTTCATTAAAAGCATTCGCATAAGGGTCTATGCCAATACACCATACCTGACGATTAATGACTCCTTGTATTAATTTTTTCAATTCAGGGTCCTGCTTTACCATCGGGAGATAAGGCCAAACCTGTGCTGTTGAATCTCTAAGCCACATGGCATTAATATCACCGGTAATAACAAAAGTGTCCGGTTTCCCATTTTTCTCAGAGAAACGAACAGTTGTATCAAGTGTGTTCGGAAAACAGTTCTCAAACATCCATGCAAGTTCTTTGTCCTTTACAATCTTTTTCATGGATTCAATCTTCGCATCGACAACCTGACTCACGAACTTCCGTTCACTTAAAGGAGGGCGATGAGAAATTAATTCATGGTCAAGACTCATACCGTTGGCCCATGAAGGCATTGCTGCAATTCCTAAACCGGCAATTCCGGCTTGCTTTAAAAAATTTCTTCGATTTGTCATGATTATGGATTTGGTCCCACCAAAAATAAGACATTTAGATCTATAACCATTGGTCCCGAATCAAAAATTGCCTCTTTTTGAAAAGCGAAGGAAAAAATTTGTGTCTTTTTATCAAGAAAATCGTCCTAATATCGGTGAGTTCTAATCGTCCGGTTTTTGAGAAACAAAATATCAGAACATTGTCCTTTAAATGATTTATCTATTTTTGCATTCTAATAATTACGATACATAGAAAAAAGAACCGGAGTTTAAAACTCGAAACAGATCTCTTTCATTGTTTTAATAATCAGTCACACAGAAAATAAATTCATGAAAAAAGTCCTATTCCTATTTGCCGCATTTTTTATTCTTTTAGTCTCAAGCTATTCTTGCGTCACAGTCGATCCGGTTATTGTCGGAAATCAAAATACAGAAACAGAATACAGAGAAAGTGATTATTTTGAAAAAATATCGGTATCGGTTCCCTATCACGTGACGGTAAAAAACGGGCTCACATCGTCTGTTCAGATAATAGCGGAATCGAATCTTATCCCTTATATTGAAACAAAGCTTGGCGATAAAACGTTATACATTAATATTGAGGGTAACACTGAGCTAATAAATCATGATCAGATAGAGATCATCATAACAACACCAAACCTAAATGAAATAAGACAATATGATTCCGGAGAAATAATAACAGACTATTTCAATCCCTCAACGGTCGATTTGGAAAATCTCGGATCAGGAACTATTGATGCTGCTTTCAATACCAATGAATTACATGCAGATGTATCAGGAAGCGGCAAAATTATTTTAGAAGGAACTGCAGAAACGGCTGCAATGAGAGTGAGTGAATCAGGATCTATTGAAGCTTATAATTTTGTTCTTTATAACGGAGATGCCTCAATGACAGGAGGAGGAACCATTTTTATTAATGCAAAAGAGAATCTCAATGTAAATATCTCAGGGAATGGGAACATTTATTACATTAATTACCCTGTAATTTATCAGAACATAACCGGTTTCGGCCGATTAATAAACGCGAACAATTAAAAAAACAAAAAACATGAAAAAAGGAATTCTAATTCTTATTCTACTGGTCACAAGTATTTGTGGATTGAAAGCACAAGGATATGATAACAGTATTGGTCTTCGTGGGGGATATTCTGCTGGCATCTTTTACCGGTACTACATGAATTCAGCAAACTCTATACGAGTACTTCTCAGCACAAGAGACGAAGGACTACAGGTAACCCTATTGAGAGAATATTATCAGGCACTTCCCAATAATTTTTCTTTCGTCTATGGATTTGGTGGACATCTTGGTTATACTGGATGGAATGATTATTCAAATGGGAATAGAGATAATCAGCAAAGGGCAGTCGTTGGTGTAGACGGACTTGTGGGATTAGACTATAATTTTCGGGAAGTACCGCTTTCTATCGGGATTGAAGCAAAACCATTCATTGACTTCGGCGGAGAGCATGATTTTTACGCCATGCCCTTAGACTTTGCTCTTACATTTCGGGTTAATTTTTAAAAATTTAAAGACTTATTGCGCTATTCAATCAGTTATCATTCAATGAAAAGCGTTTAGATTCAAAGATTAGAATGCCCAAGGGTAGAAGAAGAAGGATCGGGTAACCCTGTTTCTTTTTTATACCTTTGAGGCAAATTTTTGGGTCCGATGAATCAAGGAATAAAAGGAAAAGTTTATTTAGCCGTTATCCTGGCCGAGATTTTCTGGAGTCTTTCTTTTATATGGATAAAAGTTGCCTTCAGTAGCTATAAGCCGATAACAATCATTTTCTTCCGGCTTGTCATTTCTGCCATCCTGATCTTTTCATTCGGACTATTAACAAAAAAGATAAAGAAACCTACCAGAAAAGGATTTCAGAACTTAATGCTTATTGCCCTTTTTGAGCCATTCCTCTATTTTCTGGGAGAAAGTTTCGGGCTCCAGTATGTGTCATCAACACTGGGAGCAGTGATTATTGCAACAATTCCGCTCTTTACCCCTATCACCGCATGGTATTTTTACAAAGAACATCTGCATCGTCGAAATTTTGCAGGTCTGTTAATTTCCTTTATCGGAGTTGGCATTGTTCTGTTCAATAATGATTTCTCAATACATGCTTCGACAAAAGGGTTATTGCTTCTTGGTCTGGCCGTTTTATCGTCACTGGGAAATGGTGTCGTTTTAAAAAAGGTAACCACTGATTATAATCCAGTAACCATTGTTGCCTTTCAAAATGGGATTGGAACCATTTTTTTCCTCCCGTTATGGCTTTTTTTCGGAATGAATAAATTTATGAATACCCCATTCGATTTAAAAGCCATGTTGGCCATTTTTAAACTGGCAATCATCGCCTCCTCTCTGGCATTCATATTCTACACCTATTCGCTCCAAAGATTAGGACTCATTAAGACAAGCATCTTTATCAATACAATTCCTGTTTTTACTGCTATTTTTGCACACTTTATTCTCGGGGAAGGACTAACCCTTCAGAAGTTTATCGGTATTGCATTAGTTGTGGGAGGAGTATTCATTTCACAGATAAATCCAAGTCAGAAAGAATTCAGACCTATCTATATTTCAAATAATAATACCAGCGTAAAAAATCGCAAAGAGAGTACACAATGATTAAATCAATCGTCAGATAAAAACATTATTCGTATTTTTTTGAACTATTTTCATTAAAAAACCTTTAATAAACATGCAATTACAAAAAATCATTATAGCAATTGATGGATTTTCCTCCTGTGGAAAGAGTACGGTAGCAAAGCAGGTTGCCAGCTTGTTAGGATACAACTATATTGATACAGGGGCTATGTACCGGGCCGTTACATTATTTTGTCTGCGAAAGAATCTGATTGTAGATCAGCGAATAAAAAAAGAAGAATTGATTGCCCTTCTGCATGAAATTCACATTGAATTCAACTATAACAAAGCACTCCAAAAGAGTGAGACCTGCCTTAACGGAGAAATTATAGAAGAAGAAATCCGACAATTACCAGTCTCAGATAATGTTAGTCAGGTCAGCGTAATTCGGGAAGTCAGGGAAAAGATGGTTGCCCTTCAGCAAAAGATGGGGCAAGGGAAAGGCATTGTTATGGACGGGCGGGATATCGGAACCGTTGTCTTCCCAAAGGCAGAACTAAAAATATTCATGACCGCATCACCCCACATTCGGGCACAACGACGCTATGACGAATTAAAAGCCAAAGGGCAGGAAGTGTCCTTTAATGAGATTCTATCCAATGTTGAAATGAGAGATCATATTGATCAGACCCGGAAAGAAAGTCCGTTGCGACAAGCCGATGACGCACTCGTCCTGGACAACAGCAACCTCACCCGTGAAGAACAACTTCAATGGATCATTGATCGCGTTCATAAAATACTCAACAATGAAGATTGTCATTGATAAAAAATCAGGATTCTGTTTCGGAGTCATTAATGCTATTCAGATGGCAGAACAGGCACTGAACGCCGAAGGTAAGCTATACTGCCTGGGGGACATTGTTCACAACAACATGGAAGTTGACCGTCTGCGACAATCCGGATTAGCGACAATCTCCCATGAACAATACTATCGACTATCCAATTGCAAGGTATTAATTCGTGCACATGGAGAACCCCCGCAAGTATATGAACACGCCAGAAAAAACAACATTCAACTAATTGATGCAACATGTCCCGTTGTTCTGAAACTGCAAAAAAGAATCCAGTCCAGCTATGATGAAGCCAAGGGTCAGGGAGGGAAGATTGTAATTTATGGAAAAAAAGGACACGCCGAAGTTAACGGACTGATTGGTCAGATCGAAGGAGATGCACTTATTATCGAATCACCTAAAGACCTTAAAAATATTGATTTTAATCAACCAATCCGACTTTTTTCTCAAACGACAAAATCAATAGACGGCTTCCAAAAAATCGCAGCTGAAATCATACAAAAAGCAGCAAATCCTTTACAAGTTAAAATCAATGACACTATATGCAGACAAGTAGCCAATAGGGTTCCTCAGGTTCGTGAATTCGCAGGACAATATGAAGTCATCATCTTTGTCAGCGGAAGAAAAAGTTCAAACGGGAAACTCCTTTACGAAGTGTGCAAACAGCAAAATAACAACAGCTATCTCATATCAGAACCCAATGAAATAAATACCTCTTGGTTTGAAGGGATAGAATCAGTCGGAATTTGTGGCGCAACATCCACTCCCCATTGGTTGATGGAGCTCATTGCAAGTAAAATAGAACATGTTGCTAATATGAAATAATTCTAATATCTTAGTGATGTGTGGAATAGTCCGGTACAGGATGCCACGCGTTATGTATATTTGCAATAAACCATTTATTAAAAGACAATGGAAGACGCTTCAATGAATCCGACAAAAGGTAAAATTAAAAAGATAGGGGTATTCACATCAGGTGGTGATGCTCCGGGCATGAATGCAGCTATCCGTGCAGTTACTCGTGCAGCCCTCGCAAACAATCTGGAAGTCGTAGGGATCAGGTATGGCTATAAGGGAATGATTAATGGAGAAATAATCCCTCTTCACTCCGCTGATGTGAGTGGTATCCTGCAACAAGGAGGAACCATCTTGAAAACGGCAAGGAGTATGGAATTCAAGACCGTTGAAGGAAGGAAAAAAGCCTATGACAACCTTATCGCACACGAAGTTGATGCTCTTGTTGTTATCGGAGGTGACGGATCTTTTATGGGAGCCAGCCTTTTCTCCAAAGAATACGATATCCCCGTTGTAGGGATTCCCGGAACCATCGACAATGATATGTACGGAACAGACTACACTATTGGATATGACACTGCTTTAAATACCGTTATCGAGGCAGTTGATAAAATAAAAGACACTGCTAGTTCTCACGGACGAATCTTTTTTGTTGAAGTCATGGGGAGAGAAGCCGGACTGCTTGCTCTAAGCAGTGGAATCGCCAGTGGAGCTGAAGTTATTTTGATTCCTGAAGATGAATCAGGGACCGAAGATTTGAAGAACTTTTTAGCCAATGGCTATCAAAAAAAGAAGACCAGTGGTATTATCATTGTTGCAGAAGGCGATCACGCCGGAGGAGCATTGAAAATAGCAGAAAAAGTTACCACAGAACATCCGGATCTTGATGTACGTGTTTCTATCTTAGGACATATGCAACGAGGTGGTTCTCCTACTGCAAACGATCGGATTGCAGCAACACAAATGGGAGTCGCTGCAGTGGAAGCTCTTCTGGACGACCAAAAAAGCATTATGATCGGGATACAAAATAATCGGATTGTACATGTGCCTTTCAACAAAACAGTCAAGGCACATCGTCCGATTGATGAAAGCCTGGTTAAACTCCAAAGAATTCTTAACATTTGGTAAAAACTATTCATCTCTATATCTTAGTAGCTGTTTCCGTAATGCCGGAAACAGCTTTTTTTATCTTATGAGCCAACAACAATTTGTCGATGTTATCCTTCCTTTGCCTCTTGGGCAATTCACCTATGCTGTTCCTGAAGAATTCAACGATCAGGTAAGTCAAGGGAAAAGAGTTATCGTTCAGTTTGGAAAAAGGAAACTCTATTCTGCGTTAATTGTCAAAACCCATTTTAACAAACCCGCCCAATTTGAGGCTAAATTCATTGAGAACGTACTTGATGAGTCACCGGTTGTTGTCCCAATCCAGTTTACGTTTTGGCAATGGATTGCAAACTACTATATGTGCACAGAAGGAGAAGTTTACAAAGCAGCCCTTCCTTCCGGTTTAAAGATGGAAAGTCAATCGACCGTTTTTCTGAATAACGCCGAAGCCTCATATCCCGATCTCAGTCCGACTGAAGACCTCATCTGCCAATTTCTTTTGAACCGACAAATAGCAACCATTGAAGAACTGATTAAGGCAATTGGGAAAGACAGTCTGAAATACATTCACAAGCTACTTTCACGTAATATCATACGTATCGAAGAAAAGATTGATTCCAACTACCAGCCTCGCAAAGAAGCATTCATCTCCTTATCCGAAGAATATAATACAGAACAAAAATTGCAAGAAGTATTCTTGCTGATCAAAAGAGCCAGAAAACAAGAACAGGTTCTTATGGAATTTCTACATCTGAGCCATTTTTCTTCACCTTCGGCTCTAAAAGAAATATCAAGACAAGAACTATTGATAAAGACTCATGGAGCCCAGGCTGCTCTCAGTGTATTATTAAAGAAAAAAATTCTTGTTCAGGAAGAAAAAGAAGTCAACCGTCTTACTTCCGAAGAAGGTAATCCGGATGAGTTAAAATCATTAAACGATGCTCAGCAGAAAGCTTTCTATGAGGTAAAAGCTTCGTTCGACCAACATCCGGTAGTTCTGTTACACGGCGTCACCTCCAGTGGCAAGACCGAAATATACATGCACCTCATCAAAGAATATATGGATCGGGGGCTTCAGGTTCTCTATCTTTTGCCTGAAATCGGATTAACGACACAGATAACAACCCGACTACAGAACGTATTTGGCAAGCTTACAGGAATTTACCATTCGCGGTTTAGCGATAACGAGCGAGTCGAAACATGGAACAGGGTACTGGCATTTGCCGATCATAAACCCAACGCCTACCAGCTTATTCTGGGAGCCCGCTCAGCACTATTTCTTCCATTCAGCAAACTCGGACTCATCATCGTTGACGAAGAGCATGAAACATCCTATAAACAATTCGATCCGGCCCCCCGTTATCATGCCCGAGACGCAGCTATCTTGCTTGCACATCTGTGCGGAGCCAAAACTTTACTGGGAACGGCTACCCCTTCGATCGAAAGTTATTACAATGCGCAATCAGGTAAATATGGTTTCGTAGAATTAAGCTCCCGGTACTTAAATCTGGAACTTCCGGCAACAGTCATTGCCGACACCCGTGATGCCTACAAGCGAAAACTGATGCAAGGACACCTCACACCCGCATTATACGAGTCAATAGAAGCAGCCCTATCCAACAATCAACAAGTTATTTTATTTCAAAATAGGAGAGGTTTCGCACCTTTTATCCAATGCAAAGCCTGTGGATGGATTCCTCAATGCCCCCATTGTGATGTAAGCCTTACCTACCACAAAAACACCAATAGTCTCAACTGTCACTACTGCGGTTATTCCACAGCACTTCCACATCTTTGTCATACCTGTCACTCCGAAGATTTAGAGACCAAGGGATTCGGAACCGAAAAAATAGAAGAAGAAGTCAAGATCCTTTTCCCTGAGGCCAAAGTAGGACGGATGGACCTTGACACCACGCGAAAGAAAAAAGCTTTTGAAAATATCATCTTTGACTTTGAACAACACAAAATAGATATCCTGATCGGGACTCAGATGATCACCAAAGGACTCGATTTTGAGAATGTGAGTTTAGTGGGCATTCTCAATGCCGATAATCTTTTCAATTTTCCTGATTTCAGAGCTACCGAACGAAGTTTTCAATTAATAGCGCAGGTCAGTGGCCGTGCCGGACGGAAACACGGACAGGGGAAAGTAATTATCCAAACCGCTACTCCCGACCATCCCGTTCTCAGCTTTATCCTAAAGAATGACTATATCGGAATGTATAAAAGTCAACTCAGCGAACGGCACCAATTTCAGTTTCCGCCATTCTTTCGACTCATTGTTTTCACTCTTCGTCATCGCGATCAAACCCGACTTAACCGGGCAGCCGGACAATTTGCCTCCTTACTAAAAAAAGCTTTCGGCAATCGGGTCCTTGGACCCCAGGATGCAGTCATCAGTAGAATGCAGAGCTACTATCAAAAGACCATCTGGCTTAAGACCGAAAGACAACTTCCCCCTTCTCAGGTTAAAAAACTAATTAACAGCAAAATATCTCTTATCAAAAATATTCCGGAGAACAGTACTCTTCAAATCATTGCAGATGTTGATCCGAACTAATATTAAGATCAATAAACAGGACTTTTATCTGCTTCTGATCATCTAACAACAGGAGTCTTATCGATGAAGCACACATACACGTTATCAACTAATAATCTACACATTACACATTTAAGCCTGTTAAAGTTTGTTATAAAGTTTCACTGTCTGACCATTAGTCTTCGAATAAATATTAAATTTGAACTCGAATAATAAAAACATTAGCGAGACTATATAATGGGTAAAATCATTGCATTAGCCAATCAAAAGGGAGGCGTGGGTAAAACCACAACTGCAATTAACCTAGCTGCAAGCCTTGCAGTCCAGGAACAAAAAGTACTTCTTATTGATGCTGATCCTCAGGCCAATGCTACTTCTGGAATTGGAGTAGATGTCCGTACGGTCAAAAATAGCATTTATGATTGTCTGGTTGAGAATGCAGATCCGAATAAAATCATAACCAAGACTGACATAGAACGTTTAAGCATTATCCCGTCACATATTGACCTGGTAGGAGCTGAAATTGAGATGCTCAACCTACCAGACAGGGAAAAAGTCCTAAAGAAAGTTCTGGAGCCAATAAAAAAAGATTACGATTATATTCTGATAGACTGTTCCCCCTCACTGGGCTTGATAACCGTAAATGCATTAACCGCTGCAGATTCGGTTATAATTCCAGTTCAGTGTGAATATTTCGCATTGGAAGGATTAGGCAAACTATTAAATACAATAAAAATAATCCAGAACAGATTAAATCCGGAACTAGACATCGAAGGGTTTCTCCTCACCATGTATGATGCCCGATTAAATCTGTCTAATCAGGTTTATGACGAAGTACATCGTCATTTTCAGGAAATGGTTTTCGACACGATTATTCAGCGGAATATTCGACTGAGCGAAGCACCCAGCTACGGACAACCGGTCCTTTTGTATGATGCGAACTCCAAAGGCGCAGTCAATTATCTGAACCTGGCCCGTGAGATTATACAGAAGAACAACAAAGTATCAAAAGAAGAACAAAAGATTAAAGCTTAAATATTTTTCGGGTAAATTTTTCTCAAATATGGCTAAACGAAACGCACTAGGAAGAGGGTTAAGCGCATTAATGGATGATGCAGACAAAATAATGGAATCAGTACCTGCTGTTTCTGAAATAGACATTGACAAGATCGAAGCAAATCCATTTCAGCCCCGTACCCGATTCAATGAAGATGCACTGTCTGAGCTTTCTGGTTCTATTAAAAAATTCGGTATTATCCAACCAATAACGCTGAGAAAAATAGACGACGAACATTACCAGATTATTGCCGGAGAACGTCGTTTCAGAGCATCCAAACTGGCGGAATTAAAAAAAATTCCCGCCTATGTTCGTGATGCCAATGATGATGGAATGCTGGAGATGGCTCTTATTGAGAATATTCAAAGGGAAGACTTAGATGCAATTGAGATTGCTTTAAGTTACCAGCGACTCATTGAAGAATGCCATCTGACACAAGAAAATCTTGGCGATCGCGTCGGCAAAAAGAGATCAACCGTTACGAATTATCTTCGTTTGCTGAAACTACCTGCTGAGATTCAGAAAGGAATTCGCGATCGGGCAATAACAATGGGACATGCACGGACCTTAATTAACATCGAAGATCCAGACACCCAGATTATGATCTATCAACAGATTCTCAAATATGATTTCTCAGTCCGGAAAGTCGAAGAAATTGTTCGTAATCTGAACAATGAACAACCCGTTAATCCCGGCAACAATGAGTCAAACTCAAAAGACGAAGTAAAGACTGAAAATGAATATCAGGAATTAAGGACCCACTTAAGCCGATTCTTCCAATCAAAAGTAGACTTTAAAATCAATGAAAAAGGAAAAGGAAAAATAGTCATTCCTTTCACGTCCACTAACGAATTGGAACGCATTGTCGGGATCCTCGATAAATTAAATTCATAACCCAAAATCTTTCATGATTTGAAATTTTTTATTAGGTTTACACTGATTTTAAGTCTGTTCCTTGGTAATTTTGAAACATTTGCCCAGACTATTCCGAAGGATAGTGCTAAGTTTATCCAGGTTATTCCGAAGGATAGTGTTGCTGTAAATAATAACGTTCCCGAGCATTCACCACAAAAGGCAACCCGTCTGTCGGCACTATGTCCCGGATTAGGGCAGATTTACAATCGGAAGTACTGGAAGGTTCCTGTTGTCTATGGAACTTTTGCTACATTAGGGTATTTTATAGGTTGGAATAATTTGTGGTTTCATCGGTATAAACGCGCTTATTTTGACCTTGTTAATGGAAATACCAATGGATACTATAAAGTTTTGGTTCTAAAAGTGAGTCCGAACTTTGATTTTAGCAATCCCGAAAATATCAGTTTTTTAACTGAAAGGTTTCAACTCGGAGAAGAGTATTACAGAAGAAATCGGGATTTGTGTATAATTCTTTCTGCAGTCTGGTATGCATTTCAAATTGTCGACGCTAACGTTGATGGTCATTTAATTGATTTTGACATCAGCGATAAACTATCTTTTAATTTTAAACCCTTCACAGCGCCAATGGGGGAATATAACAGCAGACAATATATCGGGCTACAGTGTAATATCACATTCTAAAACGTATGCTCATGAAAAAATGGACATACCTTTTTGTGGCACTGACCATTACTTTATCCATCTCGGTTGATGCTTTCGGAAAGGTTCATCATCAACATGGTACTAAAGATCGGGTTACGAAAAAACACGTAACTCATTCTTACAGAAATCGATCTACTGCTTCCCCTTCAATTGGAATAGCAGCCCCTTCCAACAAATTTCAATACGACCAGAATGTTGAAGATCCTTTTAATCAAAAAATTGACGATCTAATCAGCAGCTGGTATGTTAAATCGGCCTTTGATAATGACGCCGCTCATTTAACAAAAGAAGAAGTAAAAAGTATGGATGTTCCGGATTCTGTTATTATCAGAAGACTCCAGAGTATCCCCTCCCCCGTTCCCCTTTCTTTTAACCCCATGGTAAAAAGAAATATCATGTATTATATTCAGCGTATACGCGGTAGAACAGAAGTCATGCTCGGCTTATCCAAGTTCTACTTCCCTATGATTGAAGAAGTACTTGATCGCTACGAACTACCACAAGAACTTAAATATCTCACCATCATCGAATCAGCCATCAATCCAAGAGCAGTCTCACCTGTCGGTGCCTGTGGTTTATGGCAACTAATGTATGGAACAGGAGTACAAAACGGTCTTGAAGTTAACTCATACGTTGACGAACGAAGAGATGTTTTGAAATCAACAGAAGCGGCAGCTCAATATTTAAAAAAACTTTACGGAATCTTTAATGATTGGCATTTAGTAATTGCCGCTTACAATTGTGGGCCCGGAGCCGTTCAACGCGCTATTGCACGTAACGGAGGCGACAAAGATTACTGGAAAATTTATTATAGCTTACCTCAACAAACGAGGGACTATGTGCCGGCTTACATCGCAGCCACCTATGTTTTCCATTTTTATCAAAATCACCACATGCATCCCCGGACTCCTTCATTCTCTCTTTCCGCCGACACCATTATGGTCCACGACCATATTAATTTGCAGCAAATATCTCACGTTTTAAACCTCTCTGTCGAACAACTCAGAGAATATAACCCTCAATATCGTGGAGACGTTATCCCAGCAACGAGCAGCAAAGCTTATGCTTTAAGGCTTCCGACGGATAAAATCAGACCTTATATCAGCAATTCCAAACAGATTATTGCCTACAACCGCGACCAGTACTTCAAAGACACCCGAATCAGAATGCCGGAAAGGAAGAACTATGCAAGTATCATTACCGACGAACTAAAAGGGAAAGTCAAAATTTTCTATACGATCAAAAACGGCGATAATATAAACAACGTTGCCGAATGGTTCAAAGTGAGAATCTCTGACATGCGAAACTGGAATACCCTTAAACGAAATATTCTAAGCATCGGACAAAAAGTCGTCCTCTATGTCCCGGCCGCAAAAGCTGAAGAGTTTAACAAGAGCAATGAGCCTCACATCGGAGAAGAAAAATTAGCCGCTATTCAAAAAGCCAAGGATGAAAGATATCGCTCTCGCAAAGAGCAAAAAGAAGAAAAATTAGCCGCGGCACAAAAAGCGAAGGAAGGAACCTGGCACTCCCGAAAAGCACCAAAAGAAGAAAAAATTAGTCGCGTTGAGAAAGCGGAATCTAAAAAAGAGGATCTTCATAAAAAAGCGAAAGCAAAAGACGAACCGAAAACTTACACCATCAAAAAAGACGAGTCTTTATGGTCTATTGCTAAAAGATTTCCAGGAACCACCTGCAATGAAATCCTCAAATACAATGGAATTGACGACCCAAAGCATTTAAAACCAGGAGATAAAATAAAAATACCCGAGATTTAGATCAATCCATTAAAGACAAAAAAGCAGAAATCAATTTATAAAATCTATGATTTCTGCTTTTTTTGTCCTATTTTCATAGTTAAAATAATTTTTGCGCAATGGGGATAAATTTTTTCTATGAAACCTTTTAAGACCTTTCTTTATTTTGCTATCGTCGTTGTCATCTTATCCTGCACCTCCTTTTTCCTAAAACCAGACTATTTTTTTGGAAAAAACTTAAATAAAATAACCAGCAAGAACAACTTCAAAGAGAATCCACTTCCCGACACTACGGCCTTTGAAAATGTACATACAGAGGAAAACCAAGCTATCCCGGATTCCTTATCAGGGAAAGTCAAAGGGCGGAACAGTACTGGTTCTTCCTCTCCGATTTACAACAACAACCTGATTTACGATTCTTCTTTTACAGAAGAACTACAACACCGATTAGGACAAGCCTGTTATAAACCGGTTCACATCCTTTATTTTGGAGATTCTCAGATTGAAGGAGACCACATATCCGGAACACTACGTTCTATTCTTCAATCAAAATTCGGAGGAAAAGGAGTCGGTTTTATCCGAATAGAAAACTTATTTAATGTTTCCGAAGGTTACCTTACAGAGGTCTCTTCCGGTTGGAATAAAAGTTACATCTACGATCACAACACCCCAGGGACCTTCTCTCCATTAGGATTTTACGCAACGCCGGTCCATAACGGAGCCTCGTTCTCCATCAACAGACTTCTCGGGAGAAAAAGGATCAACCTTTCAAAAATAGGGATTTACTATTCAACCGGAGATCATTCCGAGACGATTACTCTATCCGGTCATTCTTTCACAAAAGAGATTCAATTGCCGCTTTCGAAGACTCCAACGATTCAATATATCACCCTGGAAGGAAATTCAAATTCAATAAAGCTCCATTTTTCGGCAAGTAGAAATCTAAAAATTCACGGATTGCTATTTCAGAACGAAAAAGGAATTTACGTTGACAATATTTCCATGAGAGGCCAAATTGTTCCCCAGCTACAAAGAGTTCCGTCTTCTGATTTATCTGATTTTATACGAACTCAGAACGTGGGACTGGTTATTCTGCATTATGGCGTAAACCTCGTTCCCGGCATGCTCAAATCGTATGCGTTCTATACTCGAATGCTCAAAAAACAAATTCAATATATCCGTGAAACAGACCCTACGCTTCCGATTCTGATTGTCGGAGTATCCGACATGGCCCATCGAAATGGAACCGGACTAACATCCTACCCAAATATTTCAGCCGTCAGAACCGCACAACGCAATGCAGCCAAGCAAAAAGGCATTGCATTCTGGAATCTGGAGAAAGATATGGGAGGAAAAAATTCAATGATCAGATGGGTCCGGGCAATACCCACTCTGGCAACAAAAGACTATGTCCATTTTAATCGTCGCGGAGCTGATAGTATCGGAAGGATGCTTAGTCGAACAATCTTTATCCCGTTAAAAACAAAGAAGCAATAAGACCGTATGTTCAACACAATATCTTCTTTTATAACCTGGCTATTCATGTATTCGGAAGACCATCCGTTCTTCTTCACTTCCGAAGTATTCTGGGTATTTTTCACCCTGGCCATGGGAGGTTATGCATTTTTGTATAAGAAGATTGCCTTACGGAATATCTACTTACTACTCATCAGTTTATTTTTCTATTACAGAACAACCGGCCCATTTGTCTTTCTTCTTATCTTCTCCTGCCTCATCAACTACGGCTATGGATTACTGATTGGCTATTCAACAGAGTCAAAAAGGTGGAAAAAGCTATGGCTATTTCTAGCTGTCGCAACCAATCTTCTAATACTCGGTTATTTTAAATATTCCTATTTTTTAACCGACCTGATGAACCAACTATTTCATTCCGATTTAAAAGTTATTAATTGGATACATCTCTGGAGCAATGAATTATTCGGCAGCAATCAACCTATTAATCAGATCATTCTGCCAATCGGAATCTCGTTCATCACTTTTCAGGCTATCAGCTACATTGTTGACATTTACCGTCAAGATGTCAAAGCGCTAAAAAATCCGCTCGATTTTAGTTTTTATCTTACCTTCTTTCCGCAGCTTGTTGCCGGTCCAATTGTCCGTGCAGCAGCCTTTATTCCACAAATTCATCAAAAATATCAACTACGAAAAGAAGAATTTGGTCACGCTCTTTTTCTGATCATGGGTGGACTGATCAAAAAAATCATCATTGCAGATTATTTATCGCTTAATTTTGTAGATCGGGTATTCGAATCACCGCTTTCATTTTCAGGAGTCGAAATACTAGGAGCCATTTATGCCTATGCCATTCAGATATTTTGTGATTTCTCCGGATATACCGATATAGCCATCGGACTCGGATTACTGATGGGATTTCGCCTTCCAATCAATTTTAATGCGCCCTACAAATCGAGGAACATCAGTGAATTCTGGCGACGTTGGCACATTTCGCTTTCGATGTGGTTAAAAGACTACCTGTATATTCCACTCGGAGGTAGCCGGAAAGGGAAATTAAGAACTTACCTCAATCTAATGATCACCATGCTTCTGGGAGGGCTCTGGCATGGAGCAAGCATTCGATTCATTCTTTGGGGGGGCATTCACGGCGCAGGACTATGCATTCACAAATTATGGAAGGATCTATTCCCTCATTTAAGATCGACGAGAATATCGCACTTTCTGTCCGTTATTCTCACTTTTCATTTTGTTGCTTTCGCATGGATTTGTTTCCGGGCTGATGACCTGACAACCATTCAGGAAATGTTTTATCAGTTCACACACACCTTTCTGCCTAAAGATCCGTCAAGTCTCATTCCAGCCTATTCAATAATCCTTTCGTTAATGCTATGTGGATATTTAATTCATGCATTCCCGGCACAGCTACAGGAACAATGGAGAGGATGGTTTATCCGGGTTCCTTTCCTGGTCAAAATAGGGTTTGGAATCGTCACTGGGATTCTTCTTTACTATGCCATGTCAGCCGGACTGCAACCATTTATTTATTTCCGTTTTTAAAAAGGAGGTAAAAAATTCATTCTGATCATTTTAAACACAAATAAATGCATTCTATAGAAAAACTCCTCGCTCATTTTTTTGGTTAAAGGGGAAATTCCGATAGATTTGCAATGTTGTATTTATTTTAAACAAAGAAAGATATCCACCGTTCCCAATCTATAATTCGGGAACATAGAGCAATTTATACGGAAAATGGATTTTAAACAGATTGTAAGAGATGTACTGGAACAAGAATCTGATGCTATCAGAAAAATTCCGGTAACCGATAATTTCGAAAAGGCAATAAATATCATTCATAAATCAGTTCATGAACAAAGTGGGAAGTTAGTCGTCAGCGGAATGGGTAAAGCAGGGCAAATCGCTCTTAATATTGCCACCACATTCAGCTCTACCGGAACCCCTGCTGTATTTCTTCATCCCAGCGATGCACAACACGGTGATTTAGGAGTCATTCAACCACACGATACACTTTTGTTAATTTCCAACTCCGGAAAAACCCGAGAGATCCTGGAACTCATCGAACTATCAAATAAATTATATGCCAATCTGCCTCTCGTTGCAATTACCAGTGATTTAGAGAGCCCGTTAGCACAGATTGCTGATGCATGTCTGCACACCGGAAACCCCAAAGAAGTCTGTCCGCTTGGATTAACACCCAGCACCTCAACAACTGCCATGACCGTCATAGGGGATGCTCTGGTGGTATCGATGATGAAGAAAATCGGTTTCACCAACGAAGAATACGCCAAAAGACATCACGGTGGCTATCTGGGGAACAAATCACGGGAACAGGCCCATCAGGAAAAGCAAAAAGAGACTAAATAAAAATTCACTTTTATGAGAATTTGCAAAGACGACTGTACCGCTCTGGTGATTGACATGCAGGAAAAGATTTTTCCGGCCATGAGCAAAAAAGAAGAGCTTTTGCGTCATTGTGAAATTCTGATCAACGGATTACAAGAATTATCCATTTCTACAACCTTCACACAACAATACACCAAGGGACTCGGAGAAACAGTCCCGGAAATAAGATCATTAGTCTCCAATTTCAGCTATATCGACAAAACCGATTTCAGCTGTCTGGATGAACCGGCTTACGCAGAATGGCTCAGACAACAAAATCGTAAAAATATCATCATCTGTGGAATCGAAGCACATGTTTGTGTATTACAGACCGCAATCGACTTAAAGGAGAAAGGATACAACCCGATTGTAATTGTTGATTGTATCAGTGCACGAACAGAGGAGAACAAAGCACTAAGTCTTGAACGCTTGAAACAAGAAAAAATTATTCTCTCAAGTTATGAATCCATTCTTTTTGAGCTAACCCGTTCCTCTAAGACACCTGAATTCAGGACTATCTCCAAGTTAATTAAATAGGATACAATAAGGGAAAAAATAAAAAGGAGTGACTCATTGGCCACTCCTTTTTATTTTCAGAATTCAATATCATACAATCCTTCACCATCCTCCGTGAAAGTTTTCACGCTGATATCGGTCATCGGATGTTTAATAAGAGTCATAAGTAATTCATAGTTAATCGTGGCCGCATGTGAGCCAACCATACTGGTTCGATGAATCTGGTCAACCGTTTTGAAACTGGCAGCCAAAACCCGGGTATGGAGATTGAATTTGACCATATTCTTTACGATATCCTCAACAACTTCAATCCCATGTGAAGAGATATTATCCAAACGACTAACATACGGTGCTACAAAATCAGCCCCGGCTTTAGAGGCAACAAGAGCCTGTTGTTGTGTAAATATAGCAGTTGCCGTAACATTTATCCCGGCATCTTTAACCATCTGAATTGCCTTGTACCCTGCAGCAGTAACCGGAATCTTAACGTAATAATTATTTCCCAGAGCAAAAAAGTCCCGATATTTTTTGGCTTCACGTAAAATATCTTCAGGATTACTACTTATTGCCTGAATATGGATCATTCCATTCCCAATTATTTCAAGAATTTTAGGAATAGCAACTGAAAGTTTCATTCCTGAATGTTTTAAAATAGTTGGATTGGTTGTAACTCCTTCTAATGGGAAAAATTTGTACAGTTCCTGCAATTCTTCCAGGTTAGCTGTATCGGCCATGTAAATCATAATCTATTTCCTTTAAACGATCTTCTTGATTCGTTGAAATTTACCGCAAAGGTAACGTTGATTTTCAGAACCCTTCACGTATATTTCAACCAACTGCAAGGATTAATTATTACTTAATCAACAAAACCGATCCGGTGTCAAATTATCAATAAAACACCAGATCGGTTTACGTCTTTTTGCCCAATTAAATAGCCGGAGCAGTTTTCAAAAGATACGCTTCTGCCTCTGTGCTCCACAAACCATTATGCTGCTTTGTGATCTCGTCAAGACGGGCAAACAAAGGATCTGTTTTCCCTTTTTCGGCAAAATCAGACAGCGCAGTCAGTGGTATATTTTTATGCGTATAAATCAATTTCTTCCCACCCGGAATAGAAGGGAGCCGTCGGGTTGTATCGATTACCGCATTTAATCCTCCAACATGAGTAATCAGTCCGGCCGGGTCCAACCCAGCTGCCATCTGATTCAATGCTTCAACCATATCATCATTATTCCCGCCACTGGTTCCGACTATATGTGTAGAAGAATAATGTACATTGTAAAAATTAAACGGAGCTTTAAACTGAGAATTTCCAGGTCCGGCGAAGAAATTCAAACATCCGTCGAACGCAAGGATCGCATCAGCTTGCTCAACAACCGGCACAACCGGAGCAAAAGTAAAAACATCGTTGTATCCTTTCCCTTCGGTAAGACTCATCAGTAATTCAACAGCATCCGATGCAACCGCAGTATTGATATACCGAAGATCGATGCCCCTTGAGGCGGCAAATTCAACCGTATAAAGAGAAGCTGCACGATCAAGACGGGACTGATCAATATCGGTCACAACCATCAACCGGGGTTTCCGGTCATTGCGGTGCAGTGCATAATTAATAGCCGCCAGTCCCATCGGACCAACTCCGGCAAGAAGAGCCATATTCCCTCCGTCAACAATTTCCATCTGATGAATATACGAGCCGTGACTGGTGTGATAATTGGCATGCATAGCCCCGATGACACAAGAAAGCGGCTCCGATAAAGATGCCGGATAAAAACCCGGACCTTTATACGGAAGCAGACAGTTCTTCTCCATCACCTCATTGGGTATGATTACATAAGTTGCATCGCCTCCAATAAAACGATAAGAATATCCCGGAGCACTTAATATACCAATAGGTCCTTCTTCGTAATTCAAAGCCGGCTGAATAGAAAATTTCATTCCGGGAGCAAACTGATGAGACCATTTAGACCCAACCGTTAATAATTCCCCTGCAAATTCATGTCCGATAATCGTCGGATTTTGAGCAACATCCTCAGGAACACGTTTATGATCAGCCCCTTGCACTGTTGCCTTATAAGACGACATACAAATACTATCGGAGATTACCCTTGCCAGTATTTCATCTTCTTTCAGAACCGGCAATTCAAATTCTTCAAGCCGAAGATCGTCTTTCCCATATATTCGAACAGCTTTAGTCTTCATCCTTTTTTTCGTATTAAGTAAAACAATTAAATAAAATTACCGAAGCATATTTTGACCACCAGTAACAGGGATGGCCTGTCCGGTTTCGTATTCTTGTTCAATCGCATAATAGATGGCTTTCACCACGTCGGCTGGAGTACAGCCGCGTCCTGCAGGAACCTGCGACTCATAAAAATTCTTCACATCAGCAACAGTTTGTGCTCCGGGGACTTTTCCTGCTTTAAGATACTGCACAAACAATCCCCGTTCAGGATCACTCCACAACGGTCCATCGAAGAAATTACCGGGACAGATTGAGTTGACTTTAATCTTATAGGGCATTAGTTCCAGCGCAAAAGACTGAGTCAGACCAATACCTCCGAATTTTCCACCGGCATAAGTAAAGTTTTTATTACTTCCTTTCAATCCCGATTTGGAATTGATTTGAATAATATCGGTAAAGTAATTCTTGCGATATTGATTCTGAAGTTTCATGACGGGAGAAGCGTATTTTGCACAAAGAAAATAACCCATATAATTGATACGGGTCATTAATTCGAAATTTTCAGGAGTCATGACATCCAATCCCCCTGCTTTAAGGATTCCGGCATTACTGACAAAAACATCCAGTCCCCCGAATTCGCATACGGTTTGTTCAATCAGATTTTGTACTGATTCGGCGTTAGACACATCCACTTTAACAAAAGCTGCACGATTGCTCCGGTTCTGTGCATTTAACTCAGCCGCCTTTTTATTACCCTGATTTTCATTCAAATCAGCAATTACAACCGATGCGCCCTGTTCAAACAGGAAATCGGCAATACCACCACCAAAGCCTTGTGCTCCGCCGGTAACAATAACGATCTTCCCGACAACACGACCTTCTTTTTCGGGCTGTTGGATTTTAACCCAACCCCATCCTTCAAAGTGTATCCACTCCGGTATCTTCCCCTGACATTGCAGCAATGCATCCTTACATGAAGCAATCAACTTATCTGCATCTTCATTTTTTTCAATACGAAGAACCTGTTCAGAGGCAGCTTCTTCCCGATGTTCCGCACAAAAAGTAAGGATCTTGACTGTCTCATCTGAGACCATCATTCGTACAGCAGGAATCACTGTAGAGTACTTTCTTTCAGTCATTTTATTTTAGTTTTCAGTTCTGAATTCATTATTAAAATAAGTCAGGACAGCCTGACCCAGGCGAACAAAATAATCACGTTGAGAATAAGCTGTAACTCCATTTTTATCAACATAACCATTCTTCCCCTGTGCATGGAGATACTGATGTGCTGCGACTACACAGGCGCCTTCATATCCAATGCGATTTAATTCTTCGGTAAGAGGTTGCCGTCCTCTACAAGAAACAACAAGGGGTTGTAAATCGGGAGTATTGTGTTCTGTTCCAAACAAAACTACAAAATTTTTATCATGAAAAAAGTGGACAAAATCGCTCAGTACAGACAAACTATTTCGTCCCGGAATCAGTTCAATACAATAGATCCCTTTGTGGACAAGAGAAGCCGCCATTTTTTCCCAGTCAGCTTCAAATTCCGTAAACTTTCCATTTTTATCATCGAGCAAAACAGGGTAGCAAGGAATACCGCCCCCGTTCAGAATTAATTGCTGTATTTCTTCAAGACTATAAAAAGCCTGGTCTTCTTCCGCGACAAAAGCAGGTCCATCGGCTTTCAGCAAAGCTGACCGAATTTCATTTTCCACTACCGCCAAGTCGTCCAGATTCAATTTCAATCCTTTTCGTCCCATCAAGAGAGCCAGTGCATCATGCCGATCTTCTTCCCTGGAATACGCATTGTAAATTAATTCTCTTAACGCTTTAGCAATATGGCGTTCACGGACTAATTCGCGGGCAAAACGAGACTTAACCGTTAAGTAGTCTATATGACCCGGAACGCCGGCCGCCAAAAGGAAGAGATTGAGCAGGCGGATCATCTCCTTAGCCTGCGCATTACTTCCCTCTTTTAGCTGCAATAGCCGTTGCGAATCTTCATCATTAAAAAGGACCGGATAGGAAAGTCCTTTCCCGCTAAAGTAAGTTCTTCCCGGATTATTCGGGTCATTTACTTTAACGCCGGCAGCTTGAAGATCTTTTTGCAAGGCCATAAATTCAATATTAAAAAGAGGGAAAACTTTACTTTTTAAAGCTTCCGTATTGAACTCTCCATAGCCGTCAGTAACGTAAAAGTCGTTAATGCCAAGCACGGAGACTTTTTCATTTCTCGCCATCTCAAGAGCCTGTGGAATTGACGAAAAAGAACTAAAAGAATAAGGGGTATGAATATGCCCGTTGACCAAAGGAAATGGAGGATTCTCTTTTAGGGAGAATTTTTCGAATAAGGTCTTTTCATTAGGAAAATTGGATAGAAAACTCATAGTTAGTATTAAATAGTCAGTTAACAATCTACAATGGACAGATCATCTTCAACCATAAAACAATAAAATCATGATGTTGAAAATTAAGTCAAAGAGAATAAATCCCGGAGAATAAAGATAACATTCTCCGGGATTAAAAGTAATCGTTAAATACCCAATTTATTTCTACGAATTTGTTCGTTGGTCGTGAAATTGCTTTTGGGAGTATATCCCGGGATTGGAACGATTCGTTCATGAATCGCGTCAACAATCCAATCCGGTTGCGGGAAGAAATAATCCTCAAGTTCATGAGCCGGAGTAATCCAGTTTCTTGAACCGACCACAACAGGGGGGGCATCAAGATAATCAAAAGCAAGTTCGGTAATTGTCTGTGCCATTTCTTTCAGAAACGAGCCTCGGGAAGAGGCATCACTGGTCAGCACGATACGCCCGGTTTTCTTAACCGACTCAATAACCGGTTCATAATTAAACGGCACTAATGAACGAGCATCAATTAATTCGACACTCATTCCATATTTTTGTTCAAGAATATCAGCAGCTTCTATAGCACGGTAAAGCGTTGCTCCGATACTTAGTATCGTAACATCTTTCCCCTTTCTTTTTATATCAGGTTCACCGATCGGGAGCTCATAATATCCTTCGGGGACTCCACCTTCATGGAACATTTCACCTTTATCGTAAATACGCTGACTTTCAAAGAATATTACCGGATCAGTTCCCTGAAGAGCACTATTCATAAGTCCTTTGGCATCATAGGGAGTTGCAGGGAAGACCACTTTCAGTCCCGGAATATGAGTACATAATGAGGACCAATCCTGAGAATGCTGGGCCCCGTATTTAGAACCGACAGAGACACGAACCACAACCGGCATCTTAATAACATTACCACTCATGGCTTGCCATTTGGGCATCTGGTTAAAAATTTCATCGCCACAACGGCCAAGGAAATCACAATACATGATTTCGGGTATTACTCTTCCGCCACACATGGCGTAACCAATAGCCGTACCGATAATCGAAGCTTCCGAAATAGGTGAATTAAAAAGCCGATGATACGGAAGAGCTTCTGTCAGCCCCCTGTAAACAGCGAATGCTCCACCCCAGTCCCGATTTTCTTCACCATAAGCGACCAAAGAAGGGTCTTTATAAAAACGGTCAACAATAGCCTCAAAGATCCCGTCACGCAGTTGATATTGTTTTACTTTGGAAAAAGGCTTTCCCGAAGCATCGAACATGAAGCGTTCCTTTTTGGCAATAGCCTGTACTCTCGGATTTTCAGCCATGGGATGATTAACTTCCGGTTTGCGGTCATCCATTCGGTCCATTGATCCGTTTGAGAACATCATATTCCCAATTGTTTCGGGGTATTCTTCAAGATTCAAAACCGGAGAAACGACCGGATCAATAGCCAACTTCAAGGTTGATACCATCAAAGCAGTTATATCACTTCGCATTTGATCAAGTTCTTCCTGCGTTGCAATTTTATTCTTAACCAATTCTCCGCCAAACCAATTGATTGAATCAATTTTTTCCCAGGCTTCAACTTCTTCTTTGGTCCGATAAGAAGACGCATCCGAAGGTGAATGCCCGCTATAACGATAAGTCAATACGTCCAGTAACACCGGACCGCCTCCTTTTTCAATGATTTTTCTTTTACGGCGATAAGCATCAATAACAGCGAGCGGATTATATCCGTCAACACGTTCGGCATGCATTTGTTCGGGATTAACGCCAGCGCCTATTCTTGCTGCCATTCCATAGCCCATGGTTTCGCCGTCAGTCTGTCCACCCATGCCGTACTGGTTATTCATGATATTAATAATAACCGGCAAGCCTCCTTTGTGATCATCATCCCAAAGTTTCTTAAACTGATCCATTGCTGAGAAAGTCAGTCCTTCCCATACCGGACCACAAGCCATCGAGGCATCACCAAGATTGGCAACAACTAATCCCTTTTTACGGTTTATCTTTTTATAAAGAGCTGCACCGACGGCAATGTCTCCCGAACCTCCGACGATGGCATTGTTGGGATAAACCCCAAACGGAGTGAAGAATGCATGCATAGAGCCGCCTAACCCGCGATTAAATCCGGTTTTCCGGGCAAAGACCTCGGCAAGAGTTCCATAAAGGAAGAAATGAATAGCAAGATCTTTGGTCGATTTAGCCTTATAGCCCAACAATGGTTTAAGGGTATCTCCACCAAAATGATTCTCCATCACTTCTTTCAACTGACTGTCGGATAGTTTTTCAATAGCCGAAAGACCTTTGGCGAGTATCTCTCCATGACTCCGATGTGAGCCGAAAATAAAGTCGTCCGTGTCGAGTGTGAAAGCCATTCCGACAGCGGCAGCTTCCTGTCCAACCGAAAGATGTGCAGGTCCAGGATGGTTATAGGCAACGCCTTCAAATTCCCCGGTTGTTTTAATCAGACTGATCATCGTCTCAAACTCACGGATGATAGACATGTCACGATAAATATGAAGAAGCTCGTCTTTGGTAAAATTAGCTTTCTCTTCTTCAACGGTTTTATGATATTGATTGACAGGAATTGGGCTGAATTCAATAAAGCCCGAGGCCCTTACCTCTTTGGGATCAACAAATTGTTTCTTGGGCATGATATTTCACATTTATATTTTTAGACAAAAAAGACAAAATTCAATGGCCGAAAACGGCTATAAAAAATAATTAAACGATAGATTCCTTTGGCATATTTTGCAATTCTTCACGAATCAACTTAGCAACATCTTCTGCAAGATTATAAGTGTGTTCAAAATCCCCCTTGTTGATATAATTCAAATCGGAAGCACGATGAAGTTGCGAACGCAAAGACACACAAGCATTCTGAGCCCGGCGGAAACATTTGGCACTATCTTTTTCTTCGTGCTCTTCGATCCCCTCTGCTACTTTATCCATAATAGCTCCGGAGGAATCACGGACCTGAGAAGAAAGTTTAAGATCCTTGCTAAAAAGATCCTTTTTGGTTAAAGAAGCAACGAGTTTACACAATTCACGAGCCTTTTGCCAGGCAATATGCTCTTCAAAACGATTTTGATTATTCATAGTAATCCTCTTTAATACATTTTAAAAACTAAAAATCGTTTCACGAATAATTTCACTGACCGTGGGATGAGGGAAAATAATCTTCTGTACCTCTTCGATACGCATCTCATTTTCAATCATGATTCCTGCCCCATAAATCATTTCGGAGCAAGAGCCTCCAATCATGTGAACCCCAAGCACCTCATGGTATTTAGTGCCCGTGATAATCTTACAGAAACCGCTTTTACCTTCGTTTTCAGCAACAAACCGCCCGGCATACTGCATGGGCAACACGCTGACGCGATAGTCGATCCCTTGATCTTTAGCTTGTTTTTCGGTAAGTCCGACTCCTGCAATCTCCGGGTGGGTATAAACGACGCCGGGTATAGCATTGTACCGCATCGTGTCTTTGATCCCAAGAATATGATTAACGGCAACCTCCCCTTCCCGACTGGCGGTGTGGGCAAGCAATGAAAAGCCGGTAATATCTCCGCAGGCATAAACGCCGGGGATGTTGGTCATACAATGAGCATCGGTTTTTACTCCGCGGGGAGAAAATTCCACTCCTATATTTTCAAGGCCTAACCCCTGAACATTGGGTCGGCGTCCAACACTGATCAATACTTCATCGCCTTCAACCGTAAAGGTCTCACCATTTTCTTCGTAAAAGACTTTCTTTTTGTCAAGTTTAACAACTTTGGCTGAAAGATGATAGGCAATTCCTCTTTTAGTAAATTCATCCCGAAGGGCTTTGGCGATCTGCTCATCAATACCAGTAAGAATTTCAGGAAGCATCTCAATAACAACCACCTGAGTTCCTAAAGCATTAAAGAAATCTGCAAATTCGGTACCAATAACTCCTCCTCCTACAATAACCAGTTTGGAGGGCAAACTCTTAAGTTGAAGAATTTCACGATTTGTAACGATAACCTTCGGATCAAGTCCGAAGATCGGAGGAACAGACGCTTCCGAGCCAGTGCACACCAGTAAATTCTTGGCAACAAACTCTTTCTGATCTGCTTCGAGGGTGATTAATCCCGCTTTTCTTCCTTTTATCAGGGCCTGAGCCATAACAACTTCTGCTTTGGCCTGTTTCATCTGCATTCCGACACCGGCAACCAGTTTGCGGACGACTTTGTCTTTTCGCTGCATGATAGCGGCAAAGTCAGCTTCGGGAGAAGCAACCTTTATCCCATATTTTGAAGCATCACGAACGGTCTCCAGCACCTTGGCCGAATTGAGTAACGTCTTGGTCGGGATACAACCTTCATTCAGACAAACACCCCCTAGGGCTCGTTTGTCGAAAATCACGACACTAAGCCCTTTCGAACCGGCCCGTTCTGCAGCAACGTATCCTGCTGGTCCTCCTCCTATGATGGCTATATCGTATATTTTATCCATAGTTTTTTGATTTAGATTATTCGTTTTTCTGTCAGGTAATCAGCATCTTTTCCCTTCGGAATAAATGCTATAATAACATTGTGGTTTTTAGTTAAAGTTCAAAGGTTTCGATTTGGGTCTTAATTTCCCGAAGGAATAAGGTAGCTTCCCCTCCGTCAAGAGCCTGGTGATTATAAGTCAGTGATAACCCCATATAGGGAACAAAACCATAGACGCCACCGCCTAAATCGGCAGGACGGGGAATAATTGTACAAACACCAAGAATGGCCGCCTGTGGAAGATTAATAACCGGGGTAAACATCTCAACGCCATAATTACCAAGGTTTGATACCGTAAAAGAAGCCGCCTCCGGATTGAGTAATTCCGGATTCACATTGCCTTTGCGGCATTGTTCTGCCAATTCTTTCATCTGAGAAGAAAGCCCTTCAATCGAAAGATCATCGGCATTACGAACAACCGGAACCATTAATCCACGGTCAGTATCGACTGCCAGTCCGAGGTGTACCTTATGAAAGTACTTCATCTGATCGCCAAGGAAATGACTATTAGCCTGAGGAAATTTCTTAAGAGCCCGAACAACAGCCATACAGACCAAATCATTAATGGTAATGTTCTGTGCGATTGTTTCGGCTTCGAAATCCTTTTTAAACTTCTTACGCAAAGCCATTACCCGACGGGCATCAGCCCCCATATGATGGGTCAACTGAGCCGAATTCTGCAACGAAGTGTACATCGCCTTGGCAATAAGCTTACGAATATTCGGCAATTTCCGAATTTCAAAGTCCTGTGCATAAACCTGATTTCTGGGGGCAAGATCCGAAGACGTTATTTGCCCTCCGGGACCCGATCCTTCCGCTTTGGGAGCAAGGTCTTCCTTCTTAATCATTTCACGGGCAAGGGAGGTAATCCGGGGATTAGTCAGCGAAGCTGCAGCTACATCCCGATCAATAATTCTTGCTCCGGGCCCGGTTCCTTTAATACCGGCCAAATCAAGTCCCTTCGTCTCGGCTGAGACTTTTGCTCTTGGAGAGGCAAAAACCCGACCATCTTCGCGTTCAACGGGAACTTCAGCAGATACAACCGGAGAAACCGCCTGCGGTTCCGAAACTACTTCTTCTTGTTTACCTGTCGATGTTTCATCGACAGTGTCATGCGGGCGAAAAGGCTCGATATCTTCTCCGGGAGAACCAATAACGGCCACATTCATAAGAACGGGAACCTCATCTCCTTCCCCGAAGAAAATCTCGAGCAGCACACCATCTTCTTTCGCTTCTTCTTCAAACGATGCCTTATCTGTTTCATAAGAAAACAGCACATCTCCTTTTTTTACTGTATCACCTTTTTGCTTATTCCAACTTCCGATGATACAAGTTTCAACCGACTGCCCTTGTCTGGGCATTATTACCGGAACTGCCATATCATTTCATTTTATTTTACTTGTATATATACATTAACACAACTTATTTCAATACTAATTTTATACTACCTTATTTTTCAATGCTTTTACAAATTTAAAAATCGAATGTTGTAAAACTATTATTTAATACTTGTATTTACAAGATAAAAATAGATATTTTTTTACTATATTTGATATGATTTTTTTACAAAGAACAATGATTTCAAAAAGCTCAAAAATTCCTCAATACCGAAAGCTGTACGAAATGCTTCGGAAACATATTACTTCCGGACACTATCCGGAAGGAGCATTACTTCCTTCTGAAAACGAGCTTTGCGCCATCCACGGAATGACCCGGCCAACGGTTCGTCAGGCACTGGACAAACTGGTAAAAGACGGATACATTATCAAGCATCAGGGGAAAGGATCTATTGTCAACAAGCTTCCTCACGACATTGGAATTCTTTCAATATACGGGACCAAATCGGCCATTGGCGGTGACTATCTTAAAACACAGATCATTATCAAACCGCAAATACAGATCTGGGACTCTCCCTTCCCTTTTGAATTATCATCAATCGAACAAGAATCTGGATGCCTCTACATGGAAAGACTTCGTCTGGTAAACGATGTTCCTGTTTTTTATGACATCAACCACATTCCCAATATTAATTTGTCGCGATTTACCAGCCGGAACTTCGAAAACCGTTCGCTATTCGATATCTTACGGGTTAATTACCAGATAGAAATTACCGGAGGAGAACAAAAAATACGAGCCATCAAGGCGGTAAAAGAGATTGCTTCGCCCTTAAAGGTAAAAGAGGGACATCCGATTCTCTATCTCGAACGAAAATTAAAAACCAACCGACCAGATTTCTGCATTTATTCAACAATCTACTTTAATTCTACAGATCACGCTATCTGCGGAACATTTTGATTACTACAAGATCTTTTAATATTTCTCTCTGATATGTTTCGATGGCTTTTTATGCACAAATTGAAACATACAGCTCCAAATAATTAAATAAATTGTCAAAAAAAGGGAACTACGCTTAACTTATAACACCGACCAACGATATTTTTCCGATCTTTGGTCCGTTTTTTAGTGTTTAAACCCTTAATTTTTAACAATTCTTATTTGAAATGAAAGTACTGAAATTCGGAGGGACCTCTGTAGGATCCGTTGAGAACATGAACTCGGTAGTGGATATCATTGCCGACGGGGAAAGAAAAATTGTTGTTCTGTCTGCAATGTCGGGAACAACAAACACATTAGTGAAAATTTCAGAATTGCTTTACCAGAAAAAACAAAAGGAAGCAAAAGAGATAATTAAAAAGCTTGAAGACCAATATAGCACGGTCATCAAGGCTCTGTACGCTTCCGAATCATATAAACAGAAAGGGAATAAACACGTTAAGGCTATTTTTGATACAATAAAGAGCTATCTGGATGTTCAATTTGATGAAAACGGAGAAAAAACCATCCTCGCCCAGGGAGAACTCATGTCAACCGGAATGTTCAATTTCCTTCTACAGGAAAAAGGTTATAATTCGGTGTTAATTCCGGCACTCGACTTCATGCGGATTAATGAAGAAATGATTCCCGACGAACCGGCTATTGCCAAAAACATAGCTCCTTTTATTAAAGAGAATAATCAGGCAGACTTCCTCATTACTCAAGGTTTTATTTGCAGGAATGCAACCGGTAATATTGACAATCTTCAAAGAGGCGGAAGTGATTATACAGCTACCCTTATCGGTGCAGCCATTAATTCTAAAGTCGTTGAAATATGGACAGACATTGACGGTTTTCACAATAATGACCCACGATATGTTGAGAATACCGGAAAAATCGATCAGTTATCTTTTGCCGAGGCCGCAGAACTCGCTTATTTCGGAGCAAAAATACTTCATCCTTCTACGGTTCTCCCTTGTCGTGAGAAAAGCATTCCGGTCCGACTAAAAAACACAATGAATCCTTCCGATCCGGGGACTCTAATTGATAGTCAACCCATGGGAAAAGGCATTAAAGCCATTGCTGCAAAAGACGGAATTACTGCCGTCAAAGTCAGATCACACCGAATGCTTATGGCATACGGTTTTCTAACCAGAATATTCGAAATATTCGAGAAATACAAAACCCCAATTGATATGATTACGACTTCCGAAATAGCAGTCTCTCTCTCAATTGACAACACCAGTTCACTCGATCAAATCGTTCCGCTACTGAAAAAAATCGGGGACGTCGAAATTGACACGGACCAAACCATCATTTGTATCGTCGGTCATAATATTATCCACGAAAAAGGTTTTGAAAAGAAAATATTCGAAGCGCTTGAAACCGTACCTATCCGTATGATTTCTTATGGTGGGAGCAACCACAACATGTCACTTCTTATTCACACCGACTATAAAAAGTTTGCGCTGAATGCATTAAGTAAAGAACTGTTTAATTAATCATTCACCTTAGACGGAGGAGAACCAAATCACAACAAAAGAGAGTTCTCCGCTGTTCCTCTTAAAAGCAAAAAACAATGATTAACAACCAATATATTGAGAAGTTTCAATCAATTGAAACTCCGTTCTATTTTTATGATTTAGACCTTCTACGAAATACGCTCAAAGCTATTCTACATGAGAGCAGCAAATACGACTATCATGTTCATTATGCGATTAAGGCAAATGCCAACTGCGCCGTTCTTGAAACAATCAGTAGTTTCGGCTTCGGAGCAGACTGCGTAAGTGCCAACGAGATTCTGCGGGCTAAAGAGAAAGGAATTCCTTCCGGCAAAATTGCCTTTGCAGGGGTCGGAAAAACCGATCGTGAAATAAAAATAGCGTTGGAAAATAATATTTTTTCTTTTAACTGCGAAAGCATTCCCGAAATACGCGTCATCAACGAGATTGCTGCAAAAATGGGAAAAGTTGCCCAAATCGCTATCCGAATCAATCCGAATATTGACCCAAAGACACATGAATATATCACTACCGGACTGAAAGAAAATAAGTTCGGAATCAACCCAGAGAACTTTAATGAGGTCAAGCAAGTTCTACAAACATTATCAAACATTCATTTAACCGGACTTCATTTTCACGTCGGATCTCAGATTACAGACATTCATGTATTCGAAGAATTGAGTTTGAAAGTGAACAAAGTACGGGAATGGTTTGAAGAAAATGGATTTGAAATTGACCACATCAATGTGGGGGGAGGACTTGGGATCAACTATCACAACCCGGATAAAGAACCTATTCCTGATTTCGCGTCCTATTTTAAGGCTTTTCACGATAATCTCCAATTAAGAGAAAGTCAGCAGGTGCATTTCGAACTGGGAAGATCAATCGTTGCCCAATGTGGAAGTCTTATTTCCAGAGTTCTTTATTTAAAAAAAGGAATGGGAATAAAATTTCTTATTCTTGATGCCGGAATGACAGAACTAATCAGACCCGCTCTCTATAAGGCTGTTCATGCAATAACAAACCTAACCTCAACATTACCGGAAGAAAAATATGACATTGTTGGTCCGATTTGTGAATCATCCGACACCTTTGCCAAAGGAATGAAAATTGCAGGTTCCCAACGAGGCGATCTCGTTGCCATCCTTTCTGCCGGTGCCTATGGGGAGACAATGGCTTCTACATACAACATGCGGAACCTTGTGAAGTCTTACAACTCAGATCAGTTAAGAAGTTAAATAATTTCAGGAAGCGAGATTTTAAAATTCGGTTTACAGACTGAATATTAAAACCTCACTTCTGCCAATTAAAGATCCTGCGACAATTTCAGCAAAGCCTTATTGAACAAAGATTCAGGTATTTTAAAAACCATACCGTGCCGCGCTCCCTTCGGAAAACTGACTTTGTCTGAGATATCTTCCCAATGAATCAAATCAGTCGAACGAACAGCACCATACTTACCTTCCATATACTTATCAAAGTATACAATCCATGCTCCTCCAATATTAATTGCGGTTGGCCCTTCCGCCCAGTATTTTCCTGTAATTGGTTTTGAAGGAGGACTATATGGCCCTAAAACATCAGTAGCTGTAGATAAGCGAATATTTTTTTGTGCCGGATGCCGTGTCTCATCTTTTACGAACAGGAGAATCTGACTTCCAGCATCAGCCAATGTCGCATCAATTACATTAAAGCCTTGATCATATAAAAGTTTGGTCTCGCTGAATTTTCTAAAATTTTTTGTTGTTGTATAATAAATTCGATGGTTCATTCCGTCATCACCGGTTTTATCCGTTTCAGGAAATCGACCAGGAATAGTGGTTGCCCAAAAGATAACATAGCATTTCAACTTCCTGTCATAAAAAATCTCAGGAGCCCAACAATTCTGAGCGTTCGGCTCGGCACTCATTACCGACAGAAATTTCTGTTTTGACCAATGCACCAAATCCTTCGAATAGGCATACCCAATTCCCCGATCTTTCCAGCTAACAGTCCATACCATTCTAAAAACACGGTCAGGCCCCATGACAATACAGGGATCACGCATCAATTTGTCCTTTGCCACAGTAGGACCAAGCAAAGACAAGTCTTGATTCAAAGCTCTCCACTTTAACCCATCGATACTGTAGGCCAAATGGAGTCCGTCCTCTCCTTCTCCTTTAAAGTAGCTAAATAGATAAATACTATCATCTTCTGCCACCTTATTCTTTCCAGATACCTCAACAGCACAAAGGATAAAAAACAGAAATATTATTCGTTTCATAGTTATACGTTGTTCTACTTCATCGATTAAAAACAAAAAACAAGACACACCAAACTCTCCTTTTTTCAATCAAAAAGGGGATTATATCCGCCTAACGCTTCTTTCAAAAAGAAGACCTCAGCAACGATAGCGTATTAAGCAAGTTAAAAAAGTGAATCAGTCGGTCGTAAAGATAATTTAAAATGACAAAAAAGGAAAGCAACACCTGCGTACATATCAATCTATACAGCAACACATTAGAACCACCGTTCAATTCAACTATTCGTACGTCCCCGTCGGATTGGACCCTTTTTCTATCATTCAAGTTGTCTGAACTCTCGGGGAAGGTCGTTGAAATAAATATAATAGGTGTCTTTTGTGAAAAAAATATTGCCGATGAAAAGGAGAGTAATCATTTTTTTCCTGCTTACCATTATTACATGGAATGCCGGTGCTCAAGAAAAAAAGACATGGAATCTGAAACAATTAATTCAATACAGTTTCGAAAACAGTCCCATGATTCGGATCGCAAAAATGAAAATTGACGAATCAACGTTCAAGACACGGGAAACCAAAAGCAAACAACTTCCGCAAATCAGTGGAACTGTCGGAGGACAGGCAATGTTTATAAACTTAAAGATGGATATTCCTGCAGCAATGATCAACCAAATTCCATCACAATACCTTCCGATTATTGATGCCATCAGAGATATCGATAAATTGTACAGTTTATCCGGAGGAGTTCAACTCACACAGGTAATCTACAACCCGCAACTCCGGAATGGGATCTTAACCGCCAAATCAGCAGAAGACCTCTATCGCCTTTCCGAAACACAACAAAAAGAAGATTTGATTTATGAAATCGCATCTAATTATTATCAAATATTAGTCAACTTTTCCCAGTTAGCGGTTATCGAAAACAATTATCAAAATCTTAACCAAGCAGAGAAAAGTGCCGATTTATTATACAAAAACGATCTTGGGAAAAAGACAGATCTGAACCGCATCAAAGTAAATATTATCAATCTGGGCACCCAGAAAGAACAACTTCAAAATGCAATAAGCAAGCAGATTAATTATCTGAAAGTGCTATGCGGAATACCAGTAAATGATTCATTAGAAATTGATCGAAACGAACCAGCAAATATTCAGACAAATCCTCCGCTAAATGTAGCAACTTTCGCTCCTGAATCACGAACAGAATACAAATCGCTTCAGATACAAAAGAACCTTGAAGCATTAAATCAGAAGAACATTAAAGCTGGCTACCAACCCTCTCTTGCCGCCTTCGGTCAAGCCAGTTATCAATCCTACAACACGAAATTCAGCTTCAATCAATGGAGTAACAATGAAGTCATTGGATTGAGTTTGAGTATTCCCATCTTCGATGGAGGAGAAAAACGCAGCAAGATAAGACAGTCGGATTTCAAAACGAATCAACTGGAAGAGCAAATGAAGCAAACAATCAGCCAAATGGAATCCGAATACAGAAATTCGATTAACGAAGTAAGAACCAGTTACAATGCTATTTTAGCACAGGATGCGAATAAAAAGCTTGCTACTGATATCTACGAACAGACCAACTTACAGTACAAAGAAGGAATGTCTAATCTGACCGATTTATTAGATGCAGAAACATCTCTTCGCACCACTCAGGATGCCTATGACCAGCATGTTCTAGACTTTAAAATTGCGAATCTAAACCTTTTAAAGGCACAGGGAAAATTAAACACGATTATCCAATAATATCAGTAAAAAAATATGAATACCAAAAGAAAAATCATCCTCAGCTTAGTGATTATTGCAATAGTAGGAGTTATTGGAATTTTACTGGCTAATGCAAAGAAAAGTCTAACAGAAGAGGCGAACATGAGCGACATAAATGCTCGCTACATTCCGGTAACCGCAACTCAGGTCAACAATGAAGACGTCAATGATTCCATCCTCGCAACAGGAAATCTTGAAGCAGATAAAAATTTGACATTCCTTTCGGAAACACAAGGCCGGGTTGTGAGAATATATAAAGAAACCGGAGACTTTGTCCGTAAAGGCCAAATAATCGCATCAATTGACAATGAGCTTCAAAGATCGGAAACGGTAGTAGCTCAGGCTAATTATATTCAAGAGAAAAAAGATTTGTCTCGTTATGCCAGACTGAATAAAGGAGAGGCCATCACAAAACATCAATACGAACAAGCTTCACTTGGTGTAAAAAAAGCGAAAGCCGATCTTATCACTATTCGAAAACAATTACGAAATACAACAATTATAGCTCCAATTTCAGGAACGATCTCTAATGACGATCTCGTTATCGGAACCCTTCTGTCTCCTGGTTCTAAAATTTGTGACATAACAGATATTAGTCGGTTAAAACTTCTTGTCAAAGTAACAGAAAGTGAAGTCCTTCGATTAAATAAAGGAGAACGAGCTCTTATTAAGCTCAATGCGCTTCCAACAGCTTCTTTTTACGGAAACATCAAATCAATCGGAGTAAAAGCAGACGATGCACTTCGTTATGATGTAGAGATCACAATTAATAAAAACCCCGGACAGAGATTAAAAGCCGGAATGTATGCAAATGCTATTTTCATTCCCAAAACACACGGAAGAGCCATGATGCTTGATCGGAATGCCATTATCGGAAGTCTGCAAAATCCTTCAGTCTATGTCATTAAGAACAACATGGTCTATGAACGTCCCATCATTATTGGAAGAATAATCGAGGACAAAGTTGAAGTTCTTAAAGGACTATCAGAGAGCGATCTGGTTGTTTCAAACGGACAAACAAATCTTAGTGAAGGAGCAAAAATTAAGATTATAAAATAGTCACACAAAGAAATTGACATGAACTTGAAATTCAACTATTTTAAAGCATGAAAATCACTAAAACATCTATAAAAAGACCCACTCTGGTTGTAGTGATCTTTGCCATATTAACTTTTCTTGGAATCTTTTCTTATTCCAAGATGAATTATGAGTTAATTCCAAAAATCACACCGCCAGTAGTCACTATAACAACAATCTACCCTGGTGCATCCCCTACTGAAGTAGAAAATTCAGTAACCAAAAAGATTGAAGATGCAACGGCTTCCACTGAAAAAATTGACAAAATAACATCACAATCACTTGACAATGTTTCTGTTACAATCATCGAACTGGACTATTCTGCAAATATTGATCAATCGGTCCAGGACATCCAGCGAAAAGTCAATGCCGTACAAAAAGATCTTCCCAAAGATTGCAAGGTTCCTTCCGTACAAAAAATAGATTTAAATGATTTTCCGATCATGCAAATCGGAGTAACCTCCAATCTACCCGAAACAGAACTGTATGATATCGTAAAAAATCAAATCCGGCCTCAACTAAACCAACTACAGGGAATGGCTCAGGTAAGAATGTTAGGCGGACATGAAAGAGAAATTCAGATAAATATTAATACAAATAAACTCGAAACCTATGGCCTTTCTGTTCTTAGTGTAACCAACGCCATACAAAGCGCAAATTTGGAATTCCCTACCGGACGAATAAAGAACAATAAGAATCAGACGTCAATCCGTCTTTCCGGTAAATTCATCACCGTTGATCAAATCAAGAATTTAATTATTTTAGAAAAAGGTAATTCTCCGGTTAGATTAAAGGATATAGCCGAAGTTATTGATACACAAAAAGAGTCGGATGTATCCATTCGGGCCGAAGGGAAAAATTCACTCGGACTATTAATTCTTAAGCAAACAGACGCCAATGGAGTCAAATTAAGCAAAGAGGTTAACGACAAGATAAAAGATCTTGAACAACAATACAGTGCACAGCATTTACATTTCGACGTAGCGTCCGACAGTTCAACTTTTACCATGGATGCCGTACACAGCGTAATGAAAGATTTAATGCTGGCAATATTTCTGGTTGCCTTTGTCATGCTTTTCTTTCTGCACAGTGTCAGAAATTCACTCATTGTTCTTGTTTCAATTCCACTCTCGCTCATATCAACTTTTACCGTAATGTATCTGGGAGGATTCTCCTTCAACCTGTTAACACTCCTTGGATTATCACTGGTCGTGGGAATTCTTGTTGATGATGCAATTGTTGTCATCGAAAATATCCATCGACATCTGGAACTGGGAGAATCTGCAGTCAAAGCC
This sequence comes from Prolixibacteraceae bacterium, assembly GCA_963692465.1. Classification (GTDB taxonomy): domain Bacteria; phylum Bacteroidota; class Bacteroidia; order Bacteroidales; family Prolixibacteraceae; genus JAUZOB01. The sequence goes on from OY829943.1 coordinate 1,148,336, forward strand.
TCCTATAATGGAATTACAGAAATTGGGACAACAATCATTTCCATCACACTGGTTATTGTCGTTGTTTTCGTTCCAATGTCATTAACGTCAGGGTTAGTCGCTGATCTTCTGAGAGAATTTTCTTTAACCGTTGCTATTGCGACTCTCTTCAGTCTCCTTGTATCAATCACTGTAGTTCCTCTTCTTTCCTCAAGATTTTCGAAATTAGAGAAATTAAATCCCAACAAACCAATTGGAAAATTTGTCAGCGTATTTGAGCAAGTGATTAATCGATTTGCTGAATTTATGCAGCAAGTATTGCGCTGGGCATTTCGTCATAAAATAACGACCTTAGGAGCAGTCCTCGTTCTTTTCCTTTCCTCTTTTCTTCTCGTAGCAAAAGGATTCATTGGAAATGAATTTATGGATGCCGGCGACCGGGGTGAATTTATGATAGAACTTGAATTACCACAAGATGCCACAGCCGATCAAACCTATGAAAAGGCAAGGCAAGCAGAACAATATATCCTCAAGGTTCCGGGAGTCACCAATCTCTTCACCATGGTGGGCACCACTCTTATTTCTCAAGAAGGACAAACAATTCCGAGAAAGGCGCAAATCAACATAAAGCTTGTAAACTCAAACAAACGGAAAGAAAGCACCGACTTAATTTCCAGAAAGATAAAATCAGCTCTCGACGAAAGACTCATCGGCTGTAAAGTGAAGGCCATGCCAGCTCAGTCTTTGCAAGCTCCTATTCAGATTATTCTCCAGGGACCCAATACGGCAGAACTGATGAAATGGGCAAAAACAATAGAAGGGAAAGTTAACAAAGTAAAAGGAGCAATCGAAACAGACCTTTCCATTGAAGAAGGAACCCCTGAAATTCATGTCAGCGTAGACCGGGATAAAATGGCCTCTATGAAACTGGACATTGCCACTGTTGGTGCAACCCTCCAGACGGCATTCAGCGGAAATACCGACACAAAATACAAGAACAACGGGGAAGATTACGATATTGACATAAGACTTGACCAGTTTAACCGCCAAAACATGCAAGATATCGCTCAACTCAGCGTTCCGAATCAAGAAGAAAAATTAATCCGGATTGGACAGATTGCGTCAATTACCCGGGGAAGTGGTCCTTCCCAACTTGACCGACGCAACAGACTCCCTTCCGTAACTGTTAATTCGTATGTTTTAGGGCGTCCTTCGGGTGTTATTGGAACTGAGATCAAAGCACAAATTGCACAATTAAATATGCCTAAGGATATCACCATTGCTTATGGAGGAGATCTTGAGAATCAAACAAAAGCCTTTTCGAGTTTGTTATCTGCCCTTGCTATCTCCATATTTATCGTCTACCTCATTATGGTTGCACTTTATGACTCGTATGTTTATCCGTTGGTCGTTCTATTTTCAGTCCCACTGGCGTTGATCGGAGCATTACTCGCATTAGCATTGGCCAAACAAAATTTAAGCATCTTTTCTCTTTTGGGAATGATCATGCTCGTTGGATTAGTTGCTAAGAATGCTATTTTAATTGTTGATTTCACCAATCACCTTAAGACACAGGGATTAAAAACAAAAGAGGCACTACTCGAAGCCAGCAAAGTGCGATTACGCCCGATTTTAATGACAACGCTCGCCATGGTCTTCGGAATGCTTCCTATCGCAACAGCAACGGGACCAGGGGCCGAATGGAAAAACGGATTAGCATGGGTTATCATCGGCGGACTTATAAGTTCTCTTTTCCTCACGCTGATTGTCGTTCCTATCATCTATTACATTTTCGACCGAATTCTTGAAAAGTTTCATTTAACACCAAAACCAAACGAAGAGATCATGAAATTATAGTATAAAATCTACAAACATGCAGGCATTTTTCTCAAATAGGGTCAGTCTACTTCAAATACACACTTCATTTTTCCAAATAACACACACTTCACACGCCTGCATGTTTTTTCCTTTTTTAACAAAAAAAAGCAAGAATCTCCGGATATATTTCTATCTTCATTCGATTTGGTTACAAATGAAGAGCTATAAACTTCTGATATTATTAATCAGTCTCATCTGCTGGTCTTCGGTCTTTGGAAAAGGGACAGATATTAAGGGGAAAATAATTAACGAACAATCCGGAAATCCGATTCCCTTTGCCAATATTATATTCAGCGGGACAAGTGTTGGAACAAAATCCGACTCGGTGGGAACATTTCACCTCCACTCCGATCAAAATATGACTGCGATTGAGATATCAGCTATTGGCTTTAAAAAAAAGACCTTCCAGTTTAATCAAGAGATACTATCGCAACCTGTCGTTTTTGCTTTAAAAGAAACGACCTACCACTTAATGGAGGTTGTTGTAAACCCAACAGAGAACCCTGCTTTCCCTATTTTAAGAAAGGCAATCGCCCGAAAAAAAGAAAACGATCCCGACAATTTCACTTCATCCAGCCGTATTTACAATAAAATTGAAATTGATCTGAAAAACATCCATAAACCTTCTTCGAATAAAAAGATTTGGAACCAATTCGAAGTGGTCTTCAACCATATTGACACCCTCAAATCGGAAGGAAGTACCTTTCTCCCTGTATTTATAACCGAAACGATATCCGACTATTATCACACGACAGGAAGTCCCGACCGGGAAAAAATCATTGCCAACAAGGCTTCCGGATTAAGTACCGGAATTATTGCAGAATATACCGGGATGTTTCATTATGACATTAATCCGTATTTGAATTTCATCAACTTCTCCGATATCGGATTAGCCTCCCCCCTCAACCGATCAGGATTACAATATTATCGTTACAATCTGGTGGACAGCACCATCGTCAATGGACACAAAATTTACAATCTATCTTTCACTCCCCGTCACAAACAGGAACCAACCTTTTATGGGAACGTCTGGATTGCAGATAGCACTTTTGCCATCACCAAAATAGACTGGCATATTTCGAAAGGCACCAATATTAATTTTCTGAATGACCTCGCAGTCCAAAGAGAATACGCTTATAATGGAGAAAAATGGATTCCTTCCTCCGAATATCTGTATCTGGATTTCAACATCAAGAAAACCAACGACATCAAATTGCCTGGAATCATAGGAAGAAGGACAACCTCGTATGAAAACTTCCAACTCAATCCCCCTTCCAAAAATATTTCAAAACAACAAGCAACGGTATCCATCGCAGACAATGCATTAAATAAAACCGATCAATACTGGAAGGAAAACCGCCCCATTCCTCTTCAACCCAAAGAAGCCGAAATATATACCATGGTCGATTCGGTTAAGAAAATTCCCCTTTTCAAAACGACAGCCGAATATGTCCGAATGCTTACCCTTGGTTATAAAGAATTCGGCAAATTTGAATTTGGTCCCTATTACGACATCTATGCCCATAATAAAATAGAAGGTGATCGCTTCAGAATTGGCGGACGTACCACCGAAAAATTCGACAATAAACTAAGACTTAACGGATTCCTTGCTTATGGCATTAAAGACAATCAATTCAAATACGGAGCAGGAACTCAATACTTTTTCAACGCAGATCCAAGATTTATGGCAGAAATTCAATACGAACATGATTATAAAATTATTGGACAAAGCTCAACTTCTTTAATGCAAAACAATCTTCTTTCTTCCATTCTAAGTCGCAACTCTGTCACAAAATTCAACATGTTTAGTACTGCCCGATTCTCCATAAAAAGAGAATGGGAAAACGATCTTACCAACGAAATCACCTTAACCTCCTCAAAAATAGGAACAGGTCCCTTTGTCCCTTTTATAGATAACCAGAATCAGGTAATTGACCATCTAAAATATTCAGAACTCTCATTACTAGCCAGATATGCTCCCGGAGAATATATGATCAGGGGGCATTTTAATCAGACTAGTTTCGGAAGTAATAACCCAATTGCCAGTATTCTGTTTACCCATGGCTTCAAGAACTTGTTCGGAGGAGATTATGATTACTCCAAAATCAGAGCTGACTTTTTTGCTTTTCCAACAATCAATCCGATTGGATATACCGAATACTGGCTACAAGCTGGGAAAATATGGGGAGATGTTCCTTTCCCGCTTCTTCAGATTCATGAGGGAAATGAAACCTATGCCTTCGATCCTTATTCGTTTAATCTCATGAATTATCAGGAATTTGCAAGCGATACTTATTGTGCTCTTTTAGTAGAACATCATTTTCAGGGATATTTTCTCAATAAAATACCATTGATTCGATTGCTAAAATGGAGAGAAGTCGCCGGATTCCGATTATTAGAAGGACAATTATCAAACAATCACGAAAAAGACATACTCTTTCCCTCCCGATTATCCGGACTAGGTAAAACACCTTATATGGAAGCATCTGTGGGAATTGAAAATATACTAAAGATCATTCGGGTAGACGGAGTCTGGAGATTAAATTACCACACCCCCGATTCAAAAAGATTTTTACTTCTGCTTTCGCTGCAATTCATTCTTTAAACTTTCTTCTTCATTAATCAAAACGAGGAAGTATTTTATGGTAATCAAAAGCAATTCCTTAAATTCGCCCTCTGTATGGACGGATTAATTTATATTGGAGCAGCGCAGGCTCTTTATACGGCGTTTTTAATCGGATCATTAAAAGCCAAGCATTTAGGGAATAAAATCCTTATTGCATGGTTGCTTACTATCGCCTTTTCTTTGGTTATCGTAATCCTCAAACACAATCATATTCTCTCGGTTCATTCCGCTTGGGGGGCTCCGGTAATTCTTACTTTTGGTCCGTTCTTCCTACTCTACATTAATGCCATGACCGACGAAGATCCAACTTTTTCGCCTAAAATGTTATGCCACTTTATTCCGTTTTTGCTATTTTCCTTTTTACCTCTTGATTCCGTTTTCAGTAAGGATAAATTTTTTCAAAACGACCATTTATTAATCATAAGAATTCTTTTTTCGTCAACAGTACTCGTTTCTCTTTTTGTCTACAACTGGCTCACGATAGTAAAACTAAAAAAACATCGAGAACATTTAAAGGAGCATTTTTCTTTCAGCACCGAGAAGATCACCCTATACTGGCTTTTTCTGCTTTCATTTTTCTTCTCTGTCAGCTGGACTCTTTTAATCTTAGCAGGTCTTTTTTTCAATAATCCGTCAATTACCGAATATATCTATTTCTCCATCAATTTATTATTCACCTACTTAATCAGTTATTTAGGATTTAAGCAACCCATCATTTTCGATCCGGAAAGAACCGTACACATCCCTACTTGGGTAAAAGAGAAATATCCCGATCTTTCGGAAAGCATAAAAACGGACAATCCTAAATATGAGAAATCAGGATTAAAGCCAGAAGTTGCAGACGAATATGTCAAAACACTACTTCGCTATATGGAGGAAGAGAAAGCCTATCTAAACGGGGGACTTTCCATCCAGGATTTATCGGATGAGCTAAATATCCCCAAACATTACCTCACCCAGGTTATCAATGAGAACCTCAAAAAAAACTTCTATACTTTTGTCAATGAATATCGCATCAACGCTGTTAAAGAGATGATTTCCAATCCCCAATATGATTATTTAACTCTTCTTGCCATTGCTTATGAATGCGGGTTTAACTCAAAATCATCTTTCAATAACACCTTTAAACAAATCACCGGTTTGACTCCTTCCGAATATAAACGTTCTATCGAAAAAAGCACACCGAAAGCAATCCGATAGTCGCCACTATTTAATTCCGCCAATCAAACGACACAACCTCCGGATTTTCCCGATAACCAGCATAGGGCAAAACCGAATACTTTTCCTGATCAAATGGGATTGCGGAAGTCGCTTTCCCATTCATCCATACCGACCCGGCAGGAGCATGATGAATAACCATTATAATCTTCCGGACAATCGGCTTTCCTAAATACGTTCCGCCATGTCGGGTCAAATAGAACTGTAATTTATTCTTCTTGTATTCCCCTTTGATCGTAATCGTTTCAAATGTCTTTTTTTGAAAAGCACAGGCATCTTTCCCGTTATCTTCATAAAGAGTAAAGATAGATTCCGGAGCTGAAACATCAAAATAATAGTGAATGATATAGGTTTGAGAACTATAATTATCCATTGAATTTAAAGGAGGCACCATAGGAATAAAACTTCCGGCCTTCACCCAGACCGGCAATTGATTCAATTTCACCTGCATTGAGACGGTATCTCCCCCCGCAATCTTTTCATCGGTGAAAAAGTTAAACCATTTCCCGACAGGGACAAATGCTTTCTTTTCGGTTAGTCCTTTTTCGGTTATCGGGTAAACCAATAAATTATCGCCCCAGAAATAGCAATCCGAATTATTAAAATCACTTGGATTCCCGGTTTTCCAATAAAGAGAACGAACCAACGGATCACCGATCCGGCTATTTCTCCATGCCATTGAATAATTATAGGGAATCATCCGGTAGCGTAATCGGATAAACTCGCGAACAACCCGTTGGGTCGAATCACTAAAAAAGATCGGTTCCGAAGGGATCTTCTCCCCATGGGGACGGAAAATCGGATTAAAGACCCCCATCTGAAGCCAGCGGGTATAAAGCTCCTCATCTTTTTCGCCACCGGCAAAACCGCCCAAATCTGAATGCATATAAGGGATCTCTGATAACCCCATCCCAATCATTATTGGAATCTGGGCCTTCAGTCCACTCCAGTTTCGTCCGACATCACCCGACCATGGAAAGATACTATACCGTTGAGATCCGGCGAAACCACTACGATTCAGATGGAATACCCGCTCATTCGGATAAAACTGACTATATTTTTCAAACACCATCCGATTCCAATACTGTCCGTAAATATTATGAACATCCCAAGCCTTTCCGTTTTGATGTTGAAGAAAAGAAGGATGTCTTTCCGGTTCGCCAAGGTCACCCCACCAACCAGCGACTCCGATTTTTATCTGACGCCTATAATATTGCCAAAACCAATCACGTGCCTTTGGCTTGAAAAGGTCAAGCAAGTAAGCCGGACCGAAATAGAAATCTTTAATTAATCCGGGCTTACCTAATGAATCAAGCGCAACCACTCCTTTCTTCACCGCATCGGGAGCCGTCTCCGAACCAGACAAAAGGAAAGGCTCGGTAATCAGGATCGTTTTCACACCCTCCTCTTTCAAGGACTTAATCATCTGCTTTGGATGAGGCCAATAGTTGCGATCCCAATCCAAGTGCCCCATACGCCAGTCCGCTTTAGCCCGTCCGAACCAGTAAAGATCAAGGACCAGTCCATCGAGCGGATACCCCGCCTTTTTCATACGATCAGCTATTGATAAAGCCTCTTCCTGCGACTGATAGCCAAAACGTGACTGAATATTACCCAGCATCCAACGGGCAGGCAAAGGCTGACATCCGGTAAGACGGGCCATATTCCGAACCAGTCCACGAGGCACAGAACTATATAGCACATAATAATCCATCGGTCCCCCGGTGGTTATTAAAGACAACACATCCGAATTTGATTTTCCGATATCCGCCCATCCCAAAGAAGCATTATCCATGAAAAGGCCATATCCTTCGGACGACATAAAATAAGGAATTGAGAAATTCAGAACCGGCTCTCCATATCCATACCCGTAGTGAGGTTCATTAAATAATTTCAATCGATAACCTCTCCGGTTTAAAGCCAAAGCCCGTTCACCTCCTCCGGTAATCTGCTCCCCCTTTTGCAAAGAAAAAGAACACGTATATGAATCTCCGATTCGTAGACAACTCTTTTCTTCGAGCAACACTTTTCCTGTTCTGAGGGCAATAAACCGAATAGACAAAGGACTTTTATTGATAAAAATCTCAATCGAATCAGACCTGAATGCCACGCTGCTGGGCCCGGAACGATAAACCCATTCCTTCTTTTTATCTATTTTCAAAACAACAGCATCCGTATTGGCTTTCACATCACCCCTCAACACCCTGATAATTGAGGAAGAATAAGGAATTATCCTGATCATTCCACTATTGGTTTTGAGTATAACTTTCCGTCCGTCAAACGAAGAAGATAATAAACGAACAGATTCCCCGCCCTGACCCCAGGTCTTTACTCCGAACAACAGAATCAGAAAGACAACCAGTACTCCTATAAACCATTTCTTACTCATGATCACGTCATTTAATAATTCAGCATAAAACAGCCTGAAAAATTAACTAAAATAATCAGGAAGAATAGAGGATCAGCCATTCATTTTCAACCGATTGACCATGCAAACGATTGCATTGGCCTTTTACACTCATTTATACTCAAAGATTTCATCGACCGCCATGAACACAAAAGGGGGGAATAAACCCGACAGTTTTTAAAAAAAATCGAATTTCCCCGTCTTATACAAAGACAGCAGATAAAATTCTCATTCAAAATCAACAATATTCCCCGATACAACAGAAAAGGTTTCTTGTCCCTCAAAAAAGGAAGGACAAGAAACCTCAATTATCTTCACACCAGAACCAATACTAGTTCCGGCTTTTTTAAAATAAAATCGCATGATACCAACCCAGCATATTCCGCTAACTTCAATATCAATTTCGGTTTTTTAATACCCTGCAGACCGGATATTAATAGGAATAATCAGTTTAAGACTAAAATTCCGGCCCATATTATAAACCCCGGTCCGACCGGTTGCATAATTTTCCGGCAAATACTTCAAACGGCTCAAATGACTTTGATAAGCTGCATCAGTCAGATTCTGGACATTGAAGTATAATGAGAAAAGCGTCTTCCCGTTAACCGTCCAGTCCCCGCCCATTCCACAATTCAGAAGAGTATATTCAGGAGTCGGCGTTTCGGTTTGGTAAGCGGAATAAACATCATTCTGTGCAAAATAATGTTCCGCTTCTACTGAAAAGAATACGTGATCAATGTTTCGGGTAAGCCGAATTGATGTTGCCCTTAACTCTGAGGTATAACGAGCCGGTGGAGTAAAAGGCAGATACTTTGTTGAATCGGTCGCATTCGACTGGATCGCACGGACAAAAGAAAAAGTATTTTCAAAATGGAGCCAATCGAACGGATGAGGATGAATATCAACCGAAATCTCAGTTCCGTATAGATTTGCATTCCCCTGAGTATACTTATAAGCCGGCACATTACTTTGCAAATCGACAATCGAGTCTTTACCGGCAACGGTCATCAGTTTTCGGGCATAGATATAATTACTGATGTGGTTATAGAACAGATTAGCCTCAGCCGAAACATGGAGAGAAGAATAACGAACACCATAATCAAACTGCAGACTATTTTCAGCCTTCAGTGAAGGGTTTCCGATTTCATAACGCATGGTCCCTTCATGAACCCCATTAGCACCAAGTTCCGCAGCATTCGGAGCTCGAAATCCCCTTGACACATTCAGACTGGTATTCAGTCCGTCTACCAGCTGATAATTTAATCCGACACTTCCCGACACGCTTGAGAACGAAGATTGAAAAGCCGTAAACTTCTTCTCTGCCCCCGGAGCAGAAGCCGCAACTTGTTTTTCATCTTTATCCAGGAACAAGTCATCTGCATGAATCTGCCTCCGGTCATAACGAATTCCCCCACTCAGGGTCAGCTTATCCCAACTAGCCTGAGTCATCACATACGAACCGAAATCGAACAAGTGATAAGCCGGAATCAAAAACTCCGTCCCCTTATTTTCAGAATTCTGATACATCCCGTTAACACCCACAGAAGTTGTAAAAACCCCTTGATTCGGCATCGTGTACCCAACGTCATAAGTCAGACTGTTCAATTTGAAATACAATCCGTATTGATTGGGATTTAATGCATTTCCAAATTCCTGACGCTGGTTTTGCTGATAACCCAGTATCGCTTTAAGATTTCCCTCTCCCAACACAAAATTACTGGAAGAGACGATCTTATAATGATGTATTTGCTGATAGGGTGTCTTTAACGAATAAGATTTCAGGTCATGATCCGAAGCAATTTTAGATCCAAGCGTATTGGGACCAACGGCATAATCTTCCAGAAATTTACCCGAAAGACTGTCCCGTTCACCCTCAACAATGCCCGGTTTTAAATGGTAAGCCGAGAGCAAAAGTTTTGTATACCCCCAGGAACGCACCAATGCAAGCGAACCGGATAAACTGTTTTCCTGATAACCCGAACCGGCAACATAGCCATCGTAACGATTATGATAGTCATGAGCCATCTTACCACTCGCACGAACCGACCAGCTAAGACCTTCATCATTCCCCGCCATATCTACCGAGTAGCCAGCCAACCCATTATTAGTTTGATAATCCGTAATTACATGTCCCTGTATTGCACCAATCGGTAATACCGGATCAGAAATCATATTAATCACTCCGGCCAGAGCGTCCGACCCATAAGCAAGGCTGGCCGGTCCCTTCAATATTTCCACATGATTCACGGCATTCTCATCAATCTCAATACCATGCTCATCGCCCCATTGCTGACCTTCCTGTCTGACGCCATCACTAATAACTGCCACCCGGTTGTATCCGAGTCCCCTTATCACCGGTTTCGAGATACCGCTACCGGTTGTTATCTGAGAGATACCAGGCTGACTGGCAATCGCATCAATAATATTGGTCGATGGAGTTCTGGTAAGTTGATCATTGGATATATAAGACATCGGAGCCGGAGAACGACTATAGATACTTGCTTTCGACAAGCCGGTGACAACAATTTTGCTCATCTCGACAACCGCCGGTTCCATCGCAATAGTCACACATCGCAGCGACGAAAGATCGACACTCTCTGTTTTCGTTTTATACCCCACGCAACTAATCTGAAGTGTGATCTTCGTGGCCGGCAACCGCTTCATCTTAAAAGTCCCGTCATCAACCGTTATAGTCCCTGTGGCAAACTGAGGGAAATAGATAGTAACGCCGATTAGAGGATTATTTTCCTGATCTACAATTTTCCCGGTTAATACGACCTCTTTATTTCCAGCCGGCTCCGCCCAAAGAGTTGCCGACGAAAACAAGGCTAACAATACCAATAAAGTTTTTATATATTTTCTCATCACTGTTTCTCCAATAAAATAAACGGTTACATCGAATCCGGTTTCACTCCGGATACACGCTATACCCATAAGAAGTACTGATTCGATAAAGTCGGCAACACAGTGAGACGAAACTCACGGTCATGTTGACTTTCGCACTTTACCAGCACTTCATAAACACCTAAAAGAATAAAAAAATTCAAGAAATTTCTAAACTGAAATTCATTGATCAAATCATCAAGATAAATTCAGCATAAAATCTGGCGAGAAAGAAAACTACAGGGTGGCCCACGAAGAAAAATACAGGGTGTGGAAACAGAAAAAAGCAGATCCCCTAAGTCGGACTGGAACTGCACAAAAGAAGGAAGAATTACAAAAGAGACAATGCTGTGCGGCTTGACTGCGGTGTATTGAATCTCGTAATTACATACCGCACAATGATGTTCAGGCTGATGCAAAAGCACCCGATTCGTTGCATAAAAAATTCTTTTCCCCGAGAAGGCAAAATCATGAGCCCCTTTTACCAAAAAAGGATAAAAGAATAAAAGCAGAAATGCGATAGCCAGGCTTCCTTTAAACTTAATAAACCTATGCTCTATTCTCATCTTTCTTCCGGTTATTTTCAGGTTGTCAAGATACTTCATTCCCTTTTTCACTAATTACACTAAGGCTTTTCTCTATTGCTTCTTTACACAAACTTATTCTATCGGGCTATACACCATTCCATCAATAACCATACCACACCCTATTTTGTTCTCGCCAGAATAAAGGTTTATAAGTGGTCTATAGGTGCTGAGCACCTATAGACCACCTTTAAACCACCTTTGAACCACCAGTAAAGAACGGCGTTAATACGGAGCAGATCCAGTGATATCCCGTTGTTAATCCCGTCTAAAAAAGGGACAATCAATATTTAAGGAAATAATAAGAGAAGAGCATTTCCTGACGCGGAATAATCTTAATCGCAAAAAAAGCTATGCCCGGTGGAGTCGCTTATCGATAATGCTCAGATACAAAGGAGAACGTCCCAGAATCAAACAAACCACCGTAGTTACCACAAACCCGATTACTGCAGCCAGCGGAATAAAGACATAAGAATGAATCCAAAAACTGGAAGGAGGAACAACCGATCTGATTTTATAGATCAAATCAAGAAAAATCGGATGAATCAAATAAATTCCCAAACTCAGTTGTCCGATCCGACTGACCAGAACACGCATCGGATGATGAACAGCCGGCTCCCATTTAATGGCATAATATTTCAACAGAAAATAGGCAGCAACCGATTGAATAACCACGAAAGGCGTACAATATCCATACAGGTATTCCTGAAAACTTCCGGTCAGAACCGAAAGAAAATAGGTTCCGAAAGCCGTAAGTAATCCGGAAAGAATAAAAATACTCCAGGTCCACTTCACCAATCTTTTTGATAATTGACGACTTCGCAGATAATATCCCAGGATAAAGAGTCCCACGTAACCGGTCACTAAAGGAAGGTCAATTGCGAAATCGACCGGATCTTTGGTGAAAAAGGACAATCCATATTCGAAAGTCGGAATCAGCGCACTAAAAATGAACCACAAAACTAAAAAATAGCCGACATCTTTATCCGAAGCCACATGAATAAATTTTCGCAACAGAGGGGTCACGAGATAAAGCCCGATAATCATATAAAGAAACCATAAGTGATAATAGACAGCCCCTTCATAGAGGTCACGCAGAACACCCCAGGTATATAGTTCTTCGTTCTGAAATACCTTTCGCCACAACAAATAGACGACAGGCCATAGAAGGACGGGGACTAATAGCTTTGAAACCCGTTTTCGGAAAAAAACACGTACCGGTTCCTGTTTATTTAAAATAAACGTTCCACTCAACATAACAAACAATGGAACACTGATTCGCGAAAAGGAATCAATCAGGTTAGCCGACATCCAGTCTTTAGCCGATATTTTCTGCCACTCACCCACATAGGCGCCCGATGAATGAAGAAAAACGACCAACAGCATAGCCACAGACCGGATCACATCCGGATAAAAGAATCGTTTCTCCGGGTTCCGGCATGGAATCACTTCTTCTTCACTTTCTTTCTTCCGTTCTATAGGGGCAAAATTGGTCATGCATTACATAAAATAGGGAATACTCAGGACAGAACCTTTATCAAATCGTCAACGGTAAGTCCACCACCTTCAACGATGTATTGAGCTTTTTCATAAAAAGGGCGACGCTGTATTAACGCGTCACGAATATACGAAAGTAATTCATCCTTATCCTTTCCTTTCAGGATAGGACGCTCTTCCTGGGAGTGTTTAACCCGTGAAGCCAGCATCTCAGGGGGCACGTCAATAAAGATCGTAGTTCCGGAATCGTTCATCCGGTCCATATTCCCGTTGAAACAAGGAGCACCGCCGCCGGTAGATATCACCGTATCCGTAAAATGAGCCAGTTCGGAAAGAGCTTCCTGCTCCTTCTGTCGGAAAGCCGCCTCTCCCTCTTCGGCAAAGATAAGAGGAATTGATTTAAAATATTTTTCTTCGATAAATCGATCCATATCCACAAACTGATATCCCATTCGGGAAGCCAGTTTCCGTCCGAGCGTTGTTTTACCACACCCCATGTAACCAACAAGATAAATCAAGTTATTCATTAAAACAGTCGCATTTGTCCGGGTTCTTCTTCCTCCCGGTTATTATCATCAGACGATTCGTTTGCAGGAATATCTTCATTCCTTTCCTCGGGCTCATTTTCAGCTACCTCTTCTTCAGGAATAACAAGCGAATCAAGCGGAACTATTTTTTCAATTTCGATACTTGCAAGTCGCTTACCATGGGCTTTATACGATTTCAAGCCGATAAAATCATCCACAGCAACGATGTCAGTCGGGCGTTCCTGATATTTCCCTCCATAATAAACTTCAACGCGCGGATGCCGGTCGACCGAAAAGAAAGCCATGACATTACTGTTATTGTCGCCAATAAAACTGATCTCTTTTCCATTGGGAATGGCCTCGTCAATCTGGAAGCGTTTCAGATAATAGAATTTTTGATCGGCATCATAAAAGATCACCGAATATTCAAGCTGCGGGTTGTATTTGGCAATTTTATAAAGATTCTCTCCGAAGTGATTTTCGAGGTCGAAAGAATAGATCTGATAATGACCGTCGTTCGTGATGACCACAAGCTTATCATCGCCACTAAATTCGCCCAGATAAAGTCCGCGTCCATCGGCATTAAGTCGCTTTACCGAGTCATCAAACCATATTTTGCGACCACCAAGGGTAGATATTCCTTTCTCCTTAAGAGTCACCTTATGCACCTCATTTTTGGAGAGAAGATTACCCATTGAGAAACGGTTTTTAATGGTCAGGTCGTGTAGATCCTGTTCGAATACCAGTTTTTTCAATCGGGGTTTAGGCTTAAGAACGACCCGAAGGACTTCAGCCTCTCCGTTGGGATTGGCACTAAAGTAAAGCATTTTTGATCCGGGAGTTTCCTGTGTTACATTGTATTCCTTATCACGCGTGACACCGGTCACGGCAAATCGTTTCATATAAGTGCAGCCACTCTTACCATCCCGGTAAACCGCGTTATAAATAGTTCGTTTATCGTTTTTCCGGAAGATTCCAACATACTCAATGTTTTTTCCGACCGAAGCTTTATCGGCGACTTTTGAGACCCAATAAGACCCATCTTTTCTAAAGATGATCACATCATCAATATCCGAACAGTCGCAGATGTATTCGGCTTTTTTCAGGGCCGTACCGAGGAATCCTTCCTCTCTATCGATATATAGTTTCTGATTTTTAACGACCACCTTGGTTGCGACGATATTTTCAAAGCTTCTGATCTCTGTTTTACGTTCGCGTCCCTTGCCGAATTTTTCTTTTATCCGGTTGAAATAATCAATGGCAAACTCAACAAGATGAGCAAGATGATAATCAACCCGGGCAATTTCTTCTTCAATAGCGGCAATATGTTCCTCTGCTTTATCGGTATTGAAACGAAGGATTCGTCCCATCTTGATCTCCATGAGTTTCAGAATATCCTCGCTGGTTATTTCCCTTTTAAACAGTGGTTTAAATGGAGTGAGCCGCGAGTCGACATGGGCGACAGCCTCATCCATATTTTCACTTTCTTCAAATTTCCGATCCTTGTAAATACGTTCTTCGATAAATATTTTCTCAAGCGAGGCGAAGTGCCAGTCTTCGAGCAACTCCGATTTATGAATTTCGAGTTCTAATTTAAGCAGTCGGACCGTATTATCCGTTGATCGTCTCAGCATATCGCTGATGCCCTCAAAAAGAGGTTTTTCATCATCAATCACACAAGCATTCGGAGAGATTGAGACCTCACAATCGGTGAAAGCATAAAGGGCATCAATCGTTTTATCAGGAGAAACATCATTTGCAAGGTGGACAAGGATTTCTACATTCTGAGCAGTGTTATCATCAACCTTTTTAATTTTTATTTTTCCCTTTTCGTTGGCTTTCAGAATGGTTTCGATAACCGAGGTGGTCGTTCTACCATAAGGAATCTCTGTAATGGCAAGCGTTTTCTTGTCCAGTTTGGAAATGCGGGAACGGATTTTGACTGCCCCTCCACGCAACCCTTCATTGTAACGCGAACAATCCGCCAATCCCCCTGTAGGAAAATCGGGAAATAATTCGAATGGTTCATTCTGCAGGTAGGCCACAGAAGCATCGATCAACTCATTAAAGTTATGAGGGAGGATCTTAGATGCTAATCCCACAGCAATACCCTCAACTCCCTGAGCCAGAAGTAAAGGGAATTTAACAGGAAGGGCAACCGGTTCTCTGTTTCGTCCGTCATAAGAAAGCATCCATTCGGTGGTCTTCGGATTAAAGACCACTTCGTTAGCGAATTTTGACAGTCGCGCTTCAATATAACGGGGAGCAGCAGCGCTATCACCGGTGAGTATATTTCCCCAGTTTCCCTGACAGTCGATCAACAGATCTTTCTGTCCGAGTTGAACCAGGGCATCGCCAATAGAAGCATCGCCATGAGGATGGAATTGCATCGTCGACCCGATGATGTTGGCAACCTTGTTATATCGTCCGTCCTCCATTCTTTTCATCGCATGCAGGATACGACGCTGTACCGGCTTCAATCCATCTTCGACATTTGGCACCGCCCGTTCCAGAATCACATAAGAGGCATAATCGAGGAACCAGTCTTTGTACATCCCGGTCAGTTTATGCCGGCCACCGGAGTCATCGGTTATTTTTGCATAACGATGTTCGTTTGCGCCTCCCTCAACAGGAGTGTTATCAAAATCATCCGGGTTTTCTATATCTTCCGTACTCATATGGCAATCAGAATATCTTGGTGCATTGAATAAACTACAATAAAGAATCTTCTACGATGTCTGCTTCAATCCGCAGATTATCGATAATAAAATCCTGTCTTTCGGGTGTATTCTTACCCATGTAAAATTCGAGCAGATCGTGAATTGCATCTTCTTTGGTAAGGCGCACCGGTTCCAGTCGGATTGTTGCACCGATGAAACCTTTAAACTCATTGGGTGAGATTTCGCCAAGACCTTTAAAACGGGTTATTTCGGGACTAGCTCCCAATTCGCGGATCGCCCTCTGACGCTCATCGTCGCTATAACAATAGAAGGTTTTCTTTTTATTCCTGACACGAAACAGCGGGGTCTGCAATATAAAAAGATGACCTTTCCGTATCAAATCGGGAAAAAACTGAAGGAAAAATGTAATAAGCAATAACCGAATGTGCATTCCGTCAACATCGGCATCGGTTGCTATAATAACTTTATTATAGCGCAGATTATCAATATCATCTTCTATATTGAGCGCTGCCTGTAGCAGGTTGAATTCCTCATTTTCGTAGACAATCTTCTTGGTAAGGCCAAACGTATTCAGAGGTTTTCCACGAAGACTAAACACGGCCTGAATATTCACATCGCGGGATTTGGTGATTGAGCCGCTTGCAGAGTCACCCTCGGTGATAAAGATCTGAGATTCATCGGCACGGGGGTTCTTTTCGGTATAATGAACCCGACAGTCACGAAGCTTTTTGTTATGAAGACTTGCCTTTTTAGCTCGTTCACGAGCCAGTTTTTGAACTCCGGAGATGGCTTTTCGTTCTTTCTCTGCTTCAACAATCTTTTTCAGCAGGATATCAGCCGTTTCGGGGTTCCGATGTAAATAGTTATCTAGTTGTTCTTTAAGAAAATCGAAAATAAAGTTCCTCACCGAAGGGCCATCGGGACCTATATCCCTTGAACCCAGTTTCGTTTTAGTCTGAGATTCAAAAACCGGTTCTTCGACCTTAATACTTATGGCAGCAACAATAGAGGTACGAACATCAGAGGCATCAAAATCCTTTTTGTAAAATTCGCGAATCGTTTTAACCAACGCTTCGCGGAAAGCAGCCAGATGGGTTCCTCCCTGCGAGGTATGCTGACCGTTAACAAAAGAATAATAATCCTCGCCATAGGCCGTTCCATGGGTAATGGCAACTTCAATATCCGAATCCGTAAGATGAATAGGAGCATACAAAGGCTCTTCGCTCATATTGTCCTCCAGAAGATCGAGCAATCCGTTTTTTGAAACCAGTTTTTCGCCATTATAGTCCAGAATCAAACCGGCATTCAGGAACGTATAATTTTTGAGCATCGGCACTACAAAATCATCATTGTAGTGATAATTTGTAAAAATTGTAGCATCAGGACGAAAAAAGACCACTGTTCCGTTGGGTTCATCAGTTGGTTTTAAATCATCTTCCCTGATTAATATTCCCTGACTGAATTCAGCCTCTTTAGTCTGTCCGTCCCTGAAAACACGAACCAAGAAATAATCAGACAGTGCATTCACGGCTTTCAGTCCCACCCCGTTCAGTCCTACCGATTTTTTAAAGACTCTCGAATCATATTTAGCACCGGTATTCATTTTAGATACCACTTCAACCAGCTTTCCCATGGGAATTCCCCGGCCGAAATCTCTCACCGAAACAAGAGTATCGCTGACTTTGATTTCAATTTTTTTTCCGAAGCCCATCATAAATTCGTCGATCGAATTATCGAGCACCTCTTTCAACAGCACATAAACACCATCATCAGGGGAAGTTCCGTCACCCAATTTACCGATGTACATACCAGGACGGCGTCGAATGTGTTCTTTCCAATCGAGCGATCTAATTGTACTTTCAGAATATTCCTGCACCATAGTCATTTCTTGGAAATTTTTTACAAATATACTTAAATCTGAAAATTCAATTCAGGGAGGGGCCCTTGCAAGTTATTAACAGCCCACTGTTAACAACCTAACACTCATCAATCTTCTTCTGAGGTGATCATCCCACCGAAGAAAGATAGCAAAAAATACAACATAACTTCACCGATCGTTAATTTCAATAAGCAAATTAATCCTCAGAGTCGATAATCCCCATTTTTTTCATAAGGAATGTTGCATTCATGGTCTGAGTAACGCCGGGAGTAAGCAAATAATCGAAATGCAGTCCGGCATCCGAGAGTTGAATTTCGAAGCACTCTGTAAGAATCTTCCCCTCATATTCCGTTGCAATTTCCGTAAGTTTTAAATCATGGGTAGCAATCAATCCTGAACAGGGATAATTCATCAGGCGACGTACAAATCCTCTGGAACCGGATAATTTGTCGATTGAATTGGTCCCCCGAAGGATCTCGTCCAGAATAACAAACAAAGGAATCCCCTGCTCAAGCAAATCCAGTAAATAACGAAGTCTTTTCAGTTCCGCAAAAAAATAAGATTCCTCATTGACCAATGAATCGGTGGTACGCATATTGGTATATAACGCGATCGGAGTAAAAGTCATATTACGGGCAAAAACCGGTAATCCGCTCATCCCCATCACCAGATTAATTCCAAGAGTTCGCAGGAAAGTGCTTTTTCCTGCCATGTTAGCACCGGTCACGATCACAAAACGTTCTTTTCCATCCATAGAAAAGTCATTACAAACACATCGTTCTGAGGCGATAAACGGATGTCCAACCCCCTCGGACTGAATAGAAAAATGTCCATTGGCCTCAACCGGAACCGGATAAATATATTCCGGATTATTAAATGCGAAAGTGGCTAACGACGAAAGAGCATCAAAATGGGCGATACTTTCAAACCATCCGGGGATCTCCTTCCCATAACGGGCATACCAACGCTGTAGACGAATAGCATAGCGCACATTCCACAGCAACAGTGAATTAAAGACCAGCAATCCAATCTGGCTGTTACCTACGTCAAATGCAGCAATAATGTGTTCCAGCTCATGAATATGTAGTTCTGCCAGTCCGTCTTTTCTTACTTTTTGTTGAATTTCAGACAACAGACCCGAGTGATACTGATCGGAATTAATCAAATTAATCAGACTGGTGTACTTCTGGAGGATTCCGCTTCTTTTTCCAAATTGCTGCTGAATCAATTTTAAATTCTTTGCAAAAGCTCCCAATAAAATCCATTGCAAAAGGACAAGTCCCCAGAATGCTGTTTTTAAAGGCAGACCAATAATCCAAAGTAACAAGACAAGAGGAGTAATTATCGAAACAGACAGGCAGAAAATCCGAAGGAACGGACCTCTTAACGCGCCGAACAACAGACTCTCATCTTTTTGTATCTGATCTAAATCTTCTTTGCTTTCAGTCGTTTGCATTCCATTGGCAGCAAAAGACTGACGGAGTTCTACTTTTTCGGATAATTCACGGATTGCTTCTTGTCGGGAGCAAATCCGGTCAGGCGAGACTTCCGGAATTGACAAATATTCCGACAATAGTTTTTTCCCTCCCAACGTACAGGTCCGGTTGATCCGGTTAAACAAAGATCCGGGTCCGAACAGATCTAAATCGAAAGAGTAGGTATGCTGCGGATTGACAAAAGCAGAGCCCTCATCAAAATTTTTAAAATCCCCATTCAGGTAATTAAGTTCATGCTGATTTATCTCAATATAATTCGATAATAGCTGAACTTTTTTGGTCAGATACTGAAATCGTTTTACTCCGGCCAGGAACAAAGTAAAGAATACCAGACTGCCGCCCCATGCCAACCGGACATTGATTGAATAGAAATAAAACGGGAAGCCAATCGCGGCACAAAAGCACAACAAACGGAACAGCGAGAAAGCACCCAACTTCCGTCGAAGAGCCTCTTTCTGTTGAGCAAACTGCCCGGAACGATGAGAATAAAGAGCAACTAAATCAGAATGCATTTTGAGGAATTACCAGATGGTATTTCAATAGACTTTGAACAATAAAAGCAGTGACAAGCAGAATAATTAAAAGAGCACCCATCAGGATTGCGATATCCATATTACGAAGCTTAACGGCATGAATCATCGGATGTTGAGTGACCATAAAATGCTGATCAAGGAATATACACAAAAGATACATTAGCCATCCGACCCCGATTCCGCAAATAGCGCCACACAGAATATCGAAGGGATAATGAACCCCCACATAAATACGAGTGTAAGACAACAAGGCTGCCCAACAGAATATCATAACCGTATAAGGCCATCGCCGGAAGATTTTCGAGGAGAAAAAAGCCAATACGAACGTATTCGCAGCATGAGCCGAAAAGAAACCGAAGTCACCACCCCGGGTCAACACGTAATGAACCATTCCCTTCAATGAAGGCTCATGGGTTGGACGGGGACGTTGAACCAGATCTTTCACGATATTGGAAAACTGATCAGTCAAAACAATTGCAAGAATGAGAAGAGGAATGATTACAGCGGCCTTTTGCTTATAGCGCCGGACAATGACAAAAATAAGGACCAGATAAAAAGGGATCCATAGATTAATTGTCGTAAACATTCCCATCAGATAGTCAAAGTATTCCGAATGACATCTGTTTAAGAGCAAGAAAAGCTGCTTATCACAGTCTATAAATTGCGTAAAGAAACCCATCTCCTTATTGATTTAACAGGGACCAGATTTGATCTTTCAGTTCCTGAATTTTATAGTTTGTTGTCGAAGAAATAAAGATATGAGGAATATCCTTAATTTCCTCATCCATCTCTGCAATCATTTCGGCATCAAGCAGGTCACTTTTGGTAACTGCCAGAAGTCGCTTTTTATCTAATAGTTCAGGATTATATTTTTCCAACTCCGAAAGAAGAATTTTATATTCCTCCCGTACATTTTCACTGTCGACTGCAACCATAAACAACAGTATCGAGTTTCGTTCAATATGACGGAGGAAACGGATTCCAAGGCCTTTCCCTTCATGAGCTCCTTCGATAATACCCGGAATATCGGCCATCACAAAAGACTGATCGTCGTGGTACCTGACAATTCCAAGATTCGGAACCAATGTTGTAAACGGATAGTCGGCAATTTCAGGTTTTGCGGCAGAGACAACCGACAATAGGGTTGATTTACCAGCATTTGGAAATCCGACTAATCCCACATCAGCAAGAATTTTCAGTTCGAATATTTTCCATCCTTCTTCCCATCCTTCGCCTGGTTGGGCATATCGGGGTGCCTGATTAACAGCCGTTCTGAAATGCCAGTTTCCTAATCCACCACGACCACCTTTGGAAATAACAATCTCCTGTCCCTCCTCAACAATTTCAAAAAGGATCTCATTGGTTTCGGCATCGCGTGCAATAGTTCCCAATGGAACTTCAATAATCTGATCGGAGCCATCGGCACCGGTAGCACGGGCACCTATTCCATTTTGTCCGTTCTCGGCAAAAATATGTTTATGAAATTTTAGATGTAAAAGAGTCCAATACTGCGAATTACCCCGTACAATAACATGACCTCCACGGCCGCCATCTCCACCATCAGGTCCTCCCATCGGGATATATTTCTCTCTACGGAAATGACGAGATCCTGCTCCTCCCTTTCCTGACCTGCAAAATATCTTTACGTAATCGACGAAATTAGTTCCTGCCATTTTTATGATCCCCTTAATTTTATGCAAAATAAAGAAAAAAAGGCGGATGATAAAACATCATTCGCCTTTCTCTCTATAATAAAAAAAGTTACAGGGTCTCAACAACTGCTTTTAGCCGTGTTGCAATCTCACCAATAGTGCCAACACCCACGATCGGTTTGTACTTTTTTTGTCCGCTATAAAAGTTAATTAACGGAGCAGTTTTTTCATTGTAAACATTAATTCGATTTTCAATAATAGACTGGTCCTGATCATCCGAACGTCCTGAAGTCTCACCGCGTTTCAATAAACGCTTTATCAGTTCTGCTTTTTCAACTTCGAGAGCCAACATTGCAGAAATCGGAGTTTTATTTTCATTCAGAAGAACATCAAGAGCTTCTGCCTGTGCTACCGTACGGGGAAATCCGTCGAAGATGAAACCACGGGCAGTACGATTAGCCTGAAGTTTAGACTGAATCATGCCGATAACAACATCATCGGTAACAAGTTCTCCGTGATCCATGAATTTCTTTGCTTTAAGTCCCAGTTCGGTCTTTGCAGCAATTTCACTCCGAAGCAAGTCACCGGTAGAAAGATGAATCAGTCCGAATTCTTTAATAAGAAACTCAGCCTGAGTTCCCTTCCCAGCCCCCGGAGGGCCGAATAATACAAGATTCAACATATTTTTTGAGTTAAACGATATGGTTTAATACTGAATGTCATTCCGATTCAACAACGCGATAAATATCCTTCAGGTTTCGTCCCCGTCCGTTATAATCTAATCCAAAACCGACAATAAAGTCATTTTCTATTTCGAGACCGACATAATCAAGCGTCACATCCCTCACCAATGCTTTCGGTTTAAAGAGCATGGTTGCAACTTTCACTTCATCCGGTCCCAGGGCTTTCAACTGAGCGACCAGGCTTTCCATCGAGTAACCGGAATCGACAATATCCTCAAGAATCACAACAGTCCGACCTTGGATTGATTCATTCAGTCCGATTAATTTTTTGACACTTCCCGTGGTCCCCATCCCCTGATAAGATGAAAATTTAACAAAAGAGATTTCCGCCTCAAAATTCAACTCTTTAAAGAGGTCTGCCGCGAACATAAATGCTCCGTTCAAAACACTGATAAACAGTGGTTCTTTGTCTCTTAAATCTTCATTCATTTTTTCGGCAATCCGAACAATCGCTTCGTTTATTTTTTCGTAAGGAATGTAAATTTCAAAGTCCTTATCTAATATTTTGATAGTCTTCATGAACTATTTTAGCTTTATATTTGTCGAGGATTTGTTAAAAGGCGCAAAATAACAAAACTTAATTTGCAAGTAAAAATTTAACATCAAAAATATGAAACCAACGGTAAGTATCATCATGGGCAGCACTTCCGATTTTAAGGTAATGGAAGATGCAGCGAAGATTCTTGATGAATTCGAAATTCCATTCGAGATTAACGCTCTTTCAGCACACCGTACTCCTGAAGCGGTCGAGAAATTTGCCACCGGGGCCAAAGACCGCGGAATCAAAGTTATTATTGCCGGTGCAGGCATGGCTGCTCACCTACCTGGTGTTATTGCTGCAATGACACCAATTCCCGTTATTGGTGTTCCAATCAAAGCCACCCTTGAAGGATGGGATTCTATTCTGGCTATTCTTCAGATGCCTCCCGGAATTCCCGTTGCCACTGTTGCGCTGAACGGATCAAGAAATGCCGCAATTTTAGCGGTACAGATGCTTGCTTTAGGCAACGAAGCTTTAATGGAACGATTCATTCAGTTCAAAAAAGACCTGAAAGAAAAGATCGTCAAAGCCAATAAAGAACTTTCGGAAATAAAATTTCGTTTCAAAACGAATTAATCAAAACATCGTAGCGTTTGATTACTAAATTTGCAAAGGGGTAGGACTATAATAAAAGATAGTTATGCCTCTTTTGTTTTTATCTTCTCATTTTAAGAGCAACAAATGCTCTTCCAGTCATTTACCGATTTGTTTTCAAGCCGAACAAGCAATATACGATCAATCCTTCTGGATAAAAGAATTAAAATATCTCCGGGCTTTTATTCTCACCTTCATTCCTGAAATTTTCTTTTCATCCTTCCTTTCAGCCCAAAACCTCCCCGGAAAAATCGATCAAGACGAATCACTAGGAAATATTTCCGAATTTTTAACAACCCATGAAGCAGGTTCTAATTCGACTGAAGTTTTAGAAGATCTTGAATTCTTCAGACTCCATCCATTAAATTTAAATACGGCCAGTTCTTCTGATCTTCAAAAGCTTCATCTTCTGAATGATCTCCAGATTGCATTTCTGATTCAGCAAAGGAAACTATACGGGGCCTTCCGAATTCCCAGAGAATTATCGCTGATTGAAGGCTTCGACTCTACAATCGTCAGGCAACTTCTTCAATTAACATGGTTGGGACCCGAGAGGCAAAACAATCTATTTTCTCTAAAGACACTTCATGATAGCAAAAACGAACTATTACTCCAATCGGCCATAGACCTACCGAAACGAAAAGGATTCATCGAAGGGAAACACGGCACCCCTTACGCCGGCCCTATGGAGAGTCTCTATTTCAGGTGGGAAATGAGAAATGAGAATATCTTTTCTGCAGGAATTACGGCGCAAAATGATGCCGGCGAACCATTCTTTGCCTTTCCTAACCGATCAGGATTCGACTTCTACTCTTTTCATATATGGGCGAAACCGGATAAATTCATTGAGAGTTTTTGCATCGGGGACTATAAAATATCTACAGGTCTCGGATTATGTCTCGGATCGGGGTTCTCTATTCTGAAATCAGCGGGAGGAATCAGCATCCCTTTTGGAAACAACGGATTATCACCATACCGTTCAAGTGGAGAGAATAATTTCCTGAGAGGAATAGCCACCGTGCTCCACCAAGGAGCATTTCATTCCACGCTATTTGTCTCTCACAAATTCATTGATGGAAGACTACAGCAGGCTGATTCACCCGATTCCTGTTACATTTCTTCGCTCCCCGAAAGCGGACTACACCGAACTAAAGGAGAACTCGCATCCAGACACACAACCGGAGAATGGATCGAAGGAGCCTCCTTTTCTGTTCAGAACAATCAGCTCTATGGTGGATTAAACTTTATTTCAAGACAATTGCAATATCCCCTTTATCCTGATTCGCTGGCATACAATCAGTACTCATTCAGAGGCCGGAACAATTACAACATGGGCGGAGATTATCACTGGATCGGACAAAATCTGACAGCTACCGGAGAATTTGGATTTTGCGAATCAGGAGGAATCGGAGCTATTCAGCAACTCTCCTGGGTTCCTTCAGAACAAATATCCTTTGTTCTCGTTGCCCGTCATTATGATCGGAATTTTAACTCCATAAGAGGAAACTCATTTGCAGCAACTTCTCACAACCGTAACGAAACCGGTATCTATGGAGGAACAGAAATTCTACTTTCTCCTAAAATAAAGCTCTGCATGTGGCTGGATAAATTTCGATTTCCGGAAATCAACTATCGGACGTCTACCCCTACCCATGGATCCGAATGGTTGATCGGAAGCGATTATTCCCTCTCCCGAAATATAGCCATCCACTTTTCAATCAACCAGGAACAAAAAGAATATAACCAAATCAACGAACAAAAAGTAAAAGTACTCACCCCAACGATTACCACAAGAAGTAAAATCAATTGCAAAATTGACTGGAGTAAAAACAGATATCTCAAGACCGAAATTGACAACTGCCAATATAAAGCGATAAAGAGGGAAACCGGATGGCTGTTTTTTCAGGATTTGGGATGGAAAACTCATTCACAAAAGGCAAATCACTGGATAAGAGTCGCATTTTTTAACACTCCCAGCTATAATTCCCGAATATACACCTATGAAAATGACCTCCTCTATGTTTTCGACATTCCCTCTTTTTATGGACGGGGTGCACATCTGGCGATCAATTCCGCTTTTCAACTATCAAAAAAGACATCAATCGAAATAAAAGCATCCAGGACTCAACGGCTTGATCATCTTTCCTCTGGTTCAGGAAATAACGAAACAAACAGTAAGAGCATCCATGCAATAAAAGTCCAGTTGAGAATAATATTTTAATAAATAAAACAGGATCGTTTAATAGATATTTCGAACTAATATTTTTAACAGAAAAGAGTTGTTTCAGTTAGTTATTTATAATTTTGCGTGAGAATATTTGTAGAGAAGGAATCTCTCCGATAGTAAACCATTAGGAATCATGACTTTGGAAAACCAATTTGACGACATTCGTCCTTATAACGAAAGCGAACTACACCCCATATTAATTGAATTGATTAATGATCCGGAATTTCAACCTATCCTGCAATACATCTTCAAAGATGCAGAGACAATTAAATCTGTAAAAAAGGGATTAAGTTCTGTGACCTCCGTCCTGGAATTTCAGACACAATTCATGTATCCTTTAATTAAAGACATTTTAGTCAAAAGTACAGATGGTATTTTTTGCTCCGGAATAGAAAATATTGATAAAAACAAAAATTACTTATTTATTTCCAATCATCGGGATATTATCCTTGATGCTGCATTTATGAATATGTTAATGCACGAACAAGGGTTAAAAACAACAGAAATTGCCATTGGAAGTAATCTGCTGATTTTTGATTGGATAGACAAACTGGTACGCATAAACAGATCTTTTATTGTAAAGCGAAACATTCCGCTCAAACAAATGCTCATCGCTTCACATCAACTATCAGCTTACATTCGTCACACCATCGCAGAACAAGATCGTTCTGTGTGGATTGCACAAAGAGAAGGCCGGACAAAGAACGGAAATGACCTGACCCAAACAGCCGTTCTAAAAATGCTTCATTCAAGTCACACCGGATCTTTCAGTGATGGATTTAAACAACTTCAAATTGTTCCGCTTTCCATCTCTTATGAGATTGAACCTTGTGGAAATGAGAAAGTCAACGAACTCTTGATGCGTCAGGAAAACCCTTGCTATCAAAAAACACCGAAGGATGATCTGATCGCAATGGCAGGAGGGCTAAAAAATGCCAAAGGGAAAGTTAACTTTTCTTTTGGAAAACCGATTGATTTCAGCACTTACGAATCCATTGAACAAAACTATAAAGGGCTAAACGACCAGCTCAACGCCTTAGCTATTGTCATCAATAAAAACATTCATCAGAATTATCGGCTATGGTCCAATAATTTTATTGCCTATGATGTGTTCCGCAATACGTCAAAATATTTTGAAGAAGGGAAATATACACTGGAACAAAAAGAGGCGTTTTTCAACTTAATGGAAACACGATTAGAATTATTAGGAGATCGCAAAGAAGCAGGCAAACCATTATGGATGAGCATGTATGCTTATCCCGTCATTAATTTCGAGGAAGCAAGTCTTTAAATATATCTTTATGTCGGACAAAGCGATTATCTGGGATTGGAACGGAACTCTTCTTGACGACATCCAGCTATCAATGGAGTCAATTAACACGGTATTAAGAAGAAGAGATTTGCCCCAACTCAATATTGAGCATTATCGAACTGTCTTTGGATTCCCAATAAAGGATTATTATCACCGAATTGGACTGGACTTTGCAAAGGAGCCATTTTCTATTCCGGCACAGGAATTCATTGAAGAATATTACAATCGCGTAAAGGAATGTTCATTACAGCCTTATTCAGCAGAGATACTAACCACATTAAGGGAAAAAGGATACCGACAGTTTGTTCTTTCTGCAATGGAACAAAATGCATTGGAACAAACACTTGGTCAGCATAATATTTCATCGTTTTTTGATGATATTGTCGGATTGAACAATCACTTTGCCGCATCCAAACTGGAAGCAGGGAAAAATTTATTTCATCAGCAAAATCTACACCCGACAACAACCTGCTTCATTGGAGATACCACTCATGATTGGGAAGTTGCCTCAAACTTCGGGTGTCCGTGTATTCTTACCTCAATGGGACATCAGTCCGAACAAACGCTCCAAAAAACCGGAGCGACCGTAATTCGGGGGCTTCAATCACTATTGTTTAAGATAGAATCACTGATTTAATCATTCAATAAGAAAGCGGAAAAGATTTCTTCCGCTTTTTGACCACCTGCTCGTAAACTTCTATCTTATTCCATTTCGGTCTTTTTTTCACGGGGAAGGATTAAATTAAGGACCATTCCAACCACCGAAGCCAAACCTATTCCGCCTAAAGAAAAGGTACCCCACTGAATAACGGCGCCACCAATTCCGATAGTCATAACAACCGAAACAATAACCTGATTCCGGGTCACAGAAAGGTCTGTCTTTGAATCGACCAACGTTTTTATTCCTATTGAAGCGATCATTCCAAAAAGAAGAAGCATAATTCCCCCCAGAACCGCCACCGGGATCGTTTTAAGAAATCCATTAATTTTCCCGACAAGAGAAAATATTATTGCGGCAACAGCTGCAATTCTTAAAAGAATAGGCTCTGCTATTTTCGTTAAAGAAATTGCACCGGTTACTTCGGCATAAGTGGTTACCGGAGGTCCGCCTAATAATCCGGCAACGGTACAGGCGATGCCATCCCCTAACATCGTACGGTGTAAACCCGGATTTTCAATAAAGTTTTTTCCTGCGACATTTCCAATCGCGTAAATATCACCTACATGTTCTATTACCGGAGCAATAGCCACAGGAATCAGATAAAGAATTGCCGCCCAGTTAAACTGAGGAGTTACAAATTTTGGCAAAGAAAACCAGGCTGACTGATTAACCGCCGTAAAATCAACTTTCCCAAGGCACAACGAAACAAGATATCCGACAATGATTCCACTAAAAATAGGAATAAGCTTCATCATCCCTTTTCCAAAAATCACAACAATAATTGCCGTCGCCAAAGAAATAATCGCAATCATCCAGTTCGTCTTTGCCATATTTACGGCAGAAGAAGCCAGCGAAAGTCCGATAATCATGATAACCGGACCGACAACCGAAGCAGGAAACATCCGCTCGACAAATTTTATTCCTTTAAACTTAATCAGTGCAGAGACCAGTCCGTAGACTAATCCAACGGAGGCCAGACCTGATATTGTTCCTGACAACCCATACAATTTGGTAGCCTGAAGAATAGGGGCAATAAATGCAAAACTACTCCCCAAAAAAATAGGAACCATCCCTTTGGTTACCAGATGAAATATCAGCGTCCCCAGTCCGGCACAAAATAGAGCAACTGCAGGATCAATCCCAACGAGTAACGGAACAAGGACTGTTGCTCCGAAAGCAACAAATAGAAACTGAACTCCCAGAACAATTCGCTTAGGAGTGAGGCTCTGTAAGCCTTTCACAAATTCAAAATTCATAAAACAAATTATTTTATTCCTGTTTTTGAGCTTTTATATCACGCACATAAAGCTGCATAGACACTTTTCCTCTGAATTCATTTTCCATTAAAGAATAACAAACATTAAACGGTAGACCTTGTTTTACAATATCCAACTTATCTGCCTGAGAAAAAGCGATTCCCGAGTAAACCCTATTTGAATCGGAGAAATCAGTCAAATCAAGTTTTAAATGTTCGTTTTCTTTACCAACAGCACGACTTGGCCCATTATCGAAAACACCTTCGGTAACAAAAACGGGTCTCATATTATGAGGTCCAAACGGTTCAAACTGATTCAGTATCCGAAAGAACTTCGGAGTAAGATCAGACAAGAGGAGTTTTGCATCAACATCAATGGTATGGTGCGTCTGCTTTTCGGTAATCATCTTCGATACCACTTCCTCAAATCTGCGCATAAAAGCAGGTATATTATCAATCTTCAGCGTCAATCCGGCAGCATACATGTGCCCGCCATAGGATTCGAGCAAGTCACTACAAGCTCCAATTGCCTCATATAAATCGAAATCTTTCACTGATCTTGCGGAACCCGTTGCCAGTCCATTCGATTCGGTCAGGACAACCGTCGGCCTGTAAAAAGATTCAGTCAGTCGGGAAGCGACAATTCCAACAACTCCTTTATGCCAATCGCGATTATAAACGACGGTTGTTTTTCTTTTTACTAGTTCCTCACTACGGGTGATCATCTCAAGAGCTTCCTGGGTTATATCCCGATCAAGCGTCTTTCGAATCTCGTTGTAAGAATTAATTTCTTCC
Organism: Prolixibacteraceae bacterium; assembly: GCA_963692465.1. Classification (GTDB taxonomy): domain Bacteria; phylum Bacteroidota; class Bacteroidia; order Bacteroidales; family Prolixibacteraceae; genus JAUZOB01. The sequence goes on from OY829943.1 coordinate 1,178,304, forward strand.
CCCAGTATTTGAGCTTCTTTTTCATCTTCACTAACCAAAATTTGAACCGACTTTTTCCCATGTTCAATTCGTCCGGAAGCATTCAATCTTGGCCCTATTTTAAAAACGATATCATTAATCGTTATTTCTGCTCCTTCGAGTCCTGAATATTTAATTAATGTTTTTAGACCCTGACAAGGATTGGAATTTATTCTTTGTAGCCCGAAATAGGCAAGTACTCTATTTTCTCCGGTAGCAGGAACAATATCCGAAGCGATACTTACCACTACAAGATCGAGCAAATCGAATAGAAGCAACAAAGGGATATCACTCTTTATACAGTATGCCTGAAGAAATTTAAATCCGACCCCACACCCCGAGAGTTCTTTATAAGGGTAAGTACAATCAATCCGTTTCGGATCAAGAACTGCAATTGCCTGAGGGATCTGTTCATCCGGATTATGGTGATCACAAATAACAAAATCAATTCCTTTAACATTGGCATATTCCACCTTATCCGTAGCTTTAATGCCACAATCCAGTGCTATGATCAATGAAATATTCTGTTGGACAGCATAATCTATACTCTGAATAGATATACCATACCCTTCCGTATAACGATCAGGAATGTAAAATTCTAAATTCGGGAGGCGACTTTTGAGGAAAAGGAACATCATTGCAACCGCAGTTGTTCCATCTACATCGTAATCCCCATAAATCATAACTTTTTCCTTTTCCCGGATGGCTGTTTCCAGTCGATCAACAGCTTTATCCATATCCTTCATCAGAAAAGGATCGTGAAGATCTGAGAGACTTGGCCGAAAAAAAGACCTTGTCTCTTCGTAACTCTTTATACCACGCTGAACAAGCAGGTTGGCTATTGCCATATCAACATTCAATGCTGCTGACAGATGTTTCACTTCCGTTGGATCGCCGGGTTCCTTAAAATTCCAGACTTTCTCCATATAATCCTGCTTTCTTCACCTCTAGACACAAATTTTTCAAAGATAACAAAAGGCCAGGCTTATTGAAATTTTTTCCTATGCTAAATATCCCTGTTTTACAAACTAAGCCATACACCTTTTCACTATCAATCATTTAACGAATTCCGACAAGCCACAAATAAATAGCTTTTGCTCAATTCATCAGACAATCTCAGTGATCTTTCTTATCTTTGGAGAAATTTTTTTCTAATAAACAAATTATCGTTTAGAGATGAGCATTATAGAGCTAAGTGAACAGGAGATTATAAGAAGGAATTCTTTGCAAAAGCTCAAAGAATTAGGCATTGAAGCATACCCAGCTGCAGAATATCAGGTTAATGCTACGGCAAAAGAAATCAAAAATGATTTTGATCAGACCAAAGGAAACTATCAGGACGTTTCCATTGCCGGCCGCATAATGAGCAAACGGATTATGGGTAAAGCCTCTTTTGCTGAAATTCAGGACCAGACAGGAAAAATCCAATTATATGTCAATCGCGATGAACTCTGCCCCTCTGAAGATAAAACCCTATACAATGACGTTTTTAAAAAACTATTAGATATTGGTGATATCATTGGCGTAAAAGGATATGTTTTTACAACCCAAGTAGGAGAAATTTCCATTCACGTAAAAGGGCTTACACTTCTGAGTAAGTCTCTTCGCCCCCTTCCGATCGTAAAAGAAAAAGACGGTAAATTATTTGATGCCTTTACGGACCCCGAGCAACGTTACCGGATGAGATATGTTGATCTCATTGTAAATCCTCAGGTTCGGGAAGTATTTATTCAAAGGGCCAAAATCATCAATACCATGCGGGCCATGTTCAATGAAAGCGGATATCTGGAAGTTGAGACACCTGTTCTTCAGGCAATTCCGGGAGGAGCTGCTGCCAGACCGTTTAACACCCATCATAATGCACTGAACATTCCGTTATATCTTCGTATCGCTAGCGAATTGTACCTTAAAAGACTCATTGTCGGAGGTTATGAAGGGGTTTATGAATTCGGTAAAGATTTCAGGAACGAAGGGATGGATCGCACACACAATCCGGAATTCACCGTCATGGAGATCTATGTCGCTTACAAGGACTACAACTGGATGATGGATTATACTGAGAGAATGCTTGAACGAGTAGCGACTGCGTTACATGGATCAACGAAGGTTCAGTTGGGCGACCACACTATTGACTATAAAGCGCCTTATCGCAGAGTAACTATGTACGAGGCCATCAAAGAATATACAGGTTACGATATTTCAGGAATGGATGAAGATCAACTTCGGAAAGTATGTGACAAAGTTGGTGTTGCACAGGATCCTTCCATGGGAAAAGGAAAATTGGTCGATGAACTCTTCGGAGAGAAATGTGAATCGAATTTCATCCAACCCACTTTTATTATCGACTATCCGGTTGAGATGTCTCCTCTTACTAAAACACACCGAAGTAAACCCGGGCTAACAGAACGTTTTGAACTGATGGTTAACGGGAAAGAACTCTGCAATGCTTATTCCGAATTAAACGATCCGATTGATCAGCTCGAACGTTTTCAGGATCAGCTCAAACTCTCTGAAAAGGGGGATGACGAAGCAATGTTTATTGATCAGGATTTTATTCGTGCTCTCGAATACGGAATGCCGCCTACCTCTGGTATGGGAATGGGCATTGACCGTCTGACGATGTTCATGACCGGTCAGAATTCAGTTCAGGATGTTCTTTTCTTCCCTCAGATGAAACCGGAAAAGAAAACAGAGAACGATCCGATTGAGAAATATACAGAAAAAGGAATTCCACAAGAATGGGTTGAAGTATTCATTAAGTTGGGATTCAATAGTATTGATAAATTAAATGACATAAAACCCAGCAAACTATTTAATGATCTTTGCGGGTATAATAAAAAGAACAAACTGGGATTAGCCAATCCCTCTTTGGATGATATTAATAAATGGCTGTCCTAATCCGAAAAAAATGCTAAGCAACTCAAGAATAGCAATCATTGGAAGCGGGAGCTGGGCAACGGCCCTTGCCAAAATGTTAATGATTAACACTGAACGGCTCAATTGGTTCGTTAGAAATCCGACCAATATTGAGTTCTTCAAGAAATTCGGGCATAATCCCAACTATCTTCGGGGAGTAGAGTTTGACACCGGTCGAATTTGCTTCTATACAGACATTAATAAAATAGTTGAGAACTCTGATATTCTCATTCTTGCAATTCCTTCCGCATTTTTAAAAGATTCAATGGCCCCTCTTACGGTCGACATCAGTAAAAAGTTTATTGTTTCTGCAATCAAAGGGATTGTTCCCGAAGACAACCTGATTATCGGAGAATTTCTAAATAAATATTATCAGGTCCCCTATGAATCCATCGGAGTTATTGCTGGTCCTTGTCACGCGGAGGAAGTTGCACTCGAAAAGCTATCCTATCTGACAATTGCTTGTCCGAATATGAAAGCAGCAAGAGCCTTTGCGTTTAAATTGGAAACTCCATATATCCGGACCAATATTTCAGATGATATATGGGGAACAGAATATGCTTCAGTTATTAAGAATGTCATTGCTATAGCGGCCGGAATTTGTCATGGATTACGTTATGGCGACAACTTTCAAGCCGTCCTTGTTTCCAATGCGATTCAGGAAATTAAACGATTTGTCGACACGATACATCCTATTGATCGCGACATAAAAAGTTCTGCATACCTGGGAGATTTATTAGTTACCTCTTATTCCCAATTCAGCAGGAATCGCACGTTTGGAACAATGATTGGGAAAGGCTATTCGGTTCGGTCTGCTCAACTTGAGATGCACATGATTGCAGAAGGCTATTATGCAGTTAAAAGCATTCATGAGATTAATTCTGCATACAATGTAAACATGCCAATAAATGATGCTGTTTATAATATCTTATACGAAAATATTTCGCCGGCAATTGAAATCCGACTATTATCAGAAAATTTAAGATAAACCCTCGTATTATGGAGAAGATTAAACTCATATTAGACAACGCATACAGCTTTACCGGAAAGAATTCGGTTTTAAATAAAAAAAGCGATGCAGAAAAGAACAATTTAGCACTTGCCCAGAAAACAGGAAAAGGAAACGATTTCTTAGGATGGGTCGAACTTCCATCATTAATTGGTGAAGCTCAATTTGCTGAAATTGAAGCTACGGCAAACAAGCTAAAAGCAAAAAAATTAGACCTTTTTATCGTTATTGGTATTGGAGGATCTTATCTAGGTGCAAAAGCGGTCATTGACGCACTGTCTGACAATTTTGCCGCATTCAAAGGGAATCAGAACAACCCGATCGTTATCTTCGCCGGACAGAATATCGGAGAAGATTATCTGGTTGAACTTCGCGAACTGCTCAAACAAAAAGAATACGCACTTGCCGTTGTTTCCAAATCAGGGACAACAACTGAACCAGCTCTTGCTTTTCGTCTGTTAAAACAGGACATCGAAGAAAAATATGGAAAGAAGGAGGCTACTGAACGAATCATTGCAATTACCGATGCAAAGAAAGGGGCACTCCGTACTCTTGCTACAACCGAAGGCTATAAGACCTTTGTTATCCCCGACGATATCGGAGGACGCTATTCTGTTCTGACACCAGTGGGACTTGTTGCAATTGCTGCTGCAGGTTTCGATATCAGGGCATTAGTCAAAGGCGCAAAAGACATGGAAGAAGCGACTGCTTCATCGGTTGCTTTTGAAAATAATCCGGCTGCTCAATATGCTGCAACCCGTAACGCGCTTTACGAAAAAGGGAAAAAAGTTGAGATCTTAGTCAATTTCAACCCTAAACTTCACTACTTCGCTGAATGGTGGAAACAACTTTACGGAGAAAGTGAAGGGAAAGATGGCAAAGGAATCTTTCCTGCCAGTGTTGATTTCACCTCCGATCTTCACTCTATGGGACAATACATTCAGCAAGGGGAACGTCATCTGTTTGAGACGGTCATCTCCATTAAAAACCCGAACAAGAGCATCTGCATTCCTAAAGACAAGGAAAATCTTGATCAATTAAACTTCCTTGCAGGAAAGCATGTTGATGAAGTCAATAAGATGGCAGAGTTAGGAACCATGCTTGCCCATGTTGATGGTGGCGTTCCGAATATTCGGATTGAAATTCCACAGCTCAATGAATACTACTTAGGTCAGCTTATTTATTTCTTCGAAAAGGCTTGCGGTATCAGTGGTTATCTTTTAAATGTTAATCCATTTGACCAACCGGGTGTTGAAGCATATAAAAAGAATATGTTCGCCCTGCTCGACAAACCAGGCTACGAAGAAGAATCTAAAAAGATCAAAAGCAGATTATAATATATCGAAACGCGCGCATTAGCGTTTCCCTCACAACACTACCAGGAAGGCTGTCCTATTGCATAGAACAGCCTTCCTTTTTTTATAATCTTCTTTTTTTTTCATAAAATTCATCACAAAATAATTACCAATTATCTAAAGATGAACTATTTTTGACATAAAACAGCGTATCCTAATGACAACTGACGCATTATTCATTGACAATATACCTATAGATAAAGAAAAAACATTTAAGAAACTATTTGAAAGTTTTTATCCTTCGTTATGCGTTTTTGCCAATAAATACACACAGGACACCGATATCTCTGCCGATATTGTTCAGGATGCATTTGTATACTTATGGGAAATAAAAAAAGATATAAGCACCATTCATTCGGCAAAATCGTACCTTTTTAAAACAGTAAAAAATAAATGCCTTAATTATTTGAGAGACCAAAAGACGAGGGACAAAATTCAAAATGAGCATCTTGAAGACGAAACTTTTTTCAGAGACAATTTAATTGAAACAGAAACATACCAAATAATACAGGAAGCTCTAAACGTACTTTCACCTCAATCCCGCAAAATAATAGAACTATCCCTTGATGGGCTAAAGAACAATGAGATTGCAGAACTGCTGAACATTTCAATAAACACAGTAAAAACAGTAAGATCAAGAGCGTTTAAAGTTTTACGCGGCAAACTGAACCGAGATATATTCCTTTTCCTTATAACTCATTGTTTATAAAAAAAAGCACTTTATATTTTTTGTAAAAAAAAAGCTTATTCTGTCACCCATATCTTCGAGTTAAGTGCTCTATTATAGAAACAATAAAACAAGGTTCTCACCAAACCTAACTATTGCCGATGGAAGAGTACAGCCAAAATATGGAAATTGTCAGGCTTATCTTAAAAAAGACAGAAGAGAATATCAGCGAAGAGGAAGAATCAAAATTAAGAAACTGGCTAAACGAAAGAGAAGAAAATAGATCTTTATATCTAAAAATAAGAAATTCTTCTAACTATAAGAAATGGGAGAAAGCTTATTCTGAAATAGATATTGCTGCCGGATGGAATAACTTCTCGAAGAAAATAATTCATCAAAGAAGGAAAAAAATAAGGATTCATATTCTCAAATATGCAGCAATAATAATATTCCCATTGGCTATAGGAATCTGCCTGTTTCCTATTCATAAACAAATAAATAAAAAATCAGAAATAGTTCAATTGTCCAGCATCAAACCCGGAACAGCCAAAGCAATTCTAATTCTTAATAACGGAAAATCTGTGTTGCTTGACGAAAAAGCAAATCTTCAAATCCAGGAAAAGGACGGAACATCTATTCAAAAACATCTTGGTTCGCTTCACTATTCAAAGGCAAATGCAGGCAATACTTCAAAAGTAGAATATAATATTATTGCAATCCCCCGGGGAGGAGAATTCCGTCTTACGCTCTCTGACGGCACCCACATTTATTTAAACTCTCTGAGTAAATTAAAATATCCAACTCATTTCTCCGGGAATAATCGAACAGTAGAATTATCAGGTGAAGCCTATTTCGATGTTACCCATAATACTCAAAAACCGTTTATCGTTAAAACAGGAGAAAGATATGTCAAAGTGCTTGGCACTTCTTTCAATGTCAATGTCGATGAACCATCAGGAGTGATCGCAACCACATTGGTGAAAGGCAAAATAATGATCAATGGAATCAATAAGCGAAAAACATTCATTTTAGCACCCAATGATCAGGCCGTGTATTCGAATCACAATGACAAGATCTCGATAAAAAAGGTAGACGTTTCGCTTTTCACTGCATGGAAAGATGGAAAATTTATTTTCCGCGACTTACGACTTGAAGACATTATGAATACACTAACCAAATGGTACTCTGCCAATGTTTTCTATAAAGACAACAAAGCAAGAAACATGCGTTTTAGTGGAAGTCTTAACCGCTACGGAGACATCTATCAATTTTTGGATATTATAAAATCAACAAATAATGTAGAAATCAAAACAGAATCAAACAGTATTGTTTTCAGCAGTAAAAAATAAGGGGATTTAAAGAATACCCTACTATTCTTTACCCCCTTATCATTGTCTGTTTACGCAGATTTATAACCTAAAACATTCCAAATTTATGAAAAAAAGCAATGTAATGAAACTCTTCTCGCTGAAACGGAGAGGCAAACGATGTGTTTTCACAAGGGAGATTATAGGGATCTTTATTTTCTCTTCCCTCCTGCAACTTACTGCAAATGCATCAGACTCCTACTCCCAAACAGCAAAGATTAACCTGCGAATGAGAAACGCTGACCTTGAAGAAGTCATCTGGATGATAAAGAAACAAACTGAGTTTGACTTTTTTTATAATTCAGAGGATGTAAAGGACATTCGGGGAATTAATGTCAATTTAAAGAATGCTTCTGCCGAAGAAGTTCTCAAGTATTGCCTAAACGGGACAAATCTCACCTATCAAATTGTTCACAAGGCAATCACTCTAAAAAAAATAGTAAAACCAGTACGAATCACCCCAAAAAAGATTGTTATTTCTAAGAACAATTCAATTAAAGGAAAAGTTACAAGCCAAAAAGACGGGCAAGCACTTCCTGGCGTGACTGTTTTTATAAAAGGGACAACTAATGGAACCGTAACTGATGCGAATGGGAATTACAGTTTATCTGATCTTCCTTCTGATGCGACGTTGATCTTTTCTCTCATTGGAACCCAGAAGCAGGAAATAAAAATTAAAGAACGGTCAATTCTGAATGTTGTCTTGATAGAAGAAAACACAGGATTAGACGAAGTCGTTGTGGTCGCTTATGGAACCCAGAAAAAAGTAGCAGTAACCGGTGCTGTAGCTTCGGTTGGGTCTAAAGAACTCATGCAGAGTTCTTCCCAAAGTCTTTCGAATGCATTGTCAGGAAAATTATCCGGTTTAAGTGCTCTGCAAAACGGAGGAGGTCGGCCAAGTTATGATGCAGCAACCATCTATTTACGTGGAGTGTCTACCTTAAATGGAGCAAGTCCATTGATCATGATTGATGGGGTTCCCCGTGATAATATGGATGCCCTTGATGTCAATGAAGTAGAATCGGTCTCTATCTTGAAGGATGCTTCTGCTACGGCTGTCTTTGGTGTACGCGGAGCTAACGGGGTTATTCTGATTACCACCAAGCGTGGAGTTGAGGGTAAGGCTCAGCTAAAGATTAATCTTGAACAAAGTTATACTTCGTTTACCCGTGAACCTTCAAGACTTCATTCTGTAGATTATATGAATCTAAGGAACCAAACTCTGGCAAATGATGGAAAATCGGCTGCTTTCAGTGATGATGTTATTGCAAAATTTAAAAATCCACTTGCAGGACTTGATCCGAACGCTTCAGATTATGCCGAACAAGTAAAACTTCGCAATTATATCTATTGTGATCACGACTACTATCGTGAACTAATAAGGAGATATACCCCTCAAACACGGGCAAGTGTAGATGTAACCGGTGGGACTAAAAAAGTTTCTTATTATATCAATGCCGGGTATATTCATCAGGGAGGAAACCTCAATAACGAACCCAAATCTGTTTTGGGTTATGATCCTGCAGAAAAGATGGACCGGTTCACTTTTAGGTCTAATCTGGACTACAAAGTCACAAATTCTCTTTCGATGTTTTTGAATTTAGGGACTTACTTTGAAGTGGATAACTCGCCTAATGCCGGTGGATTGTTTAATAATTCCGAGTCCTACATGACACAAAATATTATTCTTCAGGCGGTTGCTATTTTGCCGATTACTCCCGGACCCACTACTATTGCAGGATATGGAGTACCGGCCGGAAGAGTAGTCCATCGCGACAGAAATATGGATCATTCTCCGTATGAAATTATAAATGGAAGAGGATATCAGAATGATTATACGTGTAATTTGAATTCGACCCTTGGAGCAACCTGGGATTTGAGTAAGGCAATTACTCCTGGGTTGAATATGAAAGGGATGATCTCTTATGATTCTTACGGCGGCTCAACAACACAGGGGGCTGTTGGATGTGAGATCTATACGGCTAATGTTGACTATACAACAAATAGTTTGAACTATGCGGAGAAGAATGTTCCTGGAACCCCTCTTTCAATCACCAATCTGTCGTATGCTACTCTTTATAAGATTGACTTGCAGGGGTCCATTAATTATAATCATAAGTTCGGCAAACATGAGGTCGGAGGGCTGATTCTAGCACAACGAGATTATTGGGAAGCATCAGGTGGAAGTTCTGTCAATCTTATACCCTACAATCTGATCGGTCTTGTTGGAAGAGCCACTTATAATTATGATAATCGGTATTTTGTAGAGTACGACATGGGTTATAATGGTTCGGAACAGTTTGCTCCCAAGCATCGGTTTGGTTATTTCCCTGCTTATTCCGCAAGTTGGGTACTTAGCAATGAAGAATTTTTGAAAGGAAATCAAACACTGACAAATCTTAAACTTAGGGCATCCTATGGAAAAGTTGGTAATGATGATATTTCTAGTGCTCGTTTCCTGTATTTGGATGACAATACATTGGTGGGAGGTGTACTACCAACTTTAGGAAACAACAATACCCAAGTTTCTATGGGACTTGTCGGCAATCCGAATTTAACATGGGAAACTGCGGAAAAGAGGAATTTCGGAACTGATTTCTCTTTCTTTAAAAATTTAAGTGGTTCATTCGATTATTTCATAGAACATCGAAGTGATATTCTTATTACTCGTAATACAGTCCCTTTATTTCAGGGAGTTTCTTCGGGTAATCTTCCAAAAGCTAACATGGGAATTGTTTATAATCATGGTTATGAAGCGGAGTTGACCTACAATTTACCTGTAAACAAGGATTTATCTTTTATGTTCAAAGGGAATTACAGCTTTGCCAAGAATGTTGTAAAAGATGCAGATCAGGTAAGAAGAGATTCATCCTATGCTGTTTCATACGAAACCCAAAATGAATATACCACTGGATATTCGTATGGTCAATGTATGGGCTATTTGGTAGACTGGAAAGATCATGGAGGGTACTGGATTTCGCAGGATGAGATTAAAAAGAGTCAATTAACGTATCAAAACGGTATTCCCCGTGTTGGTGACTTTAAATATGTTGATGTGAATGGAGATGGTGCCATTACAGATAAAGACCAGGTTCCGATTGGTTATTCTTCAAAAGTTCCTGAAATAATTTACGGCTTTACGCTTGGTACGACTTATAAAGCATTTGATTTTACCATATTTTTTCAGGGAGTAGCACACTATTCTATGTGTTATTCTGGTAAAAATGTGTATGAGAATGCAACAAACGATGGTTCTTACTTTAGTTATCAGATGAATTCCTGGACTTTAGATCGTTATTTGAAAGGAGAAAAGATTACTTATCCTGCATTGAGTTCAGTGACTACGACTAATCATACTGCAAATTCTTTCTTTATAATGAATCGTGCATTTACCCGGTTGAAAAATATAGAACTGGGATATACCCTTCCCAAAAATGGATTGAGAGCTTTGGGAATCAGCAAACTAAGAGTTTTTGTCGGAGGGCAGAACCTTTATGTATGGGATCACCTGAAAATGAGTCATCTGGATCCAGAAAATAATGATCCAATTGGGTATCCTTCTACCAAGATGTGGAATTTTGGTTTAAATGTTACATTTTAACAATTAAGACTATGAAAGTTCAAAAAATATATATTCTATTGTCTGTTGCTACAACCATTTTTTCATTAGCGTCTTGCTCTGATGCATTGAATCTTGCCCCGGATGGAAGAGTAACATTGGATAATGTTTTTTCAGATAACGATAAAGTCTCGGCTTTTCTAAACACCTGTTATGATTACTTGCCTCGAAAAGGGATCAATTATTACTATCGGGCCAGGGGACCGGTTGTGTGGAGTGATGAAGCGTGGGATGGAGATGATACTTCCGTAGGAGCAGCTTCTTCCAGATTGTACACTGGGAATGTTTCTTCTTCAAGTGGAATGAATGCCATTGTGGATATAGGCAATGGAAGCTATGACTATAATTATTGGAATAATTATTGGACTTCGATTCGTAACTGCACCATATTTCTAACACGAATCGGGACTGCTACTGTAAGGAATGAGAGTGATCGAAACAGATGGACTGCTGAAGCTCATTTACTAAGAGCCTATTATTATTCGGAATTGCTTAAATGGTATGGATGTGCATTACCTATTGAGAATACTCCTTATGATCTTGCTGAAGATTTTGCTAAAACCAAACGGTCAAGCTATCATGATGTCGTAAAGTATATCATGGCGGACTGTGATTCGGCTCTTAATGTCCCTGATTCTAATTTTCCATGGCGTGTAATTGGTGAAGCCGGTCGTGTTACCAAGGCATTGGCAGAGGCTATCAAATCGAAGATGATTCTTTTTGCTGCCAGTCCGTTGTATAATGATGGAAAGAATTATTGGGATGAAGCTTATTTAATTAATAAGACTTCACTGGCAAATCTGGAAGCACACGGCTATGCCCTTTATAACGCTGTACATTTTCCGGCAACCTATTCGGTTAAAGATGCTTATTTTTATCCAAATGCATCCGTATCAACCATACCCAGTTCATATGCTGCTCTTTACAATGAATACTTTTGCACGACGATGACCTATACCTCGAATCCGATTGATCAGGAAACTATTTATCAGTGCTTTTACGGTAATCCTCAGCAAATATGGGTGAATGATGGTTTTGGAGTCGCATCTCCAAATAAAACCGGAACGTGCCCTTCTCAGGAATTGGTCGATTCTTATGAAACGACCGACGGACAACCAATACTTGATTTAAAAGAACCTTATTTGGATGCACAACACACACAACCCAATTATAATCCCAATAACACCCTGTATGATCCTGCTAATCCTTATTTGAATCGTGACCCACGGTTTTATGCCGATATTTATTACAATGGAGCAATAAGGGTAGCACAATGGCCTTTTGCAGAAACATCTGTCTGTAAGGAAAATTATAATCCCAGTGACAAACAAACAACGATTGCATCATATCGTCCCCGGGTTATTGCCACTTGGGATGGCGAACCTTACACTGGAATTAGTCAAGATTCAAGAAGATTAACCCGTACCGGTTATTTTGAGCGGAAATTTTTACATCCAAATGCAGGATCTAAAGTTATTAGTGACGGCGGAGCAAACTCTAAATTATTCCGTTTAGCAGAGGTAATCCTTGATTTTGCAGAAGCAGCAGCGGAAGATGACCATTTAGATGAAGCCAGAGCTGCGGTTAATCGAATCAGAGAGCGGGTTAGAATGCCGGATATCCCTTCTGGATTACCTAAAGCAGATTTGATTCTTCGAATTCGGAATGAACGCAGGGTGGAATTGGCAATGGAAGAGAACCGATATTTTGATGTACGTCGTTGGACAACTCCAACGGGAGATCTTTCGAGCACAGATCAATGGGTCACAGCTATGGATATTACCCGTAATTTAAATGGAACATACACCTATACCCGTCGTCCTGTAACTGCGAAGCCTCGTGCGTGCTACACCAATAAGTATCTCAAGGTCCCGCTGGGTTTAACTGAGGCGAATCTGATGCAGTCTATTACCGGAGAGAATTGGCAAAATCCAGGTTGGTGATAGTAAATAGTTCTTTTAGTTAAAAGATAAAAATATGATACACAAAATAACTATCAAAATATCGTTGCTGCTGGCGTTCTTATTTCTAATTTCTTTCGGAATAACGCTGAATGCACAGAATGAGGCTCCTTATATCAAAGGGGTTGTACATGATGAGTATGGGAAACCGCTATCTGGAGTTGTGGTAAACTCTGAAAACGGTAAAAACCGCGTCTTTACGGATGAAAAAGGAGAATATACCATTGTTCTTACGGATAAAAGCAAATATCTTGAATTTTCTTTTATCGGGTATGCAAATAAAAAAGCAGCGGTTGGAAATAGCAATCAGCTTGATGTTAATCTCAAAGCGGATGTCAATAATTTGAATGAAGTTATCCAATTAGGTTATTCTTCGCAACACAGGAGTGAATTAACCAATGCTGTATCTACGGTTAGCGGGGAAGAGTTAAAGAAGTCCCCGGTTGCTAATCTTGAAATGACTTTTGCCGGGCGTCTTCCGGGACTCTTTATCAAGGAGACTTCTTCGGAATTAGCTCGCACTACTACAGATATGTATGTCCGGGGTTTTTCAGCTAACAGAGCTAATGGTCCCCTTGTTGTCATAGACGGAATCCCTACTTCTTATAACAGCGATCAGTCACTGGAATATATTTCTCCTGCAGAGATTGAATCTGTAACGGTTTTAAAAGATGCTTCTGCTGAAGCTCTTTATGGAATTCAGGGGGCAAACGGAGTTGTTGTTGTTACTACCAAAAGAGGACATCAGGGAGATTTAAAAGTGAACGTCCGTCTGGATGAATCCATCCAACAAGTTACGACAAAGCCAACATTTATCAATTCGGCAGAGTATGCTACCTTGAGAAATCAGGCTTCATTGAATGATGGAGGAAATCCGCTTTACACTGATCAACAAATAGCCAATTACCAATCAGGTACCGATCGTAATTTATATCCGAATACCAGCTGGTATGATTTGTTTATGAAAAAGTATGCCCAAATGCAACGTGTAAATGTTGATATGCAGGGAGGAAGTGATCGTGTTCAATATTTTACGGATGTTAACATGATGCATCAGGGAAGTCAGTTTAAAACGGATCATCCGGCATACGATTCAAATGAGAATTTTACATGGGCCAATGTTCGTTCGAATGTCAATGCGAAACTCAATAATTATTTGAGTGCTCATCTTGATCTGGCCGGGAACATTAAAAGGGAACGGACTCCTGGTAGCGGAATTTTCTCAAGCTCAATTTATTCCAGTCTTTTCAATATTCCTTCTGCGGTCTATGGTCCGGTAACCCCGACTTATGTTGATCCGACTACCGGAGATACTATGGGCAATCAGGTTATTACAACGAACAGTGTTGGTAGTCCCACCTATGGAATGCTGAACCGCAATGGGTTTACCCGATATATGGTAACCAATATTTATGCCCATTTCGGATTAGATTTGGATATGAGTTTTTTGACGAGAGGGTTGAAAGCTTCGGGGACTGTAGCTTACCAAACGAATACTGTAAATAGTTTGTTTACTGCACAGAATTATGAACGGGACGTTCGGACAGGTGCCACTGATACGCTTGCCTTTGCACCGAAAAGTACGGATACGAATACTACGCTTAAATACTCCAAAGCTTCTTCATATTATTATTATCTAACGTATAAGGCTTTGATGAACTATGACCGGGAGTTCGGATTAAATCATGTGACCGGAATGGGTTACATGTTTTATCAGAATCTTCATACCAATGCGACTACTTCTCCAGAACTTTTACCTTATAAGCGGCTTCATTCAGGATTAGAAGCTACGTATAGCTATGATCAGAAATATCTATTAAAGTATGATATGGGTTATTCCGGATCAGAAGCGTATCCTAAGGGGAATCGATTTACGATAACGCCTGCTGTATCGGCAGGATGGGTAGCTTCCCGGGAACCTTTTCTGAGTGACATTAGCTGGCTTAGTAATCTGAAATTGAGGGCTTCTTATGGAAAAACAGCGAATGATCAGTGTGGACTTGGGCGTTTTGTATATGAAGATGATAATAGATTTGGTGGGACTGGTCCGATCAATTTTCTCAAGTATATGATTACTGAAGGACAAATGGGAGACTCCAAGATCCGGCCGGAGATATCAAAAAAACAAAATTATGGGATTGATTTAGGCTTTTTTAATGAGCTATCATTGAGTATAGATGTATTCAATGAACGCATGAATAATATGGTAATTAATGCCTCCTCAAATATTCCTGAATGTCAAGGAGTTCCTCTTGATTCTTATCCTGACACCAATACCGGATCATTCAAAAACAAGGGTTATGACTTTACTGCAAATTATACAAAGGCAGTTAATAAAGATTTAACTGTTTCTGTCGGAGGATTTGTAAGCTTTGCCAAGAATACGGTTATTAATGATGGTTCTGTCGCTAAGACAAGTGATTATGCTTATCAAAATTGGACGAAGGGGTATTCACATGGTCAACAGTTCGGTTATCTGGTTGATTATAGCAATGGGAACGGATTTTTTAACTCAGCAGATGAAATTACAAATAGCAAATTGACTTATTCGTCTGGCAAGGCCCCTCGTATAGGTGATCTTAAATACAAAGATCTGAACAATGACGGCGTTATTGATGAGAAGGATGAAGCACCATTGGGAACAGGGTCATTACCCCGTTATTATTATGGTTTTTCAGGTGGATTCAACTATAAATCATTTGATTTTAGCTTTCTGTTTCAAGGCGTAGGCGAATATAAAACGATTTTAGGCGGAGTGGGAATTTATGACGACAATTATGATGGTATTTATAATTCTTTAGATCTGAATGCCTATACAGCCCAACGTTATCAGAGCGGATCAAAAATTACTGCTCCTGCACTTTCTTTAACTACTTCAACCAGTAATCGGGGAAGTGATTATTATTTGTACAACCGGGCTTATTTGCGGTTAAAGAATTTGGAAATTGGATATACGTTACCGGAAAGTGTTGCCAGAGCGATTTCAGCCAGTAAAGTGAAGTTTATATTGAGTGCTCAGAATCTGTTTACCTGGGATAAAATGAAATCAAATGACTTTGGTCCTGAAGGGACTTATGACTCAATTCCGGTTTATCGGGTATATAATGTAGGAATAAGTCTCCAGTTTTAATGTGTTTGGGTAATTATTAATTTTGAAATATTATTCAATATGAAAAAATATATATTCCTGTTTTTCGCCGTAGTTGCATCAGGTCTTCTTAGTTCGTGCAGTGATAACCTGGATTTGCAAAATGACGGTCGTATCGATATAAGTGGCGTTTTTGCTGATCGGTATGAAACGATGGGCTATTTGAATTCTTGCTATAGCTATTGTCCGGGTCCGTACATAGACCGAGCTTCTTATTGTGATGAAGCAGAGGACTGTGATGATAATATAGTAGGAGCAAGATCTAATTGGTATAGCGGTTCCATGACCGCATCAAATTATGCTTCTTATTCACAGGATGGGAGTCCGTGGACATCACTTTATGAAGGAATTCGTAAGTGCAATGTCTTTTTGGCTAATATCTGGACCTCAACAGCGCTTGCAACCAATGAAGAAAAAGAGGGATGGGCTGCTCAGGCTCATACTCTGCGGGCTCTTTATTATTTACAACTGATTAAGCGTTATGGAGATGTGCCTATTTTTGACAAACCATTAGCGTTAAACTATGATTATTCAAAACTTACAAAATCTAAATTTTCAGCAGTTGCAAAATTTATATTGGCCGATTGTGATTCTGCTTTAACTGCCCCTACTACATCCAATGGATTTCCCTGGGGGGAGGCTTACTCTGGTCAATTTGGAATGATGAATCGTGCCATTCCTTATGCCATTAAGTCTGAAACAGTCACTTATGCTGCCAGTCCGTTATGGTCGGATGGTACTTATTCCTGGTCGGATGCAACCAAAATAAATGGAGAAGCTCTTTCTCAGTGTCTGACTCATGATTACAGCCTTTTCAATGTTCCACCAGCTGGAAATGCGGCACAAAATGCATATGCATTGTATTTTATTACCAGCAGTAAAGATCAACGGTCGGTGGACAAAGAGACTATCTATCAGTGTGGAGGTCAGATGGCTATATGGCAGAATGCCGGAATGCCTTCGACTTTGGGAATGAATAAATCAGGACCTTGTCCTTCACAGGAACTCGTTGACAGTTATGAGATGGCCAATGGAAAGTTAATTACAGATGCAACATCCGGATATAATCTGACGAACCCGTATGTGGGTCGTGATCCCCGGTTTTATGCTTCTATCTATTACAACGGGGCACAACGAAATTTGAATACAACTGTCACTCATGCTACAGCAGGGATGAAATTTACGGCTACTGCTCCCTTTTATGGAATAGAAACATTGTGCCCCAGTTGGAGTGATAATGTTGGTAATATAACTCTTACCCTATATAAATGGAATACTAATTACGCTAAAAGTATTGCCGGCACTCCTGTTGCCCAACAGACTTTTGTGAATTACAACGACGGTGCAAATCTTCCGTTATCATTTAGTTCCCCATTGTCCGCTGGGACTTATGTCTGGGAGTTAAGTAACGGAACACAGACTGTTGGTGTATCGAAGTGGACAAACGGAACATCAACTGCGGTTAGTTATTTCAATGGCGTTCAGACAACCGGTAATTATAATTGTCAGATCAATTATAACTCCGACCCCAAGAGCCCCCACTTTACTCCATTAGTGTCAGGAGCTACAACACAATCTGCTATTCAGATTGCTAATGGAGCAATCGGTACCTATGTGGGTGGAGCGGAAGGAATTTCACTAACTGATCGGACTCATACCCGAACAGGTTACTACGTGCGGAAATTTAATAGCTATCTATCCTCAAAGACAACGAATGTAGATGGTGCAATACGACTATTTCGTTTAGGAGAACTGTATCTGAACTTTGCTGAATCGGCCTATCAATCTGATGGACCGGATGTTGAAATATCTCTGGGTTCCGGAGTAACAATGAGTGCGCGTGATGCCGTTGATGCTATTCGGGAAAGAGCGGGTATGCCGGATCTTCCATCAGGAATGAACCCAAGTGATTTTCAAACAAGGTACCGGAACGAACGTAGGATAGAACTGGCCTTTGAATCGCAACGTTTCTTTGATGTTCGGCGCTGGAAAGTTCTAAGTCAGACAGATCAGTTTGTTTCAGGAATGCAAATTAATACGACGGGCTCAGGTAGCTTTACCTATACTCGCTTTCAGTTTCCTAATCGGAATTGTATTTCGGATAAATGGTTATTGTATCCGATAGATCAGAGTGAGGTTACTAAAATGGCTGGCTATACCGGAGTGAATTGGCAAAATTCAGGATGGTGATAATATTAAAGATCAATTCTTCTTTAGAAGAATTGATCTTTAATCAACTATTTTAATTGTTTTAAGAAATACATCTATGAAAAATATAAAGTTATTAATATTTGCAGCAACTCTTCTGCTAATAGGAATTATTAATGGGTGCGAATCGGACAATAAAGATTATCCGGTAACCATTGGTTTTAGTAATGCATCTGCGTTGGATTCGGTCTTTGTGGGCGATAGTTATGTTCTTAAAGGAACAATAATTGCTAACGGCCCAATTAAAACAGTTCAGTTTTATAGTAATTTCGTTTTGAGTTATACGAAGGATTCGGTAGCAGTTACAAAACAAGATTCGGTAGAAATAGCAGGGACAAGGATTACGAATGTTAAAGGGGATACCTGTAATTTCTCAATCAGCATTCCTAATATTACCGAGCAAACAACAGTCCGGGTAGTAGCAACACAGAATGACGGACATCAGACTTCAGCTCTTTATACAATTGAGTCCGAACTTATTCCATATCCGAATCGATGGGCCGGCGGTTGGCTCGCCCCCGTTTATGGTAATTTTTATAGTCTATCAAATGATTCAAATTGGGGTTTTAGTATAGAGGCAAATCATGCAGAGCGAATTCCCCTATGTGATTTCTATTTCGGGGATTATAAAGTTGGGGCGACAGATCTGGATTCGCTGAAACATAATCCAACGGTTCCCGGATTTGCTGATAATGTGATCGGTACTCAATTTGCAAAAACGACTTTTACTGCAACTCAGTTTGATGCAATGAGAACTGATGCGTTGTTTAAAACAATGACACCAAAGTTAACATACGTTGATTTTAAAGCAGGAGATGTAATTGTATTTAAAACGAAAGCAGGAAAGCTGGGACTAATGAAGATTATCTCGGCAGATGTTTCTGAAAATTATAATTTTAGTGTAATAATTCAGCAATAAACTGATCAATGAAAAGAGGTCATCAATAAGATGACCTCTTTTTTTAAATACAAGACAACATTGACAAATAGCCATTATCTCTCAATGTCCTCTATTTATGTCTTTTCTTCAACTCCCGGGCGATATCTTCAATCCGATAACCTTTGGAAGTCAATAACACGATAAGGTGATAAACCAAGTCAGCCGATTCGTAAATAAAGTTCTCATCATCATTAGCCATAGCTCCAATAACCGTTTCAACAGCTTCCTCGCCTACTTTTTGGGCCATTCTACGTGTTCCGCTATTAAAAAGGGAAGTAGTATAAGATCCTTCCGGCATCTCTGCTTTACGGCGATCAATGAAATCCTGAAGGAATTTCAGAAAGTATAAATCATCCTCCTGATTTTTCTCATTAAAACAAGTGTCAGCTCCCGTATGGCAAACCGGGCCAACAGGATTCGCTTTAATCAATAGCGTATCCTGATCACAATCTTCTGTGATAGAAACCACATTCAGAAAATTACCCGATACCTCTCCTTTAGTCCAGAGTCTTTTCTTGGTACGACTGAAGAATGTAACCTTCCCCTCTTTGACGGTCTTTTGATAGGCTTCTTCATTCATAAAGCCAAGCATCAAAACTTTATTTGTTGTATTGTCCTGAATAATAGCCGGGATAAGACCATTTCCCAATTTTGAAAAGTCAAGTTTCATAGTAAAATATTTTGTGAATTATCTCACTACAATTCCTTTTCCCCGAAGAAAATTCTTCAGATCAGGAATTGCAATCTCTTTATAATGGAATATACTTGCCGCCAGACCGGCATCTGCCTTTCCGCGGGTAAATACTTCTGCAAAATGCTCCATCGAACCGGCACCGCCGGAAGCAATAATCGGAATAGACAGATTCTCTGAAAGACGGGCCAATTCATCACAGGCAAAACCATTTTTAGTCCCATCGTGATTCATCGAAGTAAAAAGAATCTCTCCGGCTCCTCGGCTCTCAGCCTCTTTTGCCCATGAGAAAAGTTCTTTATCTGTCGGTATCCGACCTCCGTTAACTGTTACGGTCCAATAGTCCGATTCATCTCTTCGTGCATCAATCGCTACCACCACAAACTGACTGCCAAAATTTCCAGCCAGTTCATCAATTAAGTGAGGATTTCTTACCGCCGAAGAATTGATCGAAATCTTGTCCGCACCGGCACTCAATAATTTATCGGCATCACGCAATTCACTGATTCCGCCACCGACCGTAAACGGAATATTAATATTCTGAGCAATACGACGCACCAAATCCACAAACGTTTTACGCCCCTCATGAGTGGCTGTAATATCGAGGAAAACCAATTCATCAGCCCCCTGCTCCGCATAATAAGCACCAAGCTCAACCGGATCGCCAACCGCGTGAATATTCACAAAGTTGACCCCTTTAACGGTCTGTCCGTCTTTTATATCCAGACAAGGGATAATACGTTTTGCGAGCATCAGCACATAAATTTTTCAATCTCAGTCAATGAGATACGGTTTTCATAAATAGCTTTTCCGGTAATTACACCGGGAACTCCCATCTCATTCAAATCGTGAATATCTTTCATCGAACTAATTCCTCCACTGGCAATCAGTCCTATTTTAGGAAAAGAATCCAGAATCTTCTGATAAAGGTCACAGGCAGGTCCCGTGAGCATTCCATCCCGTCCGATATCAGTGCTAATTATTTTTGAGACTCCCTTTTCAGAGAAAGAACGGATAAAATCAATTATTTCAAGCGAAGTATCTTCCTGCCATCCACTCACCGCAATCTTCCCGTCACGCACATCAGCCCCCAAAATAATCTTCTCCGGACCATACTTCGTAAGCCATGCAAAAAACACCTCCGGCTCTTTTACCGCAATGCTCCCTCCGGTCACCATCTCTGCTCCCGACTCAAATGCAACCTGAATATCTTCATCGCTTTTCAATCCGCCGCCGAAATCAATAACCAAGCCTGTCCGGGTCGCAATCTTTTCAAGAATCCGGTAATTGACAATGTGATGAGCTTTAGCCCCGTCCAGGTCAACCAGATGAAGTCGCTTTATTCCACAATCCTCAAACTGCATCGCCACCTCGAGCGGATTCTCATTATAAACTTTCTTCTGCGCGTAATCACCCTGACTCAGTCGGACACATTTTCCACCGATAATATCAATAGCAGGAATAATCTCTATCTTGTTTTCACTCATCGTCAAATTGCTGTATTACAAACCGAACATTCCATCAGAAATTACTTCAGTTTTAAAAAATTATCCAGGATACGGGCACCAACCGGGCCACTTTTCTCAGGATGAAACTGCGTTGCATAGAAATTATCCTTCCGGAGTGCCGCACTAAACGGATGAATATAGTCACACACAGCAGCCGTATGCTCACCTACCGAAGCATAAAAAGAATGGACAAAATACACATACTGATTTTCCAGTGAAGAATCAAAAATCCCCGATTTCAGTTGTTGAATACTGTTCCAACCCATATGAGGAACTTTGGTTATATTCTCCATCCCGGGTTCCGGTTTAAACCGTTTCACTTCTGCATCAAAGATACCAAGACAATCGACATCACCTTCCTCCGAATGGCGGCACATCAGCTGCATCCCCAGACAGATTCCCAAAACAGGTTGACGAAGAGCAATGATCAATTGATCCAGTCCTGTCTTCCTGAGATAAGCCATTGTCGTACTAGCCTCACCCACCCCGGGGAAGATTACCCGATCAGAAGAACGAATTTCTTCCGGATCTGCGGTAATAATCGGATCAATACCCAGTCGTTGCAAAGCAAAACTCACCGATTGAATATTACCGGCATTATATCGGATAATCGAAACTTTCATAAAATACGCACGCTCTTTAGTCCTTTATTTTTCAAGCTCTGAAGCAATAACCTCCGCCATTTTTTTAAACTCCGTCGGATTATAGAGTCTGGTCAGATAAATAATTTTACCTTCCCGATTAAGAATAACATTACGGGTAATTCCAGCCTCCTTCTGAGCAATCAGACTAAAGACCCGAGCCCCCGGATCAAGAGCTAACGGATAAGTAATTTTCATGTCCTCCGCAAACTTTTTAACCGTCAAAATCGGTTCATCACGATCAATTCCGATTAATGCAAAATCCTTCCGGTTCTTATACTTCTGACAGATATCACGTTCAATAAAAGGCATTTCCTTCCGACATACAGAACACCAACTTGCGGTGAACTGAAGCATGACGATCTTCCCTTTTAAAGAAGCCAGAGAAATCGTATTTCCATTAATTTGCAACACACTAAAATCAGGCATCGGATCTCCTACTTTAACCAGATACCCATGATCGCTTGCTTCGGCACCTTGCCCCGGATGATCAGCCCCGATTACACTATGAGCCATCACACCACCAACCAGACCCAAAGCCACAGTTAGTAACAGTATAAATTTTCTCATCGTTTCAAATTTGTGTTCGTTACAAAATTAAAGTTTCACGGCTCAAAAACATGATTCTTATCAGTTTATTTAAACCTATTCATGAAATTCTTAACAGTATCGGATATTTTCCCTCCTGTTTGCAACTCCCGGATAAATGCACTTCCGATGATAACCCCATTTGCGAACTGACAAGCTTCGGTAAAATTCTCCTTGTTGGAAATTCCGAATCCGATCATTCGGGGCGAGCGCAAATTCATCTTTTGAATTCGTTCGAAATAATCTTTTTGTTTCTGAGAGATGTCCGACTGTCCTCCGGTTGTTGCAGAAGAAGAAACTATATAAATAAATCCATTGGTTGCTTCATCAATCCGACGAATACGCGCCTCATCGGTCTGCGGGGTAATCAGAAAAATGTTTGTCAAGCCATATTGATCAAAAAGCGGACGAAACTGCTTCTGATACTCTTCTGCTGGCAGGTCAGGCAAGACCATTCCATCGATTCCTGTTTCACTGCAAGAGCGGGCAAAGTTTTCAATTCCATAATGATAAACCGGGTTTAAATATCCCATCACCACAACCGGAATCGTTACTTTTTTACGGAGATCTTTCAACTGGTCAAAAAGAACGTGCATCGACATCCCGTTTCGTAATGCCTGTTCACTACTCTTCTGGATAACCGGTCCGTCGGCAAGCGGGTCAGAAAAAGGCATTCCGATTTCTACTATATCTGCCCCGGCCTTTTCAAGTTCTTCAACAACCGTCAGTGTATCTCCAAGCAAAGGGAAACCGGCAGTACAATATACGGTAATGATATGATCTTTTTTCTTTTCGAATAATTGCTGTATCCTATTCATAATTCAAAGGTTCAAAATTTAATACCTCTTTTCATAGCCCGGATATAAGTATCCATATCCTTATCTCCACGGCCTGAAACATTCACAATAACAACCTCTTCAGGTTTAAACGTAAGCTTTTCCAAAGCAGCAAGAGCGTGAGCCGACTCAAGAGCAGGGATAATACCTTCCAGACGAGTCAGTCGGAAAGCAGCCTGAAGAGCCTCCTCATCCGTAGCATTAAGATAGGTGGCACGACCAGTTTTATGCAGATAAGAGTGTAAAGGACCTATTCCCGGATAATCGAGACCAGCCGAAATCGAATAAGGCTCTGTAATCTGACCATCATCATCCTGCATCAACAGCGTTCGCGAACCATGAATAAATCCCTCGTCTCCAAGAACCGTTGTTGCAGCGGATTCCTGAGTATCAACTCCTTTGCCGGCAGCCTCAACGCCATAGAGTTTAACCTGAGGAATATCCAGAAAATGATAAAAGATTCCGGCCGAATTACTACCTCCACCCACACAGGCAATGACAGCATCCGGAATAGACCGGCCGATTTGTTCATCGAGCTGAAATCCTATTTCCTCACTAATTACCGACTGAAGACGGGCAACCAATTCAGGATAAGGATGCGGACCGACCACCGAACCGATAATATAAAAAGTATCTTCCGGATGATTAATCCAGTCACGAATTGCCTCATTGGTAGCATCTTTAAGAGTACGGTTTCCGCAGGTAGCCGCTTTTACTTCTGCGCCAAGCATCTGCATCCGGGCCACATTCGGAGCCTGTCGTTCAATATCCGTTTCACCCATATAGACCACGCACTCCAACCCCATAAGAGCGCACACGGTAGCCGTAGCCACTCCATGTTGTCCAGCTCCGGTCTCAGCTATAATCCGGTGTTTATTAAGCATCTTAGCAATCAGAATCTGACCCAATGCATTATTTATCTTATGAGACCCTGTATGATTCAGATCCTCTCTTTTCAAGAATACCTGCGTACCGTAAAGCTCACTCATTCTCTTAGCAAGATAGAGAGGGGAAGGCCGTCCCACATAATCTTTCAGTAGTTTAATAAACTCATTCTTAAACTCGTACGACTCTAATATTTTCTGATACTTACCACGAAGCTCTTCAACGTTAGGTCGTAACATTTCAGGAATATAAGCTCCGCCGAATTCTCCGTAATACCCATTTTCGTCCGCCAAAAAGGGAGATTTCTTATTACTCATGATTTTCAGTTCTTATGATTCTAAAAAAATCTTTCAACTTATCCAGGTCTTTTCGACCCGGCTCCAGTTCAAACCGGCTATTGATATCAATCACATCCGGTTGAGGATTTTTCAACGATTTTATAGTTTCGGCATCCTCCGAACCGATACCACCACTCAGAAAAAAAGTTTTTCCAAAGGTAAGTTTATTCAATAAAGACCAATCAAACTTCTTCCCGCTTCCGCCAAATGCAGAGTTCGCTGTATCCAGCAGAAATCCATCGGTACAGTCACCATAGGCCTTAAACACCGTCGGGTCAACCGAACCTTTTATACGAAACGCCTTGACCACCCGAATCCCTTCATTTTGCAGTGCACTACAAAGTTCGGGGGATTCATCGCCATGAAGCTGAACAATATTCAAATGATAACGATCGACTATTTTACAAATCCGCGAAAAGGTTTCATTGACAAACACCCCAACTCGCTGAATAGAAAGGTCCAGATCGGACAAGTCTGCCGGAGAAAGACTCTGTGCCGCATAACGGGGAGACCGGTCATAGAATATAAAACCCAGATAATCGGGTTTTAAAGCCGCAACCTCAATCAAGTTATCCCGATAACGCATTCCGCAGACTTTTATCTTCATCATTCCAATCAGTTTTTACGAAGTTCTTCAATAAAATCCCTACATGATCCACCCGGATCCATCGTTGCCATAAAGCGCTCTCCCATCAAAAAACCATTAAACCCGGCATTCCTTAAAATCGATACTTGCTGTGTACTATGAATACCACTTTCTGCAATCTTCACAAAACGGTCAGGGATCAAAGCGGCCAGTTCAACAGAGCGCTCTGTCGCAACCTTAAAATCCTTCAGATTTCGATTATTTACACCAACGGCATTCCCATAGTCCGAAATCTTCTCAAGCTCATCTTCGCCATGAATCTCCATCAAAACTTCCAGTTGCAACGAACGGGCAAAACGAGCTAAACGATCTAACTCTTTTTTGGTCAATACTGCCGCAATCAACAAGATTGCCGCTGCACCGGCAGAACGAGCCTCTAACAGCTGATATTCATCATAGATAAAATCTTTACGCAATAAAGGAATTTCAGTCAATTGTCTTGCGCGGAACAAATCATAAATATTTCCCCCGAAGAAATGACTATCCGTCAAAACCGAAATAGCAGATACCCCGGCCAGATCATAAGCCGGAATAACTTCAGCCAGCGAAGAGACCTCATTGATAATTCCTTTCGAAGGCGATTGCCTTTTGTACTCGGCAATAATTCCAGAACGCTGAGGATTTAAAACAGACTGCGTAAAAGAAGACACCGGACTATTGAAAAAAAGATCTTTTTCCAGTTCTTTAACCGAGGTTAACTCTTTGCGAAGAGCAACCTCTGCTCGTT
Organism: Prolixibacteraceae bacterium; assembly: GCA_963692465.1. GTDB lineage: Bacteria > Bacteroidota > Bacteroidia > Bacteroidales > Prolixibacteraceae > JAUZOB01. The sequence continues at coordinate 1,204,372 of OY829943.1, forward strand.
TACGCAGCATAATCGTTTCAAGAATATTCATAAAGAAAGTTTATTCTGTAATCTGTTTCAGAACTTTTAAAGCTTTTCCTCCGAAAAGCGAGCTTTTTGCCGTTTCGATGCACTGCTCAATATCACCGAAAGCCTCCGTTGTCTTCAGGGCAAAAGCAGCATTGGCAATCACCACATTATTCTGAGCTTCCGTACCCTTCCCATTGAGCACATTTACAAAAATAGCAGCAGCCTCATCAACCGTATCGCCACCGAATATTGCTTCAGGAGCAATCGTTTGGAAACCCAAATCACGAGGTTGAAGCATCAGTTCACTATTCTTTCCAAGCACCTTAAACTGACCGGTCAAAGAAATTTCATCATAGCCGTCAAGTGAAAATATAATATTATAATTCCGATCCGTCTGCTGATAGATATAATTATATAACCGGGCTGTCTCCAGATCATAAACCCCGACCAACTGATTCTGCGGAAAAGAAGGATTCGTCATCGGACCCAGAATATTAAAAAATGTCTTAACTGCCAGTTCCCGGCGAATCGGACCAACTGCTTTCATAGCCGGATGAAACAGCGGCGCATGAAGAAAACAAATGCCAGCCTGATCCATTTGACGACGTAAAACATCAGCATCAGATGTGAATTTATATCCTAAAGACTCCATCACATTACTTGATCCGCAAGCCGAAGAAACCCCATAATTACCATGTTTAGCCACTTTCTGTCCGGCTCCTGCAACAACAAACGAGGCCAGTGTTGAAATATTGAAAGTATTACGTCCGTCACCACCGGTTCCACATAAATCAATCGTGTTAAACTCTGATAAATCGACCCGATGACAAAGTTCAAGAAGCGCATCCCGGAAACCCGACAGCTCATCCACATTGGCCGGACGCATCATATAAACTGCCAAAAAAGCAGCAATCTGCGAATCTTTATACCGTCCACCGGCAATGTCCACCAATATCTCTTTCGCCTTTTCCCGGCTTAATGTTTTATGTTGTGTTAAAAGATTAAATATCTCTTTCATGATTCAGGTATTTTAAAAAAACAGAATACAAAAACTATATCGGCAAAAATTACTGATTCAACCAGTTTGCAAGGATTTGTTTTCCAAGAGGGGTCAGAACCGACTCCGGATGAAACTGCACGGCACTCACATCGTAATGCCGGTGGCGTATCGCCATCACTTCGCCTTGCTCATCAACAGCCGTAACCTTCAAACATTCCGGCATATTCTTCTCATCAGCGACCCATGAATGATAGCGACCGGCAACAAACTGATTCGGAATTCCTTTAAAAAGCGAATCTTTAGTATCTGTAACCGTCATTGTCGAAGCCACTCCGTGATACACCTGGTCCAGATTATAAATCCGCCCGCCGTAAACTTCAGTGATAGCCTGTAAACCCAGACACACCCCAAAGATACTTTTCGTGGGACCGTAAGTTTTAATCAAGGATTTCAGAATTCCAGCCTCATCGGGAATTCCAGGACCCGGAGAAAGAGCAATCTTATCATACTTCTCCACGTCTTCCAAACTGATTTTATCATTCCGGAAAACATCAATCTGAGCATCAGTAAGCTCTTTCAGGTATTGCACCAGGTTGTAAGTAAAAGAATCGTAATTATCCAGTACTAATATTTTCATGATTATTCTGTTTCGTAGTTAAAAGATTTTGCCTCAACAATCGCTTTTTTCAGAGCGCCCAGTTTATTATTCACCTCTGCCAATTCATTCTCCTCTTTCGACTTAGCTACAATACCTGCACCTGCCTGATAATAAAGCGTATTATTCTTACTCAGAAAAGATCGAATCGTAATAGCGTGGTTAATATCGCCGTTCATTCCGAATGATCCGATGGCTCCGCCATAAAAACCCCGGCGATAAGGTTCGAGAGCATCAATAATCTCCATTGCTTTATACTTAGGAGCCCCCGACAAAGTTCCGGCAGGGAAAGAATCGCCGTAAACACTAATCGTATTCGTATTTTCAGGCAAATCGCCCGATACCTCCGAAACCATATGAAGCACATGCGAGTAAAATTGCACTTCCCTAAAATTATCCACTTTCACGTTATCCGAATTGCGACTCAAATCATTACGGGCCAAATCGACCAGCATAATATGCTCCGCATTTTCTTTGGGATCATGCATTAATTTCTCAGCAAGCTGACGATCTTTTTCATCATCCCCCGTCCGTTTAAGAGTCCCGGCAATCGGATTAATATGAGCTTTTCCATCCCTGACAATCAACTGAGCCTCCGGCGAAGAACCGAATATCCGATAACTTCCAAAATCGAAGTAGAACAGATAAGGAGAAGGATTAATACGACGCAAAGCCCGGTAAACATTCAACTCATCGCCTTTGAATTTTTGAGAATATCTTCTGGAAAGAACAATCTGGAAAACATCACCACGCTGACAATGTTCTTTCCCCTGACTAACCAGCTTCATATAATCTTCGTCAGTCATCATCGATTGTTCCTCTCCTGAAAGATAGAATTTGAAATTTCCCACGTTCCGGTTAACCAGTAATGCAAGAATATCATCCAACTGCGACACACCCTTTTCCGTCTGATTTTCAATAAGCGACAAGCTATTGTGGAAATGATCAAAAGCCAGGATATAACGATAAAAGCCATAACGTATTTCCGGAACTTTAGACTCCTCATCCACAGGTGAATTCAATCGGATATCTTCAAAATAGCGAACGGCATCAAACGAAGTATAACCATATAATCCGGTAACAAATGTTGAAGGAGTTTTATCTCCCGATAAATGGAAAGAATGAATAAAGTCATTGAGCAGAACAGCCACTTGTCCGTTTTTGTCAACAGAGCAGGTTTCTTCTTTTCCTCCGGGCCAGCTCATCGTCACCTTGTAATCGTCAGCCACGAACGATGCCAATTCATCAAAGCAGATAAACGACATACTATTCCGGTTTCCATGATAATCACTACTTTCAAGCAGCAGGCTGTTGGGGAATTGATCTCTCACCCGTAAAAAAACGCCTACCGGAGTGGTCAGGTCAGCCAGACTTCCTGGTAATTCCCTGATGCTGGTAAAAATGTCTGTTCTTTCCATGTCAAATAATTTATAAAACAAAAGCGGCTTGCCGAGAAATCGACAAGCCGCTTTTATAAGTCTTTATTTAAAAGTACATCCAATGGCTACATCACCTCTCGTGTTTGAAAGATCAGGCTATGCCACCACCAAATATGTACGCTCAATAATTTCATTTCTTTACTCTTGACAGTTGCAAATGAATAAATTGTTTTCGTAAAATCAAAACAAATTATTCAAAATCATTCTTAGGAATATAAAAACATAAGATTACAATGCAAGTCGTTTTTTTACAATTCCCGGGACATATTTATTCTTGTGAGAGAGATCCCCTAGCCCAAGACGAGCATAAACCATTCCTCCAATACCAGGAAACACTTCTCCTGATTCGTTTTGTTCATCATCTGTAACCAAAGATATAAAATGGAATTTATCACTTATAGATAAAGGGAACTCGTTTCGTAAATTCTTTTCCGCATCTTTAAACATCACAGGCGATACAATAAATATATTTTCAGGATTGATATTCTCAATTAAACGAGACAACTGCGTTTTTACAACACAAGAAGTAGCAATAATAGACTTCACAATTATTAAAGTACGACAATCGTCAATATCCTCTATATATGATTTTACTATTGGACTGGCCACTATAGAATTATTTCGGGAAGAAGGATAGATTCGATCATTCCAAAATACTGCTAATGCCGGATCTTTTACAGAAAGGTCTTTCAGAAGACCTGCGGCCAACCAATCGGCATCCTCAGACGCACAGGCAAGCATTGTCGGACCAGGGTTCACCATAAATTTGTTCAGGACAACAGCCAATTCGTTTCCGATACAATAAAATGTCTCTTTATATTCTTCAGTAGAAGCGTGAATGAGTTTGTCTAATAACAAGCCTGCTTTAAGAGTATAATATTTAGATAGAGTTCTCATACCATCCTACATTAAAAGTTCTAATTCACTAAAATTAGTAGGTTTATTTACTAATACCTCTCTTTCAAAATTCGAATAAAAAGTTTTTTGTATTTCCCCTTTCATCCTTTTTTTATATGACCAGCAGAATATTGTCCCTGCAACCACATAAGAGAAATCAGGTATTTCATCAAGAATTGACTTAACTTCTTCATCGATTTGTAACGTCTCGTCAAAGATAAAGTTATTACCTGCAAGAGGCAATTTTTTTATTTTTTGAATAATGCAAGTTAACGGCACATTGTCCTGCGCCAACGAATACCATACTCCCAGAAGGATAGTAGCAAGGACACACAGTTGATCTGTTTGAAAAGATTGATATGCAGAGATCGCTGCTATAGCCTTTTTAAATTCAATAGATTCCATCAACAGACGATTCAAATCCTGAAAATAAGGAAAATGATTTGCTTGCGTACAATCAGATATGGTATTAGGGATGGAAGTTACATTGCTACTCTTGTCAGAGTAAATTAAGAATAAAGAAAACCGTTTTTCTGCTTCCTTCATCAACTCTTTTTGTCGTTCGAAGTCATATTGAAGTGTGTGCGAAGAACCTGATGACCATGTCAACGACTTAACATTTTTGAGTTGATAAAAATCCAATTTTCCAGAAGAATAAGAAATAAGTAGGTCATCGACAAACGCTTCTTTTATTTGCGAAGAAAGAATTACGTCGTCCTGATTCTCAGAATATAATTTCAGTAATAAAGCAATTTTGTATATCGCGTATAGATTTTCATAAAAATTACCTTCGAAATTATTAATTCCACCACGATGCTTATTTGCTAAATATGTCCGATCTTCTGGTGTAAGCATAAAAACTCCTCTTTTGTCAATTCTCTAAATCTGGGAACTTCTTCTCCATTATTATTCACAATACTAAAAAAGTTCTTTTCAGGACGAACCCAAATATCAGATTTTCCATACATAGCTTGATAAACAACAACTTGTTCCATTGTCTCGCTATCTTTAGCAATTAACAATAGCTTATAAAGACCGCCCTTGAAATGTTGAAAATATCTGTCGCTGTTCAAATCCATATAGAAATAAAGTAATTGTTACGGTAAAAATAATCATAAATTCAAACAGTCCCAATCTTTTGTTTCTCTTTATAACGAATGGTTCCAAAGGAAGACCATTCGTTATTCAACATCCACTATAAAAGGTAAAAAGACAACAAACTCCCCTTCCTATTTACCGGCATTCGTCAGAACAACCTGTCCCCCTGCTTTAAATGATAATTCCAGGAAATGGTCATCCAATTGCTTCACTGCAGCATTATTCTTTGACACTACCAACCAAGTCTTAAATGGAGTTTTCAGTTTTGTCCGGCCTCCTTTATCCGATGAAATGATAACCTCATCAATTTGCCCTTTTACTTTTCGGGCACTAACCAGGAAAGCACCTTCAGCACGCAATTGGTTAAATGAGATATCATCCCATGACGCAGGTACAGCCGGCATTATCTCAATGAATCCGGCATAGCTCTGCAATAACATTTCCTGTAAACCTGCAGCCCACGCAAAATTTCCCTCTAAAGTAAACGGACTATAAGTAAACGATGAATAACCCGATTTTGATTGATCTCCATTCAGGTGAAAACTATTTTCCGAACAGAACGCTTTGGCAAAGATCTTTAACTGCTTCGCTGCTCCATCCCCATCTTTCGCTCTCGCCTTCATACTCGCGAACCACGAATAGGAATAACCACACCAATTCCCTGGTCCAATGCTATCAAGCAGATGAATTGAATTCCGAATGATGGTTTGAGATTTCACTCCATCTTCCCACTTCAACAACGACAATGGATAAATAACCATCATGTGTGAAAAATGGCGATGTGACTGGTTGTAAGACCTCGTAGGAGCAATCATTAACTCGTTATTTTCCGATAACGAATAATCACCAAATTCCGAGAGAACACTTTTCCAATGAGCCGACTCACTATTCCGACCCAATTCCTGAGCCAATTCTGATGCTGCCTTAAAAACAAACTTCATTAAAGAAAGATCAAAATTAGTGTTCTGCGGAAACCATGCACTAAGATCATTATCGTTAGTCTCCGGACTTGAACTAATTGGCAGTTTTCTAAAGCCGGAAGCATCTTTTACGGTTATCCCCTCCAAAAAAACAGCAACATCTTTAATCCATGGATAAGCCTTGTTTTTTAAGAAGTCCCGATCCATACTATATCGCCATTGCAAATAATAATGATGAGCCAGCCATGCCGATATTGTTGGCGACAAAGAATACTGAATCCATCCCCCCATCTCATCGCCAGTTAATGTCGTCACACCCGGAACGGCCAAGCCATCAGCCCCGAAATACATCTTTGTATATCGTTTATAATTAGCTTTATTCGCTTCCAGATGATCGATATAAGCCAATCCCTCTTCCAGATGATTTGCGCTATAGCAAGGCCAATAGCTCAACTGTGTGTTCAAATCATGGTGGAAATCACCTTTCCATGGAGGTAAACGTCCATTATCCGCAGTCCATATAGCCTGCAAAGAAATAGGAGGAGCCCCTCTGCGTGAAGCCGATCCGAATTTATACTGTTCCAAATACCACTGTTTTTCGATTAGACTATCCGGAACATGAATTGCAGATTTACTCCAAAAGCCTTTCCACCATACCTGATGTGAATTAAAATCAGAAGAATAATGAGTACTCATCGCTTTAAGGGTCACATCCGATGCAGTAAGATTAACTTTTCTATCCGAATGTTGAGAAGAAATACTCCAGACACCTTCAATAGTTGTGGCATTTATCTTTTTCCAACGGACACATATCTGGTAGGAAAAACCGCCCCAACCCTCTTGTTGATAGACAATACAATTACGTTGCGGCAACACCTTCCCCTGACGATATCCAAGTCTTGCCAAATCATCGCCACCGACAGGGTCTCCTGATATTTTCACTTCCCCCTGATATTTAGGGGGAATTAATTGTATTTTAGTTCCTTTTGATAAATTTTCGAATCGAAACCATCCGACCGGTTTTGTTGCATGAACAAAGGTTCTTAACCGGATCCCATTCTGCCATTTCACCTCACACAAAGCATTCTGCAAATACAGATGGACTGATTGAACCTTTCCCCAATCATGGGTATCAAAATCCAGTGCTCCCCCGGGAATCTTTGACGGAGCAGGCTCTTTATCGTACGGTTCATCAAAGTATTTTTGGACAATGCCATAATCCTTTTTCTGAACCTGCTTATAAACCCATTGGTAGCTAAACTCTTTCCGGTGCAATCCCTTCATCGGACGCAAATTCCACAGATCAGCCCGGTCGAGCGAGAACCTCAAGTGATTATCTTTTTGCCAGACCAAAGCCCCAATCATTCCGTTTCCTAACGGAATCGCTTTATCCCAGGCATCAGCCAAGACTTTAAAGTTCAGATCATGTTGTTGTGCCGGCTGAGCGAATAGCATCCCATTCAATAGAAGAAGTGCAAAGAAGAGAATTTTCTTTTTCATTGGATTGCAACTTGTTTGAGTTATAAAGGTTCAATTAGTTTAACGATTCTAAATTAAAGATCTTATTCAAAACCAACAAAAAAGAAGCAAGTCAAACGCTATCTCCCGGTTTTCAGGTACAAGCGTTGTTAGACTGTTAATGAAAGCACTATTTCAGATACAATAGTTCAATTCACAAACAATACGCAAACATTTATTAAACCTCCAACAATAACTGTTCTTCTATTAAATGCAATATTTTTTATTGCAGCTTAGTGCAACCTTCCTTTCTCCTCTTCATTACTGTTTTCTATTTCTTTTGCCTTAAACACTTTCCCCAGATTAAAGTTATAGACAGCGGAAAGCGTTAGCTGCCTTGTTTGAAATTTCTCATCAATATATATTGGAGAATTGTTGTAATAGCTAATCATTCTGGCATTATTCTTATAGAATAAGTCCCAAACATTAGCACTCAGCGTAAGCCTGTCCGACAATAATTTTTGAGAAACGCCTAAAGAGACATTCGAAAACGGATGAGTTACTGTATTGCCGTATAATGACCTCCGGCAATAAAACAAACCCAAATTCAGAGTTGTTGATTTTCGAAGTATAAACTCATTATCACTTCGAACAGTAAAAGTTCCCTTTTGAATATCAAACTCAGGAGCAGTAACCTTCTTATATTGCACAATCAGACTATTATTGCTCTGCCACCACTTCGTTGCCTGAAAAGGAGCTGTAAGAGACAACCCATAAATAGCTGTTTTTCCTATATTCTCAGGCATATAGTCAATAATAGCTTTTGCCGAATCAGTTTCCGACACTTTGTTAATCTGATCTTTAATATGAGTATACGTCAAACCCAAATAATATTGATTCTTGAAGGTATAACCCAACTCCACGACATCCGTATAGGCTGGTTTCAAATAAGGAATATCACCATTTTCCTCATTCCACTTTTTGAACGGAATAATTGAAGTATCATTATGGAGCAATATCTTCTTTCCTCATCATAAAAATCCGTTGAGAATAATCATTAAGATCAGGAACGTCCATTCAAAGATAGAAATTTTCAGAGTCACCTGTTATTCTTATTTTGTAAAATAAGCATTAACCGATTTTTCATATATTCACTGATTGTACACCCTGAATCATCCAATTATTCTATTCTGCAGATATGCGTACTAATCATGTCGTATCTACAACCTCATCTTAGTCTTATAGATCTTCTGTCTTTTCGCACAGCTGTTTATAACGGGCATAAAGTCCCTTATAGGATTCCACCTGAGAGGCATCCGGTTTGTAAACTTTGTCGAATCCTTGTCCCATTGCCTTTTGTGCAGATTCAATATTCGGATGGACACCAGCAGCAACAGAAGCAAACATGGCAGCACCAAGAGCACAAGCCTGATCAGCAGCTGAAACATTGATATTCATGTCAAATACATTTGCGAAGGTCTGCATTACAAAATCGGATTTACGAGATATTCCACCCAGAGCAACCATCGAATCAATTTTCACCCCGTTCTCAATTAAACGGTCCGCAATTGCTTTCGAGCCAAAAATAGTCGCCTCAACCAAAGCCTTAAAGATTTCAGGAGCAGAAGTCGCGAGTGTCATACCCGAAATACTTCCTTTGACACGATGGTTTGCATCAGGATTCCTTCTCCCGTTAAACCAGTCTGTTGCAACCAGACCATTTTGAGGAAGCAACTTCGCCTCCTCCGAAAGAGAAGCAATCATTTGATCCTGAAGATGCTCAATCAGCGTACGATCAAGAGAAGAATATTCAGGCTGAGTCAAAAGCTGCTCCAATGGCCAGCTTAGCATCTTTCTAAACCAGGCATAAATATCGCCAAAGGCAGACTGTCCGGCTTCCAACCCAATCATAGAGGGAACAACAGATCCATCAACCTGTCCACAGATACCGGGGATTAAAGCATCGCCAATTTCTTCGTAAGGGACAATTATTATATCGCAGGTCGAAGTCCCGACCACTTTAACATGCGTATTAGGTTCAATTCCAACACCAACAGCTCCCATATGAGCGTCAAAAGCTCCGACACCAATTGACACATTAGTCGTTAATCCAAGACGACTGGCCCATTCAGGAGAGAGTTTGCCGACACAGTAATCACTGGTAAAAGTATCCTGATAAAGATTGCCATATAATTTCACCAGCATGGGATCAAGTTTTTCAAAGAAATCTACAGGTGGAAGTCCGCCCCATGATTTATGCCACAAGGCTTTATGTCCAGAAGCGCAACGGCTTCGAAACACCTCTTTAGGATTAGTTTTATCTGCCAGCATTGCCGGCAACCAATCACACAGTTCAATCCATGAAGCAGCAGCTTCCCGAACAGAAGCATCCTTTCTTAAAACATGCATTATTTTAGCCCACACCCACTCCGGAGAATAAGCACCCCCGCAAAAACGAGTATAATCGGTATGCCATGAGTGCGCCAACTCATTAATCTCATCCGACTCGGCAAACGCGGTATGATCTTTCCATAGAATAAACATTGCATTGGGATCCTCAGCAAATTCGGGAAGCAATGCCAATGGAACACCATCCTGATCTGTCAGGGCAGGAGTACTTCCGGTTGTGTCAAATGAAATTCCAACGATACTGTTTACCTCAACATCCGAAGCAGTTGCAAGAATCTCTTTGATGACCGTTTCAACAGCATCAATATAATCCTGCGGATGCTGGCGATACTGACATTCGGAAGGAACACAGTATAAACCTTGAGTCCAACGTGGATAATGACACACTGAAGAAGCAATGATTGAACCATTAAGAACATCGACTAACACTCCACGTGCAGAATCTGTACCGTAGTCCATCCCAATTACATATTTCTTTCCCATTATAATGTCTGGTTAATCCCGTGGCGACTTTTCAAGGCTCCGGAATATATAAATTGCGAAGGAGTAACTCCTTTTATCTTCTTGAATTGGCGATTGAAATTAGATATATTCTCGAATCCGGAATTATAAGCTATTTCCGAAATATTCAAGTTCCCATCAGTCAATAAATTACAGGCATAGCCAACTCTGATGCTCAACAAATATTCTTTAAATGTCATTCGATAGCTTAGCTTAAAAGCTTTACAAAAAGCAGTGTTCGACATTTTAGTATAGTCAAGCATTTCTTTAATCGTGATGTTTTTTTTAAAATTTTGAAGGAGATATTGTAAAGCCTTTTGCATCGGCGTGTTTAGGTTTGCATCAAACAGCACCGTAAACAAGGGACTGCAAAGCAATGTGTAATCTTTACACTTTGAAAGAACATTAAAAATTGAGAACAAGGTATACAATTGACCTTTTACAGACTGTTTTTCAATTAGATGCATAAGAGAAACAATGGTCTGCTTTGTTTCCGATGAAAATTTAATTCCTCTTGACGCATCCGTAAGTACTTTTTTTAAAGCCTTATTCTCCGGAATCTCAAAAAATTGCGGTCCAAGGAAGTTATGTAGAAATTGAACAACAATTGCCTCACCCTTAAACCCTTCCGTCGGAGAAAAATAGGACTCATCACATAACCATTCATGAGGCAGGTACGGACCAACCAAAACCAAATCATTTTCTTCGAATTGGTCAATGTGGTCGCCAACCATTCGCCTGCCCCTCCCTTTAAGTATCAGAACAAGTTCATATTCAGGATGCCTGTGCCAAGGTGAAAATACGTTTTTCTCATGATACACGATAAACGATTTATCCGGCTCTTTCATTAAACTGATATTCTCGACTACCATTATGTTCTCATTGAGTTCCGTTTGATTCTCTCTAATACAATTATACACAAAAGCAAGATAATTCATTAAAATAATGTATGAAAGTATTATTCATGCAATGAAAAGTATTATACAGAGGCTGTTATTTAAAATAAAATTGTACTAACATTTTAAACAACCTAAACAAGAATAAATATGGAAAAAACAGTATTAGGAATCTTTGCACATCCCGATGATGCAGAATTAATGTGTGCCGGGACCTTATCATTATTAAAAAAAGCAGGTTGGTCTATTCATATCGCAACGATGGCTCCGGGCGATAAAGGGACTACTGAATATTCAAGGGAGGACATAAGCCGAATAAGAAAATCAGAAGCGGCAGCCTCTGCTAAATTGCTCGATGCCACTTACAACTGCCTTGAATCTGAAGATTTATACATCATGTACGATCGTGAGTCGATCAATAAAACAACGGCTTTAATTCGGAAAATAAAACCGTCGATTGTGTTCACCCATAGTCCAAACGACTATATGGTTGACCACGAGACAACCAGTAAGATCGTACAAACGGCCTGCTTTTCTGCCGGCATTAAAAATTTAGAAATAGACGAAGAGTCTTTTGAACCAGTCCCCTATTTGTACTACTGCGATACCATGGAAGCAAGAGACATTTTTGGTGAACCTATCCACACTAAGATTTTTATAGACATAACAAGCGTAATGCTAATGAAGGAAAATATGCTTGCCAGTCACGCAAGTCAGCGGAATTGGTTGTTAGCGCATCACAAAATGGATGAATACATCCTTTCGATGAAGCGATTCGGAGCTCAAAGAGGAAAAGAAATCAACACCCAATATGCCGAAGGTTTCAGACAGCATCTGGGACATTGTTTTCCGCATGACAACATTCTTAAAGAAATACTCTCTGAAGTAAAAATTAAAAACTAACAACTAAAAAGACAAGTAATATGGCACGAAAATTAAGCATGTTAGCCCCAGACTGGTGGGATTTCACAACTTTAGATACCGAAATATTGAATGACGCAGCAAAACTCACTGCTACCGATATGCTCCAGTTATCAAGAGATGGTTTCAAAGTTGTATTTTACGATACCATAGAGGATTTCTATATGGCAGAAGCATTAGAGTACATCACGGCATGGAAACAAGCAACCGAGAGCAATCCGGTTGGCATCTGCGGTCCCATAGGGCCAACAGAGCAACTGCCATTAGTGGCACGTTTGGTTAACGAACTGAAGTTGGATTTATCAAATGCCCATTTTTGGGGAATGGACGAATGGTATGTTAACGGGAAAGAACTAGATGCTTCTCACCCTCTGTCATTTGAGAAAGCCGACAGAGATCTCTGTTTTAACCGGATTGACAAGAAATACAGAATGCCCGATTCCAATCTACACTTTCCAAAAGCGGACACAAGTAAATACGACAGCAGTTGGGAAAGCGGAATCCGATGCGCGTGTATGCAAGGTGGTCAAGGAGATACCAAGCATTGGGCCTTTAATGATCCGGTCAAAAGAGAAGGCAAATATAAAGACACCCCTCCGACTCCTGAAGAATTCCGTAGATTATCAACCCGCGTTGTTAATCTACACCCAATCACCTGTATGCAAAATGCACGCACCAGCGCAGGTGGCGTTGTTACCGGCATTCCAATGCAAGCATTAACAGTAGGTCCCACTCAAACATGGAAAGCTGAAAAAGTATCAATCTGGCAGGCTGGAGCTCACGATAATCCCTTCGGACAGCGGCTTACGGCTTTCATGATCAGCAAGAAAATAATGGACAGTGCCGTACCAATGTCTTTGCTGGCAGATCATCCCAACGTACAGTTTAATTATTTCAGAGGTGGACTTGGGGTTTGTGAAACAGAGATGCATTAATTACCTTAAACAGAACCATCCACCAACACATAAGAGGTTCTTCCAATAAGCTTGATTAGTAGACTGTAATTTAGTAGGTGTTAGCACAGGAATAAATCCTGAGCCGACACCCATTATGTCCACTTTTATCAGCAAGAGAACAAACATTTTTATTCTTTTTTGTTAGCAACGCCCACTCCAGCCACTACGGTCAAAGGATTAAAAGAGCGATCCTTACTGTTTAACATTAAAGATATTTAACTAAAAAACACCCATTTAATAATTCGTGGTAGTTTCATTATGAGTACTGATAAAATTTTAATCTCAGGCACTGGCTGTGCATTAGCTGATTATTTATACACAAATGTCAGATTTGACAGTCCCGGATTCTTAAAATACCGATCAAAAAGCATGGGAGACGGAGGCTTAAGTCCGGGCAAACTAGTGTTTTTAGATGAACTTGAAAAATATGCGAACAAGAAGTATTCCGACATACTATGCGAAATAAGCGATAAAGCATCATTCGATGATTTCAATATTGGCGGACCTGGATTAGTATCGCTAATTCATGCGTCTCAAATGCTTTCAACCAACGAGTTTGAGGTCCGATTTTTCGGATGTACTGGACAGGATGACATTGCCGGGTCACTATTCGACCTGTTACAAAAGACCCCTCTTATCATCTCGGACTATGTCCCGCAAAGCACAAAAGCAACTCCATTTACACATGTATTTTCCGACTTCACCTATGATGGAGGACACGGCGAACGCACTTTTGTAAACAATATTGGAGCCGCATGGGATTACACCTCCGAAATGCTTTCTGATGATTTTTTCAAAGCACAGGTTGTGTGTTTTGGTGGCACTGCACTCGTCCCGCAAATACATGATAATCTGACTTCTTTGTTGAAAAAAGCAAAGGACAATAATTGCATAACAGTAGTAAATACGGTTTTCGACTTCCGAAACGAGAAAAGCTACCCGATGATGCCATGGCCGCTTGGCGACACAGACGAAAGCTTCAAGTTTACCGACATTTTAATCATGGATAGTGAAGAAGCATTAAAAATCAGTGGTAAATCATCGCTTCAGGAAGCTGCCGTTTATTTCCGTGATCATCAAGTATCGTCGTATCTCATTACCAATGGGAGTAAGGAAGTCATCGCCTATTCCAATGGGCGTTTGTTTCAGAAGATGAATATTTCCAGTTTCCCTGTTTCGCAAAAGATAGTAACCGAATTACAATCAGCTTCAACACTAAAAGGTGATACCACCGGCTGTGGGGACAATTTTGCCGGTGGAGTAATTGCAAGTATCGCACAGCAACTTCAATCCGGAAAGGCAGGCCTGTTCGATCTAACCGAAGCCCTGTCGTTAGGTGTTGCATCAGGTGGTTTTGCCTGTTTTTATGTCGGCGGAACCTATTATGAAAAGACACAAGGAGAGAAACTCGCAAAAGTTCAGTCTTATCAATCAGAATATTTAAAACAAATTAAACAAGCATGAGTACCATGATCAATAACAAATTAGTTCTGTTTGGCGCCGGCAAAATTGGCCGTTCCTTCATTGGACAACTATTTAGTCAGGGAGGCTACGAAGTTGTTTTCATCGACATTTTCAAGCCCGTGATTGACGAGCTGAATTCCCGCCACAACTACAATGTTGTAATCAAAAGTGATGTTGAATTAGTTGTTACTATTCAAAATGTGCGGGGAGTATGCGCATACGATGCAGAAAAAGTTTTAGATGAGATTGCAACCGCTCGCATTGTAGCCGTATCCGTTGGATTAAAGGGACTAAAATCGATCATCCCACTTATTGCCAATGGAATAATAAAGAGATATGAAACCGCAGGAGCTACACCGCTTGATATCATCATTGCCGAAAACCTAAGGAATGCAGCGGATTTTATGAGACAAGAACTTTCCGCGCATTTACCCCAGGGGTACCCTTTAGAAGAAAGAGTCGGACTGATTGAAACAAGCATCGGTAAAATGGTGCCGATTATGCGCAAGAAAGATATGGAAGCAGATATCCTTCAGGTCTTTGCAGAGCCATACAACACACTTATCCTTGACAAACTAGCCTTTAAAAATCCCATTCCCGAGATTAAAGGACTCGTTCCTGAAGAGAATATGAAAGCATGGGTTGACCGGAAGTTGTTTATTCACAATCTGGGACATGCTACAACTGCATATTTGGGATATCTCACGCATCCCTCCTCTATCTATTTATATGAAGTTCTATCCGACAATCAATTAAAAGAAGAGGTCCGGAATACCATGCTACAAGCAGCACATATTCTGTTAAAGAAATACCCTGATGAGTTCACGATACAATCACTCACCGATCATATTAATGATTTGCTAATGCGTTTTCAAAACAAAGCGTTGGGCGATACCATTTTCAGAGTCGGATGTGACTTACAGCGTAAACTTGGAACAGAAGACCGTTTGGCTGGAGCCATCCATCTTGCCCAAGAGCTGAATCTCCCCTATCAGCTGATTCTAAAAGCATTGGTCTGCGGTTGTCATTTCAAAGCGACCGACCAGGAGGGAAAGATGCTTCCATCTGATATAGAATTTAACAAGATCTACGAAAAGGGCATTTCCACGGTACTGAGAGATATTTGTGGCTTTACCAAAAGCACCGATCTATCGGTAATAAAAAAAGCGGAAGAGCTCGATAAAAGTTTAAAATTTCCGAAAGAACAGTTAATCTAAACAGATCTTGTCCTAATCGGATACAGATATGTTGTTATTTACCGATTACAACAGAATACTGAGGGGTATTTATCGGTCTATTCAAGGCTTTTAAATACCCCTGTTTTATTATTTGGACAACATTGCGCCCTCAACCAGATATCCACCATCACAATGCAACGCAGGAACAGTCGAAAAACAAATAATTTTTTATATTTTTACAATTCATTGAATCATCAGACAGAAGTTTCAACGGGATTTAAATCATTTTAAATTACACCCACAATAAGAGACCGTGCAAACCCCCAACAGATTCCGTTTGGTTTTTCGCACCGCTTTGACGATTTTCAAGAATTAGATCAGACAGAGCGACCTGATAGAAAGGAATTTAATTTTTAATTGAAAATAACAGCTCATGATAAATAGAGAAGGAAAATTCTGGATTGTACTCATAAGTGTTGCATCTTTACTTGGAGCCATTTTTTATCATTCGGGAGATTGGGTTTCGAGACTCATGCTCTTTTGTAGTGCAGTTTTTCTTCTTTCTTTTTTGATTCCCAATCTCAAAGGCAGACGTATTATCGCTGCATTTTTTCTAATTATAACAGCCGCAGCATATATAATCAATTACATATTTCGCTATAATTGAAAACTTTGTAACGCTCAACAATCCAGGCTACTTATCAAAGAAACTTAAAGCTTGGCATTACATGTATGGTAAATTCATCTTGTTCAAACACATCCTCTTGCGATAAGGTTACAACAATACCCTCCGAAAGATGATAAACTTTGAGTGCATCTATCAAGCCAGAGAATTCGCGCGCTCTGTTGTCAGCATCAAGATGCAGACAAACTTGAATAGCCTGTGCTATCGCTCCTTTTTCAACTACAACAAAATCACATTCACCAATTCCTTTGTGGTAATAAATCTCTTTATACCGAAGACGTAGCATGTTGTAAACCATATTTTCCAACCTATGCCCTTCATCCTCTTTTATTTTGCTGACGTTAGCATTCACTAAACCCAAATCTATTGCATAAATCTTTTTAGGATTAATGGTCTGTTTCTTCAAGGAATAATTAAACATTGGAACAAGACTTATCAAATAGCTCTGTTCTAAATGAGATATATATTCCAAAACGGTTGTTGTAGAACTGATCCCCGAAGGTTCTCTAAGTTTATTGGCTGAAGTGAGATTACCTATATTTGAGAGCAGGCATAGCGTCAAGCGCTTTAACCCTCTGGTATCTTTTATTCCATATCTTACGGCTATATCACGAATCAGAATATCATCCAATAAACTCGCCAATATTTCTTCATCTGGCGTTTTGAGAAATTCAGGGAATCCTCCATTGCGCATATATTCGAGTACAGATGCTTCATCCGTAACATATCCTTTAAAACGACAGAACTCTTTATAAGAAAATGGGAAAAGCTCGGTTGTAATGTGTCTTCCCGTTAGACTTGTACCCAATTCCCGACTCAACAAAGAGGCATTAGACCCAGTGACGAAAACTTTAAAATTCTCATCTAACTTTTGACGTACGTAACGTTCCCAACCTTTGACGATTTGAATTTCGTCAAACATCAGAGTCTTATTGCCGGATTCAGAAATAAGAATGTCTAATTTTTGAAAATCAGAGATTTCAAAATCATATAAGCGTGGGTCATCGAAGTTGACATATAATGCTTCGGCGTGCTTTTGTTCCAGCAACTGATGCAAAAGCGTACTTTTTCCACATCTACGAACTCCGGAAACAATAAGAGCATAATTTTCCAGATCCGGTAAAGAATTTAATCTATCCCGTATCATTCCTTCTCCTTTAACAACTAAAGCAACTCTCTGTTGCTTTATTATTTCTTGTAGAAAATCTTTCTGAATCATAGCGTTCTCATTTGTATTCAGACAAATATAATAGTTTCCATTCAGAATGGAAACTATTATCCATTTGCAATGAAAACTATAGTATACTTTTCAGTTAATATTTGCAACCGTTCTTGGCTCTTTTTTGCCAACAAAATAAACGCTCTCTTTTTCTCTGTCAAGAGATACTTCATAATCAATTCAAACCGGGACAGAAGAAACGATTTCTGATTCCAGATTTATTCCCGCAATCCGTCTCTCTTGCACATCGATACAATCTAATTTATCCTGATTGAAAATGACGATATTAATTCCTCTCTGATGAAGAGAACTCTCATATTGAACACCATCAGCCCCAAGGTAATATCGGATGAACTCGCAAAAAAACTGAGTTCCAACATATTCAAGTCTTGAATCATAACGAAGCAATGGCCTTGACAAATCTTCACTGATTTCCGAAATAAGAAATTTCATTTTTGAGAATGAAACCAGATCATCCTCATGAACAAACGGATTAAGGGATGCTGTCAGATCAACAATTTTTAGCTCAGTATCCGGCTTCACAACAAAAGTCCCGACACAAACAAGATCAAGATAAGTTGCACGTATTTCATACAAAGTTGTTTCTATATCTTTTGAAACATACAAATATGGTATTCCCTTCGGATTAGCACGTCCATCCATCGTCAAAGCAGAAGGCGGGGTCCCCATCTCTCTTTTGTGATACAAACCTGCATGGTTACTAAGGCACAACCTACTTCGATACAGTTCTTCCCCTGATTTTATAGAATAAATCAGGTCGATAAAAAACTGGTCCCAGCCCCTATCAATCAATTCGTTTGCATCGTAGCAGAATCGTTTCCTATTTTTTAAGACAACCTTTAGTTGGTTCCAATAGAGAAGATCACTCTCTATTTCTTTCAAATGAACGTATTTTGACTCTGAAGAATATGGAATTTTAACCAATGGAATAAGATCAGTAATTATTTTTTCCACGTCAACTGTTTGGGAGAAAAGTTGCCAATCTTTCTGCATCTGCCATGAGAGAGACTTAGCGCCGGAGGAATCCGATTTTTCATATAGGTTAAAAAGAGAAGAGAAAAAAGCAGACAATTCGTTAATATCAAGCAAATCTGATTGGCTATGACAGTAATCACAAAATCCTTTTTCTTTTGAATAAGTTGAAATAAAACTTTTTATTTCCGGATCATTAAAACAATTAGGACAACAATTACTCATTATAAATGACTTAAAACCTCCTCCATTAGTTCCAGATGATTTTTAATCGATATCTTTTTTATTGTCCCTAATCCGGGATAATGTTCCTTATCAGCATAATCTTTTAATTCTTCGCAAGCTTCATTCTGAATATCATTCTCAGCTATAAATCTCAGCGCTTTCGCTGCTGCCTCATAAAATTTCCCTTGAATATTTGAGTTATTATCTGCATTCGTTTCCGAAACAAAATGTCGAATCCATATTTGATTTTCTTTCTGGTAAGTTAAGTGGATTGCTATTACATAAGGAAGGCCACCACCCTCATAGTAATTATCTCCGATAGTCGTATAATCAGAAAAACCATTATAGCCGTCATCCTTATAATAGGCAAAATCCTCGGAAAATAACTCATCCTCTGTTTCTAAATAGTCCCGATTTCTAGCCTTTGCAATAAACCCATCTTTAATTTTTACAATCTCCTTGCCTACCCCTTTTAGTTTTTTCTTCAGAGCCCTATTCTCCCCATCAATAACAGACACACGAACTTGTTCCAAAGAGATCAATGCGACAAAACTCTCATCATCAATATTCTTCACGTTCTTGCAAATTAAAAAAGCAGAATGCAGATTATGCTCCCGGATACATTCAATAATTTCGTGATAATCACATCCATAATCAATAATAAATGCAGGAACAATACAATTAGATTCTCTGAGCAATGTTCCAATTCCTTCACCAATTTGGGTAATGCAAGATGAGAAGTTTTCGTTTTTATAGGTTTGTCCGACATTGGGATTTAAAATAACTGCACATCCCAGTTTGTTATCAATCGCTACACTTAGTGCCTTACTCAATTCATCGAATGATCCATTCACCGGCTCAATAATTGGAAAGACATTCTTATTTTTACTGTAAGCCACTGCAAATTCGCGAATAGCCAACAATTCAAATCGTTTAGCTCTTAAATAAGGATAATACATAGCATCAGCAGTTTATTGGTTGATTTAATCTCTCATTCAATAAAAGATATTTCTTTTCACTAAGATTAAGACTAAGACAGATGTGTTTTAATTCCCGAATACATTGTTTAATGCACGTGGGCATCTTCCGGCTTTTAAACTCGATCATCATTAAATCATGCAATTCCGGCACCGGAATCTTTTTCATCTGTTCCAGACATGCATCAAACATGAAAAAATTACCCACATCAGGTAATCTCCCGTAATAGCTTTCCACCAAATGCCGATATTCATTACATCGCAAAGATTTTATTAAAACCACTGCATCCAGTTCGTTATTTTCCTCCGGCTGCCGGACTTCTTCCAAAACAATTCGTCCTCTCTTTTGAGTTAACAAGATAAGACCGATTCTCGTATCCTCTTTCTCCTGTTTTTCGAGGAGAGCCTCATGGGTAACCAGATAACATTGCCGGAACAATTTCCGATAATCAGACAACTGTCCCTTCAAACGCTTAGAAGTATCGAGTTCTGTTTTAATTTCAAATACACGACTCGTTCCATTAAACATTGCCACATCAGCAATTGAATTATCCACTCTGAATTCATTAAAAGCAACCGTATTCGCCAGACTATACTTTTTAATCAGAAACTCATTAATCAACTCATTCTTATACACATATTCACAGCGATATTTCTTGCACAGAGTTTTATAGACATACTTCAAATAATCCTCATAAGAATAGAGATTCCTTTCTTTTATAATTTCCCGTTCCGAAGCGCCAATTTTTGCATCGATAATTCGACAATCACTATTTGTCAGAAGATGAGTAAATGTATTTCTGGAAAAGACAGAGGAGAAATTCCGTAGTTGGTCAATATTGATATCTTCTTTTTTCACAATAAGAATCAGTTAACGACAATCCTCAGGAAAGGACGATCCATTCAAAGGTATAAATTTTCAATGAGAACGTTTTTCCCGAAGAAGAAAAATCAAAGCAAATATTCCAGATCTTATATAAATCAATGATTACAAATCATTACAGGCAATTATAGTGAATTATAAGACATATTATTACTATTTATTCTAATTTCGCATCGTAAAAACCCAAAAGCAACAATGAAAAAAATCGTATTATTACTTGTATTAGCCAGTCTTTTTTCATGCAAAGACACATACTATCAGTTATACAACATAACATCAAAGGACGTAAAGAACGAGAACAATAACTATTCTTTTGAAAATAAAGATTTAAAAATAGCCTATGATTTTTGGGCAAATAAAGGGGAATATAATATGGCCATCACAAATAAATCCGATCAGGATGTGTTTATTGATTTATCCCGATCCCATTTTATCTTGAATGGACAAGCAACAACTTATTTTCAGAATAAAACAGCTATTGAATCAATATCCGTAGAGACTGCTCAACGCCATTCTTTTTTCAACTCAAATACAAACAATTCAAATAAAACATCAGTATCAAAAAAATATTCAACCACGACAACCGATGAAGCAATCATTTGCATTCCGCATGATAGCTATAAAAAATTAAACGGATTCAAAATCTGTTCTATGCCATACATTGATTGCAATTATAAAAGATATCCAAAATCAAAAGAAACCAAACAATTGCATTTCAACGCAAACAATACACCCCTCCTATTTAGGAATATAATATCTTACCGGCTCAATAATTTTGAAGCAAACGTTCAAACGATAGAAAATACATTTTGGATTGATGGAATTATAAATCTACCCAAACAAGATTTCTTCATTAAAGAGAAACCAATTCCATGTAAAGAATCGGAAATTGAAAATAAGCCATTGAATTTACCTAAATACATTTCGAAAAATAAATTCTATATCGAATATGAAGGGAAGAAAGGAAACAATGACGCTCCCTCATATGATTAATCGATTTAAAAAATACTTTTTCGCAAAAGACGTCCCGTTTCTTACATAAAAAACGGGACGTTTAAAATCACAAACAGTGGTTTCTGTCATTAATTTTTCATTTCAAACTTGCATGACGCTATTTATCTTTTTGCGCCTAATTGAATATTCCGGATAAAAAGCGGGTTCTTCGTCAATTTAGGTGATGTTTTAACCGGCCAGTTCCAAGACTAGTCTCTTTCGTAAAAGATCAAATCCGGCTCTTCCATACATTTGACGATTAATATTTTTGAGTCAGTTTACATTACCTTCTGTCAATCCATTTTTGCAATCGTACTTAACGGCTGCCATGACAGCTGCAAGATCAGATATAAGTCCTTTAACGAACCCTTTTAATTCTTTGAATGACGCCTTGTCATCTTGGCAATCTTTTTATCGGCAATAATAGAATCACAAAGACACTGCTTCTCTTGAAGCCCAATAATTTCATTAATCGGTTTGTCTTACATTACGACTCAACAGCAGCCTGTTTCTGTGCTTCAAAATATCAAAAAGCGCAAAAATAAGAAAGAGCGAAAAAATCAAGTACGCATGCAGAAAAGGCCTGCTGAACCCGGAAGCACCGTTTAACAATATTAGGTTTGTTCTATCTACAACGTTTTTACATACATTACTCTTTCAGGCCAATCAATGATAATTCTTTTGTTTTTCTTAAAAGTAAGAGGACCTACCAACACCATTAATTCATTTTTATATATATTAAGAGTTGGGTAGTAAAAAAATGGGATGTCAGTAACGTTTGTTTTGTGTGTACCATTAATACAGGCATTTCCAAAGTAAATCAATTCTTTTTTACCATTTAGACTAAAGTAATCATGGGGCCCATTTGCATAATTTTTAATTATTGAACTATCTTGTGATGTTACAGCAAAATCGTAATGACAACCCGTATCAATTGCAAGGTCAACTTTCTCTGAAAAATTACCCTTAAATGTTATTTCCCCCTCAAAAACAGGTAACATAGAATAAAATCGACCTAATCCTGAATCCTGAGATCTGTTGCCATTTTTTAGACAAATTGAATAAAATTTCTTTTTAATTTTAGGACTTATATCCCGAATATAGATTTTATGATGCTCAAAATCTATATCTATAATTTTTTTTTGAAGAATGCACTGCGCTCCTAACAATCCATCGATCGGATATTTAAGTAAACGAGATAAATGCCTCATTGACATCACGACTCCATCAGTATTATATTCATTAAACAAATCGAAATTGGTCGTATAACCAGAGAATATTCCTCCTGGTGTTGGAATACATGTTTTCGCTAAAAAAGGCAAATTTAATTGTAACGCTTTTAGTGAATCTATAATTGACAAACTACTACCTGTATCAAAAAGTAAATTTAAGGTTCTATTATTGGTCTTAGCCACAACAATCATGTGTCCACCAATTAATTTAAAATCAAAAATTTGTGTCGAGTTCGAAAATACGTTAGTAGTAATAAGCATTAAAAGGCACAAGAAAATAGAATATAAATATTTCATAGTTTTCAAATTTACATGGTTTTGAATTTGGGATGCCGATTTTTCCAAAAAAACAATATAAAAATCATGCATTGGAATTATCAACTATTTCGGACAAACGTCGGCAATCTCAAACATCTATTTCAAATTTATGAAAGCTAATACAACGCTGCATCTAAATTTAATTATTTATTATAAAGTTTGTTTTTATAGAACTTACAGGACACGTCTTTAAATCGCCATCTTATGACAACGTCCGCAACTTTCCCTCACAGATACCGTCCCTTTTTCCATTTTTTCGTTTGGTCCGGAATATCTTTTATTTTTGTAAATTAATACCATTGCCACAACAGACATAAATTTAACTCAACATGAAAATTCTCAAACCAATTCTATTAATCTTACTGGTGGTTTTAGCTAGGGGTAGCTTTGCACAAACGCCACTGTACAAAGACGCGTCCCGTCCTATCGACCAGCGCGTCGAAGACCTTCTCTCCAGAATGACACTCAAGGAAAAATTCTGGCAGCTCTTTATGATTCCGGGCGACTTAAGCGACGGAAGTGCACGCTATAAAGACGGCATCTTCGGATTCCAGGTTTCTACCAAAAGTCAACGCGCAGATGCTGCCGCTCAGATGATGGACTACAATCCGGGAAGCTCGGCTAAAGAGGTTGCTCAAAATATTAACAACATCCAGCGTTTCTTCGTCGACAGTACCCGTCTCGGTATTCCGATCATTCCTTTCGACGAGGCACTCCACGGTTTACTCCGCGAAGGGGCAACAGTCTTTCCGCAAGCTATCGGACTGGCTGCTACCTGGGATACGACACTCGTCCACCATGTAGGGCATGCAATTGCGACTGAGGTGAAAACCCGTGGTATCCGTGATATCCTTTCTCCGGTCATCAATATTGCCCGTGACGTCCGTTGGGGCCGGACCGAAGAGACTTACGGCGAAGACACTTACCTAACCAGTTTGATGGGATTCTCGTACATGTCGGAACTCGAAAAGATGGGGGTCGTCGCTACTCCGAAACATTTCGTCGCTAACTTCGGGGATGGAGGTCGCGACAGTTACCCAATCCATTTTAACGAACGTCTGCTCGATGAAATCTATTTCCCGGCTTTCAAAATGGCTATTCAGAAAGCGGGTACGCATTCCATCATGACTTCTTATAACTCCCTCGACGGAGATCCGTGTACCGGCAACGAATGGTTACTCCGTAAAAAGCTGAAAGGCGAATGGGGCTTCAAAGGTTTCGTAATCTCCGATGCTGCGGCTGTCGGTGGAAACAACGTGCTTCACTTCACTTCAAAGGATTATGCCGAATCGGGCGCCAAAGCAATTAACGGCGGACTGGATGTAATCTTCCAAACAGCTTACGAACATTATCCGCTCTTCTGGAAGGGGTTCGAAGACGGATCGGTTAACCTGGATGCAGTGAACGATGCCGTAAGAAGAGTTCTACGGGCTAAATTCGAACTGGGTCTTTTCGAAAATCCTTATGTCGATCCGGAACTGGCTGAAAAGAGTAACGGAACGGCCGAACATCGTGCTTTGTCGAAAAAGGCGGCTATCGAATCATTCGTTCTGTTGAAAAACGACAATCAGTTGCTCCCGCTGTCTAAAGACATTCGTTCGATCGCCATCATCGGTCCCGATGCCACAGAAGCCCGTTTGGGTGGCTATAGTGGCCCCGGCAACAACAAAGTATCCATTCTGAAGGGAATAGAAAATTACCTGGGCAATCAGGCTAAAATCAATTATGCTCCGGGCTGTGCAAGAGCTGCGGTGGACTATGTGACGATTCCGTCTTCTTGTCTTTCAACGGTCGACAACGGAGCCGTCAAGGAAGGTTTGAAAGGAGATTATTACGATAATATCACATTCACAGGAGAACCCAAGTTATCCCGCATCGACAGTCAGATCCAATTTGGATGGACCTTATTCTCTCCCGACGAAGCTAAAATCCCTTACGACTGGTATTCTGTTCGATGGACTGGCAAACTGACAGCTCCGGAGTCGGGTACTTTTAAAATCGGGATCGAAGGAAACGATGGTTACCGTATTTATCTGGACAATAAATTGATTTCCGAATCATGGACCAAAGAAACTTTCCGTACCATTCTGAAAGATTTCCGTTTTGAAAAAGGCAAGTCTTATGATCTCAAAATAGAATATTACGAGCCCACCGGAAACGCAAGGGTTAAACTGGTGTGGAACGCCGGAGTTAAAAACGATTGGAAAGAAAAAATCAATGAAGCGGTCAAAGCAGCCCGCCATAGTGAGGTGGCGGTTGTGGTTGCCGGAATCAACGAAGGGGAATTTAACGACCGTGCATTACTCTCGCTTTTAGGTCACCAGGAAGAATTAATCCAGGCAGTGGCTGCAACAGGCAAACCGACCGTCGTATTATTAGTTGGCGGAAGTGCCATTACCATGAACAACTGGAAAGACAAGGTTGGTTCGATTCTTGATGTCTGGTATCCGGGTGAAGCCGGAGGCGATGCCGTTGCCGAAGTATTATTCGGCAAATACAGTCCCGCTGGCCGTCTGCCGATCACATTTCCGGTCTTTGAGGGTCAGCTGCCACTATATTACAATCATAAACCGACCGGAAGGGGTGATGATTACACAAACCTCACGGGACAACCGCTTTTCCCGTTCGGATTCGGATTGAGCTATACCTCTTTCGAATATAGCGACCTTCGTTTTGACCAGTCAACTTTCGGCCCGAATGACAGTACCACGGTTCATTTTAAAGTAAAGAATACCGGGAAAGTAGCAGGCGACGAAGTGCCTCAGCTTTACATCCGAGATGTACTGGCCTCTCTGGCCCGTCCGCTTATCGAGCTGAAAGGATTTACCCGCATCAGTCTTAACCCGGGTGAAGAGAAAGAAGTTTCTTTCACACTCTCTCCCGACAACTTGGGAATGCTCGACAAAAGTCTCAATTGGGTCGTTGAACCGGGCGATTTCCGCATCATGATCGGTACTTCATCCAAAGATATTCGTCTGAGAGGCTTTGTTACCGTCAAATAATTTCAGTCGTTTCTAATCACGAAGAGATTTATTCAGGAAGCCCGTTTCTACAAGCTGTAGAGACGGGCTTCTTTTTATTTTCCCTCCGAAAAACAGTTTCTGTCCGAATTAAAACGAGCCCGATCCGGACCTTTTTTTCAACAACAAAATGTTTTTTTACCGATTTTTAATCATCGATTGCAATTCATCTTCTCAGCGACAATACCGGTTCCTTCCTGATCATTCAATCCATCCAATCAACTACAACAAGTAACAAACAACGGTACTCCGCCCTACTTTGATTCCCAATCAACGGAGAGTCGTAGGTGGTTTATAGGTGCAGAGCACCTATGAACCACCTACGAACCACCTATGAACCACCTATAAATATAGGAGAAAAAGAGAAGGAAAACCAAAGATACGACAAAGGTAATGCACTCATAATGAACACACAACAAATTACTGAAGCACTAGAAAAATCAAATTTATTTCAGGATTATCTATTGAACAATGCTTTACTTTATTTTCACGGGAACAGACATTGATTTTTTCTTGATAAGCTTCGCTTGTAACCAGCCAGTCAGTTGTTTCTCAATGTATTTGTGACACAACATACCAAAAAGGATAATCATTGCGGTTGCCTCAAAAAAGAAAAGGGGTTGCCTGGTAAAATAGGCCAGTCCGATGGCTTTGAAGTAATCAGAAAAATAATTGATAATAACCGGATGAACCAAATAGATGGAATACGACATATCACCCAGATAGACCAACGGCCGGGGCAACGTGAAATCGTATTTTTTATTAACCATGAGCACCAGAAAAACCAGCGATCCACAACTCAACAGGGTAAAGATGGTCGGCTGAAGGGGCTCGGGATTAAAAAAGAAAATAAAGAAGAAAAACGCCAGCGATAGTCCCAATAACGTAAATAGCAACTTCCCACTTTTTATCTGAAACTCCGAGAGATAAATCAGCCCGAAGACAACACCCGAAAGAAAAAGCAACAAAGTGGAATTGGTTAGGATATTCAAATATTGAAACGGATATTCATAGTATCGACTCGAGTCGAGTGAGACGTAACCATGATGAAGAAACGGGACTAAAAACACCATCACCCCGAAAAAGGTAAAAATGACATAATACCGGAATCGTTTAAAAAACAACGTGAACGCAAAGACGACATAAAACAGCATCTCATAATTAAGCGACCATCCAACGATTAACGGGGGCATTCCGAAAGAAGAACCGGCATGATTCAAAAAGGACGGCTGAAACAATAGAGTCCTGATCAACAAGTCGGGTCGTTCAACAAAATAAAAAGAAAGAGTCCCGTCGGCTATCATCCAGAGAAGCGTCATTGAGTAGTAAAGCGGAACGATACGAATAATCCGCTTAATCATGAAGTCCCTCGCATAACCGAAAGTTCCATCATTCTTCTGCGTGGTAAAAACCATGATAAACCCGCTTATGATAAAAAATAGCGGAACGCCTACATCTCCATGACCGAACAACATTTCCCCCAATTTGAAAGAAGGAAAGTTCAGCATCGTTTTCATGTGATAAAAGCAGACCATAATCGCTGCAAAACCACGCAACAGTTGTATTACCTCAATTCTTTTTCTCATTCAGAATCCAAAACAATTATCTCATTCGGCCCGCAAAGATAATTGTTTCGGACGGGATTCTCACATCAAAAAGAGAAAAGCGTTATAACAGTCCCTTGGTACTGGGAAGCTCAAAGCGATAAACATCACGCTTCACTGCCATCTTGATCGACCGGGCCAACGCTTTAAATATGCCTTCGATCTTATGATGCTCATTGGTCCCTTCTGCCTGGATATTCAAATTGCATTTCGCTGCGTCAGAGAACGATTTGAAGAAATGATAGAACATCTCTGTTGGCATCTCTCCTACTTTCTCCCGCGTAAATTCCGCTTTCCACACCAACCATGGGCGGCCACCAAAGTCGAGTGCCACTTGTGCCAGACAGTCATCCATCGGCAGACAATAGCCATAGCGTTCAATGCCCCGTTTGTTACCCAGCGCCTTATAAAAAGCTTCACCAAGGGCAAGAGCTGTATCTTCGATGGTGTGATGTTCATCAACCTCCAGGTCCCCTTTCACCGTGACAGTCAGGTCGCAGCCGGAGTGACGGGCAATCTGATCGAGCATGTGGTCAAAAAAGCCAAGTCCGGTATGGATGTCTCCTTTGCCGGTTCCGTCGATATTCAGGAAGATATGAATGTCGGTTTCGGCAGTCGTCCTGACCACTGTGGCAGTTCGTTCGCCGGCAAGCAGATATTCATAGATTTTATCCCAGCTGGAATCGACCAGCAAACACAGGTCGTCGAGGCCGGCTACTTTGAGCATCGACCAGCCTTCTTCGCGCTCATGCAGAAAGATAGCTTTTGATCCGAGATTTCGGGCCATCTCCATATCCGTCATCCGGTCGCCGATAACAATCGAATCTGCCAGATTATAATCTCCTTCCAGATATTGTGTCAGCATTCCGGTCCGGGGTTTACGTGTCGGAGCATTATCGGCAGGCAAGGAACGGTCAACATGAATAGCATCAAAGACAATGCCTTCTCCTTCGAAAGTCTTCAGCATCTTATTCTGTGCCGGCCAATAGGTCTCTTCGGGAAAAGACTCCGTTCCCAGTCCGTCCTGGTTAGTAACCATGACCAGTTCGTAGTCCAGATTCTTTCTGATCTGGTAAAGGTTGCGGATAACGCCCGGATAGAATTCCAGTTTCTCCAGTGAGTCGAGCTGTAAATCAATAGGCGGTTCAATAACGAGCGTTCCATCCCGGTCTATAAATAATACTTTTTTCATGACGAATTTTAGGATTGGGAAAACTTCCCGAGTGAATGAATTAAATGCTGATTTTCATTGGATGAGCCCACCGTAATACGCAGACAGTTATCGCATAGCTGTATCTTAGACCGATCACGGACAATGACTTTCGAATGGACCAGATATTCATAAACGGCACGGGCATCGTCTATCCGCACTAATAAGAAATTCGAGTCGGACGGATATACTTCTTTTACAATGTCAAGAGCCGAGAGTTGTCCGGCAAGAACCTGTCGCTCGCGCAACAAAATATCGACCCAGCTATTCTTGCGTGATTCTTGTTTGATCTGGCGCAATGCTTCACGAAGTGTAAGGACATTGATATTGTAAGGATATTTTATTTTGCTCAGCACGGCAATGATGTCAGACGATGCAAAAGCCATTCCCAATCGCACGCCGGCCATTCCCCAAGCTTTCGAAAATGTTTGCAGAATAATGAGATTCGGAAAACTGGAAAGTGAAGGAAGCAGCGACTTATCCTGACAGAAATCGATATAGGCTTCATCGACAATGACGATGCCGTCAAAAGATTGCAGTATCCGGACTATCTCCTGTCGACCAAGAGCATTGCCCGACGGATTGTTGGGTGAACACATAAAAATCAACCGGGTATTAGCATCCGTTGCATTGAGAACCCGATCGACATCAAGGGTAAAATCTTCCTTCAAGGGCACCTCACGGTACTCCACATCGTTGATGTCGGCTGCAACCCTATACATTCCATACGTCGGGGTGATGGCTACCACATTGTTCTGTCCCGGCTCGCAAAAAGCCCGATAGACCAGGTCGATGGCTTCATCGCTCCCGTTACCGAGGAAGATATCTGCCGGAGCAACACCTTTGACCTTACCAATCTGCTCTTTTAATTCAAGTTGACGGGGGTCGGGATAACGGTTAAACGGAGCATTAAACGGATTCTCGTTGGCATCAAGAAAAACAGCTGCTTCGCCCGAATATTCATCGCGTGCCGATGAGTAGGGTTTCAGTTTCAGTATGTTTTTCCGGACCAGCTTATTGAGTTCAAACATGGATTCTTTTTTAAACCGGGTTATACATTACGAAGTTTATTAAGTCGGAGCGTAACGGCATTACGATGAGCAAATAACTCTTCGGCTTCTGCCATGGTTTCGATAACCGGCCCTAACGTGAGTAGTCCGTTGGCTGAGATCTCCTGATAGGTGATTTTCTTCATGAAACTATCGAGGTTGACTCCACTGAAAGCAAGAGCCCAGCCATTGGTCGGAAGCGTATGATTGGTCCCGGAAGCATAATCGCCCGCACTCTCAGGAGAATAATTTCCAAGAAAGACCGAGCCGGCATTCACAATCCGCTCAGCCACTTCGGCATAACCTGACAGTGAAAGGATGAGATGTTCCGGTGCATACTGATTGGCCAGGTCGATCATCTCGTCCCGAC
Organism: Prolixibacteraceae bacterium; assembly: GCA_963692465.1. GTDB lineage: Bacteria > Bacteroidota > Bacteroidia > Bacteroidales > Prolixibacteraceae > JAUZOB01. The sequence goes on from OY829943.1 coordinate 1,234,951, forward strand.
TTTTCAGGACAAAGACCCGACTGTTATCCAGTGCTTTGGTTGCAATTTCTTTTCGGGGCAAAAGCTGAAGCTGACGATCAATCTCTTTCTGAACAGCTCCGACCAGGACCTCACTATTCGTTATCAGAATAACCTGACTGTCGGGACCGTGTTCGGCCTGCGAGAGCAAGTCGGCTGCGACAAAAGCGGCGTTAGCCGAATCATCAGCCATCACGGCAACTTCCGAAGGACCTGCCGGCATGTCGATTGCCACGGTCGTCAGTCCGATTTGTTGTTTGGCCGCCATCACATATTGGTTACCGGGGCCAAATATTTTATAAACTTTAGGCACCGTCTCCGTCCCATAAGCCATAGCTCCGATAGCCTGAACCCCACCGATTTTAAAGATTTCGGTGACTCCGGCCAGGCGGGCAGCAAACAGGATTGCGGGGTTGATATTGCCCTCCCGATCGGGGGGCGAACAAAGTACAATCTTTTTGCATCCTGCAATCCGTGCCGGAATGGCAAGCATCAACACTGTTGAAAAAAGAGGAGCTGACCCACCCGGGATATAAAGTCCGACCCGTTCAATGGGGACGGCCTTCTGCCAGCAACGAACGCCGGGAACCGTTTCGACAAAGACTTCTGCCGGACGTTGTGCTTCATGAAACTGCCGGATATTTCGGGCTGCCGTTTCAATGGCTTTTTTCAACCGCTCATCAAGGGTCGCCTCTGCGGCATCAATCTCAGTAGCCTCTACCTGAATGGAGGCCGGTTCTGCTTTATCAAACAACCGGGTATATTTTCGGACAGCTTCATCGCCTTCCTGACGGACCGCATCAAGAACCTGCGCTACCGTAGCATTTAATTTAGAGTGATCCATCGTGGGCCGGGTTAATAATCCGCCCCATTCTTTCCGCTCCGGATATTGAAATATCTGCATAGTTTCCGTTTTTTACTAAAAAATCATATTTTCGATCGGAAGGATCAGTATCCCCTGTGCACCGGCAGCTTTCAACTTACCTATTTTTTCCCAAAAATCTTTTTCCTCAATAACCGAATGAACCGAGTTCCAGCCTTTCTCTGCCAAAGGTAATACGGTTGGACTTTTCATGCCGGGTAAAAGAGCAATAATTTCATCAAGTTTTTCACTCGGAGCATTCAGTAGAATATATTTCTTTCCTTGTGATCGTTCAATTGATTCGATACGGAAAAGTAATTCATCAAGGATGGCTTTCTTCTCAGCTGAGAGTCCGGGAGTCGCAACCAATACGGCTTCCGAATCAGCAACGACTTCAACTTCTTTGAGTCCGTTGCTAACCAGCGTACTTCCCGAACTGACAATATCGAAGATGGCATCGGCAATCCCAATTGCAGGAGCAATCTCAACCGAGCCGGTAATCAAATGAATCTCGGCATTAATTTTTTTCTTTTTCAGAAAATCGGTCAGGATGCCGGGATAAGAAGTCGCAATCTTTTTCCCTTCGAAATATTCAGGACCGGTATAATCTTCTGATTTAGGAATAGCCAGCGACAGACGGCATTTTCCAAATCCAAGATACCGGATAATCTCTAGTTTGCTTTTCTTCTCCAACACCTCATTCAGTCCGACGATTCCTACATCGGCCACTCCGTCTGCCACCGTTTGCGGAATATCGTCATCACGCAGGTAGAGGACCTCAAGGGGATAGTTACTCGATCCGGCAATCAGTTTCCGTTTGCCTTCGCTCAGGTTGATACCAGCTTCCTGTATCAACTTTAATGAATCTTCGTTCAGACGCCCTTTGGTCTGTACGGCTACTCTAATTTTTGTTTCCATAGTATAAGCATAAAAAAAGAGGCTCACCTGTTGTGGTAAGCCTCTTTTCGGATTAATATCTTTTATTTCTATACAGACATGATCACGACCGCCTACCCTCGGGGATAAGAAAAAAATGATGATCGTGATGATGAAGTCTGTTAATCATGTTTTCTAAATGTATTCTGCAATTATAGTAATAATTTGGCATTAGATGCAAGCATTCTGCGTTAATTTAAAATTAAACATTCGCCGAATGCTCGTTTTGAGTAAAAAGAATAACTCCGGTTCCGGAGTCGGAAGATGAAAGATCTTACTCAAATATATCTTTCATCTTTTCAAAAAAAGAGCGATCCTGATTACTCGGATTAGCGGGAAAATTAGGCATATCCTCCAGTTTCTCAAGAAGTTTCTTCTCATCCGAATTGAGCTTACGGGGAATCCACACATGAATTTTGACCAGCAAATCGCCTTTCCCATATCCGTTAACATCGGGAATTCCTTTTCCACGAAGGCGAAGGATCTTCTCCGGTTGTGTTCCTGCCTCGATTTTAACTTTCACTTTACTATCAACGGTAGGAATCTCAACCGTCGTTCCCAGTGCCATCTGAGGGAAGCTAAGATATAAGTTATATATCAGGTCGTTTTCGTCACGAATCAGATCGGGATGTTTTTCTTCCTGAATAAGTACCAATAAATCACCGGAAACACCACCACGACGAGCTGCATTTCCTTTTCCGTTGACATTAAGTTGCATGCCTTCGCCAACACCGGCCGGGATACGGATACTGATGACTTCTTCTCCGCGGACAACGCCTTCACCCTGACAACTGGTACATTTACTGGTGATAATATGCCCCTCTCCATGACAGGTAGGGCAAACCTGAGCCGTTTGCATCTGTCCGAGCAACGTATTGGTAATACGCGTTACACGACCGGCCCCATGACAAGTACTACAAGTACTGTAAGAGGAACCATGCTGTGCTCCCGTGCCACCACAGACACTGCATTTAACGTATTTATTAACCTTGATTTTCTTCTCGACACCAAAAACAATCTCTTCCAGAGTCAGGCGGACTTTAACACGTAAATCAGAACCACGGTTTACATGCTCCTGTTGACGGCCTCCACCGCCAAAGCCTCCGAAACCGCTAAATCCTCCGCCAAAGACGTCACCGAACATGGAGAAAATATCATCCATTGACATGTTCTGTCCGCTAAAACCACCTTGATTTCCTCCAAGGCCTGATTCGCCATATTGATCGTAACGTTGTTTCTTTTCCGGGCTACTCAGTATCTCATAAGCCTCTGCTGCTTCTTTGAATTTCTCTTCAGCGGCCTTATTCCCCGGATTTTTATCGGGATGATACTGAATCGCTTTTTTACGGTAAGCTTTTTTTATTTCTTCAGGAGAAGCATCCCTGCTTACTCCCAGCACTTCATAAAAATCTCTTTTAGCCATTATCTCGCTAGTTCTGGATTATTAAGGATTACTCCCCTACAACAACTTTTGCAAATCGAATTACTTTTTCATTGAGCAGATATCCTTTTTGGACAACGTCAATAACCTTCCCTTTTTGTTCTTCGGTAGGGGCCGGTATTTTCGTCAATGCTTCATGAATATCCGTATTAAAATCCTGATCTGCAGCTGCAATTTCAGAGATTCCGTTTTGCTTCAGAAAATCGCAAAACTTATTATAAATCAAGTCCACGCCATCACGCACTGCGTCAAGGCTGGCCGTATCTCCCTGCATGGATTTCCGGGCTCTTTCAAAATCGTCAATAACAGGCAGTAGACTTGTCAGGGTACTTTCACCGGCTGTTTTAATCAGGTCTGTTTTTTCACGGAAGGTCCTTTTACGATAATTATCAAACTCTGCAGACAGCCGAAGGTATTTATCTTTCTGTTCTTCGATCTCTTTTTGGAGTTCTTCTAATTTTTTTTCAAGTTCCTTCTGATGATCCTCTTTTTTGTGCCGGTGTATTTTTTTATCGTCTGCCTTATGATCTGTTTCTTCTCCAAGAGCTTCCTCTGAAACTTCTTTTTCTTCCTTTTCTTTAGACTCTTTCGATGATTTATTCTCTTTTTGCTCCTGTACTTCAGGATTTATAATTTCTTTATCTTCTTTCTGCGTTTTTTTTGCACTCTCCATAGCAATATCTTATTGAATGATTAAAATCGGCATTTTTATAACACAAAAATTTTGCCAGAAAATTCCAATAAGACAATATGTCACATCATCGGGACAACTTCTGACAAAACTCTGCAAAGGTAACATTTTTTAATCGGTCACCCCCGACGTGTCAGTGACTTTTAGTATCTTGCATCCGTTATTAACCTTTAAACATCAATTGTTTTACGTAAACAACAAAGGAAGATGAAAAAAATTATTTTGCTGCTTTTAGCTGTTTCCCTTTATTCTTTTGCTTTTTCAGCACAGAAAAGCGAAATACAGCTCAACCTTACAAACGGCAATTCGTACAAACTTTTACAGAAGACCACTCAGGTTCTGACCCAGACTGTTATGGGAAACGACATGGCTATCAGGAGCGAAGTATCAGAACTCTATGTTTTTCACGTTCTGGAGGCAACAGACCATGACTATCTGTTTGAAGTAACCCCTACACAGTTAAAAGTAAGGATCATTACTCCAATGTCGGTTATCAGTTTTGATTCAGAGCACCCAACCACAAACGATGATATTTCAAAAGTTCTGTCTCAGGTTATCGGTAAATCATTTCAGTCAAGAGTCAGTAAATCCGGCCAGGTTACAGAGATCAAAGGGGCTGATGAAATCATCAACGGTATCCTCAACGGAACAACCGGCTTGGATGACCAGACAAAAGATCAGATCAAACAACAGCTCAGCCAATTTAACGGAGCAGATGCCGTTAAAGGAAATATGGAAACTTTTTTCTCCTTTCTCCCACCCAAAAGTGTAAAACCGGGTGACAACTGGAAGACGGAATCTTCTCTTGCCGAATTTCCAATCAGTATAAAGAACACTTGGACACTCCAATCCGAAGATGCTTCGTCGGTTGCTATTTCAGGAAAATCGTCTATTGAGTCAAAAGGGGAAACAACAAAAATCATGGGATTCGAGGCAAAGGTCTCTGTCTCGGGCGACAAGACTTCTTCTTTTACGCTCAACAATAAAACAGGATGGATCCGGGAAGCTAAATCAAATCTGCTTCTGAGCGGCAAAGTTATTATTCCTAAAAATGAGCAGGTAGCTGAAGACATGGAGGTACCTGTTTCACTAAAAGATGACGTAACAATTTCGGCGGTCGAATAAGCAGTTTGCTCCTAAAAAAACGAAATCAATCCGACTGATAAAAAAGGTCACAGAGACAAGAAAGGGGAAATGCTCAACGCATTTCCCCTTTCTTTATGTTGACAGAACAACTCGTTTCTATTCGATTCGTTGAATATCCGCACCAATCGCATTTAATCGCAGATCAATACGTTCATAGCCCCGATCAATTTGTTCTATATTTTCAATCCGACTTGTCCCATCAGCCGAAAGAGCTGCAATTAGCAAAGCCACTCCGGCTCGTATATCAGGAGAGGTCATGGTCGTTGCCTTCAGATTCTGTCGCCAGTCCTGTCCGATAACCGTTGCCCGGTGAGGATCGCACAAAATAATCTGAGCTCCCATATCAATAAGTTTATCGACAAAGAACAACCGACTCTCAAACATTTTCTGATGAATCAGAACACTGCCTTTCGCCTGCGTGGCAATAACCAAAAAGACACTTAACAAATCAGGTGTCAATCCGGGCCATGGAGCATCGGCAATGGTCATGATCGAACCGTCAATGAAGGTCTCTATTTCATAATGGTCCTGTCCCGGGATATAAATATCGTCGTTCCGTCGTTCCAGTTGAATTCCCAACCGTTTAAAAGAAGCCGGGATAATTCCCAACTGATCAAATGCAACGTCTTTAATGGTAATATTTCTTCCGGTCATCGCAGCCAGTCCGATGAAACTTCCGACTTCGATCATATCAGGCAAAACCCGATGGGTGGTTCCATGCAATGAAGCGGTTCCCTCAATGGTCAGTAAGTTAGATCCTACGCCACTAATGTTAGCTCCCATGGCATTCAACATCCGGCACAACTGTTGAACATATGGTTCACAGGCCGCATTATAAATGGTTGTAGTTCCCGAGGCCAACACAGCCGCCATGATAATATTAGCCGTACCGGTCACAGACGCCTCATCCAGGAGCATATAAGCTCCATGCAGGCGTGGAGCGGCAACCCGGTAAAAATTATTTTTATAATCAAATTCGAAGGTGGCACCCAGACTCTGGAATCCCATAAAATGGGTATCAAGTCGGCGACGGCCTATCCGATCACCTCCGGGCTGGGGAATATACCCAACACCGTAACGGGCCAGAAGGGGCCCGATAATCATGATAGACCCTCTCAGTTTACTTGCCTGACGGGCAAACTTTTCCGTCTTCATATAGTCCAGATCCAGATTATAGGCTTTAAAGCTATACGTATCCGAACTTATATGATGGACTTCAACCCCGAGATCTGAAACGATCTCAATTAGTTTATTAACATCGCTTATATTGGGGACATTGCTAATGACAACTTCCTGATCAGTGAGCAAAACACCGCATATTACCTGCAATGCTTCATTCTTAGCACCTTGCGGGTATAAATTGCCACTTAGTTTTTGTCCTCCTGTAATACAAAAACTAGCCATAACACCTAATAAATATATTTGTCCTAACGGGGGCTCTGTCTTTTATTCTGCAAATTCTTCTTCTTAGCCGGGGTATTGGTCGTCCGATAAGACACCTCACGAACCTCAACCAGCTTAGAAGCCGGATCCAGTTTGATTTTGCCTTCGGACATGTGGTCTAAGTCGTCAATAATTTTCTCATCTGGGACAGAATCCCGGTTCCAGGCTACATAGCATTTCTTCATGTGATTCGCTATAAGTCTGGTAAGATGCTCCCGTTCCGGACCTTCTTCATAATTTGCTGCCTTTTCAATAAGCTCTTCCATTAGTTTCCCATAATGAAGATAATGAATATGATTCACACTGTACGGAACCCTATTCGGCTTAGAATGCAACAAAGATGGGGAGGGCGGATCAAAAGGATAATCAATATCCAGTTTAAATTCAGTCATGATTGCCAGATGATCCCATAACTTATGTTTAAAATCATTGACATCACGCAGATAGGGATACATGTTTCCCATGATATCAATCAGGGTGCGTGCAGCAAGATTTCGCTGTGTTCGGTCCTCAATGGTCATGATATGATCAACCATCTTTTGGATGTTCCGACCGTACTCGGGAAGGAATAATTTTTTTCGATTACTGTTATAATCCATCTGTTTATTTATCGATAAAAGAGAAGAGCCTGGTCTGCAGAAAAAATGACGGCCCTATTCTCAAGATATTTTCTCAATTCAAAGATAGTAAAAATGCACGGAAGAATTCATTTCTATTTGAGAAACTGATTCTTACACCGAATCACTTTACAATTTTAAGTTTTGCAAACTTAAGCAAAAGTTGCTTTTGTCCTGCACTTTGGAAAAAAACAGTTGCTTTTAAATTTGGATTCTCGCCTTCAAGCTGCAAAATCTTCCCCTGACCGAAACGTTGATGCTCTACAATCATGCCCGGTTGAAACAGGGCTGGGTCATCACCCTGAAAAGAAGCAGCTCCTCCCCCGGTCTCTTTCAAACCGGAAAGTCTTTTTAGCATGGACATCGGAACAGATTGGGGTACGGATCTCGGCTGAGAAGAACCGGGTACGGAAGCAGTAACTTCGGGCCGGGCAAATGAACTCATCGCATTCCGGTCCTCCGCTTCGAGATAACAGGGGTCAATATCAGTAATAAAACGACTGGGCCGGCAAAATTCAAGTTTTCCCCATTGATAACGTTGTTTCGCAAAAGAGAGGTAGGCCTTCTCTTCGGCCCGCGTCAATGCGACATAAAACAGACGCCGTTCTTCTTCCAGTTGTTGTTGGGTAACCGCTTGTCCGCCATAGCTTGCGGGGAACAGTTGGTCTTCAACCCCCACAATAAAAACGATTTTAAATTCTAGTCCCTTGGCCGAATGCACAGTCATCAGTGTAACCTTATTGCGGTCTTCGGGCCTTTCATTATCCTGATCGGTAAGCAATGCCACATCCGACAGGTAGTCGTGCAAATTATTGGAACGCCCTTCTTCCCGGGCATTCGTGGTAAATTCCTGAATACCGTTCAGAAGTTCCTGAATATTTTCATACCGACTGAGTCCCTCGGGAGAGCGGTCAAGGTAAAGGTCTTTCAACAGTCCGCTATTGGTTGCAATCGCCGAAGCCAGGTCGAATGCTTCCATCTCCTCTCTATGATCAATAAGACTTTGAAGCAGATTGGCAAAATCAATCAGTTTACCAAAAGTTCCGGCATTGAATGCAGAATGGTCTCCGCTTCTTAAAGAGTCGAGCGTTTCCCAAAGACTGACTCCAGAAGCGATAGCCTGCTGTTCCAGTTTCCCCAGGGTCGTGCTACCAATACCTCTTGCCGGATAATTAATGATTCGTTTAAAAGCTTCATTATCCAGGGGATTAATAATCATACGGAAATAAGAGATCAGATCTTTAACTTCTTTCCGCTGATAAAACGACAATCCTCCATATATCTTATAGGGGATATTTTTCTTTCGCAGAGCCTCTTCAAAAATACGCGACTGCATATTGGTCCGATAGAGGATTGCAAAATCGCTGGCTGTATAGTGTTCGCGCATAGACAGGTCGCCAATCTCATTGGCAACGAGAAACCCTTCTTCATTGTCGGTCAGGGCAGAGAGGACTTTAATCCGGTCGCCCTTATCATTCTCAGAAAATACGACCTTGGGAATCTGTTTCTTATTCTTTTGAATAATACTGTTCGCGGCATCAACAATATTCTGGGTCGAACGATAATTCTGTTCGAGCTTAAAGATTTTGTGCCCGGGATAATCTTTCTGAAAGTTCAGAATATTTTCGATACGTGCTCCACGGAAAGAATAGATACTCTGGGCATCATCACCAACGACACATATGTTCTGGTACTTTTGAGCCAACTGCTTGATAATACGATATTGGGCATGATTGGTATCCTGATACTCATCGACCAGAATATATTTGAATATATCCTGATATTTTGAAAGGATATCGGGCCGGGAAGAGAAAAGCTGCTCAGTCTTCATGAGCAGATCATCAAAATCCATTGCCCCTGAAACACGGCATTGCCGGCTATATTCCTTATAGATGTCGCCGATGAGAGGCATTCGGATACTCCGGTCATAATCTGTTATTTCGGAGGTTTTTATATAAAGAGCCGAAGAGATCAATGAGTTTTTCGCTGCGGAAATGCGGTTCAATACCACATTGGCTTTATAAATCTTATCGTCTAGTTTAAAATTCTTAATAATGGACTTGATCAGATTTTTAGAATCACTCGCATCGTAGATCGTGAAAGTAGAGGGGAATCCAATCGCCTCATGTTCGGTACGGAGTATCCGCGAGAAAATAGAATGGAAAGTTCCCATCCATAAGTAACGGGCCACCTTATCGCTCACAATAGCAGAGATTCGTTCTTTCATCTCTTTGGCTGCCTTATTCGTAAAAGTCAGTGCCAGGATATTCGAAGCTCGCTCCCCTTTTCGCAACAGATGTGCAATTCGAAAGGTCAGCACCCTTGTTTTTCCTGATCCCGCTCCGGCAATAACCAACGATGGTCCTTCTGTATTTTCCACAGCTGCACGCTGTGCTTCATTGAGTTGATCTAAATAATCATTCACTGTTTCTTCCTGTATTAATAATCGGACTTTAGGTTGGCCAAAATTAGCATTTGTATTTTGATAAGTCCTGCTGTTCAAAAAATTTATCGTACCGAAATACCCTTCCCGTTTTTTTTGCGTTATTTTGTTAAAATTGTAGTTGTCAACTCAATTCTTCAGGAATAACTTATGAGATACCGCTGTTTTATCCTTCTGTTTTTTATCGCTTTGGGAAGTGCTTCTGCACAAATCAGTGCTCCGGGAGCATCAACGACCTTGCAAACCAGCTATCAATCAGGAACCGGAGATGATCCCATCTTTGTTTTCACCTCTCAACAGGGAGTTAACAGAGCTTCCCTGGATGTCAGAAATCCTTTTACTCAGGCAGCCAGTTCTACCTGGAAGAAATATAACGCAGCAACCCGGACCTTTGAATTCTATGCCAGCACAACGGCCTTTACGGTGGATGATCAACAGTCAAATATGCCCGACGGACTTTATCAGGTAGAAGTCTCCGACGGAAGCAGTACGACAACTTACCGTGCATGGGTATTCAACAACTGGATACAGACTCAGGCTTCTATTGTCGACTCCGACTGTAGTCACTTCGTGCTTAACGGCACATACAGCGCAGCGTCTATGGCTTATTACGATCCGGCCTCGGGTGAGAAAACGGTACTTCAGCCCAATTACACAGCTATATGGCAATCAAGTGGCAATCAGGTAGCAAGATCGATGCTCACAACAATCTATTCGCCACCCGCAGTGAACACCAATTACACCCTGACGCTTTCCGATAATTATGGCAGCTCCAGCACCACCAATATCACGTATAATTCGATTGTCCCGAAAGCCGATTTTACGGTTGAGCCCGCAACAGGGGAAGCTCCATTAAAAGTTCAGTTTAACAATGCATCGCAAAATGCAGATACGTATGAATGGACACTTTACAAAGATATCGACGTAATCAAACAGGAGGCAGCTAAAGCAAAAGGGCAACCGGTGGACAGTGTTTTAAGAAAATTAAGTGCAGACAATTTCACTTACACCTATGAAAACTCAGGGCATTACAAGGTTAAGTTAATGGCCGTTAAGACCAATGCAGTCAACTTAATTTGTAGCGATTCGCTCTATTTCAAGGATCAATATATTGTAGCAGATACCTCCTGGGTACAGGTCCCGAATGTCTTTACACCGAACGGGGATAATGTAAATGATCAGTTTACCATTCAGGTCCAGTCACTCAAGTCGTTAAAGATGACCATCTTCAATCGGTGGGGCCGCAAAGTTTACAGCTACGACAATAACAATGTCACTTCAGGAAAAGATACAGAGTCGCATGCAGTATGGAATGGCAAGATAGGAGGAAGTTATGCTTCTCCGGGAGTTTATTTTTACGTAATAGAAGCACAAGGCCGGGACAATAAATATCGTAAGAAGACCGGCTTTGTGCATCTATTCAGAGGAAAATAGTTGTTTAGCTAATCAGCTGACGGGCTTTGTCCAATGCTGCGGGTATGCCATCCGGATTTTTTCCTCCGGCATTCGCATAGAATGCTTGTCCGCCACCGCCACCCTGAACTTCTTTGGCGATTTCGCGAATCATCTTCCCGGCATTGAGTCCTTTTTCCTGTATCAGGTTATCGGAAATCATAAGCGTAACATTCGCTTTTCCGTCAATATCCGCACCCAGCGCCAGAAACAGATTATCCACTTCGCCCCGCAACTTATAAGCTAAATCTTTTATAGCAGCCGGGGAATTGAGATGAATCTGTTCGATAATCGTATTAATTCCATTAACGACCTTCACCTTAGTAAGAAGATCTTTCTTCACCTCCATGGCTGCCTGATGTTCAAAGGCTTCGATCTGCTTTTTCAGCTTCGCTTCAGCCACCTGAAGTTCTTCAACGGCATGGGCCGGATCTTTCGGATTACCCAAAAGACTTTTAATTGCAGCAAGTTCTTCCCGCTCATTGCGTATATATTCATCGGCCTTATCTGCAGTAATGGCTTCTATTCGTCGGACTCCTGCGGAGATGGCACTTTCCGACAAAATAACCAATTGTCCGATCTGACCGGTTGCCGGGATATGGGTTCCTGCGCATAATTCGATAGACGGGCCATATTGAACCATCCTGACACGATCGCCGTATTTTTCTCCGAACAAGGCGATAGCACCACGTTCCTGTGCTTCCTTAATCGGGATGGAACGACATTCCTCAAGAGCAATATTGGTACGGATCATCTCATTGACAATCTTCTCCACTTTCAATAATTCTTCATGAGATACTTTTTGAAAATGAGAAAAATCGAAACGGAGGTAATCGGCATTGACCAGTGATCCTTTCTGTTCTACATGAGTTCCCAGTACCTGACGTAAAGCATAGTCAAGCAAGTGGGTTGCCGTATGGTTGTTCGAAGATTGTCTGCGGTGATCAGCATCGACCTTAGCCATAAATTCGACTTCCGGTTGTTCCGGCAGTTTTTCGGTAAGATGAATGCTCAGATTATTTTCCTTTTGAGTGTCGATAATCCGGACAGATTTGCCATCAGCTTCAATGACGCCGGTATCACCAACCTGTCCGCCCGATTCAGCATAAAAAGGGGTACGGTCGAAGACCAGTTGGTAAAGTGTTTTCTTTTTCCGGGTTACTTTCCGGTATTTAGTAATATGAATAATCGATTCGAGGGTATCATAACCAACAAACTCCGTCTTTTCAACAGGACGCAACTCAACCCAGTCTTCCGTTTCAACGGTTGAGGCATTACGGGAGCGATCTTTCTGGGCTTTCATCTCGGCATCAAATTCGGGGAGATTAACGCTCATCCCGTTTTCTTTGAGAATTAACTCCGTCAAATCGAGCGGAAATCCGAAGGTATCATAAAGGGTAAAAGCTTCTTTTCCGCCAATCGTATTTTTCCCTTCTTTCCGGTTATTCGCCATAATCTCATCCAGAAGGTTAATTCCCGTTTCAAGGGTTCGGAGGAACGCGTCTTCTTCTTCACGGATAACATTCTGAATCAAGTCTTTTTGAGCCGATAGTTCGGGGAATGTATCCCCCATCACTTCAATCAGCACCGGCAAAAGCTTATAAATAAAAGGTTCCCTGATATCCAGAAAAGTATAGCCATACCGGACAGCCCTGCGTAATATTCTCCGGATTACGTACCCGGCCTTGTTATTCGAAGGAAGTTGCCCGTCGGCAATGGCAAAAGAGATAGCCCGGAGATGATCGGCAATAACCCGCATGGCAATGCTGACTTTTTCGTCTTTGCCATATTCCATTCCACTGATCTTACTGATTTCAGCAATAATAAACTGAAATATATCGGTATCGTAATTCGATTTTTTATTCTGAATAGCCATGCAAAGACGTTCAAAACCCATGCCGGTATCAACATGATGGTGAGGGAGTTCTTCGAGTGTTCCGTTGGCTTTACGGTTGTATTGCATAAACACTAAATTCCAGATCTCAATAACTAACGGGTCGCTCTGATTGACCAGGTCGCGACCGGGAACTTTCAGCTGATCTTGCGGATTTCGCAAATCGATATGAATTTCAGAACAGGGACCACAGGGACCAGTATCACCCATTTCCCAGAAATTATCATGTTTATTGCCAAGTAAGATATGATCCTCAGGCAAATGTTTGCTCCAATAGTCATAAGCTTCACTATCACGGGAAACATGATCGGCTTCATCTCCTTCAAAGACCGTAGCGTAAAGCTTCGTCTTATCAATACCATAAACATCGGTCAATAATTCCCAGGCCCAGTCGATAACTTCTTTTTTAAAGTAATCGCCAAAAGACCAGTTGCCGAGCATCTCAAACATGGTGTGGTGGTAAGTATCATGCCCGACTTCTTCGAGGTCATTGTGTTTTCCGGAGACCCGAAGACATTTTTGGGTATCGGTAGCCCGCGAATATTTAGGTGATTCATTACCCAGAAAGATATCCTTAAACTGGTTCATTCCTGCATTGGTAAACATCAATGTAGGATCATTTTTTACGACCATGGGGGCCGATGAAACAATATGATGCCCCTTTGATTCGAAAAAATCAAGGAACGTCTTTCTGATCTCTTTAGAATTCATAACCATCTATAATCTCTTTATTGAATTATCTCTTTCATTCTTCCTTTCGGCAGCAGGAACCTGCGCCGAAATAAAAAATTGCTGCTATTTCCGCTCTCTTTTTCCTTTTAACGGAATATCCTTACTTTTGAATTGTTGCAAAGTTAGACGTTTTGTGTAAATTTGCTCAAAGTGCATTTAATTTCTTATGCTTTTCACTGTTATTCGTGTAGGAATAGCACTTATTTATGGGTTGATCGCTTCTTTTTTTTGAAAAAAGAAGATTTGTTTCAAACTGATCGTCTTCCAATGATTCGTTAATTTAAAATTTTTCAAAGTGCCTTACAAAGAGAAAAAAATAGAAAAGCTATATTATTCGATCGGAGAAGTTGCTGAAATGTTTCAGGTAAACACTTCCTTAATCCGTTATTGGGAAAAAGAATTCGACATTCTCAAACCCCACAAGAATAAAAAGGGTGACCGTCTCTTTACCAAAGAGGATATTGAAAATTTCAAAATAATCCATTATCTGCTCAAAGAACGGGGCATGACCATCAAAGGGGCTCAGATGAAACTAAAAGACAACAAGGAAGACACACTCAACAACTACGAGGTTGTCAACCGACTGCAGCAAATAAGGACCTTGTTGACGGAGATCAAAGAGGTTCTATAAACCAGATCAAAAAGTCATTCATGAAAATCAGAGATATTTGTAATGCGATTGAAGAGATAGCCCCCCTCGCCTATCAGGAATCGTACGATAACGCAGGACTCTTAATCGGGGATCCTGAGGATTCGGTTAATTCGGCTCTCATCACACTCGATGTGACCGAGGCGGTTATTGACGAGGCGATACGATTGAATTGCGGCTTAATCATTGCTCATCATCCTTTTATCTTTCATGGATTAAAACGGCTTAACGGGAAAGATGCAACAGAACGATGCGCCATTCGTGCGATACAAAATCACATTGCGATCTACGCCTCACACACCAATATGGATAGTGTCCCCGGCGGAGTCAATGACCGGATGGCTGACAAACTGGGATTAGTTAACCGCTCGGTATTGAGTCCGGTATCGAACCAACTGGAAAAGCTGGTAACTTTTGTTCCTGTTGCCCAGGCAGAAAAAGTCCGGAAAGCGCTCTTTGATGCCGGAGCCGGAACCATTGGCAACTACGACCAGTGCAGCTATAACATTCAGGGAAAAGGAACATTCAGAGGAAACGACCAGACTCATCCGTTTGTCGGACGCCCCGGCAAACTTCATTTCGAAGAAGAGACCCGCATCGAAATAATTCTTCCTAAATTGATCCGCAATCAGGTTATCCGGGCTCTTCTGGCAAATCATCCTTATGAAGAACCAGCGTATGACCTCTACCCGCTCGACAATGTTTTTCACTCGGTGGGAATTGGAGTCGTAGGGGACCTTCCCGAAGAGGAAAATGAAACACTTTTCTTACAACGGGTTAAGTCTATCTTTAACTGTCCGGTTATTCGTCACACCCGATTATTAAAGCGTCCCATTAAAAAAGTTGCTCTTTGTGGGGGTTCAGGAAGCAGTCTTTTAACCGATGCGATTACCTCCGGAGCAGACCTCTTTATCACCGGAGACTTTAAATATCATCAATTTTTCGATGCCGGGGATTCGCTCATCATTGCAGACATTGGGCACTTCGAAAGTGAACAGTTCACTAAAGAAGTTTTTTATGAAATAGTTAGAAAAAAATTCCCTAAATTTGCCCTCCATTTATCGGATATTAATACCAATCCCATTAATTATTTGATTTAGGTTTTTTTGGAACAAGAAAAAAGTTTACAAATATGACTACAGAAAACCAGAAACCGGAGCTCAAAGATCGTCCTGTTGAAGAAAAACTCAGGCTACTTTACGAACTTCAACAGGTTGCTTCTGATATTGATAAGATCAAAACCCTCCGTGGAGAACTGCCATTGGAAGTTCAGGATCTTGAAGACGAAATTGCTGGTTTAAAGACCAGAATCTCTAACTATGAAGATGAGATCAAAAATCTCGAGACTGCTGTCAGCAATAAAAAATCTGATATCAAAGAATCTAAGACTTCAATCGAAAAATACTCCGGGCAGCAGGATAATGTTCGCAACAACCGCGAATACGATTCACTCTCAAAAGAAGTTGAATTTCAAAAACTTGAAATTGAACTGGCAGAGAAGAAAATCAAGGAATTTGCTACTGAACTGGCAACAAAAAAACAACTTCTGGAAGTTGCAAGTACTTCGCTCACTGAACGTGGAGAGGATCTTGTCACTAAAAAGAAGGAGTTAAATGACATCACTTCGGAGACTCAGGCAGAGGAAGACCGTTTAAAGAACAAAGCATTAAAGATTGAAGGAAGTATTGAACCACGCCTTGTTACCGCTTTTAAACGAATTCGGAAAAATGCACGCAACGGACTGGCTATTGTGACCATTCAAAGAAATGCATGTGGTGGCTGTTTCAATAAAATACCGCCCCAAAGACAACTAGATATCGCTTCACGCAGAAAAATCATTGTTTGCGAGTATTGCGGTCGTATTCTTGTTGATGACCAAATTGAAGAGGCTAAGCCGGTCAGTAACGACTAGTTCTGAGAACTTCGTTACCGGTTATTAGGATAAACGTTAATAGTTTAAACAAGCCGTTGTAGGGTTAACCTTACAACGGCTTGTTTTTTAGTTTCCATCTTTAATAACCCATTACTGACGGACCGGTTTCAATGCCGGTATACCACCGAAGAATAAAGGTTTTGAAGGCAAAAAGACTCAGTCGCTCTGTCTATCTTATTAGAATTTATTCCGGTGAATCTTTTCGTATTTCAATTTATCTAACTCATGGGGCGGCTTTACTTCTTCCGGATAGCCGATCGCAACAACAGACAAGACTCCCAGATGCTCCGGAATTCCCAACAGTTTACGAATAACCGATTCGGCATATTCTCCATGAACATTTTTCCTTTCCCGCATCTGTACCCAACAACTACCAAGTCCGAGATCTTCAGCCTCAAGCTGAATTATCGTCGAGGCAATCGAACAGTCTTCGACCCATACGTCACTTTCGGTTGTATCTCCAAGGACAACAATCGCTAATGGAGCCCCTGCAATTAATTTGGCCCCATGTTCTTTACTAACGGATAATTGCGTCAACAAATCAGGTTCGTCAACAGCAATAAATTCCCAGGGGGTACTACTTTTAGACGAGGGGGACAATAGTCCGGCTTTAAGCAACAAATCAACCTTCTCCGGTTCAACTTTCTTCCCGGAAAAGCGCCGTTTGCTTCTTCTTAATCTTAGCAATTCAATCAATTCCATATCAGGTTTTTATTTAATCTTCAATTTTTACGTTCAAGAAGCACAACTGCATAGGCTGACATGCCTGTTTCATTGCCCACAAAGCCAAGTTTTTCTGTTGTTGTTGCCTTGATAGAAATATCTTCCGACTCTATTCCCATTATCGAAGATAACGTTTCTCTCATTAATGGGATATAATCTTTCAACTTTGGTTTTTCCGCACACAAAGTCGCATCTATATTTCCAATACCATATTGCTTTACACCAATAAGGGCAACAGTTCGGGCCAAGAGTTCCTTACTATCGATTCCTTTAAACTCATCATCCGTATCGGGAAAATGGATTCCGATATCTCTCAGACCTGCGGCTCCGAGCAATGCATCACAAATAGCGTGAATAAGGACATCTCCGTCAGAATGGGCGACCGTTCCTTTATAATGTGGCACTTCTACTCCCCCCAGCCATAATGACTCTCCATCGGCAAGCTGGTGTACGTCATATCCAAAACCTACTTTTATTCTCATCAATTTCTTTTTTGTTTCTATCCTAATATATCTAATTTTCTATTGCTTTTCTGAACTGACCCAGATCGAATGACAAGGTAAAACGCAAGGTGTTTTCGAGTGGGTTATTTTGTTGTGTTGGTACAAGATAGGCAAAATCAAGACTAAAGGCGTTTAATTTTAGTCCGGCACCCACAGTGAAATATTTTCGGTTACCATTATTCTGATTCTCATAGAAATATCCGGTTCTTAATGCAAATTGTTTATCATATAAATATTCACAACCCACACCAATGGTTATTTCCTGCAATTCTTCTTTTAATCCGACATCGGTAAAGGAAGAAAGAGCTCCACCCAGAACGGACTTATCAGAAGAACTTCCGCCAATCACAACACCTCCCCCTTGCAGGGTATCGTTCTTTTGAGAAGGGACAAGCAACTTATTGGCATCAAGGGCAAAGGTCAACTTATTGGCAGGATCCAACTCCGTAGAATACGCAATACCTAATCGCAAATTTGCAGGAAGAAGATAATTTACTCCCGATTCATAAGAGATCTTTGATCCCAGATTTGAAACATTCACCCCTGCAGAAATCACCTTCTTCCCCGCTGTAGAATTCAACTTCTTTTGATAATAGAATGAGATATCGGCAGCAAAGGCATTCCCCGGACGCAAAGATTGTGTTCCCCAGGATACAGTTCCAAGATCGGAACGAATATACCGGAACACGACACTTCCCGAAAAGTTATCTGAAAGCAGCCGGGTATAGCCAAAATCAATAGCAAATTCATTCGGATTCTGTATGCCCTGCGACTCCCCATTCTCATTCCTAAACGTAACTTGCCCCAATGAAAAATACCTCAAAGACCCACTTAATATTTGCTGTTTGTCCAACTTGGCATATCCAGATAAGTACGCAAGATTCATATCATTAGCTAGTTTACGCAGCCATGGGGTATACGAAAGAGAAAAGCCTGATCCACTTTCGATAAATGCATATTTAGCTGCATTCCAGTTTTGCGAATTAATATCAGGAGCCGTCGCCACCCCTGCATCGCCCATTGCGCCGGCTCTTGACTCCGGACTAATCGTCAGAAATGAAGCTGCAGTCGTGATTACTCCCGAACCATTAGTCGATACCTGAGCTGTAGCACCGCTCATACTAATAAAAAAACCGGCAATCAGGATTATTATTTTCGGCTGAAGTCTCATTCAGAACAAATTTAAGTCAGTTTAATCAGAATACAAACAAATTTCCAGATATCACCTTTATTCAACAAACGAAGAATCTGCTGTTCTATTCTTTGAATCTACGAATTCGTTTAGTCCACAAACAATCTTATCATTCAGTTATTACCCGCAAATATTTAAAGACCCGAAGAACGTATCACAAACTAGATCAATGTTTTTAGCCTCATTAAAAAGAAACTTCTGTCACATTATTTAAAAAATATTTTTGCCAATAAAGTATAGTGATAGCACGTATTCCTTCCATTGGAAAAGCGAATAATTGAGTAATATTACTTTCCCTCATCATAAAAAATTAGGTGATTAAGTAAAAGTTGCCAATAAAATTACCACTTTTGTGATCAATCTGTGCTCTTTATTGAGGCAGATAAGATGGTTTTTAGTAGTTTTGCGGATACTGTGTATAATAGAATATTTGAAAATACGATAAAATGAAATTACAGTCATTTTTATTGATTGCCCTTTCGATAGTCGTGCTGTCGTCATGCAGCAAAAAATCGACCAAAGACACGTCATCTTCCACAACTGGGTGGAAATACAACGACCCACAAATGGGAGGTTTTCAATCCGATGGAGAATATGATCAAGCTACCGGACCGGGGTTGGTGTTTATTCAGGGCGGAACTTTCACGATGGGAAAAGTAGAAGAAGATGTTATGCATATCGGAGATAATCCTCCCCGACGGGTAACGGTTGCTTCTTTTTACATGGACGAAACAGAGGTGAGAAATATTGACTACCGGGAATATCTTTACTGGTTGAGAAAAGTCTACCCCAGTAATCCCGAAAAATATCAGTCGGCACTTCCTGACACATTAGTTTGGCGGGAAGAGTTAGCCTACAACGAACCATACATCAATAACTACTTGCGGCATCCCGCTTATAGTAATTATCCGGTCGTTGGAGTCAACTGGGTTCAGGCAAACGACTATTGCAAATGGAGGACTGACCGTGTCAATGAAAAGATTCTTATTGATCGGGGAATTCTCACTCCGAATCCGGATCAAAAAGCACCGAATATATTTACAACCGAAGCATACCTTGCCGGGCAATATAACGGAACAGCAGGGAAGACCCCTCTTCATGATGCGAAAAATTCAGAACGCAGAGCACGATGGGAAGATGGATTCCTAATGCCGACTTATCGTCTGCCAACCGAAGCTGAATGGGAATATGCCGCTTATGGAATGATCAGTTCTCCTGATGGAAATCTACAGGCAAGCAGGAAAATCTATCCATGGAAAGGCTCTTCGCTTCGTTCTCCTGAACGAAAAACTCAAGGACAGATGAGGGCAAACTTTACCCGGGGCAGAGGTGACCTTATGGGTGTGGCAGGAGCATTAAACGACAATGCAGATATTCCGGCACCAGTCGATTCCTATGAACCGAACGATTACGGATTGTATTGTATGGCAGGAAACGTTAACGAATGGGTTGCTGACGTCTATCGTCCGCTATCGAATCTTGACGTAAATGAATTCCAGCCTTTCCGCGGAAATGTATTCACCCGTTACAGGAAGGATGGACAAGGGAAATTCATCCGTGACAAATATGGCAATTTTGTTACTGACACAGTTGCTGATTATCGCAACTACAAAGACGGGTCTTATGAATCGCAGATTGTAGAGGGTGACAACTGGAATGAGCACAAAAATCTGAAAACGAAGAACATGTACATTCAAGGTAAAAAGCCCGGAGAATTCTCCTCACTGATAACCGATCATGTTCGCGTATATAAAGGAGGTTCATGGAAAGACCGTCCATACTGGCTTTCTCCCGGAACCCGCCGTTTCTTAGATGAAAATCGTTCAGCCAATGACCTTGGTTTCCGATGCGCAATGACTCGTGTTGGAAGTCCCAAAGGCTTTAAGAAAAAATAATTGAATTTGTTTCAAGAAGAGAAGGCTGTTCCAATTAAGGACAGCCTTCTCTTTTAATAGCCAATGAATCTTTTCATTAAGGATAAAGGCTGAAAAAAATAATTGCTTTTTACCTTTCGATTCTTACCTGTTTCTTATTTTCACGCTTCGAAAAATATTTATCGCCATGCAGATCGAACAGCTTTATCAAATCTTTTTAAAGTTTCCCAAAGTCACTACCGATAGTCGCAAGGCACTGCCCGGAACCATCTTTTTTGCCTTAAAAGGAGATCGTTTTGACGGCAACGCCTATGCTGCCAAAGCAATAGAACTTGGATGTGAATACGCCGTCATTGATAATCCTCAATACCAACTTGGGGAAAAAACCATTTTTGTTCAGGATTCTTTAAAAACGTTACAAGACTTAGCTACCTTGCATCGAAAAACGCTTGGCCTTCCAATTCTGTCTATTACCGGGACAAACGGAAAAACAACAACAAAAGAGTTAATACATGCTGTTCTGTCAAAGAAATACCGCACACTTGCCACCCAGGGAAATCTGAATAATCATATCGGGGTTCCATTAACCTTGCTAAATATTACTTCGGAGACAGAGATTGCAATTGTTGAGATGGGAGCAAGTCATCCGGGAGAGATCGCTCAGCTTTGCAATATCGTTCATCCGAACTACGGACTGATTACCAATATCGGGAAAGCTCATCTGGAAGGATTCGGTTCTTTCGAAGGAGTCAAGAAAACAAAAGGAGAACTATACCGTTATTTAGAAGAAAACAACGGACAAATATTCATGAATCAGGACAATCCGATTCTTCATGAGATTTCAGGAACTCTTAAACGAACGACTTATGGGACCACTCAGGAAGCCGGATTAATGGGAGAAATTCTTAAATCACCTGGAATGTTTCTTAATTTCAGGGCATTATACCCCAAAGGCTGGCTTTATCATCAGACCAAATTGGTAGGAACTTACAATTTTGAGAACGCATTGGCAGCTATTGCAGTGGGACTCTATTTTAAAGTTGACCCACTCCAAATCCAGCAGGCTATCGAAGAATACAAACCTCAGAATCTACGTTCACAACTCATAAAAAAAGAGCATAATACCATTCTACTGGATGCGTACAATGCCAATCCGACGAGTATGAAAGCTTCAATCAATAATTTCATCCGGTTAAAACCGCAAAATCCTTTACTCATCTTAGGGGATATGCTCGAACTGGGAGAGACATCCGAAGAAGAACATCAACACATTATTGATCTGACAATTTCCGGCAATTTTAAAGAGGTTCTTTTAGTCGGAGATCAATTTGGAAAAACAACAGTTCCCGAAAATTATATCAAATTTACTAACTCAGAGGACGTTGCGACCTATTTAAAAGCCCATCCTTTCAACAATAAAACGGTATTAATAAAAGGATCCAGAGGAATAAAACTGGAAGGACTAACCGAATTTATCTCTTAGCGGATCAAAGAATCAGCGTTCATTAATTACGAGCCATATAAATGAAAGAATTTCTTACACACCCCATATTTAAGATTATATCAGAAGTTGCAGATAGAAATACACAAGAAACCTATGTCATTGGAGGATACGTAAGAGATCTTCTTCTGCAAAGACCGTCTAACGACATCGACGTCGTTACGGTTGGCAGCGGGATTGATTTAGCAAAACAAGTTGCTCAAAAAATCGGGCCACGGGTTCAGGTGAACATTTTTAAAAATTTTGGAACAGCAATGCTCCATTACGGCAATGACGAGATAGAATTTGTCGGAGCTCGTAAGGAATCTTATTCTCACGACAGCCGCAAACCGGTTGTTGAAAACGGCACGCTGGAAGATGATCAGAATCGCCGGGACTTTACGATAAACGCATTAGCCATCAGCCTTAACAAACAAACCTATGGGAAACTGATTGATCCTTTCGACGGAGTTGCCGACCTGAAACGAAAGATCATACGGACTCCTCTTGATCCCATCATTACCTTCTCGGATGATCCGCTTCGGATGATGCGGGCAATTCGGTTTGCCACCCAGTTGCATTTCGAAATTATGGAGGAAACATTCGAGGCAATCTGTGCAAATAAAGAACGGATCAAAATTATTTCCAAAGAACGAATCATCGACGAATTAAATAAGATCATTGCTTCAGCCAAGCCATCAATCGGATTTAACCTTCTTGAACGCAGTGGTCTTTTGGCAATCATCTTCCCCGAATTGCAGCGACTCAAAGGGCGGGAAGTAATTCAGGGAATCGGTCACAAAGACAATTTTTATCATACCCTTGAAGTCCTCGATCGGATTTGTTACTCTACCGATAATTTATGGCTCCGCTGGGCAGCCTTACTTCATGACATAGCCAAACCACAGACCAAAAGATTCTCTCCTGAGACCGGATGGACTTTTCATTCTCACAATTTCATAGGAGCCAGAATGGTTCCGCCGATATTTAAGCAACTTAAACTTCCGCTCAACGAGAAGATGAAATACGTTCAGAAGCTCATAGACCTGCACATGCGCCCGATTGTTCTTTCAGAGGAAGAAGTTACCGACTCTGCCATACGACGTCTCTTATTCGACGCCGGAGACGATATTGATGATCTGATGACGTTATGCGAAGCAGACATCACCTCGAAGAATGCAGAAAAAGTTAATCGTTATATGAACAACTTCCAGCTCGTTCGGCGTAAGTTGAAAGAGATCGAAGAAAAAGATACGATTCGCAATTTCCAGCCTCCGGTTGACGGGGACGTTATCATGAAAACATTTCATATCGGTCCGTGCCGGGAGATTGGTATTATAAAAACGACCATAAAAGATGCGATTCTGGATGGGGAGATAAGGAACGATTACCAGGAAGCCTATCAACTGATGATGAAAAAAGGGAAAGAACTCGGACTTAAGGCTGACTCTGAAGCAGGGACGAATTCTTCAACAGAACAGCTACCGGAAGGTGATCACTGAATCCTGGCTGATATTTCCATCCGTTAAAGGTCCGGTAAGGCTGAACACCTAAATACTTTGAGTCTTTTTCAAGCAAAAACGGAAATCTCACAATATGGGCCTGTGCATTTGTCCACCCCCTTCCATTGAGCAAAGTGGGAGAGACAAAGATCTGATCAAATATTTGCCACCTTCCATGATATTTAATAGTTCCCGTTTTTTCTTTTTCCCAACCGACCGCAAGATTAATCAGTCTGCCGGTCGTATCAACGCGGGAATCGGTCGCACTCAAAACCTTCAGACTTGAGCTCCATGGATCATCATTAAAGTCGCCCATTGCAATGATCTTAGCCCTGCTGTTTTGTTTCAAAATACGACTGATTTCCAAGCGGAGTGTTTGGGCTACAGCAACCCTTTTCCGCTCAGCTTTTTTGCCTCCAATTTTAGAAGGCCAATGATTCACAAAAACATGAAGAGTATCAGCTCCCCTGATGATTCCGGCGACGTGTAAAATCTCCCTCAGTCTCGGGTAATTTTTAATTGGAATATAATCATAGTCATAAGGAACAAAAGAGGATTTTCTATAAAATATTCCGATATCAATACCCCTGGGGTCAGGAGAATCTTTGTGGATAATTCCCAGATCAAATTTTCGTAAGGGAGTCCGAAAGGCGAGGTCTTCCAACACATCAATATTTTCAGCCTCACTGAAACCTATGACATCAGGAGGTCCATCCACTCCTGCTCCGAGAATTACTTTATACAGGTTATTCCTTTTGGTCCGGTAACGCTTATAGGTCCATCGGCGGGTCCCTTGCGGCGTAAACTCATTGTCGCCCGAAGAAGTAGAATCATCTACGGCATCAAAATAATTCTCCAGATTATAAAAAGCCACACAAAAAGGTTTCTCTTTCTGATTCTGTTGTTGTCCGCTGACACCTTGCAGCGACAGGCAACCTACGAATCCAAAGGCCAGAAAAAAATGTATCCATTTCATCAAGCACAACCTCCTTCACATACTCCGTCCAACGGAGATATCCGGGAACCAGAACATTCCCGCAGCAAACAGAATCAGAAAGACTAATTTATCTTCCCTAATCAGTCCTGTTGAATCACACCAATTTATTCAGGGTAAAGCAAGTATTTCTTCCGCATCACTTTGTAGACAGTTAATTCTTTCTCCCACGACTTGGCGATCTCCTTCTCCCCTTTTCCCTCTTTAATCAACCGGGATACCCGATCGTTTCCTATTAACAGATTAAACCAATGCTCGTTAAATTTAAAACGACTGTCATTTTTCAGCTTTCGATAATAGCGAATAAAATAGCGCAAAGAGAAACAGGGAGCCTTAACATCACGAAGATCTTCACCGAAGCATAGGACATCTTTCTGTGGAGGATCAACCGCTTTCCCCTGAATTGACCGGGGTATAAAAGAATAACGGCCTAACTTCGAATCCGGATAACCGATAATCTGAAAAGGGGAACCGGTCCCCCTTCCAATACTCACATTCGTTGCCTCAAAAAGACACAATGAGGGATACAGACGAACAGCCTGATAATCGGGCAGATTCGGAGACGGTGCAACCTCCGGATTATATCGGTCGGAGTGTTTATAATCAAGGACCGGAATAATCGTCAGATCACATTTTACATGATTTTTCAGCCAACCTTCCCCATTCATCATCCGAGCTAACTCACCCACGGTACAGCCATGCACCAAGGCAATCGGGTCCATCCCGACAAATGACTGAAACTCTTTCTGAAGTACCGGTCCGGCCACATAGTCCCCATTCGGATTCGGACGGTCAAGAATCAATAAAGGCTTATGCTGTTCGGCACATGCCTCCATAACCAGATGCAAGGTACTGATGAACGTATAAAAACGGCATCCGACATCCTGAATATCAAAGACAACCACATCCAGATCTTTTAGCTGATCAGGAGTCGGCTTATTATTTTTTCCGAACAAAGAAACAATTGAAATTCCCGTTGACGGATCTATTCCATTATTAACTTGTTCTCCCGCACCGCTATCTCCACGGAAGCCATGTTCCGGAGCAAATACCCGCACCACTGTTATTCCGTGATTACGGACAAACTCGACCAGATGAGTGTCTTCAACCCGGGAGGTTTGATTCACAACCAATCCCACTCGTTTCCCAAGTAACATAGGGATATAACAATCGGCCTGCTCCGCACCAACGACTGGCTGTACGGCATAAGACAAAGAGACGCACAGACAACAGAGAGATAAAATCAAAAAAGCCTTTTTCATATTCAGAATTAAATTTCCGCAACAATCCGTATTTCAGATACAAATCGAAATTGAATTTTTAAAATTAAGACAATAACGATAAAAAAACGAGATTCGCCCCCTCTGTTTTCGATGGAAAAATCACTTGGTGAATTTTATCATCATCAGAGTAAAATAATTTTCACCCCTTAAGTTAAAAAATGTTATAATGAGACTCTGCATCCCTCATTTTTCGCAACCTTAGTCGTTGTTCCTTTGTTATTTAAGTATAAACTATGGATTAATTCCATTATTAATTCTAACTTAGTAGGACTCCATTAAACTATTATAAATCCTTTAATCCTTTGAGTTATGACTGAAAAAATCACTTTCAACGAGCTAAGAAAAATCAAAGACAGCTTACCTGATGGTTCGATTACGCAATTAGCCTTCGAATTAGGAATGGAAGTCGAAACTGTCAGAAATTATTTCGGTGGAGAAAATTACGAAAAAGGGAAAAGCGTTGGTATTCATATTGAACCGGGACCGGATGGCGGAGTTGTTGAACTCGATGATGAAACGATTCTCACGAAAGCACGACACATCATTGAAGAACATCACGCTCATTTATAAAAACATTACTCACGGAAATACTATCACAGGAGAGTATCTCCACTCTCCTGTGATTTCTATTTCTAAAACTCATTCATAAAGATTTATAATCCTCTCACAAGCTACAACAAGGGAGTGAAGCCTTTTTTAAGCGCATCGCGACATTAAAAAAAGCCGATTTTCTTTGGCCAAAAACTAAAATAGCCTATATTTGCATCGCTTTTCAGGAAAGCAGTCGTGCTTTAAAGGGTGATGGGGGAGTAAAAATCTGAAAAGTTATTTGTTTTGTAAAATCCGTATTCTACGATACGGGCGTTTAGCTCAGCTGGTTCAGAGCATCTGCCCTACAAGCAGAGGGTCGGCGGTTCGAATCCGTCAACGCCCACTATCAAATAACACCAAAGAATACGGGCGTTTAGCTCAGCTGGTTCAGAGCATCTGCCCTACAAGCAGAGGGTCGGCGGTTCGAATCCGTCAACGCCCACAAAAAAGAGAGTTTGTTAATTACAAGCTCTCTTTTTTTATTCCCTTTATTGAAAGGAACAATCTAAGTCCGCAATCCTACTCAATTTCAACAACAACCTATCTACATCAAACAATCTCCGCAACCGTATAGGTACTTCCGCCGATAAAGATCATATCATCTTTCGTTGCTTTTTGCTTCGCAGCCACAAGAGCTTCCCGAACTGAAGGATAAGTCTCACCCAGCAAACCAGCTTCCCGCCCTATCTGCGCCAGTTCCTTTTCGTTCATCGCACGGGGAATAGAAGCCTTCGTAAAATAATAGACCGCATCAGCAGGTAACAACGGCAGGATATGCCGAATATCCTTATCGGCCACCATGCCGATTACGAAATGCAGTTTCTGATGAGGAGTCAATGAAAGTTGTTCCGTTATAAACCTGATTCCAGCCTCATTATGACCCGTATCGCAAACCATCAAGGGATTATGACCAAGTATCTGCCACCGCCCCATCAACCCTGTATTCTTTATCACATTTTTCAGTCCCTCACAAATATTTTCATCCGATAACTTCCATCCTTCGGCCTTCAATACATCAAGCGTAGCAAGAGTCGTAGGAACATTTTTCCACTGATAACGCCCCAGAAGTCCCGTTTCAATCTGTTCAACAGAACCAGATTTCAGACAATGAAGATCAAGAAGCTGGGTTGCCTCTCCGGCAAACCTTCCATCAGGGACCGTATAGTAATCTTCTGCAAAGTAGATCGGAGCCCCCACTTCTTCAGCTTTTTTCAAAAAGACAGGAGCCGATTCGGGTTGGCGTTCCCCAATAATAACAGGAATATCTTTTTTAATAATTCCGGCTTTCTCGCCAGCAATCTTCTCTAGGGTATCGCCCAAAATATTCATGTGGTCATAGCTGATATTGGTAACAACCGACACTTCCGGAGAGATAATATTAGTCGAATCAAGCCGACCCCCCAGGCCCACTTCAACCACAGCCACCTCCACATTCTGACGTGCAAAATAATCGAAAGCCATTAATGTGGTAAATTCGAAGAACGACGGCTCCAAGGATTTTGATTCATCGGAAGCATAAAAATGATCAACAAAAGTCACAACCTCCTCTTTCGGAATCATCGTTCCGTTCACACGAATTCGCTCCCTGAAATCGCGCAAATGAGGGGAAGTATACAATCCCGTACGATATCCGGCTTCCTGCAAAACCGAAGCAATAAAATTGGCAACAGATCCTTTGCCATTGGTTCCGGCCACATGAATCGTTTTATATTTCCGGTGAGGATGGTTATATATCTTATCAAGGGCATAGGTATTATCCAGACTATCCTTATACGCAAAAGCTCCAACCCGATGAAACATAGGCAATTGATTGTACAACAAATCAACTGTTTCAGCATACGTTCTCATATCACTCTGTTTTTTGTCCGCAAAGTTCAGATAATTTCACAGAAAAAGGGGTAATAGATTCGTTCTTTTTCTAACTTTAAGAAGTACTCTTAAAAATTCTTTGCCATGGATAAAAAGAATTCTAAAATTTTCGTACTGGATACTAATGTCATCCTGCACGATCACAAATGTATCTACAACTTCCAGGACAATGACATAGTGATCCCGATTACCGTGCTCGAAGAGCTCGATAAATTCAAAAGAGGGAACGAACAGATTAATGTTCAGGCACGACAATTCACCCGACATCTTGATGAAATATCGGGGGATAAACTTTTTAACGGAGGTATTCCTTTAGGGAAAGGATTAGGCAAACTAAGAATAATAACCGGCAAAGCTCCGTCAAAGGAGATGTTAGAATCTTTTAAAGAAGACACACCCGACCATCGTATTCTTGCAGTCGCTGTTTTTCTGAAGCACGAGACCCCGGACCGATTGGTCGTCCTTATCTCGAAGGATATTAACCTTCGCATGAAAGCCAAATCACTCGGGGTCATAGCACAGGATTATCTAAACGACAAGATCTCCGACATCAAGGTCATCGAAAACGACATCAAAGAATATCCGGCAGAAGACGGTCTCATTGCGAAACTCTATGAAAGCGGATTTATTCCATGGACTGAACTAGGGTTAAAAGATCCACCCAAAGCCAATGAATATTTTATTTTAAAGGGATCTTCCACATCCTGTTTATCCTGTTATAATGCGACCAACAAAACCATTCGTCGAATTGATAAAAAAAGTTCATTCAGCATTAAACCCCGAAATGCAGAACAGACCTTCGCAATGGATGCCTTACTGAATCCGGACATACGGCTTGTTTCACTCTCAGGGAAGGCCGGCACAGGAAAGACTCTTTTAGCACTTGCCGCAGCCCTGGAGCAACATAAAAAATACGACCAAATCCTTTTGGCCCGTCCCATCATTGCATTAAGCAACCGGGATTTGGGATTTCTTCCGGGGAACGCAGAAGATAAAATCAATCCCTATATGCAGCCACTATTTGACAACCTTGCTGTCATCAAAAATGCATTCAACATTCGGAATCCGGAGTTTCAGCTCATTGAAGATTTGCTCAAAGAAGAACGACTGGTCATTACTGCATTAGCGTTCATCCGCGGACGCAGCCTTTCAAACTCTTACTTCATCATTGATGAAGCTCAGAACCTGACCCCTCACGAAGTCAAAACGATTATTACCCGTGCAGGCGAAGGCACAAAGATGGTCTTTACCGGCGATTTCCAACAAATAGACTCGCCATTTCTTGATGCACGATCAAATGGCTTGGCTTATATGACCGATAAAATGAACAATCAGGAAATCTTTGCCCACGTCAATCTGGTTAAAGGCGAACGCAGTTATCTTGCCGAACTGGCAAGCGATTTACTATAACCAATCACATGGGACAAACAGACGAACATTCAAAAGATTCAAATTTTCTTTCTAAGTTTGCAGGTCAAAATAAGGACCTGCAAATTTTTTTTAAACATGTTTCAAAACAAGAAAATTGCTTTCTTTACCTTGGGTTGTAAACTCAATTATTCCGAGACCTCTACCCTTGCCCGTAAATTCGAAGACATTGGATTTGATCGCGTCGACTTCAAAGAACAAGCCGATGTATACGTAGTCAACTCTTGTTCCGTCACCGAGCAAAGTGATAAAAAAAGCCGCAATATTATCCGACAGGCCATCCGAAGAAACCCCAACGCCTTTGTAGCAGTTATTGGTTGTTACGCCCAATTGCGACCCGATGCCATTGCCTCTATTGAAGGGGTCGATCTGGTACTGGGCACCCATGAGAAATACAGCATCACCGAGCATCTGGGAGATCTATCCAAGCATCCGGACACTGAGATATACACTTCAAAACCCCGGGAACGAAAACAATTTCATCAAGCGTACTCTTACGGCGACAGAACCCGTTCTTTTCTCAAAGTACAGGACGGATGTAATTATTTCTGCACCTACTGCACGATCCCGATTGCCCGGGGAGTCAGTCGCAACGATACCATTGCCAATACGGTTGCTGAAGCCCGAAGAATTGCAAGCAACAATGTCAAAGAAATTATCCTCACCGGTATTAACATTGGCGATTTTGGTCGTTCAACCGGAGAAAACCTGCTTGACCTCATCCATGGACTTGATGAGGTAGAAGGAATTGAACGGTTTCGTATTTCATCCATTGAGCCCAACCTACTGACCGATGAGATCATTGATTTTGTCAGTCACTCCAAACGTTTCGCCCCGCATTTTCACATTCCGCTTCAGTGCGGTTCGGATGAGGTATTGAAACTTATGAAACGACATTACACCCGCGATGTTTTTGCTCACCGGGTCGCCACGATCAAAGCAGCTATGCCTCACGCTTTTATCGGAGTCGACATCATTGCCGGCACTAACGGCGAAACCGATGAATTTTTTCATGATTCATACAACTTTGTTCGCGACCTTGACGTTTCTCAGCTTCACGCCTTTCCCTATTCGGAACGACCTAATACGAAAGCCCTCAGCATTCCAGGCAAAGTAGACGTTGAAGAACGTCATCACCGTTGTCTGCAACTGATCGAGTTGTCCGAAAGGAAACTGCATCATTTCTACGAACTCAATCTCGGCTCCGTCCGCAAGGCACTTTTCGAATCGGAACACACGAAAGGAAGGATATTCGGATTCACCGATAACTATATCCGGGTTGAGACCGATTTCGATGCACAATTGGTCAATCAGGTCCGCAATGTTCGCCTCATAGCGATTAATTCTGACGGGCACGTTGATATCGAATTTGTCGAATAATGGGTCGTTAATATTAGTTTAACTTCCAAAACTATTTTTTTGATTATCAAAAAGAAAGTTCCTTATTTATCCTTATTCTCTACCTTTGTATAAAAATTAAGGGAATCATGAATTACCAGGAAATATGTGAACAGGTGCGCGGACTAATTCTCGAAACCGGGTCTTTCATCCGGGAAGAACATCTGCATTTCAATCTTCAGAAAGTTGAAGTAAAAGGACCAGCCGACTTTGTATCGTATGTTGACAAAACTTCCGAACGCAGAATCGTCGCTCAACTGGAAAAGATACTTCCAGAAGCCGGCTTCATTGCCGAAGAAGGAACCAGTAACAAAAAAGGAGAACGCTACAACTGGATCATTGACCCCCTCGACGGAACAACCAACTTCATTCATGGAATTCCTACTTTCGCCATTAGCATTGCCCTCAACGACAGAGAGGAAACAGTCCTCGGTGTTGTTTACGAAATTAATCGTGACGAATGTTTTTACGCATGGAAAGGCAGCAAAGCTTATTTAAACGACACAGAGATTCAGGTATCCGGAGCTTCCACGACTCAAAATTCGCTTATCGGAACTGGATTTCCCTATTCTGATTTCGATCTGCTACCCAAATACATGGAGTCGATGGATTTCTTCATGAAAAAATCTCACGGGTTACGACGAATAGGTTCCGCAGCGACCGATCTGGTTTACGTGGCAGCAGGCCGTTTTGATGCCTTTTATGAATATTCTCTTCACCCCTGGGATGTTGCAGCCGGAGCTTTAATTCTTCAGCAAGCCGGTGGTCGGGTCTGCGATTTTAAAGGAGGAAACAATTACATTTTCGGAAAAGAAATCATTGCGACCAACAAAAATTATTATCAGGAATTTTTCTCCATTGTCAATAAATATCTATCCTAATATTAATCGCAAAAACCTTGTTTATGGATAAATTCAGTTACCATCTGCTTCGTTTTCTAACACTTCTCATGCACATGTTTCCGCTGAGAGCTCACTATATCGTATCTGATTTTTTATGTATCATCGTAAAAGACATCGTTGGCTACCGAAAGAAAATAGTTTACAAAAACCTTCGCAATTCTTTTCCCAACAAAAGTAAAAAGGAAATACAGCATATTGCCTCCGCATTTTACAAACATTTCTGTGATCAGATAATTGAGATGCTTTATTTCAGTCACATCTCGGAAAAAGAAGTCAATCGACGTATTTCATGGTCCGGAGCCGAAATAATACAAGACGCACTCAAAGAAAACCGATCAGTAATCGTTATGTTAGGGCACTATGGAAACTGGGAATGGCTCCCTAGCTTTGCGATCCAGACAGAACAGACTTTTTATATGCTTTATAAGCCGCTCCATCCAAAAGGCATGGATCTTTTCATAAAAAAAATGAGGGAACGCTTTGGGGCCACCACTCTTCCCAAAGATCATGCATTCCGGACCATCATCGGTGAATTCATTCATAAGAAATCTTCTTTTAGCGGTTTTATAGCCGATCAAATTCCTAAAATTGATGATATTCAACACTGGATCCCGTTTTTAAACCAAACCACAGGAGTTTTCCTCGGGGCTGAAAAAATCGGGCGAAAAATAAATGCCCGTATTGTTTTTGCCACGATGCAGAAGATACGCCGCGGATATTATCACTGCGATATACGTCTGATTGATGATCAACCAGCTTCCTCTCCGGAGTACTCCGTAACCGAGAAATTTTTCGCTCTGCTCGAAGAGCAAATCGTTAAAGATCCTGCAATATGGCTTTGGTCGCACAACCGATGGAAACATCAGCCACCGGTTAATGCCTGAATCATCACTTGATATCTGAAACTTTACAGTCAATAAAACATCAACAAGTCACAATTGATCAGGATGAAAAAAGTCGCCGTTGTCATTTTAAACTGGAATGGGATCAAGCATCTAAAAACCTTCCTCCCATCAGTCACTCAATACTCGCAGGGAGAAGGGGTTGAAATTATTATTGCCGACAATGGTTCGACCGATGATTCAGTCGATTTTATTCAAAAAACTTACCCAAAAATCAAGATACTGAGGTTCGAAAAGAACTATGGCTTTGCAGAAGGCTACAACCGGGCCCTGGCACAAATTGACGCGGAATACTATCTCTTACTAAATTCCGACGTTGAGGTTACCTCCCACTGGATCGATCCAATGGTCGAACTTCTGGAACAACATTCTGAAGTTGCAGCCTGTCAACCCAAAATCCGCTCTTATCAAAACCGTAATTCTTTTGAATATGCCGGAGCAGCCGGTGGGTATCTCGACCGGTATGGCTATCCTTTTTGTCGCGGGCGCATTCTGGATCACCTCGAGCAAGACCACGGACAATATGATCAGGAAACAGAAATTTTCTGGGCCACGGGGGCCTGTCTGCTAATCAGAGCCTCTCTATTTAAAAAATTCGGCGGATTTGATCCGGACTTTATGGCTCACATGGAAGAAATTGATCTTTGCTGGAGAATCAAAAATCAGGGATATAAAATCCGGTACACTTCCCAAAGCGTAGTGTATCATCTTGGAGGAGGAAGTCTCCCTTACGATAGTCCCCGGAAAGTTTTCCTCAACTTTCGGAACAACCTGATGATGCTCTACAAGAACCTTCCGACCGGGCAACATTCCCGCATTCTTTTTCTGCGAATGATTCTGGATGGAATAGCAGCGATTGTTTTCCTCTTTCACCACCAGGGAGGCTATTTTAACGCTGTTTTACGGGCACATTATTCTTTCTATAGTCAATTACCCAACTTAAGAAATAAGCGGCGTATTCTTGAGAAAAACAGGACCGTCCGATTCCATTCGGAACAAATTCACATCAGCATTATTTTTGCTTACTATCTGCATCATTACAAAACCTTCACAGAAATTATTGAACGGCAAAACAGAAAATAATCCATTAAACCGATAAAACAATCGACTGCTTTAAATCTGTATTCCCAAACCAATCATTCCTCTTATACAAATTAACAACCCGCACTTTCGGCATCATAAGCCAATCTTAGTAAAGCGCCGTATCCTTATTTCAGTTAAGACACTCAATAGTGTATAATTATTTTAGGATAGGTCTAACTATGGGACTACTATCATTCTGCTGACCAGACCACCGGGAGTCCAGAGCAGATTCCAAGGTGCTCAGCACCAACAGACCACCTTTGAACCACCCGCGATCCCCCTATGAAAACGGCTAAAAAAGCACAGCAGCACCCACGTTGTAAGCATTTTACACCCACGAACCATTATAAAATCGGACAGGAGGAGAATAAGATAGGTTTTTCTTCTATTCTCATTTTTCCGACCTACCACTCCACCGAATTAGTAATCATGTTCTTCACATCATAAAAAAAGGGAGACTCCCGAAGAAATCTCCCTTTTAACTACAAACCTTCAATTACTCAATATCAATCTGTTTTGTTACTGGTTGAGCTTCTGCCTTTTTGGGCAAAACAACGGACAAAATACCGTTTTTGTGCTCAGCAGAGATTTTACCAGTATCAATATTTTCAGGCAAGCTGAAAGAACGACTAAAGCCGTTATAACAGAACTCACGTTTCAGATAATTTTTCTTTTTATCCTCTTTTTCGCATTTCTTTTCAGAAGAAATGGTAAGAACGTTGTCTTTCAAATCAACTTTAAAATCCGCCTTATCTAAACCGGGAGCCGCAACTGAAATCTGATAATCATTATCATTTTCAACAACGTTTACAGACGGAGCCGAACTCCAGTCTCCTTCAGTTAAGAAGTCGTTCAGGAAATTGTTTCCAAAGAATTCTTCAAACAAACCTGGTAAATTTCTGTGTTCTCTAACTAATGGTAGCATAATTAAATCCTCCTATTTTTAAATTGTTTATTTTCAAATTTCACTTTGAGAATTACAAAGGGCGTACCAAGAGGTTAACTATGTCATTTTTACATAGTTACACATAAAAACACAGACAATATTTCAGTAAACGGAAGGAAAATAATGCCAAAATGGCTTCTTTATTCATTTCCCGAGTCATCCATCTCCTTAAAGACTTTTTCGACATCCTGCTCTGTTTGATACAGTCGGTCCTTGCATATTTTGAGAAGGAAAGAGATCCGCTTTACTTTTTCCGAAAGATCATCCACATCCAATTCTTCGTTTTCAATTTTTTCAAGAAGCATTTCTATTTCCCCGATTGCATCTTTGTACATAATTTTTTTTGGCATGAGCTATAAAGTTGAATGATTAGTTATAGAGATTTTTTTTGTTTTTTCAGTTTTTCAACCACACTAATGATCTCTCCCGAAGAGAGAATCGTCCGAATTGACGTTCCGGACTCCACCTGATCGGAATTTTTAATAGCCTTCCCGTTTTGTACCGTAATGGAATACCCGCGGCGAAGAACATTCACAGGAGAAACCAGTCGATTGGCCTTTTCTAAATTATGCAACTTGAGCATCTCTCCATTCAAAAGACTACGGTAAGCTGTTTTTAATCGTATCCGATCCACCTGAAGCCGATTTTTTGCTTGCAACAGCACCATCCCAGTCTGTTGATTCAACTGGTTACTCTTTTGCTGTAACAAATTTTTATGTCCGGCAAGTAACGCTGAAACCAGGCTAACACAACGAGATTGATTGATCTCCAGTTGATGCTGTCGGGATTGAAGCATCCTTGCAACCATTGGTCTCAGACCAGCTACAATACGACTATTTCGCATTCGCTCAAAAGAGAGGCGGGACTGAACGGTTTTCGTAAACCGCTGCTGGGACTCATCAATTCTTCGGAGAAAAGACAAAGATCGACCAATAAGGAATTCAGCAGCAGCTGTAGGTGTTTTTACCCGAACATTGGCGACTAAATCAGCAACCGACTCATCCCGCTCATGACCAATTCCCGTAATGACCGGAATAGGTAATTGAGTGATATAGTAAGCCAGTTCATAACTGTCGAAACAGCCCAAGTCGGTCGTTGCCCCACCCCCACGAATTAATACCAACACATCAAAGAATCCATCAAAAGAATAGACCTGATCCATTGCAGTCCGGATGGATTGTTCTGCATTTTCACCTTGCATGACGGCCGGGAAAAGCCGGAGAGTATATTGGAATCCGTATTCATTTTTTTCAAGCTGATCGACAAAATCGCCCAACCCTGCAGCCGTCGGAGAAGAAATCACAGCGATATTCCGAGGAGCCAGGGACATGGAGAGCTCCCGGTTCATTTCAAAAACACCTTCTTTTTTAAGCCGGGAAATCGTTTCAGCCCGTTTGCGGGATAAATCACCTATCGTATAAGTTGGATCAATATCCCGAATATTTAAGCTAAATCCATAGACCTCATGAAACTCAACCGAGGCCTGTACCAGTACTTTAATGCCCGCCGAAAGAGGGCGTCCGGTTACCGATTCAAAATAGGGCTTAAGCATCCGCCACAAAGAAGCCCAGATCGTAGCACGCGCACGGGCAGTAACCCGGTCGGTCTGTTCATCCTTCTCAATCAATTCCAGATAGCAATGCCCGGTTTGATTTTGCTTCTGTTCGGCAATTTCAGCAACAACCCATATTGTATCAGGGAAAGCATCCTGAAGCGCATTGCGAACCATCAGGTTTAATTCAGATAAAGTGATCTTTGATTCAGGCATGATCGCTAAAGACATTTATTTAAACGCTATAATTTGAGGGTTCCAACCCCACACTAATAAGAGGACCAGAAAACCAACAAAGAAAGCTACCGGCACATGCCAACCTTTGCCAATCCAACGATAAATAGACTGAGCCTCTTTGAAATGCCCCGATATAGCAACGCCAGCCGAAGATCCGAACCAGATCATAGAACCACCGCAACCAACCGCATAGGCCAAAACCCCCCAATCGTATCCTCCCTGTTGCAAGGCCAGTTTGGTCAGCGGAATATTATCAAATACCGAGGATATAATTCCCAGTCCCAATGCTGAACGCCAAGAGGCAACAGGCAGATCTTCAACAGGCATCAGCGATGCCATAACAACCAACGAAAGCAAAAAGATTGTTCCAGAAACCGCATTGCGGGCTTCCCTCCAGGGTGTTCTTTTCCAGATTCCACAACACAGTATGGCAATCCATAATCCGATTGCCGGGAAATCGAAAAAGATGCTGGAGGTAACGGTCAAGACCAATATTATACTTACAATCAACAACATCGGATGATTAACCGGATAAACATGACTCCGGTCGTTGCCAACCGGCTGGTATTTTAACTGCTGAATCGAGGCAAAAGTTGCAAAAAACAAAAAACAGGTCAAAGCACCAACGTAAGCATGAAGAACCAATGTCGGATGGACACCTTCTATCCACATCATCGTAGTCGTGGTATCGCCCAGCACACTTCCTGCACCTCCGGCATTACTGGCCGCAACAATGGCAACAAGATAGCCCACGTGAATACGTCCGTTAAAGACCACCGCTGCAATAGCTCCTCCAATTAATGCAGCAGCAATATTGTCAAGAAAGGCAGAAAGTACGAAAATCATAAATAATAAAACAAACGGCCCCCCCCAACCGGAAGGTAGAAACCGGGAAAGGGAATGGGGAAGTTCTGATTTCTGAAAATATTTTGCAAGAATCGGGAAGCCCAATAACAATCCGGCAATATTGAGCACAACAGACCACTCTCCACTTCGCTGGTCTTTATGTAATATTTGTTGGATCAGGGAATGATTTCCAAAGAAATGTTCGCCCCATGGGTAAGAACCGTCAAAAAGTAATTTAGAAACAACGACCAGAAATAAACCGGCTAACGCAATTTTCAGGGTATATCGATGGAAGAGTGTTATTCCCAGCAGTGTTAATCCGAATAAAATAAATTCAATCCGGGTGCCTCCTAAAAGAGTGAGTCCGCCCCCCGTCGAGGCCAAAAGGCCGAGTGGAGTTAAGAGCATAAAAAACAAAAAACTTCCAATAAATGGTTTATTCAACTTCATCACTTACAACAATCATTTCAATTTTTCATTCACAAGATACGACTTGTTTTTTATTGTATAAAATGCCATGATGAAATACAGACAAGGTCTGGCGTGATTTTCATCACAACCTTATCGGAGAAAAAATAATATTTGAAAGAGACAAAATAGGGTAACCAGCAGAAGAATGAATTACAAAAATAGTTGGAAAAAGGCTACATCTTCCCAACCATCTTTCGATTGCTGCCACTCCTTTTTAACTCCTGACCGAACATATCCGACCGTTTCAAACAAACGAATACTGGCAGAATTGTTAATGCCCACGTCAGCAAAAAGCTGATGAAGATGAAGGTAATTTTTACAATAAGAAGCAACAGCCTTCAGGGCATCGGTTGCATATCCCTGTTTCCGGTCTTCCTCTGAATAGATCAGAATACCCACCCCAGCTCTGGCATGAACCGGTTCAAAATCAAAAAGATCAACACACCCAATAGCTTTCCCTTCGCAAGTTTGAATAATTAATCGCAGTTGTTTGGTTTCATAAATATCACTATGGGCAGACTGAATAAACTCATTGAGGACAAAGCGCGAAAACGGCACAACGGTGCTACTGATTTTCCATACAGCCGGATCATTTTCCCACCGATACAGGAGATCGACATCTGTAGGTTCAAGAGCCCGAAGGGCAACGGCTCCACAGCCAAGGTTATTCTCCATCAGTGCATAATTTTGTTTTCGAAATCAAGCTACTAAGAATTAGCGAACAACATTAGTTCCCCATGACTTTCTGCCAAAAGGACTTACCGGACTTCCGATCATTATCCGAATGATGATCGGGACTAATCTGCTGATAAATTTCGCCCCAATCGGGAATTCCCCCAAGGTTACAGTCATCAATATAAATATCAGCCTGTATCTTTCGGCTTAAAGATCCATCCAGAACCTCTTCCGGAAAATTCTTATTAACCGCGTAAAATTCAAATCCATTTTTCCGACAAAACTCTACAGCCTCATCAAGTTCTTTCCCTGCACGATAAGTCCACAAAATAATCATGTGTCCTTTAGCCTGTAACATTTTCAATGTTTGGAATGCGAACGGCCTCTCTTTGCCCACTGCGGGATATTTACTTTCAACAATCGTTCCATCAAAATCAACAGCAATTCTCATATCAAAATTTTTAATTCAAATCGACAAAAAATCAACGATGCAAAACGGAATCCTCAAAATCCATCCGGTTAACAATTGACCTTCCCAACGTTATTTCGTCGGTATATTCCAGTTCATCACCAATAGAGACTCCTCTTGCCAGAGTTGTTATCCGAACATTATAATCCTTCAACTTCTTGTAAATATAATAATTAGTTGTATCCCCTTCCATCGTGGTACTGAGTGCAAGAATAATCTCAGTCACTGTTCCTTGTTCTACCCGACTGATTAACGAAGATATCTCCAGATTTGAAGGTGCAATACCATCCATCGGCGAAATTATTCCACCCAACACATGGTACAATCCATTAAATTGTTGGGTATTTTCAACGGACATAACATCCCGGATATTTTCAACGACACAGACGACCGAATTATCGCGTGAAGGATTTGAACAGATTGAACAAACCTCGCTGTCGGAGATGTTACGACAAACTTTGCAATACTTCACATCATTTCGCAGATCAATAAGGGCGCTTCCAAACCGATTGACATCTTCTTTCCGTTGTTTTAAAAGATACAAAACCAACCGGAGAGAGGTCTTTCGCCCTATTCCCGGCAACTTGGCAAACTCATCAACCGCCCTTTCCAAAAGTTTCGAAGGAAACTGATCTACATACATAAACTAAGTTCTAAAAAGACATTACAAATGTAAGCGAAACAAGAATATCCTTGTTTTAAAAACAATAAAAAGAACACCAGAGAATCTTTTTTTAAAGAAAACAGATCGTCCAACCTCCAAATAAAAAAAGGGGAACTGATTGATTTCAGTCCCCCGATTCAATAATATTTTGGGTGGTAAAAAACTATTTTACTTCTTCAAAGTCGACATCGGTAACTTCTCCGTCGCCCTTTTGCTTTGCATTACCGGCATTAGCATCAGGCTGAGCTTGTTGTTCCGGTCCACTCTGTTGTTGCTGACTGCCTGCATTGTACATTTCCTGAGAAGCAGCCTGAAAAACTGAATTCAGTTCAGCACTTGCAGCATCAATAGCTTCAACATCCTGTTTAGCGTGAGCTTCCTTCAGTTTCGTTAATGCAGCTTCAATAGGTGCTTTTTTATCAGCAGGGATTTTATCTCCAAATTCTTTCAGCTGTTTTTCTGTCTGGAAAATCAGACTATCAGCAGCATTCAGTTTATCAACTTTTTCACGAGCTTGTTTATCAGAATCAGCAAAAGCCGATGCTTCTTCTTTCATTTTCTTGATTTCTTCATCACTCAGTCCGGTCGATGCTTCAATACGGATTGACTGTGTTTTCCCGGTTGCTTTATCACGGGCAGAAACATGAAGAATACCATTGGCATCAATATCAAAAGTCACTTCAATCTGAGGAACACCACGAGGTGCCGAAGGAATACCATCAAGATGGAACCGGCCAATTGTCTTATTCCCTGCTGCCATCGGACGTTCTCCCTGAAGAACATGAATTTCTACAGAAGGCTGATTATCGGCCGCCGTTGTAAAGGTTTCTGTTTTCTTACTCGGGATAGTTGTGTTCGACTCAATTAAACGGGTCATAACACCACCCATTGTCTCAATACCTAAAGAAAGAGGCGTTACATCAAGCAGAAGAACATCTTTTACTTCGCCGGTCAGTACACCTCCTTGAATGGAAGCACCAACAGCAACAACTTCATCCGGATTAACTCCTTTAGAAGGAACTTTACCAAAGATTTCTTCAACCTTCTTCTGAACAGCAGGAGTTCGTGTAGAACCACCAACAAGGATTACTTCATCAACATCGGCAGCTGTAATTCCGGCATTCTTCAACGCACGCATACACGGTTCAACGGTAGCCTGTATCAATGAATCAACCAGTTGTTCAAACTGAGCACGAGTTAATGTTTTAACAATATGTTTTGGAATTCCATTAACCGGCATAATGTAAGGCAGGTTAATTTCAGTAGATGTTGCGCTTGACAATTCGATTTTTGCCTTTTCTGCTGCTTCTTTTAAACGTTGAAGAGCCATTGGATCTTTACGAAGGTCAACTCCTTCTTCCTTTTGGAAGCCATCAGCAAGCCATTCGATTACTGCATGATCAAAATCATCTCCACCAAGGTGAGTATTTCCATCCGTCGATTTAACTTCAAAAACACCTTCACCCAGTTCAAGAACAGAGACATCAAAAGTTCCACCACCAAGGTCAAAGACGGCAACCTTCATATCTTTATTCTTCTTGTCAACACCATAAGCCAAGGCTGCAGCAGTAGGTTCATTAATAATACGACGAACCTTAAGTCCTGCGATCTCACCGGCTTCTTTAGTTGCCTGACGCTGTGCATCGTTAAAATAAGCCGGAACGGTAATGACCGCTTCCGTGACTTCCTGTCCCAGATAATCTTCTGCTGTTTTCTTCATCTTCTGAAGAATCATTGCAGATATCTCCTGAGGGGAATATTGACGATCATCAATAACGACTCTCGGTGTATTATTATCTCCGCGAACCACCTTATAAGATACACGTGCTATCTCTTTAGAAACACGTTCATAAGGTTCGCCCATAAATCTCTTTATTGAGAAAATTGTTTTCTGAGGGTTGGTAATCGCTTGTCTTTTAGCCGGATCACCTATCTTACGTTCACCGTTATCCGCAAATGCCACAATAGAAGGAGTTGTTCTTTTACCTTCGCTGTTTGGAATAACCACTGGCTCGTTACCTTCCATAACAGCCACACATGAATTGGTGGTTCCTAAGTCGATTCCTATTATTTTTCCCATCTGTCAAAGTATATTAAAAATGTTATTAAAATTCTGTTTCGACTTACAATTTACAATCCCCGTGCCATTTCAATGCAGAGGCAATAATGACACGGCTATTTGTAAAATCAGACAGTCTGCTTTATCCTGTTCGTGACAAAAAGGCAGAAACGGGGATTATTCGAAACAAAAATCTCCGAAATATACATACTGATGATAATCAGGAGTTTTTGTTTCGACAGGATTCCACGAAACAAAATGTGGTTCGGACGTGAGATCTCCGCATTTATAAAAATTACCCTTGCTTTCTAATCCTGACAATTCAGGAACAACGTCATGGACAAACAGTTCATGTGGAATGACAACCGTAAGAGTCCACTCAAAATCTCCGGTCTTTTCTTCAAAAGGTTTGTTTCCAAGACTCGAAAGCCGTTGTATTTTTTCAACCAGAGAAGGATCAATCTGTTCCCGATCATTCCGGTCCTCTCCATACCCCACATGAGGGGTCCCGATACAACTAAACTCAAAATTATAATAATAGTCGTTCTGACGGGGAGAAAAGAAAAATTCAACACAGCTGTCTTTATAAACATCTCCATTAATTTTTGTAGCGCGGGCAAGGATGTTTTTTTCTTTCACATGGAACGTCAAACAAATATTCCGGTCCAAATAGCCAATACGCACATTAACTTCAGGTTTGTAAGGATAATCAGGCCAGTTGATGGTATCGACAGGAATCGCAGTAGTTTGCTCTTCCAATAACTTTGCTGCAACTTCAGCAGTAAGAGTCACTCCATCAGCATGGAGTGCTTTAATCTGAATTTTCTTCATTCTTTTTGAAAACTAAAATTAAAACCGATTGATTAATCTGCGAGAATCATCTTAAATCAATTCCCCTGACAAATTTAGATTAAATGAAGAATCTGCCATAAAACTTCCGAAAAAAATCAATACAACAACAAGACCTGTCGCTTTTATAGTGTTTTGTTTCTCAATTTTCTAATTTTGCCTGCTCATTACAAACTAAAAAACTGAAATGTCAGTACAATCATCTTTAAAAAAAGTAACGACCCACGTTCTTTCAGAGATGAAACAACGCGGAGAGAAAATTTCAATGCTGACTTCCTATGATTACAGCATGGCAAAACTTGTCGACGAAGCAGGTATTGACGTAATTTTAGTAGGCGATTC
Organism: Prolixibacteraceae bacterium; assembly: GCA_963692465.1. Taxonomy (GTDB): domain Bacteria; phylum Bacteroidota; class Bacteroidia; order Bacteroidales; family Prolixibacteraceae; genus JAUZOB01. The sequence continues at coordinate 1,278,042 of OY829943.1, forward strand.
AGCTTCGAACGTTATGGCCGGAAATGACACAACTCTGCCCATTACGCTCGACCAGATGATCTACCATGCTCAATCGGTTGTTAAAGGAACCCAACGGGCTTTGGTTGTCGTTGATATGCCTTTCGGCTCCTATCAGGGCAACCCGATTGAAGCATTTAATTCAGCAGTCCGAATCATGAAAGAAACCGGAGCTGATGCCGTTAAACTTGAAGGAGGCAGTGAAATCATCGAATCGATTAAGAAAATTTTGTCTGCCGGAATTCCTATCTTCGGGCATTTGGGACTTACACCTCAATCTATTAATAAATTCGGGACTTACTCGGTCAGGGCAAAAGAAAAGGCAGAGGCAGATAAATTAATCTCCGATGCCAAGCTTCTCGCAGAAACCGGATGTTGCTCAATTGTTCTCGAAAAGATTCCTGCTGATCTAGCCAAAAAAGTAACCGACGCGGTTAATATCCCGATTATTGGTATTGGGGCTGGCAGTGGGGTCGACGGACAGGTCCTTGTAATTCATGACATGCTTGGAATAACCGAAGGATTTTCCCCTAAATTTCTCCGTCGCTATCTCAATCTGGGTGAACAAATTCAAGGAGCCGTTAAAAAATACATTTCCGATGTAAAATCGGTTGACTTCCCAAATGAACAAGAACAATATTAACGATATTCCTTTCACTGATGAGAACCTGAAATCTGTTTTTCAACAAATCACCGGTTCTCATCAGTCTTTTTAATCTTAATAAAAACAGGCTTCATGGAAATCATTTACGAGGACAATCACATTATTGCTGTCAACAAATCCTGTTCTGAAATTGTACAGGGAGACAAAACGGGAGATACACCTTTAAGCGACCTCGTTAAAAGTTATATCAAAACCAAATACAATAAGCCTGGAAACGTCTTTTTAGGAGTACCCCACCGACTTGACCGACCGACTAGCGGCATTGTTCTTTTCGCAAGAACAGGAAAGGCTCTTACACGACTCAACGAAATGTTTCGGGAAAAAGGAGAGATTAAAAAAACCTATTGGGCTGTTGTCGATCACAAACCGATGCCCACCGAAGCAACCCTTACTCACTATATTGTTAGAAACACCCAGAAGAATAAATCCTTCGCTTACTCTGAGGAAAGACCCGACTCCAAAGAGGCCAGTCTAACCTATCGACTGATTGCTTCATCCGATCGATATTTTTTGCTTGAAATAGAACTTCATACGGGAAGGCATCATCAAATCAGAGCTCAGCTGGCTACTATCGGCTGCCATATAAAAGGAGATTTAAAATATGGATCTCCCCGATCAAACCCTGATGGCGGAATTCATCTGCACGCCAGACAAATTGAGTTTATTCATCCGATAAAAAAAGAAAAAATAACCATTACAGCCCGTCCTCCCCATGAGCCCCTATGGGATGCGTTCCTTAGTCAGCTCAACAGTCTATAAAAATCCAGGATCAAAACCCAGCGGGAGTAGAACCCTGACTGAATCTATAATTTCCGTTTTGTTCTTTCCTGACATAATCACTCGGATGGGACGATGATAGCGGACTTCTGTTTCCAATAAGACCTGAGCGCAAGAGCCACAAGGCCTTACTGGCTGGGCAGTCTGTTCCTCCCCATCAAAAGCCACAATTGCAATGGCTTTTACCGATTGATTAGGGTAGTGAGCATTCGCATAAAATAAGGCAATCCGTTCGGCACATAATCCAGAAGGATAAGCTGAATTTTCCTGATTATTTCCAGTTACAACAATTCCATCTTGCAGCAAGACAGCTGCACCAACATGGAAACCGGAATACGGAGCATAGGATTGAACGGCCGCGGTTTTAGCCTCTTCAATTAACGAGGCATCCGATTGATCAATATCTTCTTCCGCCTCATATTCCCTTACTTCAAGTCTAATCTCCTTTGTCTTCATTCGATTTGACAATTTGATTCTAATCAAATATACAACATTCACTAACATCTTGCATAAATCATCTTTTATATTCATTCCTTCAGTTTGCCAGCGTTCAATTCAAAAAGAATTTTTATTTTTGGCTTAAAATCCAATACGTTATCATGGTCCGTCATAAAATCATTTTATCAATTCTATTTCTGTTTTTATTCCTTAACTCTTTTACACAACCCCGATATAACAGAGACCAATACATCGGCAGGTATAAAGACTTGGCGTTAAAAGAGATGAAAGAATTCGGCATTCCTGCCAGTATCACACTTGCCCAAGGATGTCTGGAATCGGAAAATGGAAACAGCACACTAGCTCGTCAGGGAAATAACCATTTTGGCATTAAATGCAAAGGCTCCTGGATTGGCCCCTCTGTTTTTTTTGATGATGATGAAAAGAACGAATGTTTTAGAAGCTACAAATCGGCAGAAGATTCCTATATCGACCATTCCAACTTTTTAATCAGCAACAGAAGATACAGCGGCCTCTTTTCCCTCAAAAAAACAGATTATATTGGATGGGCTAACGGATTAAAATCGGCAGGCTATGCTACCGACCCTTGTTACGCATCAAGACTGATTAAAATTATTGAAGACTTTCACCTTGATCTTCTGGACCGATACGGTAGTTTTAAAGAGGATCTATCGGCAGACATAAAACCCAACCGGACAGAATCACGAATTCGCAACTTATCTATAAAATTACATCGCGCGATAAGACTTCATAACGGACTACAAACAGTTATGGTCGAACCAAATGAAACGTTTGTCCAGATTGCCCAGTCAGTCGATATTAAAGAATGGGAAATCCTCCGATATAATGATTACAGCGGCGGTCAGCCCAGATCGTATGAAGTTCTTTATATTGAACCCAAAAGAGGCCGAGCAGAAGCTGGTAACGAATACTACATTGCCAGAGCAGGAGATTCGATGCACTTTATCTCTCAACTTTACGGAATTCGACTGAAGAGCCTTTTAAGAAAGAACAGGATGGATGCAAGCCAGAAACCGGCTCCCGGACAAAAAATCTATTTAAGAACAAAGATCAGTAAATCTGAAGCAGTACAAAGGAATATCCCAACACAGAATCGTCAGTAGTAGAAAAGCTTAGACTAAAACAACAGAAGTGAACAAACAGATTTTAAGGCTTGCTGTTCCCAATATCATCTCAAATATAACCATTCCTCTCCTTAATCTTATAGACTTAGCTTTAATGGGTCACTGGGGAGGCATTCAATATATCGGAGCCGTATCTGTTGGTGGAACAATTTTCAACTTGCTCTTCTGGGCCTTTTCTTTTTTACGAATGGGAACGAGTGGATTCACAGCACAAGCCTATGGACAACGGGATAAAAAAGAACAGGCGTTACTCTTTTTCCGGGCATTTATGACTAGTTTAATTGCCGGCTGCATTCTTATAATTCTTCAATATCCGCTGGAGATACTCGGCTTTAATCTTATTCACAGTAGTGCAAACGTTCAATCCTTAACCTCCGAATATTTCCGAATACGAATATGGTCGGCTCCTGCAGCTATCGCTATTTTTGCCTTCACCGGGTGGTTTATCGGAATGCAAAACGCAACATTTCCCATGATAACTGCAATTGCCATCAACATCATCAATATCAGTCTAAATTTATTCTTTGTATTTGGCCTCAAAATGCGCGTAGAAGGAATCGCACTGGGTGAAACAATTTCTCAATATGCCGGGTTAATCATCTCCCTGATATTTATTGCCGTCCGATATTCCTGGATTAATAAGTATTTTCAGTTCACAGAGATCTTTAATCTTCCCAAACTAAAAGTTTTCTTCAAGGTAAACACCGACATTCTCATCCGAACGTTTTGCATCATAGCCGTATTTACTCTTTTCACATCGAAATCTGCAGGAATAAATGACACAACACTTGCATCAAACACTTTGCTTCTGCAATTTCTGCTGTTCTTCTCGTTCTTTATTGACGGATTCGCCTATGCAGGAGAAGCTCTTACCGGTAAATACATTGGAAGGAAAGACTCTCAAAACGTAAAAAAAACCATAAAACTTCTTTTTAACTGGGGTTTTGTTCTGGCACTTCTTTTCAGTATTGGTTACTTTTTCTTTTCTGAAAAGATTTTGATGGGACTCTCCGCCTCAAATAAGATCGTAACAGAAGCCCGCCCGTTTCTCCCATGGGTAATCATTTTACCTTTGATAAGTTTCACCTCATACATTTGGGACGGAATATATGTGGGGGCAACGGCATCAAAAGGTATGCGAAATGCATTGCTGATTTCAACCTTCGGATTATTCCTCCCAGCATATTTGTTCCTCTTCCCGTTTTTAGGAAATCACGCAATTTGGCTATCTATGACTTTATTTATGTTTGGCCGCGGATTGCTTCAGACGTTAATGGCAAAGAAGCAGATAAAAATCGGAGACTAATTAGTCCTCCTGATATCTTCCTGGTCTAACTTCTTCTTTTTTCTTTCCATGAAACTTAATACCTAGCAAGGTATAATCATTAATCACTTGAACTACATGCCACGATCCATCAAGTGAATTCGTGTAGGTAATGACTTTTTCTTCTTTAGAAAATAACTGATCCATTATTCGTAATATTTTGATTGTTGTACCTAGATGAATAGCCACTTCCTTCTATTACATACAACACCGAACTACAAATGTAGGCATTTTTTTATAGTCTGGTTTATTCACAATAAACAATTTATCAATAAATGAAACTACTACCTCCAAGAAATTCCCGCAAGAGAGAGGTTGGAGGAATCTCCCCATCTTCTATTGGTCTGAAATACGACAAAAAATCAAGCAACCGGACTGCTTCTGTATATTCTTTCTGATTTTCAGGAATTGTCTTCAATAATGGTTCTACATACTTTTTCAATACGCCCAATTCATAAATCTGAGAAGAATTAAACATCACATCCGCATTTTCCTGATACGGGAAAATATTTTTCTCTTCCCCCCGACGAACACTTGGCCACCGTCGCATCGTATCAGTGCAAGAATAATTACGATACTTATTATCTCTTATTATTCGACGAATCAATCGGTTGTCTGTTGTAGAAATATGATTTTGCGAATCTATTGATATTTGAGTTAATGCTGAAATAAAAATTTTAAAGGTATTCGCTGCTTCTATCTGGGGAATTAAGCTAGGATTAAGAGCATGAATTCCCTCAACAATCAGAATTCCATTCTTCTCCAGGCACAAAGTACTCCCATTAAAATATCGGGTACCTGCCTTAAAGTCGAACTTTGGCAGTCGGACCTCTTTTCGATTAATCAAATCAATTAAGGTTTGATTAAAAAAATCAACATCAATCGCCTCTAAAGCCTCAAAATCATATTGTCCAAGAATATCTTTGGGTGTTTTATCCCGATCTACAAAATAATCATCAAGAGAGATTAACCGGGGCTTTAATCCACTTACAGCAAGTTGAACTGCCAGTCGTTTACTAAAAGTTGTTTTCCCTGATGACGAAGGTCCGGCTATTAATACAACCTTAATTTTGTCTCTTTGCTCAAAGATTTTATTAGCAATCTCAACGATCTTCCGTTCGTGCAATGCCTCTGATATTTTTATCACTTCACCAGACCGGTTTTTTTGAGTAAATTCATTTAAACTAGCAACAACCGACACTCCAATAATCTCCGCCCAATCTTTATGTTCCTGAAAGATCTCAAACAACTTACTCTGATTATCAAACTCCATCAAAGAATCAATTCGTTCCGGGTCAGGTATCCGCAGCAAAAGTCCATGGAAATATCGTTCTATGCCAAAAAGTCCCAGGTAGCCGGTTGATGGCAATAATTGTCCGTAAAAGAAATTAGCTTTCCCATCAAGAAAATAGACATACGAATAAATCTTCCCCTGATCTAAAAACAATTTTGCTTTATCGTCAAGCCCCTCTTTATCAAACAATTCAATAACTTTCTCTGTCGGCAACCCCTGTCTCACAAAAGGCAGATCTTTTTGAATAAGCCTCTTCATTGCCTGACTTAGAGCAAGAACCTCCTCATGCGTAATATTCCGGTCAAGATTCTCCAGTTCGCAATAAAACCCTCTCGAAATACCATGCTCTACTTTTAGTTTTGCATTGGGGAACACTTCACAAACAGCATTATAAAGGACAAAGAGTAGTGAACGAACATAAATTCGTCTTCCATCTTCATGTTTATAATCAATAAACTGAATGCTTTTAGGTTTTACAATCTGATAGGTTAATTCTTTAACCCGGTTATTGACCAATGCGCCACAAATTGGAAGATCTAGCGTAATATTTAAATCCTCGACAATTTCCAGCAAACTTGTTCCTAACGGATACAACTTAGAACAATTATTGTTCTCACAATAAATTTCAACACTTCTCATAAACATTTCATTATGAACCTGACATTCACAAATTTAATGCCGGAATCGGGAAAGCACCCAAATTACAGAATATATTTTTAAGTCCTAAAGACCAATCGGTTCTGTTATGAAAAATTTTTCTATCCCAAAGCATGAGAAAAATCATACTGGTTTGTCATTGTTTTAGAGCCTGAAGTATTGTTCCTTCGCGGCTAAAATAAGGACAAAGAGATGAAGTTAATTAATAGATTCCGACAATCTGATTTTCTAATTCACAGGCGCTATGAAGCATTTGTTTTTCTAATTATTTTTTTCGGGTTCTACGGTTACATGGGGCACGTAATGGGGGTTACCAACCTGATCAATACCATCATGAAAACAGCTTGGGGTTTACTAATGAACACTGTTTTCTATCTCATGGGAATTATTGTTTTAACAAGCGCACTAAGCAAACTATTAGTCGAATTTGGGGTTGTCAGACTTATTGAATATATTCTCAAACCATTTATAAAACCACTCTTCAATTTACCCGGAATTGCGGCATTAGCCGGAGCAATGACCTTCTTGTCCGATAACCCGGCAATCATCGGCCTAATCAAAGACAAAAACTTCAGTCACTATTTCAGCAAAAAGGAGCTAATCTCGCTCACGAATTTTGGGACTTCTTTTGGCATGGGTTTAATTGTAATCACCTATATGGGAGGAGTCGGCTATTTTCGGGAAGCCTTATTCGGCCTTGCCGGAGCAACAATCGGAGCCATTATTTCTACCCGGTTAATGCAACATTTTATAAAGCCGATTATTTCTAATGATCCAAAGGAACAAGAAAAAGAAGGAAATGAATCGCTCATTAATTTCAAATCAGAGGGAAGCGTTTTTATGCGACTTTTGAATTCCATTCTTGACGGAGGAAAAGCAGGTGTAGATCTCGGACTAACAATTATTCCAGGAGTTCTCATAATCAGCACCTTCATCATGATGATTACTTTTGGTCCCAAGAATCCATCTTTAGGATATCAGGGATTAGCCTTTGAAGGAGTTCCTATTCTGCCACAAGCAGCGTCCTATTTAGGTTGGTTATTTAAACCGCTCTTCGGGTTTGATCATCCTCAGTTAATTGCATTTCCGATAACGTCTTTGGGAGCAGTTGGCGCTGCCCTTTCTTTGGTTAAAGTTTTCATACAAGAGCACATTATTAATGGAAATGCAATCGCCGTCTTTTCTGCAATCGGGATGTGTTGGAGTGGATTTTTAAGTACCTATACCGCCATGTTTGACGCACTCGGGTACCGTCAGTTAACCTCCAAAGGAATTGTTGCACAAACGATAGGTGGCATAGTCGCTGGAATCTCCGCTCACTATCTATACCTTCTTGCCAGCCTTTGTTTTCACTTTTAACAAGTAACTTTTAATTATTCGAGCGGGAGAGTTCCTCTTTCAGATATTTAGCAGTATATGACTTTTCACAGCAAACAACCTCTTCCGGAGTTCCTGTACACAATACTTCGCCTCCATTACGGCCCCCTTCCGGACCGATATCTATAATGTAATCCGCTGTTTTTATTACGTCCAGATTGTGTTCTATAACAATAACCGTATTCCCTCGTTCCACGAGCTTATTTAACACACCAAGAAGAACCCGAATGTCCTCAAAATGCAGTCCGGTTGTCGGTTCATCAAGAATATAAAGGGTCTTTCCGGTATCCTTTTTAGACAATTCAGCAGCCAGTTTAACCCGCTGTGACTCTCCTCCGGACAAAGTAGTTGATGACTGACCCAACGTAATATACCCCAATCCAACATCCTTTATTGTTTTAAGCTTATGGGCAATAGATGGTATATTTTCAAAAAACACAACACCTTGATCAATAGTCATGTCCAGCACATCACTGATTGATTTTCCTTTATACCTAACTTCAAGTGTTTCCCGGTTATATCGTTTCCCGTTACATTTATCACAAGGGACATATACATCGGGAAGAAAATTCATTTCAATGGTTTTAACTCCAGCACCTTCACATTCTTCACACCGACCACCTTTAACATTAAAAGAGAACCGTCCCGGTTTATAACCACGGATCTTTGATTCCGGATGCTTAGCAAACAGCGTTCTTATTTCCGAGAAAATATTCGTATAAGTAACAGGATTAGAGCGTGGTGTTCTTCCTAACGGAGATTGATTAACCTGTACAACTTTATCAATATTTTCAATACCCTCTATCTTTTTATAAGACAATGGATCTTTCAATGAGCGATAAAAATACTGACTAAGAATCGGTTGTAATGTGTCATTAATCAACGTTGACTTTCCACTTCCGGAGACACCTGTAACACAAATAAATGTTGCTAAAGGGAAAGAGACATCAACATTTTTCAAATTATTCCCAGAGCAACCGATTAAGCTCAGTTTCTTGCCATTCCCTTCCCTTCTCTGAGCAGGAACTGCAATCTTTTTCCGATCCAAAAGATATTGAGAAGTTAAGGATCCCGATTTCAGTATATCTTGTGGAGTTCCACTAGCAACAACTTTTCCACCAAGTCGACCGGCAAAAGGTCCCATATCGACCACCCAATCTGCATTAAGCATCATGTCGCGATCATGTTCAACAACGATAACAGAATTTCCCTGATCACGCAATCGCTCAAGACTATGGATTAATTTTAGATTATCGCGATGATGTAATCCGATACTCGGTTCATCAAGAATATATAAAACATTCACAAGTTGCGATCCAATCTGCGTTGCCAGTCGGATACGTTGAGCTTCTCCTCCTGAAAGAGACATGGTCGTTCTATCCAGGGTCAGATATTCAAGTCCTACATCGAGAAGAAATTTCAGCCGATCGCAAATCTCCTTTATGATCTCTGAACCTATTTTACGTTGTCTGTCCGATAGTTTATCATCTACATTTTCAAACCATTCCAACAGTTCAGTCAGGTCCAGGTGTGCAAGTTCCCCTATATTTTTCTCTGCAACACGAAAATGCAATGCCTCTTTATTAAGTCGCATTCCATTACACTCAGGGCAAACTTTATGAGTTATAAACTGATCTGCCCATTTTTGAGCAGTAGGAGATGCATCTTCAGTTCTCTGATCTTCAATATATTTTACAACCCCCTCATAAGTCAGCATATAACTAACAGAGTCACCCAAAGGAGAATGTTTTATTGGAATTCTCTCATTCGTTCCATAAAGAATAATATTCATTGCCTCGTCAGGAATATTCTGAATAGGAGTCTTAATCGAAAAGCCAAACTGCTCAGCGATTGATTCAATTTGCCAAAAAATAACGGTATTTTTATAGGAACCCAAAGGGACAATACCCCCTTTGTAAATATTCGACTTTTTATCCGGGATAATCCGTTCAACATCTATCTCATCAACCACTCCCAGACCATGACAACGGGGACATGCGCCCTGAGGTGAATTAAAAGAAAAAGAATGCGGTGCCGGTTCATTATACGAGATTCCAGTTGTAGGACACATTAATTGCCGACTATAATATTTAAAACGATTCTCATCAACATCCAGAATCATCGTAACTCCATTCCCGTGCCTCATTGCCTGCGTCACAGAATCTTTCATCCGCTTAGATGAAGCTTCATCTACCACAAGTTTATCAATTACAATCTCAATAAAGTGATTTTTAAACCGATCAACCTTAAAGCCATGCAGCAGTTCTTTTATTTCTCCGTCGACACGGGCATTAGGGAATCCTTTTTTTCTAATTTGTTCAAACAACTCCCGATAATGACCTTTTCTACCCCTCACAATCGGTGCAAGCACCAAAATACGGTGTCCAGAGAAATTCTCATGAATTAGTTCAAGAATCTGATCATCGGTATACTTGACCATTTTCTCTCCTGTATTATAAGAGAACGCCTCTCCTGCACGAGCATAGAGTAAACGAAGAAAATCATAAATTTCAGTAACCGTTCCAACGGTTGAGCGTGGATTTTTATTCGTCGTCTTTTGTTCTATTGAGATCACCGGACTTAGTCCCTTAATCTCATCAACATCCGGACGCTCCATATTTCCCAGAAAAGAACGGGCATACGAAGAAAAAGTTTCAATATATCGCCGTTGTCCTTCTGCATAAATTGTATCAAATGCCAAAGAAGATTTCCCCGATCCGCTTAATCCGGTTATTACCGTAAGGCTATTTCTTGGAATATCTACATCTATATTTTGCAAATTATGCACACGGGCACCCCGCACACTTACCGTGGTTCCTTCTGTCGATTCAATGTACTGAATATCCTTTTTATTCATCTGTTTTCTCCTGTGATATCCAAGCGCTTTTATAAGCACTATGAAGGGAAGAGTGGTCTCATTTCCCAATCGGCAAAAGTAATCTTTTTAAAACTTTTTCGGTAAACATCAACCTTTTATAAACACCGATAAGACCAAGAAATAATAGTAGTAATTAAAAAAATCGGGACGCAACGGTTGTTTAATCTATGCACTAGAAATTAAAATTCAATCCAGCATAAACGCCGAAAATCCAGGGATTCAGATTCACAGAATGATTATTGCTAAGAGAATTAAGGTAATATTTCATTTTTGGTTCCAGACTCAAATGCACATTAGACGACAGTCCATAGCTAAAGCCAACGCCAAAGATGCTGCTATAGGTGAAATTATTCATATCTGCTGTTTCCCCGACTCTTTGTTTATCATCCCCCCTCAGTTCATACAAATCATTCCCCACAAGGAAATTAGCACCCATACCACCCAGCAGATCAACTCCAAATCGATGATCCAATAATTTATATCGAAGCAATAATGGGATTTCCATATACTCAGCTTGTTGATTAACATCAACACTTCCTGATACGGATGCAGCACTCGCCAAGAATAGGGCACTACCAACGGAACCCAAACCTAAAGAGGCTCGGTGACGGAAATTAATTCGTGCTTCTCCCCATGGAGTATCTATAGTGCTCTTTGCTCTTTGCGACACCAAGGAAGCAAAGGGTGCCTCTAAGGTCATAGACAGATCATCATGCGGGTAAACTCCACTACTAGTTTGTTGAATTTTAGAATAGAAAAGGCCACTTTGAATACTTAATCGTTTGGATGTTTGCACCGCAAATGTCAAACCAGTTCCAAGATTAACTTTCAAATTACCCGTCTGCGTCGAGGGAGGAACCAAGTCTGATATAACGCTATTAGCAGAAACCCTTGCTGAATTCTGAGAACTATTTAAAGAATTAGAAGAAGCCAGTTGAGCCCCCATGGACCAAGTCAATTTCCTTTTGGTTTTTAAATTCTCAATCCTCTCCAAATTTTGAGCAATAATAATTTCATCTACAGACAACGCCTTTTGCTTTTCACCTACAGCATTCAATTTTTGAAGAGACAGCTCAGTTTTGCTCACCCCTTTCGATGATAAAGAAGCAATATATTCGTGAGTATATTTTTCAGTCACATGCTGTTTCTGTAAAAAAGGATTCAAATCTTTCTCTTTCCGATAAGCGACTACTTCCACCCCAGAGGGAGTCCTCTGCGACAACATTCTTGTTCTGTTACCTCTTTTAGAATTCCGCAACTCTTGCTTCCCGGCCAACCGATCAGATGTCAATGCAGCCATACTTGATTTATTAGGAGATGCAGAGGAAGCAGTACGTTCTATTCCCCCCGTCGACTTTGTTTTATTGACAATAGAAGAAGCACTCATTACAACATCACCTTTTGAATGAGAAAGCTGAAGTTCCCAACCAGCAAAGAAAGCCAGAACCAAAGCGGCAGCTACAGCAATCCGTTTCACCCACAAGAATCTTATCTCCCGATTCTGCGAGTCAAGCCGGTCAGCTATATCACTCCAGAGATGCTCTGGTGGAGAAACTTCAACATTCTCAAGTTTCTCTCTAAATACCTCATCTATCTGACGTTCTTTTTTCATGCCGTAAACTGGGTCCTCTCCTCTTTTTTTCTAATATAGGTTTCAACTTTCCCTTTTAGAATCATTCTGGCCCTCGCCAGGTTAGACTTTGAGGTTCCCTCACTAATCCCTATTTTTTCAGCAATTTCCTTATGAGAAAGACCCTCAATAACGTAAAGATTAAAAACCAATCGATATTGTGGAGGAAGATCTTGTATTATCGAGATCAATTCTCCTTCTGAAATTTTTTCAACAACTTCTTCTTCTACCCACTTATCCTCGAAAATACCAATATCCTCGACCGATTGAAAAATTATTTTCTTTCGATATTTCTCAATACATACATTTACTATTATTTTTCGAACCCATCCCTCAAAAGAACCTTTAAATGAATAATCAGAAATTTTCAAAAAGACTTTAATAAAACCATCCTGAAGATTGTCCTCTGCCTCACCACGATCTCTCGAATAGCGAAGGCAAACAGCAAACATTTTAGGTGCAAGCATTTTATACAGAGCGCTTTGAGCGCCACGTTTTCCTTTTCGGCAATTTCGTATTATATCTTCGAGCTCTTTCTCCAAGACAACATTTCTGGTGCAATATTTAAAAAAAGTTATTGGGCTATTCAAATAGATGATGGTTAAAAGCCTCGATAGTTGCGTTTAGCCTTACAAATATTTTTCTACCATAACCGCACAACACAAATAAAAAAGAAGCCACCAAACAAGCCTCCCTTCATTAAATTAGATTCACAACACTTACTCCGCGAAAAAGGATTCAACATTCTGAAAACCGCGCATAAAATTAACGATATCCATTTTTTTCTTTCCCGCAAGCTGAACACTTTGCAATAAAATCACTCCGTCCAGACAGCTAATTTCGCAACTGTTTTTCTTTACACTGATTGATCCAGGCTTACTTGATATTGGCAGATTTTGATATTTACAATCAAAGATCTTCAAGACAAGAGGATCGCCACCATCAACAGGAGTAAGAGTCGTCCACGCTCCAGGGGAAGGATTTAGTCCCCGGATTTTGTTATATACCTCGAGGCTATTCAAATTCCAATCAATTTTGCAATCATCTTTGAAAAGTTTGGGAGCAGGCCGCAATTTATAATTTCCATTTTCTTGAATAAGTGTATCCTGACTCAACGGTTCAATCGAATCGGTCACCAAATCATCAATCGTTTTCAGAAGAACTTCCGATCCAACAACCATCAATCGATCATGTATGGTTCCCGCATTATCCGTTTCTTCTATTCTCACCTGCTGTTGGTATAGAATATTCCCGGTATCAATCTCATGTTGAAGCAAGAATGTTGAGACCCCCGTAAATTCTTCGCCATTGATTATTGCCCAGTTTATCGGAGCAGCGCCACGATATTGAGGCAATAACGAAGCATGAAGATTAACTGTTCCCAATAAAGGCATCGCCCAAACAATTTCAGGCAACATTCTAAAAGCGACAACGATTTGAATATCGGCCTTAAACGCTCTTAATTGTTCGATAAATTCAGGATCCTTCAGTTTCTCCGGTTGTAATAGAGGCAAGTGTTTTTCCGCAGCATATCTTTTAACATCCGATTCTTTCATTTTCAACCCTCGTCCCGCCGGTTTATCTGGAACCGTAACAACCCCAACAACATTATATCCCTGAGAAACCAAAGCGTCAAGGCTCTCCACTGCAAACTCGGGAGTACCCATAAATACGATTCGCATTTTTTTTGCAATCATGACTTCTTTTTAAAAAGTTTCCATGTTCGTATTTCCTTTGGTCGCTTTAGGAAAATACGGACAATGTTTACAACCATTTCCGCAACAATACCCGCGTTCCCGAAGGAACTTCTCAGTCATCACCCTGTAACCATCCGAACTCATATCGAAATCCACACCTTCAACGAGTCCGTCATTGAAGGAACAAGTAGAATCATCATCCCCGGAAGGCATCATAATCCCCCTTCATTGTCGTCATTATCGTCGTAACGGAATTCCTGAAGGATATGCCCCATCCGGTTTTTTTTCGTTTGCATATAGAAATGATTGTACTTATTGGGTTCAATCTCGATAGGCACATTTTCAACCACCGTCAGTCCGTAAGCTTCGAGCCCGACCCGTTTAACCGGATTATTAGACAAGAGCCTCATATTCCGAACGCCGATACTTCTCAAAATAGCAGCGCCAACGCCATAATCTCTTTCATCCGGTTTAAATCCGAGATGTATATTTGCCTCAACAGTATCAAGACCCTCGTCTTGTAATTTATAGGCTTTTATTTTATTCATAAGGCCAATTCCACGGCCCTCCTGCATAATATAGACAACAACGCCTTTCCCGGCTTTTTCTATCAGCTCCATCGACTTATGCAGTTGGTCACCACACTCGCATCGTAAAGAGCCAAAAATGTCACCAGTCATGCACGAGGAATGAACCCTCACTAGGATTGGTTCATCATCCTTCCATGTCCCCTTGATTAAAGCAACATGTTCTTTCCCGTTTGATTTTTGAAGAAAAGGAATGATTTTAAATTTTCCATATTTTGTCGGAAGAGTAACTTCCACTCCCCGTTTAACGATATTCTCCCGTTTCAGGCGGTAAGCAATCAAGTCAGCAATAGAAACAATTTTCAGTTCATGCTTCTGTGCGATCTCATAGAGTTGAGGCAAACGAGCCATTGATCCGTCTTCGTTCATAATCTCGACAAGAGCAGCAGCCGGGAATAAACCAGCCAGTCGAGCCAGATCTATTGACGCTTCAGTATGTCCGGATCGTCGCAGTACCCCTTTGTTCTTTGCTTTTAGCGGGAAGATATGACCCGGTCGGGCCAATTCTTCCGGTCTCGTTTTGGGATTAGCCAATTTACCAATCGTTACGGCACGATCATGAGCTGATATTCCAGTAGTACAACCACTCCCCAAAGCATCAACCGAAACCGTAAAAGCAGTAGAATGGACGGCCGTATTATTACCAACCATCATGTTAAGATCCAGTTCATCGCAACGTTCTTCGGAAAGAGCCACACAAATGAGACCTCTTCCATATTTTGTCATGAAATTCACTTTAGCAGGAGTCACAAGTTCTGCTGCAATAATAAAATCGCCTTCATTCTCACGATCCTCATCATCAACCACAATTACAAACTTTCCGGCCCTGTAATCTTCAACGGCCTCTTCTATGGAATTAAGCTTAATATCATCCTGCATACGAGTATATTATCAGGTAAAATTGTTCTACGAAAGAATCACATCAATCACGTCACACAAAACTATAAAATGTTTATAGATTCATGCCAAACCAACAACGCCTTCCACACGAGTGTTCACAAAAAGACAAAGAATTATTTTTTGGATCAGCACCTTGATTGTTTCGTGAAAGTATTTTTCGATAAAAAGACACCCTTTTGATTAATTCAACAGGTTCTTTTTCTTGAAAAAGTTTTTAATTTTTTTAAAGAATTCCATGTAGACCTCACTATTCATCAGACTGGAATCAGTAACTGCTTTATAAGTAAGGAAAACACCCACAGCTACGAAAATGATGGAAGAAAGCCACATTCCGCTCCACGCATCCCACATACCTTCCCGAGCGAATTTTTCTCCAGTCATTGAAACGATGTAATAGAGAATAAACAGCAACACCGAGATTACAACCGGCATTCCGAATCCGCCTTTTCGAATAATAGCACCGAGAGGGGCGCCGATAAAGAAAAAGATCAAACAAGCGAAAGCGATTGAAAATTTCCGGTGCCATTCTAATGCGACTTTAGCCACATCAATCTTAGAACCAAGAATTTCAGGTTCCCGCATTGAGAGTTCCTGCAGATTATTTCTCGCCGTTGACATTGACGCTTGCAACGCCATCATCTTTTCTGGATTGGGAAGTTTTTTAAACAATTCATCGAGATCAACCGTTTTATTTGGGTTTCCCATAAAGGCACTAAACTGTTTATTTTTTAGCGGATTAGACGGTACATTGTTATATAGTCTGCGTTTAACCGGCTCCGGATAGCTAAGGCTCAAGGCATAATCCGCCCGTACTTTATTGTAGAAATTGTCTCTCAGAGAATCCTCCTGATGCGACAGTTCGCTAATACTAAGCATTTTATGAAATCCATGCAACATACCCTCATTCATGCGGGTAAAGTTAAACCCTGCAACCGGGCATAAGATAGTCTGCTTTTTAAATCGGCCCTGACCAAATGGAAAATTCTTTTTCAACGCAGATTGTTGTGATTTCAACTCCGCATAATTAACCCCACGATACAAAGTAATAATAAGGTTCTGTCGGTCACTCGTCATTTCAATTCTTCCTGAATCAGCAAGAATAACCTGATTATTTCCACTTTGATTACGATGGTCGTAAATCATTACCCCTTTTAAGATATTACGTTCTTTAATGAACCGGTCGACCTTGATACTAAAGTCCGCGACATCACTATTGAATATTCCCTCTTTAATAACCATCTCCGGATTCTGCGATCGAAGTCCCAGCATAAGAGAGAATAGCTTTAGATTAACAACAGGAAGAACATTGTTGGCAAAGATAAAAGCGCCGATACTCAATACAACAGCGAAGATAGCCAGTGGCCGCATAATTCGATATAGAGAAATTCCGGCAGCTTTAAGAGCAATCAATTCATAATGCTCACCCAGATTTCCGAAAGTCATTAATGAAGCCAATAAGACAGCAAGGATCAAAGCCATAGGGACTAATGAAGCCATTGCGTATAAAAAGACCTCGGCAACAATATGAACAGGAAGACCTTTCCCCACCAAATCATCGATATGCTTCCACAAAAACTGCATCAATAAGACAAAGATGCAGATAAAGAAGGTCATAAAGAAAGGGCCCAGGAAACTCTTAATAATAAAAAGGTGTAATCGTTTCATTGACGTAACAGCTCATTAAACGGCTACAAAACTAAACTATTTTAGTAAAAAAATAGGATTACAATCCAATTACTCTCTTTAGTCCGCCAATCTGTCGGTTCCAAAGCTCTTTAGACTCGTCTTTTTCTTCCGGTTCAACAAAATCAGTCACAATCAACGACACATCTCCGGTCAATTCATCAGGAACAATTTGGAAATCGAAATAACAATCTTCGGGAGTATCAAGCCATCTGAATCGGATCTGCTTTCCCTCACGGTCAATGAGTTTTTCTGCAACATGCTCACTTTCATCCCAGTAAAAGCTAAAACGGTCGTCTTTCACCCTCACACTCTCAGCGAACCACTCAGCCAGGCCGGAAGCATTACTTAATCTGCTGTATAATAATTTCGGGCTGCAACTAAACAAGTATTCGAGCTGTATTTTTTCTCTCTCTGCCATAAAACACAAATAATGTACTTCTGCAATATACCAATTACCAATCGAAATACCAATCAGATAAGGAAAGAGGCGCTCATTTTTCCTATTTTTTCACAAAGAACACTTTCGGTTAAATGAAAAAAAACCTATATTTGCACCGCTAAAATCAGATGGCGAGGTAGCTCAGCTGGTTAGAGCGCATGATTCATAATCATGAGGTCGTCGGATCATGCCCGACTCTCGCTACATTAAAAATCAAGGAGTTATGGAAGTTAAATTCCGTAATTCCTTTTTTCTTGCCCGAAACTTGCCTGACTTTTGTTAAAATCACCGATTTTTAGTGAAAGATTTCCATACAGAAAATGGATAAGATCGGTGGTAATTTTGATATTAGAATGGTGGGAATTCACTCCGACCTTGCCTGTTTTACGCTCCCGAGGGAAAAGGTTTCTACAATTAGAATAGTTCAAGAGAGGCTTATCGAACTCTGTTTTTCATCGAACAACTTCTCCCGAAACCTACATCTATGCTTTCTCTTTCTTCTATCGGTCGGGGCCGTTCATCATACTTATACTGACAACACCCTTATTGCCAAAGTATCTTTAACGTCTTTTGATATTCCCAATTTTTATTCTTTTTATCATATATCAATCGAACAAGCCTTTCATCATACCTAGAGGCAACCCGATATACCATATCACCTGAACCTTTAGAAATTATTACCACTTTTAATTTCAATGTTATCTCTCTTGGATTAATAGACATTACATCAAATGATACATCGTATACATTTTTTCTTTGCAAGGTTTCTTCAAACGCCTTCTTATCTATAAAACATATTTCATTATCATTTTCTTTCTTTCTGGTTTTAATAAAACTATACTTCATCTCTCTATTTTCCACGTACAAAGTATCTTCTTCTGGAAGATATATTTTCCGTATAACATCATCAATATAAATACATTGACAATAAGAATACGAAGGGAAAAGCAGCATTAATATTATGAGACACAATCGATTCATATCCTATCCATAATCAATATTGGTCCAACAACTTACAAGTTTCACAACTTTAATCCGACTCAATCTATCTTTTCAGATTCTGCCAAAACGTTTAAGTGAGTATTCCGGCGAAGCAGCGCCAGTGTACCGCTCGAAGCGGCGCCACCTAAACGGGGCAGATTTGTAATACAATATTAAACAATTTCAGCTAACTATTTTACTGTTTTTTTCTTTCTCAATGACTCCCCTTTAAGTTCAAACCGGGAAGCATTTTCTGACAATCTGTCCATAATAGCATCGGCAACGGTAGACTCTCCGATATAGGGATGCCATTTATCCACAGGAAGCTGGGAAGCGATCAGTGTTGATTTCTTACCATAGCGATCTTCAAGCATCTGGAGCAAAGCAAGACGGGCGATATTATTCATCGGTTGCAACCCAAAATCGTCAAGGATAAGCAATTGTACTTTTTCAATCTGGTTAAGCAATTTGATGTAAGTGCCATCAAGTTTGGATTGTGCGATTCGTTCCAGAAAGCGGGTCATTCCAAAATAAAGCGTTTTATATCCAAACGAACAGGCTTGTCGGCCAATGGCACAGGCCAAATAGCTCTTCCCGCATCCTGTAGCTCCGGTAATGAGGATGTTTTCAGAGCGTTCGATAAAGCCACCATCAGCAATGGAGAGAAGGTTCTCCTGAGAGAGGTTCCTCCCCGGATTACAGTAAACCTGTTCCAAAACAGCATTGTATCGCAGTTTGCTTTGTTTCAGGTAAGTTTCGGTTCTGAGTTGTAAACGATATTGTGCCTCTGCTTCGGTAAGGCGGGCGATAAACTGGTGGATGGAAGGCTGTTCCTGTACCGGCAATGATAGCACGGCCTGATAGGCATCAGCCATTCCATGTAGTTTTAACTGATTGAGTTGATCCAATGTAAGTTGATGATTCATTCTTATTGTTTTTTAAAGGGTTAATGATAAGCTTGACAACCTCGTATGTTTTCATGATCCGGAATCGGAGACAACAACGCTGATTGATTTTCATCCTGCTGCTTATCCAGATTGTTGATTAATATATTTTCTATCATCCGGTAACTTATTCGTGGAGATGGCAATGCCCGCTTACAGGCATTCTCGAAGCGTTCTTTACCATACAGATCAGCAATGCGCAATAACCCGATACAGGACCGATAGGTCTGTTCTGCAAAGGTTTTGGAGGCAAGCATACGGGTAAAGATCTCACGGGAGTTTTCACCGATCTGCTGTGCCCGGTTTAAAAAATAGTCTGAGTCCCATCCCTGCGTTTCATCATATCTCCGGTGGGATTCTGGCATATGTTCCTTCAATGTAGTATATCCGTATTTGCCGTGATGTCGTTTGTGGATGGCTATTCGCTGTTGTCCCAGGTAAATCTCTACTTCTTCATAATCATAAACAAGAACAACCCGTTTGCCAATATACTGGTAGGGAACACTGTACTGATGCCAGTCTTCACCCAATATAACATGGTAATTCTTCTGTACTTTTGCTTTGGTAGTGTGTTTAACTACAAAGGGTTCGGAGGGTAGTTCATAAAGAAGAGGCTTTTCCTTTTCGATAAATCGATCATAGCGGCTGTATGTCCGGTTTTGCATGAGCATGTGGTTATGAGCATCACAACGATCCATGATGTGGGCATTAAGCTCTGCCAAACTATGAAACGATTCATTCCGTAGGGGTGCATAGATCCGCATATAAGCCACGTTCACCGTGCTCTCGACCGAAGGCTTATCTTTGGGATGAAACACTCTGGCTGCCGTCAGATTCATGTTGTAATGAACCGCCCACTGCTCACATACTGTTGTAAATGAAGGTTCGTAGCGATTACTCTTTGAAACGTATTGTTTCATGTTGTCGCTCAAGGCATTCTTAGGAACTCCGCCCAAATAACTCAGGCAACGCCCCAGGGCAGCGAACATAAACTCCTGTGTGGCTGATGGCAGGGCTTCAATGTAGGTATAGCCACTATAGGGAAGAACACAGATTAATATCGGACATTGGACGATCTCTCCGGTGATACAATCAATGTAACTCATTTTCTTCCCCGCAAAATCAATTTGGATGATGTCTCCGGGCAGGTGTTCAAAATGCATGGTCGCTCCGTTTTTCTTTTGATAATCAGTTAAGTGTTCGCAAAACTGAGAGTAACCATAACCATCTGGTTCTTCTTTACGATACTCTTCCCATAATAACCGTTTGGTTACACCGATCCGGTTTAATTCCTTTTGATATCCGGGAAGTTTATCTAGAAGATACTGTTGCCTCGGATCTCTTTTGGATTCGTTTCGGAGAGGATACATCCGAACTAATAATTGGGCATCCGGTAATTGAAGCAACTCTGAAAGTCCCTTATCTGACTGGTTGATACGATCAATATATTTATCTATCGTATGTCGTCCGGAATGAAGTATCTGAGCGATTGACCGCTTTGATTCTCCTTTTTCAAGTAATTGCAATATGTGTCTGATCTGTAACATAGTAATAGGAATATAAGCCATCGCATCTTTTTGTTCAAAAGATACCTGGTTATTGTTACAAATCTTCCCTGTTTTGTCTTTTGGGGTGGCGCCGCTTGTGCCGGATTGTCAGGTCTTGTTTCTGACGCTTGCTTTTCTAAAATATCCCTAAATAAACAACCCTGTTAAGTGGCGCCGCTTCGATCGGAACTCCTGGCGCCGCTTCATCCGGTAGGGGTGGCGCCGCTTGACCGGAATATTCAGTTTAAGTGGTAGAGACAGTGGATATCCCCATCAAAAAGAGACAAAGAGTTAAGCAGCAACTTCATTTAAATATTTATTCATATAATATTGTTCCCAAAATTCTGTATTTCCAATCTAAATTATGACAAAAAGTTAAGAGATGAAAATCTTATTTTCAAATATTATCCTCGAAAAATAGAAGCCGGTGATGGTTGATCCTGATCATCGCATCGAATGGCAGGAGGATATCCCCGGAACCATGGATAAATCCGATTCTTTAATAAAAACTCTTCAACAAGAAAATGAAGAATTTTAGATATTGGAATGGAGGTAATTCACTCCGACGTTGCCTGTTTTAGGCCCCCGAGGAAAAGATTTCTACAATTAGAAACGCCCTTTTTTATACTTATCAAGTGGGCTTAGATTTGGGAATCGTTCAAATTTGGGTCATCATCAAAATCAATTGATCGTTTATTTCTAAACGAATATTTCAAAGAAACTGTCTTCCTTTTTCGAATGACTTATGACAACGTTGCGTTATCCCTTACCTTCATGTCCGGCTAAAGTTGTCAACTCCAAAGCCAATGTTTTTATTTGTACTCTTTCCTACAATAAACTATACCATCCATAATATCTAACTGAGATATCAGCTCGTCTGAATAGCAACACTCCTCCTTAATTTTGTCGAAATCCGAATATTTAAAATTAGATATAAATTCTGTCATGACAATTTCCACATTTTCGTTATCTTCTTCTGTTGGTTCTCTATCAAGATAATATCTCAAGACAAAATGCTTATTTTTCGGGATATACTTATAGACAACAACCCTGATTGCTGGATAAATCTCCCCTATGAGTGAAGATTGTAAAGCCAATAAAATTTCTTCTCTATTTATTTCCATTACACTAATATTGAATAGGACTTGCAGGAACAATATGTGCTCCATTTTTACCATAATGAACTGCACCGAAACGAGTCGGATGTAGGCTCCTGAAGGAAAAGATTTCCATAATTAGAGACGCCCTTTTTATACTTATCAAGTGGTCTAATTTTTGGGAGGAGATCATTTTTTGTTTGTCAAAATCCGTTTATTTTTAAACGAATCATTACCGATGAACTTTTCACCATGCGGATAAATTCAATTTTTCACCGGGATATTCATACATGCAAGCAGATTAATCTGTCTATATTCTCAATGTAACTTGAAATCGCATTTATATTTTGTTGTAAATCATTATTAGATACATCAGAGGCATCATCATTATAATGAACAATTTTATTTCTTTTTATTACGATTGTATTTATCAAATCTTTTTGATTTCTAAATATTTCATCTTTATCTAATTCCATTCCAAATTTTTTAAATAAATCTTTGGTTCTATATGGATTCCCTGAGATGAAATCATCAAGCTCTCTTTTATTAATTTTAATTTTAAAATCCTCATATTTGAAATCATTCTCTTTGAATTCCATTTTAATATTTAGGCTCCACTTTATTAAATTATGGGGTAGTTTAGCATCCATCAGTTTAACATTCGTTTCTTCAATTATTACCATTAATGCATCTTTTAGATATGCTTCAAGGTAGGCACACATAATTACAAGGAATGATTTGGTAAAAAAATTAGCATTAGATTGAAAGTAATCATCAGGTACATCTGAAACAATTCTTTGATTTGCTATTTTTATAATTTCCGTAAGTTTATTTAGCTGAGTTATGTATACCTCTTTATATGGTGTTTTATTCATTGATCTCACTTAATTTTTCCAACCAAACCTCTCTCCTTTTTAACAATGCGCTTTTCTTTTGTAACCCACCAGACAGGGTTTTGATAAATCGTTCATCTCCGCAAAGCTCCTGAAATTTACTTGCAATTTCTTTTTTATGAATTGAAGTGAATTCAGTAGTCAAGCTTCTAAAGCTCCACATCAATAAATCATAGTGTACAAGGCTTTGCTTAGGTCTTTCTTTAGTCAAATCAATAAAAGGACGATCGTCAAAGACAGATAGACATTTCCCAAGTGTTTCCGTAAAAACATCCCTGAGTTTCCCAATTTCCTCAGGTGCTAAATTCTGATTTTTTGCAGCATATCGATCTAAATATTTTGATAGTATATCCTCATAGTCCCCGAGATCAGACTGCATCGAAAAGAATCGAAGAATCATCTCTTCAGATTCTCGACCATCCTTTTCCTTTGTTCCTGATTCACCTTTACCAAAGTTTTCTATATAAGGATGCAGAGCTAATTCGACTAAAAGATCATCAAGTGATCCAGGGTAAATAGCATGTCTTATTTCTTGGGCAGTAAGTTGAACCGCTCCTTGATTTAATCGAGCAAAAATTTCCTGAATAAGTTCTTTTGGATTTTCTTTTCTAAGTATTATACACCGAATTGTCGTACTTTCCAATTCATTTTTTAAATCCCCTAGCTCGTCAAAAGTTTTACCTTCAAGTTCTTCAAATACAGTTAAACCTTCAAGTGGATATTCATTATTGAAAAATCTCTTAATCGCTGTTATCCTTTGCACACCATCTATAACTTCGTGATTCCCTTTTTCATTTTCAGCAAAATAACATGCAGGAAGAGGAATTCTCATCAAGCAAGATTCAATAAATCTTGACGCTCTTTCAAATCCATCCTTATCCCATTTATATTTTCGTTGAAAATCAGGATTTAGAATTAATTTTGGTGGATCAGAATTTGTTCTTTGTACCAAGGTCTCAAATGGATAGTCGATTGGATACAGATTAAGAACTTTAGTTTCCATAACGATTTATTTAAAAGTAATTAAATTGAAAGGCCATAATAGATTCATGGATGATCTAAACATAAATATATATGATCAGCCACACAAATATAAGGGATGAAATCTAATTTAGAGTAAAAAACATTGAGACTTTCTATGGCAAGAAGTACTGTTTTTCAAATACTTATTTTATTAATAAATTTGCCCATCCATTAATAAGATACTATAGGACATAATATCTCATTTCCTATAGACGGTGAAATCTGGTGAGGAATCCAATGGCTTTTTTTCCTTCAAATCAATCGGGAACCTTTATTCTTAAACAAATCCTCTCAAAAAATTGTCTCCTGTTCCCCAAATAACTTACGGATTATCCCTTATCCTCAGGTCCGGCTAAAGTTGGCAATCCTATTCCTTATTTCACTATTTAGATTTATTACCCTCTTTAAAATTTTACTAAAAATTGCAAAGAGCTATTATCGTTTACACCAAAAATCAAAGAAGAGGGGAGAACTTTACACCAAAGGAAATAACTTTCTGTTGGAGTTGCTTGATTGCCAGCACAAGATATCCACTTATCCATAGATTCACCTTGACTATAATTTACTAACATACCACCTCTTGTCGGAATATTCCTTGGCCCTATCATTATTTGGGGATCTACCATCGTTTTTTCTTCTTTAGGTATAGCAGCAATAAAGGGTGCCCATACTCCGGCCCGAGGCCTCATTTCTATTGCAAATTGCATATCGCGATTAACAACAGTGTGAACTTTCAAATAATAAGGTGTAATATTTGTTTTACTTATTTCTATAGATCTTTTTTCTGCTGCCGCAATTATTCGTTCTTTCCAATCAGGATCTGTAATACTCACGTATAGGCGAGTTTTTATCCCAGAAGGAATTAAATCTTCATTAATGCTATTTAAAAATAATCCGATTACAGGAAAATCTTCTCCACGATTATGCAGGGCACGATCTAAAGCGTATGCATACTCTTCCTTACATGGTTCACTAGCTAAACTATTATTTGTGGCAACTAAAATCCAAGCATCACTTTCTTCTTTTGACTTTATAAAGGTCTCAATTTGGGACCATAGTCTTTTACCTGCAGAAATATTCCATCTGTCAAGTTTAATTTCTACCCCAGCATTTATTAATTCTTGAGCAATAAAATCAACATCTTTATCTTCATTGTCTTTCCAGTTATAAGTTATCCATATTTTACTCATTTCGTCAAATTTAGGGTGTATCCAAAATTACAATAATTCCCCAGTCATTAAATAATAATCTTAGTGAAAAATTCGACGACTTTAGTTGTTAAACATTCTATTGACATTTTAAGGGTGGAAGTTCTCTTCGGCTTACCTGATTCACAGCTGAAATCTTCTTTAAAACGCTGAAATGTATAATACTCTCTAAAAAATCAGACCGATTGTTAGGTTAAAATAAAAGGCTGATTTTACAATAAAAGGAGGGGAAAAAGCATGAGAACTGCCATGAAGTTTTCCCGAACAAAATCTTACTTAAGACATCTGTCAAATAAAAATCTAAAGGAATTTGGCCCAACGACCTTTTTTTAGCTGAAGTCTCTCTTGTTTTATCGAGTTGATTTTTTATTATTTTTGATTGGTCCAATGAGGGAAAGTTGCCTTATTATAAAAAACAGATAAATGAAATTATTAACATCACAAAAAGATACATTGTTTGATGTAATTGAAAGAGTCGGACTCTCTCCATCACAATTTAAATTTGACATGACCCCCGGTCCAGGGCACTTTGTAACGAACTTGATTTTTAAAAATTCAGAATTCCAGTTCTCATTTGGAGATATGTCTAATTCTTCAGTAGGTGTTTATTGTCCAGGTACTGACACATATAGAGAGAAAATAGGTGGTGATTGGAACCACCTGTTAGAAGGTGTAAACCAATGGCTATTAAACATAGTACGAGAGATAAATACACCAAATAAATGGGATAGACTTTGCAAAGAGATTGCAGGAATTGAAATTAATTTAGAAAACGATGAGAACAAATTCTCTGCTATAGAGTATGAAGATTTACAACAAAGAATTTTAACCTTAAAACAAGGCATTACATCCATCAAACTTTTACCTGATCAAATGTCTGCCATAAACAATAAACTTGATCATTTAGTTGATTTGGCGAAGGCTATGAGTAAATTCGATTGGAAAAGCCTTTTTATTGGCACTATTGCCAGTATCGTAATTCAATTAAGCGTAACTCCTTCCAATGCTCAATCCTTGTGGACATTGATAAAGCAGATATTTAATAATCTTTTGCTTCCATTACAATAAAGAGACTACCAACACATAACGGATTACGCTTGGTCCTTTATTAGAGTTAAGCGTGAAAAGTGTCCGAAAGAAAATACAAAATCGATAGGAATAAGCTTAATCCCCTGGCTTACCATGATCAAGAACATAGAAAAATCAGACCGGAAGATTCTCAGGGAACCAACATCCTCTGTTCTTTTATCTTTTTCGAAAGTTCACTGATTTGTTCTTTAGAAATTGGACAGTAAAGTTCTTCTCCGTTTTTAGAGAGGAGTTTACAGGTTCATTCATTCGATGTAATCAAGAGGACCGGATATGATTTAAAATCACATTCATCAGGAAATGAATGTTTTCAATTCTTTTATTTTTCTGGAGATCTTAGTGATTTTCCCTCTGGATATCGGACAATAAAACTCCTTTCCGTTCTTGGAATGGAGTTTACATTGCCGTTTGGAAAGATTTATTTCCGAGATATAGTCAAGATTGATAATATATGAACGATTAATCCGGATGAACTTATTCGGATTCAGCCTGAGTTCAATCTGTCCCATTATTGAATTAACTCTTCTGGGCTGTTCATTTTCCAGAATAAAAGAGGTGTAGTTCCCATTCGCGTTGAGATATATAACATCCTCCGGATTGATAAACAAATAACCTCCCGAATTACGGAATATAAGTTGTTTATTATTTTTAAAAAGATCCGATTTCCGGTTCATGATATTACGTCGAACCATTTTTTTATTGTCGGAATATTCTTTCAATGAAGACTCAATCTTATACAGAGACCGAACCAACAACGATTTATTATCTATTTCACGGTCGGTTTCAAATTCCTCAAACCCCAGAAAATATTGAATGCTGGAATTCTTCCCTATTCCTTCTACAATTGTTTCAAACGGAATATTTTTTTGTCGTTTTATAATTAGTATCCCTATCATCAACCGAATTTCCTCTTCAGAAAAGGTTGTTTCTAGAAACATAGATCGTTTATATATCTCAGACAATCTTTCCCACGGAATTATTTTGGACCATGTTATCCAACGATTGTCTTCTTTAATCATCCTTCCAATTTGTTCATCTGAATCTTGGTGTCGGGTATTTATGAAATTATAATCATCCATAATAAGTCAAGGGTTGAACATGTTAGTAAATGATGTTTTTAAATCTGATTTTCTTTTTTTATTGTCTTCCTGATTTTCCGATACCTGAAGATTCTATCAAAAAAGGACAATGAAAAAAATAAATACAGGCTCTTTTCGTATTTCCTCACTAAGGAGTGTTCTTGAAGGAATAAATTATTGTATTTCCCCATATCGTCTATTTTTGTCAAAAGTTTTCTATTCTGAGTTTCAAGATTCTGAACTTCCTTTTTGAGTCGCTGTATCTCTTGTTGACTATCACTATTCTCTAATTTTTCTATTTTCTTTAAGGTTTCCTGATAAGTACCTATATCAAGAATTACCTGGTTATTAAAATTCATAATATTCCTGATTTTTGACTCTTCTAAATTAAGCCCAGATTATTGGTATTCCTCAGGTAAATAGCCACTTTCAGAAAGAAGTGACAAGAATTTATATGGAATGTCATAATTTCATGATGAGTCATATTCTTTTTCAAATAAATGGTCACTGAATATCCTCGGTAAGGAAAATGAAGTAGCCCGTATATTGGATGTTGTCACCTTAAATCCAAATAGACGGCAATTCTTGTATACAGGATAGAATAGGAGTTCCTATTTTTTTGATGTAACTACTTTTTCATAGCAATCAGATATACAGCTTAGATCCAAATGCTGAGTCAATAAAAAAAAGCGTGGATCTACAGCTTATCCGTTTTTTGAGGTACCGCCAAGCACCCATGCAAACAGAACAAGTATAGTCCACGCTATGACGTGAGCGTTCTTGCGTAAAAATCCTGCTTGCATTGAAATATTTGGCGGTTTTCAAAAAACAGACCTTCGCTAACGCTTTTTATATTTTTAAACTACTCTATATCATTTATAAAATATTGTTTAAGGCAAAATTAAATAATTTACATAAATGTCGATGGACAAGTGTTAACTTTTATTTGAATAAGGGAATTCATTAAAATCAAATTTGGTTACAGACTAAGGCTATCATAAACATCTAAAATCTCCCGATCTCTGATTCCCAAATATCTTTTTAATGGCCGGGGAACTATGACCGAAGAGTTCCATCAAGAGGATCACGGATTCATTGGAGTAATTATTCAGTTTGAGGACACGGTTACCCAGAGTCTTCCGGAACATATGAGAAGAGACATTCCCTTCCACTTCAATTCCATATTTTTTGAAGATCCGTTTAAGATTTACGTTAATCCAAGATTCATCGATTGGTTTTGTACCGTAACGGTTTAGGAAAATGTATTGGTCGGTGTTAATTACCCCCATTTTACATTTTACCCGATCAATTATTTCTTTTAAATCCTGATTGATTTTAATCCGACGTGTCTTCTTGGTCTTCTGTTCTTGAATAGTCAGGATCTCGGAATCTTCAAATTGTGAAAACCGAAGTTTTAGTAAATCGGATATTCGGAGACCAGTAAATACCCCTATTGAAATAAGAAGACAGTACTTGTAATTATTATCTCTTTCAAGTTTTGAGATGAGAGACTTAAAATCATCCCAATCCATCGACGTGGTTGTTGTGTGTTGCCCTTTTAATGACATAGTCCTTGGTTTTAAATTCCAGGGCTAATATCCCGCTAAACCATATACTTTGCTGCTTTTTCAGTGCTAAGTAAAAGCTAAATCCATCTGGAATTCAATGTGTTGTGACAAGGCATTACAAATCACTACTTTTCAATTTTGGGTCGCTTATACTAATAAGATAAGTATAAGCTGGGCAAACTTCATTTCAAATTACAGGAAATTTTAATCTTGTGATATTTCAATGGGAATAAACATCTTAAAAAGGCACAAAGGCCTGTTATAACTGCAAATTATTTACACTCCATTTCAATGTACCTCCAATATTCAATGCCATACAACCAATTCAATGCTATTTTTCTACTCCATTTGATGAAAAACTACATCAAGGGTTCATTTAAATGCTGGGCTCATTTTTTATTATCCGTTTCTTTAAAATCATCAAGAATAGGTTCAGGGTTCTTAACCCTATAATTTCCTCTAAGATCTTGAAAGATATTTTTCTTAATCGAACATCTACTTTTTTTTAAAAAAGTAAATTTCAGACAGTATAGAATTGTTTTATGGTCAACAAATTTTATAAAATAGGGACACCAAAAAAGAACAAAAGGAATAATCCAAGAAATCTTTGGATTTAATACTGTGTAGTATTTTTCATTGACGAACCACAGAAAATGGGGAATTCCAATCAACTGGTCTTATTTTGGGAGAATATTATATACTTTGGTTTAACCCGTATCTTCTGGCTGGGATTCATAATTAATCTTCAGAGAGTCTCTATCGCAATTAAACTAGATCATAAATTCGTTTGTTTATTTTGCCCCTACTTCTCATTACGCTTGTTTCCTAGACTTTCAATCCGGCTCGTTTAGATAGATTGCCACCTCACCTTCAAGAAAACCCTCCATGAATTACTTGATCATTGAGGAGCATAATACTCTATCTTTCCCGTTAGACAAAATCATATATCTATTAAAGTCTTCTTATCAAAAAAAGAGAAAACAATTAATACGTCCTGGATATTTCGGAGATACTAACTGCTCTCTCTTCCGTTAAATTTATAACTACTCTTGTTCTCTATTTATTTTTCTTTTTAATAGTTTCAACAACAGTAGTTTTGGGCCTTCTTTCTGCCTCTTTTACAGGAATAAATTTACCTGATCCTGCATCTCTGCCAATTTTTACAGACTTTGCCATATGAAAACGATTTTGATAAAACAATATGCCTCTAACTTTTTTAAACATTCTCAGGAGGCTCCGGAATATCATGCTTCTTGTATTTACGGTTTATACTTGTCGGGATGTTCTCCTCCACCTAACCATTTTCCAGTAATGTGCCATATTTCGTAATAATAAAGCCAAAGAGAAATCCACGGTATTATTGTGTTTGCGATAAGACTAAAGTATTGGAATTCCCTTTTTAGCGGACGATATAAGCACAAACTTCCGTTAGGATAAAGGTGAGGTATATCTTCCTCTTTCTCATTTTTGGAGAGAGAAGGCTCTGTTATGTTTACAATCGGAGGCATTCCTAATTTATATTTCAAGATAAATTGATATTTACAACTTCGAGGTGTAGGTTGTACTTCTCCAACAATCTTTAATTGGCAGCTACTCCAATAAATTTTGAATTGAGGATATAATGCTTTTATTGCCCCCACTTGTGCGCCAATACTTTTTATTACTATGATTCTATTCATTACCACCCCAAAAAGTATTTGCCCTCATTGTGGTTGAACCTAGCAATCCCGATGTAGTGAGGACTCCAGACCGTTTATTCATGCCAAGAGTATTTGACCACCTTGCTTTCTCGATTTGTTCTGATTGTAATTTAAGGGAACTGTCATATAATGCCTCGCCAAATAATCCTTTTATTATTCGAGCTTCAGTAATTAGTCCATTTTCATTCTTTAACAATTGCCATTCTTTATATAAATGCTCCGTAAATGCAACAAAAGCAGTATAATAAGCAGGTTCGCTATCCCATTTGTCTGTAAAGTCCTCATCTGGATTTACAGGATTTACTACTTTTATACGCTGCAGAATAGGATTCTGAATAATTTGTGTATTAATACGAGATACAATATTGTCAATAGTAGAAAATATTGAATCTTCGCTGCTATATAAATGCCCAGCCAATGTTGTAAGTATAATACTGGATGTTGCATAATCTTTGTCTTTAAAAAATTCATCCCTATATCGTTTTATCAATTGAACCGCACGTTGTAGTGGTTTTTTATCTTTATAGGCATCAATAGGCAATTTTTCAGCCATCAAAGCCTTTTCCAATATTGACTGTCTTATCGTATTCGCTTTGTCAATAAACCACGCAGAATACCCTTTGGGATTACTTGAAACCCAATGATTCAGTTCCTTATCTGGAATAACAATTTTATTTTCATCATATTTGCGTTCCTGTATTCCCGGAAGAATATCCATATGAAAGTCTCCGGCATAATTCAATCTTATACAACGGTTTTTGGGTTCAAGCATCTTTTCATACTTCCCATTCGCTAAAAGCCGTCTATGCAATTCTTGATAAAGTCGATCCGGAGTTACATTCACACTATCCGAGACAAGATGAATAACTATATCTAAATCAAACTCTTCCGAACTCAACGGTTTAATAGCTGTTCCTATTCGAACGGAGCCTTGTGGATAAATATTGAAAAACATATCCTTAAAGAATCCATCGTCTTTTTCAAGCCAATCTTTTACTCCGTTATAACTAGTTTCCATTCGATCTCTTCGTGTAGAATCAAGTTGAATGCTCGCTGCTATTTTATCAAGCAAATCATCCATTTGCGTTTTTGAATCTTTAAACTGTATCATTATAATTAATTTTTAAATATTTTTTTGCTATGGGTTATTATTTTTTTCCCATCTAAGGTAAATCCCCTCAAAATCTCATCTCTTGTGGCAAAAATATAATCGTTACTATTTTGATGGGCTAATCGTTTAAACTCTGCTTCTTGTTCTTCATTTTCCCATTTTAATTCATATATATCTGCATAAAGAAATTCATCTATTGGGAAAAATGATGACTTTTCTATACTACCATAATTTGAGCAACATAAGTTAAATTGTATGTACGGGAAAATTTTCCCATTAATAATATTGTCAGCAACAAGTTCTTCATAAAACTCCCGCCAAGGGTCTGTCTCTCTATTCTTTTTAGATTCAAACCATTCTAAAAACTGATTCAGATTTTTTCGATATTTGATCCTCTTTCTCAAATCATTTTTACTTACGCTGTCATTTGGCATAAACGTACAAGGGTATACTCCCAAATCCTCGAATAACTCCGAATTTTCATTCTTCAAACAACGATAAACCCCACCCACTGGTTGATAACCAACTTGGTCTCGATGGTTTTTTATTAAGAAATACTTCCCATCCACCTCTATTTTAAAAAGATATGCCATCGAAATACGAATTTCTTGACTCCGTTTAATCAAATTACTTTGAATTAATAACTTAATTCTCTTTCGCTCGGTCCATAGAAAAACAATAAAATCAATAAATGCGCCTAAAAGCAATCCTATTGCGATCCTATACCAAGCACCTTTACTATCTTCGCCAATCCACTGCCAACTGATGATAATAATAATCAGTCCTATAATTAATTGAGCTATACCTTTCTTATTCATATTAATATTTTTTAACTACTTTCGTATAAAGACTTTCATGTCTGCTTTTTCTTAATAATAACTGACTTTTGAAAAGTTTTCCTTTTTGCCGGAAAAAAAATCAAAAGTCAGTCAATAATATTTAGAGAGATGGATGAAAAACGATTAATTGTACAATTACAAAGACTTACATCTATTACCGATGAGGAATGGATCGTTGTTTCTGACAAATGCAACCATTTTCTAAGAAGTAGACTAAAAAATAAAACTAGCTGGGGTGTCCATTCTGAATCTAATTTAGGCATAAATGCTTTTGACTTTTATTTTGTTGGAGCCGTTGAAAAGTTATATAACGGTACTTGTACTTGGTTCTTTGGTAAATTCAATCTTGAAGAGCAGATTATCAGAATTATGAATAGTGCTATTTCCGATAATGTAAGAAAAGCAAAAATTACGAATGAACAAAAACTTGAAATAGAATATGATGATAAGAAGATTTGTTCATGTAAAGGTATTGAGGAAAATGGTATCGATGAAGATGAATACGCTACAAGAATTCAAATAATAAGAACGGCTATTCAAAATGATCCCGAATTAAGTACTTATTTTAGCTTGGTACATGAAGGGTGTAATTCAAAAGAAATTTCACAAGAGATGAACATCCCAATACCTAAGGTTTATAAACTTACAGAAAAACTGAAAGCTGTAATATTAAAAGAATTGAGTTATGCAAAATAAATTATCTGATAAAGAACTCTTGGCAAATCTAAAGCAGTTAATTTTTGAAGCTGAATTAAATCGGTCGGCAGCTGACATCATCGAAGAATATAAAAGATGCCCAGATGCAGACATTGATGCATTTTTAAAGAGAATAAAGCAACTTAATTTTCAAGCAAACATTATTTTGAAAAAAAAGAAATTTGAGTTGGCCTCCAAAATAAAACAAATGATAGATTCTTCCACTGAAGGATTTGAAGAGCTTTTAGCTCGATTGCCATCGAATTCAAAATCTCAACCGGCAGTTGCTTTATTTAGAAAATTTAAGGGAATGAATACAGACGAAATGAATGCGATGCTAGCTGACCAACAAATATTGGAATTAATATCACAATTAAATCTAGATGAAGATGATAAATAGGAAAGGAATTTATGCCGCACGTAAAGTCTTTGAAGAAACCGGATATGATGCTCTTTCTGATATTTCAATCAATGATTTTGCATTAGGACTTGGTGCTTTTGTAAAAGAAGAACCAATGAACGGTGCCGAAGGTCGTATCGTTTTTTCTGATAACGAAGCCATGATAACATTGAATTCAAATATTGATTTGGTTACAAAAAAACGATTTACCCTTGCTCACGAATTAGGTCATTTTAGAATGCATAAAAACTTGTCGAATAAATTTGAAGACACAGGAAGAACTTTAAATGATTGGTTGGCAAAAGGAGAACAAGAATTAGAAGCCAATGATTTTGCCAAAGAATTTTTGATGCCAGAACATTTATTTAGGCCCAAAGCAAAAGGCATTTTCAGTTTTGATCTTATTAAGTCACTTGCACTCCATTTTAACACATCTCTAACTGCTACTTTTTTGAGATATAAAGACTTGGGGGACTTTCCTGTTG
This sequence comes from Prolixibacteraceae bacterium, assembly GCA_963692465.1. Lineage (GTDB taxonomy): Bacteria > Bacteroidota > Bacteroidia > Bacteroidales > Prolixibacteraceae > JAUZOB01. The sequence continues at coordinate 1,312,234 of OY829943.1, forward strand.
CCATTGTATATTCTGAAAATAGAATTGTAAAATGGACACAGTTTTCAGACGACTTCTTAATGCAATACATTCCGCATAATTCAAAAATACCCATTAATTCAGTTGCATGGGATACATATGAAGGAGAAAGTTATAATGCACCTGAATTAGTCGAAGCAAAAGAATGGTTTGCCAGTGATTTCAAATTAAAATACAATCTTAATTTAGAATTGTATGAGCAATGTTTTAAAGTTGCCGATAACGCCGTATTGAGTTGTATTTGGACACCGTAAACAAATCATCTCGTAATGCGATTTCAGTAAAATAAGTTTTTCATTGAGCTTTTTGCGAGACCGTAAGGTGAACTTTAACTTCTATTTATCACTTTTTTACGTTGAGAAATAGCACTCGCAGGCTGAGTATTCCAGCGAAGCAGATCAGAGCGAAAAATCTAAGATACCATGATAAAGTTGCCCAATTTGTGCTGACAAAGGGGTATAATACTCCACGGGAGACTGTACATTTTTATTTGCCGATCCAACCATATCAGCCCACAATAAATTTACTATGCGGTAAAAAGGATAGAGCTTTAATTAAAAGGTAGGTTACGATAAACGTGGTTATCGCTAAAACCGGAATAATGTACATCGCCCCGGGAAGCAACATACTCCACAACTTATATAGTTGATTAAGAATGAATATATGAGCCAAATACATTCCAAAACTCAATCGCGACACATCACTCAATAGTCCTTTAGAAAAAGCCGTTTTAAAAGACAGATTCTTTATAATTAAAAAAATTCCAGCTGCCATCATCGCAACATTGATTGTAGTAAAGCGCCATGTGAGTTCAACAGCCTCCACAGTTGGAACTTTCTTCATATTATAAGCAAACCCGCTATAAGTAATTAAATAACCCAAAAGAATCAATCCCCCGCCCAGAAACAAGCTCTTTTTCCCGGACAGTTGTACATGTACTTTTAAATAGTGTCCCAGCACCAGATAGCCAATAAATCCGGAAAAATAATAGACACTCGAATACGGATTCCAATAGGCTTCCCCCAGCACTTCTGGGAACAAAACTTTTAAATACGGCAGCAATAGTGTAAATATCCAAACCAACAAAAATCCACCTTCAAATCGCTTCGAAGCATTTTGAATCCACGGAGACAAAATCGGGATAAAAAGATAAAGTCCTATAAGCATATACACATACCACAAATGACCACACTTACCACTAAAATTAACAGGAATAAGAGCAAGGTTCCGCAACATATCGCCGGTTCCATATTCACCAAGCAAACAAGGCACAATAGCATAAAGCACTGACCAGATTAATAAAGGGATAAGTATGCGAACAAATCGCTTTTTATAAAATACAGAAGGGGTATATCGAATCGGAAGTAAAAGAAAACCGGACAGCATGACAAACAAGGGAACGCTTGACCGAAGAATACTACCATAAAGACCAACCCATAACGCATTGTCTCGAATCAAACTTCCATCATTCCCGATATAAAAGAATTCACCCGAATGGACCATTACAACCATAAAACAAGCTAAAACTCTCAAAATATCTAAAGAAACAATCCGTTCTTTTTTATCTTCCATGGCCTATTTAACGTTTTCTGTTTATATTCAAAAATAGATAATATACACTCATGATATACTGTCAATAAAGAATTACTTCTATTTTTTCAGATTAGATATCCAGCAAAGAGTTTTAGAAAAAAAATTTCTATAATTAGGTTAGTCCTTTCTTATACTTATCAACTCGTCTAATTTTTGGGGAGTATTATACTCTTTCAGGCGTTGGGTTGCCCAAATTCGGAATTGAGTACCTGCTGCGATTTTATCCGATAGCCAACGGAAATAACGACATCGAGGTTGTAGTATTTTACCGAAGTTTCCTGAGTCTTTCCCTCCATAGCACCGTGTTGAGTGGCATGTCGGAAATTCCGACATACCACTTCTTCGTTTAACTCACCTTCTTTAAATACATTTTGTATGTGTTCGCTATTTTCTCAGACTTGAGGGTCAATTAACAAACCAGAAGCTCGTTGTATCCGGGAAATGACCACTGGAATACTAAAAACGGGTACTTGGTCAGCAAAATAGCCACTGATATTTGCGATACAATCTCGTTGAGCCAGACAACAATGCGCGTTAGAAGCCATTACAACAAAAAAGAATTTTTCATAAAGCTATTTCGGAAACACATGAACAGTGTTTCAGGTGATTAAGACAATGTTATCCGGATCTTATTTCAAAAAAAACATGAATTTTACATCAATTCCAATTCAATGATTTCCTTCCAAATACCGCATACAACCTCCCTTAGCTCAAATATTTATTGAGAACTTCCATCAAAGAACTTAATCGAATAGGTTTAGGAATATAATCATCACATCCCGCTTTCAATATCTTCTCACGATCATTAGTCATTGCATACGCCGTTTGCGCAATAACTAGAATTTTGGGATTCAAATTTTTAATAATTCGTGTTGCTTCATAACCATTCATTACCGGAAGACGAATATCCATAAGTATCACATCAATATGCTCACATTCTTTAACCCTTGCTATTCCTTCCTGTCCTGTTCGGGCATAAATCAATGTCGTTTGAGTTTTCCTCAATGCGGCTTGTAAAAAAAACATATTAACATCCTCGTCTTCAACAATTAAAATAACCTTCCCAGGCCATTTATATTCGAATTCATTTCCATTCATTATAATATTTTTACAACTCATACGAAATTTCATTCAGGGAACCAGAATCTTCTGTCCCTTTATCTTTTTCGAAAATTCACTGATTTGTTCTTTAAAAACGGGACAATAAAGTTCGTCCCCATTCTTTGAAAAGAGTTTACAGGTCTTTTCATTATTCATTCGACAGAATCAAGAGGACAGATGCCTCAACAGATAACATAATTACTGAGTGTACGGCAAGTGCGATTTTGCTCCTTTTCATCGGCTTTTATGATTCATTAATATGAACTCATATTTATCAGGTAAATTTATAGCGAAGAAAAATAGCAGATGTGGCATTTTTACAAAATCCGATGTTTCATATTTACAATTTTTGCTATTTACACCTCTTTTTTTTGCAATTTCCTTTCGTTTTTAAAATTTCCGGCACTTATTCTATGTCTTTGCAATCGGCAAATAAATACCGGGTTACAACCAACAATTGTTAAACTAACGACAGCTTGAGATTATAATCCAGTCCGACATTTCCAGAGGTTACAACCAACAATTGTTAAACTAACGAATAGGATGTCTGACGAGAATATCTTTTTGAAAATACTCCGAAGGAGTCATTCCTGTAACTTGACGAAAGTTGCGCAAAGCCGTAGTGCGCGAGCGAAAACCGGCATCAAAAAAAGCATTTTGAAAGTTAGCCGACGGTTCTGAATCAATCTGCTGTATAAAGTCGTTGACGCGGAGTCTATTGATATAGACCGTATAGTTCTCATATCCATTCTGCTGCATACATTGCGCAAGAGTAGTACGGTTAGTACAAAGCGCAAAGGCCAGTGCATTAAGTGACAAGTCAGGATTACGCCAAGCACAGTTCTTTTTCACATAAGCATCCAATTTCTCAATCAGAATTGTGTCTTTGGTCTTAACAACAGATTCATCACAAGATAAGGAAGAGCCTACCTCTTCTGCAGCAACCGTTTCCATCTGAATATCCTTTTCTTCAATATCTGTCTCTACGGGTTTCCCTATCAGGCGGACAAACAGTTCCATATAAACGATATAAAGGCTGCATCCTACACTCACATAGTAGTAAAGCGTACGAACTATCGGCAAATCGAAAGTCAACATTACGATATATGCAAAACAATTGAGGGATAGTGTAATGACATACTTTCTTATCCATACGTTATCGGTATTGTTATATCGCCTTGTGTAAGGAATGAAGAATATAAACAAGACAGGAATAAAGATTAACAGGCAAAGCAAGAGGCGGGACCAGACTTCAAATCGTCCGGCATAAGGAAGCATCTCTAAAAGCGTGTTGTAGGGAGTATATTTCACGCCGACCCAAGAGGGGATAAGATAAATACTCAGCAAGATCAGCCATGGAGTATATAGCTTCAAAATCCGCCTGAAATTTAGCCAACCGGGCGAAATGACCTCTATCGGGTACATAATGTAACAGATAACCATAAAAATTGCCTGCAGTAACACCCGTACAGAAACGACTAAAGCTGGAACATCGCCATTGTAAATTGCAATAAATCGCGTTATATAATTATACACGGAGAAAAAAACAATAACGGCAAGGATTAAGCGGGAACGTTCCCCATCCTTACGACGGAATAAAAGTAATAGCGAAGCGAGCAGGCAAACCAGTGCGCCAGCAAATATGGTAGCCATGTGTAAATATTGCATTATCGATTAATGGGGATTGTTAACATTGCGTTTTTTCCTAAATATATATTTGTTGTAAATTTATAAAAAAACACATATGCCTAATAGGGGAAAGTATAATTGGTCTGATTAATCTGTTGCTTTTATGCTGGCAACAGATCTAATTCCCCAGGAATATTACATAGAAGAACCAGGAGCAAAAAGTCAATAAGAAAAATAGTATCGAGATTATAAATGCCTCTATTTGCCGTTGATGAAGAAGCCAAGTTGCTTTACCACAATACTTCGCCTGACAAAGAATCTTTTCAAATTTACTGTTAAGAACATCCGAATTGCCATAATCTTCATCGTCTATCAAATTGACATTAAAAGGGAAAATGGCTTTCATCAACTTAAAATCCTTTTTTGAATAATTAGAAGGCTTTTGCGCTAACGCTGACCCCGCCTTGGTCTCCCTAACAGACAGAATATGGCTTGTCAGTCTAAAATCAGTCAATCGAGATAGTACGGCAAGCAAACCGAGAGCAACAGATATTGCAGCAAGAATAACCGTAACCAGATACCCAATGCATACAATATTACTTGACAGTAATCGACCATTATTCGTTTGAGCAAGTAGAAAGCCCAAAAAGACAATCCCTACTCCAATGAAAATATCAATAGAATATCCAAGCTTTGTTGTTGCTTGATCGGTCCAAAAAGAACATCTTTTCGAAAGGCTACTCTCTTGGGCATCTAAATCTTCTTGATTCTGCATAAGACTATCGTTTTTCAACTGTTAACGTAAATGTAGCGCAATCTTTCAACACTTGTTTTCGTCGTTCAATTTAATTTTTCCTCTTCGCTATAATATTACCTGCATTGCCATGTACTAAGAAAGATTATGGTTTATTTTTGATTTAGAATGACAGAGCCCCGACAACAAGATCAAAATATTCTACTGTATACTTATTCCTGTTAAGCCCCTCAAAAGTGTATACTTATTTTAGTAAAGCTTACCTTACTTCTTTCTTCGGGATTGGCCCGTAATTGGTCCGTTGTTGCTTCTCCTTTTATAGGTGGTTCAGTGGTGATTCAAAGGTGGTTTATAAGTGCTCTACACCTAAAAACCACCACTGAACCATTCCTCTACTCTTCCGATGCTGCGTTCCGACAACAAAGCACCAACAGACCAACAATGAACAAATACAGCATGAGTACCCGCACTTCATTGAACTTTAGACAATAAGGCGATTTAATCAGTAAAATTTAATATTGAAGTATTACCCCAAGGACGCAGACAGAGTTCTAAATAATCTCATCCTCCAGGAATATCTTCAGAATAAGGATCTGATCTAAGAAATTCGACAAATTGAACCAGAATAAGCTTAGTCCATATTTACTTCACTTCCGGTTTCTTTTTCAGAGTAACAATCACAACACCATCATATTTATCGGATGCATACTTGCTTACCTCAAGTCTATCTTTAATTATATTGATAGAATCTATATCTTTCGGGTCAATTGTTTTTAATTCTTCCTGGGTAATTGGTCTGTCTCCAATTAAATACAGCACCTTACTATCCGAAATCGCTTTTGATGCCTTTTCTTGAATTACTTCCGGTTTCTTTTTCAGAGTAATAAGCACAACACAATCATATTTATCGGATGCATACTTGCTTACCTCAAGCCGATCTTTAATTACCTTGATAGCATCTATATCGCTAGGACTAATCGTTTTTAATTCTTCCTGAGTAATTGGCCTATCCCCGATTAAATAAAGCATTTTACCATCCGAAATCGTTTTTGCCACCTTTTCTTGAACTTTGTTTGTGGAAATTAATAGGGTACCGTTCCGGCCTTTTTCTCCAAAGGTCTTAATAGCTTTTTCATTATTTTTGGGAAGGACCTCAATTTTATTGATATCTGCTTTATTAATCTGAAGCTTTTCAGTTTTCAAATAGCTATAACTGTATACAAGTCCATCTACCACAACCAATGGCTTATTAGAAATCTCCCCCTCTTTTGCTAATTTATTGATATACTCTTTCAGATATTTTCTATCCGTATTATTATCCGTTAATACATACCGATTGGTTGAACAGCCAACAATTGCCACCACAAAAAGAATCAAAATTAATTTATTCATAGCTTCGGATTATTTAGATGATAAATGTCATGCAATACGCATATCAAATATAATAAAATTGTTAATTCATAGTTGCGTATTGCATGACATTAGAAGCTATTACAATGAATTTTCAAGAATTTTTCGGCTTACTTCCAGTGTTATATCCCCGGTTTCTGAAAGTGCAGTCAGTCCATGAGCTTTAAGCTGTTCAAGCACTGTCGGTATTTTATCAGCCGTGACGCCATACTGTGAAAGATGGGTTTTTACGCCAAGGCTTTCAAAGAATTCTCTGGTTTTCTGGATTGCCAAATCAATCCTTTTCTCTTCACTGCCACTTTCGATATGCCATACCCGTTCGGCGTATTGCAAAATTTTAGCCCGCTTTTGCACACGTCTTATCTCTAGTACGGATGGATATATAATCGCTAATGTCTGACCATGATCAATACCGAACAACGCCGTAAGTTCGTGTCCGATCATATGTGTTGCCCAGTCCTGCGGTACACCTACGGCAATAATCCCGTTTAAAGCCATCGTTGCACTCCAGACATGGTTTGCACGGGCATCATAATTTTCAGGTTCGTTGACTGTTGTTGTCCCGATTTCAATTAATGTTTGTAAAATACCTTCAGCCATTCGATCCTGCACTCTGGCATCTACCGGATAGGTGATATATTGCTCTGCTGTATGTACAAATGCATCAATCACGCCATTGGCAACTTGAATTTTAGGCAACGTAAAAGTAATCGTGGGGTCCAGAATCGAAAACTTAGGAAACGCCAATTCGCTCATAACAGGAAACTTACCATGCTCGTAACTGATGACAGCTCCATTATTCATTTCTGACCCTGTTGCAGGCAACGTTAACACCACACCAAACGGAACCACTTTTTCAACCACGTCAGATGTAATTGGCTTAAAACCATATTTTAACAAATCTCGTGAATCGCCTTTATAATGCGAAGCGATGGATATGAACTTGGTGCCATCAATCACTGAACCTCCTCCAATAGCAAGAATAAAATCAATATTTTCGCTCCGTACAAGTTCTATCGCTTTCATTAATGTTTCGTAGTGGGGATTAGGTTCAATTCCGCCGAACTCAGAAACCATTCTGTTACCAAGGATAGTTGTAACCTTATCAATAAGACCGTTTCTTTTTGCGCTTCCTCCGCCAAAAGTTATTAAGACTTTTGCATTGGCCGGAACTGATTTGTCAATATTGTCAAGCCGATCTTTCCCAAAGAAAATCCGTGTCGGATTATAAAAATCAAAGTTCATCATAATAAAACCTCCTATTTAAATCAGGCACACAAGCCTGTTTTCATTTCTGTTCTCTGCAATTAAATCGCGGCCCCGAACTCGTAGGCTTCTTTCATTGCAGGTTTACCTTTAATGTCTCCCACATTCCAGGCCCCCGTACCATAGACAACACCCTTTTCTGTTGCTCCGTTAAGACAGGAAGTAAATCCTCTGAACTCCTCCAGAGTCCTTTCCATTGCCTGTTTACTGCTACCTGCCGCCGTCACTATTAAATAGAAATCCTTATCGTTGATTTCTGTATACCGGGAGCATGTACGGTCAATTAACGTTTTCATCTGACCATTCATCGTATAGAAGTACACCGGGGTTGCCATTACAATCACATCGGCCGCAATCATCTTTTCTAACACTTCAGCCATATCATCTTTTTGGGAACAGCCCCTTCCCCTATTGTAACAGGTTCCACATCCGGTGCAATAATTGATTTTTTTGTCCTTCAAAAAGATTTTATCCGCCGTATGCCCCGCTGATTGTGAGCCCAGCATAAACTGATCGCACAGTAAATCGGAATTTCCTCCACGCCGGGGACTGGCTGAAAGAACTAATACTTTTTTACTCATTTGTATTTTCTTCAACATTTATAATCACATTTTGTTCATCAAACATCTATTTTATCACCCAAACATCACACAGCCATTTTATTACAGCTTATTGCGCTCTGTTTATATACCCCAAAAAAGATCTTAAGGTTATACCAGAATCACATTATTTATCGGATGTAAAATAAAATAAAAGCCGCAGAGAACGGTTTTCCCTGCGGCTCAAATAACTTTGCCGTACAGCTCAATTGTTCTTTTGAAAAGCTAAGCGTTCTGTTCCATCCTGTATGTAAATAATACCACATTGGGTGAATCCGTTCTTCTTTAGAACATTTCGCATCACAAGATTCCTGCGATGAGTATCTACCCGAATATTCTTACATCGCAAAAAGCACCACTTCAGACACTCTGCCATAATCCCTTTTTCTTCGCCACTCGAAGCCATACGATGAATTACACCGTAAGGTTCATCATTTAGCCACCGCCCCCCATAAATGCGCAAATAGGTCGGGTCTTCTCCTTCAATAAAACAAAAAGTTCCGATTATTTTACCTTCATTGTTTTCACACACAAAGCTATGTCCTTCTTTTATCTCTCTGGATATGAGCTCAGCAGAAGGATAACCATTGATCCATTGATCAGAATTTCCATTCGCTCTCATAAAGTTTCGGGCACAATCATATATTCCCATCACGATGCTTAAATCGGCTTGTTCGGTCTTTTTGATATTCATAATCCGATGATAATAAGAAACAGCGATAAATATTTCTTCAAATATATTTAGAAATCAGCGTTTAGAAATGTTATTCCCCTGTGCATTTCATCAAAAAGAGGGAACAATCCAGAATTTTGCATCCTTAACTTTATTCGTATTTTTGGTCTGACTGAAAAAAACGAAAAACAATACCGAATGAAACAAATCTTAAGCTTTGCATTAATTATGCTTTTGGGAACTACAATCGCATTTAAACCTTTAGATAAAAAAAATAATGTAGGCCTGCCTTCTCACGAAAACTGCAAAAGCATTAACAACGATAAATCAAAAACGCTCGATCTTAACGGTGCTTGGCGGGTAGATATAACTCAAGGTGACGGCATCGTCATTCCAACCTATTTCATTTTACATCAAAATGGCACCACGCTTGACGGAACGGTCTCCATCAAAAGCACCGTTGACCTACAAATACGTAACCCCCATCAGGATGGTAACGAAATTGTCTTTGGTACAGACTGGGGAATAAGTTATCGGTTACGTCCTGAAGGAGAAAATCTTTATGTGACTATCGATTATGGCAATGGATTGGAAAAAGGGGCTGCTGTCAGGGTATCCGAAGCAGAAGCACGTCCTCCGAAATCCCTCCCTTTGCCTGCCTTAAAAAAGGTAAAAGCAAACAGTGCTGCTAAAACGCCTCCCATGGGATGGAACAGCTGGAACCATTTTGGAAACAGAGTGGATGATTCGACGGTACGCGCTGCTGCCGATGCATTGGTAAAAAGCGGACTCGCTTCCCTTGGCTATGTATATATTAACATTGACGATTGCTGGGAAGGGAACCGTGATGCTCATGGAAATATCGTTCCCAACAAAAAATTCCCAAATATGAAAGCACTTGCCAATTATGTCCACAAGCGCGGACTAAAACTCGGACTCTATTCTTCACCCGGACCACGCACTTGCGGTGGCTACGAAGGTAGTTACGGTCACGAAGAACAAGATGCAAAAACATATGCCTCCTGGGGAATCGACTACATTAAATATGATTGGTGCAGTGCTCAACGAATTTACACGAACGCCCAACTACAGGTTGCCTATCAGAAAATGGGACAAGCTTTTGTGAAAGCCAAACGTCCAATCGTTTATAGCCTTTGTGAATATGGACTGGAAGATGTATGGAAATGGGGACAACAGGTAGGAGGTAATCTTTGGCGTACAGGATATGACATTCAGGACAATTGGCAGTCCATGTCAAAAATAGGCTTCAGTCAGGATGCTTATGCACCTTATGCCGGACCAGGCCACTGGAACGATCCGGATATGCTCGAAGTCGGTAACGGAGGTATGACCAATACCGAATACCGTACGCATTTTAGTCTTTGGTGTATGTTGGCTGCACCTCTTTTAGCTGGCAACGACTTAAACAACATGTCACCCGAGACCCTTGAAATACTTGGCAATAAGGAAGTAATTGCAATTGATCAGGATCCGTTGGGAAAGCAAGCTGTGGCTGTTGTCAAAAATGGAGACATTCAAATTTTTGCACGCGATCTGAAAGATGGCTCAAAAGCAATAGGACTGTTTAACCTTGGGGCTACCGATGCGAAGGTCAATTTAGATTTTTCAGCTATTAATTTAAATGGCGACCAGAAAATCAGAGATTTATGGCTTCATAAAGATTTGGGCAAATTCAATTCGAATTTTGAAACTGAAGTTCGTTCTCACGGAGTCGTTCTTTTGAAAATTACTCCTGCTGAAAAATAAAAGATGCAAGGGGTCTGTTGGGCGAAAGTCCCGTTAGAGTTGCTAACTTTAGAAGGATATGAAGTAACAAATATTCTACTGTATTAGTATTGCTCACAAAAAAGCAAAAGATTTATGATGAAATGGAAGTTGGGTTTCGTGGGGGGTGTTATTTTATCCGGATGTACTTCTACTTTTTGTATGGGAGAAACATTTAACAGTTCTGCAACTATTAATGAGCAGTCTACCAACAATTCAGATGTGCCTTCTTCGGTTGAGCAAAAAATTCTCAATGAAATAAATCTGCTTAGAAAATCACCCTCTAAATACGCAGATTTTCTTATTGAATACCAAAAGTATTATGATGACAATCGGGTTATTCATTATCGCGATGGGCCTTTAATTCAGACAATCGAAGGGAAAGCGGCCGTTACAGAATGTATCAGAGAACTTAAGTCCACGCAACCGTTAGAAAAGCTGACTTTTGCAATCGGATTAGCAAAAGGTGCGCATGACCTTGTAGAGGACCAGTCGGTTACAGGCAGCACGGGGCACATCGGAAGAAAAGGAGACACACCCAACATCCGGGCAAGCAGGTATGGCAAGTGGTTAGTCTCATTTGGTGAAAATATTGATTACGGTTTTTCGGATCCACGAAGAATTATTATGACTTTACTCATTGATGATGGAATTAAAGGCCGGGGACATCGGAAGAATCTTTTGAATACTTCATTCAAGAAAGTCGGTATTGCGTTGGGGACCCATCCTGTTTATAATTACATGGCCGTGATGGACTTTGCCAGGGGATATACCGATAATCCATAAGGTTGAAAAGCATTCATAATAACGTACGTTCGTTACAAGCTCAAAACCGAATAATTATCCTGAACAAGGCAGCTAAAAGTATCAATACAAAAAGCTAAATTTGCAGCAATATTATTTTCAATCACTATCTATGAAAGACATTATCGTTGAATGTAAAATATCCGAAAAAGAATACAGAGCATATCTTCTGCAAACTATTTACCGGAAACCAATTGTCATGCTCGCTGTTTTTCTTGCAGCACTTCAATTTGCTATCGCATCTCTTTATTTTCTACACACAGGGGCATATTTCACCAAGCCTCCCTATTTCCAATTGATTTTCGGATTCATTGTTATTTTCATTTTCCCGGTTATCATTGCATGGCAAGGCAAAAAAGCCTATAAAACAATTAAAATATTCCACGAAAAATTAAAATATCAATTCTCCGACGATACGATTACAGTAAAAGGCGATACGTTTAAAAACGAATTAGAGTGGAATAAGCTGTTCAAAATCGTTGAATGGAAACACTGGCTTCTCCTTTATCAGGATAAATATATTGCCTATGCCATTCCCAAAGAAGCAATCGGAGACCAGATTACCAATCTTCGCACTCTTATCAAAAACAAACCGGACGTAAAAAGTCAATTAAAAAAGAAATAAAAATTATTGGCAGAACCGACAATCAACAACCCAAGCACGCAAAGAGATAATCGCTCAATTCCCGCAAGAAGATTAACTCACCAAATTCAAAATCTTTTCCCTTGCTCGTTCAATGACCGGATCATCTTGATTCTGAATTAAAAAAGACAAGCGATTCATTATATTTATCCAGCTGGTCCCCGCATCAAAGTCAAGGAACAAAAGATTTATCTCTGGATATAACTTTTTAATCCTTTTCTCCATCCCTTTTCCGATAATATGATTGGCAATACATCCAAAAGGCTGCATGCAAATGACATCTTTGATTCCCTGTCGCGAAAAAGAAGCGATTTCCGCAGGTAATAACCATCCCTCCCCATACTGATTGGCAAGATTTAAAATCTCTGAAGCCAATGTCGCCTCATGCCGGACACTGTTTACCGGACAATAAAATTTAAAATCTTTTAATATCTGTTCAAAATGAGAAATATATTCTTCTGTTTTACGCTCTGCCAATCGACTAAGCCATTCGAAGCGAGAAGAATGAATCAGATTGCTCTCCCGCTTCACCTGCTTATTGACAAAATATTGCATAAAAAATTGATATAATGGAGGCAGAACCACCTCAACATGATGCGTTATTAGCCAATTAGTTACATCATACTGACCTGCTGCATTATACTTGATATAAATTTCTCCAACGATCCCTATTCGCTGAACCTTCTCATCAATTACCTCAATCCCATTAAAATCCTCTACGGCAAGGCTAAGCAATGAAAATAATTTTTTATGCTTCTTCTGTTTAAGCAAATCAATCCCCCAATCAAGGTATTTCTTTCTTAATGCTTCCACTACATTCCGATTCTTCGCACGGCAAACTGTCGCATAATACAATCGCGCAAGTCCATCTGTATAAAAAAGCCCCATCAAAGCAGGAATGATAATTTTATACCATGGGGGATTAAAACCCGGTTGCTTATTATGCAAGCCTTTTGCCGGAGCCACTGCGATAATCGGAACGTCTCCATAACCACTTTCAACTAAAGCTCTTCTTATTAGTGCAATATAATTAGTCGCCCTGCATTGTCCGCCGGTTTGTGTTATTCCAAGTGCTACCTCTTTTCTGTCATATTTCCCACTCTTTAGTGCTTTTATCATATCACCAACAACAAGAGTTGCCGGATAACATATTTCATTATTGGCATACTTCAGTCCATAATCAACACTTTGCCGATCAGAAGGAGGTAGATTTTCAATCTTATACCCTGCCAATTCCCCGAGAGCTGGAATTAGTGGCGAATAAAAATCAGCAAACCAGGGAACAAGAATTGTTCTTCCCCTATCACAAGTATTAAAAACAGCCAGATTCTTATTTATAGCCTCACTTTCAATGACCGGATGTTCGCCGTGCTCCCGCAATCGAAGAGATTCCACCAGCGAACGTAAACGCAGCTTTATTGCCCCCTGACTTGAAATTTCATCAATCCTGACCAAAGAATAGGAATTACCTGTTCGATTGAGCAAATCGTTGATTTCATCAATAGTAAATGCATCCGGACCACACCCGAATGAATTTAACTGAACAAATCCGATATCATTTTTCTGACGCGTAACCCAATAGGCCGCCTGCAAAATCCGATTAGGATATTCCCATTGTGAAATCGCAAAATACTGATCAAAACCCTCTTTCTCTCCATTAACAGCAATTTCTTCATTAATAACATTTACGCCCATATCTGAAAGCATCTGCGATATTTGCTGATGAATCAAACGATCAATATGATAGGGATGACAAGCAACCAGCACTAATAATTCATGATTTTTAATCGCTTTCGCTAAGATCTCATTGTTCTTTTGGCGCACCTGATTTTTAAACTCGGACTGCTCTTTAATTGCTGTCGTAAAAGCCCGGTTAAACTGACCTCTGTTAACTCCGAACGATCTCAGATAACCCCAACAGGCTTTACGCAAAAGAGTAATATCATTGAAATTAATCGTAGGAGAATCAAATGGGATATTCTCTAACTCCGGTAACAGGGAAGTGCTCTTCAAAACCTCAGAATAACCGGTTACAATCGGACAGTTAAAACTATTCGAAGAGTTTTTAAATTCTTTCCGTTCAAATACGGCTAATGGATAAAAGATCCGATCTACTCCTTTTTTTTGCAAATTAATCAGATGTCCATGTGATAATTTTGCCGGAAAACAAATATTATCAGACATGACACAACCGTTTCCTTCCCGATATAATTCCAGACTACTGTCATCTGACAGAATCACCTCCATCCCACATTCAGAAAAAAGTGCATTCCAAAAGGGAAAATTCTCATACATATTTAAAATACGGGGAATTCCTATACGTAATTTCCGTTGAGGTACAGAAATCTCATGCCGTTTAAAAATCAGTCGTTTCTTATATTCAAAAATATTACTCCCCTTTTCATTTTTCATCGAATTGGATGAAAAGATCCGTTCACACTTATTTCCGGAGTAACATGTCCGTCCATTCGAAAATCGATAAGCGGTAACCCGGCATTTATTGGTACATCCTTTGCAGGACAAATATTCCGTTATATAATCCCGTATAGTATCAAGATTTTCTAACCCTACAAAAGTCCCTTTTTCCTTATGGTCATCTTTACTTATAGCATACAAAGCAGCACCATACGCACCCATAAGTTCAGGCATGTCAGAAGTCACAATATTTCTTCCCGATAATATCTCCAATGCCCGAAATACAGCAACATTACGAAATGTTCCTCCCTGGACGACTATATTATCTCCTATTTCCGCATAATTATTGATTTTAAGAACCTTATTGAGACAATTCTTCACTACAGAATAAGCCAATCCAGCCGATAAATCAGCAATCGTAGCCCCATCACGCAATGCCTGCTTGACCTTCGAATTCATAAAAACAGTACATCTTGATCCCAGATCGGAAGGAGTTTTTGATATCGTAGCCAGATTGGCAAATTCTTCGACGTTGTAACCCAGAGAATTTGCAAATCCTTCCAGGAAAGAGCCACAACCGGAAGAACAAGCTTCGTTAATTAGTATTCGGGTTATTGTTCTATTCTGAACATACATTGCTTTAATATCCTGCCCGCCCACATCCAAAATGAACGACACCTGAGGACTCATTTTCTGTGCAGCTAAAAAATGAGCGACCGTTTCAACCAACCCATAATCAGTCCCCAATGCCGAAGCAATAAGATCCTCGCCATAGCCAGTAACAGCAGAGCGGCGGAATACGACCTGTTTCCCCTCTCTTTCCAGCTGTTCAGAAAATAACTTTAGTCCATCGAGAACAGCAGCTAACGGCTGTCCGTCATTGTTTTTATAACAGTGATACAAAAGATTACTCTTCGCATCGGTAATTACAATTTTAATAGTTGTTGACCCCGAATCGACCCCCAGATAGCACTCCTCATGATTTACAATTTCTTTTCGAGGTATCGGTATGATTTTCCTTTCTCTTTTCCATGAGTCTAACCGGCAGCTTTCATCGAACAAAGCTTTTAATGAGCCTTTTTCAGAAACAGGTACTGGTCCATGATTCAACCTCTCATTAAGTTTTGAGATCGGAATAAACTCCGAAGAAGACAGAATCGACAAAGCTGTTCCGAACGCAGTAAACAATTCCGCATGCTCAGGCAGGATCAGATCAGTCTCATTCAGGTGCAATAAATCAAGAAAGGCCTTGCGCAAATAACTTATATATGACAATGGCCCACCGCAAAGTAACAGTTTAGGCTCAATGTGGCATCCTCGCGCCAGAGCATTAATTGTCTGACTCGCTACTGCCTGGAAAATCGAAGCAGCAACATCACAGATATTGATTTTACGACTAATTAAATTCTGAACATCAATTTTGGCAAATACTCCGCAACGCGAAGCAATCGGATAAATAGTTTTTGATTGTAATGCCAACTCATCCAGTTCTCTAACCGACACATTCAGCAACGCTGCCATCTGATCAATATAAGCACCAGTTCCACCAGCACAACTGCCATTCATCCTGATATCCGGTTTTTTATCCTTATCAAATAAGACCAACTTAACATCTTCCCCCCCAATATCAATCAAACTTCTTGTTTCCGGATAAAGTCGTTCTGCTGCAGTCCCGGCTGCTAATACCTCCTGAACAAAAGGGACTCCCAGATGTTCCGCTAATCCCATTCCCATTGATCCTGAAATTGCGATCTTCACAGGTTTATCTCCAATTAGAGATAAAATCCGATTCAGCATTCCAACAAAAGTTTCCACAATTTTTGTATGATGCCTTACATACTCAAAATGAATAACTTTCATACGGTTATCCGTCAATACAACTTTAGCTGTTGTAGAACCGACATCTGTACCTAATATTAATGTTTCCAAAGCAAATGAAATTAAAGATGCTCAAATAACACTCATACTTTTAAAAACTTAATCACGGGCAAGCCAAATAGACATCATTCGCATGATCTCTTTCTTGCGTAAGTTCATAAACTGAAAAAATTTATCCTCATTCCCATCGAAAAAGAATGTTTCAAACACTGGCTTACTCAATATTGGGAAAACACACATTCCGATCATATTAGCCAAGAGATCTTCCAATTTGAAATCTCTTATTTTTCCCTCAGTAATTTCCCTATCTATTTGCCCTTTCAATCTTTCAACATCTATCGGTCGTTTCTTTAAGAAATCAACGATCCACCCGGGATTTCGTTGTATCTCAGAAAAAAGAAATCCGGGAACCATCGGATATTTCACGATCAGATCAATATATTTATCAATAAACGTCTCAATCTTCTGCAATAAAGTTGAATCAGACTCAATAATTTCCGATAATGCCGGAATCATCTCCGCTTCAACTCGTTCCAACACTGTTTCAAAAAGATGAGACTTACTTCGAAAATAATAATGAAGAGATGTTCGGCTTATACCTGCCGCATCAGCTATCTGAAGCATTGTTGCAGCCTCTGCCCCATACTTTAGAAACACTTTATTGGCTGCTTCCATAATGCGTGTCTCTATATTATCTAAAGGTTTCTTTTCCATATTACTCAAATTTGACACATGTGTCAAACACCAAAGTCAAACATAGGTTTTATTTTAATACGGTCGCTATCATGATCTTAATTTTTTTTGCTGGAAGAAGGGGGAAAACACACACCCTCAAAAAGAAGTAGATTCAATCAATCATAAGGATTCTGTCTATTCTTATAAATTCCCCCATAAATCAGAATAAAACCGGCAGCTCCAATTAGAACTCCAACAGGCAAAAGATCCTTACTTTCTTTACGAACATTCTGCGCCCGATTAAAGACAGTCATGTCATTTAAATCTTTCAGATACCACTGTTCATATAGTTTCTTACTTTTCGTGCCAACAAAAGCAGAATCTACAACAACGCCGATTCCTATAATCAGGAGAACGATCCCAATGATTATTAATCCGTTCTTTCTCATTTTGAATAGATTTAATCCGACCGTAAAATAATTTTATAAACACCTTTCGAAAACTCGCCTTAACGAAATTAGTCATTCCCGAGAATAAATCAACACCCTTTTCAATTCAGAATCATTCCTTTCGGTCTTTCTTTCTGAAATAGGTCAATAATTCTCTTGCAACTCTTTCCATATCTGTCGTCATTCCCTCAATCACCGCTGATTCTGCATTCAGTGCTTTTTTTAACATCTGACAGGCATCTATCAGACTCTGTGTTTCGTAATACTCATCCCGCGCAAGGTTCAGAAATTTCAACACTTTAAACGCATTAAAATAATGCCAGAACCGCCGGACAAATACCGTACAGGTTGAACAATTTCCCGACAATTCGTTAACAGACTCATAAAAGGAATCCTCCTGCAAAAATCGCAGCATTGGATCTGACAGATGCCGGATTAAGACATCATACTCCGGACGCCCGATACGATAGAGCTCCGGAACCAGAACAAAAAATTCCTTCAAATCCTTAAAAGCACGGAATGAATATGTTTTACTCAGGTCCCGATCTCCTTCTGTCCATTTTTGCAATGCCGGACCGGTACCAAAAGGAACGCGGTCTGACAACCGGCAAGATGGCATGACCCTCGTTGTATTCAGCGACACGAGTCCTCCTCCGGGAATTAGCTTTTGTATAAAATAGAAATCCTCACCGGCTTGCCGTTTGTTCATTCCTCCCTGCGCCGTATATGCAGCCGCTCTCACTGCAAATGCAGAGCCTACTGTATAGAAGCTGTGCGGGAAACCACTCCACTCCAATGCATTACGATAATAGCGCATATAAAGTTCATAAAACACGATACCAAGATAAACTTCCGCTGAAAATTCCTGTCCGGAAACAGGATGCTCAAAATAAATAGTACAGCCGTTAACTTTATGGTTCTTTATAAAAAGAGATTCCAGCTCCTGAAAGTAATTTTGATCAACCCGACAGTCGGCATCTAACGAAATAATAACTCCTTCCGGTCGATCAAGTTGGTCAAATCTTCGAACAGCTTCATCCATCCCTATTTTTCTTGCCAATCCAACCCCTGCCCATTTTCGGGGCAATTCCGCAGCCTCTATCGCATAAATTTGTAGCCACGAATACCGATCATTACAATGAATCTGCTCCGCATACTGTTGAATAATCTTCAGACTCGATTGATTTATTGCACGAACATCAGACGAAGTTTCCTCTGGTGAATTCACTACGACAACAACCTCGACAGAACAATTCGGTTGTATGCAATGGGATAATGAATTCAACACGTCAGAGACTCTCGGTTCAGTATAAGCCGGAATCACAACAATCATTTTCAGATCTATTGCTGGTTCCCTTGGAATAAGGAGTTCTCCCCCGAAAAGATGCGTTGATAAATATTTTGATGCAAACCCCATAGGCGAAAAAAAGGTAGTCAGTTACCCGACTACCTTTGATAAAATCTTTATATTATCGTTATTACTTGATTCCGGTAAAACTTTTGTTTAGTTCGGCAAGGACATCCTTAGTAATGTTATGTCCGTCTTGTCCGATCATCACAGCGGCACCATTCAAGATATAAGTGTAATGATGTTTCTTATTATATTCCTTCAAAAAGGCATCAATAACCCCCTGCAGTTTCTTGTTATTATCCTGTTGCATTTTGGATAGATCATTAGACAACTGGAAATCCATTTGTTTCACTTTCTGTTCCTCTGCCATCAACCGATTCCGTTCCTGAAGGGCCTTATCCTGAGAAATAAACCCGCCATGCTGAACTTTTTCCTGAAATTCCGATTCTTGCTGAATCAAATTATTCTTTTGTGCCCCGAACCGACTATTGTAGGCTTCCTGTTTTCTTGAGAACTGAGCCTGCATATCCTGTGCCATCTTATAATTAAGAACAACAGAGTCCAGTTTTACATAGGCGATCGTCCCAATTCCTGAAACATTTTTATCATTTGCCACTTCTTTTTTAGAAGAGCTAGCCGATTTAAAATGAAGAACAAACAGAACAATAATAGCTAATGCTAGTATTGACTCAACGATTATAGAAGTTTTTTTCATAATAATTTTATGCCGTTTATTGTTTTGACAAATATAAATTTTTCATTGAACCATTGGAATCTTTACCTCTTATATTTTTCTATAAAAAACAATATCCTTCTTCGAATACAAACAAAACGCCCCAATTGCCAACAAACAGTCAAGAATATTTAAAAAGTACTTTTTTCATCCCGGGATAAAAGCAACGAACATTTCACCCAGTTAATTGATGATTATCTCTTCAAGCGAACGTTTCGGTACATGATGACATTCTTTCTTGTCGCGCCAATATTTGAAATCATTGTTCTGCATCGGCTCAAGAATAACCGTTTCATTCGTCTTCCCCAAAGCAAGGACCAATACAATTTCCAGATCTTCCGGCAGACTTAGGGTTTCCCGCAATGCTTTTCGATTAACAGCCCTGACAATACATCCGCCATAACCAGCTTCTGTAGCCCCCAGCATAATACTTAACGCAGCAATACCATCATCCGACTGAGGACTCTGACTTATCTTTTTATCAAGCAACATAACAATATATGCTGAAGGTCGTTCTCCTTCTTCCGGTCCGTTCCAATCTTTCAATGCTCCAGCCCAGGCTAAAGATGGAAATATTTTTGCATTCAACTCCGGGGTATCGGAGATAAAATACTTGAGAGGCTGAGCATTGTGCGACGAGGGAGTTAACCGTGACAAGTCCACCCACTGCACTAAATCCTCTTTCCGAATTATTTCACTTTGAACAAAACGGCGTCTGCTACGGTTATTCAGTAGTAACTCTTTTAATCTCATCGTTTTTAAATTTTAAAATTTAACTCATGCATAATCAATTAGAAAATGATCTATTAAGCAACAACAATATAGTGCTAAAATTATCAAAAAAATCAGACACCATATCTTCCCGATCAGAAGCATTTAATGAAATTATTAATTACCGAAGAGCAATTCGCGACTATGATCCGAATGCTGATTTTAATTCTGAAGT
The DNA here is from genome assembly GCA_963692465.1 of Prolixibacteraceae bacterium. Lineage (GTDB taxonomy): Bacteria > Bacteroidota > Bacteroidia > Bacteroidales > Prolixibacteraceae > JAUZOB01. The sequence continues at coordinate 1,332,956 of OY829943.1, forward strand.
GGTACGTCGGTCCATGGAAAGAGCCTTACTGTCACCAAGCAGCAGTAACCTGCAACTATGGGAATTCCATCGAATCCGGGATAAAGAGAGTCTTAAACAGATGACAAGATTCTGTATGGGACAACATGCAGCTAAAACAGCAAATGAACTGGTCGTCATTGCAGTCCGTATTGATAAAATAAAAGAGCACATTCAATGGAATGAAAAAGTGGTTGAAAAAGCAATCATGGGTCACAAACCGGATAAAATAGAACGAAAGAAATTAAACTATTATCAAAAGCTTCTCCCATTCATGTACTCCAACGATCCATTGGGAATATGGGGTAAAATAAAAGATCTCTTATTATGGACCGCCGCATTTAAAAAGCCTACCATACGAAGAGCGGACAGAACATCCATGCGCATCATGGCCCACAAAAGCGTTGCATTGGCAGCTCAAACCTTTATGCTTGCATTGGCTTCAGAAGGTTATGATTCCTGTCCGATGGAAGGGTTTGACTCGGTTCGGGTAAAAAGATTTCTCAAACTCCCTCACAATTCAGAAATCAATATGATCATCAGTGTCGGTATTCGTAAACAGGAACGAGACTACGGAGCTCGCCCACGCATCAGCGCCGACCAAGTTATTTTCGAACATTAATCAGTTAATACGTCTCTCTATAAAAATCAAAGATGCTCTTTTTTTCAAAGAGCATCTTTCGTTATGACGGTTTCAATAAAAGAACTTCTCAGACAATTTATCTCCTTTGAGATAAAAGCTGAGAAGTGTAACGGTCTAAACTCAACGTAATAAAAAAATATCTACCTTAATACCTTTCGTCTATAACTGACCAATCAACAATCTTCCAAAAATCCGAGATATAGGCAGGACGAGCATTCTGTTTATCCAGATAATAAGCATGTTCCCACACATCAATGGTTAGAACAGGAATCAAGCCCTGACGTATCGGGTTCCCTGCATTGCCCTCACTGGTGATAACCAATTTTCCTGCTGTATTTTTCGCCAGCCATACCCAACCTGAGCCGAACAAACCGGCAGCAGCCTTAGCAAATTCCTCTTTAAAAGCATCGAACGAACCGAAGTCACGAGCAATGGCTTTAGCCAATTCTCCAGATGGCTCATGTTTTCCTTTTGCAGCAAATTGGAAAAAATAAAAAGTATGATTCCACACCTGCGCTCCGTTATTAAAGATTCCTCCTTGTGCTTTGGCAATAATATCTTCCAGTGACGAATTCTCAAATTCAGTCCCTTTAACCAGGTTATTCAGATTATTAACATAGGTCTGATGATGCTTTCCATAATGAAACTCCAAGGTTCTTTTGCTGATAACTGGTTCGAGTGCATCCAACTCGTACGGTAATTTTGGTAATTCAAAACTCATAATTCTTATATTTTAAATACATTTTTAGATCCTTTATATATTACCAAAACAGACCAATAAGGGATATTGTTCTAGCCAGAGACAAAAAAAATCATTTTACATCCTGTTGCAGGACTTTATTCTCTGATTTATAAGGAAAGAGGGGGGATAAAAATGCATCTAAAATTCAATGGTTAGCTGAATCGCATCATCAGAAGTCTCGGTGTTAAGATTCGAAAATGTAAGTCCCAACAAACGAACACCCCTGTAAAGTTCTTTTTCACAGTCACCAAGCATCTCTTCTGCAGCTTTACTCATCTGCTCTTTTTTCAGGAGAAACGTTTGGAAAGTCTTGCTTCGGGTATGTTGTTCAAAATCGGCATATTTAATCTTCAGTGTGAGTGTTTTTCCAAAAGCTTTTCGTCGATCCATTCTAACCCATAATTCATCTTCTATCTCCCGCAGACGGGCTCTCAACTCTTCTATATCAGGAATGTCCTGCACAAATGTTTCTTCAGTTCCGATTGATTTACGAATGCGGGAAGGATTGACCGGACGATTATCTATCCCTCGGGCAATTTCATAATAATAATTTCCCGTCTTTCCGAAGAGGCGAATTAATTGAGGCCGTTCTAACCGACGAAGATCTCCTCCGGTAAGGATTCCCATCCGGTGAAACTTATCGGCGGTAACCCGTCCCACGCCAAAGAAACGATCAATAGACAGTCCGGTCAGAAAGTCCATTGCATCCGAAGGAATAATTACAAAAATCCCATTTGGCTTTCGCATATCGGAAGCAACTTTTGCCAGAAACTTATTGTAAGAGACCCCTGCAGAAGCAGTCAGTTTGGTCGTCTCAAAGATTCGACGGCATATTTCTTCGGCGATGAGCGTCGCAGAAGGTCGGCCCTTTTTATGGTAGGTCACATCCAGAAAAGCCTCATCAAGCGATAAAGGTTCAACCAAATCAGTATATTCCTGAAAGATAGTCCGTATTTGAGCAGAAACACTTTTATAAACATCAAAACGAGGGCGGACGAATATCAATCCGGGGCATTTTTTCTTAGCCATAAGAGACGGCATAGCTGAATGCACGCCCCATTTACGGGCTTCATAACTAGCGGTTGCAACCACACCCCTGGGTTCCGGACTCCCAACAGCAATAGCCTTCCCTCTCAGCGAAATATTATCCCGCTGTTCGATTGATGCGAAAAAAGCATCCATATCGATGTGGATGATTTTCCGAACAGATTCCATTTTTCTTTCCGATTAATGCAACCAAATTAACAGCCAGTGAACAATGGTCGGAGTAAACATGGCCGTAAGAATTCCATTCAAGGCCATTCCCAATCCGCCAAACGCACTATATTCTTTTCCTTTAACCGAGATCCAGGCAGTTCCCACGCCATGCGATGCTGCCCCAATTCCTAATCCAACAGCTTTAGGATCCTTGATTCGTAATAACTTCATAAAACTCAGTCCAAACATTGCTCCGAAGATACCAACCACAATAACAATAGCGGCAGTTAAAGGAGGAATTCCTCCAATTCCCTGAGATATTTCCATTGCAATTGGAGTTGTCACCGACTTGGGAGCCAACGAAAGTAAAATGGCCCTTGACCCACCAAGCATCCATGCAACCAGAACCACCGAAACAATTCCGGCAATGCTTCCCATCGCCATTGAAAAAAGAATCCGGTAGATATCCTTCTTTACTTTCTTCAAATTAAGATACAATGGCAAAGCCAACGCAACAACCGAAGGCCCCAACCAAAAACTTATCATCTTGGTGTCCCGGTTATAAGAATCATAAGACGTACCGGTTACATAAAGGAACAAAATAAGAACCCCAATAGTCAGCAACACCGGATTTAAAAAAGAATAAGTAAACCGCTGATAAATCTTCTTCATCAACAGATAGAACAACAACGTTATAGCCAAATGGAATAAAGGAGAATGAACAATCTCATTCATGATCGGTTCTCCTTGTCTGACTCAAGAGGCCAACAACAGCCATCACTACAAAAACACTGACAACCACAGCCACTGAAATAGGAATCCATTCTTTCCGTATCAAATTAAAACAACACATGATTCCTACACCGGCCGGGATAAAGAACATTGCCATATTTTCAATCAGAAAACCAGCAGTTTTATCAATATGATCAATCTTGATCCATTTTAATTCCAATGCAACAATAAGCAAAATCATTCCGATTATACATCCTGGAATGGCAATATGAGTTAATGCAACAAGAGCTTCGCCTGCCAACCAAAAAGCAAGGATAACCGTAATCTGTTTAATCGCTTTCATAATCAATCTAATCCTGAGGTGCCGCAAAATTAGAACGAAGAACGGTTATATGCGATTTCAAACTCCTTATATTTTCCTTTTCATATTTATTTGTTAACATCGGAACTCTTTCCGATTCGTGACAGACCACTTTATTCTTAGCAAAAAACAGATCATTTAATCCTTTCTTTCAGTGCCTTTATAATATTTTCCCTATCCTGCAGTTGGAAAAGTTTTATCCGCAGGGTATGATTTTTCTGATTAACGATCAACTTATTTTCAAGTGAATCAATCTCAACTGATTCTATTGTGTCATATTTTATCCGGACAGGAAGATTACTCCGCGTAAAATGATCCCTGTATAATTTAATGGATCTTACCGTTTGCTTTGAAAAAAACATTCCCCGTAGCGAAACCAGAAAAAACAGGAAAAAAGGAAATATAGCACGTAAACCTCCTCCATGATTGCTCAATGCATCAAACACACCAATAATACTAAAGGCAAGCAAGACAAAAGAGATCATCCGGTGTTTGAAGGGATTGAATAAAAAGAAAATCTCAATCTCCGAACGTTTATAATGTCCCCGCTCAATAATCAAATAAATAAGATCGGAAATCATCGTCACAAAACTAAGCCCAAAAGCAACAGTCACTAATGTCTGATCATGAAGTCCCAGAGAAATAACGACAAACACCAAAGACAGAAAGAACAAGACCGCTCTTACAACATAAGATATTTTCATTGCCTATATTTTCAAGTAAATATCGGAACTTTTCAAACATCTTGCATCTTCTTTTCATGGAATATTTCCTTTTTGAAATTTCATTAATAGACCATAGTCCTCCGATACTTTCTACCCTTTTTAAAATTTAATTCCCACTTTAAGAGAAGCTTCCGGAGTAAAGAATTTTGTTTTATAATCGGAAGGCAGAGTAACATCACCCGCCATTGGGAAACTCACCGTCTTATCCCCTCCGATACGAAGATGAAATGCAGCCCATGGATTCACATAGATTCCTCTATAAACTTTGAGAATATAGCCTGTTCCAAGTGTAAACTGGGTATTATTATAATTTTTCTTAATCAGGTCTGCTTTCCGCTTAATCGATGAATCCCAATATTCCAGTCCGGTTCCAACCCACAATCCTTCAAAATTATCTTTCAAAAAATAATCAGCCAGAAAAGCATAAGCCGTCAGTTTGTTATCCGTAAACCCTTTTTTCACATAAAAGGAAGGAATTGAAACCTGCGAAATTACGGGCCTTACCCGAATATGCCCTTTACCAACCCACACCGAGCCATAATATCCACCTGTTGCATAAGGCAACACATCCAACTCTGCTCCGAATTTTACCGGAGAATTAGTCTCTGAACGATCACTGCTCTGTGCATACGCACCGGCAACAATTCCGAGCATCAACAACATTAAAATTTTAATTGTTTTCATATCAATCACTTTTATATATTTCATTTTTTATTTCCATTCATCACCAATGTCAGAAGCAGATCGATCAATGAATCAATTGTTTTTTCTATCCGACTCCATCCCTCATCCGACGCGATATTGATATTATTGAACAAGGAAGTCGTACCCGATCTCAACACCAGATAATAGATTCCAGAGGAAAGAAGAGAAGCAATTACCTCAACATCAAATTCCGCCGACGGATATTGCTTTTTCAATTTTTCAAGCATTGCAACACTTTGTTGTTCACGAATTTGATCCACATAATCCGTCACCTCATTCTTCACGACAAGCTCCCAACGAAGTATCTCCTGCAACTCAGGGTTTGATCTCAGATGCCTGATTTGTTCAGAGATGACAGATTTCAGCAATTGGGCAACAGGCATTTCACTATTTCCAAGTTTATCCAGTCCTTGCGACAACAAATAATCCCGGGACATAACATACGCTTTCAAAAGTCCGTTTAAATCTCCGAAATAGCGATATATCAACACCTTCGAAACGCCAGCCTCCGAAGCGATGCTATTTATTCCCAGAGCAGAAAATCCGTTTCTAAGAATGACCCGACCTGTCGCTTCAATCAAATTTTGTTGGGTCTGCTCCCTATTATGCTGACCTCCCGTTCCATTTTCCAAATCACTCATCTTTAGCTACATTTAATTGTTACTCGTCGGTTACAAAAGTATGTAACTATTCGGTAACATCAAAATCTTTTTATTTTATTTGTAAGTTTGAGGAATAGATTTATATTTTCTTAACATCAGCAACGCCAATGTTTCGCAATACTATACTACTCATACTATTAACGTTATCTATTTCTGTCCCTTCCCGGGCCACAGATCTAAGAGACATTCGAATTTTCGAAGACCAGATATTCGATCCAAACATCCATACAATCCTCTTCACCAAGATGAACTGGCAGGAGGGGCTTCCGATTATCACTCAGGGGGGACAAGACAAATTATTACTAAAATTCGACGATCTGGGCAATAAGAAGAGGAATTACTATTATGCCATCAGGCATTGCGATGCCAGTTGGCACGAATCATCCCTTTTACCCATGGACTACATGAAAGGATTCGATTCCAATCCGATCAATGACTATGCCCCATCATCAAATACATCCGTTCATTACGGCAATTATCAGCTTGAGCTTCCCAACCGGGATCTGCAATTAAAAATCCCCGGTAATTATGCACTCATCGTTTATGCCGACAATGACCCATCACAGGTTGTATTCACAAGGCGCTTTTACATCGTCGAACCCGACGTAACCGTTGATGGTCTTATCAAACCTTCCGGGGCAAATTCCTCCGATCAGGAATTCGACTTTCGGGTCAATCATCCTTCCTATAACATCTCCGATCCGCTTACTGAAATCCGGGTTGTCGTCATGCAAAACAGAAGGACCGACAATGCGGTTATAATGACTCATCCTCAATCCATAAAAGAAAATTCACTGATTTATGAATTCAATAACGAAAATGTCTTTCCGGGAGGAAACGAATTCCGTTTTTTCGACTGTAAGAGTCTTCGTTTTAACAGTGAAGGAATTGCAGGAATCTCTTTTGTCCGCCCCACATGGCATGTTCAACTTCTTCCGGCTGAACTTAGAGTCGGGAAACCTTACAGTTATTATCGTGAGATGAATGGATGCTTTCGTATCGCAGCAGAAGACAGAGATGACCCCGATACCGAGGCCGATTATGTACTGGTAGATTTTTCTTTTCCTTTCCCGGCACCTCTTTCCGGAGGAAATATTCACATTTTCGGAGGATTCTCCGATATGCATTGTTCCAGCGCAAATGGAATGACCTATAACCTTGAAAAGAAACAATATGAAGCAGAGTTACTTCTTAAACAAGGATACTACAACTACCTTTACACTTACTGTCCGGAAGGAGAAACCAAATACAACACCACCAACCTCGAAGGTAACTTCTTCGAGACCGAAAACGAATACCTTGTTCTTGTTTATCACAAACCGGTCTCTTCGAGATATGAGAAATTAATCGGATATCAATTATTTAACACCAACGACATTAAAGGGATTCAACTTGGATGGTAGATAAAAACGAATCAGACAATACGAAGAGCCCCTTCGACCCGCTCCATTTTGAGCACAAAAGAAAAACACGATCCCTCCCCTTCTTCTGAGTCGACAGATAATTGTCCACCCAATTTCTGCACATAGTTCTGTGCGATTGAAAGACCCAGTCCGGCCCCTCTATAAATACGACCTCCCGGCTCATTCAGCTTATGAAATCGCAAGAAGATCTTTTCTTTCTGATGATCGGGAATCCCAATACCGGTATCTTTCACAAAAAACCGGATTGCACAGTTCTCCTCCAAATAGTAGCCAAAATGGACCTCTCCATGATCGGTGAATTTAATGGCATTATCAATCAAATGCATATAAATCTCCCGCAACAAAGTAGCATCAATATAAATAGCAAAATTGGGATTATCATTCCCATTAACAACGACAAGATCAACAGATTGATTCGTTTGTTTCTCTTTCATCCCCGCAAACTCAGCATACAATTCTCCCAGCAAACCATTCAGTTTGCAAAAACTCTGATGAACCTCAACTTGTCCGGTTTCAACCTTTGAGATATCAATCACATCATCCAACATTGACATCAACTGCTCTCCATTGTCAACAATAATCCCAAGGAAATCTTTTTTCTCCTCATCACTAAAATCCGCAGCAGAGAGCATTCTCGTAAAACCGATTATTGCATTCATGGGAGTGCGGATTTCGTGCGACAGATTAGCAAGAAAAGCCGACTTTAGCCGATCCGATTCTTCCGCTTTACTTTTTGCAATTTCAAGATTCCGCTCCGCATATTTCCGTTTGGTAATATCACGGGAAAGAGCAATTACCGAATAAGTATTGAGTCGGACCATTCTCATTTCAAACAAAAGAGTTCCTTGAGAAGAGCTAAGAGCATATTCAATGGTTTCGAAAGTGTTTTTTGCAATAACATTCTTAATGCACTGATAAATAGTCTGAGTCATCTGTTCCGAAAATCCATAATCATAAATTGAACTTCCAATGATTTCCGAAGGAACAATATCTTTAAGATCCTCTTCCTTTGCCACAAAATCACGAAAGATACCAGCACTATCAATTACGAAAAAAATATCCGGAATAGCTTCCAGCAAGGCTTTATAACGTGCGCGACTTTCTTCTGAATTTTTTAAACAAATTTTCTCTTCGGAGATATCATGAAACAAAGAGAGAGCCATTCTTCCTTCCAAAGGAATAAGAGACACTTCAAAATAATGCTGTATACGATTTGCATAGATCTCCGATCGATCCTTGCGTTTCGGAAAATAAAAAGTTTTCCAATTAAAGGAATCCCCAAAAATTTCAGGAAAAACGATCTGTCCTGTTTGGTTTTGAATATGACTATTTACCACCTCAAAAACAGACTCAAAAGAATGATTACCCGCAACAATTTTCAGACGGTCTGGTTCAGCACTTTCTTCAGGATACTCCAATAGCAACGCCGGCTCTCCAATATTTTCAAAGAAAGCCCTCTTATTCCTTTTCATCTCACCGACTTCGGAAAAGAGATGATCAATCTGAGCCCGATAAATCAAAGCGATCAAAAAAGAAAGCAACGACGCTACGGCATACAAAATCAAACAATTAACAATCATCTCCGAGTCTGCATCTGCTTTCTTTAACAGCAAAGGCCAAAAAGAATTAGCCGTCAGCTCCAAGACCAAAGACAAAGTATTGATACTCCAGAATATAACAAACTGTCGGGTGCTATCTGTCAATAGCAAGAACAGAAAAAAGCTAAGAATTAAAACATGAATAACCCCCACAAAACCAGGAACGACAGGAATATTAGCATATTGCTCCGAGAAATAAAAAAAATACAAAGCAATTGGCAGAAAAAATAAGATTTCAGAAGACCTTTTCAGGTTCTTTTCTTTTATACAGTAAAACATCAGAACCGCAATAATCATCAATATTACGATTCCGGGATTGACCCAGCGGATTGAAGATATCAGCATTTTATAAAACAGAAGAACAAGGGCAACCAGAAATATAACGATAGCAGTAACCTGGTGTAACCGATAACGGTACACCTCTGCCCTATCATTATTCTGCAATTTAAATTGAGTCCTTTTAAAATGATCAGAATACATACCTACCCCTTATGGTGAATTCTAAAATACCACGAAATAAATATAGCCAAAAAATGCAGTCTCCGATCAATCGAATCAAATCAATCCATTAAAGCCAGATTTTATTTTTTTACGCTAACATGCCATTCCCGCCTTCATCCATAAGTTCGAAAAATTTAATACGAGTCCTTCGTTCAACTCAGGGGAAACATCATACATCAAAATATTTTATTGAAGTCTTTAAGGTAAGAAGCAGTCTCTTCAATACCAATCCAGAACAGTTACAAGCAATCGAAACGTCAGAATGCATTGCAAATCGCTCAGTTCATGAGCTTAATAGTTTAATATCTATCGGAAAAGAGGCAGCAAGCTACCTTGTAGAATGGAATCGGTTTATTTCAATTCGGGTCACACCGGAACTTATACGTATAGACCCGCTATTAGCGTTAATCGCTTTTTTATTCACAAATATTTTGGAATTATCATCGTGTAATAGAACAAATTTACCCGTCATATGCTGGGGCAGTTCAATGACGAACAATCCATGAGCATCGTCAATCGACTTATATTCAGCCCTTATTGTTCCTTTAATCGTTGGTACTTTAATTTTACTGAATGTCAGATTAGCAAGCTGCGGTTTTATCTGTACTTTTTTAAATCCCGGCTGTGTTGGCGTAATGCCCCACATACAACGAGTAACAATGTTGGCCGGTGCAGTTCCCCATGCATGGTTCCAATCCAAATTTGGTTTGTATTTCTGGTCCCATGCTTCAAGGGCCATGGTTGACCCCGCTTTGATCATATTCCACCAGCTACGATCATTCGTTGCAGTCATTAAACCAAGGGCATAATCCGCTTCGCCCTGATTATACAATCCCTCCAACAAATATTGTGCACCATAGACACTACAAGCCATCCCCCTTGATTTCACAAATGAAACGACCGATTTTAGATATTCATCGGGGACCAGTCCAAATGCCAGAGGAAACATATTCGCATGTAAAGACGAATGTTTTGAATTTTCACCATCAATATAAATTCCCTTCCTCTTATCAATCAATTTTTGATTAATAGCATCTTTTACCAAAACCGACCTTTTGTAAAAAGCAATTGCATCCTCCTTCTTTCCTAAATAGCCGGCTATTTCAGCCATTAATTTTAGATTTATGTAGTAAAATGAATTAACAACCGTATTAATCTCCTTCATATCATACCCATCGCGTTCAGCAAGAGGCCAGTCAACGATATCACTTATTTTTTGCTTCGTGTTTTTAAAGCCTAACTTCTTCATCAGTTGCTCTGTTAACCGATCCGATTTAGAACTTATTAATCCATCTTCCCGCGATAAATCAATCAGGGTTTTGTTTTTTAAGGTCTCATAGTTTTTCGATAGAGGTTCAATATCCCCGGTATATAAAAAGTCGTAGTAGAATAATAATACCGTGTGCAAAATCCACTCGGTTGGCCAAGTCGGGTTATTGATAAAGTACTCATTTGTATTTCGTGCCAGGGAATACTCATTATCAACACAATAATGACCTAGTTGATTAATAAAAGCATCGGCTTCATAGGGGGTTCTTTCCCGATCTCCATCAACATATTTTCCACAAAAACTTGTTGCTTTTATGGTGTACTTACATAAATCCCAGACTTTATTCAACAGTGTATCAGAACAGACAAAATCGCTGGACTGATCATTAAAACGATAATTATAAACTTTTTGCCTGATCGTAACATCGTTTATTGGCACCGTCAGATTTTCTAATTCACAATAGCGAAATGGCATAATTACACCAAATGAATCAGGCAAAGCAATGGCCGGTGGATTGGTATTCCTTTTATCGGGGTGAAGTTTGACCGTATATTCCCGGTTTACGGGGATATCAGCCAATTGTACTTTTTGATATCGAATAGAACCTCCCGATTTTCGATCAATGGCATTCGGAGCAATCGTTTTTTCTCCCAAATGAATTATAAGGGTATCTGTTTGTGGATGTTTAATCGTTAAGACGATAGTTCCAAAAGCATCTTTACCAAAATCAATAAAATAATGATTTTCACCAACTTTCGTAACACTCTTAGGTTCAATAAGAGACGATTGAAATTTATTAGCGGCAGAAGTATTACTAGACTGAGACGCACCTGTCTTGCAGAACAACAACATTGCAATTAAAAATAGAATCTGACATCTCCTCATTTCTTATATTTTATCTCGCGCTAAAGATACCGATTAAACTCATTTTGCTCTACAAATCGATTCACTTTTTGAGGTTTCTTGCCGAATAATCAGATCGTGAAACAAGACAATAACATCAGTTGGATGCATATTCCCCGGCACAGAAAACCGAAGTCTTTCAAAAACACAGCCAATTTTTTATAAAATATAGCAGACACACTTTTTTTTCACCTAAATTTGCTTTTAAAAGATGCCTGGTCATGAATTTTAAAAAAATAATAAACCGATACCCGAAACTCATTCGTAATAAGTTCTTTTGGGCAACGATGGTTTTTCTGGTATGGATTACTTTTTTTGACGAACACAATGTTCTTCACGTCTGGCATAACAGCCGGAAGTTAGCACAGGAAGAAGAAGACGTTAATTATTATCGTCAGAAAATAAAAAACGATCAATCCAAGCTCAAAGAATTAAAGACCAACAAAGCCAATCTGGAGAAATTCGCCCGGGAACAATACCTCATGAAAAAACAGGACGAAGACATCTATCTAGTTGTAAAAGACGACTCTGGCAAAGAAAAATAACATTTCCCCCACGAAAATCGATTACCATTATTTTTTTCCATATATTAGTACTAGGAGGAATAAAGATAATGGGTTCAGAATTCAACTTATTTAAGATAAAAACCAACAACATCGCCCCTCAAAAGGGACGAATATTGATTGCAGAACCATTTCTTCCCGGAACTTATTTTAACCGGGCCATTATTCTTTTGGTCGAATACTCCAAAGAAGGAAGCGTTGGTTTTATTCTGAATAAGCCCGTGCATTTTCCAATCAACAACTTTCATCAACAATTCCCAGGCTTTGAAGATCAATTGTTTATCGGGGGACCTGTTAATACCGAATATCTCTATTTCATCCATACATTAGGCGATCTAATCCCCGGCAGTATGCATATCACAGACAATCTCTACTGGAGTGGCAGCTTCGATATCTTAAGTGATATGGTTAAACAAAAAAAGATTAAAGCTGACGAAATACGTTTCTTTCTCGGTTACTCCGGCTGGGGCGCAGGCCAATTAGAGCAGGAAATAAAAGAAGATTCATGGCTTGTCTCTAATAAAATACAGATTCAGGAAGTCATGCAATACAAAGAAAATTATTGGGTTAATGCAGTCAAAGAATTAGGAGGCAAATACAGTCTGTGGGAAAATTTCCCGGCAAATCCAACACTTAATTAATCGCTGTAAGCCGATTTAGCTCCCGGTTAATATCCAGAATTCGCCGACAATAGTATCGGCGTTCATGAATTCCTTTGATCCACTGTATTCCCTGTGCCGCATTCGCAATAAACAACTCATCCGCGTTCTGTGCTTCTTCAAAAGTCAGTTCTTCCGACGATTTTACTTTTAGTCCTGCATCTCTTGCTGCCTGCATGACTTTTTCCCGAATCACATCATGATAAGTCCCGCACTCAAGAGAAGGAGTCTCCAACCATTCTCCCTTCAATACAAAAAGATTTGAGCCAGCAGCTTCGCATAAAAATCCCCGGTCATTTTGCACAAGACAATTGGAGATTCCTTTTTTCCGGGCATAACGTGCGGCAATACTCCATAAGGCAGCCGTTCCCGAATGCACCGTCGATAACGGATGAACCGGCTTCGTCATACGGTCAAAAAGATCAACCGTTAATCCCTCTTCATTGATGGTATATTCCCTGTTAGGCATAGGTTCGGGCAACACACACCAACCATCCTCAAAAAGATACAGCCGGATAGCCGCACCCAGGTAATATTTATTCTTATTCAAAAGACGTGATACCATCCGTTGGAAAGCTATTCCCTCTCCTTGAAATGGAATGGGAACCGGCATCTCGAATAAATCAAGATTAATCTGAATCTGTTGCAGATGTTCTTTCAGAAAAAAGATCCGATTCGCAGCCACATGCATTTCCTCCACAAAGAAATAACCCCAGTCCCGAAGGCCTTCGGGCACTTCCGGAAACCGATCTGCTGGTAAAACCTCTCCATTATATAGCCAAAATGCTGAATTCATATTTTTTCTTTTCTCTCAAGGATTTTCAGGTTGCCCCCTTAAAATCCATTACTTAAGTTTAAAAAGCATACTCAAAAAATCGAAGATAAGATTCGGTTGCACCATCAAAGGAAAGACAAAACCGAAAACTGCTCCGAGAAAATGAGCATCATGCCCAATATTATCACTCTCTTTGCGGGCCATGTAATAAGAATATCCCAGGAAAAGAACTCCGAAAAGGATTCCTGGTATCGGAAGAATGCCAAAGAAATAAACCGGTGTCCACGGGGCAAAAAACACATTACAGAACAAAACTGCCGACACAGCACCCGAAGCTCCGACTGCTGTATAATAGAAATCTTTTCGATGTCGGAAAAGCGAATAACCATTCGAAATAACAGCACCTCCTACATACAAAAGAAGAAATAAAATTCCCTCCTTAGCTCCCCACAACTGTTCAAAACGCTGTTCCAAAACAACCCCGAAAGAATAAAACACCAGCATATTAATAATCAGATGCCCCCAATTAGCATGAACCAAAGCATACGACAGCAATCGATACCACTCATGGCGTTCGTACACTTTCCCCGCATTAAACAGCAACCGATCCATTACGTTGTCTTGTTTAAAAGCCACATAAGAAACAAGAACCGTTATTCCGATAATCCAGATTGTCATCGCGTTATAATATCTATCAGTGAAGTATTTTATAAATCATTTCACGCTGCAAATCCTCCGGAGCGGCATTACTTCCTATTCCTTTGGATTTTACATCATATTCGCGCAAAATGCTGATAATCTTAACAACCTTTGCCAACGGATAATTCCGGGCGGCCCGGACATAATCATTCACGAAGAAAGGTTTTATCTGAAGAGCCGAGGCAACTGAATTCTGACTTTTATCAGGAGTCACATGATAAATCAGCAGTCTCGAAAAATAATAATACAGTGAGCTAATCGTCTTAACCATCGGATTATTATTCGTATTAGCCGCAAAGAAATTAATGATCCGGTTTGCTTTCAGAACATCCTTATTTCCCAGCGCATTCTGCAGTTCAAAAACGTTATATTCTTTACTGATTCCGATATTCTTTTCAATGTGATCAGGAGTGATCTGCGTTTCCTTCGGCAAAACGATCGACAGTTTATCCAGTTCATTACAAATCCGTCCAAGGTCGTTTCCCAGATAATCAGCCAACATTTGTGATGCAGGCGGAGTAATCGTAAAATGACGTTTCTTGAGATAATGATCTATCCACGCCGGAAGCTTATTCTCATAGAGCTTTTTTGATTCAAACAGTCCCCCTTCCTTTTCAACAAGTTTGGCAAGTTTTTTCCTTTTATCAAGACTTGAATATTTATAGCAGACCACTAACACGGTCGAGTTAAGCGGATGTTCACAATAGACGGCTAGCTTTTCAATATCTTTAATATTCTGAGCTTCACGCACCACAACAAGTTGATAGGGCGACATCATCGGAAATCTCCTCGAAGCCATAATAATACTGTTTACATCGGTATCTTTCCCGTATAAAGTCGTCATGTTAAATCCCTTCTGTTCCTCGGTGAGTACATGAGAAAGAATATAATCGGTTATTACATCAATAAAATAGGGTTCTTCACCCATTAAAAAATATACCGGAGCATAACTTTTCTTTCTGATTCCGTCAATTATCTGTTCTATGGTCATCATGCTGTCAGAATGTTAAAATCGAAGATGTCGAACCGATTCGCCCCGGTTGATTATTTCAAGAAGAGCATCTACTCCCAGTTCGAGGTGTTGTTTTACGTAGAGCGAAGTTACCATTTTATCGCTTCTCTCCGTTTTTATCCCTGAAGAAATCATTGGCTGATCCGAAACCAGTAACAAAGCGCCTGAAGGAATCGAATTGGCGAAACCAACAGTAAAGATGGTCGATGTCTCCATGTCAACAGCCATCGCACGTGTTCTTGAAAGATACGCCTTAAACTGCTCATCATATTCCCAAACCCGCCGGTTCGTCGTGTAAACCGTTCCGGTCCAATAATCCCGTCCGACCTTCTTTATCGCCGAAGAGATCGCGCGTTGAAGACTAAATGCCGGCAAGGCAGGCACCTCCGGAGGCATATAATCGTTCGAAGTTCCATCGCCCCGTATTGCAGCAATAGGTAACAAGAAATCGCCCAATTGGTTTTTCGATTTTATTCCACCGCACTTACCAAGAAACAATACAGCCTCCGGTTTAACAGCGCTCAACAGATCCATAATCGTCGCCGCATTCGGACTTCCCATCCCAAAGTCAATAATCGTCACTCCCAAAGCCGAAGCATTTGGCATCTGACGATCAGCACCAACAACCTCAACACCAAATTTCTCAGCAAACAGATACACATAATTCTGGAAATTAGTCAAAAGGATGTACTTCGTAAATTCGTCTAACGGCCTACCGGTATATCGGGGAAGCCAGTCTGCAACAATTTCTTCTTTAGTTTTCATTGATCAGTCATTATCAGATAAAAAACAAGCGTAACTTCTTTTATGCAGGTTGCTTTTATAAAGTTATAAAATCTTACTTTCGCTTTAGCAAATTCAAACAAGCTGCGATCATGTTCACAAAATTAAATCTTCCTTTTTTCTCATTCCGAATAAAACAGGTAGATCAGAAAAACTACATCTTCGATGCGATAAGAAAAAAATTTGTTAAGCTAACCCCTGAAGAATGGGTTCGCCAAAATCTTGTTCGTTACCTCATTGAAGGGCTCAACTACCCCGCCTCTCTAATCGCCATTGAGGCTCCGCTTTCGGTCAACACCATAAAACTGAGAAGCGATATTGTCATCTACCAAAAAGATGGTCACCCCCTTCTCGTCATTGAATGTAAAGCACCGGAAGTGAAAATTACCCAGAAGGTCTTCGATCAGATCGCACGCTATAATATGCAACTGAAAGTTCAATATCTCCTGGTCAGCAACGGACTGACCCATTTTTGTTGTCTGATTAATCCGGAAGATCATACCTACCGGTTTCTTCCCGAAATTCCGGCTTACGATACGCTATCTCATTTCCCGTCATCCGACATAATATCCTCCGGATGATTCCGATACAATTCCGGATCTTTCAATTTTAGTTTATTTTTTTCAAGTGTATCAAAAAGTTTTTTGTTTTCTCCTTCCAGAACCTGCGGATTTTGGATTTCTCCGTTTTTATAATTCAGCACATAACGCACTTTGCCTGTAGGAGTATAATAAGTCCATGCCCCATTGCGCGCATTTGCCTTATAATTTCCCTCGACTTCTTCCTGTCCCGATTCATTATACACCACACACAATCCTTCCGACTGGTTGTTCAAGTATCGGGTAGCCATTATCAGTTTACCGGTCGTCGAATATTTCTTGTATGAGCCATTCAGCTGTCCGTCTTTCCACTCCGATTCAATAAAGATCTTTCCATCGGGGTAAAAAAGTCGGCTTGATCCACATTTCTTCCCGTTCTGATACGAATCGGTAAAAAGGAGGGTCCCGTCTTTATAGTAATTCCAAACACTATCTTTGCGTGCTTCAACATAATTTCCTTTGGCAAACAGCTTCCCAGTTGTATCATAAAGGACAGCCCGAGAACGCGACCCCTGCATATAAAAAGACAATTCGGCCTTCAGTACCCCTCCCTGATAATAACGTTTCATTAGTCCGGCCGGCTTATTATCCTTAAAGAAACCCTCATAACGCACAGTTCCGTCCTGATAATACCCAATCCATTTGCCCTCTTTCATTCCGCGGGAATCAGTCTGATCAACCTGAGCCTTTACTTCGAAAGCTCCTGTTACAAAAATAAAAATCAACAACACGCTGAAAAGATTATACCGTCTACCCATGATCTTTTTAATTTATCAAATACAAAGATACCGACAAATCTCCCATAAAAAATAATTATTCACAACGCAACCATTCTTCTATTTGACCGTCTATCTAATATGCATACCTAACCGATGTATACACCACAAAACAACGACCCCTAAAAATGACTTCCCCGGATTTTTTCCGGGGTTTGTTTTTTCACCCCTCTAAGTACAAGATAAAAACAGTAAGGGCCAGTCAATTACATGGCCGGCCCTTACTGAATAGTTACGTCTCCATTTAAAACATCGGATCCCAGGGAGGCAGTAATACGGCCTTTTCCTTATAGGCATCCAGGACCTTTTGATTCAGGTACTTTTTATCAATCACAAAACGGAACATGTAATTATCAAACCAAGCATCCGTAAAGGTTAAATATCCTTCATGCCCGGCCTCTTTTCCCCAGCTATTCTCGAACTGCCACATCACCGGTTGTTCGTTTTGATCAACATCTACTGCAACCAGGGCCATTCCATGCGATGAGCTACTCTCTCCGGTCAGGATACGAGCTTTCTTATCCATTCCAAACCGTACGCCATAGACCGAATCGTAGTCATAGTTATTAACATCAAGGATTCCATCGGCTTTATCCAGCTGCTGCCCCACATCGCAGGAAGCATAAAGTGCCTCATTATTCTTTATCGATTCGATAGCCGCCTTCTTAATCACTTCGTTTGGAAGATTGACATAATGCCAGTTCTCTCCTTCCTGTATATTCCGATAATTATCAATCTCATAATGCTGATAATATGGTCGGGTCGGATCGTTCATAATCATGACATAATTCTCAGGATGAAAGGCATCAAGAGCTTCATCGCGAAAAGAAATCGGCGTATACTTTTTGTATTCCGACAGTTTGCCGGTTTTATCCTTGTATCTCCATTCAAACGTTTTGGGCGGTTGACCAAGATTCAACACCAGCATTCGATAGACCTCTCCAAGCATCTGCATTTTACGGGACTGTAGCTCTTTCGGTTCAAGATGTCTGGCACTCATTTCACGCAAAGCCAATCCATCTTCTCTTAATTTCCGAACAATCAGTCGAATCATCCAGCTCGTGCTTGAACTGGAATTCGTCTCGGGCATGATCGCCTTGGGCACAGCCCCATATTTTTTAACCAGATTGACAAACGAGTTCCACACGCCACCGTCATCAACCGGACTTTTAAAAAAGAGATTCACTCTCCGGTCGTCTATCGGCTTATTTGCCGTAGCAAGGACATTATTCAGAAACAGATTCGACTTTTCAAAAATATCCCAGAAATAAAGATAATTTTCAGAGAACTCGAATTCTCCCAAATTATACTTCTTCATCACGATCGGACGCAAAGTATTCAGGGAAGAAAACATCCAACACCGCCCCGAATTTTTCTGATCGGTAATTCCCGATACATTAACCCGATATTTAAAAAGATGATCAACAACCCCGACACGCGAGTGGGTTAATGCTATTTTCTGGATATCATTCGTTGATAACGCATTTTGTACAACTTTCGTGTAAGAATCCTCCTTAAAAGAAGACTCAATCTTTTCAAGATCACCAGCCGTCACTACTCCGGACTGAGCTTCTACCCCTAAAGACAAAACACTGAATCCGAATAAAAACAAGATTTTTCTGTTCATTCTGACAATAATAATTTTACCCTTTGAAATTTGTCTTTTCAAAGTAAATAAAAGCCCCCGATTTCTACAAGTGAATCACCTCATCATAAGCAGCAGCTGCCGCTTCCATAATCGCTTCACTCATGGTGGGGTGCGGATGAATGGTTTTCATGAGTTCCCGTCCGGTAATCTCCAGTCTGCGGCCCACAACCAATTCGGCAATCATCTCCGTCACATTAGCTCCGATAAGATGAGCGCCCAGAAGTTCCCCGTATTTCGCATCGAAAATCAGTTTTACGAAACCATCTTTAGCTCCTGCAGCGGTCGCCTTACCCGAAGCGGAATAAGGGAACTTACCCACCTTTATTTCATAACCCGCCTCAACGGCCGCTTTCTCAGTCATTCCCACCGAAGCAATTTCAGGAGAGGTATAAGTACACCCCGGAATATTTTTATAATCAATTGGTTTTGGATCCAATCCGGCAATCTTTTCAACACACACAATACCTTCGGCCGAAGCCACATGAGCAAGAGCCGGTCCCCCGACGATATCCCCTATTGCATATACGCCAGCCACATTCGTCCGATAATACTCATCGACCGCCACTTTCCCTTTTTCGAGGACAATTCCATTTTCTTCAATCCCGATATTTTCAAGGTTGGGTGTCACCCCAACGGCAGAAAGGACAATCTCAGCCTCATAAACCTCTTCTCCCTTTTTAGTCGTTACATTTACCTTGCACAGAGATCCCGATGTATCAACCGACCGCACCGATGCTCCGGTTATCACCTTCAGCTTATTTTTCCGGAAAACCCGTTCCAGCTGTTTCGAGACTTCTTCATCCTCATTCGGCACAATATTCGGCATATACTCCAGAAGAGTAACAGAGGTTCCGATAGTATGGTAGAAATTAGCGAACTCGCTACCAATTGCGCCCGACCCGATAATAATCATACTATCAGGCTGTTTCGGAAGCGTCAGCGCTTCACGATAACCAATAACCCGTTTCCCATCCTGAGTCACCCCGGGAAGGACTTTCGACCGGGCCCCGGTTGCCAAAATAATATGAGTGGCGGTATATTCTTTTTTACTTCCTTCCGCATCGGTCACCTCAACAACCCCTGCTGATTTCAGAAAGCCGAAACCATCAATAACATCAATCTTATTCTTTTTAAACAGGAACTGAATTCCCTTACTCATATTGTCGGCTACCGTACGACTTCGGACAATCATTTTTTCAAAATCGGGTTTTACCGTTCCTTCTATGGTAACACCATAATCGTCCGCATGGCGGGCATATTCAAAGGCCTGTGCACTTTTCAGCAACGCCTTGGTCGGTATACAGCCCCAGTTCAGGCAGATTCCTCCGGCTTTCTCTCTTTCGACAACGGCTACTTTCAACCCTAATTGGGAAGCTCTGATTGCGGCAACATACCCACCGGGACCTGCCCCGACAACGATTATATCATAATTCATAACCTTATTTTTTTTAGATCTTTAACCTACCTCAAAAACAAGTAACCAGCCCAAAAAGTTCTGTTCCTCAAACAGAAAAGAGCCGATCTTTTCAGAAGAATAACTTCAATAAGAAGAAAGAATCCGGGGTAACGTATTCAGATCAACATTCCTTTTTTCAATTTTACCATCCGGACCGATCAAATAATTACAGGGAAGATCTTTCACCTGGTAAATTTTCGACACCGAACCGCCTTTTCCTTTCACGTCACAGACACTAACCCATGATTCGGAATTTTTAGACAGATAATGCATCCAATCCTCACGACTTCGATCCAAGGCAACCGTAATCACTTCAAATTTCCGGGAATGGTAATGGGGATACAACGAATGAAGTTGCGCAAGCAACGACTTTCCTGCCGAATCCCAGGAAGCCCAGAACAGGAGCAACACCTGATTTCCCCGATAATCACTTAATCGCCGTCTTTGGTTATTCTGATCTTTCAATACAAAATCGGGAGCTAACCTACCAATATCGAGAATCTTCTGCTGACGAATAATTTGGTTAATCTGACTGACATAGCTTGATCCTTTGAGCGCTGGTGACAACTGTCGGGTTATCTGCTCCAGTTCCCGAACCTCAACCATCGGAAGTAGTTTCCATAGAACAACAAACGGAGCAACAGCCGATTCAGGATGACTCTGTACAAAATGAACGATATAATCTTTGAGATCTGTATTCGCTGTATTGAGCTCCTTCATCTCAGCATTAAGTTTATCTTGCTGTCCGGTCATGGATAAAATCGCAATGTCCTGTCCCAGCTTATCAATTTTATTTTCATGCTCTTTTACTCCACCCTTAAAGGTTGAAAAGAGATTATTCGATTCCGAACCTTCCACTTCTTCCTGATCTATATTATCCGGATAAGATTTGATCTTGATCTGCGAATTTTCAACAAAAAATTGAGCGACACACGATTTGCCATTCAGATTGAGGTAATAAACCTCCGGAAGTTTCTGTCTTCCGGTAAATACGAAGCGACCATTTTTTAATTCACAGGATTTTATACTTTGAAGAGATCCGTTTACTGCTTTCTGAAGATAAACCTTGCCGGACTGTACCCCGACAATTTCTCCTTCAATTTGGTATGAATCACCCGTCTGTCGGGCACAGCTCACTCCGGCCAACAGGACCAGAAGACAGTAAAGTAGTTTTTTCATAAAAATAAGTTATTATCGACTTCCATCGGTATTATTATAATACTGATCAAGAAGTTGATGAGCAGCAACAAAAGAGCTTTTTTTATCATTAAGCACTTCCTGCTCGATTTTGGGTAACAACAATTTAATCGCTGAATTATTGTAAAAATTATTTTTTAATGCCTCATTAATACTTTCGTACATCCAGTATTTGGACTGTTCATTCCGTCGATGCTCGAAATAATCATTTTCGTGCACTTGTTTCAGGTATTCCTGAATCATCCGCCAAACTTCAACGATTCCGGTTTTATTAAGAGAAGAACAAGTCTGCACTTTCGGAGCCCAACCGGAATCGGAGAGAGGGAAAAGATGCAGTGCATTTTCATATTGAGCTTTAGCCAAGCGAGCCTTATCAACATTCGAGCCATCGGCTTTATTGATAAGAATTCCATCAGCCATTTCCATGATTCCACGTTTAATACCCTGCAATTCATCGCCGGCTCCTGAAATTTGCAATAACAGGAAAAAGTCGACCATTGAATGAACGGCAGTTTCTGATTGTCCAACCCCGACGGTCTCGATAAAAATAGTTTTAAAGCCGGCTGCTTCACAAAGAACAATCGTCTCGCGGGTTTTCCGTGCGACTCCACCTAAAGAACCGGCAGAAGGACTGGGACGGATATAAGCTTTCGGATCAACGGATAATTCTTCCATCCGGGTTTTATCGCCGAGAATACTTCCCTTTGAGCGTTCACTGCTGGGGTCGATAGCCAGGACAGCCAGTTTTCCAACATTCGAGGTAACGTATTTGCCCAGGGCTTCAATAAAAGTACTCTTCCCTGCTCCGGGAACGCCCGTTATTCCCAACCGAAACGAATTACCCGCAAAAGGCAGACAGCGCACGATAATCTCCTGAGCGATCTCATGGTGTTCCGGTTTAGAACTCTCTACCAGAGTCACGGCCTGACTCAATAAAGAAATATTCCCTTCCAGAATTCCACTTACATAATCATCCGCCTTCAAGAGAGCTCTATTCCTGGAAAGAAATCGTTTTACAGAATCATCATTAACCGAATCGGGTGTTTCAATCCCGCGATTAACGGACAATCCCTTATACTCAGGACTATTCTCTATATGATGATGGTCGTGTTTCTGCATGATTTTTTTGTACAAATTTACAATTAATATTTTCTGAATTCAAGCAGAGCCCCCGGCAGAATGCTTCCGGACCATTCAAAACAGTCTCTTATTGTACACTGCCTTTGCAGCTTTCACGTTCCTTTGGTATTCGTTCTCAATTCATTGAGGGTTCAGTAGGGGTTTCTTCGTCTATAGCACCTGTGAACCACCTGTGAACCACCTATGAACCACCTGTGAACCACCTGTGAAAAACGGACTTATTCCGCTGCAACTAGCTATAAAACAAAAAGAAACGCCCCAGAAACAAATAAACATAAAAAAAGGGTAGTTTTCAGCCACCCCGCCAATCAAAAAACAATATTATCTGACCCAAACAGGTCCTTTAGTCATTCGACAAAACATTCCCGTTCACCGTAAGATTCGCAACCGGATTTTGAGGGTCATTGGTGATTACCTCAATTGCTTTACTCTGACGTCCACGCTTTCCCTTCGAATCAAAGACGACCTGAAGGTCTGACTCTTTTGCCTCCGGAATCACATTCAGTGATGGATTGGCAACGGTACAACCGCAAGAAGTTCTGATACGACGAATAATTAAATTGCTTTTCCCTTTATTGTACAAACGAAATACATGATTGACGGACTGTCCTTCTTTAATATCTCCGAAATCGTAAGTATCAGTTTCAATTGATAAAACCGGAGCCAACGCTTTTTCTTTCTGAGAGAGCTTAGTAAAATCTTCCATGATATTCGCGCTTACCCCAATTGAATAATCATAATTCGCCTCGCCATTGATAGTCAGAAAGACCCGATCGATCACGAAACCGTACATGTGGCATTTCTTGGCGTCAAAAGAGATTTTTACAGATCCGGTACTTCCCGGGGCTATTTCTGCATCTTTCACCTTTGCCAGAATATGATTGGGGCTACTTTTAACCCCAATCTTAACCGGTTCTTTCGAATCATTATAAAAATCAACAATCTCGGTTTTAATCTCATGATCCAACACATTGGTAAATGAGATATAATTCGATTTCGTTTTCAGTGGCCCCATCTCACGCGGATAAAGTTCAGAAATCCCTTTAACATGTTCCTGAACTTTGCCATTAATTACCAAAGCAATAACGGCATTGTCGGCATTCGAAACCACCCGAATGTCCTTAACAAATTCACCGGGACGATGTAACGGATTATAGGAGATCCGAATAAAACCTTTTCCTCCGGGGGGAATCGGCGCCTTAGACCACTCCGGGGTTGTACACCCACAAGAGGCAATGACATTATTAATAACTAACGGAACTTTGCCGGTATTCTTAAAATGAAAATTATACGACACAATCCCGCCTTCTTCACGGACCATCCCAAAATCATGCTTCTGGGTATCAAATGCGATCCGTGCTTTTTGCTGCGCATTTACTCCAATTGAGAGGAATAAAAAAGCAAGTAAAATAATCCTGTTTAAATTTCTCATCGTTGTTATATCTATTCGAAATTAAATAATTTAACCGACGTACAAATACTTAGGTGCAAAATTAGGTGGAATAATCAATCACTAATTCATCATTCAACTGTTGTTTTGTTAATTAATGTTAAGATTTTTTGTGGATTTTCTTTATTAATCGTTACTTTCGGTTATCGGTCAAAATTATCTCATGAACAGTAAAGCTCATCATCTTCTAATTATTCTTGCAGCATTCTCCATATTCGGGATTATACTTGTCCAGTTCTTTTTTCTCAAACTTAGTCTTAATAAAGAAGAAAACGTATTTCACAACACCGTTTCGAGGACACTCCGGATTGTCGATGAGAAAATGGTCGATTACAACAACCGACTATACCATCAAAAGAGAGACACAACCGCACTTCGTCCGGTTGACCGGATATCCAACAACTACTATGTCGTAAACGTAGGAGACGTTATTGACCCCTATGTTCTGGAATATTATCTCCGTCAGGAATTCAGCAAACAAAGACTATATACCGATTATGAATTTGGGGTGTATGACAGTGAAAGTAACAAAATGAAATACGGCACTTACGTCAACACCCACAATAAGGCTTTTCGTCTGACCAAAGACAGTGAACTGCCCCGATGTGACAAATATATCTATTATTTTGGAGTCTATTTTCCACACCGGGCCGCAGGATTTACTGACGAAATTCGTTTATGGGCCGTATTTTCGGGGATACTCATCGTTGTTATCTCGTTCTTCGTCTATTTCATCTTTCTCATCTTCAGACAAAGGCGACTCAGTGAGATTCAGAAGAACTTTATCAACAACATGACTCACGAACTAAAAACTCCGGTAACCTCGATCACCATTTCGGCCAACGTATTGTCCGATCCGGATATCGTAAAAGAACCGGAGCGAATGCGCGAATACGTAAAAATTATTGCAAATCAGTCCCATCTGCTTGAGAAATTAATTGAGGAGGTTCTTCAAATGGCAGCAGCTGACAAAGGGAAAATCGAACTCTCGCAAGATCGCATTAACCTTGACGAACTGATCTCAGGAATTGCCAATAACTTTAGAAAACTTCACGAAGAAGTCGAGCTCTCTTATACCAAAAAAGATAATCCGTCCGGATATCTGGTACTGATGGACAAACTGCATGTTACCCATGCAATCAACAATCTGCTTGATAATGCCGTCAAATATTGCACCAATCATCCTCAGCTTCATATTCACCTGAACTATAATGAGAAGGATATCTTATTGTCGGTTTCAGACAATGGGATTGGCATTGATTCCAAATTTCAGAAGATGATATTCAAGAAGTTCTTCCGCGTCCCGACCGGTGATATTCACAACGTAAAAGGGTTCGGATTGGGACTTGACTATGTCAACAAAGTTTGCCATCTTCATGGATGGAAGATATCGATCCAAAGCCAGGTCGGCATTGGAAGTATTTTTACGATTCAAATACCTACCAATCATGGAAAAAAACGGTTATAAGATTCTGCTTGTCGAAGATGATCCTTCCCTGTCGTTCATTGTTCGCGACAATCTGGAGCATGATGGTTATGAGGTGACTCCCGCAACTGACGGAGAAATTGCCCTTGAGTTATTTGCCAAAGAATCGTTTAACATCTGTCTGCTTGATGTGATGCTTCCCAAACTGGATGGTTTTACCGTTGCAAAAGAAATCCGGAAAAAAGACAATAACATTCCGATTATTTTTCTCACTGCAAAATCGATGATCGAAGATAAGCTTACGGGACTGAGTATCGGCGGAGATGATTATATCACCAAGCCATTCAGTATGGATGAGTTGATTCTTAAGATCAAGATCTTCCTCAAACGGAACAGAGTGCTTACGATTGAAGAGGAGAAAGATATAATTTTCGAGATTGACAGTTACAAATTCAACACCGGCAACATCACCCTTTATCACAACGAAGAGTCGAGAGAACTAACCCTCAAAGAAGCAGAACTTCTGAAGTTTTTTTGTGAACGAGCCAATCAGGTTCTTAACCGTTCGGAGATTCTCACCCATGTGTGGGGAAACGATGACTATTTCCTTGGAAGAAGTCTTGATGTGTTTATCTCCCGACTGAGAAAATATCTAAAAGAAGACCCGAATATTAAAATTCAAAATCTTCATGGCATCGGATACCGCTTTACATGTAAGAAACTCGTAATGGATTAGTAACATTTAATTTCCCTTTTTATACAGGATCCCGAATTATATTTGTCTGACAAAAAAGAAAGAAGACATCATGGAAATTATTGATCAGATTAAAAATATCAGCACTGAAATATTTGAGGACCTTGTTGCTGTTCGCCGACATTTGCACCAAAATCCGGAGCTTTCCTTTCAGGAATACAACACGTCCGCTTTTATTTGTTCCAAGCTCAAAGAGCTGAATATCCCTTTTAAAAACGGATTTGTCAAGACCGGCATTGTGGGCCGGATAGAAGGGGGGATTGCAGGAGGAAAAACGATTGCTCTCCGGACCGACATGGATGCGTTACCGATTACAGAAAACAACGACAAAGATTTTTGCTCGGTTAACGAAGGGGTTATGCATGCCTGCGGTCATGATATTCACACGGCCTGTCTGTTAGGAGCTGCCACAATTCTTAAAAGATTGACATCTCAGATACAAGGAACCATTCTGTTGATTTTTCAACCCGGTGAGGAAGTGAATCCCGGAGGCGCAAAGCTCATGATGGAGGAAGGCATCTTTAACGATTGTGAACCGGAGATGATTATCGGACTGCACGTTCTGCCGGAGATGGATGCCGGCACCGTAGGTTTTAAATCAGGAATGTATATGGCTTCAGGGGATGAGATTCA
The DNA here is from genome assembly GCA_963692465.1 of Prolixibacteraceae bacterium. Classification (GTDB taxonomy): domain Bacteria; phylum Bacteroidota; class Bacteroidia; order Bacteroidales; family Prolixibacteraceae; genus JAUZOB01. Next base: position 1,360,007 of record OY829943.1, read on the forward strand.
TTTTACGGTTAACGGACAGGGCGGACACGGGGCTCTCCCACAGAAGATAACGGATACGGTACTGACAACGGCCTACATCCTCACCGCCTTGCAACAGATCGTCAGTCGCAAGGCTTCTCCTGAAATTCCGACGGTATTATCTTTCGGAAAGATTATTGCCGACGGAGCAACGAATATCATTCCTGATGAAGTAGTCGTTGCGGGAACTTTCAGGACGATGAACGAAGAATGGAGGACTAAAGCGAAAGAACTGATGAAAAAAATTGCCTGCTCGACCGCCGAAGGGATGGGGGCTACCTGCAATTTCAGAATCAATGACGGGTATCCGGTCTTATACAACAATGAGTCAGTTACCAAGAAGGCACGAAAAGCAGCTATTCGTTTATTAGGAAAAGAACACGTGGTGGAAATGGGGATTCGGATGACCTGCGAAGATTTTGCCTATTATTCACTCAAATATCCGGTAACTTTTTTCAGGTTAGGAGTTAAAGACCCGGCTTCTGAAGAAATTAAACCAGTCCATTCTTCCCGTTTTGATGTTGACGAAAGTGCGATTCTAACCGGAATAAGAACCCTGTCGTATATTGCCTTGTCGCTATTAAAAGATAAACAACCGGCTTCTTAATTTCCTGTTCGCCTTCGGAATGTTAGTATTGTAATTTACCAGGCCGTCTTTAACCCTAATAGACTCTTTTTAATCCCGGAGAACGATATACTTTAGGTCGCATGGGGACTTTTTCCTCAATGATACTACTAAAGTCAAGTCCGTAAGCTTTAATATCCGATATTCCGATATGTTTCAGATAACGATACAGGAACATGATAATCTGTTCACTGGTTTTAAAAGTAAAATCGTAAGTCTGTTGCATACTAATCAAGACATATTTGAAATCGGAAGAGATATGATGCTTATGTAGTGATTCGTATTTGCTAAGCATATCCATCTCACCGGAAGCCGTCAGATCATAAATAACCTGCTTTATAAACAAGTTAATCCTCGGCTGAACCTTAAACCCGATTCGGAATTCAACCCGCATCAGGACATCCGGTATAATCGGCTGAAGTTTATACTCCATCGTATTCGGGTCATCGAGAATATCCAGATGAATAAACCAGTACATGTCAGCCCGTTTTGGGTGCTTATTGATAATGGAATAAATAATCTTCGATTCAACCTGCATGTGATTATCAGCCTTGGTAATATAGGCCAGGTTGGAGGCTATTTTTGGGATCTCCTTATCGGACTTAATATCAGTAAGGATTTCTGCATAGTTTTTAATATCAACAAATCCGAGGAATCGGTTGCGGATAGACCTTGCACGGTACCATGTATACATGACCAGGAAGATCAGCGTTGCCATCATAATGGTAAACCAACCGCCATTCATGAATTTATGCAAATTGGCAACCAGAAAAGAACCCTCAATGGAGAGATAGGTCAGCATGAATAGTCCCAGAAAATACCATTTGACATGTTTATTATGCAGGTAGAAAAACATCAGCAAAGTGGTCATCAACATCGTTATGGTTATCGATAAACCATAAGCGGCCTCCATATTCGATGATTTCTTAAAGAAAACAACCACAAAAACACAGGCCAAAAAAAGGAAAGCATTCACGCTAGGCACAAACATCTGTCCTTTCCACTTAGACGGGTATTTAATCTGCACTTTAGGCCAGAAATTTAACAGGATTCCTTCGCTGATGATGGTAAAAGAACCACTGATAAGGGCCTGACTAGCGATAACAGCGGCTGCCGTTGCGATAATAATACTGGGAAAAAGGAACCAACTAGGGAAAACCGTAAAAAACGGGTTCATATCGGGAGTTAATTCGTGGACATGTTTCAGAACCCAGGCTCCCTGTCCCAGATAGTTAAGCACCAAACAGATTTTAACGTAAAACCAGGAAACACGGATGTTATGAAAACCACAATGACCCAAATCGGAATACAATGCTTCAGCCCCCGTCGTACAAAGAAAGACAGCTCCTAAAAGCAAGAACCCATTCGGATGAAGAGTCAATAATCTGATTGCATAAAGCGGATTCAAACTGAGTAGAATATCGGGCAACGTTCCAATCTGTGAAACACCAACAACCCCGAGCATTAGAAACCACAAAAACATGATTGGCCCGAATGATTTTCCGAGGACATTGGTTCCGAATTGTTGAAGGGCGAACAAACCGGTAATAATGGCGATCGCAATAACGAGAACATTGATATTCGGATCGACCATCGTCAATCCCTCTACTGCCGAGACAACGGTAATACTCGGAGTGATAATTCCATCTGCCAGAAGAGCACTTGCCCCAATGATAGCAAAAACATAAACCCATCGCTGACGCTTACGAATAAGAGCATAGAGGGAAAATATTCCTCCTTCGCCCTTATTGTCAGCTCTCATTGTGATGAGTACATATTTAATGGTTGTCTGCAATGTTAGTGTCCAAAAGACACAGGAGATTGCACCCCTTATGAAATCCGTATCAATAGTTCCTCCGCTTCCGGCAATAATAGCCTTCATTACGTATAGCGGAGAAGTCCCTAAATCGCCAAAAACAATTCCCAGGGTAACAATCAGTCCCGAGAGTGTTACTTTAGACAGATAATCCTTCCTTTCAGATTCCATTTCTCTTTTTGCTCATTTTTTTGAAGGTCTAATCTTGTTCCCTAAATGCCGGAAGTTAGTAAGAATGAATGCAATAATTCAGTGATGAATGATTGATTTTTGTGAAATAAATGGTAGCAGGCATTAATAAACGCTCCACCGATTCCGCTATCAATTACGTATCAGCAACTTACAAACTATTTTTCTCTTAACACACTTCCTTTTCACAAGGTTGGGCGCAAATGTATAGGTGGAAACACATTCTCGTCATTCTATTTGTTAAAAAATCATAAACCTTTTACAGAAAGTTAACTTCCCGATAACAGAAGCCGGTCCTTACACTGACCACACCGATTTAATCGGAAACGACAAAATCCATTTTACGGTCGTGTAATTCAACGGGGATCGTATCAAAAAGCTGAAAATGGAAGCAGACACCCACTTTAGGACAAGGGTATCGATCCAATAACCGGTCATAATATCCTTTCCCTCTTCCCAAACGATTTTTTTCCCGGTCAAAAGCGATTCCGGGGACAATAATGAGATCGATGTTTTCAGAAAGAGGATAAGCCGCGCCCTGCGGTTCGGGAATTCGTAGTCCTTCGCCGGCAATAAGATTCTCTTCTCCTTTATATTGTTTCAGAATCAGATCACTTCCTGATATCGAAGGTAAAATAATTGTTTTCGCCGCACTCCACTTTTTTATAAAATCATGAGTCGACACTTCATCGGGCAAAGACCAGTAAAGAAGAATCACCGAAGCTTCCTTAAAGAAAGAAGACTCTTCTATTTTATTCCATAGAAGTATTGAAAGACGTTGCAGTTCGTCGGTCGTATAGGGTTGTTTCAGGGATCGTACTTTCTTTCGGAAAGATTTCTTCTGCTCATCGACAGAGCCTGTAGCAGACCATTGATTAATCATCGCCGAAAGAGATACCGAGGTTACGGGCATTGATTACCAAAGGATCATTGGGATCAACCAGACGCAATTTACCTCCTACTTCCTCCAGAGGGACTGAGACCAGGTCTCCTTTAAGAAGAGCGACCATCCGGCCGTATTTGCCCTGTGCGATTAGTTCTGCAGCACTCGAGCCATAGCGGGTAGCAAGAATCCGATCCATTGCAGAAGGGCTTCCTCCGCGTTGGATATATCCGAGTCTGGTTTCGCGGGCTTCAATACCGGTAAACAGCTGAATATTGTCGGATATAAACTGTCCGGCTGTCAGATTTTTCTTAGGTAATTTAATTCCTTCAGCGACAACAACAATGGAATAAGGTTTCTTTTTTTCAAAACGCCGCTCTATATTTTTACAAACATTTCCGATGGTATATTCGATTTCGGGAATCAAAATGATATCTCCTCCGCCGGCCATCCCGGCATAAAGAGCAATCCACCCGGCGTTGTGACCCATGACTTCAATAACCATTGCCCGCTGGTGAGAGTTGGCGGTAGTGTGCAGTCGGTCTATTGCTTCAGTAGCAATATCGACAGCAGAGTCAAAGCCGAAAGTTTCATCTGTTCCCCAAACATCATTATCAATCGTTTTAGGAATTCCGATCACATTCAAGCCTTCACGCTGAAGCTGTAAAGCAGTCTTCATCGTACCGTTCCCGCCGATACAGACAATACAGTCCAGATTCAGTTCGGCATAATGTTTTTTAATTAATTCAGGTTTGTCATTCTGGTCGCCTTCAATAATCTTGAAAGGCTTTTCACGGGAAGTACCCAGAATTGTTCCTCCGAGGGTTAAAATCCCCGACAACCGAGCTTCGTCAAGGACAATATACTCCTTATTGATCAGTCCGCTAAAACCGGCTGTAAAGCCGAGGACTTCCATGCCATGTTCAACAATAGCAGTCTTTCCGACACCTCGTATTGCTGCATTTAATCCGGGACAATCACCACCTGCTGTTAAAATCCCGATTCTTTTCGGTTTATCTGTCATATTTTTCCGTTTTTTCCCTTTTTCATAAATAAAATCTATGATCGTTTTCGACAATCAGGAGTTTGGAGAGTACCCCGAGTCATCAAGGATTTGTTGGTAATTATTATTACTCATTAATTGGCGTAAGGTTACCTTAGGATTGTTTTTCATGTAAGTTCTTACAATCTGCCATCCGATCCACACGCCTGTTCTTCCGGGAGAAGCATTGGTAAAGCAGGTAGTGAAAGGAGCATCTTTTATTAGTTTCCGTTTCAACATAAAATCAGTCGAGAACAACAGTTTTTGTTCGACAAGAAAGGTCCAGAATGCTTCTTCACTGGTTTTGCAAAAGTTCAACTGCTTCGCTGAATATCCTATTTTTAAACTATCATCAACATCAGGCAACATCGCATCTACAAAATACATCAATTTACCTTGATAAATCATTTCACCAAGCAGATTATCGGTCGGATCATTGTAAGGGAATTCGGATAGAGCCCAGGCGTACATTGATTCGGGAACAATCCGCTCTTTACACATATTCGCTCTTTTATACTGGGGAAGATCCAATAACGGATAAAAACTGCAGTTTTTCCCCAGATATTTATCCAGACTAATTCCCAATATTCCGTCGGCAACAACAATAGACTGATTAAAATAGGAGATACAGGTATATACCTGCGGAATCTTTTTCTCCGGAAAATAATAATGATAATATTTAAAAGCCAGGGTAAGATCCTTCTCAAGCCATTTGACATCAGGATAAACCCTGGCAGTTTCTTTTCTTATCTTATACGTAATTTTGTCGGTAGAAAAACGCTTCAGATCGGAGAGAAAAGTCGGATCCTGAGGACCTCCGATATGAATCATCTCATAAGTGAACAATTTAAAGAAGGTTCCGTATTGAGTTTGTAACCGGGGGACATAATTCTTTAAGCTGTCGGGTGGCACAGCAAATAAATCCAAATCAAACCGATGGATTTGAATTCCGACATTTTCCTTACTAACATCCTTTTTTAAAGGATTCTTCCTACAACCATTACACGAAATCATCATCGTGCAAATCAACAAACACCAAAAACACAGTCGTTTATTCATAAATCAAATCTATTCATTTTTCTGTGCCCGAAAACTTTTCTCACCGCAAAGCTATAAATTATTCCCAGTGCATATTCGTTCCTTTTTTAACAAAAAAGAGATAAAAACAATTCAAAATAAAAAACGATTTCCTTTTTGTAAACTTAGGACGTAAATTTGTAACCAATTTAAAGTGTAAAATTATGAAAAAGTTCCTTTTACTTCTTCTGATTTGCTTCATTAGTTCCGGAGCTTTTGCCCAGACCATTCTTTATCGGCTGTCGCTCGTTGCAGGGCCTGATATTAGTTGGATGAAATCGGACCAACATTTCATTACCAGCGAAGGAGATAAGACAGGGTACACTTTTGGTTTAAATGCTGATTTTTTCTTCTCTCAATCCCTTCGTTACGCCTTCACGACCGGGCTTTTAATCAACACTCAGGGTGGAAAATTAGATTACCGGACCAGTAGTCCGTTCAACTTTAACGGAGCGACACTACAACCGGGAACAACAATCACATATAATCTCAAGTACCTTGAGATCCCTACGTCCATTAAACTCCGGACTTCTCAATTCTACCGGAATACTTATTTCGGAGTCTTCGGTCTGACCAACAAAATAAACATTGGGGCAAATGGCACTTCCAGTGACGGAAGATTTCAAAAGGACGGAATAAACGATGAAATCTCGCTTTTTAATACCTCTCTAAACGTAGGAGGGGGATTTGAATATGACCTGGGGAAAAAGAATGCCCTATCCATAGGACTCTATTATAACGAGGGACTTATTGATGTTACTACAAACAAATCGGTTAGTGACCGGACTAAATTGAATTCTGTCAGATTACAAATTGGTATTATTTTCTAAACATTACAAAAGAATGAAAATCGCATTAGCCCAGTTGAATTATCACATCGGCAATTTTGATAAAAACGGGGAAAAAATTATTAATTCTATTTTAAAGGCAAAAAAAGAAGGGGTCGATTTAATTGTTTTTTCCGAACTGGCAATATGTGGTTATTATCCACAAGATTTATTGGAAAGAAGAGAATTTGTCGAACAGGCAATGAATCGAATCCAGGAAATTGCTTTGCAATGCATCGGAATAACGGCCATCGTTGGCGGACCTTCGCTGAATAAGTCACCCAGAGGGAAAAACCTTCAGAATTCAGCCTATGTTTTGCAAGAAGGTAAGATTGCCGGAATTTTCCATAAAACACTGTTGCCTACCTACGATATATTCGATGAATACCGACACTTCGAATCCAACAAGGAGTTCAAAACTTTTACGTTAAAAGGTAAAAAAATAGCCATAACAATCTGTGAGGATTTATGGGACGAACAGCCTACATCAAACGACTTTGCAAAATCAAGACTATACAACATCTCACCCATCGAGGAACTCAAAAAGCTAAATCCCGACTTAATGATTAATCTCTCGGCTTCTCCTTTCTCTTATAATCAGGAAGATTACCGGAAAGATATCATGATCCGCAATGCAAAGAAGTATCAGATCCCTATCGTTTACGTGAACCAGGTCGGGGCCCAGACGGAATTAATCTTCGACGGAGGCTCAATGTTGATCGATGCATCGGGCAATGTACTTCGGGAATTAAAATATTTCGAGGAAGACTTTCAGATCGTTGATACGAATCAGCCTTCGGAGATCGTTCATCCCTCTCCAACCGATTCTATTCAGAAAATACATGATGCATTGGTTCTCGGAATTAGAGATTATTTTTTCAAGATGAATTTCAAGACCGCTACTCTTGGTCTTTCCGGAGGAATAGATTCGGCTATTGTGTTGGTTCTTGCCGTTCGCGCTTTAGAGTCGGAAAATCTTCGGGTCTTACTGATGCCGTCCAAATTCTCATCCGATCATAGCGTTACAGATGCTATTGCGCTGGCTGAAAACCTGAAGGTAAAATATGAAACGGTAAACATTCAACCGATGGTTGATGATTTTTATAAGAGCCTTGCCCCTATTTTCAAAGGTCTCCCGGTTAATGTTACAGAAGAAAACATTCAGGCCCGTGTTAGAGGAACGCTCATCATGGCCCTATCCAACAAATTTGGAAATATATTGCTCAATACGACCAATAAAAGCGAATGTGCAGTGGGCTATGGGACTCTTTACGGCGACATGAACGGTGGTCTGGCCGTTTTGGGAGATGTGTACAAAACAGATATATACCGGCTTGCCCGTTATATGAACCGCGACAAAGAGGTTATTCCTGAAAATATCATCACGAAGGCGCCTTCTGCCGAATTACGTCCGGATCAGAAGGACTCTGATTCTCTTCCTGAATATGACATTCTTGATCAAATTCTTTTTCATTATATCGAACTGAACCGATCTCCGGAGGAGATTATCAAGGCTGGGTTTGATGCCGCAACCGTAAGAAAGACCGTAAAGATGATCAACAATAATGAATACAAACGATTTCAGACACCTCCTATTTTGAGAATTTCATCCAAAGCCTTCGGGTTTGGGCGTAGAATGCCACTCGTTGCGCGATATCCGGTTTAGAAACACATCTCAGAGGAAAGGTCTGATCTTATAGAAGATACAAATTGTGTGTTCCAATACCTTAAAATCATCTATTTTTTCTACTTTTGGTATGTTAAAGAACATACTATACTATGCCTGACGTAAATGCTAAATATGAAGACTTCCTTGAAGACGGCGTTTCTATCTTCGATTTGTTAACACCGGAAGAAAAAGAGGACCTCAATAAAAACATCACTTATTCCAGTTATAAAAAGAACGATTACATTTATAAGGAAGGGGAGATCCCTAACGGGGTGCTTTATCTCCATGAAGGAAAAGTCAAAATTTTCAAAGAAGGCTTTGGTGGACGCGAGCAAATAATCCGGTTAGCTAGTCCGTTAAGTCTCATTGGGTATCGTGCTCTTTTTGCAAAAGAACTTCATCAGGCATCAGCCGTCGCTATTGAAAAATCAGTGATTTGGAATATTCCTGCAGATTTTATTTTTAAAAGACTTCTTAGTAATCCCCGGTTTTCAGCTCATATAATCGCATTGCTTGCAAAGGAACTGGGGTTTTCCAATCTGAGAACCGTCTCTCTCACTCAAAAGCACATCAGGGGCCGTCTGGCCGAATCATTACTTTTATTGAAAGACAAATATGGTTTTGAAAGTGACAATGTTACCCTGAAGGTCTATCTGTCACGTGAGGATATTGCAAATCTTTCAAACATGACCGCTTCAAATGCTATCAGAACGCTATCGTCCTATGCCAATGAAAAGGTAATCAATATTGACGGGAGAAAAATTCAGATTCTTGACCTACCGGCATTAAAAAGAATATCCACACACGGATGATTGTTTTCTTCATCACCCATGCATGGATATCTCTTCTTATTTTTATTCCTGAAAATAGACGCGTTTTACCCTTCGGGATACAGAAGTTAGTATCTCGTAAGGAATCGTATTGATTTCATCTGAAAGATCAGTTAAGGGGATATGCTCTCCGAATATTTCTACTCGGTCTCCCTCTTTACAAGAAATTCCTGTGACATTAACCATGCACATATCCATACAAATGTTTCCAATAACCGGGGCCAGATGTCCGTTAATATAAACATGACCGACTCCGTTTCCCAGATGCCGGTTAAATCCGTCGGCATAACCGATGGGGAGGATGGCTATTTTAGAAAGTTTATCAACCATTCCTTTGCGCCCATATCCAACAGTTTCTCCTTTTTTTACAGTCCGAATTTGAGAGATTGTAGTCTTTAAGGAACTAACATTTTGTACTTTTTTCTGATCAACAGCACTAATTCCATACAGGCCGATTCCAAGGCGAACCATTTCAAACTGTTTCTCTGGGAACCGCTCTATTCCTGCGGAATTAAGGATATGACGGATTATTTTATAATCAAAAGCATTCCGTACGATGTTACTCAGATATTCAAAACGCTCGAACTGTTTTTGAGTAAAAGCATCCTGATCGGGTTCATCGGCAACACACAGATGGGTAAATACAGAACGGACAAAAAGATTTTGACTTTTCTTGATAACTTGAATCACTGCATTTAGTTCCTCTTCAGTATCAACGCCTAGTCGCTTCATTCCGGTCTCCAATTTGATATGAACAGGGACCAATCGATCGGCATGTCGTTGCACGGCTTCATTAAACTGATTGAGTTGGCGTAAGGAATAGATATTCGGCTCAAGCTGATATTCAATCATCTGCCCGAAGCTATGAACTTCAGGATTCATCACAAGAATCGGGACATAAATTCCAGCTTTTCTTAATTCAACACCTTCATCGGCGATGGCAACAGCCAGGTAATCTATTCGATGAAATTGCAATAAGCTTGCGATCTCTGCAGCTCCGCTTCCATAGGAAAAAGCCTTGACCATAGCCACCATTTTAGTCTCCGGGTTCAACAACGAACGGAAATAGTTCAGATTATGAACCATGGCATTCATATTGACTTCCATGACAGTTTGATGAGCCTTTTCCTGAATCAGTCCCGAGATCAGATCAAAATTAAAAGCTCTTGCTCCTTTAAGTAGGATTGTTTCATTTCTAAACTGGCCTTCATCAAACTGTCCGATAAAATTATCGGTTGTTATGAAGAATTCTTTCTCACAATTAAAAAATGAGGCATGGGCAGAAATGGAAGAACCTATTCCAATCAAACGATCGACTTTCCTTAACCGGATTAATTCGGCCACTTTCCGGTACAATTCTTCTTCGGAATAGCCGGATTGAAAAATATCTGAAAGAATCAGTGTTTTCTTTGAACGAGAACTTTTGGCTTCTCTGCCTAACAACTCCAGGGCAATTTCCAACGAATTAATATCGGAGTTATATGAGTCATCAATTAAGGAACAGTTATTAATTCCATGCTTAATTTCTAAACGCATTGCAACAGGGGGAAGCGCCTTAAAATGCTTTATATAATCATTCGGGTTCAATCCCAATGCGACGAGGAATGCCAGACACTGTGCTGCATTCTCAACAGAAGCTGCATCACTGAAAGGAATTGTAACTGTTGCTTTTCCAAATGTAGTGTGTACAGAGAAAGTCGTTCCATGATCCAATTCTTTCTTCTGAATCAGCAATTCTGATTTTTCATCAACAAATGACCAGGAAAACAAATGGGGGCCCGACGATGAATATTCTTTTTTCAGAGCGTTCTTAACAACCGACTGCTCATTGCAATAGACCACGAACTTACTGTTTTTAAACAATTGGGCTTTCTCCCCGGCTTTCTCTTCCAAAGAAGAAAAATTTTCCTGATGTGCTCCTGTTATATTCGTAAAGATTCCATATTCCGGGACAATTATTCCGGACAATTTGTCCATCTCCTTCGGTTGTGAGATTCCGGCTTCAATAATTGCCAGTTGTGACTGGTGGTCAACAAGCCAGACCGAAAGTGGAACTCCTATTTGAGAATTATAACTCTTTGGACTTCTCGATATGATATATTGATCTTGTAACAAATAAAAAAGCCACTCTTTCACAATGGTTTTCCCATTACTTCCGGTAATTCCCAGCACCGGACAGGTTAATTGTTTCCGATACCAGGCAGCCAGGGACTGCAAGGCGTTTAAAGTGTCGGACACTTTGATAAAAACCGCATGGTCCATTGTATTCCACTTTTCTTCAAGCCGGTCAACAACAAAATAACGGACCTGTTTCTGATAGGCATCCGCAATAAAATCATGTCCATCTCTTTTATCTCCACGGATAGCAAAGAAAAGTGTTTGTTCTCCAGCCAGAATTCCCCGGCTGTCAACAGATAACCTGGTTATCTTATTCTCTTTTGTCTCAGCACCACTAATCTCCAGTGGATTTAAAACATTCTTTAATTCTGTTAAGGTATAACCTGACATTTATTTTATTTTTTCAACGTTGTGAATATTACCAACACTTAGAGCTGTTCCCCCAAAAGACACAGACCCGAATAGAACATCAATCTGCTTGTTAACGATTATACGTGCTTATTTCAAGAAACATCTGACAGATTTAGAGGAGACCCTTTTTTTTAATACTTTTACAAAAGTAACCAAAAATGTTTCACTGTTTCCCTTCACAAATTCATTTATGGACAACAAGATAATTATAGAATTCATTATGAGGGAAATAAACGATCTCCATACGATGATCGGTTCTCTTAATGAAAAAGACGCATTGTCTCCTTATCTGGTAGAAATCGCCAAGACTAAGGCTAAAAGCCTGTATCAGGAATTTATTCTCCTCTCTCAGATGAATCCTCTATCTTCAGAAAAAGAAGATCAGGGGGAGCCCGTACAGTCCGAACTAAAAAAGGATAACGGAAGATCTTCATCTCCGCTCTTTTCTGCAGCTGAGTTAAAAACCGATTCTTTCGATTTAAGTCATTTTCAGCAATCACTGACTTTACGAAATGAAGGAAAGCCGGTTGATCAAACAGAACAGGAGATAGAGACAGAGAAAACAGATACGGCCGACTCCCTAGTCGAAGCAGACGCTTCAGAACCTGCAACACCTTCTTTCGACCCTTTTACGTTAGAAGACCAGGATAAGGAACAGGAACCAACCCAAACAGAGCAAGAAAAGGATTCGTCAAAAGACACAAAAGATTTAATAGAAGAGACCCTTAATTCGGATAACTCTTCAACAGACCTTAATGAAAAATATCAGTCAGCTTATAATTCACTTATTCCAGGCAAAAATGTCGAAAAGAAAGTTGAGTTACCAATTGCTAATCTACTGACGGCTATCAGTATTAACGATCAATACTTGTTTACCCGCGAACTGTTCAATAACGATAAAGATTTTTACGACCGGTCTATCTCTTACATCAACAGCTGCTCCAGTATACACGAGGCTGTAAATTACATGAAAGAGAATTTCCACTGGAAAAAGAACGAAACGAGTAAAAAATTCTTAGAATTCGTCAAAAGACGATTCTCCTGATAAAGAATAATAGATGAGTAAATTATTCCTAATTCCGACTCCGGTTGGAAATCTTGAAGATATTACCTTACGTGCGATTCGCATCCTTAAAGAGGTAGATCTTATTTTAGCGGAAGACACCAGAACGTCTTCCGTACTTCTTAGGCATTTTGAGATTACAGGCAAAGTTCTGTCTCACCATAAATTCAATGAACACAAAACATCCGAAGGCATCGCCCAACGGATTGAGTCAGGAGAAACAGTCGCATTAATCAGTGATGCAGGAACTCCGGGTATTTCCGATCCGGGATTTCTTTTGGTACGAACCTGTTTGGAACATGGCATTGAAGTTGAATGTCTGCCGGGAGCTACAGCTTTCGTCCCGGCATTGATAGATTCAGGATTTCCTTGTGACCGTTTTTGCTTTGAAGGTTTCCTCCCTCAAAAAAAAGGCAGGCAAAAACGTTTTCTCGAACTAGCCACAGAAACAAGAACAATCATCTTTTATGAATCTCCATTTCGCCTCGTAAAGACACTGGAACAAATTAAAGAATTTTGGGGAGAAAACAGACTCGTAAGTGTGTCTCGCGAGATATCCAAGATTCACGAAGAAACCGTAAGGGGAACAGCCCAAGAGGTTGCAACTCATTTCATAGACCGACCGCCCAAAGGAGAGATCGTTATTGTTGTTGACGGCTTTCATAAAGAGATGAAATCCCCCAAAGACGATATGCCGGAAAATGAAACATTATAAGAATCTCTTCTTTGATCTTGACAATACACTTTGGGATTTTGATGCAAATGCTTATGCTGCGCTGCAAGACACTTTTATTGAGTTAAAGATTGACCTTCAGTCTGGTAATTTCGACTCTTTTTTCAAGATCTATTCCCGGATTAATGATTATTACTGGGATTTATATCGTAAAAACGAAGTCACAAAAAAAACACTTACGACCCGACGATTTGAGGATGCCTTACACAAATATGGACTGACGCCTTCTGTTTCGGGACAGGAAATTCATGAGAAATTTATAGAACTCATGCCGACCAAAACCCGGTTAACGAAAGGAACTATTGAAACTCTTCCTTTACTACATAGACAATATCATTTGTTTATCATTACCAACGGATTTAAAGAGGCTCAGTATCGTAAACTCCAAACATCCGGAATAGCCCATTTTTTTGAGAAAGTTTTTATCTCCGAAGAAATTAAAGCCCCTAAACCGTCAAAAGAGATCTTCGAATATGCCATTAAAACAACAAATGCACGAAAAACAGAAAGTTTAATGATTGGAGATTCATGGGAGACAGACATTCTCGGGGCACAAAATGCAGGGATCGACCAAATATATTATTGTCCCTCTGGTCCTGACGTTTTACCATCCAACAATCGGACTCATCGGAAAACAAATACATTTGTTATTCACGCTATCGATCAGCTCTTACTTATTCTTTGAATATGTTATTTTTTTGATGAATAAGCTTACAATTAACATCAAAACAACCCCACATACATTTCATTTTCGTATTTTTGGTCTAGAAAATACTGTCACAAAAAAACAATAACGTTGCTTCTTTTCCCAGGAAGTAACGAGCTTTTTTTACATGGGAAGTAAGTAATAGCACCGGGCTGTCCAGATGATGGACAGCCTTACTGTTATTTTATAAGGGGATCAAAAAAAGGAAGTTGATTGTCGATTAAAAAGGAGGCTCATCCTCCAGTTGATTGTTCGCCGCAGGAAATCCGGCAGAAGCAAGTTCAGCCGGGGCTTCAAAATCAGTATTCATTTTAGAACTAAAGGTCTGCGCACCTTCGCCATAGGATCCGCCTCCTTCTAATTGACCGGGAATCTCTTCTATATCACAAAACTTAGCCATCTCCTTCTTGAATTTCAGAAGGACCTCTCCAACTGCACCATTTCTATGTTTAGCAATAATAATCTCTGCTAATCCCAAAAGTGAATTTCCGTCCTCATCTTCTGTCAGTCCGTAATATTCCGGTCGGTGAATAAACAACACCATATCTGCATCCTGTTCAATAGCCCCCGATTCACGAAGGTCAGAAAGCTGTGGCCGTTTTCCATCGCGGCTTTCAACAGAACGATTAAGCTGAGAAAGAGCGATAATCGGAACATTTAACTCTTTGGCAATGGCTTTTAATGATCGGGAAATAAGACTGACTTCCTGTTCGCGGCTTCCTCTTGTATCAACGCCGGCAGTCATTAGCTGAAGATAATCGACAATGACAATAGATAAATCATGCTGCATCTTTAAGCGCCGACATTTAGCCCTTAACTCAAAGATAGAAAGAGCAGGAGTGTCATCAATAAAAAGAGGAGCATCATCCAGATTTTTAATTCTCCGATTGAGGTGTTCCCATTCCGCCTGATCCAAATTTCCTTTTTTTATCTTATCCGCGCCTAATTCACTTTCAGCAGAAATCAATCTATTAACAAGCTGAATAGCTGACATTTCAAGAGAAAAAACAGCGACCGGGCGTTTATGATCGACTGCAATATTTCGCGCCATTGATAACACGAAGGCCGTTTTTCCCATAGCCGGCCGTGCAGCAATAATTACAAGGTCCGTATTCTGCCACCCTGACGTGATCCGGTCAAGGGCTGTAAAGCCGGAAGGAATACCACTTAACCCATCGGGACGTTTGGACGCTTCCTGGATTAAATCAATAGCTTCTTTTAATACCGGTTTTATAGGAACCGTTTCTTTTCGAATATTTCCTTCAGAGACTTTAAAGATCTGGGATTCGGCATAATCAATTAAATCGTCTACATCAAGGGTATCATCATACGACTTATTTTGTATATCCGAAGAGACCCGGATCAATTCTCTCTGGATATATTTTTGAGCAATGATTCGTGCATGGAATTCGATATGTGCAGCTGAAGCAACACGACTGGTTAACTGAGTAATATAAAGAGGACCTCCGACTTCTTCAAGAATGCCTTTATTCCTCAATTCCTGGGTAACCATTAGCAAATCGACCGGCTTTTCTTTCATCGAAAGGTCACGAATCACCTCAAATATCTTTTGATGTTCTTCTTTATAAAAACATTCCGGCTGTAAAATATCTCCGATTGCAACATATGCATCCCGTTCCAACATCAAGGCCCCCAAGACAGCTTCTTCTACATCTACTGCCTGTGGTGGAATCTTTCCATATTGAGCATTAAGGTCGTCAATTGATAATTTCGACTTACTTTTTTGTGATTTTTCGAATGCCATTTTTTATTAAAGGATTTACTTTCAGTGGATAAAGAAAAGGCATCGGCCTTTTTCTCTAACATCAAATTTAAAAAAAAAGAGGAGACGAAAAGTCTCCTCTTTTCAATTCGTATCTTAAAATCTTATTTTTTAAGTCCGTCTTCAATAATCAGAGAAAGGACTTCTTTTAAATCAAGTCCCATCGCCTTTATTTGTTGCGGAATAAAACTTGTAGCGGTCATTCCGGGAGTGGTATTTATTTCCAGAAAATAAAATATTTCATCCTTAAGAATATAATCAACACGGACAATTCCCTTACAATTACACAGGTCATAAATTTTAGAAGATAACTGCTGAACTCTCTCGGTCATTTCTTTAGAGAGCCTTGCGGGGGTAATCTCAGTAACCTTTGATGAGGTATATTTCGATTCGAAATCAAAAAATTCATTCTTAGGCAAGACCTCCGTTATCGGGAAAATCATTTTTTTATCTTTCAATTTTACTAAACCGGAAGTAAACTCCGCACCATCAATAAAACTTTCAAGAATTGCTTCAGGGCTCTCTCCCCATGCTTTTTGTACCGCAGCCTCAATTTCAGACTCTTCTTTTACTTTCGTAATACCAAAACTCGAGCCACCGGCATCGGGTTTTACGAAAATAGGCAATCCGAGTTCTTCAACAATCTTCTTTGAATCAATCTTATCGCCCATTAGAAGTCGGACTGACGGAGCAACCGGAATATCAAAATTGCGCAAATAATTATTACAGAAAAACTTATTGAAAGTCAATGCAGAGGAGGCAACACTACAAGTTGAATAGGCAATTCCCAACAGATCAAAATAACCTTGCAAAATACCATTTTCTCCCGGTGTTCCATGGATCATGATATAAGCATATTTGGGATGAATCGTTTTTCCATCGACCACAAAAGAAAAATCACCTTTATTGACAGGAGCTACAACCTGCTCCCCATCCATGAGGTTCCATTCTTTTCCCTTTACCAGTACCAACCATGGCGTAAATTTCGCCCGATCAAGGACGTTAAATACATTTGCACTACTCTTCAATGAAACGACGTATTCAGAAGAATCTCCTCCTGCAACTACAGCAATGTCAATTTTTTCCATACTAAAAACATTTATAAATCGCGATTTGCCACATAGTCTCTCCACTTTTGAATCAGCTGAGTCATATCTTCCGGTAATTCCGAATCAAAAAGCATTTCTTTGCCTGTCACTGGATGGATAAAACCGAGTGTTTTTGCGTGAAGAGCCTGCCGAGGGCAAATATCGAAACAATTTTGCACAAATTGTTTATACTTAGCGAAAGTTGTTCCTTTCAATATTTTATCTCCCCCGTAATTTGCATCATTAAACAAGGGATGACCGATATATTTCATATGGACACGGATCTGGTGAGTTCGACCCGTCTCAAGAACGCATTCGACAACGTTCACATATCCTAATTTCTCAATAACCCGATAATGGGTAACTGCATGTTTACCATGAGTTTCATCTTCAAAAACAGTGAAGACCTGTCGATTTTTCAAGCTTCTCGCAATATTTCCGGTTATCGTACCTTCATCTTCTTTCAGGTTTCCCCATACTAGTGCGATATATTTGCGTTGGGTCGTTTTGTGGAAAAACTGCATTGCAAGCTTAGTCTTAGCCAATTCGGTTTTGGCCACAACAAGTAATCCAGAAGTGTTTTTATCAATCCGATGAACTAACCCCGGGCGCGGATCTTCGGTATTAAACAAGGGAAGATCTTTAAAATGATAAGCCAGTGCATTAATCAATGTCCCGCTATAATTACCATGACCAGGATGAACAACCATTCCCGGCCGTTTATTTATAACAACCAGCGAGTCATCTTCGTAAACGATGTCAAGAGGGATATCTTCCGGAATAATTTTCAACTCTCGCCGTGGGTAGTCAAGAACAAAGGCGACGTCATCACCAGGCTTCACCTTATAGCTTGCCTTTACCGGTATTTTGTTTACCAGAATACATCCAGCATCAACCGCTGCCTGAATTCTGCTTCGCGAGGCATTTACAATACGATTGGAAAGAAATTTATCGATCCGCAAGATAGCCTGTCCCTGATCTGCCGTAAACTGGTAATGGACAAACATTTCATTTTCTTCTTCTGGATCTTCATTGTAGCCAAATTCTTTATCTGGCGATTCGTCAGTCATCAAAAATCATCCTCCTGCTTCGGGGTTGTCCCGTTGCTTTTTATCTTACTATCATCCACTGTCATCCAAAAATCAACCGAAGAGCCCGCTTTTAAGGTAACTCCCTCGTTCGAAGCAGGTCGTTGCTTCCATATTCTTGCTCTCATTTTATCCTCTTCCGTTAAGACAGACTGGTCATAAACGACGACACCAACATTTAATAAAGAATCGGTGAGTGACGCTTTTGCCATATTTAGGTCAAGGCCAACAAGATTCGGGACAGAAATATCTTTGTCTCCTAATCCCCGTCCGACGACTAATCCGATAGTCGATCCTTTAGGTACCCGCTCTCCTGCGATAATCGGACGACCATTTACTTTTTGATCAAGAACAAGGTTTTTATATTCGGATATTTGATATTCAATTGGGCCAAGAACAAAACCGTAGCTTTCAAGTAGAGTTACAGCCTGGCGTAAAGAAATATCTTTCAGATTGGGCATTTGAACCATCTCAGCAGTCGAAGAAGCGGAAACCAGATAAATTGTTCTACCTTTCTTCACCTTATAGCCAGCCTGTGGTTGTTGCCCTATTATTGTGCCCGGAGCAACTCCCTCATGATAGGCCGAATCATAAAAGTTGAGATCCAATCCCTTTTCATCAGCTAATTGTTCTGCCGCTTCTTTACTTAACCCCTTAAAATTTGGAACTTCAACAGTATTTCCGTGGCCTGTGTAGATTTGAAGCAGGAACATCACAAGTGCAACCAAAAGGACCAACACTCCCACAGCAATTAGTAGCTGTCTCAGAAAAACTTTACTTCGAAGAAAGGCGGAAACACTCATAAATATTGTTTTCAAATAAACATTCAAGGATTTTTCATTACCGACAAATTAATCTTTTCAGATTAAGCGCTTTTGCAAATTTAGAAACAATCTACAAAGCAACGATAGTTCATTGATGAAAAAGAAAAATCCTTCTTATTTTACTTGCCACCTTAAAACAAGAAAAGGTAAAGAGCAAAATGTTCTTTACCTTTTCTTGTAATATCTCAATCTAATATTTTATCTTTTGTGAAGAGTCTCGTCAGAAACGGTTAATTTCGATCTCCCTTTAGCCCTACGAGCCGCAAGTATTTTACGGCCGTTAACGGTTGACATTCTTTCTCTGAAGCCGTGTTTATTTCTTCTCTTTCTAGTTGAAGGTTGATATGTCCTTTTCATTTGTATAAATTTTGCAGATTTTTATACCCTATGTATATTTTCGATCGGCAAAGTTAAACGATTTTTGATCTTTCACAAAGATTCCCTCTAATTATTTAAATTGGAAGATGAATTATTTTTTTGGTTTCAAAAAACTCTTCGGAGAAATAGGCAGACAGTTCAAAAACGCTTACTCGTTTAACAAAGGGCCGGAGTTCTTCGGTTAAATCACCTCCTTTGAGATATAGGATTCCATTATGAAGCGTGTTTTGCCCTTTTTTTAATATCCTTTTTTGTGTCCACTGTACAAAAACAGGCAACGAGGTTACAGCCCTGCTTACAACGAAATCAAATTGTTCTTTAACTTCTTCTGCTCTTATTTGCTCTGCTTTTACATTACAAAGTTTCAATGCAGCAGCAATGTTTTTGACTACTTGTATTTTTTTGCCTATTGAATCGATCAATAAAAAATCACATTCAGGGAACATAATTGCAAGAGGAATTCCAGGGAATCCACCACCTGTTCCAACATCAAGGATTTTTGTTCCCGGACAGAAAGAAATCAATTTTGCAATGGCAAGGGAGTGCAACACGTGCCGCTCATATAAATGATCAATATCCTTTCTGGAAATAACATTGATTTTATCATTCCATTCACGATATAAAGAATCCAACAAAGAAAAACGAGTTCTCTGTTCCGGTGTAACACTCGAAAAGTATTTATCAATCAAATCCATATAAAAAATAATAGAGGAAAATCAAGAATGCATCTCTGAGCCTTCGATCAAATCATAAAGTTTTTCCCGGGCTCTAAACAATTGGGCTTTAACAGTTCCCAGTGGAAGTTCCAACTCTTTTGCAATTTCTTCGTAAGAATACTCTTTAAAATAACGCAGTTCAACAAGTGTTCTATATCGGGGTTTGAGTTTTCGAACTACAGTTCTTAAAATGATTGCTGTTTGTTTACGAATCATTTTTTCCTCAGGATCCGGAGCATTTGTTCTAAATTTCATTGAAGACTCCTGCGGTTCCTGACCATTTTTCATTTTTGCATCAAGCGGGATGTAAACTCCTTTCTTCTTCCTTAAAAAATCCACACAATTGTTTGAAGCAATTTTGAAAAGCCAGGTACTAAAGGCATACTCCGTTGAATATTGATGAAGATTTCTAAAAGCCTTCCCGAACGCCTCAATAGTCAAATCCTCTGCGTCATTCTGATTATTAACCATCTTTAACGTCATAAAATAAATTGCATCCTTATATTTATTCAGCAATTTAGCAAAGGCCTTTTGTTCTCCGGATATAGCCTGTTCGACCAGTAAAAAATCTTGTTTGGCTTTATCTGAAACATTTTGCTTTATTTCTTCCATATATGTCTTCGCTTTACAAAACGACCTCCTAAGTATTTAAAAAAGCAAAATAGGGGATAAAAAAAATCGCTCATAAGTAAAGATAAAAATAATTTTTGTTCAGCCAAAACTTTTCGCATCTTTTTCATTATCAGGACCTGAAATATTAACCTAACAAGAAAGATGGGTACAACAAGAACTAAAAAATAGGGGAAAACAGCCATTGCCAGAAAAAGCCCATAAAACATAATTCTAGAGAACATTTCAAGAAAGAACAAGATTCGTCGGCTAAAGCCCAGATCCCTCCACAACAACCGATTCTTCATTAAAAAATCCCGATAATCTCTTTTGGTTATTTCCTCCTCAAAATGAACAACAGCCGAAGATGAAAGTTCAATTTTAACCCGTTTGGGCTTCATAATGCGTCTCAGCATTAATTCATTTTCGGCATAATCCCGATTGAGCAAACCCGAAAACGTCTTATTTTTAAAAAACAGAGTCCGCCGATATGCAACATTCCGGCCTTCCAAAAAAGTAGGGAGCCCTGCAAGTGTAAAGGAGAAACAATAAACACTCCGAATAAAACGTTCTAATCTCATTCTCGAAGACCAATATCCGCCTTCTGCATTATTATTTCCATATCCTAAAACGACATCCGTTTGATCCGTAAAATTCGCCGCCATTGTTTTAAGCCAATCACGTCCGGGAACAATCGTAAATGGATCAATAAATACCAACCATTCATTTTTTGCAGCTTTTGCACCAAGCATTAGTGACAACTTCCACGAAAAAAAAGTCTCGGATGGAATAAACGTTGTCCTTAGATTTGAATACCGACGTTTAAGCTGAGTTAGCACTTCCGGAGTATAGTCATACGAACAGTTATCAACAACAACAACTTCAAAGTCGGGATAATCCTGTTCCAGTATTGCCGGTAAATTCTTTTCAAGAAAAGTTCCAGAACTTCTTGCCGGCACGACAATAGAAACAGGAGGAAAATTATCCGCCTTTTTCTCTGCCTTCTTTAAATATGCAACTCTTCTGAAAAAGACAAAAAAGAATAAAATCTGAAACAGAAAAGAGACAACATAGAGAGACAATAAAATGATATCGCGATCAGAGAGGCTGAAGTGTAATAAATATTGTTCCACTTTTTCTTTTTTTATCTCCGCAAAATTAATTAATTGCCCGAATCAGGAAACTATTTTATTCATGTTTCACCCTTTTGTTTTCTCCGCCACATTTTTACCGCTTCCAATTCACTTACCACAACCTCTGTTTCAGGTCAGGTACAGTGGAGTAAATGACTTACAGAACACACAACTAAAATTTATTTTTCATTCGTGCCAGCACTTGATTTTTCTAAAGATTACGAATTAAAGATTTCTCTTATCTTTGCCGCGATACAATGATATGAAATTCGACTTATTACATACAACAGAGAGAAGTAAAGCCCGTGCAGGTTTGTTACACACCTGTCACGGAGATATTGAAACTCCCATTTTCATGCCAGTTGGAACCCTGGGTTCAGTAAAAGGAGTCCACATGAGGGAACTCAAACAAGACATCGGGGCACAAATTATTTTGGGGAATACGTACCATCTTTATTTGCGACCGGGGACTCAAATACTTGAACAAGTTGGTGGATTACACCACTTTAATAGCTGGGACGGGCCAATACTCACAGATAGCGGAGGATTTCAGGTTTTCTCCCTCAGCGACATCCGTAAACTTGCAGAAGAGGGGGTTACTTTTCAATCACATATTGACGGATCGCGGCATCAGTTCACTCCAGAAAACGTAATGGAAACACAACGCTCCATCGGTGCCGACATTATAATGGCATTCGACGAATGTGCTCCGGGAACATCAACTTATGAATATGCTCAGAAATCGTTAGGTCTGACTCAGCGTTGGCTCGAAAGGTGCATTCACCATTTTGATGAGACAAAACCTTTATATGGATATGAACAGACTCTTTTCCCTATCGTTCAGGGATGCGTTTATCCTGATCTACGTATAAAAGCAGCCGAACACGCTGCAACTTTTAATCGCGATGGTTATGCAATTGGCGGACTTGCAGTAGGAGAACCGGAACAGGACATGTATTCCATGATCGAAGTTGTCAATGAGATTCTGCCTCAAAACAAACCACGTTACCTAATGGGCGTAGGAACTCCGATAAACATTCTTGAGGCAATTGATCGGGGAGTTGACATGTTCGACTGTGTTATGCCTACAAGAAACGGTCGAAACGGAATGCTCTTTACATCAAAAGGAGTTATCAACATCCGTAATCAGAAGTGGACATCCGACTTTTCTGTTATTGACGAGAACGGAACAACATTTGTCGACACCCAATATAACAAAGCATACTTGCGTCATTTAATTCAATCAAAAGAAATGCTTGGCGCTCAAATTGCCAGTATTCACAATCTGGGATTTTATCTCTGGCTCGTAAAAGAAGCCAGACGTCAAATTCTAAAAGACACTTTTAAATCATGGAAGGAAATAATGATAAAACAATTATCAGTTAGATTATAAAAACTATTTTTTTCCCACCTTTGCATCCCGTTGAAAAGATATGTAATGCTGAAAAAAATTGATCTTTATATCATTCGGAAATTCCTTGGCACCTTTTTCTATGCCATAGCATTAATTATTGGTATTGCTATTGTATTCGACTTTTCAGAAAAAGTTGATGACTTCATAGAAAAAAATGCATCAATGAGAGAAATAATTTTTAATTATTATCTCAATTTCATCCCCTATTTTGCAAATCTTTTCAGCGGAATATTCACGTTTGTTGCTGTCATTTTCTTTACCTCTAAAATGGCTTATAATTCTGAAATTATTGCCATCCTCAGTAGTGGAATTTCCTACAAACGATTGATGCGTCCTTATCTTATTTCGGCTGGATTTATCGCTCTTTTCTCATGGACTCTAAGTAATTTCGTTATTCCTCCGGCAAATAAGATAAAGATCAAATTTGAGAATACCTATATTAATGATCCCGGAGCAAAAACTACTGAAGACTCCAATATCCACATGCAATTAAAGCCTAATGTATATCTTTACATGCAGAGCTTTAATTCAACTTCTAAAACAGGATATAAATTCACCATTGAAAAATTCAGTGACCGGCAAGAACTTCTTTCCAAACTTAGTTCGGAAACCGTTCAATATGATAGCACGAAACACATTTGGCGGGCCAATAATTATTTTATTCGAACGCTCAACGGAGAACATGAACACCTAACATACGGCAATGAAATCGATACAACACTCAATATTCGTCCCGGCGATTTCAATGTTGATAAAAATATTGTCGAAACATTTAATTACTTCCAGTTAAACCAATACATTGAGATGCAGAAAAGCAGAGGAGTAGGAAATGTCGTTCTATTTCAACTTGAACGCAGCAAAAGAACCGCTTCTGCATTTTCCGCTTTTATCCTAACCATTATTGGAGTATCTCTCGCTTCCCGCAAAATGAGAGGGGGTATGGGACTACATCTTGGACTGGGAATGCTTCTCAGTTTCTCCCTTATTTTATTTCAGCAAATAACCAAAGTCTTTGCTCTCAGTGGCACTCTCCCCCCTACTATCGCCACCTGGATTCCTAATATTCTATACACAATCATTGCAATTATACTTTATCGTAATGCTTCGAAATAAGGAATGATTTGTTCTGTTTTTCATCTTATGCCACAATTTTTTCATTCTTATATTAAGAAGGGACAAGAATCTCCCCGCTCCCGAGCACCAAAGCAGAATAAATTTCTAATTTTGCCGTATTAAAATCTTCTTATTGGAGTGACTCCTATTTCGGGAGATTTTTGTTAACCAAAATTTATCGTATGTCACTTAAAAGAACTATTCTCGATCTCAGAAAGAGAAAAAAAGAAGCTCTTCAGGGTGGAGGAGAGAAAGCCATTGAGAAACAAATCAAAATGGGAAAACTCACTGCCCGGGAGAGAATCAAAGCCATTCTCGACGAAGGATCATTCCACGAGTATGACCTTTTTGTAGAACATGTGGCCCGTGATTTCGACATGGATAAAAAAGTTCTTCATGGAGACGGCGTTGTCGCCGGATCAGGAACAATCTATGGCAGACCTATTTGTATTTTTGCTCAAGACTTTACTGTCGCCGGGGGCTCTCTCGGTCTTATGCACGCAAGAAAAATCACCAAAATTATGGATCATGCATTAAAAATGCGTGTTCCACTCATCGGTATTAATGATTCAGGTGGCGCCCGTATTCAAGAAGGGGTTAATGCTTTAGCTGGTTATGGAGAAATTTTCTTCCGTAATACTCTTGCCTCTGGTGTTATCCCTCAGCTCTCTGTTATTTTGGGCCCATGTGCCGGTGGTGCTGTATATTCTCCTGCGTTAACTGATTTTGTTTTCGTTGTGGAGAACATCTCAAAAATGTTTATTACCGGCCCTGGTGTTATTAAAACTGTATTGGGTGAAGAAATTTCCATGGAGGACCTTGGAGGTGCCAGAGTTCATGCAGAAACAACCGGGAATGCACATTTTTTCGCAACAACAGAACAACAATGTTTCGAGCAAATCAAAAAGCTTCTCACGTTTATTCCCTGGAACAATAAAGAAAAGGCATTGACGTTTCCTCCGAAGAAGCCAAATCCTTCTTACAATATCGAAGAGATTGTTCCTGCCGATCCCAAGCAACCATATGACATGCGTGATATCATCCGTTCTATTACTGATGGATCTGATTTCTTTGAAGTCATGGAATTGTTTGCACCAAATATTATTATCGGGTTCGGCAGAATGAATGGAGCTACTGTTGGATTCGTTGCAAATCAGCCTAAAGTGTTGGCAGGAGTATTAGATTGCGACAGTTCAGATAAAGCAGCCCGTTTCATCCGTTTCTGTGACGCATTTAACATCCCTATTATAACACTTGAAGACCTTCCTGGATACCTTCCTGGGGTCGACCAAGAACATGCCGGGGTTATTCGTCATGGAGCAAAAATTCTCTATTCTTACAGTGAAGCAACGGTTCCAAAAATTACCGTTATTATTCGTAAGGCTTATGGTGGTGGATACATTGCTATGAACTCCCGTCACATGAGAGCAGACTTTGTCTTTGCTTGGCCATCAGCAGAAATTGCGGTTATGGGGCCAGAAGGCGCTGCAAACATTGTTTTCAGCAAAGAAATTGCAAATGCTGAAAACCCGGAAGAAATGAGACAATTAAAAATACAGGAATACAAAGACAAATTCGCTAATCCATACGTTGCTGCAGCAAGAGGATACATCGATGAGGTGATCGAACCTGCTGAAACAAGAAAAATGCTTCTCCATGCATTAGCCGTTTCTGTCAACAAAGCGGAATCAATGCCCAATAAAAAACATGGAATTCCTCCGTTCTAAACTTAATTATATTGATTATGAGTGAAGAATACAAAACACTATTACTCCACGGTGCTCTTTATAAGACACTTTGGACCAAGAAGTTTGAGAACAGAGTTAAGTGGGTTGCCCCTGATAAAAAAGAGATGAAAACCCATATTCCCGGAACTGTTATTAAAGTTAATGTAAAAGAAGGCGATAAAGTTAAAGCCGGCGAATGTATTATGATCCTTGAATCAATGAAAATGCATAACCGCGTCTTAATGCCTTCAGATGGCGTTATCAAGAAGATTCTTGCAATTCCGGGGAGCAAAATTCCCAAAGGCACACTAATTTTTATATTAGAATAATTAAAAAAGGAGATTCTTTACGAATCTCCTTTTTTCTTTTCCTCTTTTTCAAAAGTTAGGCAACTATATCTCCATAACAAAAACTTCTGCCTCTTTGAAAGTTTCAGAAGGAATAAACAGGGGTCGGGTATAGAACAAACCAAAGACAGCGGACCCGCTACCAGACATTGATGCATATGCTGCTCCTAAATCATACAGCTGTTTTTTTATTTGCTCAATTTGAGGATATTTCACAAAAACACTTTCCTCAAAATCATTCTTTATCTGAGTTCTCCACTCTTCAATAGACAATCGAATCAAATCACAGAGAGAATGATCCGGCTGTTGTGGCTGAACTCCACGATACGCATCAACAGTACTTACCCCAAACAGAGGCTTCACAACCACACACCAGAGTCCTTTTAATGACAAATCAACAGAATTCATCACTTCTCCCCTTCCTGTTGCAAAACAAGGCTTATTCTGAACGAAAAAAGGACAATCACTTCCAAGTTGAGCAGCATAAGTCTCCAGCTGAGAAGTTGCTAAATTAAGTTTGAACAGCTCATTTATCGCCTTAAGCGTATAAGCTGCATCGGAGGAACCTCCGCCTAATCCTGCCCCCCAGGGAATCTGCTTATGAAGATGAATCTTCATTCCCCCCGTCTCAAAATCGTTCATCAGCAAACGAGCAGCACGGACAACAAGATTGTCGTCCTCCCTTCCGTCAATCATCAGTCCGCTTGAAGAAAATGCGATCCCGGAAGAAAAGGGATTTTTCCTGACTTCCAATAAGTCACAAATACGAATTGGGAAAAATATAGTCTCAAGGTTATGATAGCCATCCACCCTACGGTTTATCACATTTAAACCGATATTTATTTTAGCATTCGGGTACACTATGACCTCTGTTTTATTCAAAAGTTCCATTTCTGATTTACTTTTTCGAACATTGACATCGGATGTCTTCACTAAGCCTTACTCTAAGTAACCACTAAAAGACAAGTTTTCAAAGAGAAAAGGCTGCATTCACAGCAGCCTTTCAATTATTTATTGATGAAGTTTCTCATATTCGTCCGGAGATCCACAAACACAAATTACATTTCGATCTCCCCATGCATTATCAATACGTCCTACAGGAATCCAAAATTTATTATCCCGAACCCATTCAAGCGGGAAAACTGCCTTCTCCCGGGAATACGGATGTTCCCAATCTGCCACCGTAACCATCGAAGCCGTATGAGGCGCATTTTTAAGAACATTATCTTCTTGGTTATTCCCTTCAGCCACCTCTTTTATCTCGGCATAAATAGACTGCATGGCCTCTACAAAACGATCCAGTTCCTGCAACGATTCACTTTCTGTAGGTTCAACCATTAATGTGCCGTGTACAGGAAATGAAAGAGTCGGAGCATGAAATCCATAATCCATCAAACGTTTTGAGATATCTTCTTCTGTAATGCCAGATGCCTCTTTCAAGTGACGGCATTCCAGAATAAGCTCATGTGCTACACGACCTTTTTCTCCTGTGTAAAGAATTCCATAGGTATCCTTCAAACAAGTAGCCAGATAATTTGCATTCAATATGGCTATTTCCGAAGCTATCTTCAAGCCATCAGCTCCTAACATTTTAATATATCCATAGGCAATAGTAAGTACAGAAGCACTTCCCCAGGGAGCAGCCGATACCGCACGAATACCCCGATGTCCATTATTTATGACTGAATGGGATGGAAGAAAATCTGTCAAAAATGCCTTAACCCCAATTGGGCCAACACCAGGACCTCCTCCGCCATGAGGGATTCCAAATGTTTTATGAAGATTTAAGTGGCAAACATCTGCTCCAATTTTACCCGGGCTAGTCAATCCGACCTGCGCATTCATGTTTGCGCCATCCATATAAACCAATCCTCCATTTTCATGGATAATATTGCACATTTCAACAATAGCCGATTCAAAAACGCCATGAGTTGACGGATAAGTTACCATAAATGCGGCAAGACTCTCTTTATACTCTTCTGCCTTTTGTTTAAGCGCGAAAACATCAATATTTCCCTTGTCATCGCAAGGAACAACAACTACTTTAAAACCGGCCATAGTTGCACTTGCAGGATTCGTTCCGTGTGCTGAAGAAGGAATTAACACAATATTCCGTTTTAAATCGCCACGGCTTTTATGATAAGCACGAATAACCATTAATCCTGAATATTCCCCTGCCGCACCAGAATTCGGTTGTAAACAAATATCTGCAAAACCTGTAATCTTTGCCAGATCATGACGCAATTCTCTAAACATTTCCTGATACCCCAATGCCTGACTTTTAGGAGCAAATGGATGAATTCCACCAAACTCAATCCAACTTAAAGGAAGCATCTCTGCCGCTGCATTAAGTTTCATTGTACATGATCCCAGGGAAATCATTGAGTGCGTCAATGAAATATCTTTTCGTTCCAGTTTTTTAATATATCTAACCATTTCAGTCTCTGAATGATAGGAATTAAAAACCTTCTGTTTCAAGAATTCACTCTTTCGCAGGAAACAAGGATTAACAGAACTTTCTTCAGTTAATGCCTCTACCCGAACTACCGGTTTATTAGCCGAACGCGCAAAAACTTCAACAATTTGATTGACATCAAATAAATTAGTTGTCTCATCAACGCTAATACCAACCTCTCCATTTTCAAAATAGCGGAAATTCACTTCCATATCCAGAGATAGCCACTCGATATCTTTAACTTTAACATACCGAGGCAACTGAAAACGAATCGTATCAAAAAAGTCATCATTTTGATTTACATAGCCCAGTTTTTCTATCTCGCGGGATAAAAGAGAAGCAATAGAATGAATTCTTTGCGCAATTTGTTTCAAACCATCCGGTCCATGATAAACAGCATAGAAACTGGCCATATCAGCCAACAATGCCTGGGCTGTACAAATGTTTGAAGTTGCTTTCTCTCTCTTAATGTGCTGTTCCCGGGTTTGCAATGTCAAACGCAAGGCCCTGTCGCCATTGACATCTTTAGACACACCAATAATACGTCCGGGAATTGTCCTTTTAAATTCCTCTCTTGTTGCAAAGAAAGCAGCATGAGGTCCTCCGTATCCCATCGGAACTCCAAATCGCTGAGAACTTCCAAACACAACATCTGCGCCCCATTCTCCAGGAGGAGTAAGAAGTACAAGACTCATCAGATCTGCAGCAACAGCAACACGTACCTCATTTGAATGGGCTTTTTCAATAAAAGCACTGTAATCTAACACACAACCATCCGAATTAGGATACTGAACGATAGCTCCGAATTCTTTTCCTGTATATTCTAATTTATTAAAATCACCTACGACCAATTCTATACCATGAGGTTCGGCCCGGGTATATAAAACATCCAACGTTTGTGGCCATATCTTCTCATCGACAAAACAAACATTTGCTCCAGCTTTCACCTGAGCTCTGGATCTGGCATTAAACAACATAGTCATTGCTTCTGCAGCCGCAGTTGCTTCATCGAGCAATGAAGCATTTGTCAAAGGCATTGCAGTAAGATCACAAATAACAGTCTGAAAATTTAACAAAGCTTCAAGACGACCCTGCGATATTTCTGCCTGATACGGAGTATAAGAGGTATACCAGACTGGATTTTCAAGAACATTTCTCAAAATCACAGAGGGGGTGATTGTATCATAATACCCCATTCCAATATACGTATTGAATACCTTATTCTTTTTTGCCAGTTCCAATATTCTCCGATAATATTGCCGTTCTGTTAGGCCATTGGGAAGGTCTAACGGTTTGTCAAATCGAATATTCTCCGGCACTGTCTGATTTATTAGGTCTTCTAATGAAGAGACCCCTATTTTACGAAGCATAGCAGGTATTTCATGATCTCTCGGACCAATATGCCTACTAATAAATTTTTCTTCCGCCATAATAGCTTATTTTGTATTTTTAATAGCAATTCCCGTTCTACATTTCAATAGAACAAAGAAACAATTTAATCTCAAAAACATGAGCTTTTTCAGGGACGAAGGAAAGGATTATTCTCTTTCTCAAACGCAACATTCGTTTCCGGACCGTGACCAGGAAGAATCCTCACATCATCTCCTAATGATAATATTTTCGTAAAGATAGAATCAATTATTGTATCATAATCACCCAACGGGAGATCTGTCCTCCCAATACTTTTATAAAAGATCAAGTCTCCTACAATTACGAATTTTTGCGATTTACTAAAAAAAGCGACACTTCCAGGAGAATGTCCCGGTACATGAAGAACTTCTAATTCTGATTGTCCGAAATGAATAACCTGCCCGTCTTCCAGTCCTCTCTCCGGAAGTCGGACTGCTTCTGTTGAAATTCCGAAATCCTTTCCCTGCTCAGATGCCCTTTCTAACAACACATAATCAGCCGAATGGGCAGCAAATTCGATCTTATATTTCGAACGAACATACTCCGCCCCCATTAAATGATCAAAATGACAATGGGTATTGATTAAAAGGACTGGTTTCAACTGCTCCACTCTGATAAAGTCATCCAGTTTGGAACATTCAATCGGATTAGAACACCCCGCATCTACAATCAATGCCTCTCCCGTTTCATCATAAAGGACCATCGTGTTCTCCTGAATCGGATTAAAAACAAATTTTTTAATTTCAATCATATCTTCATTTTTCAACTCCAGGCAACATTGGAACAAAAACAAAATCACCATGAAATGTTTCATTAAACGCTTTCTCCGAAAGACGACGAATCACCACCATCCGTTGCCGCTCAGAAGGGCCTACTGGAATAACCATTAAGCCTCCCACTTTCAACTGTTTCTTTAGTGAAGCGGGAATCACAGGTGCTCCTGCGGTAACCAATATCTTATCAAAAGGGCCGTAAGTTGGTAACCCTTTATATCCATCTCCGAGAAAAAAACGAGGTTCATATTTCAACTTTGAAAGCAACTGCTGAGTGCGGACAAATAGCTCTTTTTGCCTTTCAATCGTAAAAACATCCGCACCAAGTTCAAGAAGTACTGCAGCCTGATAGCCAGAACCAGTACCCACTTCCAATATTCTCTCCTGTGGTTTAACTTCCAACAGTTGAGTTTGAAATGCAACAGTAAATGGCTGAGAAATAGTTTGACCTGCTCCTATCGGAAAAGCCTGATCTTTATAAGCAAATTTCACAAAACTACTTTCCATAAAAAGATGTCGTGGAACCCGACCTATTGCCTCAAGCACTTGTTCATCGCGAATACCTTTCAGTCGCAAGCCTTCAATCATACGTTGTCTCAGTCCTTTATGCTGAAAATTATCAACCATAGTTACCCCCTGATACATTAAGCAAAATTAGCAAATGTTTTTAGCGTAAAAAATAACCATCCAATTTCTCGTGACACAAATTGGACCAATTCATTCTATTTAAATAATCTTTTTATTGCATGCTCCCAACAATATCGTTCTCTATTTAATTTTCATGAATTCATCTATTTCTGACATCATTCTATATAGATCCGCTTTTTACATTTAATCTTCCTATCTTTGTTTTATCTGGTTAACTCATAGTAGGAAAGTATGGTTCCGAAACACTGCATTAATATTCAGTCCGAAATCGGGAGGCTCAAAGAAGTTATCATACACACTCCTGGTCCTGAAATTGAAAACATGACTCCGCAAGATGCAGGAAGAGCTCTTTACAGTGACATTCTCAACCTTTCTGTTGCAGGAGAAGAATATAATCAATTTCGACAAGTACTCCAAACAATCACTCACACGCTCGAGGTACAGGACCTTCTAATTGATATTTTACAACAGAAATTCATCAAAGAACAATTAATAACAAAAATCTGTTGTGATGAAAATGCAGAATGTGAAATTGAGCATTTATTAGACCTCAATCCGGTAGACCTATCCCGTCAATTAATCGAAGGAGTTATCTTAACTCGTGAGAACTTAACCAATTTCCTAAACAAAGAACGTTTTATTCTGCGTCCATTACATAACTTCTTTTTTACTCGTGATGCATCTATTTCAATCTTTAATGAAGTATTGATTGGCAAAATGGCTAATCAAATCCGCGAACGAGAATCCTCTATTATGGAGGCAATATTCCAGAATCATCCCCTGTTTAGAGGAACAACAACTTACAATCAACATCTAACCGCAGATAAGTCCGATTTACTTGCAACAATTGAAGGTGGGGATATCTTAATTGCACGTGAAGACATTCTAATCATTGGAACAGGATGTAGAACCAACACAAAAGGAATTGATTTTCTCATCGATTCTATCAAGACCAACAATCAAGGAATTAAACACATCTTAATTAAAGAGCTTCCTCAATCTCCGGAATCTTTCATTCATCTTGATATGGTCTTTTCTTTTCTTGATCGTGATAGCTGCATGATATTCAAACCTCTTATGCTTCAGAATAATCGTTTCCAAACCATCCACATCATCATTGAGAACGAGAAAGTAACGTCCATCTCTAATGAAGACAACTTATTCAAGGCTCTCAACCAATTAGGAATTGATCTCAAACCTATTTGCTGCGGTGGCAATACAGACCCATGGGTGCAGGAAAGAGAGCAATGGCACAGTGGAGCAAACCTCTTTGCTTTCGCGCCAGGAAAAGTTATTGGTTACGAACGCAACATTCACACTTTAGAAGAAATGGACAAAAACGGATATGAAATACTAAAAGCACAAGAAGTCATCAATCATACAAAAGATCCATATAATTACGAAAAATGCATTATCACTATTGCCGGTGCGGAATTAGCACGAGGCGGCGGTGGTGCCCGATGTATGACAATGCCCATTTTAAGAGACAATATTGAATGGTAAGATAGAATATGAGAAAGCTTTTAAACAGTGAACTAAACAGATTAGACATCAACGAATTTAAAGATGCATCTAAATCGCCCATCGTTGTTATTCTGGATAACATACGAAGTTCTAATAACATAGGATCAATTTTCCGCACCTCCGATGCTTTTCGGATTGCATCCATTTATTTATGTGGAATTAGTGCAACACCTCCGAACAAAGAAATTCACAAAACAGCTCTCGGAGCAGAAGATTCAGTCGATTGGAAATACAGGAAAGACACAATAGATGCTGTAAATGAACTAAAAAAAGAAGGATACAAGATCATTGCGATCGAACAGGTTGAAGACAGTATTTATTTATCTCATTATACTCCTGATCCCAATGACAGGCTAGCATTAATCTTTGGAAACGAGGTAAAGGGTGTCGAACAGAACATTGTCGATCACTGTAATCTTTGCATTGAGATTCCTCAATTTGGGACAAAACATTCTTTCAATGTCTCAGTAAGTGCCGGAATTGTTCTTTGGGATATATTCAACAAAACAAATCACTAAGAACCCGACTGAAAGATATCATCTCTCAAAACCAAAGGTTTAATAATTCTCACAAATAAAAAGAGGCTGTCCGATAAGACAGCCTCTTTTATGTATAAAATAGAAGAAATTATTCTACAATCGATTTAAACTGAGCATCATTAAAGTATTTTGCAAATTCCATATCTGTTTTTGCCATTGCTTTAACTTTTGAATCTGATTTAACTGCAGCTGTTAGGCTTTCGTAGAAAAGATCAGTCTTTGCACTTCTTGCAGCAGCAACAGCTTTTAAGTAAAGAGCGGTTGTGCTTGGATTGCTAATATTGTCAAGGATTTTCTCAGCCCCGTTATTGTCTCCATTAAGAATTTTAGCAAGAGCTGCATTTTCAGAATTATTATCACCGAAATATTTTACAGCCTCATCATATTTTCCTTTTTTGAGAGCGACAATACCAAGATTGTAATTTACTTGTTCGCCTGCACCATTAGCATCTCCCAAGTAAGTTTCAGCTTTAGGAACATCATTCTGCAACAATGCAACAGCTCCTAAATTGTTAGCAATAACAGGATTATTCTTAGATAATTCCTGAGCTTTTTCAAGTGCCTCTTTGGCATCATTAACATTTCCCTCGTTAACATAAATTAAACCGAGATTATTATAACCTCTCCAGTCATTACTATAGATACGGGTAAAAGAAGTATAGAACGCTTTTTGTTTATTAACATCTTTTGTTAAAGTTGCAGCATAAAGCAATTCGGCAGGATTCAACTTTTCAGGATTCGTTTCTGCAAGAGACAGAATTTCCTCATCACTTTTTCCGATCAAATCAACATTAGTTGTGATACTAGCACGACGAAGTTGAGGAAGAATATCTTTCTTAACAGAGGTGAAAGCCTGAGAAAGGTTACGCATTTCACGATTACGAACTTCAGGATCTGAGTACATAGAAAGTACACGAAGAATAAGATCTTTATCCTGGATATTTGATTTTTCCATCAAATCTTTGAATCCATCCCAGTCTTCAGCAGTGTATTTTGTTTTATATTCTGCATTAACTTTTGATTTCTTCAATTCCTTTGTCAAATAAGAAGTAGCGGATTTCTCACGTTTCTGTGACAAATTGTCGTTGAAATCATATTTACCATCAGGAGAAGCATAAGCAGAAATCTCAACATCTTTCAACTTTTGATTCGGATCTTTTGAAGCTTTTTTAGTATAAGCTTTCAAACTATTGATATCAGTCTTTTTGATTTCAGAGCTACGAATATTAGCCTGATTGATCAAATAACGAATATCTGCCATTACATTATCAGGAACAATTCGCTGAAAAGCATCAATATTCGGATCATACTTACCTGTAGTATTTTTTTCTCTGGTAACTCCAAGAACAGGTTCAGGAGAATCTGTAACTAAAGTAGAAGTGGCTAATACTCCAGAACCAATTTTAATCGGATCAAAAGTCACTGACTTACTTCCTTTTGACGCTTTAATTCTGATTTCCAGATCAGACTTTCTCATTTCATTAGCAAAAGGAATCGCGTTATTATAAGTAAAAGTTCCTCCGTTTGCATAACTAATGACTTTATTGTTGTCCTGAACGCCCTCTCCCTGAACTGTAAAAGAATCAAAGGCTTTTTCTCCTCCTTCATATTTCAAAACAGGAGTAGCAACTAAAGTTGCTTTCTTATAAAAATACTTCTCAGGGAACTTAACATTCATCCCTACGTTCACATTGCCGGCGGTTGTTTCCAACACTTCTGGGGTAACATTAAACTGAACCCGATTTGCCTGCTTCTTCATGCGACTCAATCCATTACAGCCCACTAAAAAAGAGGCGGCTAATAGTAAAGAAGCTAAAGATTTATAGTTTAACTTTCTCATGATAGGATAATATTTGTTTTATATTTAAGATGGTCCTACTCGTAAAGACAAAGTTAGAAATGTTTTCAAAAAAATATTCGACTTTTATTGTTTTGTAACAACAAAAGAGAATAAATCTAACTTTATCATCATTTTCCATATACTTTTTAACCCTCAATTACTGTACCACATAAACAATCCGGCTTAAAAATCGTTCATCTAACGTTATTAAATCTTTCCTTTCAAAAAATAAAACAGGAAACTCCAAACATCGGTTGCCTCGTCTATCATTTTCGAAACTGGTTTTCCTGCACCATGCCCCGCATTTGTTTCAATACGAACTAACGTCGGATTTTCACCAGTGTTTAGTTCTTGCATACGGGCTATATATTTAAAAGTATGTGCAGGAACAACGCGATCATCATGGTCTGCAGTCGTAGCTAAAATAGCAGGATATTTAATTCCCTGTTTAATATTATAATAAGGTGAATATTGATATAAATAATGAAACATAGCCTTGCTCTCCTCTGCTGTTCCATAATCTCCCGCCCACGACCAACCAATCGTAAATTTATTGTATCGCAACATATCCATTACTCCCACCTGAGGAATAGCTGCTCTAAAAAGATCAGGTCGTTGATTTACTACAGCCCCCACTAATAATCCGCCATTCGATCCACCCATCAACGCTAATTTCTGAGGAATTGTATATTTTTCTTTAATTAGATATTCTGCAACCGAAATACAATCGTCAAAAACATTCTGTTTATGCATTTTCATTCCTGCCTCATGCCAACTTTCGCCATACTCCCCTCCTCCACGAAGACAGGCCATGGCATAAATTCCGCCATTCTCAGCCCAAACAATATTCTTCACAGAAAAAGACGGAGTCAGACTAATATCAAATCCACCATAACCATAAAGCAATGTCGGATTATTTGAATCCTTTTTTATCCCCTTTTTATACAAAAGGAAAACAGGAATTTTCGTACCATTCTTTCCCGGACAAAATACTTGCTCTACGACAAACTCATCCGGATTAAATGCCGCTGGCGACTGAAAATAGAGCGTTGATTTTTCTGTTTGAAAGTCGTAACGAAATATTTTCACCGGAGTATTCATCGAAGTGTAAGAATAACACACCCAATTTTCATCCTTCTTCCCACTGATTGCATTGACGGTGCCAATACCCGGCAGTTTTATCTCCGACTTAAACACTCCATTGTGATCATACAATGAGATCTCAGAATGAGCATCTTTCATATACAAACACACAAAGCAATGATTCACAACCTGACAACTTTGCAAAACTTCTTTCTGTTCGGGAATTATCGTCTGCCAATCTTTCTCTGCCGGATGATTACAATTCACCTTAATAAGTCGAAAACATGGAGCTTTATAGTTTGTCAGGAAATAAAGGTCATCTCCTTCATCATCAATGAATGCGAACTGCGAATCAAAATCACGACTAATAACTATAGACACACCGTTTTTTAAGCTCTTTACAGAAAGAGCATTTCCCGAACCCGCCTCCTCCTGACTCAGAATAAAAAAACGCTTATCTTCACTTATCGCTGCATCAAATAATCGTTTGGGTGCTTCCCGATTTTCAACTACAAGTCGATCATCAGACTGTCTATCACCTAGTTTATGGAAAAACACTTTATGATATTCACTCGACGCAGTTAACACTTTTGTTTGAATAGGACGATCAAAGGCAGAATAAAAGAATCCATTTTTATACCATGCGATAGAAGAATATTTGACCCAATAAAGATGATCAGGCAGTAACTGTCCTGTTTTTATGTCTTTCACGCAAATCTCATTCCAATCCGATCCCGCGCGGGCAATACTGTAAACCAGATACTTTTCATCATCAGACAAAGCCGTTTCCGTCAATGCAACAGTTCCGTCTTTCGACAATTTATTCGGATCAAGGACCATCCATCCCTGATTTTTTAAATCATCTGTTGCATATAAAACACTCTGATTTTGCAGTTTCTCAATTTTCGTATAAAAGAAGAGTCGATGTTTCTTATACGGAACAGTCATCGATGGATAGTTCCACAAGTGGGTCAAACGGTCATGAATCTTTTGTCGAAATGGGATCTTACCTAAAAATGAATTAGTCAACTGCCGCTGCATTTTCACCCAATCTGCCGTTTCTTCCGACCGATCATTTTCAAGCCAGCGATATGGATCTTTAACAGAAACATTCCAATAAATATCTTCCGCCTCAACTTTTTTAGTTATAGGATACTTTATCTGACCCGACAACCGATCACTGAACACAACAATTAAAACAAACAAAATAATATTTCTTTTTTTCATGTAAAACAATCTTCATTTCGATCAAAACAAACGCAAAGACCTAATCTTATTTCTCAAAAATACGACATAAAATTCAAAAAATCAGACATTTTAACAGCTACAAGGCAAAAAAAAAGGCTGTCTTGTGTGAGACAGCCTTTAACTTTTATAATCGAATAGTTATTCTCTTCTTCCACGATCTCCACGATCGTCTCTATCCCCTCGAGGCTGACGCGGACGCGGTTTTGGTTCAATGTATCCTTCCGGTTTTGGAAGCAATGCTCTTCTCGAAAGTTTCAACTTTCCAGTTCTCTGATCAACTTCAAGTAATTTAACCTCAACAGTATCGCCTTCTTTCAAAACATCTTCAACTGAATCCACTCGTTTCCAGTCCAGTTCCGAAATATGAAGCAATCCTTCTTTTCCAGGAAGAATTTCAATAAAAGCACCAAAAGCAACAATTGATTTAACTTTTCCTTGATAAACTTCGCCAACTTCAGGAAGTGCAACAATTGCCCTAATACGATCAAGTGCTGCATCCAGGCATTCCTTATTTGGTCCGGAAACCTGCACTATACCCTTATTATCGGCTTCTTCAATCGTAATAGTTGTTTTGGTATCTTCCTGCATCTGTTGAATAATCTTTCCACCAGGACCAATAATTGCGCCAATAAAATCTTTTGGAACAGTCAGTGTTACAATACGAGGAACATTCGGTTTAAAATCCGGCCTCGGTTCAGGAATAACCTCAAGAATCTTACCAAGAATATGCAGACGACCCTCACGAGCCTGAGCCAAAGCTTCAGCCAGCACCTCATAAGGAAGCCCATCCACCTTGATATCCATCTGTGTAGCAGTAATTCCGTTAACAGTACCGGTCACTTTAAAATCCATATCACCCAAATGATCTTCATCACCCAGAATATCGGATAAAATAGCGTATTTCTTATTTTCATCAGTAATCAGTCCCATTGCAATCCCGGAGACAGGCCTCTTCATTGGAACACCTGCATCATACAAAGCCATCGTTCCAGCACAAACTGTTGCCATAGAAGAGGATCCGTTTGATTCCAGAATATCCGACACTAATCTGACAACATAAGGGAAGTTATCAGGAAGCATGGATTTCAGAGCACGATGTGCTAAATTACCATGACCGATCTCACGTCGGCTCAGCCCCCTTGAGGTACGAGCCTCTCCTGTACAAAAAGGAGGAAAGTTATAATGAAGCATAAAACGCGTTCTTCCCTGAGTCGTAACGCTATCAATAATTTTCTCATCCATCTTGGTTCCAAGCGTACAGGTTGATAACGACTGTGTCTCTCCACGAGTAAAAACAGCAGAACCATGTGCACATGGGAGATAATCAACCAAACCCCAAATAGGTCTAATTTCATTAGTCTTACGACCATCAAGACGAATTCCGTCATCAAGAACCATCCGACGCATTGATTCTTTCTCCACATCATGAAAATAACGCGTAATCATCGATTCATTAATCTCGCCGGCATCTTTTCCTTCCTTATATTGATCAATAAACCCTTGCTTTATTGCTTCAAAGGCTTCTCCGCGTTCTTTCTTATTTTTCACCAACTTCTTTGCCTGCTCGTAACATTTGGTGTAAGTTTCGTCCCAGATCAATTTGCGCAATTCATCATCGTTCACTTCATGGCAATAGGTCCTTTTAACTACACCTAGTTCCTGAGCCAATTCAACCTGAGCTTGGCACTGAATTTTGATCGACTCATGAGCAACTTTGATTGCCTCGAGCATTTCTGCCTCCGAAACCTCTTTCATTTCACCCTCAACCATCATGATATTCTCGGCAGAAGCACCGACCATGATATCGATATCAGCTTTCTTCAATTCAGCAGCAGAAGGATTAATAACAAACTTTCCATCAATTCTTGCAACACGAACTTCTGAAATTACACATTCAAGCGGAACATCAGATACGGCAATAGCAGCGGATGCTGCCAAACCAGCCAGACTATCCGGCATTTCATTTTCTCCTGCAGAAATCGTCGTAACAGTAACAACCGTTTCTGCATGAAAATCAGCTGGAAACAATGGGCGCAAAGCCCTATCAATCAGTCTTGCAGTTAAAATTTCATCATCCGAAGCTTTCCCTTCCCGTTTTAAAAACCCTCCGGGGAATCGCCCTGCTGCGGCATACTTTTCACGATAATCAACCGACAAGGGCATAAAATCGACTTCTTCACCGGCTTCCTGTGCCGAAACAACAGTCGCCAGCAGCATGGTGTCACCCATTCTTACAACAACCGACCCATCAGCCTGTTTTGCTAAACGACCCGTTTCAATCGTAATCGTTCTGCCATCGCCTAAATCAATTGTCTTAATTGTTCCTATATTCATCATTCTTTTTCAAAAATTTCTATAATACGTTCGTTCAATGGGTAGGGCTATTATAAACAGAAAAAAGGCAATTTTTGCAACTGCCTTTTTTCCGACAAATCATACTATCTACGCAGATTTAATTCTTTTACAATTGCACGATAACGTTCAATGTCTTTTCTTTTCAAATAATCAAGAAGTCTTCTTCTCTTTCCAACCAAACGAATTAAGGAACGTTGTGTTCCAAAATCTTTCTTATTCAATTTCAAATGTTCTGTCAGGTGATTCACACGGAATGAAAACAAGGCAATTTGCCCTTCAATGGACCCTGTGTCTTTTTCTGACTTACCGAACTTCGAGAAAAAATTCTTTTTTACTTCCGAATCTAAATACATAATTCCTATTGCTTAAGTTATACAATATTTAAACTGCAACATCCTTTTCGATCGAAACAGCTTAAAATCAAATTACAAAACTTCGCCAAAAATAAGCAAAATTCTTGATTCCAAAACTATTAATATTCTTTATTCAACAAACTGACTGAATATTATTTTCCTATCAGAAAGAATACTTCATTTAAAGAATTCCTCCCCAACAATCAATTATGCAATATCTTCTGAAAAGAAGCTATCTGCTCCTGGGTCCCCAAGACAAAAAGGTATAGATTCGAGGTTAAAACATATTCTCCCGAAGGGTTCACCACATATTCACCATCAGCATCTCGGATTCCGACCACTGTCGTTCCCGAATGATTATCAACCAACAAATCCTTCAACATTTGCCCTTTTCTTCTCTCAGCAAGTAATCGACAGGATATTTCCACAAGTCCTTCATCAAGATCATTCTTTATAATTAGGTGATCAACAAAATCAACCACATCCGGTTGAAGAACAAGTTTAGCCATTCGAGATCCACCTATCCGCTCCGGCATAATAACATTTGTGGCTCCGGCCCTTTTTAATTTGATATCCGAATTAGGTTCCGAAGCACGACTTATAATTCGAATTCGTGGATTTAGACTTCTTGCCGTCAAAACCACAAAAACATTATCTGCATCACTCGGAGTTGTTGCCACTAAGGCACTCGCCTGTCGCACTCCTGCAAGTTCCAGCATCTCTTCGTGAATTGCATCACCCCTTACATATAAAAATTCAGGATGCTCACGAATTCGTTCAATAACATTATCTCGTTTTTCTATGATGACAAAGGGTTTCTTATGTGCTGCCAGCTCCAGACAGACCTGCTCTCCATTGCGACCAAACCCACACACAATAACATGATTCCGAAGTTTTTCCACTTTCCGTATAACTCTTATTATTTTTAAATGCGCAATAAATTCTCCATCGAAAATAAAACTGACCAATTTTGAACCTACATAAGCCAACGTTCCCAGACTAAAGATAATCAAAATTGCAGTAAAAATCTTTCCTTCATTACTCAACGGATGAACTTCATTAAAGCCAACAGTCGAGATTGTTATTATGGTCATAAAGAAAGCATCAATAAAGTTATAATGCTCAATAGACATAAACCCCGCAATTCCAGCTACAATAGTCAGAACGTATAGAATTACAGCATTACGAATCGCAGAACTTGGGATCATCCGATATTTATACATTGGCTAATATTTTATTCCCTATTTGACAATTCAGACAATTCCTTTTTTCACAATATTCTTTACGTAATTCCAGCAGAGCCTGTGTTTCAAAAGCATTTTCAGCTTTAATCCCTGCCTCTTTCCAATCTCTTATCCTCCGATTATTCTCCGGATGCAAATGCTCAAGCATTTCCAACGACCGATCTTTCAATTCCTGCTGATTTGAATGTTCTCCATATACAAAAATGACCGGAACAACCGTGTTAATAATGATATTTTCCAATGCCTCATTACCGAGATTTTTAATCCGGTATAATGAACACGTATTAAAAGAATAGTGATTATTCCAATACGCTGAAGCCTGGGTTTGAAAAAACAATTTCATTTTATCAAACTCCACTGTCTCTATAATCCTCGAAAATAATCCATGTGATCGAGAAATCAAAGACGACAGCTGTGCAATTCTTATTGTTGGAAAATTCACCGGTCTCAAGCGCAAGAACTTCCATAAATATTCTGCAATCGGATGAAGCTGATATTTCTTAGACAAAAAATCATATTCTTTCTTCAATGTCATAGAATACTCATCACCATTTTCCACTTTTGAAAGTAAACCAGACTGTCCGAAAAACAAAGCTTCGGTCTGAAAAAGATTTCCGGAATGATGTTCCAATACCGAAAGAGGTAAGGATCTGGACAATAGTTCAAAAGGAAGAGCATTCACTCTGAACCCAAAATTTTTAGCCAACAGGCAATAGAACACCTCATTCCAATCATCATTCGTTTCTTTCAATAGATGTAGTATATCATTTGTCCTGTTTTGTAAACGTTCAACCATAAGTCGATGCATCCAGAGCTTAATTAACATTGGATCAACCTTGCAAAAATCATCACGACAAGCAAGCCACTCCCCACTCCCGACAAGATTCTCATACTTTGAGTTAATCGTTGCACTAACCGGTAGAATCAAACAAGGCAATTCCTCTCCGTTTCGTTCCACTAATGCATCATTCTCTCCTACCACATGAAGAATAACATTACGATAAGCATCATCACCCTGATGTCCATGTCTCTGCCAATCCGAAGAACGAAGATGAACCTCTACATTACCAGCCCAAAGTGTATTTCCAATACGAATTTTAGCATTAAAAAAATCAGGTCCCGCATCCGTATTCAGCCATCCTTGATTCAATATCTGTACTTGTTCTCCATTGGTCGTCTTTAATCCTTTTTGGGAGAAATATTGATGTTGCCAAATATACTGGAGTAATTTTTCTTTCATTGATCTGCCTTTCGGGAATGCATAAACTTATCACCCCGCTTTTCTCCTTTAAAATTATAAAAATAATACTTTTTTACCTGTTTTTTCGTTCATATTTAAGACACCCTTTTTTAACAACACGCCAATTTATCATTTGCCAACGTCAAAATACACTTATCCCAAGAATTAATTATTTTTCCGAAGATCAGTACTTTCAATAGAATAAACAAATTGTATTATCTTTGAAAAGATTTTAACAATAAGGGTCTTTGAAACAGATTATCAACAGGTGCTTAGTACTTATTCTAATTCCTGCTATTTGCTGGCTCTTTACGAGTGCTCTTATTTTTCAGCATTCTCATATTCTAGCAGATGGAAGTGTAATAACCCATTCACACCCATACACCCCAGATAAAAATCATTCCCCATTCCAGTCACACAAACACTCTTCTCAGTCGTTATTGGCCATCGGACAGATATCGCACCCCCATGCACTAACGGTAGCTTCAATTGCAACAGCATGGATCT
This sequence comes from Prolixibacteraceae bacterium, assembly GCA_963692465.1. GTDB lineage: Bacteria > Bacteroidota > Bacteroidia > Bacteroidales > Prolixibacteraceae > JAUZOB01. The sequence goes on from OY829943.1 coordinate 1,403,453, forward strand.
GTCTTCAAAAAATATACACACTACCTATTCCCAATAGTAGTAGTTTCCACCCCCATAATTTTTCCTATTACGGAATATACAGAGCGCCCCCGCAATTTTTCCTTTCACAAACAATCAGGACAATAGCGTAAATAGCTAGTCATCATTATCACAATCAAATAAATCATCATTTATTCATATCTCCCATTGTATGAAATTAAAATTTCTTGCATGCGGGTTGATGTTGCTATGTTTTAGCTTCAACTTGCATGCTCAGAACAAGGTATCCCTGAGAGATGTTATAATCTTAGCAAGGAAAAACAATCCTTTTTACAAGACAGAAAAGATGAATATTGAAATTGCAAAGACGGCAGTCTCTACCGCATCTTTACGACCCAATCCCAATTTAAACTTTTCCGTCCAACAAATTCCTTCCGCCAAAAATTTTGCCCCTAATACAGGATTCTTTTCATCCGCAAATCGTCAGGTTACCTATCAGGTCGGGGAAACCATCCCCCTTAAAGGACAACGAAAATATAAAATTGACATCGCGAATGCAGACTTAGACATCTCCAAAACCAGTCTTTCCGATTACGAAAGGAATCTATTGAATGATGCCTCTCAAAAATGGTTGGACTTATGGTTTGCTAATAAAAAGCTGGACCTCATCATTAAGGCAAAAAGGTATTCCGACACCCTGCTGATTACAAACAAAATTCGATTACGAAACCAAGTCATCACGACAACAGAATTCACCCGGACCCAAATAATTGATGAACAATACCAGCTAATGTTGCTCAATGCTCAACAGGAATTAAATAGTGCCGAAAAAAATCTATCAGTCACAATTGGTATAAATGACAGTATTAAAATTGATGATACTCCCATCCTATTTCCTATTCCAATTTCAGACTCTGTCGATTCTCTGATCAACTATGCTCTTCAGAATCGCACCGATATTCTATCTGGCAAAAGGGCAGAAGACCGGGCTAAGATAGACGAGATGCTACAGGAAGCCAATAAATACCAACCTCCTGAAGTAGGGCTAAGCTACAGCACACAAAATAAAGTGGGCTACATCGGAGCTTATATTAATATTCCGATCCCAGTCTTCGATCGAAATGAGGGAGAGATAAACCGTGCAAAGATCACTTCTGCACAAGCCCATAGTCTGACAGATGCAAATTGTAAAAAAGTAAAATCAGAAATTCAAAATGCTTACAATCAATATCAGACTTGTAAATCCGCTTTTGAAAAACATAAGATGGTTTACTCCAAATCAGAAGACGTTCTCAACAATGTAAAGATGAGCTATATTAAAGGAGGGACAACGATTCTGGACTACCTTGAAGCAGAAAAAAGTTGGTTCGATATGCAAAACGACTACTTTGAATCTCTTTACAATTATCGCAAGAGTTATCTTCAGCTATTGGTTTCCAGTAACTTAATTCTAAACATTCAATAATTTTTCACATGAAGACTTATAATTTTCTACTTATTATACTTCTATTACAGGTGTTCATAGCCTGCTCCGGACATAAAGAGAAACCTCGTCCGACACAAAACATCATTGAAAATGACCCTATCGTAAAAGATGACGGACGTTGGATTGAGTTTCCACAAAACTCAACCGATATAAAGATCTTCACCACAACGATTGTTGGCGACAAAAACTGTCTGCTTAATTTCTCTGCTCCTGCAGCGGTTGTAGGCCGGGTCCAATCTTCCGGGAGAGGAAGTCATTTAATTGTTTTCGACTCCCCCGACATCACCGGTACCTACTCTACTTATCTGCAAAATATTACTCTGGCCAGAACAGCCAAAATAAATTTCAATCGGGCCAATGACTTATACAAACATGGCGCAGCTACAGGAAAAGAGCTCAATGATGCCTCTGCTGAGTTATTAAACATTCAAACTTCACTAGCCGAAAATGAAGCACGTTTACGTGAAGCCGGATTAAACCCTCAACACCTCAACAACGCCCCATCAGGTACGGTATGGCTTATCTGCGACCTACCCGAATCAGAATTAAATATGATTAAACGAGGACAGAAATACAAATTACAGTTCCCAAGTTTTCCCAATGAATCATTCACTGCAAAACTCGATGTTATTGCTGACGTAATGGACCTGCAAACCCGCAAAATTAAAATCCGTCTTTCATTTCACGACTCACAAAACAAAATTAAGCCGGGTATGTACGCGGTTCTACAATTCGAAAACGTCCATCGGGGATTAATGATTCCCAAGAAAGCCGTTATCAGTGCCAATGCCCGTTACTACGTGTTCATCAAACATTCAGACTCGTTATTTGAACGTCGGGAAGTAACACTTTCATCCGAAGCCGGAGACTATATCGAAATCGCCAACGGAATTAAACCCGGAGATAATGTGGTGTCTGAAAATGTGTATCTATTAAAAGGGATTGATATCGGCATTTAAGGCTGAATAACTTATTTATCAAATGAAAAGACTAATCTCATTCATCATAAAAAACAGGGCAATCGCTATTATGATCGCCCTCTTAACTGCTGGTATCGGAATTATTGCATGGTATCAGTTAGACATTGAGGCCTATCCCGATATTAGCGATAACGAAGTCGGTGTCATCACTCAAATCAATGGCCTTCCTTCTGAAGAAATGGAACAACAAGTTACGATTCCCATTGAAAGAGCATTAAATACCGTACCGGGGGTCATTTCCAAACGCTCCAAAACTATATTCGGACTCTCTATTGTAACACTAACGTTTAACGACAAAACCGATATTTATCTGGCACGACAACTTGTCCTCGAAAAACTAAAAGATGCAGATCTGCCTGAAGGAGCTTCTCCTGGACTTACACCCCTAACTATGGCTATGGGTGAAATCTACCGATACGTCATCAATGCCCCCGATAGCATTCCTCTCACAAGACTCCGGGAACTCCAGGATTACGTGATTATTCCAAAACTACTGCAAGCTGAAGGAGTCGTTGATGTTAACAATTTTGGTGGACTGGTTCGTCAATTTCAGGTTGTCATTAATCCGATTCAACTCGAAAAATACAATCTTAAAGTTCAGGATGTAGCCGATGCGATTACAGCAAACAATAAAAACACCGGAGGAAATTACATCAGGATCGGCTCCACCCAAATGAATATCAGAGGAATTGGTCGTATTGCCAAGGCCGATGACATTGGCAATATCGTTGTCGATAACCGCAATGGCGTACCCATCCTCATTAAAGACATTGCCAATATTGAAATTGGTAATTTCCCACCAACCGGAATTTTAGGCTATGTAGACAAAGACCGGGGAATATCTAAAAGCCAGAGTATCGAAGGAATCGTGTTGCTCAAAAAATACGAGAACCCTTCCCGCACCATGTTAAATGTCTACGATAAAGTAAAAGAACTAAACAGTGGATTACTTCCCCCCGGAGTAACAGTCCAAACCTTTTATGACCGCACAGAACTGGTCTCTCTAACCATTCACACGGTAGCAAAAACATTGCTCGAAGGGATGCTGGTTGTCTTACTGGTTCTTACCATCCTACTCGGCAACTGGAGAGCTGCAATGATCTCTGCTTTAGCCATTCCATTTTCTTTGCTATTTGCATTTATATGTATGTATCTCTCTGGAGTTCCCGCCAATCTCCTTTCCCTCGGTGCAATCGACTTCGGATTAATCGTTGACGCATCCGTTGTTATGGTTGAAGCTATATTCAGATACATCAGCAACGCTTCCGATTTCGAAAAAGAAAGAGGGATAAAATCCATCGTCATCCGCTCAGCTCGCTCTGTACAGAGACAAATCTTATATACCGTAGTGATTATCATTGTTGCCCTGCTACCCATGTTTACCCTCCAACGGGTTGAAGGGAGACTTTTCTCTCCGATGGCATGGACACTCTCTTTCGCCATCCTGGGATCTTTAGTTTATGCTATTACCATGGTTCCTGTTCTCAGCACTTACATTTTTAAAGCAAACACCAACCAACGCCGGAATTATCTATGGGAAGCAATCCGAAAAGTTTATGAAAAAGTGCTTTCTTATGCACTCAAAGCACCAAAATCAGTTATAACCCTTGCGATTCTCGTTGTAATTATTGGTTTCTGGGGAGGCACACAATTAGGAACAGAATTTCTTCCTGAACTCGATGAAGGTTGTGTTTGGGTTCGGGTTTTTCTTCCGTCAGGAATCTCGCTCGAGGCTGCTAATCAATATCCAGCCATCATCCGAAAAGAACTATCCAAATACGATGAAGTTAAAGGGGTCATGACTCAGCTTGGAAGGAATGACGATGGAACCGACCCTTTTGGTCCCAACCGCATCGAAGCAATGGTTCAGTTAAAACAGCCCTATAGCTCATGGACTACTGGTCGAACCAAGAAGCAACTCGTTGTAGAAATAAAAAACAAGCTCGAAAAATTAGTTCCTGGTGCCGGATTCACCATTACTCAACCGATTATTGATATGGTTACCGAAAATGCAACCGGCTCATCCTCTGATCTTGCCATCTTTATTACCGGCAAAGATCTCGACACTCTCCGATACTATGGAGAGAAAATCCTTGCTATCACAAAGAAAATAAAGGGTGCATCCGAATCCGCACTGGAACAGGAAGGTAAACAGACCCAACTTGTAGTGGCAATTGACCGGAATGCGGCAGCCAGATACGGAATCAACGTTTCAGATATCAATGCAACCCTTGAAATGGCCATCGGAGGACTTCCGGTAAGCTCTTTATGGGAAGGGGAACGTAAATTTGACATCATCCTCCGTTTCAGTGATGAAAGCAGGAATACACCGGATCAAATCGGAAAAATTATCATCCCTTCTAAAAACGGATTACGAATTCCGCTTTCTCAGGTAGCCAGCATCAAGCTGGCCGAGGGACAATCAATTATTTGCCGGGATGAAGACGAACGACAAATAACCATAAAGACGAATATCAGAGATCGGGATCAGGGGACTTTTGCCCGGGAAGTAAAAGAAAAGATTGATCAGGAAATAAAACTTCCTCCAAATTATAATCTAAGCATGGGGGGACAATTCGAAAACCTTCAACGGGCAAAAGACCGAATGTTGGTTATCATTCCTATTACTTTTCTACTAATATTCTTCATTCTGTTAATATTTTTCAAATATCAATTCAAATACGCATTGATGGTTATGATCAATATTCCCTTTGCAATTATTGGAGGGATTGCAGCACTCTATATTCGGGGAATTAATCTTAGCATCTCTGCCGGAGTAGGATTCGTATCTCTTGCAGGAGTCTGTGTTATGACCGGAGTATTGTGGATCAGTTACCTCAACCGCCTCAATCGAAAGAAGAATATTCCTATTCGGGAAGTCGTTTTAAAAGGATCACTCATCCAATTTCGTCCGATTTTCCTAGTCATGCTAATAGCAATCATCGGATTACTCCCCGCCTCACTAAACACCGGGGTCGGATCAGATGTTCAGAGACCCCTTGCTACAGTTATTGTCGGCGGTCTTATATCCTCTCTTTTATTAACTTCGATTGTCACACCAGCTCTTTACCTGCTGATTCATCGAAAGAAAGGACAGAAACAAAAGTAACCCGATATAATTTATCCGGAACACTATTCATCAAAGGGTCAAGATTTCATAAAAATCTTGACCCTTTCTTATTTTAGCAAATGCCAATATTCTAAACTTCAACAACGCATCACGTTAGTAAGCATTAACTTATCTCTGCCGGAAGAGAGACAACAAACGTACTTCCACTTCCCAGATCACTATGACCCAAAATATTTCCACCTTGAGCCTCAATAAATTCCTTACTAATAAAAAGTCCCAATCCGGTTCCCTCTTTTTTAGTCCCCGGAATCCTAAAATAGCGATCGAATATTTTATTCAGGTACTGTGGAGCAATCCCTTGTCCCGTATCTGTAACAGAAAATTTAATTTCCTCATGATCTTCGGCAATGCCCAAAAAGATCGTTGAATGGTCATCCGAATAACGAATCGCATTTGAGATTAAGTTCGTTATAACCCATGCTGTTTTTTCATTATCGGCTAACACCTTAGGTAATACCTCCGGTATTGATACTTCAAATTTGATTTGTTTCTGTTCTGCTGCAATACGATTTGCATTCATTGCATAATCTACGATATCTTTGGGATCTGAAGGGACTACAGTTAACTGAATCGCCCCACTTTCAATTTGGGTCATTTTCAATAATTCTCCGGTTATCTTCAATAAACGATCAGCATCATCTTCAATACTACCCACTAGATTATGCTGTTCTTCATTTAATTCGCCCACTTTTTTGTTTCCCAGCAACTGTAAGCTCATTTTGATTGAAGAAATCGGGGTCTTTAATTCATGCGAGACCGTCGCAATAAAATTAGTTTTGGCTGAATCCATCTCTTTATAAGGGGTAATATTCTGCAAAAGAACAACATTACCGACCGACCGTTCTATTTCTTCTCCTGCTGGAACAATTTTAATCGGAATGATCTCTTTTTCAAAATAACACTCCTTACCATCAATCCGAACTTTTATAGGCAGACGTTTATCAGAAGATTGAGCTACTGTTGAATTATATAAATCGGGAAGCAAAAATCGGATTAAATCATTATTTACGGCAACCTCTTGTGCCTTCTCACCAATAACATTCTCTGATTTCAACCCAGCTATTTTAAGAGCCGTGTTATTCATGAAAATAATCTGCTTCTGATCATCTAATCCGATAACCGGATCTTTCATATTATTGATGAGAGTCTCAATCCTTTTCTTTTCCATCATCAATCTTTCGACATTACCAGCCTTATATTCCTCTAATCGCTGAGCCATCGTATTAAATGCTGATGCTAATTCGCCGAATTCATTATGCTTCTCAAAACTTACCCGCTGAGAGTAATTCTGCGACGCAATTTCTTTAATACTATCCGTTAATTCCCGAATTGGGTTTGCGATATTTCCAGGCAGATTAACCAATAATACAAAAGCGATCAAAAAGCAAATAGTTCCAACGGTACTTACACCCAAGACCGATTGTTTTGCCGTATGCTCGGCAATCGCACTCTTATGCTGAATTGCCTGCATATTTAACAGCATAATATCAGAAATGTCGGTTCTGATTATTTTTATTCGGGTACTATCATTCAGAGAAATATTCAACTGCCAGAAATCGCCCGTCAGCTTTTGTGTTAGTTCTTTTTCTCCAACTTCGGTAACATTATGCTGTTGTTTTATTAGATTTTCCCGGAATAAAGCTAACTGACCCGGAGTCGATATCCCATTATTCAGTGCGATGAGCATTTGCCGGGAATAATCAAGGGTATTATAGTTCGCAATCAAGATATTTTTAGTCGCCCCGGATAGTTTATTAATATAACGGCTACTCATAAGGGTCAGGAGGACTATCATTAAAAATAAGAGTCCTATTCCAAGAACCAATTTTGCTTTAATTTTCATCAGCTTAAAGTTAAAAATCGAGGTTATTTACAAATCAACTCTCCTTGACAAGCAGTCCAATTCAATCATTGAATTTAGTCTTTCCTGATTTCTTAACCAAGAAAAGACTAAATCATTTCATTTTCAGATTAACTAGAAATAGATTGCCAATGAAGTGGTTAAAGATGGATCCGTGCTCGTTGACTTTCCATCTCTTTCGTATATTTTATCTTTACTGGAAAAATTTCTACATTCAATTCTCCACAAGACATGGTCAGTAATTGCGTAATCATAATTCAACGAATAGCCCCATGTTTTAAATCCATTAGGCGTTCCCGTACTCACAATTACGCCGTTCTTGTCGCTATAATACTCAACCCTTGCCGCAATATTCGATTTTGCAGTGGGACTAACCCGACAGATTAACACTGGCGAATACCAGACATTGTAATCACTGCTGCCTTTTGCTTTTTGTTCCGCGCCAATATCAAACCCAGCAATTAACCCCACCTTACTACTTAGTTGCAACTGAGCATAAAAATCATGGAAATAACGCATCTGACGTATACTATCCGGCTTGTCATTTCCAACAAACAGACTGGAATTCAATGTAATATTTGAATTCGCCTTATAGGTAACCTGATAGCCAAATGCCGGAGTATTATTCCCATTCACCCGCTGTATACGCTGCCATCCATTCAAAAGCAAACCACAAACAAACCATTTTTCGCCAGGAGAAGTATAAGACACTTTCACTCCGCTCTCATAATAAGGAGAATTCTCTGCAAGCAGACTTCTCGTAAGAGTCCAGCAATCTTTCCCAATAGCACTTTCGAAACCGATATGAGAGGCAAAAACACCTGCATCAACCCAAAGGTTTTTGTCTTTAGAGATTTTTATTCCTGCATTTGCCTCATAGATATTTTTCATCACACCCGACTCTGCAGCAAGATTCGCATCCATATAAGTTCCTGTTGCCAATGCAATATTTGCTCTCACGTTTTCTGTTTGATAAGCCGCTTTTATAAACCCCAGATTAAGACTCACCTCATTATGCCGGTTATAAGAATAAAGGAAAGGCCGATCGTGATTATACGGATTCGTAAAATCGTATGAATAATACATCTCTAAATAGCCACTGATTGTAAGTGGTGATTTCACCCCATCGATTGAAGTCTGGGCTTTCCCCATAATGCATAACATCAGGAAGATTCCCGTCAATACTTTTTTCATCGTTCTCATTTTTTAATACTCAAATGCAAGATTTAAATCTTATAATCAATCCAACATCATTCAATTAATGAGCCACGACAACGCCGAAACAACGAGATCACTGACAGTCTACAACTTAGACAGCGAATTAAAATTAAGGGAGAATAAGAATCCTTTCAAAATGAAAGGGTAAACCCTAGCGTTTCGAAAGGATTAACCGATTTTGTATTCATCCAACTTTCGATAAAGAGTCGTAAGTGCAATATTCAACAAACGAGCAGCTTCTGTTTTATTTCCGTTTGTATAATTCAAAACTTTCTGGATATGTAGTCTTTCCGCACTGGCAAGATCAAGAGAAAAAGAAGCGTTACCAACTCGCGAATTGCTTATATACGCATGGAATTCGGCAGGCAATGTATCTATATCCAATAGGTTATTGCCCGATAAGATAACACTGCGTTCAACAACATTTTTCAATTCCCTCACATTACCCTTCCATGAATGTTGTTTTAATGCCTCAATATAATTCTTCGAGAACTTCAATCCCTTTCGATTTGTTTTGCCTGCAAACACCAACAAAAAACGATCTGCAAGATCCTCAATATCAGCGACTCTTTCCCTCAACGAGGGCAATGAAATGTGGAAAACAGAAATCCGGTAATAAAGATCCTCACGAAAACGACCGGTTTCAACTTCTGTCTGCAAATCTCTGTTTGTTGCAGCTATAATTCGAACATCCACGTTAGTTGATTTATTCCCGCCCACTTTCAGGAACTCACCAATTTCAAGCACTCTCAATAGTTTAGCCTGTAGATCCAACGGCATTTCTCCAATTTCGTCTAAAAAGACCGTCCCGTTATTTGCTTCTTCAAATATGCCTTTTGTTTCTTTCAGCGCTCCCGTATATGCTCCGGCTTTATGCCCGAACAACTCATTTTCGAGCAATTCCCTACTAAAGGCAGAACAATTAACAGCAATAAAATTGTTTTTGCTTCTTGGACTTGCATTATGAATAGCCTTAGCAAAAACCTCTTTACCTGTACCAGTTTCGCCGGTAAGCAAAACTGTCGTATCTGTAACAGCCACCTTCCGGGCCGCATCAATAGCCGTTTTTATTAATTTTGAATTGTGCTCAATGCGATCAAAAGAATACTTACTTCCAAGTTGTTTTTCTAATCGGTCCACTCTTCTGGTCAGTCCCACTTTTTCCATGGCCCGATACAATAGAGGAATAATCTTATTGTTATCATCCCCCTTGGTAATATAATCGAACGCCCCATTTTTAATCGCTTGTACCCCATCGGGGATATTTCCATAAGCGGTTAACAAAATAACTTCTGAAATAGAGTATTTTTCTTTAATTATTTTGACCAAATCAACCCCACTGCCATCCGGCAACTTCACATCACAAATCACGACATCAACCTCTGCTTGTTCCATTTTTTTCAACCCCGATCTGCAATCATGAGCCTGCACTACCTCAAAATCTTCCAGACTAATTATTTTTGACAGCAAGACCCTGAGTTTCTCTTCGTCATCTATTATGAGAATATGTCCGTTCATATTTGTGTCGGTTATCCGTCAGAGAATTATTGATCCAGGTTATTGCAATCACACACTAACTCACACCTTAAGCCCTCTTACCTGCAAAGTTTAATAAAAAAAACGAACAAACTTTCCGATGATCGGAAAATCAGTTCGTTTTAACCATAAATATTTATGAAAAGATTAAAGGACTAACACAATTCGGAATCCTCTAAATATTAAATCAATTCTGCATCAAGCAATATCTCTTCCATTTCTACCTGAACGGCCTCTGCAACCTCACGGGAATGCTTTGCAAAATCCTCATCAGCACCCGCATAAAGAATAGAACGAGAGGAATTAACAATTAATCCGCATTGATCATTTAGCCCATACTTTGCAACTTCCTGCAGACTACCACCCTGAGCGCCAATTCCAGGAACCAGTAGAAAATGGTCAGGGATTATTTTCCTTATCTCACTCAGTTTTTCTGCCTTCGTAGCACCAACAACATACATCAGATTATCAATGGAGCCCCACTCTTTCGATTTCCTAATAACAGATTCAAAAAGGAAATCTCCATTTTCATCGCTCTTTATATACTGAAAATCAGCAGCTCCTTTATTCGAGGTAAGAGCCAATAGAATCACCCATTTATCCAGATAAGTCAAAAAAGGCTTTACTGAATCTTCTCCCATATAAGGCGCAACCGTTACGGCATCAAAATCCAGATGATCGAAAAACGCTTTTGCATACATATTGGAAGTATTCCCAATATCACCCCTCTTTGCATCGGCAATGATAAACATCTCCGGATATTGAGAGCGTATATAACGAACCGTCTTCTCAAGGCTTGTCCATCCTTGCACACCAAGACACTCATAGAATGCAAGATTCGGTTTGTAAGCAATGCAAAGATCTGCGGTCGCATCAATGATTTGCTTATTAAATGCAAAAACAGGATCTGTAGTATCCATTAAAAAACGTGGAATCTTCTGAATATCGGTATCCAACCCTACGCAAAGGAAACTCCTTTTGCGCCGAATCTGTTCAAAAAGTTGTTCTGCATTCATCTTTGACTATACTTATATTTCACTTTCTTTCAACTTCTCTGCATTCTCTTCAAACTGTAACTTCTCAATAATCTCGCCGATATCACCATTCATGATTGCCGGAAGATTATACATCGTCAGTCCTATTCGATGATCAGTCATACGTCCTTGCGGAAAATTATAAGTACGAACCTTTGCTGAACGATCTCCCGTTGAAACCAAGGTCTTCCGCCGACTGGATATCTCGTCCATGTGCTTCTGATACTCAAGATTATAAATACGGGTACGAAGCTCAATCTTAGCCTTCTCTAGATTCTTAATCTGTGACTTTTCATCCTGACATTGGACCACAATTCCGGAAGGAATATGCGTAAGACGAATAGCAGAATAGGTCGTATTAACCGACTGTCCACCCGGACCAGACGAACAAAAACGATCAATACGAACATCATTCATATCAAACTGGATGTCCACCTCATCCGCTTCAGGAAGTACGGCAACTGTCGCAGCCGAGGTGTGAACTCGTCCCTGAGTCTCTGTAACCGGAACCCGCTGGACCCGATGAACTCCCGATTCATATTTCAGAATGCCATAAACGCCTTCTCCAGAAACATTACAAACGATTTCTTTATATCCACCAATAGTCCCGTCACTAAAAGAAGTGACTTCTATCCGCCATCCTTTAGACTCAATATATTTAGAATACATGCGGAATAAATCTCCGGCAAAAATAGAAGCTTCATCGCCACCGGTTCCTGCACGTATCTCAAGAATAGCATTTTTAGCATCTTCAGGATCCTGCGGAATTAGAAGTAATCTAATTTCCTTCTCCTTCTCCGGAATAAGACGTTCTGCCTCTTCGATCTCTTCTTTTGCCATCGTACGCAGGTCGTCATCAGTCTCCGTTGCAATAATTTCTTTATCCGATTCGACACTATCAAGCAGTCGCTTATACTCGTTAAAAGTATTAACAAGTTCATTCAGCTGCTTATACTCCTGATTTAATTTTACGTATCGTTTCATATCTGAAGCGACATCCGGATCGGTAATCTGGGTGCTTACTTCTTCAAAACGACTTCTTATTGTATCATATTTTTCTAATAATGAAAGATCTGCCATGAATTTTACTTTTTCTTATTTACAAAATCAATTCTCTTACGTTTATATTCTATTAATATGGCAGAAGCTAATACTCAAAAGAGCCAAAAGGAGAAATGATTGTCAGATGCTTGTCCTTAGCGGGCATTACCCGCCCAACAACCTGAGCATCAATATTAAATGATTTTGATATTGCAATGATCTCATCCGCTAATTCCGGTTTCACATAAAATTCATAACGATGCCCCATATTGAAGACTTTATACATTTCCTGCCATGAAGTTTCCGACTGCTCATGAATCATCTGAAACAACGGGGGAACAGGGAACAGATTATCTTTAACAACATGTACCCCTTTCACAAAGGTCATCACTTTAGTTTGAGCACCACCGGAACAATGAATCATTCCATGAATTTCAGAACGACATTGATCTAATACCTTTTTTACCACCGGAGCATAAGTCCGTGTTGGTGAAAGAACCATTTTCCCAGCATTCAATTCAACGCCTTCAACAGGAGAAGTCAAATCATAACTTCCTGAATAAACCAAATCTTCGGGCACCTCCGGATCAAATGTTTCCGGATAAGCTTTAGCAACGCTCTTGGCAAAAACATCATGACGGGCAGAAGTAAGTCCGTTACTTCCCATTCCGCCATTATATTCTTTTTCATAAGTCGCCTGTCCAAAAGAAGCAAGTCCCACAATAACATCTCCAGCCTGAATATGATCGGCAGAAATGACATCTTTCCGTTTCATTCTGCAAGTAACTGTCGAATCAACAATAATCGTCCGGACTAAATCACCCACATCAGCCGTTTCTCCTCCAGTTGAATAAATAGAGATCCCCATTCGGCGCAAATCAGCCAGAATCTCTTCCGTCCCATTAATAATCGCAGCAATAACGTCTCCCGAAATCTTATTCTTATTTCGGCCGATTGTAGAGGATACCAGGATATTATCCGTTGCTCCAACGCAAAGTAAATCATCGAGGTTCATTATCAGAGCATCCTGTGCGATTCCTTTCCAAACGGACAAATCTCCGGTCGCTTTCCAATAAGCATAAGCCAATGAGGACTTTGTTCCAGCCCCATCCGCATGCATAATATTGCAACACTCAGGATCGTTTCCCAAGAAATCCGGAACTATTTTACAAAATGCACCAGGAAAAATTCCTTTATCCACATGCTTAATTGCATTGTGAACATCTTCTTTAGAAGCGGATACGCCTCTAAGATTATATCTGGTTTCGTTACCCATCTGTCATCTAAAAAGTTCGGCACAAAGGTAATATTTTTAGTCTAATTGTTCAGACCCTCCCGGAAGTCTTTATGTCTCTTCCCCCCAGCAAAATTATTTTTCTGAGTCGGATGCCGCCGGCTCATGATAATTCGTAGAGACAACCCGAAACTCTGTTCTCCGGTTCAGCATATTACAAATTTCCTTTTGCTGGTCAGTTTTCAATTTAGCAATAAACACCTCATTCAACTCATCCCCTTTGTTCAGAAAATCATACTGCTTCGCGATTTTTTTAGTCACCGTCTTAGGCCAGGTCTTCCCATATCCTTTAGCGATCATCCGTTCTCGTACAATCCCCTTCGAGGCCAAATATTCCACAGCAGCCTGTGCTCTCTTTTGTGATAATTCCTGATTAAAATGAGCATCCCCCCGACTATCGGTATGGGACATTAATTCGATCACAATATTCGGATTCTCATTCATCACTCCGATCAGACTATCAAGCGATGCGGTTGCTCCTTGCGGAACTTCCCACTTTCCAAATTCATAAGTAACATTGTTTACCTTTATCGGCATATCCGTTGGGGTCAGCACCAAGCGAACAGAAAAAGTCTTACTATCATCCAATCCCTTAGTAGAAAATTTCTCCTTAGCATTCAGATAGCCATCTTTAAATGCAGCACAAACATATTCTGTTTCGGATTTTAGTTTTAGTTGAAATTTCCCGTCAATCGAATTAACTTTTAACATCGTTCCGTCTGTTCCGATAATACGGACAGAACTATTTTTCTCCCTTTGTTCTGTCTCTTTATTCAGCACCTCTCCATACAACTTAAACTCTTTCGGCGGAAGATAAAAAGAATAAATATCGTCACTTCTTGACCCCATTCGGTTGCTTGAGAACATTCCCTTTTCTTCTTTTCCTATAAAACAAATTCCGAAATCATCTCCTGATGAATTAATCGGAGCTTTCAGGTTTTCAATACTCCAGGTTCCAGTTCCCGACAAATGAGCTTTAAACAAATCATATCCCCCCATTCCGGGATAATAATCAGAAGAGAAGTACAGGTCCCCGTTTTCACGAATACAAGGAAATGTCTCATTCCCAGGAGTATTAATCTGCGGTCCCATATTAACCGGAGCACTCCATCCTTTTTCTTTCTTTTCTATCTTCCAGATATCCATACCACCATAACCACCCGGCCGGTCTGACACGAAATAAAGAGTTTTTCCGTCGGCAGAAATTGACGGATGTGCACTAACAAGACTATCCCCGCCAAGCTCCACTCTCTCAGCTTCGGTCCACTGCCCTCCTGAACAAACAGAACGGAAAATCATAGCCCCGTTATTTTTATTCCGAACATAAGGACAACGAGTAAAATATAAAACATCCCCCTGATTTCCTAAAGAAGGCGCACCTTCATCTTCCGGCGTATTTATGAGTTGTTGTGTGTCAATAGGCTTAGGATTCGCCCATTTTTGCTTCTGAGCATCAAAAACCGAATAATAAATATCTGAATACCCTTCTCCTGTAATACGACTGACTTTCTTTTTCTTCCTCGGCAAACGAGAAGACGAAAACAAAACTTCATCCTCTTTATTCCCAGAAAACGTCGGACTGTAATCACTCCATCTCGAATTCAATTCATGAACAGCAGACACCTCATACCGACTTGGCTTTTCGATCCACATCTTGGCATTCTGACATCCGGTTAATCCATTCTGAGCAATTCTATTCTCATGAGAATTCTTTAAATAAGCTTCATATAATGGAATCGCATCGTCATATTTTCCACAAGCCTGTAGTATCCTGGCATAAGACAAGATAATTGTCAGATTCTTCTCGTCCCGACGATACGCATTACGATACCATACCGAAGCACGATCATATTGCCCAATTCGTTGATAACAAGATGCCAGTTTAACTGAGAGGTCCGTCTTCGCACTATAATCCTTACTCTTATTATAGGCCTTCTTATATGACTCAATTGCCTTCGAATACTCCCCAAAACGATAAGCAGACTCTGCAATTCGCAGGTAATTTTTAGCAGAACAACCATTGATAAAAACAGCTATTATAACCCAAAACAGACAGTAAGAAAGCTTTTTTAGCATAGTGCCGAGAAATAATTTATTGCATACAAATTTAATAAACGTAACAACAAGACAAACAGTATAAAAAAAGGGGAAATCTTTGTAAAGATTTCCCCTTTTTCAAAAGAACTAAAAATTAAATTATTAACGGGCAAACAACAATTCTCTATACTTAGGTAATGGCCATAATTTATTATCTACAACTAGTTCAAGTTTATCAATATGATAACGAATCTCGTCAAGATATGGTCTTACATTTTTGTCATATGCTTCAGCCTTTTCACGATTGTCCTCAATAACATTGGCAACTTTACGAGCCTCAACCATCTCATCAACTTTTGTTTTGATGAAAGATACCCGTTGTGCAATTTCACGAATCATATCCTTACGCCCGCCTGCCAATTTTTCATATTCAGCAGAAGCGAAGATCTCTTTCAATCCCCTTACATTATTAATGAGAATAGTCTGATAATCAACACAAGTAGGGATAATGTGATTCAACGCCAAATCACCAAATACACGAGCTTCAATCTGAAGTTTCTTCGTGAATTTCTCCAATTCAACTTCTGCACGAGCCTGAAGTTCTACATTACTCAATACTCCAAGCCCCTCGAAAAGACGAACTGTTTTTTCTGAAGTATAGGCTTTAAGTGCTTCCGGAACGCTGGTTATATTCGTCAATCCACGACGTTTAGCCTCTTCCTTCCATTCATCACCATAGCCATTTCCATCGAAACGAATCGCTTTACAGTCCTTAATGATTTTCTTAAGAACTTTAAATATTGCCTCGTCTTTTTTGTCTCCGCCTTCAATAAGAACGTCTACTTTTTGTTTGAAGTCTTTCAACTGATAAGCGACTGCCGTATTCAATGCAATCATTGCCGAAGCACAGTTGGCAGAAGAACCGACTGCACGGAATTCAAAACGATTTCCGGTAAAGGCAAATGGAGACGTACGATTTCGGTCCGTATTATCCAACAAGATCTCAGGAATACGACCAATATCCAGCTTAATTGCAGTTTTTTCATCAGGAGTCATTTTCCCTTCACCTACTGCTTCTTCCAAATGATCAAGCATCTTCGATACATAATCACCTAAAAACACAGAGATAATAGCAGGAGGTGCTTCATTTGCACCCAAACGATGCATATTCGTTGCAGTCATAATGCTTGCACGAAGTAAATCCTGATTATCAAAGACAGCCTTAATCGTATTTACGATGAAAGTAAGGAACTGCATATTCGATTTAGGATTCTTCCCGGGAGAATGTAAACATACTCCGGTATTGGTCGAAAGTGACCAGTTACAGTGTTTTCCTGAACCGTTGATTCCGGCATAAGGTTTCTCATGTAATAGAACACGGAAGCCATGATGACGGGCAACCCGGCGCATCAAATCCATAACCATCTGGTTGTGATCATTAGCCAGGTTACATTCTTCATAAACAGGAGCTAACTCAAACTGGTTCGGAGCAACTTCGTTGTGACGGGTCTTAACCGGAATTCCCAAACGATGAGATTCATATTCCAGTTCCATCATAAACTGAGAAACTCTTTCTGGAATAGAAGCAAAATAATGATCTTCCAATTGCTGATCTTTTGCTGAAGAGTGCCCCATTAAGGTACGACCGGTAAGAGAAAGATCAGGACGAGCAAGGTAAAGAGCTTCGTCAACCAGGAAGTATTCCTGTTCCCATCCTAGGTTAGCCCAAACCTTTGTTACATTTTTATCAAAATATTGACATACATCAACAGCTGCCTTGTCAACAGCGTTTAATGCCTTCAATAATGGAGTTTTATAATCAAGTGCTTCCCCCGTATAGGAGATAAATATAGTCGGAACACATAAAGTTGTCCCAACGATGAATGCCGGAGAAGAAACATCCCATGCAGTATAACCGCGGGCTTCGAAGGTATTACGGATTCCTCCGCTAGGAAAAGAAGATGCATCCGGTTCTTGTTGTGCCAAAAGTTTACCGGAGAATGATTCAATAACCGTTCCATCGCCAACCGGATCAATAAAAGCATCATGCTTCTCTGCGGTTCCGTCGGTTAATGGATGAAACCAGTGAGTATAATGGGTTGCCCCTTTACCTATTGCCCATGTTTTCATTCCCATTGCAACCTGGTCTGCAAGCTTTCTGTCAATGGTCGTTCCATTGTCGATTGCATCACAAACAGTACCGTAAGCCTCTTTCGTGAGGTACTTTCTCATTTTGGGACGATCAAACACCAATTCGCCATAATAATCAGAAATGACGCTTGATGACCGGGTAAATTCGACAGGTTTCCTTGTCAACAACCCTTCCATTGCCTTCGTTCTTATTGTTGCCATAAATTACACCTTTACAATTTTGTTCTGTAACAAATGTACTACGATATAACAACGCCCCCTATTTTTTAGGGTATTTTTTTCAATTTGATTAACTTTTTCTTAATAAACCCCAATATTTTCACTTTATATAGATTATTCTTGCCATTTTGATTTAACAAAACCCATCCAACTTTAACGTTCATTGGTCCACCGACCAATCTTTCTCCCGCGCGGTTTCCTTTCCTCAAGGTTTTATCCAATAAAAAAGGCTTCCCCTCCGGGAAGCCTCACAAAAACACAAGCAGATGAAAAATTTAAAATTTTGCCTTCATCACAGCAAAATAGCTATATTTATTTGCAAATATCTTATCAACATCAGTCTTCCGGCACCTGCCATCAACTAAATTGATTCCAAAGTTATAAATATTTGTAATATTTTTTAAAGGAGTACTCTTTTATCTCGTTATCCCAGACGGTCTGCCGAAAAATTCATAAATGCAGAGTGCCGACGATCTGGATATCCCTCCCGGATTAAGTCCCGGCTTCCCCTGGGGGATTGGCACCCTAAGTTTTTTAAAATATTCTATCCAGACGGGATAATATTCGCCGGTCTTAGGTGACTTATAAGTCATCGGAGCCAACGGAAACAATGGTTTATCTCCATTCGCTTTTAAAAAAGCGAAATAAACAAGTTCCGAACAATAGTAGGCATCATTATCAATCCGGAAAAAATCATCATACGGTTTCCCCTTCAACCGCAACGCTTCCTTAATTGCCCCTGGAATCAAAGACTTATACCTCGGTTTCAATCTTCCGACAATAACTTTCGGACATCCACTTAAATCACAACTACGCGACAAAAAATTCTTCAATGGTGTAACCACAACTCCTCTGGATATTGCTTCAATCACAAAAGAAGAATCTGATCTTTGCCAAAAGATACCAACATGAGATAATTTTGCTCCATGGTATCCCATCGTAACTTCGTCTATTGCATCACACATCGGACCACAATCCAAATCCTGAAAAAGAAGATCTCCATTGCGGAGTTTGCAAACTCCATCGTCAATCCCGTCGGAATTTGCAAAACCTGACCCCGTCGCAACCCAAAAAAACAGAACAAGAAACAGCCATTTTTTCATCTTCGCATAAAACTTCGGATACAAGAACACAAAGATGTTATAATTTCCCCTAATTTTCAACAGTAATAACCGCACTGACTTCCCTTCGGGGAGAATAAGGAACGGGCTTTGCATACCCTATACGCATCAAAATCATCGGATATTCCTTCCCACCAAAAACCTGCTCTCTGATTTTTTCCGAAACCGCTTTCACTTCACACGGTTGATTCACATAAGCATTGCAAATATGCATGCTGGTAAACTTTAAAAGCAATCGCTCCATTGTTTGTCCCAATGCAATCCAGTCCGAAATATCATTATCTGCAATGGTCAGCAAAACGAGGTGAGAAGAAGAATTCATTTTTTCCACGTCACTTTTATTCTGTTTTTCCGCCTTCAACTGAGATTCCACAATCGGTTTTCCAATAAATGCCGGCACCCCGGGAAAGCCCATCATTTTATTCGTTAAACCATCCTGAGTTTTCTTCGTTTGTGTCCCATTATAGCGCATCCATTTTTCTAACTCCGCCTTAAATTCAGAATCGCCCATCTGAACCTCATTTCCCTCTTTCACAAACGCCATAAATGTTGCAAAATCAGCACTCCCCTTTTTGTAAAAATAACTTTTTACTCCCGGGCGTAAAGAAAGGGTCTGCCGAATTGTATCCATCGAAGATTCCGCAATCATCCCGCCATCGTATATAGAACGATTTGTTTGTCTTTTTTCAATCGCATCAAAAAGAGGATCTACCTTCAGATTGGCATCCTTCACTAATTCAACAACGATATAATACTTTTTATCCCCGGTCTTTACCACACGGACAGAAGGAAGATATTTCTGTGCGGTGGCTGCCACACAAAGGTTTTCCACAGCACAACCCAGACTAATGTAAAGTTCCCGATTATCCGGATCGACAACCGGCAAAACCCGACTCCAATCAGGGTGTATTTCTATCTCATTTTTCTTGATTACAAATTTCCATGGCTGGGCATTATGTCCGGAAGGAGCCCTTACCGCATATTTAATGATTCCCGAGAAATCATTTATCCGCTCCTTCGATACAGATGAAGCACTAACTGTTGTTCCCATAATGATGAAGAGAATTAATATCAAACTAAGTTTCATAATTATCGATCATTAAAATTTTCCGATTTAAAAAGAAGATCAAAAAACTGAGTAATTCCGGTTTCTATCTCACCCCACCCGTTCTCCGAGGATAAGTCAATCCCATTAAAGACATCCGTTGTCGAAGATCTTAATACGATATAATAAAGACCCGAAATTAAAAGTCCGATCAATGCTTTTATGTCCAAATCGGTAGAGGGTAATTTTGAAATAACCGACTGAATAATTTCAATCCCGACTTTTTCACGCTGTGCATCAATCTCCTGAATAAAAGGCCTTTTTTCTGCCAAACTCCATCGAATCAATTCCTGAAGTTCCCGATTCGCCCTCAGATCACGAAGCTGACCAATAAACAATTCCGTCGAAAAAGACTGCAAATGATCAAAATCCGTACAATCCAGCTGTTCCTTAAATGATGCGTTTAACTTTAACCAGTAATCCTTTTGTCTGGCAAACTCAGAAAGCAACCCATCCAAATCGCCAAAATAGCGATATATAAGCATTCGTGAAACACCCGCTTCTTTAGCCACTGCATTAATGTCGACACGCTCATAACCATCACGACAAATGACCCGTCCAACCGCTTCGATTATCTTCTGCTCCGTTACTTCCCGATCTTTAACTTTTATCGCATCTTCTTTAGCCATATAATACATGTTACACTTGCGCAACAAAGTTAAGTTACACATGCGTAACATGCAAGCGAAATCAAATAAATATCAAGCCCGCCACAAAAAGAACAGCTACAACAGACACAATCGGTCCGCAGCAAGTCATTAAATCATTTAGGAAACAATCTCAGTGAAGCTCTATTCTTTCTTAGCAAAAAGATCTTTTAATCGAACCGTCTTATTTTGAATAATCGGATTCGCCCAAATACCCACACTGAAGATATAGAAAAGTGTTAAAAAAATCAGGCACATTGCAGCCCGAAGTCCTATATGGTCTCCTAGCCACCCAATAAGCAAAGGGATAAAGGCTCCGCCACAAATACCAGAGCAAAGAATGCCGGAAAAAGAGCCATGATGTCGCTCAACTGAATTCAATGCCAACGAAAAAACGATGGAATACATCACCGACAAGAAGAAACCCATCGCCGGAAAAGCCCATAACGAAATAACAGATGGTCCGAACAAAGCAAGACACAGCGTTATTAGTGCCAAACTGGTAAATATCTTCAACACCCATTTGGAATCAATCAGTTTCAATACAACCAAACCCAACACGCACCCAATAGACATCAGTCCCCAAAACCAGGCAACAGCCGCAGCTCCCTGTATCTCCGAATTATATCCATGATAAAGCTGAAGGAACTTCGACATCCAGATTGACAACCCTTGTTCGGTACCCACATAAGCCATAATGCCAAGGAAAAATAGAATCACCTTTTTATTTTTCAACAACTCCACGTAACTACTCAAAGCTCCGGACTTTTCATCTTCTTTTAACTCTACTTTTGGAAGCCGAACCAATATGGTAATCAGCAACAGTACAAACAAGACAACCGCAAACAACCAGTATAGTGATATCCATGGCAAATTTACCGGGACTACCCCCCGCAAAAGAAGGATTAACGGATTGTGACTTCCCGAACCGACAGGAACCGCCTTCATCAAATAGGTAAATGCATAAGGACTTATAAAAGAGGCAGCGCCAAACACAAGCTGACTAAATACCGCATAAAAAGCATAATTTTCTTCACCTCCAATCACTCGGGTCAATGGATTGAGAATTACCTGAATCATCGCCATTCCCAATCCGATAATAAATAAAGAGGCAAGCGCCATTCCATAGACATGAAAGAAAGCGAATAAAATAGATCCGATAAAGGTCATCACAAAAGCAATCAGCATAGATGCTTTACTTCCATACCGATCCGTCATCAATCCCGCCGGAACCGACATAACTCCATAAGCCAGAAAAAATGAGAATGGGAGAAAAGCCGCCATCTTCAAACTCAGCGAGAAATTCTTAATAATAACGGGCATCAAGGGACCAAGGATATTGGTTATGAACGACACCATAAACCAAATAGCCATGATATAAATGATAAACAGACCTTTTCGTTTCATTATTTCTTATTTCTATTGATTAAAAACCATTGCTGCAGCCCCCAAACTACCAGCTTTATTCCCCAACAAAGCCCTTTCGATTCTTGTATTTTCAGCACAACTCTTCATTACATAGGTTTCTACTCCCTCCCTGATGCTTTCGATATAAAAATCGCCCGCTTCAGAGATACCCCCACCTACAACAACAACCTGCGGGCTAAATATATTGATAAAACCTCCAATACCCGCAGATAATGCATCAAAATGACGATTAAATGCAGTAATTGCACAAGAATCCCCATTTTTATAAAGATTCGTAATGTACCGGCCATCAACAATTGCCGAATCCAAAACAGCTCCCTGCCGAGACGAGATCTCCAGAAAATCAGCAATCAATGCAGTGGTTGAGGCTTGTGCTTCCAGGCATCCTCTCACCCCACAGGTACACATACGCCCCTGTGGATCAAGCCGAATATGGCCAAATTCTCCGCCTCTATTTCTGAAACCTCCGTACATCTTACCGTTTAGGAGCATTGCACCGCCAATCCCAGTCCCCACCGTAATAAAAATAGCATCGGTCAATCCTTTTGCAGCTCCGTAATAAACCTCCCCTAAAGCCATCAGACTTGCATCGTTGCCGACAGAGATAGGCAATTGAGTATATGCGGACAACTCTTGGGCCAGATCAAAACTCTCCCAGTCCTTTAGATTATCAGCTCCTCCAATAATGAAATTATGCTCGACGATTCCAGGAGTTCCAATTCCTACTCCCACAACTTGACCAGCCACCACGTCATCAACATCCAACTCTTTGATCGCAGCACCAATATTCTTGATCACGGCATTTCTTGATTTTGTAGCCTCCGAAGGCCGCCGGGCAGATCGGATAATCACTCCCTCTTGATTAACAAGAGCAGACTTCACCTCTGTCCCTCCCAAATCAATCCCAATTGCAAATTTCTGTTCCACTTATCTAACAAATTACTTTAATAAACCGGTGCAAAATACGAAAAAGGAAATAGGCATTTTATTAAAAATTTAATTTCTATTGATCTATTCATGATTAACCATGAATATTAAATTTTGTCATTATATCAGAATTACAACAATTCTTCCCAACATTAAATGTTTGAACTAATGCTCTAATATTATCTTTTTGCCATGCAGGCATATTAGGATGAAAAATAATATCGAATTTCAATTCATCCCAAGAGTTAATTGATATTTCTTTAAAATATTTTCGCGCATTCATAGAAAAGATAACCACCCTATATTCTTTTTCATAATCAAAACATTTGTCTTTAATGAATACATTGGGGGAAAGATCACCAGACGAAAAACCAAAAGACTTCATTCCTTCTTTAATTTCAAAGCCTTTATATTCAACTTGCTTTCCAAAAATCCGATATTTTTCCAATTTTTTATCATGGTCACTCTTTTGTTTAAAAAAATTAATTAGCTCTTTCCCATTAAAACGGAGAGCAATACTTGAAGGATCTGAATACATTCTCCACATTGCTGCAGATTCATTTGAACAAGCATAAAAACACGACACAAAAGATCTTCTTTGCGCTTTCTTTATATCTTCAATATGAACCTCTGCTATTTTAGACTGTATAGCCATCCTTTCAAAAAAAGAAGCACATTCCATGGGATCGTTAAATTTGTCAGAACGAGTAAATCTAAATTCCTTTTTCGAAAAAAAAGATATCGCCTTATCAATCGTTAAATACCTCCAAAGACAGGTTTCTTTTGGAGCTTCAAATCTCAATCTTTCCATTTGAAGAAAATTATTAGTACAAATACAAAGTTACAAACAATAACAACTGAAATCAGTGCCGACATTTTCATACCAATAAGGAGTCCATTGATCCATTTAAACATTCCAAATTGTTTATTCAGAACCAGTCTAATATCAAAAAAGCCTCTTGAGAATATCTCAAGAGGCTTTTATTATTCGCTTTTGTCGGTTCGAAGGGGATCGAACCCTCGACCCCATGATTAAGAGTCACGTGCTCTACCAACTGAGCTACGAACCGTACTTTTCGCGGGCACAAATTTATATACTCTTTCTTTTTAATAAAAACTTTTCAGACTATTTTAACATTCCAAGATACAATTTTCATTTCCATTTTCATGCAATATTCTAAGGTTAAGGCCTATACCCAACAAATATTTTTTCTATTTTTCCCTCTTTTAGTCCCCCTACAATTGTTTTCTCCCGCCAATTTAAGCGTTTCTTTGTTTAAAACGTTCTAAAAAGGATATTCTTCAGCTGCTATTTCCAGCTGCTCATACCATGCTTCTCCGTATTTACGGATAAGAGGTTCCCGCAAAAAACGATAAAGAGGAAGCTGGTTCGCCGCCCCGCACTCTCGTCCTCCATGACAAATATCAATTCGTTCGTAATTCACAGCATCAAATTTCGCATACGAAGTAATTCGAATTGGATAAAGATGACAGGATATCGGTTTCCGAAAACTCTGTTTCCCTTCCAGAAAGGTCTTTTCAATCGCACATTTGGTAACCCCATGCTCATCCTGATAGGCATAGACACACTCTTTCCCTTCGATGATAGGTGTTACCAGGTCACCATCACGATCAGTCACAGAATAGCCCTGTTTGGAAATCTCCGATTTGCTTTCCTCCGACAAATACGGTTCAATCTCCGGATATATTTCTTCAATAAGCGCTGCTTCATCCTTCAACAAAGGAGCTCCCGACTCTCCTTCCACGCAACAGGCTCCTTTACATTTCGCCAGATCGCAAAGAAAATATCTCTCAAATACATCAAGACTAACAATAGCTTCCCCTATCTGAATCATTTTTCTTTCCTATTCGTTGAACAATCATTCAATATATACAAATAAACCAACTTTCACAAGTCATGAAAGCTGGTTTATTTAACTATCTTCTATTAAAAGAGTAACTTAAAAAGCTCAAACACTGAACTAGATCAGAACTTTTCCAGTCATATCTGCCGGAATATCAATTCCCATGATCGTAAGAATGGTCGGAGCGACATCTGCTAACACTCCATTTCCAATTTTTGCATCCTTCTGATCAGTTACCCAGATACAAGGAACCGGATTTAATGAATGTGCCGTATTCTTTGTTCCGTCCGGATTAATTGCATTGTCTGCATTCCCATGATCGGCAATAATCAACACATCGTATCCGTTAGAACGAGCAGCTGTAACAACCTCTTTAACACACTGGTCAACAGTTTCAACAGCTTTCTGGATTGCCTCATAAATTCCGGTATGACCAACCATGTCGCCATTAGCAAAATTAAGACAGACAAAATCGGCTGCCTGATCATTCAATGCAGCCACAATCTTATCTTTTACCTTGGGTGCTGACATTTCAGGTTGCAAATCGTAGGTAGCTACTTTAGGCGAAGCAACCAAAAGCCGACTTTCTCCGGGAAATTCAGCTTCCCGACCTCCCGAAAAGAAGAAGGTTACATGAGCATATTTTTCAGTTTCCGCAATACGAATCTGTTTTAGTCCGGCATTCGAGACCACCTCACCCAGTGTATTCTTTACATTATCCTTATCGAAAATGACATTTACATTCTTAAAATCGGACTTGTAGTTGGTCATGGTATACCATTCGACCGGTATTGTTTTCATTCCCTGCTCCGGATGCTCTTCCTGTGTAAACACCTGAGTCATCTCACGCAAACGGTCTGTACGATAATTGAAACAAATAACCACATCGCCTTCCTGAACTGTTGCCAACGGTTTACCTGCTTCATCAACTACTGAAATCGGTTTAATAAATTCATCGGTTACTCCGGCATCATAAGATTCCTGAACAGACTTCAACAAATCAGTTGTTGGAGTACCTTCCCCTTTAGTAAGAAGATCATAAGCCAGACGAATACGATCCCAGTTTTTATCCCGGTCCATCCCGTAATAGCGACCAACAACCGAAGCAAAACGAGCATTCGTTTTCTCAAGATATTCAACATCTTCTTTCAGGTACCCAAGTCCGGCATGAGGATCCGTATCCCGTCCATCGGTCAGACCGTGGACAAAAACTTTATCCAACCCCATTCCGGTAGCCATATCACACAAAGCATGCATGTGAGCACTCAACGCATGAACCCCACCAGGGCCAATCAGTCCGATCAGATGAACTTGTTTGTTATTCTTTTTTGCATACTGATAAGCCTTCAAAAGCTGTGGATTCTGCCACAACGATTTATCACGAATCGCCCGATTAATTTTAACCAGATCCTGATACAAGACTCTTCCTGCTCCGATATTAAGGTGACCGACTTCGGAGTTTCCCATCTGTCCGTCAGGAAGTCCCACATTCTCTCCTGAAGTTAAAAGCTGTGCATTCGGATATTTTGCTTTCAGCGAATCAATAAAAGGAGTTTTCGAACACGAAATAACATCTCCTTTTGATCCATCACCAATTCCCCATCCATCAAGGATAATAAGAATTGCTTTTTTTGCTTTAGTCATATGTAATGATGTATTTATATCTCTATTTTTGACGGCACAAAATTATCTTTTTTCCCCCAAGAAAAACAGGGGAGTCGGTTATAAAAAGAGACAAGCTTCTGTTTTCACAATTATTTAACAACCAATTAAAAATCAAGCTGTTTTTCTGAATCAGAAAACAGAAGCAAAAATTATTTATTCTTTTTCTTCATTTCATTCAAATTCATTATATAGCTTTGCAAGCTGATTTTTTTATGTAAGAAAAATAAAATTGTTTCATTGACTTTATTCTATTGTTTAAAGTCAACTATTGTTTAACTCAGCAAATAACGCCCGGAGAAGATTTAAAGAACAAACTTCTAACAACCAGGCACAGGGATTATAAAGTATATGAGGAAACTTTTTTTTATCATTAACCCCATTTCTGGCAAAGGAAGGAACACTTCCCTTGAGAAGTTTATTTCCTCAAGATTATCTCCCCATTCCGAAATTCAATTTGAAATCAAGCACACACTATATGCCGGGCATGCTTGTGAACTTGCACAGGAAGCAGTAAAAGAAAAATACGATGCGGTTATCATTGCCGGAGGTGATGGAACAATTAATGAAGTAGCCCTTCATCTCGTTAACACCCAAATCGCATTGGGAATTATTCCCATCGGATCAGGCAACGGTCTTGCAAGACATCTAAAAATCCCTTTCCGTTTAAAAAAGAACCTCGAAATGATCATTCAGGGAAAAACAACATCCCTTGATGTCGGACAGGCAAACAACAAGATATTTCTAAGCAATGCCGGATTGGGTTATGATGCCGCAGTGATCAAAGATTATAACAATCAGCAACATCACGGATTTTTCAGTTATTTCCTTTCTATTGTAAGAAGTTCTTTCTTATTCTCTGCCCCTAAAGTACAGTTATTGATCAATGGACGAACCTATAACGTCGATGCATTCTTCTTCTCTGCACTGAACAGCAGTCAATTTGGATACAACATCAGCATTGACCCGAATGCCCGAACAGACGACGGAGTACTTGATTTTGTCATTTTGGATACTAAAAATCGCTTCAAGGCAACATTCGCCGCACTTTGTTTGCTTTTAAAAAACCGCCCTCCTTTAGACGAATTAAAAACCGTCCATTCCAAAAATGCAACCGTTCATTTTCCCGGACAGAGACTTGCTTTGCAAACCGATGGTGAATTCTCTGTTGTCGAAAATCAACTGGAATTCAAGATTATTCCCGGAGCCGTCAAAGTAATTACTCTCTGATCTTTTAAAAGATCATTTTAACAAAAAACAAGATATTTAAAACCGTTACAATCCCGGCAATAATATAAAGCACGATTGTCGTCCTTGTTTTATTGACATATTTGCCCATTACCTTTTGAGAGGAAGTAAGACGAATCTGTAAAAAGATCGTAATAGGAAGTTGAACTCCAAGAATCATCTGCGAAACGATCAGTCCGTTAAATGGATTCGTAATTAAGAAAATAATCAACAATGCCAGGACCAATGAAACAACAACTCCGGTTCGGGAATGATTATCTTTTATGTCAAAGGGTTCACTAAACAATCCGGCAAAGATACTTCCTCCGGCAAATCCCGACGTAATGGTCGATGAGATTCCCGAAAACAAAAGAGCAGATGCAAAAATAACCGAAGCACTTTTCCCAAGTAAGGGCACGAGTAAGTCCCCCGCCTGCGGTAATTCCGTAACAGATTTCCCTGCCTCATAAAAAGTTGCTGCGGCCAAAAGAATCATTGCACTATTTATAGCCCAACCAATCAACATCGAAAAGATCGTGTCAAAGAATTCATAATCCAACTGCTTCTTAATTACTTTATCATCCTTCAGGTTCCATTGCCGACTCTGGATAATCTCCGAATGGAGAAAGAGATTGTGAGGCATAACAACTGCCCCAAGAACGCTCATTATAATTAGCATTGAATGATCAGGAAAAGCAGGGATCACCCAAGCCCTCGCTGCTTCCCCCCAATGGATATTGACCAGCGTTAACTCATAAATAAATGACAATCCGATTATTGAAACGAACCCAATAATCCATTTTTCAATCACCCGATAAGAATTACTAAAAAGCATAACCAGTACAAACAGAGTAACCAGAACTGCTGCCACTTTTAAGGGAATGGCAAAAAGCATATTCAGAGCAATCGCTCCCCCCAGAATCTCTGCAAGAGAGGTTGAAACGGAGGCCATCATCGCGGTAATCAATATCGTACGCGAAGTCCGCTTCTTTAGATAGATAGTGGCCGCTTCTGCCAGACACAGCCCTGTTGCAATTCCCAGATGGGCCACATTATGCTGCAAAATGATCAGCATAATAGTAGACAGGGTCACCATCCACAGTAAGGTATATCCAAAACTTGCTCCTGCTGCCAGATTGGACGCCCAATTTCCCGGATCAATAAAACCAACAGTCACTAACAATCCCGGTCCGATGTATTGCAAAATATCAAGAGCCCCAAAATGCGGAACATGCTTACTCTTCAAATCCTGAATAAAACGATCAAAAATCATAGCTCAATACTTCTAGTATGGAACATACTTACTAACTTTTGCAATAACCATCGGTGATTGAATTAAGTCATAATCACAGTTGTAAATCAAGTATTTACTTTTCCAATCATCCGCATATTTTTCCTTAAAAAATCGCAATCCCTTATAATGCTCCAGAACCTTAATATTCGAATAAGCAAATTTAACTGATTTCTCTTTCAAATCCCGGGCTTTATCCATCCCCGACAAAGGCGCAAGTCCCAGATTCAATGATTGCAGCCCTTTCGTCTTCATATACTCAATCATATGAACAACCAACACGTCCAATACTCCATTGGGTGCATCTCTGGTCTTCCGAATAAGGTCATAAGTTCCCTCGCCTTTCGCATAATCGGGCACAAGATTTGCAAAAGCAACTACCTTTTCCTCGCTATTTTCAACAATAAAAATCACTTGCTGTTTCATCTCTTCAGGATTCCATATTCCCTGTGAAAATGCCGACTCCTTCTTATGAAACAACTCAAGCCACTCCGTAGACACGGCCTTCATCTTTTGAAGCAACCCTTCCTTAATCGGAGGTTCCACCACCTGACAGGTATATCCGTTATCGCGAGCCTTGTTTAAAGCATTCCGAATCGGGCGCCTACTTCTCCCTTCCAGAGAAAAAGAAGTGACATCCGAAATTCCCTCTTGCCCAATAAAAATGGACTTCTTTTTCAATCGTTCAAAATAGGGAAGGCAAATCTCATCGACCCGGTAATAAATCGTTTTCAGTCCATTTTTTTCACAATAGGTATCAAAAGATTCAATCACTCCGGGCAATAAATCAAGAGAAGCACAAACCGGTGTTTCCAGTACTACCGCATAATCATAGGCAATCTTAAACGACACAAAGGCCTGTCGGTCTTCCGTCCAGTATAAACTTTTATCCGGATAAATCTTAAAATAATCCAGTTGAGAGGTTCCATATTTCTCAAGCAAAGCTTTTGCCTCTTCTATTTCCTGACTATGGCTTCGGTTTCGATGCCTCAACGGTCGTACCAAAACGAGCAAAAGAATGGCCATATAACTAACACCAAGAATGTTAATTGAATCCTCAAACCAAGTAGCAAAAGCTGTTCTGGGAGTTTCTAACGGAATAAACAACAAGGTCGAAAACAAGGAAACAATTGATTGTCCCAAATTCAAATCGACTCCAAAATGCCGCTTATCAATCAAATAATAGCCAATGATCCCATACGACAGAATAAAGAGTAGTCCCGCTACAAGATAAGCTTTCACTGTCGGCGTTACACGCTGATCAGTCCTTAACCGGTAGTTTTTACGCGTATAGATAAGCAATCCGATCAATGCCAGGCACAAGAAGGCCTCTTCAAAGTCAAAAGCCTTGGTTAAATTTCCAACAAACGAGACCAAGGTAATATAGATTGTTGCCAACCATGCATTTCGGAACCCTCTCAATAAATAAGAGGAAAGAACAATCAAAATAATTCCAGAAATAACCACGGCAAAATTAGAGACATAAATAGCGTCTTTCGAAAGGAAGCTATGTAGAAACCTCATTCTACCGGCTATTGCAGGAGTCAACACAGATAAAACATTGACCAACCCGACCATCAAGGTGAAAAACGGAGGTAAGATTCGTAATACCAAATGGTCTTTTCTGGAAATAAAACTCAATGCCCCAATTAGCAAGGGAATCCAAAACTCAAACAAACGATACAAGAAAGCAATAGACAGAGCCATTATTGATGGAACCCCATATTGCATTAATACCAGCGAAAGAGTGATTTCAACGGCTCCAAGTCCTCTCAGAAAAGGCGACAATGCATACATTAAGGTCGCAATGACATATCCCACTAAAGCTATCTCAATTGACGCCGCCGGAATCTGAAAAGCTTTCATGGAGATATACAAATGAGCAACACCGCACAATTCAATCATGAAAGAGAAAAATACCGTCCACAAAAATGACCGGAGAGAATATTTCTGCTCTTTCAACTCTTCATAAAAAACCACCATCCGGGGAGACAAACGCACTAAAAATTGATGTATTTTCCGATTCTTAAAAAAGAAAACAATAAAAAGAATCAATCCGACAATCAGCAAGATCAGAAACAAAAAAGAATAGATCAGTTGCTGACTCAACATGTGTTTAAAAAGCAAGACCACAATCGCCGGAATAGCAATCAACGCCAATGAAATAAATCCGGTTATTCCATATACGGTTGAGGAAAGATGAATTTTGGTACGACTAATTCCCTGCTGTTCTATGGGTCCCGTAAAAAAAGCCAACGACGAGATTCCTCCTGCCGGAAGAAACACACTGATAAAACTACGCTTTAAGGACAGTAATACAGCCGATCCGAACGTTGGCTTAACCCCGACCGTTCGAAAACTGCACACATACATACTTCCATGTACAATTAGGTAAATGAGGGTCACCATTAAGCCTGAAAGCACCCAGTACCAAGGCACATTAAACATCAGGTCAACCGATTGCCTCAGATGATATCCTTCATGTTGTACAAAATAAACACATAAAGACAGTGACACCAGGGCTAACGCAACCTGAAATATAGATTTGGTACTAACTCTGGATGTGAAAATTTTAATCATAAGGGGATACGATTATTAATTTTTATTATTAGACTCAAACATTTGCTTCTCGTTACAATAATCAAACCATAATTTCTGCATCTCAGTTACCACTTCAACAGTCAAGACAGGATATTATCTTTTATAAGTTAAATATCAATGTCTTTCAATATCGAACGAATTATTGTATTGATCAATGATTCGCTCTCCAACTTTAAAATAACGTTCATTCTCTTTTACTACGCTCCGAATATCTTGAATTGTCTGATTATTCATTGAATAATCTTCTAGTTGAAACGTCGCAGGATCAACCTCCTCTCCTTTTGTTTTAGCAATATCAAAGAGAATCTGTTTACTATAAAAGACGTAAGTCCTTAAGCTGATCAAATTACAGTAATTCGTCCATTCGTTTTGACTCGAATCAAGCTTCTTATATTCAATCAGACTTCGTCCTATTGCATTAAACTCCCGGAGTGCCTCGTCTAAAGTCTGTTCTGAATTCACCAGATTATTCATCTTATGAAGAAGATTCAGATCAGTCCTAAAAAAAAGCATGGTCATTCCCTGCATATGATCATTCAAATCATTGATCACATATTTCTCAAAAGGAGAAGACACCGGACTCTCCTGATAATAGTTTTTTAGAAACATACCAGCCAACGCCAGTCCATCTACATTGAAATAAGTCTCTTCAATAGAATTAGACAAACCAATGCGGTACAGCTTGGGATTTTTATAGAAATCATAGATATGCTGATATTGATAAATCAGTAATTCCATAGCCACTGCCGGATGTAAATCATAAAGATCCAACAGAAAATCACCCACAATCAGTCCGATTTTAGAGGTATCGGATGAGAGATAAATACCGGAAGCCTCGGCTAAAGTGTAACTGGCTGATTTATTATAACGAATTACAACCTCTCGGTTTCTGACTTTGTCATTCACAAAACGATAACGATCCGCCAGTAATCCGGTCATCCCTGGGTTCTTTCTCATTACCGAATCAAGGGAATTCAAAATCGTAGTCATTCTTCCGGCAAAAGAATATAATTGCTTATTATTCTGAGCGAAACCCGAAGATAAGGTCAAAAAACAAATACCAGCCAGCAAAAGCTTTTTCATAAGCAATCGATAATTTCTCTACAAAACAGCAATGACAATTACAGTGCAAATATAACGATAAAACAAGAGGCATACCCCCTTTTAACAATCACACCGAACTACTTGTTTGTCTCAGAAACATTCGCAAACTTTGTAATAAGCTGACAGATATAAGAATGGTTTCTTTTAACAATCAGAGGTCTCTTTTTCACAACCTAACAACAACCCAAATGAAATATCAGGAAAAAACAAACTACAACTCATTTTTGCGTTTCTGCAAAACACTGGATCTCAATAACGACCCCACATTAATCAAAAACTATAAAAAGATTCACTCAAAAGAAAACATCTGGCCCGAGGTAGCCCAGGGAATGCACGAAGTAGGGATTCTTGATATGGAAATATACTTATTAGGCAATCGCCTTTTTATGATTATGGACACAGTTCCCGATTTTGATCACGACAAAGCGATGAAAGAGCTCGCCTCTAAGCCCCGACAGCAAGAATGGGAGACATTCGTTGCCCAGTACCAAAAGACTTCTTCGACCGCCACCGCAGAGGAAAAATGGACCCTCATGGAACGAATCTACAAAATGGATTATTAAACATTAAAAAGATAGATCCTGGCAGGAAATAAAAAAAGAGTCCCTGAACTTCTTACGAAATTCAGGGACTCTTTTTGTTTTGAAGGTGGTGCCACTCGGAATCGAACCAAGGACACATGGATTTTCAGTCCATTGCTCTACCGACTGAGCTATGGCACCCGCTCTTTGCATTGTCTGTAGTTCTTTCAAACTACTCATTATCACTAAAAAAGAACTTCAAAAAAAGTGGTGCCACTCGGAATCGAACCAAGGACACATGGATTTTCAGTCCATTGCTCTACCGACTGAGCTATGGCACCTCTTATTTTGCGGTTGCAAAGATAAACGTTTTCTCCGACCAAAAAAGACCCCGGTAACTTTTTTTGCCCGTTTTTTTAATCTTTCATCATCACAACCCCTCTTTAGAGGTTACTATTCAAAGCGAATCACTTCTTTTTTATACTTTTGCAGACCACAAAAAGCGATACTCGCAAATGGATTATCAAACTCATATTTTCGCAAACGGAATCCGTCTTATTCACCAGGAAGCAAACTCTCCTGCAGCACATTTCGGAATAATCATCAATGCCGGATCACGCGACGAACTCAATAAAGAACAAGGCCTGGCCCATTTTATCGAACACGTGATCTTTAAAGGGACAAAAAAAAGAAAAGCTTTTCACATCCTTAGCCGACTCGAGGACGTCGGTGGAGAACTAAATGCCTATACCACCAAGGAAGAAACCGCTCTTTATGCCACCATATTGCCCTCCGACTACCAACGGGCAATCGAACTCATCAGCGACATTCTGATCAACTCGGTTTTCCCGGCCAAAGAGCTTGAGAAAGAAAAAGAAGTCGTCATTGACGAGATCAACTCATACAAAGATTCTCCTTCGGAATTGATCTACGACGAGTTTGAGGAACTGCTCTTCGCCGGACACCCTTTGGCAAAAAACATTCTCGGAACACCTAAATCAGTCAGAAGCTTTACCAGAGAAAACATCCTTTCATTTATCGGGCGCAGCTACAATACCGACCAAATCATCATCACTTCGGTGGGTAAAATCAGCTTCAATAAATTAGTTAAGCTCATCGATCGTTATTTCGGCGAGATACCGGCCAATCTTCGTTCCTTCTCCCGACCGGCCTTCCAGTCTTACAACCCGGCCTCTAAAACAATCAAACGCGACACATTTCAGGCTCATTGCATGATCGGAAACATTGCATTCGACCATAACAACCCCAAACGGATGGCCCTGGTCCTGCTCAATAATATATTGTGCGGACAGTCTATGAATTCCAGACTCAATCTTGCCTTGCGCGAACGCAACGGAATAGCCTACAATGTCGAATCCTCCTATACCTCCTATTCCGACACCGGACTCTTTTCCATTTATTTCGGGACAGACAAGGAAAACCTCGACCGCGCCATTGAAATAACTTATCGCGAAATGAACCGGCTAAAATCGCAAGCCCTGGGAACATTGCAACTGGCAAAAGCGAAAAAACAACTCATCGGCCAAATTGCCATATCACAGGAAAACCTCGAAGATCTTGCTCTCGCTCTAGGTAAAAGCTTCATGCTCTATGAGCAAGTCGAAACACTTGAGACCATTTATAAAAAGATTCAGAACATCTCTGTTGACGACCTGCTCGAAACCGCCGATGAAATATTCAACAACGACCACCTATCAACTTTAATTTATAAATAGCATGGATATCGACAACCGGAACCTTGAAGATTACATCCTCGCTCATATTGACCCCGAAGAACCGATTCTATCCAGACTCGATCACGAAACAAATATCAAGACAATTAATCCAAGAATGCTGTCAGGACACCTTCAAGGAAAAATCCTAACCATGTTCTGTCACATGATCCACCCCATGAAGGTTCTCGAAATTGGCACCTTCACCGGATACTCGGCAATCTGCCTTGCCCGCGGATTAGAACAAGACGGAAAGATTATTTCCATTGAAAAGAACGACGAACTCGAATCACTTATTCGCAAATACTTTGCCGCCGCGGGGGTAGAAGATCGAATTGACCTCAGAATCGGTGATGCCTCACAAATTATTCCCTCTCTCGAAGGTCCGTTCGACCTCGTCTTCATTGATGCAGACAAACGAGAATACCTGAATCATTTCAACCTGATTTTTCCAAAAATCGCCATGGGCGGATACATTATTGCCGACAACGTTCTCTGGAGCGGAAAAGTAGCCGAAGCGCCAAAATCATCCGACGCACAAACCATTGGAATTATGAAATTTAATGATGCCATTGCCACTGACTCCCGCATTGAGAAAGTCATCTTACCTCTTCGTGACGGAATGACCATCATGCGAAAGATAAAGGGGTAACCTTCCCGTTACACATAAATAGTATCCATCCATTTTCTTTTCCCCTGCATTTTTTTACATTTGCTGAGCAAGAAATTTAATTATACAAACAACGAGACACTATGAAAAAGATTCTAACATTAGCTATGGCATTTATGTTCGTTGCCGCTATTACGGTAAACGCTCAAAATGTTAAAAAAGATGTCAAAACTACACCAAAAGCAAAAACCGAAAAGGTTTGTTGCAAAGACAAAAAAGCCTGTTCTAAAGATGCAAAAGTTTGCTGTAAAAACCAGAAGGCTTGCTGTAAAGATGCCAAAAACTGCCCCAAAGACTGCAAGAAAGCTTGCTGTAAAAGTTCTAAAGGACAAAAAGCTATGTGTTCTGGAGCTTCCGTCAAAGCCTGCAATAAGGATAAAGCTGCAAAATAACTTTAAATTTCAAAGAAAAAAGCGGGTTCTCTCTTATAGAAAGAACCCGCTTTTTATTTCCAGCCGAAACCGAACAAATTTCAACTAGTCATGAATTTTTATTCCTTCTAATTCCCGGGAAATATCGTCTAACATCCAATTTTCCTTTTTTATCTGTTCCTGCATAAAATCCATTCGTCGTTGATTGTTCTCTTTTGAAGAAACGGGAGACCTGTCAAGCCATTTCCTCCTCAATCTAATATACGAAGAGACCCATTTCTTCTCGTTCCCTCCATCCTTAGGAAGATGAATTCGCATTTGCGACAGTATAGTTCCCGAAATACCTCCGCTATGAATATATGAATCCCCTATAACCAGAAGTGAAAGAGGAAGAGTAAATCCATTCCGGTCCGCCCAACGAAAAGCCGGCATCAAAAATTGCATATCAAAAAATTCATCTTGCAACTTTCTCATAACCGAATCTTCTTGTCCTGCCTTTCGGAGATATTCAATAAATGGTTCGTCCCGCCACAATTCATCATTCCCGATTTTAGGCACATAGGCACCCAATTCCTTACTATAAATTCCGTTTAATGCAGAATAGCGTTCAATCAATTGACGCAATCCGAAAAGCTCCGTAGCTCTCATCCTCCCATAAGAAAGGACTTGCTCCCGCCCAGGGCCCTCGTCATAAACTTCCACCTGATCGTAGTTGGCTGTCGGCACATTTGTTCCAAAAGCTTCAACTATTTTTCTAATCAGAAAGACAAGTTTCGAACTCCGTTCCATTTCCTTTTGGTTTGATTTCATGATTTCCTTCTTCACACAAAAATACTTTCCCCTTAAGCTTAACCACAAATCACTTCTAATTGTTTAAAATTACTAATTTTCGATCAAAAACACTACTTATTTAAAGGAAAACATCACCAATATTTACGCTCAAACAACTATACTACAAACATTTCCGTCAAATGTTTTATTTTAACAAATAAAATTTCTCATTTGCCTCTCCTCAGCACAACCATTTAACATTGTACGCAACCATGTATCAATTACCAATAGTCTAACTATCGTATTGCACTGACATTTAAAGGTGGTTCAGAGGTGGTTTATAGGTGGTCTATAGGTGCTCAGCACCAGAAAACCACCAGCGATGCTGCTTTAAAGCAGACCGGGAATAAGGAGATAAATGAAAGAAGCATGAGAGATACTCTACTACAGGCACGAAGAAGAATGACAGGAACAAACAATAAATCATGGATCATAAAAGATACAATACACTCATTTTTGTGCATAAAAAAAGGGATGCCTCATTTTGAAGTATCCCTTCTCGATAGAGCGGAAAACGAGACTCGGACTCGCGACCTCAACCTTGGCAAGGTTGCGCTCTACCAACTGAGCTATTTCCGCTTACAGAAATATCTGCTGCCTATTCATCAAACAGCTAAATTTTATGTACCCAGGGCGGGACTTGAACCCGCACGACCGTTTCTGATCATTGGATTTTAAGTCCAACGTGTCTACCAATTCCACCACCTGGGCGTACCGTTTGAGCGGAAAACGAGACTCGGACTCGCGACCTCAACCTTGGCAAGGTTGCGCTCTACCAACTGAGCTATTTCCGCCTGATACTTTTAAAGAACTTTCTGCATTTGCCCCCTCTAAAAGGGCTATTAAAAAGCGATTAACATTTCTGCAATCGCGGATGCAAATATAAAATTTAATTTCCCCCTCCAAAAATTTTATCCTCCCTTTTTTCAAAAAACCTTAGAGGATGCACCAACTCCGCATTATAATCCGGTTATACGTTTTATTTCATTCAGCTTATTAAGTGCTTCGACTGGAGTCAGATTGTTTATATCCAACTTCTTAATGTCATCTCTGATTTGTTTTAACACCGGATCATCCAACTGGAAAAAACTCAATTGTAATCCTTCTCTTTTACCGGCTATTTCCTTTACCGGCTTTGCAAGGGTGTCTTTTCGATAGTTGTCTTCTAACTGATCTAAGATCTCCTCAGCCCGTTTAACCACACTTTTTGGCATGCCAGCCATCTGTGCCACATGAATACCAAAACTATGATTAGAGCCTCCCGGAACTAGTTTACGAAGGAAAATAACCTTGTCGCCAACTTCTTTGACCGTCACATTATAATTCTTCACCCGCGCAAAAGGCTTTTCCATCTCATTCAGCTCGTGATAATGGGTTGCAAAAAGTGTCTTAGCCCGTGCTTTGGGATTCTCATGCAGGTATTCAACAATGGACCATGCAATCGAAATTCCGTCATAAGTACTGGTTCCCCGGCCCAATTCATCGAGCAAAATCAAACTCCGGTCGGAAAGATTATTCAGAATACTGGCTGCTTCTGTCATCTCAACCATAAAGGTCGACTCTCCTGAAGAGATATTGTCGGAAGCTCCAACCCTCGTGAATATTTTATCAACATATCCAATACGCGCTGAATCGGCAGGGACAAAACATCCCATCTGTGCCATCAATACAATCAGGGCCGTTTGCCTCAGCAATGCTGATTTACCTGCCATATTAGGCCCCGTTATAATAATGATTTGCTGTTCTTTCTGGTCAAGATAAATGTCATTGGCCACATAACTCTGACCAACCGGTAATTGCTGCTCAATAACCGGATGACGTCCGCCTTTTATATCAATATCGGTACTCTCATCAACAACAGGGCGCACATAGTTATTGGCTATCGAAACCGTTGCAAATGAAAGCAGACAGTCTATCCGGGCCAATATTGCAGCATTCCCCTGTATCGCGGGAATATAATCACTAATTGCAAAAACCAGTTTCCCGAACAACTCTGATTCAAGCTGCAAAATCTTCTCTTCTGCTCCTAAAATTTTACTTTCATAATCTTTCAGCTCCTCGGTAATATACCGTTCGGCATTAACCAGGGTTTGCTTGCGGATCCAATCTTCAGGGACCTTATCTTTATGGCTATTCCGAACCTCTATATAATAGCCGAAAACATTATTAAAAGAGATTTTCAGAGAAGGAATTCCGGTACGCTGGCTTTCCCGTTCCTGCATCTGAAGCAAGTAATCTTTCCCCGAATAAGCAATACTTCTCAGGTCATCCAACTCTTTTGAAACTCCCGAAGCAATAACCTTCCCTTTATTAACCTGGGTCGGAGGATCCGGATTGATTTCATTATCGATCCGGTCGCGAATAATAGCACAGGGATTAAGTTGTTCGGCATATCGGGTCAAAACAACATCTGTACTTTGAGCACAGGCTTCTTTAATCGGCACAAGGGCTTTTAAGGCTTGCTTAAGCTGCACGATTTCACGAGGGTTAATCTTCCCTACAGCAACTTTAGAAATCAGACGCTCCATGTCTCCAATCTGTCGTAGCTGTTCCTCTATTGTCTGCTTTAACTCCGGATTCTTAATCAGATACTCAACGACATCAAGACGTTCGTCTATTGGTGAGATTTCTTTCAGCGGCAAGGCAACCCATCGCTTCAGCAACCGGGCACCCATAGGAGAAATCGTTTTATCCAGAACATGAATAAGAGTACTGGCTCCTTCATTAATCGTTCCGAACAGTTCGAGATTTCGTACCGTAAACCGATCAAGCCACACATAATGGTCTTCTTCAATTCGGGATAACCCGGTAATATGCTTCAGATCAGTATGTTGTGTCAGATCAAGATAATGAAGAATAGCTCCGGAAGCTATGACTCCAAGAGGTATATTCTGAACACCAAATCCCTTAAGTGTTTTAGTATTAAAATGGCGTAGCAACCGGTCAACAGCTGCATCTTCCGTATAAATCCAGTCGTCCTGTGTGTTTGTATAAAATTTATCACCGAACAAGGATTCAAACTGTTCGGTTTTCCCTTTCTGATAAAGGACTTCTTTGGGTTGAAAACTATTTAGTAATTTATCGATATAGTCAAATTTGCCTTCGGCTGTCAGAAATTCCCCCGTCGAGATATCAAGAAAAGCCAATCCGGCTGTATTTTTCTCAATATGAACGGATGCTAAAAAATTATTCTCACGGTTTTCAAGAATATTATCATTGGTTGAAACGCCTGGGGTGATGAGTTCGGTTATGCCTCTTTTAACAATCGACTTAGCCAGCTTGGGATCTTCCAGCTGATCGCAGATCGCAACCCGCTGTCCGGCACGAACCAGTTTGGGTAAATAGGTATCAATCGCATGATAAGGAAATCCGGCCAGTTCAACAAAGCTGGCTGATCCGTTTGCTCTCCGCGTAAGGGTTATTCCAAGAATTCCAGATGCCTTAATTGCATCATCTCCAAAGGTTTCATAAAAGTCTCCAACTCTAAAAAGCAATACAGCATCCGGATGTTTCGCCTTGATCTGATAATACTGCTTCATTAAAGGAGTCTCGACGTATTTCTTTACAATACTCAAAGTCTAACTTTTTTATTTTTTGATAAAACGATTGATCACATGAAGCATTGACCGACTCAACAACATAAAAGACAGAAGGTACACCACCGAATCGAACGACTGCGGTAAAAAGTACGAAAAAAGAATAAACGCAACAATAAGGATCGAAGTGAATAAATGATACCATTCGAGCTGCGGTCGGAATCGCTTGATAAACCAACAAACGGGGAACAAAATATCAAGCGGGAAAGCCCAGATCAGATTTAGATTCGGGCGAACTGCCGGATGTTCCGAGAAACAAGTAATCCATAAGATCACCATACTTGCAAGTCCTATGAGCCCATACACCACTGGATCAAGCCATTCGAATTTCTTTTTTCCCTGATATTCCAAAACGGACAAGCAGAATACGACTAAAGACAAAAACAAAAACACAATAAACGGATCCAACAAGGAGGTAACAAATGGTGCTCTTACCGGGGCTTGATACAAAACACGGGTCTCTTTAACCATCGGCCTCACCGTTATCCCATCATTAATGTTTGCGGTAGCAAAATGGTTCATCAGAAACTCAGGAATAAAATCCTCCTGGCTGGCAGTAGCAGCTCTATCCGCAGGTGATCCGACAATAAGATTAATTCCGAACTCTGTCCATCGGCTTCCACCCATATCCAGATGAAGTATCTGTCTGAAGGTTTTTGGCTCAAGACTCTCCGGGATAAACTCAACTCGCCCGGTTACATTCCCGGCAACAATATCCCGAACTTTCGTCGAACAGTTATTGAAGAAAAAATTATAGCGATAGAACCGGTTTTCAGGACGGTAATTTTCAACTAACGCAGAAAGTAATCGTTGTTTTTCGGGGTAATTCAAATTCAACACTTGCTCATAAACACTGCGATGATCGGTCCGATACTCTTCCATAAACGAAGCGAAATCGAACACTGCAAGCATGTAATCGGTCTGTCCTTTACAAAAACGATAAATAAAATGGGGGGTTTCAAAACTAAAAACCCCATAATTAAAGACGAAGTCCAATCCCTGCGCCGGATCCTTCACGCGAATAGCCGAATGACCATACAGTGCATATAAATCATTTCCTGGGGAACAGGTTAGCATGCTTACTTCCGAAGAGGGGGACAACGTCAACGATTCTGCCCTCCCTGCAAACAAAGCCAGCAATAAAAATAGAATACTAATTTTTCTGATCATAACCGAAGTGATTCTTCCGAGTTTTAACTCATTCTTCTTATTCGGAGAATATCATTCAAAAAAACAAAAAAATCAGGAATTGTTGGCACATTTCCTGATTTTCTAATCGTTAAACTAATATTAATGCCATGAACCAATTAAGGTTCCCATTATTACATAGCAAATTAAATCATATCCGGAATGAATCAGAAACAATTTAAACGGCTGTCGTTCAAACAATATAGCAGAGGCTCTGGCAGTTCCGACCCAGAAAAAAGCAATCAACAATCCATCTATAAAACCGGTACTCCAAGTCGCAGTTACATCTAAAAACAAGGCAAAAGCAAGTGCTGCAAAGAACCAGAATAAAAATAAAATTGCTAGAATAAGCCACATCGGATACCCTTTCTCTATATCGTCTTTACTCATCCGATTTAAGTCCATCCACTGTTTTCCAAACATAAAAGGCGAATACCACAAGCTAGCGATTAGCATACTCATGAATGCAGAAATCAACACTGCCCAATAATTGACTCCCAATAATAATTGTTCCATAAATTCAGGTTTTACCTCGTCTAAATACGCTCTCCAACAAAAGAAAAATATCTTATTCCATTCAACAAATATTCTTTTATTAATTTACTAATTATTCTCTGTTTTCAATCTAAAACATCAACATTTTGTCTCTTTATTTAAAAAACAGGATAACTATCATTTTGTTTTGAGAACGATTCATTCTTTTCAATGTTTATTCTCTTTTTTTAGTTCGTCAAGTTCCCCGCGCATATCCATAATCATTCGTGATAAATTTCCAATGTCATTACGATCTGTTTCCGGAAATTCAAAACTTAGGTATCCAAGCGCTTCCCACACTTCAGTCACTTCCGACAAAGATATCTTATAAGGTTTATATTCCGGATTATCCGATTTAAATAATACTTCACGCCGAAGAGGCTGATTATAAACCCGTTTAAAAACAATTCCATCATCGTTTGTAACAACAATATATCGTTTACCATCGGTTACGTCATCCCAATTCTGCACATAACTACACAGAATATAAGCAGAAGACGGAATCGGTAGCATACTATCCCCGGTAATCTGAAATGCTCTATAAGTTCTTTCTGAGCTGAGCTCTCTTACCGGAAGCGAAAAACGGGGAAGCGAACTAATATATTCAGGATCGGAATAGCCATTTAAATATCCTGCAGAGGCTTTTACTCCCACCAAGGTAATCAGCTCTTTATCATCGGAATCAACGACCATTGACAACACTCGAAGGTCACTTCCTTTTGCATCCGGCACATCTGCATCTTCCTCTTTCAAATCCTTATTAATCAGATCATCAATCGTCACCTTAAAATAATGCGACAGCAACTGCAACGCTGAAATACGAGGCACTGCCCGTCCTTCTTCATAAGATCCGACCATCGAGCGATTGACTCCGATGGCGTTTGCCAATTCTTCCTGCGTCGCTTTTTTAGTCTTCCGCAAGTACCGCATATTCGATGCTAAATAATTCATTAATCTCCCCTTTAAAAAAGACACATTGGTATCGCAAAACTAACGATAAAATTTCTTTCTGGTATCCTGCACTAAATTACTAAATATATTCTCATTTCTGATTTTTTTAGTATTTTTGTTAAAAATAAAAGCACAAATGAGTGATTCATTAATGCAAAAACTGGAAATCCTATCTGGTGCGGCGAAATATGATGTTTCCTGTGCTTCTAGCGGAAGTAGCCGTAAGAACTCCGGACAAGGAATCGGGAATGCTGTCTCATGGGGTATCTGTCACAGTTTTGGAGAAGACGGACGATGTATCTCTCTTCTTAAAGTTCTCTTCACCAATTTCTGTCTATACGATTGCGCTTATTGCATCAATCGGAGAAGCAACGACGTTCCCCGCGCAGCATTTACCGTCGAAGAATTAGTCGACCTGACTATTAATTTTTACCGAAGAAATTATATCGAAGGGCTGTTTCTAAGTTCCGGGGTTATTCGCAATCCCGACTACACCATGGAACAACTAATTCGCGTCGCTAAAACACTTCGAACACAATATCATTTTAACGGATACATCCATCTAAAGGCAATCCCTCACGCCGACGAAGCGTTAATCAGAAAAGCCGGACTATATGCCGATCGGATGAGTGTAAATATTGAAATTCCTACGGAACCCGAATTAAAAAGACTGGCTCCGGAAAAGGACTTTTCTGGTGTTATTCGTCCAATGAGTCTCATCCGTGATCAGATTAAGGAAAATAAAGAAGAACGGTCTAAATATCGAAATATCCCGGTATATACCCCGGGAGGACAGAGTACTCAACTTATTGTCGGGGCTACTCCTGAAAGCGACCTCCAGATCCTAAAACTGGCTTCCGGACTATATCATCGGGAGGAACTCAAACGAGTTTATTACTCCGGTTACATTCCTGTTAATTCCTATGACGCACGCCTACCTGCCTTAAAGACACCTCCTCTTATTCGTGAGAACAGACTTTACCAATCCGATTGGTTAATGAGGTTTTAT
The DNA here is from genome assembly GCA_963692465.1 of Prolixibacteraceae bacterium. Classification (GTDB taxonomy): domain Bacteria; phylum Bacteroidota; class Bacteroidia; order Bacteroidales; family Prolixibacteraceae; genus JAUZOB01. The sequence continues at coordinate 1,447,801 of OY829943.1, forward strand.
CATTTTCAGTTCGATGAAATTGTCAATGATCAGTTCCCAAACCTTGATCTGGAAATTGACCCTAAGCTTAGCTATGCTTTACGGAATCCGCATCTTTTCCCAATCGATATAAATCGAGCAGACTATGAAATGATTCTCCGGGTTCCGGGAATCGGTGTCAAGTCAGCCATGATGATCATCGCAACAAGAAAATACAGAAGGCTAAATTCAGAGCACCTCCGGAAAATAGGAGTCGTTCTGAAAAGAGCTCAATATTTCATCACTTGCAACGAGTTGCCTGCATTCAAAAAGGATCTATCGCCAGATGCCATTCGACGAATAATCTTAAAAAGTAAAGAGCATGCAATTCCACAGGGAATTCAGTTAAGTTTATTTTAAACCTCATCCTTTGATCATTCCACTATGGTTCTGTTTCTATACGACAATACCTACGAGGGACTTTTAACTTCTGTATTTGAATCTTATTCAAGAAAGATTATTCCTGACATTCTCACCTCTGACAATGAGTACCAGGACTCTCTCTGGACAGAAAAGATAGAAATTCATACAGATATCTCCAAAGCCAAACGCGTGTGGGAAGGATTGAAAAAAAGATTGCCTTATACCAGTCGCAATTTCCCCTTTCATGTTTTCCTTGCTGAAAAAACAAACAGTCCTCAAGTCCCTTTTGACCTAATCAGAACCATCTTCGATTCTAATCAAAGTATTCTAAACGATTTTGGGAATCCGCTTATTTTACATGCAAGAAAAGCAGAAAAAAAAGTTCTTCAGGAGGCTTGCCGAATGACAGAATTTGTCCGCTTTCAAAAAACTCGTGATCAAATCTATTTCGCAGGAATAAAACCAGATTTTGATGTTCTCCCCTTAACGCTTTCTCATTTTAAAAGTCGCTTCGCCGACCAACAATGGATCCTTTACGATCTGAGAAGAGACTATGGATTCTATTATAATCTCAAAACTATTGAAGAAATCGCAATTCAAGGAAAGATGTTCGACCGAATCAACGGAGAGATAAACAATCAAATCGTTGCCGAGCAAGAAGTCGAATACCAGAATCTATGGAAAAACTTTTACCATAACATCTGTATTAAGGAGCGCATTAATCTCAAATTACAAAAAAGATTAATGCCAGTAAGATATTGGTCTCTTATGACAGAAAAAAAAGTATAAATCATTCACTTCCCTGTCCGTCTTCTCCATGAACTCCTTTACGTAAAGCTTTAAAAGAGGTCTCAACTCTTTCTATTCCGACTAAAATCACAACGGTAATAACAGAAAGTTTAATAGCAGTAATACAATAATTCAATGCAATAACAGAACCAATCGCTGCTAGTACCCAGATACAGGCAGCAGAGGTCAGTCCTTTGACCGCACCATTATGTGTTAAGATCACTCCCGCACCTAAGAACCCGATACCAGTAACAACCTGACCTATAATCCGAGAAGGATCAGTTACTTTTGTCATCGCCGAATTACTGAGTGCAACAAAGAGATAGGTTCCCAGACAAATAAGCATGCTAGTTCTTATTCCTACTGGTTTTCCGAGAATTTGCCTTTCCAATCCAATAATTGCCCCTGAAAGCATTGCTGTTCCAACCCCAGCCCATTGCAAAGGATAAATATCAAATATCTGTTCCATTTTTCTATCGATATTTATATTAAATACTTTTTTGTCTTTACGTAATAAGATGCATTAAAGTTAAGAATCCTTTTATTAAAATCCTCGTCACCCCTATTTTCAGACAAAGTTCGCTTCAACAAATATCGTTTTAAGACAACAGACCCTTATTTTCGGAACTCTATTCCGCATGGATCCGCATAAAAATTGCTTTTTTCAAAAATGGAGATAAAACGGGGAGGTAAGACGAATATATTCTTCGGAATAATTTCCTCTTTCTTTCTGTTCGATATAAAGAGCATCATTCTTTGTAGATCCAGCTATCTTAGAAAATTCCATAAGCTGACGATGGCTTTTTTTCATTCGATTGGGAAACACTTCCGTATTCCGTATCAGATAAAGGCCTGCCTGGGTTGCTAGTCCGCAAAACGAATCGGCTTCCGTTACCGGAAGGATCAAGGAGAAAATTCCGTCTTCAGTCAAGAGATGTACGACTCCACTAATTAATTCACCAAAAGGCAGCTGATCTTCATGTCTCGCATTCGATCGCCGCAAGCGAGGAGCTTTTAATGAATTCCGGAAGAAAGGAGGATTACTAACAATCAAATCATATCGCTTCTTACTCCACACAGCATATTGCTGAAAAGACATTTTATGACAGATTAATCGCTTCGTCCATGGAGAACTTTTAAAATTAGAAGAAGCCTCTTCAAAGGAATATTGATCTATTTCAACAGCATCAATAATTGCAGTCGGATTCCGCTGCGCAATGATTAAAGCAATAACTCCGGTGCCGGTTCCAATATCCAGAATTTGTTTATGCTCTTGTATCTCAGTCCATGCACCAAGCAACACTCCATCTGTCCCAACTTTCATTGCAGAATTCTTATTCTGAACCTCAAATTGTTTAAAATGAAAAATACTCTCCTCTCCCATCTGCCCTATAAACATTAGTTTCTACAAATCACAGGTTTTTTGTAAAAGGATCACCGAAGACTCCAGATCCAAATAAGGCATAATCAAAACGTACCGGATCAAAAGGATCAAAGGACCGAAGATTTAATGTTACTTCTTCAACTGCTTTCCAATCATTTGACCTTCTAGTTAAAAGCCCCAACGCCCGGGAAACGTTTCCGGTATGAACATCCAATGGAAGCATTAATGACGAAACAGGAATCTTCGTCCAAAAACCAAAGTCTATCTTTTTCGGATCATTACGAACCATCCATCTCAAAAACATATTAATCCGTTTTGCCGAAGCACCTCTTTCTACATCCGAAACATGTTTACAAACACGCGGTTCGTGAGGCAATTCAAGAAAGATCCGCCTAAAATAAGCTATTGTTCCAAAGATCGTCCCCGTATTTCTAAACCCATCAGCAAAGACCTTTTCGAGTCCACCATGATTTAAATAAATATTCTTCAGCGACTTTAGGAAAAAGAAGCAATCCTGCGAATTAAATGTACGATGTACAAATCCATCAAGAAAAGAAGAATCAGATAAGCCTTCTTCCATCAAAAAACGATATGGAGAATAAGACATTATTCCCATAAGTTTCCATGCGTTTTTTATAATAGAAGGACGCTGTCCCCAAGAAATCGTTGAGGTCAGAAAGGCAGATATTTCAATATCTTCTTTAACTGTAAAACGATGTGGAATTTGAACCGGATCAGTCTCTATAAATTTCGGACGATGGTATAACTCATATTTCTCTTCCAAAAAAGGACCTAATTGTTCTACTAAATTATCCTTCTTGTCCAATAATAACCCCATCTTTAATTGTTAGTATTCTATCCGAAAGCTGAGCAAAAGACATATCATGAGTAACAATTACCAAGGTGTGTCCAAATCGATCACGCAACTGGAAAAACAAATCATGTAATTCAGCCCTTGTTTTAGAATCAAGATTTCCCGAAGGTTCATCCGCCATGACAACGGAAGGGTTATTTATTAAGGCTCTAGCCACTGCAACTCTTTGTTTCTCTCCTCCGGAAAGTTCATTGGGACGATGATGTGCACGATCAGATAGTCCCAATATGTCAAGCAATTCGCTTGCTTTACGTTCCGCTTCCTTTCTTCCCACTCCGGCAATAAATGCGGGGATGCAAATATTTTCTATCGCTGTAAATTCAGATAAAAGATGATGAAACTGAAAAACGAATCCAATTTCCTTATTCCGAAACCGGGCCAACTGCCGTTCGCTCATCTTTCCGATTTCTTTATCATTAATTATGATTTTCCCACTATCGGGCTGGCTCAACGTCCCCATTATTTGCAGTAATGTTGATTTCCCTGCTCCACTCGCACCTACAATAGATACAACTTCTCCTTTAGGAATATCCAGGTCAATTCCCTTCAATACTTCTAGTTGTCCAAATGATTTTGTTATTTTCTCAGTTTTAATCATGGTATACTCCTCAATCCTTTGAGAATTTATTTCTTTTCCTGATCCTTCCTCTGATCTTCTTTTAGATCATTCTGAATTTCATCAATGGAGTTTTTAAACGAAGATGATGCTTCCTCATACCCCTTTTTAACTTCAGATGTACTGTCCTTAATATCAGAGACAATATTCTCCACATTCTTTTTTAATGAAGAAGAGATATCACTGAATTCATTTTTTACATCACCTGTACTACTTTCAATTTCTCGTTTAATATCGTCCGTTGCCTTTCTAAACTCTCGCAACCCCTTCCCTAATGCACGTGCAATATCAGGAATTGATTTTGATCCAAACAGTAGAAGGATAACAACGAATATCAGAAGTATTTCACCACCGCTTACACCCATAGTGACTTACAATTAGAATTATCAGGAACCAAAATTAGAAAAAAAACCCCTGATTGATTAAAATCAGGGGCTCTAATCATATTTGGATTATTTTATTTATTCCCTTTTACAAGCTCTTTGTTTTTCTTTTTGGAGATCCACCTTAAAGTATCATAAGCAACAGGGGTTGCAACAAATACGGAGGAATAAGTACCGAAACCAATACCAGCAAGAAGAGCGAAGATAAATCCGCGGATAGAAGTTCCTCCAAAGAAGAAGATAACAAACAGCACTAGCAATACCGTAAAAGAAGTACTCATTGTTCGACGTAAAGTGTTATTCATTGCAGCATTGTAAGTCTCCATCACATCTCGCTTCGGATAAAGTTTTCGGAATTCCCGGATTCGGTCAAACACGATCACAGTATCATTTATAGAATAACCAATGATTGTCAGAATTGCCGCGATGAAGCTCTGGTCCATCTCCATTGAAAACGGGAACATTCCATGGAATAAAGAAAATATTCCGAGTACAATAATCGAGTCATGGGCCAATGAGACTAAACCTCCAAGACCAAATTCCCAATTTCTAAACCGCATTGCGATATAGAGGAATATAACAATCAAAGCAAAAATCACAGCAAATATTGCATGTCTGATAAGATCGTTCGAAATCGTTGGACCTACTTTGGTCGACGACATTCGATACTTATCAAGGAATGTTTGCTTAGAAATATTACTATTATTAATATATTTCTTCAACCCGGAGAAAAGTTTGTCTTCAACCTTGTTGTCAGCATTAGAGCTCAAATCATCAACCATATAATCCGTTGTAATCCGGACTCCGTTATTTGAACCATAAGTTTTTACCTCTGGAGCAGAACCGAATTCATGAGCCAACGAGTTTCGCACCTGATCCACTTTCACTGAATGGTCAAACTGTATGACAAATGCACGTCCCCCTTTAAAATCCGTTCCAAGTTCAAAGCCTCGGATACCGAAAGAAAAGATTGAGATCAACATCAAACTTCCAGAAAAGATATAGAAGTATTTTCTCATATTCAGGAAATGGACATTTACATGTCGCAAGATATCCTTCGTATAATCCGATACGAACTTAGTATTCAGATTATGATCCATCCGGTATTCAAAAATCAATCGGGAAATAAAGATAGATGTATAGAGAGATGTTATAATACCAATAACAAGGGTGGTTGCAAAACCTCTGATCGGTCCAGATCCAAATATATAGAGAATAATTCCGGTTAATAAAGTAGTGACATGACCATCAATAATAGCCCGAAGTGCATTCCGATATCCTTCTTTAACGGCAAGCCTTACTGCCTTACCAGATCGAATTTCTTCCTCAATACGTTCATAAATCAAAACGTTTGCATCCACGGCCATACCCAAAGTAATAACAATACCAGCAATACCTGGAAGAGTCAACACCGCCTGAAAAGAGGCTAACACCCCGATCATCACAAACACATTCAGAATTAAAGCAACATTAGCAGCAAGACCAGCGCCAGCATAGAAGAAAATCATATAAAGAAGAACGAGTATAAAGGCGACAACAAAAGAAATTAATCCAGATTGAATTGCCTCCTTACCCAAAGAAGGGCCAACAAGGTCTTCTTGTATAATTTTTGCCGGGGCCGGCATTTTACCAGACTTAAGAATATTCGCAAGATCTTTTGCTTCATCATTTGTAAAGTGACCACTAATTTCAGAACGGCCGCCAGTAATTTCCTGATTAACTACAGGGAAAGACTGAACATATCCATCCAAAACAATTGCGATACACCTTCCAATATTTTCTTTGGTCATTCGAGCCCATGTTTTAGCTCCTTCTGCATTCATGGTCATATCAACCTGTGCTTCCGCCTTGTTCTGCCCATAATCCTGGCTGGCATCAACAATAACGTCTCCGTTAAGAGGAGCACGACCATCTCGACTAGTTACCTTAAGCGCTATAAGTTGGAAAACATTACTTTTTTCCGACATTGGTTTCGCTGTCCATGCGAAATGTGCATTAGATGGAAGGGCAGCTATTACCTGAGGCATTTTCAGATAAGCATTAACCTTAGCGGTGTCTTTTGCATGGCAATAACCAACAACCGGACCATTGACAGGCTGACCTTCTCTGGAAGAATTTGGAATAAGAATACTAAACAAAGGATAATCTTTACCTGTAGATCCCACACTAGAAGTAGCTGTTTTTGATGAAGAATCCGTTGTTGGTTGCGAAACAATATCCTTTAATGAAAGATTTTTCTTCGCTGCTACTGCTTTTTTATTCGACTTTTCAACTTTTGTTTTATCATTAGCTTTTGCCGCATTCTGAGCAACAGTCTGTGTTGCAAGAGATGATCCTCCTGCTTTCTGAAGATCTTTAACAATCTGGTTAACATGCACCAAGGCCGGGAATATTTCCGAATTCTCATAAGTTTCCCAGAATTCCAATTGCGCTGTTCCCTGTAAAAGGTTTCTCACCCGCTTAGCATCCTGCATTCCCGGAAGTTCTATAAGAATCCTTCCTTTAGTCTGCAACGGCTGAATGTTAGGTTGTACTACGCCAAAACGGTCAATTCTGGCACGAAGCACATTAAATGCATTATCTATTGCCGCATCCGTTTCTTTACGAATAACGCCCAATACCTCTGAATTAGACGAGTTATAATGAACTTTATCTTTTAAATTGAAGGTACTAAAAATCGCAGCAAGTCTGGCGTTAGGATCTGTTTGCTCGAACGCACGGCCGAACAGGGTAACAAAATCATCCTGGCTCTTTTTCTGCATTTCAACAGCCTTCTTCAGAGCAACGTTAAAAGTCGGATCTTTACTGAAATCAGACATCGCCCTGACAATATCAACGACTGATATATCAAGAGTGACATTCATACCTCCCTGAAGGTCCAGTCCCAGATTCATCTCCAGTCCCTGAACATCTTTATAGGTATATTTCTTAACGCCTAAATTATAAACTGTTTCTCCTGAGATAGAATCAAGATATGCCTGCTTTTTAGTAGCATTCCCATTCGCATACTCAGCTGCATTATTTCTCACTTTATGAGCCACAAATGTAAAACTGAGCTGATACAGACACACTAAGGAAAGTGCAATCGTAAAACCCCAAATCGCTCCTTTATTTTGCATTGATATTTCTTTTAAAAATTCTTTCTAATGCTTTTTTACTTGTCGGGCAAATATATTGAATTTTTTTATAAACATTCATTTTCAATTTAATAATAATTTCACTCTACCAATCAGCAAACATTATTATTCTAACGAATTAATCTTCTAAAATTAGAAGTTGTTGTTTATAATCAATGATGGCATTATAGCGTTTAAGCCAATCTCCACCTATCAACCCGGAAATTTTAATATCTGAGAATCGAGAATATAATTCATTAATCTGATTGAGACTTATCAACGCGATTGTCTTACCGCTCACATTAAACTCACTAAAGAATAGCGATTTCAACTTCGCAGTATGAACAGCAAAAAACTCTCCGGTTATTCCCGCCGACTGAAGTTCTGTATCGGACTCCTCATCAATAACATACCACTCGCTCATATCCTGATCAAAGACACTACGCGACGCTCCGGTATCAATGATCCAGAAACAAGGAATCTTATGATCTAACGAACCTTCCAGTAATAAATGATAATTTTCAGGTTCAAGTTCTACTATTTGAATAGGAATTTCGTACCTCATAAAAAAAAACTATCCCGATCGAAAGGACCGGGATAGCAAATATATTAATACAAAATTTAAAAACTAAAGAACTTTCATTTCATGTAGAATATTGTTCATCTTGCGAACGGCATCTGCACTATTTTTGAAAGAAGCTTTTTCTGCATCATTCAATTTGAAATCAACAATCTTTTCAACCCCTTTCTTACCAATAACAACAGGAACACCCACACAAATATCTTTCTCTCCATATTCACCTTCAAGATAAACACAGCACGGGATTAATTTTTTCTCATCACGAACAATTGCCTCAACCAATGTTGCAGCAGCAGCACCTGGAGCCAACCATGCAGAAGTTCCGAGAAGTTTTGTTAAAGTAGCACCACCAACCATTGTGTCAGCTGCAACTTTAGTCAAAGTCGTCTCATCGATATAATTGCTTACCGGAGTTCCATTATAGGTGGCAAACCGAGTCAATGGGATCATTGTCTTATCTCCATGTCCTCCGATAACAACACCTTGTACGTCGTTAGGAGATACAGAAAGAGACTGACTCAAATAGTATTTAAATCTTGAACTATCAAGGAGTCCACCCATTCCAATAACGCGATTTTTCGGCAGCCCTGTAGCCTTCAATGCAAGGTAAGTCATTGTATCCATCGGGTTACTAATCACAACAAGGATTGCATTAGGCGAATATTTTAAGATATTGCCAGCTACTCCTTTTACGATTCCGGCATTAATACCGATCAAATCCTCACGGCTCATGCCTGGTTTACGAGGTATACCTGAAGTAATAACAACTACATCACTGTTTGCTGTTTTTGAGTAATCATTCGTACTTCCAGAAACACGGGTATCAAAGCCGAGCAACGCAGCTGTTTGCATGATATCCATTGCTTTACCCTCTGCATAACCCTCTTTAATATCAAGCAGTACGAGTTCTTCACAAAGCTCTTTGCGGGCAATATTGTCTGCACATGTAGCACCTACATTTCCAACACCTACAACAGTTACTTTCATAAAATCCGTTTTTTTAATTTATATTTTATTGTTCTTAATCAATTCCATTTTGATCCATTACAGGACAAATATATGTATGTTTTTCAAATTATATTTTTTCTTCCGCCTGAAGAGAAGCAAATTTAAAACTCTTTAACTTCAAGATTATCTCTCCACAAAAAATCCATTGATTCTTTGGCAGGGGAAAATTAATTCATCACACTTTTAATGTCAGAAATTATCTTTTTTGCTAAAGAATCAGCCTTTTCCTTTGATTTTGCCTCAGTATAGATACGTATAATTGGTTCTGTATTTGACTTTCGTAAATGAGCCCATGATTCCGCAAAATCAATTTTCACTCCGTCAATCAGGATAATTTGTTCCTTTTCATACTTTTTCGCCATTTTTTCAAGTACCACATCTACATTAACTTCCGGAGTCAGTTGAATTTTATTTTTTGACATAAAATATGAAGGAAAACGAGTTCTAAACTCAGAACATTTTTCCCCCGATTTAGCCAAGGCCGTCAGGAACAAGCCGATTCCAACCATTGCATCACGCCCATAATGTAATGCAGGATAGATAACACCACCATTACCTTCTCCACCTATCACTGCATTAGTCTCCTTCATTTTAGCCACAACATTAACTTCGCCAACAGCTGCTGCCGTATATTTTTCTCCATATTTTTCAGTCACATCTCTCAATGCTCTTGAAGAAGAAAGATTGGAAGAGGTTGCACCAAGAGTATGTTGAAGCACATAATCAGCAACAGCGACAAGAGTATATTCTTCATTAAACATTGAGCCATCTTCATTTATTAAAGCGAGACGATCAACATCCGGATCGACAACAATTCCCACATCAACATTTCCAGAACGGATAATTGCCGACGTTTCGGTCAGATTCTCAGGAATAGGCTCCGGCGTATGAGCAAAATCACCAGTAGGTTCACAATTAATTTCCAATACTTTTCGAACTCCTAATGCCCTAAGAAGCGCCGGGACAATTAACCCTCCAACGGAATTAACCGCATCGACAGCCACGGTAAAGTTTGCTTTTGCAATCGCATCTTTATCTACAAGTTTCAGATCGAGGACCTTTTGAATATGAATAGCCATATAATCCTTTTCGGTTACCGCCCCTAACAGATCCACCTCTGCAAAAGAAAAAGAATCCTTCTCTGCCAACGCAAGAATAAACTTTCCCTCCTTGTCATTCAAAAATTCACCTTTGGAATTCAGTAATTTCAATGCATTCCATTGTTTTGGGTTATGACTTGCGGTCAGAATAATACCACCGTCAGCTTGTTCCTCAGTAACGGCAATCTCAGTCGTTGGAGTTGAAGCGAGTCCGATATTAACGACATTGCATCCCATTCCAACCAATGTTCCGATAACTAAAGAAGAAACCATTGGACCTGAAATACGAGCATCTCGTCCAACTACAATCTTTAAAATTTTGTTTTGTGAATTTTGTTTCGCCCAAGTAGCATAAGATGCAGTAAACTTGACGATATCAAGAGGACTCAGTCCGTCTCCCGGCTTTCCTCCGATTGTTCCTCTAATTCCAGATATTGATTTGATTAGTGTCACGATCCGATATATTAATTACACGTTAGATAGAAACTCAATTGGCGTTGCACCACCCATAGCACGTTATCCGCCTTGAATCATTTTAAATGAAAAATACTAAAACGGGTTCTGCTCTTTTATGAAAATTAAAATATAAACCACAAACCATAAATTAACCAATCTATGAATATTACCGCATTATTAAACAGATCTGATAAATAATGACTGATAAATTCCTTCATAAAACGAACCATCACGGCGGCTTTCCCCGCTTTAGTACTATATCGTTGCTAAAATAGCGATTATATCTTATTTAAACGAAGCTATTCGCTCTTCAAGAACTTTAATTTTAGCTTCAGTATCTGCTTGTTTCTTTTTTTCCATGTTAACAACCAACTCAGGAGCATTCCGAACAAATCGTTCATTAGAAAGTTTCTTCAACACAGATTTAAGAAATCCCTTATTATACTCCAACTCCTCAATCAATTTTCGGAGTTCCTCTTCTGCATCAACCCGTCCCTCCAAGGAGATATAAAATTCAGACGCCTTTACTCTGAAAGAAGCTGCCCCTTTCAACTCCTGATTTACAATTTTGACAGCAGAAAGATTTCCCATCTTAATCAAAACCGAATTAAATGCAGCGCTAAAAGAAGATTCATCTCTTACATAAAGATCAATCTGAATCTTTCCTGCAATCCCATTATCCAATCTCACTTTTCGAATACCAGAGACGACCTCCTGGACAAATTCGAAATGAGAGATAAGACTCCGGTCAAAAGAGCCTCCGTCAGGCCAGGATTGAAGCATCAAACTCTCATTATCTTTCCGTTCCTTTATCAAATGCCAGATTTCTTCGGTAATAAAAGGCATAAACGGATGAAGAAGTCTCAACACTTCATCAAAAAACGAAATCGTTTCATCGTAAGTCTTTGCATCAATAGGCTGCTGATAACCCGGTTTCACCATCTCGAGGAACCATGAAGAATAATCCTCTTTAACAAATGTATAAACCACCATCAAGGCTTCCGAAATTCTGAATTTATCGAAACAATCATTGAGGGTCTCAACAACCTGATTCAATCGGGAATGAAACCATTCAACGGCAAGACGGGCATGTTCAGGCTGAGACAATGATGCCGATACCTCCCAGTTTTTTACCAGTCTAAAAGAATTCCATATCTTCGAAGAAAAACCTCTTCCCTGTTCCATAAGGGACTCATCGAAAAGAAGATCTCCGCCTGCAGGAGAGCAAAACAACATCCCAACCCGGACTGCATCCGCACCATGTTTTTTAATCAAATCAAGTGGATTAGGTGAATTACCCAATGATTTAGACATTTTCCGCCCCTGTTTATCTCTTACAATACCCGTGAAATAAACGTTTTTGAACGGCATCTCATGACGATATTCATAACCCGCAATAATCATCCTCGCGACCCAGAAAAAAATAATCTCCGGAGCTGTAACCAAGTCATTGGTCGGATAATAATAATTGATCTCCGAATTATCCGGATGCCGAATTCCATCAAAAACTGAGATTGGCCACAACCATGAAGAGAACCATGTATCCAACACATCCGGATCCTGATGCAAATCAGAAGCCGTAAGATTGGAATTACCACTATTTTTCTTGGCAAGAGTAAGTGCCTTTTCCGGAGTTTCCGCTACAACAAAGCTATGATCCTTCAGATAATAGACAGGAATGCGGTGGCCCCACCACAATTGCCGGGAAACGCACCAATCCTTAACATTTTCCATCCAATGGCGGTAAACATTTTTAAACTTGGCCGGATGATATTTTATCTGATTATTCATAACGTTCTCCAGCGCAGGCTTTGCCAAATCAGTCATTTTCACAAACCATTGTGCAGACAACCGAGGTTCTATAACCACATCCGTTCGTTCCGAGTAACCTATTTTGTTATCGTAATCTTCTATTTTAACCAGATTTCCCAATTTTTCAAGACAAGGAATAATTTTATCCCTAACGACAAAACGATCCTCACCGACAAAAAACTGAGCATTCTCGTTCAGCGTTCCATCATCATTAAAGATATCAATACAATCCAAATGATAGCGAAGACCTATCGCATAATCATTTACATCATGAGCTGGGGTTATTTTGAGGCAACCTGTACCGAATTCCATATCAACATACTCATCGGCAATAATTGGAATACTCCGATTAACTATTGGGACAATCACCCGTTTCCCTTGTAAATGCACAAAACGAGAATCATTCGGATTAACACAAACAGCGGTATCGCCCAAGATGGTTTCAGGACGGGTTGTTGCGATTGTAACATACTCATCCGTAGTCCCTTCAATCAGATAACGGAGATAATAAAGTTTCGAATGTTCTTCTTTGTAAATGACCTCCTCATCAGACAATGCCGTTTTAGCTTTAGGATCCCAGTTTACCATTCTCACTCCACGGTAAATAAGTCCCTTGTTATATAGATCAACAAATGTTTTAATAACCGATTCCGATCGCGGCTCATCCATTGTAAAGCAAGTCCGGTCCCAATCACAGGAAGCTCCTAGTTTTTTTAACTGTTCGAGGATTATACCACCATGTTTATGTGTCCAGTCCCATGCATGAGTCAGAAACTCTTCTCTTGAGAGATCTTTTTTTTCAATACCCTCACTTTTCAACTTACCAACCACTTTGGCCTCTGTTGCAATAGAAGCATGATCAGTTCCGGGGACCCAACATGCATTATAACCAAGCATTCTTGCTCTACGGACAAGGACATCCTGAATTGTATTATTAAGCATATGCCCCATATGCAATACTCCGGTAACATTCGGAGGGGGAATAACAATTGTATAGGGTTTACGCTGATCGGGGACAGAATGAAAGAATTTTTTATCCATCCAATATTTATACCACTTATCTTCTACTTCTGCCGGGTTATATTTACTTGGTATCTCCATTATAATTGTTTTTTATACTTCTTACAACATGAAGTCACAAAAATAGAAAATTATCATCTTATAATCACTTCTAAGACTGTTATCAGATTTCAGATTAAAAAAAGGGTGGGATTCTCCTCGGAATCCCACCCTTTATGAGTCGTTATTTAAAATTTATATTCTACTTCAAAAAAGAAGTCACATTCTCATAGGGACGATTAAATGCATCGGCAACCCGTTTGTATACGATTTTTCCATCAATAACATTTAATCCTTTACAAAGGGGTCCGTCCTCAGTGCAAGCTTTTTTCCAGCCTCTATCGGCAATCTCAAGTGCATAAGGCAAGGTTGCATTGGTCAATGCAATTGTTGAGGTATTTGGCACCGCACCAGGCATATTTGCTACCGCGTAGTGAATCACACCATCTATTACAAAAGTCGGGTTATCATGAGTTGTCGGATAAGTTGTCTCGATACATCCACCCTGATCAATGGCAACATCAACCAATACTGTTCCGGGACGCATTGTTTTCAACATATCTTTAGTCACAAGGAATGGAGTTTTTCCTCCCGGGATAAGAACCGACCCGATAATAAGATCATGAGTTCTCACCAACTTTCGAATATTAAACTCACTTGACATCACCGTCTTCACATTAGCAGGCAGAATATCATCAAGGTGACGCAAACGGGGAAGACTGACATCCATAATGGTAACATCTGCACCCATCCCTGCAGCAATTTTGGCAGCTTCACTACCGACAATTCCGCCACCAAGAATAAGAACTTTAGCCGGAGCAACACCCGGAACGCCACCCAAGATAACACCTCTTCCTCCAAACGTTTTTTCCAGATACTTAGCCCCTTCCTGAACGGCCATACGCCCGGCAACTTCAGACATAGGGATTAAAAGTGGCAAACTTCTGTCCTCCATCTCAACTGTTTCATAAGCCAGGCATACTGCTTTCCTGGCAATCATTGCATCCAATAACGGTTCATTCGAAGCAAAATGAAAATAAGTATAAAGAATCTGATCTTTACGAATCAAGTTATATTCTGATTCAATCGGTTCCTTTACTTTAATAATCATTTCGGCAACTTTATAAACATCCTCAATTGAAGGCAATAGCTTTGCACCAGCTTCTTCATAAGCCTCATCGGAAAAGCCACTTCCGAGGCCCGCTGTTTTCTGTACATAAACAACATGCCCGTGTTTCACAAGCTCGATCACACCTGCCGGAGTTAAAGAAACCCGGTTTTCGTTGTTTTTAATCTCTTTGGGAACTCCAATAATCATTTCGTTTAGGTTTTTAATTTTGTTTCCCAAATTTAATCCATTTTATACGCTTTTATTCATGACAAAACACATTATAATCACAATATTATTCAATTAAAAAATTGCCCATTAATTTTTGTTCATTTAACTCTTTGGAACCCTGGTTCAAAAATATTTTACCCAACACTTTAAATATCCATTAATTATTACCTTTACCGCTTCAAAAAAACAGATAACATATGCCAACAGTTTCTAATCGTGGACAAATCATGCCGGAATCACCAATCCGGAAATTAGTCCCTTACGCCAACAAAGCCAAGCAAAGAGGTATTAAGGTTTTTCACCTTAATATTGGTCAACCAGATCTTCCAACTCCAAGGGAGGGACTCGCGGCGATTAGAAATATTGACCGAACAGTTCTTGAATATTCTCCCAGTGATGGAATCTTAAGTTTCAGGGAAAGTCTTGTATCTTACTATAAAAGATTTAATATTATTGTTGACGTTGACGACATCATCATCACAACAGGAGGATCAGAGGCTATTACTTTTGCATTTATGGCCTGTCTTGATCCTGGAGACGAAATCATAGTTCCCGAACCATCTTATGCGAATTATACCGCTTTTGCCATTCTTGCAGGAGCGAATGTAAAATCAGTCGCCTCTAAAATTGATGAAGGGTTTGCCCTTCCGCCCATTGAAAAATTTGAAAGTTTAATTACAGATAGAACCAAAGGGATTCTTATCTGCAATCCGAACAACCCAACCGGATATCTTTATTCTAAAAAAGAAATGAATAAGATTAGAGATCTGGTTAAGAAATATGATCTCTATCTTTTTTCCGATGAAGTATATCGGGAGTTTTGCTACACCGGAGCCCCTTATATTTCGGCGTTCCATCTCAAAGGCATCGAGAACAATGTTGTTCTGGTCGACTCTGTTTCCAAGCGGTACAATGAATGCGGAATACGAATCGGAGCTTTAATAACGAAAAACAAAAAAATTCGTGATAATGTCATGAAGTTTTGCCAGGCAAGATTAAGTCCCCCTCTTATCGGACAACTAATAGCAGAGGCCTCTCTTAACACAAGCCCTGATTATATGCTTTCCGTATATAATGAATATGTTGAAAGAAGAAAATTTCTTGTCGATGGACTCAACCGGATTCCCGGTGTATATTCGCCGATTCCTATGGGAGCTTTTTATACAGTGGCAAGACTACCGGTAAAAGATGCCGATCATTTTTGTCGTTGGCTTCTCGAAGATTATCAACTCGACGGACAGACCATTTTTTTAGCCCCTGCCTCCGGATTTTATACCACTTCTGGATTAGGAAAAGATGAGGTTCGGATCGCTTACGTAATCAACAAAGAAGATATGGCTATCTCACTAAAGATTTTAGAAGAAGCATTAAAAGTTTATCCAGGGAAAAAGGACAGCTAGTTCAATTATAAAATATAATTAAATAAAAGGGCCTGGTTCTTCAACCAGGCCCTTTTATTTAATTTCCCATTTCAGATATAAATTTAATTCGTACCAGACGAAGTTCCTCCTCCGTATATTCATCCTCACCAAGCACCTTCATCGCCTCTTCAATTGATTCAGTTTTTGCTTCCTCCTTAAAATAGTCGAAGGCATCATCCTGATGATCTTGATCAAGAACTTCATTAATATAGTAGTCAATATTTAACTTGGTTCCTGAATTTACGATCGTCTCCACTTCGGTCAAAAGGTCCTTCAATGTGAATCCTTTTGCCGCAGCAATATCTGGGAAAGGAATTTGACGATCAATATTTTGGATAATCTCAACTTTTAACTTTGATTTATTTGCAATCGTACGAATAACAAAATCCTGAGGCCGGTCAATCTCCTTCTCATCCACATATTTTTGGATAAGCTCGACAAATTCCTTCCCATATCTTTTTGCTTTTCCAACCCCAACACCCTGTATATACTGTAATTCTTTAATCGTTACCGGATATTGAATAGACATATCTTCAAGAGAAGGATCCTGAAAAATAACAAAAGGAGGCAACTGTACTTTTTTAGCAATCTGTTTCCTTAAATCTTTTAGCATAGAAAATAATTCCGGATCTCCATTGGATACAGCTGGTCCAGATGTTTCAGTCTCTTCATCAGGATTATCATAATCGTGATTTTTAACAAGCATAAAACTAACCGGGTGAGCAAGAAATTCATGCCCCAATGGAGTAACTTTTAATAACCCATAGTTCTCAATCTCTTTATTTACCAACCCCTTCAACATTATCTGTCTAAAAACAGCATTCCAGAAACGAATTGAATGAGCATTTCCTTTTCCGAATATATCAAGTTCGTTATGATGAAAGGATTTAACCGCCGCAGTACTATTCCCGACCAAGATATTGGAGATATGCTCCATTTTGTATTTTTCAGTAACAGCCAACACCGCTTCCAACGCAAGTTTCACTTCAGCTCCAGCCTCTACTTTCTCTTTCGGATTTAGACAATTATCACAATTACCGCAATTATCGCTTCCATATTTCTCCCCAAAATAATTAAGGAGTAAAACTCTTCGACAAACAGCGGCCTCCGCGAACGAAGCTGTATCAAGTAACAACTGTTGCCCGATTTCCTGTTCTGACAGAGGCTTTCCATGCATAAACTTTTCAAGCTTCTGAATATCCTTATAACTATAGAAAGTGATGCATTTTCCTTCACCTCCGTCACGACCGGCACGTCCAGTTTCCTGATAATAACCTTCCAGACTTTTAGGAATATCATAATGGATAACAAAACGCACGTCCGGCTTATCAATCCCCATTCCAAAAGCAATCGTTGCAACAATGACATCGACATCTTCCATTAGAAACTTATCCTGATTGTCCGACCGTGTTGCAGAATCCATTCCAGCATGGTATGGAAGTGCTTTTATTCCGTTTACCTGAAGGACTTCAGCCAATTCCTCAACTTTTTTCCTACTCAGACAATATATAATCCCCGATTTTCCGGCATTTTCTTTAATAAACTTAATAATCTGAATCGTTGCATTGACTTTCGGCCGAACTTCGTAATAAAGGTTAGGTCGATTAAAAGAAGCTTTGAAAATTTTTGCATCCTGCATCCCAAGATTCTTCAGAATATCATGTTGAACTTTCGCCGTTGCAGTAGCCGTTAATGCAATAATCGGAGCATGACCAATTTCATTCACAATGGGACGGATTCGCCGATATTCAGGACGAAAATCATGCCCCCATTCCGAAATACAATGAGCCTCGTCTATAGCATAAAATGAAATTTTAATAGTTTTAAAAAAATCTACATTTTCTTGTTTGGTAAGAGACTCCGGAGCCACAAACAGCAATTTTGTTTTACCCGAAACAATATCATCCTTTACTTCCTGAATTGCCGCTTTGTTTAATGAAGAATTAAGAAAATGAGCAATTCCATCTTCATCACTATAATTTCGGATTGCATCTACTTGATTCTTCATCAATGCGATTAGAGGAGAAACAACAATCGCGGTTCCTTCCTGAATTAATGCCGGCAACTGATAGCACAAAGATTTTCCACCTCCGGTTGGCATTAACACAAAAGTATCGTGTCCATCCAACAAACTCTCAATAACCTCCTTCTGCTGCCCTTTGAACCTGTCGAATCCAAAATATTTTTTCAGACAGTCTGTCAAAGGAAAATTCTTTTTCATCATTTTCTATAAATTACCACGAAATACGTTTAGAAATCGGGTCCGATTTCTTAAAGTTTTAAAAAAATCATCTTTCATCATTGTTATCGAGTTATCACCCCAGAAATTTCGATAACAGTTTTATCTTTGTCCGAAAGAATTTAGTTTTTGAATTTTAAAGTTAGAAAAAAATATCACATCACAAACAAATTCTAAATGACAGATTCTGACAACAAAATATCCGATTCAAATTCAGACAAGCCCAAGCAAGATCGGACAGAGATGAGTTTCCTTGATCATCTGGAAGAGTTAAGATGGTGTTTGATTCATTCTCTTTTAGCAGCAATAGGAATGTCTGTTTTCGCTTTTCTGGGCAAATCCATTCTTTTCGATCAAGTCATTTTCAAACCAACAAGGCCTGATTTCATCACTTATCGTTTTTTCTCCTATCTATCCAAGACACTTAAAGTTGCATCATTGGATATGCATCCGAAAAGCATTACATTCAAAAACTTTGAGATGGCCGGACAGTTTACCCAACATATTGAAATTTCATTCATTGCAGGTATCATTTTAGCCTGTCCTTTTATTCTTTACGAATTCTGGAAGTTTATCAGTCCTGCCTTATATCCGAAAGAACGCAAAAATGTTAGTTCAGCAGCATTTGCCACCTCCTTTTTATTCCTTTTAGGTGTCGCCTTTGGATATTTTATTATTGTTCCCATGTCTTTTCAGTTTGTTATGGGATATAAGATTAGCTCCTCTGTAGAAAACACCTTTCTATTAAGCTCTTATCTCTCCATGGTTTGTTCAATCGTTCTTTCAACCGGAGTAGTTTTTGAACTTCCGGTATTGTCTTTTTTCTTAACCAAAATCGGAATATTTACACCTCAATTCATGCGTAAATATCGTCGTTATGCCTATGTTATCCTTCTTTTACTGGCAGCCATCATAACGCCACCCGATGTTGTCAGTCTCATTCTGGTAAGCTTACCGCTTATTTTCCTTTATGAGTTCAGCATTTTAATATCCGTTTTTATTACCAGGAAAAAAGAATCAAAGACAGCATAATCCATCCTTTTTGAGAAAAGATCATTAAACTTGCAATTATTTTTCAATTATGAGACTACGAGCAGATAACATTGTAAAAAAATATAAGAAACGGACTGTTGTAAAGAATGTTTCTATCCACGTTGATCAAGGCGAAATTGTTGGACTACTAGGGCCGAATGGAGCGGGGAAAACCACTTCTTTCTACATGATTGTAGGACTAATACGTCCGAATGAAGGCAAGATTTTTCTTGATGACAAAGAAATCACTTCACAACCCGTATACAAGCGAGCTCAAGAAGGAATCGGATATTTAGCACAAGAAGCTTCGGTCTTCCGGCAGATGTCGGTTGAAGACAATATTCGGGCTGTACTGGAGATGACGAGTTTCACAAAAGCCTATCAAAAAGAGAAGTTAGAATCTTTGCTCACTGAATTTGGACTTCAACACATCCGTAAAAGCAAGGGAATACAGCTTTCAGGGGGAGAACGAAGACGGACAGAAATTGCCCGGGCACTCGCCATCAACCCAAAATTCATTTTACTGGATGAACCTTTTGCAGGAGTTGACCCCATTGCCGTTGAAGACATTCAACACATCGTTTATTCTCTTAAAGATAAAAACATCGGAATCTTGATAACTGATCACAATGTTCATGAAACACTCGCCATCACCGATCGTTCTTATCTCCTCTTCGAAGGTTCGATTTTAAAAGCAGGAACAGCTGAAGAATTAGCTGCAGATGAGGACGTAAGAAGAGTATATCTCGGACAGAACTTTGAGCTACGATCCAAAAGAGAACGAATTGCCAAAACAGAGAAAGAGGAAAGCCCAAATGAAGGAGAAGAAGGATAATCGCTTTTCCTTCTGATTTTTTGCAGGTTAAAAAAAATAACTATATTTGCACACTCAAAAAAACGCGGGTGTGGCGTAATTGGTAGCCGCGCTAGACTTAGGATCTAGTGCCTCACGGCGTGGGGGTTCGAGTCCCTTCATCCGCACAAAAACAAAACAAACCGCCCAACGCTCCTATTTGAGATGTAGGCGGTTTTTTTAATTTAATAAGTATCGGGAATAAGGAGCTTTCCCTTCTTACTTCCATTCGCATTTTACAATGTTTAAGTAAACGGTTATGAATATCTCCAAGGAAAACATCGACGAATTGAATGGCATCTTAAAAGTCAATATCACGAAGGCTGATTATGAATCTTCTGTTAAGAGCATTCTCAACGATTACCGCAAAAAAGCAAATATTCCCGGGTTTCGCCCCGGGAAAGTTCCGGCTAGCCTTATACAAAAAAGATATGGCACAGCGGTTCTTGTTGATGAAGTAAACAAAATCCTCAGCAAAGAAATCTCCAAGTATATTATTGATGAGAAACTGGATCTTCTTGGAGAACCATTGCCTAATGAAGAGCAACAGACAACAATTGACTGGGAAAAAGACGAGGATTTCGAATTCATCTTCGATATTGCAATCTCTCCCGTTGTAAAAGTTTCTCTCGACAAGCGAAATAAATTTCCTTATTACGATATTAACATTGACGAGAATCTAATCGATCAACAGATTGAGGCTTATTCTAATCGTTACGGGGAATCAAAAGAAGCAGACGTCGTTGCAGAAAAATCAACCTTAAAAGGGACGATCGAACAACAAGCCACAGAAAACCCGATTAAAGCTGAAGACGTGATGATTGCCACCGATCTAATTGCCGATGAAGAAATTCGCAAACAGTTTATTGGTGCGGCAAAAGAAACCACAATCACCTTCGACATCAAGAAAGCCTTCCCTAAAAACGAAGAAGTTGCCCACATGCTAAAGATAGAGAAAGATCAAGCCGAAAAACTCGAAGGCAATTTCTCTTATACAATCAGCGACATTCAAGACTTTAGCCCTGCAGAAGTTAACGAAGACCTCTTCAAAAAAGTGTACGGAGAAAATACCGTTTCAACACTCGACGAGTTCAAAAATAAAATCAAAGAAGACCTCACAAATAATCTCACCAAATCAAGCGACTATCGTTTTCTAATCGACACCCGCGACATTTTGGTCGAGAAATATCAGTTTGATCTTCCGGTCGCTTTCTTGAAACGTTGGCTAAAAGCCACGAACAAAGAACTTACAGAAGAACAGATCGAATCGGATTTCATCCATTTTGAAAAAGATCTAAAATGGCAGATTATTAAGAATTCGATCGCTTCGGATCATGAAATAAAAGTTTCGGAAGAAGATCTTCAGGATATGGCCAAAAACGCTACTATCGCTCAATTCCATCAATACGGAATCTTTAACATTCCTGAAGAATACGTCGAGAATTACTCCAAACAACTTCTCGAAAAAGAAGAAGAAAGAAGGCAACTGTTCCAACGCAAAGAGGAAGAAAAAGTTCTTGCTTGCGTCAAAGAAAAAGTAGCACTTGATTCCAAATCCGTTTCTCAGGATGAGTTTAACAAGCTTTTTGAAAAAGATTCAAAATAATAAGCAATCTCCTGATTTTGTACATTTTTTCTAACTTTGTAGAAAATGTTCCTATCGTCATAAAAGAGGGAACATTACCTACAAAGTTTTTTTATCTAAAAAAGACCGTTATGAATCAATCAGACGAATTTAAAAAATACGCTACAAAACACCTTGGGATAAGCAGTCTCACTCTGCATAAATACAATTCAGTATCTGCCAACTATATATCACCTACCATTATTGAGGAACGCCAGTTAAATGTTGCAACAATGGATGTATTCTCAAGATTAATGATGGACCGGATTATCTTTCTTGGCGTCCCAATTGACGATTATGTCGCCAATATTATTCAGGCACAACTCCTTTTCCTTGATTCCACCGATCCGAATAAAGACATTCAGATTTATTTCAACACTCCAGGAGGATCAGTATATGCCGGATTAGGAATCTATGACACCATGCAGTTTATTTCTTCAGATATTGCAACAATCTGTACCGGGATGGCCGCATCAATGGGGGCAGTTCTTCTCACTGCCGGAGCTGCAGGAAAACGTTCAGCACTCAGTCACTCCAGAGTCATGATTCATCAACCGATGGGCGGAGCATCCGGTCAAGCCTCCGACATTGAGATTACCGCCCGTGAGATTATAAAACTCAAAAAAGAACTATACGAAATTATTGCTTTACACTCCGGCAAATCTTATGAAGAAGTAGCCAAAGACTCCGATCGGGACTACTGGATGACAGCCGAAGAAGCCAAAGCATACGGAATGATCGATGAAATTTTAATTAAAGACCAGAGGAAGTAACATGGACAAATGCTCGTTTTGTGGAAGAGAAAGAAAAGATGTTGATCTGCTCATAGCCGGCATGGAAGGTCATATTTGTGACCGCTGTGCAGAACAAGCTCATGCTATTGTCGAAGAAGAATTTCGTAAAAAAAGTTCCTTCGATATTAAGAATATACAATTAATGAAACCAACGGAGATCAAAGCCTTTCTTGACAATTATGTTATTGGACAGGATCAGGCTAAAAAGATTCTTTCAGTTGCCGTTTATAATCACTACAAAAGACTCTCTCAGAAATCAGAAGATGATACGGAAATAGAAAAATCAAACGTCATCCTCGTAGGAGAAACCGGAACAGGGAAAACACTGTTGGCACGAACCATTGCACGAATGCTTCATGTTCCCTTCACCATTGTCGATGCAACAGTTCTTACTGAGGCCGGCTATGTCGGTGAAGATATTGAAAGTATCCTGACTCGTCTTCTTCAGTCTGCCGATTACAATGTAGATGCCGCAGAACAAGGGATTGTTTTCATCGACGAAATTGACAAAATAGCTCGTAAAGGAGATAATCCCTCTATTACCCGTGACGTATCAGGCGAAGGTGTTCAGCAAGGACTTCTCAAACTTTTGGAAGGAGCAATCGTTAATGTTCCTCCTCAGGGTGGAAGGAAACATCCGGAGCAGAAAATGATCCCCGTTAATACCAAAAACATTCTCTTTGTCTGTGGAGGCGCATTCGAGGGGATAGAACGGAAGATTGCAAACCGGATGAACACCAGAGTCATCGGTTACGGAGCCAGCAAAGAGGTCTCCACTATCGACCGTGAGAACCTTCTGCAATATATTTCTCCACAGGATCTGAGAGCTTTCGGAATGATTCCTGAAATCATCGGTCGTCTTCCGGTACTTGCCCATCTTGATCCACTTGACAATACCGCTCTCCGAAGGATCTTGGTAGAACCTAAAAATGCGATTATCAAACAATATCACAAGCTTTTCGAGTTGGATGGAATAGAAATATCCTTTGATAAGGAAGCACTTGATTTCATTGTTGATAAAGCCATCGAATTCAAATTAGGAGCCAGAGGACTACGTTCTATCTGCGAGACAATCATGACTGATGCCATGTTCGAGATGCCTTCAAATGATACCAAAAGCATAACGATTACCCAAGAATATGCTCAGAAAAAGCTTAATGATCAAACAGCACAACGATTACAGGCAAGCTAATTTCTTTTTTCAAATAAAAGAGAAGGGGTTGTTCAATAATAATGAACAACCCCTTCTCTTTATCTTATCTACAGCGACCGGTTACGGCACTCTATAAACAACCGAACAGATATTCATTCCGCCACCGACAGAACAAATGACCAGATTATCTCCGCTTTTTATTTCATGTCCTTCAATCTTTCCTTTTAAAATCAAGTCCCAAAGAGTTGGGATTGTTGCTGCAGAGTTATTTCCAAGTTTCTTGATACTCATCGGCATAATCTCATTTGTATCACCCTTGACTCCATATAATTTAAAGACCCGTTTTAAAATTGCATCATCCATCTTTTCATTAGCCTGATGAATCAGAACTTTATTTACATGAGTAATATCAAGTCCTGCTTTATCAAGACTCTCCTTTACAACTCCCGGGACGTTAGTCAATGCATAGACATAAAGTTTATGTCCCTGTTGCCGGATAAAAAGATCATCTTTCCGGGAATAATCATCGTTGATAGATCCATCTAGTTTAAGCATATCCTGAAACCCAAAAGAGTCAGATCTTCCAGCATGAGAAAGGATACCAATAGGTTCTTCGCTTTCGACAGCCTCAACAACTACAGCCCCTGCACCATCAGAGAAAATCATAGAATCCCGGTCATGAGGATCACTTACTCTTGAATTCATATCAGCGCCGACAACCAAACCTCTCTTATAATCACCGGAACGGATATAGGCATCAGCCGTAATAAATGCAGCCACCCAACTAGGGCATCCGCAGATAACATCATGAGTTATCGACTTCGGATTGCGAATTCCAAGTTTTGCCTTTATCCGATTAGAGATTGTAGGCAAAGTCTGCATACGATTATCCCCTTCCCGAATATCACCGAAATTATGCCCGACAATTATGAAATCGAGCGATTCTCCATCAATTCCTGCGTTTTTCAACGCGTCTTTAGCTGCCTCTGTTCCCAAATCAGAAGTCATCTGGTCCTTTCTGGCCCAGCGGCGCTCCCTTATATTGGTAATATCCTCAAACTTTTTAATAATCTCAGCATTCGGACGATCAAAAGCCTTTCGTGTGGCTGGATCATAAAACTTATAATCCAGAAAATAGTCATTCTTAATCACCACTTCCGGAATATAACTTCCTGTCCCTTTTACTACAGTATAAATTCTTTTACTCATATATTCACACATTCGAGGCCTTCTCTTCACAAGAGGTCTCTGAAATATTATTATAGGTTTTTAATTCTAATTTTTCTCCATCAAATTCTGCATACGTAAACAATCGTATCCAATCGCCGGTATTAATATACCGAGAGTGATCGCCTATTTTCAAATCCAATGCAAGATGCCGGTGACCCATTATAAAATAATCCACATCATGCGTTTTCTGGTACTCAACGGCAAAACTCACAATTCCTTCGTTCTCTATTCCCTGAAAAACAGCCCCTTCAATTCCTTTAGAAATGCGACTATGCTTTGACCACGTGTGACCAATCCACAGTGCGAAATTAGGATGTAAACGAGAGAATAGCCACTGCAAGATCTTATTTTCAAAAACTTTTTTCAGAAATAAATATCCTTTATCACTCTTGTCTAATCCATCTCCATGAGCAATAAAGAAATGTTTCCCATTAATCGTCAAACTCCAAGGTTCATGATGAACACAAACACCCAGCTCTTCCGAAAAATAATCAGACATCCAAAGGTCATGATTACCAGTAAATAAATGAACTTTTATTCCGCTGTCTGCAATTTCAGCTATCTTTCCTAATGCTCTTGTAAATCCCTTAGGAACAACTTCTTTATATTCAAACCAGAAATCAAAAATATCTCCCAATAAGAATATAGCTCCGGCATCTTTACGCGCCATCTCCAGCCATGAAACAAAAAGCACTTCACGCTCTCTGTTGTTTTTTAATGCAGGAGCGCCAAGATGAACATCTGAAATAAAATATATCTTTTTGTTTTCTACCAAATCAGACAACTTCCGAATTATAAAGGGCACAAATATATTAGATATTATTCAGACAACAAGATCCTTATCTTATTAATCAAAAACATTACGAGAAATACAACCTAAAAAACAATTCAAGATGTATTTTCAACTTTTTCATTTTAAAATTCGAGCCAATCTTTGATTTAATTCCGGTGCAGAAAGATTTTTCCCAATGATCTTCCCTTGTCGATCAAGAAGATAATTAGCCGGAACCGCTTGAATATTATAATTAGCCACCGCTTGATTGCTTCCTTGCATATCGCCCACATTAATCCAACTCATCCGATCATTAACGATTGCATCATTCCAAAGATTTCTATTCTTATCAACACTCACCTGATAAATCGTTAAACCTCTCGAACGATATTTTGCATTCAGATCAACCAAGGCACCATTCATAATTCTCGAATTTCGATCAAGAGCCGACCAGAATTGCAGCAGTACATATTTCCCTCTCAACGAAGACAACCGACATATTTTACCTGACGGATCAGGCAATGAGATATCCGGACTATTTACAGCAATAGCTTGCAACGTCTTTGCCAATTTTATATTCCGTTCTTTCTGCATCAGCAACAAGGTATTGTCATATAATGCTTTTACATGTTCTGATTTAGGATAAACACTATTCAGTGCCGATGCGACCATTTTCATGGTTTGCAAATCCTGAATCACATAATTTTGATCATCAAATCGCTGATATAAGGCTAAAATACTCGCCATTGAAAATGGATGTCGATGCACAAAGAAAATAGAAGAATCGCTCTGTGCTCTCATTATTGCAGCACATTCCATATCCCATTTTTTCTTCTTGGTCAAATAATCGGGACGGTTTGCCTGCATTGATATTAAAGAATGAATTGAATCAAGTTTACGTGTAGTAGACTGCAGATGATAAGTCAAAGTTCGTACCAACTCAGAATTATGAGATCCAAGAACTGCATAGTCAGTGGACAGGTTTGAATAATCTCCCACAACAACGGCTTGTTCTGTTGAATCCATTAACAGAGTAATAAAATTATTCTTTGCTAATTTCAACAAATAAAATTGAGGGAACGAGGTTCTTCCTTTGAACTCAAACTTCCCGTCATTATCAACCTTGGCCGAATCAAGCAGAACAGAAGAATTGACCTTCAACTCTTCCAGATAGATCATCTTTCCTTCCGCATTGGTTATTTTCCCGGATATTGTAAAATTCGTTTTGTCTTTGCAAGACTGCAATATTATAATAAGTACCGGTATCAGATAAAAAAGACGTTTCACTGCAATACGTTTTTAGTTTCACGTTACACACAAGCCTTCAAAAATACATTTTTATTTGAATCAGCAATCCATCTTACCTACACTACTTTGAATCCACCATCAATTTTATTGCTCAAAAGCAGTAATATTTCACTAATTCTATAATTCGCACACCCTATTGTCAATCCCCGAAGATAATTATTTAATTTTACCGAATCAACTGAAGGATTATCGACGTGAAAATTTATTCCAATCTTCAAAATTTCTCTATAGCAAATCCCATTGTCACAATTGGTACTTTTGATGGGATACATCTTGGGCACCGGAGTGTTATTAATAGCCTGTTAAAAATCGCACAGTCAGAAAACGGGAATTCGGTCATTTTCACTTTTGACCCTCATCCCCGGCAAGTTGTTGCGCCACATGACCAAAAAGTACAACTTCTTACGACTCCTGAAGAAAAGGCCAATTTACTGTCCGATATTGGGATTGAGCACTTAATTATTTATCCCTTTACCCGGAAATTTGCCAGCATGAACTATCATGATTTTGTAGAAAAAATTCTGGTCAACAAAATTCACATCTCCCATTTAGTAGTCGGTTACGATCATCATTTCGGGAAGAATCGGGAAGGTGGTTTTGATTCGCTTTCTCAATGTGCTAACGAATTCGGATTTAAAGTCACACACTTGGGAGCTCTTGAGGTGGACCATATCAATATAAGTTCCACAAAAATCAGGAATGCGCTCAACAATGGGAACATTGATTTGGCGAACGAATACCTGGGATATTCTTATATTCTTACAGGAACAGTTGTCAAAGGGAATCAAATAGGCCGAACCATCGGATTCCCAACAGCCAACATACAGGTAAGTAATCCGGCCAAGTTAATTCCCCCCGCAGGTGTTTATGCAGTCAAAGTAAAAATCAATGATTCTATTTTCCCCGGAGTTCTAAATATTGGAACCCGTCCAACTCTTTTCCCTGAAGAAACAGAGAAAAGCATTGAAGTGAATATCTTTAATTTCGACGGAATGCTATACGACAAAGAACTCACTGTATTTTTCGAAAAGAAGATCAGAGACGAAAAGAGATTTGAGAACATTGACTCACTCAAACAGCAAATCGAATTCGACAAGATCATTGCTATGAATCTGCTAAAAGACCTCATCTGATTGTACACTCAATTCTGCATATATATACTGAGGTTATGAATCAAACATTTACAACAATAACTATTTTTGCAATCGTTAATTTTAGAATAGGAAAAAAATGACTGAAAACAAAACAGAATACAAAGTTGCCGACATCAATCTGGCTGACTTTGGAAGAAAAGAAATTGAAATTGCCGAAAAAGAAATGCCAGGTTTAATGGCTATTCGCGAAAAATACGCTAAGAGTCAGCCTCTTGCCGGTGCCAGAATAATGGGATCCTTACACATGACCATACAGACTGCCGTGCTCATCGAAACATTAAAAGCATTAGGAGCTCAGATTAGATGGTGCAGTTGTAATATTTTCTCCACCCAGGATCATGCAGCTGCCGCCATTGCCAAAGACGGAGTCCCCGTCTTCGCATGGAAAGGCGAAAGCCTCGCAGAATACTGGTGGTGTACCGAACGAGCTCTTGATTTCGGAAACGGACTGGGGCCAAACCTCATTGTTGATGACGGAGGTGATGCAACGCTCATGATTCATAAAGGATTCCAGGCAGAGAACGACCCTACTGTACTGGATGTTGCCACAGAAGCAGAAGACGAAGTCGAACTTTTCAACTGTCTGAAAAAAGCATTTAAATCAAATTCTTCACGCTGGCATCATGCCATCAAGAACATCAAGGGTGTATCTGAAGAAACAACAACCGGAGTTCACCGGCTTTACCAGATGCAGGAGAAGGGAGAACTTCTTTTCCCCGCCTTCAATGTAAACGATTCGGTTACCAAATCGAAATTCGACAATTTATATGGTTGCCGCGAATCACTTGCCGATGGAATAAAACGTGCCACAGATGTCATGATTGCCGGAAAAGTAGTCGTTGTTGCAGGTTACGGAGACGTAGGGAAAGGTTGTTCCAAATCAATGCATAGCTATGGGGCTCGCGTTATTATCACGGAAATAGACCCCATCTGTGCTCTACAGGCTGTAATGGAAGGCTACGAAGTAACAACCATGGAAGAGGCAGTTAAAGAAGGCAATATCTTTGTTACAACCACCGGGAACTGCGATATCATCACCATTGAACACATGAAAGCCATGAAAGATCAGGCTATCGTTTGTAATATCGGGCACTTCGATAATGAGATCCAGGTTAGCCAACTTGAGAATTATCCAGGGATCCGTAGAACAAACATCAAACCACAGGTTGACAAATACACGTTCCCCGACGGACATAGTATCTTCCTTCTGGCTGAAGGACGACTTGTTAATCTCGGATGTGCAACCGGACATCCCTCATTTGTTATGAGTAATTCTTTCTGCAACCAGACCCTTGCACAGCTTGAACTCTGGAAGAACAACTATAAAGTAGACGTATACCGGCTTCCAAAAGACCTTGACGAAGAAGTGGCCCGTCTGCATCTTGAGAAACTTAACGTCAAACTATCGGTCTTAACTCCAAAGCAAGCCGATTATATTGGAGTTCCGGTCAAAGGACCCTACAAACAGGATCATTATCGGTATTAATCTGATTGATCTTTTATCGAAAAGGAGAAAGAGAAATTACAAACTCTCTCTCCTTTTTTGTCTTTCCAATATTCGGAAACCGTAAATCGGAGGATAGAGTATTCGTATTACAGTATTTCAATTACTGATATGCAGAGAACCCTGCGACACCAGAACACTATAGGCCTTAAGAGCATACGGAGAAGGTCCCTTCACCGGAGTCCCCGTTGTAAGTAAATACTGAGTTTTGCAGGAAGGACAGGTCGCTGTCATTCCATTTAGTTTCAGAACCACAGAAGGATTCGCTTCATTCGGACAGGCCGCATCAAAAGCCACATATTCATTCAGTCCGATACAACACACAATAATTCCACCATACCCGCAATAGGACGATCCCGTAAACAACATCGAATTTCCGGGAATAAGTAATTCATTATCAATAGTCAGATTAATATACTTATCGGTCACCACATAAGGAATGCGGGAAGAGGCAGTATCAACACACGAAATAAATAACAAAAGAAAGCAACAATTAATCCAGACAGCCTGTTTCAAACTCTTTTTTATTCCTTTTAAAAGTTCCATAATAGAGCAAAATTGATTTTATCTCCATAACACAAAGCAGGTCTACAAATTGCACAAAAAAAAGTATTTCTGCAAAAACAAAAGTATGAGGAATCCGAATCCGATTTTTAATATCAAATAAATTACCTATTTTTGTGTAGAAGAGTTCCGGTTTCCCAACCGGAATTCTTTTTATTTTATATCACATTTAAAAGGAGGGAAAGTTAAATGGCTAAAGTTTCTTACTTTACTGAAGAAGGGCTCAAAAAGCTCAAAGCCGAACTTGAGCGCTTAATGACGATTGAACGGCCCGCTATTTCCAAACAGATCGGTGAGGCTATTGACAAGGGGGACATCTCCGAAAACGCAGAATATGATGCAGCAAAAGATGCTCAGGGTATGCTGGAGGCCAAAATTTCTACAATACAGGGGCAGATTGCTTCGGCCCGCATTATTGACAGCTCAAAAATAAACACCTTGATTATCCAGATGCTGAACAAAGTGACGATCAAAAACACAAAGAACAACGCCGTCATGCAATACATCATTGTTGGTGATCAGGAAGCAAACCTCAAAGAGGGTAAGATCTCTGTCAATACTCCAATTGCCCAAGGGCTTCTTGGGAAAAAAGTAGGTGATGTAGTAGAAATTAAAGTTCCATCAGGAATTCTTCATTTCGAAATCACCAAAATAGAAATCTGATTAACGCGAACAGCACCATGGCAAGTATTTTTTCTAAAATTGTAAAAGGAGAAATTCCTTCTTATAAGATAGCTGAGGACGAAAATTTCTATGCTTTCCTGGATATTGCTCCGGTTGCCCAAGGACACACACTGGTTATACCAAAAAAAGAAGTCGATTATCTTTTTGACCTTGACGATCAACTCTACATTGGACTACAACTTTTTGCCAAGAAAGTAGCCGTTGCGCTAAAGCAGGCTATTCCCTGCAAAAAGATAGCAGTTGTTGTTTTAGGGCTCGAAGTTCCACATGCTCACATTCACCTGATTCCGATGAACTCAGAACAGGACGTTAATTTCGCTAAAGAAAAGCTTCACCTCAATGAAGATGAATTTATCGAAATACAAAAAAAGATTTCAAAAGCATTTCTCTCATAAATAAAAGGCTGTGTAGTTTAAACTACACAGCCTTTTATTTATGAACTTTCCCTTCGTTACTTCCCCTCCCGATTTCCTTTTTTACTCATTTCAAACCGTCCGGCAGATTACTTTATCCGATCGGGATTTTTCTTCACAAAATCGCTCCAGTTTTTAGAACCTTTTTGAGTCAAGGGCTTTTTCAGTTGCAGATAATGACAGACAGCCACGGCAAGTGCATCTGTTGCATCCAGCTCTTTAGGTAGATTTTCAAGCGTAAAAATACTTTTAAGAAAGAACGCCACCTGTTCTTTTGAGGCCCCGCCCATTCCCGTAATTGCCTGTTTTACAAACAACGGAGCATATTCAAAAATTGGACAGGAACGATACAGTGCCGCAGCCATCGCAACACCCTGTGCCCGTCCCAATTTCAACATCGACTGTACATTCTTCCCATAAAACGGAGCTTCAAGTGCCACCTCATCCGGTTTATACACATCAACCAGATACAGGGTCCGTTGAAATATATGTCCCAATTTTGCGTAATGATCTTTAAGACCGGCCATCTTAACAACACCCAGAGTTACAATCTGTGGCTTCCCCGACACCACTTTTATAACCCCATATCCCATCACATTAGAACCCGGGTCGATTCCTAATATTGTTTTGTCTTCTATCAAAATAATCTATTTTCAATGATGCATTTCCGGCAAACAGAGCTCTCTTCCAACAAGCTCACTTACTCACCTACAAAATAAGGGATTATTTCGGACACCAATTCATCGATCTAAAAAAATTCGATTTCAATGGGTAATTCGATTTATTCAATCTTCTCATTAACAAACGACTTCTGATTCACCCTTAACATTAAGGTGCCGAGATCTATCACAGGAGAGACTGTTTGGGAAAGACTCGAATTAGCGAGCAATAAAAAAGGGAGCTACCTTTTACAGACTGCTCCCTTTGATTCTATAAGAAATATCCTTTTTCTAATCAATCAGATCAAAGCCGCAATATGGAACCAGAACTTTAGGAATCCTGATCCCTTCAGGCGTTTGATTATCTTCAAGCAAAGAAGCGACAATACGGGGAAGAGCAAGAGCTGATCCGTTCAATGTATGTGCTAGTTGCAGATTTTTACCACTTTCATCACGAAATTTCAATTTCAAGCGATTTGACTGAAAAGTCTCAAAGTTAGACACCGAACTTACCTCTAGCCATTTCTTCTGAGCCGCAGAGAACACTTCAAAATCGTAAGTAATTGCCGAAGTGAAACTCAAATCACCACCACATAACCGTACAATCCGATAAGGCAATTCTAGTTTTTCAACCAAAGAGGCCACATGAGCAACCATCTGGTCAAGAACCTGATACGAAACCGAAGGATGAGCAATCTGAACAATTTCCACTTTATCGAACTGATGCAACCGATTAAGACCTCTCACGTCTTTACCGTACGATCCGGCTTCTCTTCGGAAGCAAGCGCTATAAGCCGCATTTTTAATTGGAAGGTCCTTATAATCCAGAATGACATCCCGATAAAGATTTGTAACCGGAACTTCAGCCGTTGGAATCAGGTATAAATCATCAACCTCAGCGTGATACATCTGACCTTCTTTATCAGGCAACTGACCCGTTCCGAATCCGGAATCAGCATTGACCATATAAGGAGGTTGAATTTCAAGATAACCTGCATTCCTGGCTTCGTCAAGAAAGAAACTAACCAAAGCTCTTTGCAGACGGGCACCTTTCCCTTTATAGACAGGAAACCCGGCTCCGGTAATTTTATTTCCAAGTTCAAAGTCGATAATATCATATTTCCGGGCAATATCCCAGTGGCACAAAGCATCCTCTCCCAATTCAGGGATTTTCCCTTTCATGGTAACAATCACATTGTCATCGGAACTTTTACCTTTAGGGACTAATTTGCAAGGGATATTGGGCATCAGAACAATTAACTGAGTCAATTCTGAATCTTTGGCATCAAATTCCTGTTCTAAAGACTTAACATTATTTTTCAGTTCTGCTGTTCTTGCCTTAGCAGTATCTGCCTCACTGGTTTTCCCCTCTTTATACAGATTACCGATCTGACGGGAAAGGGAATTCATTTCAGCTTTGCTTTCGTCCAGCTCTTTCTGAATTTCATTTTTACGATTAGAAACAGCAATAACCTTGGCAACAATTTCTCTTGCATCGAAATTCTTTACAGCAAGTCTCTCGATTACCAAGTCAGGATTCTCCTTAATAAACTTAAGAGTTAACATATCTGATAGAATTATTACGTTGAATGAGTTGCAAAATTAAGAAAATAAAAATCTCCTGCCTTATTACCAGGTAATATAAGCAGGAGATTTATAAGAATTAAAATAAAGAAATTGTTATTGAATATTTAAGGGATCAACCGAGACAAAAGATCTGCCTCTTGTT
Source organism: Prolixibacteraceae bacterium (assembly GCA_963692465.1). Taxonomy (GTDB): domain Bacteria; phylum Bacteroidota; class Bacteroidia; order Bacteroidales; family Prolixibacteraceae; genus JAUZOB01. Next base: position 1,481,831 of record OY829943.1, read on the forward strand.
GTTTTCTTAAATTTAACAACTCCATTAATTAATGAGAATAAGGTATGATCTTTTCCCATCCCGACATTATCACCAGGATGATGGACAGTGCCACGTTGACGAACAAGAATATTTCCTGCTTTTGCTGCCTGCCCTCCGAATATCTTTACTCCAAGTCGTTTACTTTCTGATTCACGGCCGTTCTTAGAACTACCTACACCTTTCTTATGTGCCATGGTTCAATACTTTTTAATTATCCGACAATTTCTTCTATTTGAATTTGGGAAAAATCCTGACGATGACCCGTACATTTCTGATAGGTCTTCTTTTTCTTTTTCTTGAATACCAGGACTTTATCGCCACGAGGGTGAGCCAATACTTTAGCAGTCACTTTTGCTCCTTCAACAACAGGAGTTCCAATTTTAACGTCCCCATCATTATCAATCAGCAATACCTTCTCGAATTCGAGACTATCACCAATTTCTTTTGCCAAACGATGGACGAAGATCTTTTTGTCTTTCTCAACCTTAAATTGTTGTCCGGCAATTTCTACAATAGCGTACATAATTACGTCTTTTCAGTTTACTCCGCAAGGCGGGACGACATTCCTATTATCCTCTTTACAAGCCTATACGAATACATTTTGGAATGCAAAAGTAGTTATTTTTCAATGAGTCGCAAACAATTTCAAAAAATATTTCCGATATAAATTCTCTTCTTTCAAGTTTTTACATTCAATTTTCTTATCTCTTGGACTACACTTTCAACTGAAAAAAAAAAGGGTTCAAAGGTGGTCTATAGGTGCTGAGCACCTATAGACCACCTTTGAACCACCTATAAACCACCTATGAAGTGTTGCTTATGACCTTTCCTAAAATAAGTATACACTTTTGGATGTCTTAACTGGAATAAGTATACAGTAGAATATTTGTTCACTAAAATAGTTATACAATTTCAATTTTCTAATAACAGTTTCCCTTTTTTCATGATAAAGTAGACTTATATTATTAACTAATTATCAGTACATTTCTGTTGCTGATGATGAGCTGTTAAAATGGGAAATAACTTTTAGCGAAGCGTCAATAAAGCTATTCTAATTTTGATAGTCTTGATTTAGTGTGCGTTCCTTTCTGTTTCTGTTTTTTGTTGTTGCTTTTTTGATTTCCATTTTCTAAAATAAGTATACACTGACCTTGCCTAATATGTGCTTTACTAAAAAGAATATACAATTTCAATTTTTGCTACTGGAATCAGTCTACAAATAGTGGAACATTCTACAGGAGCTTATTGTCCTTAAACAGTCCGTTTTCTCTCAAAACATTTCGAATCATTCAAAAAGAGACTGTTCGGTCATAACTTTTATGAAATGATTTAAAAAAGTATTAGTATTTTTGTTCTCAATGAGAACTAAAGAGAAAAAGAAAGTCTAGGCTTTTGTAAAAAATAAGTATTGTGAAAAAAATCCCGATCAATGTTTTGGGCCTGTCTGTCAGTCAGACCCAATCCGGAGCTTACGCATTGGTATTAGCCGAAGAGAATGGTGATCGCCGTATTCCGATTATAATTGGCCCCGTCGAGGCTCAATCGATTGCCATTCAACTTGAAGGATTAACACCTCCACGGCCACTCACCCATGATCTTTTCTTTAATGTTGCCCGGTCTTTTGACATCTCCGTTACAGAAGTCCTCATATACAAACTCGAAGAGGGTATTTTCTTTGCAAAAATAATATGTAGCAAGAAAGGGAAAGAAATCAGCATTGACTCCCGCACATCCGACGCTGTTGCATTAGCTCTTCGGTTTGACTGTCCGATATACACCACAGAGGAGATCATGGACAAAGCGGGAATTGTTATCGAGAACAGCTCTTCACAAGATCTTCTTTCCGATCCATTGGACTTTGACGAAGATAGTGATCTCCCGGAAGATCTGGATGACTTGTCCATTGAAGAACTCAACGAGGATCTTAATGAAGCTATTGAGAACGAAGATTACGAGCGAGCCTCGCAGATTCGCGATGAGATTAAGCGTCGCAAAAAAGGGCTATAAAAAATCGTCGGTCTTTTCATTTCAGAAAGAATTTTATCTTCCTCTTAACAAAAATGAGGCGTATTCCTTATTTTATATCCATCAAAAACCTTCATCTTTGTACGAAAACAATTCAGCATGAAGCAATATCTCGACTTATTATCTCACATACTCGAAACAGGAGCAACGAAAGGCGACCGGACAGGAACTGGGACAATCAGTACTTTTGGCTATCAGATGCGCTTCAATCTTGAAGAAGGATTTCCATTGGTCACAACAAAAAAGGTCCACCTCAAATCAATTATTTACGAACTCCTCTGGTTTCTTCAAGGAAACACAAATACCAAATACCTGAAAGATCATGGAGTTTCTATTTGGGATGAATGGGCTGACAAGGAAGGAAATCTTGGCCATATTTACGGTTATCAATGGAGAAGTTGGCCAACGACAGACGGTCGGCATATTGATCAGATTAGTCAGGTTATTCAAGACATAAAAAACAATCCCAATTCCAGAAGACTTATTGTCAGTGCATGGAATGTCGGCGAAATTGACCAGATGAATCTTCCTCCCTGCCACCTTCTGTTTCAGTTTTATGTTTGCGATGGGAGACTGTCCTGTCAGCTTTATCAGCGAAGTGCCGATTCTTTTCTGGGGGTTCCTTTTAATATTGCTTCCTACGCACTTCTCACGATGATGGTTGCTCAGGCAACCGGACTAAAACCGGGTGAATTTGTTCACACACTGGGAGATGCACATATTTATCTCAATCACTTGGATCAAGTTCGGCTTCAGTTAACCAGAAAGCCCTATCCTCTGCCCAAGATGATTCTGAACCCGGACATTACAAATATCTTTGATTTCAAGTATGAAGATTTTACGCTTGAAGACTATCAATGTCATCCTGCAATCAAAGGGATCGTGTCTGTATAGTATTTTCTCCGTTTATTTTCAACTTCTATGATCCATAAAAATATATCCATCATCGTGGCGATTGCCGAAGATTTTGCAATTGGAAAAAACAATCAGCTCCTTTTTCATCTTTCATCCGATTTGAAAAGGTTCAAACAAATCACAACCGGACATCCGATCATTATGGGGAAGAATACATTTCTGTCGCTTCCCCGCCGGCCATTGCCGAACCGGACCAATATCATCATCAGCAGAAGCATGAAAGGACCTTTGGAAGGGTGCGTTTTCGTTCCCTCCATTAATCAAGCACTCGAGTTGATTGATTCCGGACAAGAAGCTTTCGTCATTGGAGGAGAAGCCATCTACCGGCAATTTTATCCGCTGGCAGGTCGTCTTTATCTCACCGTAGTTGATAAACATTTCGAGGCAGATACTTTTTTCCCGAAGATCGATTTTAATGAATGGATTGAGGAATCAAGAGAAGATCTTTTCGATGAAACAAACAATTTTAAATATAGTTACCGCACGCTGGTGAGGAAATAGAAAAAAACAGACACAGCCCCTATTTTTCAAAAAACATAAAAGAACAAAGGGATGAAAAATGAATCTTAACAAGCTTCTTTTTCTAATAGGATTCTTTATTCTATCGCCTGTGTTTCAGACGAAAGGACAAGCTCCGAGCGGAACTTCAAAAAGAATTACCATTAGTGGGTATATTAAAGATCAATCTAACGGAGAAGCAATCATTGGGGCTAGCATCTATTTAAAAGGATCTCATACCGGCACAACAACCAATTCTTATGGATTTTACTCTCTAACCGTACCGATGATTTCGGCAACGATCGGATTCTCGTGCATTGGCTACGAAACAAGGGAAATCAAGACAACCTATCGCCGCGATAACATTCTCGACATAGAACTCAACCCTAACTCTTCTGAATTATCGGAAATTGTGGTAACTGCTAAGCCTGGCAATGACCTCAACAAGGCACAGATGAGCACACAAACGCTACAGATGTCTGAAATAAAGAAGATTCCTGCGCTATTGGGCGAAGTTGATCTATTAAAAGCCATACAAATGCTTCCTGGTGTTGAGTCTACCAGCGAGGGTTCTTCGGGTTTCAGCGTGAGAGGCGGAGGTCCTGATCAGAATCTAATCCTTCTGGACGAAGCAACCGTGTACAATGCCTCGCACCTTCTGGGGTTCTTTTCAATCTTCAATAGTGATGCTATTAAAGATGTGACACTCTACAAAGGAGATATTCCTGCCAACCAGGGTGGTCGTCTTTCTTCGCTCCTCGACATTCACATGCGCGAAGGAAATACTAAAAAATTCTCCGGATCAGGGGGAATCGGAATCATCTCATCAAGACTAACACTGGAAGGCCCCATTGCAAATGAGAACACCTCATTTATTCTATCGGGCCGAAGATCGTATATCGATCTCTTTTTCCCACTATCCAGTGATCATAACATCAAAAACGACGCGCTCTATTTTTATGACTTGAATTTAAAAGTCAATCATCGGTTCAACGACAACAATCACCTTTTTATAAGCGGATATCTCGGAAAAGACCAGTTCAGTAATAAAAATTCTGATTTTGGGTTCGGCAATAAGACATTCACGGTGAGATGGAATCACCTCTTCAGTAAAAATGTTTTTGCCAATTTTTCTCTTATCCAAAGTCATTACAATTATAGTCTTGGAAGTAGCGAACAAGAGGCTAATGGCTATAATTGGAATTCGAGCATGAATGATCTTAGCTTTAAATCCGATTTTAGTCATTTTATCTCACCATCCCTGACTTTCCGCTACGGTATTCAGGGAACTTTTCATCAGATTGCCCCCGGTGCGGCTACCGGAAAAGGATCAGCCAGTTCCTTCAGTCAGTTTTATATACCCAAAGAGTACAACACAGAAAGCGCTGCCTATTTATCAGCAGAACAACAGTTTGGCGATCAATTTTTACTAAAATACGGATTACGTTATTCTCTTTTCCAGAATATCGGAAAAGCAACCGTTTATCATTACGATAGTCAGCATAACATGACCGATTCAGTTAGTTATGCTTCCGGCACGATTTATCATTCAACAGCAGCCCCTGAGCCCCGCATCGGAATGGTTTACACCCTCAACCCGACTTCTTCCGTCAAGGCGAGCTACTCCAGAACAGTACAATACATTCAGCTAGCACAAAACTCAACATCGGGCAATCCACTCGACATCTGGTTCCCCGCCAGTCCGAATGTCAAACCACAAAAAGCCGATCAATATGCCTTGGGCTACTTCAGAGAGCTGGCATCACACAAAGCCAATTTGTCAATTGAAGTATATTACAAAAACATGCAAAATGCCATAGACTTCAAAGACTACGCCACTCTGCTTTTAAACAAACAGTTAGAAGGCGAGCTTCGGTTTGGTAAAGCTTATTCTTACGGATCGGAATTTCAGTTTCGATTTGAAGAAAAGAAATTATCAGGATGGATCGCTTATACATGGTCGAGGTCATGGAAGAAAATCGGGGAGATTAATGACGGGAAGAGATATCCTTCTTCGTATGACCGGCCCAATAATATCTCAATCATTCTGAGTTACAATCTATCCAAAAGAGTAGATATCTCCTCCAACTGGATATATACCACGGGAGCTCCTATAACGGTACCGGTTGGACGTTATCAATACATGAATAATGTCCTCGCTCTTTACTCCGGAAGAAATGCCTCACGAATGCCTGACTATCATCGTCTTGATCTATCATTAAACCTTAAATCGAAAAAAAATCCGAACCGGAAATGGAGCAGCGAATGGAATTTTTCTATCTATAACGTTTACGGTAGGAAAAATGCATGGGCTATCGACTTTATTCAGGACAAAGATGACCCCACCAAAACCTATGCTGAGAAGACTTATCTTTTTACCTTTATCCCAGCCATAACCTACAACTTTAAGTTTTAACCTGCCCACGGTCATGAAAAATTTAAAATTACTACTCAAGATATATTTACTGATCGGCTCCTTTTATGCCTGTACCGAACAAATCGACATGCAACTGAACAGTACCAGCAAAAAATTGATTGTCGAGGGCGAATTATCCAATGAACCCAGAGTCCACTCCGTTAAACTATCCTGTTCTACCGACTATTACAACAGCCAATCGGAAGAAGTTGTTTCAGGAGCTTTGGTTCGTATTTCTGACGAAAAAGACACCATTCAACTTAATGAATCAGCAACTAAAAAAGGAACTTACCTTACTTCTTCGGACTATCATGGAGTTCCAGGACACACCTATCACCTGACTATTTCCAAAGTAGATTTGAATCACGACGGAAACATCAGAAGTTATGAGGCGACTTCAAAATTAAATCCCGTTGCGACTTTGGATTGGATTTCACTTGAATACGAGAAATCGGACGATTATTACCGAATATTTATGTACGGTCAGGATCCTAAAGATACTAAGGACTACTACGCGTTTAGAGTATATCTAAATAATAAACTAGTTACCGATACCATTTCGGAAATCACCCTCACAGACGACCGTTTTTTTAATGGAGAGAAAATTGAGGGATTAAATGTTCAAAACTTGTATCAGGGAAAAAAAGACGAAGTCATCAAAAACGGAGATATGATAACGTTGGAAATGATGGGGATTACTCAGGACGGATATAATTATATTCGGGATGTTAAAAGTTCAATAAACAAGAGCACACCTCTCTTCGGGGGGCCTCCGGCGACAGTTGCAGGGAATATAAGCAATGGAGCTATCGGTTTCTTCCTAACTTATTCTTCATCGAAAGCTTCTCTTATTTTCGACAAAGCAAACGCTTTATATGACGGCTATTATACTCCTTAATGGGATAAATCCCTCTATAAAAGGATAAGAATCAATTCATAAAAAAAAGAACTCCAGCTCTACTCTTTAGCCGAAATTCTTTCAATTTCTTTCTTTCGGTTTTTAACCGAAATGAATGACAGGAAATACGAGATTTTCCAACAGATTCAACAAAAACGTTGAATCAATAATTATTTCGAACGAATAAAAATTTGAATCGGAACTCCCGAGAAGTCAAAATTCTCCCGGATTTTATTCTCCAGATAACGTTTATAGGGTTCTTTTACATATTGCGGCAGATTGGCGTAAAACGCAAAACAAGGCGTAGCTGTTGGAAGCTGCATGGCATATTTAATCTTAACGTATTTTCCTTTAATCGAAGGAGGGCCAAACGCTCCAATCACTGGTAGCATTACATCATTAACCTCTGAAGTTTTTATTCTACGACTTCTGCTTTTATAGACATCAATAGCCATCTCCAATGCCTTAAAAATTCGCTGTTTGGTCAATGCAGAGACAAAGACAATCGGAATATCAACATTCGGAGCAAGTCGCCTTTTAATGGCTTCTTTAAACTCGTCAGTTGAATAGTTATCTTTTTCAACCAGATCCCATTTATTAACCAATATAACAACCCCTTTTTTGTTGGTCCAGGCAAGGTTAAAGATGTTAAGATCCTGTGCCTCTAAACCTCTTGTTGCATCAAGCATTAAGATACAGACATCCGATTCCTCAATAGCTCTTATAGAACGAAGGACGGAATAGAATTCCACATCTTCCGATACTTTGTTCTTCTTTCGAAGGCCGGCGGTATCGACCAGGAAAAAATCATATCCAAACTTAGTATAGCGGGTATTAAGCGAATCACGGGTTGTTCCGGCAATGTCCGTAACAATATTACGATCTTCTCCGATTAAGGCATTTACCAGAGAAGATTTTCCGGAATTCGGACGGCCTACAACCGTAAACTTAGGGATTCCATCGATTTCTTCATCAGGACTTCTTTCAGGGAAGCTTTCAACTACCGCATCAAGCATATCTCCAGTTCCACTCCCATTGGCCGAAGAAATACAAAAGAAAGAGTCCACACCCAGGGCATAGAACTCATTGGCATCATACTGCCTTCCAAAATGGTCGACCTTATTGACCACCAGAAAATATTTTTTATTTGAACGACGAAGAACCATGGCTATTGACTGATCAAGGTCCATAATTCCACATTCTACATCAACAACAAACAAAATAACATCCGCTTCCTCTATTGCAAGTAAAACCTGCTTTCTGATTTCTGCTTCAAAAACATCACCCGTATTCAGAGCATAGCCTCCGGTATCGATTACCGAGAATGGAACTCCATTCCATTCTCCTTTCCCATAATTACGATCACGGGTTACCCCAGACTCTTCATTTACAATTGCTTTCCGGCTCTCTACCAAACGGTTAAAAAGAGTTGACTTCCCTACATTAGGGCGTCCAACGATTGCCACAATATTGCTCATCAGCGTTTTTACTTTTAATAATTAGCATAGCCTCCCGGCCTGCATACAAATATTTATTACTCCACATCATAACCGAACCGACGCAGGGTATTCTCCTGATCCCGCCAATCCTTTGTCACCCTCACATATAGCTCAAGGAATACTTTCTTTGAGAAAAACTCTTCCATATCCTTACGGGCTTCTATCCCAACATGTTTTAAGGCCTTTCCTTGTTTCCCGATAATAATACCTTTCTGACTATCGCGGGTTACATGAATAACCGCCATTACACTAAGCAATGCAGGCTCATCATTAAATCCTTCGATTTCTACTTCCACAGAATACGGAATCTCTTGCTGGTAATTGAGTAATATTTTTTCACGAATTATCTCCTGAACAAAAAAACGTTCATTTCGGTCGGTTAGTTCGTCTTTAGGAAAATAGGCAGGACCTTCGGGCAACAGTTCGAGAATACAATCAAATATTGGCGCAATATTAAAATTTTCTTTAGCCGAAGTAGCAAAGATATCGGCCCTAGGGAAAGTTTCTTTCCAATGAGCACAGAGCTTTAATACCTCTTCTTCATTGGATACATCAATCTTATTAACCACCAGGATTAAAGGAATTTCCGAGTTTCTGATCTTCTCAAGATATTCTTCATTTTTATTCGGTGCCTCAATCGTATCTGTCACATAAAGGATAACGTCTGCATCAAGTAATGCCGTATCAACCGATCTCAACATTGCTTCCTGCAATTTATATTTAGGTTTCAAAATTCCCGGCGTATCGGAATAGACAATCTGAAAATCATCTCCGTTTACGATTCCTTTGATTCGCTGACGGGTTGTTTGCATTTTAGAGGTAATGATTGACAATTTCTCCCCAACCAATACATTCATTAAAGTGGACTTACCCACATTGGGGTTGCCGATAATATTCACAAAACCTGATTTGTGTTCCATTATTTAGATATAAACTGTTTGGCGCAAAGATACACAAATCCCGCAAAAACAAATGATCCAATTATTTACTCGATTTTTTCTTCGAGTTCTGCAAGAGTTGCTTTTAGTTTCTTCAGATATTGCCCGTATAAACGGTTAAAGACCCAGTTAACCAATGCATAGTATCCGAAGACAATTAATGCAAGGACGATCGTTCCAAAGGCATAAGCAAAAATAAAAAAAGAGAGAGTCATCCTGGCAAGCGAAAGGCCATGCATCGAAAGTCCGAGTTCCAATCCAGTTCTTAATCCAGCAAAGAAGTCGACTGCCGAGCAGACCAAAAACAAGCCCAATGTCAGATAAAAAAGTTTACGGAAAAGATTAAGAGCTCCTACAATATGAAGGATTGATTCTTTCAAATTCAGGACTGTTATATTCTTTGTATCAATCTTACGATAGGAGACCCAGAAAACAATAAAGCAAACAAGGGCAATAACATAAACAAACAGATCCAAAAGTTCCAACTGTTCGTAATAAGAGATATGCAATGGAATTCGTTTCAGAAGGAACGGACTAAAAACAAAATAATCAACAAATAGATACCCTAACATTAGAAAGAGGATCAGAAATCCCAAACGAATATTCAAATCGAGTTTCTCAACAATTCCCCATGTTTTCTTCTTCAACAAAGAAAGGATTTCAGAAGAACTAAGTTCTTTTGATTCCACCTCCTGCTGCGAAGCTTGTTGCCATATCGTTTTTAAGTCGTCAAACTTCATCTCTATCCCTCAATATTCATTAATTTCTTTAATTTCTTTCTAATCCTATTCATCTTTACCCGCACATAGTTTTGAGAAATTCCTGTGATCTCTGCAATCTCTTCATACCCCTTACTTTCAAGAAAAAGCAGAACGATTGATTTCTCAATGCCACTTAATTTTCCAACCGCCTGATAGAGTTGTTTAATTTTATCTTCCTGCTCACAATCATAAACATCATCAGCAATCTGTAGATTCTGCTCCAGAACCGGCTGGCGTCGCAGCTGTTTTTTCCCTTTCTTAAAACTGGTTATCGCGGTATTGATAGCTACCCGATACATCCAGGTAGAGAACTTCGCCTCATTACGAAACGAGGGATACGATCGCCATAATTGTGCCACGATTTCCTGAAACAGATCTTTCCGATCTTCTTCATCGTCACAATAGATAGAGCACACCTTATGAATAATGCCCTGATTTTTGGTGATAATATTTACGAATTCCCTTTCCAAGTTCAGAGTATTGGTAACTAACAGCAGAAAAAAATTACACTTAACGATTTAAAAATTACCCATCTGTAGAAATCCGAGTTCTTTTTCCGTAAGGAATCGCCATGTTCCCCGGGGAAGTTTACTCTTTGTGAGTCCGGCAAACATAACCCGGTCTAATTTCTCTACTTCATATCCCAAGCTTTCAAAGATTCGACGTACAATTCGATTTCGACCTGAGTGAATTTCAACTCCGATGATTTTATGATCGGCAACATCAACAAATTGAATCGCATCAGCAGCAATAAAGCCATCTTCCAGCTCTACTCCTTCTGTAATGTGAATCATATCATCATTCCTGAGTTTTTTATCAAGCGTGACCTGATAAATCTTCTTACACTTATATTTGGGATGAGTTAATCGTTTAGCCAACTCACCGTCATTAGTCAAAAGGAGGACTCCCGTTGTCGCTTTATCCAATCGCCCAACTGGGTAGATTCGCTCACGACAGGCATCCTGGACAAGATCCATAACCGTTTGACGGGCATGTGGATCTTCGGTTGTTGTCACATAGCCTTTGGGTTTATTCAGGAGAACATAGACTTTTCGTTCAGGGGTCAAAACCTGTTCATGAAAGCGAACCTCATCGCCCGGTAAAACTCGAGATCCTAATTCCGAAATAACTTGTCCGTTAATCGAAACAACCCCTGCCTGAATATAAACATCGGCTTCCCGGCGGGAACAAATGCCGGCATTAGCCAAATAGCGGTTTAAGCGCATTGAACCATCCTGCGCTGCACTAGGAGCCGGTGTTGATTTTCTTGGTCGTCTCACATAAGTCCGTTCTTCTCTCTTAAACCGACCTTCCGGGCGCGGGCGATCTTCTCTTTTTGTATCAGAAGAAGGATGTTCCGGTTGTTTCTTATATCGATCAGAAGTTCCCTCCCGTTTTCCAAAGACGAATTTTCTATCTGAATTTGCAGAAGTTCCATGTCCTGCAGGGCGGGTACTTCTTCCTGGTCTGCCATAAGGCCGGCTTTCAGTATTTGTTTTCCGAAAAGGTCGCTTATTGTCTGCTTCTCCCTGTGGATGATCGTCTCTTTTCTTTTTTCTATCATCAGGAGAGGCAGAAAACTTCCGTTCATTATCCCTTCCCGCAGAAGTTCCCAATTTTCGTCCGTGGAATTCTTTTTTATCATCGGAGTTCCTTTTCGGATTTTCCTTATTATAGTTTCTCATCTTATTGCTCTTATATAAATTTAAGGGGGACAAAGGTCGCAATAAAAATTTGATTCCCCATCAAAACGTCTAAAATTCAACAGTTAAAAGGTTTATCGCATCGTTTATTACTGATTTATCCTCCGCTTAAGATCAAAATTGCGTATATTTGGAAGATCAAATTAAATGCTATTTGCAGTGAAAAAAAAAGGCAAAGGGTTTATTCTGAGTATTAATATTTTAGTCTCCGGATTTCTCGTTCTTTCTTATTTAGCATGCTATATCAGTCCCGTTAAATATTGGACAATCGCCTTTTTCGGATTAGCCTATCCTTATCTCTTAGTAGCTAATCTTGCATTTATGATTATCTGGATTCTTCTCAGAAGTCGGTTTTTTATTATTTCATTGGCCGTCATCGCGTTCGGCTGGGGGCATTTACAAAATTTCATTCAACTCTCGCCCCCTAAGGAGACCTCTCTTGAAGGAATTAAAGTTCTAACATACAACGTACAGCAGTTTTATTCTTTTTTTGAACAGAAAGATAAAACAACACCTCGGATATTACAGTTTTTACAAGATCAGGACCCCGACATATTATGCATGCAGGAAGTTAAAATTCAAAATCTCGGTCCGCTCAGACCAGAACGGTTTAAAGCCGAAATTCCACAGATTAATTACTATCATTTCGCTCACACATCCCGTTATGCCGGATCTGTTACCTTCTCTAAATATCCGATTGTAAATCTGGGAGAGATACGATTTGCCGATTCACACAATCTGGTTATATATTCAGACATCAAACTAGGAAAAGATACAATACGGGTTTACAACTGTCATCTTCAATCCAACTCCATAGATCCGGATGAATATTCAGTGATTGACTCAGTGAAAATTTCAAATAAGAAAAGGCAATTTTCGAAAATCATCGATGTTGGAAGGAAATTAAAAAAAGCTTTCATTAAAAGGGCTCAGCAAACCGACAAAGTGGCAGCACACATTGCAGAGTCTCCTTATCCGGTGATTGTATGTGGTGACTTTAATTCTCCGCCGGTCTCCTATACTTATCAAACGTTTAAGAACACATTGAATGATGCGTTTGTTGAATCCGGATCAGGAATCGGCAGTACTTACAGGGGAGAACTTCCAGCATTCAGAATTGATTATATTTTTCATGACGACTTCTTTACAGCTTATAATTTTTCGGTCAAAAAGATCAGACTTTCAGACCACTATCCTGTTTGCTGTACTTTAATCCGAAGAAAATCGAACGAATAAAAAAGGGGCATGGAAAAAATCCATGCCCCTTTTATTCTTCTCTCAATACCTTATAATAAAGCATCAATTTTAGCCGATAAAATTGTTTTAGGAACAGCACCAACTTGTTTGTCAGCCACTTCGCCATTCTTAAAAAATAAGATAGTCGGGATATTCCGGATTCCAAATTTTACTGGAATCATGTTGTTGGCATCGACATCCATCTTTACAACAACAGCACGGCCTTCGTAATCTCCGGCAAGTTCTTCAACTAATGGTCCAACCATTCGGCAGGGACCACACCATTCTGCCCAAAAATCAACCAATACTGGCTTATCTGATTTTAGCACAATTTCTTCAAAATTTGAATCAGTAACCTGAATAGCCATGATCTTTCTTTTTATAGAGTTATGTCTAATTCTTCTACACAAAGTTAAAAATTAATTGATCTTTAGTACCAAATCTTCCTGGTTTTGCAGAAAGTCGAGTAAGCTATTAGTTAATTCAACTCGTGTATTTCTTGAGAACAAATTTATCATGATATTGTTCTCTGCATCCCAAATATTAAAACGCACAACCGCATCTCCCTTATTAACTGAGACTTCTTTATTAAGATTATTAACAAAATCTTCTGTCACATTATAAAGAGGCATCTCCAAAGTAATGTTTTTCACTTTTGCATTCCGCACCGTTGAGAGCAAATCAATTTGATCCAGTTTAAATTCAAGTTGATCACTATTTCCAAAACGAGAAACAACTTTTCCATGAACAAGAAGAAAGAGTCCGGTTTTACAGTAATTAGCAAATTTCACAAAATCCTGACCAAAGAAATAAAATTGATGAGACCCGGAATAATCACCAAGGGTCATTACAGAGAATGGCTTACCGGTCTTCGTCATTGCTTCCCTCGCCTCAATAACCATTCCTCCGACACTTATTTCCCGGCCTTTTTCATTCACAAGATCTTCCGGTAATAATTTAGCCAATACGATTCCTTCTGTCGTGAAATGTTCCAGTTCAAATTTATAATCATCGAGTGGATGCGCAGACAAATAAATTCCGATCAATGCCTTCTCTTTCTCAAGAAGCATCAGTTTAGGCCATTCAGGCACACTGGGCAACACTGGCTTTTGAATCATGGTATTAGACATTTCTCCTCCAAATAGAGACTGCTGTGCTGTGGCCCGTTCCTGCTGAATTTTATGCCCGTATCTAATTAAATTTTCCAGAAAAGAGGATTCAGCTCCTTCACCTGCAAAAAACTGACTTCTATAAACATTAAAGCCGTCAAAAGCCCCAGCAATGGCAAGTGCCTCAATATTTTTTTTATTAACAGATTGAAGGTTCACCCTTTCAATAAAATCGTAAATATCCTTAAACGGTCCCCGTTTTTCCCGCTCAGTAATGATATCAGAAACAGCTCCTTCGCCTACTCCTTTGATACCCCCCATTCCGAAACGGATGGCACCTTCCTTGTTAACTGTAAATTTATGATACGACTCATTAACATCCGGGCCAAGTACATCCATATCCATGTGCTGACACTCATCCATAAAAGTGGTAATCTTTTCACTGTTCGAAAGATTACGACTCAAAACCGCAGCCATATATTCTGCAGGATAATGTGCCTTTAAATATCCGGTTTGATAAGCAACATAGGCATAGCAGACAGAATGAGATTTATTAAAAGCGTAGCTGGCAAACGATTCCCAGTCTTTCCAGATTTTATCAATCAGTTCATCGGGATTCTTTTTCACTTCAAGACAACCCGACATGAAACCTTTATTGTTTCTACAGCCATCATGAAATTTGATCTTCAGCTTATTCATCATCCCGAAGTTCTTTTTTCCCATCGCCTTTCGAAGCGTGTCTGATTCTCCCCGGGTAAAGCCGCCAAGTGCCCGGGATTGAAGCATCACCTGTTCCTGATAAACCGTAATTCCACAGGTATCCTTCAAATAAGGCTCCATCATGGGGTGATCATAAACAATCGGAGAAAGACCATTCTTACGTTCAATGAATTTCGGGATGTATTCCATAGGTCCCGGACGGTAAAGAGCATTCATTGCCACCAGGTCTTCAAATCTGTTTGGATGCAATCCTCTCAGATACTTTTTCATCCCCGGAGATTCGAACTGAAAAATGGCTGTTGTATCTCCGTTGCTGAAAAGTTGATAAGTTTGTTCGTCATCCAACGGGATCTTGTCCATATCAATCAATTTCCCTCTGGACAAATTAATATTATCAAGACATTCTTTTATGATGGACAATGTTTTTAGTCCAAGAAAGTCCATTTTTAACAAGCCAATAGGTTCTACAAAATGCCCGTCATATTGGGTAGTCAGCAAACTTTCTCCTTTAGTCGGCATAACTGGTATATGATCATACAAGGGATCTTTACTAATAAGGATCCCACAAGCATGAATTCCGGTCTGTCTTACCGAACCTTCAAGAATTTCGGCAAAGCGAATTGTTTTACGGACTAACTCATTGTCTGAGTTTTTCTCTTTCTCTAATTCCGGATTTTCCTTATAAGCCTTTTTTAAAGTCATTTTAGGCGCATCAGGAACCATTTTTGCCAATCGATCAGCTTCAGACAGCGGAAGCTTCAATACCCGGGCAACATCACGAATGGCAAGTTTGGCGGCCATCGTACCAAATGTAACGATATGCGATACTTTATCCTGTCCGTACTTCTTTGTAACCCATTCGAGCACCAGTTGGCGACCATCATCATCAAAATCAATATCAACATCAGGCATTGAAATCCGATCTGGATTCAGAAATCTTTCAAAAAGAAGATCATGCTTAATCGGATCAATATTGGTTATTCCAATACAGTAAGAAACTGCAGCTCCAGCAGCAGACCCACGTCCAGGCCCGACTAACACTCCCATATTACGGGCTGCATTAATAAAGTCCTGAACAATAAGGAAGTAACCCGGGAATCCCATTCCTACAATTGTCTCAAGCTCAAAATCAATGCGTTCCTTGGCTTCAGTAGGAATTGGGTCCCCGTATCTTTTCTTTGCCCCTTCATAAGTAAGATATTTGAGATATTCCGCATTATCAGTAAACCCATCAGGAAGGGGAAAATCGGGCATGATCGGTTTGGAATCCAATTCATATTCTTCTATCTTATCTACAATTTCCTGAGTATCTGCAAGAGCTTCCGGAACATCAGAGAACAACTCATTCATCTCTGCTGTGGTTTTAAACCATTCCTGCTTGGTATAACGCATCCGGGTCGGATCATCGAGATCTTTCCCCGTATTAAGGCAGATTAACAAATCATGTGCATCGGCATCTTCTTCATTCGTAAAATGGACATCATTCGTGGCAATCAACTTTATATTGTACTTTTTTGCCAATTCGATCAACACCTTATTAACCTCTATCTGACGTTCATATACATCATGAGGGCACAATGGATCGGTTGTTTTATGCCTCTGTAACTCCAAATAATAATCCGCACCGAATAAGTTTTTAAACCACAAGATCGCAGCTTCTGCACCGGCAAGGTCTCCCTGCATAATTCGCTGGGGAATCTCTCCTCCAAGGCAAGCAGAAGAAACAATGAGCCCCTTATGATATTTTTCAAGAAGAGACTTATCAATTCTGGGTTTATAATACATTCCATCGCAACTGGCAATAGAGATTAATCTCAAAAGGTTTTTATATCCTTCAAGATTTTTAGCCAAAAGGATAAGGTGGTCTCCGGAACGATCAACTTTTTCACTTTTCTGCTCTATTCCCCGGGCTGCGACATAGGTTTCGCACCCCAGGATAGGCTTCATATCATTTTTTCTACAAGTGTCGTAAAAGTCTTTTATTCCGAACATGGTCCCATGATCCGTAAGAGCAAGAGACTTCATCCCATCATTTTTTGCCTTTTCAACCAATCCTGATATACTTGCAGCCCCGTCAAGAATTGAATATTGGGAATGCACATGCAAATGAGTAAATGGAATCATATTTGTCTTCATATGTGAATCTTAGCTACAACCCGATTTTTTATTTTAGGTTTTCTAAAATTAGTAATTAAGTCAGTTCGGAAAATAAAAAAAGCCGGAGAGTTAATCCGGCTTTTTTGTTTTTATAATTAACAACTTAATTAGTTGCACTTTGCCCCCACACAAGATTCAGATAAGCACGTGCAATGGACTGAACTCCGGTAGAAGAATCTCCAACCGTATCATATTGGTAAGAATCTACTTCTATAATACAATTATCCCCTTTTTGTGGGATAGTAACTCCAGCGGCCCATCCAGTAGTACCACTACCAAATGAGTAAGTCAAGATGGTGGCATCTTGAGTTGGACTCGAAAAAAGCACATTATTATTAACATCCAAAAGTCGGACCATATAAAAATCAACCGTGCGACTTGTGACTTTATCTTTATTCCATGAAATAGTATAATCAGTACCGGTATTTATCCAGGTTGCAGAAACAATATGAACTGGTACAACAATAGAACTTCCTAATAAATCTTTTGAAATCAAACTATCTCCATCTGCAAACTTCACCTTGAAATAATAGTCTCCCGCTGTAGGTAAAGTCTTTTTAAATTCAGAGGCAGCAGGAATATAAGCCCATGCGGTACCTATTGTATTCTGCTTTGTAAGAGAGATAAATTTCAACGGAATAGCAGGACTCGGATCGAGGTAGGTAATCGCACTTGCCGCATTATAGTTTGTCTGTACAAAATACGTTGGAGCACATACCGTGTCTTTGGTTGCCGGATCTACTTTCACCTCAATAGATGCATCACAGGTCATCTCTTTGGTTGTTGAACTAGAACTGCTCAAACATGAAGTAAATGCAACACCGCCCAAAAGTGACAGTAAAATTAGCCTGGTACTTTTCATTATTCTTCTGATTTATTAAGATTTTTTATCTTCTGAGTCTCTATAAAGTATTAGGTTCCGTTCGCAAAAAAGTTATTTTTGCCTAGCAATCTAAGTTAGAAAAACATTTGCTAAGATAAGGGGTCTGATTTAAAAAACAATACCTCTTCGACACATTAACATTTTCTTAAAAACAT
Organism: Prolixibacteraceae bacterium; assembly: GCA_963692465.1. Classification (GTDB taxonomy): domain Bacteria; phylum Bacteroidota; class Bacteroidia; order Bacteroidales; family Prolixibacteraceae; genus JAUZOB01. The sequence goes on from OY829943.1 coordinate 1,499,765, forward strand.
CTAACACGACATAGAATGAAAAGAACACTAGTCCTTTTATACTTTGCCATCAATAGTTTTTTATTTTATAGTACAGCAAACGCTCAACCGATCCATCAGTCTCAACTGATACGAGGATTCTGCATTTCCGTTCCAACTCATAGCGAAATGAATAACTTTATTAAATATATTAACACCTTAGGAGCGACAGGTGTAAACACACTTATACTAAGAGTGGACTATAATTTTGCCTTTGCCAAACATCCAGAACTTCAACATCTTGATGTTTTTCAGAAATCGGATGCAGAATTGGTTTATCAAAGCTGTAAAAAGCAGGGAATAAAAATTGTTCCTCTTATAAATTTATACGGACATCAGTCATGGGGATCAAAACCCGCTAAATTATTAGAAGTCTATCCACAGTTTGATGAAACTCCGGATATAAAACTTCCTCAAAATTATATATGGCCCAATTCCGACAGCCTATATTGTAAAAGCTATTGTCCACTCCATCCCGGCATTCATAAAATCATTTTTGATCTAATTGATGAAGTAATGGATGCATTCCATGCTGATGCCTTTCATGCCGGGATGGACGAGATTACTTATATTGGGCACAAAGATTGCAAACGCTGTCATAAGAAAAACAGGGTTATCCTACTTGCTGATGAAATAAAAAAGATTCACGATCACGTTACTGCCCGGAAGGCAAGAATGTGGATGTGGGGAGATCGCCTTATTGATGGAAAAACTTCCGGAATTGATTTCTGGGAATCCAGCCATAACGGAACGGCTCCTGCTATTAATCTTATTCCTAAAGACATTGTCATCTGCGACTGGCATTATGATCGGGCTGAACCAACAGCGATCTATTTTGCGATGAAAGGATTTGACGTGGTCGCCTGTTCATGGAAAGATCCGGATGTTGGTGTACGACAGTTCAACTTTCTTGAAACCGTTCGGAAAAACGCGTCCTACCCCATTGGCACCCACCTTCTAGGCATGTGTCAGACCATCTGGACTCAGACAAATATTTTTCTTGATGAAAACTTACAACCACGCCCCAATGCTGATGCAGAACAGAATTCTTTTAAAAAACTATCCGAAATATGGTAGCATCTTTCAAGGATACAACAGTCATTAAGTTATTAGCTTAAATGAATATTTCCCAAATTGTTTTCTAAAAATAAATCCTATCTTTGCGGACATAATTAAAGTAGGTAATACCAAAAATTTATTTAAAGCATGGCAACAAAAATCAGATTAGCCAGACACGGTCGCAAAAGAAGACCATACTACTACATTCTTGTAGCAGATAGCAGATCACCACGAGATGGTAAGTTTATTGAAAGACTGGGTTCTTTTAACCCGACAACAAATCCTGCTACCATCGACCTAGATTTTGAAAAAGCTTTAAAATGGGTAATGAGTGGTGCTCAGCCTACTGACACGGTACGCAACATCCTTTCTAATGAAGGTGTTATGATGAAAAAACATCTTCTTGAGGGAGTTAAGAAAGGTGCTTTCGATGAAGCAGAGGCAGAGAAACGTTTCCAAGCATGGAAAGATGCTCACGATGCTAAAATTGAAGCACAGCAGTCAAATCTTTCTGCAACAGCTAAAGCAGAACTTCAAAAACGCTTTGAAGCTGAAAAAGAAGTTAATGCTAAACGCGCTGCTGCTATTGCAGAAAAACAAGCAGAAGAAGCCAAAAAGGTTGAAGAAGCTGAAGCTGCCGCAAAAGCTGCAGCAACTCCTGAAGCTACTGCAACTCCAGAAGCTCCAGAAGCTGAAACTTCTGAAGAAAAAACAGAAGACAATACCGAAGCTTAATTCTGTTTCTGAAATTTGCAGGAATTTTACAAACAGATATGCAAAAGCGATTGATAAAATATCAATCGCTTTTTTTATTTTTGTTGACTATGGAAACTATTAAAAGAAGTGACTGCATCAAAATCGGACGGATTGTTAAACCATTTTCTATATCTGGCAAAATGGTTCTGCGTATAGAAGACGGGATTGACGAGTGCATTGCCAATGCGTCTGTCTTCTTTGTGGAAATTGACAACCTACTGGTTCCCTTCTTCCCGGTGCCCGAGGCATTCTATTTTAAAACAGACGACTCGGCTATTATTTCTTTTGATGACATTGACACAAAAGAAAAAGCTCATGAGTTAGATAATCATTTCGTTTTTATTGATAAAAAAGAATATATCGAAACGGAACAAGCTACCCCGGCAGCCTCTATTGAAGGCTTTACAGTTACCGACATTCAATGGGGTGAAATCGGTACAGTTTCTGAGATAAATGACTATAATGGAAACATTATTCTTTCTATCCAGAACAACAAGCGTGAAATTCTCATTCCTCTAACTGACGACCTAATCGTCAAAATAGATGAAGACGAAAAAAAGCTCATCATTCGATGCGATAAAAGTCTTTTATCTTTAAATGAAAAATAAAGAGAGTTTGTGATGTAACAACAACATCTTTTAATCGTCTTTCTTATAAAGGATTCTAATTCTATGTAATATGAATAAAGTAAAAATAGCTTTTATATCTTGTCTTCTTTTCTTTATCTATAGTTTAGGAGCAAACGCAGAAACAGAAGAACGTCATGTAAGTCCGTTCTCCGAAGTTGCATTAAAAATTGAAGCTGAGGTCCACATTGATCAAGGGGATAAACAAAGCATCGAAATTAACGGCAGTGCCTCCGACATAGGCAAAATAATTACAGATGTTAAAGACAGAAAACTAACGATCCGGTTCAATACCCGCGATATGTTACTAGGCAAAACCACATCGGGTAAAATCGTCATTAATATCACCATCCCTGAAATTACGGCTATAGATCTTTCTGGTTCGGGAAAAATTGTCGTGGAAGACCCAATTAAATCAAGAATCATCGATTTCGCTCTTACTGGTAGCGGTGTAATTGACGTTCGACATCTTGAATCAGAAAAAATATCTGCCACACTATTCGGCTCCGGACAATTAATCCTTGCAGGAAAACAAACGACAGAATCCCTTAACATTGTCCGCTCTGGATCGGGAATTATCACTGCGAACAAGCTAAAAGCAAAAGAAGTAACAATTAAAAGCAGTGGATCAGGTAATTGTTATGTATCTCCAACAGAAAAGCTGAATGTCTCGACCTCAGGATCCGGAGATGTTTTTTACAATGGCGATCCAGCCATTAGCTCAAGAATATCCGGTTCCGGATCAATCAAAAAACAATAAAAACAACAAAGTAAAAGGAGCGGCGGATAATAAAATTTATCCCCACTCCTTTTATTTATCAAGCACGAATGATTTTAAAAACTCCACCCTCTTCTAACTTTATTATGCTCGAGGGAGCAGGATTTATGGTCTCTTCCCTTCTCCAATCAACAATATAATCCACCGCATTCAATATTTGTTCCGATATATCAGCAAAACTACGAGGAGAAGGCTCCCCACTGATATTCGCAGAAGTAGAAACGACAGGTCTTCTGAAATTATAAACCAACTGTTTTGAGAACTCTTCGGAAGTAATTCTAATTCCGATTGTTCCATCTGATGCAATCAAATTGGAAGCGATGCTCTTTGCACCGGCATATATGATCGTCAACGGTTTAATCGCAGCATCAATTAAATCCCATGCAATATCAGGAACGTTCTTTACATACCGATCCAATATTGAAGAATCATCCAGTAGCACCAGCATACTTTTGCTATCTTCCCGATGCTTAATATCATAAACTTTCTTTACGGCCTCTGCATTGGTCGCATCACAGCCTATACCCCAAATTGTATCCGTGGGATATAGAATTATTCCTCCATCTTTAAGGACTTTGACTGTTTTCTTTATTTCTTCCTGAAAAGACATTTTCTCTGATTTTTAATGCTCGAAAAATACAATTTAATTTTCAGTTGACTTCTTCCACAACGATAATAGACTAAAAATCTTTACAGACAAAGTATTTTTTTACTTTTGCATAAAATCCCTAAAGTATAATATCATGTATGACTATCTAATTGTAGGAGCAGGATTTTATGGCGCTGTTTTTGCTCAGCAGGCAAGAAAACAGGGGAAAAAATGTTTGGTTATTGAAAAGAGAAACCACATTGCAGGAAATGCTTTCTGTGAAAGAATTGCAGGAATAAATGTCCACAAATATGGCGCTCATATTTTTCATACTTCCAACCAAAAAATTTGGGATTATGTCAATCAATTTGCCTGCTTCAATAACTTCATTAATTCTCCTTTGGCTAATTTTAAAGGTAAGCTCTACAGTCTTCCTTTTAGTATGTACACATTCTACCAATTATGGGGAACAGCTACTCCCGAGGAAGCTGCAGCCAAGATAGAAGAACAACGTAAAAAATATAAGGGTATAACTCCCACCAACCTTGAAGAGCAAGCACTTCTTCTTGCTGGTGATGACATATATCATACATTAATAAAGGGATACACAGAGAAGCAATGGGGTCGCGAAGCAAAAGATCTTCCGGCTTTTATTATCCGAAGACTTCCGTTCCGGTTCACTTATAACAACAATTATTTCCGTGACCGATATCAAGGGATTCCGATGGGGGGATATACCGATCTGATTAAGAACATACTTGAAGGAACAGAGGTAAGGCTGAATACTGATTTTCTTCAGAATAAAGATTACTTCCGATCAATTGCATCTAAAATTATTTACACCGGAGAAATCGACCGATTCTTTGATTATAAATTTGGACCGTTAGAGTATCGCAGTCTGCATTTTGAGAATAAACTATTTAAGGACGTTTCGAATTATCAAGGTAATGCGGTTATCAACTTCACTGAGAAAGAAGTCCCATATACTCGGGTTATCGAACACAAACACTTCGAATTCGGGGAACAAAAAGACACCCTTGTAACCTGGGAATATCCATTAGATTGGTCTATCGGAGATGAGCCTTATTACCCGATTAATGATGAAAAGAACACTGCTCTTTTCTGTAAATACAAATCTATTTCCAAATCCGATTCACAAATATTCTTCGGAGGCCGACTCGGAGAATACAAATATTATGACATGGATCAGGTTATTGCTTCAGCATTAAATTTCACACAACACATTCTATCTCATGAGTAATTCAACAATGGACACCTGCATTTACGTAGCGTACCACAAAAGAAGCGAACCACTTACAAATGACCCTATATATCAACCGATTCACGTAGGCAAAGCTTTATCTAACACAGATTTGGGTTTCCCAGGGGATGATACCGGAGATCAAATTTCATATAAGAACAAAACTTTTTGTGAGACTACGGGATTATATTGGATGTGGAAAAACACTCATCATCAAGTAATCGGGCTAGCTCATTATCGTCGTTATTTGCGCGATAAAAAAGCCAATCCGTTACTCATTCTCTCAAAAAAACTATTCTACCTCGTCGGCATGGGAAATAAACGCCATGGCATTTTCTATGTCCGGAACTTCGCGAAGGGACAAAAAAATATTCTTTCGGGAAAACACATTCAAGAAATCATGCAAAACTACGATGTGATTCTTCCTGAAGAACGTATTCTTAAACGTCCCATTATGAAACAATATGCCATTCGACGTCCAAAAAATGATCTGCTTACCGTACGAGAGATTATAAAAGAACAAACACCGGAATACCTTGATGACTTTGACTGTATCATGCGAGGGAAAAGGATCTATGCCTGCAATATGTTTGTGATGAAAAAAGAGATCTTTGACCGATATATGGAATGGCTTTTTAACATCCTCTTTGAACTTGAGAAACGCGTAGACACAACAGGATATAGTCTTTATCATCAAAGAATCTATGGGTTTATCGCTGAGCGACTATTAAAAGTATGGATATCAAAAGAGAATATTAATATCAAGGAACTTCCGACACTCTATTTTAAAAAACTTTTTTAGCAGCGGGTATTTAAAGCTTTCCTAACTTCAGAAGCGTTTGCCGATAGCATTCCATTATTCCATTTGCAAAACGCTCTTCTGTAAAGTTCTGGGCATAGGTGTATCCTTCACCGATCATTCGACAACGAAGAGTTTCGTCATGTAAGACTCGTTTTATTGCATCAGCCAATTCCTCTGATGAATTAGGGTCTGTATACAAAGACTCCGGTCCACCAGCCTCAGGAAAGCACCCTCCACGAGAGGTAATGACAGGAGTTCCAGATGCCAAAGCTTCCATGATAGGAATTCCAAATCCCTCAAAAAAGGAAGGATAAACAAAAGCACGGGCCATTTGATAAAATGCGGGAAGAATCATCGTTGGCACATGATGCACAAAATAAACCCGATTTAATATCTTCTTCCCTTTTAAGTAGTTCTTAATTTCATTCATATACTCAGTCTGCCGACCAACAATTACAAGAGGGAAATCAATATTGTACTCCTCCATTGCCTTGATCAAGGTCAACATATTCTTTCTCCGTTCTACACATCCAACCGAAAGAATGAACTCACGAGGCAATTCGTACCGTTCACGAATTGTTATTTTATCGCGCTCAGTTACCCGTTCGTAAAATAGTGGATTACAATTTTGATAAACAACATCGATATTTTCAGGTGCAATATTCCAGAACTCCGTCAGATCATTTCGAGTCTGCTGACTAACTGCAATAATTCGAGTTGCCTTTTTACAGGCATGTCTAAACCGATTTACAAAAAACTGTCGGTCTGTTAAACGATAGAATTTTGGATAACGCAAAAATGTCAAATCATGAATAGTCACTAATGCCGGAATTCCGCTGTTTTCAATAAAGAAAGGAAGCTCGTGACTCAATCCGTGATAAAGATCAATTTTCTGCCGGAGAAGGATAGATCCAATACCAAAACTTCTCCATGCAGAAGGGAAAACTTGACTAATCTTCATGGAAGGTAAGATTAATTGCATATTCCCCTCAGGGGTAAAAAGCTTATAATTCCCCGTCTCCGGAGTAAAAAGAAAATATTTATTCTCCGGGTAATATTTCGAAAGAGCATTAAGCAGATTACGACTATAATTTCCCAATCCTGCTTCGTTACAAAACGCCCGTTTAGCGTCAAATCCAATCCGCATAACCGTACAAAATAGACTTAAATCATTAAACTGTTATCAGCCTACACTGATAGCTCATATTCACGCAACGCATCATTCAGGGATGTTTTCATATCGGTTGATGCTTTCCTTTGTCCTATGATTAAAGCACAAGGAACCTGAAACTTGCCAGCCGGAAATTCTTTTTCTTTTGATCCCGGAATTACAACGGAACGAGGAGGAACATAACCTCGGTATTCCTTCACCTGAGGACCGGTAACATCTAATATATGAGTAGATTTCGTCAAAACGACATTCGCACCTAACACAGCTCCAGTTCCAACACGACATCCTTCAACAACAATACATCTTGAACCGATAAAACAATTATCTTCAATGATTACCGGCATTGCACCCGCCGGTTCCAAGACACCCCCAATTCCAACACCTCCTGCCAAATGCACGTTTTTCCCAATTTGTGCACAGGACCCTACCGTTGCCCAAGTGTCGACCATTGTGTTCTCTCCCACCCAAGCTCCAATATTCACATAGGAGGGCATCAAAATCACTCCTTTTGAAAGGAATGATCCATATCTGGCAACTGCATCAGGCACAACTCTTACCCCCAATGCCGCATAATTCTTTTTCAATCCGATTTTGTCATGGTACTCAAATGGCCCAACTTCAGTCGTTTCCATCTTTCGAATAGGAAAATATAGAATTACAGCCTTCTTAATCCATTGGTTTACGATCCAGTCCTCATTAACTTTTTCTGCAATTCTAATTTCCCCTTTATCCAATAAATCAATTGTTTTGCAAATACAATCGATTGTTGCTTTATTTTTTAACAGGGTATGGTCTTCCCAAGCCGCTTCTATTATTTTAATTGCTTCATCCATTCTTATCGTTTTAAAAAGACAAAATTAGTTATAATGTAGCGAGCTTAAAAATAATACTTGCCAGAGTTCCTATTTTAATCGCAATGTTAAAATGCTGTTAAAGATTCTGTAACTCTTTATTCTATAAATTAAAAACCTTACTTTCATTCCAAAATTTTAAGACTTTGAATAAACGATTCCTTATACTCTTGATATTAACATTTCTGACTCTGGTAACGTTTTCTCAATCACATCGTTTGGTTACCATTCATGGTCAAATTACCGATATCTCAACCGGCAACCCAGTTCCATATGCTAATATTATTAATCCTCGAATTCATGGAGGAACGTCTTCCGACGGAGGAGGAAAATTTACGCTACCAATACAAGTTAAAGATAGCATTGTTATTACGGTCCTCGGCTATAACCGTCAAGTATTTCACCTGAATAGAAGTTTTGTCACCGACACCTCTATCGTTATCGAATTAAAACCAACAAGCTATAATCTTAAAGAAGTTGCAGTTTCAAAACCGAAATCAATTGATTTCGGTTTTCACGCAGATATTACAAAAACGCCCATGCAATTACGAAGCGATGATTACAATAAAAAACCATCCATTCTGGCAGCACTTCTCAATCCGCTAAGTTTTGCGCATTATAATCTCAGTCAAAAAGAACGGAATAAAAGAAGAGCAATCAATATTAATCAGGAATTTGCAAATTGGGATAGATTAAAAGAAGTTTATAATGATTCGACAATTAAGAAACTAACAGGAATCAAGGAAGAGAAGCTTGATGATTTTAAGCTTTATTGCAATCCGTATTTTGAACCCGACACACTTTATCCCAGATCTGAAATCTACAGGCGTATATTAATTGCTTACAAAGGATTCATTGATCAGGAGAAGGCTCAAAATTCTGACAATTCCGAATCGACCAAGAAGCCATAAACGGCTGACGGAGTCTTATTCTTTAAGTCTATTTATTCGTCAAAAAAACTTGAACCCAGGTTTCCAATGAATTTGATTCAGAAGAACCTCCGAACTGCGGCATTCCGCCACCTCCACGTCTGCCTCCGCCCATTCCACCACCCATACCTCCTGGAGTTCCCCTCATGCCCGTATTCCCGTTCCCTTCAGGATTTACTTTACTCATCGATGGAAGTTTAAACTCTTCTGACTTTAAACTTAAGCCCAATGATATCGGGAGATGTTCGTGCAATTGCTTTTTATAATTAAAAAAGTTGGCAGGAAAAATCAACAAGCATGAAAATCCATCGGACATATCATTCCCGTAAGACGCTAAATATTCTGTCTTTTCATACTTAAGGTCCATAAATATTTTCTCTCCTCCTTTTTCCCAATAGGCCTCATCAAAACTACGAGTTGCAAGACTTTTCATGTCAGGTCGTCTTCCCCTTGGCATAATCCTTTCCATTAGGCCCTCCGGTTTGTTCCTGACCAAAAGGGAACACCCTTTATGCTTTCCTGACAGTGTATCAACATACAACGTCAACCCATCACGAAGAACCATTTGAGCAATTTTAGGATTTGTGGTCTTTATCTGAACATACAAATTATCTTGGTCATTTAACACCGTCCATTTAATCTGATTCTTTGAATCTTCATAATACTGAACTGAATTAGTCGAATTGTCATCCCTCCACATTGAATGAACCACAGGCATTTTTGCACATCCTGTTGCAAGAACTATTTCCCCAAAAATCATCGAGGCAAGCCAGATACTTTTCATAACTTATAGATAACAAATTAATGCATACTAACCCATCCTGTTTTGAGAGACAAAACAGAAAAAGCCATAACTTTTAGATTAAGACACCAAGAATTCGTCTGTTGGGGATAAACAAATATAAAATTTTTCCGCACAGATTTTTTTCACTCGTCAGACTTTAACTCAGGGAAAGGCTTTTTAACAAAACATTAAGATCGACAAATAATTAATTGTGTGTTTTCTTCTCACATTAACGGACTAAACAATCTTGCTAAAGAAGCCCTTAATCGCTGTGACCACGATCGCAAACTCCAAGATTCATGAGTTACCTCACAGCTCAAATCCAGATCATGCATGAACTGAAGAACCAGTTCAGAAGTTATTTTTGCGTCAAAGATAAACGCATTTACTTCAAAATTTGTTTCAAGACTTCTAAAGTCCAAATTAGCTGTACCAACAGACGCAACGATTCCATCTACAATAACCAATTTGCTATGAGTAAAGCCTGATTGATACTGAAATACACGCACCCCTGCGTCCAGAAGTTCTTCCACATAGGATTCAGTACACCATTTCGAAATAATAGAATCTGCTTTTTCAGGAATTAATAAACGGACATCAACCCCGCTAAGTGCGGCTATTTTTATAGCATTTAGGATCTCGCTGGTTGGCATAAAATAAGGAGTTGCCAGTAATACCTGTTTCTTCGCCGTTGCAATCACGTAGAAATAAGCCTGAGCAATCGTTTCCCAATCAAAATCAGGAGCACTAGCCACAATCTGGACAACACACTTCCCTCCTCTACGAATTGAAGGAAGATATTCTTTAGCTGGAAGCAATTCTTTTTTTACAAAATACCAATCGGTCATAAAAATTCGCTGCAATGATCGCACGGCTCCCCCTCGTAAACAAAGATGGGTATCTCTCCATGTTCCAATCTCAGGGACTCCGTCTATATAACGATCTGCAATATTGATTCCTCCTACAAATCCGACCTTTCCATCAATTACAATGATCTTTCTATGATTTCTAAAATTCACTTTTGAAGTTAACCACGGGAAACGGACTTTCATAAAGCAACAAACACTTACTCCGGCCTCTTCCAGTGATTGTGTGAATTTCTTTGAAAGGCGCCAACTTCCCACATCATCATAAATCAAGCGCACGTTTACCCCAGCCCTGGCTTTCTCCACCAAAATATCCCGCACCTCTCCACCAATCCGATCATCTTCAATAATGTAGGACGCTATATGAATGTGACGGGTTGCCTTTTTCAACTCTCGAAGTATTGCATTGAATGTATCCCGTCCATTATTATATACCTCAACCTCATTATCATCTGACACAATAGATAGTCCATTATTCAAGAGCAATCGCATTAACGGAATTTTCTCATAAATCTGTGGATTAGAATAAAAAGGAAAATCTTGCAACCTTTTTAACTGAACAGCCGCAAGCCTTCGCTGATCTTCTATTCCTTTAAACCCATTACGCGAGAACATTTTCCGTTTACGAAATGATTGTCCAAAAACCAGATAAATGACAATTCCCACAACAGGAAGCAGAACCAGCACAATCGCCCACGCGATTGTTTTTAGTGGGCTACGGTTTTCAAGAATAATAAGGACAACAATACAAATAATAGTGAACACATATAATGCATTAACAATCATCGATGTATGACTCCAAAAATAGGACCACGTTATAAATAGAGACATGTTCATTGCAACAGAAAAAAGTAAAACACAACAAATTCAAAGACGACCAAACGTTCATTTTAGCACTTAACCCACATTAAATCAATGCACCGCATTTATTTTTGGTTGGTTATCAAAGAGATAAAGTTGACTTTGATCAAAATAATCTTCAGCAAAAGGAGATAGTGGCAACAGTGGAGCCTTAATCCCTTCTCCAAAAAAACGATCACCCACATAAACCCAAGCCTGATCCCAATAGTTCTCTACAATAAAACTTTCTAATAACTCTCGTCCACCTTCAACAATCAAGGATTGGATCTCTCGTTGATATAACTCATTTAATATCTGAGGAATAATATTTTGTTCATAATCAACACGGATATATTCCAGATTATTTTTCCCGGAAAGATAACGATCCGTAAAGACCAGCGTGCGAACACGTCCATCGAATACATGAAGTGAATTCCTCAGACGCATACCCCGATCCAGAACAACGCGAACCGGAGCTTTCCCTGACCATTCCCTTACAGTAAGAAAAGGGTCATCCTTCTCAGCTGTATTTGTTCCAATCATAACAGCTGCCTCTTCTGTCCGTTGACGATGCACTGCAATTCGCGACAAATAGTTTGTTATCCACATAGGATGCCCAAACGCTTCACTCTTTCTTGAAATATCAATAAAACCATCAATAGTCTGAGCCCATTTCAGAATCACGTAAGGTCGTTGTCTTTTATGAAAAGTAAAAAAACGACAATTCAACTTTTTACATTCTTCATCCAATACCCCGACCGTAACTTCTATTCCAGCCTCTTTTAGAATGTTAATTCCTTTCCCTGAAACTTTAGCAAAAGGATCAACAGATCCAACAACAACCCTGGGAATTCGCTTCCTCGCTATCAATAACGCACAGGGAGGAGTTTTTCCATAATGAGCACAAGGCTCAAGACTAACATACAAAGTTGAATTCTGAAGTAGTTGCTCATCCTTCACCGAATTTATTGCATTAACCTCTGCATGCGCCTCTCCCCAACGTCGATGGAATCCCTCACCAATAATTTTCCCTTCGCAAACAATAACACATCCGACCATCGGATTTGGAGCAGTAAAACCATTTCCTAAAAGGGCCAGGTCAATGCATCTATGCATATATATCTCATCTGTTGTCATACCTTTGCGTCAACAATTGAATGGTTCATTATATCTTTGCTAAAAATAACAAAAATATGCCGGATAGTCTGTCTTATCTTCGTAATCGTCTCAATGGGATGTTTCCCAGAAGAGAGATTGATGCAATTATTCGCATTCTCGTTCAGGATGTTCTTAATTTATCCGTTACTGAGTTTCTTCTCAAAAGACAAGATTCAATCAGCGAAGAAAAACAGGCATTGATACGAGACATAGCGGACCGTCTTGCTCTTGGTGAACCACTTCAGTATATCTTAGGAATAACCGAGTTTTACGGTCTAAGTTTTCATGTCGAGCCAGGATGTCTTATTCCCCGTCAGGAGACAGAGGAACTTGTTGATCTAATACTAAAGGAAAATCTTCAGGAAAACTTATCCATTCTTGACATTGGAACCGGAAGTGGTTGTATTGCGATTGCAATTGCCAGCAATAAAAAATCATCTAATATATCCGCATGGGATATTTCCCAAAAAGCCCTTACTATCGCCCGCAAAAATGCAGAAGACAATCACGTTTCAATTGAATTCAAGCAAACAGATATTCTAAAATATCCGCAACCTTCTGCCCCTGCGTACAATATCATAATTAGTAACCCCCCTTATATTCCCGACTCAGAACAATCCTCGATGAATAAAAATGTCACAGAACATGAGCCGCATCTTGCACTCTTTGTTCCCGACGATAATCCATTGTTATTTTATAAGAAAATAGCAGCATTTGCCTGGAACAGCCTTCTGCCTAACGGGCGTTTATATTTTGAGATACATGAAAAACAGGGGATTCAGATCATTAATCTTTTAGAAAAATTCAAATTCAATAACCCACACATAACCGTTGATTTAAATGGCAAAGACCGGATTATATCTTGCACAAAAAGTTAAATTCACACCTATTTCCGTTGCATTCCAGTCAGATCATCAATAAGAATCTGACGTCTATTCGGTGAGACTGGAATTATTGATCCATCGGTCAGAATCAAAACACCACCCTCTTTCTTTTTAAACCTTTCCACGAAATTAAGATTGACTAAATGGGACTGATGAATACGGACAAATCCAGATCCATCCAGAAGTTCTTCAACCTCTTTAAGTCGTTTTGATATTAATATCTTTTCTCCCGTAGAGATATAAAAAGTTGTATAACTATAATCCGACTCACAGCGAACAATTGTATCAATGCTAGCCACATAGATACTATCAGCTGTTCTCAGTACGATCTTGCGATCTCCACTTTTTCTTCTATTCATATTACTAACGAAGGCTCCGACCTCGGTCGACTGATCCTGACCAATCTTATTAATAGCCCGGGCAACTCCAGCCTTGAGTTCCACTTCACTTACCGGTTTCAGAATATAATCTATCGCACTAAATTGAATCGCACGAACTGCAAATTCATCATACGCTGTTATAATAATCAAAACAGCTTTGAGATTTTTAAACTCCATTAATACCTGAAAGCCATCTCCGTCCCCAAGGTTTATATCCAAGAAAATAAGATCTGGATTTTCATTTCTTATCACTTCAATAGCCGAAGAAACATTACACCCTGTTCCCACAATTTCAATTTCCGGAAACTGACGTCTTATCATCATTGACAGCAACTCCCTACAAGCAGGTTCATCATCTATTACAACAGCATGAATCATATCCATTTTTCCCATTTCATCGGTAATAAAAAAACAATCTTTGTTCCCCTTTTTGCCGGGTCTTCTTCCCGAAGATCTAAAAACTGGTATTTAAAATTCCCCCGATAAATATTCTTCAGGTTTTTTATCCTCTCTTCAAAAACTTTTAAGCCCAATGATTCAGCAGCCCCATTTTTCTCTTTCTCCAACAACGAACTTTTCAATCCAGGACCATTATCAATAATTTCCACCCGTAAACTCTTACCTTCTTGTGTGAATAGCAAAGAAATTTCTCCCTGCTCACTGATTTTACAAATCCCATGATTGACCGAATTTTCAATAAACGGCTGAATTAGCATAGGCGGGAGGAATGTTTCTTCTTTATCAATCTTATCATCCAAAACTATCCTATAATTAAAATCAAATCGCATCTTTTGGAGAACAATATAACTTTCAACCGTTTTAATTTCATCTTTTAAAAGAACCCATTCTTGTCTGGAGTTATTAAGAACAGATCTTGTCAATGACGCAAACTGTCCCAAATAAAAAGAAGCTCTTCTCCCATCTTCCTTATACATATAATTCTGAATTGACGCCAAGATATTAAAGACAAAATGAGGATTCATCTGAGACCGCAATAATTGTTGTTCAAGAACAAGTTGCCGATGCCTCACCTTCAATCGTTGAACATATACCCAAACACTACCAACAATCAAGATAAATGAAAATAACAGAAAAAGTTGAAGCATGATCATTCCCTTCTTCTTCAACTCAGCTTTTTGCGATGACTGGTTTTCCTTTAATTTCTCAATCTGGTTCTCCTTACGGCGCGTATCATATTTATACTGAATTTCAGTAAGAATATCATAATCCATTTTCCAGTTTAGACTGTCCTGATAAAGTTTTGTTAGTTTAAGATAAAAAAGAGCATCTCTAAACCTTCCCTCTCTTTCATGCAATTTCGACAAAAGAGAATACCCTTTTTCAAGCAACAAGTACGATCGTATTTGTTGGGATAGTACAATCACTTTTTGAATCGTCTTCTCTGACTGCTCATACGACTTATTCCCCAAATAAGCTTCTCCTAGTCCCAAATAAGTCATTATCAAATAATATCGATCAATATGCTGATCATAAAGATTCAAGGCCCGATTATAATATAAAACGGCCCGATTATAATCTCCCCCCTTGGCAAATAAATCCGCCATGAAACCTAAACGGATAGCAACTTGATTTTTAATTTTACTTCGAGCTGCTAATCCAAGCGATTCTCTATAAAATTGAATCGCTTTGCTCCGATCATTTCTTCTTTCCGACAGAATACCCAAGTAAAGATAAACATCACATATTCCCGAAATGTTTCCTGCTTTTTGGGCCGCATAAAGGGATCGGTACAAATATTCATTAGCCTCAGGATAGCACATCTTTGAAAGATTAATCAACCCCACCCCGGCTAAAGAGAAATAAATTGTATTCCAATATTTCTTCTTTACTTTTATATTTCGCTCTGCAATTTGCAGCGCAGACATAAAAAAACGCATTGATTTTGCAGGCTGATTCATCCGCATCGCTAAATGACCCAGATAATTTAAAGAGACAACGATGTTTAACGTATCATCCTCCAATTGGGCATATCGCAACGCAGATTGATGCATACAGGTCGAACGGACATATTCTCCGTTCATCAAACAGATTGCCCCCAGTAGATTACTACATTTAATAATCCCATCCATATAGCCATTCTGAATAGAATAGTTCAACAGATGCTCAACTTCTACCCGCTCAGACAAAAAAACATTGGAATACAATACCGGATTAATCTTCTCTATCCGTTTTCTTATATCAGCTCTTGATTTCTCCTTAAAAAATGAATTTCCCAGATTAATAACACTTTGTGATTCTCCTCTCGCATGAAGGCATAGGGGACAGAGAAGAATTATTATTCCTATAAGGCAGAATAAATTATTTCTTAATCTGGATAATCTCGTCATAGCATTTACCAAACAATCTTCACTAGAATTCAAAAGTAAGCAAATTCAGAAAGAAAGACCCCCTATTTTAAATCTAGCATAAGAATTTATTTCTCTTCACTA
This sequence comes from Prolixibacteraceae bacterium, assembly GCA_963692465.1. Lineage (GTDB taxonomy): Bacteria > Bacteroidota > Bacteroidia > Bacteroidales > Prolixibacteraceae > JAUZOB01. The sequence continues at coordinate 1,515,967 of OY829943.1, forward strand.
CCAGTAACGATTGGTAATTCCACATAAAAACAAGAGCCTTTTTCAACTTCTGTTTCAAACCATATCCTGCCTTTAAAATCCTCAATAATCCGTTTCGATATTGCAAGTCCTAGTCCCATCCCTCCTGTTTTTGTCGTGAAATTAGGCTGAAACAATTTATCCTGAAGTTCTTCAGAAATTCCCGTTCCATTATCCATAATCTTAACAATGCACCAATCTTTCTTTTCAATAATTTCAATATTTATAATCCCTTTCCGTTCTTTAGGAATCGCCTGAATAGCATTTTTAACCAAATTAACCAGAACCCTTGTCAACTGGACCTGATCAGCCAGAATCATTACATCCCGAACATCATCCTTAAATGCAATTCCAACATTTTCTGTATTTAAAAAGAGATCACAAACTTCTCGAATACGGTCTTTTAACGACAAAACCTTCAAATTAGATTTTGACATCTTAGCAAAATTCGAAAAGGAAGATGCAATATCCGAGAGAACATCTATCTGTTCAATCAATATCTTAGTAGCTCGTTCGAAAAAAGCATCATAATCAGGAAGTTGTTCTTTTTTTGCCCGTTGTAGATACTGGATATTTAACTTCATTGGAGTAAGCGGATTTTTTATCTCATGAGCTATTTGCCGAGCCATCTCTCTCCAGGCCATCTCCCGCTCCGATTGAGCCAACCGATCTGCACTAGCTGCCAATTCCACAACTTTTCGGTTATACTCTTTTACAATACTCCCAATCTCATCATCCCCTTTATAACTAATTTCCTCATTCCGTTTTCCAAGTTGAATGGCCCGCAACTTCTCTCTCAAAAGTTCCAATGGTCTGGTCACTTGTCCTGATATTGCCACTGCAATAAGCACACTGGCCAGAATCATAAACACATAGATGTTTATAAATGCAACGATAAAAGTAGTAACTTCCTGCTTCATCCTATCTTCCCGCACAAAATAGGGTAGATTAATATACGCCAACTCCTTCCCTCTGCCATTAATTAGCGGGATATATGCTGAAAGGTATTCCATATTTCCAATCTTTTCCGGTTGCATATACTTCAGTTGGTCTTTTTCTGCCAATTGAGTAAAAGCTATCGGATTCATCCTCTCCGACAAAAGTCCCTTTTTAAATATCTCCGGTCTTGAAGATGCCAATAAATTACCGTCCAAATCATACAAATTAATGTCAGTACTAAAGATATCCGACAATCGGAATAGTTCACTTTCTCTCAACACCTGCAAATAACCATCAAGGGTATCCAGTTCCGTAACCTGAGTTGATAACTCCGACAGCACAGACTGCAACTTATCGTCCAAATCCTCCTTATGTCTTGTCTGATAATCCTTCACATTGTATACAACAATTCCGATAGCCATTAAAATCATCGAAACAAGCATCACTGAAACGAAAGCAATCTGAATCTTCTGCTTTAACCCAGGAGACGTCTTTCGCCGCCCCCTGTTTAATAACAGAAGGACTACTCCAAAGACAAAAAACATCACAAAAACATAAGGAAATGAAGCCAGATAATCCTTCGTCACGATTTGTGGGCGACTGACAATTATAAGATTTGATCCCTCCAACCGATATAAATAATGGATATAATTATCCAGTTCAAAGAATCCTGATTTTTTAACTTTAGAAAGGTATTCTTTAGCCGACAGATTATATTGAAATACACCTTTTCGATCAACTAATTTGCCATCATAAAATTTTGCAGAAGAGAACCGATCTTGATTATTAAATTGTAAAACTTTCTCATCCAACAACAGCTCAGGAAATCCAATTCCCTCCGACAACACCTTAGAATGAAGCTCTACATATAAAGTCCGACCCTTCGGCAGAATATCTTTAAAAAAGAAACGTCCGAAATAGCAAATCCGTCCATTCATCCTTTCAAGAAGGTAAAAATTCGTTCCCGGTAGCCGAACCCCCTTAGTCCTTATCAAATTCTCGAAATACGGATAACAGGAATGATAAACATTCTGATCAACAAAAATACTATCGCCTTCGGAACAAATAGGGAACTGCATGTCGTACTTTCTGAAATAGCCGTAGAAATAAGTCTGTTGTAAATAGTTTTGAACATTATAATCATTCGCAGCAAGCATGTCCCGCAGAATTCCGTCCGTCTTAATTTTCTCATCTATTTCAGAAAGTAAAACCTCAGCAGTCGGATCCCTTTCCGTTGCCAGATTCTCAGCCAATGTTTTTTGAACTTCCCGATCTCGTTTTATTAAACATTGCGGTGAGTAGAACAGGAGAAACAGGGAAGCAATCAATGAAAAAGCAACAAGATAGGTCAGGCGATACCGGCTAAACCGTTCCTTTACCATACTGAACATTACCATATTAAGAATTCCGAAATAGCCAGCGAATAATCCGGGGGTCGTAATTCCTGTAACGGAAGCCAACGCATAAGCAATGAGAACAAGAACGCCAAGGACGATTAATGCATAATAGCCTTTAATCTTTTGCTGATAAACGGACGAGATTCTCAGCGAAATCAAAAAAGAAGCAGCCAGAAGCAACAAAATAACCCCATAAGAGATGTATGAATAAATCGAAAGCTGAATTACATTCTGCAACTCAAATGAGACACTTGAATTTGCAAACAATACCTCCAACAAATAGACACACCCCCATAGAACAATCAAATTAAATAACTGACTAAGAGCATAATTTCTTTTTCGGCACTTTTGGGACACATGCAAACGTTTCCCTTCCCGATAAAAAAACAGCGCCCATACAAAAAACAGCAACGCCAACAACAACATAGCCCCCAACGAGGGTAACAAGTTTGAACAAGCAAACTGCGCCGGCGAAAACAAATTTAATTCTCTAATTGCATGTGGCCATTGCCCGCAAACAATCAGCAAATAAACTCCCCCGATAATAACCGCAAGTCCACCCATTCGGGTAAAGAAACTCACAGTCGATAACATTCTGGACAACAAGAAAAGGGAAAAGATAAAAAAGAACAGCGCAATCCCATATAAAACAGCAGGCAGATAATAATCCGTCAGTCGATTGACCTGATTATCATTCACCTGTATTGAAAAGAGATATTGTCCTCCGTAACTATAAACAGGTCTAGAATAGGACGTCTTCGCAGGAAATACACCATAATTATCAGGCAAATGCAAATCGGACTGGAAATGGCGTGTCAGATATTTATTTTCATAAGAATATTCCTGGCAAATCTGAATGAATCCACTTATTACATAAGGCCCCTCATAACGGTTAAATTCAACATACCACCCTGTAGGCAAATGAACCAATCCATTTTCATGACGGGAAACAACAGATCCCTCAGTAAACGACACTGAATTGTCGCTCCAGTACCTCAGAGAGTCGCCATAAAACACCAAAACAGATAACCCTTTTCGTTGCAAGAAATTACTTTCCTTCTCAAAAGTCAGAAAATAATCAAAATTCTTGCCTTCCCGATTCTTTAGTTCCTGCGCAATTTTATTGAGGTGAACGTTTAACAATTGAGATTTCTGTTCCACAACCCGGGTCACCCAATTCAAGCGTTTCGACGCCAACACATTCTCAATATTTCCTAATTCAGTGTAGAGTCCTCCAGCAAGAAACAGGACAGAAATTCCCAGTACGATTAGGAAACGAGAACGTAATCTTTGACTAACCCTATTCATGATGATATGGCTCTCCTTTTATAATGGTCATTGCACGATATAACTGTTCCGTAAAGATTAACCGGACCATTTGATGAGAAAATGTCATCTTCGATAACGAGACCCGCAAGTTTGCACGATCATACACCGATACAGAAAAGCCATAAGGACCCCCAATAATAAAAACAACATTTCGCAAGCCTGCAATCATCTTCTTCTCCATAAAAGATGCAAACATCAAAGAACTGAACTCTGTTCCCCGTTCATCAAGAAGGATTAGATAATCATCCTGACGAACATGATCCAGAAGAAGTTTCCCCTCCTTTTCTTTTTGAACCTGTTCTGATAAATTCTTCACTTTTTTAAGATCAGGAATAACTTTCATTTCGAAAGGAATATAATGTCCAATTCGCCCCACATAATCCGAAATTCCATCTTTTATATAATCCGAATCAGTCTTTCCTACAACCAACAATGTTATTTTCATCTTTTATTCAGCGTCTTAATTTTTCACTTCGAGTCAGTCCCAACTCTTTTAATCCACACAAACAACAATCAAGCAAGCTCTTAACAAATCTACAAATAAAAACCGGGCATTATGGTAATAATACACGATCGAAATACTCCACGAATCATATTCGCGAACTATTCGATTATAAAGGCTTTTTTTTATAATTTTACGAAAGTAACTGTTTTATTTTTCCAAAGGTTCACTAAAAAATATTATCATGAGAATTAGATATAGTCATCTTCTTCTATCGTTCACTGTTACAATGGTCATACTATTGGGCTTCGGTCTTTCTGTAAATGCACAAGTCCCCGATGGAGTCCTACTGAGCCTTAAATCAGGAGATGCAAAATCCCTTGCGCGTCACTTCAACTCGAATGTTGAGTTAACGGTCCTTAATCATGAAGACATTTACAGTAAAGGACAGGCAGAACAATTAGTTCGAAATTTCTTTTATAAATATCATCCGGATAAATTTACACTAATTCATCAGGGAACACAGGAAGGCCGACCTTATGCTATTGGAAATCTTCAATGTGGCCGAAATACTTTCAGGGTTTCTTTTCTTCTCAGAAAGACTGGAAAAGATTATTTAATTCACATGCTTCGAATTGAAAAGATTGAGCAATAATAGGCACAGACCCGTCATTGTAAAAAAGGGAATAACATTTGGAGATAGAAAATTTCAACAATTAAAAGATTCTCTCTCCTCTTGGGCTGATACAATTATTTTTCCAGGAACACATCAATCAACGCTTTACGAGGTCTCTATTTTCTTTTTCAGAGGATTACAAAAAGGAGCGATTGGCACAAGGGCCTCGTCTATCGCCTATAATTTTTTCATGGCCCTGTTTCCTGTAATCATTTTTATTTTTACCTTAATTCCCTATATTCCCATTCGCGATTTCCCAATAGAACTTTATCTTCTTATACAGAGCGTTCTTCCTGACAATGCTTTTCTAACAGTAGAGAATACCATTACCGATATCATAACCCGACCCAGAGGAGGGCTCCTCTCTTTTGGTTTTCTTGCTGCGATGATCTTTTCGACCAATGGCATTACCGCGTTAATGTCCGCTTTTGATGCCACAAATCACACTTACATTAAACGGAATTGGCTTAATCAGCGTTTTATCTCAATTATTCTGTTTTTTATTCTTTCTTTTCTCCTCACCATAGCGATCGGGCTCATTACCGGAGGTCAATGGATTCTTAATTTTCTGGTTAAAAACGACATACTCAAAACCAACTTTACTTTTTATCTTTTGAGTGTGGGAAAATGGATCGTCATTATTGCCCTTTTCTTTTCTGCTTTCTCTTTTCTTTATTATTTAGCCCCAGCCAAAAGATCCAGATGGAAATTTATCTCTGCAGGTAGCGTCTTTGCCACTTTCCTTTCTATCCTTTTCGCAATCGGCTTTTCTTTTTACATCAATCACTTTGGAAAATACAACAAACTTTACGGATCAATTGGCACCTTTTTGGTTATTATGGTTTGGCTTTATCTTAATTCATACATCCTACTTCTTGGTTTTGAGCTAAATGCCAGTATCCGACAGGCAAATCTAGAAAAAGAGAAAAAATTAAAACGTCTCAAATCCGAAAACGCATCTTCTTAGATTTATTTTTTACCTGTTTTAAACAGGAGATCCTTTTCTCCCCTGGTTAAACTTTCGTATCCCGATCTACCAATCTTGTCAAGAACCCGGTCCACCTCTTTTTGTTGCGCCGTTCCTAGCCCTGATGAATCAAAATCCTTTCTACCTTGACGAAACGTCACACTCATTCGTTTCCGCTGTAAAGTTCGGAACCCTACCCATTCAAAAAAATCACCAATCCAATGCCCGTAATTCTTTCCCCTTTTCAAACCATAGACATATACCATCCCCCAGAAAGCACCACCAATATGAGCTACATTTCCTCCGGAATTAGATGTTGAGATCCCCACCACATAAAGCACAATAAAGACCAAGGCTATATATTTTATCCGGACAGGACCAATTAGCAGAACGTCAACCCGATGATTCGGAACAAAAAAGGCAAGTGCAACCAAAATCGCAAAAATCGAAGCAGAGGCTCCAAGTAACATTGATTCATGAACAATCCCTCTGAAAACCGGGAACAGATTATAACCTAATACAAAAAATATCGCACCACAAATTCCTCCAAGAATATAAACCGAAAGCAATTTCGCTCCATCAAAATAATCAAGAAAGATCTTCCCAAACCAGTACAAACACAACAAATTAAACAAAACATGCCACAGATCGAAATGCAAAAACATATAAGTAATCACCGTCCATGGCATTTTTGTCAGCAACGATAAGGATGCCGGTAACGAAAACCATCCCACCAATGGGAAAGAGGGTACACCTGCTAAGAAATAAAACAGATGAATAACTCTTAAAATAAGAAATACTCCGACATTAATAAAAATCAAACGACTAAGCATCGTCCCATGCCGGATATTATATTTCAATTCTTCCCATATTCCCATACCTAATAGAAGTTTTTAGAGGTCTTATTCCAATATTTTATCAATATAAAACCAAATAACATCCCTCCAAGATGGGCAAAATGAGCAACATTCGAACCAGGCTGTGATATTCCGAGATACAACTCAAGAAGTCCATATCCGATTACAAAATATTTAGCTTTTAACGGAATCGGAGGAAAAAGCAACATCAATTCCGTATTAGGGAATAACATCCCAAATGCCAATAGAACACCAAAGATAGCCCCCGAAGCCCCAATCGTCGGAATATTCATCTGTGCCTGTATCATTGCATTAACCATCACTGTTGCTTGTTGTCCCATTTGCGGATCGTTTGGCGTGTTGAACCATTGATTGACAAAGTTAAACGCTTCTGGTCCCAGCAAATAAGAATATCGGTGCATAAAATCAGACAACAATTCCGGCGAAGGTGAACTACTAAAAATTGCAGCTAAATGCTGCATCTGAGAGATTTCTATAAAATTAACGAAGGTATGCAACGCCACGGCACCCAACCCCGTCACAAAATAATAAATAAGAAATCTCCGGGGTCCCCACACCTGTTCCAAAACTCTTCCAAACATCCAAAGAGCAAACATATTAAACAACAAATGGGTAAAACCACCATGCATAAACATGTGCGTTATCAACTGATACGGACGGAAATACTCTGATTGAAAATAATACAGTCCCAAGAGCTGCGTCAGATTTACACCTCGCATCTCCAATGCTTTCGTTGCAAGCAACATCACTACATTAACCAGAATCAGATTCTTTACAACGGGAGGGGTCCCGCTCCATATCCCTCTATTTTGATACATACTCTATGTCCTTAGATCTTTTCTCAAATTTAAAAATTTATTGATAACAATCGTCTAAATTCGATTGTCGCTCAAGCTATTTCAACCGTTTTTCAAATTCCTCAATCGGAATTATAAAAACGACCGGTTTACCTGACGGCGAAAACTTAGGCGAAGAACAAGCAAAAAGACTGTCAACCAATCCTCTCATCTCTTCCTGAGAAAGAGACTTTCCACAATCTATCACCGAAAAACCGGCTATCTCAAGAGCCAGATCTTCTCTTAATTTTCCTTTAATATCAATCGCTTTACTTTTTAAGTCTTCCAGCAACGATTCAATAAAAGGACGACAATCTCCGATTTCTACCTCAGCCGGAACTCCTGCAATAAGAAAAGAGCCAGGACCGAATAAACGAATATCAAATCCCATGTAATGCAAGTCTGGTAAAATCTCATTCAAAAGGGTTGCATCGGCAGCTTCTAGTTGAATAGTCTGAGGATATAGTAACTGCTGTCCGGTAAAAGCCCGTTCTTTTATAACATTCAGGAAACGCTCATAAAGAATTCGCTCGTGAGCTCTTTTCTGATCAATTACCATCAGCCCCGATTTCACCGGTGTTAAAATGTATCTGTTTTTCAATTTCAAATACACTGACCCTGTATGAATCACCTCATTAGGAATAAGCTCCGTCTGCCGCATCGTCTCCTCTTCGGAGAACAAGGACCCAGAATCTTTATCATTTGCAAATGAATAGAGCTTTTCCCATTGAGGAACAATTTCATTCCGTTTCCACGGAGATTGATAAGAAGAATTACTTGAATGATCCTGTTCAAACGGATTATAATCCGGATCAACTGCTATTCTGGGAGGATCAATAATCGTCCCCGGTCTGGGAGGTAATGGTATTTCGATACTCCCCTGCTGATTAAAGTCGATTGACGGAACCACATTGAACTTTCCGAGAGACTCCCTCAATGCCGCGCCTATAATCTGCCAGATCGATTGTTCATTCTCAAATTTTATCTCTGTCTTGGTCGGATGAATATTAATATCAATGGTTTCCGGATTAACTTCAAAAAACAGAACATACAATGGGAATGAATCAGGCGGAAGTACCTTCTCATAAGCATGCATCACCGCCCTATGAAAAAAAGGATGCCTCATATACCGGTTATTCACAAAGAAAAATTGTTCTCCCATCGTTTTTCTTGCATCATGCGGATCTCCAACAAACCCCTTTATTTTCACCAACGAAGTTTCCGTATCCACAGGAATAAGATGCGATTTTTGTCCTTTTGCAATAAGTCCAATAATCCGTTTCTTCAAATTCTCAGACGGCAACTCATAGATCGGTGAGTTATTATGGAACAATGCGCATTCAATCTCCGGGTTAGCCAGTGCCACTCGCTGAAATTCATCTATAATATGCCGGAGTTCAGTCGTATTGGATTTTAAAAATTTTCTCCTTGCAGGAATATTGTAAAATAAATTTTTAACCTGAAAATTCGTTCCCCCTGCACATTCAACCAGTTCCTGTTTAACCAAGACAGACCCGTTGATCTGAATAAATGTTCCTAACTCATCTGTTTTCCGCCGAGTACGTAATTCCACTTCTGCAACCGAAGCAATAGAAGCCAGAGCCTCTCCCCGAAACCCCATCGTACGAATTGCGAACAGATCTTCTGCCTTTCTTATTTTCGAAGTTGCATGCCTTTCAAAACTCATCCGGGCATCTGTTTCAGACATTCCGCTGCCATTATCAACAACCTGAATCAGTGTACGTCCTGCATCTTTTACATAGACCTTCACCGATGTACTCCCTGCATCTATTGCATTTTCCATGAGTTCTTTAATCACCGATGCCGGTCGTTGAATCACCTCTCCTGCTGCAATCTGATTCGCAACAGAATCTGGCAACACCTGGATTATATCAGCCACTATTCTCTCCGTTTTGGTACTTATCGCAAAGATAATGCTATTTTCTTTAGAATAGGAGTTTACACTTCTTCAGGATTATTCCTATTTTTACTAAACAGAATAATAACTCTATTTTTAATCATGTTAGTCAAAACATTCGGAAGTGCCGTCCATGGAATTGACGCTTTTACTATAACCATCGAAGTCAATGTAATGCAAGGCATCAAATTCTCAATTGTAGGTCTACCCGACAATGCTGTTAAAGAAAGCCAACAGCGAATCGAATCAGCTTTAAAAGAAAACGGATTCAAACTTCCAGGAAAGAAGACAATCATCAATATGGCTCCTGCCGACATTCGCAAAGAAGGTTCTTCCTATGACCTTCCGCTGGCAATCGGCATTATTGCCGCATCCGGACAAATTAAAGCCGAAAAATTAAATCGTTATATCATTATGGGCGAACTATCCCTGGACGGAAGCATTCTCCCAATCCGGGGAGCTCTTCCCATTGCCATCAATGCCCGGCAAGAAGGATTCGAAGGATTTATTGTTCCCCAAAATAATGCCAAAGAAGCAGCGGTAGTTGACAAACTCTGTGTATACGGAGTCAAAAACATCCGACAAGTGATTGATTTTTTCGATAAGGATCAACCTCTTGAAAGAACAATAGTCAATACCCGCGAAGAATTCCTCAATCAACAAACAATCTCCGAACCCGATTTCTCCGAAGTAAGAGGACAGGAAGAAGTCAAACGAGCACTTGAAATTGCTGCTGCCGGAGGACATAACGTAATCATGATCGGCCCTCCCGGAGCAGGAAAGACAATGCTTGCAAAAAGAATTTCATCCATACTACCTCCCTTCACGCTAAAAGAAGCACTCGAAACGACTAAAATTCACTCCGTCACAGGGAAACTTGACCAAAACACCTCCCTTATGACCCGACGTCCTTTCAGAGCACCTCATCACACAATATCAGATATCGCTCTCGTGGGAGGAGGCGCCTTTCCTCAACCGGGAGAAATATCTCTGGCACATAATGGAGTTCTTTTTCTTGACGAACTTCCCGAATTCAGGCATTCGGCGCTTGAAGTCCTACGTCAGCCTCTCGAAGATCGTAAAATCACCATCTCTCGGTCTAAGTTTACCGTCGAATATCCAGCTGGTTTTATGCTTGTTGCCTCAATGAACCCTTGCCCCTGCGGATATTATAACCATCCCACCAAAGAATGTGTCTGTTCCCCGGGGGCCGTTCAAAAATACCTGAACCGTATTTCCGGTCCCCTTCTTGACCGCATTGATATTCACCTCGAAGTCATCCCGGTCCCTTTTTCCAAACTATCCGACACTCATCCCGCTGAATCCAGTAGTGTTATCCGAGCCAGAGTTGTTGCCGCAAGAGAAATCCAATCCGAACGATTCAAAGGCATTGACCATATTTACAGCAATGCCCAAATGGAAGGAGAACTGATTCATCGATTTGCTTGCCCCGACCAGGAAGGGAGACATCTTCTGAAAGATGCAATGGAACGACTTGCACTCTCAGCCAGAGCATACAACCGCATACTAAAGGTAGCAAGAACCATTGCCGACCTCGACAATTCACCTCAAATTAAGCCGCTTCACCTCGCTGAAGCAATTACTTATCGAAGTCTTGATCGTGAAAGCTGGGGAAACTAACCGTACGTAGCGCTATTTACCTTATATTTGCCGAAAAATTTTTTATGGCTGACAAATTATCAGATCCCATCGGACGACTGATGGGACTTCGTTACAAATCGCACCCATGGCACGGAGTTAGTATCGGGAAAGATGCTCCCAGTGTCGTGACATCATTCATTGAAGTCGTTTCAACTGACACTGTTAAATACGAAGTAGACAAAGAAAGTGGCTATCTTCGGATCGACCGGCCTCAGAAGTATTCAAATGTAATTCCGGCTATCTATGGCTTTATTCCACAAACATATTGTGGAGCTCTGGTTGGAGAGTATTGTCGGGAAAAAACGGGAAAAGCCAATATCGACGGCGACGGCGACCCAATAGACATTTGTGTCCTTACCGAAAAGAATATCGCCCATGGAGATATTCTCGTCTCCGCAAAACCGATCGGCGGATTCAGAATGATTGATGGGAATGAAGCCGACGACAAAATTATTGCAGTTTTGAGTAACGACACCGTTTACGGACATTTCACCGATCTTTCCGATTGTCCGACGATCGTTATTGAACGTCTAAAACATTATTTTCTAACCTACAAAGACATGCCCGGACGAGATCATAATTGTATGATCACACACACTTATGGTGTAGAAGAAGCATACGAAGTAATCACTCGTTCAATGCAGGATTACAATCACAAATTCGAATACCTTGGCAATCTGCTTTGCCACGAATAGCTAAAACTCAAAACCAGAAAAACCCTTAAACTACCGATAACCTCCTATTGAGATATAGGTAGTTTAAGGATCTCATCTCTCTAAAAAAAGTCTATCTTTTAAAATAACATTTTGATAATAAGGCAACTCTCCTCTAATTCCTTTTTTCTTCGTATTTTTAAGTTTTAAAACTCATGCGCATTCAAAACATTCAGGGGAAGAAACATGGAACAAACAAAGAAGAGTATCGAAGGAATCGGTGAAGTTATCTTTATCCATAATCCCCGATCAACAAATATCAGAATTAGTCTGCGGCCCGGTTCTCCGGTCCGTATCTCTGCTCCCCCTTACACCGAAGAAAATTTAATGCTGAATTTTCTGAAAGAAAAAAAGGAATGGATTAACTTCCAACAACAAAAGATCGAACAAAAAACAATCCTTTTTCTTCCGGGGACCAACTTCAAAACACGATCACACCGTCTTGTCATTCTCCACAACTCACCCAAACAAAGGGTTGAAGCAATGATCGGGCAAAATGAAATAAGAATTCTGATCCCCAACTGCCGGATTATTGAAAGCAACAGCGTCCAGCTTTTTATCAAGAAAGTCATTATTGAAACGCTACGCAAAGAAGCAAAGGCTTATCTACCACTATTAATCAGAAATCTGGCCAGTCAATATGGGTTTCATTACAATCAGATAGCCATTAAAAATCTTCGTTCCAAATGGGGTAGTTGTTCCGGATCGAACAATCTGAATTTTAACCTTCACCTAATGAGACTTCCCGATCCACTCATTCGCTATGTGGTACTTCACGAACTGGCCCATACGGTCGAAAAAAATCATGGCCCAAAATTTTGGAAATTACTTGACAACATACTTGGCAATGCCCATGAAACAGATTCCATGATGAGAAAGTACCACGTTGAATTTGTCTATTAAGATTTTATAGTTTTTTTGATAAAAGAATGTATATTCATTCAATAATACTCTAATTCATTTAATCCATGAAGTGGGAAGAACTTATCACAACAACAAGATTAGGGATGGAAGATCTCCATCAGGAAAAGCGTATTGACGACCGTTCTGAATTTCAACGAGATTACGATCGGATCATCTTCTGTTCTCCTTTTCGTCGGCTTCAGAATAAAACACAGGTTTTCCCTCTTCCCGGTAGTATTTTTGTCCACAATCGACTAACTCATACTCTTGAAGTAGCCAGTGTCGGTCGGTCTTTGGGATCCATTTTATCAGAAAATTTAATTCAACACCAGGAAGCCGATTTAAAGCTAGTAGGGGAAATCGGATCAGTCATCGGTGCAGCCTGCCTGGCCCATGATCTTGGGAATCCACCCTTTGGACATTCCGGCGAAGATGCCATTTCTGAATTTTTCACCAATGGTCCGGGATCAAATTTCAAACCATCCCTTTCCAGTAGAGAATGGGCTGATTTAAGCTGCTTTGATGGAAATGCCAATGCCTTCAGACTTCTCACTCATCAATTTAAGGGCAGAAGGCCCGGCGGATTTGCGTTAACTTACACAACACTTGCCTCCATCGTTAAATACCCCTACGAGTCGCTCGTTGCCGAATCGTTAGGCAAGAAAAAATTCGGATTCTTCCAATCCGAGGAAGAGACTTATCTTCAGATAGCCCGCAAACTTAAACTCATTCCAATTAGCAACGACCCTATTCAATTTAAACGCCACCCCTTTGTTTTTCTGGTTGAAGTCGCCGACGACATCTGCTATCAAATTATGGATATCGAAGATGCCTATAAACTCAAAATTCTCTCCTTCGAGAAGACTTACGATCTGTTCATGGATTTTTATGACGAAGTGTCGGATGGAAATAAAATTCAAAGAATTATTGAGATACTCGAACGGGTAACCGACCCCAACGAACAGATAGCATTTCTACGCGCAGGCGTTGTAAACATGCTAATTAACAACTGTTCTTCAATCTTCTGGGATAACCGGCAAGATATTCTTAACGGCACTTTCGACGGACCTCTGCTTAGTCACCTTACCGGCAAGCCTGCTTTGGCTATGAAGAATATTCAAAAACTCTCTTACGAGCAGATATACAATCACTCCTCGGTTGCACAGATTGAGGTGGCCGGATTTAAAATCATGGGAACTCTTCTCGACGAATTCTCAAAAGCATTAATGAATCCTCAATACCGATATTCTCAAAAGCTTATTTCACTCATTCCTCAACAATATCTAAAACAAGATATTTCCCTGTACGAAAAGATACAATCTATTGTCGATTTTGTCTCTGGGATGACCGATCTATATGCCCTTGATCTCTACCGAAAATTAAAAGGTATTAATGTACCCGGATTACGTGAAAGATAACAAGAAAACGATTTACTACTTTTTGACTTTCCTTGCAGGTTTCTTCTTTTCCGGTTTATGAATATTTTTTAAATACACATAATACTCATCCTGACTACGAATCTTACGATTCGACGCAGATCGGCTATACTGATTGGACAACTTCCCATCCTGAATCCGAGCCTTTTGATTATCATGCAATTGTATTTCAAGTTCTGCTTTTAATTCCTGTTTAATCTCACTGTCATAAATCGGACACGCAACCTCAATCCGGCGGTTCAAGTTTCGGGGCATCCAATCTGCTGAAGAAATAAAAAGTTGTTCATCTCCGCCATTTCCAAATAAAAGAATCCGCGAATGCTCCAGATATTTATCCACAATACTAATAGCCTGTATATTATCGCTCAGCCCAGGTATTCCGGGAATCAATGAACAAGCGCCCCGGATAATCAATTTAATTTGTACCCCCGCAATACTGGCATCATACAGCTTATCAATCATCCCCGGGTCAACCAGACTATTTAGTTTGACAATTATATAAGCCGGTTTCCCTACCCGTGCCGCAGCAATCTCCTGATCTATCCGATGAACGAAGAACTCTCGCATACTAAACGGACTAAGGATAAGGTGTTCATAACTAAAATGTTTATAATTGTGCTTAAAGAATTCAAACACTCTAGCCACCTCCGTCGCAATACGAGGATCAGAGGTAAACAATCCCTCATCCGCATAGATTCGAGCCGTATCTTCATTAAAGTTCCCCGTCCCGACATAAGCATAATAACAAGGCTTTCCTTCCTCAACTCTGGTTATTAGGGCCAGCTTACAATGAATTTTCAAACCAGGAACCCCGTTAATCACGGCAACGTGCTCATCCTGCAACTTTGAGGACCAATAAATATTAGCTTCCTCATCAAAACGAGCCTGTAACTCAATAATAACCGTTACTTTCTTCCCATTTCTCGCCGCATTCAGCAATGCATTAACCACCTTCGAATAAGTAGCAACCCGATAGATTGTGATCGATATCTCACAAACCGACGAATCAATTGCCGCCTCCCGAATTAAACTAATAAACTGATTAAAGTTCTGATAGGGATAATGCAAAATGAAGTCCCGCTGTTTCATCCTCTTCAGAATGCTCTGATGAGATTGAAGATACCGGCAAGGTAATGGTTTCGAACTTTGATAATAATGATGCGGCTCTCCTATCCGGGGAAAATCCATAAAATCACGAAGATTCTGATAACGTCCTCCCGGAATTACATTATCACTTCGTCTAAACTTCATTCGTTTTAAAAGATAGTTCAACAGATCCTCAGGAATCTGTTGATCATAAACTAATCGAACAGGAGAACCTTTTTTCCTTTTTTTCAGACTGGATTCAATCGACTCCAGTAAACTTTTGGAAATATCATCGTCAATATCCAGCTCCGCATCCCGGGTTATCTTAAAAGCATAGGCTTCAATACGATCATAATCAAAAATAGGGAATAGATCCTCCAAACAATAACGAATAACATCATCAAGAAGAATGACATATTTACCGGTACGCTTTACCGGCAAGACCAGAAAACGGGGAGCCGACCGATCCGGAATCCTTACAAGAGAATAAGTCGTCTGCTCCGGATGATCAGTACTAGAGAGCTTCACGGCAAAATAGACCGATCGATCCCGTAGCATCGGAAATTCCCGGGTCTGCATTAACATGATCGGAACCAGATTCGGTAAGATCTTTTCATTAAAATATTCACGGACAAAAACACCCTGCGCCTTACTAAGCTGGGTCTCATCAAGAAAAAAAATCTTACTTTGAGCTAATCCTTCAACAATCTGGTTATAGATATTATCAAAATCCTTCTGCTGTTCAACAACAATCGCTTCAATCTTCTCATGAAGTTGTTCGGGAGTATAATTTCCTAACAAGTCATCTCCCTCAAGATTATGCTGAATCATTCGTTTAACCGAAGCAACACGAACTCTGAAAAATTCATCCAGATTATTAGAAAATATTCCCAGAAACCTCAGTCTTTCAAGAAGCGGCACATTCTGATCAGCAGCCTCCTGTAGCACTCTTTCATTAAAGGAGAGCCAGCTAATTTCACGATTTATGTATTTTTCCCGCACTTTCATAGTCATCCCTTTTTCTGTCGGATTCGCAACTTATTTTATATTTTCAAGTAGCCGAAGTGTTTTTCTTCCCCTGCTTCTAATTCCGGGGGTTGCATCAATAAGTTGATCTTTTAATATCAAAGAAACCTCTTGCTTTATTTCAGGATAAACTTTGGCAAAAACAATCACTGCATCCATCGCCCCACAACGAACAGCAATCGGAACCTCTGGATCCTGCAACCAATCAATACAACAACTCAGAAGTTCCCCGTTTAGATTTCCACCCAACTCATGCTGGCAGGCTATCTTTAGAAAGATACGCTTCTGTCCGTCATTCCCCAGTTGAGGAATCAGCTCAACCATCTCAGGGACCAACGGAGCAACCAGCTCCGGATTTTTCTCATTGATTTTGTCGATCAACCAGCATCCCCTCCATGCATGACTTTCCTTACTCCGGGCAAAACGCCACAATTTCACAAGATCCTCAGGCTGTTTAATTATTGCCTCAGCAAGAAGATCTCTCATCCCACCTCGTGGAAAATTCTGTAATATCTCTTGAAAATTCATCTGTCCCTCCTATTGCAAAAATAGGATTAATCTCCGGCGCCAACAACCTCAACTCAAATCGCGAACAATTTGTTCTGCCTTCTCCTGATCTTCTTCTTCGACATAGAGTTCGACCGAATTTGGAGTCCCAATCGGAAGCCCAGCATGAATTCCCTCCAGGAAAACATCCTGAACCAAACAGTCAATTCCTGCATCTTCTAATTGTGTCTTCATAAATTCTACTTCAATAAGCGAACCCGTAAAAACTTTGGATAACCTTCTACGATCTGTCATGACATCCGGATTTTTCGTGTCTTATAAATGTACGAAATTATTTCTTTATTTAAATTAGCCCCCTGATAATTTAAACAAGCAAGAATGATACAGTCAGAACAAAAAGGAATCCGGTTCCTGCATTTCTCGTCTTTATTAAAATTTAAGGAGTTAAAGCATTTTGTCACCACAAGAGAAGGCGGAGTAAGCTCCGGAACGTTCGGTTCACTAAACCTCGGAGACGGAGGAGATAACCCGGAACGAATTGCTCAAAATCGAAGAATTCTTGCCTCTGCCCTCGGGATGAAGGAACATGACGTCTTTTACTGCCATCAAACGCATAGTGATCATATCTGCATTATTGATTCGGATTTTCTTCAGACCGAGAGCACAAAACAAAAAGAACTACTTTCAAGCGTTGATGCACTGATTACCAACCTGCCCGACACATGTCTGGTCATCCGAACAGCAGACTGTGTTCCGGTTCTTCTCTATGATGCCCGAAAAAAAGTAATGGCGGTCGCTCATGCCGGATGGAAAGGTACCGTCTCTCAAATTGCCCGTAAAACGCTGGAGACTATGCAAAGTCGGTTTAACTCCAACCCATCCGACGTCTTTGCAGCCATCGGACCTTCCATTTCTCCTGATGTCTATGAAGTCGGACCGGAAGTAGCCGATCATTTCCGAAAAGCATTTCCCTTTTCCGATCAACTTATCCGCAATCATGGAGATGGAAAATATCTGCTTGATTTATGGAAAGCCAACAAACTACAACTTATCAATGCCGGCATTCCTGACTCGAATATTGAAATTGCCCACCAATGCACCTATTCCGATGCCGATCTTTTCTTTTCTGCCCGCCGTGACGGGTACCACTCAGGGCGGATCGGAACCGGCATTTACATTCCGCGCTAACTCATTGTGAATCTTTACAAAAAATTAAGGATAAACTAACCACAAGTGTCTTTTATTCTCTTAAATTTGTGCCGTTCATAATAGAGATTTGTGGGGATGGGATGGAAGTAGTACTTAAAATTATTAGTGTTGCCTTATTTGCGACCGTGAAATATATATTCACATTACCTTATGCCTTGTTTATAGGACTTAGCTACCAGCAGTCCATTCTTTCAATTATTGTAGGAGGCACAATAGGATTCATTTTTTTCTACTACATGAATGAATGGTTGCTGAAACTTCTGAAGCGTTTTAAATTATATCTTTTCAAAGCGCCGGAGTTCGGTTGTTTATTGCACTGCCTTCACGACATGTGGATAAACCGCAGAAGAAGAATCTTTACCCGAAAAAGTCGGCTTATTGTCCGGATGAAATCTAACTATGGATTATTAGGGCTCATCATCGCGACTCCAGTCCTTCTGTCTATTCCTTTCGGAGCATTCCTTGCCAAAAGATACTTTTCTCAACATAAGATGGTTCCTCTATACATGAGCCTTTCCATTACAGGTTGGAGTGCAATACTCACAGGAGGAGTTCTCCTACTGACATAACATTCAATTCAACAACTGAAAATCTCTATAACTTTAAAGGAACACCCTTATAAAAATCCAAAATCTTAGTCCGGAATATATACTCGTATTTTGCCTGTAATAAGTCCGACTCGGCCTTCGTCAGGTTATTCTTTGCGTCGTTGTAATCATAAGAGCTAACAGTTCCGAGATTATATTTTTCCTCATTATACCGAAAGGCCTCCTGCATTGAAGTTACGGCTTTCTCATTTGAATGATAACGTTTCAAGGCAGCTACAGCATTGGTATAAGCCGTTTCTATCTCTTTTCGCAGACTATTTTTCTGGTTTTGAAGATCAAGGGTAGAATTATCCACCTGTAACCTCGCATTTGAGACCTGCATCCGGCTCTGATACTGATTAAAGATCGGAATATTCAATGTAAGTCCGATGCTCTTCTGAGCATTATTGCGCAATTGATCTCCCAATGGAATCTTCCCGCTTATATCTCCAGTCGAGTTATAATTATAGAACTTATTATTATAACGAGTAAAATAATTCGCTCCCAATGATAATGTCGGATATAAAGAACCCTTACTAACCTCAAGTTGCATCTCATAACTCTTCAGTTTATATTCTGCACCTTTAATCTCCGGTCTTAATGCGACCGCTTCTGCAAAGACCTCATCGGAAGAGCCAATTACAGAAGTCTTGTCAATCGTTGAAAGATTCGGAACTTCAACCTGAAAATCTTTAGATGGCTTAAGATCAAGTATCTGTTCTAAGTTCACCAGTGCAAGCTGCAGATTATTTTCTGCCACAACAACCTGAAGGTCTTCTTTTGCAAACTGGGCCTGAACTTCAAGTAATTTACCCCCGGGAAGACTTCCGGCTTCAACCGTTTTTGCTATTTTGTCTTCCTGATCTTTTGTAATGTCAAGCTGAACTTTAGCCACATCCAATAATTCTTTATCCATCAGGATCTCCAGATAAGCGGAAGTAATCTGCATCGCAATATCATTCTTGGCCTTATTCAAATCTTCCAGACTTGATTTAAGCTCGAATTCCCGTTGCTTGATCGTATTCTTTTTCGCAAAACCGTTAAACACATCCACGGAAGCCTGTAAAGAAAAATCCTCCTCATTCGAATTAAATTTCTCATACGTGTAATTCTGAGTCCGCGAAAGTCCCGTACTGTAATTCTGCGACAATTGAGAATTCAGGGTCGGAAACTTCTTCCATTTGGCACTCTGCAACTGGTTCTTACTATAATTGACCGATATAGCCTGTTGTCTGATTTGTATATTATTCTCCAGAGCATAATTGACACATTTCTGAAGAGACCAGGATTCCTGAGCCTCCACGGTTCCTGACACAAACAAGACCATCATCAGTGCACTGATTATCACAATACTTTTCATGCCTTCTGTTTTCAAATAACTCATTTATTCCCTGCTTTAGCAATCACGTTTCCCTTAATCTTATCATGGAGAGAAAGTCCACTCTTTATTTCAATATTAACCCCGTCGCTCAATCCAATTCCAATATAACACCGTCTATACGTTTTAGGAGAGGATTCCACCTCGACATAAGGCCGGCTACCGTCAAATTTAAGAAGTGATTCCGGAATTACCAGTACATTATCCCGCCGATCAAGTACAATACTCGCATTGGCGCTATATCCAGCCCTAACAAAATGCCCTCTCTGAAGATTTACCTTCGCACGAATTTCAAACTGTGTTGCCCCATTCTCCTCTTTTCCTTTCGGAGAAATATATTCCAGACGGGCATCGTAATTACTTTGATCAATAGCACCGACAGTCAGGACAATCTGCATTCCCTCCCGAAGTTTTCCAACCTCCGTTTCATCTACCTTACCCTGAAAGATCATATCGTTCATGTCCGCTACCGTTGCAATCGTCGTTCCTTCGTTAAACGTATTCGCCTGAATAACTGAATTACCCTCTTTGACCGGAACATCCAGCACCATTCCATCAATAGTGGAACGAATCAGCGTATTGGTCGTTGATTTGGAATGCCGGGACACCCCTGTTTTCACCAATTCCAGGTTGTTCTGAGATGCATCAATTTCAGCTCTGGCATTTTGAAGAGCCGTTCTGGATTTAACGAAATCCTCATTAGAGATCACCTTTTTCTGATAAAGTCCCTTTTTCCGATTAAAATCAATCTTTGCATCTTCCAATGAAATCTTAGCTTTCTCAAGCCGGTCCTCTGCCGAATTTAGGCTAACGACATCTGGAATAATCTTTACCCGGGCAATAATCTGTCCCTTTCGAACCCTTTGTCCTGCATCAACATAAACCTTTTCTATAATTCCAGAAACCTGCGGTTTAATAAGAATTTCCTTCCGCGGAACAATCGATCCTGTTGCCACCGTCTTTTTCAGAATATCACTGATAAACGGAGTTTTGGTTTCGTAAAGAACTTCTTTGGGTTTTGATTTTAAATAAAGGAAGACCAGCGTTCCGACAAAAACAACAATCAGAACGACCAAACCCAATATCTTAAAGACCTTTTTCATTTTATTATTTTTTTATAGTTATAAAGGGTTATTTAGATTTCATCTCTTAATGCATCAATCGTTTTCATCTTTAGAGCCCTACGGGCCGGAATCATACCGGCAAAGACTCCGGCAATGACAAGAATAGCAAGAGCCACCACCGCCAGTTGCGAACTAATTGTCGGATTCGTAAAGAACATCTCACTGTCAGCAGCAGGAGGCCCGGGAGGTTGTTCTGTCGCTTTATCAATTAAAGCCAAAAGTCCGACCCCACACGACAGTCCCAGATACCCGGCAATAGAAGTTAAAAACACACTTTCCGCAACAATCTGTCCCATAATTTTTCGGGGAGTTGCACCAATAGCCCGCATCACCCCGATTTCCTGGGTCCGCTCTTTTACAATAACCAGCATGATATTACTCACTCCGATTACTCCGGCAAGGAGTGTTCCTGTCCCCACAATCCAAATCAAAATACCAATTCCCAGAAAAAGCATATTAAACTGATTAAACTGTTTCTCCAGATTGATATGAACAACAGCCGGCTCATCGGTCGGATCAACATCATGGCGTTGCTTTAATATTCTCAATAGTTTTTCTTCCACCGGACCAACCGGAATTCCTTTTTTCGTAGTAAAAGCGAAAAGATGAATTTCATTTCCCAGATTATAAACCTGCTGCATCGTCGTAAATGGGAACATAACCGACTCTTCAACCCGACCGTTTATACTCATACTCGATTCAGCCCGCATTATTCCGACAACCTGGTAGTAAACCCCATCAATTTTCAGATACTGTCCGATTGGATTCTCCGAAGGAGCAAACATCTGCGACCGGACTTTCTCTCCAATTACACAAACTTTCCGGCGTTCCCCAATATCAATATTATTCAGGTATCGCCCCACTACAGGCGACATCGGTTCGATATTAACATATTCCGGATAATCTCCCTTTAATCTGAACGACCCGTTCCTGTTGCCCCGCACCGTATTATTTCCGCCTGCTTTTCCTCCGCCCAATAATCGGGGAGCAAGGCTCTCAATCTCTGGAACATTTCGAAGAAGATATTTGGCATCCTCATTATCAAAACTCCACTTTCGCCCCCGGTTAAAACCCTTATAAGGCTTACTGGTTTCAGAAGTAAAAAGGAAAGATGAATTTTTCGCAATACCCTCGGTCCCCTTCATAATCCCATTTTCCAATCCTTTCCCCATTCCTGCCATAAAGACAAGCATGAAGATTCCCCAGAAGACCCCCAGAGCAGTCAAAAAACTGCGGACTTTATTTTTCTTCAGTGCACTGATAATCTCATTCCAGCGATCAATATCAAACATAGAGCAGCTTTAATAATCTTTATTTATTCATCTTTTAATGCTTCAATAGGCCTTATCCGCGAAGCTCTTCTGGCAGGTACATAACCAGCAATCGCTCCTGCTAAAATCAAAATAATCGTCGAAGTTATTGCAATTCCAAAATCGACTGTTGGATTCAAAAACAAAGTCATACTATCCATCGTTCTGGGCTGATCCGCCACGGATTTATCAATAAAATAACTAACAATCTCCATGAGTCCGGCTCCGGCTATCAACCCGATATATCCGGCAACCCCTGTAATCAGGATCGCCTCTAACATAATCAGTTTCACCACCGAAGAAGGACTGGCTCCCAAGGCTTTGCGAATGCCAATTTCTTTCGTTCGCTCCTTGACAACAATCATCATAATATTACTCACCCCCACAATCCCGGCAAAAAGTGTGAAGATTCCAATCACCCAAACGAACAATTTAATGGCCTCGAATATTTTCATGGTCCTCAAATAATCAGTCAGCGTATCATAAGACCCCAGCGCACTCTTATCAGCAGGATCAAAACTGTGTTGCTTCCCGATTGTCTTTCGGATATTCTCTTCGATATCTTTACTTTGTGTCTCATCAACCATCTGAGTGGTCATAGCATATTCCGTCACCTTATTTCCACCATTAAATATTCGCTGTGCCGTAGAAACAGGAATATCACAGTCCGTATTCTGAAACGCATTGAACTCTTTACTAATTCCGACAACCATAAACGGAATATCACTGATTCTTATAAACTTACCAATCGCCGTAGTCCCGCTAAATAATGCATCGCGAATATCCGTACCGATAACAACTACTTTCCGATTCTGTTGAATATCCAGTTCATTAACAAAACGACCTTCGACAATCTGTAGATTTTGTGCTTCCTGAAAATCAGGCTGGCAACCCTCAACAGCATAAGATCCTCGCTCTTTCCCATAATTGAGATTACAGGTTCCTATTTTATAACGGCTTGAAAATTTATCAACCCCTTTAACATCTTTTACACTTGAGTCATCCTCATTGGTCAACTGCACGGTCCTTCCTGTTTTCAACCCTTTATAAGGCATACTGGTCTGGCCGGTCCATATCCATAAAGAATTAATAGCGCTCCCCTGAAAATTAGAACTGACACCATTCTGCAATCCATTTCCAGAGCCAAGCAAAATCATCAGAATAAAGATTCCCCAAGCGACACTAAAACCGGTCAAAAAAGTCCGAAGTTTATTTTTACGAATGGCCCCGAATATCTCCAGCCACTTATCAATATCAAACATAGCCGTCGGGTTTAGTTCTTTTCAAGAGATTCTTCAGCAAGCATCTGTTCTTTCAGTTCCTGAAGTTCACCATTTCGCTTATCAAAAAATATCTTCCCGTCTTTTAAATGGATAATACGATCAGTTCGCAGTGCAATATCATGTTCATGAGTTACGATAATCACCGTAATTCCTTCTTTGTTAATTTCCCGCAATAAATCCATAACCTCATAGGAAGTTTCTGTATCAAGAGCACCCGTCGGTTCATCAGCTAAAATAACCTGAGGTTTAGCTACAATAGCCCTTGCAATGGCAATTCGCTGTTTCTGTCCGCCCGAAAGTTCGTTCGGCATATGATAAGCCCAGTCTTTTAACCCCAGACGGTCGAGATAATCCAAAGCAATTGCATTTCTTTTCCGACGACTGATTCCTTTATAATAAAGAGGGAGTGCTACATTCTCCATCGCATTCTTAAAAGAAATAAGATTAAAGGACTGGAAAATAAAGCCAATCATCTCATTTCTCACCATAGCAGCCTTCGTTTCGGACATCTTTCCGATAAGTTTTCCATTCAGATGATAGGTTCCCTCATCATAATTATCCAAAATTCCAAGAATGTTTAAGAGAGTCGACTTACCCGAACCGGAAGACCCCATTATGGAAGCGAATTCACCTGCTTCAATCTGAAGATCAATTCCTTTCAGAACATGCAGTTCGTTCTTGCCATTAAAATAGGATTTGTGAATTCCTTTTAAATCAATCATAATCCCGATGGTATTTCAGAAGCAAATATTTATTGCCTTTATTATAATAGACTTCCAAAACATCAATTCGTTACAGTAAAAACAAAACCTTTTTCAGATTTTTCTTACCATAAAATTCAAAAACGGCAAAATATAAGAGATAATACGGAATTTAAACAAATTGTAGCGTAATAACCATAGCGATCAGGAGGGTAAAAAATAACTCTCCCCAAAACTTACTTTTTATCCCGACAAAAAGATTCCCTATCACAAAAGACAACGGAATTGCAAGAATAATAGCTAATCCTTCCGTCACCACCGGAAATATTGCAATTGCTGCAATCGTTAAAAGAAACAGCCAGAAAAAACACTTAAAATATCGTCTGGAACTATTCCGCTTCTCCTCATATTGCCGGATTAACACAAAACTTCCCCAGATAGTCAGGAACAAAATATATCCAAGGAATATCTCAATACGGATATCTTTAAAGAAAATGGGACCGGGAACTAGAATATTCTGAACAACTAAATCATATAGATGTTGAATGTTTCCTACCGAATAATAATAGACAGCAGCATATAGCCATGGAATAGCTACTCCCAGAAGAATCAGAACCGGATTTCGCCAACTCATCGATTTCTGTACAATATAGAAACCAACAAAAACAAATGGAAGTAAAAAGATGATCGGGAAATAGAACAAACTTCCGATTGCCAGAAACATCCCGGCAAGAAAAGTCCGGTTCAGCGAACTGCTGTTATAAGAATCAAAAATTTTCTCAATACACAATAGAAAAAAGATCGTTGCAAAGTATACCGGATGGAAACTCAAAAGATGATAAAAACCGGCTGCAATTAACACAAAAAGAATCCCTGGCAAATGAGACCGGTTCTTCATAAATCCATACCGATAATTAATCCTCAGAATAAACAGGGTAATAACCACATACAAAATTAATGATACCCCCTTTGCCACAAAAATATTGGTACTTAAACACTGATACAACGCGGTAAAAAGAGGCATCGCATTCTCTCCCTTATAAAAGACGTAAGGTTCCGGAGAAATCAGAGCCTTGCTCCATAATAAGATTCCCACCAACGGAATTAAGACAAATAACGAAACACTCCTTGAGCGAAATAAACGAAGTAACATGCTATTATTTCAAATCAAAACCAATATCACGACGGAAATATTTCCCCTTAAAAGAAACCGTCGTAGCATTCTTAAAAGAATTTTCCAAAGCTTCCTGCTGTGTCTTTCCATAAGAACTGACCGCAATAACCCGACCTCCGGAAGTAACAACCTGCCCTTCCTTTAAAGAGGTTCCTGCATGAAAGAGAAAACTCCCTTTTACCTCACCGAATCCGGTTATCACTCTGCCTTTCGGATAACTCCCGGGATACCCCTCCGAGACCAACATCACAGAGCAAACATATTGCGGATCAATATCAAGCTGCCGTTTGTCAAGATCACCATCGGCAACTCCCTCAAGCAGATCAACAAAATCCGATTTTATACGCGGCATAACCGATTCCGTCTCAGGATCGCCCATTCTCACGTTATATTCAATCACATACGGATCGCCCTTCACATTGATCAAGCCAAAGAATATAAATCCTTTATATTGGATTTTCTCTTCCTGTAAACCCTCAATGGTCGGTTCAATAATACGTTGGATAATCTTCTCTCTGAATATGGAATCGACAAAAGAAACAGGACTCACCGAGCCCATTCCTCCGGTATTCAATCCGGTATCTCCCTCACCGACTCTTTTATAATCTTTTGCCTCGGGGAGTAACTTATAATGTTGTCCGTCGGTCAGGACAAAAACAGAGCACTCTATCCCCGAAAGAAATTCCTCAATCACAACCCGAGCGCTAGCCTGGCCAAACATTCCACCCAACATTTCTTTCAAAGAAGCTTCCGCTTCTTTCAAATTCGAAAGAATGAGCACTCCTTTACCAGCAGCCAAACCATCAGCCTTCAGCACATAAGGAGCATCCAATCTGCGAAGGAAAGCAATTCCTTCTTCCAGATTGTCGCCCGTAATCGTTTTATAGCGGGCAGTCGGGATATGATATTTATTCATGAAAGCCTTGGCAAAATCCTTACTCCCTTCAAGCTGAGCACCAACCTTGTCCGGACCGATTACGGCAACAGACTTAAGCTGATCGTCAGCTCGGAAAAAGTCAGAAATTCCTTCTACCAACGGGACCTCCGGACCAACCACAACAATACCAATATGATGGTTCAGAACCGCCTTTTTGATCCCCTCAAAATCAGAGACACCAATAGGCAGATTAATCCCAACATTCACAGTTCCGGCATTTCCCGGGGCCAAAAATAATTGATCTACTTTACGACTCTGGCTAATTTTCCATGCCATCGCATGTTCTCGCCCTCCTGAACCAACAATTAAGATATTCATGAACAAATAAAATTATCAATCATCATTACCAAATATTAAGCCCACTTCTGAATCAGCCCGTCCTTGAACTTAACCAACTTGCCAAAATTAGTGTCGGTATACAGATTCCGTACTTTCTCAAACTCAATCGTACGAAATTCATATCCCTGAGCCTTCAAAACATGAATCACCTTCGGAAGCGTCTTGAATAGATTATTTTCAGCCTTCAACGAATCGTGAAAAGTAATAATCGATCCGGGTCTTACGTATTTTAAAACATTCTTCAGACATTCCTTAGGCGAAACAGCAGGATTATAGTCACAACTAATAACATCCCACATAACTATTTTATACCTTCTGCTAAGGTATTTATACTGTGCCCGACGCAACCATCCGTGGGGAGGTCTGAAAAGATCACTCCCGATAAGCTGATTCGCCTTTTCTACATTCTCATAATAATTCCGATTCCCCATTCTCAGTCCCTGTACATGATTGTAGGTGTGATTTCCAACCATATGTCCATCTTTCAGAACCTGAGCAAAGATCTCCGGATGTTTAGCAACATTCTCTCCCACGCAAAAGAATGTTGCAGGCACATTTTCCTCACGAAGTAATTGGAGAACACGTGGAGTAACTTCAGGAATCGGTCCGTCATCAAAAGTCAGATAAATATCTTTCCCCGAATTCGGAACAGTCCATACTGCTGCCGGAAACCAATTGGTTATCCATGATGGTAAATGTACCTGTAACTTCATTCCTTACTGAATTGCAGCATATATCTTATAATACCGGTCAAATCGGCTCATAATATCCGAAGCCAGTTTGGTTTGTTTCGTTTTATCTGCAAAAGTTCCCAGCTCACGCAATAAAAACATGTTTGTCTGAATCTCCGAATCAACTGATTTTACAAATCGGGGATCAAGCGACAAATAATAATCTAACTCCTGAGAGAAGGTGTTAACAATCTCATGAGAATAAGCATTGGCTTTTCCATAAGCACCTGCTTTAAAATAGCTCTCTGCCAGTTTCACCGAGAAGAAATCATGAGGTACTTTAGACGTCGGAATAAGATAAATACACCGGTCAATAACCTTTACTGCTTTATCTTTCTGTCCCTCTTCGGATAATGCATCTGCTAATCTTGCAAACAGATTCCGGATGTTTGAAGCCATACGGCGATGATTCTCATCCAGATAGACCTTCGGAGAATTCATATTTCCCCATTTGAAGCGTTCCATTAGATTTTTATACATCACAGCAGTATTTACACTACCCACTTCGGTCTCGTCTTTCACTCCGGCATCAATTGGAACAACCCGATAAGCAAATCCTTCTGCCCGGAAATAACGGTCAAGGCCAAGATACTTTTCAGATCCAACAGTCGTTGCAAAATAAATAGGACGCTTCCAACCCGAATTAGCTAAAAGATCGAAAATCATCAGTTCGTCTTTCGACAAATACTGTTTGTCATGGGGAAGCAGAATCAACATGTCTTTGACCAGTTTTGCCGAATCCTGCGGCGCAACAACGTGGTTCGCAACAATTGCATTCCGGTCAATCGGGATAGCAAAATTCCGTGTCGGCAGGTAGGCTGCATTATTAGCCTGGGCCAGTTTCGTTTGCGGATCATCGCTCAATACAAAGCTAATAGCATCCGATAATCCGACTGCACCTTTAACCCGTGGATCATCCAAAAGATATACCACATCGCGTTTCCCACCATCAAGATATTGGTCTCGTTTTAATGAGAATGGAACCGGTTCAGACAGATAAGCCTTTTGCTTCATCTGATCAATATACCAGTCCGTCTGTAAATAGCTGAGATTACAAACCCGAACGTCTGTTCTTATTCCTTCCACTTCCTGAGCATACCAGAGCGGGAACGTATCATTATCTCCATTGGTAAAAATAATCGCATTCGGAGCACAACTTTCCAGATAATCAGCACCCAGATCCCGACAAACATAACGGCCGGAACGGTCATGATCATCCCAATTCTGATTAGCCATCAATATTGGGACACAGAAAAGGGACAATACAGTCGCAATAATCGGAGATGCCACTCCCGGTGCTATTTTTTGTAGCAGTTTAACCACGGCCAATACTCCCAGTCCAATCCATATCGCAAAGGCATAAAACGAACCTGCAAAAGCATAATCTCTTTCCCTCGGTTGCAATGGATACTGGTTCAGATAAAATACAATCGCAATCCCCGTCATAAAGAAAAGGAGGAAAATAACCCAGCAATCGTGCTTCCCTCTTCTTCCTGAATTAAACTGATATAAGATTCCCAAAAGTCCCAGCAAGAGCGGGAGGAAGAAATAACGATTTCTTCCGGGATTATTCAAATACTTATCCGGTAATCTATCCTGCGGACCCAATCGCATCGAATCGATAAAATTAATTCCACTGATCCAGTTTCCGCTAAGAATATCTCCTTGTCCCTGAATATCATTCTGTCTCCCGGCAAAATTCCACATAAAATAACGGAAATACATGAAATTCAACTGATAGTTAAGGAAGAACCGGAAGTTATCCCCAAAAGTAGGAAGCTCAAGTGTTTCAGGCTGTCCATCCGCACCGGTATGAGTAACTTTTCTCCCTACAAAATTCGACCATTTCTTGTACTCCGCAAGATGATGCGGATCAGGACTCCACATACGTGGGAAGATGGTCGTGAAGTTCGAATCATAATTCGGAATTTGCTGCGTATTAACAAGTTTGTATTTTCCATTCTCCTGTGTATAAATATTTTTCCCTTGAGTATAAGGGGTTTCTGCATCCAACGGAGAATTATAATATTGTCCCGTAATTAGCGGACTGTCACCATATTGTTCACGGTTAAGGTAATACAACAAAGAATAAACATCATCCGGATCATTCTCATTCATCGGCAGATTAGCCGAGGCACGGATAAGAATCATCGAATAAGAGGAATATCCAATCATAACCACCATGATACATAAAAGGATGGTATTCCAGATAGCCATCTTCTTTTTCATGGTATACCTTACGCCCCAGACCAGAACCCCTGCAACCAGAACAACAAAGAAAAGCAATCCTGAATTATAAGGCAATCCGAAACCATTAACGAACATATATTCCAAAGAAGTTGCCAGTTTAAACACGCCCGGCATGATTCCGTAAAGAATCGCGGCGACAATCAGGGCTGATAAAACAAATGCAGCAACAAGACCTTTCCGGGTCGGAGTAAACTTGCGATAATAAAAGATGAAAACAATAGCCGGAATAGCAAGAAGGTTCAGAAGATGAACCCCGATTGAAATTCCAATCATCAGAAAGATAAAGATGAGCCACCTGTTTGCATACTTTTCATCCGCTATCTGCTCCCATTTTAGAATAGACCAGAAAACGATAGCCGTTATAAGCGATGACGTTCCGTAAACTTCTGCCTCAACAGCAGAAAACCAGAAAGTATCAGAAAAGGTATAAGCTAAAGCACCGACTAATCCTGCGCCCAAAATCGAAATCAACTGATTACGATCGGGATTTGTCCCTTCTTTTACCAGAATCTTTTTAGCGAAATACGTAATCGTCCAGAATAAGAACATGATCGTAAAAGCACTGGCCAATGCGGACAGGATATTAATCATCCTGGCATTCATGGCCGGATTACTGGTAAACAACGTAAAGAAACGCCCCAATATCATGAAAAACGGGTTTCCGGGAGGATGTCCCACTTCCAGTTTAGTTGCAGTAGTGATAAACTCAGGGCAATCCCAAAAACTTGCCGTCGGTTCAATCGTCAACAGGTATACCACAGCTGAGATCGCAAATGCAACCCAACCAAAGATATTGTTCAAAAACTTATAACTTTTCATTCGTTAAAATTTTTCTTAATGCTATCTCTATTTTGCAAATAGTAAATTTCATTTTGCAAATATATGTATTTGTGGGTATAGCGGTTTAATATTTTTTGATTTAACATTCAAAAAGCGCACTCGTCATGTCATTAGTTCGTGGATGAGGGATAAAAACCACTTTTATCGATGCAATTCAACAAATTCACGTCCCGGATATTGAGCCCTGAATGTTTCGAGACACCCCCGATCAGCCAGCGTCACAAAACACGATCTGCCATCCGGTCCCCCGAAAGTAATATTCGAAGGTTCTTTTCCTTTCAAAATAATTTCGTCAATGATTTTCCCCTGTGGAGAGATTACCGCAATAGTCCCTTTATCGTAACGAGTCAAATAAAGATTTCCTTTTTTATCACAGCGCATTCCATCCATCCCGTAATCATCAAACTTCACAAATAACACCTTATGCGAGATTGAACCATCCGATTGAATCGAATAACGCCATATCCGGCGCTGAAACGATTCATTGACATAAAGAAATTTCCCATCAGGACTGACTTCGATTCCATTAGTGGTCCCCATGTGACTCTCAAGAAGCCGGATCTGATGATCCGGACCAATCATCCATAACTGTCCGGTATTATCTTTCCAATTCGGGTCACTTACATAAAGAATCCCCCGGGGAGAGATCGCCAGATCGTTCGGCTGACTCATTCGATTCTCATGAGCCAACACCGTTGCGTTTGCCTCTCCTGCCCGGATAATTAATATATTATGCTTCGTGTAATCGGCAATGTACATATTACCGGATCGGTCAAAACGAATCCCGTTACCAATACTTCCTTCCGGCAATTCACAAAACACACTGCATTTTCCATCGGGAGTAACTTTTCCAATCGTACCGTCTTTCTTAAAATTAACCACAAAGAGATTGCCGTTACGATCAACAGCCGGTCCCTCTATTCCCTTGGTAAATGACCATTCCGAAGTAAAGTCCGAACTATGTCGCGGCCCCCGGGCAAACCCGTTACTCATCAAACTCAGGAATAGGATAAAGACGAAAAATTTATTCATACTGACTTTTGAGATTACATTTTTTCATCAATCCGGATAATGCTGCTTAACTTCAGCAGAACGTTTAACCATATCAAGCGATTGAAGAATTATATTTTTTAATTGAACAGGATAATTAGGCCGGGTCACTAAGAAATGATTAACCACATAAACGACATCCATGGAAGAATATCCATTTAAAGTAGCATCAAGCCATGCCTTGGGGAATAAGATATTTCCGGTATATTGAATCTCTTCAAGTAAGTCCAGAGACGGAAGAATATATTTCCTTGACTCATGGTTGCGGATCGGATGATGCAGGTAAGACAATGCCGTACAAACCCATTCTTCTTTTTCACGGGTTTTAGCTTCTTTAAGACTTTCAAAAAAAGCATCCCGGGTTAACTGGTCATTCGAAAGTGCCGGAATAATAAATCGCATTTCGTTCTTACGATCCGTATTTTTCAGCGAATGATATTGTGCCGCAAGAATTTCCCGTGTATCTCCCACTTCCCGGACTGCCAATTCAAAGCTCAGTTTCATATAATCACCTTCGGAAAGAGGCAGCCCCGGAATCACCAACTCCCGGTTCCACAGCTGAAACATTTGTTGTTCTCCGGGAAGAGAAATAACAACCTTTTCCCATGTATTAAAAAGACTTCGTTTAACCCCGGGGTCATCACTATCCATCATTTTTTCCCAAAGAAGTTCTTCAATCTGACTGGAATAGTTTTCCCGTTCACCCGGAGTAAGAAATTTCCAATAAGCCTCGGTCAGATAATCACACACCAATCCGAGAATCAATTTATTCCGTTCAAGGGCCACCGAACGAACCAGCGTATTCATAAAATCAAATGGAGAGACCTTGCCATTCAACATATTCTCGTGCAGATCAAGCCAGGCAACTCCACGGGTAAGATCTTCTTTAAAAAATGAAATATTCCCAACCAGATAATCCAATGTTTGTTTATCCAGGCTGAAATAGCCATAAGACAATCCCAACCCGTTAGCCAGGATGTAATCCGATGCTAATCCGGGTTGATTGATACGAACATCAGCAGCCTGATCAACAAAATTATAGGGGAGCATCTTACTTTCCTGGTCATTCCCGAAAATAAAATACAGTCGTTGCCCCCACAAACGGTCATATCCCCATGGATCGGACTGGGAGAATGAGAAGCCGAAACCCTTACTTCTGAGCTGTTCTTTTTTGTGTATTTCAATTTTAGGCATTCCCGGCTCATAGATCCACTGGTGACTCCATTCGTCCAATTTAAGATCTTTCTTCTTGTCCAGTATTCTAATCAGGTCATTCCACGAAGCATTATCGTAAGAATATTCTGATAAATATTTTCTTAATCCGTTACGTAAACGTGTTGTACCAATCATATTCTCCAGATGCCTCATGATGATCGGAGCCTTGTGGTAAATAATCGGACCGTAAAGAGATCCTGCATCTCTCAGATTATCCAGACTCTGACCAATAGGATTCGCCCCACGGGTTCGATCAACCGAATAAGCCGGAGGAAAATGAGTCAGTAAAAAACGAAGCCGATAATCCAGTCCCGGGAATAAAGGAATGGTGATTTTATCTGCCATAAAATTAGCAAAGACTTCTTTAACCCACACATCGTCAAACCATTTCATGGTAACAAGGTTTCCGAACCACATGTGGGCTGTTTCATGAGCAATCAGATTCGCTCTTTTGATCTGTTCCTCTTCGGTCGGGACCCTATCAAGAAACAGATCTGAAGATCTGAAGAGGATCGCCCCGACATGTTCCATTCCACCCAACTGAAGAGAAGGAATAGCTACCATATCATATTTGGGAAATGGATACTTTATCCCGGTATATTTTTCCATCTCACCAATGGAATGGAATGCAAGCTGAAAAATCTCATTCCCATTGCGTATTGCAGTTGATTCGTCCTCCCGATGATAAAGTGTAATCTCCATATTCTTAGACCGTCCGACAATTTTATTAAAACGACCGGTCACAAAAGCAAAAACGTAAGTACTGATCGGGTCGGTCGTGTCGAATTTCACAACTTTCCGGTCTCCTTTTTTCTCTACACTTTTAATCGGATCATTTCCAATGGTTTCCCATTGTTCGGGTGCTTCGAGGGTCAAACCAAACCGCGCCTTTATGTTGGGTTGGTCAAAACAGGGGAAAGCCGTTCTGGCCCGGTCCGGCATAAACAGCGTATACATATAATCGTCATTCCGATTCAGTGCATTATCGCCGGCAGTAAACTCAATTTCAACGCTATTACGATTTTTTCTAAAATATTTGGAAGGGATAATGATATGCTCCTGCTGAGCGACATATTCAACCGGGTCTCCATTGACCGTCAGTTTTTTGATTTTATCGACAGACTCTTTGAAATCAATAACCAGAATATGGGTTCCTCCGGAATATTTAAAACGAATGATTTCCGAAGCAGGGATCGGAACGGATTTATCCTCAGGAATGGAAAAATACAAATCATATTCCACCTGATGAATAATATCTGCACGATGCTCTGCGAGATCAGATGAGACGCCGCTTTCAGGATTATGAGATAATGTTGAACACCCCGAGAACAGGACTACCAGTAACAAAAAACCAGTATAATATTTTAAGTTCATCTTTAATTCTGTGTCGGACGAAAGACGAATTTAGCATTTTATTTTTAGAACTATCCGGATTGTTAGAAAGGATCATTTGTTTTAACTTTCTTTTACATTTTTTGGGCACCTCTTACAATGCCACCTGCTTCATCTTCGGAGCCAACAAATTGAATAACATCCAAGCCGTAATATAAGCGAGTCCCGAAATAATAAATAGGATATAATAAGCGGTTTCGATATGCCCAACCCCTTTATAATGGTCAAGCAAGGCTCCGGCAAGCCTGGCAATCAAAATACCACCAACAGCTCCAGCCATACTGGCAATCCCGATAACCGAAGCCACCGCTTTTTTCGGGAACATATCCGAAGCTGTCGTATAAACATTTGCAGACCAGGCCTGGTGTGAAGCAGCAGCAAGTCCGATTATAATAACAGCAAACCATGAATTATACTTTCCCAATGCCTGTACCGCAATTACGGGAATTACACAAAAGGCAAAACTAAGCATTGCTGTTTTCCGGGATTTGTTAACCGTCCAACCTTTCTTAATCAGATACCCGGAAAGCCATCCTCCGCCAATACTACCGAATCCCGTCATGATATAAACTACCGCAATAGGGAAACTAACCTGTGTTCCGGTCATTCCGTATTCCGAAGTCAAAAAAGAAGGAAGCCAGAAAAGGAGAAACCACCAGATCGGATCGGTCATAAACTTAGCTACTATAATGGCCCAGGTCTGCCGATAACCCAACAACTTGGACCAACATATCTTTTCAGAAGAACACACCGTATCAATCTCGTCCTTATCGCTATTAATATATTCATATTCAGGTTGCAAAAGACGTTTCTGCTTTTGTGGAATCTCATAAAAAATAAACCAGAATATCAGCCAGATAAGACCAATCGCTCCGGTAAGGACAAAAGCTAATCCCCAACCCCATTTAACTGCAATCCAGGGGACTGCGATCGGGGCAATAATCGCTCCGACATTTGAGCCCGAATTAAAAATGCCGGTAGCCAAAGCACGTTCCTTTCGGGGAAACCATTCGGCAACGGTTTTAATCGCAGCAGGAAAATTTCCGGCTTCACTAAGTCCGAGTACCGACCTTGCGATTCCAAAGCCGAAGGTAGACCTTGCAAAAGCATGAGCAATTGCTGCAAGACTCCAGACCGCTAAAGAAAGAGCATATCCCAGTTTTGTTCCGATCTTATCAATGATGCGTCCGGCACCGACCAAACCGATTGCATAAGAAATTTGGAAAGCGACAATGATATTTGAATAATCGGTTTCAGTCCACGAAAAAGCTTTTGACAGATAAGGTTTCAGCAGACTAATAACCTGTCTGTCAAGGTAATTTATTGTTGTAGCAAAGAATATTAAGGCGCAAATCGTCCATCTATAATTCCCCATTTTAGGGTTCATTTTCTCCATCAGTCAATTAGTTAGTAGTGTGTTAGATCCGATGTGTTTTAGGTTATCGGCAGCAGAATATTACTTCTTTATTTTCTAATTTCCCTTACAATATTTAAAGCGTTAATACATTGTTCTTTAAGTCGGTCAAAGTCCTTGTTCTGAATGATTGACTTTGAAATTAGC
Organism: Prolixibacteraceae bacterium; assembly: GCA_963692465.1. GTDB lineage: Bacteria > Bacteroidota > Bacteroidia > Bacteroidales > Prolixibacteraceae > JAUZOB01. The sequence goes on from OY829943.1 coordinate 1,551,781, forward strand.
TGAGATCCCATTCCAACACAAGTAACCCCGGCCCCAAACCAGGCCTCGAGACTCTCTTTAGTTGGAGAGACACCTCCGGTTGGCATCAGACTGGTCCACGGACAAGGAGCCTTGACAGCCTTGACAAAAGAAGGTCCACCGACTTCCGATCCCGGGAATATTTTACAGACTTCAGCACCCAACTCTTCAGCATATCCAATCTCCGATACGGAGCCGCAACCCGGAGCCCAGAATATTTTTCTCCGGTTACAAACTTTAGCGATATCCGGATTCAGGAGAGGAGAAACAATGAAGTTTGTCCCAAGTTGAATATAAAGAGCAGCCGTCGGAGCATCCACCACTGAGCCAACACCAAGTATTAGTTCGGGAAGCTCCTTTATAGCCCATTTATTGATTTCCGAAAAAACCTCATGAGCATTATCACCCCTGTTTGTAAATTCAAATACTCTGATTCCTCCGTCGTAACAAGCTTTTAAAACTTGTTTACAGAGTTCTGCTTCAGGATGAAAGAAAACGGGAATAATACCGGTCTCTTTCATTTTTAATGTAACCTCTATTCTTGTAAAACGAGCCATTTCTGTTTAATTTTGAGTTATTAATCAACGGGAAACACGACCGGAGGCATCTCCCTCCATCAGTTTACAGACCTCCTCGGCCGTTACCTGATTAAAGTCGCCATATATCGTATGCTTCAAACAGGAAGCAGCCACTGCAAAATTCAAAGCCTTCTGATCATTGTCAGGCCATGTTAACAAGCCGTATATCAGTCCGCCCATAAAAGAATCGCCCCCTCCTACACGATCAACAATATCTGTAATTTGGTAGGTTGGAGCAGTAAACAGGGTACGACCATCCCACAGCACGCCCGACCAGCTATTCTGATTTGCATTAACCGACCCCCTTAATGTTGTGATGACTTTCTTACAACGAGGGAACCTCGCTATTATTTGTCGGGACACCGATTCGTAGGCTCCGGCAACAACCTTTCCGGATGTAACCTCAACGCCTTCCGGTTTTATACCCAATACTTTTTCTGCATCTTCCTCATTTCCAAGCACGATATCGCAACCGGAGACTAATTCAGGCATAACATCAGAAGCCGATTTTCCATATTGCCACAGATTCTTTCGGTAATTCAGATCACACGATACGGTAATTCCCTTTTTATTAGCAATCCGGATGGCTTCCATACAAACATCGGCCGCTCCCTGAGAGATCGCCGGAGTTATTCCGGTCCAATGAAACCAGCTCACCCCATCAAATACTTCATTCCAATCAATCATCCCCGGTTTAATCTCGGAAACTGCAGAATGAGCACGATCATAGATCACTTTACTACCACGGCTGACCGCTCCGGTTTCCAGGAAGTAAATACCCAATCGTTCTCCACCCCACGCGATATGATTCACGCCAACCCCGTATTTACGGAGGTCCATCAAACAGGTACGACCGAGATCATTTTCAGGAAGGCGGGTAACAAATTCGGTATCAATACCATAATTTGATAAAGAAACCGCAACATTTACTTCACCACCCCCAAAAGTGGCAGAAAACTCGTTTACCTGTGAAAATCGAAGATATCCGGGTGTTGCCAAACGCAACATGATCTCGCCGAATGTCACAACCTTTTGTTTCATAAAACTGAATTTAAAACGTGCAACAGATCATCAAAAGTCAAAATAATTCTTTGCATTACGATAACAGACATCCCGAACAATTTTACCAATAAGTTCAAGATCGTCAGGCAACTCACCTCGTTCAACGTCCTGTCCGAGGATATTGCAAAGAATCCGTCGGAAATACTCATGACGGGAATACGACATAAAGCTCCTTGAATCGGTAAGCATTCCAACAAAACAGCTCAATAGTCCCATCGCCGACAGGGTATTGATTTGCTTCTCAATCCCATCTTTCTGATCGAGAAACCACCAGGCTGCACCCCACTGCATCTTTCCTTTTACGGAATCACCCTGAAAATTTCCCGTCATAGAGGCATAAATCTCATTGTCCCGGGGATTCAGGTTATAGATAATTGTCTTAGCTAAACACTGCTGTTTATCTAATGAATCAAAATAACGAGACATAGCCCGGGCAGTAGGTTCATCGCCGATGGAATCAAATCCGGCATCAGAACCTAACTGCTTAAACATCCGGGTGTTATTATTTCTCATCGCTCCAATATGGAACTGTTGAACCCATCCTTTTTCGCTATTCATCCGGCCAAGTTCAAACAACAAGGCCGATTTGAATATTCGCACCTCCTGCACAGAAGCCTGTCCGCCATTTCTTACTTTTTGAAATATCTTATCAACCTCGGCATCAGTAAACGCTTCGGCATACATTGTATCCAATCCATGATCGGAAAGCCGGCACCCCATCTGATCAAAATACGTCTGCCGCAATTTCAAGGCCTCCAGTAAATCACGATACTGATTTATTTCAATACCTGCAACAGTTGCCAATTGGTCAATGTATGTATTATATGCAGCTGCATTCTCAATAGCCATCGACTTGTCCGGCCGCCAGGCAGGAAGGACTTTCACCTCAAACCGGTCCGTTTTAATCTTCTGATGCCATTCCAAAGAATCGACCGGATCGTCGGTAGTACAGATTGCCTCAACATTGGCTTTTCGGATAATATTCCGGCAGGAGAAAGCGTCGGTGTGCAAAAGGGCATTTGCTTTTTCCCAGATTGCTTTAGCGGTCGAAGGACAAAGTGTTTTCTCTATTCCAAAGACATTCTTCAGCTCCAGATGAGCCCAATGATAGAGTGGATTTCGAAGCGTATAAGGAATCGCTTCAGCCCATTTCATAAATTTATCAAAAGGAGAAGCTCCTCCGGTAATATAATATTCATCAACCCCCAGAGCACGCAGGGCCCTCCATTTGTAATGGTCACCGGCAAGCCATATCTCGGTTAGATCGTTAAACTTCCGGTCAGTAGCAATATCCTGGGGTGAGATATGACAGTGATAATCAATAATCGGCAAATCCTCCGCATATTGATGATAAAGGTATTTGGCCGTTTCTGAATAAAGCAGGAAATCCTGATCCATAAACTTTCTCATGATCCATTACTTTAAGTCGAACAGTCGTCCTATATGACGATCATATAAATTTTCTTCAACACATTCGCCCACGACCGTTTTATAGGTATCAAGCAATTCAAGATAGCGCGGACCAGCTTCAGCCGCAATTTTATAACCCACATGAATCAATTGCCGGAAGTTGGGATTATAGTCCGGGTTCTCCTGATTATGCCGAAGAGTATTGGCAAACTTTTCACCAGTCCATTGATCAACCTCTTCAGGAGAAGGAAGTTTTAAGAGGTTAATATCAATAACATCAGCATAAGGAGCACATAGTTCGTCTTTACGCACATAACTCTTACGGTAAATATCTTTTGCCAAAGCAAGTCCCTCTACCCCCGACAGTGAAAGTCCGGTCATTTCTTCCAACCAGGTCGTCCCGGCTGTTTTGAGATGAATCCCTTTATCGTATTTGTAAATGAGTTTCCTGATAATCGGATAGATCGAAAATTTATCACTTCCGGAATGGATACTCAGCTTTAGTTCGGACGGAAGACCGAATTTCTGAATAGCATAATCAATAACCAGCAAATCAGCCTCAAATTCTTTTTCGAATTTGGAAAGATCGCCGACATAATCGACTCCCTTATTAAATCTTCCTGAAAATTTAGGAGCAAAGGTTGAGACCGGGATCTTCTGATCAGCAATCATCTTCAGAATAAAAAACAATTCTACCGGCGACTGTGCCTCGGCAACTTCATCCATCGAGATTTCCACGATAAAATTATCTGCCTTTCGAACTGATCTCAAATGACGATAAATAGCTCCGGCTTCTTTTGCAGCTGCCAGAAATTTTCCTGCAATATTTTTTAATTTCTCCTCTCCGGTCAGAAAAGATTCGGAAAGTCCCGGAATCTCCAACTTCTCTGCATAAGCAGAACAACCGGCAATAAAAACGTCCACCTCTTCCTTCAGAGATTCCTGACCTATACGCTCCGCCACATCAAGTGTAAAGAAGTCGGATGCTTCGATAAATTTATCAACATTCGTCAGATTGATATGATCTGCATCGACAAAATAAGGTCTGTTCCAATTTAAAGTCTTTACAGCCAGGTCTGCTTCTATTCGGGTATCACCCGGTTCTGAATGCACAATAGAATGTTCTCTGTTTGATTTGTTCCACACAGGAGTAATCTCAACTCCAGCTTCGGAGGCTTTCCGAATAGCCTTCAATTGAGCAACCCCTTCTTTTGAGAAGCGATCTCCTATTCCAAAGCTATATTTTCCAAGTTCCATATTCAATCTAATTAAACGTAATCCGGGTTTAAAAACACGTTCCCGTTATCGTTAACGAAAGTATGCTTTTTAGAGAAACAATTTTCAATTGTTGAGAAATTATTTTATTTTTTTATTTAAAACCCTGTCATAAAAAGTTGGAATAGCCCTATATTTAATAGATTTGCAAAGGATAAATAAAAAAGAAAAAATTATTAACGAGAAGAATCATCATATCAGAATAAAAGACATCGCTGAGCAAGCCGGTGTCTCAATAGGAACTATCGACCGGGTATTACACGGCCGGGGTGAAGTATCGGAAGAAACCCGGGAAAAAGTTCTTCTAATAGTTAAAAAGCTCAACTACAAACCGAATATCATAGCCAGTGCACTGGCAACCAGGGAGAATATACGCATTGCCGTCTTTTTACCCAAAGCAATATCCGATGAAGCGTATTGGAAGAAACCGCGTCTCGGAGTAGAAAAAGCAATGGAAGAAACCAGACAATACGGCATCGAGATAAAATTTTTCCAATTTGACATCTTTGATAAAAAGAGTTTTATCCAAGAAGCAGAGGAACTTGTCAAGTGGAACCCTCAGGGGGCAATAATCGCTCCTATCTATTATAGAGAATCGGTCAGTTTGATTGCCAACCTACAAGAACGATCAATTCCATACGTTTTTATTGATTCCAATATTCCCAATCAGTCACAGCTAAGCTACATCGGACAAGATTCATTTCAAAGCGGTTACCTTTCGGCACGCCTGCTTGATCTTTGCATTCCGGAGCGAACAACAATTCTGATTATCAACTTCGCACAGGAAGTAGACAACCTCAATCATCTTCGGCAAAGGGAAGAGGGGTTTCGCTCTTATTTCAAGAATAACGACTTAACCGAACAGAAAAAACTGGTTTCTTTAACGCTGGAAGATGTTGAAGATGATCATTTCATGGCCAACCTGACGCTTTTACTAAAAGAGGATCAAGCAATCAGGGGAATTTTCGTGACCAGTTCCAAAGTTTACCGGATAGCCCGTCTGTTGGAGAAAACCGGGAAATCTAAAATCCGTATTGTCGGATACGATCTAATTCCCAAAAATATAACGTATCTAAAAAAAGACCTTATTGATTTTCTCATCAATCAACGTCCTGAAGAACAAGGATACAAGGCTTTTTATGCACTTTTCGATCACCTAATAAACAGAAAGTCCGTTGAAGGGATGAATCTCACTCCGATTGATATCATCACCAAAGAAAACATTGATTATCAAAAAAGTATTTAAAACACGAAGAAACGCACAAGTGTAAAACAACATCCGGGCATCATTCAAGCGTGTTATTTTTGAATCAATAAATTATTCCCAACATATTTTTCTTTTCTCTTGCAACTATTTCAAAACAATCGTTTAACTTTGTCGTGTACGATAACGGAAAAGATATAAAACCTATTGTAAGATGAAATTAAACAGAACTACAGCAAAGAGAAAAAACCTTTACAAAGAAAGAATCCTCCAGTTTGGAGAAGGTAATTTCTTACGATCATTTGTTGACTGGATGATCGACATAATGAACGAAAAAGCAAATTTCAATAGCGGAGTCGTTGTAGTACAGCCCATTCAATCAGGAATGACTGATAAGATAAACGAACAAGAAGGATTATACCATGTCTGCTTAAGAGGCATGAAAGATGGAAAACCCATTGAAGAATACAGACTGATTGATTGCATCCAAAGAGCCATCAACCCCTACTCTTCTTTCGAATCGTACAGTTCACTGGCTGAAAGCAGCGACTTGCGTTTCATTATTTCGAACACTACAGAAGCAGGAATCGCTTATAATCCAACCGATCAGGCAGGCATGACCCCACCATCATCTTTTCCTGCCAAGATAACAGACTTTCTATACCGTCGGTTTAAACACTTCAACGGAGCCACAGATAAAGGACTTATCCTAATTTGCTGCGAACTGATTGATCACAATGCCGACAAATTGAAAGAGATCGTTACCCGCTACAGCAAAGAATGGAATCTTGAACCGGCCTTCATCGCATGGGTCAATCAATCCTGTGCCTTCTGTAATTCGCTGGTTGACCGGATTGTTCCGGGATTTCCCAAAGATGAGATTACCTCAATGCAAAAGATTTTGGGGTACGAAGACCAACTACTGACCGTCGGAGAATATTTCCATCTCTGGGTCATCGAAGCTCCCAAATGGGTAAAGGACGAATTCCCTGCTCAGGAAGCCGGACTCGATGTTCGTTTTGTTGATGACATGACCGCTTACCGGGAACGGAAAGTGAGAGTTTTGAATGGAGCCCATACCGGAACTGTTGCTATTTCTCTCCTTTCAGGCATTGAAACCGTTCGCGAATCAATCGAAGAACCGGTCATCGGGGCTTTTATGCGGAAAATGATCTATGAAGAAGTATTATTGCCTCTTAAAGGAGACCCAACAGATCTTAAGATATTTGCAGACCGGATTCTGGAGCGATTTTACAATCCCTATATCCGGCATCAGTGGACCAGCATTGCCCTGAACAGTCTGTCGAAATGGGTAACCCGCGATCAACCATCGTTGCTGGATTATTACAAAAAGACCCACGAATTACCACCATGTCTCACGCTATCATTGGCAGCCCTTTTGTTGTTCTTCCGCGGACATTACAAAACGCTGAAATTTGCCCCTCAGGACGATGAGGCGAATCTCATCTTCATGAAAAAAGCTTGGGACACCTACGAAGCCAACCATTCCGAAACAGAACTCGTCAATACGATTCTGAAAGATGGCAGTTGGTGGACCGTTAATTTGTCCAACGAAGTCCCCCCTCTGGCTAATGAAGTCGCTCGTTTAATTAAAACAATACTCCATAACGACATTGAATCGGTCGTTAAAACAGTTTTAAACTCATAAACCCGGGAGATGAACCAATATATCCGAATCAACCCACTTGATAATGTAGTTGTTGCCCTGGAAGACCTCAAGGCAGGAGAGGTCATCTCTTTTGCCTCTAAAGAACTGACCATTCAGGATGACATTCCTGCCGGGCATAAGATTGCAATACGGGGACTATCGGTAGGAGATCTGATTATTAAATACGGGGCACCCATCGGGCACGCTACAGAACCAATCCTATCCGGACAACATGTTCATTCGCATAACCTAAGCACGAACCTATCGGAGAATCTGATTTACAGTTATCGCCCAAATATAAACCCATTAAATATTCCACAAGAAAACCGGACCTTCAAAGGCTACAAACGAGATAACGGAGACGTCGGAATACGCAATGAGCTATGGATTATTCCAACAGTTGGTTGCGTCAACGGACAGGCTGAAGAAATTGCCAAAAGATTCCGGCAAAAGAATAAGATGACTGACATTGATGGTATTTTCGTTTTCACCCACAGCTACGGCTGTTCACAGCTTGGCGATGACCACATAAATACCCGGACGGTGTTAGGCAACATGTCCAAACATCCAAACGCCGGTGGAGTATTGTACTTGGGACTGGGATGCGAAAACAATCAGATTAAAGACCTTCGCTCCTCTTTGGGCGAATATAATGCCCAAAGAATCAAATTTCTGAATTCACAGGATGTAGACGACGAGATTAAAGAAGGTCTTAAAATAGTTAAAGAGATCTATCAGAATATGAGGAATGACCGGCGGGAAGACTGTCCGGTTTCTAAACTCAAAATTGGATTAAAATGCGGAGGTAGTGACGGATTCTCAGGCATTACCGCCAACCCGCTACTGGGAGCTTTTTCCGATTATCTGGTATCACAAGGCGGAACGACCATTCTTACCGAAGTTCCTGAGATGTTCGGAGCAGAGACCTTGCTCATGGGAAGAGCTATTAATGAGGAAGTCTTTCATAAAACAGTGTCACTCATTAACGATTTCAAAGACTATTTCCGTGAATACAATCAACCGATTAACGAGAATCCTTCGCCCGGGAACAAAGCAGGAGGGATCACAACCCTCGAAGATAAATCACTCGGATGCACTCAAAAAGGAGGTACCGCACCGATCATTGATGTATTACACTATGGTGAGATCGTAAGTAAATCCGGATTAAACCTACTCTCAGCTCCCGGAAATGACTTAGTGGCTACTTCTGCACTCGGATTTTCGGGATGCCAGTTAGTTCTCTTCACAACCGGCAGAGGAACTCCATTCGGCAGTTTCATACCGACCCTAAAAATAGCATCGAACAGTAAAATAGCTCAAAAGAAACCTCATTGGATCGACTTTAATGCAGGAATATTATTAGAGACTTCAGACAGAGTTGCTATTCTGCAACAGTTCATTGATTACATTCTCACCGTTTGCAGCGGCGAATTACTAAATCATGAAAAGATTGGGTTCCGCGAGATCGCAATCTTCAAAAAAGGCGTAACACTCTAATATTTCATTTCCTATTTCAGAAAGATACACACCCGATAACCGTCCTTAGCTCTCGCCCAAAAACACCCCCCATCCAATTAATCAGCTAAGGGTCGGTTATCTATTTTATTCCCCTTCCACATAACTTCATTTCCGTTGTTTCTTCGTTAATTCTAACGATATAAAAAAAAACGAGTTGGCAATCGGACTATATCCTCGTATGTTTGCAGAAGTTTTCACAAATGGTCAATTTCCCATGAATATAGGGCTGCTAGTTCTTGGAGTACTTGCCGGCATAATGTCCGGATTATTTGGTATCGGCGGAGGAGTCGTTATTGTTCCGTCGCTAGTGGTATTTTTCGGAATGGCATTGATTCATGCCAATGCCACGTCACTTGCCGCATTACTCTTACCGGTGGGAATTCTGGGTGTCATTCAATATTACAAAGCCGGACTAATCAATATTCGGGTATCTCTGTTAATCACGGGGGGACTCTTACTAGGTTCGGGACTGGGAGCTGACCTTGCGGTTCATATTCAGGGCAAGGCATTGGATTGGCTTTATTGTGCATTCCTTCTCTATATCAGCATGACCTTTTTTGAAATAAGCACCTGGTTCAAAAAAAACAAAGAGAAAATTATTCTTCCCAAAATAGAATACAAATCCATCTGGCCTTATCTTTTGATCGGTTTTGGTGCCGGAATCATTGCCGGACTATTCGGCAAAGGAGGAGGAATTGTTATTGTTCCGATTCTTATCGGATTATTGCATTACGGCACCAAAGAAGCAACGGCCACCTCACTGGCTGCTTTACAACTACCAGTAGGACTTCCCGGCGTTATGGTTTATGCTCATAGCGGAGAACTCAGTCTGGTTTTTGCTGCATTAATTGCCGGAGGAATTGTTGTCGGGACATTTTTCGGTACCAAACTGGCCATCAAGCTTCCTTCAAAGATCTTCAAACGAATCTATGCCTTCTTTCTGCTGGGAGTTGCTATTTTTCTGATGGTGCGTTAACCTGTATTCCAAATCAAATAGCATCTTACCTTCGCATAACGCCACAATCATTAAGCCGCATTCGAGCTCAATTGTAATAAGTTGTACAGGCAAAAACCAGCTTTATTTTCTGAAAGTCCGATGCATTGTTCTCAGTAATCCTTGCGGTTTCCCTTCCAGAACAACCATTCTTCGAATGGTTTGTAACGGTTGAGAGGAATCACGTTTGGGCAGAAGTACAAATGACAGTTTAAAATATTTGCTCAATTCCACGGCACTTTTATGATTCCAGATACCATACGGATAAGCCCAATATTCAACCGGTCTATCCACAATCTTCTCCAACTTCTTTTTAGCCTCTACCGCCTGTTTCTGCCAATCGGACTCTTTATATCTGGTTACCATCGTATGATCCCAACTATGCAGCCCGACACAATGCCCGGACCTCGCCAACCCTGCAATCTGGTTCTTTGTCATGTAATTCTTCTTGTTGTAAGTAATAGTCATGATAAAGAAAACACCTCTGAATCCATACTTTTCCATCACAGGAGCTGCGATGAGAGCATGTTCCACTCTGGAATCATCAAATGTTATCATGACCGGCTTTTCAGGCAATGCCTTATTATAAACCAGGTAGTCATATAATTGGGCCGGCAGAATAGAGTGATAACCGCTATCAGCCAGTATCTTCATATCCGCGTCGAATGTGGCAGGGCTTACAGAATAATTGTCCTTCCTTCCATTGGCAATATGATGGTAACAAAGAACCGGCACCTGCGGTTTTGCATAAATCTCGGCCGTAGTATTCCTGACCCGCTTAGCAGCAGCATCTTTCCCTGCAACGGTTGTTGCACCCGAGCGATCAGAATCATTCTCTTTACTTTGAGCCGGGTGGTTACAACTGATAACGACCAACCCCAAAAATATCGCATACAAAAAGATAAATCTATTCATTGCTATTTGCCTTGTATAAATAAGTCACCCAAACACTATAACGGATTTAATTCCGGAAAAATCTATCTCCATTTATAGTCAAAGACAAAAGGTTGAAAATTACAAAATTAAATCCTTTCAGGGAGTGTAAAAGATTTTTTCATCAATCAATACAGATCCGGATGAAATTCATTAGTTTTGTTCATGAGAGTGCAAACGTATTCTTACGTAAGAGCATTCACGATAAAGTGCAAGTTGTTCCCGGGGGGGATAAATAAGTTACAATACTACACTTTTTCGTATCATACTATCCGTGTTGAAAACCGGAGAGAAACAACAATAATTGGGTGATAATAATACTGTTAACGGGTGTGAACTAAAATTTACAAGAAACCGGGCCTCATTAATCAGGCTGTAAAAACATTATTAATAACACTTAACTATGAAACTCTCAGGAACTACTTTCTTATTTGTATTAACAGTATTCTGTCCACTTTTAATGCTGGCGAGCTGTCAAAAAAATAGCGTAACAGATGATCCTACACCCCCCACTAAGACAATCGTAAAATTACCGGAAAGAGAAGCAAAAGTTTATATCGGAATAGCCGACAAGTGGCACATTGCAGCTAGTTCGGACAGCTATAACCAATGGAGTTATGTTCGCAATAATGCCGCCGGTTTCTATACAAATTTCATCGTGATGTGGAGAAATTCCTATCAAAACACGGAAGATCCACAGACAAGTTGCAATGATATGCGAAAAGCCTTTTCAAAGAATGGCTGTTTCTTTGAAACCAGCATGGAAAAATCGGTAAATTCAAGTGCCAATGGAGGCAATGACGAAACAACGGACAAGAAATATATCGATTTGTTAACCACTGCCGGATTTAACGTTGATGTCACGAGTTTAAACTACGGAGTTGACACCCAACGGATAAAGACACTCAAAACATATAACGGAACCAGATCTTGCCTGACATTGGTCGGTCCATGGACTATAGGAGGCGATATTCAAAGCGATGCTGCAACCGGCAACAAAAAGGATCGGGCCAACATCGCAATCACTGATGGGATGGAAACAGACGGACCTTTAGGTTTTTGGTATAGCAACTCAAATGGAATGCGCGAAGGAAGCTATTCCCTGGTAAAATATGTTGAAAAAAACAATCAAATATCCGCTGTAATGTTAGCCCCTTATGATGCCGGCGTATCAGGATACAATCAATCCAATGACTTTCTAACCGAATCAAAACAGTGTGTTTTGAATCATGAAGATAACAGTGCGAGTCCTGACATTTGGACGATCTGGACCTATGGGGCACACGGCGACGAACCCGTTTTCCCTGAATCTGTGGTGAATGCAGCAGGACAAACAGAGGCAGCCAATACTTTAATAGGAGTCGGTTATTGGGTAATAAAGCACTTGAATAATCTTCCCAAACTGGAAATAGCAGCAACGGGGACAGGGAATAATGGCACAACCGTGAAAGCAACCGATGCCACTACGACAGAAGTATCAATAAGCAAAGGAAGCGACGGAAGCGCCCAATACAGCCTACCCGTCACCCTATCTAATGACGAAGATCCCCAGATAGAAATTTCCCCGGTTATTCATGCAACAATAGATCAGGGAAGTAAAGATTGGACCATCGGTTTCAGCGTGGCAGGGAAAGACGTAACCGATAATATTGTTTACAAGGGCGGATTAAATTGTATTAACACCCTGCGTATTTCCAATTCGAACAAACTAACCCTGACCATCAGTCTTAAATCCAAGAGCAGCAGTACCTCTATCTCACCGGTTACAATCGCACTGGAAACGATGAGTAATATCTCTAATACTAAAAACAGCAAGAGCTATACCATCGTGGTAAAAGCATTATAAAAACAGGCCGGATGAGTTTGTAAAATCACCAGTATTAGAGAAACTTAAGTTAATAAATAAGGCATAATAAGGGATTAAAGTATGAGCCAAACGATGCTCATCAAAACGCGAAGAACCACAGAGAAGTCGGGGTGCTTCCGTATGACAATCCAAAGGAGATAGAAAGGATTTACTCCGGTAATGAGACATTACCGAATGATAGTAAGACCGTTACATCGGGCTACTTAAGAGTAGGCTCGTAGGTGGTTTATAGGTGCTGAGCACCTATAGACCACCTACGAACCACCTATAAACCACCTGTGATCAGTGGTCCAATAACGGCCCGACACCATAGTAATGACATAGTAATAAAGCAGTTACCACAGAGTACGATCCACTCTTGTGTTATTCAATAATTATTTGATTGTCAAATAATGTTTTTAAAATTGCAAGAGACTCTTCGTGTATGTCCTCACAACTGTCAAGCATAACAGCATAAAACAGCTTTCCTTTGAAGCGATCCTTACTGTCAGAAGCCCTGTAATATGACATGCCTGCATTACTCTGCGGGAGAGCAGTTGCATCTTCTAAAAGAAGTCCCGGATATTTTGGAGCATCCCGTTCAACTCCGATCATATACAAATGTCCGCCGCCATGATTCTGATACATTGTTTTGTCTCTGATCTCATAGGCAACCGTCTTGTCATATTTGTCTGAGAAAGCGACTTTGTGTTTGTTCGGGTACTGAGACACAAATTTATTCAGATAATCATCCAATTTGTCGCTATCGCCGGCTGTTTTCATCAGAATTGCAATCGTGTACGGAACCGCTTGCCCTTTCTTGGTTAAAAGAGCCGGAGGGTTAATAATAAAAGCGCCCTGATGATGAGCATAATCATTAATCGACAAATTCCAGGTAGAATCAATCAGGATCTTAATACCCAACGGTCGTGAAGTAAAAGCTATTTTTTCTCCTTTGCTTGAGACCCAGAGGTCTTGTTTGTTATATGATTTGTCCTTGTCAACGGGAATCATTTTTTTATAGATCGCTTGACCGAATTGAGTTTCAAAGCTCCCCTTTTTACCAGTGATACTCCTCACTTTATCCATTGCATAAATACAATGCGATGGCATATTGGTCACATAAGCCGCCCAGGAATATTCATTCCAAAAGTCAGCAGATTGTTCTGCCGGCAGCAGGGTTTGTGCTTTTAATAAATTTTCGACCGCTTTTACCGGGACATTTGAAAGCGCATAATGAAAGCCCAGGAACCAATAGGGTCTGTAGTCCGTTGGATTTGCATTTATTGCCAAGTTATAATTTTTGATTGCCACTTTGTAATAGGCAGTATCATCAAGATTGTGAAGATAATGTGCGATATCTCCAAGAAGCAGGAAAAGCTCTTCATTCCCGGTGGGCAGAGCAGAAAATTCCGAGAAATCCGCTTTAAGTTCCTTTTTGAGTTCGTCTTTGGATTTATCGTAGCTCCACTCGCTCGCCCAGTGGTCGTAATATTGCTGATTGTCTTTGATGAAGTTAAAAGCAGTTACGAGATTGCTGTCGCTGCTTATTTTAGAGATATCGATGTGATTTACATTCGAGAATGCATTGACAGACAGAAGTGTCCCGAGTAAAATAATAATTGCTTGTTTCATGCTTCATTTTTTATGTGAATTGGCCCCCGAGGACGCAATCACCAGATGAGTTAATATTCTGCACAACATTGATTCATCAAATTTCGAAGATTTTTTTGTACTTGCCAACAGTATTCTCTAAATGTGTACTTATTGTCTTAATCTCAAAAAGTTGAATAAACACTCCAATATTAAGGGGCATCTATAATTTATTGCCTTTAAAATCTCATTTTCAAATTGCGTTCGTGTCGGTACAATTTTCTTTTTCTGTTTCAAATTCGAGCGTTGCGTGTTGGATATTCACCTGCTCCAACTTGTGCTTGATGCTTTTTTTTATGAGGAATCGTTCCTCTGTTCCTGTATCCGGATGAATAATAACATGAGCAGTCATAGCATTTTGTGAAGTACTAATAGCCCAAACGTGCAGGTGGTGCACATCAACAACCCCATTGACCTCCTTAATTTCCGAAAATATCTCATTCAGATCAACGCCTTTGGGTACGCCATCCAGCGTAAGCGAAAGGCTGTCTTTGAAAAGGTTCCATGTTGAATAAAAGATTACCAGTACAATAATCAGACTCATTATCATGTCGATCCAATATACATGGAACAACAAAATAAGAATACCCGAAACCACTACTCCCAATGAGACGGCAGCATCGGCCATCAGATGCAAGTATGCACCCTTTACATTCAGGTCGCTCTCTTTGTCTTTAAAAAAGAGCAGTGCGGATAATGCATTTATCAGTATTCCAACACCTGCGACTATTGCCACTGGTTTTCCTGAAATTGCAACAGGATGCTGCAAGCGGCTAATGCTTTCCCAAAGAATGCCGCCTATGGCAATAAACAGGACTACCGAATTGACAAGCGATACCAGGATGGTTGATTTACGATAACCATACGTGAACTTGTCGTTTGCTTTTATCTTTGCCAACCGGAATGCCAGTAATGCTAATGCTAAAGCTGCCACATCACTCAGGTTGTGCCCTGCATCGGAAATGAGCGAAAGCGAATTGTAGTAAAATCCGGCAGACAATTCAATAACCACATAGAGTGCATTAATACCAATACCAATAACAAATGCCCTATTAAGGGTTGTCTCGTTGGGCATGTGATGGTGTTCTTGCTTCATAATGCTAAATGTGAGTAATCTTAAACATTAAGGCCTTGCGATATTATATTCACGAGCGAAAGACATTCTTTCGTAGATTTCACAGTCTAAAATTAAAAATTTCATCCCTTAATCATTTGTCTCTCCTAAGTTTACAATTTCAGTTTGGAAACAAATGGATAAAGTAGATTTTAACTTAAACACCGCGACCCAACCTTATGTTCAAAAATAGATTTACAATTCCATTTGACCCTTTTTATCCTATCGAAGCTGAAGTATGAACGATGGAACAAGAATAAATACCCCATAACATTGGGGTATTTATAATTCATTGTAAAAAAAAACTAATAGTCCTTTTTCTGTGCGATGTAGAACACATAGCCGTAGAAATCTTTGTGCTTTTTAAAATACGCGCTTTCTTCCTTCATCCCATCGCCAAATTGCTGTGCAGCTACATTGTAATTATGCTGTTTTAAAAATTCCTGCATCCGAACCTGTATCGGACGGTAGTAATGTATGTTAAATTTTTATTTCTTTTAGGTTGTAATATCCTCTCCATTTTTAATTAATCCTTACCGGTTAATCTCCGTGTTAATGGTCCATAATTTCGCTAAAATTCAGATTACAATGGATTTACGCCATTTATTCGGATTATTAAATTGTTATTTGTCAGACAATTACCAATCAAATTATTTTTTTATCATAGCTTTGATCGTAAAATTTAACTGCTAAAGAATATTAAAGCAGAAAGATTTCTATTTTCATTCCCTGAAATGTGTGTATAATTCCATCTTATTGCAATGCAAGAAATTAAAGAACAAATACTGGTCCAACGGTTAAAGGATGGAGACAGAACTGCTTTTGAGCTACTGTTCCATTTTTATTACCCGGGATTGGTCATTTATTCTACCCAATTTATGACAGACCGGTCTACAGCTGAAGAAATTGTTCAAGACTTTTTTGTAAGGCTCTGGGAAAAACGCCAGAATATACATTCAGCAGATTCATTAAAATCTTATTTTTTCACTTCAATCCGGAACAGTAGTTTAAATTATCTGAAACACAAGAAGATTGAATCGGGATATATCAATGAGATAACGGAATTATCAAATAATAATCTTCTTTACGATCCTGATTTATATATCGTATCAGAACTTCAGGAGAAAATTGACAGCGCAATTAATGATTTACCGAAACGTTGTAAAGAAATATTTGTCATGAGTCGGTTCAAAGGGCTCAGCAATGATGAGATTGCTACTGAATTAAGTCTTTCAAAGCGAACGGTCGAGACCCAAATCAGTAATGCTATTAAAATCTTACGAGTAGAATTAAAAGAATACTTAGAAATTCTGATTCTACTAGGGGTTAACATCTTCTTTTAAAACTTCCTCTTCTTTCTTAAAAAACAGTCAATAAATACGTGTTGTTCGTCGCTTAATTGTATTAAACGATGAAAGGCAGTATAAAAAAACGCAAATGACGTTTTCTAATAAAAAAGAAATAGAATCATTCATTGCCGATAGAAAGGCAATGAGTAAAGAGCAACAAGTTGCACAAGCTCATTCAGTCATGAATGAGATTCAACAGGTTGATGTCCAAAAAGCCTACAGACAAGTAGAAAATCGAATTTCACATAAGAAACCTCTCCGAATAGTCTATGAGCATTTTTCTAAAATCGCAGCGATCCTCATAATACCTTTAATCCTAATCACTCTTTGGAGCCTTTTTTTCAATCCACACGCTCAGGTTAATAGAAATTATTCGATACAGAAAGTATTTAATCCATCGGGAATCCGTTCAAATGTTGTTTTACCTGACGGATCAAAAGTCTGGTTAAATGCTGAAAGTTCTTTAGAATACAGAATTCCTTTTTCATCCGACTGCAGAAAAATAACCTTAAACGGAGAAGCTTTCTTTGACGTAAAAAAAGATCCGCGACATCCTTTTATTGTTCAGTCAGGCGATGTAAAAGTAACGGTCCTCGGCACACGTTTTAATTTCAAAGCCTACCAGAATGAAAACAATATCGAAGTTGTTTTAGAAAGAGGGAAGATTCAACTCAATACCTTATGGCAAAAACATAACGATGAGATCATCATGAAGCCTGGGGATTGGGCCGTTGTAGATAAAAACCGACTTCAGACATCCTTATCCAAAGGAAATATTGAAGAGTTAACTGCATGGCGAACCGGGAAACTAATCTTTGATAACAGTTCGATGACCGATGTAGTAAAAACATTAGAACGTTGGTATGGTGTTGACATCAAAATTATGGACAACAGCATTATGCAGTATCGGATTACCACCACTTTTGAAAATGAACCATTAAATGATGTTTTGGAACTATTGTGTTTGTCTTCGCCGATAAAATACACGCAATCTAAAATTCCCGACACAACACCCAGCCAGACTTTTAAAGAAACTCAAATTAAAATATATAAACGAACAAAGTAACAAACCTTATCGCTGTGCCTATGACAAATTAATACAAAAAAGCGAGAAATGTTGCCACATTCCCCGCCTAATTAACCCGTAATGTAATTACAAGTTTTAATAAAAAAATCACTCAAATTTATGAAAAAAAAGGTGAATTCCCTGCGTTCGTACATCACCGATCACAGGAAAATATTTATCAAGATGCGGTATACCCTTTATTTGTTCCTGCTTTTCTCATTGCAAACAATTGCGGGCGAAAGTTATTCGCAAGTTGCAAGGATAACCCTGAATATGCACAATTCAACAGTCAGGGAAGTGCTCTCAAAAATTGAAAAAGAAAGTGAGTTCTATTTCTTGTATAATAATGAATTAATCGACGTACAAAGGAAAGTTAATATTTCAGTCAAAAACGAAAAGATTAACAACGTTTTATACCTGCTCTTTAACGGGAAAAAAGTAAACATTCTGATTCATGATCATCACATTGTTCTGACTCCGTCACAAAATACAGTCACTAAGCCAGACGAACAGCCACAAAGTGTAGTTTCAGGGAGAGTTATCGATGCCAAAACAGGGATTCCGCTTCCTGGAGTCAGCGTTCAGATAAAAGGAACAAACAATGGAGTCATAACGAACACAGATGGGAATTATACAATAAGTGCAAATAAGAAAGGAGATGTTCTTGTCTTTTCGTTTATAGGATATGCTCACCAACGAGTAACGTGGAACGGACAGAAAAACATGAATATCTCTCTGACTGAGGATTTAAAAGCTCTTGACGAAGTGGTAGTGGTAGGTTTTGGAACCCAGAAAAAGGTAAATCTTACCGGAGCAGTAGATATGGTAAAGGGAGATGCTTTTGTGAACCGTCCGATAAGTTCAGTTGCATCAGGGCTTCAGGGCCTTGTCCCCGGATTAACCGTCACTTCTTCTTCCGGCCAACCGGGAAATGCACAGACCTCAATTGTTGTCCGGGGGATTAACACAATTAATAGCAGCACCTCACCCCTTATCTTGATCGATGGAGTTATCGGCGAGAGCATCGATTTAATAAATCCTGATGATATCGAAAGCGTTTCTGTTCTGAAAGATGCTGCGTCAAGTGCTATTTACGGAGCAAGAGCTGCCAACGGAGTTATCCTGATAACCACTAAAAAAGGAGGAAAAAGCGATCAGGTAAAAGTTAATTATTCCGGCTATGTAGGAATTCAAACGGCAACAACGTTGCCGGAAATGGTTAATGGACGGGAATACATGACGTTGCTCAATGAAGCGATGCAAAATGCAGGCCTCAGTAAAGTTTATTCCGACGATGCATTTTCAAAATATGATTCTAAAAATTACCCCAATGATTATTCTAACACGAATTGGTTAAATCAAATATACAAGAAATATGCAACACAGAGCGGACACAATCTGAACCTGAACGGTGGAACAGGTAAGATTGGCTACTACATGTCATATGGGAATTTGCATCAGGGAGGAATTATTGTCGGGGACCCTTATAAATCAGACAGGAATAACTTCAGGATAAACGTTAACACCCAACTATCGGATCGGCTAAAGGTCGACGGAAGCCTGAGTTATATTGATTTCTTCCGGCAAGATGCCGCAGCCTCCGGTACCGGAGGAGTATTTCGTCTGGCCCAGCGGATTAGTCCGTTATTACCGGTCATGTGGCAGACACCTACCGCCAACGGAGGCTGGGAAGATTCGAACAATTATTCTTTCGGATCGGTAAGTAATCCGGTCAATGTGGCCAGAAATTCAGGATACAGCAAAGTTTATTCTAAAACAACCAGCGGAGTATTCAATGCCGATTTAAAAATATTCGAAGGGCTGAACTTAAAAGGTTTATATGCGTTCACCAACGAGAACAGAAATAATAAGAGCTTTTCCAATATTATTAAAAAATATAAATCGGACGGAACAGAAGACGCAGGCAATGCATCATTAAAAAATTCCGCGTCCGAATCATTCTATAATTATCTCAGTAAGACAACGAATATAACCCTCAATTACGAGACTCATCTCGGCAACCATTCAATAAAAGCAATTGCAGGGGCATCCAAAGAATGGGGCTACAACAATTGGGTGACCGCCTACCGTAAAAATATAATCTACGATGGAGTTGAGGTTGTAAGCGGTGGAACTGAAGATATCAGCAATAGTGCCTCCGGTGTCAACTGGGGAATTCTTTCCTATTTCGGCCGAATTAACTATGATTTTGCCGGAAAATATCTGGTTGAAGCCAACATTCGCCGTGACGGAACTTCCCGCTTTTCAAGTGACAATAATAACCGATGGGGTACTTTCCCTTCTTTCTCTGCCGGTTGGAAGTTTAGTGAAGAAAAATTCATGGACTTTTCCAAATCATTCTTAAGCATGGGTAAGATACGCGCTTCCTGGGGAGAACTTGGGAATCAGGATGTAGGAGACTATTTTCCTTACCTGACCTCTCTGCAATTAATTGACAAAAGCTATCCGATTGGCGGTGTTCAGGCTGTGGGAATATACCAACCCACAATTAGTAATCCCAATATTAAATGGGAAACACTAAGGATGCTCAATATCGGACTTGATTTACAAACATTCGACAATAGACTGGGTATATCATTCGATTGGTTTAAAAAGAATAACATCGATGCCTTATTGAAACCAATATACCCTTCAAGTTTAGGAACGACCTCAACCTCCGATCTGCCCTATGTAAATATGGGTGAAATTGAGAACAAAGGATGGGAACTAAATGTAAACTGGAACGATAAGATCGGAAACGTTAAATATGGATTGAGCTTCAATCTTTCAGACGCTAAAAACAAAGTGCTGGATCTGGGAGAAAGTGCTGCTTATCTCGGAAGTGATGCATACCGCAAGGTTGGTGATCCGTTGAATGCTTACTATGGCTTTGTTACAGGAGGGTTGCTTCAACCGGAAGACTTTGATTATAAAGACAATACCACCGGAACTTACAAAAACCCCAAAGTTCCGATTCGTTCGACCATTGCACAGCCTGGCGACATAAAATACCTGGATATAAGCGGTCCGAATGGCAAACCCGACGGAGTTATTGACGACTATGACAAAGCAATAATCGGCGAAAGATATCCCCGTTACAACTATGCGATGAAAGGGAACGTGGAATGGAAAAATATCTATTTTTCCTTCTTCCTGCAAGGGATAGGGAAAGTCAATGGTTACCTTACAGACGAAGCAAGACATTGCTTTATCAATGACTATTCTATTCCCCAAAAAGTTCACCTTGACCGATGGACCCCGAACAATCACAATGCTTCCTACCCAAGATTATATTATGGGCAAACCCACAATCTGGAAGTCTCTGATTACTGGATTCTGAATGCAGCCTATTTGAGGGTTAAAAATATTCAGGTAGGATATACGGTTCCTAAAGAATACACCCAAAAAATCATGATTGATAAATTACGCATTTATCTCTCTGCCGATAACCTGTTTACTATTTCGAATTACTACAAAGGTTACGATCCTGAAATTCGCTCAAGCGATGGCGACTCTTATCCGCAAATGAAAACGTTTGTGCTCGGTGTTAATGTAACTTTTAAATAATCAGGTTCAACAATTTTAAAACAATTAGAGATGAAAAATATAAAATACATAATTGGTGTTCTATCTCTTTTCTCCGTTCTTGGATGCAGTCGGGATGTACTGGACCAATATCCTCTTGACTCGGTAACCAATGGAACGTACTGGAAAACTGAAGCCCAATTACAAGCGGCAGCAAGTCCCTGCTACAATGTTCTTCAAAAAGACAATATCAACCTGGGAGAAGGGTGTGCAGAAACAGCCTACTGGGGAGCAATATCAGGAGGACTCAATGTTGTATCCGGAGGACGACACACAACAACAACCGGATTCCCCATTACCAGTTGGTGGAATGATTCCTATAACAGGATCTATAACTGCAATGTATTTCTTGATAATTACAACAAGGCACCAATTGACCAGAAGATAAAAGACAAATACGCAGCAGAGGTAAAGACACTCCGAGCTCTGAACTACTTCTATCTAACCAGCTTATTCGGTGATGTCACTTTAGTTAAAAATGTCATTACCCCAAAAGATCCGGCTGCCTACGGACCTCGTACACCAAGGGCCGATGTTGTTAAATGGATACTGGAAGAATTGGACTGGGCTGCAAGTAAGTTAGGAGAAGAAAGACCAACAGGAAGTGATTTGGGACGTATCAACAAATGGGGTGCACTGGCACTCAAAGCCCGGATTGCCCTGCAAAACGGGTTGTGGGATGTTGCAGCCGAAGCCGCTGAGGAAGTTATGAATTCGAAGAAGTATGAACTCTACGGCGACTACAAAAAACTTTTTCAACTTGAAGGAAATGTAAAAAATGATCCCAATAACAAGGAATCGATTATTTATGGTCTGTACGTAAACAACGTACGTATGCATAACCTAAGCGCAGAGTTGTGCCACGCAGATAACTATATTCGATTTAATCCGGCAAAAACATTAGTAGACTCCTATTTGTGCTCTGATGGCAAACCTGCTAAAAAGGGTTATGAATATAAAAACAGCACAAACGTTCAGCTTTCTAATTTATATCCGGCAGTTGAATCGGTATATGCTGACTATTGGACGAATCGTGATCCACGTATGGCAATGACTATTCTAAAACCAGGGACTGCTTGGGCTGGAGGAGATGACGGAGATGCCGAATCGGTAACATCAAATTCCATCTTTAATCTTCCACGATTTACTTCATTGCAGAACAACAACAGAAACGGGGCAAATACATTAACCGGGTTCTATTTTACAAAGTACTGCTGTCCCAGTTATGTCAACATGCTCAATCAGGATATTAATGACATCCACGTGATTCGTTATGCAGAAGTCCTGCTTATCTATGCGGAAGCAAAGTTCAATATTCAGGGAACACTTACCCAGGACCAGATTGATGCGACCATCAATAAACTTCGGGATCGTGTAGGAATGCATCGCATGATTCTAACAGAATTGAATGCATGGGGAATGGATCTCCAAACAGAGCTCCGCCGCGAGCGACGTATTGAGTTGGCACTGGAAGGAATGCGGTTATTTGATATTTACAGATGGAAAGAAGGCGATCGCTTAGCGAAAGCAGTTACCGGTCCGAAAGAATCAATTCTCATCAAGCAACTTGGCAAGAACCCCTATATTTCAAATGGAGTTGATGAAAATGGCGATGTGATTTATGAAAAAGCATCATTGACCACAGGAGATTCAGGTCGGACTTTTGATCCATCTAAAAATTATTTATGGCCGATTCCGAATTCAGAGTTAATCAAGAATCCCAACCTGAAACAGAATCCCGGATGGTAAAAAATTAACAGAAAGATTAATCATAGACATTGTTCAACGCCAAGCAACAGGGTTGAACAGTGTCTTTAATTCAAAAAACATGAAAAGGCTAACCGTAATAATAATATCTATTGCATTTCTGTTCATTTCCTGTAAAAAAAGCGAATCCGGAGATATAAACGGAGGATGGGACAGACCAACATCTGATGACGTATTGGTAAAGGTTATGACCTATAACGTTCATTCCTGCATTCCTGTGGGTTCCTCAACTCCTAATCCGCAAGGAATAGCTGATGTTATTAAAGAGGTAGATCCAGACGTCGTAATGTTACAGGAAATCGAGGTAAATACCACCAATTCAGGAGGCATTGATCAGTTAGCCAAGTTATCGGAATTAACAGGAATGAATTATTATTATTTCGGAAAAGCAATCAACTACAATAACGGAGCATTCGGAGTCGGATTATTATCCAAATACAAGCTTGATGCAACCAATACGACGATGCTTCCGCTGATTCCCAAGAAGAATAGTACAGACTATGTAGAGCAGCGAGTCCTTGCTGAAGGGAGGATAACCATTAAAGGATATCAGCTTACTATTGCTACAACCCATCTTGATTTGACTCAATATAATCGGGATGTGCAAATTCCGGCAATTGATGCGCAGCTTAGTAAAAGCAGCTATCCGATAATTTTCGGAGGGGATTTCAACGCCAGACCAACCGATTCAGGGATTGCAACATTGCAGAGTCTCTCCTACACTTTCACCAGTTTGTCCGGTCAGTCAATTTCAAATTACCTAATTGACTACATTACGTATCGTCCTGCAGTGAAGTTTAAGCCCATGTTGCACCAGATTGTTACCTCAGCAGCAGGGCATTCTGATCACAATCCTGTAGTCGACGTATTTAAACTACAATAATCCACACCACACAAAAAAATTATGATTTATAAATATTCATTCTTACTCTTAAGTCTCTTTTTGGTTTTCAGTTGTGGGCTTAAGAAGAACATCACGCAATCAAATAAGCCACAGACCTCCATAAAGGCTAACGACACCATTTCTGTAATGAGTTTTAATATCCGCAGTTGCAGACCTATCGGGAAAAAATTTGCAGAGATTGATTCTACAGCTGCTGCAATAGCCCGCTACAATCCAGACATTGTCTTCCTTCAGGAAGTAGATAAAAACTCACGCAGATCACTAAATCAGGATGAAGCTCAACTTCTGGCAAAGAAAACAGGACTTGTGAATTTCTATTTTGTAAAAGGGATCAATGAAGAAGGAGGAGAATTTGGAGATGCAATAATCACCAGATTTCCGATAATTGACCAAAGAGGAGTACTCCTGCCTAAAGTTCCCGTTAAAGGGAGATACGTAGAGCAACGTGATTTAAATATACTCACCCTGAAACTTCCATCGGGAAATAATATTTGTGCTGCCTGCTCTCATTTTTGTTTAACTCAGCAAAACAGAACACCTCAAGCCTATAAAGTCATTGAAGAGCTCTCTGCCATTAAGTTTCCTGTAATCTTTGGCGCTGATTTAAATGATGAACCCGGAGGGGAAACATTGAATATTTTAGAATCTGCATTTACCCTGACATGCAAAAAGAATAATTCTTATACTTTCCCTGTCCCTATCCCTAAAAATCAAATTGATTTTATAATGTACCGACCAGCCAACCAGTTCAGGTTAATTTCTCATTGTGTCTGTTTAAAAGAGCTTTATGCTTCAGACCACTTCCCCATATTAGCCAAAATAGTTGTATTTTCTAAATAAATCAGACATGAAACAAACGTCTGCCCGTTTTTCATCGCTAGATGTTTTTCGGGGAATGACCATCGTGTTTATGATCCTCGTAAACACGCCCGGCAGCGGAGCAAAACCCTTTTCTCCATTAATTCATTCAAGTTGGTTTGGCTTTACATTAGCCGATCTGGTCTTTCCTTCGTTTTTATTTGCGATGGGAAATTCCATGTGTTTTTCCATGAAGAAATTTGCGGAATTAAGTAATACAGCCATTCTATTAAAGATCTTTAAACGAACGGTTTTACTTTTTATTATCGGATATCTGATGTATTGGTTCCCCTTCTTTTCTTATAATAATTCGGGGAACCTTATTCTTTCCCCCATCAGTCAGACCCGTATAATGGGAGTACTTCAGCGGATTGCGCTTTGTTATCTTTTTGCTTCACTCATGATTCATTATCTATCGACCCCAAAGGTTATTCTATTGAGCATTCTGTTCTTAGTCGGGTACTGGATTTTTTTATTATTGGGAAATCCCGGCGACCCGTATAGTCTGACAGGTCATGCCGGACATTTCATTGATGAGTGGCTGCTGGGTCGGGATCATCTCTATAAACACACCATTGACGCAGTATACGATCCAGAGGGATTGATTAGTACTTTCCCGGCAATCGTCAATGTTATTATCGGTTATTTTGCCGGCAGATTAATCCGGCAAAAAGGGATCGGTTATGAAGCCATTGCCAAACTAATGATCGCAAGTACATTACTCATTACTGTTGCGTTTTGCTGGAATCTGGTTTTCCCATTTTGTAAAAAGATATGGACCAGCTCCTTCACCCTATTAACCTCCGGAATTGATCTGGCTATAATTGCAGTCATCGTCTATATTGTAGATGTCGTGCATTGGCATAAATGGAACTGGACAAAATTCTTCACCATATTCGGAATGAATTCATTATTCATCTATGTCTTGTCTGAATTACTGAAAGTAGTCTTAATCCGGATTCCCGTAGCCGCCGGAACAAACTTGTTTGACTGGATCAACAGAAACATTTTCCAGGTCGTAACACCAGGCGCAACCGGATCATTGCTTTTCGCGTTGTTTTTCATGTTGATATGCTGGGGAGTAGGATGGATTTTAGACAAACGAAAAATCTACATTAAATTGTAATAATCTGAATTCAATTGTTTTCTGTACGCGTCTTATCCTTCAAAACTGATCATTATGCAACTTCGTTTATATATACTTCTATTCTTTTTAGCATTTAACATTAGCTCCGCCTTGGGGAATATCGCAGAAAAATCGATAGACTTAGCAAGTAACACGGATTTTACTCTATCGGCAAGAGGAGCTATCAAAAGACTTATCGGTAATAAAGCCGATAATATAATTATTCAGCCGACATCGTCAGACAATGGGAATGACACCTATGAGATAGAATCCCAAAACGGAATTTTAACCATCAAAGGCAGTAGCGCTGTAGCTATCTGTTACGGATTTCACAATTATTTAGGCAAAGCTTGCCACAGTATGTCTACCTGGAGTGGAGCCCATTTGAATATTCCGGATAAATGGCCTGAATACAAAAAAGAACGCGTGTCATCCCCTTATCAGTACCGCTACTATTTAAACGTTGTTACATTTGGTTATACTACACCGTACTGGGACTGGACCCGATGGGAAAAAGAACTGGATTGGATGGCTTTTCATGGAATCAACATGCCATTGACTGCCGTTGCTAATGAAGCAATAGCAGCAAGAGTGTGGAGAAAACTTGGGCTAAAAGATAAAGAGATAGCCAATTTCTTTACCGGTCCTGCCTTTTTACCCTGGCATCGAATGGGCAATCTCAATGGATGGGATGGTCCGTTACATGACAGTTGGCATAAGTCACAGCTAATACTGGAACATAAAATTATAACAAGAATGCATGAGCTTGGCTTTGAACCAATAGCCCCTGCATTTGCAGGTTTTGTTCCTGAAGAATTCAAAAAGAAGCATCCGGAGCTTCAGGTAAAGAAGTTGACATGGGGAGGATTTCCGGAAAAGAATAACGCCTATGTTTTAGCTCCTGATTCTCCATTTTTCAAAATAATCGGAAAAATGTTTATACAGGAATGGGAAAAAGAATTCGGCAAAAACACCTATTATCTTTCGGATAGTTTTAATGAGATGGATGTTCCTGTTCCCAAGGGAGATATAGAAGGAAAATACAAGCTTCTTTCAGACTATGGAGAGTCGATATATAAATCCATCATTGCCGGGAATCCCGATGCTATATGGGTTACGCAAGGATGGACCTTTGGTTATCAGCATAAATTCTGGGATAAAGAATCGCTACAGGCACTGTTAAAGAAGGTCCCCGATGACAAAATGGTTATTGTTGATCTGGCCAATGAATTTCCTCAATACGTATGGAACATAGAACAAACATGGAAAACCCATCGTGGCTTCTACGGTAAAAAATGGATCTATAGTTATGTTCCGAACTTCGGAGGAAAGACTCCCTATGTGGGCGATTTATCCTTATATGCATCAGGTTCTTCGGAAGCGTTGAATTCTCCTTTCCGGAAAAAACTTATCGGATTCGGATCCGCACCGGAAGGGATAGAGAATAATGAAGTGGTATATGAACTTTTAGCTGATATGGGATGGACCAATCAAAAGATTGATCTTAGAAACTGGGTTCCGGAATATTGCAAAGCCCGCTATGGAGCCTACCCTGCAGAAATGGCTAAAGCATGGGATCTGCTGCAAAAATCCTGTTATAGTTCCTATTCTTCTTACCCCCGGTTTACATGGCAAACCGTAGTTCCGGATTCACGACGTAAAAACATTATTAATACAAGTTCCGATTTTCTGCATGCCGTTGAAAGTTTTCTTGCCTGCTCCGATCAACTAAAAGGATCAAAACTTTATCAGATTGATGCCATTGAACTCTCCGCTCTATACCTCTCTATCAAAGCAGACAATTACTATCAGTTAGCGTTAAAAGCTGACTCTGTTCAGGAGATGAAAAAACGAGATGATTTACTGACTAAGACAATCAGTCTCTTAGAATCGGTAGACCGCCTATTGCAATCCCATTCACAAAACAAGCTACAAGTATGGATTAATCAGGCGCGTTCCTATGGCTTAGGACAAGAAGAGAAGAACTATTATGAATCGGATGCAAAACGACTTATAACAACATGGGGAGGAAAGCAGGATGATTATGCAGCACGATTATGGGGTGGTCTGATTCGGGATTATTATATCCCCCGGATAGAAATATATTTTTCTTCTGACAGACAGAAAATCAGAAAATGGGAAGAAGCATGGGTTAAGAAACCATGGATAAATAAATCCCAACCATTTTCTAATCCGGTTGATATGGCCAAAGAGCTAATTGATACGAGTAAAAAACAGATACAGTAATTTGCAGTAAATATAAATAAGATGAAGACACCTCTGACTTTAAAATTATTTATTCTGGCAGTCCTGCTGTTAGTAGTTCGAAGCGGCAGTTCACAGAATGTAAACAATGATACTTTGCTGCAAAACAGAGATGCAGTTTATGGGCTCATTAAGCGAACCATGCCCTATTATGCCGATCAATTTACAATTGAATTTATCGGAAAGAAAGATCACAAAGATATCTTTGAGATTGAGGCGCAAAATAATAAAATTGTTTTACGCGGGAATAATGGCATTTCCATTGCCAGTGCACTCAATTATTATCTTAAGAATATTGTTCACTGCGATATAACCTGGAATGGAACAAACCTGATTCTTCCTAAAGTTTTACCTCTGCCAGATACACTCATCCGTAAAACAACTCCCTATCGATTCCGGTATTACCTGAATTACTGTACCTACAATTATTCAATGAGTTGGTGGGATTGGAAGCGTTGGGAAAAAGAGATTGATTGGATGGCACTCAATGGAATCAATACGCCATTAGCGCTTACCGGTCAGAATTCCATATGGGACAGAGTTTATAAAAGCATGGGATTCGACGATAAAGACATGGAAAGTTTCTTTAGCGGACCGGCATATTTTGGTTGGTTTTGGATGGGTAACTTAGATGCATGGGGAGGTCCGCTGCCTAAAAGTTGGATGACAAGTCATGAAGATTTACAAAAGAAGATTTTGGAACGGGAAAGATCATTTGGAATGACCCCTGTTTTACCTGCATTTACCGGGCATGTCCCTCCCTCTTTCAAGAATAAATTTCCAAATGCAAAACTAAAAAAGACCAGTTGGGTTGGTTTTCCCAAGGTATCTATATTAGATCCCAGCGATCCGATGTTTACCGAAATAGGAAAGAGATTCATTACCGAACAAACCAAAATATACGGAACCGACCATCTTTACTCAGCCGACACCTTTAATGAAAATACGCCTCCGTCAAATGATACGACCTTTTTGAGCGAGGTAAGCAAAAAAGTTTATCAATCGATGGCGATGGCCGATCCAAAGGCCAAATGGTTCATGCAAGGATGGTTGTTTTATCATGAGTCTAAGTTCTGGAAGGAGAAACAGATAAAAGCCCTATTAAATGCAGTCCCCGATGATAAAATGATTATCCTGGATCTCTGGAGTGAGCGTTTTCCTATTTGGAATAGCACAAAAGCTTACTACGGAAAACCATGGATATGGAATATGCTGCACAATTTCGGCGGGAATATTAATCTTTATGGATTAATGGAGAATATAGCCAATAATCCTTCAGCTGCACTACATAGTCAGACATCCGGAAAGTTATCAGGGATAGGCCTTACAATGGAAGGAATTGAACAAAATCCGGTAATCTACGAGCTTATGCTTGAGAATGTCTGGAGAGACCAGCCCATTGATTTATCCACATGGCTCAAAGACTATACACTCAGGCGATACGGAAATCTGAACGGGAATGCAGTTAAAGCATGGAACATCCTGAGAACAACGGTCTATGCCGATAGCATGACCTCCGGAGGTCCGGAATCGATCATAGCAGCAAGGCCGACTTTTAACCGGAATGCCAACTGTGTTACAACGCGTTTTACCTATAAGCAAAAAGATCTTATCAACGCATGGGAGTATATGCTTAAAGCCTCCGAATCGCTGAAAAGCAGTGATGGTTATCAATTTGACCTTGTTGATATTACAAGACAGGTGATGGCCAATTATGCCACCGTTATTCAGGAAAGATTCGGGGAAGATTATAAGCGGCAGGACTTAAATGCATTTAAACTCAACAGTGACCAATTTTTGGAGTTGATTACGGATATGGATCGGTTATTAGCAACCCGGAAAGACTTTTTATTGGGAACATGGCTTAACTCGGCAAAGGCCTGTGGCACAAATAACGATGAAAGAACCTTGTATGAAAAGAATGCCCGCAACCTGCTTACGCTCTGGGGGGATAAAAACAGTAGACTTCATGAATATGCAAACCGGCAATGGTCTGGCTTGCTGGAAGGTTTTTACAAGAAGAGATGGGAACAATTTTTTACCTTTATTGAAACGAACATGCAAAACAAAAAAGATGTTGATTTTGAAGCATATGAGGAGTCAATAAAAGATTGGGAATGGGAATGGGTAAACAGTCACGAATCTTATACCGATCAGCCGCAAGGAGATGCCGTTAAGGTTGCAAATGAGATGTTCAGAAAATATCACGATAAAATGATTCAAAGTTATAAAGATGAATCAAAGTCTGTTTATTCAGGAGCGAAAGACATCCTTCCTTAATATTCCGTAGTCATCGAAACAAACTTTGACCGTAAAGAGGACTGCCAGGCAGATACTGAGCATTGTTGAAGTAAATATCGCGATCATTATAGCGATCTGATATTTTATTGCCACCAAAGGAGAAGAGCCACCAAGTATCTGCCCGGTCATCATTCCCGGCAGCGAGACTATTCCCATTGTTGCCATATTGGCAATCGTGGGTTTTATTGCGGTGCTCATACTTCTCCGGAAGAATGGCAATAACGCCTCTTTTCTCCCGGCGCCACAGGAAAGGTAATAAAAATACAGTTTCTCTTCCTTTCTAATGCCGTTATAAAAATCGCCGATACCCACGATGTTTCCCCGAAGAGCATTACCGAGAAGCATTCCGCCAATGGCTATAATATACTTAGCATCGAACAGGTAATTAATTCTCACGATTACCGAGTTGAAATAAAGTAAAACCAGGAAATTAGACACCACAAAGGCAAGAAGCGAAGGAGCCAAAAGATATTTGTAATTCAGATGTGTACTGTTAATCACTGAGTATACGGCAAAACATACCATCATCAGAAACCAGGTCACGGTCAGAATTGCGTTGTTGTAAGCAAAGACATAATTAAGAAAGATACCCACCAGGAAGAGTTGTGCTGCCATTCTTGCTACGGATATTACTGTCTGTTTCACAATGCCCAATTTTAAATACCGGCTAATGAGAAGTGGTATTACTAAGAGCAACAGGGCAAGGGCAAGTGAAAAATATGATATATCTACAGTGTGACTCATTATCTTTGTGCCTCCATATTTATTACCCTAATTCCGGGCTGTTGCAGTTCTATGTTGTCATGTGAAATGCAGATTATCGTCCAGTCATCCCGTGAAAAGAAATAATCCATTACTTTTAGTTTTAGTTTATTATCCAGCGCAGATGTAATTTCGTCCAACAGGAAGACTTTCTTATTAAGAAGCAAAGCCTGAATAATTGCAATCCGTTGTTTCTCACCGCCAGAAAGGTCAGCGATTTTCTTATCCAGCACACAGCCATCAAGTTCAAAATATTCTAAAAGTCCATCTAATTGAGAGGTCTCTTTTGCAAGTGAGTTTGCCTTAAAAGAAAGAATGGCATCAAACAACTCTTTTACCGTATAAAATCCGATATTTAAATCCTGACTTATGTATGCTATGGAACGGCGAACCGTCCAGATATATTTATGATCCAGAGGTTTGTCCATAAACAAGATTCTACCTGAATCAGGTTTAACAAAGCCGAGAAGAAGCCGGAAGACCGAGGATTTGCCAATACCTGACCTGCCGGAAAGGATTAGTTTCCCGCCTCTTTTTACATCAAACGAGAAATCTTTCAGCACATAGCTACCATCGAATGATAGCGAAACATTTTCAAATTTTATCATCAGCATTTAATCTCTTCTCTAATATACCCAACAAAACATTTACGCCAAATATAAAATCCCACTTAAAACATGAAAAAGCAAATAATTAAAAAGATATAGCCTGAAAAGATCGATTTCAGGAATAATTTGTTCGTTGGGGTTTTAAGATTTTATTGGGTATTCATGTGGTTTTTACTATTTTTACTTTATTAGATAAAAGAATAAATGAAAGCTACTACATCAATCCACCAAGACCTAATAGAAAACATAATTCAGGAAAGCAAACGTCTTGTTAAAGAAAATGCAATATTAAGAGAGAAGCTTGACAAAGCTCTTGAAGATCAAGCACAGCTTCTACACCAGTTGGCATGGCTTACACGAAAAGTCGATGAACAAAGATGAGTAAGATTACCAATATAGCAGTGGCAGAGGCAAGTGACTGCGATTTCAAAGAGTTGCTTGAAACAAAGAATACCAGAAGCTGGCTCAAAAGTGTAAGTGCTTTTGCCAACGGCATTGGTGGCACATTGTATTTTGGTGTAAGAGATAATGACCGAGCTATTGTAGGACTTTCAAATCTCCAACAAGCAATCAGTAAAATCACAGAGTTAATCGGAGTACGAATTAGCCCTCGTCCTGAAATAGAATGTATTCCATTTCGCCAGGAAGATAAAGATATTTTGGCAGTTCGGGTACATTCGGGAAAGCAGACACCATTCTATTACACGTCAGATCATACTCGTACAGCCTATATCCGCATGGGAGACGAAACCGTCGTAGCGACAGATTATCAGTTAAACGAATTAATTCTAAAAGGCCGTAACGAAACGTACGATACTCAGGTAACAGAGAAAAACAGGAAGGATTACAGCTTCTCTTTATTCGAGGCGACTTATTTTCATATAACTAACGAACGAATAACCGATAGTGATTATATTTCTTTCGGCTTAGCAATGGAAGATGGACTGCTCACTAATGCAGGTTTATTGTTTGCTGATCAGTGCCCACTTCGGCATAGTCGTGTGTTCTGCACTCGCTGGAATGGTCGGGATAAAGGTTCTATCTTTGATGATGCATTAGATGATGAAGAGTATAGTGGCAATCTGATATACTTACTAAAAAGCACAACAGAGTTCATTCGCCGAAACACCCGTAAAGGTTGGGCAAAGACTGCTACAGGACGTATTGACAAACCCGACTATGCAGAGCGTGCTTGTTTTGAGGGAGTCGTGAATGCACTTATTCATCGGGATTACTATCAAATTGGAACAGAAGTTCATATTGATATGTATAATGATCGGTTAGTCATAGCCTCTCCTGGTGCTGTTTATGGAGGAGGGATGCTTCAATCCATTGGCTCAGGTAACTTTATCTCTAAACGTCGAAATCCTGTTATCGCAGATGTATTCAGCCGTTTGCGATATATGGAACGCAGAGGAAGTGGTATCAAAAAGATTATCGAATCCACTGAACGTCTCTATGGCTATAAAGAACAACTAAAACCTCAATTTTCCACTGGATACGACGACTTCTTTCTCACCATCTACAATATAAACTACGGAACAGAAATAGACACCGTACAAGATACCGTACAAGACACCGTACAAGATACCGTACAAGATACCACACAAGATACCACACAAGATCGTTGGCAGCTTTTGCTTGAATTTTGCAAGGAACCAAGGAGTCGCGAAGAAATGATGGAGTACTCCGGGTTAAAACATAGAGGACATTTCATTGTAGAGTATCTCCGGCCGATGCTAGCGCAGGGACTCATAGAAATGACTGTTCCGAACAAGCCTACTAGCAGAAATCAGAAATATATAGCAAAAAGTGCAAGGTGAAAAGATAAGACTACCCCATGAATCTTATCCTTTCAGATTCTTCAAGAGCATCTGAGTAAACTCAATAACGGCTTTTTTCTGGTAATTATCTTTTAGCCACATTAGTGCGGCCCGCATCTTCAATTCTTTTTCGGCCAATGGCACTGCCTTCAGCTCTTTTTCATTGGTAATGGTTGACATCGGCAGGATGGAAGTCCAGTGTAGGGTTTTGACAAGCTGGAAAAGGATATTTACATCGTTCACCTCAATCTGCGGTTCCAGTTTCTGCCTGTTCATAAGCAGATAATTCTCCAGAATAGCCCGAACGTGCATCCCTTTGGTGGTAAGAGCCAACGGATAATCACGTAACATTTGCAGTGATATTTCCTTCATTGCGGCCAGTGAATGATGCCGATGCAGAATTACGCATAAAGGGGAATCGAACAGATAGATACTCTCCATCGATTCTATCGGCACCGGCGATTCAAAACAGATTGCCATATCCAGCTCACGTGTCTTTAAATGTTCCAATAAGATATTGGCCGTTTGGCATTCCACAGATATCTTAATACTGGGATATTTTTGTGAGAATTTCAGGATAGTACCTGTCAGCAAAGAACAAAGACTGATCGTTCCTCCAATTCTCAGAGTTCCCGTATGCAGATTCTGCAAGTCATTCATTCGCTGTATGGCGTCCTCCGAGTCAGCCACCGTCTGACGGGCATAAGGCAACAACATTTCTCCGGCTTCTGTCAGTTCGATGCGTTTCTTTTCCCGTTTAAAAAGCAAGATATTCAGCTCCGTTTCCAGCTGTTTGATTTGTTGTGAAAGGGTGCTTTCTGCAATGTTCGACACCTTTGCTGCCTTTGTAAAGTTCAGTAGGTCTGCTGATTTTATAAAGTACTTTAATTGTCTTATCTCCATATTCCGATAATTTTCCCTTGGTAATGTACACTTAATTTCAATGTTTTCCAGCAAAAGTTGATAGGTAAAACCGATTATTCCATAGATTTTATCCCTAACGAAAAGGACCGTTCCCCTCCGTAACACTATACCTTTGCCCGCTGATAACAGGAAAGAAAATGAAAGTAATGCAATTTGTCAAAAACTGGACTCTCCCCATTTCAATGCTTACAGGCGCCATCAGTTACCTAATATATGTACACATACCATTTCTCGCACCAACCAAGCCGTATGTCAATGACCTCATCAGTATTCTTCAACCCACATTGATTTTTCTGATGCTCTTTATTACCTTCTGTAAAGTTAATCCGCATGATCTGTCTCTGCGTTTTATGCATTTGTGGTTGGTCCTCATTCAGATAGGAATCTTTTGTCTGTTGAGTTTACCGCTTGTTCTGTTGCCCCATACGGCATTTCGTGTTGTACTTGAAGGGGCAATGATTTGTATGATCACCCCTACCGCCACAGCAGCAGCTGTGGTCACAGGCAAACTCGGAGGAGATACCCAGTCGCTGGTCAGCTACACCATCCTCATCAATATAGCTTCGGCTATCATCATCCCGGTAGTATTACCAATGGTTCATCCCAATCAGTCACTTGCCTTTCTTCCATCCTTTCTGCTCATTCTGCGTAAAGTATTTCCATTGCTCATTTTCCCATTTCTGGCAGCATGGGCCGTTCGTGCATACCTTCCCCAGTGGCACCAGAAGATACTTAGCTTTAAAGATCTGGCATTCTATCTGTGGGCAGTTGCTCTGGCTATTGCCATTGCGGTTACCGTTCGAAGCATCGTGCATAGCGAAGTAAATCCGATGTATGAGGTCGGTATCGCAATCGCATCGCTCGTCTGTTGTATCGGTCAGTTTGCCATTGGGAAAAAGATTGGCGAACACTATGATGACCGCATCGGTGGCGGACAGAGTCTGGGACAAAAAAACACCGTATTCTCTATTTGGCTGGGTGCAACATTTCTAAGTCCGGTTACTTCTATGGCTGGCGGTTTCTACAGTGTTTGGCACAACTTGATAAATTCCTATCAGCTTTACAAGAAACGCAAGCAAGACGAATCGGCGCTATTTATGAGTAAATAGTTGCGGCACACACCCTCACTTCATCAAATTCTTCGTTAAATTTAGAGCTTAAACAATGAAGAACAAACGAAGATGAAAAAAGAAGTAATATTTGTGTTGATCAGTGAATTTGCTGATTGGGAGAGTGCATTTTTGGCAGCTGCTCTGAATGGTGGAATTGACACAAAACACCAAGGTCCGGCGCAAGCTAAATACACCGTAAAAACGATGTCGATAACGGAAGAGCCGGTCTATTCTATCGGAGGATTCAAGGTGATTCCGGACTACAACCTGCAAACTATTCCTGATGATTATGCTGCATTAATTTTAATCGGCGGTACCGGTTGGTGTTCTGAGCAGGTAAAATTGATCGTCCCGCTTGTTCGCAAAGCCATTGAGAGAAAAGCAATAGTAGGAGGCATCTGCATGGCATCCGTATTCCTTGGAATGCATGGGTTTTTGAATGATGTAAAGCATACAAGCAATACACTTGACCTTTTAAAAGAGATGTCGGGAAGCAACTATACCGGGGAAGCCAATTACAGGGAGGAACAAGCTACAAGCGATAAAAATATTGTTACTGCCAATGGCACAGGCTATCTTGAATTTACCAAAGAAGTTCTATTACTATTAGAAGCCGATACCCCCAAAGCTATTGAAGAATTTTACAATTTCAGCAAACTTGGACTTTGTGAAATCATGAAAAAGAAATAGAAAATATTTTCCTTTTCAATGAGCAAAATAAATCATCTTAGCGACCTTTTCCGGAGAGAAGGTCGCTTTTTTCAACGATTATCTGTTCTAAAAGAAGATGCTGGCAATCCATACCCAGCAATTACCCCCTTTTGACATACCGACACAAGATATTTACAACTATGCCCTCGTTGTAGGACTTGTCAGGAGAGACTAAAGAGAAGGAAATACGATCAGGATATTCAAGTTCATAATTTGAAACAAGACGACATAAAAATGAATAAATCAAAAATAGAGGAAGTAAACTTTTATAGCGATGTACTGGGTAAAGAGATGTCAATGTTGGTGTATTTACCTGAAGGTTATAAAGGGTTAACGTCTTTCCCTGTATTATACTTTCTGCATGGAAGAAGCGGAAACGAAAATATAATGTTAGAGATGGGGATAAACACGAAGGCTGATAAGATGATTAAAGAAGGAGAAATTAAGCCGATGATAATTGTCTGTCCCAGAATCGAAAACAGCCGGGGGGTGAACTCATCCTTAATCTGTAAAGAGGTGTCCGATCATGGAGATAATAATAGAATCATAAATACAGGAATGTATGAAGATTACTTTATAAAAGAGATCGTTCCTTTAACAGATAAAACGTTCAGGACAATAAACGACAGAAAAGGAAGATATATCGGAGGAGTATCTGCCGGGGGGTATGCAGCACTTCACAATACATTCCGACATCAGGACATGTTTTCAAAAGCAGGAGGACACATGCCTGCTTTAGAATTGGAGCTCGAAGAGGAAGACAAGCCATACTATGAAGACATGAACGTATGGGAAAAATACGATCCAATACGTATTGCAAAAAACAATAACATCTCTTCCGATCTTGATATCTATCTTGATGCCGGAGATAAAGATGAAGGCAAATTTTATGAAGGGTGTTTAATCTTACATGAAACACTGAAAGGGAAAGGCATAAATTCGCAGAATCACCTGTTCTCAGGTCATCACAGTGCTGAATATATTCAATCGAACATTGAAAAATATCTGAAATTTTACGGAGGTTAATGTTGTGAACAGGCCTTGCATAATTTATTCGCCACGCCGCGGAGACGCATCACTAACCCGGACTAAAATGATCTAAAAATTAGATATGAGAAAAGAAGAAACCAAACTTATTGAGATCTTTGCCGGGACTGCATGGCAGGCCGGAATGGTCAAAAGTCTATTGGAAAATGAAGGAATCGAAGCTTTTCTAAAAGATGAAATTATAGGAACATTAAGTCCGTGGTGGAGTGCTCCGGGTGGTGCCGGTGCCGTTAAAGTGATTGTTTCAAACGCAGATTATGGTCATGCAATGCAGGTTATCGAAGAATACAACAAGTGCAACAACAGAACTCGATAATAAATACGTTACAATATATTTAAAGCACAATGGCTTAATTGTGCTAATTTCTAACGGGCCGCCTCCCCAGTGGAAAGTTGACCGTGTTTTAAATTATTGAAAACCTTGTCTGTGTTTTTAGTCTGGAATTGCAAAAAGGAGTTTGAACTTTATACGTAAGATGACGAATAAATGGTATCACTAGGGACAATCTTTGGTGAGAACGATTCTATTCCCTGTTCTGAAAGATATTTTTAGAATTAAATTGCTAAAAAGGTCAATACACATAGTGTATGACCTTTTTGTACTTCTTTCTGAATCTTTGTTTATTTCTCTGCGTTAAATGAATTCCATGATTTTTGGGTTACAGGAAACATTGTCACCCTAAATTTTGCACATCCGTAAGGAACCAAATCAATGGTTGTTTCATCTCCATCCATAATAGGAGCCTCAGGAAGTGGCTGCAACTGCGTGGGATTCCAGTCAAATTGTTTCGCTTTTACCTTTAGTTGTATAGGCGCATCTAATTGCCATTCCCATTTTCCTGTCATTGATTTTCTTATAACAGTAATTTGCTTGGATAAATTTTGTGAATCAACATCCAAAGCATAATTAAATTTTGCATTTGCTGCCTCCTGGTTAGGATTTAAATCAGGAATAGGCAATGAAAACAATAACGGTCCATAAGATATACATTCATAAGGATTGTGAATAGTTGAATCTGACACATTTTCCTTATAACCAGCCTTCACGAAATAATCTGTTTGACGGGGGAATGGAGTTTCTCTTCCTTTCTGGACCATGACAGTCATAGGAAAGTAAAGTTGAATCCTGTCATTGGATTTCCAGGTGCGTACAATTTTCATAAATCCTTTTTCCGCTTTAACAGCCATATCTTTTCCGTTTACCTTAATGGAAGGATGGTTACACCATTCCGGAATACGTAGATAAATAGGCATACTGACCGCTTGGCGCATACTAAAAGACATGTTGATTTTATCATTAAAAGGATAAGATGTAATGCAATTTATGGTTACTTTTTTACTTCTGATTTGTTTGGTAACATTGCAAGGTCCATACAAGGTAGCTGCTAATCCGTTATCTATCGTTGCCATCCACATGCTACTGATATAATCAGGAATAATGTTACTGGAATTTCCGACACAGCATAATACTTCGCATCCCTGATTAGTAAATTTAAAATCGTCTTTTGGCCCCGGAATTTCTGCTGGTAACTTATTGCTAAATCTGTTGAGCGATTGAAAATAACACATTGTTTTAAAATCACGGGATATAGGAGCAGGACCCGCGTTGAAGAATACCTTTTCAATTTTATCTCCCCAGTTGCTTTGTCCAGTCAAACGCATCATCCATAAAAATGACCACATAGAGGTGGGAACATTACACGTTTCGATGTCTCTGAAAGATCCTATTCCAGCTAAGAATTCTTGTGAGGAACAAACACCGACCGGAAGCAGGTTCTGCTCTTCTCCCCATTTCAAAACATTTTGCGAAGCATAAAGCTCTTTGGTGTCCCCAGTCCATGGATACATCATGGCCGGCACTCTTAATGTTTCATAGAAGGTAACCCCATGATTGAAGTCTCTGGCAATTAATCTTTTGTCGAGCCACCTTTTTTCTTCAGTGATAATGCCATTTACTTTGCTGTATGCGATAATTTTATCAAGAATTGCTTTATTCCCACTCATGAGGTAAGTTTCAGTCATTGCATCAATATTGGTGGCACCTCGTGGCATATATTCGGTCGTATCTTGCGGAGCTCTTATTGTAAATGTTTGATATACTTTCTGAAGAGCTTCCAGAATTTTAGGATTGTGTGTGGCTTGATAATAGGAAACTAAGGCCCGTCCCATAAGTCCATGGCCCCAATTGTTGAACCAATCAGTTGCAACCGATTGTGGTTTCCAGTAAATAAAAGACTCCCCGCCATTTAAAACACCGTTTATTACTATGTTTAAACGGGAAGATGTTTTTCGCATCAGAGTAGTATCACGTAAGATGTATCCTAATTTAACGCCTCCGTCCAACCAGTAGCTACATTGTTCAATCGGCCAACCTGTTCCATCTGCATTTACTCCCAAAGCCTTAAACCCATAACCTTTCCATCCATGCTTAAAAACATCTAAATATTCGTCCAAATGCCCGGTGATTCCATTTGCAGCATCTGTCGCCCAATCTTTTAACCACCCGGTTGGTTTAATTTCTCCTATTTCAAGAGGAATAAAAGAAGGTAAGGCTTTTGCACTTTTAAAATATACTTTAATCTTTTTCGCAGTATAGTTCCCATCTTTTGCATTTTGAGCAAACACCCCTAAAGATGATATAACCAAGAAGATGGATATTGCCATGATTTTAAGTTGACTCATTTTTGTTATTTTTTTGATGCATTGCACTTTTACTTAGAAGCCCCTATTATCAAAAAAGGGTGAAAAGTAAAATGTTAATTTTTGTTAATAAAAAGGATCTATACTCTTGCACAATGCATGCAAGAGAATGGATATGAAAGTTATTATACGGGCTATACCAACAAACTCTGCATCAAAGACTTCATGCAGCAAATTGATTCAGGACAGTCGGATAACTTTCAGGAGGCTTTTTTAAATGCCAATTTTCATTCACGCACAACTGCTCTGCACAACTTTCGACAAGTCACAGGGATGACTCCTTCGGAGTATTACTAAAAACAGGGCTCTTAAGGGGATTTCTGCACCATTATCACTAGTGTCTACTAAATTTTTCGTTTTGTCTTTATAATTATTTCATATTTAACAAGATACAGCAATAAGACCAACATCTACATTTGATTTTGTATATTGCCCGAAGCAAAGCTTCAAAGCAATATGAACACCGGATCTTATGTATTTACACAACTCATCAAGCTTCTGCCAAAGGAAGCCTTTGATTGGATAGTCAAACAGTATGACGGAGACAAGTATGTCAAACACTTTACCTGCTGGAACCAGCTGCTTGTCATGATGTTTGGCCAACTGTACGGCTGCGAAAGACTCAGAGAACTCGTCAGTGTGATATCTGCTCATTCCAAGAAGGCCTATCATCTTGGATTTGGCAAAAAGGAGATAAAACTGGCGAACCTTGCTAAGGCAAACGCTAACAGGGATTATCGCATATTTGAGGCGTTTGCCAAGAAACTCATCGAGATTGCACAAAATAAACGGATTGATGCACCATTTGAGCTTAACGGGAAGTTTTATGCTTTTGATTCCACGACAATTGACCTTTGCCTCAGTCTTTTCTGGTGGGCAAAGTTCCGCAGCACAAAAAGCGGAATTAAGGCTCATACGCTTTTTGATGTCGTTACACAAATTCCGGCATACATTAATATCACCAATGCCAACGTTCACGACACTCAGGCAATGGATGAGATCCCGTACGAAACCAATGCATATTACATCTTCGACAGAGGCTATTTTGATTTGGCTAGACTGTATAAAATCAACATCATCGACTCTTACTTTATTATCCGTCAGAAAGGAAGACTTCAGTATAAAATCGTTGACGGGGAAGACCTTGCCGAAGGTGTTGACGGAGTCGTCAACGATCAGACTATCGAACTTACCGGATACCAGTCCATGAAGAAATATCCTGGCAGACTTCGCAGAATCATATACTACTCCAAGGAACTCAAACGTACGTTTATATATATTACTAATGCGTTCTATATTAGTGCAAAGGATATTGCAATGCTTTACAAAAAACGTTGGCAGGTGGAATTGTTTTTCAAATGGATCAAGCAGCATTTGTACATCAAATCCTTTTGGGGTAACTCTGAAAATGCTGTCAGGATACAGATTTACTGTGCTATATCTGCTTACTGCCTTGTTGCTGTCGCCGAACATGACTGCCGTCTCAATAGGAGCATGTTCGATGTACTCCGCATCTTGCGAGGCTCTCTCATTGACAGAACGCCTATCAGAGAACTGTTCGAAAGACCGGTCGATGAAGGATCTGAAATATATGATAATCGCTACTTTCAACTTAGCTTTAATTTTTAGTAGACACTAGTGCACCATTATATACAACTTATTGAAAATTATTCCAACAATATTGTCTTTTTCAGAACAACATAATTAATTTGGTTATAACTTAGGAGGCGTTTAGAGAAAGTTCTTTTCAAGAGAGAATACTCAATGCGATTTTTAGAAGTATCATTAA
Organism: Prolixibacteraceae bacterium; assembly: GCA_963692465.1. Lineage (GTDB taxonomy): Bacteria > Bacteroidota > Bacteroidia > Bacteroidales > Prolixibacteraceae > JAUZOB01. Next base: position 1,593,752 of record OY829943.1, read on the forward strand.
AAGTCGAACTGATTTTTCGGAATATAGCATAACCCAATGATAGCACTATTGCAATTCTGAGTGTTTAAAGGTTATGCATTACAGAAACTAAAAGACAATAGATTATGAAAGCGAAATTACTTTTACTTGCATTAATAATTACAACAAGTGTATTCGGGCAGGAAAACGATAAGCAGGTTCCTCGAATAAGTGGGGATACGCTAATTACATCATGCGGCTACAAAATAATTAAAAGACAAGAGATAAAAATCGGGACAGGTTCAACACCTGATGGCGATTTTAGATTTATTCGTATTAGCTCAAATTCTTTATTCCACAACTCCGCTTCTAATTCTGCGTTTAATGGTCTTACTAATCAATCAAACGCACTTCCAAGAGATAAATCCGGATTAAAGTTTAAAATAAAGTCAATTGAGAACCGAGGGAATAAAAAGCACGGAGATCTTTTTTATGCAAAAATAGTCTTAGGATTAACAGGTTATGAAATTGATGTCGAAAATGCTATCGCTTCAGGAGAAATTGCTGTTCCAGATGAATTTAAACCAAAACCGAAGACGACGGTCGTTGAAGTTAAACAGCAAGTAAGCGTAGCCGATGAGCTCATAAAACTCAAGAAACTTTATGACGATGGAGTTTTGACAAAAGATGAATACACCACACAAAAGAATAAGCTTTTAAACAAGTAATAAAAAAGCAAGATGTACCTCTTTTAAACACACCTTTTCGGGAGAAGGCATCCTCCCACACTTATGAAAACTCGAATAGTTGCAATGCTTATAATTGTACTGTGCGGAAGCATTGCACATGCACAAACGTACAAAATAGCAGGAATCGTTGTAGATGAGGGACTAAATCCACTTCAAGGTGTAAGCGTTGTGGCCATTCGGCATCCAGATCGCATAACATTGGGTCAAGTAACAACCGACAACAAAGGCCGGTTTTCTATTGCGGCTAATACGGATAAACCGATCGATATACAGATAACTCACGTCTCTTTTGCAAATGAGAAAATAGCTCTTAGCAAAGCCTGCGACACAACATTAATCGTATCACTTGCGACTAAGAATTATGAATTAAAAGCGATTACTGTTTCTGACAAACAAAAAACCATAGGATATCGTGATGGGAATATAGTGATAAATGTAGGGAGCTTGACGGGAATCAAAAGTGAAAAAGCATCAGATGTTCTCAGAAAACTTCCGGGCGTAATTGTCAGTGAACAAGGAGTGATAACGCTTCATGGTCAGTCAGTAGAGATAAACCTTGACGGACAAGAGCTAAAGGCAGTCGATCCTATTATGCTATTGAAATTATTACCAGCCGAATCGCTCAGCGAAATAGAGCTTGTCCCGAATAAAACATCGCAATATGATGCTTCGGCGGGAGCTGTAATAAACATTGTTTCAAAACGCAGACTCACAAACGGATACAATGTGAATACCAGTATTAGTGGAGTCATTGACCGTAACGGAAAGGCTGATGGCAGTCCGGGGATATACTGGATGTTCAAAAGAGACAAAATTCTATTTAGTAATACTCTTTCATACGATGCGTACACGAATAGTGACAAAGCAGAGACTTATACTGATTTCACTAAAAGTGGTCAGCATATGCTCGAATACTCGGACGAGATATTCCGATCAAGAAGAGTCGTCGATAACGCAAATCTTTCGTGGGATGTAGGCAAAGAACGTAAGTTGGACTTCAACCTTTTTCTGTTTAACGGTTGGGAAAACAGAAAGATGACAGATGAACAAATCATAGGAAATGACACTACAAATTATTTTATAAAGCCACATCCCTATCATTTTGTACTTTCAGCTTATGCGGGATATTCGAATAAAATAGGAACGCTATCCTATGGAATGATTTATAATAAAACAACATACGACTACAACTACCACAATGTATATGACAGCGGAAAAGTACAGGATATGACACTGAAGAGAAATATCCGCAACTTACAGCATGTGGGAAAACTCGACCTTTTAAAAAACTATTTAGACAGCAGGCTTACGTTAAAAGCCGGGGCAAAAGATGAATTAAGTCAAATAAATAATGATGACACCTATGCGCCAGTATTATATGCAAACACTATCTTCACAGGTCAGGAGAACATTCTGGCATTGTATGGTTCCTTATCGTATAAATTTTCTGACAAATTTTCGGTTTACGGAGGTTACAGAACAGAGTATACCAATTTTAAGCTCAATGTGAAATCTTCTAAAGAGAAAACCACCCGTAACTACTGGAATTCTCTTCCATCAGCAATAGCCAATTGGAAGATTTCAAAAGATTATCGCATGTCACTTGCATTGTCCGGTTCCATTTCAAGACCGAGCTATGAGAATTTAATGCCGGGGGTAAACTATTGGAACGACAAAGAGTATTCGAAGGGGAATCCCCTGTTGGATCCGACCAAAGATTACCGGGTGAAGTTAAACAATCGGTTGTTTGATAAATTCGATTTAGGGATTGAGGGTAAATATGTCAAAGATCTTTCGCAGGAAGTAATGATTGAACAGGATGGCGGAGTGACGGAATCTTTTTATATCAACGCAGTAGATTCGCGGGGTATTGGTGTATTTGCCGATCTTCCGTTTGAAGCATTCAACACGAAGTTATCCGGGCAGATAAACGGGGGATACAGTTGGGGAGAGTATATAAATCCCCATAACGGGTTTCAGCTCCTCGAAGAGGATAAAAGATATCACTCAACCTATGTTTCTTGCAATCTCGACTATAGTGTCACATCTCGTCTTGAGTTGAATGGTTACGCGTTTTATGAAGCCAAATCGCATGAACTGCAGGTAGAGACTAACGGTAACTATTATTGTAATTTTGGAACACAATATTCTGTGTTGAAAGATAAAAACTTAGTTTTTGCATTTACGGTAAAGGACGCATTTAATAGCGATAAAACACACTGCGTAAATCGTTATAATAGTGCGGTGAGGGTAGCTGACGTGAAGCCCAATTCACAAACCTTTACATTATCTGTTTCGTATCGGTTTGGCAAAGGTCATAAAATTGAGAAGTCTCCTGCTTCTGATCCCAATGATACAGAGAGGTTTTTCTGATTGTTTCTTGTTTCATATCCATATTTGCCATCTTGTTTGGTACTGCTATATTGGGTTCAATGCAACCGGTTTATTTTTTCACGTGGTATACTTTTCAATTAATAAAAAGTGCGCGCCTTAAAAATGAGAATATATGGTTAAGCCAACAGTAAATGGTAGAACTATATCAAACTTCCCGAACCAATGTAGTAGAAAACAGATTGATATCCTTCTCAGTATAAAAAGAATATACTAATGCAGTAGGCCCAATTGTGAGGCATATTTTACCGCTTCCATCGAGTTATCAGCCCCCAGCTTTTCGAGAATTCGCTGACGATGAGTATTCACGGTGTGAATGCTTATGAAGAGTTTTTCTGAAATCTCTTTACTGAGGTAACCATCGCGTATAAGTTCCAGCACCTGTCGTTCGCGCAGGGTCAGTTCGGAAACATCCGAAGACGAGTTGTAGAGGAGGTCCGTCGCAACGAATTTTCCGGTTTTATAATTAAGCAACTGACATTTTACTTCCGGATATTCTTCCTGATGTGGAGAAACATCCATTACCGCCAGCGATAACCACACATTACCCCTCGGATCGAGTTCAAGGACCTGATGTTGTTCCATCACTCTGATATATTTCTCTTCGGTGTTCAAAATCCGGTATTCATTTATCAGTTTGTAATTCAATCTTTCTTCCACCGGAGTTGCATAGAAAAAACGCATCAGCGCAATGCCGTTACGCATCAACACGAGATAATCATCGGGATGGGTGCGGGAATTAATATACTCGTTACCTGCTTTTTCAATGGATGCCATATCATAACCGAATAGCTCCTGCATATTGTAGGAACTGAACACATGCTCTCCCTTCGACAGATCGAAGACCGTTACCCCACTATTCCCGACTTCGGACAAACTACTTAATAGTGGTTTATGTCGCTCCAAAATCGAATAATCGAGTTCCTCCGGCACAAAATGCTGTTGTGTAAATACGGAGGCATATTCCCTGGCAAGATGTTCTGGCATTACTTTCATGGCGCATAACTATCGGACAAAGCACATACGGTTTGTCAATCAAAAAACAACCCGAAGATACTGATTAATCAGTATTGTGATAACCTGCAAGTGATTGTTCCTTTACGAAATAATTGATTCAAATATTCCCCATTATGAATGATAACCGATTAAAAACCGTACTGATCACAGGAACATCATCGGGCATAGGCCATGCGACAGCATTACATCTTGCCCGGCAAGGATTTACAGTACTGGCAACAGTGCGCAAGCAAGCAGATGCCGACTATCTTAACGGGTACCATCTGTCAAATCTCTCCCCTCTTTGCCCACTCGACCTGATTCATCCGGAGCAGATAAAAGAGATCGCTGCACAGGTAAAACAGAAAATCACCAATAGTGACCTCCCACCCCTTCATGCTATAATAAATATTGCCGGTGGCGGGCAGATTGCTCCGATAGAACTGATGAACATTGACGCCTATCGTCAGGAACTGGAAAAACGACTGGTAGGACCAATAATATTATTGCAGGAGCTCCTGCCCCTTTTACGCTCTACACACGGCCGGGTCGTATGGATTGCCACACCCGCCTTATTACCGGTGCCCTATATTTCCGACATTCATGCTCCCGACTTTGCAATAAACTATCTTGCCCGAACCCTGAATCTCGAACTACTACCAGACGGTATCCGTAATATTCTTGTCCGTTGCGGAGGGATCAACACCTCTTCGCCCGAACATACAGAAAAGCAACTTGATCGGATGATGAACCAATGGCCGGAAGAACGACTCAGAATCTACCGTGATCGCCTATTAAAACTACATAACGAATTCAGCAAATTCAATACCCGTCGTACCGAGCCGGAAAAAGTTGCCCAGACAATAGAAAAGGTATTGCTTACAAAACATCCGCACACACGGTATCAGGTTGGATATATGTCGGGCTTCGGAGCTCTGGCAGAAAAGCTTCCTCAATCTTGGGTGGACTTGCTAATGAAGTGGCGGGAACAAAAACCAGTCTAAATAAATTGAAAGAATACTCGACTGTTTCAGTCAGGTTCAGATGGAACAGATAAACAAGAGCCATAAGGTTTAATATCAGGGCTCTTGTTCTCTATACTTTTACCTTCAATCCCAATAATTTCCGCTCCCAAATTTGGGTGTAGTTCAAAGCTTATAGAATTCTATTTTTAATCAGAAGAGTAAGTATTCACTTTTACGCAGGAAAATTGTACTTTCGAATTCAGGTTAATTTAATCACCCAAGGGGACAAACACATTTATTTATAACACTAAAGGGAACAAATAAACTTTCACAACTATGGAAGAAACAGACAAATCGTTAGAAAAGCCAATGAAATGGTATCATTACATTGCAGGATTTTTTGCAGGAGTATTTTTAACGAATGTGATTCCACATTTCGTTAATGGAATTTCAGGAAACGCTTTCCCGACGCCATTTTCTAATCCTCCGGGTAAAGGGCTTTCATCTCCTTTGACTAATGTTTTATGGGCACTATTTAATCTGCTTGTAGGGTATCTGCTTTTCAGGGTTAGTAAGATAAATTCAAAAAGCAAATTAGGATTGTTCATTTTTTTCGTAGGAATGATACTTATTAGTGTTATGGCCAGCACTACATTTATAGATAAAGCAAAATAATGATTTTAAAATCGAATTAGCAACCAGTTCACAACTAAAATATACTCCATTTTTAAACCACCAGAATATCAAGAGCGGACGGAACGTAAAGCCGAATTTGCAAACCTTTACATTATCCGTTTCGTATCAGTTTGGCAAAGGCCATAAAATTGAGAAGTCTCCTGCTTCTGATCCCAATGAAACAGAGAAGTTTTTCTGATCATCTCTTGTTGCGTATCCATATTTGCCGTCTTGTTTGGTACTGCTATATTTGGTTCAAAGCAATCGGTTTATTTTTTCACGTGGTATACTTTTCAATTAATATTTGCATATAGTTCTGTTGTCTTTAATTAACTTAATATTCAAAATACAATACTTGTGTATAAAAAAGATTTCTGTATTTTTGATATAATTAGCAAACACTGTCGTTATTTATATATAACTGATTATTAATATATTAAAAACAAAAATAAATATTCAATATTTAATGACAAAAGAACAAGAGCGTGAAGAATTACACCGCACAATATGGCAAATTGCTAACGACTTACGCGGTAGCGTGGATGGATGGGATTTCAAATCGTATGTGTTAGGAATGTTGTTCTATCGATTTATATCCGAGAATCTTACAGTTTATATCAACAAGGGAGAACAGCGAACCGGCAATACGAATTTCGATTACGCTAAAATCTCTGACAAAGATGCTGAATTTGGTAGAGCAGATACGGTGAAAGAAAAGGGCTTTTATATTTTGCCCTCTGAACTATTTGAAAATGTGCGAAAAAACGCTAAAAACGATATCAACCTCAATGAAACATTGAGCAATGTTTTTAAGAATATTGAAAATTCTGCGAAAGGCACCGACAGCGAAGATGATTTAAAAGGCTTGTTCGATGACATTGATGTAAATAGCAACAAACTGGGAGCAACAGTACAAAAACGAAACGAACAATTAGTCAAAGTCATTGACTCAATCGGAGGCTTAGAACTGGAAAATTATCAGGACAATACAACTGACATTTTTGGTGATGCCTATGAGTTTTTGATGACCATGTACGCAAGTAATGCAGGTAAATCGGGAGGCGAATTTTTCACTCCGCAGGAAGTTTCCGAACTGCTTGCCCGAATTACAGTAGTGGGTAAAAAACAGGTAAATAAAGTATATGACCCAGCTTGCGGCTCAGGTTCGCTTTTGCTCAAATTTGCCAAAGTCCTTGGGAAAGAAAATGTACGGCAGGGTTTTTTCGGACAGGAAAGCAACATTACCACCTATAACCTTTGCCGTATCAATATGTTTCTGCATGACATTAATTACGAAAAATTCGACATTGCACACGGCGATACCCTGCTTGAACCGAAACATTGGGACGATGAGCCCTTTGATTGTATTGTTTCAAATCCACCTTATTCCATAAAATGGGAAGGCAACAGCAATCCTTTGCTTATCAATGACCCTCGTTTTTCGCCTGCAGGGGTGCTGGCTCCAAAATCGAAAGCCGACCTCGCCTTTACCATGCACATGCTCTCGTGGCTCTCTACCTCCGGCACAGCTGCCATTGTCGAGTTCCCTGGTGTACTTTATCGTAGTGGTGCAGAACAAAAAATACGCAAATACCTAATAGATAACAATTATATAGATACCGTAATTCAGTTGCCGCCCGATTTATTCTTTGGTACTACTATTGCCACTTGTGTTATCGTGCTTAAAAAGAGCAAGAAAGACAATGCTACCCTATTCATTGATGCTTCGGCTGAATTTGTACGTGGTGGCAACAAAAACAAGCTAAGCGAAGCCAACCGCCAAAAGATACTCAATACTTTTGTTGAACGCAAAGACATAGACCACTTTGCCCACCTTGTACCTAACGGAAATATTGCCGAAAACGACTACAATATTGCCATTAGGAGCTATGTGGAGCAGAAAAACATCAAAGAAGAAGTAGATATTCAAAAATTGAATGCTCACATTACAGAGATTGTAATGCGCCAAAACAAACTCCGCAAGACCATTGACGAAATTGTAGCCGATTTGGAAGGAGGTATATTATGAAAGAAGAACTGAAAATTCTGAACAATCTGGTTTCCGGAGACATTGACTTTGCCGAGATTCAGGAGATAAGACGCAAGCCAATGTATATGAAAGACTACATTAAACAGCTGGATACTATGGCTTCTGCCGGGAAAAAATTATTACACGATGCAGGAAGTGTCAGCCACAAGCAAGCACTTGAAAAAGCTAAAGCCGAATTAAAAAAATATCAGGCAAAGACTCTTTCTCCGGTCGAAAAAGCTTGTTTGGAAAACATTAAAGCATTACAGAAAAAAATTGGCAGGAAAGGAGGCGAGCGATGAACAAAATAGAAGAACTGATTAAACAGCTTTGCCCTGATGGTGTGGAGTTTAGAGAATTGGGGGAACTTGGTAATTTTTATGGTGGGCTTACAGGTAAAAGCAAAATCGACTTTAAAGATGGCAATGCAAAATTTGTAACCTATATGAATGTCTTTTCGAACATTGACGTAAAAACAGACATTGATATTTTTGTCAAAATTGGCGAAAAAGAAAATCAAAATAGAGTTGAATATGGGGATGTATTATTTACAGGTTCGTCCGAAACGCCTGATGAATGTGGCATGTCGTCAGTCTTGACTGAAAAAATTATCGAGCCTCTATATTTAAACAGTTTTTGTTTTGGTTTTCGGTTGCATGACAAAGATTTATTTTTGGCTGATTTTTTAAAATATCTTTTTAGGGATAGCAATATCAGAAAACAAATCAGTCAAACCGCAAGTGGTGTAACAAGGTTCAATATTTCAAAAAAGCGTTTTGCAAAAATCTCAATTCCCATTCCCCCACTCCCCATTCAACAAGAGATAGTAACTATCCTCAATAAGTTTACCGCGCTGAAGGCGGAGCTGAAGGCGGAGCTGAAGGCGGAGCTGAAGGCGCGTCGCACCCAATACGTATACTACCGCAATGAATTATTGAATTTTGAAAAGAAAGAAGTGGAGTGGAAAACACTGGCAAAAGTGTGTCTAAAAACAGAAAATATCAAATGGAAAGAAAATCAAAGCATAGATTATCAATACATTGACTTGTCATCAGTGAACAGGGGAAACAATAAAATTTCAGAAACCCAAACCATAAATTCAACAAACGCACCGAGTAGAGCACAACAAATTGTAAATAAAAACGATGTTATCTTTGGAACAACAAGACCGACATTAAAGAGATATTCATTAATTACCGCTAAATATCACAATCATATTTGCAGTACAGGTTTTTGCGTCCTTAGAGCAAATCAAGAAATACTGTTGCCAAAATTTCTGTTCTTTATTTTAACAACAACGGATTTTTACAATTATGTAGAAACCAATCAAGAAGGGGCTGGTTATCCTTCTATATCAAATAGTACAATAAAGAGGTTTCCAATTCCCATTCCGCCCCTTGTCGAACAAGAACGAATAGTATCTATATTGGATAAATTTGATAGCTTGGTAAACGATATATCGGTGGGTTTACCTGCCGAAATAGAGGAACGCCGCAAACAATACGAATATTATAGAGGGAAATTATTGAATTTTAAATCATTAGCGCAATGATAATATTCTGATAACGAAATCTATTTCGCTACCAAAGCCGAATTAACTGTTTATAAACATGGCAAAAATAACCGTACAGCAAACAGATATTACAATCCTGACCTTTCAGGAGAACGACTATATTTCGCTTACCGACATGGCAAATGCCAAAGAAAGTGAGAGCCGGGCAGCTGACATTATTAAAAATTGGCTTCGAAACAGATACTCGATTGAATTTATGGGTACTTGGGAAATAATCCATAACCCGAATTTTAAAGTGGTCGAATTTGACCACTTTAAATCACAAGCGGGATTACCAAGTTTTGTAATGAGCGTTTCGGAATGGATTGAAAAAACTTCGGCAATTGGTATAATCGTAAAGAAAGGGAAATACGGCGGTACTTTTGCACATAAAGACATTGCATTTGAATTTGGTTCTGCCATTAGTGTACCGTTCAAATTATATTTAATTAAGGAATTTCAACGACTAAAGGAAGAAGAACAAAAACAACTCGGTTGGTCTGCCAAACGCGAACTTTCAAAAATAAACTACCACATACACACCGATGCCATTAAGCAAAACCTCATTCCAATTGAACTCACACCACAACAAACATCGTATGTGTATGCCAACGAGGCTGATGTCCTGAATGTAGCCTTATTTGGTGTTACGGCTAAACAATGGCGTGATGCCAACCCTGATTTGAAAGGAAATATACGCGACTATGCCACCATTAACGAACTCATTTGCCTCTCGAATATGGAAAACCTGAATGCCGTTTTTATCAACGAAAACATGCAACAAAGTGAGCGATTGATTAAACTCAACCAAATTGTCATTCAGCAAATGAAAGTTTTACAAGAGGTTGGGAAACGAAAATTATTAAAATAAAATGGATAAATACACCCTCGTAGCCGAGAATCCCGAAAGCACAGTGGTAACCGAATACCAACCGCTCTACTGTCGCAAAGCAACTTATCAGTCTGAAGCAGACCTTGAAAGAGCATTTATTGAGCAACTACAAACACAAGCTTACGAATATTTACCCTTTACGACCGAACAGGAATTAATTGCAAACCTGCGTTGTCAATTGGAAACTTTAAATAGTTACCAGTTTAGTAATGCAGAATGGGACCAATTTTTCAAAAGTAAAATTGCCAATCAAAACAACGGCATTGAGGAAAAAACGACCATAATTCAGGAAGACTATATTCAACTCTTAACCCGTGACGATGGGACGATAAAAAACATTTACTTAATAGACAAAACAAATATCCACAACAACCGATTGCAGGTAATTAACCAATATGCCGTCAATAATGGTCAACGAGCAAACCGTTACGATGTTACCATACTGGTTAATGGCTTACCGCTTGTACATGTCGAACTCAAAAAACGCGGCGTAGATATTAAAGAAGCATTCAATCAGATCAACCGCTACAACCTTGAATCATTTTGGGCAGGTTGCGGACTGTTCGAGTATGTACAGCTATTTGTAATTTCAAACGGCACATACACCAAATATTACAGCAATACTACAAGATTTACTCATATCAAAGAAATGGGCAACAGTGTGGCTCGTAAAGGTAAACGCACCAGCAACAGTTTTGAATTTACTTCGTGGTGGGCTGATGCCAACAATCGCCCGATTATCAACTTAATGGATTTTTGTCGCACATTTTTCGCCAAGCACACCTTGCTAAATTTGCTCACAAAATACTGCGTTTTCACTTCCGACAAGCTACTGCTGGCCATGCGCCCTTACCAAATTGCAGCGACCGAGCATATCTTAGGACAAATAAATATCTCTAACAATTACAAAACATACGGCACGATCAAAGGTGGAGGCTATATCTGGCACACAACCGGCAGCGGCAAAACGCTCACTTCATTTAAAACCGCTCAATTGGCAAGTAAATTGCCATTTATTGACAAAGTATTGTTTGTGGTGGATCGGAAAGACCTCGACTATCAAACCATGAAGGAATACGACAAGTTCGAGAAAGGAGCAGCAAACAGCAATACAAACACTTCCATTCTCAAAAAACAACTCGAAGATCCTAATGCAAATATTATCATTACCACCATTCAAAAGCTGTCGGTACTGATTAAGAAACAAAAAAAGCATTCGGTTTTCAATCAACATATCGTAATTATTTTCGATGAGTGTCACCGCTCCCAGTTTGGTGATATGCACACAGCAATCACAAAAACATTCAAAAAGTATCACCTTTTTGGTTTTACAGGCACACCCATTTTTGCTGTCAATTCGAACAGTAACAGCCGGGCTGATTTGAGAACTACAGAACAGGCTTTTGGAACCAAACTGCACACTTACACCATTGTAGATGCTATTACTGATAAAAATGTTTTGCCGTTTCGTATTGATTATATCAGCACCATGCGTGAGCAGGAAAATATTCAAGATGAAAAAGTATGGAACATTGACAGGGAAAAAGCATTGGCAGCACCGGAACGAATCAGCAATATCGTAAATTATATCCGTGAGCACTTCGACCAAAAAACCAAACGCAACAGTTTTTATCAATTGAAAGACCGTCGCTTAGCTGGGTTTAATTCCATTTTTGCGGTTTCGTCTATTGATGTGGCAAAAAAATATTATACGGAATTTCAAAAACAAATGGTTGGTTTGCCAAGCGATAAACGGTTGAAAGTTGCCACTATTTACAGTTTCGGGGTAAATGAGAATAACCCTGAAATAGATGGAATTATCGAAGATGAAAACATCGAAGATACCAGCAAATTAGACCAAAGTTCACGCGACTTTCTGGATGCAGCCATAAAAGATTACAACAAGATATTCAAAACCAATTACGATACATCGAGCGATAAATTTCAAAATTATTATAAAGATGTATCGCAACGGGTAAAAGACCGCGAAATAGACTTGCTGATTGTGGTCAATATGTTCCTGACGGGCTTTGATGCACCCACTTTGAATACGCTTTGGGTGGATAAAAACCTGCGATTACATGGCTTATTACAAGCCTATTCACGCACAAACCGTATTCTCAATTCAGTTAAGACCTTTGGAAATATAGTTTGCTTCCGCAATTTGGAAAAAGCAACAAATGAGAGCATTGCTCTCTTTGGTGACAAGGAGGCTGGGGGCGTTGTTTTACTGAAAACCTACGATGAATATTACAACGGTTACAAAAAAGGCGATAAAGACGTTCGCGGGTATGCCTCACTGGTAAACGAATTACAAGATAAATATCCGGGAAGTAAACAAATTATAGGCGAGCAGAACCAAAAAGACTTTATCAAGTTATATGGTGCCATTCTGAAAGTGAAAAACATTCTTTCATCATTCGATGAATTTGCAGGTAATGAATTGTTGACAGACAGGGATGTGCAAGATTACCACAGCATGTATATTAACCTTTACAATGATTTTCGGGGTAGAGACAAGGGAGACAGCGAAAACGTAAATGATGATATAGTGTTTGAAATGGAACTGATTAAACAAGTGGAAATCAACATTGACTATATTTTGGAATTAATCCGCAAATATCACTTAGGTCATTTAAAAAACAAGGAAATAGTGGTCAACATTGGCAAAGCTATTGATTCCAGTATGGAACTGCGCAACAAGAAAGAACTTATCGAACAATTTATTGATTCATTAACCCCAACAACCAATGTCGATGATGATTGGCATTCTTTTGTTGATGCAAAGAAATTGGAAGAATTAGAAAGTATTATTACAAGCGAGAATTTGGACAAAGACGAGACATACAAATTCATCAACAACGCTTTTCGTGACGGGTTTTTACAAGCAACGGGTACTGCTATTACAAAAGTATTGCCTCCAGTATCACGCTTTACACCTACAGGTGAACGCACAAAGAAACGAGATACAGTCCTTAATAAACTCAGTACATTTTTCAATAAATTTTGGGATATATCAGGCGGACTGTTTTTAAAAAACTAGAATTGCCTATGAGAATAAATCTTCTAATATTCAATCCCCCCAAAAAAGTATAATAATTGCAGTTTGCACAGATAAAGTTTAAAACACTCTACCATAGAGTTGCCAGCTTTAGCCGGGCCTGAAGATAAGGGATAGCGAAAAGTTGTTGTAAGTTAACAGGATGCTAAGTACTTTTTTAACATTATCTTGGACCAATGTAAAAACCTAGCAAGAACCTGGCAGAAAATAAAAAACACCTACACGGGTTATGCGTAAGTGTTTGAGATCTAAGTTGTCCTGCCAGGGCTCGAACCTGGACTCTTCTGATCCAGAATCAGATGTGTTGCCAATTACACCACAAGACAGTGTATCTGTATTTTTTGGTTGTCCCACCAGGGCTCGAACCTGAACTCTTCAGAACCAAAATCTGATGTGTTACCAATTACACCATGGGACAGTGACCTATCTTTTTAAAAGACCCTGCAAAAGTATAAAAATATTTTTTGCGGGCAATTATTTTTTGATCTTTTTCAGAACTAGCGGGCGATCCACTCTCCCCTCCCTTTACAAAAAGAACTCTTTCTCTATTTGTCCTTTTAACTCTATCTTTATCCTGAAAACAAAACAACACGGACTGGATTGAAAAAAGATCAGATCAAAACGTTTTCTCTTTGGAACGGGATTGCAGGAATTCTTGTTTTCTGCATTTCATCCCTGACTTATTTCCTGACCATGGAACGGGGTGTGAGCTGGTGGGATTGCGGAGAACTGATCGCATCTGCCTACAAACTGGAAGTTTGCCACCCTCCCGGGGCTCCATTCTTTTTATTGATGGAACGCTTTTTTTCCTTACTGGCTGCTTCGCCTAAAGATGTTGCAATTTGCACAAACCTCCTTTCTGTCCTGTCAGGTGCCGGAACGGTTATGTTTTTATACTGGACGATCACCCTCATTGCACGGAAGGTATTCTGTCAGCACGATTTCAGTCTGCCCGTGCAGATTGCTGTTATCGGAGCGGGATTAACGGGTAGTCTCGCCTTTGCCTTTTCCGACTCGTTCTGGTTCTCTTCTGTAGAGACCGAGGTTTACACTCTTTCTGCCTTTTTTACGTCCATCACCTTCTGGTCTGCACTACAATGGGAAGAAAAAGCGGATAGTCCCCATGCAAACCGATGGATTGTCTTTATTGCTCTATTGCTGGGAATATCAATCGGCGTACATCTTCTGAATCTTCTCATCATTCCGGTTATTGCACTAATCATCTATTTCCACCGTCACAAGATATCGTTAAAAGGATTCTTAATCGCTCTTCTTATAGGCTGCGGAATCCTGATTTTTATTCTGGAGGTTTTGATTCCGGGTATTCCATCAGCAGCGTTCTTCACCGAACGATTCTTCGTTAATTCTCTTCACTTGCCTTTTAACTCTGGCAGCACCTTCTTCTTTCTTCTGCTCGTAGCCGGGCTGATTGCTCTGACCATCAGAACACACCGGAAGAACCAATACACCTGGAATCTGATCTTAGTTTGTCTGATGGTCTTTCTGATCGGAGCATCCTCCTATGCCATCGTATTGATTCGTTCATCGGCCAACCTTCCAATCAATGAGTCCCGCCCGGATAATATGGGTCGCCTCGTCAGTTACCTCGACCGGGAACAATATGATTCTGCTCCGTTATTTTATGGGACCGACTATTCTGCTCCGATCCCGCATTATAAAAATTCCGGTTATCTGTGGGGACGGGAAGGATCGGGCTATGTGCAACAAGGATTATTAAAAGGCGAAAAAATTTACGACTCCCGGTTCTGTATGTTCTTTCCTCGAATGTACAGCAGTCAGCCTGTTCATATAAAAGCCTATATGGAATGGGAAAACAGTACCGGCACACCAATAACCGTCAGTGATCAAAACGGGACCAGAAGCATTCTACAGCCGTCTTTCAAAGAGAATCTCCGGTTCTTCTTCAAGTATCAACTAAATTTCATGTATTTCCGCTATCTGATGTGGAATTTCTCAGGCCGACAGAATGATATTCCGGGTGATGGAAATGCTTTCGACGGAAACTGGATTACCGGGTTTAAGGGTGCGGATTATTATCCGGCCCAGGCTTCGCGCAGCTGTTTCTACCTGCTTCCTTTTTTGCTCGGTATTATAGGAATTTGTGCCTCTTTCGGTTTTCCTGTCTCCAGAAAGGAATACGGTCCCATTCTGTTATTATTTTTTCTGATAACCGGACCGGCTATTGCCGTCTATCTGAATCAAACACCCTATCAGCCACGGGAACGGGACTATGTGTATCTCGGTTCGTTTTATGCTTTCGCTCTCTGGATCGGACTGGGAGCTTTCATCTTAATCAGCGGGACACTTCACTACGCTAAAAAGTCCCCTGTTATTGCAGGAACCCTATCGCTATTACTATTAGGGATTCCCGGATTAATGTTTGCAGAAAATCTGCGAAGTCATGATCGTTCGGGACGGACAATCGTTCACGATATGGCACAAAACTATCTGGAAAGTTGCGCTCCCAATGCGATCCTTTTCACCTCGGGCGATAATGACACGTTCCCCTTATGGTATTTACAAGAGGTTGAGGGAATTCGTACCGACGTGAGGATTTGCAATACCAGTTTGCTGTCCGCTGACTGGTATATCAACCAGATGCGATCGGCGATTAATAATTCCGCACCACTGAAAATGGGACTTACGCCGGATCGGTATTATTCCGGAAGACGGAGTCATATAAAAATTGAGAATCAAATGTCGGTCCCGCTTGATCTTGAAGAGGCTCTTAACTTTATAAATCGAGAGGATCCAGCTTCTATGATTTCAGTCAATGGGCTTAAGGAACATTTTATTTCCACCCCCTCGGTCAGTATAAAAGCACCGGAAATATCCAGCAATTCGACATTAAAGAAATGCCCCGCTCCGATAGTTCTTCGTTTTGACAAAGGCTGGATTAACAAATCGGATCTGGCGGTTCTTGACCTATTAGAACACAACTTATGGGATCGTCCGGTCTATTTCGACAAAGGCGCAATACAGGGATTAAATTTCGAGATTGAAGAATACCTCCGCCCAGAAGGCTTTGTCTTCCGTATGGTCCCGACAAAGGGCATCTCTCCGATCCTGGGGGGATTAGGAAACCTCAACAGCGACCTTTTATATCACAACCTGATGCACCGATTTCACTGGGGAAATATAACGGATCCGAATGTTTTTATCGATTATACCAGTCGACAGGAGATTCGCGCATCGGGGGTAGTTCACAGCTTCTGTCTGCTTGCAGAAAAGCTTTTCAACGAAGGAAAGGCCGGAAAAGCAGGGATGGTTCTGGATAAAGCGCGTTTATTGTTCTACCGTTCCGGAATATCGGACGATTATGCCGGTATTCAGTTAGCCGATGCTTATTTCTATTGCGGGAACCGAACGCAAGGAACATTTCTGATTAACGATTTAAGCCGGGACTACATTCATAAACTTACGGTATTGACAATACTCAAAGGACCTTTACCACAACAGATCAACGACAAAAAGAGGGAACAGCTGCTCCTTTTCCACACACTGATTCGCATCTGTCAGTCCTACCGGCAAACAGCATTAACCAATCAGCTGGAACAAATGCTAATTTCGCTTTCTCATAAATAAAGGTTACTGATTCGAAGCCCGGTCTTCCGTCCTTCGGGTTTCCTTCTTACGGTGAAGATCATTATTACTAATGTTTTCCTTCACGTAGTTAAGAATCTTTTCATCAAAAGTTCTCCCTTCATGATACAGGAAATGAACTTTGACCGGAATATAAAACAGACATTTCTGAACCGACAAGGGTATATTCTCTTCCTGTGCTAAACGCATCCAGTCCTTTTCGGTCGTGACAATGATCTTTTGATTACCATCAATGGCATTAAATTTTGATTCAATGGAAGAGATATCCGAAGAGCTGAAATTATGATGATCAGGAAATTGAAAGTTGATCAGGGATTTGACCTTTTGTGACAGATAAGAGACTAACGGTTGCGGACTTGCTATTCCGGTAACCAGTAGTACAGAATATGATTGAAGTTCTTCTTCGTTCAACAAAATAGACTGTTCCTTAAATGCCGGTTGAATAGTATCATATTCAAGAGTCGTAAAAAACAAGTCCTGATAAGGTTTTATCTGAAGGTTCTTTGCGATGATTCTACGCGTAATCGGAGAAATTTCGGAAGGACATTTAGTGATAACGATAAATCCGGCTCTTCTTATTTCGGTGGCCGATTCTCTCAAGCGTCCGTAAGGCAAAAGATGATCCTCCCACACAGGATGGTTATAATCAATGAGAAGAATATTTATACCCGGATTCACGTGCCGGTGTTGGTATGCATCATCAAGCAGAATCACATCAGGAGCGGGAGCTGTTTCTGCCTTTAATAGTTTTTTGATTCCACTTACCCTATTTTTATCAACAGCAACCGTTATCTCAGGAAATTTACGTTTCATCTGCGTCGGTTCATCACCAATCTGGTGATAATCAGAATTACTATCGGCAATAATAAATCCAGATGTTTGACGTTTATATCCACGACTAAGAGTCGCTACCCGGAACTCCTTCCTGAGAATGGTAATCAGATATTCGGTATGTGGGGTTTTACCTGTTCCTCCAACCGTGATATTCCCTATAGAAATAACAGGAGTCTCAAACTCGACGGATGAAAAGATATGGCTATTGTAAAAGAAATTTCGGAAAGATATAACAATCCCATAGAGTAATGAAAACGGATATAGCAAGATTCGAATCATTGTGTAAGTCCTATTTTCCGACTAAGTTCACAATTCTTTGCTTAAAAAGAAAATAGTTTCACAAAAATGATCGTTTATTTAAAAATCAGGGAAAGTATCCTTTTTGAATAAGATACTTTCCCTGACAGACATCTAACAACTAGTAGATTCTCTCATCATAAGGGACTCTGGCCAGAATACCAAAATGAGTAGAGGCATTATGAAGGGTCATGTACTGCTGATAGGCTTCGCCCAATTCAGCATGCAGTACCTTGGCTTTTACGTCATTAGTGAATCCCTTTATAAACTCTTGCAATGGATCTTTTAATTCAGGAAGATCAACTGTCCGATACCGGCCCAGATGTGCCTTTTGAGCTGCAATAGCAATAGCTTTATCAATCCCGCCTAACTGATCGACGAGACCTAGTTTCTGAGCCATTTCACCAGTCCACACTCTGCCTTGTCCAATTTCATCAACCCGGGCATAAGGCATCCTTCTTCCCTCTGAAACATGGCTCACGAAAGAAGAATAGCCCCTTTCGATATAGGCCTGAATCAAATTCTTCTCAGAAGGATCAAGAGCTCTGACCAGAGAAGGCATATCACTATGCTTATTAGTCATGGCCCGATCAAAGGTTACTCCGAGTTTGTTTTCAAGTAAATTCTTAGCATTGGGAATCATTCCGAATATTCCGATTGAACCCGTAATGGTATTCGGTTGTGCCACAATGAGTGTTGCGGAACAGGCCATATAATATCCACCCGATGCAGCAACATCTCCGAAAGATGCAATAACCGGTTTAACTCTTTTGGCCAGATCAACTTCCCGCCACATGATCTCTGACCCCATTGCGCTTCCACCGGGAGAATTTATTCTTAAGACAATGGCTTTTATTGAAGAGTCCTCACGGGCTTTCCGTATTTCACGAGCCATTTCGTCGGAATCAATTGACTGACTACCTCCGCCGTCCATGTCTATTTCACCAACCGCATAGATGACGGCAATCTTGTCTTTCGCCAGTCCTTTGCCATCAGAAGACTTAAGAGTCTTCGAATAATCAGCTATCGAAACAGATGGAATATCTTTATCAGTTGAAGCCCCGGTTAGTTTACGAAGATCATCCAGAACCTGATCTTTATATTTTAATCCGTTAATAAGACCTGCTTTGACAGCCACTTCGGGACCCTGAAAGGTCAAAACATTATCAGCAAGCTGCTGCAAACCCGCAACAGGAACTTTTCTTCTTTCGGAGATACCAGACAGCATGTGACTCCAAAGTCCGTTAATATAGGCCTGAACCTGCAAACGATTAGCCGGACTCATCTTGTCTTGTATATAGGGTTCAACAGCCGATTTAAATTTTCCATGCCGAATAACCTGAACCTCTACGCCTAATTTATCCAGCGCCTTTTTATAAAAAGCTCTTTCCGAACTAAGTCCCCTAAAATCAAGAACTCCGGCCGGATTAATAAAGATACTATCGGCAGCCGTCGACAAATAATAAGCGGGCTGAGTCATCGCATCAGAATATGCATAGATAAATTTCCCCGATTTCTTGAAATTGAGTAATGCATTACGAATCTCTTCGACCGTTGCCATTCCCGACTGAATCGCCGAAAGATTCAAATAAATACCTTTGATCCTATCATCTGTTTTGGCTTGGTTTATTGAACCAAGAATTTGGTTCAGTCCAAGTTGCTGTAACGAATGAATTCCGGGAATATCTAAACCTGCAAGAGGATTTTTTTCACCCCGTTCGACAATCGGACAATCTAATTTAATACTTAGAACAGAATTGTCTTTTACATCAACCGTTTTATCCGCAGTCGAGACTGCAATGGAAATAATCCCAAAACTGATTAGTAAAATAAGAATCAGTGCAACCAAAGTGCCCAGCAAGGATGCTAAAGCGTACTTGAAGAAATTTTTCATAATTGTTATTGAAGTGGAGCCGAATAATACAAAAAAAAATTCTAACCTTTGAATAGGTATTCAAACAATGTTATAAATTACAACGTTTAGATAAAAAAGATGGCAACAGCATATCTTATTCTCGGGGGAAACCAAGGGGATGGAGCAGAATATCGCCTTCGATCGATTGAGAAAATCGAAAAAGAGGGAGGGATTATTAAAACTTTTTCTCCTGTTTATCGCACTGAGCCATGGGGGTTTAAAAGCAAGGACTTTTTCTGGAATCAAGTCATCGGACTGAAAACAGAGTTGGAACCGGAGGCACTGCTGGACATTCTACTTACTATTGAGACGCAATTGGGCAGAACACGAAAAAATCAAGGCTATGAGTCGCGGCCTATCGACATCGACATCCTTTATTACGATAGCCAGATCATCTCAACCCAACGACTGATTGTCCCACACCCACGCATTCAGTCCCGAAGATTTGTTTTAAGTCCCTTATGTGATCTCATCCCTGATTTTGTTCACCCTGTTTTAAAAAAGACCAATCGTCAGCTTCTCGAGATGTGTGATGATCCTGGTGAGGTTTTTCGTTTATAAGAAGTAGCATGAAAAAAGATATTGCATTAAACAGGGCCGCGTCCATTTGCAGTAAGTCGGAAAAATGCAGACAGGACATCCGGAAGAAGCTCGAAGGATGGGAGTTGTCAGAGGAAGACACAGATGAGATTGTTCAGAAACTAATCGAAGATAAGTTTATTGACGAATCACGTTATGTTCGTTTCTTCGTTCATGATAAATTTCATTTCAACCGATGGGGAAAAATAAAAATAGCCTATGAACTTCACGGCAAAGGAATCTCAGATCAGTACATTCAAACAGCTATTGGACAGATAGAAGATGCCGAATATAAAGAAACACTGACCAAACTTCTGAAAGATAAAAGACCGGGAATAAAAGCAAAAGATTCATGGGATCTACGAAGTAAATTACTCCGTTTTGCAAGAAGTCGCGGATTTGAAACTGAATTAGCATTAAGAATTATCGATTCTTTCGAAATCTAATATTTTGTTTTTAACATCATTCTATTTAATATTTTTGTACTGCAAAAGAGAATAGAACATTTAAAAAAGCAGAATCGCTAAAATGGAAGTATTCAAATTCGGGGGAGCTTCGGTTAAGAATGCCGAAGGAGTCAGAAATCTGACTAATATCCTGAGAAAAAACTCAGGAAGGAAAATCGTTGTTGTTTCTGCAATGGGGAAAATAACTAATGCATTGGAAGACGTTGTCCGACAATATTTTTATAAAAAAGACGGACTTTTTTCAACGATTGATCAAATCAGACAATTCCACCTAAACATCTGCAATTCTTTATTCAACTTTAATGATGATATTTTCAAAGATCTTCAGGATATCTTTCAGGCGCTGGAACTCCGGGTACAAAAAGATCCTTCGCTTGATTATGATTATGAATATGATCAGATTGTATCTCTCGGAGAAATTATTTCAACAAAGATTGTCGGTGCTTACCTGTGTAAAGAGGGATTCGAGAGCAAATGGATTGATATCAGAACCTGTCTGCGTACCGATTCAACTTTCAGGGAAGGAATTGTTAATTGGAAGTTATCAGGAGAACTGATGTCACGCACCTTCACGTTTAACGACACCCAGCTATACATCACCCAGGGGTTTATCGGATCGACCAATAGCGATCTGACCACAACACTCGGGCGCGAAGGATCAGATTACACCGCTGCAATTCTGGCGAGCCTGCTTAATGCAGAAAGGGTGGTTATATGGAAAGATGTTCCCGGAATACTCAATGCCGATCCGCAATACTTTGAGGCAACACATAAACTGGAAGAAATATCCTACCGGGAAGCGATTGAACTCTCTTATTCCGGAGCAAAGATTATTCATCCCAAAACCATTAAACCACTTGAGAATAAGAAGATTCCTCTCTACGTTAATTCATTCATCAATCCAGATGAAAGAGGAACGATTATTCACTACATTGATCACAAGATCGAACTGGTTCCGGTTTTTATTATGAAGAAAGATCAGGTTCTTCTTACGGTGACACCCCGTGATTTCTCATTTGTGATGGAAGAAACCCTCTCAAAAGTCTTTGCTATTCTGGCAGAGATGCGAATAAAAGTGAATCTAATTCAACATTCCGCACTCAATTTCTCGGTCGCAATCGACATGCCGGAGCGAGGCATTGATCCGCTAATCAAAGAAATAGAAAAACAGTTCGAAGTAAGATACAACACTAATCTGGATTTAATTACCATAAGGCATTTCAACCAGGAAGCCATCGACCAGGTAACATTGTTGAAAAACATCTTCGTTGAGCAGAAAACAAGATCTACGGTTCGTCTACTGATTCAATAATTCCGGACTTGAATACAATAAACAACAGAAAGTCCTGTCAGAAAACAATGAATAATTCTGACAGGACTTTTAATTTGTATTTGGGCTATTTCAAATCTTCAAAGTAAACTCTACCGGCAAAGTCTCTTGCACTTCCAGGCGCATAGTTTGAGAAATCGAGCGTAGCGACTTCGGTAAACTGGCTGCCAATTGCATCGGTCTTTTCATCTGAATAATGAACAACAAGACTAAGCTGGCGGGGAACATAAGAATCTCCATACTTTGTATAAACACAAGAAGCATCATAACTAACCGGTCGTTTTTTCCCGTCTTTCACGGCATAAGACCGACCGTGTTCTGACCAATTATCTGAGACGCCATGAAATTCATTCTTTAATATGGCATAATTATCTTTCGAGATATAAATACGTCCGTCCAGTTTCCGGATATTAAAATCTCCGGAATGGAGAAAATCAGCTTTCCGCAAAGAGTAACGAACAACGAATACCGGCTTGCCTTCAAGCATCGTTTCCGGATCTGTCGAAAGATCAAAATCATTCATATATTCGCGGTCGAGAACATTTCCGGGGCACCTAACGATATCAAGATTCAGTAAATCATCCATATTGGTCATCCCGTCAGCCAGATTACGGACCTGAAAACTCCGCTTCACGTTACTAAAGCGATATCCCCGATCAGCAAATGCCTCTTTATAATCGCGCTGTTTATAACCTGCACGATCAGAATACTCAACATCTGCTTCACGAATCCGCTGCATTGCATTATCCGACCTGAATTCCGAACGATAGACCGCATTGGAAAATAAAGGTCCCTGCCAGTAATTTTGCCCGATATGATCAATGACTTCTTTAATTAAACCATAGGCTACACGCGACTGAGCAGTTACTTCTACATCGCTCAGCTTATAAGATTGCGATTCCATCTTTAAGAGTAAGGGCTTTTGTGCTGCAAGATCCGCAACACTCATTCGTATAGTCGTAAAGCCCATTGCCGTAATGGCTACCATTTTATCTTTCATAGAAGAAGGAATGCTAACATTAAAAGAGCCATTTGCATCACAAGCAACGCCAATGTAGGTTCCTTCAACACCTAAATTTGCAAATTCAACCCCTCCTTCTGTTTCTTTATTGACAACTCGTCCCGTAAGGGAAATCTTATCAGTCTCCTGCCCAGCAAGAGTTCCAGCCCAAGTGGATAATATAAGAAAGAAAAAAATGAGTTTGTTCATACGATTTCGTTGATGTTTTATAAATTCAACAACTAAATTAGCATTTCAATTGACGCTTTTAGTATTTTTGGTCTTAAAATATCATAAAATGAAAAGGATTAGTATTTTCAGAATAGTCTCCGGCTTATTTATCTTCCTGATACTGGCAGGGTGCGTTTCAAAAAAGAAGTTCCTCGCCATGCAGGATCTCAAGATTAAAGCCGAAACCCGGGTAAGTGAACTGACCGATCAGACACTAAGACAGACAGTCTATATCGATTCCTTGAAGAAGGAATTCAACCAGATGAAATATGAGCTAAGCGAAAGTAATGCCATAAAAGACAGCAAAGCCGATTCTTTAACCCGCCAGTTCAATCGGGCAACATCAGCCTTTTCAGAAAAGAATGCCGGACTGGAAGAAAAAGTTTATGATTTCGAATTCGAAAAAAGAAAGTTAAGCGATCAAGTCAGTGACCTTCAGCTTAAAAATCAAGCTTTGAAAAACAAATTAGATGAATCGGCAACTCAGCTTTCACAACTTAAAGGTTCATCAGGAACTGCTGATTCCGACTTACAACGCCTCACTCAAGAGAATGCCAGTCTGAAAGCTCAGATTGATTCGAAAGATCAGGAAATAAAAACACTCCAAACTGACCTTAACAATTTGAAGACGAGCCTCACAAAGTCGAAGAAAAGGAGGTAACCCAAATATTCCGACAAAAAAGCGGGATTGCTAAATGATGAGCAATCCCGCTTTTTTAATCAATTCACTTACAAACACAATTTATTCGTACAGACTTTGCTGTACAGATTGTTGAACCGCCACGACTAACGAATCAGCCGTATAATTCTGAGGATAAATCGGACTTAAAAAGTTCACCTCTATTTTCGTAAATGGTCTCGGAATAAATGCTCCGCTAGGTAGCGCTTTGTAGGCCCCTTTTATCGAAACCGGAATAACTGGAATATTTAATTCGGTGCTCAATATGGCAAAAGTCTTTTTAAATTCCCCCAGTTCCCCCGATTTAGTACGGGTTCCTTCCGGAAAGATCACGATTTTCTTTCCCTGTTTCAAGACCTCTGCAAGTTTTTGAATAGATTCCATCAGGTTATTATCCAGATCCATAACAATCACATTATTCTTGCTTGCCAGGAATCGAAGAGCCCAATTATTAACATGTTTCTTTTTAGCATAAAAATAGGTGTTCTTTAAAGCTTTTCGTTTCAGATAAGCCGTAAAGAGAAAAGCATCCAGAAAACTCTGATGATTGGGTGCAAAAATACAAGGTCCTTCAGGAATGTTCTCAATACCCTTCCTGTGTATTCTAAAACCAAGCATTAGAACCCCTCTGGAAAGAATCCGAATCAAGTTCTGGGTAGGCCATGACGTTGGCAGTTTTACCGAAACTTTACTTTTTAATGTTTCAGACCAGTTTACCTGGTCGGTGTTAAACCACTTTTTCTTCTCCCTGATATGCTCGACCATTGCCTTAACCGAAGGAAACTTAAACAGATTTTCCTCTTCGATCTTAACCCCAAATGCACGTTCAATGAAGTCAATCAGACTAAGCTTTCCCAACGAGTCAAGTGCAATATCAAATTCCAGATGATCATCAGGAGAAATATCGGTATCAACCAGGCTCTCGATAAAACTCTTTACCGCCTTATATTCTTCCGTGTCAGGCTGTTCTGATAGTTTGGCTTTTTCTTTCGAAGTAGCATGAAGAAGAGACTCCAATTTATAATGTTGTATTTTTCCAAGACGGGTACGGGGTAACACCTCTTTAATAAGGGTGAAATGCATGACCCGTTTATAGGAACTTGCCTCCTTATTATATATTGATAAAACATTCTCTCTAAAATAGAGCTCCGGATTTTCTACTTTTAGTGCTGAAAGGACTTTTAAATCAGGGAGTATAACAGCATGAAGTGCATTATTATGAAGGAACACTCCAACTTCACTGACACAAGCAGAAACCTTCTCTATCTTCTGTTCCAGTTCAACAGGATTTACATTTTTTCCATTAGGAAGAATAATAATTTCCTTTTTCCTTCCGGTTATTCTTAAATAGCCTTTTTCATCCAGATAACCAAGATCACCGGTATAAAGCCACCCGTCCCGCAAAACCTCAGCCGTTTCTTCAGGTCGATTATAGTATCCTTTCATAATACTTGGACCTTTAGCAACAATTTCGCCATCACGAATTTCGACTTGTAAACCAGGAAGTGCCTGACCGGTAGTTCCAAGTACCACTTTCCCCGGACGGGGAAATGTAATCATAGGAGAAGCTTCCGTCATTCCGAATCCTTCAAGGATTTCAAAACCCAAGGTTGTAAAAAAAGATCCCACCTCGCGATTTAACGCAGCTCCGCCTGAGACTAAATAACGCAAATGACCACCTAATCCTTCATGCACCTTAGCAAATACTTTCTTAGCCAATGCGGGATTTTTCGTCCACCGTACAATCATAAACAGAAGTCGGGCAATAACATTCGAATCAATTTTAGCCTTAATGCCTTTATAAATCAATTCATATAAACGCGGAACTCCTATTATGATCGCAACCTGATTGTTTTTTAAAGTCTCCATCAACTCAGACGACTGCATGGAAGGAGCAAATACCACACTGGATCCGACAGTCAATGGACAAACTAATGACCCGACCAGGGGTAAAACATGATGCAAAGGCAAGAGAATCAAAACCTGTCGATCAGCATTAAATATTTCCACATCTTTCGATACGGCATCAATATTCGCCTTTATATTGAAAAATGACAACATGACTCCCTTGGGATTTCCGGTCGTTCCCGAAGTATAAATAATTATTGCGATTTTATCATCATCTTCCGGATCCCTCCATTGATTATTGGGATCATAGGCAGGCAACTCTGTTTCTCCGAAAAAGAGAATCTCAGGCTGATAAGAAAGTTGCTCTTTGACCCGTTCCAGATTTTCCTTCATTGACGGACTGACAAAGACAAGTTCGGGCTTACAGTCATTCAGCATGTATGCGACATCATCAACGGATGCCATATAATCAATCGGAACCGGAATACAATCATTTTGCCAAGCAGAGAAGAAAGCGAATGCCCATTGCGAGCTATTCTCTCCGTAGATGGCAACCTTAGAGTATTTTTTAGCCCGATATATCTCCGAATAGATACAAATATTCTCGAATAACTCTCCGTAGGTATATCGTTCTGTTTTGGTAATTATTGCTATTCTTGTTAAATCCTCTTTACTAATCATTATAACACTTTTAGTTTTTCTTCTCTGCGACAACATCACAGAAATTGAGTTCGCAAAAATAATGTTTCTTAACAATTATTATCCGCAATATCAACGAAATAAACAAACAACCCAACGCTCTGGTTTAGCAATTCATCAGACTGCAGCGACAATGCATTGGCCTTTTTATTCATTTCCGTATTCCATCAGATAGGCTTTTATAAAACCATCTATTTCTCCATCCAAAACAGCCTGAACGTTGCCGGTTTCATATCCTGTCCGCACATCTTTAACCATCTTATAAGGTTGAAGAACGTAGGATCTTATCTGAGAGCCCCACTCTATCTTCTTTTTCTGACTCTCTATTTTCTGCTGTTCCTCTCTTCTCTTTCGCAACTCCAGCTCATACAACTGAGAACGCAAAAGACGCAAGGCATTTTCTTTATTTTGTAGCTGAGAACGAGATTCCGTATTTTCAATCAAAATCCCAGTCGGTGCATGGCGTAACCGGACTCCGGTTTCAACCTTATTTACATTCTGTCCGCCAGCGCCACTCGACCTGAAAGTATCCCAGGTGATATCGCCCGGATTAATTTCAATCTGTATCGTATCGTCTACAAGCGGAGCTACAAAAACGGAAGTAAAAGAAGTCATTCGCTTATTCTGCGCATTAAAAGGAGATAAGCGGACTAACCGATGGACTCCGTTTTCTCCCCTCAGATATCCATAAGCAAAATCACCATTAAATTCGAGGGTGCAATTTTTGACTCCAACCTCATCGCCTTCGTGAAATTCGACAGTTCTTACAGCATAGCCATTGCGTTCTCCCCAACGAATATACATACGCATCAGCATGTCCGCCCAATCGTTACTTTCAGTTCCTCCGGCTCCGGCATTGATTCTCAATATGGCCCCGAGTTTATCTTCCTCTTTACGAAGCATATTTTTTGACTCAAGCTTCTCTGTTAAGCCAAGAGAAAGTGCATATTGCTCATCGGCTTCCTGTTCTGTTGCATCACCCGACTGAAGAAAATCGAATAGTACATTGCAATCCTCAACAGAACGGTCAACTTCTTGAAACCCTTCCGTCCATTGCTTTATTTCACGGATAACCTTCATCTGTTTTTCCGCTTCTTTGGAGTCATTCCAAAAGTTCGGATCCTGAGTCTTTAATTCTTCCTCACTGAGTTGTATTAATCGACTATCGATGTCAAAGATGCCTCCTCAGCGCGTCCCGGCGCTCAACCAGATCTTTTACCTGATCTCTCAATATCATACTTTACGTTTTTATTTTACATTAACTAAAACGCTGCAAAAATAGAAATTGTTCTGGTTCTCTTACTGTAAATCTTATATTTACTCCCGACATATTCCATTACAAACACCACAGGGCATATTTTAATTGAATTTCAATCCTTTTAAAGAAATAAAAATAGCACTATCTTTACCCTGAAGGAGATACTTATGATAACACTTACTCAACTCGAATACATCGTTGCGGTCGATCAATTTCGCCATTACGGCAAAGCTGCCGAGAAATGCTTTATTACCCAACCCACCATGAGCATGCAAATAAAAAAGCTGGAAGAGGACCTGGGGGTGACCATTTTTGATCGTGACCGACAACCATTAGTCCCAACAGAAATCGGAAAAGCAATAATAGAACAAGCCCGGAAAACACTTCATAACGCACAGCAGATCAATTCGGTTATTGAAGATCACAAACATTACATTGGCGGAACGTTAAGACTCGGAATCATTCCAACTCTTTCCCCCTATTTATTGCCATTATTCATCGGAAACCTTAAAAGAGATTATCCGAAATTAAATATCAAAGTAGAAGAGCTCTTTACAGATAGAATTGTTGAGGCTTTACGCAAGGACATCATCGATATCGGAATTTTAGTTACCCCGTTGCATGAAGAAAAGATCATTGAACGTCCACTTTTTTATGAAGAGATGGAAGTCTACACTCATCCTGACCATCCGTTAAGCAAACACAAAACACTAAAAGTTCAGGATGTTTCTCTTCCCGACATCTGGTTACTCAGTAACGGACATTGTTTCAGAAATCAGGTAATTAATCTCTGCGGTAAAAACAATGCTCACAAAACAAGACTTCCCTTTGAATTTGAGGCGGGATCCATGGAAACTCTTTTAAAAATTGTTGACAATGAAGGGGGGATAACACTCATTCCCGAATTGGTAAAAGGCGACATGACCGACAAAAGAAAAAGCAACGTCAGAGAATTTGAAGGTCCCAAACCCCTTCGGGAAGTAAGCTTAGTGTACTCCGAATTTTACAACCGCAACAAGATCATTGACCTTCTCCGGAATGAAATTATAAAAAGCGTTCCTCCTAATCTGTTAAACAAGAATCGGGGTATGATTGTCGAATGGAAATAATTTATTGGATTTTTCAAGAAACATTTTGCCCTTTAAAAAAAACGCCCTTTCTTTGCGTCGCTTTTTTCGGAAAGGAATCGTCTGAGTGAAGGCAATACAAAAACGAAAAGATTCAGCCATTATTTTGGAGGTTTAGATAAATTATCTATCTTTGCCGCACGAAAAATTAAACAGGATGGCCCGTTCGTCTAAGGGTTAGGACGCAAGATTTTCATTCTTGTAATAGGAGTTCGAATCTCCTACGGGCTACGTTACTTAAGATATATAGATATGGCAAACCATAAGTCAACTTTAAAAAGAATCAAACAAGCCGAAGGCAAGACTATTCACAACAAGTATTATGCAAAAACAATGCGTAATGCAGTTAAGAGTCTTCGCGACACAGATGATAAAGCAGCTGCTGCAGAATTATTACCTAAAGTAACGTCTTTGATAGACAAACTTACAAAAAGTAATATTATTCATAAAAACAAAGCTGCAAACTTGAAATCGAGCTTGTCGTTGCACGTTAACAAATTGTAAGAGCTAATTGATTTTATTAAATACAGACCTTCTCTTTTCAGAGAAGGTTGTTTTGTTGTATATATATCTCCCGTTAATCTAATTATTATTCTCTCTTCTTAAATTTGCTTTCACCAAAAACCCTTCTTAGATTTGGTATTGTTAACAAGAAATCATGCTTCAATATCAGAAACTCAAAATCAAAGAATGGGCCCTTGAAGACCGACCACGCGAAAAACTAATATCCAAAGGGACTTCTTCCCTTTCCAATGCAGAATTAC
Organism: Prolixibacteraceae bacterium; assembly: GCA_963692465.1. Lineage (GTDB taxonomy): Bacteria > Bacteroidota > Bacteroidia > Bacteroidales > Prolixibacteraceae > JAUZOB01. The sequence continues at coordinate 1,623,672 of OY829943.1, forward strand.
TTGCCATCATCATTGGTTCAGGCAATGCAGATGAATCAGCAGTAGCACTGTCCAAACGAATAATGGCTGAAGTTCATAACGATTTAGCCGAATTAAGTCGTTTGGATCTCGACTCCCTAAAAAAATTCAAAGGCATTGGCGACGCAAAAGCGATCAACATCATTGCAGCTATCGAATTAGGTCGCAGAAGGAAGAATTCAAATTCACCCCAAAAAAATAAGATCACTTGTAGTTCCGATGCTGCAGAGCTTTTCCTTTCCTCACTCAGCGACCTGCCTTATGAAGAATTCTGGGTCATTTATCTTGACCGAGGAAACAAGGTCATTCGTAAATTAAAAATCAGTCAAGGAGGAATCAGCGGAACCATTACAGATGTGAGGCTTATCCTCAAGAAAGGGATAGACATGCTCGCCTCTTCCGTCATCCTTGTACACAATCATCCTTCAGGCAACTGTTCTCCAAGCGATGCAGACAGCCGAATAACCAACAAAATGAAAGAAGCCGGACAACTACTCGATATCCCCGTTCTGGATCATCTTATCATTGCAAATCAAAATTATTACAGTTTTGCCGACGAGGGTCAGTTATGATCTTGTTTCTATTTAATTTTTCAAAATACTTGGTCTTTGTTAATTCTAAACTTACTTTTGCGAGGATGCTTTGAAATAAGAAATGATAATTTTTTGTAATAAGACCACTCCTATTTTACACGAAGATGTCTTCAGGTTTTCTTTTAAAACACTGACGCATCAATCATTCCTTCTCCTTCTTTGCTGTCTAAAATTTTTTCACTCCGGGAATTCTTCCCATCCTGTCATCAACCTCAGTTTTGCATTATTTCCACCCATTCAAAAGACAATAATTGTTTAACCTCATTATACTAACCTCGAATGAAAGTTATTAATTTAGGAAAGAATAACTCGCTCTTCAGTGAATATATCTCTGAAATAAGGGATGAACAAATCCAAACCGATCCTCTCCGATTTAGAAGAAACCTGCAACGGATCGGAGAAATAATGGCCTACGAAATCAGTAAGGAACTAGAGTACAAAATAAAAGATGTCAAGACCCCTCTGGGGATTGCCAAAGTCTCCATCTTAAAGGAACAACCAGTTCTTGCCACTATTCTAAGAGCAGGGCTCCCATTGCATCAGGGATTACTCAACTACTTTGACCGAAGCGAAAACGCATTCATCTCTGCTTACCGAAGATACATCTCGAAGCATGAGTTCTCTATCGAATTCGAGTATATAGCAAGTCCGAACCTTGATGGGAAATATCTCATTCTTGCTGACCCGATGCTCGCCACCGGTTCTTCCATGGAAATTGGATACAAAGCTCTTCTTGAGAAAGGGACTCCCAAACATATTCATCTTGCTGCAATCATTGCCAGTACGGAAGGAATTGCTTACATACAAGAACACATTAAAGCCGACAATGTCACTCTTTGGGTTGGTGCAGTTGATGAAGAGCTGACGGATAAATCTTATATTATTCCGGGCTTGGGCGATGCAGGTGATTTGGCTTTTGGAGAGAAAATGGATTCAAAAGAAAAAGTAGCCCATCTTTAAAAGCAAATATCAAGATCAACAACGCTTGTTTATAAGAGAACTTCGACAAAAAACAAACATGAAGGATAAGCTATAAAAAGAGATTTTTTGTTTGTGCTAATTGGTTAATTGGCAGAATCATTTACTTTTGCAATAGCAGACTGAGGTCTCAAGGCGAATAAATAACCTTTTTTACAGAAATTCAGAAAAAAACAAAATCATGAAAGTCGCAATTGTTGGTGCAAGCGGTGCCGTTGGACAAGAGTTCCTGCGTGTACTAGACCAGCGGAATTTTCCACTGGATGAGTTAGTTCTATTTGGTTCTTCCCGTAGTGCCGGTAAAGAATATTCTTTCAAAGGGAAATCAATTAAAATAAAGGAGCTCAAGCACAACGACGACTTCAAAGGAATCGATATTGCATTGACATCTGCCGGTGCCAGTATATCTAAAGAATTTGCTTCTACTATTACCAAGTTCGGCACCATCATGATTGACAATTCAAGCGCTTTCAGGATGGAAGAGAACATTCCATTGGTTGTCCCTGAAGTAAATGCAGCCGATGCAAAGAATATGCCTCGTAAGATTATTGCTAATCCCAATTGCACAACCATCCAAATGGTTGTTGCTTTAAATGCGATTGAAACACTTTCGCACATTCGCAGAGTGCATATTGCCACATACCAAGCTGCAAGCGGAGCAGGTGCTGCCGCAATGGATGAATTGAAATACCAGTACACACAAATTGCAAACGGAGAAAAACCAACCGTTAAAAAATTCGCTCATCAATTGGCTTTCAACGTAATTCCTCATGTTGATGTCTTCACTGATAATGATTACACCAAAGAAGAGATGAAGATGTACAATGAAACCCGTAAGATCATGCACTCCGACATACAGGTTAGCGCTACAGCCGTGAGGGTTCCCGTACTAAGAGCCCATTCTGAAGCCATCTGGGCAGAGACAGAAAAGAGTCTTACTACTAAAGAAGTAAAAGAAGCTTTTAGTCATGCGCCGGGAGTGATTCTTCAGGATGATTCTCAGAAACAAATTTACCCAATGCCTCTTTTCTGTAGCGGGAAAGATGCAGTCTATGTAGGCCGCATACGCAAAGATCTGGCGAATCCGAATGGTCTTGCATTCTGGGCTGTCAGTGATCAGATTCGCAAGGGAGCTGCATTAAATGCAGTACAAATTGCAGAATACCTGATTCAGGAGGGAATTGTAAAATAAAGATTGAAAAAATAATAACAAGAATAAAAAAGGAACCTTTCAGGTTCCTTTTTTTATTCTTCCGACTGATCCTCGTAAAGGAAATCATTATAAGGGAATCGGGTTATATGAATCTTTTTTACCTCTTCATATAGTTTCGATCGAAGTTCCGGAGTATTCTCTTTCGTCTTCGCCGAAATAAACAATGCAGGAGTATTATTCCTAGCCATCCAACTTTTCTTCCAGTCTTCCAAAGAATAATTAGCTTTAGTTACAGGAGCGAGATCATCTGCTTCTTTTACCGTATAAGTAAAAGCATCAATTTTATTAAAAACATAAATAATCATTTTATCCGCAGCACCAATCTCCTCGAGTGTTTTATTTACCACATCAATTTGCTCTTCAAATTCAGGATGAGAGATATCGACAACATGTACAAGGATATCTGCTTCCCGAACCTCATCAAGAGTCGATTTGAAGGATTCAACCAGATCATGAGGTAATTTGCGAATAAACCCCACCGTATCGGAGAGCAAAAAAGGAATATTATCAACTACTACTTTACGAACTGTAGTATCAAGCGTCGCGAACAGTTTATTTTCGGCAAAGACATCCGATTTACTCAACAGATTCATCAAAGTGGATTTCCCCACATTGGTATAGCCAACTAAGGCAACCCGAACAAGCTTACCTCTACTTTTTCGCTGAGTAGCCTTTTGACGGTCGATCTTTTTAAGTTGCTCTTTAAGTCGGGCAATCTTATCAAGAATAATACGCCGGTCGGTTTCTATCTGTGATTCACCCGGTCCACGCATTCCTATTCCACCCTTTTGCCGTTCAAGATGGGTCCACAACCTTGTCAAGCGGGGAAGCATATACTGATATTGAGCAAGCGCAACCTGTACCCTCGAATGAGCAGTCTGAGCCCGGTTTGCAAATATATCAAGGATCAGATTAGTTCGATCAAGGACCTTCACCTCAAGGGCTTTTTCAATATTTCTTAATTGTGTAGGAGTAAGTTCATCATCAAAGATAACGGAGTCAATATCGTTATCATGAATAAAAAGCCTTATTTCTTCCAATTTACCAGACCCCACGAAAGTTGCGCCATGAGGAACATTTAATTTCTGTAAAAATTTCTTTTGAACAACAGCTCCTGCCGTATCAGCAAGAAACTCAAGTTCATCAAGATATTCTTCAGCCTTACGTTCATCCTGTCCTTCAGTGACAAGTCCAACCAGGACTGTTTGTTCTTTTGTCTCTTCTGTAGTAAAAAGATCTTCCTTTGCCATAAATAATTTAATCGCGTTACATTTCAATCAGAGTGTAAAAATACAAAACAATTTGCAGGAATCAGCGCTCTAAATTAAACGCTTATAGAAAGTTCCATTATTCAAAACAAGGATTGAGCAAACAGCCCAATCACAGACAGTTTCTTTAAAATGTTTTGGAGAATTCAAAAAAGTAAATACATTTGCCTCACTAATCGTTGGGGGTGTAGCTCAGTTGGCTAGAGCGTTTGACTGGCAGTCAAGAGGTCAGGGGTTCGATTCCCCTTATCTCCACGTAAAAATCAAAGGGTTGTAAAGTTAAAACTTTGCAACCCTTTGTGATTTTTGGGTTCCCCCTACCACACAGGGAAAAGATCCTGCCATGCTGATTATCCGACAAACAGGCATAAAAAATGGGAGCACAAATAAATGCGCTCCCACTTTTATTAAAAATATCTGCTCCCCAGGTAGGACTTGAACCTACGACCTATGGATTAACAGTCCACCGCTCTAACCAACTGAGCCACTGAGGAATTTAATCACTCATCAACTTTTTGCTCCCCAGGTAGGACTTGAACCTACGACCTATGGATTAACAGTCCACCGCTCTAACCAACTGAGCCACTGAGGAATTTAGTACTTACAGAAATGTTATATTTTTTCTGAAAGCGTTGCAAAAATAACAGCTTTTCACGAATTAAAAAATACATTTGCAAAAAAGATACAAAAAAAACGAACATGTCTCATTCTGAATCACCTGCAATCATTGGGATTGGTAATGCTCTCGTCGATATTGTTACTCGTATTGATCAAGATCATCTACTCGACCAACTAGGGTTCAAAAAAGGAAGTATGAATCTGGTTGATTTCAGCACTTCAAATAAAATCAGTCAGTTAACCGATTTATTTCACAAAGAACAAACATCGGGAGGATCTGCAGCCAATACCATTCATGGGTTAGCTCACTTAGACATTTCCTGTGGATTCCTTGGCAAAGTAGGGAACGATCAGTTAGGAAACATTTTCAAAGAAGATCTGATTCAATCCGGAGTTACTCCGATTTTAAAAGAGGGAGAAGACTCTACCGGAAGAGCCATTGCACTCATATCACCCGATTCGGAACGGACTTTTGCCACTTTTCTTGGAGCTGCAATTGAGTTGACACCTTTGGATTTGGCATCTGATACTTTTGCCGGATATCAATATCTCTACCTCGAAGGTTACCTTGTTCAAAATCATGAGCTCATCCTTTCCTGCATCGCGTATGCTCATCAAAACAATCTTAAAATAGCGTTAGACCTGGCAAGTTTTAATGTTGTTGAAGAAAACCGGGATTTCCTTTTAAAGATTCTTAGAAACGGAATTGACATTGTTTTCGCCAACGAAGAAGAGGCCCGTGCAATCAGTCTGGAAGAACCGGCAGAAGCACTTAATATGCTTGGAACACTTTGTCCCATTGCAATCGTCAAGGTAGGCCGATACGGATCTCTTATAAAACAAGGAAACGAAATAACTCAGGTTGCTGCGTATGGCAATCAAAGAGTCGATACTACGGGCGCTGGCGATCTATTTGCGGCTGGATTTCTTTACGGACAGGTGAATCAATGTTCTTGCCAGACATGTGCTGAGATAGGGAGTATACTGGCCGGTTATGTCATTCGGTATCCGGGAGCAAGGATTCCCGACTCAGACTGGTCAGAAATAATCAATCTGGTTCAGAAGAAAATTCAATAACGAGCTATTTATTAAGACTGTCTCCAGACAAAGGCAGTCTTTTCTTTTTTATTTCTCAATACGTCGCAGGTTATTCTACCGACTAAAACAATCCGTTTACAAAGACGTCGACCCTATCAATCACCTGGCTCAAGTCTTCAGGTTTTGAGGCAAAATCGAGATTATCTACATCGATAATTAAAAGATTTCCTTTCGCATAACGGGCAGCCCAAGCTTCATAACGTTCGTTCAATTGGTTTAAATAATCAAGGCGAATCGTATTCTCAAATTCCCTTCCCCGTTTCTGAATCTGACGGACTAAAGTTGGGACCGAAGCGCGTAGATAAATTAACAGATCGGGTGTCTGAACCATTTTTTCCATCAAGTTAAAAAGAGCTGTATAGTTTTGGAAATCGCGGGTACTCATTAACCCCATATCATGGAGGTTAGGAGCAAAAATTTCAGCATCTTCATAAATGGTCCGATCCTGAATAACCGTTTCGCCTGATTCCCTGATTTTCAGGATTTGGCTAAAGCGAGTATTAAGGAAATATACCTGAAGATTAAACGACCAACGTTGCATATCATTATAAAAATCATTCAGATACGGATTATCATCAACATCCTCATAATGAGGATTCCACCCATAATGTTTTGACAGTAATTCAGTAAGGGTTGTTTTACCTGATCCAATATTTCCACCGATAGCAATATGCATAACAACTGATTTTATTCGCACGAAAGTATGAATTTATTCAGAACAGACCCCGTGTGTTGAAAACTTTTACATTCCGGCAATAATATCGAGTAACGGATCAAGATATTTTCGATCATTTGCCAGTCGGGGTATTTTATTCTGTCCTCCAAGCTTATTTCGCTGTTTCATCCATGTATAAAAAGTCCCCCGTGGAGCCACAACGACTTTAGGCATTTCAAGCGTACTATTTTTATGCCGTTTAGCCTCATAATCCGAGTTAAGGGTTTTCAAAGAGTCGTCTAAGATTGAGGTGAAATGTTCAATATCGTCCGGTTCTTTTTCGAATTCGATGATCCATTGATGAACTCCTTTTTGATTCCCTTTCATAAAGATGGGACCGGCAGTATATTCACTAATAATTGCCCCCGTGCGTTCCGTAGCAATAGAGAGGGCATTCTCTGCATTATCTATAATGAGTTCTTCTCCGAAAGCATTAATAAAATGTTTGGTCCGCCCGGTTATTTTAATCCGATACGGAGTCCTTGACGTAAACATCACCGTATCACCGATAAGATAACGCCACAGTCCGCCATTGGTGGAGATCACCAATGCATAATTTTTACCCACTTCGACCTCTTCCAGAGTGATTGTCTTAGAGTGAATCGTATCGAACTGATCCATGGGAATAAATTCATAGAATATTCCATAATCAAGCATTAGGAGCATATCATCCTTATCCGGTTCGTCCTGAATGCCGAAAAATCCTTCCGAGGCATTGTAGGCCTCCATATAATGCATTTTGGGAGAAGGGAACAGCTCCCGATATTGTTCCCGATAAGGATCGAATTTTATTCCACCATGAATAAAGACCTCAAGGTTAGGCCAAACCTCAAGAATATTACTCTTTCCGGTTGCCTTAAGAACCCGGCGAAGCAATACCAGATACCAGGAAGGGACCCCCGCAATAGCCGTCACATTTTCATTAATACTCTGCTCTATAATTCTTTCAATTTTCTCTTCGAACTCATGAATTAAAGCAACCTCAGTGGAAGGTGTTCTTCTAAACTCCGTCCAGAAAGGAATATTTTCAATCATGATAGCGGACAAATCCCCGCAATAAGAGTTATTCTGAAGATTATTCGCACTATGACTTCCTCCGAGCGTTAACGTTTTTCCTTTTAAGACTTTAGTCTCCGGATAATTCCGGTTATAAAACGCAAGAACATCGCGGAATCCCCTAAAGTGACAGTTTTCAAGAGAATCCTTACTTACCGGAATGAACTTACTTTTATCGTTTGTTGTTCCCGAAGATTTGGCAAACCATTTTATCTCACCAGGCCACAGCAAGTTAGATTCTCCCTTACGAAGTCTTTCAACAAACGGTTTTATCTCATCATAAGTTTGCAGGGGGATTTGTTCTCTAAACTGATCAATAGTTTTAATTGACTGATAGTCAAATTTTTTACCCCATTCTGTGTCTTTCGCCTTCTTTAAAAGATTAAGCAAGCATTCACGTTGCACTTCGAGTGGGTATTTTTTAAAAAGATCTACCTGGTAAATTCTTTTAATACTTACCCAGTTGACTACAGAATTGAGAAACGGCATTTTAGAAAATTTATTTTGTAACCAAAAATAGAAAAAAAACAATCGTCATCCTGGAAAGTGCAAGTTTTTTCTACATTTATAGCTTTTATTGAAACGACCATTCTCATGAATTATCTCGACCTTATTCTTGGAATCTTATTAGTCTTTGCATTTATACAAGGAGGATTCCGGGGAATTATTAAAGAAATCACATCTCTTGCAGCCTTAATCATCGGAGTATGGGGGGCAATCTTATTTTCACACTGGGTTGCCGGACTAATTGATTCTATAACCGGGAAACACCCCTCACTTCCAGGACCAATCACTTTTTTAATTACCTTCATTGGCATTCTTTTTCTAGTCAGGATTCTTGGGGATTTAGTTGAAAGAGTCACCTCCACCATAGCGCTCGGTCCGATCAATCATATTCTTGGTGCAATTTTTTCCGTGTTAAAATACACTTTTCTACTAAGCATCTTTTTTTTCCTTTTTAGCAGTATCATCGACCGAAAATCGAAAATAATAACCAATCAGTCCAAACAGAAATCGGTACTTTATACTCCAATAGCCAATTTTGCTCCATTGACCTTTCCGTTTTTAAAAGGTCAATTTAACGACCTTGCCGTAGAAAAAGATTCAATTATCAATAAAACGATCAAAGCGGAACAATAGGTTTAATATTCTTTTGTCAGCCAAAACTATGGACAGTTTTTTATACTTTTGCCTCAACAGATAAAAAGAATCTGCATATTGGTTAACCGACCATGCAGCAAAACATAACGATTAATGAAGAATTTTGTTGAAGAACTAAAATGGCGGGGCATGATTCACAGTATCATGCCCGGAACAGAAGAACAGTTAAACAAAGAAATGACCACTGCATATGTAGGGATTGACCCTACTGCCGATTCTCTTCACATCGGGCATTTAGTCGGTATTATGATGCTAAAGCACCTTCAGATGTGCGGGCACCGGCCTCTTGTTCTTGTTGGAGGTGCAACTGGCATGATTGGAGACCCGTCCGGCAAGTCCCAGGAACGCAATCTTCTTGATGAAGAAACCCTTCGACATAATCAGAATTGCTTAAAGAAACAACTTTCACACTTTCTTGACTTTGAATCCGATGCACCCAATGCAGCAGAGATGGTCAACAACTACGACTGGATGAAAAACTTCACGTTTCTGCAATTCATTCGCGATGTAGGGAAACACATAACCGTCAATTACATGATGGCTAAAGACTCCGTAAAGAAAAGATTGAGCAATGATGGCAGTGCAGGAATGTCTTTTACCGAATTCACCTATCAGCTCGTACAAGGATATGACTTTCTGAATCTCTATCGCACCAAGAACTGCCGGTTACAAATGGGAGGTTCCGATCAATGGGGGAATATTACCACCGGGACCGAACTAATCCGCCGTATTGAAGGAGGAGAGGCATTTGCGCTCACTTGTCCGCTCATCACCAAAGCAGACGGCAGGAAATTCGGAAAAACAGAGCAAGGAAATATATGGCTCGACACAAAAAGAACCAGTCCATATCGTTTTTACCAATTCTGGCTGAACACTTCCGATGAAGATGCCGAACGATACATCCGGATCTTTACCCTTCTTTCCCAACAAGAAGTTGAGCAATTAATTGCAGAGCACCACGAAGCTCCGGAACAAAGAAAATTACAGAAACGGTTAGCAGAAGAAGTCACTGTATTGATTCACTCCAGGCAAGACTACGAAGCGGCACTCGAAGCCTCCCAAATCCTTTTCGGGAAAGGAACAACCGAGCAACTGCGTCATCTTGATGAAGACACCTTCCTTGCTGTTTTCGAAGGGGTTCCCCGTTTTTCTATCAGTAAGACGGAGTTAGAACAAGGCATCAATGTTACTTCTTTATTGGCTGAGAAAACCAATGTATTCCCGTCTAAAGGAGACCTTCGCCGCACAATTCAAGGGAACGGATTAAGCATCAACAAAGAGAAAGTCTCTGATGCTGAATTGGTTTTTACCTTAACAAACCTCATTGACAACAAATATCTACTTGTTCAACGGGGAAAGAAGAATTATTTCCTTATTGTCGTGGAATAAATCTATTCTTCGCCCCACAGGTAAGATTTAATCAACTGAAACTGGAATAAAATAAGAACAGGCATTTTCCCTAAAAAGAAGAATGCCTGTTCTTTTTATAAAAGAAGCGTAACGGATTACGTTAAATCCGTTACAGCTACTTATATTGCCAGGGAGCGGGCCTGGATCAGGTAAAAGAGCCCGCGTTGCCCCAGACTTTAGAAATAAAATTTACTATGAGATCCTTTTTTCTTGTACTCTCCTTTTCGGATCACCCGAACAATCGTTCTCCGATTCAGAGCGTGATCTTCTTCTGATAAAACAGCTCCAGATTGATACTTTTTGATAGGACGGGTAGAACCGTAGCCAGCATATTGCATTCTGTTCGGATCAACCCCCTTCTGTACCAGATAATCGAATGCCGACTTAGCCCTTTGTTTTGAAAGCAGCAGATTATAAGCATCACTTCCACGACTATCCGTATGAGACTCCAACCGAATTTCCAGATCGGGGAAATCATGCATTACCTGAGTCAAATGGTCAAGAATTTTTGCTGCATCCTCCCGAATATTCCACTTATTATAGTCATAATTGATATAATCCAGAGAAATAATCTGTAACGGTTCACCATTTTCGACTTCCATACTAAGCGGAGGAGGGCCAACTTCTGCCTCCTGAGCCATTTCAGGCTCCATAGACAAATCAGCGTGAATTTCAGAACTAGTAGCTATTTGGACCGTCGTAACCGGACGTTGTAGCGTCGCATAACTTGCCTTTTCCGCCTTCATATAATAAAGATGCTTCCTCTCCAATTCGAATTGATAAGACCCCCTCTCCGAAGAAGTAACTGTCGTTATCAGCCTTCCCGTTTCATCATAAAGATTAATTTTCACTCCCCAAAGAGCATTGTTTGATTCTCCATCCCGGGCAATTCCTTTTATAATAATCGGAACATTTTTAACGATGAAATGATAAATATCATCCGAACCCTTTCCGCCCAAACGATTAGAGGAGAAATAACCTTGAGACTCATCCTTTTTCAATACAAATGCGAAATCGTCTTTGGAACTATTAATCGGGGCACCCAAATTTTCTATCTGATCAAAGACCCCATCAATCGGTACTGCCTCGAAAATATCAAGTCCGCCCATACCACCATGTCCATCCGAAGAAAAATAGAGGGTTCCATCCGAAGCAACAAAGGGGAACATCTCATTTCCGGGAGTATTCACCTTGGGCCCCAGATTATGAGGAGCGGTCCAATGGCCATCACGATATGTACTACAATAGATATCCGAACCACCATATCCGCCTGGCATATTCGAAGAAAAATAAATCACAGTTCCCGCATCATCCATAGAAGCATGCCCGACCGAATAGTTGTTATCATTAAAATGAAAACCATATTGAATTTCCCATTTCCCATTCTTCTGCTCAGCGACATACAATTTCAGATTTGTTGTTCCATCGTTACTCTGAGTCGACTTGCTTCCCGTAGTACTGTTACATGTTAAAATCATTTTTCCTCCGTCATCAGAGAAACACGCAGGTCCCAGATGGTAATATTCCTTGATATTTTGAGCAAAACGTCTTACTTTACTCAGGTTTCCTGCCGAATCCACATCGGCCATAAAAAGTTTAAGAAAGGGTTGATTATTCCAGCGGTAAGTTCGATGTATTATTGTTGAAGCAAATGCTTTTTGACGAGTAGAAGCAAAGACAACCGATTTATTTCCATAATAAGAAACGCCAAATTCGGAGCCTTCACTATTAATTTCCACCGGATGTACTTCATATCGGGATGAATCCCGCTGTAAATATTTAATGTATTCCAGCAAAGAACTTTCCCGGGTTATCCGGTCATCATCAGGTTTTAATTTTTCATACTCAACCAAGATCTTTTGAGCTTCAACATACTTCCCATTTCCTTTAAGCACCTGATAATATTTATATACTTCTTCGGGAAAAATCTGTTTATTCGTATAGAGAACTGACAGCCAATGTTCTTCTTCCAATGAATTTCCAATAAGATGGTTAGACTCCGACAATTTTCTTACCACATTATAATTGGCAGGTTCTTTTTTATTAACAATCTCATACAACGGAATTGCATCAGAGAATGAGAAACTATTGAAATATTTATCAGCAAGATGCAAGGCCATTTTGGTTTGTGCACAGCCTCTTTCCTGTCCGGCCAATAAAGTCAGGAGGAACAACAGAGAAACAGAGATAAATAATTTGTGCTTCATACCACGTTTTTGCAAACTGTTAAAAATATCTTGGAGATTTTATTCGTCCCCGTCCAAAATTGAAATCAAAATTCAATAAGAGCTCATGAGAGCCGCTATTATACCGAACAATGTCATTTGTATTCAGGTCATAAGCATAACCGATTGTCAGCTGATCGCTCAGTTGAACCTGAATAATGGTACTAACCGACGCATTGACACGATAAGCTAATCCAAAACGAAGACGATCAAGTAGAATAAGTTCGCTCCCGAGGTCAAGCGAGATAGGCGAATTCGTAATAATTCTAGCATCAAAATTTGGTTTTATTTTCAGAATCGAATTGAGATTAATAACATATCCTCCCAACACGAAATAATTAATATTTTGCCGGTTCACCTGCTTGGTAACTGTTGATGTCTTGTCAATGACATTTTCAATTAATTGCGGAACAGAAAATCCCAGATAATAGATATCGCTCGAATAAAAAAGGCCTATTCCGACATTCGGCATAAAATTGCGGTTAATATCAGAGATTGCCGGATCATACTGACTTCCGTCACCGGTGTCAAGTGCAGAAAGATTGGCATTATAAAAGCTAACCCCTCCTTTAATTCCCAGCGCAAGGGTGCTTCCCTTAAAACGAATCATATAAGCATAATCCGCATAAACAGCAGTCTGTTTAACCGGGCCAGTTTTATCCTGAAGGAAAGAAAGTCCGAGGCCCATATTTAATCCTTCCAAAGGCGCATTTAGCATCAAGGCCTGAGTTGTTGGAGGATCTTTTAATCCGACCCATTGATTTCGGGAGATTGCCAAGATATTGAGCATCCCTCTCGATCCGGCATAAGCTGGATTAATCGTAAGCATCGAATTATGATATTGAGTATACATCGGGTCCTGCTGTGCTCTGACCGACACCGTCGTCAAGAACAACATCAATAGCAGAAACAGACTTTTAAAAAATCTATCTCGTCCCAAGACACGATCTATTGCCTCAACCCTAAATATCTGTTTCCGTTGTACCATTTATCTTTGTAAATAAATCCATCCAGTCACCGGTTTACTTCCGTCACCCTTATCAATAATATAATAATAGGTTCCTACAGGCAGCTGACCTTTTCCTATCGTTTTCACATTAGCCGATCCATCCCAACCCTCTTCGTTGGAATAACCATACTTTTCATAAACCTTACTTTCCCATCGGTTAAAAACGGTAATCCGGTTTTTCTTATAATGTTGAATATTTTTGATCGCCAAACGATCATGGATCCCATCGCCATTAGGCGTAAATATTTGAGGAACGATCAACGGATCACCTTCCCCAACCCGGACAATCACCTGAGCCCGACTACATAATCCCGCTAAGTCGCAGACCTCATAATAGAAGACATCATTTTCATTTCTGAAATAATCATCCGGAGTATAAGTAATTGTATTATTCTGATTAACAACAACCTGTCCGTGTAAAGGTTTCTCAACAATTTTCAAAGTTGAAAGATCCAAATCATTGTCAGGATCGTAATCATTCTTCAGAATATTAATAGTGACAGGAACAATCTCTTTTGTTGTATCACGATCCGCGCCAAGAACAGGAGCATGGTCAATGATAGTCACAACCGTGTTAGCCGAAGCCGAGCAGCCATAATTATCCGTAACAGTCAATGCATATTTCCCAATCTTCATAGCATGAAGCGTATCCTGTACACCAATCGGAGCAGAAGAATATTCCGAATTCCATTGATAATTCATACTACCGGTCACAACCGACATATCTGCCTTAAGGAGGGCATAACCATCCTGCATGATATTTAAAATATTTGTTTTTGGAATCGGGACAACCGTTATCACTACATCATCCGATGCAGAAGTATGCATTATCGTATTAGTCACAGTCAGTCTAAAAGTAAATTGAGTAATCGTATTAACCGTTCCCGGATTAAAAGTCGGATTTTGACTATCCGGATTATCAAGCAACGAAGAAGCATCGACGGAACTAGAACCCTGAACAAGCATCCAGTGATAAACAAGATCTGCGGTACTATTTCCATTCGTTTTCCCACTTCCTTGCAACTGATATGGCTTACAATTACCAATAGTCGCATCCGCACCTGCATTTGCAGTAACATCACTGGAATACTGAGAGACATGAATAAGTAAAGTCTTTAGATTTGAACTACATCCATTTGATTCAGTTATGACAAGGACGAAGTCGCCGACCTTATTAAACTGGAGAGAAATCTCAGCGGTATTTTTTCCTCCCTTTATTTCCACGACTGATGGATCAGCAATAGGATGGGACAAATCAGTCGGATAAAAGACATCCCATGCATAAGAATTACCCGTATGAACGGTGACATTGTATTTATGAATCGAGCCTTCTAATATAGAAAAAGAACCCTGGGCCGTGGCAACAGCCACAGTCAGGGTCCAAAAAACTAATACTAAAAAACTATATTTAAAAGACTTGTTCAAAAATTATCAATTATCAATCGTGACTAATAGGGCTCGATGTTGCAGGTCTTGCTTTAACATCTTGCTCTCGACTTGAATTATTCGGAGTCGTTGTAAGCCCAGTTCCATCCTTAACATTCGATAAACCAATGGCAATTGGCTGTAAATCCAAACCTTCATACATAGACGCGTAATTTGTCCTATCTCCATTATTATTATCCAACGCAACTCTCAGATAAATTGTTGAAGCGGCTGCAGTCGCATCGTAATTTGTACCTGCAGGAATTGTAATAGTTGATCCGGAAGGAGTAATTCCGCCATCAGTCCAGGCGCCGCTTGCATCCAACGTTCCTATTGCAACCTGAGGGACATAAGGGAATTTAGTATTTGCCAGAGTATAATCAAATGACCAGGAAGTGGCATTATCAATATGACTCATAACAATCTTATAATACAGATAAGAAGTTTGATAATTATACTTAACAACACCCGCCACAAGTACAGGTATAACATCCGGAGCACATGTAGCAAACGGGTTTGAAGGTGTCACACCTTTAGCGGTTACGTCGTAATTATCAAAATTCAAAGCAAGACCATTAACAGGGGTTATTGGCAAAACTTTATAATTTGTACATCCATCAGAGTTTTGCTCTATAACATGTAAATAATAAGTTTTACCAGAAGCAACAGCTTTACTATTCCATTTAATTTTCACAGTAAAAGCATCCTGTACAAACAGTGATTGATCTATCGACGCAGTTCCGTCGCTATTTAGCAAAACAAGATCACTAGTCCCAGGTGAACTAGCTAAGTCTCCTTCCGTTACCTTCCATTGATATTTATTCGTTTTATGAGCATCATCCTGTGCACTTCCTGTAGAAGAGTTAACCCAATAAGAGTGAGTAGAACCAGCATAAGGCTGTGCTGCATCTCCCAGCTTTGCTTGTGCAAAGACATTCCCAGAGAACAGGAATGCGACAAGCACCATTAAAATTGATAATTTTTGATTCATGACTTTTAATTTTTATAGTTTTTAGTATTCATTAATTTCCTCCGATTGCGGAAGTATTTGGCATTGCTTCAATAGTATGAGTTGCTGATTTATAAGTAGTCGTACTAGTTGGTGTTAGGTAAGTCACATCTGTCCCGTTACTAAGGGTAACAGTAAAAGTCTGTACTGTTGCGGCGATATTAGCAATGACCAAAGTAAGCTCACAATAATCAGAACCAGGAGTCTTAACTACACCACTGCCATCAGGCGTAAGCTGAGTATTACTTGCGGAATAGGTCCACGTTGCCGTTGGAGTTGTTGTCGTTCCAGTAAAAGTAATTGTAGGTTTAAAACTCCAAGCATTTGTTGATCCAGTCATCCAAACTTTATACTTAACAATAGTTGTTCCGTTGTTAGTCGGATCATTTGATAAAGTAGAAGGAAGAGTCGCACAAGAACTGGAAGAAATACTAGCTATTTTCGTAGGATCATTACTCAATGTAGCAAGATCTGAGACATCCGTTGCATCTGCAACATATATATCAAATTTATTTGCTTGTGGGGTAATGGGGAGAACCCTTTTATTTATACAAGAGGTTGATGCAGTCTTCTCTGTAACCCATAAATAATAAGGTTGAGTCGTAGAAGCATTAGAATTCCATGTGATTGGAATAGAACTAAGGCCTCCATTCAGAACTGGAGTTCCAAGCGTAACGTCCGAACCAGAAACCACATTGTTCCCTGCCGCATCACTCGTGACAACCCAGGTATAAGTATCACCAGTTGCACCTGTAACCGAATAGTTATAAGTTGCGCCAAGGTACGGTTGTTTGTAATTTGACTGTGCTTGAGCCCCTATAGCGAGCAGCATCGTTGCCACCACAAGGATAAACTGAATCTGTTTTTTCATATTATTATAGTTTAATTTAATAAGTTAAAGGCATCTCGCTGATACGCTAAACATCCTTATATTCTAATTTCCATTAATATTTGCCAGATGAGGTAATTTATTTACTATTACTGTAAATGCTTTAGCGGATGTCTGATTTCCAGCTTTATCTGTTACAGTATAAGTCACCGTAGAAGTCCCTTCATAAAATTTACTTCCGGCGTTTGTTCCTGTTCCTGAACGATTGTTTTTCGAATTATCTATTGAGCTCACAGTGTAAGACACTTTCAGATCACTTCCCGAACTACAATTATCACTGTAGGTCGTAGATGTTGAACTATCAAACTTGATATTATCCGTAATATTTGTCCACTCATTCGTTTCATCCCCTTCATCATAAGTAGCAATATCAGCACAGTTGGTAACCGTAATACCACCTAGAGTAGTACTTACCGTCGGAGGAGTATGATCGCCCAAGCTTACATTGATAATGCTCCATTTATTATCAGAACACCCCCACTGACTGGTCTGCCGGACAGCAATCCATGCTCCAGCAATTGTATTTCCAGTCGGGGTATCCCATTGAATTGTAATTGTTGATTTTCCAGAAGCATTCCCATAGATTGTAACCGTCGAGGAAGTCTGTATCGTCCCAGAAGCAGGAGTTGTACTTATAGCAGACACAACTGCTCCATTTGTTGACGTAATCGTTCCACCATAGACCCGCCATTCAAAAGAACATGCAGTAAGAACACTTCCATCCGAAGTATTAACAGGAACAGAATAAGACGAGGTATTCCCCGGACATTCAACAGAACTGCCCACTGAGGAATTTTGAGGTGAAGGAGGATTAGGCGCAGTTTGTGCATTAACCACAAATGTCGTTACCACTCCCACCAAGAAAAGAAAAACAAATTTTAAATACCTGATCTTCAACACTTCAATTTAAATACTATATTTCCTTCAATTTATTATCGAAATTCATCCTTCATTACAATAATCACCAATATGTTCCAGTTCTATGTAAAATAGGCTTAATATCATATTGATAGCTTAAAGGTCTTTCTTTTTATCTATCGAAGTATTTTATTAATAAAATGGTAGGAGCACTTCATGTCACCAAAAAGCACGTTCGTCAAAAAAGATATTTGTTTCGCACAAAACAGGCGCTTTTTTATTGCTTTTTGCTTCCTATTCCAGAAGCTTTTTCATCGTCACAGATCACATCAAACAAGCGGAAGAAATGTTATTCAAAAAAATGTAGGCATGCAACAGGATATCGCAAATAAATTACCCAAAAATCGTTTATGACATTCCATATATATAAGCGCCTTTGCCTATCGAACCTGTTGAAACAAGTGATCTAAGAATGATTCTGTGCCCCTCCGGAGAACAAAGTCTGAATCTCAATATCGCACCTAAAAATTCTGCTAATAGGTTACTGTATTTTGTTTTCAGAAAAAGACAAACATTTCTGTAAAAGAGAAACTTAAAACACGAAATAAAACTATTATTCCGGAGAAACAGGATTAGTCGTCATTGGGGACGGATTTTTCAAAGTCGCGGGAAGCATAGCTTTACATCCCTTACTATCAGTCACAGTTAAAGAATAAGTACCGGAACCAAGATTTGAAACATCAGAGGTTATCGCACTCGTAGACCAAAGATATTGATAAAAAGGAGATATTCGGGAGGGCGTTCCTCCATCTACTGTCGAAACAATCTTTCCGTCCGTCTTATTATAACAAGACGGATCCGTTGCAGTCAAGCTGATTACCGGCAAAGGATCAACTGCAAGGTCGGGAATCTGAGCCGAAGTCGCACAACCATTACTACTAGTAACAGTAACCGTCAGGCTTCGTGCAGCAAACGTATTACTTACCGGAGTGAGGATTGGATTAGCTATTGTTGAATTATTCAATTCATCAGCCGGATTCCATGAATATTGAGAACTTGTACTATTCGTTACTGTCGTATTTAATTGAATGGGGGTTCCACTACAGATCTCACCTGAGGGCACTGCGGTAACTGTCACTTTGGGGCTTGGATTAACGGTTAAATTCATTGAGGCTGAATTTGAGCAAGTATTATTTGGATCACTAACTGTTAGCGTATAAGTATAATATCCCGCCAGAGCAGTAGGTAGAACAGACGGATTAGAAACCGATGTTGAAGAAAGGTAGTTAACCGCAATTGCAGGACTCGACGTCCATGAATAGACAATTCCACCTCCTCCCGACAATTGGGTTCCACTCATGCCCTCACACATAGACAGGTTCTGTCCGGCATTCGCTTTTATTGTCGTAGAGGCTGGTATAGTAATATTTGAAGAAGTTGTGCTATTACAATAGAACTTATCAGCAACGATCACAACATGATTTGACCCAACAGCATAAGATTGCTGAAAAACAGGAGAACTCTGATATGCTCCGCCATCTATACCATATAAATAATTATCAGGATTTAATCCATCGGCCAATTTTACAGACACATAAGCAACCGGCGTTCCTCCGTTACAGCTCAAATTAGCAGTCACAGTCGAATTAACTTTTGGCACATCTAAAATCGTAATATTCTTAGTGATATAATTAACCGTAGGATCACAGGGACATCCGGTTGCCACTTTCAGAGTTATGGTCTTTGTCCCCCCGAGAGCTGTAACTAAAGCCTCATAATATACATCCGTATATTCCTGTCCTGCCGGAATTACAACTTGCGTAGGGAATAGTCCAATAATATTTCCACTCGAATCGGTTGCTTTATAATCCGTACCATTTACTGCATCACCTGTAAGGTTAACCGGAATTGTTAAAGCATCGCTCGTGCTCGTAGAACTATTTCTTGAAAAACGAATAAAACTTTTGGTACAACCCCGATACATCACATCTTTATCACTACTAACATCTCCCAATATATTCTGCATCGTCACGTCAGTCGACTGAAAACTCTTCGCTTCCAAAAAAACACCCGAATCATATTGGTCATCACTTACATCAGCAATAGCAAGCTTTATATGGTAAGTCTGACAAGCCTGGACATTATAAGTCGCAGTTAGAACAGTTGTCCGTCCATCAAATTGAATTGCTGTTCCATTTGTATTGTCAACATAATAGGAACTATTTGAAGCACTACACCCCCATGAATATTGTGGGTGTATTTTATTAATTGAAACAGGAGTTCTGTCAGGAAGCGTTGCAATATTTATTGCGCCCTTAGAATAAGTTCCGCTAATTCCGGGGCCGCTTAAAAAGAAACCAAAAACATCATTATACTGCGAACATGAATATTCAGGATACTCCTCCGAGGCAAAAACATACCGAAACTGAACCGTATTCCCTGCCGGGACAAAATCAAACTCAAGAACAGCAGGATCATAAGAATGAGCTCCTGCAGCAATTGTTTCCAAATCTGTTTCCCAGGGAGGATTTATTACTCCTTGATTCATGTGCCCTGTTGTACTCTGTGAATTATTGGGACCAACAGCAGCTGTTGCGTATCCCGTTGAAAGAATCAGTCCTTCACTGAAATCAAAATTCGAATTTGATTTCAGGAAATGCCCTAATTGCTTAAGATTCCCTGTAAATGTGACATTGCTGGCTTTTAAACACCCGGTAACCAGAACATTTTGGACAAACGAAGTAACATCACTATTATTGGTCGCCGCCGTAACACTTATCGATCCCGTACCCGAAGCCGTAGCGGACAATGCCATCATCCTCAATTTTGGTTTCGCTACCACGTTTCTTGTTGTATCTCCAACCCGTTTTGTTGAATCACTCGGAGTCGCTTTTATCAAAGAGAGGTCAGGCGCGTGCATCGTCAACGCAGGGGTGCGAATAACAGCAGAAGCGTTCAAAGGGAAAACGATCATTCCCGCAAGGAGTAAGCCAATAAAACTTATTTGAAAACACTTTTGTAGCATCATTTCAGAAATTAATCACCTCTACGAAAGTATGCTGATTAAAACAATTTTCAATTCTAATCGACGGACCAGACGAATCCGTTCATCAACTTTTTCCAGTTCCTAATCAAACAAATTATCACACAACCCGATAATAGAATCGATATTCTATTTAAGCATCAGACACTCGCCGCCGACAAAACACAACATTACAGCAATAACGGTTAAATAAAAAGTTATCCCTTCAATTCCTATTACATTCTATCAATAAGTATGATGAAAGATACCACATGAAAGATGATTCATTGGTGGTTTAGAGGTGGTTTAGAGGTGGTCCGTTCGTGTTCAGGACGAACGAAACCCCTTCGAAAGCACATTAATCGCTTAACGAAGATAAACGTTATTTATAAGCTATTTACTTAAAAACACCTTACTCTCTGGAAACAGCACCGGTAGTCACCTGTAAATGCAAAGCTTTAATTGTTACAGATACTGTTGCCGTTTGTGAGCCAGACACGACGGTTACAGAATAGTCTCCCGCCAAAAGTCCGCTCGCGATTGCACTGGTTCCACCCGATGGAGACCATGAATAAGTGTAACTTCCCGTTCCTCCGGTTGCAGAAACCGTAGCAGAACCATTCGCTTTTCCTTCACAAGAAGCATCCTGCTGATTTGTCATAAGACACAGAGGCGAACCCGAAGAACAGTCGGCAATCGCAGTTCCATAAACTCCGACGTTGTCCAGACTGCAAGTGGACGCATCACCACTAACCCACCAACAAAGCTGAAGTGTATTGCCCGCCAACCCTGTTATTCGATTATAGCCGGTTGCGCCATCCCGAGGTATCTGCTGCCAGTCACCCGTCCCATTAATCTGATAGTAAAGGTTGTTGATACTCGTTGAGGCACTGCCATAAGTATAACCACCAACATTAACATTTTGATAACAGCTTATGTCAATTACTGCAGACTTCCATACTTCTGTTCGGCTGTCACTTTTATTCTGTATTTCTGTCGATTGCAACTGCTTATTAGCTACAACAGTTGTTCTGTATCCATCACTATTTCCAATAGCTTGCCATTTGGAATTTTCTCTTTCGCTCCCATCGCTATTATCATTAAAATCCTCCCACCATAAAGCCGTAATTCCATTTGGTATCTGCCAATCAGGATTAGTAGGATCAACCGTATCTAAAATTTGACATGAAGTACAACCCGCCGAAGGTTTAGTACAATTCGAACTACAATTAAGGACAGAATTTCCAGACCCTATATTCAGATTCCCAAGAACAGCTATTTGAGCTCCGGAATCTTTTGTTATTCCTCCAGATACATTCAAGTTTCCCTGAACTAAAAGTTTGGAAGAACCGACAACGTTAATGTTATTCCAACCATTATTCGATAAATCCTTTCCAACAGCCAACAAGCCTGATTGACCCAAATTGATACTTCCCCCAGTTAAACTAACAGAACCACTAATTAGGACTTTCCCCTCGATATTAAAACCTGTTGAAATATTAAAACTTCCAGTTCCGTTAATAATCAAACTTCCCGTACTTTTAATATCTGCACTTCCACACGTATATGTAAAGCCCCCGCCAACTGTAATCTTCCCTGAGATATCTAAGGTACAAGGGGTAAAATTGCCCCCAACATCTAAAGTTCCGGAAGGTCCAAGGGTCAATTTGTTTCCTGTTGAGAAACTTCCGACAACGGTGACCTTCCCCTCTATATCTGTTTCTCCAGGGGTGAAATTACCATTAACGATCAATATTCCGGAAGGACCAATTGTAATTTTATTGTTTGAAGTAAAATTTCCATTCACAACAAGAGTTCCATTAATTGTAATTTCACCCATTCCAGAAATACCTCCATCAACATTACAAGTCACAGTATGCCCTGAATTAACAATTAAGGTTTGTCCAGCAGGAGGCATCGAAGTCCAACTAGGCCGATCCCAGGTAGACGCAGCACTCCAGTCACCCGAAGCGACACTCTTATACTTATAATCCGTCTGAGCCGACAATCCGAACGGAAGAACAGAAACAAAAACGAAGATGAAAAAGATAATCTTACCACAAGAAAATCCCCTCTCCTTAATTAACTGAATTAGGGATAGCAAACCCTTCATATTTTTATCCTTTAAAAAAATAAATTTCAACAATTACAAAAATAAAAAAACCACCGAACATCAACGATTTCAGCACAACTTACCCACCATTCGGCATTCAGATATAAAGTTACCTTTATTTCTGAATTACAAAAAAATATTTCACTAACCGTTTGATTTGCTCTTCACAAAAAAAAACGACAATTTCGCAACAGTTAGAACTATTGATTATGCCATTATTATTGAATCTTGAATCATCAACCGGAGTTTGTTCTGTTGCCATTAGCAGTGACGGAAAAGTTATCGGGTCACGTGAGAACAACGAAGGATTAAATCATGCCAAGTTACTCACTGTTTTTGTTGAAGAGCTTTTTAAAGAACTGGGAATATCGGCACACGATCTGGATGCAGTTGCTGTAAGCAGTGGACCGGGATCATATACCGGATTGCGAATAGGAGTCTCCGCAGCTAAAGGTATTTGTTACGCCTCTGGGAAACCACTTATTTCAATTAGTCCTCTACAGTCGATGGCCCTGCATGTGGCCTCCCTACCAGAAATAGAAGATCACTCCGCTCTGTTTTGCCCAATGACCGATGCCCGCCGCATGGAAGTCTATACCACCCTTTATGATTACGAAAACAAATCAATAATGCCGGTAGTAGCAAAAGTTATCGACGATGAGTCTTTCTATGAACAATTAGAAGCCGGGACCGTTTACTTCTTTGGCAATGGTTCTGAAAAATGCAAGGAGCATCTGAATCACGCCAATGCTCGTTTTATAAAAAACATAGATGCTTCAGCCCTATACATGTTCTCTTTGGCAGAAAAAGAGTTTGAAGCAAAACATTTTGTAGATGTGGCTTATTACGAACCATTCTATCTTAAGAATTTTGTTGCGGCTAAACCAACAAAAAATGTATTTAAATGAAACGATCAGGAAAAACGGCTTGGATTTTTACATTAATAGCATTGTTGCTATCACCTCTTCTGTCATCAGCGCAAGATATAGAACAGATGGATTACGATCTGACCCTCGGCATCATTAAGGGAGGAAAGGCTTCATTCTATGCGCGCGACAGTTCTCTTGAAGGGAAAAAAGTAATTCATTATAAAATGTGGGGACGGACAGTGGGTGTTGTTGATGTTCTATATAATGTCAACGAAATTTATGAAAGCTGGGTTGATCCGGCAACTCACCTACCCCTCAAAGCCATTAGAAATGTAAAGGAACGAAAATACAGGGACTACAGCGAAGCCCTGTTTCATCACGAACAGGGGACTGTATTGGATTCTGAAAAAGGATCAATAACTATTCCAAAAAACACCAATGATATTATCTCTATATTTTTCTATCTCCGAAAGGAATGGGATTTTAATACACTCCGCGTCGGAGAAGACTACGAGGTCCCATTATGGCTCACCGGAAAACTTTATTATTTGACCATAAAGTATATTGGAATTAGAAGTCTAAAAACCTCATTTGGCACTTATACCTGTTACGTAATATCACCTCAATTCAGGAAAGGGAGAATCTTCAAAAAAACGAATGCAGTAACACTCTGGATATCAAAAGATGAAAATAAAGTTCCTCTGCTTTTAGACTTTGACACCAAAGTCGGATCTTTAAAATGCCAACTGACGGAATATCGCAAATACGGAAAAGTAATTTTGAAGAAATAGAACTATAGTTCTCCGGATAATCGATTTCTATAAAAATTAAAACGAAACATACGACGAAGAAAGGGCAAGTAGGAAAGTTGTTCAAAAGCCTTCTGATATCTCCGACGGGAATGTTTTTCTATAAGATATAATTTTTGCCATTTCTGTTCCAATCTGACCGTTTCAAGAAGGTAATTTTTTTGTGTCAGAAGAATTCTGATATTTTCTTCTAACTGACAAACTTCTTTCTTGTATGTTTCTTCTTTTGTTTTTTTCAGATCTTCTACCATTTTCTTTTATTTGAGAGTAAAAACATCGGATGTACTCTATCAACTTGTTATCCAAACCTTAAATAATTTTTCTAAATTATTCATAATTAGGATATCTCTCCTACTACAATGGTCGATTTTTCATAAACCCATTCATATTTTTGACGAATGAATAACTAGAGCGGACGAACGGACATTTTTATTAAGCAAAAAAATTCAGAAAGTTTTTTGGAAAGAAGTTCATAACATAGGAATAAAAAAGAGACAAAAAAGGGAACTTCTTTAATAAGAAATTCCCTTTTCTCCTCATACACCAAAAACTTGATTTATTTTTTTATTCTTTCTGAATATGAATTATCACGGGTATCAACCTTAATAATGTCACCCTGATTAATAAACAACGGAACCATTACAGTTGCCCCAGTTTCAACGGTTGCTGCTTTTAATGCAGTAGATGAAGCTGTATTACCTTTTTCTCCCGGTTCTGCATAAGTAACCTCAAGAATAACAAAAGGAGGAAGTTCAACTGTCAGCGGAGTTTCCGTTTCAGTGTGATAGTTAACCTCAACAACTTGCCCCTCCTTTAAAAGAGTGGTATTATTTATCAAAGCCTCTTGAACCGATATTTGTTCAAATGTCTCAGTATGCATGAAGTTGTACCCCATATCATCTTTGTAAAGAAACTGATATGGTCTTCTTTCCACACGTACGGGAGTGATCTTAACTCCTGAATTGAAGGTATTATCGACTACACGTCCGGTTTTAATATTTTTTAATTTGGTACGGACAAATGCAGGCCCTTTACCCGGTTTGACATGTTGAAATTGCACAACAGAATAAAGTTCTCCATTGTATTCAATGCACATTCCATTCTTTATATCTCCAGTATCTGCCATATTAAATTTATTACTTTTAGATTTTGCAGCAAAAGTAATTAATTCTTCTAATATCAAACACTTTAAAACCAACCAATTCGTTATTTATTCTTTACCCAGCCTTTAAATCTGTCAAATTCCGGCTTATTGGTTTGAATCCATTCCTCCACACTGGTTGGGTAACAGGACTGACTAATGTAGTGACAAAAAGCCTTTGTATTTCCCGATTTTTGTAATTCCGAAAAGAAATGCACATATAAATCATTCCAAATTCCCGGTCCGGGATGTTTAGTTCCCAATAATTCAAAAATCGAAGAACTCTGACGAACAAAAAAATCCAAATCAGATTCTTTCTTTTTGGATTCTAAATTCCGAGATGCACTCATCAAACTAATCACGGTTTCAACTGCAAAAAAAGTAGTATCCTTCGACTCTGGAACAACAACACTAATCGTATTTTTAGGTTCCTTGACGATTCCGGTATTTAATTCTTCCTGCAATAATTTATAAGCAACCATCGACCTTGATGCATTGGGTTCTAACAGCAAATAATAATAAAGTGCAAGAATCGACTTAACTCTCTCTCTTTTGCGAAAACAAATATTGGCCAGGACATAATGACTCCCCGCATGAGATGACTTAAATGCAATGGCATTGATGGCAGATTTCTCTGCTGTTTCAAGATCACCTGTTTTATAAGCAGTCAATGCCAAATTATAATACAACAGATAAAAACCAGGATATTTACGAATCCCTTCCTGAAAAGTGGTAATGGCCTCAGCCGACTTGCCTAACATATCAAGAGACGAGCCACACACAACATAAGCTTGAAGTTGACTCCCTTTATTCAGTACTATTACCCTCCGACTATAAATCAAAGCGTTTTCATAGTCCTCCTTAGAAAAGAAAGAAAATGATATCTCATAATTAGCAACCGGAGAATTCGGATCAATCTTTAAGGCTTGTCGATATTTTCCGATAGCAGCATCATATTTTCCCGCATCATGAAGTTGTACTCCCTGATCAACATATATCTTACTCGAATCGATTTGAGCAACTCCTGATAAGGCAAAAGAAAGGATAGCCAACAGGCTCAGAATAATTCTTTTTCTCATTAAACTTTGTTTTAGAAAAATTTATCTGAATTATTAGACGACACAAAGTCCCGGTTTGTTCCCGGTAATGCTTCTTCCGCCTTCAGCCGTCACAACAAAAGTGTTTTCAATACCCACCATTCCAAAATGAGGAATTCCTTTTTTAGGTTCAATGGCAAAGACCATCCCTTCTTGAAGCGGGCCATCAAAACCTTTAGCAATAACAGGATTTTCATCAACTGTCAGTCCAATGGCATGACCTAAGAAATGAACTTGTTGTTCCTCAAATCCCATAAAGTTCTTCAGAAAATCAGGAGAAAGGCTTCCTATAATTGATTCATAAATTTGCGAAGGAATCGCTCCGGGTTTTAGCTTTCGGGCAATACAAATTTCAATTTCCTCGCATTTCCGCTGCAAAACAATAGCCTCATCCGGGGCCGCTTCTCCAAACATATAGGTAATTGTCTTATCTGTGTGATAACCTTCAACTCCACACCCTACGTCAATAAAAACCAAATCTCCCCGTTTCAGGAGTCTTTTTCGGTTTCCAAGGAAAGGAACAGCCGGACTCATCCCATAGTTTCCTCCGGGACCATTAAAATTGGTCGGATAAATAGAACTCTCACCAAAGGCTACCTGTCCAACCGGTATCTCTGCCTCAAACATACTAAAATGGGTGGTTCCCTGATGCCCTTCCCGTAATAAAACAGAATAAATTGCTCCGGCAAGATCTGTTTCACTCATCCCCTCTTTCAATAAGTCGGGAACAAGATCTTCATAAACATGCCGGTGAATCTGCCCGGATTGTTCCATCAGCCCTAACTCTAAAGGACTCTTAACAGATCGAAGATAGGAAATTTGAGAATCAAGTGATTTAATACGGGTAAACGGGAAATACTTCTGTAGCCGTTTAATCATAGCATAAGGGACCACGGAAGTTTCCAAATAAGCCGTCTCTGAAATACCAGGAGTAGCTGCAGCGGCCTCACGGAAACTATTCATGGGGCGAATATCAGGGAATAACGATTCACTACAAGCTCGTTCATAACTACGATAAACCCAATAAACAGCAGAATCGTCTCTCCGAACTATTAATAGTCCGTCTTGTTTTGTCCCAGTAAAATAATACAAATTTATCTTCCCAATAATAATTGCAGTGTCCCAGTCAGGAACAGAGCCATTCATTTGATCTCTGAATCGGGTTATTCGTTCCTTTAATTCCTTTTTCGGTATTTGCATTACGCCTCCTGATCTTTTCAATATTACGGTCGACTACTCTACCGTCTTTCGAGCCTGGGTAATATTAATGGAAAAATCAGCTAGTTTTTCACATTCCGAGACAATATCATTGTAGATAATTCCAGCATGGTAATTATAAACTCCCGTCTCAAGATTCGAAAGATGCTCTTGCTTTAATATATCGCGATAATTATTTACTTCTTCTTCCTTCTGTTGTGCTCCGTATAAATTAACATCCGTTTCACTCTTGAGATTCGCATTCATTACAACAAGAGAGTCTTCAACAAGGGCGAACAAAATATGAAGGTTATTATCTATCTCTTCCGGGAAAAGAATCTTTTGTTCTTTCTTACGCCCGATTGATTTACAAAGGCTGGTACAGGAATCACCAATACTTTCCAAATCATCAATATACTTATACATTGCCCGAAGTCGACGAGCATTGAGCGGACTCAAACGGTTTTCTCCAATTTTGGTCAAATAATTAGCAATTTCGACTTCAAGCCGATCCGAAAACACTTCGTCTTTATTAAGCTGAGCCACCAAATCAACAAACTTCTTTTCATCGGTTTCGTCGTATAGCGTTACTATATGATTAAACATACGTACAACCTTGTCAGCAAAAACAAAGATTTCTTTCTTAACTTGAAAGAGAGCAGCTTCAGGAGAAGATAGAAGTCCGATTTTGATATGCTGAAGCGTAAATGATTCTTCGGTACCCTGCTGTGGAATCTTACGGGTAAGCAACATCGAAATCGAGGGCACAAACCAAACCAAAACCAGAGCACTCACCAACTTGAACAACGTTGCGAAGAGTGGAATAGCAACCATCACAGCCACTCCCCCCTGGAACGGATTACCCATGGATAGCAGAACACTGATGCGGGCAACAAGATGAATCAACGGATTAAAAAACGGGATGACCCATGCAATAGTAAAAATATTGAACATCAGATGGAAAACAGCAGCCCTCCGTGCAGTGGCATTTGCATCCCTGGCAGCCCATCCTGCGATGAATGAAGAACCGAGCGATTCACCAAGGACCATAGCAGCAGCGGTCTCATAATTGATCCACCCTCCGGAACACAAGATAATCGAAAGGAATATCGTAACGACCGAGGATTGCATGATCATCGCAAGGATTGCCCCGATTGCAAAAAACAACACATGCGTTTCAAAGCCCAGCGAGCAGTAATAATGGAAAAAAGCAGCCAATTGAGGATAAGTGTTAACCTGAGGCAGGTTATCCTTCAGAGAAGTTAGTCCCATAAAAAGCAAAGCAGTACCCAGAATGAGTTCTGCCCAGAACTTACGCATCCGGTTTTTGGAGAATAATATGGGGAATGCAATGCCGATCATAGCCAACGACCAGAGTCCAATATTCAGCTTAAAACCCAGCAAGGCAATCAACCAGATATTCACTGCCGTTCCAATATTGGCTCCCATAATCATACTGACAGAACCGACCAAAGAAAGGAGCCCTGAATTGACAAAACTAACAACCATCACAGTTGTCGCCGTAGAAGATTGAATAAGTACGGTGATGATAAAACCAACCAGCAATCCCTTGGTTTTTGACGAAGCCATCCGTGTAAGACTTGAAGATAATCGCTCAGCACTAACACGCTGAACCGATTCGCTCACCATCTTTAACCCGTACAAGAAAAGTCCCAATGAACCGACAAGGGTTAATATCTCTTTAATCCAGAATAACATATCCTGCGTTTTTTCGAGGTTATTAAAGGAATCTCCAAATTAACACAATCTTAAAAGTAATATAAATTGTAGAAGTCGGTTCTATCCAGACCTCTTTTTCTGTTTCTTTGAAGAACGATTCTAAAAATTATAACTTCGCGAAGTTAACAGATAAACGTCTATTATGTGGAAATTAGTTGCCCGGTTCATTCTCAGAAACCGCACTTTTTTACTGATAATCATCGGGATTGTCACGCTATTTATGGGTTATGAAGCTCTTCACATCGAGCTCTCCTATGAATATGCATCATTACTTCCGCAAAAAGACCCGGCATCTCTTGATTATAAAAACTTTCACGATAAATTTGGCGAAGAAGGAAATGTGATTTACATAGGAATTGACGATCCTGATTTCTTTAAAATAAATCATTTTAACCGCTGGATTCAGTTAGGAACAGATCTCAAAAAAATAGACGGGGTAAAAGATGTACTTTCTGTCTCAACTTCTTACCAATTGGTTAAAAACGCCGAAAAGCACAAATTCGAACTTAAAAAGATCTTCCCGGAATCAATCCGGAATCAATCCCAGTTGGATTCCGCTTCCCGGATTTTCGCCCACCAGCCTATTTATCGAAAAAATCTATACAATCCTGCAACCAGTAGCTTTTTGATGGCTATTACGGTTAGCAAGGACAAGATGCAATCAAAAGAACGGGGAATATTCATCGATAAAATTCAAAAAACCTGTGAATCCTTTTCTCACGATACAGGAATAAAAATTCACTATTCTGGACTACCGTATATCCGAATCGTCACTGCTCAAAAAATAAAAAAAGAATTAATTCTATTTGCATTACTGGCTCTTATTGTCTGCTCCTCTATGTTGTTATTGTTTTTCCGATCTTATAAAGCCGTACTGTTTCCGGTTATCATTGTCGTAATCGGGGTTATATGGGCCATGGGATTATTGCCGCTTCTGGGATATAAGATTACACTCCTTACGGGGAAGATTCCAGCATTACTCATTGTTATCGGGATACCCAACAGCATTTATTTACTGAATAAATACCATTACGAATATAGAATTCATCACAATAAGATTAAGGCACTGCAACGAGTCATCACTCGCATCGGAAAAGCAACTCTTCTATCAAATGCAACTGTTGCAACAGGCTTTATCACCTTTATCGTTACCAGTAGCGACATACTAAGAGAATTCGGGATTGTTGCGACCATTGCGGTAATGGCTCAGTTTGCCCTCGGGCTAATCCTTATCCCAATATTTTATAGTTTTCTGGCTCCGCCGGAAGAACGACAAATCAGACATTTAAAGAACCGTTATCTGATTCGGATTATCGACGGCTTAGTCAACTTAACACGCTATCACCGAAAATCAATTTATATCGGAGCGGGCGTGGCCTTAGTTTTTTGTATTGTTGGCGTTACCTTACTTAAAAGCGGTGGATACATGGTTGACGATGTACCCCACAAAGATCCGGTTTATGTCGATCTGAAGTATTTTGAAAGTAATTTCGACGGATTAATGCCCCTCGAGGTTATTATTGATACCAAACACCACAACGGGGTCCTGAACATTGAGACTATGCAAAGAATGGATTCTTTGGATGCGGAAATTACAGCCATGCCCGAAGCATCTTCTTCGGTTTCACTCGTTCCGCTGATCAAAGAGGCACGCCAGGCCTTTTACAACGGAGAAGAAAGTTATTTTTCCATTCCGGGCAGTACAGAGAAAAATTTCATTCTGGCTTATGCAATGCAGGGAAAATCAAAAGCAGGTCTCTTACATTCCTTTTTGGACAGCAATCGACAAGTAACCCGTATGAGCTTTCGTCTGAAGGACGTGGGGACTGAAAAGATGGACGGATTATATTCCCGTATTCATTCAAAAGTAAATCGTATTTTTCCAAAAGAAGACTATAACGTCACAGTTACCGGGTCAAGTGTTATTTCTTTCAAAGGGACCGAATATTTAATGGGAAACCTACTGCAAAGCATTTCACTGGCACTACTTCTTATAGCCCTCTTTATGACCAGTTTATTCTATTCATGGAGGATGGTTGTGCTTTCGCTGGTTCCGAATATCATTCCGCTCATCTTTACTGCGGCAATCATGGGATACACCGGAATTCAGATAAAAGTCTCAACATTGTTAATCTTCCCCATTGCCTTTGGAATTGCGGTAGATTGTACGATTCATTACTTAACCCGATACCGGATTGCATTACATCTGACCAATGGGGATATTAAAAGTTCAGTCTCTCAATCATTACGGGAAACCGGAATTAGTATGATTTATACTTCTGCTGTACTATTCTTCGGATTCGGTGTTTTTTGTCTATCGAGTTTTGGAGGAACCGTTGCTCTGGGAGTTCTGGTTTCCTTAACTGTAGTGGTCGGATTACTAGCTAACCTACTTCTGCTCCCATCACTTTTGCTGACCTTTGAAAACCGACTTACAACAAAGAATTTTGTTGCTTCGTATCCAGTTATTGATGCAGATGAATCGAATGAAGAATAAATAAAAAAGATAGAGCATGTATGCGATTGAAGCCATTCAAAGTCTGATAAAAGATTCCTTTTCCAAAGAAATCGGACATATCAAGAGCCGAAAACCATCCGGATTATACGAGCCAATTTGTTATGCTTTGCAAAATGGAGGAAAAAGAATCAGACCAACACTCGTATTATTGGGTTGCAACCTTTTCTGTGACCAAATAGACCATGCCCTTTCTGCGGCGTTGTCGCTTGAAATATTTCACAATTTTACGCTGCTTCATGACGATATCATGGATAAGGCCGAGTTAAGAAGAAATCGACCAACCGTTCATCGGAAATATAGCGAGAATACAGCAATTCTTTCCGGAGATGCCATGAATATTCTGGCATATGAATATCTCTGTCGGAGCCAAAACACCCCGCTGTTACAGTTATTAAATCTTTTCAACCAGACGGCTCTCGAGGTCTGCGAAGGACAACAAATGGATATGGACTTCGAAACCAGCGAAGAAGTTTTGGTGGACGAATATATTGAAATGATTCGACTAAAAACAGCCGTTCTTCTAGCCTGTAGTTTAAAAACGGGAGCTCTGATTGCCAATGCTCCGGAAGCAGATACCCGACTGATTTATGATTTTGGAATTAATATCGGAATGGCTTTCCAACTCCGGGACGATCTACTTGACACTTTCGGAGACCAAAACACTTTCGGTAAAAACATCGGAGGAGACATTCTTTGTAACAAAAAAACATATCTCCTTCTTCAGGCTCTTTCGCTGGCTCAAGGTTCCACCAAAGCCAGGCTCACAGACTGGATTTCAAGAAAAGAATTTGATTCTCAGAAAAAAATAAATGAAATAACGACTATCTTTAATCAGTTGAATATTAAAGAGAGTACAGAAGAAAAAATTCACCTCTTCCATCAAAAAGGACTTGCATCAATTGAAAAGATCAAAGTCCCGAATTCTCGCAAAGAACCATTGTATCAGCTAATTTCTGAAATGATTGAACGAGATCATTAATATTCGGATAACATAGAAGAGAAAGAGATACCACTATTTCTTTTTCCTCGCAAAAAGGTTAATTTTGAAAACGCTTTAATAAAAAAATAAATTCAAAAGCAAAAAGCATGTCTCAATTAGTTGGTAAAGTCATTCAGGTCATCGGACCTGTAGTTGACATCATTTTCGAAAGAGAAGGAAGTGATCTTCCTCAAATTTACGATGCTCTTGAGATCAAAAGAGAGAATATGCCCAACCTTATTGTTGAATGTCAACAACATATCGGTGAAAACACTATCAGGGCTATTGCAATGGACTCTACCGACGGACTTCGCAGAGGGATGGAGGTAATCGCCACCGGAAGTCCCATACGTATGCCCGCTGGCATAAACTCTATCGGTCGGCTGCTAAATGTTATCGGAGAACCGGTTGATGGTCTGGGTTCTGTAACAAAAACAGGAGGTCTTGGCATCCACAATGATCCTCCCAAGTACGAAGATTTAACAACAGAAACCGAAGTTTTATTTACAGGGATCAAAGTTATTGATTTGATTGAACCTTACGCAAAAGGAGGTAAAATTGGACTTTTCGGTGGTGCTGGCGTAGGTAAAACAGTCCTTATTCAGGAATTAATTAACAATATTGCCATTGCATATAATGGTTATTCCGTTTTTGCGGGAGTTGGAGAACGAACCCGTGAAGGGAACGATCTTCTTCGGGAAATGATTGAAGCAAAAATTGTTGATTATGGAGATGAATTTAAAAAGAACATGGATAAAGGCGGATGGGACTTATCTAAAGTAGATCCGGAAAGCCTTAAGAAATCAAAATTAGCCATGGTTTTCGGACAGATGAATGAACCCCCCGGAGCCCGTGCCCGTGTTGCTCTTTCCGGACTGACAATCGCTGAAAGCCTTAGGGATGGAGATGGAAAAGGAAAAGGAAGAGATATTCTTTTCTTCATAGATAACATTTTCCGTTTTACTCAGGCTGGTTCTGAAGTTTCAGCACTACTGGGACGAATGCCTTCCGCTGTCGGTTATCAGCCAACCCTTGCCTCCGAAATGGGAACCATGCAAGAACGAATTACTTCTACCCAACACGGATCAATCACTTCTGTTCAGGCCGTATACGTGCCGGCAGATGACTTGACAGACCCGGCTCCGGCAACAACATTCGCTCACCTTGATGCAACAACTGTATTAAGTCGTAAGATTTCAGAACTCGGTATTTATCCGGCTGTTGACCCTCTCGACTCAACATCAAGAATCCTTTCTCCGGATATCGTCGGGGAAGAACACTACAAATGTGCACAACGAGTAAAAGAATTACTTCAGAGGAATCGTGAACTTCAGGATATTATTGCAATTCTTGGAATGGAAGAACTCTCAGAAGAGGATCGCTTAGTTGTTCTTCGCGCACGCCGTGTTCAAAGATTCTTATCTCAACCATTCTTCGTTGCCGAACAATTTACCGGAATTAAAGGTCAGCTAGTTTCTATTGAAGACACCATTCGTGGATTCAATATGATCATGGACGGAGAAGTAGATAAGTATCCAGAAGCTGCTTTCAATCTGGTAGGGACCATCGAACAGGCAATTGAACGTGGAGAGAAGATGCTTAAAGAGTCTAAAGATTAATCGATTAAGAACGAAAAATGTTTCTCGAAATTATTACACCCGATAAAACAATATTCTCCGGCGATGTAAAACTTGTAAACGTTCCCGGAAGTGAAGGAACGTTTACGATGCTCGATCATCACGCTCCCATCATTTCTACTATCGAAAAAGGAGTCATCCAAGTCGTTACGACCGAGGGGAAGAGATTGGAATTCAGCACCAATGGTGGCGTTGTTCAGATGAAAAATAACGAATTGATTCTTCTTTCTGAAACAGTTTGAGAATAACAAAACATATATCACAAGGGCCCTTTAATAAAGGGCCCTTTGTATTTTCATATTAATCATAGATCATTGCAACAATCTTCTCCAGCCATTCTGCATCAACTTCATCAAAAGAATTAAGTTCCTTACCATCAACATCAAGAACCCCAACAATTGCACCTTGTCGGTCTCTTAACAGAACTACTATTTCTGATTTTGACCTTGGATCACATGCAATGTGACCGGGAAATTGGCAAACATCAGGGACAAGAATAGTTTTCTGATCATTGATACTAGCCCAACAGACACCTTGGTTTTTAGCAAGGACCATACAGGCAACCGGTCCCTGATAGTTACCAACAATCAATTCTCCTTCTGTCAATAAATAAAATCCAGTCCAAAAGAAATAATCCATTTTGTGATGCAAAACAGAGGCAACCGTAGCCATTCTCGCCCTTGGCAAATCAGATCTTTTCAACAATTCCGATAACTGATTGTAGATTCTGAAATAACGTCCTGATTTTTTTCGTTGATCCATTAATTTATTTTGAGACAAATTTAATTGTTTTTTACTTTTCTCATTAGCACTCTATTTTACCGGATATCAATAAAAATTTCCTTAAATGGAATCAATAAAAATAAAAACAAAAAAAGATAAACAATATAGGAGAAGGAAATGTTTTGGAAGGAGATAGCATCATGCAACCATGATATTCAATAATATCGTTATCTGAAAATCTGTATCTTTGCTCTTCCTTATTTGGTCTACATGAAAGAAAATAAAAGCAAATTGCTTGATTCTATAAATTATCCCGAAGATCTAAGGAAACTCGAGATAAGCCAATTGCCCGAAGTATGCCGTGAATTACGGCAATTTATTATTGATGAGGTATCCTGCAACCCTGGGCACCTGGGAGCCAATCTGGGAGTTGTAGAATTAACGGTTGCCTTGCATTATATCTATCAGACTCCTTACGACCTGTTAGTATGGGATGTCGGACATCAGGCTTACGGCCATAAAATTCTTACAGGGAGGCGTAATGTTTTTAACACCAATCGCAAATATCATGGAATTAGTGGATTCCCTCGCAGGAGCGAAAGTATTTACGACACGTTCGGTGTAGGACATTCATCAACCTCTATCTCTGCGGCTTTGGGTATGGCAGTTGCTAGTCAGCTTAACGGACAAAAAGATCGTAAAATCGTTGCAGTCATTGGCGATGGGTCCATGACTGGAGGAATGGCGTTTGAAGGTCTCAACAATGCCGGGATTAATCAGTCGGATTTGCTCGTCATCTTAAATGACAACAATATGGCCATCGACCCTAACGTGGGGGGAATGAGCCAATATTTACTTGATATTACCCGTTCAGAAACTTATAACAAGTTTAAAAAAGACGTCTGGGATGGTCTTGGAAAAATATACGGAGTAGGTCACAAAGCCCGAAAATTAATGCAACGGACCGAGAATATCCTGAAAACAATTATACTAAAGCGGAGCAATATGTTCGAGGCTTTAGGATTCCGTTACTTTGGTCCTATTGACGGACATGATGTGGTTTATCTCACCAAAGTTCTTCATGACATGCGCAGGATTCCTGGACCCAAGTTACTACATATTATCACACAAAAAGGAAAAGGTTTTTCTCCTGCAGAGAAAAATCAAACGATCTGGCACGCGCCCGGCTTATTTGATAAAAATACAGGTCTCCGCATTGTAGAAAAAGAAATTGTCCATCATCCAAAATATCAGGAAGTCTTCGGGCAGACGATGGTTGAATTGGCCACCTTAAACGAAAAAGTGGTGGCAATAACTCCAGCCATGTCAACCGGATGCTCTTTAAATCTCATGAAGAAAAAATTTCCGAATAGAACTTTTGATGTCGGAATCGCAGAACAACATGCAGTAACTTTTTCTGCCGGTCTCGCTACCCAGGGTCTTATTCCTTATTGCAATGTCTATTCCACTTTCATGCAAAGAGCCTATGACCAGATCATTCACGATGTTGCATTGCAAAATTTACATGTCGTTTTCTGTCTTGATCGCGGAGGATTAGTCGGCGCAGATGGAGCAACTCATCATGGTGTTTTTGACCTCGCATATATGCGTTCCATTCCAAACATGACCGTTGCGGCTCCTATGGACGAGATTGAATTGCGCCAAATGCTTTATACTTTTCAGGCAGAGACTTACGGACCGGTATCTATCCGTTACCCACGAGGAAAGGGTATTCATACTAAATGGGAAGTTCCGTTTGAGAAAATTGAAGTTGGCAAAGGTCGGGTTATCCATGAAGGAAATCAGCTCGCGTTTCTAACAATCGGACAAGTCGGCAATTTTGCCTTAAAAGCAATTGAGATTCTAGAAGAAGAAGGTTTTTCGATTGCTTTATATGACATGAGATTCGTTAAGCCTCTTGACGAAGAAATTCTACAAAAAACATTTACGAATTTCGAACACATCATCACCATTGAAGATGGAGCCATTGAGGGTGGATTCGGAAGTGCTGTTATCGAATGGGCTAATGAAAAAGGATTCAATAAGAACGTTACCACACTTGGCATTCCTGATCATTTTATTGATCAAGGATCTCTTGCTGAGTTATATAAAGAATGTAAATTTGACATCCCTTCTATTTGTGAGAAAGTCCGGGAACTTTTAAAAGAGAATCAACAGGAAAACACAGGATACGTTCATCTTACTATTACAGGAGAAAGAGACTAAGGAGTACTTAAGATCAATCTCCTTTATTGCACAAAAAGCTACAACTTACCCCATCACATCCGCTAAGGCCCAAGGACAAGCAACACACCGCCTAGAATATTGGACATCAGCGTTATTCTTTTCTTCTTATTGTAGGCCTCATTAGGGCAGAAAAATAACATTAGTTATAGCTTTTATTGGGGGACCTCTGGCTATTAAGAATTCCCAAAACGACCATTCATGTTTATTCTATTTTGGGACCTGTTGGTAACCCTTCTCTGTAATCTCAATTAATTATTTCGTTTCATTAGAAACTGAACCGCTGAGAACCTTACCCAATAATCACCTTAGCCTTTTATTTTCCAAAGGGCAAAAACATGAAACTTTTTTCGCTCCAAACAATACCCATCAAAAAAACAAACTGAGAATTAGATCTTTCTATTTCAAAACGCGTTATTAATCAATATTAGGGAAGGGAAATGTCTGTAAAAAGCCCGAAATTTCAAGGAACGGCCCGAATATGAATCATTTAATAGAACGGAAGAAACTTGTCAACCAAAAAATACTACACTAACAAGCTACATACAAGTCAGTTAAAGAAGGTTTTCAAGATTACTGTTAAAAAAAAATACATTTGCATTTCGTTTATCCTTTTTTTTATAATTTTGCAGAACTTTTTGTGAAGGTATGGAACATCTTAATGAATACACCATACCCTTTAAAGGGTTAAAAGAAGGGATTCATAATTATCCGTTTGAGATAAAAAATGAATTCTTTATGGACTTTAAAGGATCTGAGGTAAAAGAAGGTAAGGTTAAAGTCAATATACAACTCGACAGAAAACCTGGGTTTCTAATACTTACGTTCGACATTGAAGGGACTGTTTCAGTGATGTGCGATCGTTGCCTAGAATATTTTGATCAAAAAATCGAAACGAATCAGCAGCTGATTGTAAAATTTACTGATGAACAATGCGAAAAAGGAGATGATATTATTTTTCTTCCCCCCACTTCGTATCAGATTAATGTAGCGCAATATATTTATGAATATATCATTCTGGCTATTCCGATGCAGCGAATTCACCCGACAGATGAAAATGGGGAGAGTGGTTGTAATCCTGAAATGATTCATAAATTAGAGCAATACCTTACAGAAGGGGATGAGTCAGAAGATTCTCCCTGGGACAAGTTGAAAAATTTATTTGATAATTAAGTAAAAATCTAGAAAATGGCAAATCCGAAGCACAAACACTCTAAAACGAGAAGAGACAAGCGCAGAACTCATTATAAGGCAATACCTGCAACTTTAGCTACCTGCTCAAACTGCGGGGCAGCCGTTAAATTCCACACTGTTTGTGGAGAATGTGGATATTACAGAGGGAAGCTCGCTATCGAAAAAGAAGTTACCGCTTAATTTCGTCTATCACTAAGGATAAACGAATATTTATAGGGAAAAGCAGAAATCCATTACAATTGTAATGGATTTCTGCTTTTTTGCTGTTCTCCGGCCTTTTCATCCACAATCCTTAACAAGTTGATAGAAATTCAGCCTCCTAATATTTCTTGTCTTTTCGTAGCACATCACAACATTATTATTTAAATTCGAGAACGGATAAAAAAACAGAGAAGACAAAAGACATTTTCTATCAGAAGCGAAAGAATGATAAAAGATGAAAGAGTCAGAAAAAGAACTAAAAAATCGAAAGAAAAGGAAGCAATTAGTCCTAATGACCAATCTAATGGCTGAGATGCTAGTCATTATAGGTATCTTTACATGGATCGGAATAAAGGCAGACAAATACTTTCATCATATAAAACCCTATTTCGCTACATTTTTCATATTCTTTTCTGTTTTATTATCGTTATTTTACGCATTTACGAGAATAAACAAAAAAGACAAATGAATTCCCCTACAAAACGATTTATAAAACAATTTATAATCCTGACAGTTGGAGTTATTCTACTGGGTCTATATCTTTTTTCAGGACCGCTTAAATCATCTTATCTCTCAATATTCCCAATTATTTATTTAAATTTCGGAATGATTTCTTTGCTCTATTTCATAATGATGATTAGAGCAAAAAATCAAAGAGAAGGAAAATTTCCGACAAGTTTCACTCTCGCAAAATCAACAAGAATCATCTTGATCTTCTTTTGTTCTGCAGTGTATTTGCTAATATATAGGAAAAATGCCTTGCAAATCATTGCATTTATTGTCTTCTTATATTGTTTGTTTTCAGTGTTTGAGACAATCACGATTTTACGATTTTTTAATATGTCGAAAGAAACCCGAACTCAGAGAATAAAGTAGTCGACCTTCTTATAAATTTGGTAGAATTTTAAAAAGAACAAATGAAACGTTTTGCACTTTTTATTTTTGCTTTCATTTTTTCACTGGGAACAGCAACAACAGTTGCAGCTTCTAACGCTGGCTCCGGGGGAAAGGAAGCAAAATTCGATGCAGGAAAATATATCATTGATCATCTTTCCGATCCCCACGAATGGCATATTACTACAATCGGGAAATTAAACATCACCGTTCCATTACCCATTATTATTCACAGTAAAACAAAAGGCTGGAACATTTTCATGTCTTCTTGCTTTCAAAATCAAAACGGATCTTACAATGGATTTAAGATAGCAACGGAAGGATCTCACGCCGGACGAGTTGTTGAGGTATTACAGGATGGAAGGACTGCAGATCCAAATGCCCCCCTGCCTTTTGATCTTTCTATAACCAAAACTGTGGCTGGAATGCTCGTAAATACAATGCTTCTGGTTATTCTCGGTATTTGGGCAGGACGTCTTGCACGGAAGAATAAAGGAAAAGCTCCAAGTGGTATACAGAACGTTTTTGAACCTGTCATTCTCTTTATAGAGGAAGATATCGCAAAGCCATCTATTGGTCCGAAATACGAGCGATATATGCCTCTACTAACGACATTCTTTTTCTTTATTCTGCTAAATAATTTATTGGGATTAGTTCCCATCTTTCCTTTCGGATCGGGTGTTACCAGTAATATTTCTATTCCGCTTATTCTAGCAGCAATTACATTTGTCATTTTCACTTTAACCGGGAACAAACACTATTGGAAAGACATCTTTAATCCAGATGTTCCATGGTGGTTAAAGTTTCCAATTCCTCTTTTCCCTTTTATTGAATTTTTAAGTATGATTATACGCCCTATTGTTTTAACAATCCGACTTTTTGCCAACATGATGGCAGGACACATGGTTGTTGCAATATTTTTAGGGATTATATTCATTTTTGCTAACGGATATGGAGCAGCTATCGGATATACAATATCTCCGATATCCGTATTCTTCGGTTTATTTATGACATTATTAGATGTTCTAATTTCTGTAATACAGGCGTATGTATTTACTTTATTGTCTGCCTTATATTTTGGAATGTCAGTTATCGAAAATCATCAGGAACAAAACTAATTATCGAGCTATGTTATCAATTCTTACAGTTTTACTTGCAGATGTTGCTCTCGTTAAACTTGGCGCCGGAGTAGGTGCCGGGATCGCAGCAGTAGGTGCCGGAATCGGAATCGGACTGATCGGTGGCAAGGCCATGGAAGCAATCGCACGACAACCGGAGTCAATCGGAGATATTCGTTCGAATATGCTTCTTACAGCAGCATTAGTAGAAGGTGTTGCCTTTCTGGCAATTGGTATTTGCGTCTTAATCTTATTTTTGTAAACGATGCTTTCCCCTGCAGGACCTTGGATCACACCGAGTTTCCTGCAGGAATAAGGAAAACATGAAAACATGAGCCATGAACTTTTATTTGCTTGATTTATTTATGAGCCCGGAATCCGGAACAATGATCTGGATGTTGATAATCTTCTTCCTGGCTTTCTGGATTCTTGCAAAGTTTGCATGGAAGCCTATCGTTAATGCTTTGAATGACCGAAAAAAATCCATTGAAGACTCGCTCTCTGCTGCACAAAAAACCAGAGAAGAAATGGATAGCTTCAAAGCCCATAATGACTTGGTCATGCAGAAGGCTATAGAAGAGCGCAATGCAATGATTAAGGAAGCAAAAGGGTTAAAGGACAAAATCATTAATGAAGCTCATCAACAAGCAACGCAAGAGGCTCAAAAAGTAATCGATGAAGCAAAATCTTTAATTGAGAAAGAGAAGAAAAATGCAGTCCTCGAAATCCGGGGAATGGTAACTGATCTTTCCATAGAAATCGCTGAAAAGATTCTTCGTAAAGAGTTGAAGGATAAAAACAGCCAAAAAGAACTTGCAGAAAAAGTTCTCAATGATTTTAAATTGAACTAATCGCTTCATCATGAACTACAGTCTCATCGTTGTTCGTTACGCAAAAGCCTTTTTTGACCTTTGTAATGAAAAGAATCTGCTAAAAGAAGTCAAACCGGAAGCAGAGAACTTTCTTTCAATTGTTAAGGAAAGTAGCGAATTTCGCGAGCTTCTTTCGAGTCCTATCATTTTCAAATCACAGAAAAGAAGAATCTTTCAGTCTTTGTTTAAAGAAAAATATTCTTCTTATACACTCAGTTTCTTTGATCTGATTATTGACAATCGAAGAGAACCTTTTCTTGCTGACATCTTTAGATATTTTCTTGAATTGATCAGGAAGCATCTTGGGATTAAAATTGTTACACTTTCCTCTGCAACAGAGATAGATCCGGCCCTTCTTTCCGCTATTAAAGAACAACTTGCAAAAGTTCTTCATAAAACAATAGAGGTCGAAGGGAGAATACAACCTGAAATCATTGGGGGATTTGTCGTTCGTATTGATAATACCCAATTTGACGGCAGCGTATCAACAAGTCTGAAAAAATTAAAACAAAAGCTTATTAAAGCTTAAGTATCAAAAATTTGTAAACATCTACAAAATGGCCGATATAAAACCATCTGAAGTTTCCGCTATTCTAAAAGCCCATCTTGAAGGATTCTCTAGCCGAGCCTCCATGGAAGAGATTGGAACCGTCCTTGTCGTAGGGGATGGTATTGCAAGAATCTATGGTCTGGACAACGTAGAATCAAACGAATTAATCGAATTCGAAAAAGGGGTTATGGGCATTGTGCTTAACCTTGAACAAGATAATGTCGGAGCCGTATTATTGGGCCCTACAGAAAAAGTCAAAGAAGGAGATACCGTTCGAAGAACTGGCCGTATCGCATCAATTAAAGTAGGAGAAGGAATGCTAGGCCGTGTAATTGACGCCTTGGGAAATCCTCTTGACGGTAAAGGACCAATTTCTGGAGAAACTTTTGAAATGCCTTTTGAGAGGAAAGCTCCGGGAGTAATATTCCGTCAGCCAGTAACACAACCCTTACAAACAGGATTAAAAGCGATAGATGCAGTAATTCCTATAGGCCGTGGTCAGCGGGAATTAATTATTGGAGATCGTCAAACAGGAAAAACAGCAATCGCAATAGACGCAA
This sequence comes from Prolixibacteraceae bacterium, assembly GCA_963692465.1. Taxonomy (GTDB): domain Bacteria; phylum Bacteroidota; class Bacteroidia; order Bacteroidales; family Prolixibacteraceae; genus JAUZOB01. Next base: position 1,666,693 of record OY829943.1, read on the forward strand.
TAATCAACCAAAAAGAAAATTACGAGAATGGCAATCCGGTTTATTGTATTTATGTGGCAATCGGACAAAAAGGTTCAACTGTTGCACAAATTGCAAATACCTTAGAGAAACATGGAGCAATGCCTTATACAACAATCGTACTGGCAACTGCAGCTGACCCTGCTGCCTTACAATTTTATGCTCCTTACTCAGGAACAGCTATCGGTGAATATTTCAGAGATACCGGTCGCGATGCATTAATTATCTTTGACGATTTATCGAAACAAGCTGTTTCTTACCGTGAAGTTTCATTACTACTTCGTCGACCTCCGGGGCGTGAAGCTTATCCCGGAGACGTATTTTATCTTCACTCCAGACTACTCGAAAGAGCCGCAAAGATAATTAACTCGGACGAAGTTGCCTGCAACATGAATGACGTCCCTGCTTGTTTAAGAGGTAAAATAAAAGGAGGGGGAACTCTAACAGCATTGCCAATTATTGAGACTCAGGCAGGGGATGTTTCTGCTTATATTCCAACAAATGTCATTTCTATCACCGATGGTCAGATATTTCTTGAATCGAATCTGTTTAATGCGGGTATCCGTCCAGCCATCAATGTCGGAATCTCCGTATCCCGTGTTGGAGGGAATGCCCAGATTAAGTCTATGAAGAAAATCGCAGGAACATTGAAAATTGACCAAGCTCAATACCGGGAACTAGAGGCCTTCTCCAAATTTGGTTCAGATCTGGACCCTGCAACAATGCGAGTGCTTGACAAAGGAGCTAAAAATGTTGAAATTTTAAAACAAGGACAGTATTCACCTCTGAAAATAGAGCATCAAATTGCCATTATCTATTGTGGAGTCAACGAATTACTCAGAGAAGTTCCTATTGATAAAATAAAGAGCTTCGAAGACGATTATCTTGAGTACCTCGAAAATAGTCATCGGGAAACACTCAATGCTCTCGCAAAAGGAGAACTGAATGATCAAATTACAAAAGTCCTTAAAGATGCAGCCAAATACATAGCCTCCCGATTCAAAGAAATAAACAAAGCGGGAGAACAATAAAAATTAACTATGTCCAATTTAAAAGAGATACGAAATAGAATTGCTTCGATTACTACAATCAGACAAGTAACAAGCGCCATGAAAATGGTTGCAGCTGCTAAGCTTAAGAAAGCACAGGATAATATTACTCAAATACGTCCTTATGCAGAAAAGATGAATGCAATTATTGGAACTATAGCTTTAGAGTTGGACAAAGTTGCCAACTCTCCGTATACCATTCAAAAAAAACCGAATAAGGTTTTAATTGTTGTTATTGCATCAAACAAAGGTCAATGCGGCGCGTTTAATTCAAACATCATAAAAAAAGCTGAAGAGCTAGCCCAATCAGCCTATTTCAGCCAATTACAGAAAGGAAAGGTAGATTTCCTTTCTGTAGGAAAACAAGGGGAAAAAAGGCTTAGAATCAAGGGAAGAAAAGTTATTGAAACGGCACATTATGTTTTTGATCATCTAAACTTTGAAACAGCGGCAGGTCTAGCCAATCATTTAATGGAACTGTACTGCAATGGGAAATACGATCGGATTGAAATAGTTTACAATCAGTTTAAGAATGCTGCTATTCAGATTCTCAAATCAGAACAATTTCTACCTGTTTCTCCAACGCTAAAAAAAGAATCCTCTCAAGAAAAATATAATTTTATCTTTGAACCTGGAGAAGACGAAATAATCAATTTGTTGATTCCTCGGTCACTCAAGATTCAGATATATAAAGCACTTCTTGATTCTAATGCATCAGAACAGGGAGCACGTATGACTGCAATGCATCAGGCAACAGATAATGCATCCGACATATTGAAAGATCTTACTTTAAATTATAATAAAGCACGGCAATCAGCAATTACCAACGAGCTTATTGAAATAGAAGGTGGTTCTGAGGCATTAAATAATTAGACACCGTCATCAATATATTTCATAAAAAAGCCGGAGTGAAAGAAATTCACTCCGGCTTTTTCCCTTTATACAGATAGGAACTGATCGTTCTACAAAATCAGCATCGCATCACCATAAGTCCCAAAACGATATTTTTCCTTCAAGGCGACAGCGTAAGCCTCCATTACGAAATCATACCCACCAAAAGCACAAACCATCATCAACAGCGTTGAAAGTGGAAGGTGAAAGTTGGTAACCATGCAATTAGCGACACTAAAATCATAAGGAGGAAAAATAAATTTATTAGTCCATCCCTCATAAGGTTTTAAAAGTCCCTGCGTAGAGACAGTGGTCTCCAACGTTCGCATAACAGTAGTTCCTACAGCACAGATATTCTTTTTATTTTGTTTAGCCGAATTCACCGCATTACAAGCCTCTTCTTCAACCCATATCTGCTCTGAATCCATTTTATGCTTTGTCAGATCCTCTACATCAACAGTACGGAAATTGCCCAATCCCACATGAAGTGTTATCTCAGCAAAATTAACTCCAATAATTTCAAGCCGTTTTAACAATTCTCTACTAAAATGCAATCCTGCAGTAGGAGCAGCAACAGCCCCTTCATGTTTAGCAAATATTGTTTGATAACGATCTTTATCTTCAGGTTCTACCGGTCTTTTTATAAATTTGGGCAGAGGTGTTTGTCCAAGACTATACAACGTCTTTTTAAATTCATCATAAGGACCATCATACAGGAAACGAAGAGTTCTACCCCTTGATGTCGTATTGTCGATAACTTCAGCGACAAGATCGTCATTCCCGAAATAAAGCTTATTCCCAATTCTGATTTTACGTGCAGGATCTACCAAAACATCCCATAGTCTTTGTTCTCTGTTTAATTCTCTTAAAAGGAAAACTTCTATTTCAGCACCTGTTTTTTCTTTGTTTCCATACAACCTAGCAGGAAAAACTTTAGTATTATTAAAGACCATAACATCTCCATCCTGGAAATACTCAATAAGATCTTTAAATACACGATGTTCAATTTTTTTAGTCTTCCTATCTAACACCATTAATCTACTCTCATCCCGATTATAAGTAGGATGTAATGCAATATATTCTTCTGGTAATTTGTATTTGAATTTTGATAATTTCATGTATTATCATTTATATGTTATACGAAAATATGTTTATACGATTCCCAATGCTATTAGTTACAATGTATCTATAAATGTTTTGAATTCATCAGGAGTCAATGCACCATCAAGAGTAATCGCACCAATTCTCGTTCTCCGTAAAGCAACCAGATAGGCACCACTATGAAGGCATTCTCCCAAATCGCGGGCAAGAGACCGGACATAGGTCCCTTTACCACATACAATTCTGATTTCAAAATAAGGGGTATCAAACGACAATAGTTCAATCGCATGCACAACCACCTTTCTGGATTTTAAAATCGTCTCTTCCCCTTTTCGGGCCAAATCAAAAGCTCTGACGCCATTAACCTTAATAGCAGAAAAAGCAGGAGGAACCTGATCTATTTCTCCAACAAAAGAATTAATAGCCTCTTTTAGCAGTTCTTCAGAAATGTGTTCTATGGGAAACGTCTCAGACTCTTCACTCTCCAGGTCATAAGTAGGAGTAATTGCACCAAGCTTAATTCGAGCTACATATTCTTTCTCTCCAGCCTGAAACTCTTCTATTCTTTTAGTTGACTTCCCTGTACACAAAATCATAAGACCAGAAGCTTTAGGATCCAATGTCCCGGCATGACCGACCTTAAGTTGTTGCCAGTTAAACTTTCGCATAATAACACCCCGAACTCTTTTTACCACATCAAAAGAAGTCCATTCAAGAGGTTTATCTATTGTTATTACTTCTCCAACTTTGAAATCAACATTACGACACTGCTCCATTCTCCTTTGTCTTATCGGCAAAACATCCCTAAAGTAAAACCGCAAAAGTAGCTATTAAAGCATTCATTCCCTAAGGAATCAACAAAAAAGTTTAAAACAGAGGGTTTTAGATATTAAACGATTTGAAGATTATAACCCAATGCAACAAGAATTAAGATAACTCCCCCCACCAGTATTCGATACCAACCAAAAGCCTTAAATCCATAGTTTGTTAAAAATCTCATTAGCCATCTAATTGCAAACATTGCAACAATAAACGAGACCAAATTACCTATAAGCAGAATGTGAATATTACTACTATTAAAAATTGTCACATGTTCAACAGAAGCCTTCTGCATTTTATATAGTTCATATAATTTATAAGCAGATGCAGCAAACATTGTAGGTACAGCCAAAAAGAATGAAAACTCTGCAGCATTTTTCCGAGACAATTTATTAGACATTCCCCCGATAATAGTAGCAGCAGATCTAGAAATACCGGGAATCATGGCAATACACTGAAAGAATCCGATATAAAGAGCCTTCTTTGATGTTACTTTCTGCTCCTCATCAGGCTTTGAGAACCATTTGTCTACAAATAGCAAGACAATTCCACCAAGAAATAGAGAAATTGCCACAACTATAACACTGCCCAATAAACGATCAACTACTTTGTTAAACAAAAAACCAATAACGGCTGCAGGGATAAACGCGATTAAGAGTTTGAGGTAAAAATCAAAAGACTGGAAAAAACGTTTCCAATAAAGGACAACAACAGAAAGAATCGCCCCAAACTGAATATTTACAGTAAATGCCTTTACAAATTCTGTACTCTGAATACCAAGAAGTTTTTGCGCAATAATCATATGACCTGTTGAGGAAATTGGAAGAAACTCCGTAATTCCTTCAACGATCGAAAGTAAAATAGTCTGTATTATCGTCATTATTCAAACATTTTGGCCACAAAAGAAGCCTGGTTACTTTATTCTTTTGGCTTCTTTAGGACTGCATACACCGACACAGCAAATCCTGCAAGAACAACCAGTGGTGCAAGTGTTATTCGTCTGAAACTGAACACGTCCATATCAAAACCATTTGGATTAGAATTTGCGTGTCCACACATCAATACGTACCCCAAAGCAATAACAACACAGCCAATACCTAACAACTTATAGTTCTCTTTACCAAGAGCAAAATGAGGTTCGCCTTTTTTTAAATCTTTTTCACTATCAGACATCTCTCTATAGTTTTAATTAAAATAATTCATCAAAGCTTAATTTCAAAAATTTATTGACCGCAAAAACAGTCGACAACCAAGATATTAACATTCCCAGGATAAAGACTAGAAGCATCATTCCGACTAAGACAGAGGAATTAGAAACATCCATAAATCCATTCAAATCTTTCTGATAAATCTTAATAATGCAGAAAAGGCAGAAATTTGCAACAAAGGCCCCAATAAAGCCATGCCATACAGCCCTCTTTACAAAAGGCTTTCTTATAAAATTCTTTGTAGCACCGACCAGTAACATTGTATTGATAACAAAACGCTGAGAATAGATTTGCAATCTGATCGTATTATTTATCAAGGCAATAAAAATAATCAGGAGCAAACAGCTAAAAAAAACGAGAACACCACTTATCTTCTGAATGTTTTCATTCAACATGGAAACCACATTTTTTTGATACGAGATTTCCTTAACATGAGGAAGATTTATCAATTTTTTTTGAAGAACAAGCATGCTATCAGGATCAGCATATTTAGCCTTTAATTGAACATCTATTGACTCAAGCAATGGGTTATACCCAAGAAAAGTCATAAAATCTTCCCCAAGATCTTCTTGTAATTCTTTCGCAGCAGTTTCTTTATCAACATACTTAGTCCCTTTCACAAAATCGCTTGCATTAAGTTTTTTTTGCAAGAAAGAGACATCTGCATCAGTTGTATTTTCATCAAGGAACAAAGAAAATCCGATATTTTCCTTAATATAATCTGAAAGACTCTTTGCATTTATAACCACAAGTCCAAGAATTCCCAATAAAAAAAGGATCATTGAGATGCTCAACACTGAAGAAAAATAAGAGCTTAGAATTTTTTCCTTTACTAAATGTCTCTTAATAAGTTTTGTCATTTTTATTCTTTTTTACCCTGCTTAAAAGTTTTTTTCATCTCAAAAGCACCAACACCAAACACAAGAATAATTAGAAGAATTGAACTTGCAAGTGAAATTTTATCTCCGGTATAATAAGTTTTCGGTTCAAATTTAAATTCAATCTGATGATTTCCTGCAGGCACCATCATAGCTCTTAAAACATAATCAGCTCTAAAATAAGGAGAAATTTTACCATCAACATAGGCACTCCACCCTTTAGGATAATAAATTTCAGAAAAAACAACTAGCTGTTCTTTTGAAGCAGAAAAGGCATACTTTAAAAGATTCGGAGCATACGAAATCAAACGGACAGAAGCAGAAGGGTCAACATTTAATTGTGCAGGGAGTGAAGGCTGAAATTGATGATCAACCACTGCTACATTTTTGGGATCAATTTCCTTAAGAGCACCTAGCTCCTGATCTGCATTATTTGCAATCTCAACCTGATTAACAGTCCATGCATTTCCATCAGCAAAAGGATTTTTCAATGGCATTTTTGAAGGATCTCCGATAAAGTAGCGAGTATTAAGCATATTAAGTACACGAAGGCTCTTCAAGGTCGGCAGTAGTGAATCTGCTTTCTGCGCTCCCTGAACGAGAGAATTAATCTCACCCGTCACATACGAATCAACCAACTCCTGATATCGTCTCATTTTAGCCGCATGGTATCCTCCAATAGATTTGTGGTAATAGGACGTTCTAGAGTCATTAAATGGATTATTCAAATTCAACACCCGATAAGAAGGATCGCGATCCTGAAGGATCATCTCATCAGCAGGAGTTTTCTCAAAGGACTGAAGAAGTTGTCTGGGCCGGACAAACTGATCATCATTTAGATAACGTCTATCAACTGGCCATAAGTCGAATATCATCAGAACTCCAAGAATCACGAGAAAATATTCTTTTTTCAGTTTTTGCTGCATATAAAACCACAGAGATCCGGCGGTAAGAACAATAAATGCAAGAGATCGGAATGCATCACTCTGCAACAAAGATTCCCGGTCAGTTCGCAGAGGTTCCAAGATCCATCCTGGCAACTGTGAATCCGAAGGACCGGAAAACGACCCGGAAATAGAAGGAATTAATGCAATGACTAACGAAATACCTCCGGTAATGATAGCAGCCCATTTTAGTCCCTTCAAGGCAGTCTTTTTATCGACCTTTTTATTAAAGATGTCCCGAAGAGCAAGAAAGCCCAACAAAGGCATACATATCTCCGCGATGACAAGGATCATAGAAACGGTCCGAAATTTATTATAACCCGGAACATACTGCAAGAATAAATCAGTCAGAGGCATGAAATTTTTCCCCCATGCAAGAGCAATTGACAAAATTGTTGCAGCAAGAAGCCACCATTTTTCAGGTCCTTTCACGACCCATAATCCAAGGAAGAAAAGGAAAACGACAATCGCTCCAGCATACACTGGTCCCGAAGTAAAAGGTTGGTCACCCCAATATAAAGGCAACTGTTTTATAACGTCCCTTGCATTAGGAACACCATTCTGCTGAAGAGCCTCATAGCATTTCGAATCAGCGGATAAAGAACCGTTACTTGATCCTCCCTTATAATCAGGGATAAGTAAAGTCATTGTTTCGTCAATACCGTAACTCCAGGCAGTGGCGTAATCTTTATCTAATCCGGAAGTATGGTTTGAAGGATTATGTGTCAGTTCTGTTTTTCCTCTTATTGAATATTTACTGTATTCAAGAGTTGTTGTTAATCGGGCAAAATCTGTTCCCACAGCTATTAATGCCGGGATAATAAGAATCAAAAGAGATTTTAAGAAATCAGGAATCGTTTTATTTTTAATCGCAAAAATTAATTCGACAACCCCGAAGACCAAAATCATCATCAAAGCATAATAAGTAATCTGAGGATGACCCGCCATCAATTCAAGCGATAGTCCAACAGCAAACAGAGCAGCTCCACCCAATCGCCGACCTCTGAAAGCAAGAACGACACCCGCTATTACCCAAGCCATATAAGCAATTGCAATAATCTTAGAATTATGCCCTGCGGCAATGATAATGAACAGATAAGAAGAAAATGAAAGTGCAATAGACCCAATTATACTAAGCCATTTATCTACCTTAAAAGACAGCAATAAAATATAAAAGCCCAATAAATAGAGAAACAGGAAACTCGCAGGGCGAGGGAAAAACTGCAACACATTATCTAATGGTTTCAATAAATTACCAGGAAAAGTGGTAGAAATCAAATAGGCAGGCATTCCACCAAACATCGAGTCAGTCCATAATGCTTCATGACCGGTATTCGCACGATAATCCACCACTTCCTTCGACATTCCGATATAAGTAAGGTTATCGTTTTGCTGTAAAACCTTTCCTTCGAGCAATGGAGAAAAATAAATAAAACATATAGCGAAGAATGCTACTAAAGCAACCAGATAAGGCAGATACCTCTTAAAATCAAATCTATTCATTTAAATGCATTTAGATTTTCCATTCTGATGTCTATGTATCAGATTTATTGCAAACAAAAATAAACGATTTTACACCAACTCGAACATTTCCGGCAAATTAAATCAAAAACTATTCCATTATGGAAGAGAGAATTCTATTTAGTAGCAATTTAATATTGTTTTACATCTGTAAAAACATCACTCAGAATTCCAGACAATAAAAATGTTTATCTTTTTATCATTGATCATTTAAATCATAAATAAAGCTCTTTCTCGTTAATCGACGATCACAATTCCCGATATAACCGAACCAGTTCCGTCACAGTATTTTCCCAGTTATATTTTTCATGAACAGCCTCAATTCCCTTTTGTCCCATTTCTTTACGAAGTGGCGCATTTCCTAATAAAGTTTCGATTTTATCAGCCAAATCTTGTGATGAAGTATTCTGATAGTACACCCCTGCCCCAGTCTCTTCTATAATATTTTTCAAATAGACACAATCGCTGGAAACGACCGGAATTCCTGCCAACATATATTGAAATATTTTATTAGGAGAAGTATTATCCGAGTGTTCATTCCTTAAATGAGGGATGATCGCGATATCGGCTTGATTTAACAATTCATAAACCTTTCGCTGAGACTTCCAACCCAGAAAGAGAACAGATTCTTCGAGCTGAAGTTGTTTGGTTAATTGTTTTAGTACTTCCTCATGACGACCGGAACCAACAATTTGGAAACGGAGATTTGAATGCTTTTTTAGCCTTGCCATAGCTTCAATTGCCACCTGAATTCCCCGGTAGTAATTCAATCCCCCCGCATAAAATAAAGTAATAAAATCCGGATCAGGATTTCGTTCTATTCCTTCGTATATATCAACACTCACCGTATTCGGAACAACAAAAAACATATTCTTTGCCCCGGCAGCAATCAGCCGATCCTTCATCTCCTGTGCGACCACAACAACTCTATCCATTAAAGAGACATAACGTCTTTCGTATTTCCTCCATTGTCTATCGGACGAAAGCAATCGACCCCAAAAGGTATGAATATGCGCAGAAACATTCAACAAAGCAGGCCAGTTTTCATGTAAATCAAGAACAGACCTGAGATTAAAAATCGTCCTCATCTCCATTCCAACCTGAGCCAAAGGAAGATCATGGATATGAATCACATCAAAAGATGACTGAGAAAGGATCTCTGATAAATATTTCCGCCAAAAATTAAAATAGAAAGGAAACTTCAAACATCCAACACTCGTTTTATAAATAAACGATGAAATCGGCTTACGATGAACAACATATCCATTCCTTTCCTCCCTTTCAACTCTTCCTTCACGGGTATAGCAGGCCAATTCAATCTGGTGCCCTGCCTCAAGTAGTGTTTTAATCTCCTTTTCGACTCTTACATCCGAAGGAAATTCCCGTTCAAGTACCATCAAAATTTTCATATCAGATCCTCTTTAATAATTCAGTAATAATCCTACCCGAAGCCTTTCCGTTACCATAAAGATCAACATCAAAATCCGAATGTTTATCAATCATTTGATGTACCCCTTCAATAATTCGGTTCTGATCAGCACCCGTTAATATATTGAATCCATAATCAACTAACTCGGTCCATTCTGTTTCATCACGGACCGTTACACAATGTTTCTTAAAAAAGAAAGCTTCTTTTTGCAATCCGCCACTGTCCGTAATCACCAAACGAGCATGACGTAATAGCTCTATCATATCAAAATATCCAACCGGATCAATCGGAGAGAAATTTGGGCAGAGCCGATTCTCAGCCAATATTTCACGCGTTCTTGGATGCATCGGGAAGATAACCCGGCACCTCTTATTGAGGCTGTTTAACGCCGAAAAAATCCCCTTCAGCCGCACCTGATCATTCGTATTCTCCTGTCGATGAACCGTACAGAGTATATAATCTCCGTCCTCCAGGCCCAGCCGTTTTATAATATCCGATTTTGATGCTGACAACTTACTGTAATAAAGAGCTGCATCCTGCATCACATCTCCATTCCGTATAACCGAACAGCCGAAATTAGCATATCCTTCCCTCTGTAAGTTATCAACTGCTGTTTGCGTCGGGCAAAACAACACATCAGACATACGATCAGTCAGAATACGATTAATCTCTTCCGGCATCTGCCTGTTAAATGATCGCAACCCTGCCTCAACATGAGCAATCGGGATATTCAATTTAGAGGCAGCAAGAGCTCCTGCCAGGGTCGAATTAGTATCTCCAAAGACAACAACCATATCCGGAGTCTCTTTAAGTAAAACCTTTTCGATTTCTTCCAGCATCCGTCCGGTCATGGCACCATGACTCAAACTATGAATATTCAGATTATAATCAGGACGACGAATTTCCATCTCCTCAAAAAAACGTCCCGACATCGAAGCATCAAAATGTTGTCCGGTATGTACCAACACCTCCTGAATTCCAGACCCGATTAAAGCTCGGCTTAACGCAGCCGATTTTATAAATTGAGGCCGGGCCCCTACTATCGTTACTATTTTTTTCATTTTCAATTCATAATTACCATAAGGAAGCAAGTCCTGAATATTCAAAAAGTTATACTATTCACAATTATCTGTGCGAAACGGACTAACAGGCAATCCCTCATGGCTAAATAAATTCCCCACTGCATCATTTTTGAATGCAAAACGAACAGCAACAGGGTGTTTTATATTTTTAGAATAGATAACAAGTATGTTTTTTTCAATTTTTCCTTCTGCCGGAACAAAATGGAGATCTTCTCCGGCAATCTCAAGACTAGAGGGTGCCCCCCCCTTACAAACAAGCGTCGTTGGCAAATTATTGAAGAAGACCCGAATTTTATTCTTCTCAATTTTCATGGAACGATATACCGGGCTCTGACCAATAATTCCGGGAATTGAATACTGTTTTTCAAAGGCCAGATTTGCCAAACGTTTACCAACCGTTTGTTTGTCTTTGGGATGAATATTCTTAATATCATCAACCAAATCAGTGGTAACTACCATTCCGGTTCTACTCACGGACAACGTCTTCATTTGCGCTTCGCGAATCAAATCAGCCCGATCTCCCTTGTCATAAGTAAACGGCGCAATCTGTACAAAATAAAAAGGGAATTCATATCCGAAACCGGTTCTCCACGAACGAATCAGCGTACTAAACAACGAATAATAACTCTGAGGGAAAGAAGCGTTCGATTCTCCCTGATACCAGATAGTTCCGGCAATTCGAAAAGGAATCAGGGGAGCAATCATTGCATTGTAAAGAACTCCGGGTCCAACAGGCCGCCATATATAAGGGGTCAATTTCTTAGCAAATCGGGAAAGGAGAGAATCTTCTTCAACAATCTTTGCCGGAGTCCACACTTCTGCTGGCGTTCCACCCCAACTCGCATTAATCAATCCGATCGGAACATTTAACTTTTGATGCAATTCTCGTCCGAAGAAATAAGCCGCAGCGCTAAATGATCTCATTGTTTCGGGAGAACAAGCGTTCCAACTGGCAAAACAGTTATTTTGGGGAGTTTCACTCCCAACCTTTTTAACTTGAAAGAAACGAATATTGGGGAAGTCGGCATTTTTAATCTCTTCTGCTCCATTTTTTATCCCCCAATCAGCATTCATCTCCATATTCGATTGCCCCGAGCAAAGCCAAACTTCGCCCATCATTACATTCTTTAAAGTAATTGTACTTGACCCTTTAATCGTTACCGTATATGGCCCACCAGCAACCGGAGTCCTCAAGGCAACTTTCCAGCGTGCATTGTTATCGCAGGTTGTTTTTACAACCGTTGTATCCCAACTTTGTGTTACTTCTATTTTTGCTCCTGGAGCATCCCATCCCCAGAGAGGAGCTTCACTTTTTTGTTGAAGAACCATATTATCTCCAATAACCGAAGGGAGACAAACCTGTGCAAAAGCACCATAATCAGCACCACACAGTAACAGAATAAAGGAAAGAAAGAATTTTCTACTCATAATACCGAAGTCTAGTACAAAACAAATCTAACAGTATATTTCAGAATAAAAAAGACTTTGATTAACCCCTGACCACATTTACCCAATGATCATTTCTCTTGATATCAAACAAAAAAGGCTCAACGTCTTTTTCTTCGTTGAGCCTTTTCTAATCACCTACTAGCTACATTTCTAATAGCCGGCATTTTGAGTTATACTTCCTCCTGAACGATCAATTTCCTTCTGAGGAATTGGGTAAACCATATTTATATCCTGAAAATTTGGAAGTAACGTCTTTGCTGTACCCCAACGTTTCAGATCATTAAAGCGCTGACTTTCGAATCCAAGCTCTACTCTTCGCTCATGCATTAGCCAATTCTTTATCTGTGTTTTATCCGTACTAGTCACATCCCGGTCAGGCAATGTTCCCGCAGGAGCAGTAGTTCCAAGAGCAGTCACCGAGTTCCGCGCTCTGGAACGAATCGAATTAATAATCGCAATAGACTGAGGATAATTACCTAGTTCCAGATAAGCTTCAGCTTCCCAAAGCAGAACATCGGCATAACGGATAAAAATCTTATTTGAAGGAGAATCATCATATCCTTTATTAGCTCCGGTTATGTTTCCAAGTAACTTATTCATATTTTGATTTTTCACATCAACCGAATACAATAGACGAGAATCGTTAGCCTCAAATTCATTAATGAAATTCTGTGTCGGAGCAATAAAACCCCATCCAATCAATGCACACAATCCATTTCCATTAACAGGAATTGCCTTTTCCGTATGGTTATACGCAAAAATCACCTCATTATCAGCAAACTTTTTAGTTTGATCAAAACTATCGAAGTAGTTCGAATTTAACTGATAAAAGCTAAGAGCCTTCAATGCCTCTACCTGGGTAACAACTTCCTGCCAATTTTTATTATAAAGAGCAACTTTAGCCTGCATAGCAATTGCAGCCCCTTTTGAAGCTCTCCATTTATCTGTTGTGTCAGAATATTTGGTACCTGGCAACAGACTAACTGCATTTGTCAAATCCGAACTTATCTGTTTCCACACCTCATCTTTAGCTGTTCTTTTCGATACAGCATAAGCATCGGAGAAGCTAGTTAGTGGTTTCAACAGCAAAGGAACATCTCCGAAATTAGTTACCAAATCGAAATAATAGTAAGCTCTCAGGAAATAAGCTTCACCAAGCAATCTGGAATTAAGATTCGAATCCATTCCAATTTTAGCGATAATCGTTTTATCAGTCAAATAACTGATTGCCTGATTAACCCGGGTAACTCCATTATAATCATAGCTCCATTGTCCGTTAAATCCTCCGTTTGAGGCTGTAAAACTAAAATTAGCGATCTGGTCCATCCAAGCCTGGTCTCCATCCGGATTCCATTTCTTTTGCATATCACCCGAAGCAATATCCTGCAATAAAAAATCACTTCGAAGAACAAGTCCATTGGTCCAATCCCAACTACCCAACAGATTAAGCGTGCTTGAAAGCATTTGGTAAGAAGAGGTCACCGATGATTTTACGCTTGATAAAGTAGGGTCGGTATTAACCTGATCCGGAGTAATTAGTCCAATAGGAGCTTTATCAAGTTCACTGTCACAGCCCGCAAATACAATTGCGACTGTAAGCATTAACAATTTATAGAATGTTTTCATTTTCTTTCGTTTTTTAAACTTCCAGGTTTAGAACTTAACATTTACGCCAAAGATGAATGATCTTGACTGAGGATAAGTCCCCATATCTATCAAATTGGTAGATTCTGGGTCAAGTCCCGTATAATCAGTCACAGTAAATAAGTTCTGTGCAGAAACATAAAGACGAACGTCATCAATCTTCCAATTCATCTTTTTCATCAATGAGCTAAAAGAATAACCAAGCTCTACATTTTTCAACCGCAAATAAGAAGCATCCTCAACAAAAATATTTGAAACCCTGCTTCCTCCATTATCGGTAAAACTTACCCGGGGAATTGAATTGCTGCTTCCTTCTCCGTTCCATGCATTGAGAACTGCTGTCGTATGATTAAACGGACGAGTATCATAATCCAGAATTTGCTTCAAATTATTGTATCGGTCAACACCCTGCACTCCCTGGAATAAGAAAGAAAGGTCAAAACCTGCATAACTTCCGGAAAAGGATAATCCGTAAGTCATTCTTGGGTTAGGATTACCAATATAAGTCCGGTCTTTATCATTAATTATTCCATCGCCATTTAAGTCTTTAAACTTTATATCTCCCGGCTGGACTGTAGGACTAGCCGTACCATACAAATATTTCTTAATCTCTGCGGTGTTTTGATAAATTCCGTCCATCACATAACCATAATAAGAATTCAATGGATGTCCGGCTTCTGTTCTTGTTACATCACCCACGATACTGGGCAAGTTAGGATATAGTTTTTCTACCATATTCTTTAAGAAAGCCGCATTCGCACTAACACTATATTTAAACGCATGATCGTTGTTTTTATAGGTTAAGGCAAACTCAAATCCTTTATTTTGAATTTCTCCTGCATTAATAATTGTTGGCAACACATTCCCCGCTATTGACGGAAGAGAAATCGGCAATAAGATGTTGGATGTTTTTTTAATAAAATAATCAGCCGAGAAGTACAATCTGTTTGAGAAAACACCCAAATCCACACCAAAATCGGTCTGTTTGGTCGATTCCCATTTCAAATCAGGATTTCCATATCTTGATATCAAATATTTATCTCCGTCTTTTTTCAGCAAAGTCAAATAAGAATAGTTATCAATCTCCTGATTCCCAAGTTCTCCGACACTCCCTCTTACTCGCAGATCCGATAGCCAGCTAATATCTTTCATAAAATCTTCTTTTGCCATATTCCAGCCACCCGATACAGAAGGAAAATATCCCCACCTGTTCTTTGAAGAAAAACGAGACGAAGCATCAGCTCTTAAATTAGCCGTCACCATGTACTTGTCATTATATGAATACGTTGCTGATCCGAACAAAGAGAACAGAGCCCATTCCGTGCCGGTCCCTCCATTTGTAAGATCAAGAGTCGTGTTTCCGAAGTTAATGTACTGGAAATTAGCAGTAGTAAAATCGTACCGGTTTCTTGAAGCACTGAGCGAAGATTCGTGATTTGAAATGTATTCAGTTCCCACCAATGCATTTATTGAATGAGCCCCAATCTTCTTCTCATAGTTCAACGTATTATTCCACGTTAACGTAAAATCCTCATTCCGGTCTTCACTCAACGAATTAGGCTTATTTTGACGCCCTTCTCCTGCATCAAGAGCATTCCCGCTACCATTATCATCTCCAAAATTCTGATAGAATGCTTTATCGTGATTAAAGTTCAATTCAATCCCGGCATTTGTCCTGGCTTTTAATGATTTATCTTCTAAAAAAGAATATTCGCCATAAACATTTCCGAAAGTTTTAAACACACTTCTTACATCATTTGTAAAATAAGCTAAAGCAATCGGGTTCGAAGTCAGCTGATATTTACTTCCTTCCCAACCACCATTATTTCCATTCTGACCATCATTATATTTATAAAACGGCAAATCGGTAAAAGGATCAGATGCGGAATAAGTAGGATCGGTCGTACTTTTATAAACCGAAAGAATAGGGGGTCTCAGACAAGCATGACGAATAATACCAGGGGTATCTCCGCTCGAAGAAAGTTTATCCTGAGAAGTATAAGAGAACTGAACATTCGTGCCCACTCTAAAACGATCGGTGATATTCGAGTTTATATTCGTTCTGAAATTTATCCGTTTATATTCATCATTATTGAAAATAACAATCCCGTTCTGATTAAAAACATCTGCAGATAAAAGGAATTGGGTTTTTTCATTTCCTCCGCTAACGGAAGCCTGTACATCCTGTGAATGCCCAAGGACAAATAATTCATCCAACCAATTTGTATTAGCAAAATCACTTCTTCCCTTATCAGGAGTATAAGGATTAGTCCCCGAATATCCTGAGTTATTCCAGGCGGTCTCCATCACATTCATATATTGAGTAGAGTTCAGCATGTGCGGAAGATGAGTAGCAGACTGAATTCCGCTATAATAATTCACATTCACATTCGTTTTCCCCACTTCACCCTGTTTGGTTGTAATAACAACAACTCCACCGGATGCTCTGGACCCGTATATTGCAGCAGCCGCAGCATCTTTCAAAACAGTCATTGTTTTAATATCCGATGGATTTAAGAAGGTAATATCTCTCGATGGCACACCATCAATAATATACAATGGATCATTATTTCCAATCGTACCTACGCCACGAATTCGTATTTCAATTGGATCTCCGGGAGCTCCTGTACTTTGAGTTACCTGTACGCCGGCTACCTGTCCCTGCAGTACCTGAGCAACACCAACAACACGCCGGCTCTCCAGTTCCTTCATATTGACTGAAGTCACCGCACTGGTAACGGTCGATTTTTTTTGTGCAGAATAACCCAGGACGACCACTTCTCCTAAGTTTTTCGTTCCAACGATAAGAGAAACATTTAACAAGGTTTTACCCTCTAAAGGAACCATTTGGGTTTTATATCCGATAAAGGAAAAAACTAATATGGCATTGGCCGGAGCCGACTGAAGCACATAAGTTCCATCTGTATTTGTGCTGGTTCCAATTGTCGTCCCTTTAATAAGGACCGAAACGCCGGGCATAGCAGCGCCATTCTCGTCCGTAACGACGCCCGTGATTTTTTCCTGGGCAAATGCAGGGCTTATTAAAAGAATAAGCATCATTGCAAGTATCCCGGATTTCATTTTCAAATTGAGATTAATTTTCATTGGAATTAGTTTAATGTTAGTTTCTTGTAATATTTAAATGTCATGAATAACATTAATTCATAGAAGAGACATACGAAATAATCGTATTATGTGTCATAACTTTCCCCTGCGCCTTTTTTAACTTACTTCCGGCAGGAATAACAACAATCAAGCATGCTTCATCTGATTTTATTTTAAAAACTCCTTTCTTTACCACATTATAAGCTAGAATCTTATCAGAGATCACATCATACAGATCAACAGCTGTTCCCTTATTATTGAAAACAATGCTCTTTTCTGTCGAATATGGATTATAGTACAAATAAGTAGGGTATGCATGATTCCGGTAGAAATCGGTAGACAGACAATTGAGCTGAAGAATCTGTTCTACATTTGTTTTTCTTATTATTGAACCATAAATCCCCACATGTGCAGAGCCATAAATACTGAAAACCGTCACATCCGGCTGTCCATCAGCCCATCGTGGTCCGTCGCCCATCGCAACCGGTGAAACGCCGACTAACTCTTTCTTTCCATAATAATCTACCCGTCGAAGTCCTTCGTAAGCAATCACATTTTTAGTAATTGCCTTCTTCTCCGGTAATTCCTGACAAGAATCCGAGATATCATACGGATAAAATAAACGAGCTGCATTGGAGGCATTCAGCATCCACTTTCCAACCGCACGGGCATATCTGGGATCGTAACGAACCATCGGAACCAACGGCCAGGCCATATCAAGGGTATTCATCAGAAATGCATATCCGCCCCCATCAGTAGTACTTCCCTGCAAACCCGAAACGTCATATTTTCCCCATCGTCCGGTAATAACCCCCCAGCCAGTTCTACCATCAGCTGCTTTACAACCATCGAAAACCCAATTCAGAACTTTTGAAACGTCATAATGAGTTCCCTGCTCTGCATTAAGTCTCGCAGCGACATATGCCCCAAAGGGCATCAACACTTCATAGAACCGACTCTCTTTTTGTCCTAATAACGCATTTAGCGAAGACTCGGCCCTCTTGAGATATCGGGGATCTTTATATTTTTCATACGCAGCATAAAGCACATAAGCATGCCCGGCAGCCACATCTTGTTGTAATGGAATTTGATTTCGGATTCCCTTCATTTGCGAATAATCAAAACAGGAAAAATCATAATTCCCATTTAACACCGAATCGGCCTTACAGAACTGTTCGGCAATACTATGCTGAATAAAATCAGAATGACTAACCTTCGGAAACAGGTCCGATACAGCATAATATAAGACGTTTGGGAACACATCATACCACCAGTCCCGACCATATCCTCCACCCAAGTGGGCAACCTGAGGATTCGTATTATTCATAACAATGTTCCAATGATTGGCCGAATTAAAATAATTCTGAACCATCTTCACATAGTTATATCCATCTTGATTTCGCTTATCTATTCCAATCAGTCCGGCACTCATTATTGCGCCCAAAGAATTAACCGCCTCATGAAATTCTCCGTTTGCATGTCCCGGTCCCTGACGAACATCGCCAATCACCGTATAAATCCCAAAGGTCTTCTGATTGATATTTCTTGAAGAACTATCGATCCATATAAGCGGAAAATATTTCCCTTTCGAATTCCAGTCAAAAACGGAATGATCAAAATTTACAGCCCTTTCTTTCCAGTCTATCAACTTATACGGAGTCGGATGCCTGGGCATCGAATCAATCCGGTTTATTGATAATTGTTTTATCTGCCCCGACCCTTGTTGAATAACAAAAACAAAGGACAAACAAACTAAAAATAAGATCTTTACATTTCTCATCATATCGTTCGTGTAAATTATATTCTACAAAAAATCAACTAATATTATTCTTTTACAATCAATCCCGGACTATGCCCTTCTCAACAGCAACATGACGGATGATTATTTTAGCCATAGGAATGGAAAGTAATTGCAACAACGAAATAATCAGCAGGGAGTACTTAAGTGCAAATTTCTGCGATACATAATACATCAAACATAAGAATAATCCTAATCCGAACATTCTTCCGATAAACAAACCGAACTCATGATTAAAGATATAAGCGAATTTACTGCGGCCTTCCTTTTTGGAAACGACATCAATAACATCCATCTGTATCGGGAAATAGGCGATGTCATGAAGTGGCTGGAAAAGCACCTTACAGAGCATGAAGATAACCACGCCGGTAGCTGAAAACATCAACGCATTAGCCAGTGTTCCTATTGCAAAAACAATTATCCCGAATGAGAAGATATAAATCCGATGCTGGGGTTTCGATATCCGCCCCAACAGGTATAATATAATCGCTGTAACAATTCCACTGATTGATTGAATCGTACCGATTGAATTTTCATCTCCGACTAAAACCAAGATTAAAATAGCAGGAATCGTAACCAAATAACCCTGAACAAGTCCTTTCAATCCTGCCAGCACAAGCATCTCCCGCCAAAGTTTATCAAATTTGAAAAACAAGAATTTCTTCTGCTCCGGATTCTTATAAGCCGCACTATGAATAACAATCGATGAAAGAACGGTAAGAATCAGTACACAGACCGCTACAATTCGATAAGCCATCATTATATTTCCGCCAAACAGATTGAAATGTTTATACGAGACCAGAAACCAACCGACAACAAAAGGCACAATGATTGAGGTAATCGTATAAAAGAAAGTCTCGAGTCCGTAGTAATAATTACGGTTTCCATCATTAGTCGTGTTCAAAGCCAGAAAATCTCTGTTTGCCCAGAAAAAACCGAACGAGATTCCCATGATTAATCCGGCAAACGCTACGCCAACGGAATTTACATTCTTAAATGTCATCAGAAACATCATTGATATTCCGCTTAAGAGCATCCCCAGACTATAAAGATTCGCAATTTTTATCTTTCTCAGCAAGAAACCATTAATCAGAAATGTAAATGGAATTCCAAAATATAAGGCAATCTGGTAAATCGCCACCAACGACGGATCATTCGAATTACGCATAATATAGGCACTAACAAATATATCAGTAACCGGTAAAACCAATGCATAAATCATATTTGTAATCAGCAAGACCCGCATATCCCGCGGATTACTCAGAAAAAACTGATATTCTAAAAGTGGCTTCTTTAATATCTTCGTTAATAATTTCATCAAGTTATCTTTTTAAGGTAGAGAGTATTTCTTTGATTGAAAACTTAGCACCACAGATCACTTCATCCGACGCGCCATAATAGATAGTTATCGTATCTCCATCGACCAATTGTCCATTTGTAAAAATCACATTTCCGAAGAAACCTGTTTTCTCATAAGCAGCAATCGGCTCCATGATGGGTTCGTCACTTCTGGCAATCACTTTAGTCGGATCATTCAAGTCAAGTAATAAAGCCCCGAGACAATAACGATTGTCTTTGGTTGCCCCATGATAAATTTCCAACCATCCGGAAGTAGTCTTAATGGGTGATGCTCCTGCGCCTAATCGTTCGCTATCCCATTTCCCTTCGCGGGTTGTTGCAATAAGTTGGTGATTTCCCCAGTGTATTAAATCCGGCGATTCGGCAAGCCATATATAATTACCTCCCAATTCGGGACTGGAAGGGCGATGAAACGCATAGTACTGTCCGTTTATTTTCTCATCGAAAAGCGCACAATCCTTATTATGAGGAGGGAAAATCATACCTCTTCGTTCAAATTTTCGCCAATCTTTTGTATACATATAGCCCACTCCGACGGCATAAGCCGACACCTTTGTGTAAGTAAGGTGATATCCATCTTCCATGGTGGCAACCCGACAATCTTCTATCCCAAAAGTTTCCTGCGGCCCTTGTCCCATAATTGCAGGATAACCCGTCGGTTCCTTAAAATGAACACCATCGGCACTACAAACTAATCGGAGGTGTGATAAAGTGGTGAGATAAAATTCCTTTTTATAGCGTATCACCCGGGGATCAGTCATATCAATATCCGGATCGCTTTTATCAAAACAGAGAATCTCAATCTTCCCTTTTTCTATACTATAAATTGGAAAACTTATTTTATTTTCTTGTTGAACAGGACGTTCAGCAACACGAAGTAACAACCAGATTTGACCTTTATAAATGAATACCCCTGGATTTAATAAGCACTCAATTTTCATTCCCGGCATACTCGGCTTAATATCTTCGGGCCGAAGCAAAGGATTCTGTACAAATCTTTTCGCAATGTCCATCGTTAGTCAGTTTTATATATATCCAAAGGTCCGAACTTCTTCGCTTTCCGAAGTCCACTATCTTCTCTTTTTTGTATACTATACTGACTTTATTCTCTTCTACAAAAGAGAACACACACGACGTAATAAACTGATTAGCTGCAAACAGAACGTATACTCATTTTATATTACTCTGAGTGAATAATTTTAGCCCTTATACTTTTTCACATATTCCTTAGGTGTGATTCCATACGTTTCTTTAAAACATCGGTAGAAATAAGTACGATTATTAAAGCCGGTCTCAAAGATAATCTCCGAAACAGTCAACGACGACTCCAAAAGCAACTGGACTGATTTATTCAAACGATAATGACGGATATAGCCATGAGGCGTAAACCCTGATATCGCTTTAATCTTCCGATACAATTGTGCCTTGCTCATGGCCAATTGATCAGCGAGGCAATCCGCATCAAGATCGACCTGATCAATATGTGCCTCCAGATAACTCCGTAATGTTTCGAGGAAAGCAGCATCCCGGCTGTTCAATCCCGATATCTGCTGTATCGGAGCCATAGGTGAATCTTTTAGTGTCTTTTGAATCTCTATTCTGCTTTCAATTAGTTTTCTGATTCTCACCTTCAAATGACGTGGGTCGAAAGGCTTTGGAATATAGCTGTCAGCACCCGACTCAAGTCCCTCAATCCGATTCTCAACTTCCCCTCTCGCCGTAAGAAGAATTATAGGGATGTGGCTGGTACTGATGTCTTTCTTAATCGTTCGGCATAACTCCAGTCCATCCATCTCCGGCATAATGATATCGCTAATTACCAGATCAACCCCGGTACTTTTCAAAACGTTCATTGCCTCCAGCCCATTTTGAGCTTGAAGTACATTGTATTCCGGGTGAAGAATGTCGTGAACCAGATTTCTCAATTCAACATTATCATCAACAATAAGGATTGTCTTTTTTAAAGGAGAGAATGGTTGCAATTTTTCTTCCTCCGGTCCAAAACGAACCTCATCAATTCCCAGTAATTCTTCAGCAGCCTTATCAACAATCTGTGTTTCATCAATAACCATCTCCTCATGTTTTTCCGACGAATCAAATGATGATTCCTGAATCGGCATTATTACCGTAAAACAGCTCCCCTTCCCCTGTTCACTTTCCAGTAGCATTTTCCCTTTATGAAGTTCAACCAGACTTTTGGTTAAAGAAAGTCCCACTCCCGTACTACCAAAGATTCCATTTGACTTATGCAAAGCATCGTTCTGGTGAAAGAACCGGTCAAAAACCCGCTCCTGATATTCTTTTGATATTCCAACTCCACTATCCTTCACTTCAATCTTTGCTGAAGAATTCACTTTAGTTATCGACACCTGTACAGTTCCTTCAGGAAGCGTGTACTTTAATGCATTCGAGACCAGATTCAACAGAATGGTTTCTATCACTTCATTATCGAACCACCCCGTTATATCTTTTCCTTCATGAACAAACTGAAGTCGGATATGCCTCTCCTGTGCATATTGGGTAAAAGCATTAACAATCGTTGAGACCAAAAAAGAAAGATTTCCTTTTTTCACTTTTAATTTCTGATGGCCAGTCTCAACTTTTCGAAAATTGATCAGTTCATTGATAAGATGCAGCAACCGGTTACAATTCGCATAGATAGAATGGACATAGGGCGTAATCCTGCTATCTTCGTTATTGAGGTCCATCAATTGAGTCGCCGGTGCCATAATGAGCGTCAACGGGGTACGAAACTCATGAGCTATATTGGTAAAAAACTGAAATTTATACTGTTGTAATTCTTTCTCTTTCTGTACAGCCAACCTTTCCATTGATATTCTATTTTGTTCTCTGGCACGCATTAAGGCAAGCCTGATTATCAAAAGGATAAACAATATTATTAACAATCCATAGGAAGCATAAGCCCAATTTGTTTTCCAGAAAGGAGGTAAAATTGTAATATTAACTTCATAGGCTGAAGGATTCCAGATTCCGTTCTCATTGGTACATCTCAACTTGAGGACATATTCGCCCGGAGGAACATTCGTATAAGTCACCTCTTCATTTACTTTACTATAGCCTCTGTCAAAATTCTCGAGCATGCAGGCATACTGGCATTTCTGTTTATTGTGATAATTGAGCGAAGTAAAATGGACCTGAAAAAAATTCTGATTATAATGCAACGTTAATTTCCGGGACATATCCATTTGAGGGAACGCTCTGAATTTCGGCTGATTGATCAACTCAAAAGAAGTAATTGCCAACCTTGGGAAATAATGGGAATCTTTAATACTTGCCGGATCAAAGCGGTCAAACCCATTGACTCCGCCGAAATAAAACGTCCCTGTTATCCGACTCTTGTACGAAGCCCCGTCAGAATACTCATTACTTTGAAGTCCATCGGAGTCATAATAACTTCTGATTTCTCCTGTCAACGGATTCAATTTTGCAAGTCCTCTGTTAGTGCTACTCCACACAAAACCATACGAATCTCCCAGAATGGAATGAATCGTATTGTTGGGAAGTCCCGTTCCTTCATTGTAATGCCTAAAGGAGGCATTCTTAAGTACTGGAAGCCGCAGCTCATCCAGGCCTCCGCTGGTACCAATCCAAAGTTCCCGCTTATTCGCCTTCCACAAACTCAGAACATCATCATTCTGCAAACTATTGTAATTTCCGGGACTACTTCTAAAAGACCGAATAACATTTCTTCTTGAATCAAAATAATAAAGTCCTCCTCCAATGGTCCCTATCCATAAAACACCGGGACTATCCTCCGTTATACACCGAATAACATTACTTTGCAATCCGTTTCGGTTATAAAAATTGTTCCTGTACTGTCTGAAACCCGACAATACATAATCTCCCTGACCCGTTCGCTTGACCTTAAATTCAATTAATCCATAGCCACTGGTTCCTATCCATATATTTCCATAACTATCCGGACAAATAGCATAAACCGATCCGAAATCCAGTTTAGGTTTATTTATAAATGATCGGGGAAAATGCAGAATCTTTTTTGTTGAAAACTCATACATATCAATTCCCTCCCCATCGGTCCCTATCCAGATATTATTGTATGAATCCTTCCCCAGCGACAACACCGCATTGTTAGACAATCCGTTCTTCTGACTGTAGTTCGTAACTCTTTCCCCTTTCGGATTATAAATATTTAATCCGTTTCCTCTGGTTCCTATCCATAAATTTCCAAATGAATCTTCCTGAATAGCCCGAACAACACCCTGATTTTTATTTGTCTCTACAGAGACCCTTTTGAATGCGGATACAAAAGGGTTATTTTCCATAATATACTTATGCACCCCATCTCCATCGGTTCCAACCCACAACAAATCAGGATAAGTCTCAGTCACCGTCCAAATCTTAATCTTTCGCTGAGAAATTCCGGACAACTTATCCTGGAAAAATTCAATAGTCGGCTTTTCATCAAGAGTTAACCGGAATAAACCACCGGAATCCGTTCCACCCCAGATAAAGCATCCGTTAAGACATGGAGACAATGTTGTTACCTCAAATTTCTCTTCCTTTGTAAAAATCCGTTTCGTTGTCCCCGTCTCCGGATTCAAAGCCAAGAGCCCTCCGCCCCGAATAGACATCAAAAGCCAAAGTCCATTTTTGTAATTAATAAACCAGCTTTTTTCTGGATTTACCCGATAAGTGTTAGAAAAATCATAGCGCTTTGTAACGATCCATGCCTGACCATTCCATTTTACGCCAACCACCACCCCATCATCATTAATGGTCCACAGGGTTCCCGATTTGGAGAAAGTAAAACCTGAAAGTCTTTTCAGCAAATTTGATTGGCCTCTAATTTGAATCGGAGACGAGAAAACTCCCCGTTTATCGTCATAATGGACCAGTCCGTAGTCATATTTGCTCACCCACAAAGTTAAATCGGGACCTAACGTCGCATGGAAACAGTTTTCCCGATAGAATTTATTATTTTCATTTTTCAAATACGACCTGAAGACCTCATCTACTGAATTATAACGATTAATTCCATTTTCTGTTACAATCCATAAATGATGGTTCTTATCCTCCAGAATCTTTCGGATAACGTTATTGCTAATCGCTCCCTTGTTTAAGTTGTTGGGTTTGAAAACCCGTATGTTACTCCCGTCATAACGATTCAGTCCATCCCAGGTTCCCAACCAGACAAATCCTCTGGAATCCATAAAAGCTGAAGTCACCGCACTATTCGACAAACCGCTCGAATTCCCAATTTGCTTGTGCCTCCATGTCTCAGGTTTGAATCCCATGAATAAAAAACAGAATAAACAAAGAAGTAATAAGCGACTGAAAACCTGCACCATGGCCTTTGTCAAATTACGCCGGGAATAACGCTCAATCCCCTGAGAAACAATCCGAAGTTCCCCTTTACAATAAGAACTATAATATCGAAGTATATTCTGCCTCAACAAGGTTTCATTCCGGAATCCGGAGATACACCCAGCTTCTGTATCTGCTAAAATGCGAGCCACTTCACCATCTTCGGGCCCAATAGCTAAAATCGGTCTGCAAGCAGAAAGATATTCAAAAAATTTACCGGTTAATATGTTCTTTGCATTCGGAGTATCATTAACTGCCAGCAAAAGGACCTGAGCCTCCCGTTGTATTTTCGAGACTTTATCATGCGGCAAATATTCAATCCGATTCAGATAATCCATCAATCCGTAACGCTCAAGAGATTCGGTTACCGACACATCCAGTTTCCCAACAAGTTTGATTTCCAAATCCGTTTTCAACCCCGGATTTTCCTCAAGCAATCCGGACAGGACTTTCCATAGCACTTGAGGATTACGTGAACGGGGAATGGTTCCAATATGTACAATACTGAATTTCCGGTCAGGAAGGGTTTCACCGGTCAAAACATCGTCCTCATCAAACCCATTCGTAATAACCTCAATATTTTTGGCTCCGATATTCTGAAATTCCTGCTTCATGCCCTCTCCAATGACAATTTGGCAATCGCATTGATCCACAACCTTTTTTTCTAGCCGATGATGACACCGATCGGCCTGTTTGGTAAGCATCAGATCTTTGTAAAAATCAATATTGGTCCACGGATCCCGGAAATCGGCAACCCAGGGAATCCCCAATTTTTTCTTTAATGCAAGAGCAATCAGATGCATACTATGGGGCGGGCCTGTTGAAACAATCATATCAACCGGATGTTCTTTCAAATAGGCAAGAAGGTACTTAACCGAGGGCCGAATCCAAAACCTTCGGGCATCCGGGATAAAGAAGTTTCCCCTAATCCACACCGACAACTTCTCGGTAAACCTTGGTTTTTTATTCTCCGAAAGAAATCCAGCATTAATCTTTTGCTCCGGCTTTTGTCCGATAAATCGTTTATAAACAGAATAGGGTTCCCATATCGGCCTTTTTATGATCTCTGCTTCCGGCGGAATATCCTTCAATAGAGACAGATCCTCTACCGGATTCTCCGGATTTGAGGGAGTATAAATAACCGGAGTCCACCCAAATGCAGGAAGGTATTTTACAAACTTCAACCATCGCTGAACTCCCGCTCCTCCAGCAGGAGGCCAGTAATAAGTTATAACAAGAACCCTCTTTGACATAAGCACCTTTTTAAAACAAAAAAGTTGGAAAACTCCGATACCTCTTGCCCCTTAAAGGCAAATCATGCATCCCGGCTTTCCAACTTTTAAATTACCCTTTTCGGCAATTAATTATACAATTTTAGAAAAAAGAACTTTAGGATTAATCTTTTCTGCTATAATATCATGTAATTTATCAATAGAAACACGCTCCTGCAACATCGTATCGCGATAACGAATCGTTACGCAATTATCTTCAACACTTTGATAGTCAACCGTCACACAGAATGGTGTCCCGATCGCATCCTGACGGCGATAACGTTTTCCAATCGTATCTTTCTCATCGTACTGACAGTTAAAATCGAACTTCAATTCATTCATGATTTCACGTGCCTTTTCGGGTAAACCATCCTTTTTCATTAAAGGAAGAATGGCCAGTTTAACCGGAGCAAGAGCCGGAGGAAATTTCAAAACAACACGGGTATCCGTTTTTCCGTCATTTTCAACAGTCTCTTCACAATAGCAAGCAGCCATAATCTGAAGGAACATCCGATCTACCCCGATAGACGTTTCAACAACATAGGGGGTATACGATTCATTCAATTCGGGATCAAAATACTGAATCTTTTTTCCTGAAAATTTCTGATGTTGTGACAAGTCAAAATTCGTACGGGAATGAATTCCCTCAACTTCTTTGAATCCGAAAGGAAAGCGATATTCAATATCAACAGCAGCATTAGCATAATGAGCCAATTTTTCATGCTCATGGAAACGATAATTCTCGTCACCGAAACCCAATGCTTTATGCCAGCTCATCCGGGTTGCTTTCCAGGTTTCAAACCATTGCAACTCACTTCCTGGACGAACAAAAAACTGCATTTCCATCTGTTCAAATTCACGCATACGGAAAATAAACTGACGGGCAACAATCTCATTCCGGAAAGCTTTACCAATCTGCGCAATTCCAAAAGGAATTTTCATTCTTCCCGTTTTCTGCACATTCAGGTAATTTACAAAAATCCCCTGAGCGGTTTCAGGACGAAGATATACCTTCAACGCCCCTTCCGAAGTTGAACCCATCTCAGTCGAGAACATCAGATTAAACTGACGAACCTCGGTCCAGTTCTTAGTTCCGGATACCGGACAAACAATCTCGCAATCAATAATAATCTGACGCAGTTCGTTCAAATCCATATCATTCATCGCTTTGGCATAACGGGTATGAACCGTATCAAATTGTTTTTGATGTTCAAGTACCCGGCCATTCGTTTCACGAAATACTTTCTCATCGAAACTGTCACCAAAACGTTTTCGGGCTTTCGTAACTTCTTTCAGTATTTTATCTTCTATTTTTCCAAGGTAATCTTCAATAAGAACATCGGCACGATAACGTTTCTTCGAGTCTTTGTTATCAATCAACGGGTCGTTAAATGCATCAACATGACCCGATGCTTTCCAAATGGTCGGATGCATAAAAATAGAAGAATCAAGCCCGACTACATTTTCATGAAGAAGGATCATTGAATCCCACCAATATTTCTTGATATTATTCTTCAGTTCTACACCATGCTGTCCGTAATCATACACAGCTGCCAACCCATCATATATCTCACTTGAAGGGAAAACAAATCCATACTCTTTACAATGTGCTACCAGTTTCTTAAAAACGTCTTCCTGAGCCATAATTTCTTGTTTAGCTTTATATTCTTTGGTGTTTATTTTATCTCTTCATAATCCGTATACTCTCCATCTTCATGAGAGACTTTTTTCTTCCTCTTCGGCTCCGGTTCAGAGTCAATGGTTACCTCTCCGTCTTTTCTGAGAGGCTCCTCTTCTTTACGAACCTGCTGTTCTACATGATTTTGTATTTTGTTAATCATTCCCTTCACAAAAAGCGGAAGAAAAACCCGTTTAAACACTTTCCATGCAAAATAAAGGACCAGCAGGAACATCACTGCTTCGAAAAATCCAATAATTGTCAGAATCATATCTTTAACATTCTTTAAAATCAGCTATTTTGTAAAAATAGTAAATATCAGATAAGGTACTCAGGTGTTTCTCAACTTATTCGTCGTTTCCTGCCTTTGATGTTCAATATGATAAATTTCGAGCAATAAAAGGACCGTAACAACAACACTCACGATCACTAATGGAAAATCGTGATTTTGAGTCCCGAACTGCTCAATATTTAATTTTGTTATTCCCTTGCTATTCATATAATAAAACAAAATCGCCATCGAATTATTCAGCAAATGAGCAACAATCGGAAGCCAGAGACTTCCACTCCAAACCAATAAGTATCCAAACATTGCGCCTAAAACCATCCGCGGAAGAAAACCATAAAACTGCATGTGCATAGCGCTAAACAACGCAGCGCTAATCCAAATAGCATAATGATGATTCTTCATGATTTTTGCAAGCTGCGTTTGAATAACTCCTCTGAAAAGCAGCTCTTCCCCTAAAGCCGGAATAATACCAATAACAAAAAGATTCCACAAAAGTCCGGAGACTCCGTTTACTTTTAAAAACGTCTGGGTTATCAGTGCCGCACTGTCTTCGGTCGACCGCATCCATCTTGTCACAAAAGACAATCCCTCCGGCAACGTTAATTTTAAATTAAAATCGGACAGAACATTGATAATCGGATTCATTACAATAATCAAAAAAAACAACAGCAAAAAACTTAGCCAACTACTGCGACGATTCAATTGCAGATAATTCTTTACCTTGTCTCCAAAAAGAAAAGCGATAATAAATGAAGGAACAATAAACAAGCCCACAGACTGCATCAGTTGTATATACTTCAGCACATTCACATTCTCCGGTTTCGAGTAATCAGTCCAGATCGTAGGGTCACTCAAAATCCTTCCTCCCCAAAATGGGATCAGCGTTAAAACTCCGATAAAAAAGAAAATAAAATAAGAACAAACAGCCACAAATACAGCAAAAAAGAGTTGCTGTCCCGGGGAATAATGTTGAAGTTTATTAAACGCGCGCATTTTATATTTTTTGTTTTCACAAAACAGAGGACAAAGTTCTGTCTTTTTCCCGAATAAAAAAATCTATTTTCAGATATACCCCAGCATACTTGGCACATAACAAGTACATCTATCTTTTACCCGTACCATTTAAACTCACTTTAGATTGGGTTCACAGGTGGTCTATAGGTGCTCCGCACCTATAGACCACCTGTGAACCACCTTTGAACCACCTATAAAAGGATAAGAAATACAGCAGCAATCCCGAAGAAAAAAGCACGATGACCTTTCCTAGAATAAGTATACACTTTTGAGTGTCTTAACCGGAATAAGTATACCGTAGAACATTTGTTCATCAAAATTAGGTATACAATTCTAATTTTCTAATATCAGTCCCCCTTTTTTTATTATCCTTCCAAAGGAAATAAGTATACAACTTGACAAGGGAATCAGAGCTAAAATACAACTGTTTGTGATTCCCTAAAAAAACATAAAAAAGCAAAAAAAGATTGACGGATTAAAGAACCTTCTATTTCCCCATAAAAATTATTCCTAACTTGGTCTCCCTGTAAACCAAAATTGAATTCAATATGAGATTTAAAACGGTACTGACTTCCATTGTATTGATCCTTTTATGTACTTCTGCTTTCGCAAAACACAAGGTTTATCACAAAAGCATCCCAAAACACCATATCCACAGCAGAACAGTTACCGCGTCCAGTTTTTCACTTCTTTCTCCCGATGGAAATACCGAGATTAAGATCACAACACAGCCGAATATGAAATATTCCGTTTCATACCATGGAAAGGAAGTTATCAATCCTTCTTCTATTGCTATGGTATTTGATAACGGAGTAAAAGCAGGCGTTGCACCCAAATTTTCCCGGGCAGAGGAAAGTGAGAACGCAGAATACATCGATCCTGTTTTCAATGAAGGGGACACCCGTATTGAAGACCTTTTCAACCAGCTTTCTTTCTACAACAAGGCTGGTTACATGATTATCTTCAGAGCTTATAATGATGGCATTGCATATCGCTTTATTACTTATTTCGACCAACCGGTCAACGTGTGTTCCGAAACAGACGAGTTCAATTTCAGTTCAAATTACAAAATCTATTTCCCCAAGGAAGATCAAATGTATTCTTCAATAGGGCAACCGTACCGGGTTATCCCCAGTTCTTCATTTAAAAAAGCAAACACCATCCCGGCTCTGATTAACACTGAAGACAACCTCAAATTAATGATTTCCGAGGCGGACCTCGATAATTATCCGGCAATGCTATTGCAGCACAATGATTCTATTCAATTCGGACTCAAAGGAAGTTTTACTCCTATCAGTCCCGAAAACGGAACCTTAATTGCTCACACGGACGGAAACCGATCCTTTCCATGGAGAGCAATAATCATTTCAGGACAAAAGAATCCACTTCCTCAATCCGACATGCTTTACAAACTTTCCATTTCTATACAGATTCCCGATTATTCATGGATCAAACAAGGGAAAATTGCTTACGATTGGCAGAACCTATTACCCGTTTATAAAACCGCCCCTTCTTCTCTGATGTCAACCATAACCTGCAAAGCAGCAATAGATGCCGCAGCAAAAAAAGGATATCGATACTTCCTGTTGGGAGAAAATTGGGCTGACCAAAAAAATAAACAGAATTCGAATCCTTCGCTTAATCTGAGTGAACTAACCAAATTCGCCTCAAAAAAGAACATCGACCTGATTCTTCCCATCTCGGAAAATGTATTAATACCGCACATGGATAAATTTCTTGATCAATTGGTAAAATGGGGGATCGTTGGATTTAAAGTAAACTTTCAGGGAAATACCAATCAAAAAGCCATTAGTTTTTACCATCAAATAGCAGAAGAAGCCGCCAAACATCATCTTTTAGTCGATTATTCAGGGGACTATAAGCCAAGCGGACTCCATCGCACCTTTCCTAATTTCGTGAGTTTCGAAGAGAGTCTGCCTCCTGTTAATACCACAAAATAAATCATTGCTCTTTTGATCCCTGCATTCTCCGCCAAAACAGACATAAAGATTTGTTCCCTTTCTCTTATTTCTTTAAATTTATAGAAATAACTCTGAATTATGCAGACTCTTATGCCATTAATCTTTGTTGTTGGAGGAGATATCGCATACAATGATATAATCTGCATCCATCTGAAGAACAGTAATTTTCAGAACACAAGAACCTTTTCTTCCGGAAAAGAATGCATTCGCTGTTTAAACGAGAAACCACAAATTATTATTCTGGATTATTCACTAAAAGAAATGAATGGAATTGATTTTCTCCTAAAAGTGAAATCAATAAACCCCCATATTGAATTTATTTTCTTGTCCGAACAAAGCGATGTAGACATTGCTGTTAATACAATTAAATCCGGTGCTTTCGACTACATCATCAAAGACCCGGCAACCCTAGCCAAACTGACATTAGAGGTTAAGAAAATCATCCTAACTCAAAAGAGAATTAAAGAAAACAATGCTTTCCGTTTTTGCGTAATTATGTTTATTATCATTTTAACAGCAATCATCCTCATGGTTATTGGATTAACCATTCTATTCCCTCAAAAATTCACGCTTTAGACCGGCCTCTGATATTTAACCATCGCAACATTCCGTCTATCGAAGACAGAAAATGATTTTCGATAATGTCTCCTTACCGGGACAAAGCTTACCTTTTTCGCGGGGTTCAACACCCCATTATACTGTCCCGGATTAT
The DNA here is from genome assembly GCA_963692465.1 of Prolixibacteraceae bacterium. Lineage (GTDB taxonomy): Bacteria > Bacteroidota > Bacteroidia > Bacteroidales > Prolixibacteraceae > JAUZOB01. Next base: position 1,699,280 of record OY829943.1, read on the forward strand.
TTACCATCTCTATGGCCCGGGGAAGCAGATCATCTTCTTTTAACGACGACTTTATTGCCCCCCTTTGATAATAATACCTTGAAACGATCTCATCTTTTAAAAGCTCCTTAACTTCTTTACTGAACTCCCTAAAATCTTTATCAACATTTGGAGCCAATTTTTTCTGAAGTGCTTTTATTTCATTCTCTGAAATATCATAATATCGCTCTTTCTTAGCCGTTTCGATTAAGTCGTTTAGAGCATCTTCACTTGCTGAGTTATAAGTAAAACTCCGACCTTTTACATATCCCATGAAATCCTGATAAGTTTCATCACTAATCACATATTCTTCAGGACTTGCAATTCTGGGATTTTTAAAACAGTAATCCGTTGTAAAATCAAAGATCATATTCTTGGTAACAAGATTCACAGCAAAATTGCTGAGTTTGGATGACTCAACAACCACATCAGGAAGAACGCCTCCTCCATTATAAACCTTACGCCCATGCTTGGTCTTAAACTCAGATATAAGTGACTCCGGAATGTGACCAACACTGCCATCCGGATTTCGATGTGAATAATCTAATGCCTGAATACAACGTCCGCTGGGAATGTAATACTTAGCGGTAGTAACTTTTAATTTCGTATTATAACTTAAATCACGCGTGGTCTGAACCAATCCTTTCCCAAAAGTCCGGGTCCCGATAATAACAGCCCTATCTACATCCTGAAGAGCTCCGGCAACAATCTCTGAAGCGGAAGCAGATCCGGAATTGACCAATACGGCCAATGGCATATTCGGTTCAATGGGTTGATTTTCGGCAAAATAAGTTTTATCATTCTGTTTAATTTTTCCCCGGGTACTCACAATTTCCTGTCCTTTGGGAATAAAAAGATTTGCAACCCGAACGGCCTCGTACAACAATCCGCCGGGATTTCCCCGAAGATCAAGAATTAATGACTGCGCATGATATTTATCTCTCAATTCAAGGATTGCTTTTTTAACCTGTTCACTGCAATCTTGCGTAAAATTGCTCAACCGAATATAACCCGTCTTATTATCCAGCATTCCATAATATGGAACAGGATCTATCTGAATCTTCTCCCTTAAAAATTCAAATGTTGTGACCTTCTTCGTTGTAGGTCGGATAATTTTTATTTTGACGGGTGTGTTTTCCTGGCCTTTCAGCAAATCACTAACATTCTGAATGTTCAGCTTTTCAGTCGACTTTCCATTAATTTCAAGGATAACATCGCCGGCCCGTAGCCCTGCTTTTTGTGCCGGAAATCCTTCATACGGCTCTGTTATTACAACCTGATTATCTCCATGCATTCCAATCACAGCCCCAATTCCTGCGTACTCTCCGGTTGTCATCAGATTAAAGTCATCCATCTCCGACTCAGGAATATAGTTTGTATAGGGATCCAGTGATTCAAGCATTTTATCAATGCTGGTCTTTATTAACTTTGCAGGATCGATATCATCAACATAAAAAAGATTGAGTTCTCTGAAAAGAGAAAAATAAATATCCAGATTTTTAGCAATCTCAAAATTCTTATTGTCACGACTAAAGCCCCAACACGTCGTTCCTATCGACAGAATCGCAATCCAAACAATTGCCTTTTTTCTGAAAAATGATTTTATTTTCTGGAAGTTCTTCATAATGCGCTCAAATAAAAAAACAATCGTTTACGAAGAAGCAAATGTAATAAATCATCAATTCAAATACCCGCAACCCAAACAATTTATCCCTCTGTTAAAATAAAATGTTTATTTTAGGCTGCTCTAATATAATATTTATAACATAATGAAAATGATCGGCGTTTTTAGAAAGTTGCCAAAACTTTTCTGGATCTCGAATACCATTGAATTGCTTGAGAGATGGGCTTGGTACGGTTTTTACATGGCATTTGCGTTATATCTTGTCGGATCAAAAGATACAGGGGCCCTCGGATTTAGCCAACTTCAGAAAGGATTGATCATTGGAACCGGATCTGCACTTCTTTACTTTCTCCCACTTTTAACCGGGGCAATCGCCGATAAATTAGGGTATAAAAAAATATTCCTCCTCTCCTTTGCTCTTTACATCTCTGGCTTTTATATGTTGGGAACCTTCAGATCTTTTGAACTAGTTTTTTTCTCTTTCATTTGGCTTGCCGTCGGTGGAGCCTTCTTTAAGCCGCTTGTATCGGCAATGATTGCCCGAACAACTGATCCGTCAAATTCATCCATCGGATTCGGAATTTTCTATATGATGGTAAATATCGGAGGATTTATCGGGCCTTTTATCGCAGGAATTATTCTCAACAAGAGCTGGCATTATGTTTTTTACATGTCGATGATTGCCATCGGAGTCAACGTCCTACTAACTCTCATTTTCTTTAAAGAGCCTAAAAAAAACAGCCCTTCCGAATCAATCACAAAAACGATTTCCCAAATTTTCAAGAATATAGGAACCACGTTGATCGATTTAAAATATGTGGCGTTTTTACTCATCATTGCCTTCTTCTGGACTTCTTTTAATCAGCTATATTACTCATTTCCTGTTTTTATTGATCACTGGACCGACACATCGGTTGTTTACAATGGAATCGCTGCTGTTTTCCCCGCTCTCGCTCATCTAATCGGGACTCCGGAAGGAACTATCTCTGCCGTAACAATTAACAGTCTCGACTCCTTTTTTATCATTCTTTTTCAGTTAATCATCTCAACGGTCGTTATGCGTTACCGCCCGTTAAGTGTAATGATTGGAGGCTTTCTGATTGTAGCCGGTGGATTAGCGGTCATGTTTTCCTTTACAAACGGATGGATGGTTATTTTTGGGATCCTGATTTTCAGTATCGGAGAGATGGCTTGTTCTCCTAAAATCACAGAATATATCGGGAGAATAGCCCCACCTGACAAAAAGGCCCTTTATATGGGAACTTCTTTTCTGCCCATTGCTTTGGGTCACAGCCTTGCCGGGTATCTATCCGGTGCTCCCTATGAGAAAGTTGCCGATAAATTCTTCCTCGTCCGAAAAGAAATTCTTACAAGAGGGATTCACCTGCCCGAGATATCCGATCATTTTTCAAAAAATGATTTATTCAACCAGGCTGCAGTCCAAATGCATCTCTCTCCGTCTCAATTGTCTACTTTCCTTTGGGATAAATATCATCCGGGATCAGTATGGGTTCTCTATTCAGGAATCGCTATCGGATCAATGCTTCTTTTAGCTCTTTACGATCGTTTTATCCTAAAACGTCAAAACGCGTACAAGAACTAACTTTACAAGCAATGCATTTCCATTGCATTTATTACAGGAACAATGTTTTTTATCCTATTTTAGAGGGCAAATTTTCGAATATGAAAAAAATCCGGGTTTTACTCATTCTGGGAGTAATCATTTTATCCTTAGGCCATAAAGCTATCGCACAGGAACAGCTCAATCCATGGTCAATGTATGCAAAATTTGATTCCACGAAGACGAACAATCTCTACTTCCGTTTCGAGGACAATAGTTTCTTGTGGAATAATGAATTTAAAAGTCCCGTAACTTCCGGATACACGCTTATCGGATATCATTTGCGCCCTTCTTTTCAATATTACTTTTCATCAAATCTCAAGATACAAACAGGGATTAACCTGCTGAAATATATCGGTCGCGGGGGCTTTTCTGAAACTCATCCATGGTTTTCAGCTGAGTATATGGCAACTCCTTCGTTAGAAGTGATCTTCGGTGGCCTCAACAATAATGACAACCATAATCTGATTCTTCCGTTGTTCGACCAGGAAAGATTTTTCACGGCGAAACCAGAAGAAGGGCTCCAATTTATCTATCATCACGGAGCTATTAATGCGCAAACATGGGTTAATTGGGAACAGTTTATTTTTAAAGGGGACCCCTTTAAAGAAGTCTTTACCTATGGTCTTAGTTCCGACGTTCAACTTTTTTCTTTCAACAACACAACAATAAGCTGGCCGCTTCAGGTTACTGCGCGACACCACGGAGGAGAAATAGATACGAGTCCCGACAAAATGGAATCTCTCGGAAATGTAGCAACCGGGTTACAATCAACGATTACAACAGATCAAGTTATCTATGGATTAAAAGCATTCGTTACAGGCTATAAAGATCTGGCTAATACAGGACTTCGGCACTACGGTTCCGGAGGTGGACTATGGCTGGAAGCGTCTGCCGCAATACATAACCAGCATTTTATCTTTAATTATTGGTCCGCAAACAAATATATGGCTCCTTTAGCCAACTCTTTTCTTTTGTCGGCAAATTACGATTCTCCCTCAACTCTCAAGCCACACAGGAGTCTCCTAATGGGAGAATATCGTGGCGATTTCAAAGTTACCAAAGGTGCTATATTTAGTCTGGGGACTAATGCCGCATACGATCTAAAAGAGAGCACAACCAGCTATAACTGGTTCTTCAATCTGGTAATCACCGGAGACTTTCTAATTAAGAAAAACCTCAAATATTCCGCTGAATAGCGAGGACAAGCTGATAACAAGCGATCTCAAATAAACCGATATTTAAGACCCGTTTATTCCATGCGATTCAGCGCCTGTTTGTATGCAGAGAGCGTACGGAGTCGTGATTCCCCCAGATCAACCATCGGATGAGGATAGGCTGATGTTCCATATTCAGGAATCCATCGACGAATGTATTTCTCTTCCGGATCAAAACGCCGAAGTTGCTGTTCCGGATTAAAAATACGAAAGTACGGAGCGGCATCACATCCTGTCCCTGCAACCCATTGCCAGTTGCCATTGTTCGACGACAACTCATAATCCATCAGTTTGCGAGCAAAATAAGCCTCTCCCCAACGCCAGTCAATAAGCAGATGTTTTGTCAAAAAAGAGGCTGTCACCATCCTTACCCGGTTATTCATCATCCCGGTTTCATTAAGTTCCCGCATTCCGGCATCAACCATCGGAAATCCCGTGCGCCCCTCACACCACTGCAAGAAACATTCCTCATCATTTACCCATTCAATCCGGTCGTAATCCGGTTTAAAACTTTCCCAAACAACATTCGGATAATGATACAGAACTTGCATAAAGAATTCCCTCCATATCAGTTCATTCAAAAAATGTTCATATTGTTTTACCCCCAGAACGACTCGTCGAATACTGATTGTCCCAAATCGAAGAGCGACACTTAAATGACTGGTTGCATCAACTGCCGGAATATTTCTTAAAAGCTCATACTGACTAAGCATTTCCAGCGAAAGGTCAATCGGTTTTACGATACGTTCTGTACTGGTAAAACCCAGAGATTCAAGCGATGAAATTTTGAGTCCTTCACATTGAAGAAGATGATCTTTAGCCAATGCCTCACAAAGTTGAATCGGCTTTTCCGACAACATACATTTCCACCTACGACTATATGAAGTAAAAACGGTATACGGACGTCCATCGGATTTTAAAATTTCATCTTTCTCAAAAATGACTTGGTCTTTATAACCATGAAACGCAACACCATGTTCTTTCAATAAATCTCGAACCGCTGCATCTCTTTTTATTGCATAAGGTTCATAATCATTATTCGTATAGACTACCTGAACAGAAAATTCTTCAATTAATTGTTTAAATGCGTTTATAGGCTGATCATGTATGACCCACAGACAACTTCCCATTAACATCAGTTCTTCATTAAGCAATTCCAATCTTTGATGCATATAAGTTACTCTTGGATCATTACGATCTTCGAGCGGATCAAGAATATCCGGATCAAAAATAAAAAGTGGTAAGACTTGATCATTACTCCTCAATGCTTCATAAAAGCCAACATTATCCTCAATCCTCAAATCTCTTCGAAACCAAAATACAGCAACCGTTTTTTTCATATTTCGTTCCTTCTATTAAACAAGTTCAATCGTATTTACGTTTAATTTTTACGCTTGTTGTAAATTATCTAAATATAAAAAAGAAAAAATTATACATTTGTGCACAATTAACACAATGGGGTGCCTTAATACATCGGGCTGAGATCATACCCAGAGAACCTGATCCGGTTAATACCGGCGTAGGGATTGTGGAGAATTATTTTTCCCATTTATCTCAACTCTCATTCTGTATTATCCCTCATTGCTTTTTAATCAAAACTTTAAAAAGTTTAAAAATGACAAGAGCAATGACTTTTAAATCGGGACCATTTTTAGTCCTTTTATTTCTTCTTTTCAATGTTTCGCCTGCTTTCTCCCAATTCTCACTAAAGGGAAAAGTCACGGATGAAACCGGCAAACCACTATCGGGTGCATCAATCTTACTTGTTGGAACCTATGAAGGAACATCAACCAACAATCGTGGAGAATTCCTCTTTACTCACTTAAGAAAAGGAAAGTACCTGATTAAAACTTCTTTTATTGGGTTTGATTCACAAAAAACAGGGGTGACAATTCCTTCAGAACAAATCGTTGAGTTCAAACTCAAAACCTCTCAAATCTTAACCGACGAGGTTATTGTTTCTGGCATCAGAGCCGGAGCCAAAACACCAATTGCATTTACAAACATCGATAAAGAGAAAATTGAGAAGATGAAGGACGGAGAAGATATTCCGTTTCTACTCAGTACGACACCTTCTATCATCACTTCTTCCGAATCGGGTATCGGGATGGGAAATACGACCATGTACATCCGGGGAAGTGATCCTTCCCGAATCAATGTTACAATCAATGGGATTCCACTCAATGATCCTGAATCTCAATCGGTCTTCTGGGTGGACATTCCAGATCTAATCTCTTCGGTCGATAATATTCAAATACAAAGGGGTTTGGGATCGTCAACAAACGGATCTGCGGCTTTTGGGGCATCGGTTAATCTACAAACAGAAACTCTGAATAAAGATCCCTACACTGAAATCCAGGGAGTTGCAGGTTCCTATAATACATTTAAAGAAAGTGTAAAAACCAGTACAGGACTGATCAACAATCACTTTTCGTTCGATGCCCGCTATTCCCAACAAAAGACTGACGGTTACATCGACCGGGCTTCTTCTAATCACAAATCAATATTTCTATCCGGAGCTTATCTTTCCGAAAATAGCCTTACCCGATTTAATATTATTCACGGAGAAGAACATACCGGAATTACCTGGGAAGGGAATCCTGACCCGGCATCCAACCGTAAATACAATTCAGCCGGAGAATATACCGATGCAAACGGAAACACGCAATACTATCCGAACGAAACGGATAACTACTATCAGACTCACTACCAACTAATCCATTCTCAAAGACTTTCTGACAAATGGACAATTAATGCAGCACTGCATTACACTCAGGGATCCGGATACTATGAAGAATATAAAAGTAAGAAAAGCTTCAGCGATTACGGACTTCCTAATCCTATCATCAACAATACTTCGATCATGAAAACAGACCTTGTCCGACAAAAATGGATGTCCAATGATTTTTACGGGGGCGTGTTTTCTTCCAGCTTAAAATTAGACAATCTCAATCTCACATTAGGGGGGGCATGGAACAGATTTGATGGTGATCATTTCGGGCGCTTTATATGGATGCAATATGCCGCAGCCATTCCTAAAGACTATGAATGGTATCGAAATAACGGAACCAAAACAGATTATAACATCTATGCAAAATCAGAATTGAGAGTATCTGATATTCTTCATGTTTCTGCTGATCTCCAATACCGTCACATTGACTATCGAATGGTTGGACCGGATGATGATCTTCTCTCTTTAACTCAATATCATCACTTCAACTTCTTCAATCCGAAAGCAGGAATCTTTGCCGACCTCAATAATCAAAACCAACTTTATGCTTCTGCTGGAATTGGTCATAGAGAGCCAACAAGATCAGACTTTGAGAACGCAAAGGGGGACGCTGCTTCTACTCCTAAAGCTGAAACTCTTTATGATTTTGAAGCCGGATACAACTTCAAATCAACCAACTTCACTGCGTCCGCCAATCTTTACTATATGTATTATCATAATCAACTGATCCCTACCGGACAAAAGAGCAATGTGGGTTACGACATCATGACCAATGTCAACAAAAGTTATCGTGCCGGTATTGAACTGGTTGCTGCATGGAAAATTCTCTCATCCTTGCGATGGGACGCCAACGCGACTTTCAGCAGAAATCGGATTCATAACTTTATTGAATACTCCACTTATTATTCGAACTGGAATGAAACGACACAGGAATTCGACACCTCAGAATATAAATCAAAAGCTAAAGGCAACACCAACATCGCCTATTCTCCCAATGTCATTGCATCCAGCGTCGTTTCTTACAGTCCACTGTCTTTCCTTGATCTAAGACTTATCTCAAAATATGTTGGAAAACAATATTTTGACAATACATCAAGCAAAGACCGGCAGCTAAACGATTATTTTCTCAATCACTTACGAGCAGACTATAATTTCAAGATAAAAGATCTCAAAAAAGGAAGTATCTTCGTTCAGATCAACAATATTTTTAATGTAAAATATAATAGCAGTGCCTACGGAGGGAATTCCTACGAAAACAATATTGAGAAAACATGGGCTGACTATTTTCCGCAAGCCGGAACTTATTTCCTCTGTGGTTTTACTTTAAAATTTTAGATATTAACATTCTATAGTTTTTGAAGTCTTTCAAAGGACTTCAAAAACTATTTTGTTCATTTTTATTTCACCATTATGCTTCAATGGGTTTTAACAAACAGAGCCGAGTCCATTGGGACGTTACTCGGTCTTTGGTACATCTGGCTCGAGATTAAAGGGCACATCGGCTTATGGCCGGTAGGAATTCTAATGTCAGGCTTTTATATCTATGTTTTCTACTCTTCCAAACTGTATGCCGACATGGGCCTACAATTCTACTATCTAATTGTAAGTGTGTACGGATGGCTAATATGGTTAACCGTCCATCCCAACAAAAACAAAAAACAAGAACTTCCGATCACTCATTGCAATTTAAAAACAGCCATATATTTGACACTTATTGCAATCCCTCTTTACGGATTAATCGCATGGCTTCTGGTCTCGTTCACCGACTCTCCTGTTCCTTATTGCGATTCTTTTCCCACAACGTTAAGCATTATTGCTACCTTTATGCTAACCCGGAAGATTATCGAACAATGGCTAGTCTGGATTGTAGTCAATGTTGCCTCAATGTCACTCTACATTTACAGGGGGTTAAATCTTACAGCAGGACTATATTTGATTTATGCAATATTAGCAGTCATCGGGTACCTTAAATGGAAATCAGAGATGCAGCAGAAAAATATTTAGTCATTTATATCATATTTATACCCCTTACCAAATAAAAATTGTTAAAATTTGGATGAATAAAATATTATTGGCCTTAAATTTGCGAAAACAATTAAATCAAAATTTAGTACTATGAGGTATTTGATCTTTCCACTTATTGCCTGTATGTTTCTTTTGGGGTCTTGTAAAGTCTTCAAAAAAGCAGGGAAAAATGAAGTCGTTCAGGAGAACAAAAATACTGACGCCAAAGTTGTAGCCGGCACTGACAACGCAAACTATTTTTCTGACAAAAGTGATGCAAAAACAGATGCAGGTAATACAACAACTTCCCCCGCATCCAGCAAAGTCGCTGTTCGTTCCGAACAATTTTCTTTTGATAAAGATGAAGATGCTGCTGCCAATGGTGATAAAGTCTATTTTGTAATTCTTGGTAGTTACAGTAAGAAAGAAAACTCTGAAAAAGCAAAAAGCATCCTCGTTTCACAAGGGTTCAAACCTTATACTCTTGTTAGTGAAACCGGAAACTTCAGAGTATGCGTTAATGCTTTCAAATTAGAGGCTCCGGCTCGTCAATGCGTTTTAAAAATCCGCACTGATTTCCCTCAATATACCGACGCATGGTTGCTTTATAAGAAATAAGATATTCACTTTTATTCAGGGCCTTGTTTTTCAAGGCCCTTTATTTTTTATGGATAATACGCCTCCTTCTACGATTATTCTTGCCGATGGGTCCTTCCCATCTCATATTATTCCACTCGGCCTTTTAAATGAAGCCGATAAGATTATTTGCTGTGACGGTTCAGTGTCAAAACTTCTTCATTATGGCAAGACACCTTATGCTATTGTAGGAGATTTAGATTCTCTTTCTACTCAATTAAAAAAACAATTCGCATCTATTACCTATCATTTCCCCTCACAGGAAGACAATGATCTTACCAAAACCGTCAACTTCTGTACTGAGAAAGGGTTTGACAACATCGCCATTTTAGGTGCGACTGGTGAAAGAGAGGATCATACAATCGGAAACATCTTTCTTCTCCCCCTCTATGCCCGCAAACGCACGATCCGAATGTATACGGATTACGGTTGGTTCGAAGTGCTTACTCACTCCGGGAAACTAAAAAGTTTCCAGGGACAACAAATCTCAATTTTTTGCAATGACCCCCGATTAAAGATAAACACGTCAGGACTTCGTTATCCCATCAAAAACACCCCCTTGAGTATGCTATGGATGGGAACATTGAACGAGACATTAGGAGACTCATTTTCGATCTCTTTTGATCAAGGTTCGGTGATTGTCTTTTTTCAATACCCCGTTCAAAAACAAAAGGCGTAATCCATCATCCGGAAAACGCCCTTGCCTTATAATCTTTAATGCTCCATCAAACTTTAAGAATCTCTTTCTCTTTTCGTTCCAGTATCTCATCAACCTTCTTCGAATATTGATCCGTTAGCTTCTGAACTTGATCCAGAGCATCTTTTTCTTCATCTTCGGCCAACCCATTCTTAACTTCCTTTTTAAGCATCTCATTCGCGTCTTTTCTTCCCGAACGAATACTTACACGAGCCTGTTCTCCCTCCTTATTAACCTGTTTTACCAGGTCTTTTCGCCGTTCTTCAGTAAGAGGCGGAAGAATAATACGAATTACTTCGCCATTGTTGTCAGGATTAATCCCTAATGGAGAATCCCTTATAGCTTTTTCAATAGCTCCAATCAAACCTCGTTCCCAGGGTTGAACAACAATACTCCGGGCATCAGGTGTTGTTATACTTGAAACCTGGGCGATCGGAGTCATTGCGCCATAATACTCGACTAGTATTCCATCCAACATTCTTGGATTTGCTTTTCCTGCTCTGATATGGGCCAATTCATCATCAAAATGAGAGATTGCAGCCTCCATTTTCTCAGCAGCCATATCAAATATAAGTTTTACGTCTTCATTCATCGTCTAAAGAATTAAAAGTGAGTGTACAAAAAACAAATTTAGAGAAAAAAATATACTCAAGCCACCTATTTTATGCATGAACTAAAGTTCCGATATTTTCACCTTTCAACAATCGAACCAGGTTTCCCTTCTCATCCATATTAAAAACAATAATAGGCAATCCATTCTCTTTGCACATTGTTGTTGCTGTAAGATCCATAACTTTCAAACCCTTCGCATAGATCTCATCATATGAAATCTGATCATACTTAACAGCATCCGGGTTTTTCTCCGGATCCGCGTTATATATTCCATCAACACGGGTTCCTTTAAGCATCACATTAGCTTCAATCTCAATTCCTCTGAGTGAAGATCCGGTATCAGTGGTAAAATATGGATTTCCAGTTCCTGCTGAGAAGATAACAACCTGGCCCTTTTTTAAAGCCTCTATTGCTTTTGCCTTGGAATAAAATTCTCCAATAGGTTCCATTCGTATCGCAGTCAGAACTTTTGTCGGCACCCCATGAGCTTCTAATGCCGAGTGCAATGCAAGGCTATTTATCACCGTTGCAAGCATTCCCATCTGATCTCCTTTTACCCGATCAAATCCCTTCGTTGTTCCAGACAATCCTCTGAATATATTTCCTCCTCCAATAACGATGCCAACTTCAATACCCATAGCTACAACCTCCTTAATCTGAGTTGCATATTCTGAAAGACGGACTGGATCAATCCCGTATTGTTGCCCCCCCATAAGCGACTCTCCGCTCAATTTAAGAAGGATTCGTTTATATTTTATCATTTTTTTACGTTTGATTCCAAGACAAAGATAACGAAACCAGAGTAAACATTTTGGCAAAAAAAAAGAGCTCTCCATAGAGAACTCTTTTTTCTTATGTAATAAACAATCTTATTGATTCAGTGTAAAACGTTTAAAAGAAGTTACAGCTAAATCCTTATCTATATTTTTCAGATAATCATGCACCGTAATTTTACCATCTTTAATGAAAGCCTGATTAAGCAAAGTATTCTCTTTAAAGAATTTTTGAAGAGAGCCCTGAGCAATCCGATCTATCATATTTTCGGGTTTACCTTCATTACGGAATTTTTCTTTTGCAATACGCAATTCCTGCTCAACAATTTCTGCTGGAACATCATCCTTATCAATTGAGACAGGACTCATTGCTGCAACTTGCATAGCTACATCTTTCGCAACATGCACGTCAACTGCGGGTTTGTTAAATCCGACAATTGTTGCAAGCATATTACCTGGATGGACATAAGCTATAACTGTTTCTGCATCAACGTATGCATAATAAGATAAGTCTATTTTCTCTCCGATAATACCGGTCTGCTCAACAACATGAGCATCAATGGTACGATCATCAAAAGGAAATGCTTTAAGTGCATCAATATTTGCCGCTTTGTTCTTCAATGCCAAATCAAGGATCTTATCAGCAAAAGCGACAAAGCTGTCATTTTTTGCTACAAAATCCGTTTCGCAGTTTAAAACAATAAGAGCACCAAATTTGTGATCTTCAGAGACCCGAGCAAGAACAACACCTTCCGTTGCTTCGCGATCAGCACGCTTGCTAGCAACAAGCTTACCTCTTTCACGAATAAGTTCTGTCGCACGTTCAAAATCTCCATTAGCTTCGATGAGGGCTTTTTTACAATCCATCATCCCTGCTCCCGTTGCATTACGCAACTTCATTACATCAGAGGCTGAAACAGACATAATTATTAGTTTAAATAATCGTTCTTATCTATTCTTTTGTATCTTCTTCACGAGCAGGAGCATCTTCTTCTTTGGCTTCTACAACTTCTTTCTTAGAATCCTCGTCAGCCTCTTCTTCACGGGCTGCTGCTTCCTTTTTGCTCTTCTTTTTGCTTTCTGCGTCTGCTACTTCTTTCTCACGTTCTGATTTCCGTTCTGTCAATCCTTCTCTAACAGCATCCGTTACACAACGCATCACCAACTGAATTGACTGTGAAGCATCATCATTAGCAGGAATAACATAATCGATACCTTCTGGATTAGAATTTGTATCAATCATTGCAAATACAGGAACACCAAGGCGAATAGCTTCACGAACAGCGATCTTCTCTTTTAAAACATCGACAACAAACAACGCTGCCGGAAGACGAGTAAGATCAGCAATACTTCCTAATACCTTTTCAAGTTTTGCACGTTGACGAGTAATCTGAAGTCTTTCCCGTTTTGAAAGGCTTTCCCAACTCGGATCGCGCATTAATTTATCTATAGAGGTCATTTTCTTAACAGCCTTACGAATTGTAGGGAAGTTAGTCAGCATACCACCAGGCCACCGTTCGGTTACATAGGGCATATTCACCGAAGCAACAAGCTCTGCAACAATTAGTTTTGCTTGTTTCTTTGTGGCTACAAAAAGAATCTTGCGTCCCGATTTCGCAATTTGCTTCAGGGCTGCTGATGCTTCATCAATCTTTACGACTGTCTTCTGAAGATCAATAATATGAATTCCGTTACGCTCCATAAAAATATAAGGAGCCATATTTGGATTCCATTTTCTCTTCAGATGGCCGAAATGTACTCCGGCCTCTAATAATTCCTCGAAACTAGTTCTTGACATTTTTTAATGTTGTTTACGTTCTTTATCGGCAGCCACCGGGTAGTTCCAATATTCGAAAATCCCGGTAGTTTAGATACTAAACAAAGTTTAACAATCTGAAAAAATAACGATTAACGTTTAGAGAATTGGAATCTCTTACGAGCTTTCGGACGACCTGGTTTCTTACGCTCAACTTCACGTGGGTCACGGGTCACAAAACCAGCTGCTCTTAATTCCTTTTTACACTCCGGATCGATTTTAATCAGTGCACGGGCAATTGCCAAACGCAACGCTTCTGCCTGACCTTTAAAACCGCCACCACCCATATTTACCTTGATATCATATTCTTCGGCTTTCTGGAGTAAATTCAAAGGTTGTTTAACCACAAATTGCAACATGTCTGAAGCAAAATACTGATTTAATTCCTTTTTATTGATCGTGATGTTTCCCTTACCTTCGCGGACATGAATACGCGCTACAGCAGTCTTCCGTCTACCTAATGCAACAATGCTTTCCATGCTGATTATTTAATGGTATTTAAATCAATGAATTTTGGTTTCTGTGCTTCTTTGTCGTGTTTTGTGCCCACAACAGCATAGAGATGAGTAAAAAGTCTTCTTCCCAAACTATTTTTTGGGAGCATTCCTCTTACTGCTTTTTCAACTAATCTTTCCGGATATTTTGCAAGAATATCTACCGGGGTCTGAAAACGCTGTCCACCAGGGTAATTGGTATATCTTACATAGACCTTATCGGTCATTTTCTTACCGGACAAACGGACTTTTTCCGAGTTCAACACAATAACATAATCACCGCAGTCTGCATGTGGAGTATAGGACGGTTTATTTTTGCCTCTTAAGATCTTGGCGACTCTGCTTGCCAGACGTCCTAACGGCATGTCCGTGGCATCCACAACAACCCATTCTTTCTGTACGGTTGCCCTATTGGCCGAAACAGTTTTGTAGCTTAATGTATCCACTTTGTAATTTTTTTAAAAATTTAATCTTTTGTCTCATCTTCACTATTCGGCCGAATCAGTTCTTTTATTAACAATTCACCGTTAATAACGTCTGCTACGGAATAAATATCAGCCAATTAATCAAATGACGACTCTTGACAATAATCGGGACTGCAAAAGTATTTTCTTTTTTTCTATTATGCAACACCTATTTGCCTGTATCTGAAATATTTTGTCATAAAAAGCATTACTTCTACAACTTTCTCCCCTCTTTGATTTAAACAAGCCGACTTTATATAAAAATATCCGCTCTGGTTTTAAGACACTTTTTATACGCTGCAAGATAAAAAGCAGAGACAAATGAATACCTTTGAGCCATAAAATAAAAACAAATCTGTTCTTGAGCATTTGTTTCTAAATTTCATATTATGAGTGAAAATCTATTACTCCAGTTTGGGAAAGATTACAAGGAAAGAGTAGAAAATGCAATCTTAGCACTAAAGAATCATAAAGGAATCCTTCTGGTCGATGATGAAGATCGCGAAAACGAAGGAGATCTTATTTTTGCTGCTCAAAACATGACGGAAAAGGACATGGCTTTAATGATTCGCGAATGCAGCGGAATTGTTTGTCTATGTCTGACTCCTCAAAAGATAAAGCAATTAGGACTGCCTCAAATGGTTCCTGATAATACCAGCCGTTTTCAAACAGCTTTTACTATTTCGATTGAAGCCAAAGAGGGAGTTACAACAGGCGTCTCTGCAAAAGACAGGCTTACTACCATTAAAGCAGCAATCTCGCAAAATGCAAAGCCCGGAGACCTTTCCCATCCCGGACATGTTTTTCCTCTTGAAGCTCGTCAAAATGGGGTTTTTACCAGAAGAGGGCACACTGAGGGAAGCGTAGATATTGTCACTCTTGCCGGATTCGATTCAGAAGCTGTCCTTTGCGAATTGACCAATATTGATGGAACAATGGCAAAGCTTCCTCAAATATCCAATTTTGCAAAAGAACACAATCTGACAATCTTAGCTATTGATGATATCTATCAATACCGATGCATTAAAGAAAATAAGATTTAAGTCTTCAACGAAAAATCAGAATCGCTTAATACTAGTCATAAAAAAAGGCCGTTCCACAACAGAACGGCCTTTTTTAGTATACTTTCTCTTTTTTACTTCGATGCTGATGCTACAATATATTCACGATTCAACCGTGCAATATTCGAGATAGAGATTGCCTTCGGACATTCAGCCTCGCAGGCTCCGGTATTGGTGCATCCACCAAATCCCAGTTCATCCATTTTAGCAACCATTTTTAATGCACGGGCTTTTGCCTCCACACGACCCTGTGGGAGTTTAGCCAAATGTGAAACTTTTGCAGAAATAAACAACATTGCAGAGGCATTTTTACAAGCAGCCACACAAGCACCACACCCAATACAAGCAGCAGCATCCATTGCTTCTTCCGCATCATCCGAATTAATAGGGATTGCATTACCATCAGGAACACCGCCCGTATTAACAGAGACAAATCCTCCTGCCTGAAGAATCTTATCAAATGCCGAACGGTCTACGATAAGATCTTTTATTACTGGAAATGCCCTTGAACGCCACGGTTCAATTGTAATCTTAGCTCCCTCATCAAATTTACGCATATGAAGCTGACACGTTGTAACTTCGGTATCAGGACCATGAGGATGCCCGTTGATATAAAGGCTACACATTCCGCAAATACCTTCGCGACAATCGTGATCAAAAGCAATTGGATCTTTCCCGTCACGAATCAACTTGTCATTTAGAATATCAAGCATCTCGAGGAAAGAACTTCCCTGTGACACATTTTCAACCTCATATGTTTCAAATCTGCCTTTGTCTTTTGGATTTTTTTGTCTCCAAACTTTGACGTATATTTTTTTTAATACTTTGTCTGCCATGATTCTTTATTTTGAATATTGCCGAATCTTACTTATAACTTCTCTGAGTGAGTTTCACATTTTCAAACACAAGTTCTTCGCGGTGCAATTCAGGTGCTTCTTCTGCACCCTTATATTCCCAAGCAGAGACATATGCAAAGTGTTCATCATCGCGTTTAGCTTCCCCATCTTCAGTACAAGATTCCTCGCGGAAATGTCCACCACAAGATTCTCTACGGTCAAGAGCATCGTGAGCCATAAGTTCTCCTAATTCAAGGAAATCAGCAACACGACTTGCTTTTTCAAGCTCTGGATTTACGTTATTCAGTTCTCCTGGAACATAAACATCTTTCCAAAATTCTTTTCGAAGTTCCCGAATTTCCTTTATTGCTTGAGTCAAACCCGCTTCATTTCTTGCCATGCCAACATATTCCCACATAATATGTCCAAGTTTCTTATGGAAATAATCAACAGGTTGAGTCCCTTTAATATTATAAAGCTTTTCAAGTCTTTCCTTAACGTTCTTTTCAGCCTCTGCAAACTCTGGAGCTTTTGTGTCAATCTTGGGAACCATAATCTCGTGAGACAAATAATCGCCAATTGTATAGGGTAATACGAAGTACCCATCAGCTAATCCCTGCATCAAAGCAGAAGCGCCTAAACGATTAGCCCCATGATCCGAAAAATTCGCTTCACCAATCGCATACAGACCCGGAATTGTCGTCATTAAATCATAATCAACCCAAAGACCTCCCATAGTATAGTGAATAGCCGGATAGATCATCATTGGAACCTTATATGGGTCGGTATCGGTAATTTTCTGATACATCTGGAAAAGATTTCCGTATTTCTTTTCGATCGTTTCTTTTCCCCAACGCGCAATAGCATCACTGAAATCAAGGAATACGGCCTTTCCTGTATTATTTACACCATAACCTTCGTCGCAACGTTCCTTAGCTGCCCGCGAAGCAACATCCCGTGGAACTAAGTTCCCATAAGAAGGATATCTTCTTTCGAGATAAAAATCACGATCCTCTACCGGAATATCATTCGGACTGATCAAACCTTTCTGTAATTTCTCTGCATCTTCCTTTTTCTTCGGAACCCACACCCGTCCGTCGTTACGTAACGACTCAGACATCAGTGTCAATTTTGACTGCTGATCTCCATGAACAGGAATACAGGTCGGATGAATCTGAACAAAACATGGATCAGCAAAATAAGCTCCTTTTTTATAGCACTGCCAGGCAGCAGAACTATTACTTCCCATGGCATTAGTCGAGAGGAAAAAAACATTACCATATCCTCCGGTAGCAAGAACCACCGCATGAGCACCGTAACGTTTAATCTCTCCGGTAACCATATCGCGGACAATAACACCTCTTGCTTTACCATCAATAACGACCAAATCAAGCATTTCATGACGAGTATACATCTTGATCTGACCTTTTGCAATCTGACGATTCATTGCAGCATAGCAACCAAGCAACAACTGTTGTCCGGTCTGACCACGAGCATAAAACGTACGGCTAACCAACACTCCGCCAAAAGTACGATTTGCAAGAGTTCCTCCGTATTCACGGGCAAAAGGAACACCCTGTGCAACGCACTGGTCAATAATATTTGGAGAAACTTCGGCCAAACGATAAACATTTCCTTCACGAGACCGGTAGTCTCCTCCTTTTATGGTATCATAAAAAAGACGAAATACAGAATCATTATCATTCTGATAATTCTTTGCAGCATTAATTCCTCCCTGTGCAGCGATAGAGTGCGCACGGCGGGGACTATCCTGGTAACAAAATGCAGTTACGTTATATCCCAATTCAGCCAGAGATGCAGCGGCAGAACCACCTGCAAGACCTGTTCCTATTACGATAACATCTAACTTCCTCTTATTGGCAGGACCGACTACTTTAATCGCAGCTCTGTGCCTTCCCCATTTTTCAGCAAGAGGGCCTTCAGGTATCTTTGAATCTAAAATACTCATAATTCAACTTTTAAAATTACTTCCAAAAACCTAACATGAAATACAAAGGAATCACTGAAAAACCAACAGCAACAAGAATGGCATAAACCTTAGCAATTATTTGCAATCTGCTTTTCCAAATTTTGTTGTTAATTCCAATAGTCTGGAATGCAGACCAGAAGCCATGAGTAAGATGTAATCCCAGAAGAATTGCACCTACAATGTAAATAATGCAGTACAATGGACTGTTAATAAACAACGTTGAAACTAATGCGTAAGCATTCTCCATCCTCACAGAGGAGCCTGCCTGCATAACATCAACTTGTCCTAATGATTCCGGGGCAAACTTAATCTTCGTGAAAAAGTTCAACAGATGGATAATCAGGAACACTAAAACCAGAGCACCCAGAATCAACATGTTTTTCGATGCCCATGTTGTCGTCTCTGATTTATTACCCACATTGTAATTAATCGGTCTTGCCTTCCAATTCTCAAGGCTAATAATAAAGGACCAAATAATATGGATTAAGAAACCCAGGGCCAAAACCGGCTCCATAACTTTGATTAATGGATTCGTGGCCATAAAATGTGCGGCCATGTTAAACAAGTCGCCACTCTTGTCAAAAATCAGTAATATATTCAGACAAAGGTGAACAGCGACAAATACCAACAGAAATAAACCTGTGACACTCATCAGAATTTTTCTTCCGATAGAAGCGCGAAAAAAATTGCTCATATGCTTCCCATTTTGTTTTTCAAAAAGTGCAGAATTATTTAATATTTTTCACAAAAGTAGATTCAATGCACAACACAAACAAAAATTTATTCCAATTTATATTCTTTCTATACAGAAAAAACAACATCTTCATTCAAAAAACAGCACAATCACCTGTAGTACACGCGCATAACAAACACAACAACAACTTCACAAATAAATCACATACTCGCAAAACAGCAAGATTTTCTTTTCAATGAAACCGGAAACCTGCCATCCAGGTCATCGTTGTCGCTTTCACAACATGATACATTTTCAACTGAGTTCCAATAAAGAAATGATTTCCAAGATAATATTTCATTCCTATTCGTTGAAAAAGTCTGGTGTCTTTCGCCGGATCATATCGACTCCAAACAGCGTATCCTACTTGTCCGATCAACGCAAAATGATTGATGAGCATTTCCCCTCCGGCAAACAAATCGACCGTCAATCGTTTATCGACAGGAGCATAATAAGTCATCATCATCGTTTTAGTCTCATTACCCACGATAACAGCATTCATGGCTTCGTCATAGTATAACTCTGCACCCAGAGTATAAACCCATTTTGATGAAATCATTCTTTGCCAACCACCAGCTAAACAATATATTGAGAAATTTTTGGGAATATAATAATCTTTCAGCCTGGTATAAACTGTATCCCGCTGAAGTTGATGAATTCCTTTCTCTACGGAAAAATAAAACGAATCTGACTTTTTAAACGGAGATTGTATCGCTGCTGCATGAGAGACAAAGGGAACCGAGCCAAAAGAATAGCGGATAGTCAAAAAAGGAGAAGCCAGATTCAGTCCCAGATTAGGGACTCTGACGGTCCCATTTGAAAAATGCATATATTCATATCCGCCATTACATGAAAGCCGATCCGAAAGCTGGTAACGAAGCAACAGATTCGCACCAACATACCATGCAAAATGGGCTCCGATTGAGGTATTATAAGGGTTCGTATTCTGATTGTAGGGCTTCCATCCTCCCGAAACGCCAAAATCATATTCGTAATCAAATGACAACCGGCGCCATTGTTTTAAAGGCGCACCAAAGAATCCGTAAAAAGCAAATGGATGTCCCAACTCTTGTGTATCTCCCAGCTTCGGCAGATAGAGCCCTACTCCGTAATAAGGGTGTGAGTTTAACAATTCCCACAAACTATTTCCTCTTGTCTGAAAGCCAACGCGCAAATTAAGAGCATCATAATTTTCAAGAGGCATCTTTAACTTATTATTTCCCTTTGTGAAGTTATTCTTAAAAACGAAATTCCCATGCTGAGCACTAAATTCGATGAATGGGACAGATTTTTCCTTTTGTGGAATTGTATCTTGAGCATAGCCACAAAATGGCATAAAGATGAAAAGCAATAACATCCAATGAAAATTCTTTATCTCTTCAAAAAATTGCTTCCCCTCCATATCAGTTTTGAAATTTCCCGGTCATCTTGCAATCTGATAAAGGGAAATTCCACCACTTTCATTTCCCACAACTACAAAAACATTTTTCTGCCCATCTAACCATCCTAAATCAAAACCGATTGTTCCAATAATCGGAAACCCATTTTCTATTTCTCCAGATGCATTAAAAAGACTTATTTTCCCTGATGAGCTGGAAAAAGTTCCAATAAACCCTTTACCTCCTCCCGAAGAAAAGACAGCCGGAGGAGCAGATAGTTTCCCCTTCGGATTCCAGCTAAAAAGTTTTGAACCAACAGCATTAAAAACCTCTAGTTTGTCTGCCGTCGCAATAAAGATCTCATCTTGATTATTTCCATACAGATCCCCACAGGTAACCCATTGAACAGAGGGTGCCATTCCCGTTCCCCATACTCCTCGTTTGCCGGAAAAAGAAAGCGACTGAAGATTTCCGGAACGATCAACGAACAGGACATAACTATTTTCGAGCCTTTCATGAAGACTCAAACATAAAGATCCATCCTGTACATCCTCGTTAGAAGAAGTTCGTACACGCTCCTGCCCTTTTCTATCAAGAACATAAATCTTATTTTTATCTGCAAAAACAAGATAATCTTTCGTCCCGATTCTTGCATACAAGATGGAATGAGTCACAGTACTTCCCGAACTTTTAAAAGCCCAACCAGGAATAAGCTTCCCTTTACTATTAAGAGCTAATATTTTATGGTTTTCGATTGCAATCAGATAGCGATAATTACGATCCCGGTCATAATCAACCGCAACGACCCCATTCGTTGCCGGTATTTTGAGGTTTATCGGAAATCCGGAAATACTCTTACCTTTCCGATCAATAATATAGATTTGCTTTCTTGTGTTAAAAAGGAACTGGTACTTATTGCTACGATAATAGTCAATTTGCTGAATCCTGCCCATAATCCGTCCGGGTAATGCCAACTTCCATTCAACATCCCCCGCAGCATCAATCAAATAAAGATTATTACATTGATCCTGCACAATAATCTCCCGTTTATTCGGATTCAGATGATTCTTCACAATCTGAGGAGGAATAGCCAATGGTGCATCAAGACGGCAATTCCACAATTTCTCCGTATTAGAAGACTTCCCTTCGTAAAAAAGAATTCCCTGATTCTCAATCATTCCCTTTCTGGAACACAATCGCCATCCAACGGACTTAAAATTTCGGGCTGTCTCTATATTCCAATTAAGTCGGGCAACCAGTTGTTCGTCAAGATAAGAACCTGCCAGAAGAATACCGGGAGTAACATCCAGATAAGAATAAAGATTTCCTCGGGAAATTAAATTCTCTTTCACTTGAAGATAACGATTACAAGAAGTTAAGACTTCTCCCTTTTGCATCGACCGGACATAGTTCCATAAAGTTGTCGTATTATCGGCAAAGACAAGATATTTATCATAAAATGTAAAGCATCGGAATTTGGATGAAGCAAAAAGGTCACCAAGAAGTGTCCTTGCAAAATCCTCAAACGGCATCGTATAAAAGTCATATTCGTCGTTCCCGACATAAACACTATTCTTTATTTTTTTACTTAAAGGATGCCGCTTATTATATCCCTGTATAAGTTCCTCCACCTGTTTCTTTGCTGATTTAACTCCTGACAGTTCAAACAGAAGGAGTCGATTCCTTGATATAACGGTTTTATCTACATCCGTAAAAGCCAATGCAATCTCATCTCCGGTAATATGAGTAAATAAATCAACCAAGTCAACACCCGATGCATTCTTTATTGCTTTTAATTCTTCTACCCGTTGATAGTATTTATGCTGTTTTTGCAAATAATTATCAAGATCAGAAAAATAAGTTTTAAGATTGCTTAATCCATAAGATAAATAGAAGGAAGTATTAGCAGGAAGAACCTGATCGATCTTGTGATCAACAGGCGTCTGGTCAAGGAGCAAATTAAGATAATTATTCAGGGAGTCATTCGTCGATGAATAACCGGAAAACAAGACCCGCTGACTTTCCATATTAAGATTAATGCAACTCCAGCAAGCATAAGTCAACGATGCAATAGTTTTTTTAAGATGACTTTCGGAGAAAAAGGAAGTTAACCGTGAGAAATAACGATGATTAATAAACACATTAACATCTGCATCCGGATTCCGATTCTTAAATACTTTTTTAAAAAAAGGATCTTCATAAATTGAAGGCATTTTATATTGACGCATTGCATCTTCGACAAAAACAGTTGCCGGACTGAATATCAATGTATTATTTAAAAATGAGAAAGAAAAAGCGATTCTCCCGTAACGATCCTGCGCATCATAAATATACTCCTGGTTATAGGCTCTTTCTTTCAGGATAAATCCCTCCTTGTTTACAACTTTCACAAGAATTGATTTTACTTTCGAAGACTTTTGTGAAACCTTAAGAGGAAGAATAAATACCGGTTGATAATCGTTATTCCCAAAATAGTTAAAAGTCAGAATAGCCTTACAATCTTTCAATTGTTCTGCCAGCGCCAAATTCGAATGAAGAATAGAATCGGCCAGATCACAGGCCCGATTGATATCTTTATACGCCCCCATCCGGAGTAGCCCCTGCCAAATTGGATTCTGTTTCAAATCTGAGGTCAACTGAGAGGGCGAGTTAACGACTAACAACATGGGAGTATTTGGTGTTACCATCTTCAGCGCAGGAATAATATCCTTATTCTCCTGCTTTTCTGAATAAAAGTAATACACCGTCCCTCCTATTGCTAAAAGCATAAAAGCAACAGCCCATATCCAGATTCGCTTCATTATCCTGAAATTATATTCTTTCAAAATTACTGAGATTCTCAGTCGATCCCATAAGATTTGACTTAAATATAATCAAAATCTTCTTTATTGGAGAAGTAGGCAAAAAATCTTCATTCTCCTATTCGTTATTTTTTCGGAAATAGCAACAAGATGTGAGCGAAACAGCCCTACTCAAGCGATGCATCAACATCCAGAAAACGATATATTTTATCCGAACGCCTCACCTTATCCGCAACTGGAATAGAGCAAACCTCTCCTTTGATCACTTTTTCCGTGGAGTTCAGGTCGACCCTAATTTCTGTAACAGTCGTTTTGACCACCCCTGTTGTTGGCCCGACAATCAAAATCTCATCACCAACAGAGATATCATGAGTATCTATTTTACATTCCGCAACCCCAATATTTGAGAAATAATTATCGACCCTTCCGATATATAATTTCCGTTTGGTTGCTGATGATCCATAATTTTTACTCCATTCCCCGAGCCTTTGTCCGAGATAGTATCCATCCCAGAATCCCCGGTTAAATACGGTTGTCAGTCTTGAATCCCAGTCTGCGATTTTTTCTTCTGTGAAAGTCTTTTCAAAGTAAGCATTTACAGCTTCATGATAACATTCGACAACTGTTTTTACATATTCAGCGGATCGGGCTCTTCCCTCTATTTTTAAAACAGTGACTCCCGAATCAAGTATTTTATTCAAAAAATGAATCGTTTTAAGATCTTTGGGCGACATAATATATTCATTCTCAATATCCAGTTCCGCCCCTGTACCTTTATCGGTAACCGTATATCCTCTACGACAGATCTGAAAACAATTTCCCCGGTTAGCAGAGGCATTCATCTCATGAAGACTCAGATAACATTTTCCGGAGACCGCCATACAAAGAGCTCCATGTACAAACATCTCCAGACGAACTGGCTTGCCGTCTGGGCCATTAATTTGCTGTTCTCTGATTTGTTCAGTAACCTTAGCCACCTTATCCAGGGTCATTTCCCGGGCAAGCACCATCACATTGGCAAACTGGGAATAAAAACGGACTGCCTCAATATTCGTGACATTCACCTGTGTCGAGATATGGACTTCTACTCCAATCTGTCGGGCATAGGTTATCGCCGCAAGATCCGACGCGATAATCGCCGTAATTCCAGCCTCTTTAGCATGATCAATAACCGAATGCAACTTAGGTATTTCTTCGTCAAAAATGATCGTATTTACGGTCAGATAAGTTCTCACTCCATGTTCCTTCGCCTGATCGCAAATGGAATGCAAATCTTTTAATGTAAAATTACTTGAAGAACGGGCCCTCATGTTAAGCTGTTCAACTCCGAAATATACAGAATCCGCCCCAGCCTGAAAAGCCGCAATCAATGATTCATAAGATCCGACAGGAGCCATTATTTCAATATCGTTTCTTGTCATTTTCCTAAATTAATCCCATTTCTGAATATTCTACCCGTTGGTCGTGATATCGTTCTGCAATTGCATCCAGCAAAGAAAGGACCTCTTTTATCTCCTGAGCCTGAAGTAACGTCACTCTCAAATTTCTAAAATCAGGAAGATTCGGAAAGTAACGGGCAAAATGTCTTCTCATCTCAAGAATAGCACATCGCTCCTCATCTTTCCATGATATAGCTTGCGCCAGTTGCTCCTTTACATTTTCAACAATCTCAGGAACCGTTGGCGGAGGAAGCAGTTCTCCAGTTTTAAAATAATGTTTTATTTCTCTGAATATCCATGGACGGCCAATAGCAGCACGGCCAATCATCAATCCGTCAACGCCAGAGTATTCATATAATTCTTTTGCCTTCAAAGGGCTGGTAATGTCCCCGTTACCTATCACCGGAATATGCATCCGCGGATTCTTTTTTATCTGAGCAATAAGGGACCAATCGGCTTTCCCCGCATAAATCTGACTTCTGGTTCTTCCATGAACAGCAAGAGCACTGATTCCCACATCCTGAAGTTGTTCGGCCAGTGCAACAATAGGTTTATCCGTCTCATCCCATCCCAAACGGGTTTTAACAGTCACCGGCAATTGAACTGCTTTCACAATTTCCGCCGTCATCTTAATCAATTTTGGAATATCCCTAAGCATCCCGGCTCCATCACCTCTGGAAGCAATCTTTTTCATCGGACATCCAAAATTAATATCAATATAATCAGGGTGTGCCTCCTCTGCTACCTGTGCAGCATGAACCATAGAAGATATATCGTGCCCATAGATTTGAATGGCCACAGGCCGATCAAAATCAAAAATAGTCATTTTCTTTTTGGTCTTCTCTACATTCCGAATCAGTGCTTCAGACGAAATAAATTCAGTGGTCATCACATCTGCACCGTACTTCTTACACATGTATCGAAAAGACTTGTAGGTAACATCTTCCATCGGAGCAAGAAAAAGAGGAAGATCGCCCAACTGTATACTACCAATATTCACTTTTGCCGTTTCTTATTGTTTCCGCCACAAAGATAGCAAATGCTATAAAATACAGAGTCCCAAAGAAATGATTTCCTTGGGACTCCTGCATGTATAATCGAAGTATTTAATAAGCACCTGCTGAATCGGAAATCTCCATTCCCTCATCTGCACCACCTTCTGCGGCCCCCTGTGAGGTATCAACCTTCGGAGTATAACGGGTTGTGCATTGATACGGTTTAGTAACGGTAAAATTAGGTTTTGGGAAATAGCCCATCTTAATTCCACTTTTCTTATCCTGATAAGCCTTATAGAAGAACAATCCATAAATTGGCAGTGCCATTTTACTTCCTTCTCCATAAGCAGATGACTGGAAGTGTATACAACGCTGTTCGCCTCCTACCCATGCACCTCCAACCAATTGTGGAGTTATCCCGATAAACCAACCATCAGAATAGTTATTGGAGGTTCCTGTTTTTCCTCCCATTTCATTCCCTCGCCACATATCATATTGGAACAAAGCCTGTGTCGTTCCACCCGGTTCTTCCAATCCGCCTCGTAGCATCTGAACCATCAGAAAAGCAGTTTCCTGACTTAATACCCTTCGTTGTTTTGGCTTAAATTCATGTATTAATTTCCCCGTACGATCCGTAATCCTGATAATAGGAATCGGTTCGGTCCATATACCATTATTAATAAAGGTTCCGTATGCCCCAACCATATCGAAAAGTGAAACATCATTGGTTCCTAATCCAATTGACGGGTAAGCGTCAAGTGGAGAATTAATTCCCATTCTTCTGGCATAATCTCTAACCTTCTCCGGCCCGACAATCATAGTCAATTGAGCCGCAATAGAGTTAATAGAACGAGCCATCGCCCTACGAAGTGTATATTCCTGATGAGAAAATCTCCGTTCAACATTTCTCGGAGCCCACTCTTTAATAACTCCATTTTCTTTAAATCGAACGACAATGGGTTTATCAACCATCTTATCACAGGGACTATAACCGTTATCAATTGCAGCAGTATAAACAAAAGGCTTAAACGCCGAACCGGCCTGTCGGTGACTCTGATAAACATGATCGTATTGGAAATACTGATAATTCACATCTCCAACCCAACATTTAATATATCCGTTAGAAGGGTCTTCGAGCATAAATCCTGCATGAAGAAAATGCATGTAATAACGCAATGAATCCATCGGTGTGAGGGTGGTGTCTCTGGGCCCACTATAGCTAAACACCCTCATTCTCTTCGGAGTATTGAGATATTCATCTATTGCCTGTTTGTTGTTCTTGAGCCGTTGGGCAACATGCTTATAATAATCGGTCTTAGGCATCAGATTCTCGATGAAATTAGGAATTTCATTCTTATTATCATCAATCCACGGATTCATATGTTTATTCCGATAGTACTGATTAAACTGCTTTTGAAGCGATTTCATATGCTCCGTCATCGCTTCCTCTGCAATTTTCTGAAGACGAGAATTAATGGTTGTGTAAATTTTCAACCCATCCATATACAGGTCATAACCGTTATCAGCACACCACTTCTCAAGATATTGATTCACATAATTCTTAAAATACAAAGCGAATCCGTTATCAACCTTCTCAACTGTATAATTAATCCCCAAGGGTTTACGAATACAAACCTCATATTGTGCCGGAGTAATAATCTTATACTTCAGCATCTGCCCTAAAACAACATTCCTTCTCGCAAGACAATTATCAGGATTTACGGTAGGACTGTAATAAGTTGTTGCTTTAAGAACACCCACCAGAGTAGCAGCCTGATCAATCGTCACACTATCGGGTGTCGTATTAAAGAAAGTCCGGCAGGCAGTTCGAATTCCATAAGTGTTATGCCCGTAATCAACAGTATTGAAATAAAGCGTTAAGATATCTTCTTTATCAAAAAAATGTTCCAGTTTAAGTGCTGTGACCCACTCCTTACTTTTTGCAACAAAAGTTCTCACCAAAGGGACATATCCAAGCAAACCCCTTGAATTATCTTTCCTGGTCTTAAAAAGATTTTTTGCCAACTGTTGAGTAATGGTACTTCCTCCACGCTGATCACCTTTAGCTGTTGCGAAGAATGCACTTGCAATTCCCCGCGGATCAACTCCCGAATGTTTATAGAAACGTGCATCCTCCGTCGAAATCAAAGCATTTATCAGATACGGAGAAATCTCATTGTATTTAACCGGAACCCTGTTTTCTGTATAATACCGACCGATAAGAACACTATCTGCCGTATAGACTTCCGAAACCTGAGGCATCTTAGGATTACGCAACTGCGTAACACTGGGCATTCGCCCAAATAGCCAGAACAGATTTAATTCAAGTGAGATATAGTAAAATAACAATAGAAGAACAACATAGCTAATATAACGCAGGGTCTTCATGAATGGAGTTCGTAACTTCTTATTATCCTTCGCAGGAAAAAGAAATTCTTTTACCGGAAACCATACCGGACGCGTGGCTCGTTTTAATCTCCCCAACTGATTCGTTAGTGGGGCAAAAAACTTCTTTATGCTTCTATTCTGTTTTTTCAATTTCTTGACGATTAAATTCAACTCAATAATAGCAACAAAAGTAGAAAGATTTTTTTATCGAAAAATCATTGCTTTTTATTCTTCTATCATTTCTTTCCTTTTGCATTTCAACGCAATGCTTATTCTTTCTAATCCTTCCTCTAAAACCGAACGGGGACAACCAATATTTATCCTCAGAAATCCTTCCCCTCCGGTTCCGAAACGGGGACCATCATTAAGCCCTACATGAGCTGAATGAATGAAAAAACTCATCAGATCTGCATCACTCATCCCCAAAGCTCTGCAGTCAAGCCACACTAAAAATGTGGCCTGTGGGCGAACAGCCTTAATTTCAGGTAACCTTTCTTTAATAACCGACTCTAACAGGCAATAATTACCCTCTATGTATTCCATTAACTGATTAAGCCATTCCTCTCCATTTCGGTACGCGGATTCGAGCGCAAGGTTTCCAAAAATATTACCCAAACTAACATGTAGCGTTTCAAGTGTTCGGTTATACTGACGCCTCAACGTATCACTCGGGATAATCGCATACGAAGTAGAGAGACCTGCAATATTGAAGGTTTTACTGGGTGACATGAACACTATCGTGTTTTGACTAATTTCAGTGGATACCGATGCTGCCGGGACATGGGTCTCCCCACGATAAATCAGGTCAGAATGAATCTCATCAGAAACAAGAACGATATGATTCTGCAAACAAATACGGCCAATTCTTTTCAGATCCTCCCGACTCCATACCATCCCTCCCGGATTGTGTGGATTACATAGAATCATCATCGTCGTCCGGGAATCAATAATTCGCTCCAGATTTTCAAAATCGAAAGCGTAATGTCCGTCTTTATAAATAAGCGGATTTTCGGAAACAACCCGATTAGTTCCGTTGATACACTCAAAAAACGGAAAATAAACAGGAGGCTGTACAATAATCTTATCTCCCGGAGAGGTAAAAGAAAGAATCGACATAGAAATACCAGAGACGACTCCCGGTGAGAAACTGATCCACTCTGTTTGAATATCCCAGTGATGACGTTTTGCCTGCCATGATTTAATCGAATCGAAATACAACTTATTCCTAAACGTGTATCCCAGTATCTCATGATCTGCCCTTTCACGAATTGCCCTCATAATAAAATCAGGCGTTCTGAAATCCATGTCTGCAACCCATAAAGGAATTAGCAAATCCGTTCCGAAAGTTGCTTCCCGCGCATCATACTTTACACAATCCGTATTCTCACGAGATATAATCTCATCGAAATTGTACTTTCCAGGCATTCTATTGTCTATTAATTTTTCGAAGTATATTTATTCCGTTTTTTTCTTCTACTCTAAGGATAAAATCGAACCGGTTAAGTGACAAACAAAGGACAAAATCACTCGAAGGAGACCATTCAAAATTATGAGCATCCAATAGTCGCGAACCTGTTCCCATTCGAATCTGCTCCACCATCTGATCAAAACGACTGGGCTTCCCTTCCAATCCATTCTTAATATATTCAGCAAGAGCTGTATCTTCCTCTGCAGGATATTTACCTCCGTAACCCATACATACCAATGATACCACTTCCGGATTTTGTCTGCGAATATATTCAATTATTGCAGCCGCATTCACAAAGCTTCCCGTAATAATCTCATCTGCCTGATGGGCATGAGCAATTCCCTGAGTTCCCGCACTGGTGGTATGGATGATGGTCTTTCCTGAAAAATCATGATCTAAAATATGAGTAGGTGAATTTCCAAAGTCAAATCCCGGAACCATTTGTTCCCCCCGTTCACCGATCAGTATATACTCCGGATTTTGTTTTTTCAATTCAAAAGCCTGCTCAACAGAAGACACCGGAATTATAGCTCTTGCGCCCCGATCAAAAAGATAACAGGCAATTGAAAACGCACGAAAAACATCAATAATGACTGTCAACCCTTTTGCTTTCTCTGCTCCATCTACTAATTGTAGAATATTAATTTCCATGGTTGTACTTTTAATATCGCAAATGTAAAGCTTTTTGTCTTTCAGTGGATGAGAATTCATCCTCATCACACTGAAGTCATAAAAAAAGCAAAGCTGAATATCATCAGCCTTGCTATATTATTCCCTTTTTGCTCCACAAAAAAGATCTATAAAAAATGTGCTCAATCTTTCACTTTATGTCTAAAAAGACCTCCCGAAGAAGCCTGTACATCTTCAACCTGAGCCGATCCATAATCAGTCAGAAGCCCACCGGAAGAAACATGTCCATGAATCTCTTTCACTGAGTTAATTTTACAAACACTCCCGCTACTGACATGAATCATGCAAACATCTGCTTTTAAATTTACAGTTTTCAATATACTTCCGCTTGAAGAAGACGCATCCAAATACAATGCGGTTCCTTTTAAAGATACAATTGCACCGGAACCGGTTGACACAACAATCTTTTTAGCATCCAGTTCTGCCGAAATGAGACTTCCGCTCGAAGCTCCCACACTTATTTCATCGGTATGAAAAGGTTCCTCGATTTTGATATTCGCCCCCACTGAACCTTCCAGACTGGTTAATGTCGGAGTTTTTACATATACCGTTATTTTTCGGGAATGCGAATTTCGCCCTTCAAGATAAACCTTAAGAATTCCATCGTGAACATCCGTCTGAACCATTGACTGCAAATCTTTATCTGCGCAAACTTCAACTTTCGTTTCATTAGACTGAGAAACAACGACAACAATGCCTGTTGTGACGTTCACGCCTGTAAACGGCTGAACTTCACGTTCTATCGTAACCAATCCATTACCTTCTGCGATTTCAGTATCTTCTGTGATTTCATTGCTGTTTCTATTCCAATGCTGTTTTTCTCTTCCAATGCCGATTGTAATGCACGAAGAAAAAAATAGCATTAATATACACGGCAATAGTGAGCTAAGATAAAATCTAAAAGACTTACTCATTTTTATAGATTTTTATTCCGTTTTGATATACGACGGTTTATGTTCTGAAATGTTACAGGCAGTAGAAAAAAAAACCCTCCGGCAATACCGGAGGGTAAACAAACGATCCCCTAAAACTAACCTGAAAGTAATAACTCACAGGCTTCTTTCATTTGCCTGCTTTCAGGACAAATGTATCTTTAATGTCGTATTCCATGTCTTTGATCAAACGAAATCCGCTGTTCTTCTGTCAGAAGAGCCCTTGCTTTCTGATGATAATCGGCCTGTATCTTTGCTAGTTTTATTTTAACCTGTCCGATTTTTTCAATACTCCCATAAATTGCATTGATATTGGCATCGTCAGCTGTAACAAGAGTCTGATGATGTGCATTCAATTCACGAAGTTCATCTTTCAATGGTTTTGCCTCTTTCACTAATTGAAGATGCAAATCCTTAAACTGAGCTTTCTGCGCATCCGTTAATTTTAAAAAATCAGGATGCCCCATTGACCTTTGTG
This sequence comes from Prolixibacteraceae bacterium, assembly GCA_963692465.1. GTDB lineage: Bacteria > Bacteroidota > Bacteroidia > Bacteroidales > Prolixibacteraceae > JAUZOB01. The sequence continues at coordinate 1,731,177 of OY829943.1, forward strand.
ATCTAGAGTGCATTCCTTTCTTTTGCATCGGAGGAAATCCCTGATGATTCTCTGCAACCGGATTCTGTTCTTGCTCTGTAAGGGCAGGTCCTCCTTCAGGAGGTTGCTGAGGCTGAGCAGAGACTGCCGTGCTAAAAAATAGTGCAACAGCCAGCATACCAGTAATTAATAATAAATGATTTTTCATGAGTGCTTGTGTTTTTGTAAAATTTATCTTGCTTGTTTTTATAAATTTATATTTTGGACGACGGTAAAAGGGGAAAGTTTAAAAGCAGTGAAGAAAAATTTTAAATGCAAACTATCTTTTCCCCCAAAAAGAAAGCTTCCCTTCCTTTTAATTCATTCAAAAAGAGGAGAAGCCTATATTCGACTATCAGTCGAATTTTTTAAACTCACCCAAAAGCTATTTATATCTAAACACAAACTCTAAATCCTTATCAATGATTGAGACAACCTTTAAAGTTGACCGGTCTGCATCAAAACGAAGATGATCTTTAGTTAATTCCCGCTCTAATTCCTTAGTACACGGTCCCGCGCCATTATCAAAACTGCTCAACGTAACCTGATACTGTCCCTTCTTAAAATCAATTCTCACCTTCGCATAATAGCTCAACATTATAAGAGTAGAGAAATTCTTTTTAATCTTAAACATGTTAGTATCCGGTTTATACATCAAAGATGCATTGATCTGATCATTCTGCACAATCGGGTTTTGCACGTATGGACTCAATGAAATGTAATTATAATAATCATTAGCATTAACATCTTCATTATAAACATGCGTCCACACAATTTCTTTATTCAACAAAGAGAAATTACCAACAGTATCCGTTTTTTTAGCAAAGGCTACCGTTGACACAAACAGCAAAAGGACAAACAATAATCTTTTCATGGCTAATCTTTTTTATTCAAGTAATACCAATAATAATCTATCAGACAAAGAAAGCCCTGTAAACAGTTATTTACAAAGCTTTCATTGTAGCCCCACCAGGAATCGAACCTGAATCTGAAGTTTAGGAAACTTCTGTTCTATCCGTTGAACTATGAGGCCGTTATTTTCTCCTGCAAAAATAAAAATTTCATCGCCAGAAGCAATGAGAACCACACTTTTTTACTTTTTCAGATTATAGAAGCAATTTCTTTCAGCTTTGCGGCCGCCTTTTCCAATGTCTCATTGGATTTTGCAAAACAAAAACTGAGTAGATGAGCATTAAATTTATCATGTACAAAAACCGAAACTGGTATTGCAGCAATTCCATGATCCCGCACCAGGCGAAGAGCCATATCGGCATCCGGTTCATTAGATATTGCAGAATAATCAAGAATCTGATAAGGCGAACCTTTTGAAGGAGTATACTGAAAACGGGAATCTTTGATCAAATCCAAGAAATAATCCCGTTTCTGTTGATATACCGCACTAACCTGAGCAAATTGCTGATCCGTCTCCATGTAATCAGCAAGAGCATATTGTAGCGGAGCATTAACACTTCCTATTTGAAACTGGTGAATCTTTCTGAATTCCGACATTAGATTCTCCGGAGCCATACAATAAGCGAGTTTCCAACCACTTATGTTATACAAGGGACCGACCGACGAAACGATAATTCCCCGTGCTGCCAATTCCGGATAAAGCGCAATACTTTGATGCTGAAGATTATCGTAAACCAAATGTTCATAAGTTTCATCACTCAGAATCACAATATTGGTTCCATTGGTCAATTTTTGTAAAGAGACCATGTCTTCTGCAGAAAAAACAGAACCCGTAGGATTATGAGGAGAATGAACAATAATCATCTTCGTCTTCCCCGTAATCATCTTACGAACCTCATCCCAATCCACATGAAAATCAGGGGTCTTCATACTTACATAAACCGGACGTCCTCCATTTAGCGTAATAGCTGGAACAAAGGTGTCATAAACAGGTTCGAATACAATAACTTCATCCCCTTCCGAGATAATAGAACTAATCGCAGTAGTCAACGCCTGAATATGCCCAGCCGTAATCGTAATCTCCGTCTTCGGATTATAGTTGTATTTATAGAGCAATTCTGTTTTCCGGGATAAAACTTCCCGCAAATGCAAGATTCCCTCCCCCGGTGCCGGATAATTATAACCCCGCTCCAGATAGGTTGTTGCAAACTGAATTAATTTTGAAGGACAAGGAAAATCTGATTTGCCACTCGTCATATCTACGGCACCATATTGATCGGCAAGTTCAGACATCACGGAAAAGACACTTCTCCTTGAATTGTAAATCTTCGTATGAATCATAAAGAAATTAGAATAATTCCACAAATTTAATAATTTAATGGGATTAAAAAATTTACGTTCTGATTATTCAAATAGCTCTTTCAGAACAGACAATGAATTCAGATGATCCATTGACTCTATATGAATCGAATAATAATCAAACAATTTATCCAACATAGATTGTCGATCTTTCTTATTAAAGCCAAGATCTTTTAACGTCAACACCGAACTATTTAGTAACCGGCTGAATTTTTCCGATTCTATTTCCGACATACATCCGGGATAATTGGGCGGAGAAGAAACATAACGACCAGCCTTCATATCGAAAAAACGATTTGACGAAGAATAATTATTTTCCGGGATGATTCCCAAATAGGAAGTATAGTGACAAAGAAAATTCAGATAAAAATCAGAAACTCCATCCTCAAGCATATCAAGCATTTGTATTGATTGTTCCAGAAAATCGAACAAAGACGCATTCGATTCACATTCCCGAATGCTTCGAAATAGTACTTCTGCAAGAAAAATAGCCTGTGTCGATTTTCTTATATCATAGGGAATAGAAGAAAAAGGCCATGCATTTCTCAGCCCTCCCAACTTCTGGAGTTCCCTGTTTTCTTTATAATAAACCTCCATCTCAACCAAAAAAAATGGTTGAAGTAAATTGGCTTTGTTTATTGTCTTTTTACCTCTTAAGCCTTTTATCAGAAAAGATTGCCTTCCAAATGCTTTGGTATAGATGGTAGCGACAACACTGCTTTCTGAATATTTAATAAAATGAAGAACAACTCCCTGTGTTTTGACAATCATAATGGTCCCATCTCAAAAGATAACAAGCAGATAAGATTCTCAACTTAGCGTCTTTAAATAATCAATAAGTTTAGCCACGGCCCGACCTCTGTGACTAATTCTGTTTTTCTCTTCCATACTCATTTCAGCAAAACTTCGATCACATCCATCCGGCAAAAAAACAGGATCATAACCGAACCCTGAAACACCCCGTTTCTGAAGGAGAATCTGACCTTCAACAACTCCTTCAAACAGACATTCTTCTCCATTAACAATCAATGATATAACTGTTCTAAAACGAGCTTCTCGACTTTTCTTCCCAGCCAACAACGATAGGACTTTCTGAATATTAGCCTCCGAATCTTTCGCCGGACCGGCATAACGGGCCGAATACACCCCCGGTTCATTATCCAACGCCGGAATCTCAAGGCCTGTATCATCCGCAAAGCAATTATAACCGGTACGATCATAAATAAAAAATGCCTTCTGAGATGCATTCCCTTCTAATGTATCACTGGTTTCAGGAATATCTTCGTTAATCTCAAGATCCGATAAACTAATGAGCTCCACTTTCGAAGGCATTAATTCTTTCAACTCTTGCAATTTGTGCGGATTGTTGGTTGCAAAAACTAATTTCATAACAACTTTTCAATTTTTTTATTTCCTCGCTAAGTTCGAAAGTTTTTATTCAAATTCAAATTACCACAAAAAACGATAGGTTGTTTCTGTAAATAGAAACAACCTATCATAAAAGCTCCGCACAATTGCGATTCGTCAACTATTTTTTTCACAAAAAGAGAGTGAGTATTTGTGAAATCAGAAATCCGATATAAAACAGAAGTACGGTCATGACTATTTAATCTTTTTGTCCTTTAACGGATCTGTTTGTGTCAAACCATCAGTCGTCATAACCCAGTATTTTCCAACCATGTCTCCATCCCACGTATCCGTCACATTGTCAATATCCCTAATAATTTCACTCAATTTATCACTAATATACACTGTTTTACCGACTGGTACTTTAAGTGTCAATCTAACTTTCTGATCCCTCCAGGTATTCTTTCTATAAAGGGAAAAATAGGGATTAAAAGACAGGATTGTATCTTTCGGATTAAAAGTATAAGAGATCATCTTTTGATTATTCCGGGCATCTGATTCATCTTTCCCCTTCGAGGTATAATGAACTTCCAAAATAAAATTACTTCCCTCACTTTTCTTAATGGTCAGGGAAGGTCTGCCTACTATTACTTTTCCACTATCCGTATTGAACACCCTCATCCCATTAAAGTCGAAAGTGTTTTCATCATCCATATCCTCATTAAAATGGTCATTGGTTGTTAAGTAAAGAATATTAGACCGAACAGGGAGAGAAAAACTCATCGTTCTTCCTGCACTTTCTTTGAAATTATCAAATTGACCGAGCGTAACAACCAATAGAATAATACCGCCAACAAGCCACAACCCAAAAGAACTTAATCCGATAATTAAATTATTCGTCCGATATTTAAAAAGAAGTTTGGTCCCCACAAAAATCATCAAAAGAACAGGAACTCCTATACCCAAAAGAATTCCAATCCACAACCAGGCAAATCCACCCGTGGAGAAGAATGCATTCAGGTAAGGCAAAACATGAGGTTCCCAGAAACCGAAATGCGACATATGGTACCCCGAAAAAATCGAAATGATTAATGCAACAAGGAATATTATCCCTGTAAAAATCAATAAAGCCCCAACCAGCTTCACAAACAAACGAAGAAGAAGCCCCGCTCCTGAATAAGCAACCTCCCCGACTTGATCCATTCTTTCTTTTCCTTTCTTATAAGACGAAGAAGAACGAAAATTCCGGTATTTTTCCTTTACTTCAGAATACTCCTCCCTGATTGATCTTTTTATATTTGAAATATTAATATCTTCTCCCCTCATTTCCAATCGCTTTGCAGTCGTATCTGCCGGAGGAACAACAATCCACAAAAGAACATAAACCACAACCACCGAAAAACCAGAAAAGAAAAACCAGGAAGAAGAAAAAATCACCAAAATTGCAAATACAAGTCGCAAAACAACCGGATCTATTCTAAAATAAGCACCAAGACCAGAGCAAACCCCTGCAATAACCCGATGTTCAGGATCCCGATATAAACGACGATTCCGCATACGCGACTCTTTCGTTTCCTCTTGTTCTTCCTCTTCATCAGTAAAATCCTCTGGCATCCCCATCGTATTGATAATCTGATCAACCATCTCAAGATTAATCACCTCATCTCCGTTCTTTATTCTTTGGCTGAACAATTCAGCAATTCTTGCCTCAATATCCTGGATAATCTCACGTCCTTCCGATTCCGATCCGAATTGAAGGTTTATCTTATAAAGATATTCCTGCAATTTTTCGTAAGCATCCTCATCAATATGGAAAACAGTTCCACTAATGTTGATTGTTAAAGTCTTCTTCATTGCTTCAAAAGTTAATCGTGTTCAATTATCTGTCGATTCTGATTTTTTAATCTGATTTACAGCCACAACAAGTTCTTCCCATGCTTCAAGAAGCTCGTCAAGCATCTGGCACCCCTCTTCGGTTAATTCATAATATTTACGCGGCGGCCCTTGTGTCGATTCTTCCCACCGATAACTGAGAAGTCCTGAATTTTTCAATCTCGTGAGTAACGGATAAAGTGTTCCTTCCACAACAATCATTTTGGCCTTTTTCAGCTCTTCCAAAATATCCGAAGCATAAGCCGGCTTTTTTGATAAAACTGAAAGAATGCAAAACTCAAGAACACCTTTCCTCATTTGTGCCTTTGCATTATCGTTCTTCATTTCCACTCCTTTATTCTAATCCGTTCCATCCAGAATTCATTTATTCTCGATGTGTGCGTTACAAACATACATCATTTTTTTAGTTCTATGCATTACATAGAACTAAAAAATAACAACAACAAATAAAACCCTATTATTCAAAATATTAAATACGAAAAAACTTATTTTTTGTTCCCCCTAAAAAAGACATTTCAATCATACTGATAAATAAAAATGCATAAAAAAAGCAGTCCGGACTCAAAACTAAGTTCAAACTGCTTCCTCGGGAAAATAAATAATAGTTACTTACTAATCTCCAGCATTCTCATGATTGGAGCTTTCGCTTTTTCAATAAGTTCCGGCGAAAGTTTTATCTCCGGCGCCTCATATTTCAAGGCAATATAAAGTTTCTGTAAATTATTCAGTTTCATAAACGAACAGTCATTACAATCACACGTTGAATCAGAGGAAGGAGCCGGAATAAAAGTCTTATTGGGACAAGCCTTCTGCATTTGATGTAAAATACCACTTTCTGTTGCCACAATAAATTGATCGGCAGGATCACTCTGAACATATTTCAGCAAAGCAGAGGTTGACCCCACGTAATCAGCAATGAGCAAAACCGGTTTTTCACACTCCGGATGAGCAATAAACTTTGCATTCGGATTCTCTTTCCGTAAAGTAAGAATTCGTTCAAGAGAATATCTTTCATGAACCATGCAAGCTCCATCCCAAAGAACCATATTCCTCCCTGTGATACCATTCAAATAATTCCCCAAATTTTTATCCGGAGCAAAAATGAGAGGAGTATCTTCAGGAAAGCTTTCCACAATCTTTCGGGCATTTGAAGAGGTGCAAATAACATCAGAAAGCGTTTTAACCGCAGCAGAGCTATTAATATAGGTAATAACCTTATGACCGGGATGCTTTGCTTTAAAAGCAACAAATTCCTCATAAGGAGCCGAAGCTGCAAGAGAGCAACCTGCCTTCAAATCCGGCAGAATAACTTTCTTCGATGGATTAATAATTTTAGCCGTTTCAGCCATAAAATGAACTCCGAGAAAAACAATCAGATCCGCGCTGGTTTCTCTTGCCGCCTGAGCAAGCACCAGACTGTCGCCCAAATAATCAGAAATATCCTGAAGTTCCGGAGAAATATAGTAATGTCCCAGGATGACCGCATTTTTCTCCCGCTTCAGCTTTTGAATTTCATCAACAAGCTTCAGATTCTTATCTACCGGTTCATCAATATACCCTTTTTCTTCAAGCATCTGCCTGATCAATTCCTCTTTCATTCCAATCGGATTAAAAATTAGCCTCTACAATTTGAACCGACAAAATTATAAAAGCCGTTGAAGCAGAAAAATTTTCGCACCTATTTTCCCCTTTTACAAAGAATAACATCATTTTAGAACCAAGAATAAGTCCTATTGCAGAAAAAATGTTTCTGCTTTTTTAATTCAACCTAAAATAATTAAGAAGATAAGATAAAAAACCTTTAATCTCAATTCAAGGCGTTCACGCCTCACTCCGGACAGCTTTCTTTCTGAAAGAATTATCATTACAACTCTATTGAGGAATAAAAGAATTTTCTACAGCGGTCCTCTTTTTTATTTTATGATAACACATCCATAACCCCCCGTTTAGGAATAGGCAAAATACAGCCAATATTTTTGAGACAAACCAAATAAGAATTCAACATGAATACAATTTTACGTTTGCTTTGTTTTACGTTTATCCTGTCAACGTCTTTTATCGCAACTTCTTACGCACAGGTCACCTCATCTGAGATGAGTGGAAAAGTCTCCGGTTCAGACAATAAATCTCTCGCTGGAGCCACCATTATTGCTATCCACCAACCTTCCGGGGCAAAATATGCAACGATCACCAATTCAGATGGTCGCTATATATTTCATGGAATGAAACCCGGTGGACCCTATAAGGTTGTCGCTTCTTTCATCGGATATCAAAATGAAAACATCGACAATATATCTCTGCAATTGGGCGACACCTACACCCTCGACCTAAAACTTCGGAGTTCTTCGGTTGAACTTAGTGAAATTGCCGTAAACGGAAAAGGGGACCACACCTTTAATGCCGGACATATCGGTGCCGGAACAAATGTCTCAAGATCCCAAATTGCAGCACTTCCTTCTATATCAAGAAGCATCAATGATTATATCCGATTAACCCCACAAGTAGTCTCGACCAACGGAGGGAGTTCTTTCGCCGGAATGAACAACCGATACAACAGTTTCCAGATTGACGGAACCGTTAACAATGATGTATTCGGACTTTCAGGCTCAGGAACAAATGGGGGACAGGCCTCAACGCAACCAATTTCCCTCGAAGCAATTGATCAGATTCAAGTGGTCGTTGCTCCTTTCGATGTGCGCCAGAGTGGATTCACTGGAGGTGGAATTAATGCAATAACCAAAAGTGGAACCAACGAATTCAAAGGATCTGTCTATGCTTTTGGAAACAACCAGGACCTTGCAGGAAAGACTGCAGGAGATATCCCCAATAGTCAGCGAACAAAACTCTCCAAACAATCCGACTATCAATATGGATTAACGCTGGGTGGCCCAATTATCAAAGACAAACTATTCTTTTTCATCAACGGAGAAAAAGCTGAAAAGTCTCATCCTTCAACCTACAACATAGGAGATGCAGTCAATGCTTCCAATGTCACCCAGGCAGAAGCAGACCAAGTAGTCAACAAAATAAAATCACTAACGAACGGTTATGACGGAGGGGGATACGGACCAAAAAATATTGATACAAAATCAGACAAACTACTTGCCCGTATTGACTGGAACATCAATGAAAAAAACAAATTCTCCATCCGATACAATTACGTAAACGCATCCAACGATGTTTTCTCAAGAAGCCTTTCTACACTCAACCTGGGTGACAACGGTTATACCTTCGTCAGCAAAACCAGCTCGCTGGTTGCAGAACTAAAATCAACCATCAGCGAAACGCTTTCCAATGAGTTGAATGTTGCCTACACTGGAGTCCGCGATCACCGTCAGATTCTTGGAACCCCATTTCCCTTTGTATCAATTACTCTCTCAGGAGGCCGCTACATTAATTTAGGAACAGAAGAATATTCGGCAGCCAACTATCTGAATCAAGATATCTATACCCTGACTGACAACCTCTCATGGCTCGTCGGAGAACACAACTTTACCTTTGGAACACACAATGAGTTCTTTCATTTGAAGAATCTCTTTATCCGTGACAACTTTGGGGTATACAAATACAACTCTCTTGCCGATTTTCTGAGTGTCGGAACGGCCCAGGAAGCACTTCCTTACGAATATGATTACTCTTATTCCAATCAGCAAGTAACCGGATCCAAATCATGGGCTCCCGCATTCTCAGCAATGCAACTCGGATTTTATGTCCAGGACGAATGGACTCCCTCCAACAGACTAAAATTAACTTACGGACTTCGGATGGATATTCCCGTATTTCCTGACAAACCCTCTACTAACACCACCTTCAACAGCAGTGCTATTGCCCAATCCAATGGGGTTACCAACCAAAACATGCCTTCTTCCACACCACTCTGGTCTCCGAGAATCGGATTCAACTGGGATGCAACGGGCGATCGCTCAACACAGCTTCGTGGTGGCGTAGGACTCTTTACCGGACGAATTCCTTTCGTATGGATCTCCAACAGCTTTTCCAATACCGGGAACGAATACATCCGTTCTCAATACAAATCAAGTTTCCCTGCCGGTTTCAAGTTTAATGCCGATCCGACTCAACAGCTTGCCGGAATCGCGTCAAAAACAACCGAGATCGACCTAATTGCTCCTCACTTCAAATTTCCTCAGGTTTTCAGAGCCAACCTTGCTGTTGATCAAAAATTACCATTCGGAATCAAAGGAACACTTGAAGGAATCTTCTCTAAGAAGTACAACGACATCCTCTATAAAAATCTGGAAGTTAAAGAAAGTGGCTCTACCCTCAATAACTTCGATGACAAACGCCCACTCTACACTTCCAATCTTGACCCCAACTATACAGGTGTCATTTATTTAGGAAACACGAGCAAAGGGTATACTTACAACCTATCAGCCAAACTTGAAAAAGAATTCGACTTCGGACTTTACCTAATGGGCGCATACACCTACGGAATGTCAAAAGGAATTAACGACGGAACTTCCAGTCAGGCTGCTTCCAGCTGGCAATATAACGAACAATACCAAGGACCTAACAATCCGGAACTTTCCTACGCCGACTTTGATGTCCGCAACCACTTCATTGGTGCCGCAATTTATAAAATCGAATACTCCCGTTATTTATCAACCTCTATCGGACTGTTTTATAACGGACAAACCGGAGCAAATTATTCGGTTACTTACGTTGGCGACATAAACGGTGACGGATACAAAAAGAACGATGTTCTGTTCGTACCGACTGATGCACAGATCGATCAAATGAACTTTATATCCGATAAATACGTAACCGCTACACCCGATCAACAAAAAGCAGATCTCAAAGCATTTCTTGCTTCCGAACCCGGTTTAAAAGATATCAGAGGCAAATATGCCACCAGAAATTCACTGCACGCCCCATTCGAAAACCACTTCGATTTAAGAATTGCTCAAGATTGTAATTTCTTTACCGGAAAAGCAAAGAAGACTCTTCAACTCACATTTGACGTCCTAAACATCGGAAACATGCTTGATAAAACATGGGGATTGGCTTACAGTCCCGCTTATTCCTACTCAATTCTTGATGTTAAAAGTATTAGTGCATTGGGAGTTCCTAACTTTCAGTTTTCCAAACCAGCCCAACACTTTGTTCAAAACGACGACTATTCTTCCCGGTGGAGAGCACAGCTCGGAATTCGATTTTCTTTCTAAATACAATTCTTTTGGGCTCCGGGGATTCTATCCAAATAGAATCCCCGGAGCTTTTTTATTCCTTCTCTGTTCCTAAGAACAATTCTTCCACCCAATCATTTCAAATCAATACATCTTTGATTTTTAGTCCTGATTCCATAAAAAACGCACTCTTGTTTTTCATAATACAAACATAAGAGACAAAAACTATATTATTTCAATGTTAAGAAAAGCCCGATCTGCCTTCAGAATCTTAAGTTTGCATGACCCTAACCCTATGTTTTGATTTATAGGATGATTCGTTTAGATAAAACACTATCTTTGCTCGCCAAATTTTTTAAACATGCAGAATATTCGCAACATTGCAATAATTGCGCACGTCGACCACGGAAAAACAACATTGGTCGATAAAATGATTTATCAATGTCACACACTCAAAGATCGTGAAAAAGGAGGAGACTTAATCCTCGATAGCAACGATCTTGAACGAGAACGTGGGATCACCATTCTGGCGAAGAACGTTTCCGTCATTTATAATGGAGTCAAAATCAACATCATTGATACCCCGGGTCACTCCGATTTCGGTGGAGAAGTTGAACGAGTTCTCAACATGGCCGACGGAGTTCTTCTTCTTGTCGATGCATTTGAAGGTACAATGCCGCAAACACGGTTCGTTCTGTCCAAAGCTCTGGCTCTCGGAAAGAAACCCATTGTTGTTATTAACAAAGTTGATAAAGTCAACTGTCGCCCGGACGAAGTCCACGAACAGGTTTTCGACCTGATGTACAACCTCGGAGCAACAGAAGACCAGCTCGATTTTCCAACCATCTATGGATCCGCCAAACAAGGCTGGATGTCGGATGACTGGAAGAAACCGACAACCGATATTACCGCACTTCTCAACTGCATTTTGAAATATATCCCCGCAGCACAAGAAGTCCAGGGAACACCTCAATTACTAATCACTTCTCTTGATTACTCTGCTTATGTGGGGCGTATTGCCATCGGCAAACTTTCCCGCGGAGAACTGAAAGAAGGAATGAGTGTCTCACTTGCAAAACGCGACGGCACTATCAAGAAGACCAAAATAAAAGAGCTACATATCTTTACCGGCCTCGGACGGGAAAGAACTACCGATGTCCACTCCGGTGATATTTGTGCACTGGTTGGAATTGAAAATTTCGATATCGGTGATACTATTTGTGACTTTAATGATCCGGAACCACTGCCTCCTATTGCCGTTGACGAACCGACAATGAGCATGACGTTCACAATTAACGATTCTCCTTTCTTCGGAAAAGAAGGGAAATACGTTACCTCACGACACATTAAAGAACGACTGGAAAAAGAACTTGAAAAAAATCTTGCTCTCCGCGTTGAACCTGGAGAAACTGCAGATTCTTTTAAAGTCTTTGGCCGTGGAGTTCTACATCTTTCGGTTCTAATCGAGACCATGCGTCGTGAAGGATACGAACTTCAGGTTGGTCAACCTCAGGTTATCATCAAAGAAATTGACGGTCAGAAATGCGAACCGATCGAAGAAATGGAAGTTGATGTTCCTGAAGAATCTTCCGGTAAAGTCGTTGAAATGGCTTCCAAGAGAAAAGGAGAAATGACCAACATGATCAAAAGGGGTGACCGAATTCATCTTGACTTCGAAATCCCTTCGAGAGGAATCATCGGTCTCCGGAGCAATATGCTTACAGCAACAGCTGGTGAAGCGGTCATATCTCATCGTTTCATAAAGTACGCTCCTTATCGAGGACCAATCGAAAGTCGCAAAAACGGTTCTATTGTTGCTATGGAAGGTGGTAATGCATTCGCCTATGCCCTTGACAAACTTCAGGATCGCGGACGTTTCTTTATCGACGCCAATGTTGAAGTTTATGCCGGACAGGTAGTCGGCGAAAGTTCACGTGCCGATGATATAACCGTCAACGTAACAAAATCTAAAAAACTAACAAACGTTCGGGCTTCCGGTACGGATGACAAAGCAAAATTGTCTCCTCCGATCGTTTTCTCGCTCGAAGAAGCACTCGAGTACATTCAGCAAGACGAATACGTCGAAGTGACTCCCAAGTCAATCAGACTTCGTAAGATTCTTCTGAACGAGGGGGAACGAAAACGTCAGACAAAACGTGTTGTTAGCGATAACTAGATAACTCCAGGACCGATCAGGTCTTGATATAGCTATAAAAAGCAGGGTTGTTTCAAAATAATGAAACAACCCTGCTTTTTTATTATCCTTTTATTTCCAGACGTTAATTCTAAAAATTAAATCTTGACATCTGTTTTTATAAATCAATCACAGTGGTCCAGTTATGTGTATCAGGTTCTGTACCATACTGAATAGCACGAAGTTTATGATACAATTTCAAACTCCAGGGACCCGGTTCACTGCCATAAAGAAATTCATTCTTCTCATCAAGATCATAAATCCTCTTAATAGGAGAAATCACAGCAGCCGTACCACAAGCACCTACTTCTTCAAATTCGGCCAGTTCGGCATACGGCACTTTTCTCTTCTCAACTTCCAGTCCCAGATCTTTAGCCAACTGCTGAAGGCTCATATTGGTAATGGAAGGAAGAATAGATTCAGACAGCGGAGTAATATATTTATTCCCTTTAATTCCAAAGAAATTAGCCGGACCGCATTCATCAATATACTTTTTCTCACGAGCATCAAGATAAAGCACCGAAGAATAACCTTCTTTATGAGCTAATTCACCGGCCTTAAGACTTGCAGCATAATTACCTCCCACTTTGAACTTTCCGGTCCCGTATGGCGCTGCACGATCGTAATGCCTTACGATTAACAGGTCGGTTGGTTTAAATCCTTCTTTAAAATAAGGACCTACCGGCATCACAAATACCGCGAATAAATATTCATCGGCTGGCTTCACTCCAATTTCAGGACCGACACCCACCAAAATAGGACGGACATACAAAGATGCACCCGACTCAAAAGGAGGAATAAAACGACTATTCAGACGAATCACTTTTTGAATCGCCTCTTCAAAACGCTCCACAGAGAATTGAGGCATCAGAATACCATCACAAGACGACTGTAGTCGTTTTGCATTTTCCTGCATCCGAAACACCCGCACTTTCCCATCTTTACCTCTAAATGCTTTTAGACCCTCAAAAGCTGTTTGGCCATAATGAAGAGCCGTTGCTGCCATGTGTATGTTAATTTGTTCCGATGAACATACTTCCAGTTCACCCCACTTTCCGTTACGATAATAGCAACGGACATTGTAATCGGTTTTGACATACCCAAAACCGAGTTCATTCCAGTTTATGGTTTCCATAGTTCATGTTTTAGCCCCTCATCGCAGAGATTCCTCTCTTCAAACAAAGCGACAAACGAAAAAATAATCCACAACGATTCTCTAATACTCAAATTTTATCTGATATCCGCTATGATTCCGAACATTGAAAACATAGCCTGACTGAAAGATCAGATATTGTCCCTTTATTCCCGACAAGACATCGGTCACTTCCGGATGCCGACCCAAATTGATGCGACGAATATCTTCGGACACTGCCCCAACCGGGTACCGGATGTTCGTAATTTCATCGCTTTTCAATTCATACTGTCTTAATTCTGTCGGCAAAAGGGCTATTGCCCGATTCTTCTCCTCAACAAGATTGATCAAATCAGAAGATTGGTTTCTCAACATTCCCTTCCATTCGGTCTTATCGGCATAAAATTTTTTGAGCCATACTTCAATGACTCCGGCGATATGACGATTTGGAACCGATGCTATCCGAATAGCCTCAACAGCTCCCTGATCAATCCACCGGGTAGGAATCTGTGAAAAACGAGTCACTCCCACCTTCAATTTATCAGTTACCGAAAGATAAACAAAATGTTCGATCAAATCATTTCTCACGGCCCACTCAATATCGCGGGCAACACCCAGATGGGCTTTTGACAATTCCGGACGAATAATAGATTCAGAAGCTTCCGGTGCTTTTTGAAAACACTGGAAACAAAAGCCCTCTCCATAGGCTTTCCGAATCTCCTTTCCACACGAGACGCAATGTATCTTCCCCGTAAATGACAAATGAACCGGCTTCCCAATTAAGCCATTCATCAATACTTCTTCTTCCGACAGACGGAGAAAATAACGAACCGGCTCTGCATATTCCGAACGCATCTTCCTAAGATCACCGGTCAACAACATCTTCTTTATTTGTTAGTAAAATTTTTTGAATCCAATAATCTCACGAACCTCGCGAATTGTTTTCTGTGCAACAACTCTTGCCTTTTCGGCTCCTTCCTTTACCACCTTACCAAGATATGCATCATCTTTCTCAAGCTCAAGAATTCGTTCACGGAAAGGTTCCGTAAATTTAATGGTGTCTTCAGCAAGTTGTTTTTTCATATCTCCATAACGAATCTCACAATTATTATACAAATCGTCAAAATGCTGGTAAGTATCGGGAGTTGAGAGCACCTTCATCAAGGTAAACAGGTTTTGAATAGCCTGCGGTTTTTCCTGATTCTTCTCAGTCGGTCCCCCATCGGAGACTGCTTTCATAATCTTTTTGCGAATATCCTTCGGAGAGTCCGAAAGGAAAATAGCATTTCCTTCTCCTTCAGATTTGCCCATTTTGGTATTTCCGTCCAACCCGGGAATCTTAATCAATTCTTCGCCGAAATTATAAGCAACCGGTTCGGGAAAATAATCAACATGATACATACGGTTAAACCGGTTTGCAAAGGTACGGGTCATCTCCAGATGCTGTGCCTGATCCTTACCAACCGGCACACAATCTGATTTATATAACAAAATATCACTGGCCATCAGGGTCGGATAAGTCAATAATCCGGCATTCACGTTATCCGGTTGCTGACGTGCTTTATCTTTAAATGAAGTACAACGTTCCAATTCACCCAGATAGGCATTCATATTGAGGTACAAATACAATTCGAGAACTTCAGGAACATCACTTTGAAGATATAAAACAACCTTTTCCGGATCAAGACCCGCAGCCAGATAATCCACCAGAATAGTCTTCACATTCCCGTGCAGATCAGCCGGTGTAGGATGGGTTGTCAAAGAATGATAATCTGCAATAAAAAAGAAACACTGGTCCGTGTCCTGCATCTTCACAAAATTGCGCATTGCGCCGAAATAATTACCAAGGTGTAAATTCCCGGTCGGGCGTATTCCACTAACAACTATACTCATATATTCAACATATTAATCTCTGCTTTTAATGCAAAGAATCACAAAGTTAAAAATTATTGCAAAAAGTCGGTTTCCCATTCGCCGTAAAATGGGCATCAGACTAAACGGTAATATATCAGAACTATTTATTCCATCCACTTTGGAGTGGATTTCCTATGGTATCGAAACATTATTGAACCTTTGCTTAGGAATAACAAACGAAAGGTTTAGAGGTGGTTTAGAGGTGGTTTATAGGTGCTGAGCACCTATAAACCACCTCTAAACCACCTCTAAACCACCTGAAATATGCTTCGCTTGTATACGACTAAAGTAAAGACACAACGTTGATAGTCCATACCGCGAGCATTACTAAAATAAGTATACACTTTTAAGTGTCTAAACTGGAATAAGTATACAGCAGTATATTTCTCTAATAAAAAACGAAGTATCTCGAAAACATCGACATGAGTTTACTCCTCTAACTTTTTAACAACCCGAATACGGTTATTATAAATCAGTTTTTCATTAATAAAAACTTTCAGATAATATCGCCCAGGGTGTCCGCTCAAATCAAAAGGTAACGTGCCATCATTAAAGTCCATATAATGATGTTCTTCAACGAGTTTTCCGGCATCTGTCAGAATCTTCACAACTACCTCATGCTTCTCATTACAAAAATAGTTAAGTTCGGTCTTCCCGGTAGTTAGTGTCGGGAACAATGCCACAGCAGGCTCTCTCACAAGGATAGAAGAATCGGCCTTGGGGTCTGTTCTGAATCCGTAATAGATTGAACAGCCGAAATCCGGTCCGAAATTCCGAATTAATTTTCCGTCAGCAGTAAAGATCTGAAAAGACCCATGCCCTCCCTTGGGATTGGCCCAGAATTCAAGTCCATCTCCACCGGTATCCTCAACAACAAGTTGATAAGCACCACGAGGCAGGTTAAGGGTATCGCAATAAGTTGAATCGGCAACTTTTAAGGAACCGGCCTTTCGTTCACAGAATATTTTCCCATCTAACCCTTTAATCGCATAGCCATTTTGTAACGGTTCATGGTTTGTATGTAATTTAAAAACCATCCGAATCGGAAGTACCGGAACAGACTCAAAAGAAGAGGTCATCTCATTATCAGACGGACGAGCATCTCTTTTCCCATTCGGAGACAACAGGCGAACCTCAAAAACATTGGGGCCTTTATTACTCTGTATTTCTCCGGGAAGGACAATCTCTTCAGTTTTATTGAAAGGCAAATCACCTTTCCACAAGAAATTATTTAATTTAAATCCGAGGGTACCGTAGCGGATTGTAAGATTCTTCAAGTTTTCAGATCCTTGGTTTTTAATTATAATCGTCGGGCTCATGCAGGAGGGATTCTTCCGCACATAAAGATCTTTTCTGGACGGAACAGCAATATCTTCAATCGCAGCATCATTTGTTGCTGTGACCTTCCGATAATGAATGAGATACGCAGAGATTACCTCATTCGCTGTTGGTTTTGGAATTTTATAGGTTTCCATGTTAAGATCAACCGTATGAATGGTTTCAGGTTTTACTTTCAAATCATAGCAATCGGGTTGTAATAAATAACCCGGGCACCAGTTAGCCCGATCATAAAGCCATGTCCCGGCTTGAGGAGAGAGCGGATTCTCTCCGCATTTCTTCCACATTGCTTTTCGTTCAACCATTTGATTATCGAACCAGACTTCACGATTTTTACTGCAAAACTCACCGCAATCATCGGTTGCATTCATCCCGTGACCGGAGTGATAGACCCGGAAACGAACAAACGAATCGCCGGGACGAGTACGAAAAGTATATGGACTAAGCTGCTGCTCAATACTACAGGCACTATCACCATACAGAAACTGTCCGTCATATACTTTTTCAAGAGCTACCGGTTCAGCAGCCGGAGTTCCTTTGGTTATTTCGAAGTTGATTGTCAAAGCCCATCCCCGGTCTTTATTGGATTCATATCCGGTATGGATATACTCAATTTCAACACTATCGCGAAGCATAAAGCTGAAATCGGTAACATCAGCCTTCCACTCAAAGGACCAGTCTTTGGGAAAAGCACCGCCATAAGGGGTAAGCATTCGTCCGATTTCAATATTCTGATCCGGTCCTTTCACCCCTCCTTTTCTCCGTATGGATATCCGGTCAGAGTAATCCCAATCGGCACAACGCATTCCGACAGGACTACCTAAAGTTACATGCATAACTATTTTCCGGATGGGAGTTTTAGTAGAAGGGAATTCACCCCAGGCACAATACGATCTTGATCCTTTGACAGGATCGGTTACCACCGTCATTTTGTTATGCGTGATAACGTGCAGGGTATCACTCTTAGAATAAGCATTCAGGAACGATAATCCCAGAATCCCTGCCAATAAGAATATTTGCTTCATTAAATCTGTAAATGGTTAAAATAAAGAATTATGGTTTTATGTCCCGAAAATAACAATTTTAAGCCAACATAGCACTCACTAGAAAGAGCATCAGGAAGTTGTTCAATTAAGACACAGAGGCAAGCTCCCGAAATGAGCAAAAATTCGTACTCAAAAGTAAATCGAATCCATATTTGTAAAGAACCAACAACTTGAGTAAGTTTGAACACTGTAATCATTAGGACTATGGAAGAAAATTTTTCAACCCGGCAAAACAAGATTGCCCGTTTAATACAGAAGGAGTTAAGCGAGATTTTCCAACGGGAATCTCAAGACCTTTTCAGGGGCTCTATGATCTCGGTTACAATTGTTCGTGTTTCTCCGGACTTTTCTGTTGCCCGAAGTTATCTAAGCATTTTCCCGTCGGAAAAAGCAGAAGAAATTTTAAAAGGAATAAAACTAAACAACAGCAAGATAAGAGGACTTCTCGGCTCACGCATTGGAAAACAGGTAAGAATCATTCCTCATCTTGAATATTTCATTGATGACAGTTTGGATTACATCGATCACATTGACAGCCTCTTAAAATCCTAATCCGTCATGCAATATGATCCGATTAAGAAAAGATTGGGAGCATTCTTTAACAGGTCCCCTTTCCTTCGAAAATGTTTTTATCATCTGCTCGACCTTCTACTGCTTCGCTCATGGCATGTTGCCCGTGAACTGAGAGGGGTACGGAAAGACCTTCCCGAAAAACCTCATATTCTTGATGCCGGTTCGGGATTCGGACAGTATGTATTCCGCATGTCGCGTATTTTTAAAGGGGCCTCAATCGTCGGGGTTGATGTCAAAGAAGAGCAGATTGCTGATTGCAATGCGTTTTTCAATCAAATAAGATTAAGCAACCAGGTCCGTTTTGAAGAGGGCGACCTGACACGTTATTGTAAGCCCGGCTCATTTGACCTGATTCTTTCGGTTGATGTGATGGAGCATATTGCCGATGACACAATGGTCTTTAAGAATTTCTTTACATCTCTTCATCCGGGAGGTTGGCTTATTCTGTCAACACCCAGTGATCAGGGAGGGTCAGAAGCTCATAACCACGAAACAGACCCTAATCCGATAGGATTTATAGACGAACATGTACGTGACGGATACAATCTGCAAGATATTTGCCAGAAGCTCAAAGACGTAGGGTTTTCAGCTGTCTCTGCCCGTTATTCTTACGGCACACCGGGAAAGATATCCTGGAAGTTATCGATGAAATATCCCATTGTAGCATTAAATGCCAGTAAGTTGTTTTTTTTAATTCTTCCGTTTTATTACATAATTGCTTATCCAATTGCATTCTTTTTAAATATTTTTGATGTCAACGGGGCGCATCATTCCGGCACCGGATTAATTATTAAAGCACAGAAAGAACATTGAGAGTAGATTTATACATAGCTCGTCGTTACCTGATCTCAAAGAAAAAGACTAACGTCATCAACATCATATCAGGGATTGCCATTGCCGGAGTTGTCATCGGCACCATGGCTCTTGTCATCATCCTTTCAGTTATGAACGGATTTCAGAAAATAATTGCATCGAATCTCAGTTCTTTCGATCCTCCTTTAAAGATTGAACTAAAAGAAGGAAAAACATTCTCCATGGCCGATGCCCCCTTCCAAAAGATAAAACAGGTTGATGGAGTAAGCAAATACAGTCAGATTCTTGAAGACAATGCATTAATTAGTTTCAGAAACCGGAAATGCATTGCAACCGTTAAAGGAGTCGACGATGAATATTCGAATGTCACAGGAATGGATACGACGGTTACACAGGGATATTTTATGCTCCGGACCGACAATAACAATTTCACAGTCGTAGGTCGCGGCCTTGCAATAACGATGGGATTACAAATAAACCTGACAGATCCAATGGTGATTTATTATCCCAAAAAAGGCCGGACTTCCATGTTCGGAATGGGAGGAGATTTTACCAGTAATGAGATTTTCCCAATCGGAGTCTTTAAAAGTGATGGACAGGTTGAATCAAAATACCTGTTAACCTCCATCGAATTTGCGCGCAATTTGTTTGATGCACCCGACCGTCTGACCGCAATTGAAATCGGAGTCTCCCCTAGTGCCGACCTGAAGCAGGTAAAAAAGAATATTGAAAAGATTGTAGGGGATAAATTCACCGTCAAAGATCGCTATGAGCAGCACGACATGATTTACAAAACGATACACAGTGAAAAAGGCTTCGTCTTTTTGTTTTTAGCCTTTATTCTGGTCATTGCTTCTCTAAACATTATTGGGTCTTTGTCGATGATGATCATCGACAAAAAAGAAGATATCGGGACACTTAGAAGTATGGGTGCCAATACTTCGCTTATCCGGCGAATCTTTCTTCTTGAAGGGTGGCTGATATCTGTGATCGGAGCCATCATCGGGATGTCCATCGGGCTATTAATCTGTTGGATTCAGATCGAATTCGGGGTAGTTCCTTTCCCGGAGGGAAGCTTTATTCTTAAAGCATATCCTGTTGATGTTCATATTTCCGATTTATTCTTTATCCTTCTGACAGTTCTAACCATCGGATTTGTTACTGCCTGGTATCCGATACGTTTTATCTCAGGACGTTATCTTACCACAAAGGAATAAATCGGTTTCACAAAAGCAAAGCAATACCCATCGTCAACGGAGTCACCTTCGGACCACCCTGTTCACGGAATAAAGGATTCATTCCATATTCGGCAAAGAGATTTATAAAACGGTACCCCATCCTAACCGTAAATACACCACTATAATCACGAAGGCCATAGTTTTCAAGGTTTTTTACGATCACTTTTTTATCATCCAGAGAGATATACTTTTCTTTGGTATAAGAGTCGACAAGAATTTTTCCAATTACTCCTGTAGAGAAGTACATCCGGTCCCGGTTCTTCACAACCGGAATTTGAAATTCGAGGAGTAAAGGGATCGTAACATAAATGGCCGAGAATTTTGATTTAATGTTTTTTATTGCAGGAATATAATGAGGATGGACAGCCCGATCATTGCTTCCACTCAGCCCGATCTCTGGACTTATCCGATAATCAACAAATTCCAATCCTGCTCCGCTAACCAATCCGATAGTTCTCCTATATCTCTGCAGTCCCAAGTCAAATTGAACCGGATTAATCTCCAAAGTTGTTGATCTAAGCACCTGAGGAGCAATAAAGTCACCCATTTGTCTTCCAAAAGTAGAGTAATCGCGGTTAATCAGATTATTAAATCCGAAACATATTCCAGCCCAGTGACCGGTAAATTCCTGTTCAAAGAAATTACTTAGATCGATCTCATTTGAATCATCTCCCACCACATTGTTTACCTTGGGAGGAGTCAGATGACTAGAATCCCCGGATTGTGCGAATAGACAATTCCCCCAGGGAAGAATAAGCACCGAGATAAGAAGGATGCTTTTCAGCGAGCAAATTGTCCGAATGTTTTTTCTATTAATAAAAGACACTGTTTATCATTTTATAATTTCGATGCAAAAATAATGCTATTTCTCATACTAAAAATTAGTACTGGATAAACTGCAAGAAAGTTGCGAATAAATCAGAAAACAAATAAAAAAAAGCGGGAAATCGTAAAAACATTTCCCGCTTATAGCTAAAGCTACTTTTAAAAACTAAATCATCTTATCTTATCAGAGAATGAAAAACGCTTACTGAAATACCAAACAGATTCCAAATGAAAGCGGAGTCAATTCCGGACCCTTTCCATTTTCGAACAATTTGGTCATATTATATTTGGCATAGACCTGAAAGTCTGAGGTCCCGGCACGGACAAGAGCCGTGGCTTTGAATGGATTAATATCCAGATCTCCATGATCTTTGTCTTTTGTTCCGCTACCATATTTAATTTTGGTATGACCTCCCATATTCAATCCGCCCTCAACTCCACCAAGAAGATAAAATGTTTTGCCAGGAGTAGGCATATTCAACTGAAGTAACAGAGGAACATCCAAATAACTGACGGAAAGTTTTGTCTTATCCAGACTGGGGTAATGAGCCGAATCAAGGAATTTCGGAGCTATTATTCCAGTTGCAGGATCTTTGTAAATGGTATAATCATTTTTGAACCGATAATCATTAAAACTCATTCCAACCCCGGATACCAATCCAAGCGTATGACCAATCAAACGGATACCACCTTGGATGAAATAGAATCCGACTTCAAGAGAGGTGGCAAATTTGACATCCATAAAATCTTTCACCGCATATTGGTCGTAATTGGATTTGGCAAATCCGTTAAATCCGATATAGAAAGAATTCAGCATCGGATAAAAGAAAAGGCTTTGTTTTTTAGACATTCGATACTCTTTGCTGCCATCACCTTTCTCAATAAAAATATAAGATTTCTTGCCAACACGGATCTTTGTGGTATCGATTCCTGGTATTTGATGAACTTCATTTAGCTCTTTCAAATTATTCAGGTCAGAAAAATTCCAATTATCAAGACTAGCTAAATCAATCGTTTTCCCATTTACAGGGTTCAAAATTTTTCCGTTAACAATTGCAAAAGACTTATCTCCATCTTTTATAAAGATGTTTGAATCGGTCTTTCCCTGATATGCTTTGTTCTTTTTATTTATAATCACAATCTTTTTATTCCCCTTGCGGGAAACCGTAATGGTCGATTCATTCAGACTATCTTTAGGAGAGATACCCATACACTCCCCTTGGTCAGAATCGGCTTTAAGAGAAATGGCGCCCTCTCCTGAAGCAACAATCGAAGTATCCCTGGATGCAAATGATCCGGATAAAGGAGATGCCTGTATGCCGGAACTTATTCCTGAAATAAGTCCGATTGCCATTGTGAGTCCTGCTAAAATTTTCATCTTTTTGTTTTTTAATTCTTTCATCCGTATGACGGAGTGAGGCACAAAATGTTACGACTATTTTACTCCGTTAACTGGAATATTGAATGCGACAAATTTAGAATCGAAAGCAATATGGGTAACCCGGCCTTCGTCATCTGTTTTATAATGTAGGGCCTTCCCGGTCAGACCCGAAAGGAGATTCATTCCCAGTCGGAAAACACTGGGATGATTATTGCTATTGGGCTGAGACTGAAATGAAAGGGCATCATTCTGCGCCATTATTGCTGATTCGCCTGCAGTTATTTCATTCTGATCTTCATAAATCGGAATCATATTCGTAGATGGACGTTGGGCTTTGAAAGCATTCGATGTCAGATCATGAGAACTCATCAACGCAATCTGCTGATCGGATTTTAAAGGATTAGAAAGAACAGATTGATGTTCTTCCCGTCCTGACAGGGCAAGAGAAGATCCATTCGGCTTATTTGCCCCGTTTTGAAACAAATGGCTGGATGCAAGAGCAACACTCGTTTGACTTCCCGGCAACATATTCTGCGATTGATTGAGTGGTCGTGCTCCTGTAGCAGTAGACTGATTTGCGGGTTGAGCCGGCGAAGGCTGAAACGACTCAGTCTTTGCCTGATAATCTTCAGCAGTTCGGTTGTTATTAATCGATGATTTTTCGGTTGATTGTTTTTGGGAGGTTGTATTCGTTTTCAACCCGGCAAACGATTCCGTATGATTAAATGAGCCTGCTAAACTGGCAATCACAACAATAGCCGTTAATGTGGCAGCAACAGCCGCTATTCTATACCAGGTAATCATCCGTACCGGATGTTGGTAAAGACGATCTTTGTCGCCAAAAACAACCGATTGATCCGGTTTTAGTTTAGTCCTTGAATAAAGAGCCACCTCTTTATCTAATTCAGGATGCTGATGGAGAAAGTGCTCGAAATTATCCTTTTCAGCAGGAGAAAGATCATCTTCGATGAATGCAACACAAGCATCCTGGAAGGATGCTTTCTCATCATAGACCGATTTATATAGTGACTTTTTATCTGGACATGATTTGGATTCTTCGGGAATTAAGACCGAATTCAAACCATTTAATTCTTCCTTCAGATCTGGATTCTCTTTCAGAAAATTTTCAACTTCGACAAGAGTTTCCGGATCAAGTGCTCCATCCAGATAATCGACGAAGAAAACCTCATAATTATTTTTGTTAATTCGTGTCATATTTTTAAATCACAACCTCCAGTTTGCCAATATAATTTTTTAAAAACACCCGTCCACGATAAATATCAATTTTTACCTGAGCTTCGGTAAGAGAGCAAAGATCGGCAATTTCCTTATACGAATAACCTTCGTAGTCCCTAAGTAAAATTACGGTCCGTTGAATATCCGGCAGTTTTCGGACAGCCTCATCAAGAATCTCTTTTAAATCAGAGTATTGAGATTCGCAAGGGCGATCGGGAACAAGTGCCGGGTCAAGGAGTGGTTCGCGTTTGTTTTTCCGGGAATGGTCAACCATCAAATGATAAGCCGTGGTAAAAAGATAAGATTTCACCTTTTCTCCATCCACCTGCTCATGGCTACTCCACAATCGGGCATAACATTCCTGCACAATATCATGGGACTTGTCTTCGTCTCGCATGTTTTTTAACGAGAAACGAAAAAGCCGGTCTGCATAATCGTCAACAGAATGGTTGAATTCTTCTAAAGTCATCTTTTGATTTCGATTACAAGCATAAGACGGAGATCAATTGGTTTAGTTACAGTCGAAACAAAAAAGAATTTGTTTTTAGTCCCTTATCCACCGTCCGACAATTTCCCATTCTGCAAAAGTAAAAGAAGAAATTTAAAGTTTATTCCCGATATTTGCCTTCTTAAACAGAAGAAAGAAAAAATGGAAAAAGCATTCTCGGATTTTGATGAAATACCTTCACTCGAAGAACTCAACCGATTCTCTAAAGGAACCTTGATGGAACAGTTGGGCATTCAATATACAGAAGTAATCAAAGGAAAGGTCGTCGGACAAATGCCAGTCGACCAGAAAACCATACAACCAACAGGGATTCTCCATGGCGGGGCCAGTATTGCACTTGCAGAGACTGTGGCAGGATTAGGGTCAATGTGTTTGGTCGATTTGAAAACACAAGAGATCAGAGGAATTAATATAACTGCCAGTCATGTTGGAGGAATTAGGGAAGGATACGTAATTGCCGAAGCGAACATCATTCATCAGGGAAGAACAACCCACATTTGGAACGTCGACGTTAAAGACTCGAACAACCGCCTGATTTCAACTATTCGTGTTACTAATATTATTCTCACAAAACGATGAAACCAACCGAACAAAATTATGCATCCTTTCTGAACAAACTGTTGAAATCGGACCGCGCTTTTGTTTGCTTTATTGAACCTCTATCGTCCGAACCGGAAATCCATATCCTTCCGGAAGGGGAAAAGGCTATTCCTATAACCTCACTTGAGAAATTATCAAAAAGCAAGGGATTTATCATCGCCCCTTTTCAGATCAAACCCGGCAATCCAGCTTTTTTACTCAGGGATGCAGCGATTATTAAAGGATATCAGACCGCAAATTTTCATTTAACTGCATCCGATAAATATTCACTTAAACCGTTCATTAACAACTCGACTTCTTTTTCGGATTACTCTCAATCCTTCCAAAGGATGATGAATGAGATTGAGGAAAAAAGAGTTCAGAAAGTTGTTCTCTCAAGAAAACTCTCAATTTCACACGATCCTGATCTTTCATACGGTGATCTTTTTATGAGCCTGAGAGATAAATGCTCCGAAGCATACCGATATTTAATTAATATTCCGGAAATGGGTGCATGGATGGGGGCAACCCCCGAGATTTTACTCAAAGGACAGGGGGCCTCTTTATCAACCATTGCTCTGGCAGGAACACTTAAATTCTCAGGAGAGGACCTCAACACTTACCAATGGGGATCAAAAGAAATTGAAGAACAAGACATTGTGTCTCGTTATATTAACAATTGTTTAAAGCAATTAAATGCCGATATAACCCGTCAGGAAGGACCTAAAACCATTGCGGCCGGATCAGTCGTTCATCTCAAAACGGAATTCTTCTTCAATCTGCCCGATTACAAAAAACAACTGGGTCGTTTAATCGAAAATATTTATCCTACTCCAGCTGTGTGCGGGCTTCCCAAGGAAGAGGCAACGGATATTATACTGGAAACAGAAAATCACAATCGCGAATTCTATTCCGGATTTTTAGGAACCATCGGACTGAATGACGAAGTTAACCTTTATGTCAATCTTCGGTGTATGAAAATAACGTTCGATCATTTTCAGCTTTTTGCCGGAGGAGGATTAACCATCGACTCCGATTGCATCAAGGAATGGGAAGAAACGAACCAAAAAATTCAAACGCTGTTAACTGTTATTGAGAATTATAATAAATCGAAATGATTTCAGATAAAACAAGTATTCGTCAGCTGATAGCGATTATGCTTCAACATGATGTCAGAGACGTAATACTCTCTCCAGGATCACGCAACGCCCCAATTATCAACACCTTTTGTCAGACACCCGGATTTAACTGTCTTTCAATTGTAGATGAACGCAGTGCCGCTTTTTTTGCCTTGGGGATGGCCCAATGGAAACAAAAGCCCGTGGCTATTTGCTGTACCTCGGGAACCGCTGTGCTAAACTATGCTCCGGCTATCGCCGAAGCCTATTATCAAAAGATTCCGCTGATTGTTATTACGGCCGACCGTCCGGAAAGATGGATCGATCAGGCAGATGGGCAAACAATCAGACAAAGTGGCATTTACAATTCCTATATAAAAAAGAGTTTTAATCTCCCGGAGTCTTTTTCTTCAGAGGAAGATACATGGTATTGTAACCGGATCATCAATGAAGCAATCAACTTGTCGCGTTATCCCGAAGCAGGACCGGTTCACATTAACGTTCCGCTTTCAGAACCGCTTTACCAACAAGAAAACACAACGCTTCCTAAAGTTCGGACGATAAATTTCATCCGGAATAACCAATTTCCGGATGAATCATCAATGAACACCTTAATCAATGCATGGGAAAATGCTTCTAAAAAGATGATTATCGTCGGGCAACTTCCCCCGGATTCTCAAATCAACAAATTCATTGAAAAGTTGGCTACCGACCCTTCCGTAACCATACTGACAGAGACAACCTCGAATATCACAGTAAAACAAGTTCATTCGTCAATCGACAATATTGTTTTTACCCTCACCAACGAAGAACAGAAAGATTTCAGTCCCGATATTCTCCTGACGTTCGGAGGACAAATCGTTTCCAAACGAATCAAGGCATTTCTGCGGGCAAATCCACCCCGGGAGCATTGGTTTATTTCTCCATCAGGAGCACATACCGACACTTTCCGTTGTCTGACCACACTAATTGAAAGCTTTCCGGTTAATATTCTGCAAAAACTTTCAACCGCAAAACAAAAAACAGCTTCATATTCTTATAATCATTTATGGACTGAACGGGACACAAAGACGAGGGCAAACGCAACAGAATACATTACCCAGGCAGAGCATTCGGATTTAGTGATTTTTTCAAAGGTATTCAGCCACATTCCACAAGGGACTGTTCTGCATACGGCAAACAGCACTCCGGTTCGTTATGCCCAGTTACTCCCTCGTCCGGAAGAAATCGTATGCTTTGCAAACCGGGGAACCAGTGGCATTGACGGATGTGTCTCTACGGCCGCAGGAAGTGCTTTCGCCTCTAAACGACCTACGGTTTTAATAACAGGCGATCTATCTTTCTTTTACGACTCAAATGCTTTATGGAATAGCTATCTCACCTCCGACTTTAAAATTATTCTGATCAATAATGGAGGAGGTGGAATTTTCCGGATTATCAACGGTCCGTCGACGTTGCCGGCCCTTGATAATTACATTGAAGCCGTACACAACCATTCGGCACGCCAACTTGCAGAAACATTCGGAGTTCGTTATCTTTCGGCAAAAAACAGCGAGGAAGCCGACACGGCAATCGAAAAATTCTTCCGGGAAAAAGGACCTATCCTTTTGGAAGTATTCACCCCCGGCAAACAGAATCCAGCTATTTTAAAAGATTATTTCATTTACCTGAAAAACGAAATTCACAAAAAGAACTAGATATGAGCACACAAAGAGACTGGAAACCAATTAAAGAGTACAAAGAAATTCTCTTTGACTTCTGGGAAGGAATTGCAAAAATCACCATCAACAGGCCAAGAT
Organism: Prolixibacteraceae bacterium; assembly: GCA_963692465.1. Taxonomy (GTDB): domain Bacteria; phylum Bacteroidota; class Bacteroidia; order Bacteroidales; family Prolixibacteraceae; genus JAUZOB01. The sequence goes on from OY829943.1 coordinate 1,759,544, forward strand.
ACCGCAATGCATTTACCCCGCTGACCAATCAGGAAATGAGCGATGCATTGAATTATTGTCGCGAAAATCCTCAAATAAAAGTGGTTGTTTTAACCGGAGCCGGAGATAAAGCTTTCTGTTCTGGCGGTGATCAAAATGTAAAGGGAATGGGAGGATATGTCGGACAGGATGGAGTACCAAGATTAAATGTTCTGGATGTTCAGAAACAAATCCGCTCTCTACCAAAACCGGTTATTGCAATGGTTAACGGATTTGCAATCGGTGGCGGACATATCCTGCATATTGTCTGCGATCTTTCCATTGCCTCGGATAATGCCATATTCGGACAAACAGGACCTCGTGTAGGAAGTTTTGATGCAGGATTCGGCTCTTCTTATCTGGCTCGCATTGTGGGACAGAAAAAAGCAAGGGAGATCTGGTTCCTTTGCAAAAAATATACCGCACAGGAAGCACTCGAAATGGGACTGGTCAACAAGGTTGTTCCTTTCGATCAACTCGAAGATGAAGTGGTCGACTGGGCAAAGACCATGATGAAACATAGTCCGATGGCTATGCGGATGATTAAACTGGGATTAAACGCCGAACTGGATGGGCAGGCCGGAATTCAAGAGTTTGCAGGCAATGCAACCCTGCTTTATTATATGACTCAGGAATCACAGGAAGGTAAAAATGCTTTTCTTGAAAAAAGAGATCCTGATTTTGACCAGTTCCCAACATTTCCTTAACCAAATAACAGAATGAGCAAAATAAGTTCATGGATAAAAGCGGCAAGACTACGGACTCTGCCGCTTTCGCTTTCTTGCATCTTGATGGGTTGTATTCTTGCCGCTTACAATCATTTGTTTAGCATCACCGTATCGGTTCTTGCCGTTATCACAACTCTTTTTCTTCAAATCTTATCAAACTTCGCCAATGACTTTGGTGATTCTGAAAAAGGAACAGATAACGAATTCCGGGTAGGTCCTAAGCGAACAATTCAATCGGGAGAAATAACAGCACAACAGATGCGCGTCGCAATCTACGTTATGGCGGCCTTATCTTCCGTTTCCGGACTTTTTTTGGTTATCACGGGTATTCGTTCGATCAACTCAATCGGAGTGATTATTTTCCTTGTTTTGGGCCTTACGGCAATTATTGCCGCTTTAAAATACACGGTCGGCAATAAGCCATACGGCTACATCGGACTGGGAGACTTTTTCGTCTTCTTATTTTTCGGACTGACAGGGGTCCTTGGAACTTACTACCTGAATGCCCGGACCCTTCAAGCCGACACGTTTTTAATGGCTGCCTCGGTGGGTTTTTTCAGCATTGGTGTACTAAACCTCAACAACATGAGGGATATTGAAAATGACCGGAACTCAGGGAAACACACCATCCCGGTCAGAATCGGCATAACCAATGCAAAGAAGTATCATGCCGGACTTATTCTTGTCGGATTAATCTGCGGAATCACCTATTTGATCCTAAACTACACTTCTCCGGTTCAATTGTTGTTTCTACTGACGGTTCCATTTTTTGTTATTCAAATGTTCCATGTATTCAAGATTAAGGATCCCCAACAACTTGATCCTTTTCTTAAAAAGCAATCACTTACCACCCTATTATACACTATTTTATTCGGAATAGGATTTTTACTTTCTTAATCATGATTAACGCTAAAGCGATTCAATATCTTCTTCATTTTTACCGTCCGGCTGGAACCTCAAGAGGAACCTACCTCACTCGTAAAAGCTGGTTCATTATTTTAACAGATACAGAGAACCCTGAACATTTCGGCATCGGAGAATGTGCCCCTCTTCCGGGTTTAAGTTGTGATGACCGACCGGATTACGAAGAGAAATTAGCAAATCTGTGTAACCAAATTAACCGGAATCCCGAAATATTCCTTACTTCCGCAATTCTGTCCGGGAATAAAATCAACATCCCGGATTACGAGACTTTTAATCTAACTGATTTCCCCTCGATTCTAACCGGACTGGAAACGGCAAGTGCCGATTTTCTAAACGCTAAGAATCACGAACTATTTTCCACGCCCTTTACCCGGGGAGAAAAAGGAATTCCGATTAACGGATTAATCTGGATGGGAAAACCGGATTATATGCAGGAGCAAATTCAGCAAAAGCTAGCAGCTGGATTTCATTGTATTAAATTAAAAATCGGAGCAATTGATTTTGAAACCGAATTCAATCTTCTAAAATCCATACGCAAGCACTATTCATCATCCGACATACAACTTCGGATCGATGCCAATGGAGGTTTCCCCCCTGTTCAGGCAATGGATCGACTAAAACAACTTTCAGAACTTGATATTCATTCCATTGAACAGCCTATAAAAGCAGGACAATGGGAAGAGATGGCCCGCCTGACCAGTCAATCACCCTTACCTATCGGACTGGACGAAGAATTGATTGGATGGAACCATCGCGCAGATAAAATTCGATTATTGGAAACTATTCACCCGAAATATCTGATTCTAAAGCCAAGTCTTCACGGAGGATTCTCAGGTTGTGAGGAATGGATCAAGCTTGCAGAAGAAAGAAATATTCAATGGTGGGTTACCTCTGCTCTTGAATCGAATGTCGGACTCAATGCAATTGCACAATGGACAGCTGGGCTTAACAATCCTCTTCATCAGGGGCTGGGGACCGGATTACTATTCTCAAACAATATAAATTCACCGTTAGAAATTCGCGGACAAGAATTGTTTTCTAATCCCGCATTAAAATGGGATTTCAATTCCTTATATCATGACGGAAAACTTCTTTAGCCAGTTAAAATTAAACGGAACGGTTCTTAACAAAGAAGTACTAAAAAACCGGTCCGAACAGATGATTCATAAGGATTTTATTCCTGATTACGAGCGTGATTTCTGGACCTTTATCAACGAATGGTTTAACTCAAGTGCAACCATCTGCATTCATACTTCAGGATCAACAGGAACCCCAAAAAACATCATGGTTCGCAAAGAATACATGGTTCACAGTGCTCAAAAAACTTGTGATTTTTTCGGGTTCAAAGCTGACTGGAATGCTTTATTATGCCTCCCGGTCCATTACATTGCCGGAAAGATGATGATTGTCAGGGCAATGCTTTCGGGATGTAATTTAATTTTCAAAAAGCCATCGGGGAATCCGCTCTCTGACTTATCCGATCGGATCGATTTTGCAGCATTTGTCCCATTACAACTTCATAATATACTGGGAAACGAGGAAGAGACAAGGAGGTTAAAGCAAGTTGGCAGCATAATTATCGGAGGAGCTGCTATTCCACTAAAAACAGTCTTAAAAACAATTGATTTCCCCAATAAGATCTTTGCCACCTACGGAATGACTGAAACAGTATCGCATATTGCTCTACGTCCAATTAACGGTTCCCATCGCTCGGATTTTTTCTCTCCGTTAAAAGGGGTTGAAGTTTCATTAAATGAAAAGGGATGTCTGGTTATCCAATCTTCAGAGATCGGAGCAGAGCACCTGACCACAACCGATCTGGCAGAGATCAGAGACGATCATTCATTCCGGATACTCGGACGCTTAGATAATGTTATTAACTCGGGTGGGATTAAATTATTCCCGGAACAGATTGAATCGAAAGTTGAGACAATTATAGATTGTCCGTTCATTTACAGCGCTGTTCCCGATATTAAATTCGGAGAGAAGACTGTTCTAATTATCGAAGGAGAACAACTTGACAAGAATCAACCAGCCCTTCTCCTCCAAAAGTTAAATTCGATTCTTGGAAAATATGAGACTCCCCGTCAAATTGTATTTGTTCCCAGGTTACCAAGAACCTCAACAGGGAAAATCGACCGAAGAAAAGCCAGAACAATGATTTTAGAATAAAACGTCTTCTCAAAAAACCAGGGAACAAAAAAAGCCATCAAATCATTCTTTTAGATTTGATGGCTTTTTTATTTTAAAGACCCTGAAAAGTTATCGGGTAAAAGCAATCGCCTTCAACAACGTTTTGTCCTCTTTCTGTATGAGTGGATAAAAACCTGCATCACCAATAACATTCCTGGCCGTCAGTGCAATAAGTTGATTCTGTAATAGCGCCCCTGATTTATGCAAATCGTTCGGACGAGGAGAAACACCTTTTTTCTTACAATAAGAAAGAAATTGAGAGAATAGATGCTGACTCATAAAATATTGATTCAGTGACGACGGGGTACGACAATACTTCATTCCGTTGCGATTTTTATCGGCGTAACTAAAAGCGAACTCATAGACCAATCCCCGCTGAAATACCGTATTATAGAATGGAGAGTTCGCTGAAATATCTGCAGAGACAAAAACATCCGGCATGATTCCTCCGCCACCATATACGGTCCGTCCATGTTTGGTTTTAAATTTCTGAGAAGGCGAAAATTTAATACTGTCACGCTGAGTGAACTCACCATGCTTATACCGCTTCTCAATGTCCTTGTAATAATCCGTTGCATCTCCTTTGGCATACGGTTTCTGAATGCACCGTCCACTCGGAGTATAATAACGGGCAACCGTTAACCGGATAGCAGAACCGTCATTCATGGGTATTTGCTCCTGAACCAATCCTTTTCCAAAAGACCGGCGACCAACAATCATTCCCCGATCATTGTCCTGTATGGCTCCCGAGAAGATCTCACTAGCCGAAGCAGAAAATTCGTCAATCAAAACCGAAACTTTACCGGTCTTCCAGATTCCTTTTCCATCAGCATAAATGGAGTTCTTCGGACGATTTTCCCCTTTGGTAAAAAGAATCAAATCATTCTTATTTAGAAATTCATTAACCATTTGGGTTACCGCGTTCAATGAGCCACCCGGATTCCCTCGTAAATCGACAATAAGGTTCTTAGCACCCTGAGACTTAAGTTGCTTCAATGCTTTAATAAATTCATCATACGTATTATCTGCGAACTTACTGACTTTGACAAATCCGGTATTTCGATTAATCATGTAAGCGGCATCAACACTATAAATGGGAATTTCATCACGGGTAATTACAAAATTAGCCAGACCTTTCATGCCTTTACGTTTGACGCCAATCCGGACTTTAGTTCCTTTCGGCCCACGAAGCATTGACATGATCTTACTGTCTGATGTTTTATTACCGGCAATACTTCTGCTGTTTACCGTTACAATACGATCACCGGGCAGAACTCCGACTTTCTGAGAAGGACCGCCGGAGATTACCTCTACGACCATTACGGTATCATTCTGGAGTGTGAACTGAACCCCTATTCCGCCGAAGTTTCCGGTCATCTCGTCCTCAACCCCCTGCATCTCTTTAGCCGGTATATAAACCGAATGAGGGTCGAGATTACTGACAATAAGAGGAATTGTTTTCTCCTCAAGATCGGACAGTGGGACTTTATCGACATAGTCGTTTGCAATCAAAGATAATATTGCTCCGATCTTACTGGACCCCTGAGTTTCTGATTGCGACAAGGAAGAAGAATTCTTTCCCAATCTATTACCCAGTAAAAAACCTCCTGCGGTAAAAACAGCTAGAAGGAGGGGTAAATAAAGCGATCGTTTATTGATCTTCATATCATGAATAAATTTTAATCTTCAATATCGACCTGAACAATTTCTATTCCGGCGCGTTGTAACAGTTCCACTCCATTTTCAAGTCGATAGTTCTCAGTAAAGACAACTCTTTTGATTCCGGCCTGTATAATCAGCTTAGAACATTCCATACAAGGAGAAGAGGTAACATAAAGAGTTGCTCCTTCACTGCTATTATTCGATTTAGCGACCTTCGTAATAGCATTCGCTTCAGCGTGGAGCACATAGGGTTTTGTTTTGTTATTTTCATCTTCACAGACGTTTTCAAATCCGGAAGGAGTTCCATTGTATCCGTCGGAAATAATCATCTTATCCTTCACAATCAGCGCTCCTACCTGTCGTCTGCGACAATAAGAATTTTGTGCCCAGATAGCAGCCATCTTTAAATACCGCTGGTCTAAAAGTTTTTGCTTCTCTTCTGCCTTTGAATGATTTTCCATAATTCCCTATTTGAAATAATCCAAGCAAAAATAACATTTATAAAATCGCAATGGGTCCAACGAAAAATAAAAACATTTAATAAGTGCTAAAAATGAACATTTTCCAATGTCAAGGGGCAGAAAATGCGACTTCTTTTAAAAAAATCTTTTCTTCTAATAGGAATAAACTGATGTTTTTTGTTATACTTTTCACGTGGAAAAATGTAAAGCAAACACTTATGAATTCAATTTTCAAGAAAAAGAATATTCTTATACTGATTATTCTAATTATTGCGGGCGTTCTTGTCTTCAATGCGGGAAAAAGATCACAAAAACCTCGGATTGAACTTTACCCTCCCAGCGCCAATCCGGAAAGAGTTATTCTAACCTGGAGCGACAAACCTTACAATACTCAAACAGTAACATGGAGAACCGATACGACCGTTCACTCAGGGTTGGCAGAAATCGCTCCGGCTGTTGATGCCGCTGAAGAGATGTCCAATATAAAGAGATATACGGCCAGTACCCGAATATACAAATCAGATGTTAATGCAGCGAACTATCATTCTGTAACATTCAAAGGATTGCTCCCGGAAACTCAGTATATGTATCGGGTTGGAAGTAAGAAAAGCTGGAGTGAATGGTATCAGTTTACCACTCCGTCCAAAGAGGCCAAAGACTTCTCGTTTCTCTATTTTGGAGACGTTCAGGTAGATATCAAATCGCAGGGATCAAGAGTAATACGCAAAGCCTACTCCGCATGCCCGAATGCCGGATTCCTCCTCTTCGCCGGGGATATGGTTGATCATCCTGTCGATAGTGACATGGGCGAGTTCTTCAGCATCGGAGACTGGCTGTTCGGAACAGTCCCCGTTATTCCTGTCGCCGGAAATCATGAATACAAAAGGAATGTTCCCGGAGGATTGGGAGATATATGGAAATACCAATATACATTACCCAATAACGGTCCCGACGGATTAAAGAGTTCAGTCTATTATATCGATTATCAGGGAGTCCGGATTATTGTACTGGATACCGAGGGAATGAAACACTTTCCCGGAACATTTAACAAACAGAGTAAATGGTTGGAAAAAGTCCTTCAGAATAATCCGAACCGATGGACTATCGTAACCATGCATCATCCAATTTTCTCTAACAGTGCCCATCGTGACAATCCAAGAACCAGAAGTCACATCAAACCTGTCCTGGATCGGTATAATGTAGATCTTGTTTTGGAAGGACATGATCATTCTTACGCCCGATCAGAATTCAGAGGTGGAGCTTCGGGACACGAAGGACCGGTTTACGTTCTTTCTGTGTCCGGAGACAAAATGTATGATTTGGGATTCGTTCCCAACATGAGACGAATTGCTGCAAAAACCCAGTTATACCAGATCTTGGATGTAAAAAAAGATCATATCCACTTTGCTTCCTACACAGCAACCGGCAAATTATACGATGCTTTTGATCTTTATAAAAACAACAAAGGTCAAAAAAGCATTATTAACCTCGTTCCAAAGAATGAGCCTGAACATGTTGGTCTTTCTGCCCTCTTCAGAGCCCGTTATTCGAAAAAACAAATTGAGGAATACAACAAAAAAGAAAAAATAAGATTAGCACAAAAGCAATAACCATTTATACAAAAAACGGGCATCCGAATTCGGGTGCCCATTTTTAATTGTGTTGTTGCTTGCCTATGATTTCTATTAACTTACTTCAATGCTTTCTGGATAGAATCACAAATATGTTGATAATGATAACGGGTAGCCCGATCTGTTGTTCGGATCAGGGTTTTCTCCAAAAGTGATTTTACCTGTTTCAATTTAGCCTGAACAATTGGTCGCAGATTTACCTTAGCATCAGCATCTTTATTTTCAGTAAAGATATTCTGTTGTTTTGCCTGATCTAAAAGCATATCAGCTGATGGCATTGGACATCCAAGATCATTATCTGAATTAAAGCCAATCACGATTTTAGTACTGCTTTTTGCGCTAATATAATCGCCCAATTTTAGGAGTCCTTTAACATAGGAACTCTGCATATTTCGTTCGTAATAACTCAGTCCTTTATTTTTCATTGTCGGAGCCCAAATCAAATCAAACAAGTCATCCATATATTCCAGTTGAGTATATGCTTCGCGTGCATCTCTCTTTTCAAACGTAGCTAATCTGGCAAGGATTGAGGTACTCAAAAGACTTTCGACTTTTGTATTCAAGAAATTAGCAACATCTGATTCTTCCGGAGATAGATAATCTAATACATTAGAATTTTCGACCCACCCAGGGAAAGAAGATAATTCACTCATCAAAAATCTAAGAGCCTCTTTTTGCTTCTCTTTTGGAACAAATCGGAAGGCTTTTTGATGATCACCTTTTACCGGATCAAACAGATAGATACCTCCCAGGTTAGTCTGGACATGAGAGATATAACGAGCATATTGATTCATAAGCTCTTTATACAGTTCTCTCATTTGAGAGTAATCACGATTATTGATCGTGGCCCAACTTGACAGATTTTTAAGAATTATCTTTGTATTTGCGATTCCATAACGACTTGCTTTTATTGCATCATCTCCAAGATCTTCAGATTGAGCTGAAGGATCTTCTTTATCAAAAATTTGTTGTGCTCCATAATGATACATGCGATCTCCCGCTTTTTCGAGAATCCATTGATTCAAAGCAGTATATTCATCTTCCGGAGTTTTAGCATCCCAAATTGGTTTATATCCCCACTTGATTGCATAATAATCATAGACGCCCAACAAAGGAGGAACAAGCCGGACTCCTTTATCCCCAGGCTGTGCGACATAGTTATTCCGGGCATAATCCATTATAGAAGGAGTCGTTCCATATTTTTGTGTAAACGATGCGGAACGCAAAGAATCGACAGGGAATGCAGAAGAGGCTCCCATATTATGCATCAAACCAAGAGTATGGCCTACTTCATGAGCAGCCACATAACGAAGAGCTTCTCCCATAGTATCCTCGTCAAACAAGTCTTTTCTTGCAGAAGGATCAACTGCTGCCGTTTGGACAAATCGCCAGTCATGAAGCAATTTAACTACATTGTGATAGAACAAGACATCCCCTTGAATAATTTCACCAGAACGAGGATCTGTCCAAGAAGGTCCCATTGAGTTTTCAACAGAAGTCGTTATATATCTAAAACAAGAGAAACGAATATCATCAGGATCAAAGGTTGGATCATTAAGAGGATAATCCCGTGCAACAATAGCATTTTTAAAGCCAATTGCCTCAAATGCTTTTTGCCAGTCTTCAATGCCCTTTTTAATGTATTTCTTCCATTGTTCAGGGAACGCATTATCAACGTAATAAACGATTTGCTTTTTAGGAACGACCAGTTCTCCGTTCTTATACTTTTCCAGATCTTCTGGTTTAGGCTCTAATCGCCATCGATTAATATATCCAACTTTTTCAACCCGGTCTTTATTACTTGAATAAATCATTTTTCTATCAGCAAAGAAACCTATCCGATCGTCAGCAAGTCTTGGTTTCATCGGTTCTTTGGGCAGGAGTATGATGTTCCGGGCCATATCAGCAGTAAATGGCACATTTTTTACCTCATAAACTAAGCGGCTGTGAATATTAATATTCTTCTCAAAAGTTTTCACAGTAAGTATAGATGACCGGGTTGCCTGGAAATTCCCACTCATTGGACTTCCTCCGAATAGCATATCAAAGACAGATGCTTCTCTAAACGGACTCAATGCTTTTACATCCGAGCAAAACAATTTTGTCACATCAACAACAACAGACGCAGAATCAGGACTAAAGGAGACAATGTCAAAAGCTTCCATTACCGGATCTAAATTATTCCGATGAAGGGAGATTTCAATATTTTCTCCGGGAGCACAAACATTACCGGAATTAACCTGATGCAGGTAAATACGCTCCTGATCTCTGGAAAATTGAATTAACAAAGGGTCTCGAGGCATCTGCCCGGCAGCAAGATCCTTGTTATTGCTGATATTAATAATTCGGGAAGAAAGAAGCATATCCCTATTCAACATAGAATCAGGAATTTCAAAATAAACTTTTGCTTCTTTCTGTAACACCCGGAATAATCCGTTGTGAATCTGAGCATCTTTAATCAATTCTTTGTAATCAATCTTGCTCTTTTTTACATCTAAAGCTTTCCCTTCATTTTGCTTAACGGCTTTAGCAATATCAGCAAAGCTTCTTTTATGCCCGGATGGCTGGGCATTTCCCATTAAAGCTACTCCTAAGAAAATACAAATAGCAAATAAACTTTTCATATTACAATTTTAAAATCATTTTCTCTCTATTAGAACTGCTTGTCTCCAATTGCCTGTATATCAATTTTATATTGAGTTGAGATAAAAGAGCATAAGCTATTATACTTTTCCCTCAACTTAGGATAAGAAACCATCATTTGTGTTATCTGAGCCTTAGGCGTACTACAAATCATTTTGACAAAGCAAGCGACATCTTCTTCTTTTGAAGGAGCCATACTTTGATCCGAATTCCCATTATCTTTAATTGCCCAGAATCCATAATCTTTGGGGTCAATTTTGACTTTATTGGCAACATCCTCTTCTGTAAGAAATTTATTCAGGTCCGTATCATACAAATCAGCCCCACTGGCATTAAAAAAAGCATCAGGAACATCTATCATGTTATATTTGTACAAATACAGTCCCCAGAAATCCCCATTAATCTCTCCTTTTAAAGCATTCAAATCAGATACAGATAAACTTTCCACCCCTTTATGAATATTCCCTATTGCAAGGTAATTAATTCCGGTATAACAATTTACAACCTGAGAGCCCTTTGCAATATTTGAATCATCATAAATCGTATCAGCTAAAATAATCTTATAAGGAAACTTACTCTTTATAAATGAATCGAAATAGAATTGTTTCCAAACCTTTTCCATCATATTTATTCCATTCATAATGACATCCTTATCAGGCTGTTTAATCATTCGGACAGACATGATTCGTGTCAGATTCCAGGTATAATCAATGGGTTTAAAATCGACTAATATATAGCTGCCATATTGATTGTAGAAATTATAAATATACTTTTCTGCAGGATGGTCGCCATCTTTTACAACATAACGAGGGGTATCTGTTTCTGCCTGAATCTTATCTTCTTCGCACCCCCAGAGAAAAGATATTGCAACTAAAGCAAATATTCCAAATAGTAGATGTTTCATAGTAATATTTTTAATTCTCTACCGGTTTTCTTTCCGGACGATCGTTTGTTTTAAGATTAGGATTAAAATCTCTCACTTCCTGAGGAATAGGCAAAGTATAGGAAGGGTCTTTTTCGTTAAGAATATAAGTATGGTATTGCTTTGTGACAGCATCTTTGTATTTATGTGTCAACTGTGGCATTCCCCATCTACGCAGGTCAAACCATCGTTGATTTTCAAAGCACAATTCTCTTCGGCGCTCTTCCTTTACTTTATTAAGTGCATCGGCAGCGTCAGTAGCATTAAGAGGAGTAGCCACTCGAATACGATAAGCACGGATAAGATTTACATCCTCCATTGCATGGTCAGGATCTTCCGTTGCAGCGTAAGCTTCTGCCCTATTTAAATAAGCCTCTGCAACCCTAAAAGACTGGCCGAACATTCCAGCAGAATAAGTTTCATCACTCTTATTCGGGTACGTTTTAAGCAATGAACGTTTAAAGAAAAAATTTCTTCGGAGATCATTTGTAGCATAGGTATTCATCAAATTTGATGAAGGGAGAAACATTCCCTGGGCTAAACTATTGTAGTAATAGTTATCACTGGCATAACAACCAAAAGAAAAAAGAATTTCCGGATTACTGGAATTAGTAAAAGAGTTTTCAGTTGCTGTTCTTAAGTCATAAAGATTAGGTTTGGCAGCAATGACTTTGGAGGCGTAACTAACCACTTTGTCATATTTCTTCTGGTAAAGGAAAATCCGCGAAGCCAAAAGATCAGCAGTCAGAGCATCAATACGGAAAACAGATTTCTTAATATTCGATTTCTCCAGCAATTCTGTTGCTTTGAGAATATCCTCATTTATTCTTGCATAAACATTTGCAACAGACTCACGGGAATAATACTGATCTTTAATCGCATGCTCCATATTTATAGGAACACCTTGTGCTGTAGCTGCAGTCGCTTCATCATAAGGTTGTCCGTATAAATTAACCAGCATAAAATAGCTGTAAGCCCGAATGAAATAAGCCTCACCCATTAAGTCTTCTTTTTCCGTTTCAGAATCAGGAAGAGCAGGAATACCATCAATTACGATATTAGACACCAAAATTGAACGATAATACTTTTCCCATGCGCCATCGGAATATAGCGTGCCGGTAAGTTGCATTTCAGGATTAGCCTGCCATGCATAATAACCAAACCCACGAGCCCGCATATCCCCGCCAAAACCATAAGAACGAAGATAATCGTCCGCATCATCGGTCATAATGTCAAGGTAAAGATTTGATTTATCGTCCGATCCGATATAAGCCTCACCATAGAGCAACTCCTTAAAATCTTTTACGCTTTTCGGCACAACTAAATCTTGCGATTCTTCTTTCAAAAAATCTCCGCAGGAAGAGCAAATAATTACTAATAAGAATAAGCTCAAATATATTTTTTTCATAATCTACTCGCTTTAGAATTAAAAGATAATATCAAGACCTAATGTGTAACCGGGAGTTAGCGGAACCGTCCCGGTACCGAAACTTACTTGTTCCGGATCTTGTCCATGTAATTTTCTATCGGCGACTAAGAAAAGATTGCTCCCTTCCACCCGAAGGTTTAACTGTTTTACATGTAATTTATTACAGATTGATTTACTCAACATATGACGAATAACAACATTCCGCAAGCGAAGAAAATCCCCAGAAGCGACTCTCAGATCAGACTTATTATACATTGCCCACAAATTATCGCCAATGTTAACCTGTCTTCCACCAGCACCAAAATATTTGATCAAAAGAGCATCGTCAGACAACACCGGAATATTTGTATATTTTTCATCTCCGGGATTCTGCCAACGATCAACAAATTGATCAGACATATTTTGTTGTGGCTGCGGCAATTTCTGTCCTGAAGAACTATATAAATTATTAAGCCAGACTTTTGATCCCAGACTAAAAGAAAAGAATAGGTTTAGACTCCAACTTCGATAACGGAAATCTGAGGAGAATCCACCATTCAGATCCGGTTCCCTGTTCCCGATGTACTTAAATACCTGAGCATACATTTGATCCTTCGTCATCCCCGCTTTTTCATCAATATTAAGGATAATAGGACACCCTTTATTATCAAGTCCACCAAACTGATAAGCATAAAAACTTCCAACCGCTTTCCCGTCTTGGATAAGATTTCCTGAGAGATAATCATTATAACTGTATTCGCTCGATAATCCGGAACGAGTTACCTTATTCGTATTTCTATAAATGTTAGCAGAAAGGCTCCATGTAAAATTTTTAGAACGAATAACATCTCCATTCAGAGCTGCTTCCCAACCCTTATTCTCAAGATCTCCCCCATTCATTGAGACCGATCTCATTCCGGTCGTAGTATCAACTTTTCTTACAATAATTTGATCTGACCCAAGTTTTTTATACAATTCAAAAGTTCCTGAGAGCCTGTTTTTAAAAAAGGCAAAATCCAGTCCCAGATTGTAGGCTTCTGTTTTTTCCCACCTCAACTGGGGATTAGGAATTCTTACGAGATAAGAGTTGTACTCATGGGAAGTTCCATCCATCGTCCCTTCTTTGACAATAAGATTAGGGGTCTGATCAGCAGAAACATTTCCCTGAACTCCGTAAGACATTCTTAAAGCTAAAGTGTTTATATTCTCATTGGCGGCAAACCAGCTCTCATTATGAATATTCCAACGAGAAGAAACAGACCAAACCGGGAGGAAACGATATTTCGGATCCTGTCCGAATTTATTTGATCCGTCGGCACGAACATTTGCATTTAAAGAATAACGATCATCGTAGCTATAAGTAAACGTGGCATAATAAGAAATGAAGTTACTCAATTGATCTGTAATCTTATCAGGATTACTAAGCAACCATTCTTTATATTGGGGATATTCATCCGGATCTATTTTCACAAAATTCTTTCCTCTATCCGGCAAATATCCTCCCTGATAAGAGTAAAGGCCATCGTATTTAGAAGACCGAACCTCTGTTCCAACAATTCCACTAATATCATGTTTCTCATTAAACGCTTTTCTATAAGCAAGCGTATTTCTAACAGTATAAGACAGCGAACGCGTATTATTGCTTTGGTATATCCCCCCAAACGGCATTGTACTGTTCTTTTTCATATTCTCGTCGAAAGGATTCCAATCAGCTAAATCCGTACCCCGAAGAGAAGCAATATAATATGTTTTGTCATTAGTCCATGATTCATCGTTTGTGTTACTGGTATTTACCCCAATAACTGCATTATAGGTAAGCCATGAATAGAGTTTATAATTAAAATTCGCATTAAAGTTAAAAGTTTGCATTTTAACCGTATGTCCGGAATTTTCAATTTCATTTTTCACATTATAGGTAAGAATACCCTCGTCTGAAGCAGTTTTATTATAAAAGACTTCGTTCCCCTGATTATCATAGCAAGGAATTGCCCGGGAAGTATTATAAGCATATTCATAGGCATCAACAGAAGAATGAAGATATTCTTTATCATTATAAGCACCACGAAGTTGAAGTTCCAGATTCATTTTAGGATTAAGCTGGAAACTCAATTTGGTCATTGCATTATAATTTTTCACTCCACTTCCTTTAACCGTTGCCTGGCTATTTGAATAACCCCCGGAGAAGTAATAATTCGTTTTATCATTTGCCCCCGAAATCGAAACGGAATGTTTCTGAGTAAAAGCGGTACGAAAAAGAATATCAAACCAATTCGTATTCATCTCTTCCATTCCCTTAACATTACTGGCAAACTGGTCCTGTGTTATATTTTTTTGGAATAAATTATAAAGTGCCCCTTCGTACGCAACAGAAGCAGGAGCCATATTATAAACCAGCCCTCGTTGATAAATTTCTTTAGAAACTCCTATTCGTTCCTGCGAATTCATCAAATGAAGAATATCGTAAGAAGGGGGTGTATCTAAAGACAACGTGGTACTATAATGGACGGAAGGAGCTCCTCTTTTTCCCTTCTTAGTCGTAATCACGATGACTCCATTTGCAGCTTTGACACCATAGATTGCAGTAGCAGAAGCATCCTTCAAAATATCAATTCGATCAATATCTTCAGGATTAATGCTTGAGATTGCATTCCCGATCAGGTTAATATTATCCGGATTATTCAATTCTTCCGCCGTTATCGGAACCGGGTCATCCAGAATAATTCCATCTACAACCCATACTGGCTCTCTATTTCCGGAAATTGAAGAAGTTCCTCTAACTCTAATTTTAGGTGCAGCTCCAGGAGTCGATGTATTATTAAATACGGCAAGTCCGGAGACCTTCCCTTGTAACATTTTATCAACAGTCAACGCACTTCCCTGATCAAGATCTTCGCCACGAACCGTTACAATGGAACTTGACAACTTCCGTTTCTCCATTACTTGGTATCCGGTGATAACAACTTCATTCAGCTTTTGTCCAAATTGCTTCAGAACAATATTGATCAAACGATTATCTTCAATTTTTACATCTTGCGGCTTATACCCCATGTAAGTGAAACGTAAGACTTTTACAACAGAAGACAATAAGAGTTTGAATTTTCCATCCGGCCCAGTAACCGTACCTTCTCCTGATCCACGGCAAACGACACTCACCCCGGGAAGAGAAACTCCGGAAGAATCAGTCACAGTTCCGCTTACTTGTACTCTTTTCTTGTCCTCTTTTGGAACAACCCGCTTCTCAACAGCAACAGGAGGAAGAATGATAATATGACTATTCTGGATCTTATAACTGTATTTTCTACCCAAAACCCGATCAAGAGCATTCTCTAACGTAGAATTTCGAATATCAACTGAAATACGTTCATCCGAATTAATGTCCGATTCTTTATAAAAAACCTTACATTTTGACTGAGACGCAATCGAATTCAACACAATTCGCAAAGACTGATTCTGACATTTCAGATTAATACCGCTCAATAAACCGGCTTTACTAACAGATGGGAATAACAGACATATCGTACATAGCAATAAAATACTCCTGCGACGAACAATTCCCACGTCCCATCTCCAATAGATAGGCCTTTTAAAAATTCCACACATAGAATTGCAACATTGATTATTTATTAATACTCCCTTATATTTCTAAAAAACAACAAAGCGCTAAGTCTTAACTTATTTATATATAACATATACCGATCCCTTCTTTTTCCACTTAAAAGAATAAGTTTCTCTAAACACAGATAATATCTCATCAATACTCTCATGATCAAACTGTCCTGAGAACTTTTCAAGATCAAGAGAGCTTATCCGATTTTCTATCTTAACACCATACCAACGTTCCAACGATGTTTTAATCTTAGAGAAAGGTTCTGCATTAAACAAAAGCAGACCATCTTTCCAGGCCACAACAGAAGAAATATCAGCGGGTGAAATCTGGAGAACCCGATCCCTTCGATTAAAAGTTCCCTCATTTCCTGGCGTTAGCATAGAAATCGCGTGAGAATCATTTTCATTTTTATAAAGAGCAACAGAGCCACTAACCAAGGTGGTCGTATTTAAAGAATCAGCAGCATAAGCTGAAACATTAAAACGGGTTCCTAAGACCTTTACTTGTAAACCATTTGTTCCAACGACAAAAGGCCGTTTTACATCTCTTTTTACTTCAAAGAAAGCTTCTCCTACAAGCTTTACAGCTCTTTTATTAGAGGGGAAAATCACAGGATAGCGAAATTCAGTTTCCGAATTAAGATACACTTTGGTTTCATCAGACAATTCGAGACAGAACCGCTTCCCTTTAGGAACAATCAATCGATTATAAGAAATCATGTTGGAATTACTTATCCGATATTTCGATCCTGATTTTGATTGTAATACAAAAGCTCCATCCTGATAAACGATTTTCCCTTGCCCTGATTTATCCGTTAATTCATAAACCGTCCCATTTGTAAGTTCGAGAATAACATTGGAAGATTGCGCCACTTCAGGAAATTCGTTCTTCGTCTTTGCATCAAACGCTTCATTTGTTCGAATCATCTGATACCAAAAGGCACCTACTCCTATCAATATCAACAAAGATGCAGCAGCGCCCCATTGAACAAAGGTTCGGTTCATTATTTTGCTCTTCTGTGCCGGTTGCTGTTTTATCCAGGAATGAAAGGCCTTCCACCCTTTATCAGGATCAAAAGATTTTTCATTTTCTATTCTTACTGACATCTCATATACGAGTTGAACCTGCTTGAAGTATTTTCTATTTACAGGATCTGCTATCCAGCACTCAAGCCAACGAATTTCATCATCAGTTACCTGATTTTTAAAATAACGGTTCAATAATATCTCAATATTTTCACTCTCCATATATCAGTAAAATCTAAAAAGAAGACACTTCCCAATTCATACCCCCCTAAAAAGAGAGGGGATAAAATGTCATTTTATGAAAAAATCCAAACAAAACCTATATAGTTACCCGGTCCTACACTTTTCAAAAGCATAGGAAATCCATTACAAATTGCAAAAACGACCTGGATGATTTATAAAAATTGGATAAGCAGTAAAAACATATAAATTTCAGGAGGAAGGTTCTTCCTCAAAATTCGATAAGCTCTCGATATCTGATTTTCTACTGTCTTAGAAGAGATCTGAAGTTTCTCTGCGATCTCTGAATAGCTCATTCCCTGAAACTTACTCAACTCGAAGATTTCAAGACACCGAGGAGGTAATTTATCAACAGCTTTTAGCAACTCTCGCTTCAGATCCTCATACTTTGTACTATCAGACGACACCTCTCCAAACAACTGTTCCCGATTCAACAATTCTTCCTGAAAAATTTTGAGGTGTTTTTTTCTCACAATCTCTGCCTTCAGTCGATTCAGACAACGATTTTTCACACTCTGCAACAAATAAAAGCGTAATGATTCTTGGATTGTTAACGTTCGACGTTTTATCCAAATATTACAGAAACATTCATGAACAACCTCTTCAGATAATTCCGAATTCCCCAAAAAAGCATAAGCATAACAGCACAAGTCTTTATAATATGCTTTAAAAACATCTTCATAAATACTGCTATCTCCAGCTTTTAATCCTTGTATTTGTTCTTTATCTGACAACAGAAGGGGCATCTTTGTTCTAAAATGTGTTCAAAAATAGATAAAAAAGAACAAATTGATTATAAAAACATTCTTATTGTATTATATTATTAATGTTCAACAATCAATTGGATAATAATAGTTCTTTACTGTAAATAGATCCTGCGATTTTCACAAATAGATTATCTGACACAAATCAACACAATGGCCTTGGTAAATAATCAAATATCCGAGCCTTAATTAGATGTCAAAATACAGATAACACAAGATTATCAAATTATATCAAAAACACATTTACCGAATCAGTACATATACCAACAAACAATAGGCAACTCATTCTGTTAGGTAAGTATTTATACCAACAGATTAGAAGCTTCTTTCTATGAATACTTTAAATTTTACATTACAATGGCTATAAAAGAACACAGGAAGGTCTCTTTCGTGTATATTTGGGGCACACACGGTTTAATTTTTTAGTATCAAGGGATGAAATTCGAAACAAAAGCAATTTGCATTGGTCAGGAAGCAGACCAATCGACAGGAGCAACAATTGTTCCTATTTATCAAACATCAACATTTACTCAGGAAGAAGTGGGGAAACACAAAGGATACGAATACTCCAGATGTGGAAACCCAACAAGGACAGCACTCGACACTTGTCTTGCTTCTTTGGAAGAAGGAAAATTCGGATTAACCTTTTCTTCAGGGTTAGCCGCAGAACATGCAGTTCTTTCAATGCTCCGCCCTGGAGATCAGATTATTGTTCCCGAAGACATGTATGGCGGGACCTACCGTCTTTTAGCCGACATCATAAAGCCAACGGGGGTCATTGTAACCTTCGTCGATTTTTTAGATCTTAAAAACATCGAAAATGCGTTTACTGCAACGACCAAACTCATATGGGTTGAAACCCCGACAAATCCATTATTAAAGATCTTTGATATTGAAGCAATCGCTGAAATCGCCCATAAAAAAAATGCTCTGGTTATAGTCGACAATACGTTCTTATCTCCCTATTTTCAGAAACCGCTACGATTTGGGGCCGACATTGTTGTTCACAGTACAACCAAATACATCAACGGACATTCAGATGTTATCGGAGGAGCAGTTATTACGAGCGACACAGATCTTTACGAAAAAATAAAATTCATACAAAACACTACGGGAGCCATTCCCTCTCCTTTTGATTCATGGTTAACACTGAGAGGATTAAAAACACTTGCTGTCAGGATGCGCCAACATGAAAAGAATGCAACTCAAGTTGCACATTTTCTCAAAAAACATGAAAAAGTTGTTGAAGTCTTTTATCCGGGACTTGAAGATCATCCGAATTATCAAACAGCATTAAAACAGATGACCGGGTTCGGAGGTATCGTATCTTTTAAAATTAAAGGAGGACTTAATGAGGCAAACCGATTCTTCAAGAATCTAAAGGTTTTCTCGCTGGCCGATAGTTTAGGTGGGGTTGAATCCTTAGCTAATTATTCAACGTTAATGACCCATGAGTCTTACCCTGCAGATCTAAAAAAGAAAATCGGAATAACCGACAATCTGATACGACTATCTGTCGGGATCGAACACATCGACGATTTGATCGACGATTTAAAAAATGCATTAAGCTTTATCTAAAAATAAGATGTTTTCTTAAAGGAGCTTTCTTCAATAGAGGAAGCTCCTTTTTATTATCCAGAAACCTTCTTTTAACATCTTTGTTACACGATAGATCTGAGTAAATTAATCTCTATCTGTCTAAACATATTAGACAGTAGGTATAGAGAAAATCAGAATGTATTTTTTACTTTTGAAACCCAGTGAAATAATTCAATTCCATCATGCAATCAGGAACGAAGAAATGGGAAATTACATAGAGAATAAAGTCTTTGAAAAAATCAATTATTCAGAAAAAGAACTAACCAAAGGAGAATACGACAATTGTTCTTTTGTTGACTGTATCTTTTCAAATTCAGATTTATCGAACATCCCTTTTATAGAATGCAAATTCAATAATTGCGATTTCAGCATGGCAAAAATAAAAGGCACCGCTCTGAAAGACGTAAAATTCATACGATGTAAACTTCTGGGACTGAATTTTAATGATTGCAACGACTTCTTATTAAGTGTCGAATTCGAAGATTCTCTCTTGAATTTTGCCTCATTCTATAAGCTCAAACTAAAAAACACAAAATTCAAAAATTGCAACCTTCAAGAAACCGATTTCACCGAAACAGACCTGACACGTTCTGTTTTTGATAATTGCGACTTGAGCAGAGCGACATTTGAACACACTGTTTTAGAAAAAGTTGACTTCCGCACTGCATACAACTACAACATTGATCCCGAAGAAAATCGGTTAAAGAAGGCAAAATTCTCAAGAGCTGGAGTTATTGGATTATTGAATAAATACGATATAGATATAGATTGACTCCACGTTTACTCACTGGCTATATCCTATCCACCCCTTATTCAATAGGACCTTTCTACATCACTGCAATATCACCACTTTAAAGCATTCGAATCTTCACCTATAACAGGGAAAGCACTTATACGTAACCGGGCACACCCCATAGGAATCAATTCGACTTCCACTTCCGGCTGATTAGAAAACACAGGACTATCTTTTAATTCACCACAAAGAGAATATTGATCAATAGTCCACTCCGGAATCTGCTTTGCTTTCGCTTTGATGACCAAAGGAGCATCATCAATAGTGAAAGGGAAATTATTCTGTGGCCATGATCGCTTTTCGATCCGAAATGATCTTTCCGGATTTTTCACATCAAGGATTAAGCCATAATTCCAGTCAGAAGCAGGATGAATCTCCCAGGAAGGCCACTTCTCCGTATCAGCCCCTTTCTGCCATTTCGAATCATAAATAGCAGTTTTATCACTGCTCTTCCGGATATAATTCTCTTTTATTTTCAAGGAAAAGGTCAATGGACCATAGTTAACGCTTGCACTATTGTGATTATCCTTCCACCTCTTCACTGTTATCGTCATTGGAAGCTTCAAAACAATCTGATCATTATTCGTCCAACTTCTTCTAATACACAAAGCTTTCCCAGGCTCAGCCTTAACATGAAACCTTCTGTTATTGACCAAAACAGATGCGCTTTTACACCACCCCGGTACCCGGAGATAAAGAGGGAATTGCGTTGTTTGAGGCATTGATAAAGTAATGACAATCTGATCATCAAAAGGATAATTCGTTTGCTCATCAAAAACAACCTCAGTGCCATTTCCTACTTTAATCTTAGCCTTACAGGCACTATACAGAGCAGCCAATGCGCCATTATCCGGAGAAGCGAACCATAGGTTTTCAGTAAAATAGGGCCATCCCTGGGCATGATTATGCTGACAGCATCGACTGCTAAATGGATTCATCATCAAAAAAGGACCACTATCCATTATACCCGGACTATGATCTTTATCATCACAAATAACCATATTGGGAGCCGTTAAATAATGCAGCGATTTAAAATCTGGCATTGTCGCTGCCGGATAAGTATTAAACGCAACATCTTCTACATGGTCGGCCCAAAACAAATCTCCTGTAATCCGAAGCATATTTTCATCAGAATTCATCTGCTCTACAATCCCACAGGTTTCAATCGCCTGGCGAGGATCAGTATATCCAGGACGGGAAACTTCATCTCCACCAAACATTCCCCCGGGAACCTGTCCAAAATATTTTCTTACAATATTAAACACATCATACGATGCCTGAAGATCCTTCTTATTCTTACTTATCTGATAGTAGGTTGCTGGCTCTCTAAACCCCTGCGCTACATTAACATTATGCCAGTCTGGTAATAAATCATACCATTGGGGATTATTCTTTTGTGGATGGCTTCCATTCTTTGTGATATTATTTCTTGATATCCAACTCGTTGTACACCGATGTACTTTTTCTGCCAGATCAAGAAGCCAGTTTTCTCCGGTTTGATTATACAACCACAACACACTATAAAGATTATCTCCACCACGAAGCCCTTGCCAGTATCCTTTTAAGAACTTATTATCCGGAACGGTGAGTTGATATTTAAAGTACCTCCCCATAAAATCAATGATAGCAGGATCATGACTATATTCATAATAAGATTGCAGGCAATACAGCATAATCATATTGGCCCAAAAATCCTGATTCGGACCATCATTATTTACAGGACCAAAATCTCCATCTTCACGCTGACTTCTCAAAACACCTTTAATCCAAACTTTAGCTTCCGCGATCATTTTCGGGTCGTTTAGAATATACCCAATATCAGCATATCCTTTCAACCAATATGGGACCTCTTCCCATCCCCACTTACCCGTTCCTGAAGGAGAAAGCCATGCATTATCTTTTTTCTGCAACCATGCACTAATATCTCCCAGCTGTCCGGTAAGTCCGTCTCTTTGCCGATTTAGATACTCGTTAAGCCATCCCGAAGGAACGATTGTACCAACGGGAAGTTTTATATATTCTGATTGAATAAGTGGGGCTCTATTGCCTTTATAATAACGATTGGAAGAAAAATCAGGATCATTATCTTCCGCATGGACAAATTCAGTGAGCAACAACAATGAAATGAAGCACATCAACACTCTCAGAAGTTTATCTTTCATGATTTATTTAATTTTAACAAAAAACGGATCAGAAAATATTTAAGTAAATATTGCAAAGCGAGATACATTCCCTTTTTACATTTATAATACAATATCGACAGAGAAAACCCTCACAACTAGAATCATCCTTTAAAAAAAAACAAATCGTTCCCATTAAAAATACATATATCCCACGTATTTTTTATCACATTCATTAAACTAATTATCTGTCTTTTAGGGGGAAAACACATACACATTTATACGAGCGTCTGCATGTTTATAAAAAATAGAGCAGAATTCACGGGAAAACGTGGATTCTGCTCTGCAATAACAATGATTCACCCAAACTATTGATGAGGTGGTTTAGCTTTTTTTTCATTCTCCAATTCCTTGGTTAGAGCCGTAAGCCCGGCAATACTTCCCAATTGCATTGATTCAACTGCCGTACTGGGAACGACCACAATCGTTGAATTTTCTTTTAGCCCTTCATAAAGCATATTCATTGCTCTTAAATGGAACGCAGTCGGATTGTTCGAATATGTTTTAGCAGCTTCTGCAAACTTCTCTGCAACCTGACGTTCTGAATCTCCCAATATAACACGGGCCTGACGTTCCCTTTCAGCCTGTGCCTGCATAGACATTGCATCTTCCAAACTAGGCGGGATCAATACATCCTTTAATTCAACTGAAATAACATTGATACCCCATGGTTCAGTCCGCTCGTCAATAATCTTTTGGAGCTCTCTACTGATTTTCTCTCTTCCTTCAAGCATATCCGAAAGCATTGTTTTCCCGATTACATCCCGAAGAGCAGTTTGAGAGGCCCAACTTATAGCACTTGTATAATCAGCTACGTCGAGCGCCGCTTTTTTTGGATCAAGAACTTTCCAGAAAAGGACGGCATCAACATCTACAGGAACCGTGTCCTTAGTTAATGTTTTTTCGGCCTTAAAAGAAGTCGTAATTACTCTGGTATCAATCCAGTAAGGAATAACATCAATAACCGGAATAATAAAGAATAATCCGGGCCCCTTTAATGCCTTAAATTGGCCCAATCTTAGTATAACAGCTTTTTCCCACTGATCTGCAACTTTTGTTGCAGAAGAGATAAGGATGGCCAGAACAAAAAAGCCGCAACCAATATAGCTACCTCCGGCATAATTGAGATTCCGATACATGATGTAAGCAAGACCAATGCCTAATCCGAAAATTACAAAGAATATTAATGTTGCAAAAGCGTTCATTCTTCTCATTTTAATTTCCTCCATTTTTAAGATTTATAAAACATAATCGCAATCACTGCCCAAATCATTCAGTTACAGGCTCAAAAAGAAATATTCCATAAACAATTACACAATAGATTCATTTATAGATCATCAGATAATTTTTGTACGATTAAAGTGCAACATTTGTTTGCAAATAGTCAATGCGAGAAAGAAAAGGAGGGAAAAGAAACACCTTGATTAAAGTCATTTCAAGCGAGAGAATATTGATTAGGCAATCGATAATAGGTAAATATAAGATCATTCCGTTACTAGGTTTTTTGTTTAATAAACAATAACATTGTATTGAACAATCCATCTGATTCTTAAGAAATATTTATTCATGAAAAACTTTTTGATTCTTACATTGATGCTTTTTTTTGCTGTATCAGGATTTTCTCAAGGTATAAAATTCGAACACGGGACATGGAAAGAAGTGCTTGCTAAAGCAGAACAAACTCATAAACCTGTCTTTGTCGACGTATACACTTCGTGGTGTGGTCCTTGCAAAAAGATGAACAAAGACATTTTCCCACTTGAAGAGGTTGGTAAAGTATACAATGCAAACTTTATCTGTTATCAGATAGATGCTGAAAAAGGTGAAGGAATTAAAATTGCCCAAAAGTATAACGTAATGTCATACCCAACTTACCTGTTTATTAAAGCAGATGGTGTTCTTTTTTCCAGGGCATCAGGATCTATGGAGTCGGAAAATTTTATTAAAGTTTCGAAAGCAGCATTAACAGACCTGAATGATTCCAAACCGATAGCCGAATGGGAAAAAGAATATATTCAGAATAAAAACAACCCACAATTTATACTCAATTATATAAATGAACTTACGAAACTGGGATTACCAAGCGCCTCTCTATTCGATGACTACCTAAAATTAATTCCGGAAGAAGAACGAATCTCTGATTTTGTTTTAGAAATGTATAGGAACGAAAGACAACAAATAAAAGTCAATTCATTTGCTTTTGAAAACCTCATGAAGAACAAAAATAAACTAATCAACTTGTCTTATGGTAATGCTTATATGTATCTTGAAAATGGCATTATGAATACGATGCGAGAAGCTGCTACATCTAAAAATGAACAAATGCTTGAAACAGCCATATTTGCTTTTGATCAATTACCATCCAATCCGACATTAAAATTTAAGGAAGAAATTTACCTGGAATATTATCAGAAAACTGGAGAAAAAGAAAAGTATATAAAACATGCTACCGATTTCTGCAAAAACCAGCTTATGAAAATTTCTCCTGATTCCATATTATATAAAAACAAAAAGGATTTAGACGTATTTGAGGAACAGATCAAATCAGGAGCATTCGGCAAACTTGACTCGATTCAGATTGCCGATCTTAGAACATCTTTTATGGCGATTTCTGAAAGGAATCGAATTAGTACGATCCTAAACAATATTGCAAGGGAAATATTTGAGAAAGTATCTGCTGTAAATGTGTTGCAGGATGCACTTCGTTGGTCAAAACGTTCGTTAGATCTGTGGCCGGATAATTTGATGTGGAAAGATATCTATGCGAACTTGCTCTATAAATCAGGGAGAAAAGAAGAGGCTGTTGCTCAGGAACAGGAGGCTATACGCTTTGGCAACAAAAATGATATTAAAGGCCTGAAAGAAACTTTACGGAAAATGAATGCTGGTGAAAAAACCTGGGAAAATTAGATTGATGTTTAACTAAAAATTACACCTCTGATAATCTCACCTAGTATGAAACAGAACTCACTATATACCACCGAATACACAACCTTTGATGATTGGAGAAACTTATAATATCCGGGGAAATTTTTTCTTCTGGTATTAGCAGACGTACAATAACTCATATATGGGTAGTTAAAGGCCTGAAGTGGTGCAAAAAAACAATAAAAAAACCGCAACTGACTAAAAATCAATTACGGTTTGCATTTTCAAGTACCCAGAGTCGGGATCGAACCGACACGATATTGCTACCACTGGTGTTTGAGACCAGCGCGTCTACCAATTCCGCCATCTGGGCTTTTCAGAGACTGCGAAATTAACGATTTCCGGCTATTATCCAAAATTTTGCTTTTTTTTATCATTCTCTCCACAAAGAATACTCCAAGATCTAGTTCCTGTTTTTCTAATTCAACAGTAACTTTAATGGCTGGATATCGTTATAAAGAGCAGAATAAAAATTCTATAATTTTTAACAACAAACATTGAGGGCCGATTCAAAACAAGTCCATAGCACGAACATGACAAGAATAACGATTTTATTCTCGGTTACACTCTTTGTATTTTCGCTACTTATCTTAAATCAGGTAGCCATCGCTCAAAATAATTCTCATTCAACTCAATCAAAAGATAAACTCGATCAAAATATATCCATCCGTGCTGAAGACGAGAATCTCACTGACTTCATTCTTAAGCTATGTCAAAAAGAACAACTCGTTCCACCCAATCATTTCGAATTATTGCAGCATAAAAAAATCAGCATTAATATATCAGATAAGCCATTAAGAACACTATTTGAAAAACTATTGGAAGACTATTTTCTATCCTTCGATATCCGGAATGACAGCCTTCTGGTTAAAAATCACATTCCTCTCGAAGATGTTCGTTTTTATGACCCCGATGGAAATTTCATTACTCCGAATACAGGATTTCTATTAGACAAACATTCTAAAAGAAGTAAAATCATCTTGAAATTCAGACTGGCGTCAAACCTTATCGTTATTCCAATCCAGATAAACAATTCCGACACCCTAAATTTCATTTTTGATACAGGAATTCATTTCCCGATTGTGACCGAATTTCCTTATATGCGAAGATTAAATCTCAATTATCTGAAATCATACGAGATCAAAGGATGGGGATTAGATCAACCGATTAAAGCATATCATTCAGCGGGAAATGTAATTACCACAGGAGCAATTACGGCCAGAAATCAGGACATTCAATTTATTCCTCATGAGAATCTACAGCTTTCTTATATTCTGGGGATTCCAATATATGGGTTAATCGGAGGCAATCTCTTCCAAAACTTCATCGTAACCATTAACTATTCCGAAAATAAAATAACATTGATTCCTTCAGAAAGATTTCATCTCAAGGTAGGGAAACATGATATCAAGCTTCCAATTGAAATTATTAATACTCGCCCATACGTCAGAATAACGGTGGTTACAGACAAATCGAAAGAGGTTCCGGTTAAACTCTTATTAGATACCGGTGCAAGTGATGCGATGTTTCTTATTGCCGAATCAGATAAACGATTAGGCATTCCTCAGAAAGCACTTCACAATCTGTTAGGTAAGGGGTTAACAGGAGAATTATATGGTCGGAAAGCAAGATATCAATCAATCAATATCGGAAACCTAAAAATTAAAGATCCTATTATTGCATTTCCGGATTCAGTTTATGCGATCCCTATCATAGAGGCAAATGATCGGAACGGGACACTGGGATCCGAAATATTACGCCGATTTGAAGTCACACTCGACTATCAGGACAGTTTACTCATTTTAAGGCCTAATCGCCATTTAAACGATCCATTCAATTATAGCATGAGTGGCATTGAAGTTTCAAATCCACTCCCTGGCTATCCCATTTTTGTCATCAGTAACATCCGGAAAAATTCAACAGCGATGGAGGCCGGACTAAAAGAAGGAGATCGAATTGTCCGAATAAATAGTCTCAGCAGCAAAGAACTTTCTATCGATCAAATCAACGCACTACTACAAATGAAGGAGAATAAGATAATTCGTATGACCATCAATAGAAACGGGAAACAAATTCGAACAAGTTTCAAATTGAGAAAAGAATTATGACTTACAACAAATCAAGAACAATTTGCTCCGGATTCCATTCAGCATTTAACCGATCATGTTCCGCCCTAAATATGCGTAACAATCGGTCATAGGAATGTCTTTCTCCAATGAGTAAATCAAAATCAGGGCACTCCTTATTCTGTTCATCCCCTGGGAAAAATTCCCTCTTGACTTTTCGAATAATCCCCGTTGAAACCCATAACTCAATTCTAAAATGATTCGACTTTTCCAAATAAACATCTCTTCGGACAGAATAATCCGGTGAATAACCAAAATTCCACTCCCATGTCCGATATTTATCCTCCACAAGGCGTTCTATTACCCCATTTGCCTCTTCAGACAAGACAAAGCACTCTGCACCCAAATGCACCCTAATGGAATTAAAAAAAGCAGCAAGAAACGCTTCTTCATTCAATGGAGTCTTCATGAAAGAAGAGATATTGGCAACAGGACTTCTGACCGATTTCACCCCCTTACTGACGTATTCCAACCCCTCCTTTTTTAAAGCTTTCGAGAGATGGTTAAGATCGGTATTAAATAAAAGAGTCCCATGATTAATTACCCTTTTCTTGCCCACATGCGAAGCACTCCCCGATATTTTAAATCCAGAGATTAACAAATCATTCCGCGAGTTCTGTTCTATCTCAAGTCCCATTTGCCTCAAAGTATCGACAACGGGCTGTTTCAGTATCTGGTAATTAATTTTAGAAGAGTCCTCAATTGAGAGATGAAAAGAGTAATTTATATTCCCCTGATCATGATAAACCGTTCCTCCACCCGACATTCGTCGCACTACTGCGATTGAATTTCTCAAGGCATAAGGCACATTAACTTCCTCAATTGCATTCTGATGCTTCCCAACAACAACACAAGGGCTATTCCGATAGATAAAAAGCAGATCTTCTGTCTTATTTTTAAAAAAATACTCCTCTGTTGCCAGATTAAAATAAGGGTTAAGAGTTTCAGAAAGAAATATCAACATAAGTCAATGTCATTTTATCTTAATGAGCACATGATTTGAGTCGATCAAGTGCTTTCTGCATTGATGAAAATATTTTATCAAACGGGATGACTTCTTTCCCAACATAAACAATCATTACAGAAAGCATTTCCTCTTTAGGAATAAGAAGAGATTCTAACAGACGTTCTTTATTAAAACGATAAGCTTCACGCATTCTACGTTTAATGAGATTTCGTTTTACTGCTCGTTTAAAATTTCTTTTCGAAACAGAAAAAGCAATCTGTATTGGCGGCATAGAAGCCCGCTTTTCGGATAAAATCCAAACAACTTTTAAAGGGTAAACGAGGAAAGAATGGCCATCAGAAAACATTTTCCCAATGATTATCGAATTACAAAGTTTTTCCCTTTTACTAAATGAGTTTCTTTCCACGTTATCAGAGCGTAATAATAAAAAAGGGGAAAAAAATTTTCCCCCTTTTTTATTCTTTCAAGGAGAAGTTCTATTTATTTTCTTTATTATACTTTTTGATATATTGCTCTAATGCCATGGTCATTGAAGGAGCATTGTTATTCGGAGCTTCAATATCAAGACGCAGTCCCGCTGTTTTAACAGCAGAAGCTGTAGCCGGACCAAATGAAGCAATCTTAATCTCGTTCTGTTCAAATTCCGGAAAATTAGACAGCAGCGATTGAACTCCTGATGGACTAAAAAACACTAAGACATCGTAGTCAACAGCCTTTATATCCGACAAATCACTACTAATTGTCCGGTACAAAATAGCTTTAGTATATTTAATCTGGAGATCCTCGAGAACTTGAATGATATCGTTCTTATGAATATGAGAAAGCGGGACTAAGAAATAATCCGTCAAATGTTTTTTCAACACATTTGACAAATCAGAGATCGTTCCATCGCCATAAAAGATTTTCCTTTTACGATACACAATATATTTCTGCAAATAGAACGCAATCGACTCTGAAGTACAGAAATACTTCATCGTATCAGGCACAATAATTCTCATCTCTTTGCAAAGGCGAAAAAAATGATCAATAGCAGTACGACTTGAAAAGATAACCGCAGTATGATCCAGAATTTGGATTCTGGTCTGTCTGAATTCTTTGGCAGAAACCCCTTCAACTTCAGTAAATGGACGGAAGTCTATTTTCAAGTTGGCTTTATCGGCCAAATCATGATAAGGAGATTTCTCTGTTGAAGGTTCCGGTTGAGAAACTAAAATCTTCCTGATTTTCATTTGCAAATCTTTGTGTCTGAAATTATTTACCTTGTGTGACCATTATCTTCCATATTAAAAACAACGGCAACACTTCGAGGGTGCAAAGGTATAAAATCCAATAAAAAATAGAAAAATGTTTTCTTAACATTATCAGGCTACCCCTAATTAATGAGGAAAGATAAAACAACAAAGTAATAACGATACCTGCAGCAACAACCCATACAGGAGGTTGCAGACTTAAATAACTCCCTGCTACAATTATCGGAAAAAGAATAATTCCTAACACTTTGTTGTAAACCTTTGCATTGAAAAGGTACTCGTGTGTTTCACTTTGCGTTAGAGTAATGACACCCAACGTTCTATATAACAGATTTTTAATTAAAAAATAGCTTAAAACGCCCCCCAAGAGGAGCAAATATAAAATAAACCCATTCCAGGGAAAAACAATCTTCAACCATTGTATTGATAAAAAAATAAGAAAAGTAAATGTCAGATAAAAGATAAGATCTAAACGATAGGCCCCATGCGAAAGATTATAAGTCCCCTCCCTTAACAACCGCATTGCAGTTGTTTTATTCACCGTAGCAGAAAAAAGCTGATTCAAATAGCGTCCGAAAAACTTCCTTACAGAAGCAAAAAGAATCAAAACCAACAGTAAAGCACCAATTGTCCAATCACTTTGCCATGTTTCTATTTTTTTTGCCGGCTTATAAACCCTACCCCTAATTGCTTCCTGAGTGCTATTCCAAAACTGGGGAATCGAATTACTCCCGGGAAATAACTGATTCATTTCCCATTTGGGCTTAAAATAATAAGCTCCCTGTAATTCATCAGGATTCACACAAACAGGTAATATCGGCTCCCATGAACTTACTACAGGAGCAACAGTCTGTGCTATTCCCTGACTATTCCCTTGTGGAACCATCGCCTTTGCTATCTTTGCATTTGTCAACGGACGATTGGTTGCAATCACCTGCCCCAGTACAGGTCTTGGCAAAAATGGATCATACGGGCGGAAGACATATGCCCCTGGCTGTATGATGTTATGAACCCGGTGATGATGAATTATTGAATCTTTTTTAAAAGATCCTGATTTCTCGTTTAAGGGCACACCCGCTTGAGAGGAGGAGGTTTTTATTGAGTCATTTCCACCTATCGGAGTCATCCTTCCTAAAACCATTAAAAAATCAGGCATTTTAAAGCATTTTACAACGGGACAAAGATAGATTATTTTTATTTTGCTTCTAAAAAGTTTATGAATTTTTGCATTTATTCGTACTTTACCTTAATTAAATATAAAACAGATGCCTAAAATCTATCTCGCTCCGATGCAAGGTTTTACTGATTACATTTATCGAAATGCCTATAGTCATTATTTTCAAGGGATCGATAAGTATTTTTCATCTTATCTTGTTGTTGAAAAAGACGGATCAATTCGATCTTCAAAAATAAAAGAGATTATGCCCGACAACAACAACGTTTCGGTCATTCCACAGATTCTTCCTGCCAATGGGAAGGAACTCACCCTTCTTACAAATGCTATTGCTAATTATTCTTATTCCGAGATCAACATAAATATGGCCTGTCCCTACCCGATGGTCACACGGCGAGGACGAGGCGCCGGGTTATTAGCTTATCCTGATCGGATTGACGAAATTCTTGATACCGCTTTTTCTAAACCAGACCTTCATTTTTCTATAAAAATAAGAGCAGGACTAACTTCCTTTGACGAAATAAATCACCTAACCGACCTATTAAACAAATATCCCCTCACCGAGATAATTTTACATCCCCGCATTGCAACTCAACTTTACAAGGGAGAACCTGACACAGAAGTCTTTCTTTCTGTCAAGGACAAGGTGAACCATTCATTGGTTTATAACGGAAATATCTTCTCTACCGAAGACTACGAAAGAATAAATACAAGAATAAACGGGCAAAGCCTCTACATGCTAGGCCGGGGGATCCTTGCAAACCCATTTTTGCCAGAAGAAATTAAAAATTCAGGTGAGGTTACGCCTTCGAAAAACAGAAATGAGATTTTAAAACAATTTCACGCCGAACTGTTTTCCGGCTACCTATCAATCGCCCCCAACAAAAAACAATTATTAATTAAGATGACCCAGATGTGGAAATATCTCTCCAATTCATTTAACGAACCGGCCAAAGTCTATAAAAAGATAAAAAAAGCAACCAGCATTGATCGCTATCAGGCCGCTATTGAAGAAATATTTTAATTCATAACATTCCCGCACCGCATCTCACGACAACAACGTTCCTCATATTCCCGCATAAGTCTGCAGAGGAACAATGCCTCTTCCCTTTCCATTGAACCCGGCAAGGCATTGGATATTTGCATAAACCGTAGGACTGCCTTCCGGTAATCCTCTTCATTTCGTATTTCTAAGTCATCATTCATAAGAAGCCATTAATGTGCATCAAGCCAATTGTCAGCAGCTTTCATTTCAATAATTAACGGAACACCTATCTGAATAGCATTCTCCATCCCGTCTCTAACTATTTTTTTCACCCTTTCGAGCTCTGATTTCAAAACATCAAAATCTAGTTCATCATGAACTTGAAGGATTAATTTTGATTGGATATTTTCTTTATTAAACTGTTCCCATATTTTAACCATTGCAATCTTAATGATATCTGCGGCAGATCCTTGTATTGGAGCATTTATAGCATTTCTTTCAGCGACACCCCGAACAACTGCATTGGCTGAATTAATATCATTAAGATAACGTTTTCGACCTAAAATTGTTTGAACATATCCCTTTTCTCTGGCTACAGCAATACTTTTATCCATATATTCTCTTATTTCAGGGAAACTAACAAAGTAACCATCAATAAGCTGTTTGGCTTCCGTTCGCGAAATATTAAGACGCTGTGACAATCCAAAAGCTGATATTCCATAAATAATTCCAAAATTTGCAGTTTTGGCCTTTCTTCTCATATCCGAAGAAACCTCTTCAATTGGAATCTTATAAATCTTGGAAGCCGTTGCCGCATGAATATCTTCTCCGTTTCGGAAAGCCTCAAGCATGTGATGATCACCACTTAAAGCAGCCATAATACGAAGTTCTATCTGAGAATAATCCGCAGATAGAAAAACATGATCTTCATCCGATGCAGTAAAAGCTTTTCTGATTTCTCTTCCATTTTCATCACGGATTGGAATATTTTGCAAATTAGGATTATTAGAACTCAATCTTCCTGTCGCCGTTATTGTTTGATTAAAAGAGCTATGTATTCGTCCGGTTGAAGTATTGATTAAAAGAGGCAACGCCTCTACATACGTAGAGAGTAATTTTTTCAACGACCTATATTCTAATACTTTTCCTATAATAGGATGACGATCTGCAAGCTTTTCAAGAACCTCTTCTCCGGTTGTATACTGTTTAGACTTGGTTCTTTTCACCTTAGAATCAAGTTTAAGTTTCTCAAACAGAATAATTCCCAGTTGTTTAGGTGAAG
This sequence comes from Prolixibacteraceae bacterium, assembly GCA_963692465.1. Lineage (GTDB taxonomy): Bacteria > Bacteroidota > Bacteroidia > Bacteroidales > Prolixibacteraceae > JAUZOB01. Next base: position 1,793,054 of record OY829943.1, read on the forward strand.
AGATGTTAAAAGACTCTCCTGCCATTTCAATAATTTCCTTCTCAACCACCACAATCTGACTCCTAAGTTGAACGGCATAAGCATCCAATTCCGACGGATTAAGAATCATTCCCGTCTTTTCCATATCGGCCAGTACCGGAACAAGAGGCATTTCAACCCGACAGAATAAATCATAAGCACCCTGAGTCTTTAATTCCGATTCCAGTATCGGTTTAAGTTGCAAAGTGTAATCAGCATCTTCACAGGCATATTCCCGAAGTTTATCAACAGGGACAACACGCATTGTCTTTTGCGATTTTCCTTTCGGACCGATCAAACTTTCTGTCTTAACCTTCTTATAGTTCAAATAAATTTCACAAAGATAATCCAGGTTATGCCTCAATTCCGGTTGAATAAGATAATGGGCAATCATCGTATCGAACATTGGCCCTTTAATCTCAACCCCGTAATATTTCAACATCAACATATCATATTTGATATTCTGCCCGATTTTAAGGATTCGTTCATCTTCAAAAATCGATTTGAATTCACCAACAACAGCCATTGCTTCTTTCCGATCAGTCGGGATCGGGACACAATATGCCTCATGAGCGCAAAAAGAGAAGGAAAGACAGACAAGTTCTGCTGAATGGGTATCTAGTCCCGTTGTTTCCGTATCAAAGCAAAATTGAACCTGAATAGACAAATCAGCGCGTAAATCAGCCCTCAATGAAGGCGTATCCATTAAAAAATAATGATGAGTAATCGTTGTAAGATCATCCATTTTCTTTTCCGGCTCTTCGACAGGAGATTCGAAACTAAATAACGTTCCCTGTCCATAAGCTGGAGCCTTGGGAAGAACCGATTCTGTCAGTTTAGACAAAAGTCCCCTGAATTCCAATTCGGTATAAAGCTCCTTCAGCAATGGAATATTCGACTCCTTCGCCACCAAGTCGTCCGGTTTGACAGGTAAAGGAACATCCAGAATGATTGTTGCCAACTTACGCGACAAACGTATTTGCTCCTCATTTAGCTGAATCTTTTCTTGCTGTTTCCCTTTTATTTTTGAAATATTCTGAAAAATCCCATCAATACTTTTGTAATCCTGAATTAATTTCGTTGCCGTCTTAGGCCCAATGCCAGGGCAACCGGGAATATTATCAGAAGAATCACCCATCAATCCGAGAATATCAATCACCTGCTTGGTCGATTCAATTCCGAATTTATCAAGCACCTCTTTTATTCCCCATATTTCTATATCTCCACCCGATCTTTTGGGCTTATACATGAAAACATGTTCATTAACCAATTGAGCATAATCCTTATCCGGAGTAACCATAAAAACCGTATATCCTTCTTTTTCAGCCATACAAGACATTGTTCCGATCACATCGTCGGCCTCAAAACCAGGGACTTCTATAATTGGAATATTATTGGCTTTTATAATCTGACGAATATAGGGTATCGAAAGACGAAGATCCTCAGGCATCTCTTCACGATTCGCTTTGTACTGCTCATAGAGCTTATGCCGGAATGTTGGTTCATGCAAATCGAAAGCCACTGCAATATGCGAGGGCTTCACCGAACGAACCAACTGATCAAGCGTATTAACAAAGCCAAAAATAGCCGAGGTATTCAATCCCTTCGAGTTATATCTCGGGTTCTGAATAAAAGCAAAATAAGAACGATAAATCAAAGCGTATGCATCAAGCAAAAACAATTGTTTTTCTGATGTACTTCCTGGAGCAATCATAAGTTTAGATTTTTTTACACTATTTATTGTCGGAAGCAAACCATTCTGCATAAGAATCAGAAGTTTCATAAAGTCTGACATTATACAGACTCACCCCCTGAGGTAGCTTAGGAATAATTTGATCTGCAATATAAACGACCAGATTTTCACAGGTCGGCTGAAAATTTACCAGATGATGCCGTTCATACATATCGGTCAGTGAATTCAACGAATTAGTCTGAGCCTTTGCATTAAGCATGATCGAATGATCCAGATCATCAACAATTCCTTGTTTCACAATCTTTTTCAAATCACTAAAATCAAGAACCATTCCATTCTTAGGATTTTCTGAATCATCAATCGGTTCACCAATTACCGTTACATAAAGATGATAAGAATGCCCATGAATATTCTTACACCGACCGTTATAATGATATAACGCATGAGCCATTTCAAAGTCATAATGCTTTGTCAATCTTATTTTTGCCATTTCTCTTATCCTTCTTTTGAGCCGTCTTTAAGAATCTAAAAAACCTCCTTCGATAATTCAGGAAGCAAATTACCCATAAATAATTATCATTGAATACAATAGCACAAATATAGAAATATTCCTTAACTCTTCAAACGGAAACAAATCAATCGATTGTTAATCAATTAATTAAAAAACAGAGATCAAATATTATTCAAATAACCCAAAGACTAACATTTCACCGCCTTCAATTGTTCCGGAAGGCAGACAGATATAGATGCAGAGACACCACCCTACAAAAAATTTTATATCTTTGAATCTTTGAAAAGTTATCGCAATGGCTCCACTAGATAAGATTAAGGGACCGATTCAAGAAGAGCTTAGAAAATTTGAGCCCTATTTTAAAAGTACGGTAAAAATTGATGTTCCTCTTTTAGGTGCCGTGATGAATTACATGCTTCGCACAAAAGGGAAACAGATTCGTCCCATCTTTGTTTTTCTCTCTGCAAAACTGAATGGCACAATCAATGATGCAACATACCACGCTGCATCTGCAATAGAACTTCTTCATACGGCTACTCTTATTCACGATGATGTTGTCGATGAAACGTATGAACGAAGAGGCCTTTTTTCAATAAATGCCCTCTGGAAAAATAAAATTGCCGTCCTGGTTGGAGATTATATCCTCGCCAAAGGATTATTACTTGCCTTGAAATTTCAGGAATATGACTTACTACAACTCATTTCCGATTCCGTTGACGAAATGAGTAAGGGAGAAATTCTTCAAATTGAAAAAAGCCGCAAACTTGATATCACTGAAGAAGTTTATTACGAAGTTATTCGTAAAAAAACAGCTTCACTTATTTCAACCAGTACCGCATTAGGAGCCGCATCGGTCAGTAAAGACCCGCAAGTTGTCAACACAATGCGTGAAATCGGACAACTCATTGGAATGTCATTCCAGATCAAAGATGATATTTTCGATTACGAAACGAAAAGTTTAATTGGAAAACCTACCGGGAACGACATCAAAGAAAGAAAGTTAACCTTACCCCTTATTCATGTTCTTTCCAAATCATCCAGAGTCACTCGCTTAAAGATTCTTTACCTGGTCCGGAGGAAGAATAAAAACAAAGAGAAAGTTCATGAAATCATGGATTTCGTGATTCAAAACGGAGGTATTGAGTATGCAACCCTTCGAATGAACGAATTCAGAGATAAAGCAATTGAGATGCTCATGAAATTTCCCGAATCCGAAGCACGTCAATCATTTATCGATCTGGCTTATTTTGTAACCGTTCGAAATCGTTAGACAACGAAGTTCTCCCTCCCGGTATATATCCATTTGTCAGGCACGCAATTTCGCGTCAGAAGTAACAAACGTCTTTTCCTTCAATTTTCGCAAGAAGATTATTTGCCAACCGACTGGCTCCGATCCGAAATAAATTGGGAGTCAACCATTCATTTCCAAGAACTCGTCGGACTATTTCCAGATAAATCATCGCTTCCTGAAGAGTAGAGATTCCTCCTGCGACTTTTATTCCAATCCGTTCACCAGTATGTTCAAAATGATATTTGATTGCTAAACACATAATCATTGCAGCTTCAGGAGTTGCAGCCGGTTTCATCTTCCCGGTCGATGTTTTTATAAAATCAGCCCCGGCATTCATTGCCAGAAGAGATGCATCCCAGATGTTTTGAAAAGACTGAAGAGCACCCGTTTCTAGAATCACTTTTAAAGGAATTTCTCCAATGGCCTTTTTAATCAAAGTAATCTCAGAATGAACCCGTTCAAACTGTTTACTAAGGAAATCACCAACAGCAATAACAATATCAATTTCATCAGCTCCGGCTTCAACAGCCATTTGAGCTTCCTTCGCTTTTATCTCCATAAAAGTCATTGAGGTAGGAAAACCACCTGCAACTGAAGCGATACGAACATCCGGCAGTTCAAGCACAGACTCCAACGTCTGAACCCTGTTCGGATAAACACAGACAGCAGCAACAGAGGGCATCTCAGGAAAAACAAGCGGAAATTCATTCGCTTTTTTTGCAAAAGCCGTAATCGACTCGTCACTATCAGTAATATTCAATGAAGTGAGGTCAATGCAGGAAAAGGCCAGTTTCATATCTTCCAAATCAGCATTTGAGGCTGCAATTTCTTCGATTGCCCGAATTTCTTCGTCAATCTCTTCCGATGATAAAAAAGACTCTTCACTCATGAGATAATCATTTTAACTTTTCATTTTCAAGATGACGATGCGAATCTCTTTGTGTTTTCTTGACCAGATTCTTTTTGAAAGCATCAGTCAGATCGGTTCCTGTCTGATTTGCTAGACAAACAAGAACCCATAACACATCAGCCATCTCATCAGCCATATTCATATTTTTCTCCGACGATTTAAACGACTGATCGCCATATTTCCTTGCCATTATTTTAGCTAATTCCCCCACCTCTTCAGTCAGTATCGCCGTATTGGTCAACTCACTAAAATACCTTACACCATAGGTTTTAATCCATTCATCAACGAGCTGCTGAATCTCTTTCAAAGAAGGAGATTCCATATTATTTTCAGGCGAAGAACATTCCATACTAGAAATCCTTATTTTTAGAATCCATGATAATGGTTGTCGGACCATCATTAATAAGCTCGACGCTCATATCTGCACCGAATTTACCGGTTTTAATTTCTTTCCCCAACATTTTACCCAGTTCCTCCACAAAAGATTCATAAAGGGGAATGGATATTTCATGACTGGCAGCCATAATATAAGAAGGCCGATTCCCTTTTTTCGTCTTCGCATATAACGTAAACTGACTAATTACCAAGATCTCGCCTCCGATATCCAATACCGAAAGATTCATGACCCCGTCAATATCATTAAAAATCCGAAGATGAACAATCTTCTTGGTCAGCCATTGAATATCCTCTTCTCCATCAACTTCTTCAATCCCAACTAAAACTAAAAGCCCCGGTCCTATTGATGATTTAACCGCTCCATCAATAGAAACCGAAGCCCTTTTTACCCGCTGAATAACAACTCTCATAATTCAAATTAACTATCAGAATCCATAATTTCAGATTGTTGACGAATAGAATCTTCATGAATCATCTGAAATAATATTTTAATAAAGAACTCATCCAAATTGAGATCATTAGCCATTTTTACCCGCACTTTCATCATTTTCTCCCAACGATCAAGCTGAAGAGCCGTTACTTTATTCTTCTTCTTATAATCCCCGATCTGTTTCACTATATTCATTCTGGCAGCCAGAAGTTCCAGTAAATCCGTATCAAGTGAATCAATTCTATTCCTTAGTCTTTCGAGATCACTAATAAAAGTTTCATCTGCAACATTCGCATAACGAATCACCAAACGATCAAGAACAACCTTCAAATCAGCCGGAGTTAACTGTTGATCTTTATCACTCAATGCACATGACGGGTCAATATGTGATTCGATCATTAATCCGTCAAGGCCTAAGTCAAATGCTCTTTGCGAAAGTTCATAAATGTATTCCCTTTTTCCCCCCATATGACTCGGGTCACAGATTATCGGCAGATTAGGCATCAAACTTTTCAGTTCAATAACCGTTCTCCAGCTAGGATAATTACGGTATTTAGTCTTGTCAAAAGAGGTAAAACCACGATGAATTGCCACTAATTTGTGAATTCCAACATCATAAAGACGTTCAATGGCCCCCATCCAAAGCGGGACATCCGGACTAAGCGGATTCTTGACCATTACAATCTGATCCGTTCCTTTTAATACATCAGCGATTTCCTGAACAACAAAAGGACTAACCGTTGAACGGGCTCCAATCCAGATAACATCAATTCCGGCTTTCAAGGCCTCTTCGGTATGCTGCGCATTAGCCACTTCCGTACCAACAAGCAAGCCCGTTTCCTGTTTTACTTTTTTCAGCCATTCCAGACCGATAGAGCCAATTCCTTCAAAGCATCCCGGACGTGTACGAGGTTTCCACACTCCCCCACGATAAACATGTACACGTGGATCTTTAGCAAGTTCCTTTGCAGTATTCAACGCTTGTTCTTCACTTTCAAGACTACACGGACCTGCTATCAGCAAGGGATTACTAGCTCCAGGTAACCAGGAATGGATCGGTTCAATGTCCAATTCTAATTTCATAATATTCTTTTCTAATGAGTATATAATTTTACGATTTTCTTCTCCTTTTTAATAAGACTGGAGTTCTTGTTATCAAGAACTTCCCGAATCTTCGTTGCTCTTTGAAGAACCTTTTGCAATCGGTCTGAACTCTCACTTTCAATAGCGTCCTTCATCTCTGCAAGACTATCCATATAAGCATCAATAGCCTCAAGAACATATTCCTTGTTCTGTCTGAAAATAGGAACCCACATTGCAGGCGAACTCTTTGCCAGTCGTACAGTCGACTGGAAACCACCGCTGGCCAGTTCAAAGATAATCTTCCGTTTCTGCTTATTAAGTACGGCATTAGCCAAAGCAAAAGAAGTAACATGAGGCAGATGTGAGACAAAAGCCGTCGTGTGATCTTGTTCATCCGCAGTCATATAAGCGATCTCCATTCCCAACACCTGATACATTTTCTCTACCAGGGCCAAATGTTGTGGTTTTGACTTCTGATGATCGCAGATGATTGATAACTTTCCTTCGAACAGATTAGACAAAGCCGCTTTCGGTCCGAAATTTTCAGTCCCCGCCATCGGATGAGAAGGAATATAGTTTCCCCGCAACGGATGACTCTCAACAGCCGCACAGATCATTTTTTTCGTCGAACCGACATCCGTAACGGTTGTGCTCGAATCAATCAAATCAAGAATCTGAGGCAACACGGTAAGAATCTTATCAACCGGAATAGCGAGAATAATCAAATCTGTATTCAGAACCGCTTTCTCCAGAGATTCAATGCGATCAACAATCTTTAGTTCCAAAGCTTCTTTCTGATGAGTTGCATCCGCATCAACCCCCACAATTTCATCCGCGAAATTATTCTTTCGAAGATCAATAGCCATTGAACCACCAATGAGTCCCAGTCCGATAACTGTCAGTTTCATATCTCTTTATTTCATATAACAAAAAAGGGTCCCAATAAATTGGGACCCTTGTAAATATTCTCTATCAGAACAACAGATATCTACCCGATCCCAGGAAAGAAACGGAAATAGAAATAATAATAAAAAAAATCACTGTTGAACATGACTGTTTTCAATTTGTTCGTTTTAATGCTTCAAAAGTAAAGAATTATCACTAAAAACCAAATTTATAAATCAAACATTCCTTTTTTTTAACATCAGGTTGATCCTCTATCGCCGAATACTTAAAATAACAAACGCCCCTATCCGAATCCCATATTTAAGAAAAAAGAATATTAAAATTTAATCCCAGTTTAAAATAACTTTTCCACAGTTTCCCTCTTCCATAATATCAAATGCTTTCTGATATTCATCAACAGAAAAACGATGTGTGATAATCGGACTGATATCAAGTCCAGACAAAAGCATCTTTTCCATCTTATACCAAGTCTCATACATTTCTCTACCGGTAACGCCTTTTAACTGCAACCCTTTAAATATTACCAATTTACTCCATGGAATCTGTGTTGAATCGGGAAGAAGGCCGAGTAATGAAATTTTTCCTCCATTGTACATGTGCTGAAGCATCTCATTAAAAGCCTGTGCAGAACCGGACACTTCTAATCCGACATCAAAACCCGAAACCATTCCAAGTTGATGCATTGCATCCGAAATGTCTTCTTTACGAGGATCAATGACCACATCCGCTCCCATTTTCATGGCAAGCTCACGACGATAAGGATTTGTCTCTGTTCCTACAACATTTCGTGCTCCTACAAATTTACAAATCGCAATAGCCATACTTCCTATCGGTCCACCGGCCCCGGTAATAATCACATCTTCTCCGATCAATGGAAAGGAAAGAGCAGTATGAGTTGCATTTCCAAAAGGATCCATGATCGAAACAATCTCATCCGGGATCTTTTCACTAATCTTCAAAACATTCGTAAAAGGAACAGAAACATACTCAGCGAATCCTCCGTCACGGTTAACCCCTATTCCAACTACATTTTCGCAAATATGCTGACGCCCTCTTCGACAATTTCTACAATGACCGCAAGCAATGTGGCCCTCAGCTGTCACGCGGTCACCTACTTTAACATTACTGACTTCATCCCCTATTTCCGCAACAATTCCAACATATTCGTGTCCGATAACAAGAGGAGGTTTAATGGTCTGTTGAGCCCATTCATCCCATTCATAAATATGCAAATCCGTTCCACAAATAGCCGATTTTTTAATTTTTATCAAAACATCATTCGGTCCTACGTCAGGAATCGGAACATCTTCCATCCAGATTCCCTTTTCTGGTTTAGCTTTAACAAGTGCTTTCATCATCAATTAGTTAGGTATTAATTGAATAGTAAGTTTATTTTAAAGGCTCATAAATAGATCTTAACCGATAAATTTTCAAATTTTTAACAAGTAATTCTCCTCCGATTGTAAATAGCATTGTTTTTTTATCCTTAGGTTCAGGATTAAATGCATTTGTAATTGAGACTTTTCCATTAGATGAAAACACTTCAACTGAAGCACGATCAAGTAATATATCGAAATCAATCATTCCATCAGTTGGTTCAATTTGTGCATTCTGTTGCATACATGAAATCAACTGATTTTTTGCAGTATACATCACTTCTGTGCCCATGTTTTCTTTCCCTTTTCGAAGAAGAAATCCAAACGTATCCGATGATTTCATATCGATTGATGCTACAATTCTAAAGCAATCACCATCAATCCCCTGCAATAAATTTTGTCCCAGTCCCGGATATAAATTTTTATCTTCCCACTCATATACTTTTTCATAAAGCGACTCTAATTCACGAGCCGGAGCACGACAAAGATGAATTCCATCCGAAAATCTACGTAAAGAAAGTTCACAAGGGAACGCCATTTGACCGTTAAAAGGCATATTTGGGAAAGCAGCCCCTCCTAAACCGGCAATTTGAATAACCCGTCCGTCAGGAGTCTGCGTCGTTACCGGAGCAGAATAATTTTGTCCATATTCATATTTTAATATTCCGGTCTCCGATTTAAATTTTTCTCCGTCAAAAGAGCCAATCAGGTAAGAACCGTTCCCTCCGGCCAGGACCCAATGCCGATCATTTTCCCGATTATTTACTTTCAACTCAAATAAATTCGGATTTTCAAAAAAACCGGGAACCTTATCTTTATAGCTCCAATGAATTAAATCTTTCGAATTATAAAAAATCAAGCGGCTCTGCATGGCATTTTCCTTACTCTTTTGGGATAAAATCATCACCCACGTTTGAGTCGGTTCATACCAAATAACCTTAGGATCAACACATTCACTATTCAAACTATCTATTTGAAGTGATTGCTCCGAAAGTTTCCATGTTCGCCCGTTATCAATGCTAAAAGAAAGTTTCAACCCCTTTTTAAAAACAGTATAAAACGCAACCATTGTTTTGGTTTCCGAAACCTGTTTCTGCAAAATATTATTCCGATCGATAATGACCGATCCATTCATCACACTTCCCAACAGAACATCCGAGGTATCTATCGGGTCAGCATTAATTGCAACAGGAAGTGACTCCCAATCTATCAAATTCTTACTCACTGCATGCCCCCAGCTTGAATGCCCGGAATTATTTTCTGTCGGATTAAACAAATAAAAAAGATGATATTCCCCATTCTGATAAATAAATCCACAAGGATCCCCAATCCAATTAAAAGGAGCACTATAATGGATCTGAGGACGGTATATCTCATCAAAATCCCGGTGAGATTTAGCTTGAACCGTAAAGGCAAAAGACAATAACACAATAAGAATGGGAATAGCTCTCATGTTCTATTTTTATATTAGTAAACTGTGTAACAAATATAAAATATACAAATGGATGTTAATCCTATTTAAAAACATATCTTGAAAATATATATTTTTTTTGTAAAAATACAGATTCCCCAAAAGTCCCATTTCCTAAAGAAATCAAACCCTTTCGTTTTCATTTATATGTTTTAACTTTGTGTAATTAAATATTTTAATTAAACACAGACAAAAGCATTGGAAAAAGGCCTCGTTATCAAAACCACAGGAAATCTATTTACTGTAAAAACCGATTGTGGTGAAAAATATGAATGCCGGTTAAAAGGCAATTTTAGAATGAAAGGCATACGAACCACAAACCCTATCGCAATAGGCGATTTTGTACGGTTCGAAATTCCAACCAAAAACGAAACAACAGCAAGCATCGACAGCATTGAAAAACGCCGAAATTATATTTTGAGAAGATCTTCAAATCTTTCTAAAGAATCTCAAATATTAGCAGCCAACATCGACCAGGTATACCTTATTGTAACAGTCAACCATCCTGTTACTACAACACTTTTTATCGATCGATTTCTAGTAACAGCCAAAGCCTACGATATTCCTGTTCATATTGTTTTTAATAAAATCGATCTATATTCCACTAAAGAATTAGAAGAACTAGAAGAACTTAATAATATTTATAAGAGCATCGGATATGCTACTTCAAATATTTCAATCAAACAAAAAGAAAACCTGACTGAATTAATTCAGTCCATGAGTGGAAAGACGAACCTACTATCGGGCCACTCTGGGGTTGGAAAATCTTCTTTACTCAATTACATCACCAGTTCTTCGTTTCAAAAAACAACAGAAATATCCAATACACACAATAAAGGAAAGCACACAACCACCTTTTCTGAGATGTTTGAGATACAGGACGGAAAATTTTATCTAATTGATACTCCCGGAATCAGTGGTTTCGGACTCATCGACCTGTCAAAAGAAGAAATAAGTCACTATTTTCCTGAGATGTTTGCCCTTCTTGACCAATGTCAATATTATAATTGCACCCATACTCACGAACCGGGATGTGCCGTAAAAAAAGGCTTCGAGGACGGATTAATCAGTAAAAGCCGCTACACAAATTATCTAAACATTATTACTGACGATCAAAAAAAATATCGGTTGTAAAAATACCCCAATCAAAAACGAACGGAACAGATTGCATCACACCATAAATAATTGATTTTAAGATAGATATCTCATTTCCCCTTTTTCACGAAAAAATCTCATTTTTAAACAAATTCGGCATTTTTCGTAATAATTTGGTTATGAGCGCATTAATAATCAACTCATCTATTTAGGATGAAAATATTCATAAAGTAGTTTTCCACGATGCGTTCCTATCTCTAAAATCAGACTTTCCAAATCGACTGATTTTATATTTTCAACCGATTTATATTTTTTCAAAAGAACTTCAATCGTATTATTTCCAATTCCCTCAATCGAGCTGAGTTCGGATTTTATAAAAGATTTTGATCTTTTATTCCGATGAAACGTTATTCCAAAACGATGAGCCTCATCACGAATTTGTTGAATTACTTTAAGTGTCTCCGAATTTTTATCCAAATATAAAGGGCATGAATCTCCGGGGAAATAGATTTCTTCCAATCGTTTAGCTATTCCAATAATGGGTATCTTACCTCGTAAATCCAACTTCTCAAGAGCAGTTAGAGCCGAGCCCAACTGTCCCTTACCCCCATCAACAACAATAAGATTAGGAAGAGAAGACTTTTCATCTAAAAGTCGCCGGTATCTTCGAAAAACAATCTCTTCCATTGAAGCAAAATCATCCGCTCCTACAACTGTTTTAATGTTATAATGGCGATAATCACGTTTGGATGGTTTGGCATTTTTAAATACCACACAGGAAGCAACCGGATTGGTTCCTTGTAAATTGCTATTATCAAAACATTCAATATGTATTGGAAGATCTTTTAGCTGAAGATCTTTTTTCATCGTTGAAAGAATTCGATCTAAACCACTGGCAGGATTGCTTTTTTCTATTTGCTTTAACTTCTCAAGTCGGTAATATTTAGCATTTCTCTGTGAAAGTTCTAACAGTTTTAATTTATCTCCTCTTTGTGGTACGATCTGTTTGATATTATTGAACGCATAGTTTAATTTAAAAGGCAAAATATATTCCCTCGAAGAGGGGAAAAATTTTTGCTTTATTTCAGTTATGCCAAGAAGTAATAATTCCTTAGACGTTTCGTCTAATTTTCTTTTGATTTCCTGAGTAAAAACTTGAATAATTGCCCCATCGACAACTCTTAAAAAGTTCACATAAGCATATTGGTCATCCAAATCAATAGAAAAAACATCAACATTGGTAATTTGCGGACTAACAACCGTTGATTTAGCCTTATAATTATCCAGAATATCAACCTTATTTTTGAAATCAAGTGCTTCTTCAAAACGATATTCTTCAGATAAACGAATCATTTCGTTTTTCAAATAATTAATAACACTTTGGAAATTTCCTTTCAGTATATTTTTAATTTCTCCAATAGTCTTCAAATAGTCTTCGTCGGATTGATAATTTTCACAAGGACCAAGACAATTCCCTATATGATATTCCAAACAAACTTTAAATTTATTTTTTTCAATACTTTCTTTATCTAATTTCAAGTTACAACTCCTGATTTTGTAAAGAGAATGAATTAATTCCAAGAGATTTTTTACAAGATAAGAAGAAGTATAAGGGCCAAAATAAAGAGAACCATCCCTTATTACATTTCTGGTTTGGAAAACCCGGGGAAATGGTTCGTTTTTAATGCAAATCCAGGGATAGGTTTTATCATCTTTTAATAGAACATTGTATTTTGGCTGATATTTTTTAATCAAATTATTTTCCAACAAAAGAGCATCCTCTTCCGTTTCAACAACAATAAATTTTAAATCAGCAATATTTTTTACAAGTAATTCGGTTTTCCGATTGTCGTGATTTTTTACGAAATAAGAAGTAACCCTTCTTTTTAATTTTTTAGCCTTTCCAACGTATATAATTTTACCTTCCGAATTAAAATATTGATAGACTCCCGGGCTATCTGGCAGTACATCAATAATTGATTTCAGATGCTCAAAATATTTATTTTTGACTATCACGGGATTCAAATAAATGGGTAAATTGAAATTTATCTACATCAAAAAGTCCTTTTGTCTCTATTTTCAAATGAGGAATAACTAATAAAGACATAAAGGAAAGAGTCATAAACGGAGAATTTAATTTAGACCCCATATCATGCACTTTTCCAGTCAGCAAAGCATATTTATTTGAAACAACACTTCCCTCCTCCGACGACATAAGTCCGGCAATATCTAATTTTAAATCGAAGACAGAATGATCACAACAAACGGCAAGGCCTCCTTCATTTTCTATGAGTCTTTGTAAAACGTTATAAATACTTTCATCATTCGTTCCTACCGCAATTAAATTATGACTGTCATGAGCGATACTTGATCCAAAAGCACCCGATTGAATACCAAAACCATTAATAAAGGCGACAAAGGGTTTTGAATCTTTTTTATAGCGATTAACTGCAACTATTTTAAGAATATCCCTATTTACATCTGCATCTAAATATTTTTCAGTTGAATTGATTTCAGAAAGAAATGAATTCGTTATCAGATCACCATCAAAAGCTTTAATGACTTTTAAAGAACCAAACTCATTAGGTACTTTTAAATCATTAATATTGATATTTTCTAATTTAAAATTATTTATTTTTTTAGCCTTTGGTGTAGAGAAATGAATACAACGATTAGAATAGACACATTCTCCATTAATGTATGATTTTAAAACATTCAACTTTTTAAGATCATCTACAATAATAAAATCCGCAGGATCCCCTACTCTCAATAATCCAACCGGTAATTTATAAAAGTTAACAGGATTAATTGAAGCAACTCTTATTAAATCAAAAACATTCAAACCTAACGATAATCCTCTTCTGACTAAGTTATCAATATGTCCATTTTTAATTAAATCATCAGGATGAGAATCATCCGTGCATAACATCACATCATTAGGATGAGTTGAAATTAACGAATACAAAGAATCAAAATTTTTAGCAGCACTTCCCTCTCGAATTAAAATATTCATTCCAAGAGAAATTTTTTCTAACGCTTCTTTAAGTGAAGAACATTCATGATCAGTTGAAATTCCTGCCGATATATATTTTTTTAGATATTTTCCTTTTAATCCGGGAGCATGCCCATCAATCGGCTTATTATATTTTTTAGCTGCCTCTATTTTTTTAATTACCTCCGCATCTTCATTTACAACACCCGGATAATTCATCATTTCCGCTAAAAAATAAAAATCATCTTTTTTTATTAGAGACTCTACCTTTTCACTATTAATAACACATCCGGAAGAATCAAAAGACGAAGCAGGAACACAAGAAGAAACACCAAAAAAACATTTTAAAGGAGTATTTGTACTATCGTCTATCATATAATTAATCCCCTTTTCACCTAAAACATTAGCAATTTCATGAGGATCACAAACAACAGCTATAGTTCCCCGTGGAACAACTAACTTTGAAAAGCCAGAAGGAGACAACATCGTACTCTCAATATGAATATGAGAATCTATAAATCCAGGTAAAATAAAATTTTTTCTTTTTACTCCATCCTCTTTAATAGAAACAATTTTATTTTTTTCAATTTCAATTATTCCAGAATAAATTTTTCGATTAAAAGCATCAATTATATTTCCTTCAATTTTTTTCATAACAAAAATGTTTCACGTGAAACTAGCGCCCCAACAAAATCAATAGAACATTAATATCAGAAGGACTCACCCCACTAATACGACCTGCTTGACCAATGGTCTCCGGTTGTATCTTAGTAAGCTTCTGACGTGCTTCAATGGAAATATTTAATATATTTAAATAATCAAATTTTCCTTTTATATTCAAATTTTCTAATCGATTAAATTTATCAACCAAAATTTTTTCTCTATTAATATATCCACTATATTTTAAAGATATTTCAGTTGATTCTATTTCATCAGAACAAATAGAATGTTCCTTAATAAAATTAGATAAATCATCTATATTTGATACTAATTCAAACAATCGTATTTGTGGTCGCAAAACAAGATTATTCAATTTTTGTGATTGAGTTAACTCAGCTGTTTCTTTCGACAATAAAAAAGAATTTATTTTATCGGGTTGAATACTGTAATTTTGTATAAAATTAGTTAGTAAATCAATATTACGATATTTAGTTAAACAAATATTCATTCTCTGTTCAGAAGCAAGACCTAAATGATAAGATTTTTTCGTAAGACGCTCATCTGCATTATCCTGACGCAATAAAACCCTAAATTCAGCCCTACTAGTAAACATTCTATAAGGTTCATCAACCCCTTTTGTAACCAAATCATCAATTAATACACCTATATAAGATTCGTCCCTACCTAAAGTAAATCGATCTTCGGAACAAATAGACAAATGTGAGTTAATTCCAGCCATAAGTCCCTGAGCTGCAGCCTCTTCATAACCAGTCGTTCCATTTATTTGTCCGGCAAAAAATAAATTCTTTATAATTTTTGTTTCAAGAGAATGATATAACTGAGTAGGAGGAAAATAATCGTATTCGATTGCATATCCTGGTCTGAATATTTTTGCTTTTTCTAAACCTTTAATATGATTAATAGCTTCGTATTGAATGTTCCATGGTAAAGAAGAAGAAAAACCATTCAAATAATATTCAACCGTATTCTCCCCTTCAGGTTCTAAAAAAAGATGATGATACTCTTTATCAGCAAAAGTAATTAATTTGGTTTCGATACTCGGACAATATCTGGGACCAATACTTTTTATGGTTCCATTGAATAAAGGGGAATCAGCAAATCCCTTTCTCAATATATCATGTACAACTTTATTTGTAAAAGCAACAAAACAACTCTTTTGCTTTAAAGTGGAAAATGAATCAGGTAAATAAGAAAAAGAATATTGTCCCTCATCTCCTCCTTGTTCATTTAAAACAGAAAAGTCAATCGTCCTTCCGTCAATCCGAACAGGAGTACCTGTTTTCATCCGACCAGAAGTAAAACCTAAACTCACTAACTGCTCTGTTAAATGAAAGCTTGCATTTTCAGATATTCTTCCACCTTCGTGATGATATCGACCAACATGCATCAATCCATTTAAAAAAGTTCCATTAGTTAAAACAACCGATTTGGAATAAAACTCAATTCCAATATCCGTTTTTACTCCATGTAATTGTTTATCTTTAAATAACAGTTCAACGACCGTTCCCTGAAATAAATCAAGATTTTCAATGCTCTCTAATTTTAAACGCCAATTTCGACTAAATATAAAACGATCACACTGAGATCGTGGACTCCACATAGCGGGACCTTTCGAACGATTCAACATTCTAAACTGAATAGAAGAACTGTCTGTTATAATACCCGAATAACCCCCTAAAGCATCAATTTCACGAACAATCTGCCCTTTAGCAATTCCTCCCATCGCCGGATTACAACTCATCTGCGCAATCCGCTCCATATCCATTGTTACCAATAAAGTCTTAGAACCTAAATTAGCTGCTGCCGCTGCTGCTTCACAACCTGCATGTCCACCACCAACAACAATTACATCATAATTTTGAAACATGCTTTAAAATTTAATCTGACTCAAATGAAAATCTTCCTTATTATGCATCTCCTGTCGTTCTTCGTCAGAATGATCATCAAAACCAACCAAATGAAGTATTCCATGAATTATTAATCTTTCCACCTCCTGATATCTATCTAATTTTAATTCATCAGCATTTTCAAAAGCTCTATCAATACTTATATATATTTCCCCGTTAATTTTATTTCCAATATTTTCATCGAAAGTAATAACATCGGTATAATAATCATGTTTAAGAAACTGGCGATTTATTTCTAATAAATACTCATCATTGCAAAATATGACATTAATATCACCCACTTTTTTTTCATAAGAAAGAATAGCCTTCTTAATCCAGTTTTCAACAACTTTTTTGTCAGAAAGTTTAAATCCAATTTCTTCAGTATAAAATGAAATCATAAATTGATTTTTAAAATATTAGAAACAGCAAATTTAAAAAAGATTAACCGATATAATATGGTTAAAATTAATCTTTTAAATATCTATTATTCAGAATATTAAATACAACATTAACAGGTATATAATAAAAATAGCTGATTTGATAAAAACATGAAATGAACAAGTTGTTTATAAATTAAATAGCTGATTATACAACACTTAAAAAGTTTGAAAAATACATCTATTTGAAAATCAGAAATTTGAATTATTAACAATTTCAAAAAAAACGGTTTATAGATTGATAAGATATAGTAATAAATAAATTTGTAGAAGTCTTATAAAATACCAAGAGAACAGAAATTTGAAAAATGCACTACTATTTATAAATATTTGGTACCAAAAAATGAACGGCTTTTCACTAAAATCAATAACAAAAAGAATAAACAAAAAGCTTAAAAAAGAGTTATAAACAATTGTTAATAGTTGTCATTAAACATTTAATTATCTATTAAATATAAACAAACAAATCTGTTTATATACGTTTGATAAAATCTAAAAAAGAAGAATAACAATCTATTTTCAAAAAAGCTTTGAACAATATGAACAGGTTATTTACATTAACATGTTTTTTAGATATAAAGTATTAAATAATATAAATGTAATCATGTAAGTGTATCTTAAAATCGACAATGAAGGAAAAAATAAAAGTTCTTCTGGCAGAAGACAATCTTATAAATCAAAAACTCACTTTAATTAGTCTTAAAAGAATTAATTTTGATATCCAGGTTGCTTCAGATGGACTTGAAGCACTCAATTATTATAAATCTGACAATTTTGATTTAATTCTTATGGATATTCGAATGCCATTAATGGATGGATATCAGGTTACAGAAGCAATAAGACTCCTAGAGAAAAATTCTAATAGTCATATTCCTATTATCGCTTTTACTGCAAATACACTTGATCACGATCTGGAAAAATGTATTCATTCAGGAATGGATGATTATATGGTAAAACCATTAGATATTAATAAGTTAAAGTATATTATTCAAAGACTTGGAATACTCTTTTAAAGGAATCTTTTCCTCTGTTTTTATTTAAGTATCTTTGATCATTTTCAAATATAGAGTTCAATGGATGATGTTTTTAATATAAGAGAAGAAGAAATTGCTAACTCAGACAAAGACTTAGATAAAAAACTACGTCCATTAACATTTGATGATTTTAGTGGTCAGAATAAAGTTGTTGAAAATCTTAAAGTCTTTGTAAAAGCAGCCAACATGAGAGGCGAAGCATTGGATCATGTTCTTTTACACGGACCTCCCGGACTTGGAAAAACAACTCTTTCTAGTATTATTGCCAATGAATTAGGTACAAATATTAAAGTTACTTCCGGCCCTGTTTTGGATAAACCTGGCGATCTTGCCGGTTTATTAACTAATCTTGAATTTAGAGATGTTCTTTTTATTGATGAAATTCATCGTTTAAGTCCAGTAGTAGAAGAATATTTATATTCTGCTATGGAAGATTATAAAATTGATATAATGATTGATAAGGGACCAAGTGCCCGTTCAATTCAATTAGAATTATCTCCTTTTACATTGATTGGTGCAACGACTCGATCAGGGTTACTTACAAGTCCTCTAAGAGCTAGATTCGGCATAAAATCGCATCTTCAATATTATGATACAAATATTTTAAATAAAATAGTAAAGCGTTCTGCATCAATACTTAATGTTAAAATAGAAGATCAAGCTGCTTTAGAAATTGCTTCAAGAAGCAGGGGAACTCCAAGAATTGTAAATTCATTACTCAGAAGGGTAAGAGATTTTGCTCAAGTTAAAGGAAACGGTTCTATCGACCTAGAAATAACCAGATACTCTCTCAAAGCTCTTAATATTGATAGTCATGGATTGGACGAAATGGATAATAAAATACTATCAACTATTATAGACAAATTCGGAGGTGGTCCGGTCGGATTAACAACTATTGCAACAGCTGTTGGTGAAGATTCTGGTACGGTAGAAGAAGTTTATGAACCATTTTTAATTATGGAAGGATTTATGAAAAGAACTCCACGCGGACGTGAAGCTACTCCATTGGCTTATGAACATCTTGGTAAAATAGAACCTGGATCTTCCTTAACCCTTTTTTAAATAAGAAAAGAGTATAGAGTGTTATTTTTGATGTTGTTTTTTTGAAACAATAAAGTCTACAACTTTAATCAAATAAAGGTTCAATGAGCTTTAAATGGTATTTTAAAAGAATTTTTCTATTCATTCAGTTGTGCTAACATCTCTTAATAATGTTTTGTTGTATACTGAGTAAAGTTCAATATATTTATTTCATTAAAGATCAACCTATTGTGTGAAGTTAAATATAATAAATTATTTATAAATATTAAGTACCTGTAAAACAATTTATTGAAATTTTTATAAACAAAAGAGGCGACTAATTTATTAGTCGCCTCTTTTTAAAATATAAAAAGAATTAATTTTTTGTAATTGTGTAAGTATAAACAGCTTTACTGAAATTAGCAGTTATGGTGTAATTACCTGCCTGGGCAATGGTAATATCACTACCGTCCACACTTAATTTACCATAGCCGTCATTATCTCCGTAATTAACGTTAGTAGTTCCACTGGCTACAATTTTAAAATTACCGGCGGCAAGATCAACCGTAACTTTCAATGTTTTAGTAGTTGTATCATAAGTCATTGCTTTATTGGAATTACTTGTAGCAGTGCCGATAATTCCAAAACTCATTTTTATAAGGGAAAATGCTAAAGTACTGGAGTTTAAGTTCATTTTATAGTATCCAGCATCTCCGTTAGTAATATTACCACCTGTTTTTGAAAGTACATTTGATGATGCTCCTATTCCATAATTGGTACCGTTCCAATCGGGATTAGAAGTAACCTTAAATCCCGAATTAGCACTTGGAAAATAAATATAACCTTCATAATTGACATCGGAGTTAACCGATGATATTACATCTGCCGTAGCCGGAGACCAACCTTGATAATCACCTGGCACATAAAATTTAGGATAATTGATTGGATCATCGTAAGGAGTGATGTTTAAGTCAATTGGATCGGATTTTAAAACTTTAACCGAATCATTTATGTAAGAAGTAATTACAGCTTGAATAGTATAGTTTTGACCCGGATTACAGTTAAGTTTTAATAAGGCACCGTTTATGTCACCCTGTGTAACACCAATAGTATCGGTTGTACTTGTTTTAGCGTTTATTGCTTTATTAGAAAGGCTCGATTTGATATTTAGTTGCAACGTGTAAGTAACAGCTGCCTGAAAGTTATAATCAGCAGGAGTAAAAACAAAAGTTGTCAGTTTTTGAGCTGCATTTGCCTTGGTCAGTACATAATTTGTACCAGAAGCAGGGGATGTTATTTTAGGAGGAGTAAAGTTTCCAATAACCGGATCATATACGTCATTACTGCATGAACTGAATGACATGATTCCAATAACCGATAAAATTAAAATATATAACTTTTTCATTTTATTTACGATTTACAGATGAATTAATAGCCAGCATTTTGTGTCAAATTTGGGTTTGCTCCAATATCTGAGGATGGAATTGGAAATACGTTAAACTTGGCATCAGTTGATGTACCTGCTGCTACTCCGCCTTTCCATGGCCAGGTGTAAGTGGTATTGCTGAATTTTCCAAATCGAATTAGATCGGTTCTACGTTGACATTCCCAGAAAAGTTCACGAGCTCTTTCATCTAAAATGAAATCAAGATTATTTACATCTGTAGCGCTAATTTTGTGATTATCATCACCAAAAGCACGGTGTTGTAATTGATTGATGTCAGTGATAGCTTCATTGATATCACCACCGTTTCCTCCTCTTGCAATGGCTTCTGCATACATCAGATATACATCTTCAATACGGAAAAGAGGAAAGTCTGTATCAACATAAGTTATATTTGACCCTACACCACCGGTTGAAGTACGGTTTGACCATTTTGTAACAGCGTAGCCATCTGCAAACTGAGTTATATCTTTAATTTCAAGAGATTGTCCGTTTGAATAAAACATAGCTCTTTTGTCAGAAGGTTGAAATTTATTAACCAAGGCACTGGTAACCCGGTTACCACCCCATCCGCCGTCAATACCATAATCTGAAGGAACCATATTTCCGCCTACTTCAGCATGAATTATGTAAGTATTTCCACCATAAGTTTTTGAATGATTTCCGTCGAATGTTATTGGAAAAATAATACCACTTGCAGTATTGTTATCAGCCATAAAAAGATGGCTATAGGTAGGATCAATGGTATATCCTGCACCAAGAATCTTTTTGCAATAAGTAATACATTCAGTGTATTTTGGCTGTTTAATATAGACTTCAGCATTCAGATAAAGTTTGGCAAGAAGAGTCCATGCTGCTGCCTGATCGGCCCGACCATATTCATTTTGATGAGCAACGACTAAATCTGCGTCAATTGCTTTCAATTCTGATTCGATATAATTAAATAAATCAGATCGACTGATTTGTTTTGGAAATGATTTACCAACATTATCGTTTTCAGTAACAAACGGAACACTTCCGAACATATCTAATGCATGGTAATAGCTTAAAGCTCTTAAAAATCTGGCTTCAGCCCGGTAGTGTAGGATACTTGCACGGAGAGTTGAACTGACATTTCTACTACTTAATTTAGCATCAGTTATTTGACGAATATATTCATTACAAAGCGATATCTGATAGAAAATTCTATTGTACATGGCTGTTATCAGTACGTTAGAAGATGCCCACTTTTGATTGTGATAATCGGCCACACCCGGGTCATTCCATCCGCAGACTGCTTCATCTGTAGGTAATTCCTGAGCCATGAAAAATTGGCGGAGATAGGTGGAAGTTCCTTCGTCAATGCCCGTAATATCAGGTAATCCGGAAGGACCCTGTTGTCCACTAACTGATAATCCGGCATAACATTTTGCCAACACCATTTTGTAAGAAGCAGTATCGTTGTAAAGGGTTGCCGATGTTATCGAATTTTGATCTAATGGAACCGTATTCAAGTCGTTCGTACAGGAAGCCAATGTCATTGAAGCAAAGGCCGTAGCGTATAATAGATATGAAAATTTAAATTTCATGATTTTAAATTTTTTAATTAAAAGTCAAGACTTAATCCAAATAATACAATTCTCGGACGAGGATATACGTTGTTATCAATTCCTCCGTCAACTTCAGAATCTATTCCTTTGTATTTTGTAATAGTGAAGACGTTATTGACAGAACCATAGACTTTGGCATCTATTTTTTTGTGAAAGAGGTTCTGAAAATTGTAAGCCAGGGTTATATTATCCATTTTAAGAAACGAAGCTTTTTGTACATAGTAATCCGACAATAACTGTGCATTAACAAAACTGGTTTTCAAAACATTTTTAGATACGTTTGAAAGGTATTGTGCACCAGAATTATACAGACTACTGTAAGATCCGCTGTTAGCAGCTACGTTATTATAAACATAGTTTCCTAATTGCATTCTGCCTGTAAAACTGAATTCCCATTTATAATAATTCAGTTTAGAAGAGAAGCCGAAATATTCATTTGGAGCTGCTTTTTTGTATTGATATAAGTCAGCGCTATTAATTACTCCGTCATGATTACGGTCCACATAAAGGCCTTCTATTGGTTTGTGATTGGCATCGTAAGCTTGCTCGTAGACAAAGAATGAATTCATAGGGTAACCAACACTTTGAATTTGTGCTGTTTGTCCGGTACCTCCGGTTATTCCACCGGTATATACGCCAATGTAACTTGGATCGTTAGTCGCAGTCAACTTGGTTATTTTGTTTTTATTATACGTTGCATTAACCGAAACATCCCAACTTATATTGTCAGAATCAATTGGTTTAGCATTAACCGTGAATTCGATACCCCTGTTTTCCATGTTTCCAACATTGGTCATAATCTGGTTGGTTAGGTTACTTCCTGCAGGTACCGGAATGGTATTGATTAGGTTCTTGGTCTTTTTTAAATAGACATCGACTGCGCCACTAATTCTGTTGTTCAGTACACCATAATCCAATCCCATATTGTAAGTATCGGTTTCTTCCCATTTAATTCCGGAGTCGTATCCTGCTGGTCTCAACGTGTTGTAGAATGTGTTACCAAATTGATACATAGCATCGCTCAATCCTCTGGTGTATTGAGATAAATAGGGATAATTGTTGGTGGAAATGTTCTGTTGTCCGGTAATTCCATAGCCCATTCTTAACTTCAGATCACTTAAAGCGTCTACATCTTTCAGAAAAGACTCGTCTTTAATTCTCCAGGCAAAGGCTGCTGATGGAAATAAACCCCAACGGTTACCTTTTGCAAATCTTGAAGTTCCGTCATCACGAAGAGTAAATGTTAGAAGATATTTTTCTTTGAATGTATAGTTTAACCGACCAAAATAAGAAATTAGATAATATTCGGTCGGAGTATAAGTAGGTTGCTGGTTAACTAACGTCCTTCCAACATTATACGATTCAGTAAAGTTGTTTTGATAGAAATGTTCCCATGAATAACCAGCCATCAGATCGAATTTGCTATCAATGCTTTTAACGTCTTTGACGTAATTCATGTAGTAGTTGAGTAATTTATTTTCTCTTTTCTGAAAATAATCTCTATCCAAACCTCCTCCGTTAACGCTATAGTTTAGCGCACTCATTGTAGGTGCAGTAACTGTTCCGTTACTTTTGGAGTAGTCATATCCTAAATTCAAATTGGCTCTTAATCCTGAAATAAAAGGAAAGGTATAGTCTAACTGTAAACTACCAATACTTCTTTTGACCGTCGATATGTCTCTTCTGTTTTCAAGTTTATCGACAGGATTATGTACTAATGTATTTAATTGTGGATTGCCGTTTGAATCAAGTATTTGAGTACCGTCAGATTTGTATTTGGTCCATGCGTAGTATCCTAAATAAGGGCTTGAAGAATCCATTACCGGTTTAGTCGGATCAAAAAGAAGGGCATCGGTAATGGCTGACTGATCAGCAAACCGATTCTTTGCATAAGTCCCGTTAATATTCAGGTTTGTTTTCAAATTTCCATTGAAAAAAGTAGGATTCAACGAAATAGAAGCGGTGTTTCTTTGAATATTTGTTGTTTTTAGAATGCCATCCTGATCCAGATAATTATAAGAAATTCGATAAGGAAGATTTTTAGTGGATCCGGTTACACTCAAATTATGTTCCTGGGTAAAAGCTGTTTTTAAAATTTCATTTTGCCAGTTGGTATTCGCTGTTCCTAATAATTTTGCAGCCTCCGAATTTTCTCCATATCGTTGTTTGATCAGTGTTCTGTATTCATCAGCAGAAAAAACATCAATTGTTTTCGTTTTATAGCTCAACGAAGCGGTTCCGGTATAATTAACCTTCAATGCCGAATTCAGTTTACCCTGTTTGGTGGTAATGATAATAACTCCGTTTGCTGCTCTTGATCCGTAAATAGCAGTTGCAGAAGCATCTTTTAAAATGGTAAATGTTTCAATATCATTTGGATTAATGGTATTTAAACCATTGCTTAATCCTGAAATTGCTGCATTATCAAGAGGAACACCATCAATAACAATTAACGGATCGTTAGAAGCAGAAAGAGAAGAACCTCCACGAATACGAATGGTAGAACCACTACCCGGAGCACCACCGTTTGACGTAATTTGTACTCCCGAAACTTTTCCCATCAGTAGATCCTGAGGGGTTGAGACCACTCCTCTTTTAAATTCATCAGCCCTGATGGCTGTGACCGACCCGGTAGCGTCTTGTTTTTTGACTTGTCCGTATCCGATAACTACTACTTCATTCAATTCTTTATTATTATCGGACAGCGCTACATTAAGTGTTTGAGAAGAAGAAGTAATCGTTTGTTCAATCGGTTGATAACCAAGGAAGGAAAAAACGACTATTTCTCCTTTTTTTACGCGAAGAGAATAATTTCCATTTTCATCGGATATGGTTCCGCGAGTTGTTTGTTTGACAGATATTGAAACTCCAGGTAGACTTTCTCTTGTAGATTGAGAAGTCACCTTACCTGTTATTGTCAGCTCCTGGGCTATGCCCACCTGCAAGAACAGGAATAATGCCGACAACATAACTGTTAGTTTTTTTAGATTTAAGTTCATGAAATAAATCTTAAATTGTTTGAATTGATTTAGTTGTAAATTTTTTTGCCTGGTTTTAATTTGTTTTCTCTATCCGTTATCCTTTCCTTTTTTTTAAGATTTTTTAACTTTATACGGCAAAGAACAAATAAGTTTTTAATATAAAAGTTGCTGAACAACATGTTTCCGACTGCAAACGACTTCGCAAACGTTTGCACTGAAAATATTGTACGACAGTTTTTTGGATAAATATATTTTGTGGAAAGTTTCGATTGCTATTTTGATATGAAAGTTGAAATATTTTAACACTTTTACAAGGAGAATTTTGACATAATGAGAAGCAGCCAGATAACTATTAAAGATATTGCCAAGCAGTTAGGTATTTCACCTTCAACTGTTTCAAGGGCATTAAAAAATCATCCGGATATAAGTACCGAAACGAAACGTGCTGTTAATGAGCTTGCTTCACAACTTAAATACGAACCCAATGCGGTTGCTTTAAGTTTAAAGCACAGTCGGTCGGATACAATCGGAGTGATTATTCCTGAAGTTGTTCATTTCTTTTTTTCCCAGGTGATCAGTGGAATTGAGGATGTTGCTTACGATGCCGGATATACGGTTGTAATCTGTCAATCCAATGAAAAATATGATCGGGAAGTCAATAATGCAAAAGCTTTGTATTTGCATCGTGTTGACGGAATTCTTGTTTCTGTATCCAAGGAAACAGAAAACTTTGATCATCTTAATGAATTGATTGATAATAATATTCCTTTAGTATTTTTTGATCGTGTTTGTGATGGTATTGATGCCGATTCGGTCATTATCGATGATTATGAATCTTCGTTTAAGGCAACGTCTCATTTAATTGAAACAGGAAAAAGAAGAATTGCTCATTTTTGCGGACCGCAAAATCTTTTAATCGGGAAGAAAAGACTGCAAGGGTATATTGATGCTTTAAAAAAGAACAATATTCCGATTGAGAAGGATTTGATTCTCAATGCCGATAACTTTGAATTGGCCGAAGATGCGGTAAAAAAGGTGATGAGCTTATCGGTCCCTCCTGATGGATTGTTTGCCACCAATGATCAAACGGCCATTGGTGCCATTGAAACACTTAAAAAGATGGGACTGAGAATACCCGAAGACATTGCGGTTGTAGGGTTTAGTGATGGTAATTTTTCAAAAATAATTAGTCCGGCTCTTACTTCGGTCGATCAGCATGGTTATGAGATGGGAAGAAAAGCAACTGAAATTCTCATTCAACGAATAACAGAAGACATACGGGAATATACTCCTGAGACTCATATTATATCGGGAGATTTGATAATAAGAGAGTCTTCTCAAAAAAAATGAAATTTTTTTTTGGTTCAGTGCAAACGTTTGAAATAAGGTCTTCAGTCAGTAATGCCGTAAAAATGAGCAGTTTTTAAAGGTCTTCGGTTCATAGAGCCTTGTTTTTCTCATTTCAGTAATTTTACTTTGTACTAGAAATTTTGCCAAATTAGTTTGTTTTAATATCCGTGTCACTTTCCTTTTTCCTGATTTCCCGGGAGAAGATTTCTGTGTATATGTAAAAAAACTCTTATGAAAAATAAGCCTGCACTTAGTTTTTGGCAGATTTGGAATCTGAGCTTTGGTTTTTTGGGCGTACAGTTTGGTTTTGCACTTCAGAATGCCAATGTGAGTCGGATATTATCAAGTTTAGGAGCGAATCTAAAAACTCTTCCTTTATTTTGGCTGGCAGCTCCACTGATGGGAATAATTGTTCAACCTATTGTCGGAGGGGCAAGTGACCGGACCTGGAATCGTCTTGGAAGGCGCCTTCCTTATATTTTAGGAGGAGCGATTATTTCGGTGGTAGCTATGTTTTTTATGCCGAATTCATCCTTTATTGTTTCTGTTATGTCACCGATATTGTTCGGTGCCTGTATGTTGGCATTAATGGATGCTTCCTTTAATATAACATTTCAGCCGTTCAGAGCACTGGTAGCAGATATGCTTCCTGAGGAACAAAGAAACAGAGGGTATTCGATCCAAAGTTTTCTGATCAACGCCGGAGCCGTGATGGGATCAATATTACCCTATGTTATGACGAATATTCTTGGAGTTAGGAATACTGCTCCCGCAGGGAAAGTCCCTCCTTCTGTAATCTGGTCTTTTTATGTTGGCGGGGTTATTTTGATTCTTGGTGTACTGGTAACAATTTTTAAAACCAAAGAATATTCGCCTAAAGAATTAAAAGAATTCACCAGTGAGGCAGAACAAAAGGAAAAGACTGAAAGGATCGGGTTCTTCAAGGCGCTTCGTTCTGTTCCAAAAACAATGCTTCAGCTTTCTATCGTTCAGTTCTTCTCCTGGTTTGCCTTTTATTTGATGTGGGTGTTTACAACTCCTGCTGTTGCTCAGCATTATTGGCATACCGGAGTGAAGGATGCAAGCTCTGCTGCTTACAATGAAGCAGGAAATTGGGTGGGAATCATTTTTGGTGTATATAGTTTTGTCGCAGCGATCTATTCTATTTTTATGCCATGGTTGGTGCGTAAGACAAGCCGTAAAGCGGTCTATTCTTTTTCTCTTATCTGCGGAGGAATTGGTTTCATCTCATGCTTATTTTTTCATAATCCGTATTTTTTAATCATTTCTACAATAGGAATCGGAATTGCCTGGGCTTCTGTTCTTGCAATGCCTTATGCGATTTTGTCGGGTGCACTTCCGGCTAAGCAGATGGGTATTTATATGGGGATCTTCAATTTTACGATTGCGGTACCTCAGATTTGCAGCGGAGTGTTCGGGGGAATTATCCTGGAGCATTACTTTAAAGGGGAAACTATTTACATGCTTGTTTTAGCGGGAACCTCTATGTTGATAGGCGCTTTTACCGTCTATTTTGTGAAAGATAAAAAATTGTCATAATCCGATTTATTTGTAAGAAATGGAGATAAAAGCCTGTCTTTTTGATCTTGACGGCGTATTGGTAGATACGGCGAAATATCATTTTACTGCATGGCGGGAACTTGCCCGTCATCTTGGATTTGAATTTACAGAAAAAGATAATGAACGTTTAAAAGGGGTTAGCCGGATGCGTTCTCTGGAAATACTTCTCGAAGTTGGAAATATAGAAGTAAGTAATGCTGAAAAGGAACATTTTGCAGCAGCTAAAAATGAAAAATACGTCGAACTGATTAACCGGATGACCCCCGGAGAGATTCTTCCCGGAGTGGAATCTTTTCTTTCGGATATTAAAAGACTTGGAATAAAAACCGCACTGGGTTCTGCCAGTAAAAATTCCCCTTTAATCATGGAGAAAACCGGGTTGTCCAAATACTTTGATGCGATTGTTGATGGAAATATTATCAGCAAAGCCAAACCTGATCCGGAAGTTTTTCTCAAGGGAGCTGAGTTGCTTCATATCGATCCGGAATATTGCATTGTATTTGAAGATGCAGTTGCGGGAATAGAAGCTGCATTAAATGCTGGTATGCGCTGTGTCGGAATAGGAACCCCCGATGTACTTAAACAGGCAACCCGTGTTATACCCGGATTTAATCAAATTACTGCAAATCAGTTTATGAACGGATTTATTTAAACGACTATCATTCATGAAAAATTATATAATCCATAATGATTGGAAAGTTTTGGAAGAAGGATTTCATCCTGATCTGAACTTAATATCGGAAAGCGTTTTTAGCATCGGGAACGGAAGAATGGGACAACGGGCTAATTTCGAAGAAGACTATTCAGGACAAAGCTTAAAGGGCAGTTATGTCGCAGGCGTTTATTATCCGGATAAAACCCGCGTTGGCTGGTGGAAGATCGGTTATCCTGAATATTTTGCAAAAGTGCTGAATGCCGCTAACTGGATTGGTATTCACATCAAAATAAATGCCGTTCCCCTTGATCTGGCTCTCTCAACGATCGAATCGTTTAAGCGGGAACTGAATATGCAGCAGGGTATTCTTCGGCGTAGTTTTATTGCTTCATTGCCGAATGAAAATCAAGTTGCTGTTGATTCAGAGCGTTTTGTTAGTATGGAACGCCCTGAAATAGGTTGCCTCCGCTATTCTCTGAAAGCATTGAATTTTGAGGGCATTATCGACTTTGAACCCTATGTTGATGCTGATGTTGTGAATACCGATTCAAATTACGATGAGAAATTCTGGATTGAAGAGCAACAATGGAATCATGAACAGTCCGGGTTTGTTATTGCAAAAACGAAGAAGACCTCTTTTTACGTTTGCACCGGAATGCAATATAAAGTCTTTTTGAATGGAAATCCCGTCTCTGTTAAGTCGAATCAGGTTACCCGTGAAAAATATGTCGGACATCAGTTCGGATTGTCTGTTAAAAAAGGAGATGTCATAACTATTGAAAAATACGGGGTGAATCTTAGTTCCCAGTTTCATGCAAAGAAAAACCTTGGTGACGAATCGGAAAGAATCCTTTATGAGGCTTTTACTGCCGGCTATGATGTGTTATATAAAGAACATACCGACTGGTGGCTTTCAAAATGGGAGGAAAGCGATATTACTATAGAGGGAGATGTTGCGGCCCAGCAGGGTATTCGTTTTAATATTTTCCAGTTAAATCAGACTTACACCGGACAAGATGCTCATCTGAATATTGGTCCGAAGGGTTTTACCGGAGAGAAATATGGCGGAACAACTTATTGGGATACCGAAGCTTATTGTATCCCTTTTTACTTAAGTACGGCTCCTCCCGCGGTGTCTCGTAACCTTTTGATATATAGGTATAATCAATTGGATAAGGCGATTGAGAATGCTGCAAAGCTGGGATTCAACCGGGGGGCTGCTCTATATCCGATGGTCACGATTAACGGGGAGGAATGCCACAATGAGTGGGAAATAACTTTTGAGGAGATTCATCGTAATGGAGCAATTGCTTTTGCCATTTATAATTATGTGCGGTATACCGGTAATGTGGATTACCTTGCTCCTTATGGGTTTGAAGTGTTACTCGGAATATCCCGTTTCTGGAGTCAGCGAATTACTTTTTCGACTGAACGCAATGCTTATGTGATGCTTGGTGTTACCGGTCCGAATGAATATGAAAATAATGTCAACAATAACTGGCATACCAATCAAATGGCAGTATGGACCTTGAAATATACGCTTGAAGTGATTGATTTTATTAAAACCAACTTTCCATCGGTTTACGAGGAGATTGTTGATAAACGGTTATTCCGGGAAGAAGAGGAAACGATGCGATGGAAGGCGATTATTGACGGAATGTATTTCCCCTATGATGAAAAAAGAGGCGTTTTCTTGCAACAAGACGGTTTCCTGGATAAAGAATATATTCCTGCGGCGGAGATTCCTGCTTCACAGCGCCCTATTAATCAGCACTGGTCATGGGATCGGATTTTGCGTTCCTGCTATATCAAACAGGCCGATGTACTTCAGAGTATGTTTTGGCTTGATGATGAGTTTGATCGGGAGACTTTAGAACGTAATTTTGATTTTTATGAACCGATTACCGTCCATGAATCTTCTCTTTCTCCTTGTGTTCACTCTATTTTAGCCGCAAGTCTCGGAAAGTATGATACGGCTTACGAATTGTATCTGCGAACAGCCCGACTAGACCTGGATGATTATAACAACGACACGGAAGATGGTTGTCATATTACCAGCATGGCCGGGACCTGGATGAGTGTTGTTTATGGCTTCGGCGGACTTCGGGTACGGCATGACCACCTGGAAATGAATCCGTTTCTTCCTAAACAATGGAAATCGTTCTGTTTTTCGGTTGGTTTTAGAAATGCCCATCTGGTCATTCAGGTACTGAAAGAAAAAGTATTGGTTCAGAATCATTCGAATGTATCGCTGGAATTGACGATCAACGGGAATTCTTATATTTTGGAACCTTTAAAAAAACTGGAAGTAGAAACAGCTTAATAATCCGGTTAACTTAAAAATGATGAATAGAAAAATAGTCTATAGGTTTGTTCTGTCGGTAATACTTTGGATGTGTTGTATTTCATCGTATGCCCAGATTAAAATTGAACGTATTGAACCTTCCAGCTGGTGGACCGGAATGAAAAACCAGAATCTTCAACTTCTGGTAAAAGGCAGAAACCTGCATGGGGCCACTGTCTCTACTCAAAATAAAGAAATCCGGATCGCTTCGGTCGATACCACGCAAAACGCGGATTATCTTTTTGTCAATCTACAGGTTTCAGAACAGGCAAAGGCTGGAGAGTATACCCTCACCTTTGCAAAAGGCGGGAAGAAGATCGTTAAACGTTATTTGTTATCCGACCGTAAATCCGGATCGGCAGAGCGCAAGAGTTTTGATGCTTCGGATGTGGTTTATTTAATCATGCCCGATCGTTTCGCAAACGGGAATGCAAAAAATGACACGAAGAAAGAAGAGACCGAGAAAGCCAATCGCAACGATCCGAACGGACGTCATGGAGGGGATATACAAGGAATTATTGATCATCTTGATTATCTCAAAAATCTGGGGATTACAGCTATCTGGGTTACTCCGTTACTGGAAGATAATCAACCCGAGGTATCCTATCATGGTTATGCTACGACCAATTATTATCAGATTGATGCACGTTATGGAACCAATGAAGATTACCGGCGTCTTGCCGATGAATGCCATAAAAGAGGACTAAAGCTTATTATTGACTTTGTAACAAACCATTGCGGACTGTCCCATTGGTGGATGGATGATCTGCCATCTACCGACTGGGTTCACCAGTTTCCTCAATTTACCCGTTCGAATTTCCGTATTTCGACGATCAATGATCCCTATGCCTCTCAGGCGGATAAAAAACTTAATTCGGACGGATGGTTTGACACTTCTATGCCCGATTTGAACCAGAAGAATCCTTATTTACTGAATTATCTTCGTCAGGCTGCTATCTGGTGGGTTGAATATGCCGGACTCGATGGAATAAGGGTCGATACTTACCCCTATAACGATCGGGAAAAAATAGCAGAATGGACTAAGGGGATCATGACTGAATATCCTAATTTTAAAATGGTCGGAGAATGCTGGCAACATAGTCCTTCGGACATTGCTTACTGGCAATCGGGATCAAAAAACTACGATCAGTATGATTCCGGACTTAAATCGGTGATGGATTTTTGCTTTCTGGATCAGTCCGGCAGAGCTTTCAATGAAGATAAACAGGAGTGGGATAGTGGAATGGTTGATATTTATTCCTGTTTTGCCTGCGATTACTTATACGGTAACCCGCTAAACCTTTTTGTCTTTCTTGAAAATCACGACACGCAACGGTTTCCGACGGTCATTGGAAATGATATTAAAAAATATAAGTTGGCCTATACACTCCTTTTAACAACCCGGGGAATTCCTCAGGTTTATTATGGTTTTGAAATCATGATGGGTGGAGATAAAGGCAAAGGGGACGGAGATATTCGAAGGGATTTCCCGGGCGGATGGCCTTCCGATAGTCGGAATGCCTTTACTGAAACAGGACGGACTGCTATTGAGAACGAGGTGTTTAATTATGTGAAGGCATTACTCAACTGGCGGAAGAATAATCCGGTTGTTCAGTTCGGAAAGATGACCCAGTTTGTCCCCGAGAATAATGTCTATGTCTATTTCCGTTACAACGATCAGAAGCGCATTATGGTCATCCTGAATAACCAGGCAAAAGACCAGTCTGTCTCAACGGTTCGCTATAGTGAGATGCTAACCGGATATTCTCAGGGGGTTGATGTGTTGACCGGAAAGACTTATCCGTTGTCTGACTCGATTGCCGTGCCGGCTAAAAGCGGACTGGTTCTGGAATTAAAGTAAGGATTGATTTCCCTCAGTATTCGGAACCGTTAATTTTAAAAGAGAAAAGAAATGAGATTACTTAAAGGTAGTTTTTTATTCCTCCTGTTGGTTCTTCTCGCATCCCCGACTTTTGCACTTGGAACGGTAGAAAAAACCGATTCTTCTGCAATCATTAACAATGAATGCGTCAAACACCTCCAATGGACGCGGAATGCGACCATCTATGAGGTGAATATTCGTCAATATAGTCCACAGGGGACGTTCCGTGCTTTTGCTTCTCATTTGCCCCGTTTGCATCAGATGGGGGTCAATATACTTTGGATTATGCCGATTAATCCGATTAGTGTGAAGAATCGAAAATTGCCTCTCGGGAGCTATTATTCGGTTGCCGATTACTGTAAGGTAAACCCGGAGTTCGGTTCGATGGATGATTTTAAAGATCTGGTTAAACGGGCTCATGCACTTGGAATGAAAGTGATCGTCGACTGGGTGGCCAATCATACCGGTTGGGATAATCCGTGGATTGTCAGTCACCCGGATTGGTATACGCATAATGCAAAAGGTGAGATTGTCTCTCCGGTACCGGACTGGACCGATACGGCAGATCTAAACTATGATAATCCGGATATGCGCAGAGAGATGATTCGCTCCATGAAATTTTGGATTGAAGAAACGAATATTGACGGTTTCCGTTGTGACATGGCAGGAATGGTGCCTGTTGATTTCTGGAATCAGGTTCGGAAACAGCTGGATCAGGTCAAACCGGTTTTTATGCTGGCAGAGGCCTCGGAAGCCCCTCTTTTATACAGAGCCTTTGATATGGATTATAGCTGGGAGCTGCATCACCTTATGAATGATCTGGCACAGGGGAAAGCTCAGCCGACAGCGCTGGACAGTTACTTTCAGAAAGTAAAAAAGACTTATCCTTTGGATTCATATCTTATGAATTTTATTAGTAATCACGATGAGAATAGCTGGAATGGAACTGAATTTGAACGAATGGGACCGGCGGTACCCTTGTTCTCGGTCCTGACCTTTACGGTTCCCGGAATGCCGATGTTATACAGTGGTCAGGAGGCTTCGCTTAATCATCGGCTGAAGTTTTTTGAGAAGGATGAAATTAGTTGGAAAGATCTTTCCATGCAGAAATTTTATCATCGGTTAATTTTGCTTCACAAAAATAATCCGGCTCTTTGGGGCGGAAATCAAGGTGGCAAGATGAATATCCTGGCTACTTCAAATCCGAAACAAGTGTTTGCCTTTAGTCGCGAGAAAAATGGAAACAGAGTGATTGTCCTTTTAAATATTTCGAAAGAGCGGGCAATTACCAGGATACCTCAAGTCAAGATTTTTACCGGAAAAGATTTCTTTACCGGCAAGCCATTCAGCTTGAATGCGGGTAAAAAGATTTCCCTACCTCCATGGGGTTATGTGGTTTTGGTCTATTGATGGTTAAAAGAGGGAACTATTTTGTTCCCTCTTTTCCTTTCCTAAGATTCCTTTTTCTTAAAACTTAAAAGGATTATTCTTTATCATTCAGATTGTTTCTTAATTTTGCGTCTGGATTCAGGGTGAATCCGGAGACAGTTCGCAAACTCCTGTCTATAAACAAAACTAAGGAAATTAAGATGATTATTCCTCTCTGTTTTTCTGAATAGGGAGGTTCTTCCCGTAGGGGTAAATCTTCCTTCCTGCCGTAATGTTTCATAGCGAGTTGTATTAAATGACGAATCTATCCGGAATAAAAGATCCCGGAATGAATCTTTTTTGTTGATTCTGAAATGAAATGTTATGAAAAAAGCAGTTGTATTATTCTCCGGAGGACTTGATTCCACCACCGCATTGTATCTTGCAAAGAGTGAAGGCTATGAAGTTTATGCTCTTTCATTTGATTACGGTCAGCGGCATTCCAAGGAACTTGATGTGGCCCGTAAAGCGGCCAAAGTTGCAGGGGTTGCACAACATCAGATTGTTTCGCTTAATCTTGGTGCATGGGGTGGATCGGCACTGACTGATCAACACCTCGACGTTCCGGTGTCTCAGGAGGAGAATGACGAAATACCGATTACCTATGTTCCGGCCCGGAATATGGTTTTCCTTTCGGTGGCTGCCTCTTATGCCGAGGCTATCGGAGCGCGTGATGTCTTTATCGGAGTGAGTCAGGTTGATTATTCCGGCTATGTTGATTGCCGGCAGGAATTTATTGAAGCAATGGAACGGGCTATCAATATGGGGACCGTTTGTGCAGTTGAAAAAGGAGAACCTATTCATATTCATGCTCCGTTTATGAAGATGACGAAAGCCGATGAAATAAGGATGGGAACCAAACTGGGAGTAGACTATGGTCTTTCATGGACTTGCTACAACGGAGGAGAAAAAGCATGTGGTGTATGCGACAGTTGTCGTCTGCGGCTCAAGGCTTTTGAAGAGGCCGGACTTGAAGATCCCTTAGAATATGAAAATCGATGAATTATAGCGTAAACGAGATATTTTATTCTCTTCAGGGAGAAGGCTTTAATCAGGGTAAGCGGGTTATTTTTATTCGTCTTTCGGGATGTAACCTGACTTGCCCGTGGTGTGATACTGATTTCAGTCAATGTACCGAAATGTCGGTATCGGACATTCTGAATCAACTTCGGCATTGGCGGTGTAAGTCCGTTATCATTACCGGAGGAGAGCCGTCTGTTCAGAATCTTGAACTGTTAGTCCGGACTCTCAAAGAGAAAGGGTATTGGATTGGAATAGAAAGCAATGCAACCCGTAGTCTGGCTACGGTCGAGCGGCTGATTGATTATATTGCTCTTTCACCTAAAAAGAATGTCCCCGTTGCCCAGTTTAAGGCTTCAGAGGTCCGGATGGTCAATGATGGTCTGACGGAAGAGATGTTACTTAAAAAAGAAAGGCTCATTCAGGCAGACCACTACTTTATCAGTCCGCTTGATGATCAGGGAAAGATGAATATTCTGGAATGTATGAATCTCCTGGCGAAGATTAATGCGATAAGTCAGAAAGGATGGATGATGAGTCTGCAATTGCATAAACTAGCCGGAATCCCTTAGTCGGAATAATACTCCTGTGCATGGAGCAAATAATCTACGGATTTTTTAAGGAATCCCCGGTTGTAATAATCCTGATCGACTATTTTCCCATTCCACATTACCAGGTCCAGGTCAATTGTTCTGGGTCCGTATTTGGGGATGGAACGGTCTCGTCCCAGTAAATCCTCAATTCGTTTAAGACAGGTTGTCACATCCTCTTCGTTTAAGATCGTCTGAATAAGTACGGCCCCGTTCAGAAAGTCCGGTTGATTGCACATGCCTATCGGTGCTGTTCTGCTAAAAGCGGAGCAATAGAGCACTTCAAATCTTTCTTCCAGGACTTTAACAGCATTGTAAATGTTTTCGTACGGATGGATATTTGATCCGATGCCTATGATACAACTGTTTTCCATTATTTTGAAGATTCAAGTTCAACCGAGACAGATTCAGCAAAACGTAAAGCATGGGGTTTGTCTACTTCAACCCTTGCATAATGGACTCCGGGTTCTTGCATAATCAGGTCAAGAATTCCCTGAGTGAGAGCTTCCAGTAAATAAAACTGGCTATCTTCGACAAAACGGATTACTTTTTTGCAGATTGTCTTATAATCAACAAATTCGTTTAGCTGATCAGCTTTTGACTCTTCGGTAAGGTCGGCTTTAAGAAGAATATTAATAATAATATCCTGTCGGTTGACTCTTTCATCCGGGTTAAACCCGATGATTGTTCGTAATGATAGATTCTTTATGCGAATAGTCGTCATGGGCTTTGTAGGTTATAAGGCTTTGTAAATATTTTCTCCTCCGTCGCAAAAGATAATTTGTCCAGTAAGGTACACATTTTCAATAATGAAATCAATACTTTTTAGGATGGGGGCAACTCCCCCCGAATGTTTCATGGGGGTTCTCCGGGCAATATTCTGCAAATAGGATTCGTCTTTCCCTTTGGGAGGCAGAGTTGCTCCGGGGGCAATGGCGTTAACACGGAAAGAAGGGCCGAATTCGATGGCAGCCATTTTAGTTAACTCGGTTAGACTCTTCTTTGAAAGTGTATATGCGGCAAAATCAGGCTCATTCCTGACAATTCTAGTGTCGAGCAGATTAATGATCAATCCTTCTTTTTGTGCTTCGGAATAGCCCTTAATCAGGAAAAACGGAGCTCTGAAATTAATATTCATCATTCGATTAAAAAGTGCTGGTGTTGTATGAAAAATGGAGGACGGTTCGAAGATGGAAGCATTATTGATCAACAAGTCCAGTTGCCCGAAATGTTCGATTGTTTCGGGAATGATTCGATCTACTTCATCCTGATTATCCAGATCAGCACAAATCAACTGATAATGGTTTTGTGGAAATTGTTCGGCAAGTGAGGCGCGAAGTTCCTGGGCTTCTTCAACCGAATGATTGCAATGGATCGCAATATTCCATCCTTGTGCCGCCAAATGGGAAGCAATCGTTTTGCCAATTCGTCTGGCACTTCCGGTTATTAAAGCAGTCCTCTTCATAAAATAATGGTTTTTACTAAGAAATGTTATACGGCAATGTTGGTTTTTAGTTTACAAATAATTCTTTTTTTAACAAAAATCAGGAGAATAGGTTTTGGCCTTTTCTGATTTTGTCTTTTGGAAAGGGAAGATGCGGTTTTGGAATGAGGTTCACTTACCCTTTGCTTACCCTTCACTTACCCTTTCTTTACCCAAATGGTAGTTGAAGTGTAGGGGATGGGTTGGTTGTCGGTACTTTATTTTTGAAATAGATTCATTACAATTGATGTCTTTGAGTGGATTGCTTCGAACGAAGAAACTGTTTATAAAAACGCAGGATGCAAAACGACTGAAGCGAGGTTTAATTTGTTAATTTTGCTTCATGATCGATCAGGCAACTATTGAACGGATTCACGATGCAGCTGAGATTGTTGATGTCGTACAGGAGTTTGTAACACTCAAGAGACGAGGCGTCAATTATCTGGGTTTATGCCCTTTCCATAATGAGAAGACTCCTTCTTTTATTGTTTCTCCGGCTAAGGGGATCTTTAAATGTTTCGGGTGCGGTAAAGGGGGAAACTCAGTCAACTTCATCATGGAACATGAGCATCTGAATTATGGCGACGCCCTTCGTTATCTGGCCAAAAAATATGGGATTCTGATTGCAGAGAAGGAAAAAACGCCTGAAGAACAAAAGATGCAGGATGAGCGGGAAAGTCTGATGATTGTTTCCGAATATGCCAAGAAATACTTCTCGGAGATTTTACTCAATGATCCGGAGGGAAGAAGTGTCGGACTGTCCTATTTCAGAGAGCGGGAAATCAGAGACGATATCATTCATAAATTTGAACTGGGGTACTGTCCCGATCGCAAAGATGCATTCACTCAGTCGGCCCTGCGACAGGGATATCGAATGGAATATCTTGAGAAAACCGGACTTACGATTCGACGGGATGACTGGACCCGTGATCGTTTTGGAGGAAGGGTGATTTTCCCGATTCATAATCTGGCCGGAAGAATCATCGCTTTTGGAGGAAGGATTCTGAAAGACGATCCGCATACGGCTAAATATCTTAATTCTCCCGAATCGGAAATCTATCATAAGAGTCATGTCTTGTATGGTATTTTTCAGGCTAAAAAAGAGATTACCCGTCAGGATAAATGTTTTCTGGTCGAAGGCTATATTGACGTGCTCGCCATGCATCAGTCGGGTATTGAGAATGTGGTCGCTTCTTCCGGAACTTCACTGACAACGGATCAGATTCGGCTCATTAAACGATTTTCCAGCAATATTACGATTCTTTATGATGGCGATGCTGCAGGAATAAAGGCTTCGCTGAGGGGAATCGATATGGTTCTTGAACAGGGGCTCCATGTGAGGGTGCTCTTATTGCCCGACGGGCATGATCCTGACTCTTTCTCCCGAACGATGAATTCTTCGCAACTCATGAAGTATATCGAAGAGCATGAGACGGATTTTATCAAATTCAAAACCCAGTTGCTGATGAAGGACTCGGTCAACGATCCGGTTGAACGTGCAGGAGTGGTTACCAATATAGTTCATTCAATTTCGGTTATTCCTGATGTGATTGTAAGATCAGAATATATCAGGGAATGCAGTAATATCCTCGAAGTGAGAGAGGAAGTCCTTTATCAGGAGATTCGAAAGATTAAACAACACGAGACAGAAGCGGGCTTAACAAGACAAAAACAGGATCGGAGTTACCGCACTGTGACGAATCCGGTTCCGGTTCAAAAGATTGATAATCCATGTGCTGCGGAGGAAAAAGCAATCCTTCGTTTATTGATCAAATATTGGCGTTCTCCGCTTTTTTCAGAGGAAATCGCTCCCAATAAGGAGAGTGTGATTACGGTAAGTCAGTATCTTTTCCAGGAGTTTGAAGATGATAAATTTGTATCTGTCAATCCTTTCAACCAGAAGATGATTGATGAAATGGAAGAGAATCTGACGAATGCAGATTTTGATTGTCAGCGTCACTTTACAACGCATCCGGATATTCAGATCTGTCAGCTTGCCACCAATCTTTTGGCTGAAAAGAATGTGGAAAGTGTTCGCTGGGAAAAGAATGGCAGCTGGGTGGAAGGCGAAGAAGAAATTCTTCCGATGCTGGTTCCTAAAGCCGTTGAGGAGTATAAATTGACAAAGGCTCTCCTTCTTGCCACAAAACTTGAGAAAGAGATGGAACAGGCTCAAAAAGAAGGGAATATTGATAAGGCAATGGAACTTCAGATGGAATATATGAATCTGAAGAAGGTGATTACAATTCTTTCCGAATCGCTTGATCGGGTAATAAATCAAATAAAATAAAGCGAAGCAGGCTACGCGTAGTCCATTGCCGGAAACGCTTAATTTATTACTTTAGCGGCTTCCATTAAATAACGATTTATGCGTACTATATTTTCGTCAATTGCCGCGTGGTACATGGCTCATATCAATTATGGAACGGTTATGCTTCTGATGGCAATTGAAAGCTCTTTTTTCCCGCTTCCTTCAGAGATTGTTATTCCCCCGGCTGCATGGAAAGCGGCTTCGGGTGACATGAATATTGTGCTGGTTGTCCTTTTCGGGACGATAGGTGCCCTTTTGGGATCGCTGTTTAATTATGGATTGGGGTATTTCCTCGGAAGAAAATTGATTTATAAACTTGCGGCTACCCGATTTGCTAAAGTGATAATGGTTACTCCTACCGGAATCGGGAAGGCCGAAACTTATTTCCTTCGTCATGGTAGAAGTTCTACCTTAATTGGTCGCCTGGTTCCGGGTATTCGTCATTTGATCTCGATTCCGGCAGGAATGGCGAAGATGAAACTGCGTGATTTTATTCTCTATACGGTTATCGGTTCAGGAGTGTGGAATATAATTCTTGCAGGACTTAGTTATGCACTCTATTCTCAGAAGCAATTACTGGATAAATATTTCAACGAAATTAAATATGTCCTTCTTGCTGCGGGGGCAATCTTTGTGGTGTATCTCATTATTCACTTTATTCGCAAGAAGGATTGAAATTATCTTTGACGACAAGGCTCTTGTTGAGTTTTTCCCTGTCGGGGAAAAGTTTTAAGATCCCTTCTTTTGACGCATTGCAAATGCCCCGCTCTGTAATCAGTCCGGTAACCAGCCGGGCCGGAGTGACATCGAATCCGTAATTGGCAACCGGACTTTTTTCAGGGATAAGAAGTACCTGTCTGATTTTTTTGCCATCCCATCCTTCAATATATTTGACTTCTTCGGCATCCCGTTCTTCAATGGGCATTTCGTCTGTCCCGTTCTTCATTCCGAAGTCAATGCTTGAGGAGGGTAAGGCTACATAAAAAGGAACGTGATTGTCGTTCGCTGCCAAGGCTTTCAGGTAAGTTCCGATTTTGTTTGCAACGTCTCCGTTTAAAGCGGTTCGGTCACTTCCGACAAGAACCAGATCGACCATGCCGTGCTGCATCAGGTATCCGCCCATGTTGTCAGCAATTACAGAATGAGGCACTTCTTCGTTCAGTAATTCAAAAGCAGTAAGTCTTGCCCCCTGATTTCTTGGACGGGTTTCATCAACCCAAACGTGAACGGGAATTCCTTTTTGGCAGGCCATGAAAATCGGAGCTGTAGCAGTTCCCCAATCTACACAGGCTAACCAACCAGCGTTGCAGTGTGTTAGAATATTTACCGGCATTCCGCCTTTCTCTTTATAAATAGTCTCAATAAGTGAGAGCCCGTATTCTCCAATCTTTCGGCTGTTTTCAATCTCATCTTGCCGGTATTGATCGGCAAGGTTCATGGCTTTTGTTTTTGCTTCTTCAGGACTCTCTTCTCCGGTAAACTGTCGAATCATTTGATCGACCATAAAAGAGAGGTTTACGGCTGTCGGACGGGCTAATTTAAGAAAATCTCCCTGCCTTGTCAGGTATTCCGATAACGATTGCTCTCCTTTAAAATTGCAAAGAGAAAGATAAAGTCCGTAGGCTGCAGTGACTCCGATAAGGGGGGCACCTCTGACAACCATCTCGCGGATTGCAAAATAGGTGTCCTCGACGGAGTGGATATCAAATGTTTTGAATTCGAATGGTAATTTACGTTGATCAATGACCTGAATCCATTCTGGGTTGGTTGAATTTTTCCAGATTGTTGTATAATAATTTCCTTTTACTTTCATTAAAATTGGCTCTTTTATCTTCTTGTAACAAAAATAAACATGACAACTCGTGAAAATTGATTGTCAGTAAGTTGACTTGAGTTCAAAATCAAAATTATTCTTTTATCTCTCTCCTTTCTTCCACTGTATTTTCTGCTCATGGAAACGGATTCGGCGATTTTTTGATTGATAATAATGACCTTATTTCTATCCCCGAAATTAAATAAATTTCCGAATGTATTCGATCTGAATGGACTCAATATTTCGACGGATAGATTTTACTACCTTTGGATGTTAACGATAGGATTATGCAAATTTCAACTTCAATAAAAAATATTGTTTTCGATTTAGGAGGGGTAATCCTGGATATTGATCCCCAGAAGACATTTAACGCGTTGTATAAGATGGGTTTTCCGGAAACAACCGATCTGAAATCGTTGTTGGGTGCAGGGACTCCGCCGGTGCATTATGAAACGGGGAAAATCGATACGGAGGAATTCAGAGAATGGGCCCGGACTCTTTTGCGAAGCGGAGTCCCGGATCGCGATATAGATCGGGCATGGACTGCGATGTTGTTAGAGGTGCCTCCTGCTCGGGTTGATTTCTTGAAACGCATGGCACTGCATCACCGTTTGTTTCTTTATAGTAACACGAATGAACTGCATCAGCATAAATTTGAAAAAGATTTTGCGGCTCAGTATGATTTCGATTTTAAACGATTATTCAGGAAGGTTTATTATTCTCATATTCTCGGATGGAAGAAACCGGACAAAGAGGGATTTGAGATTATTCTGAAAGAGAATGATCTTGCAGCAAAGGAGACTCTTT
Source organism: Prolixibacteraceae bacterium (assembly GCA_963692465.1). GTDB lineage: Bacteria > Bacteroidota > Bacteroidia > Bacteroidales > Prolixibacteraceae > JAUZOB01. The sequence goes on from OY829943.1 coordinate 1,835,565, forward strand.
TCATCGACGATAACGAAGAAAATATACAGACAGCTGATTCTCTTGGAATGGAAACTATCCTTCTTCAAAAGGGGATGGAACTAAGTAACCTGGTGATTGTTTAATTCGGTATTAATGAAATTTTGAAGGATTCGAATGGGGATGCGTATCTGATTTCGATTCCTTATTGTGCCAATCCCCATGATCTTTGATGATTTTTTCAAGGGCGGCAATTGCCTGATCATAAGGGACGTGTCGTTGAACAAGCTTCTGTCCTTTATAGAGATTAACGTTTCCGGGGCCGGCTCCTACAAAACCATAATCGACATCACCCATTTCCCCGGGGCCGTTAACTACGCAACCCATAACTCCGATTTTGAGATGATCTAGGTGGTCAAAATGTTCTTTAACCAGAGCGGTTGTTTGATGAAGATCGAAAAGTGTTCTTCCGCATCCGGGACAGGAAATGAATTCGGCTTTGGTGATTCGCATGCGACTTGCCTGTAGAATTGCAAAACTCAGGTCTTTTAGTTCCGAAAAGGTGGTTTCTCCTTCGTTTGCGATACACAATCCATCGCCGTATCCGTCAATGAAAAGCCCCCCTAAATCAGCAGCGGCCCGTAGCTGTAATGCGGTAATATTTTCTTCGTGATATTTACGGTAAAGGATAACCGGAACTTTGCAAATATGTGCATCCAGAAACATGAAAAAAGCCCTCATCTCAGCCAGTGCATTCACATTGTCGCTTTCGAGAATCAAAACCGTTTTGCGGGTTTGTTTTAGCTTGGTCATGATTTCGGGGTAGTCTTTATGGAAGGCATCAAATTCGACTTTGTTGGTCTTGATAAATTTGATTTGATTGAATCTCGTTCCTTCATAAAGATAATCCTCGAGAGTCAGTAACGGATAGATTGTTCCATCAATACTGATAACCTTTCGGTCGTCGAAGAAATAATCCGGCTGAAGTTTGCCACGGATTGGCAGCACTTGCTGAATCTTCAGGTCTCCTAAATGAGCAAGAACAATTGCTTGTTTCTTTCCTCCGATATTTAATACCGGGCGGGTTGATCTTCTTTCGTATTCAAAAGGATTCGTCTGCGCAATGAGCGGAGCCGATATCGGACGGTGATTTTCTCTTTCTTTGACAAGGCTTACCAGCTTGCGAGCTACCGGGATTTCATTTTCAGGGTCTTCGGTGAGAGAAACCCGTATGGTATCGCCAATGCCGTCAGCAAGTAAAGCTCCGATTCCAACGGCCGATTTGATGCGTCCGTCTTCACCTTCTCCTGCTTCGGTCACTCCTACATGGAACGGGTAACACATATCTTCAAGCCGCATCTTGTAGTTCATCATCCTGACCGTATAAACCATTGTTCGCGTATTGCTTGATTTGATCGAGATGACAACATCCTGAAAATCTTCTTTGTGACAAATACGAAGATATTCCATGACGGATTCGACAATTCCGGAAGGAGTGTCTCCATACCGGCTCATAATACGATCGGAAAGAGATCCCTGATTGGCTCCGATACGGATAGCAGTATTGTATTTTTTGCAAAGACGAAGGAAAGGAATAAACTTTTCTTCAATCTTCTTTAATTCTTCTTTGTACTCTTCGTCGGTGAAGTGTATTTTTTCAAATTGGGCACGGTGATCGTAAAAATTGCCTGGATTAATTCGTATTTTTTCAACGTATTTCAGGGCAATTTCCGCAACGTGAGGGTTAAAGTGGATGTCTGCAACGATCGGCGTGTTATAGCCGCGTTTTTTAAGCTCATCCTTAATGTTTTTCAGATTTTCTGCTTCACGCGTTCCTTGTGCAGTTACCCGTACAAAATCAGCACCGGATTTTACCAGCCGGATGATTTGTTCAACGGTTGCTGCGGTGTCTTTTGTGTCAGTGTCAGTCATTGACTGAATCCGGATGGGATAATCACCACCTACGGGGATGTCTCCAACATGTACCGTAACGGTTTTCTGCCTCTTATACCGATTTAGGTCTTCGATGTAATTAAAGTTACGATTATCCATAATATACCCTTTGAACCCGCAAATATAGGAATTTAAGAATTAACCATGCTTATTAAAACGATTCGAATTTAAGGATTCTGTTTGTTTTTTCCCTTGGTGGAATGTTAGGAAAAAAATAATTGATGGTGAGTTTCTTAAGAACGGGTTAATTCTTTATTAAAGCTTTTTCATTCTCATTTTTCTCGTTTGAGTCGGCTTTACCTGAGCGGAGACCCGATAATCTTTATTTATTATTATTTTTGACCGGATAATTAGTAAAGCATCATGTCGATAAAAATTGAGTCGGTTACCAAGTTTTATGGTACGCAGAAAGCATTAGATAATTTATCGTTTGAAATAAATAAAGGGGAACTGATTGGTTTCCTCGGACCGAACGGAGCAGGAAAATCTACCCTGATGAAGATTATTACGGGTTTTCTGCCTGCTTCTTCAGGAACGGTTTCTATCGATGATGTTCAGATTACGGTTGAGAACCCTGAGATTAGGGCAAAAATCGGTTATCTTCCTGAAAATAACCCGCTCTACATGGATATGTATGTGAAAGAGTATCTCCGGTTTGTAGCTGGAATCTATAAAATTGCAAATCCATGGAAACGAATTGATCAGATGATTGAGGAAACCGGACTCCAGCCGGAATGTCATAAAAAGATTGGTGCGTTGTCAAAAGGATATCGCCAGCGGGTTGGTTTGGCTCAGGCATTAATCCATAATCCGGAGGTGCTTATCCTTGATGAACCGACTTCTGGGCTTGATCCAAATCAACTTGAAGAAATAAGAGTACTGATTAAGGCCATCAGCCGGGAAAAAACCGTAATGCTTTCGACTCATATCATGCAGGAAGTTCAGGCAATCTGCCAGCGGGTTATTGTCATCAATCAGGGACAACTTGTGGCAGACAGCAGTATTCATGATCTGACGGAGCGCTTTAGCTCGGAAGTGCCTCGTATCTTTGTCGAATTTGATACGGTTGTCGATCCGGACTTGATTCGTTCCATTTCAGGAGTTACGGACATTGAGGTGGTAGCTGATGGAAAATCATTGATTATTACGGCTAAGAATGATTGTAGAAAAGAATTATTTAATCTTGCTGCAAATCATAACCTGACAATTCTTTCTCTTCGCGAACAGGAGCAGTCGCTCGAAAATATATTTCATGAGTTAACCCGATAATAATTCAGATCGGTTAATGTTAAAAATTAACGGGGGAGCAATTCACTATTTAAAGGAATTCTATATCTTTGCGCCCGATATGTGGAAAATTTGAGATTGATTGCAACCACAGGAAAAAAATGCTAAAACAATCCTATTTTCGAGTGTTTTTCTGTCCTCTTCAATCAAAAACAATCCCACGTTACATTTGTTAAATGTCTAGTCTGATTTAAAATATGATCAGATTGAAAAATTATGTGCAATGGGATATCTATTTACATCAGAATCTGTATCTGAAGGGCACCCGGATAAAGTGGCCGATCAGATTTCGGATGCGTTACTTGATCGTTTCCTGGCTTATGACGCTGACAGCAAAGTTGCTTGCGAAACACTGGTGACTACAGGGCAGGTTATTATTGCCGGCGAAGTCAAAACAAAAACTTACATTGATGTTCAGGAAGTGGCCCGTGAAGTGATTAATCAGATTGGTTATACGAAAGGAGAATATCGGTTTGACGGGAATTCCTGCGGGGTGTTATCAGCCCTTCATGAACAGTCACCCGACATTAACCGGGGTGTTGTTCGCAAGAATCCGATGGATCAAGGTGCCGGAGATCAGGGAATGATGTTCGGTTACGCTTGCAACGAAACGGATAATTATATGCCTCTTCCTCTCGAATTGGCGCATCACCTGTTGATTGATCTGGCTAAGATCCGGCGTGAAGGGAAATCAATGCATTATCTCCGCCCGGATGCGAAATCACAGGTCACTGTTGAATATCAGGAGGATGGAACTCCTGAACGAATCCATACGATTGTGATTTCTACTCAGCATGATGAGTTTGATTCGGACGAAGAAATGCAGTCAAGAATAAAAAGAGATGTTCAAAACATTCTTATTCCGCAGGTTGTTTCGGAATTGCCCGAAAGGTTGCGACCTCTTTTTGATGGTAAATTCGAATTACTGGTTAATCCAACCGGTAAGTTTGTAATTGGTGGCCCGCATGGGGATACCGGTGTTACCGGAAGGAAAATCATTGTTGACACCTACGGTGGACGTGGTGCTCACGGAGGAGGTGCTTTCTCTGGTAAAGATCCTTCCAAAGTTGACCGTTCTGCTACCTATGCTGCCCGTCATATTGCCAAGAATCTGGTTGCTGCCGGAGTTGCTGATGAGATATTGGTACAGCTTGCCTATGCGATTGGGGTAGCAAAACCCGTAAATATTTATGTGAACACTTATGGAAGATCGCATGTGTCTATTCCGGACAGTGAAATAGCCCGGAAAATCGAAGAGCTTTTTGATCTTCGTCCGAAGGCTATTGAAGTACGATTGAATCTTCGTAATCCGATTTATCAGGAAACGGCTGCTTATGGACACATGGGCCGAAAACCAGAGTTGAAAGTGAAAACATTCGAGTCTCCTTATTGGGGTAGATATGAAAAGGAAGTGGAATTATTTACATGGGAGAAGCTGGATTATGTGGATAAGATCAAAGAGGCTTTTGACTTATAACGAATTCTGATTTTCGGATATTTCCAAGTCCGGCTTTTTAGAAATCAGGGCTAAAATAAAAGGGGAGTCGATATTTAATTCGGCTCCCCTCTTTATTTGGATTAAATGATTTTTTCATATTCTGCAGAGAACCTGTCTCTGTGGGCTCTTTCCCACTGACTTATATGGAATTAAGGATTGCGAGTTCACAAATTACAGATTCGTCTTATTCCAGAATGCTACTTCAACGGGATATAAATCTCTGTTTCCAGATTTTCGGATTTAGTCTTATCCGGAAGATTCAGGTATTTTTCAAAACAGGGTTTTTCATCCGGTGTCATTTCATTTTCCGGTATCCATTTACTGAAAATGTAGTCGTAGGCATCTTTTAGGAGATCGTAGGGTCCTTTAAGTTTAAAGATTGCATATTTACCTCCAGTGATGGTTTTGACTGCAATATCAGCTTCGGTTTCTACCGGTTTTTTAACGGAGATACAGGCTTCGTACCTGCACTTTTCCGGCTCGGTGATTGACGGACTGTCGTAACTGATGCCAAAGAATTCAGTCCCGAATCCGAATAGTTTTTTCTCTTTGGCAAAGGAACAAATCCGATCCCATGCCCATCGGGTGGCATTGAGAATAATAGAGAAAATATTAAAGTGTCGCTATTGCGAGTGTGGCAATGTTGATTTTTATACCTGGGATGGAAAGAAATGCGGTTGCGCAGGCCTCAAGAGTTGCTCCGGTAGTTACTACATCGTCAACCAGTAGAATTGTTTTTCCTTTCAGTTGATCGGAATGATTTAATGCAAAGACATTTGATACATTCTCCCATCGGGCGAAATGATCTTTTTTTGTTTGGGTCTCGGTATACTGTTTACGGACTACTGCATCGGTTACTACTGGAATACCCAATGCTTTGGATAGTCCCATGGCGATCCATTCGCTTTGATTATATCCTCGTTTTCTCAATTTGCGGGGATGTAGCGGGACAGGAATAATGAAGTCTACCTGGTTAAAACAACCATCACGGGAAAGTTCATTCCCGAATTTCTCTCCCAGGAAGGAGCCTAATTCTTTGTGTCCTTTATATTTGAGTTGGTGGATGAGTTCCTGGTATACACTTCCTTTGCGGAAAAAAAAGTAAGAGGTGGCCATTTCAAGCGGAATCCTTCCCAAAAATAATTCCATAACGGGATTATTACGGTAGGTGTGAAAATTAGTTCTGGGAAGATGATAAAGACAATTTAGGCAGAGATCGTGTTCTTCTAAGAGTAATTTCTCCTGGCAACAAAGGCAATAACGTGGAAGAAAAAGCTCCGTAAAACCATTAATTAGCTCTGAAACAAATTTTTTCATTGGTGTTTTTACCCATTTCCCAATAACGTATCGGAAAATGGGTTTTATGAATCTGTTGCGGACTCATAAAACCCATAGGAATCTTAGTTCTGATTTATTTTATATTGCGCAAATGCTTTTCCCAGTTCCATGAGGAAGCAAGGGTTTCTTCAAGCCCCGTTTGGGCTTTCCATCCCAGTTCGTTATTTGCCAGGGAGGTGTCAGCCCAGATTTGCTCGATATCACCAGCTCGGCGGGGGACTATTTTATAATTCAGTTTCACTCCGGTAGCCTTTTCGAAAGCATGGATTAGTTCAAGTACCGAACTTCCCTTGCCGGTTCCCAGGTTAAAAATTTCGTAGTTTGATTTGTTCTTATCTTCAAGAAGTCGGTTGATTGCGACAACATGTGCTTTGGCAAGATCAACGACATAAATAAAATCGCGAATACACGATCCGTCGGGAGTATTGTAGTCATCACCAAAAACGCTTAATTGTTTTCGAAGTCCGGCAGCGGTTTGTGTGATATAAGGAATCAGATTGTTCGGAACTCCGTTGGGAAGCTCGCCGATTAGTCCGGATGGATGAGCTCCGATAGGATTAAAATATCTTAAGGCAATTCCATTCAGTTGGCTATTTGCTTTTATGGTGTCATGCAGAATGTCTTCGCAAATGGATTTCGTATTTCCGTAAGGAGATTCGGCCTCTTTGCGGGGTGTTTTTTCGGTAACAGGAAGAACATCGGGTTGTCCGTAAACGGTACAGGACGAAGAAAATACAAAATTTTTGATGTTATATTGAATCATCGCTTCCAGAACATTCATGATCGAGACCAGATTATTCCGATAATAAAGTAAGGGCTTCTCAACCGATTCCCCGACGGCCTTTGATGCCGCAAAATGAATGACGGCCTCTATATTCTGATGCTTCTCGAAAAAATCGGAGGTGCTCTTTTGGCAGGAAAGGTCGACTTTTTCAAAGAATGGACGAATTCCTGTGATTTTCTCAATATGATCAACTACATCTATTTTTGAGTTGGAAAGATTATCGACGATTACAACGTCGTAGCCGGCTTTTTGAAGTTCCACAACGGTGTGTGAACCAATAAAACCGGTTCCCCCGGTTACCAGAATTAATTTTTTCATTCGTTTATCGTTTTGAGGAAGTACAAATTTATTTAATAAGTTTCATTGTTCGTTTCCGTACAAAAATAATAAAAGTCTGACTGGTATGTACTGGTATGGTGATTTATTCTACAATTGATTTGATTTGTTTTTTTGCAACTGAATGATAAATGTATAGCTGAATTGTTCATAACTTTTTTTGGCGGAACTACCTAATTTTCCTTAACTTTGAGCTATTAATTCAAAAAAGAGACATGGATATTAACAACCGAATAAGCAAGCTGTTGCTGATCCAGGACTGTGTAATAATTCCCAATTTAGGAGGATTTATTACGAATTACCGTCCTGCCCAGGCCGACTTTCGGGGAGAAAAATTTATTCCTCCTTCCCGGGAAGTTGTATTTAATGCCAAACTGTCCAAAAATGACGGATTGCTCGTTAATTTTGTGGCAGAAGAAACAGGTTGCAGCTATTTCGAAGCTTTGAAACAGGTTCGTCTCTTCTCTGAACAATGTCTTTTGTCGCTTGATAAAGGAGAAAAGGTCTATTTTAATCAGATTGGATTTTTGTTTCAGGATGTAGAACAAAATATTCAATTTGAACCGGAAAAAACGGTAACCTTCCTACCTGATGCCTATGGCTTGTCTGCTTTTGAATTTAGTGAAATCGGACAGAAGATCCATTCAGGGAACGTTCATTCAAAGGACCGGAAACCGAAGCATGCAGTGATTCATCGTGGAAGATGGAAGTGGGTTGCGGCAGGTATCGTCTTGGCCGCAGGCTTGTCTGCTGTCCCGATATATTCCTGTTATAATTCTAATTTTGAATTATCGTCTCTCGTTCCTGCTGCTATCTTTAAATCAGCGGACACTTTAAAAGTGAAAGATGTAACTGGAGATAACGCGGCTTACCTTTTGTCTAAGAAAAAAAATGACGGTACAAAGATCAGTGCATCTGCTGCTGTGATGTCAAATCCGGAAGATGGTAAAGCTTTGTATGGTAAAGGCCTTCCTTCTGATCAACGGGATGGGAAGACGGACGTGAAAGTGGAAACCGGGACTTCTTCTATATCGGAAAAGCACAATGAGGCAGAGGTTTCTCATTTGAAAGATGCCGAAAAAACAACAAAATCCACTTTTCCTTTAAAAGAGGACTCTAAACAAAAGACGACTCGAATTAAAGAAAAGAGCAAACATTCATCCGATAAATCATCAGAAGCAACGATTTCTGCTCCCCGAAAAAGCCAGTCTGTTTCTCCTGTTGCCAGCGTAAAAGCAACGAAAGTTGCAAGCATGAGTCGTAAAGGAATTTTTACTCATGTTGTTAGACCAGGTCAGCGATATCATTTAATTGTGGGATGTTTTAAAAATGTTGCTTATGCCCGCTATTACAAGAAATTATTGCTTAAAAACGGTTATTCTCCCAGGATATATCCGAAAGATCGGACGACGAGTTACTATCGTATTTCGTTAAATTCATATAAAAGTGCAAGGATGGCTAGTAATGCTATGCGATCCTACAAGAAAAGAATGCCCCGCGGTATTGCCTGGGTCATGATACGATAGGGAACTCTTAAATTATTAAAAAGAAAAGCCATTTATTCTGATATAAATGGCTTTTCTTTTTTAAGGTTAAAAGCTTTAGCTTTGCATTTAATCTTTTATGATTTTTATGCCCTGTAGAAAGGAAATTGAGCTGATATTTTTTCTATCTCTTTGGTGCTGTCTTACATTCAATTGTAACGTCCAGGGAATTCCTTCCGTTGAACGCAGAGGTCATCTACCCTATGATCAGGAGATCTTTCCGACTTCGGTACTAAGTTCTAATTCTTTAGGGCAAATGCAATCGGGAATCCGGGCTTTTATATTGCAGCGTTTGCCTGATAATCATTATTGGAACTCGGTGAATCTCTTTCTTCGGTCGCATCCGGGGGAAATCATAACCGTAATTGTTCAAGAGCCTCGGATAGAATCAGATTTGGAGCGGATTCTTCAGCGGAATGGTCTGGCTTCAACAACCTATCTTCCTTCGATGAGGAGTGGTTCGTGGCCTGCTTTGGAAACACTGATTAAAACGGATCGTCGGCTGGTGATTTTTACCCCAGAAGGGGGAAGAATGAGTTATCGAATTGGTTCTGAAATTTGTTATTCAGTGCGGCAGGATTCGCTTAGTGATGTTGCATTTCGCTATTATGGAAAATCTTCGGCCACTCTTTCTACTTTTCATTGGCCTCGTTGTGTAAAATATACGAATGACTCAATAAATCGTATCCCAATTGCTAATTATATTTTAACAACAGGAAAAATTCCGAATTATTTAATTACAAATCAACCGGAATGTGCAGCCAGAATTGCCCATGGTATTGACACCCTGAAGCGTTATCAGGCCATTGTCTTTTATAATGGGGCGATCTTGTCACGAATGAGATGGAAAGAATTTCCTGGTCTGGAGTCCAACGGGAGGATCATTATTTTCCCTCAATTATCAAATGGGTTAAAGCGACTGAGTCCCATGAAACCTGGCTTTCGTTTTTCCCCGGATTTGATTTCTTTTAATGATGAAAATAATAAAACGATAAAAATATTTCAAGCTCTTCCTCTTCCGATAGATGAAGGTTTGATTGCTCATTTTGATTTTGAATCGGGATTAAGAACGCAATTTCCCTCTGCGAGTGAAAAGATAATATTCCATAATGTAGAGCTTAAAAAAGAGCGTGGAAGGGGTACCGTTGCTGTTTTTAATGGGAAGAATAGTTATATCGATTGTGGTGAGCCTCAGGGGAAACTTTTTAATGATTGTATTACTATTTCTCTTTGGGTAAAACCTTCCAGATTGGATAGCTTAAGGGGATATGTTAGTCTCGGAACTACTTTTGCAGCAAAATCAATGCAGAAAACTCTTGTTTTTACAACTCCGGAGATCAAAGATCATATTTCAAAGATTAGTCCGCTTAAGGTGAATGTATGGCAACATGTTGCATTTGTGTTTATTCCAAAACAAAAAATACAAATCTACTATAACGGAAGACTGATTGATGAATTTAAGGCTTCTGCAATCAGTCCTTCAGATAATTCACTGATGATTGGCGACAATATGTGGGATGAATTCTTTGCCGGACAACTCAGTGATGTGCGTATCTGGAACAGAGCGCTCAATAAAGGAGAAATAGAACAAGTGTACAGACAGGAACTTCACGGAGATCAGATTGTTCCCGGTTTGTTGTGGCTAGTTCTGATATTAATGATTCCGGGGGTAGGATTTGTTGTGTTTTATATCCGGCAGAAAAAACAAAAGTCTGTTGTACATTCTGAAAATCAATTGAGTGCAGGATCTCTCCCGAAGAATGATAGACCTGATGTTCCAATATCCGAGGAATCCGTAAAATGGGGACCGGGAGTAACACTTTTTGGAGATTTCCATTTGTTTACCCGGGATAGGAAAGATGTTGCTGACCAATTTTCGCCTAAAAGGCTTCAGTTGTTTGTTCTGCTTCTTTTGTATTCCATTCGAAGCGGAAAAGGAATTACCTCTCTGCAAATGACTGATATTCTATGGTCTGGTTATACTCCGTTAAGCGCTAAGAACAATCGAAGTACCAATATTCAGAAAATTCGGGAAATATTGGGTGATAATACAGGAATAAATATTGAGTTTGTTAATCGTTCGTGGATGCTCCATTTTGATCAGGATGTTCACTGTGATTATAAAATCTATCTGGACTTAAAAACGAATCTTTTTAAGACGATTAAGGAGGAAAAACCGATTTCCGAACTGCAGTTGATGTTTCTTCTTCGTATTCTGTCGCAGGGACCGTTCCTTCCTCTCCTCCAGTATGAATGGATTGATAAATTTAAGAATGAGATAACGGATGAGGTCTTGGACTTGCTTCTTATGCTAGTCCGTATTGATTCTATACGACAAAATTATATCCTGACCCTTCGTATTGTTGATGTCCTTTTTTCTTTCGATCCAGTTAATGAGGAGGCATTAAGAATAAAAGTAAAAGTTCTTTCAGAATTGGGCCGACATCGTCCGGCCATGGACACTTATGAGCATTTTTGCCGGATTTATCGAAATCTTTATAATGAAGATTATTCGGTTGAGTTAAAAAGTTTGCTCTGATTTAAACTTTCTTTGCTGGTTACCCCTTCTGTTACCCCTTTGATTTAGCGGCAATAAATACTTTTGTATCGTAAATAAGATGCCGATGGTAATTATTTATTACAACGTATTATCTATATCAGATAGATTTCATTTGTTACTGGCGAAATAACAGAACCATCAATAAATCATAGGACCAATCACCAGAGGCTGTCATTTGACAGTCTCTATTTTACCAAAATTCCCTCTGTGAAACTCACAGAGGGAATTTTGGGTTTTATTCACGATGTAGAAGCACGTATGCTCTGAGGTTTGTCTTCTAACGGATTTCAGAGCCGTTTTTTACTTCTTTTGTGGGAGAGACAAAGGAAAGTTCTCCGTTTGCATTTTCGGCCATTAAAATCATTCCCTGAGAGAGAATCCCTTTTACTTCCCGTGGTTGAAGATTTATTAGGACGCTTACCTCTTTTCCGATGATCTCTTCGGGATTGAAATATTCTGCGATTCCTGATACAATAGTCCGGTGATCAATTCCAGTGTCAACCAGAAGTTTTAGAAGTTTCTTGGTCTTTGCAACTTTTTCAGCTTCAAGGATTGTTCCAACCCGGATGTCCATTTCCGAAAAGGCATCAAAGGAGACAATGGGTTTTGCCTCTTTTATTGGGGCAGCCTCGAGTTCGTTTGCTTTTTTGGTCTTTAATAATTTTTCTACCTGAGCGTCAACAACGCTGTCTTCGATTTTCTCAAACAGGAGTTCCGGTTGATTAATCTGATGTCCTGCCGGTAAAAGATCGGATTTTCCCAAATCCTCCCATTGGGAAGGAGCGATGTTGAGGAAGTGGCGCAACTTATCCATGCTAAAAGGAAGGAAAGGCTCGAAGATAATCGTTAAGTTAGCGGTTATCTGGAGGCAAACATTCAGAATTGTTGCAACTCGTTCCTTATCTGTTTTGATCACTTTCCAGGGCTCTTCGTCGGTAATGTATTTATTTCCAAGACGAGCGACGTCCATGGCAATTTTAAGTGCTTCCCTAAAACGGAAAGAATCGAGACTTTTTTCGATATCCGATTTCAATGAAGAAAGACTGTTCAGGGCGTCTTTGTCATTTTGATTCAGGACTCCTGCATTGGGGACCTTTCCATCAAAATATTTATGAGTTAAGACGATGGCGCGGTTCACAAAGTTTCCAAGAATAGCGACTAACTCGTTGTTATTCCGGGATTGAAAATCTTTCCATGTGAAATCATTATCTTTTGTTTCAGGCGCATTTGCTGTGAGAACGTACTTTAATACATCTTCTTTCCCCGGAAAGTCTTCAAGATATTCGTGTAGCCAAACAGCCCAATTGCGGGAAGTGGAAATTTTATTCCCTTCCAAATTCAAAAATTCATTTGCGGGAACATTGTCCGGAAGGATATAGGATCCCTCTGCTTTAAGCATTGCAGGGAAGATGATGCAATGAAAAACAATGTTATCTTTTCCAATAAAATGGATTAATCGTGTTTCCGGATCTTTCCAGTATTTTTCCCAATCAGGAGTTAAATCCTTCGTTGCGGAGATATAACCGATCGGAGCGTCAAACCAGACATAGAGGACTTTCCCTTCTACTCCTTCGATCGGAACCGGTACGCCCCAATCCAGATCACGGGTTACAGCTCTTGGAAACAGTCCGTTATCAAGCCATGATTTACACTGTCCGTAAACATTGGTTTTCCATTCCTTATGATCTTCGAGAATCCATTTTTTTAGCCATGTTTCATACTTATCCAAAGGTAGATACCAGTGTTTGGTCTTTCGTAAAACAGGGATGTTCCCACTAATAACAGAGTGAGGGTTAATCAGGTCTGTTGCATTTAATGAGGAGCCGCAACTTTCACATTGATCTCCGTAAGCCCCGTCTTTGTGACAGATCGGACATGTTCCGACAATGTAACGATCAGCAAGGAACTGATGGTTCTCTTCGTCGTAAAACTGTTCGGACGTTTTCTCAATAAATTCGCCCTGTTCGTATAATTTACGAAAAAATCCAGAGGCAACTTCTGTGTGGGTCTTACTGGTCGTCCGGGAATAAATGTCAAAAGAAATTCCGAATTTTTTAAACGAATCCTTGATGATCTTGTGATACTTGTCAACTACATCCTGGGGAGAAATTCCTTCTCTCTTTGCTTTAAGGGTTATTGGAACTCCATGTTCATCAGACCCTCCGATTAAAAGGACATCTTCTCCTTTTAACCGAAGATAACGGGCATATATATCAGCCGGGACATAAACTCCAGCAAGGTGTCCGATATGAACCGGTCCGTTTGCATAGGGCAATGCTGCTGTTATCAAAGTACGCTTGAACTTTTTCATTGGTCGAAAGCGGATTAACGATTTTATTATGAAGGTGCAAAGATAATAAGATATAAAAGATGAATTTGAATCCGTTTTGTTTTTTTATTTTTGGAACCCCGTCTGATTATCCGATGAGATAACGGCAATTAAATGATTGCAGATATTAAATTACATAAAATGATTATCCCTCCATACTTATCAAAAGGTGCTACGATTGGCATTGTTTCTCCTGCCGGTGCAATTCCTCAGGAGGATGTACTTCCTTCCGTTTCTTATCTTAAATCATTGGGTTATAACGTTGTTGTTGGAAAACAGACTTTTACCCGGAGCAATACTTTTGCTGGGACTGATGAACAGCGAAGTCGTGATTTTCAGCAAATGATTGATGATCCGAAGATCGATGCGATCATCTGCTCAAGAGGTGGATATGGAACTATTCGGACTTTGCTTCCTGTTGATTGGACGAAATTTATCAATAACCCGAAATGGATTGTTGGGTTTAGCGACATTACCGTTATTCATTCTTTTCTTCATCAGATGGACATTTGCTCTATTCATGGAACGATGCCCCGTTCATTTTTGAGGGATGGGAAGCCCACCGAAAGTTTTGAATCGATGCATCGTTGTCTTATCGGACAGTCAAATCGTTATGTGTTCGATTCCGATCCTTTGAATCGTGTGGGATCAGTCAGTGCTCCCATTGTCGGAGGAAATCTTTCGCTTTTATATAGTCTGCGCGGGACCAGATACGATTTGGATTTTAGAGGTAAGATTCTTTTCATTGAAGACGTATCGGAGTATTATTACAATGTGGACCGGATGATGATGAACCTGAAAGCAGGAGGAGTACTGGACCATCTTGCCGGTTTAGTTGTTGGACAGTTTAGTGAGATGAAAGATAATGATACTCCGTTTGGAAAGGATGTTCGTGAAATTGTAAGTGAACTGACAAAAGAATATAATTATCCGGTTTGTTTTAATTTCCCCGCCGGGCATGTTGATCGGAATCTTGCACTTAAACTGGGAACGACCGTTCGCTTAGAAATATCTGCAACAGGCAGCAAACTCATTAACGAATGATGAATGCTGCAGGGAGGATAGGATATGGCTGAGCATAATCGGTTGGGTATTCAAGGAGAGCAGATTGCCCGTGAATTTCTTCAAAAGCAAGGCTACGAGATATTAGAAACAAACTGGCGATTTGGCAAGAAAGAGATTGATATTATCGCACGGGATGGAAATACGTTGGTTATTGTAGAAGTAAAGACAAGAACCGGGGATTATTTCGGTTTGCCATGGGAAGCTGTTTCCGACCGTAAAATTCGGTTTTTAGTTCATGCTGCGGAAGGGTATATATTGAAACACAATTTCAACAATGAAACCCGTTTTGACGTTGTTTCAATTGTATCTAAAGACGGTAAATTCCAAATTGAGCATATCAAAGATGCCTTCAATGCTCCCTTATCCTAAATATTTATTCAGAATCTCCATTAAATT
Source organism: Prolixibacteraceae bacterium (assembly GCA_963692465.1). Classification (GTDB taxonomy): domain Bacteria; phylum Bacteroidota; class Bacteroidia; order Bacteroidales; family Prolixibacteraceae; genus JAUZOB01. The sequence goes on from OY829943.1 coordinate 1,850,613, forward strand.
GTACAAACGAATCGGTTTGGAAATGTAATCGTCACATCCTGCCTCTATGATTTTTTCCCGTTCATTCGACATGGCGTAAGCGGTTTGAGCAATAATCGGGATTTTAGAATTAAATTTTTTGATCATTCGGGTTGCTTCGTAGCCATCCATTACCGGAAGACGAATATCCATGAGAATTGCATCAATATGGTCGTTCCTTTTAACTTTCTCTACAGCTTCTTGTCCGGTCTTTGCGTAAATCAATTCCGCTTTGGTTTTTCGTAAGGCTGCCTGAAAGAAAAACACATTAATATCTTCGTCCTCAACGATCAGTATTACCTTTCCTGGCCATTCATAGATGTCGGGATTTTGTTGTTCCATTATTATTTTTGTTTTGTGCAAATGTAAAAAATACGGAACAATATTTCGATACAAATCTATTTGAATAAATTTGAGCCCGGAATAGCTTTCTTAAGGAAAATTATATGAATATTGAAGATATCAGAGAATATTGTCTTTCGTTAAATGGGGTAGCAGAGTCGTTCCCGTTTGACGAAACAACGTTGGTATTTAAAGTCGGCGGAAAGATGTTCCTTTTAACTGATCTGGAGGCTGATTTGGCCATTACGATTAAGTGTGATCCGGAGGAGGCGATTTTTTATAGAGCTCGCTATTCAACGGTTTCTCCGGCTTATCACATGAATAAGCGATATTGGAATACGGTGCGGATTGATGGTTCTGTTTCGGATGAGATTCTTTGTGAATGGATTCGGAAATCTTACGCCCTTGTATTTAATAATCTGTCAGGAAAACTTAAATTGGAAATACAAAATATAAAATGAGAACATTTCAGCTTTTGATCCTTCTTCTGGGCTTACTGGCCTTTAATACGGAAGGATACTCCCAACCTTTAAAATTCAAGCAGGAAAAGAGAATTCAAACTACCTCCGTTAAAGATCAGCAGAGGTCGGGAACTTGTTGGAGTTTTGCCACGACTTCCTTTGTTGAAACCGAATTGTTACGAATGGGTAAAGGAACTTATGATCTTTCGGAGATGTTTTTTGTCCGGAATGCCTATGAAGCCAAGGCGGATAAATTTATGCGACTTCATGGATTGGCTAATTTTGGTGAAGGAGGGCAGGCTCATGATGTAATCAATATTATTCGGAAGTTTGGTTTTGTGCCACAAGGGGAATATCGTGGACTTGAATATGGATCGGATAAGCATGACCATGCCGAATTGGAAGCATTTATGGAAGGAGGATTAAAAAGCATTATTGATAAGAAACCTAAAGAGTTGTCTCCTGCATGGGGAAAGGGAGTGAATGGGATCCTCGATGCTTATTTCGGAACGAAACCTACTTATTTTACGTATGCGGGGAAAAATTATACACCCAAAGCTTTTGCAGAACAGACAGGGTTTAACCCGGATGATTATATCGAACTGACTTCTTATACTCATCATCCGTACTATCGTCCGTTTCCTCTTGAAGTGCCCGATAATTGGTCGGGCGACCTTTATTACAATCTGCCGCTTGAAGAGCTGCTGAGAGTTATAGATTATTCGATTGATAATGGATTCTCTGTTTGCTGGGATGGAGATGTCAGTGAGAAGGATTTTGACTATCATTCAGGGACCGCGACGTTTACTAAATCGGATAGTATAGACTTTGTAAAGATCAGGCAGGAATCATTTGACAACTGGACTTCAACCGATGATCATTTAATGCATATTGTTGGTAAAGCCATTGATAAAAAGGATAAAACTTTTTACTATACTAAAAACTCATGGGGCAGTGGCACTAATGAATATGGGGGCTATCTTTATTTATCGGATGACTATGTAAAGGTTAAAACAATTGCTATCTTAGTCAATAAGAAGGGGATTCCTGCTGATATTTATCAAAAACTATCTAAGAAATGATTACAAAAACATTTGAATTAAACGGCGAAGAGCATATTGAGCTGATAAAACTTTTGAAACTATTGAAGATTGCAGAATCCGGTGGACAGGCTAAGTTGTTTGTTGATAATGGAGAGGTCTTATTAAATGATCAGAAAGAATATAGAAAAAGAGCAAAACTAAGAACCGGAGATATGGTTAAGATATTCGACTTCCTTATTAGGGTTATATAAAAAGAAGAAGCCGGGGGGGTAAAACCGGCTTCTAAAAGAAAAATTCTGCGTTTTGTGGTAAACTTAACTAAGAGGGACTTAGTTAAGGAAAGAATAGAAATCAATAAGTATTATTGATAGGACTCTGTTTCAAAAGTAGAACAAATGTGTTCTTGTAGGTTGTACTATTTATGAGATTTATCATGAATTAGTCAAAATCGGTCATGAACTATTCTGTTTTTTTCAAATTCATGTTTATTTGAGGAATGAACGGTTTTTTAGCGGTCCGGGGTGGTTTTTTTAAATAGATGCATTATCTATTGTATTTCAATGCTTTGTGCGATATTGATCTCAATACGCATTGATAACATAAGTTATTGTTTTGAGACAAAGGACGTCGTTTTTTAGGAATATTCTACAGACCACTATTTTAGCCAGTCTTTTTTTAACAGACTATATACTTCCAGATCGATATAGCCATTGGCATGTTTTTCGCTTTCGCGTTCAATCCCCTCAAATGAGAATCCTATCTTTTGGGGAATCGATGAACTTGAGCTATTCCCTACACCACAACGAATTTGTATGCGGTTCATGTTGAGATCGTTAAAGGCATAAGAGATTAATTTTATTACGGAATTCGTAATGATTCCCTTTTTTTGCATGTCTTTGGCGAGCCAGTATCCGATTTCTGTATGATGATTTTCCCAGTCTGAGTCACGAAATCCGATTAGTCCGGCAAAAGTTCCCTGGTACCAGATTGTGAAAATCTCGTTCTTCTCCCTTTTTGCTCTATTTAGTACTACGCATTTAACGAAATATTCTTCGTCGGTTAAGGAGGTCATGTAATCGACAAAAGGGAGCCATTTACGGAGATATTCGCGGTCCCGGTCAATTGTATTATAGATGATAATTGCATCCTCCAATCGAAGCGGAGAGAGGCAGGTGTCCATGTTTATAGTTAGGTTCTCCATGATGTGATTTATTATCTTTCCTTTCGGGGGAAAGGGCTTTGTAAAATTGGGAAAAGTAATCTGAAATAGGAATGTTTCTCAAGATATTCGGTCTTTACTTCCCTTTTTTATAAAATAAAAGGAAGTTCTCACTTCAATTATTAATTTTGTAGCTGGTCAGTATCAAAAAGAAAGAACAATGTTAGATCGAATTAAACAACTCCGGGGAGAAATAGAAAACCTGGCAGCAAAGAGTAAAGAAGAAGCCGAACAATTAAGAATAAAATATTTAAGCAAAAAGGGAAGTATCTCTCAATTGTTTGATGAGTTTAAAAGTGTTCCCGCTGAAGAGAAACGTAAAATCGGACAAATGCTGAATTCTTTAAAGAATGAGGCAATAGAAAAAATTAATACTCTGAAAAGCGGATTTGAAGTTCAGGGTGCAGACGTAGCCTCTTCTGATCTGACCAGACCGGGAGTATCAATGAAGCTTGGAACCCGTCATCCGATTTCGTTAGTGAAAAATGAAATATCTGAAATATTTGGACGTTTAGGTTTTACCGTTGCTGAAGGGCCAGAGGTTGAGGATGACTGGCATGTTTTCTCTGCCTTGAATTTTCCACCGGAACACCCGGCACGCGACATGCAGGATACATTCTTTATCGAAAGAGATCCTGATATTTTGCTTCGGACCCATACTTCCTGTGTACAGGTTCGTGTTATGGAGAACAACCAGCCTCCGATCCGATCTGTTTTCCCTGGAAGAGTATTCCGTAATGAAGCCATTTCTGCCCGTGCGCATTGTTTTTTCCATCAGGTAGAAGGCTTGTATGTTGACGAGAATGTTTCTTTTGCTGACCTGCGACAAACGTTGCTGTTTTTTGCAAAAGAGATGTTTGGAGGAAATACTAAAATTCGTTTACGGCCTTCATATTTCCCATTTACCGAACCTTCTGCCGAAATGGATATATCCTGTACTATTTGTGGTGGAAAAGGCTGTGCCATGTGTAAGGGAACCGGATGGGTTGAAATCCTTGGTTGCGGAATGGTTGACCCTGCTGTTTTTGACTCATGTGGAATTGACAGTAAGAAATATTCCGGGTTTGCATTTGGTATGGGAGTAGAACGAATTGCGAATCTTAAATACGAAGTAAAAGATCTAAGACTTTTCTTTGAAAATGATGTTCGTTTTCTTCGTGAGTTTGAATCTGCTTATTAGTCTTTTAAATACTTTTATATGAAAGCCGCCGTGAAGCGGCTTTTTTTATGCCTTATAAATTCTTCTCCGGCTAATGATCGCATTTCGGATTCTCTTTGGGAATATATGTAGGGAAATATTACTCCTGATTCAACAATCATTTCCAAGACAAGAAATATTTTTTCGTATTACAGGTACATTCTTCTAAAGAATAAGTTTACATCTTTCCTTTTCGTGGATACTCTATGTTTTGGCGTTATATTGGATTAAATGGGAATGAACCCTTGTACTTGTATTGACAAGTTGTGGCGAATAGAATTTCACCGGCATCATTTTTTTGATTAAAGTATTTGTAATAAGCTTGTTTTGACAACGCAATTTTTAATAAATTGCAAGGACAATGAAACTACTAAACTCTGTATTATGGATACAAAATTCAATGAGAAAATCAGGAAATTTGTTCTCGAAGGAATTGATGAAAAACCGGTTGAAGCCAAACCGGATTTATTTTGGCAGAATCTTCGGCGTACGGGTACTACTCTTTGGCTTGATACCGGAGATATGGATGAAGCAGAAAAAATATGGACTGCAGAGATGTCTGCATTGACTACTAATAATACATTGCTTAATAAAGAGATTCAAAAAGGTATTTATGACGATTATATTGCCCAGGCACAGGGACTGGTAAAAGATTTGCCGATCGAACAACAAATTGTTGAGATTGCGTTTATCTTGAATGCCCGTCATGGTTTGCGGCTTGTTAAAAAGTTTGGTGGATTTGTTAGTGTGGAACTTCATACTAACATAGCTCATAATTATGATGCTATTATTGATTACGGACTTCGTTTTCATGCAATTAGTCCTGATCATTTTATTATCAAAGTGCCTTACACGGCAACTGGATTACTTGGAGCCCGATATCTTCGGGAACATGGAGTTCCAATCAACTTTACCCTTGAATTCAGTGCCAGGCAGAATGTAATGGTAGCCGCAATTACCAAACCTACGTATCTGAATGTGTTTCTGGGGCGGCTTGGAGCCTATGTTAAAGATAATGGATTGGGTGATGGAACTGGTGCCGGGGAAAGAGCGGTTATTGCTTCTCAAAACTGGGTGCGGAGACTTACCGCAAATAATGCGACTTCAACCCGATTGATTGCTGCAAGTCTGAGAAGTGCAGACCAATTGGAAAGCCTTGCTGGTGTTGATGTCTTTACGATGCCTACAAAGGTGGCCGCTACCGGACGAGCTACTTTAAGTGGAAAATTCCATTCCAGACTGGGAGAAATATACCCGGTTAATCTCAACAAAAAGGCTGACGGATGTGGAGTTGATAAATTGTGGAATGTTTCTGAAAAAGAAGTTAATCTGGCCTTATCGCTTGACGCAGATCTGCCTAAAACGGGACAGGAGCTCATAGAGCGGGTTCGAGATGCAGGATGCGGTGATTTATTCCCGGCTCTTTCTTCTGAAGACCTTTCTTATATTTCTGAAGATGGAAAGATTCCAAAGCATGAACGTTGGGAAAAACGCATTCATTCAGGAGAACTGGCTATTGATACCTTATTGAATCTGGCTGGATTGGCAAGTTTTACCATGGATCAGTCCAAACTTGATGCTCGTGTAGAAGGGATTATCCGTTAATCTTTTCGCAGAAAAGATTCCTGTTTTGTGCTGTTTTTAGCAGAGACGATGAATCGGACTGTCTAATAAAAGAGTGAAGCGGAGTCCTGATGTTATTCATCAGAATTCCGCTTCACTCTTGAAATATTCTTAGTAAACAGTTAGTATTTCCGTTTCCTTTTGTTGAACCCGCCCTCTTTGAAAGAAGAGGAAGAGGAGGAGGATCTGGGCTTGCGATCTCTTTGCTGATATCCGGAATCAGATCGTTTTCTATCTGAATTGAATTTCCGCTCTCTAAAAGAGTGATCACCGCCGGAGCGTTCTGATTGAGCGACTTCGACGTTTAATTCTCTTCCTTCGAATTCGGTTCCTTTAAAAGTATCAAGAATCTCCTTTTCACAGCTTGATTCAACCTCAAAGAAGCTGAAATTACGCTGAATATCGATCTTCCCGATAGCAATATCACGTCTTCCGCAAGTGTCATTAATTAGCCCGATCATTTTGGCCGGAATAAATCCGTCCCGTTCTCCCAAGTTAATAAAGAAACGACTATAAGATCCTGATCTTGACCCTGATCTGGTTTCGCGTTTTTCTTTCGAGAAATCACCTTTTGAGATATTCAGATCCGGAGCATTGTTGTAATCGCTCAGAAAGAGATTGAATTCAAGGGCAACCATCTTTTTGATCAGTGCATCTTTGTCCAGATGTTCCAGTTTGCTTAAAATAGGAGGCAAGAAACTATCGATTTCGCTATCGTTAACCTCACAATTCTCAAGGCGGTCGAAGAACTTAAACAATTGCTTGTTACATACATCAATACCGGAAGGAATCGGTTTGTTGACAATCGGTCTCTTAAGTCTTTTTTCAATTCGGGAGATCCATCCTTTTTCTTTCAGATTGATGATACTGATTGATATTCCGCTTTTCCCGGCTCTTCCGGTACGTCCGCTACGATGAATGTAAGCAGCGTCTTCATCCGGAAGGCTGTAATTAATTACGTGGGTAAGATCATCGACATCGAGTCCCCTTGCGGCAACATCGGTAGCGACTAAGATGTTGATGTTGTGATATCTGAAACGTTTCATTACAAAATCCCGCTGAGCCTGAGATAATTCTCCGTGCAGTGAATCAGCACTGTAACCGTCACGAATCAGTTTGTCTGCAATATCTTTTGTCTCCTGTCGCGTGCGGCAGAACATAATTGCATACATGTTGGGATAGTAATCGATGATACGACGCAGAGCAGTGTATTTGTTCTTTGCCTGAACCATATAATATTCGTGGGTGACATTTTCTGCTCCACTATTTGAACCACCGGCACGTATTTCAACTGCATCCGTAAGATACTCTTTGGCGACTTCTTTGATACGTCCCTCCATGGTTGCCGTAAAGAGCAACGTTCTGCGGTCTTTGGGCATAGCATCCACAATGAAAGATAATTCTTCGCGGAAACCCATGTTGAGCATTTCGTCTGCCTCGTCGAGGACGAGAGTGTTGATACTATCGAGATGAAGTTTTTTACGATTGATAAGATCACGAATACGTCCAGGTGTTCCTACCACGATTTGTGCCCCTCGGTTGAGAGTTCTTATCTGCTGATCAATGCTTGCTCCTCCATAAACGGAAGCGATAATTAAATTCGGAATATTTTTACCGAAATTATTGAAATCATCAGCAATTTGCATACTGAGCTCCCTGGTAGGGGAAAGTACCAATACCTGGGGTTTCGTAAAGCTGGTGTCAATTTTTTCCAGAAGCGGCAATCCGAAAGCCGCAGTTTTTCCTGTCCCGGTCTGAGCCAGACCAATCATATCCGATGATGTAGAGAGTAAATGAGGAATAACTTTTTCCTGTATAGGAGTAGGATTTACGAAACCTAACTCCTTAATAGCCTCTAATATCGGCTGAGACAATTCAAAATTTTCAAATAACGTCATGTAATGTATTTTGTGCGGGCAAAGGTAATTGATTTTTTTGTTTTGAAACAATAATTTGCTATTAACCAGCTTTTTTTCAACAAAAAGTTCCTTATTATGAGCAAAGTACTATTTAACAAGTATCATTTACGAATTAAAGTCCCAATTCCTGATCAATCAGAATAATATGAATTTGGCTTTTAGAAAATGATTTTTCTGTAACAACCCATGAGTTCCAAATGCGGTTAGAGCTGCAACAGTCAGAACAAACTCCGGTAATCTGACAGGGAGTTATTCGCAGCGGTGTCGTTCAAGACATAAAAAAACAAAAGATTTTTATTCTTTGTTGTAGAGTTTTACTCCGATCGCTGCTTTAAGATTGTAAATTCCAATTGCGTAGTCAACTTTTGATTTAAGAAGCTGTAACCTGCTATCTGATACGGTTGTTGTGGCATCCAGCAAGTCGAGGTTTGTCAATGCTCCTGCTTTATAGCTGACCTGTGCAAGCGATAAGGCTCGTTGAGCTTGGTTGAGCTGAAGTTCATAATGACTCATCTTTTTCTCTGCGGTCAGGAGGTTGGTTTGTTTTTCAATAACTTCTGATGAAATATTTCTGCGGGTATTCTCTTTCTCAAGATTATTCATCACGATTGAAGAGTTTGCCAGTCTGAGATTATTTTTCAGTCTTCCTCCGTCGTATAGTGGAATATGCAGGCTGACTCCGGCCGCATAATTCAGCTTAACCGTGTTCAGGTTCGGAATATATCCATTTTTTGCTCCGGCAGAGGCAAACGTATTGAACGTTGCGTTATTTTGGTTGTTTACCGACTCATATTTTAATTGGGTAAGTATCCCTTTTTCTTCAATAATTTTCATTTCATCCCGTTGTTTTAACGCCGAGTCAATTAACTCAGCAGCTGATCTGACGTTAATTCGAGTGTTGAGATCATCGTTTACGCGGAGTGGAGTTTCGGCCGGTAATCCCAATAATTCGTTTAGTACGGATAGCTGAACGTTGCGCATTGATTCCAGATCGTATTCCTGATTCTCTGCATTTGAAATTCTAACCTGCGTTGATAAAATCTCGTAATCGGTTGCTGCTCCGGTCTGTTTCTTCTTTTCGACAAAATCAAGATGTTCTTTCAATGTTTGGATCTGTTCGTCTTTGATTTTGATGGCTTCCTGAAGGTAGATCAGCGAGAAGAACGAGTTTGAAGCCAGGAGAGCGATCTTCTGTTTGATCTGATCAATCTGCTCTTTAAAAAGGTTTTTATTTTCAGCTTCTAATGCTTCATCTTTTTTTGTTTTTCCAAAGTCCCAGATTGTTTGCTCGTAATTAACCCCGAGTGTGAAATTCCCTCCGGGAGCGAATTGAAAGGTGCCTAAACCGGGGATAGTCATTGAAGGGGTAGGGCCAATTCTCGTATACTCGCTATTTCCTGAGATCGTTGGCATTGTCGCCGATTTAACCAAGGCAATTTTAGCTTCTACCGTAGAGACAACCTCCTGTGCTTGTTTTACCGAAGGGTGGGTCTTTACGATCTGATCAATAATCTTATTGAGCGATAGAGAATCGGTTGTATTGAAATCCGAATTTTTCCTGTCTGGTTCCTGTCCGTATGAAACAGCGGAGACCATTAGGAACAGAGCAATAAGGATCGGAAGTGTTCGATTAAATAGTTGTTTGCTCATATTTTAATTTTTTTATTAAAGTTTGTTTTTTTCTTACTTGCAACATAAGGACGGGTATCCCCCCGAGAATCGTAATTACCGAAGCAATGAGAAAATCATCGTCGATACCCTGAATATATGCTTCTTTATTTACTTGTGAAACAACCATTAACTGACTTTGCTTGGATGCGTTAGTGGGAGTGCTTCCGCCCTGACATTCAAAAGTATTAGCCATTCGTTTCGTCGCATTGATATAAGTTGTGGAATGAGCATCCAGATCACGACTGAACATCTGAGTGTGATAGGTGGCTCTGGTGGTTAGCATCGTTGAAAGAATTGCAACTCCCAGACTTCCTCCGATTTGCCGGATTACATTGGAAATACTTGACGCTTGTGCCATCTTGATCGATGGAATCTTAGACAACGAAACCGTCGATAGTGGAGTGAAGATCATTCCCATTGCAAATCCCCGCACATAAAGAGTCATCATAATATACGACCGTTCGGTCAGGAACGAGAACATACTCGAAAGATAAAAACTAAGAGCTAAGAGTATGATTCCGGTTATAACTAGAATTATTGGATTCATCTTGTCTGCAAGTCTTCCCGATAACGGCGACATGAACCCCTGAATAATCCCGATTGGCAAAAATACGCCACCTGCTTGTATGGCAGTGTATCCAAGTGTGTTCTGAAGATAGAGAGGAAGTAAAAATGTACTTCCGAACATTCCGATGCTGAATATCAACATGACCAGATTACTGATTCCAAAATTGCGGTTCCATAACAGTCGGAGATCGATAAGAGGCTCTTCAACGGTAAGTTCCGTGGTGATGAAAACAGCCAGGGCTATAATAGAAACGGCAAAGCAGAATAAGATATAAGGAGCATGCCAACCTTCAGCATTTGTGGCTGCAGTTCCTTCCGTAAGAGCGTATAGCAGAACGGGTAGAAAGATACTAACCGAAAGAAATCCGGCAATGTCAAAGTTTCGTGTTTTTTTGTTCTTGTATTCTTGTTGGATGATAACAGTGGACAAAAGTCCGAGAATCCCAACCGGAACATTTACGTCGAAGATGAGCTGCCAACTGAAGTTATCGACCAGATAGCCACCGATGAGGGGACCGAAAGAGACGGATGCTGCTGCTGCAATTCCCCAGAAACCGAGAGCGACCCCTCGTTGTTGAGGTGGAAATTCGCGAGTAATGATTGCCATTCCGATTGGCTGAATAGCCCCGGCACCCAGTCCCTGAATAACCCTCGAAAAGATGAGCATATTCTCATTATCCGAGAATCCGCACATGAGAGATCCGATGGTAAATAGCAGGAGTCCCAGGAAATACATTTTCTTGTATCCGAACCGATCGGCAAACCACCCACAGGTAGGAAGCATAACCGCCTGAGCTAACATGTAAGCGGTAAGGACCCATTCGATCTTGTCCATTCCTACACCAAAAGAGGCCATAATCTTCGGAAGTCCCACATTAACGATGGTTGCGTCAAGCACAGCCATGAATGTTCCAACCATGATATTCCCCAAAAGCCACCATTTGTAGCTTTCATTTCGTGGATGGAAAGAGGAATCCCTGTTTCGGACAAATCTTCTAATTCGGTGAGAAGGAGTTATTCTCGACATATAATTAGTCCTTTACAATTTTCACGACCGACGACATTCCCGGGAGGAACCGGTATGATCTTTTGTCTGCGTGATCTTCCGGACCGTCAATGGATACTTTTATTTGAATTCGTTGAGTGACTTTTGTGAAGTTTCCCGAAGCATTATTGGCCGGAATTAGTGAAAACTGAGCGGCTGTATTTGCTCCGATAGAATAAACTTTTCCGGTAAATGTGATGCCAGGATAGGCATCAACCGTAAAGCGAACCCGCTGATTTTGATGGATGGCTCCAATTTTTGTTTCCTCCAGAAATACAGAGACCCAGACTTTTCGGTTGTTGGAGATGGTTAAGATGGATTGTCCGGGTTGTGTCACATCTCCCGGTAGAAGCCATCTTTTGGCAACGATTCCGTTTGAAGGAGCGTAAAGCTTGGTGTTTTTCAACTGAGAGGTAGTAATACCGATTTGTTTTTGGGCACTTTTGACTGCGGTGCGGGCACTTTCGATTGCCGCTTTGGAGACCGCCACCTGTTTTTGTGCGGTAGTAAGTTGCACTTTCGCTGTTTCGTAGCCCTTTTGGATGTGATCGAACTGTTCCCGGGTGATTACTCCTCCGGCAAACTGTTTTCTGGCTCGTGAAAAATCATCTTGTGCTTTCTCAAGAGCAATTTTCTGTACGTTGATGCTTTCTTCGTCGTACTGATATTTAGCAACTGTCTGTGTCTGAGATGCAATCGATTGTTCGCGAAGAGCAATAAATTGGTTTTTCTGGGCAATAAGATCGGTGCTGTCCAATTCTGCCATTAAGGCCCCTTCTTTTATCGAATCACCTTCATCGGCATACAAATGCACGATTCGTCCTAATATTTTAGAGCTGATAGCCACGTTGTCCGAGTCGACATGAGCATCATCGGTTGTGAGGTATTTGTTGTATTCCCGATACCAGTAACCTAATCCTCCCACGACCAGGATTGTAATCAAAATCAAAGGGATGTAAACTTTAATTCTGTTTTTCTTTTTAAGCGCGTTCTTCTTGTTTTCCATATATCTTGTTCGTTTTTTTTAGCGGATGAATCCTGTTATTCCCTCATAATCCATTCGTGTATGGGAATTTCGGATTGATAATTAATAAGTTTCTTGTTGTTGGTTTAGGAGATGAATGACCTATTTTGAAAGACCTTTGATAAATATTCGGATAAATATTTTTGACTTCTCCAACATGCCCTCATAATCTGTTTGTTCAATGTATATAACATCTTTCTGATTAAAGTCTGATTTTGCAATTCCGAGCAGGAGGTCAAGAAAGATGGTTGCAATCTGTTCCGTATTGCATTCTTCGAACTCGCCTTCACGAATTCCTTTTTCGATAATTTCACCGACGATTGTAATTTCTCTTTTTCGTAAGTCTGACCATAAGTCGCGCATAATCTTCTTTATGCCAATTAGCTCTTCCAATCGGAACCTTCCGAGGTTTGCCAGTTTGCTGAAGTAGAATATTTTTAATGTGAGATATTCCATCAGCATTTCGGATGACTTGCTGAGGTGATTGATCTTATCCCGGACTGTTGCCAGAAATTCTTCCTGTTCTTTTTTTATCACTGCACGGTAGAGATTCTCTTTGTCCGGAAAGTAATAGTAAAGTGATCCTTTAGACATTCCCAGATCTTCAGCAATTTCTCTCATTGCTGTTTTCTGAAATCCATAAAGGCCGAAGCGTTTCTGGGCAATTTCAATGATTGTCTCAATGCGTTCGGCATTTTCTTCACTATGTATGCAATTCGTCATCCGGTTATCATATTTAGGCCTTTGATCTTAAACATTCAATTTGACCAAATTGTTTAGACGGTCAAAAATAGAGGTTTTTTAATCAAAACATGTTTTAGAGCATGTTCTATTTATGCTGAATTGCTGAAATATTAACATTGGACTTGAATTGAACACCAGGTAGGGTCGAATAAATCAGGCATGCCCTACCCCTGATTTACCATTTGGGTAAAGAAAGTGCAAGAGAATGACGCCGAAGTAACAGGGATGTTAATCGGATAATGGTCGTTTTAGTTCAAGCCGGATGGTCGTTTTGCTGAAAAGGAAAAATTAGATTTTTGCTATGAGGTGAATCCCATCGTCGGAAAGCGAGATGACTCGTTCGCGATATAAGGCTCCCAATGCTTTTTTGAATGTTTTTTTGCTGATACCAAACAGATCATAGATATTATCGGCAGAAGTTTTATCGGTCATTGCTAAAAATCCGTTGTGCGTATTCAGATATTCCAGCAGAGTGGGAGTGAAATCGGTTACTCGGGCATAACCTTCTTTTTCAAGCGTAAGGTCGATTTTATCATCTTCCCGAACCTTTTTGATGTACCCTTTAATCTGCTGCCCTTTGCGGAGTGGTTGAAAAATCTCGTCTTTATAGAGGATGCCGGAATGAGTGTTGTTGACAATTACCTTGTATCCGATATCCGTCTGATCGCAGATAATAAGATCAACCTCCTGTCCGTTTTCGTATACAGGGGGAACATTGTCGAGATGCTTTTCTATTTTGGCAGAAGCAACAATCCGGTTACTCTCGTGATCCAGATAGACATAGACGATGTAATAACGTCCTTCTTCCATCCTTTTCTTCTGTTCGCGAAAAGGAACCAGCAGATCTTTCAGTAATCCCCAGTCGAGGAAAGCTCCGACGCTATTAACCGAGATAACTTTTAGCAAAGCAAATTCACCAACCATGGCAAGAGGAACTTCGGTTGTTGCAACAAGACGGTCTTCCGAGTCGAGGTAAACAAATACATCAACGTAATCACCCGGTTTGCTGTCTTGCGGAACGTAGCGCTTGGGAAACAGGATTTCTCCGAGGTTTTCACCGTCAAGATAAACTCCGAAATCAACGCTTCGATTAATTTTTAGATTGTTCTTTTTCCCTATTTCTGCCATGATGAATGAATTATAACAATTTGTCGCAAAGGTAAGGGAATGTTTCGAATGTTTTCGCTTAAAAGAGGGGAATCCCTGTTTTCGATGCGACTTGCTCTGTCGGAAAGTGAAATCGACATTTCAAATTGTATCTTTGTCTGTTCAAATTAAGATCGACTGTGAGACTTTGTATTGCTGAAAAACCAAGTGTTGCTAAAGAGATAGCCCGTATTCTGGGGGCAAACATCCGGTGTGACGGATACTTCGAAGGGAATGGTTATCGGGTGAGCTGGACGTTCGGGCATTTGTGTACCTTAAAACTTCCGGAGGATTATGCTCCCGAGTTAAAGCGTTGGTCTGTTTATACGCTGCCTATTATTCCTCCTCATTTTCAGATAAAAGTGATTGATGATAATGGGGTTCGGAAACAATTTGAAACCCTAAAACGGCTTTTTCAAGAATGCGATGAAATCATTAACTGTGGAGATGCAGGAATTGAGGGTGAACTGATTCAACGTTGGGTGATGTCGCTTGCAAAAAATACTCATCCGGTTAAAAGACTATGGATATCGTCTCTTACCGAATCAGCTATTCGTGAAGGATTTGCCAATCTGAAAGAAGGCAAAGAATATGACTTGCTGTATTATGCCGGACATGCACGGGCGGTGAGTGACTGGCTTCTGGGAATTAATGCTACTCGCCTTTATACGGTCAAATACAGCAATGGAAAGGGCGTATTGTCGATTGGAAGAGTGCAGACCCCTACCCTGGCGCTGATTGTAAAACGTCATCACGAAATACAGGATTTTAAGCCGGAGACCTATTGGGAACTTAAAACTGTTTACCGGGAGACTACTTTTTCTGCTTCTAAAGGAAGATTCTCTTCGGTTGAGGAAGCTCAGCAGACGCTTCAGAAAATATCGGGTAGTCTTTTTAAAATAACTTCGTTTGAGAAGAAAAAGGGGAATGAGGCTCCTCCCCGACTTTTTGATTTGACCTCCCTGCAGGTTGACTGTAACCGGAAATTCAGTTTCTCGGCCGAAGAGACCCTCAATCTTATCCAGAGTTTGTACGAAAAGAAGCAGGTTTCTTATCCCCGCGTCGATACCACCTATTTGCCCAATGATGTTTATCCGAAAATCCCTTCGATCATGAAGGGATTGAAACCTTACGGGGCATTTACTCAATCGATACTGGCCGGGAAAATCAAAAAGAGTAAAAAAGTCTTTGATGACTCCAAGATAACCGATCACCATGCTATTATTCCAACCGGAGAATTTAATCCGAACCTTTCTCCTAATGAGAAGCTGGTTTTTGATTTGATTATCCGGCGTTTTATTGCGGCTTTTTATCCAGACAGTATAGTGGCCAATACGACGGTGCTGGGGGAAGTGGAAGATATCGAATTTAAAGCGACCGGGAAGCAGATACTTGAAGACGGATGGCGCGTCTTATTTCAAAAGGGAGCTGACAATTCAAAAGAGGAGCAACTTCTTCCGGCATTTGAAAAAGGGGAAGAAGGACCTCATGAGCCGGGGGTACAGGAGAAGCAAACGCAACCTCCCAAACCGTACACCGAGGCGACACTCCTTAGGGCGATGGAAACAGCCGGCAAACAGGTCGATGACGAAGAACTTCGCGATTTAATGAAGGAAAATGGAATCGGTCGTCCTTCCACCAGAGCCAATATTATTGAAACACTTTTTAAACGACATTATATACGGCGAAATCGGAAAAATCTCGAGCCGACTATTACAGGTATCGAGCTGATTGGTACAATCAACAACGAATTGTTGAAGTCGGTTGAGCTTACCGGTCAGTGGGAACAAAAGCTCCGGCTTATCGAACGAAATCAATATAAGGCGGAAGATTTTATTCTTGAGATGAAGGAAATGATTCGTTCGCTGGTTCGTGAAGTAAAAGCTGAAAGTCGAAGTCGTTCGGTGACGATTGAAGAAACTGTGACTGGCAAGAAGGAAAAACAAAAGGAAGAAGCCCCCCTGGAAAAGGAGGCAAATGTTTGTCCCGTTTGCGGGAAGGGTGAGGTTCTTAAGGGGGGCACTGCCTATGGGTGTAGTAATTATAAAAACGGATGCCGTTTTCGAATCCCGTTTACTTTTCAGGAGAAAAAACTAACTCAAAAGCAGGTCGATGCAATCATTCTTAAAAAGAAAACCCCTTTGATTAAAGGGTTCAAGGTTGATGGGCAAAAATGTAACGGACGAATACTTTTGAATGAAAAAGGTGAGTTGGTTTTTGAGAAAGAGATGGGGACTGATTCGAAAGAATCTACAACGTCGTCTGTTCCGAAAGAGGATCTCTCTGCCGCGCCGAAATCTGTACACGCAACAAATTCTGTTGAATCCGTTGTGTGTCCGGTCTGTCATCAGGGTCTGTTGCTTCAGGGAAAAACCGCTTTTGGCTGTAGTCGATGGAAAGAGGGATGCCATTTTAAAATCGACTTTGAGGCAGTTCATCAGGCTTTTCCAGGGAAGGAACTAAATCAGACCCTTTTGCAGGAATATCTAAAACGGAATTCTTTTCTTAATTCTACGCAAAGAGAGGACTAAACCCCTTTGTGATTTGCCATTTGTTTGGCTATTCTTATCCTTTTCGTACCTTTAGCTGATGTAATTTTTTCCGAGAATGAAGACGATTGTTATTGAAGACCGAGAGTCGATTGATCAGATAATTCGTGAATGTAAAACTTGTTTCCTTGGAATGGCTGATGTAACAGGAAATCCGTATGTGCTTCCTATGAATTTTGGCTATCAGGACGATGAGATTATTCTTCATTCTTCACAAACAGGCAGAGTCGTTGATTTTCTAAAGCAAAACTCCCGGGTGTGCGTTACCTTCTGTACCGATGGGCCCATCATCTGGCAGAACGAGAAGGCTGCGTGTAGTTATCGGGTTCGTTCTTCTTCGGTTATTGCAGAAGGAATCATCACTTTTATAACCGATTTTGATGAAAAGGTGAAATATCTGCAGATACTGATGGAACAATATAGTCCCCGACCCTTTAAATTTGCAGCACCTGCTGTGGCAAACGTGAACATGATGGTTGTTAAGATTCAGAAACTTTCGGCCAAAGCATTTGGCGTCAGCTCCAAAGACGACGCAAATAATTACACAGTGACAAATTAATAACAGCGCAAATGGTTTTTGTGACAGGTGGAACCGGGATGGTTGGAGCACATTTGCTTCTGGAACTAACCCGCAGAGGAGAAAAAGTAAAGGCACTGAAGCGCCCTTCTTCCGATATTGAACAAACCCGTAAGATCTTTTCTTTTTATGAGAAGTCTCCTGATGCTTTGTTCCGGAATATTGAATGGGTCGATGGAGATCTTCTTGATTTTGATCGGTTAAAGGCCCTTCTTTCAGGAATAGAATTGATTTATCACATGGCTGCTTCGGTCTCTTTTGACCGCAAAAGGCGACTTCTTACTCTTGAAAATAATGTGGACGGGACGGCCAACCTGATCAATGCCGCCATCGTTTGTGGTGTTAAGAGGTTTTGCCACGTGAGTTCCATCGCTGCATTGGGGCGTACGGAAAACAATGAGTCAATTGACGAGAAAACCATGTGGACTCCCGAAAAGAAACAATCTGTTTACAGTCAGAGTAAATTCTTTTCTGAAATGGAAGTGTGGAGAGGGATTAATGAAGGAATTCATGCTGTTATCGTTAATCCTGGTGTTATATTAGGTCCCGGCAACTGGAAATCGGGAAGTCCTCTTTTCTTTTCGACAGTATGGAACGGATTGAAATATTATACGGAAGGCGAAACCGGTTATGTGGATGTTCGGGATGTGGTCAAGGCAATGTTACTTCTGACTGATCAGCAAAATTGGGATAAAGTAAAAGATAAACGATATATACTTTGCGAAAATAATTATTCGTACCGCGACATCTTAACCTGGATTGCGCAGTCGTTGCGTCAGCCGAACCCATCAATTCATGTGAGCGATTGGATGCTCGTTGCCGGATGGTTTTTATCGGTGATTAAATCAGTCTTTACCAGAATACCGTCACTTATTACCCGAGAGATGGTTTCCGGAGCCAATAAAAAAGCTTCTTATTCGGGGAAACGAATAATGGACGCTATTCCTGATTTTAAGTACACCCCTATTTCTGAAACAATCAACTATATCGGATCGATTTTTTTAGCGGAACATTATCGGAAATAAACGTTTATGGATGGCATAAGCTTATAAGCCCTTTTTTCAGATCTTCGGGGAATAATACCTCCTTTTTCGATTCCTTCTGCTCTTTAGTGAGGTAGCTGATAAATTTATGAACGCCTACCGGTTCATTGCAATTTCCATGAAGCAGGACGATGCTTCCGGCTTTTAATTTCTGTCCTTTGGCTAACCATGCGTTGCTACCAATGGGAATTAGCCCCATTTCAACAATATGGTCGAAGATTGCCTGATCAGATACCAATCCGGGAAATCTAAAAAAGATAGAAGGGGTAATGCCCTGTTCAAGTAGTGCCTGCTCCGTTGCTAAAACTTCATAATTAAGGTTGACCCCATTTGCAAGCAGAAAATCGTTGTTAAGAGGACTGTGTTTCTTATAGGGATGAGTATAGGAATGATTAATCCATGTTATTTTGAAATTCCTGGCATCGTTCATTTGTTTTAGCCACAGCAACCCATCAGGATGTTGCTCCATCCATTTGCCGGAGACAGAGATGCTGATCGGAATGGGTTTTATTTTTCCGAGATCCCGAACGATTGACTGGTACAACTCGTAATCAAGTGGCTTTTTCGATGGACAGAGATCGGTGGTTATAACATACGACCTTGATGCTGAAACATGTGTAATACCGGCATCCTGTAATCTTGTGGCGTTGTGATCGGCATCTTTTATCAGTTGAAGATAAGGGGTTCTGCTGAAAATTTTATAGATCTGAGAAACCGGAACTTCTTTAAGTTTCAGTACTTCACCGGGAGTTGTAAATGTTTCCAGATTTTCCGGATTAACGCACAAATAATAAAGGGCGTTATTGAATAAGTATTTTCGTATCACAATGCATTTTTGTCCCTTCATCTCTCCAATCCCTGAGTAGAATGAGTAGTCCTTTATTTCAGCACTGGCAGATTTAAGGTTGACTGTTGTCAGAACAAGAAGCAAAAGACTGAGATGATAAAAATATTTCATGATAGGGCTGATCGTTTGTGATTAAACAAAATAGATTCTATTGACCTATTTGAATTTAATCTTCAAAACTAATGAATTTGACGATATCTTTGATACATCAGGGGTGGTCTCTCGTGTAATTAGTGGGAAACGGGATTTGGCAATTCGTAAAATAGATGTACTTTTATTCATAAAATAGGAATAGATGAAGAAAAACATATTAATTACCGGAGGTGCCGGATTTATCGGTTCTCATGTAGTGAGGCTTTTTGTGAATCATTATCCGGATTATCACATTGTAAATCTGGATGCTCTCACTTATGCCGGGAATCTTGAAAATCTTCGTGATATAGAAGACGCTCCGAATTATGAGTTTGTAAAGGGAGATATTGTTGATAGTCAATTTCTGGAGAAGTTATTTAAGCGGATACCCTTTGACGGAGTTATTCATCTTGCTGCAGAATCACATGTCGATCGCTCAATTTCCAATCCGATGCAGTTTATTACAACGAATGTAGTCGGGACGGTCAATCTGCTTAATGCAGCTAAGAATGCATGGAGCGGACAGATGGAAGGGAAACGGTTTTATCATATCTCAACCGATGAAGTGTATGGTTCGTTAGGCGAAACTGGATTCTTTACGGAAGATACAAAATATGATCCAAGAAGCCCGTATTCTGCGTCAAAAGCAAGTTCCGATCATTTCGTCAGGGCTTATTGGCACACCTATGGATTGCCGGTTGTTGTGTCTAATTGTTCAAATAATTATGGCCCGAATCACTTCCCTGAGAAACTAATCCCTTTGGCAATTAATAACATCTGTCACAATAAGCCGATTCCGATGTATGGAACAGGTAAGAATGTGCGTGATTGGCTTTATGTCGAGGATCATGCCCGGGCTATTAATCTCATCTTTCATAAAGGAGTAACCGGTGAGACTTACAATATCGGTGGAAATAATGAATGGTCTAATCTGGACTTGATTAAGAAATTGTGCGAGATCATGGATCTTAAGTTGCATCGGGCACAAGGGACCTCGGAGAAGCTCATCACCTTCGTAAAAGATCGTGCCGGACATGATCTTCGCTATGCAATTGATTCTTCTAAATTACAGCGTGAATTGGGGTGGAAACCATCCTTGCAGTTCCCTGAAGGAATTGAGAAAACGGTTGATTGGTATTTGAATCATCAGGAATGGCTCGATAATGTGACTTCCGGTCAATACCAGTCTTATTACGAGCGACAGTATGCGAACAGGGAATAATCTTCAGTCAGTCTGACCGATGTTCCGATTTGTTGTAAAAAGAAGAGGTTATCTTTTATTTTAAAGATAACCTCTTCTTTTTTTGCCTCTTCAGATGCTTTCTGAATGGTTAAAATTATTATGAGAGCAGATAATGAAAAAGCGTAAATAATAACCCGGAACAGATAATCGTAACAGGAAGCGTTATCAACCATGCAACACCAATTACTTCAATGGTCCGCATCTGTAGGTTTTTTATACCGCCTTTTGCAACCATCGAACCGGCAACACCCGATGAAAGAACATGGGTTGTACTGACCGGAACGCCAAGAGAAGACGACAATCCGATTGTTAAGGACGCGACAACTTCTGATGCAATTCCCTGGGCATAAGATAAATGAGTTTTCCCGATCTTTTCACCAATGGTTACCACAATCCTTTTCCATCCAATCATAGTCCCTAATCCAAGGGAAACGGAGATTAAGAGAATGACCCAGAACGGGGCAAATTCGACTACTTTCTTTGATCCGGAAATATCTTCGTGTAATCTTTTTATTCCCATACTACCCAGAACTGAGAACGACTGCTGGTTATTCTCTTCCAACTTTTTGACTCCTTTAAAAATCAAAATAAGGTCTTTCCGATAACTTGAAGCTTGGGTTGTTTTGATCTCTGTAAAAGTGTTAACATGGGTCATCCCTGCTTTTACCGAGTCAATCTTGGATATAAGTCCGGTGTAGGTTGATTGATCCTGCAAACTGAAATGAGCATGATCTACATGGTTAAGTGATGTTTCAATCCGGCTCAGGTTGAAAAGCAAATCCTGTGGGTCTGCATTACGATTCAGTGCGAAATAACCTGGAGCAATACCAATAAGAATTAACATCATCAGTCCGACTCCTTTTTGTCCGTCATTGGAACCGTGGGAGAAGCTTACACTGGTTGATGTTAAAACCAGAATAGAACGAATCCAGAAAGGAGGAGCTTTTTTTTCTTTAGGTTCCCGAAATATCTTCTCGTTTTTTATGAATCTACTCATTAAGGTCATCAGTAGCAGTGCCAAAATAAATCCGATAATCGGGGAGATTAAAAGCGAAAGTCCGGTATCAAGGACCTTGGACCAATTTAGGGAAACTGCTTTTGATGGGTTTAAGAAGGTATAGGCGAGTCCTACTCCGAAGATTGATCCGATTAAGGAGTGTGAACTGGAACAGGGAATACCAAAAAACCAGGTTAAAGTGTTCCATAAAATAGCGGTCAGCATGATGGCTCCGATTAATGCAACTCCATGTGAAAGATTGTGATCAAGGAGCATCTCGGTCGGTAATAAATTGATAATTCCCATTGCGACTGCTGTTCCACCTACGGAAACTCCTATAAAGTTCCATATTCCAGACCAGACAACTGCTATCTGTGGTTTTAATGCTTTTGTGTAAATGACTGTTGCAACGGCATTAGCGGTATCATGGAATCCATTGATAAACTCAAAAATACAGGTTGCTAATAGTAATAGAATTAGAAGGACTGCGTGTCCGTATTCAAGACCAAACATAAAAACAGCTTTATTCTTTCAATGCGTAAAAGTGCAAAGAATAATCACACTGCAATGAGATTAACATTTAGATATAAGAAAATTAAAAATCAATGAATTAATACAACATGGGGTAATGTAAATTTAACAAATAGTTAAGGTGTTTGATCCAAAAGGATGTTCCGAAGTGGGACTAGAGAAGGTATGAACAAGCCTTGTTTTACTAGGGGAATGATTTGTATGTGGCTTGTTTTTAGTAATTTGATCGATTATTCAATGCGTAAAAAACGTTAAGTAAAGATTTAAAAGTAATTAAAATAGCAAGAACAATTAAATGCAAGCCGACCCTCTAATGTTAAGAAAAAAGAGAGTCGGCTTAACAGTATAT
Organism: Prolixibacteraceae bacterium; assembly: GCA_963692465.1. GTDB lineage: Bacteria > Bacteroidota > Bacteroidia > Bacteroidales > Prolixibacteraceae > JAUZOB01. The sequence continues at coordinate 1,872,901 of OY829943.1, forward strand.
TCTAATCAAAGGGACTTATTTTAAACCGCTTCGCTCAAGAAGTGCATTTATTGACGGTTCCTGTCCTCTGAATTTCACATAAAGGGTCATTGGATGTTCGGTTCCTCCCTTCTCAAGAATATTTTTGCGAAAAGAAGTTGCGGTTTTCTGATCAAAGATTCCATTTTCTTTAAACACACTGAATGCGTCGGCATCTAAGACTTCTGCCCATTTATAACCATAGTATCCGGCAGCGTACCCTCCGGCAAAGATGTGGGAGAAAGCGGTACTCATAGCACTCCCTTTTACGGTATCGAATAATTCGGTCGAAGCTGAAACTTTCTCTTCAAAGTCAGTAATACTCCCCGTATAAGGAGTTTCAATCGAATGCCAGGCCATATCGGTTATCCCGAAGCATAATTGTCTTTCTGAAGCATAGCCTGCATGAAAGTTGTTTGATCCGATGATCTTACGGATGAGCTCTTCCGGCATTTTTTCTCCTGTCTGATAGTGGATGGCAATCTGGTCAAGCCATTCTTTCTGAATGGCAAAATTCTCCATAAACTGGGAGGGTAATTCCACAAAATCCCGATAGACACTAGTCCCTGATATTGAAGGATAAGTACATCGGCTGAGCATACCGTGCAGGGCATGTCCGAATTCATGAAGAAAAGTTGTCACCTCATTAAATGTCAGTAATGAAGGAGAGGTGTTGGTCGGTTTTGTGAAGTTCGTTACCAACGAAATATGAGGACGAATCTCGGCTCCTTCAATTGAGCTTTGTTCAAGAAATTCAGTCATCCAGGCTCCTCCTTTTTTCCCTTCGCGAGGAAAGAAATCGAGGTAAAGGAGTGAGAGTAATTGTCCGTTTTCATCCGTAACTTCAAAAGTTTTTACATCCGGATGGTAAACCGGGATATGATGAATCTCTTTGAAGGTTATTCCATAAAGCTTTGTTGCCAGACTGAAGATGCCCTTGATAATTCTGGATAACTCAAAATAGGGTTTAACCATTTCGTCATTAAATCCGAATTCTTCTTCTTTTAGCTTTTCAGAGTAGTAGGACCAATCCCAGCGTTGGATCTTAAAGTCAGCACCGTGATGGGAAGCGTAGGTTGTCAGTTCGTCAAACTCTTTATTGGCAAATGGGTGAGAAGCCAGATGGAGCTGTTGGAGGAACTGATTTACTTTTTCGGGGGTCTCAGCCATTCTTTCCTTAAGAACGTATTCTGCGTAGGACCGGCAGTCCATCAGTTGGGCAAGTTCTAGTCGCAGATTGACAATTTCGCGAACAATTTCTTTATTGTCGTTTTCGTTTCCCCGATTTCCTTTGGTGGTATAAGCCTGATACATCTTTTCCCGTAAGCTTCGGTTTTCTGCAAATTGCATAAACGGGAGGTAGCTTGGAATATGAAGTGTAAAAATCCATCCGGATTTATTTTGTTTTTTAGCTTCAAGTGCTGCTGCATCAATAACATACTGGGGAAGGCCTGATAAATCGTTCTGGTCGGTCAGATGAAGCGTGAAATTGTTGGTGTCGGCTAATACGTGATCGTCAAAAGAGAGGGACAAGGCGGAAAGTCGGGTTTTTATTTCGATGAAACGTTTTTTCTTTTCTTCATCCAGGTTTGCTCCATTTCGTGTGAAATCGGTGTAATAATTTCTGACGAGCATTTTTTCTTCTGCTGTATTCAATTCATCTTTGTGTAAATAGATTACATGAATCCGTTCGAAGAGTTTCTTGTTGAGGGTAATCTTTCCGGAATGTTCAACCAGTAATGGAGATATCTGTTGTGCAACATCCTGCATTGCCTGTCCGGTTTCGGCAGAACAAAGGTTAAAAAATATATTTGCTGCACGGCTAAGCAGTTTTCCTGCTTTTTCAAGTGCAACAATGGTATTATTGAATGAGGCAGGTTCCGGATTTGAAGTAATCCGGTCTATCTCTTCCTCTTCTTTTTTGATGATTTCAATAAAGGCCGGGAGATAATCTTCTGTGTGAATTTGGTCGAAAGGGACAGCATTGAATGGAGTGTTGAACTCTTTTAATAGTGGATTTTCGTTTTTTCCCATTTTGAATAAGATGATTTGAATAAATTCGTTAAAAAGAGACCCAATGACAGATCTTTAACTTTTTGACTGATCAATCCTTTTTTGTTTGGTCTTGGGTTTTTCAACCGACCAACCGAATTTTCCGATCAGTTCTCCTATCTTATAATAGTTTCCGTGCATATAGGCGATTAGATTGGCTTTTTTCATGTCGAAAGCCCCGGTATCCGGATCAATGAAACGATCGTCAACCATTACATTGACTACCTCGGCAATAAACATGTGATGGGAACCTAACTCTATAATTTGCTTAACGGAGCATTCAATATGAACGGGTGCTTCGGCAATAATTGGGGCTTTTACTTTTTCTGCAGGTAGTGGAGTTAAACCCATCTCTTCCCACTTATTGTATTTCTTCCCGGACCGGACGCCACACCAGTCTGTTGCCTTTGCCAGATCTTCATTTGTGAGATTAATAACAAATGTCCCGGTTCTTTTAATGATTTCATAGGAGTGACGGCTCGGGCGAACCGAGATATAGCACATTGGAGGATTCGAACAGATTGTACCGGTCCATGCAATGGTGAGAATATTATATTCTTCGGGAGTTTCTCCGCAACTAACCAATACTGCCGGCAGTGGATATTCTATTGTCCCCGGCTTCCAGCTAACTTTCCCCATGTGATGTGTGATTTTATATTTTACTTTTTCCCAAAGATAAAAAAACGCAAGAAAAATGAAGATCGTTTAGGCGGGTTCTTCTATTTTGTTGCAGTAGATGCCGGACTCGGAAGTTAAGAATCGGGATGGTTGTTGGTCGTTAAAATGAAAAGGATCATTTCATGGTTTAGCTTAATGAAAGTTCGGGGATTACTTCGTAAATTACCTCGAATTTCAGGATCGGACTACCTGTTTTAAGTCCAATGTTTTAAATTTGTTTATTGAAATAAGAAATAGAACTATGGCTTATCTGGCAAAAGAAGAACGATACGACACGATGAAATATCGTCGTTGTGGAAATAGTGGAGTTTTATTGCCGGCTATTTCTCTTGGATTATGGCATAATTTCGGAGGAGTTGACGTTTTTGAGAATGGGCGGGCTATGTTGCGTAAAGCATTTGATAGTGGAATAACTCACTTTGATCTGGCAAATAATTATGGCCCTCCTCCCGGTTCTGCAGAAGTTAATTTTGGAAGGGTGATGAAGTTAGATTTTGAGCCTTATCGGGACCAGATGTTTATCTCTTCCAAAGCCGGCTATTTAATGTGGCCAGGGCCGTATGGAGAATGGGGCTCTCGTAAATATCTAATCTCCAGCCTTGATCAGAGTCTGAAACGAATGGGGCTTGAATATGTGGATTTGTTTTACTCTCACCGTTATGACCCCAAGACTCCATTGGAGGAGACGATGATGGCGCTGGATTATGCGGTCCGCTCGGGCAGGGCACTCTATGCCGGCATCTCAAGATATCCGGTTGAGGTTGCCCGAAAAGCGATTGAAATTCTTCATGAACTGGGAACTCCCTGTCTGGTTCATCAGGTTAAATACTCCCTGTTGGTAAGAGACCCTGAAGAGGATCTGTTTGATCTGCATAAAAAGGAAAAAATAGGATGTGTTTCTTTTTCTCCTTTGGCTCAGGGCTTGTTAACCGATAAGTATCTGGATGGGATTCCTGAAAATTCAAGAGCTGCTAATCCCAATGGCTTCCTGCAGGTGGGGGAAGTTGCTCCGGTGCTGGGTGTTGTGCGGGCTTTAAATAAGATTGCGGCGCAAAGAGGGCAAACATTGGCTGAGATGGCTCTGGCATGGCAGCTTACTGATCAGCGAATCACTTCAGTTATTATTGGAGCTAGTTCTGTCGCACAACTTGATGATAATTTAGCTGCTTTAAAAAATACTTCTTTTTCGAAAGATGAGCTTGCAGAGATAGATCGACTTCTTTTATCCTGAAACGCCTATTTGAAAAAACAAAAACAGCGGAATCAAGAAAATTCTCTTTGATTCCGCTGTTTCTATTTTCCAGAAAAGATCGGTTCTGTTTAGAACAGGATCTTTTATTTTAAACTGAATCGGGTTGTTGCAATGTTGTTGCCTTCTGCAAACACATCAACAACATAAACGCCCGGGATTAGCTGGGATTGAGTTGCGTCGAAGTAGATGCTTACCGGCAACTCGTTTCCTTCATATTCAATTTGTCTTACAGATGAATAAGGAATTTTACTCCCTTCGAATTTAAACGATCCACTTGCCCCGTTTTCTAAAACCTTTTGATCGGGTCGTGAAATACGGACATAAATATTTTTTGTTCCCCTAGAGGAGGTTACATTTTTGCTGATGTTCATATTAATCCGGATCTTTTCGGTCTTACGGACTCTGTTTACAACTTTATTGCGGTTGCTGACAGCCTCTGCAACCACTCCGGTTGCATCCAGTACCGAAGCTTTGGCTACCTTCTTTTCGAGGTCCGCTTTCTGTCCCTGAATGGTCTGGTTTTGGTATTTGATATTGACATTCTCCGTTTTAACCTGTCTGTTTTCACTCATCAGAATTTCATTCCGACGGTTCAGTGAATCGATTTGAACAATATAGTTTCGCATAATATTACGGAGAGTACCTACTTCGCTCCTGTATTTGGATAATTGTCCGTAGCTGGCACTTTTTACTTGCTGTATCTCCGACAGCAGGCCCAAAACTCTGGATTGTGCTCCTTGTAAATTTTGATTAATGGTATCGTTGTTCGTTTTCAATGAATCATACCCTTTTGCCATATGGGTAAGTTCAACTTTTAGCGAGTCTTTATCGTGATTCATGTCCTTAACGATGCTTTCACGCGCATTTTTCTCCGTAAAATAAAGAACAACAACAACAATCAGTAATACGGAAAGGATGATTACGGCAATATTACTCTTCCAATTATTACCTGTTGGTGGTTCGTCTAAATAGTCATTATCCATCTTTGCAATAAATTGAGTGGTTAAACAATGACAAAAATACCATTTTTTAGTTTCACGAGGATAAATAAACAAAAGCAAATGCATTTATTGGGTATATTTTCAAATATTTTGCTAAATTCCTTCATTGGAATTCATGCGTAATTGACTTTCTGTCGGAAGACTGTTGGAAGGACTGAATATCCAGATATAATTTTATATTTTTGATAAGATGAAAAGGGACAAGAAAAAAAACCGGGGATTGACTTTTAATAAGAAGGTCCTCAAAACACAGATAATGGGTATCTTAAAAGAGAACCCTCAGGAAAATTATAATTACCGGCAGGTTGCTGCGATCCTTAATATTAAAGACAATGAGAATCGAGCTTTGATTGGGGTTGCTTTTGCCGAGTTAAAAGAGGGGAATCTGGTTGATGAGATAGAGCGAGGCCGTTATCGACTGAAGTCCAAAATCAGAGATCTGATCGGTATTATTGATATTACCACATCCGGAGAAGGGCGTCTTCACTCGGATGAATTAGAGGAACCGGTATCTATCGGGCATGACAATTTGTTGCATGCGATGAATGGGGATAAGGTTCGTGTTTCTCTTTATGCCCGTCATAAAAAAAGAGAACCGGAAGGAGAAGTTGCTGAAATTATTGAACGCGCAAAATCTACTTTTGTGGGAACGATTGAGATGTCTAAGAATTATGCATTTTTTATCCCCTCCGGGAAACAAAATTTTGACATTTTTATCGCAAAAGATAAGTTGAAAGGCGCCCTTGACGGGCAGAAGGCTATTGCCCGGATTATTGAATGGCCGGAAAGGGCTAAAAATCCTTTTGGCGAAATTGTTGAGGTTCTTGGTGATGCCGGTGAAAATCAGACTGAGATGCATGCCATTCTTGCCGAATATGATTTGCCTTTACGTTTTCCGGATGATGTGTTAAAGGAGGCTGATAAAATCTCATTGGAAATCTCTGCTGAAGAAATTGCAAAACGACGGGATTTCAGAGAGGCCGTTACTTTTACTATTGACCCGAAAGATGCTAAAGATTTTGATGATGCACTCTCTATCGGGATTCTTCCCAATGGAAATTGGGAGGTCGGAGTTCATATTGCCGATGTAACTCATTATGTATTGCCCGGCTCAGTCCTTGAAAAAGAAGCTTGCGAACGTGCCACTTCTGTTTATCTGGTCGATCGGGTTGTTCCGATGCTTCCTGAGCGTCTTTCCAATGGAGTCTGTTCCTTGCGTCCCGATGAGGATAAACTTTGTTTCTCGGCTGTTTTTGAAATGGACGAAGAAGCAAAAGTTCTTAATGAATGGTTTGGAAAGACCATCATTCATTCCAATCGTCGGTTTACTTATGATGAGGCTCAGTCCATTATTGAAACGGGAGAAGGGGACTATAAGGAAGAAGTACTCAAAATGTATCATCTTTCGGAGAAATTAAGAACCCGTCGGTTCAGTAGCGGATCTATTGCTTTTGATCGTGAAGAAGTCAAGTTTGATCTTGATGAGAAGGGAAAACCGCTCGGTGTTTATTTTAAAGTCTCGAAAGAGGCCAACTTTCTGGTTGAGGAATTTATGCTTCTTGCCAATCGCAGGGTTGCAGAGAGAATAGGGAAGCCGTCAGACCATAAGCCTGCCCGTACTTTTGTTTATCGTATTCACGATCGTCCCGACCCTGAAAAAATTCAGTCATTCAATACTTTTATAGCAAAGTTCGGATATGGAATCCAGCTTACCTCTTCCAAGGCAATTGCAACTTCTATGAACAAGTTGCTTAATAACGTAACCGGGCATAAAGAGCAGAACGTTATTGAGACGCTGGCAATCCGGACTATGGCAAAAGCGGAGTATTCAACAAGAAATATTGGCCATTACGGGTTATCTTTTGATTATTACACGCATTTCACCTCTCCTATCAGGCGTTATCCTGATATGATGGTTCATCGGCTGTTGCAGCGATATATTGATGGAGGCAAGTCTGCTGATGCCAAAAAATATGAAGACCTTTGCAAGCATTCTTCTGATATGGAAAACCGGTCAGCCAATGCTGAACGCTCTTCCATTAAATACAAACAAGTTGAGTTCATGAGTGGTAAAATCGGACAGGTCTTTGATGGGGTCATTTCCGGGGTTACCGAATGGGGATTGTATGTTGAGCTCGTTGAGAATAAGTGTGAGGGGATGGTTCCTTTGCGTGAGTTAGATGATGACTTCTATATTTTTGATGAAAAGAACTATTGTATTATCGGGAAACGGACCGCAAAAAAGTTTCAGTTGGGGGATGAAGTGAAGGTGGAAATTGTAAGGGCAAATCTGCTTAAAAGGCAACTGGATTTTATGTTCGTCAAGTCATAAAGCGCGAAAGCATTTACAATTTTATTATTTTCTTATATTTGCACGATTCAAATTCTTTGCCCATGGTTGTAAATAACGAAAACGGATCAACCAAGAGAGATCTTAATCGTGAGAACATTCTGAATATTGCTCAGGAAATTTTCAGTAAATATGGTTATAAGAAAACTACTCTTGATGATATTGCAAATGCAGTAAGAAAAGGTAAAAGTTCGCTTTATTATTATTTTAATAGCAAAGAAGATCTTTTCCAAGCCGTTATATATAAGGAAGTAGAGATCTTAAAACACGAGTTAGAGAAGGTTGTATTTAAGAACACAACTCCGGAGGAGAAGTTTCGTGAATACATCCTCACTAAGGTTGTCACTTTTCATCAATTGGCGAATCTTTATCAGGTCCTGGAAAATGATATTACAACCATAGAGTTTATTGACAAGATAAAAGATCAGTATGAACAGAATGAAGTTCGCTTAATTAAGCGTATTCTGATTGAAGGAGTTCGGCGTAATCGATTTAAAATTAACGATTTCAATGGGGCAGCCCTAGGTATTATGACTGTCATTAAGGGGCTTGAGTTCCCTATCTCTGCTGAGTTGTCCAATAAACAAGATCTTGAGAATACGGTAGATAATATTCTTCATATTCTTTTTTACGGGATTGTGAGAAGGGATTAAAACATCCCTTCTGCACGGTTAACCGTATATTATTTCTCTTTAAACTCCCATTCGAAGCCGTCTTTACGATCTTTAACTTCAAATCCAAGTTGGGTTAATTCGTTACGAATATGGTCGGCTGTTCCCCAATCTTTGTTGTTTTTAGCTTCCAATCGAAGGTTGAGTAGAAGATCAACAACCTGTCCCATGATCTGATCGTGATTCGAAGTACCTACTGCTTCCTCTTTTAGTCCGAGAATATTGAATACGAAATCATGGAAAAGAGACTGTAATTCTTTTAAGTCAGTTTCACTAACAGAGTCTTTCCCATCGTTGATCGAATTGATCATCTTTACGGCATCAAAGAGATGAGCAATCAGAATCGGACTATTCATATCGTCACTCATTGCTTCATAACAGTTGCTCTTTAATGTAGCGACATCGATTGATGAAGATGCAGAGGGAGTGAGTTTACTAAGAACCTGAGCGGCTTTCATCAAGCGATCCATTCCTTTTTCTGCGGCCTGAAGAGCTTCGTTGGAGAAGTCCAGCGGACTACGATAATGAGCCTGAAGAATGAAAAAACGAATCGTCATCGGACTGTAAGCTTGTTCGAGTAAACGATGATTTCCGGAGAATAATTCATCCAGGGTAATGAAGTTACCCAGTGATTTTCCCATCTTCTGTCCGTTGATGGTAATCAGGTTATTATGCATCCAGTAATGAACCGACTCTTTTCCATAAGCAGCAACCGATTGAGCGATTTCCGCTTCATGATGTGGAAAAATGAGGTCCATTCCTCCTCCATGTATATCAAAAACATCTCCCAGATATTTGCAACTCATGGCTGTACATTCCATGTGCCATCCCGGGAATCCTTCACTCCAGGGAGAAGGCCAGTGCATGATGTGTTCGGGACTGGCTTTTTTCCAAAGTGCAAAGTCAAGAGAAGAATGTTTTTCTTCCTGTCCGTCTAATTCGCGGGTATTGGATAATAGATCTTCAATCCGGCGACCTGAAAGAGTTCCGTAATTATGAGTTTTTGCATATTTTTCAACATCAAAATAGACCGATCCGTTTGATTCGTAAGCATAACCAGCCTCCAGTATTTGCTTAACGACGGCAATCTGTTCGATGATATGTCCGGATGCCCGAGGTTCGATGCTTGGCGGTAAAACGTTGAGCTCGTTCATATTCTTGTGATAGCTCAAGGTATAGCGCTGTACGATCTCCATCGGTTCAAGCTGTTCCAGTTTGGCTTTCCGGCCGATTTTATCTTCTCCTTCGTCGGCATCATTTACCAGATGGCCGACATCGGTGATATTTCGCACATAACGTACTTTGTATCCCAGATGGGTGAGGTATCTGAATAACAGGTCAAAGGTAATTGCAGCACGGGCATGCCCCAGATGGGCTTCGCCATAGACGGTCGGTCCACATACGTACATCCCTACCCGATTCGGGTGTATCGGAGCAAACAACTCTTTCTTTCGCGAAAGTGTATTATAAAGAATGAATTTCCGGTCCATATCTCACTTATTCATAACATTGAGCTTACAAAGTTATTAATCGGGCGTCAAACCGCAAGCTTCATCGGGGAGAATCAGTCCCTATTTATCTTTTGTTCATAAAAAAGAGGAGAAAAATCCCCAAATGACTTGGTGTATTTTTCTCCTCCTGATTGAAAAGTGATAAAGATTCGGTTTATCGAACGACAATCTCGTCGAGGAAAACCCATGATTTTCCACCTTCCGAAGCATGCCATGCCGGTAATTGGTGGGTTCCTTCAACATGGAATCGAATATAGCGAACATCTCCTGGTATTCGGCTAAAGACGAAAGTATGTGTAACATCTTCCTTTTGCTGATCATCTGCGATTTCAAGAGTCCCTGCATCTTTATATTTCTTTCCGTCAACAGAGGTCATGCACGACACTCGGTGAGGGAGTAATATCCAGCTTTTGGGGTCGTAAAGAGCACTGATTTTTATTTCATGTGGAGTACATCTTTTTTGCAGATCAAGATTCAGATCAAAATCGCAAGCTTCCCATCCTAACCAGTGGACTTTAAAATCATTGGCCCCTTGAACTCCATTGGTCAGGGTTGCAGGGTTCCCTTCCGAAAACCGGGGACTTGGACTGGGATTGGTGGTAACCGGTTTTCGGAAGGCCAGGTTACCGACAACCTGAACGTCGAGGGACCGCTGTGTTGCCTGACAGTAAGCTGCGGGAGAAAATCCCGATTCATTTACGCTCTTTACTCCATTCGTCTGGCAGGTAGCCAGGAAAGATTTTAAAATATTCTCCATCTCCGGACGGATGGTATAGACTCCGTCGGTTTCGTTGTACCATCCGCGAGAGTCAAACATCTCGTTTTTCCCAATTTCCATGATCGCATATTGTAGCGGAAGTTGTGCTACAAGTACCCGCTGATAGGCTGCACTGTCATTCTGAACAACCTCCAGTGCATGTTGAAAAAGGTCTTTATAAATATCAATGTTGGACGCAGAAAGATAACCTTTGTTATGACTTACCGGTGACTCATAGATGTCAAGTCCCTCGTTGTGAACCGCGACTTCCTGTTGCAGCCGATTGATGTATCGATTGATCCAGGGAGCTGCTGCTCCGTAATAATCCTGTAGAAATTCATTTGTCAGCGAATCGGTATTTACCTGAGGATTCCATAAGAGATGGGCAATCAGGAAGCTTTTTAGTTCGGAAAATTCATGTCCGGGAGAAGTGTTGGTCTGTTGAAAATTTTCAAGAGCCTTGTTATGTGTAAAAAATTGGATGTTAGGCTGAAGGGTATTCAGGTTCGGAAACGGACTGACATGATGGGAAAAATTAACGGTGTAGTCCCATAAAAAAATATGTTTTGAGATCTTACCCCAATCGGTGATGTCTTTTACGAACGACTGACTGGCCGGATCGGTAGCAATCGGTTTACTTCGGTTCAGTTCGATAGTGCAAAGCATGATCTGAACATTGGATGCCGGTTTGGTTATTTTAGGAGCCTGCCGGGAATACTGATAAGCCAGTGTTGAGATAATCTTATCCGGGAAATGAGCTGCAATTTGATTTACGAAACGAATGATCGGACCCGATGGGGAACCTTCTTCTGCAATAACTTTAGAACATTCCGGGCATTGACAGTAGGATGGATTATCGTTTTGGCTAACCGACCAGATTTTCTTATCGGGTTGTTTTTTCATCTCTTCGGTCAACCGTTCAATGGCAACGCGAAGAACTTCGGGGTTAGAAAGGCATAGCTGGTTATGCACCCGTTTCCCGTTTATCAGGGCGAAATATTCCGGATGTTCGTTAAAGTATGTGGCTCTTGGGATAATTCGCTCGAAGGTGTGTACAAAGTAACCTCTGGCGAAAACCTCATCTACATCGTTGAGCCGCATCCAGTCTTTGTAGTCTTTATTGGTGATAAAGTCTCCGTTTATCTCCCGAAAAGAACAGACCGGTTTATCTTTTAGATACACATAAGGAAGCAGTACCGTGGACTGAAGGGGAACAATTTCCATGGTCGGACTATATTTGCGGCAGCTTTCGTATTTTTCAAGGAAAGAGACTACCCCGTAAATGGTTCCTTTTTGTGCTCCGCCGAGAATAAACAACCGTGTTCCCTGGGTTGTGATCAGAAATTCGTCCGGCTCCATAGAAGAGATCGGAGCATTTGTTTTTATGCGTCGATTGGTTTTTCCAATGATGATTTCTTTTCGGGATTCTTTTCCCTGATCAGACACGATAGGAAGAGTACACCCTGAGATTTTGAACAGATAGTGTTGAAGCAATGAGGCCGCCCGTTGTTCTGAAGAATCAGCCTTGACCGGAATAACAATCCGATAATCGGACTTCCCGTCTTTGATGAGGACTTTCTGGTTTCCTGCATTTACCCCTAAACACAAGAAAAGAAGCAGTCCCACGATAAAGAAAGATTTCATGAGAGTTAAATTTTGGTTTGAATTTTTCAATCAATCAAAGATAAATATAGAATGGAAAATTGAGCGGGTTTTTTAACGAAAGGAACAATAATGCTTATATTCAAAAATAGAGAACGGAGGAACTCCACAACAAAAAACAGAAAGGAACGCACTCTAAATTAAGACTATTAAAATGGGAAATAACTTTTAGCGAAGCGTCAATAAAGTTATTCTCATTTTAACAGCTCATCATCAGCAGCAGAAATGTACTGATAACTAGTTAATAACATAAGTCTACTTTATCATGAAAAAAGGGAAACTGTTATTAGAAAATTGAAATTGTATAACTATTTTAGTGAACAAATATTCTACTGTATACTTATTCCAGTTGAGACATTCAAAAGTGTATACTTATTTTAGGAAAGGTCAAGGGAAGGTCATAAGCAATACTTCACAGGTGGTTTAGAGGTGGTTCGTAGGTGGTTTATAGGTGCTCAGCACCTATAAACCACCTACGAACTTTTCCGCAATCAGCTCTATGAATAAAACTAAAAACTATTCGGATATAAAAATAAAAGGGTGGTTCCTCTTTAATAGGAACCACCCTTTTTTGAGATCGTATATTTTTTGCTTAAAAAGCTGCTTTGATAATTTCCCGGGTATTATCAGAAATCCCGTAGGTGTAAAAATGCAGACAGGGAACGTGATGGGCAATAAGATCGCGGGCTTGTTGAATAGCCCACGCTGTTCCTACCTGCCTGACTTCCTGATCATTTTTGCATCGATCTAATTCTGTGGCGAATTCGAATGGGAAGGTTGCATTAAAAATCTTGGGCAGGACGGTCAGCTGACTTTTGTGAGAGATCGGTTTGAGTCCCGGAATAATGGGGACGGTAATTCCGATCTGACGACAGCGATCGACGAAATCATAGTATTTCTGATTATCGAAAAACATCTGAGTTACAATATAGTTGGCTCCGGCATCGACTTTCTGTTTTAAGTATTGAAGATCGACTTCAGGGTTGGGCGATTCGGAATGTTTTTCAGGATATCCGGCGACTCCGACACAGAAGTCCATGGCTGTTTTGTTCTTTAACTCGGGGTCAAGGTAACGACCTTCACGGAGGTTGGCAACCTGACTGACTAATTCATGAGCATACCGATGCCCGTCCTGCTCGGGACGGAAGACATTTTCCGTCTTCACTCCGTCACCGCGAAGAGCAAGAATGTTGTCAATTCCCAGAAAATTAAGGTCGATCAAAACATCTTCGGTTTCCTGCTTGGTAAATCCTCCGCAAAGGATATGAGGAACAACCGGAATATCATAACGGTATTGAATTGAAGCTGCGATGGCTACGGTTCCGGGGCGTTTGCGAACGACTCTTTTTTCAATGGATCCGTCTTGCTTTTCATGGAATTCCAATTCGGACCGGTGGGTCGTGATGTTGATATATTTCGGATCGAATTCGATTAAATCTTCAATTGTTCGATAAAGATTTCCGGCGTTTTGTCCCTTTAAAGGAGGGAGCAGTTCAAAGGAGAAAATCGTTTTTCCTGCGTTTTGGATAATGTCGATGACTTTCATTCGTAATTAGCTTAATTTCTGTAATTCAAACTTAGCGGCAATAAACGTTCTACTTCGCTGAGCGAAATGCCTTTGCGATGTCCGTAGTCTTCAGCCTGTTCTTTGGATATTCTTCCCAGATTGAAATATTTTGATTTTGGATGGGCAAATACTAACCCCGAAACGGAAGCGCCCGGCGACATGGCAAAGTTCTCGGTTAATATAATCTTAGCTGATTCGGTTACCTTCATCAGATCAAAGATCGTTTTTTTCTGGGAGTGTTCGGGACAGGCCGGATAACCGGGAGCAGGCCGAATACCCTGATAATTAACTTTGAATAGTCCCTGTAGGTTAAGTTGTTCTTTTGGGGCATATCCCCAATATTCTTTGCGAATCAATTCATGGATCCGTTCGGCAAATGCTTCGGCAAGACGGTCGGCCATGATTTTGAGCATGATGGCGTTATAGTCGTCTCCTTTTTCTTCGTATTTTTTGACATAGGGATCAATTCCTAATCCGGCGGTGACTGCAAACATTCCGATATGATCAGGAAGTCCGCTTTCAAGGGGAGCGATGAAATCGGAAAGGCACAAATTCGGTTCTCCGCTGGGTTTCTGTTCCTGACTCCGGAGCTCGAACAGAGTGGCTGCTTTTTCCTGACGAAGTTCATCTTTCCAGACGATAATATCATCGTTCGAAGCGTTGGCGGGGAAGATTCCCAGTACTCCATTTGCTTTCAACAGCTTTTTTTGCTTAATCCGTTCCAGCATTTTCTTTGCATCCGCATAGAGTTTCCGGGCTTCTTCACCTTTTTCAGGGTGTTGGAATATCTCGGGAAATTTACCGGATAGTCTCCAGGAGTGGAAGAAAAAAGTCCAGTCGATATATTGTTCGAGTTCTTCGATGGAATAGTCAGGAAGGGTCTTAATTCCGATAAACTTTGGGGTAAAGATCTCCTGGGGAGTCCAGTTGATCTTCAGCTTATTTTTACGGGCATCCTCCAGGGAAAGATAGGTAACCCCGGCTTTCTTTTCTGTGTGAGTGTTGCGGAGTTGCTCATATTCATTGATCAGTTGACTGAAGTATTCTTTTTTTAGTGTTGCAGAAAGCAGACTGGTTGCGACTCCTACGCTTTGGGATGCATCTTTGACGTAGACAACCGGATGGTTGTATTCGGGTGCGATCTTAACGGCGGTATGGAGTTTGGACGTTGTTGCCCCTCCCAGTATGAGCGGGATATGAAGATTATGCCGTTTCATCTCTTCTGCTACGTGAACCATCTCTTCGAGCGATGGGGTAATCAGTCCGCTTAATCCGATGATGTCAACTTTTTCGTCGATAGCCGTTTGTATAATCTTTTCGGTAGGCACCATTACTCCAAGGTCGATTATTTCGAAGTTGTTGCAAGACAATACGACACTTACGATGTTTTTGCCGATATCATGAACATCTCCCTTGACGGTAGCAAGGAGGATCTTTCCGGCTTTGCTGTTTTCTCCTTCTTTTCTTTCTTCTTCAATATAAGGGGTAAGCCATGCGACTGCTTTTTTCATAACACGGGCGCTTTTGACCACCTGAGGAAGGAACATCTTGCCTGCGCCGAAGAGATCTCCCACTTTGTTCATTCCGTCCATGAGCGGTCCTTCAATGACGTGAATGGAACGATCAAATTGTTGACGAGCTTCTTCGGTGTCTTGTTCTACATATTCGGTTATGCCGTGGATGAGAGCATAGCTGATTCGGTCTGCGACCGGCAGTGAACGCCATTGTTTTTCTTCTGCCTCTGTCTTTCCGGGTTCGTTTTTGACTGTTTCGGCAAAGGCGATCAGTCGTTCAGTGGCATCATCTCTACGGTTGAGTATGACGTCTTCAACAAGGGTTAAAAGATCGGAAGGAATATCGTCATAAACGGTCAGCATTCCGGGGTTGACAATGCCCATGTCCATTCCGGCCCGGATGGCATGATAGAGGAAAGCCGAATGCATGGCTTCGCGCACGATGTTGTTGCCGCGGAAAGAGAACGAAAGATTACTGACTCCCCCGCTTACCTTGGCAAAAGGAAGGTTTTTCTTGATCCATTCGGTGGCTCGGATAAAATTGACCGCATAGTTGTTATGTTCTTCTATTCCGGTTGCGATAGCAAGGACGTTGGGGTCAAAGATGATGTTCTCGGGCAGAAAGTTTATTTTTTCGGTGAGGAGTTTATAAGAGCGTTCGGCGATTCCGATTTTTCGTTCGTAGGTGTCGGCCTGCCCTTTTTCGTCGAAAAGCATCACGACTGCAGCTGCACCGTAGCGTTGAATCTGGCGGGCGTGGTTGAGGAATATTTCCTCTCCTTCTTTTAGACTGATGGAATTAACAATGCTTTTTCCTTGCACGCATTTGAGTCCGGCTTCAATAACCGCCCATTTTGAAGAGTCGATCATGACCGGTAGTTTGGCAATGTCCGGTTCTGCTGCTAATAGGTTCAGAAAACGGACCATTGCCTTTTCAGAATCAAGCATTGCTTCGTCCATACAGATATCAATAATCTGGGCACCGCCTTCGACTTGTTGTCTGGCCACGGTGAGTGCTTCATCGTATTTTTCTTCCTGAATGAGGCGGGCAAATTTACGGGACCCCGAAACATTGGTTCGTTCTCCAATATTAATGAAGTTGGAATTTGGGCGAATAGTCAGTGGCTCCAGTCCGCTTAACCTTGTTAAGTGCGGGATCGGTGGAATTTTACGGGGTGGATATTTCTTTGCCAGTCGGGCGATTGCCTGAATATGGGTTGGTGTTGTTCCGCAACATCCACCGATGATGTTGATTAATCCGTTTTTGAGATAATCTTCAATGACGATGGCCATGTCTTCGGCCTGTTGGTCGTACTCGCCGAATTGATTGGGAAGTCCGGCATTTGGGTGTGCACTGATATAGCAGGAGGCCAGTGAGGATAATTCACTGATATAAGGTCGAAGTTGTCGTGCTCCGAGAGCACAGTTCAGTCCGACGCTTAATAATCCGGCATGAGCGATTGAATGATAAAATGCTTCGAGGGTTTGTCCGGAAAGTGTCCTTCCGCTGGCATCGGTAATTGTGCCGGATACCATGATCGGGAGCGTTTTACCTTTTTTCTCAAAAGTATTTTCAAGGGCAAAAATGGCAGCCTTACAGTTCAGTGTATCGAAGACGGTTTCTATAAGCAGCAGGTCGACGCCCCCGTCAATAAGGCCTTCTGCTTGTTCTTCATAGGCGCTGACCAGGTCATCAAAGGTAATGGCACGATAACCGGGGTCATTGACTTCGGGCGACATGGATGCGGTCTTGTTGGTCGGTCCCATTGATCCGGCAACGAAAAGGGGCTTATTTTCAATTTCTTTTTGATATTGTGCAATGGCTTGCCGGGCTAAACGGGCGGCTTCCAGATTTAATTCATAAATCAGGCTTTCCTGATGATAGTCGGCCATTGAAATCCGATTGGAGTTGAAACTATTGGTTTCAATGATGTCAGCTCCGGCACATAAATATTCAAAGTGGACATTGCGGATTATATCAGGACGGGTGAGAACGAGCAGATCATTATTCCCTTTTTGGTTATAGGGGAAGTTTGCAAATCGTGGTCCTCGGAAATCTGCTTCATGGAGTTTATGCCGTTGAATCATGGTTCCCATTGCTCCGTCGAGAACCAGAATTCGCTTATCCAGTTCCTGATATATTTTATTCTTATTTGTCATGTTCTCCAATAGATATCAGTAATACCTTACAAAGGTAAATTTTTTTGTGATGTACCCTTATGGATCGTATTGACCGGTATGTGAATTGTTTATATGTTCTTAATGGAAGAAAGAGCTTTCTGTTTGGAAATAAAAGAGACAAAAATAAGGCGATTGAGAGTTAATCTGTTAGTAAAAGAGGTCATTTTGTTATCATTTACAGGGAATCTTTAATGGTTGAGAGAGGGAATGCATTAAACGAATAAAGGCTGGTTATTTTAAATAACCAGCCTTTATTCGTTTGCAGAGAAGAAGACTATTCTTTGGTTGGGATTGTTTTTTCCAGCCGTTCGTAAAGTCTCTGAATCTCGTCGCTAAGATCGGCAATGAGATTGTGAAAATAAGCTTTTGTCTCTTTCTTATCGGCAGACGGATTGAGTTGATTAACTCTTTCAATCATTTGATTCCGTAAGGAAATAGAATCGTTGATGATTGCGACTGTTTCTTTTTTTTCTACTTTGGGATTTTGTTCGATATGATAGAAACAATAAGTTGCAACTTCCAGTGTAAGGTAGTTGATGTCTTTTTTGATAATTCGAATACTTGCCATAGAATTGTTTTTTTTAATAGTTAAAAACCAAGGTGGGATCCACTGAATGGATTTTTGGGTTTCCCAGATTGTTTATTTTGATTCTCATTCCTTTTTCTTAGCTTTTCTTCTTCAAGCTTTTTCTGTTCAGCAGCCACGATTTCAGGATCAAGAACCTTGGGAACGGGATGAGTTGGAATGGTCCATGTTATATTTCGTTCCCAGTTTGAACGCAACTTAATAATTTCATTGTAATAATAGACTGATTCGGGCTGAATATTTTTGTATAAATCGCCTGGGTCCCATTTTCCATTGTTGTTGGAATCAAGAATGAGTTTTATTTTATATTTGTCCGGTTTCAGAAAATCGAAAGTGACGGTTTGTCCTGCCGAAGCAAGAAGTTGGCTTACGATTCCTTCTTTGTCGTCATTTTTAACTATTTGAAGGATGCAAGGATCTTTAGTTCCTGATACCTTAACAATTATCTTGCCATAATAACTTTCTGCCTGGGTGTTGAAATTGTGAACAGAGGCCATGTTGACTGCTCCTGAGATTGTTTGGATCGCCGCCGAGTCAACCGTAAGTTTGTATTCCGTTCGTTCCTGCCAGTTTTTTTGAACAAACAGGCGCAAGATATTGGAAGAGTCGGGGACTATTCTTTTTGTAATCGGAAGGAAGAGTGTGTCTTTTTTTATAGCCAGATGGATTTTAGTCGTATCCAGTTTTTGGTAAGGTTCTGTGAATTGAATAGCAATATCTTTGTTTAAATCATGATCTTTCCCGGCATTACATTCAATGTAGAAGGTTGGGGTGACCGGCTTTTCTTCTTGTTTCTTTTTTTTCTTTTTGGCATGTTCGGTGACCACTGGTTCCTTATAAAAAAGGACAATTGTATCGGAAGACAGACGAAGTTTTGCTGCAGGATTAAAATTGTTATAAGAGACTTTCATCTTTAAAGAGTCCTGTTTTAAGAGACTGGGATGGGTGATCCACAAGTCAATGGTATCTTTGCCCGAATTTGCTCTGGAGATATCCCATTTGCCCTGAACTGCTGCGCCTAAGGGTTCAAAAGTTAGAGATTGATCAGTTGGTGCTTTAAAGATAAAAACACAATGAGAGCGATTTTCTCTTTTGGAGGTTTCAAGATGCTGTAGTCGGGTGGGATGTTGAAAAGCGGAAAGCCATAGTGGTTCCGGTGAGAATTCGGTTGTTCCTTTTACGAGAAGCGTATCTTTTCCTTTAATGATCTTTTGTGGCTTCGCAACGTAATGGGCATCGGGTGTTAGAATTGAAGGAAGGAAAGCCACCTGGTCTTTATCGGGATTGAAATGACCATTCATGGCTTCATTTTTGAAGGCAAAGATTCGATATTTTCCTTTCGGGAGGCTTCCAATGCAGAACATTCCCTGTTTATTGGTCTTTCCCATATAATTGGGTTTTCCTTTAAAAATGGCCGAGTCACTCAGGTCTTGATAAAGATAAACACTAATTCCTTCGAGGGGTTCAAGATTGAATGCATCACGGACAACTCCGCTGATTTGAAGTGTATCAATGTGATTTCCGGTTGAGAATGTTGTTTTGAATGACGGGATGGTATTCTTTTCATTATTGTCGGCAATGCCATCTTGAAAATCGAATGAGTAAGTGGTCTCGGGTTTCAAGGTGTCGTTGAGCTGTAAGATGAGCGTTTTGCCTTTCATCCGGATCAGAGGACGAGTTTTTAAGGGGGGAGAAATGATTAATTTGTCGCTTATTCCATCTGAAACGATATATTCATCAAAGGTTAATTTTATTTCGGATGGATGTACATTGATGGCGTTTAGTTTGGGGTCACTTTTAAGAAGGACCGGGGCAATGGAATCAATAGGGCCACCTGAAGGCATTCCCTGATTCGCACAGGAAGAGTTGAAAACGAGATAGGCGAATCCTATCATAAGCAGATAAATAAGTCTTTTCCCAACCATTTATTCGTTCTGAGTGTTTTTTATCGGATACAAACTTACGGATTTACTTCCTAATTGAAACGATGCGATTCTTAATTTTAGCAAAGGGGTGTTTATCAGTGATGTTCCTTTTACTATTGGAAGAGGCGGATTGTGTTTCTTGTTTCTATTTGAATGGTGAAATCGGAGGGAAACGATTATTAATAGAGGGGCAGGAATATCATTAAACCTTGTGCTGTTTTTAAGATCAAAGATGAAAAACTTTAGTTATGAGAAAATTAACGTTTGCTGGATTACTATTTGGGCTGATGCTGATATCAGGATTGGCAGTGGCACAACCTCAAGGTGGAAACAGAGGTAACATGATGGAGCGTCAAATGGAGTGGATGAAAAAAGAATTGGCTCTTACTCCCGAACAGGTTATTAAAATTCAAGAAATGAATCAGGGATTCTTTGAGAAGGTTAAGGGCTTACGGGAAAAGTATCAATCAGATCGTGATGCGATGAGAACTGAAATAATGAAGTTGAATAAAGAACGGGACTTGGAGTATCAAAAGATTTTAACCGAAGAACAGTATCAGAAACTTGTAAAATACAGGGAAGAGATGATGCAAAAAAGAAAAGATCAGCAAAAAGAACAAAAGGATCCGCCCAAAGAGTAATTAAAATAAAAAAGGAGTCATTATTTAATGACTCCTTTTTTATAAATATTTTTCTGTCTATTGTGTTGTTTTCGTGGTCGACTTATACTTTGTATAAACAATATCAAGTTTTATTCCGTGTATATTATTGGTTCCCTCCAGAACAACCCGTTTGTTTTCAACCGCATCGGAAGGAGCGATTAACATGAATCCAAGGTTTTCAACCTTATGATCAATAATATCCTGAAGATGCAATGTTAATCCGAAGGTATACGTTCTTGTTGAGTCAACAAAATGTCCATCATAAATCATGGAATTTTTAGTGTAATCGGAAGAGGTATGGCTCAGATCCCTGGGATAATAGGTTTTCCCATATCGATCAATTGGTAACAAGAACAGGGAATCAGGAACATTCAGGTTAAACAGTCCGTTGGTTTTTTCATGGACCAGATCGGGTAGACTGCTTTTCTTCGGATCGACATAAAAGGTGACATTTGCTTTATTGATGACAATATTGGTTGAATCTTTCCATTTGTCTAATCCGGGGATATAAATTTTAGCTCGAAGTCCAGCCATTGGTTGAACGTAAATAAAACTGTCGACCACTGATTCCTGATTGATTTTATTCACAAACCGGGTTTGTGAATAGTCATGAACGTATCTGTTGGCTGAAGCTGAAAGTCCGGATACATTATAATAGGAATGATAGGTTGTTGTGTCTGTTCCATTCTGATAAGCTAAAACAAGTTGTGCTGTCCGGGAGTAGGTTGTGTCGGTTGAACTGGTAGTGGAGAGTGATGACTGGAACGCAGCCAGACTTCCTATCCCTGAATTTTGATCATCAACCGTAATATAAAGGCCTTTGAAAATTTTCAGGAAACTATCATTTGATAACAGATGAGTAGAATCAATCCCAATGAGTTTTGCTCCTAAGTCATTACTTAGGCGGATTGCCACTTCATGAATCTGTTTGTATTGTTTCGTATCCCGGTCGTCCCAACGTTCAATAGGTGAAAATGATTTATAATCAGTGTTGTAATTAGCTGTTCCGTCATTATAAATCAAATTTTTCCCGTTGGTCATGCTCTTTAGGTCGATGTCCGAGTAATATTTGGCATCGTAGTTCAGATCCTGATTTAATTCATAAACTCTAATCTTCATTGGAACCACTGTGCTGGCTGTATCGCCATAGACATTGTGGTAAGGAAGTCTGAGAGTAAGAGAGACAACTTTCGGACTTGTACCGAAACTTGGGAAGTAAGGCAACCTGAACTGCAGTGCGAAATCTGCAGTTGTCTTTCCGAGATAAGGATCATTTAAACACCCCAGGAAATATAAACCTTCACGATCCGTTTCAATGGATCCTGTAGACTGGGTGTAGGCTGTGATATTCTTATCTGTATTTTCACCGGTATAAATGATGTCTTTGTTGGGGAGGACACTAAGTCCTACTGTCCCTAAATCATTATTGCAACTGACCCAGAAACCGGCAAGAAGCATACAGGCAACTATTGCCCAAGCTTTCTTTGAGAATTCATGAATTTCCAATGTTCTTAGTATTTTCGAGTAAAAACCGTCCGAAAGCTACAAAATATTGTCGTAAAATTCATTGTATGTGTCAATATAAGTATCTTGATTCTGATATTCCAGGAATGGCTTTCCTGACGCGTGCGAATATTGCTCTATTTCGGGGGTTATCTCTTGGCTTGCCTGAATAATTCCGTCGGAATAATCAATTGCGAGTTTGCTCATGTTCTGATAACTGGGGTCGGAGATTGGTTTTAAATCTTCGGGGGTAATACAGTCATCGATGATTTTTTTTGTAAAATCAGGACTGAGTGACGGGGCAAAGTCATCTTTGTAAAGAGAATAGATAACTTTTGTTTTTGCAAAAAGAGGATTGTCGTGATAGGTCTTTTTGATAAGCATCGGGACCAGACTGGTAAGCCAGCCATGGCAATGAATTAAATCAGGGGCCCAACGCAGTTTGATAACGGTTTCAAGAACTCCTCTGGCAAAAAAGAGTGCTCGCTCATCATTGTCTTCAAAATAAGTTCCATCTTCTTTCTGTAGGGTGTATTTCCGTTGAAAGTAGTCTTCGTTATCAATAAAATAAACTTGCATTCTTGCAGCCTGAATGGATGCAACTTTGATGATTAACGGGTGGTCTGTATCGTCAATAACCAGATTCATTCCAGAGAGCCGGATGACTTCATGAAGTTGATTTCTGCGTTCGTTGACACATCCGTAGCGTGGCATGAAAGTACGAATTTCTTTTCCTTTTTCCTGAATTCCCTGAGGGAGATTGCGACTTATGACAGACATTTCTGATTCAGGAAGATAAGGAGTAATCTCCTGCGAGATAAACAATATCTTCTTTTTTTCCATTTTATCGTATAGATAAGTATAGAATACGCCACAAAGATAGAAAAAATATCGGGAATATTCAATCATAGAGACTTAGCGCAGGTCGTATCCTGCAGAATTGGCTCGATTCTGAAATCATTTTGGATGTGAAGGCTGATTGAAAAAGCTTTAACTTTTTTGAGAGTGAATTATTTATTTACTTTGTTGCAAATTTTTTTGACATGAAACTGTTTAGAACTATTACTGACCTTCGTCAACAACTAACGCGGGAGAAAGCGGAAGGAAAAAAAATCGGGTTTGTTCCAACGATGGGAGCTCTTCACGATGGACATCTTTCTCTGGTAAAAAAAGCATCGGAATGTTGTGATGTAGTTGTTGTCAGTGTTTTTGTGAATCCAACTCAGTTTAATGATCAGCAAGACCTTAAACGATATCCCCGAGTGCTTTATAAAGATATTGCCTTGCTTGAGACTACGGCATGTGCGTATGTATTTGCCCCGTCGGTGATTGAGGTTTATCCGGAAGAAGATAAGCGGGTCTTTGACTTTGGCCACCTTGATAAAGTACTGGAAGGAGCTTTTCGTCCCGGACATTTTAATGGTGTTGCACAGGTTGTTAGCCGACTATTTGCTATTGTAGAGCCCGATAAGGCATTTTTTGGGCAAAAAGATTTCCAGCAGATCGTTATCATTAAGGAGATGGTCCGACAGCTGAAGTTGAATGTGGAAATTGTTCCTTGTCCAATTGTTCGTCAGGATGACGGACTTGCTCTGAGTTCGAGAAATGCGTTGCTTTCGGAAGAGCAAAGAAAAAGTGCTGTTCTGATTTCTAAAACGCTTTCCGAAGCGCGTAACATCGCCTCTTCCAAGAGCGTAGAAGAACTAAAGCAATGGGTGAAAGATCAGATTGATTCGGATCCATTGCTTAAAACGGAATACTTTGAGATCGTTGATGACATTCATTTTATGCCGGTTTTGTCTTGGAGCGATCCTGTAAACAAAGTAGGTTGTATTGCTGTTTATGTCGGGAAAATACGACTGATTGATAATATCTCTTTTTAATTCAAATATTAATCTCAGGGTTATGTTTGTTGAACTATGTAAATCAAAGATCCATCGGGTCAAGGTAACAGAGGCGAATCTGCAGTATGTGGGAAGTATTACCGTTGATGAAGATCTTATGGATGCGGCTAATGTTATAGAAAATGAAAAGGTTCAGGTTGTAAACATTAATAATGGGGAGCGACTTGAAACTTATGTGATAAAAGGGAAAAGAGGATCTGGAACTATTTGTTTGAATGGTCCGGCTGCCCGTAAGGTGGCTGTGGGGGATGTTGTCATTCTTATTTTTTATGGGATGATGGATTTTGAAGAGGCTAAAACATTTAAGCCGACTTTTGTGTTCCCTGACCCGGAAACGAATTTACTGGTTTAGTCCTTTTTGTTTTGTTTCAGAAAAGCCTCCCGCTGCGATTAATGACACGGGAGGCTTTTTTTGTCTGGAAGGTAAGAGTGTTCTGAGATAGATGTTGCATGAGAAGCGATGAAATGAATGAGCTTGCTTTTTTATTTTAACTTTACAGGAGGTTTGCTGTTGCTTTGAAACGGCACGGAATAGTCAATTAATGTGATTATGAATACAGTAAAAACAAAGACTCAGTTTGTTTGTCAGAATTGCGGAGCTTCTTCTCCCAAGTGGCTTGGACGTTGTCCTTCTTGTGGGGAATGGAATTCGTATGTTGAGGAGGTTTTTGTTAAACCTTCATCTTCTGTTGTCTCCGGACTGACAAGTACAAAGTCTCATCCGGTGCTCCTTTCTGATATTGAAACAGAAGAGAATCAGCGGCTGGATACTGGAGATAATGAGTTGAACCGTGTACTGGGCGGAGGTCTGGTTGCCGGATCAATTGTTCTGATAGGAGGGGAACCGGGAATTGGAAAATCGACATTGGTTCTTCAGGTTGCATTAGATATTAAAAATACGCGGGTGCTTTATGTCTCAGGGGAAGAGAGTCTTCAACAATTGAAGCTGAGAGCCAATCGGTTGAATAGAAGTGACGGAGACTGTTTTTTCCTGAGTGAGACCCAGTTGGAGCAGATCCTTTTGCATATGGAACAGATGCATCCCGGACTGGTTATTATTGATTCAATTCAGACAGTCGGGACTGATCGTGTTGAGTCTTCTCCGGGAAGTGTTACCCAGATTAGAGAATGTACCTCGGCAATTTTAAAGGTGGCAAAAGAGAATTCAATTCCGGTATTTTTAATCGGTCATATTAATAAAGAAGGAAGTCTTGCCGGCCCTAAAGTTTTGGAGCATATTGTCGATACGGTTCTTCAGTTTGAAGGAGATCGCAACCACATGTATCGGATTTTGCGTTCTGTGAAAAATCGGTTTGGATCGACTTCTGAAATGGGAATCTTTGAGATGACCCATGATGGATTACGGGAAGTTTCAAATCCTTCGGAACTGTTACTTTCCGAATCGGACCAAAAATTAAGTGGAACGGCTGTTTCTGCTTCGATGGAGGGGATGCGACCATTTTTGATCGAGGTTCAGGCTCTTGTTAGTAGTGCCGCTTATGCAACACCACAACGATCGGCTACCGGGTTTGATCTGCGTCGTTTAGGGATGCTGCTTGCTGTTCTGGAGAAGAGAGCGGGATTTAAACTGATTTCAAAGGATGTCTTTTTAAATATTGCCGGAGGGATTAGGGTGGATGACCCTGCGATTGATCTGGCTGTTTTGTCGGCGATTTTGTCTTCTAATTTTGATATTCCGATAGATTCTTCTATTTGTTTTTCGGGAGAAGTCGGACTTACTGGAGAGATTCGTCCGGTAACAAGAATTGAACAAAGAATTGAAGAAGCCCAAAAGCTGGGGTTTAAGGAGATTTATATTCCGAAATTTACCAGAGGGGTTAATCTTAAGAAATTCAAGATACAAATTCACTCTTATGGAAGAGTTGAGGATGTTTTTAGAGAAATATTCAGTAAAAAAGGGATGGAGAAAAGCTGAAGCCCCTGCTTCAGCTTTAAAAAACAGCTACATCCTCAAACGACTTGGCAGAAGGTCTGAAAGGACGGCCTCGGCAGGGAATAACCGAAGAATCGGTATTTCCGCTCTTACCCCGAAAGCTAATTATAAATGGCAGGTCTTCTGACTTATTCTACCCGTGTTTGCCTTCCCATTCGAAAACAGTGGCGTTTTTACACAAGCTCCACAAATAGGTGGTAAGAACTTACAGCTGCGGGGACAGTCCCTGATTTGAACAGGATTCCCATTTTAATCCCTTTGTGAGGGAGCCAATTATATTGGTGCAAAAATAGCATTTTTCAATTGAGCGTGTTTGTTTTCTGACTAAGTAATTCTACTTTTGTTTTTAAAATTCAGATTGTATGAGATTTGTTTCGGTTGGGGTTCTTCTTATCGCTCTTTTCTTCTTCTCCGGATGTCAAAACGATGATCACAAAGTGCTATCGTCCGGGAAAATGGAAGATGTGCTTTATGATATGACCCTTTCGAATGCGATACTTACGGTAAGTCCTGCGGGAAGTAATCGGTTGGGTTCTTATACGGCAGATGAAGTATATAATTCTGTCTTAAAGAAATACCGGATTAGTTCAAAGGAGTTTGAAAATTCTATTTATTACTATACTCAAAATCCAAGAAAATACGAGAAGATTTATGTTAAGATAGGAAAGCGTTTGGAAAAACAGATGGGGAAAAGTTCCGGATTGCCTCATCCTATGATGAATACATCTCCTCCTGTTTCGCCGTTCGATCGTAGACCCCAATAATGATTTTATAAATGAGAAAAATTTCAGCGCATTATATCCTTACAGAAGAAGGTCATTTTTTGAAATATGGGATTCTTTTGCTGGATGATAATGGCATGGTCCTTGGAGTTCGGGATCAGGGGGGAATAATGGGTGAAGAAGAAGGTCTTGAATTTTATGGCGGAATTCTTGTTCCCGGATTTATAAATACTTGTGTTTCTTCTGCTATATTTCGGAAGTTGTCTTGCGAAAAGACTAATCGTCAATTATTTGTACGGACTATTTTGTCAAAGGGGACCGTGGTACTGGGAATTGAAGAGAATGGTTCAGTTCCAATTATTGGTGAAGATTTAAAAGTGGTGAAGGTCCCTGTTTTTGATGGGAAAAATAACGTTCTTTGTCCCAACCGTGTTTATTGTCAGAACGGGGAAGTACTGCAAAGAGCGAAAGAGATCGCTAAGGGCTGTCCTTTATTGTTGATCGGAGGCAATGATTTGCAAGAGAGCCGATGGGTACAAATAAAGAATATTCGATCGGCAGAGAATACTTTTATTGTATTCTTAGATAATGGTAAGATTCAGGATTATTCAATACTTGAAAAAATAGGTTTTCCTATTTGTATCGGGACCGGCAGTCAGTCAACAGTTTCTGTCTGGGAAATACTAAAAGAGATAGGAAGATCTGGAAATTTGGTTTCATTAGAGAAATTACTTGTCCAATCAACGATGAATGGAGCAAAAGCTCTTGGAATTGAGGATGAATATGGTTCTTTTAAATATGGAGCAAAGCCTCATGTTAATCTTATCTCTGGGGTGAATCTTAGAACGATGGAGCTGGGTGAAAATGCAACAATTCGTCCGATTTTGTAGAGATAAAGCGCTAAATAATAGATAAAATGGCAACAGCATTATTTAATAATATCATTTTTGGTCCGATTAAGAGTAGACGATTGGGCGTTTCATTGGGGGTGAATTTACTGCCTTTGAATTCTAAACTATGTACCTTTAACTGTATTTATTGTGAATGTGGATGGAATCCGAAGCATCCGGTGAGACCAATGCTTCCTTCCAGAGAGACGGTAAAGAATGAATTGGAAATCCGTTTACGTAAAATGTCAGAGGAAGGACAACTTCCTAATGTCATTACATTTGCAGGGAATGGAGAACCAACGCTGCATCCTGATTTTGGGGGAATTATCGATGATGCAATTGCTCTTAGAGATCAGTTTGCGCCTAATGCAAAGGTTGCCGTTCTTTCTAATGCAACCATGACCTATAAGGAGGAGGTTGTCATCGCGCTGAAAAAAGTGGAGAGTAATATCCTTAAACTTGATTCCGGATTGGAAAGTACAATTCGAATTATGAATGGACCTGTTGCTGACTTTTCATTAGATAAGCTAATTGATAATCTTCAGCAGTTTGATGGCAAACTATTTATTCAGACGATGTTCTTAAGGGGAGAATTTAATGGGACTCCTATTGATAACACGACCGATGAAGAGGTCGATGCCTGGATTCTTGCTATTCAAAAAATAAAACCGGCAATGGTTATGCTGTATTCTCTGGATCGGGATACCCCGGCTAAGAATCTTATTAAAGTTGACGCAAAAACGTTAAGGCAGATTGCGGCTAAAGTAAAAGCACTGGACATTCGTGTTCAAGTGGCTGTCTAATTAATTATCTTTATTAAAGTTCTGTTGTTATTTGGTAAATTTAGTCTATGAATACTAAATCAAAAAGTCAGGTTTCGTAATTTTACAGTGAAATAATAGAGAAAATATGAGAACATATTCCGCCAGACAATTGTCTTTTGTTATTACTCTTCTTTTATCGGCATTGGTAGGAGCCCTTGTTTTTATATCATATGTCATTGATAAATTGTCATTTGCGATTATGATTGCTATCCCTGTTTTTGGAGTAGCCACCTATTTTTTGGTTATTTATATTTTAAATCACTACATCTATTATAAGATACTCCCTATTTATAAGACCATTAAGACGGGTTCTCTGGATGACAAGAAAAAACTTGATCGGAATGAAGCTGGGATGGATATCATTTCGGCAGTAAAAAAAGAAGTTGAGAACTGGGCTTTGGATAAAGAAAAAGAAATTGCCCGATTAAAAGACTTGGAACGATATCGGAAAGAATTCGTAGGAAATGTTTCACATGAGTTGAAGACTCCGATTTTTAATATTCAGGGATACATCTTAACACTTCTCGAAGGAGGATTGGAAGACTCAAAAGTGAATCGTTTTTATCTTGAACGAACGGAGAAGAGCATCGATCGGATGATTTCAATTGTTGAAGATCTCGAATCTATTACCAAGTTGGAGTCTGGTGAACTGAAGCTTCAGATGGAAAACTTTAATTTGGTGAAATTGGTTGAAGAGGCTTTCGATATCGAGCACATGATTGCCAAACAAAGTAAAATCTCCTTGTCTATTTATACGGGAGGGGATAAACCGGTAATGGTGCATGCTGATCGAAAACGGATCTTTGAAATTCTACATAATCTGATCACCAATGCAATTAAGTATGGTCGGAAAAACGGGTATGTAAAAGTCGGTTTCTTTGATATGGAGGAACATGTATTGGTGGAAGTTACTGATAATGGAATTGGAATTGCAGAAGAGCATCTTCCCCGTGTTTTTGAGCGTTTCTATCGTGTTGATAAAAGTCGCTCAAGAGAACAGGGTGGAACCGGATTGGGCTTGTCTATCGTAAAACATGTTATTGAAGCCCACAAACAAACGATTAATGTAAAAAGTGTTCCGGAAGAGGGAACTACTTTTACTTTTACGCTGGATAAGGTAAAAGCAAAATAAATTTGATAACTTTATCAAGGTGTTAAAGGTTGTTTAACATCGGATTAGCAGGAATAAATTATTTTCGTTTCGGTTTAAAAAATAGAATATGGCAGAAGCAACGCACAAGATTCTCTTGGTTGACGATGAAGTCGACATATTGGAATTTATCAGTTATAACCTGGAACGTGAAGGTTACAAGGTTTATACAGCGCAGAATGGGCTGGATGCTCTTAAAATTGCAGAAAAGAAGATTCCGGATTTGATTATTCTGGATGTGATGATGCCGGAGATGGATGGTATTGCGGCCTGTGAAGAGCTAAGAAAATTGCCTGCATTGCAAAATACGGTTATTGCTTTTCTTACAGCAAGAGGAGAAGATTACTCTCAGATTGCAGGATTTGATGCAGGTGCCGATGATTATATTACGAAACCAATTCGTCCAAAAGTTTTGGTTAGTCGGGTTAAGGCTCTTTTGAAAAGAACAACGAATGGAGTTGATCAAGCTCCGGCAGTTACCGGGAATACCGTTAAAGTTGGTAATCTGCTTATTGATAAAGAAAGATATCTGGTCCGTTTAGGAGAAGAAGAGATGGTTCTTCCCCGCAAGGAGTTCGAATTGCTTTCGTTACTGGTTTCTAAACCAGGGAAGGTATTTACCAGGGAAGAAATTTATTTCAATGTCTGGGGTGACAATGTTATTGTGGGTGATCGAACGATTGATGTTCATATCCGAAAGCTGCGTGAAAAGATCGGAAATGACCATATAAAAACATTAAAAGGAATTGGATATAAGTTTATTGAATAAAAAAAGAGCTAACAAAAAGTTAGCTCTTTTTTTTTATTTTAATTCAACTTTAAAGTCGACGGTAAAAATATCCCGAATTACTTTGTCTCCTAAGCTACTAAAGAATTTTCCCGACCCATATCTTATATTAAAGGCTGTTCGATCGATTTGTAATTGTCCCTTTGCAAGCGTGTTGTTGTTTGAAACGGTTGCTTTTACTGAATAATCTTTGGTGATGTCTTTAATGGTTAATTTTCCTTTGAACAGATATTGATTTCCTGCAAGTTTTTGAACGCTAAAGAATTTGAATGTTGCAGTAGGGTATTTCTCAATTGCAAAGAAATCGTCTGAACTTAAGTGTCCGATGAGTTTTTCGTTCGATGCCTTATCTTGTAAGTCAATATCTTTAATTGATTTCATGTCAACAACGAATACTCCAGAAACAGGAATTTTCCCTACGTATTTCATAGAGCCTGATTTTAGTTGTATGGTGCCATTGTGTTCTCCGGTTACTTTTTTCGCTATCCATTTTAGTTCAACATTCGAAGATTTTAGGTATACGGTTGAAGACTTCGTTGTTTTGGAAGAAGCACTGATTGTTCCCACCCCGATTAACGCGATTAAGAATGTAAAAACGAATAATCTTTTCATTTCTGTTTAATTTTTGTGTTTGAAAGCTAAACAACAAAACCACTTAAAAGTTTAAGAAGCGATTAAAGAATTTGTATTTCGGATGAAATAGGAAATGCATTTTCAAGTGAGGCCCTTACTCCACAGTATTTTTCTTCTGAGAGTTTTATTGCTTTTTCGATTTTATCCAGGGGTAGGTTTTGTCCCTTGAACTGATACACGACGTGCATTTTTAGATATTTCATGGGATGTTGTTCGGAGACGTCTCCATGGACAAGTACATTGAATCCTTTTAATTCGACATGCATCTTTTTTAGTATAGAAACCACATCCATTGCGGTACAGCCGGCTAATGCGACCATTAGAAGTTTTTTGGGACGGGGGCCGGAATCGGAACCACCATTTTCAGGAGAAGCATCAATTTGAAGGATGTGACCATCGATATTGGTATTAAAAGCCATATCCCCCAGCCAGTTGAGATTGATAACATGTTCCATGTTTTATTTTTTAATAAAGAGTTAATTTATATATTTACAATAATCAACAAACAATAAAACAATAAAGTTTCAGTACGCCATGAAGGAAATACAAAACGAGACCGATTTTCATAAAATAGATCTTTCGGAAATCAGAGCATTTTCAGCTCTCTCTTATGAAGAGAGGGCTGTTTTGATTGATGAGATGACCTGTTCTGTTTATAAACGGGGAACTGTTGTATATCGTGAAGGAAGCAGGTTAACTGGGTTTTATGGAGTCCTTGGCGGAATTGTTAAAATCTATAAAACCGGTGTGGATGGGAAGGAGCAGATTATTCGGTTTTCTCAAAAAGGGGATATTATTGCATATCGTTCTCTTTTGAGTAATGAGTTGGCTTGTACAACTGCGAAAATTATTGAGGATTCGTTGTTGTGTCAGATTCCATACCAGACTCTTCTACATTTAATTGAAAATAATTCCAAGTTCGCATTAAATATGCTTCAGATTGCTTGTGGTGAACTGAAAGAAGCGAATGACTATATTACGGATATCGCACAGAAAACCGTAAAGGAAAGATTAGCAGAGGTGTTATTATCGCTGAAGAAAAATTTTGATCTTGATGGGAATGATTTATTGAATATATCATTGACCAGGGAGGAATTGGCTAATATGGTTGGGACTGCAACCGAGTCGGTTATTCGTCTTCTTTCGGAGTTTAAAACCGATCAGTTAATAGAGCTTCAAGGGAGGAAAATAAAATTTCTGGATGTTTCCAGATTAGAAAAAGTTGCTAATCTTTAAAAGATAGAAGGCCGTATTGAAAAAGAATATCAATACGGCTTTCTAATTTATCTTGTGACCCAACTTTCCGGATTGAGTTTCGTTGTTTCTCTCCAGATTTGGAATTTTAAGATTGTTTTATTTTCGTCACTCGGATCAGTATAAATGACTCCGATGTCTTCTTTGGTCCTCACTTTTTGTCCGGCGTGGACAAATACGCTCTGCAAATTAGAATAAACTGTCATGTATTTTCCATGTCGGATAATAACAGCCATATTTCCACCAGAGATAGAAATCACACGACTGACTTCTCCTTCAAAGACAGAACGGGCTTTGGATCCATGAGGGCTAGAGAAGTCTATTCCATTATTCCGAACTGTAACGCCTTTCATTAGTTCATGATTTCCGAAAGATTCAGAAATAATTCCTCTTTCAACGGGCCAGGGAAGTCGGCCTTTATTTCGTTCGAAGTTTCCTGAGATTATTTTATTTTCAGGAGAAGCTTCAAAAAGAGGAGTGCCTTTACGAGCTGCTTTTCTTGCTTCCTCTGCGATGAGACGCTCTATTTCTCGTTGTATCTGATATTGGGCACGCATTCTATCGCGAAGCTTGTGCTGGAGACTTTGTTGTTCCCGTCTTGTCTTTCTTAGGTAAGTGGCTTGTATCCTTTTTTCTGCATTAAGTTGCTGTTTCTCGTGCTCCTTGCCTTTCATTAAATTGTCTTTCTGGAGTCTTTTGTTGGCAAGATCACGAAGTTTTACGTTTATGAGGTGAAAGACCGCCTTAATGTGATCTGCCTGTTTTTGTCTGAATGTTGTGTATTGTCTCATATATATCAGGCGTTTATAGGCCTGATTGAAATCTTTGGCAGAAAGTAAGAAGAGTAGCTTGTCTTGTGATTTGCGATTAAGCTGGGCCATTTGTATTGTCCGTGCATAATCCGCCCTTAATTTAATAAGGTCTTTTCGCAGACCGTCAATGAAGCAACGATTATCATCAATAAAGCCATCAAGAACATTAATCTCGCTGTTCATCATGTTGATAAGATTATTCCGCAACATGATGTTCTTATTGATGATTGCGAGGCTATTGGAGGATGTTCTGGCACTTCGCTGGGTTTGTCGGATCAATTCTTGTGTTAGGGCAATTTCTTTGGTTGTTCTTTCTTTTTGCAGTCTTAAATCCTGAATAGACTGTTGTGCAGAAGTACTATTGTATAGTAGTAAAAGTGGAAATATTATAAGTAAAAATCTACTATTCATATCTAATTAAATCTTTCTATTCTGCGATAACTTGCAGGAATATTGAAATTAAAATTAATAGCCTTATCTATCTCAAAACGATTGAATTCGAAGAGAACTGTTGAACTACTACTTAGCGAAACTGTTTTGAAATTAATAACAGTAGGGAAGAGTATTCCTTCCTGAATGTTTTGAAATTTACTAAAAGTAATATTAGCCTCTTGGTGTGAATTCAAATCTTTCAAATTTACATCTTCTATTTTGAAATTTTGAGCATTAATGTGAAAAGTCTGAGATATTAAGGTTGAATCATTATTCCGATTGATAAATCGTTGATATCTTTTCTCATTTTTAAGGATCTTCTCTATTTTTCCGGGTCTGAAAGAGGACAGTACATATTCAGATGAATCGGTAACGGAACAATGAAAGTTATGATAATCTTTTGTCTCAGCACTTCCGTATTTCGGTAGAGAATTCGTAAGAATAGATTGAACTAAAGGGAAAGATAATTCGGAATGAACCAGTTTGTTGAGATCGGAATAGGAGCCCTTGAAGTAATTCTTTTCAAAATAATTGACGAAGAACACACTATCGGGTGTTAACTCCAGTTTAGCCACTGAAATGCCTAGTTTGCTCAATGATATTTGCAATATGCTATCCTGAGCAAGTCGTATTGACCCTTTGAACGAATAACTGTTACTGGAAGAGTTAAATGTTATATTGACCTTGGGAACCTCCAGTGTTTTGTACTGTAACTGAGCATCGGTTATTTTGTTGATAAGTTTCTCAACATTAATCGATTTGACCTTCTCTACGGGAGAAGGGGTAGATGGAGTAATCTGTACGGTGTCATTATGACCCGTTGTTATCAAAACAGGGTGCGATTTATGCACTGTTTTGCAAGAGAAGAAAGAGAAGAGTAATAAGATTGATAAGAATTGATATTTTGAGATATGCATCTTTCCGAATATTTTAATTTTCAAGGTATTTGCCTTCTTTAATTTTCTTCTTAAGGAGGGGTGAAGAGTTCCCTTTTTCAATGGATTTATTCCAGTTTAGAATCGCTTTATCTTTTTCTCCAAGCATCATTAAGATGTCGCCGTAATGTTCAAAAAGGACCGCATTTTCATCTCCTCCGTTTGAAAGTGCGCTTTCCATGTAGAACTTTGCAAGACTGTAATTTTGTCGTTTGAAAAGGACCCAGGCGTAAGTGTCAAGGAAGGTGGCGTTTGTCGGATTGTTTTGAACGACAGTGTTTGCCATTTTCTCTGCTTTTTCAAGGTCCTGATTCTTCTCAGAGAGATAGTACGCATAGTTATTAAGGGTAATCTGGTTGTTCGAATCCAGTTTTAAGATTCGCTCATAAGCGGCGAAGGCATCTGTGCTCCGATTCATTTTATTATAGATCTCAGCACGTTGTAACTCGAATTGAATGAGCGTTGTCGTGTCGTTTTCTATATACTTTTCTCCTTTTTCCAGTGTTTGGAGAGACTCGTCCGTTTTCCCTTCTAAAAGCAGACTGGAAGATCGCATAAGATGTGTCATTGGTTCTTCAGGAAAGAGGGCTAGTGCTTTTTCCGAATCTGTGGATAGGTTGGTGGAATCCTGCAAACTTTCTTCGACCATTAATAGTTTTTCCCAAAGCAAGAAGCTCCCCGGAGTATTGGAAATCCCTTTTTTGAGAATATCGAAGGCGTCATGTAATTTGTTTGTTTGAAGAAGGTAATCGGTGTAAAAGGCGAAAGCTTTTTCTTCAAGAGGATGGGCAATAATAAGGGAAGAGATGAGCTGAGTGATTTGTTGGTCGGTGAAATTAAATCTTGACTTACTATTTCGAGCCATCAGAATGAAGCTTATTTTGAGGTCTAGTTGAGTCTTGGGACTTTTGAATGCGAGCAAGGCTTCATCGAAAGCTTTGGTAGAATCTTTTTCTCCGGCATAAAAATTTGCCAGAGAGAAATAAACGAATCCGTTATCTGGATCCATTTTTAATACTTTATCATATAGTTCCAGTGCTTTTGTTTTGTTATTAAGGTTCAGGTAAAGGTCCGCCAGGAGTCCGTAATACCGGGATTCGGAAGGGTTCGATTTGATAAGGCGTTCTAATTCTTCGATCGCCTTCGGTCCTTTTTTTTCTTTTAAATAGATTTGTTCTTTGGCGATGCTTAACTGATCGTTAATTCCCATTCTCTTTTCGATGAGATTAAATGTAGCAAGTGCTTCTCGTGAATTTCCGGCGCTATTAAAGATATTCCCCAGAACAAACAGATAATCGACGTTGTTTGGATTCTTATCGGTTATTTGTTTAAAAACAATTGCTGCTTTATCAAATTGGGAACTTTGCTGATAAACCTGTGCCAGCATAAGTTTATACCATTGATTATCGGGGTTTATAGATACGGCTTTTTCGAGTACCAGAGCGGCACTTGTATAGTCTCCTTTGGAGACGTGAATATTTGCAAGTTCAAACATTGCAACAGCTGATTGAGGGTCAATCTCCAGACATTTGGAAAAGAGTTGGGTTGCTTGATCTGTATTATTCAGATTTTTCTGTTTGAGCCCTTCAATAAGGTAATATTCAAAGGTCTGTTGTTGATTCTCGTCAACAGAAGCTTCTGCTGTTATTTTCGGAGTCTCTTTGGGAGGGGCTTTTTTAATGATGGAACAGGAAAAAAAAACAGAAAAGAGAACTATTACAAGAAAGATATCTTTGTTGAATGTTTTCATCTTACATTAGATTAAATGGGAACATAAGAACGGCCCCGGAATTTAAATGTGAATCAGAGTTTTCCGGTATGTCCAAATCCTCCTGTTCCCCGACTTGTGTCTTCCAGTTTTTCTGCTGTTGTCCACTGGGCTTGTTCGTGACGGGCAATAACCATCTGGCAGATTCGTTCTCCTGATTTAATCACATATTCTTCGTTCGAGAGGTTAATTAATATAACCCGTATCTCTCCACGGTAATCAGCATCAATGGTTCCGGGAGAGTTAAGAACGGTTAAGCCATGTTTTAGTGCGAGACCACTACGGGGTCTTATCTGTGCTTCGAATCCGGCAGGAAGTTCTATATAGAGTCCCGTTGGCACAAGAATTCTTTGCAATGGTTTAATAACGAGATCTTTATCTGTAAAGGCCCGTAAATCCATTCCGGCAGAGAGATCTGTGCTATATTCGGGAAGAGAATTATTTGATCGGTTTACTATTTTAATTTCCATAATACGATTCTTTCATTTCGCTAAGATAGAAATTAATATACAAAAACATTCAAGTGGTCCTGTTCGCTGAGGCTAAACGATCATGAATTCAGCCATTAAGTCGTCAGAGACAAAGAGTCCCTCCAGGGATAGCGTAATTGCTTCGTTGTGAAGTGTTAAGTGCCCGGTTTCTCTGAATCGGTTATAAGTATTCTCTGTATGATTTCGAAAGACAGGGCCGAATTCTTTCTCAATATAGGGAAGCGATAGTCCCCATAGTGTGCGTAATGACGTAATGACATAATCGTTAAAGCGGTCATTCTGAGATAATAGTTCTTTCTGAAAGAAAGGTTTCTGGTGTTGGATTGCATCTAAATAGGCCTCATTATCCGCGATATTCCATTGTCTTGAATTTCCGTCAAATGAATGAGCAGAAGGACCAAGGCCGAGGTATTTTTTGTTTTTCCAATAGGAAGAGTTGTGCATGGAGAAATAGCCCGGCAAACCGAAATTTGAGATCTCATATTGAACAAATCCATGTGAGCGGGAGACTGAGGATAGCATTTCAAATTGTTTGAAACATTCGTCTTCGGGAGGAATTTGAATCTTCCCATCTTGTAAGAACTGGTAAAAGACTGTCCCCGGATGGTATGTGAGCAAATAAGCCGAAAGATGTTGGATGTTTAAAGAGAATGCTTTTGAAAGATTAACCTTCCATTCTTTGGTCGTCATTCCCGGCAAGCCGTAAATGAGGTCAATGCTGATATTCTTAAATCCTGCGTTCTGGGCATTGCGGACTGCCTGAATAGCTTCATCTTCATTATGCCGGCGATTCATCAGTTTTAAATCTTTGTTGTTGAATGATTGAATCCCGATGCTGAGGCGGTTAATCCCGATACGCATTAATTCCCGGCAATATTCGGTAGAAAGATCGTCGGGATTTGCTTCAAGGGTGATTTCCGCCTTCGGTGTAATATTAAATAGTGGATGAAGAGCCTGGAGGAATGATTCAATTTCTGATATTTGCAGTAAAGAAGGAGTTCCCCCCCCAAAATAAATTGTTTCAATGGGTTCATTTTGGGTGTAATCTTTTCTGATAAGGAGTTCCTGATGAATTCCGGAAAGAATTTCGTTCTTTTGTATCAGAGATGTGCTTTTGTGAAAATCACAATAGAAGCATTTTTTCGAACAAAAGGGAATATGGATATAAATTCCGGCCATGAGTAAAATATTGTTTATGAAACAGGCAAAGAAAATCATTTATTTTTGGAAACCGGCATTGTGTCTTCTGGTTATATGTGTGTTGTGCTTTTTGCCGGGGAATGATTTCCCTAGTGTAGCAGTTCCGAATTTTGATAAACTGGTTCATATGGGGATGTTTGGCGGACTCTCTCTTTTTGTGATTTCGGCTCTGAAAAAGATGCAACTTTCCAAATTCAAGGCGGTTATTATTACTTTATCTGTTGTTTTTATATTGGGAGGCGGCATAGAAATTTTGCAGGGTTTGTGTACAAAAACACGGTCTGCAAGTTTGTCTGATTTGTGTGCCGACATGACGGGGACCGTTTTAGCTATATTATTTTATCGGTACTTTCTTGAAGACAAAAAAATTGAGAAACTCCTTGCTCCCTGATTAATAACGAATCAGACCTTTTTTCTTTTCCGCGTCTTCGATAATTTGTTTTAGAGATGTTTCTTTAAAAAGCTGAGACATTTCCCCATGGAACTGTACAAAGCGATCGTGAACAGGGCATTGTGCTGAGTCGGTTCCGTCTTGATGGCAGGGTCCCATTCCGATTAGGCAGGTTTCAAAATATTTCTCACCGTCAATAATCTGTATAATTCGATAAACCGATAAGTCTGTCGGATTAACGGATAGACAAAATCCTCCATGAGGTCCTTTCGTTGAGGCGAGAATGTTCTCTCTGGCCAATCGTTGAAGAATCTTGCCCAGAAAAGTAGAGGAGATATTCAAATCGACGGCAATCTTTTTTATTCCGACTTTTTCTTTCTCTGTCGAATTCTTAGCCAGATAGATGAGGGCTCTTAAAGCATATTTGCAGGTATTCGACAACATAATTAACCCTTTTTATTTTTGTTGTGAATCTTTTTCCATTGACGGCTGAACGATTCGTCAGCTATTACGGGCATTTTTTTCCATTTACTCCATAGGTTTTTTCCGACTGCCTGCATTGCGAGGTTTTTTATTCTTCCGTTGGCAAGGTCCATCCGGGAACGTTTGGAAAGAATGAATTCCATTCCTTTCATGGCGATATCCCATACCGGATCAGAATGATGGCTTCTGATTTCATCCCATCGGGTTTCAAGCATTAAATCGTGGAGTGGAATTTTTACCGGACAGACTTCAGAACAGGCGCCACAGATTGAACAAGCAAAGCTAAGGTGCCCGAATTGATTAAATCCCTTAAAGAAGGGAGTTAGAACAGACCCGATCGGACCACTATAGGTTGTATTGTAGGTATACCCTCCGATGTTTTTATAAACGGGGCAGGCATTCAGACAGGCTCCACAACGGATACACTTTAGTGCGAGATATTGTTTTTTCTGCCCGATTAGATTGGTTCGTCCATTATCGAGAAGGATGACGTACATTTTCTCGGGACCATCAACTTCGCCTTCTTTCCGCGGACCACTAATGATTGAATTGTAAACGGTCATTTGCTGACCGGTTCCGTGCGCTGCCAGTAAAGGCCATAATAAAGCAAGGTCTTTGAAAGAAGGAATGACTTTTTCAATTCCTCCGATGGCAATATGAACTTTAGGAAAAGAGACTGACATTAATGCGTTTCCTTCGTTTTCGGTAACCGCAATTGCTCCGGAATCCGCAATCAGAAAATTAGCCCCGGTAACCCCAACTTCAGCAGAGGTGAATTTTTTCCTTAAACGATCACGTACAAACTTAGCCATGTATTGAGGAGTGCTATCCTCTGGAGTTCCAAATTCCTTATGGAAAAGAGCGGCAATATCAAATCTTGATTTGTGCATTGCCGGAGTAACGATGTGATAAGGTTTTTCTCCTGCGACCTGTACAATAAATTCACCCAAATCCGTTTCGACCGATTCAACACCAGCGTCTTGAATGTGACTGTTGAATTCGATTTCCTCCGTAACCATCGATTTGCTTTTTACAACCAGATGGGCTTCGTTTTCCTTTAATATTTCGATTACGTAATTAATCGCTTCGTCGGCATCTTGTGCCCACAAAACCTTAATTCCGTTTTTTGTTGCGTGTTGTTCAAATTCGACAAGATATTCATCAAGGCGCAGGATTGCTGTTCCTTTGATAAAAGAAGCTCGTTCTTTGGCGATTTCAAGATCTGAATAGCGCAATTTCCCTTTTGCAACCGCCTGATCGTATTTGGAAATGTTGAAATGAATTGTTTTACGATGCTTTAGGTCGAAGGCAACTTTTTCGGATTGTTGGATAAATTTATTTTTCTCTGACATTATTTTGTGGGCATCTTTTCAATTCGTCGCAGATGTCTTCCTCCTTCGAATTTATTAGAAAGGAATGCATCAACAATGGCGCAAGCCTCGTCGTTGGTAATGAACCTTGCAGGAAGAGAACAAACATTGGCATTGTTATGTTTGCGGGCAAGGGCTGCAATTTCAGGTAGCCAACACAGAGCAGAGCGGATTCCCTGATGTTTATTGGCGGTCATGCAAATTCCATTTCCGGTACCGCAAAGAGAGATGCCCATCGTGTATTCTCCATTTTCGATAGCTGTAGCCATTGGGTGGGCGAAATCAGGATAGTCACAGCTTTCTTCAGAAAAGCAACCGAAATCTTTTATTTGATATCCCTGTTCTTTAAGATGGGCAATAATGACCTGTTTCTGCAAGTATCCTGCATGGTCGGACGCAAATGCC
Source organism: Prolixibacteraceae bacterium (assembly GCA_963692465.1). GTDB lineage: Bacteria > Bacteroidota > Bacteroidia > Bacteroidales > Prolixibacteraceae > JAUZOB01. The sequence goes on from OY829943.1 coordinate 1,913,196, forward strand.
AGTGTTTCATTTTTCATTATTCGGAATTTTTATTTAGTAAGGTTGGTTGTACAAAAATAATAGTTCCGCCCCAGGATAAAAACATAATCGGATTAAATCTCTTTCGATTATTTTTTAACGAGTTGCATGATTTCCTTTTTTTCTTTGACGTAAACAGAATAGAGAAAAACACCAAGAAGAATCGTGTTCCAGGTTAAATCAAGGACTAGGTTATGAGGATGAATAATTCTCGAAATAGCATATAGAAGGATCGATTCGAAGAAATAGAAGCCCATTCTTTTCAGATTGTATGGAATTGGGAAATATTTCTGTCCCCAGATATAGGAAGTTAGTGCCATTGCAAAGAAACACAGGAAACAGGTAATCGCAGCGCCCATGTATCCGATCAGCGGAATGAGTGTTACGTTACAGACAACGGTCACTCCGCAACCGATTAAAGCCACGTAAGCCCCGTATCGGGTTCTATCGGTCAATTTGTACCACAATGAGAGGTTATATGCAATGCCTGAAAGGAGATTTCCTAATAGTACAAGTGGAACAATTTTTAATCCTTCACGAAAGCTTTTTCCGATAGCAATTTTTACAATATCGATATAGCACATGGTTCCCAGAAAAATAAAAAGGCCGAAAATCACAAAGTACTTCATGACGTCAGCATATAACTGGTTTGCTGTTTCTCCCTGTTTCTGTGAGAAGAAGAAGGGTTCGAAAGAGTAACGAAAAGCTTGGGTGAATAAAACCATAATGACACCAAGCCGGTAATTCGCTCCATAGATTCCTGTCTGTGCCAGTACGTCCACCCCTTTGGGAAGCAGTGATTTAAGAATGATCTTGTCAAAATTCTGATTGATCATCATCGCCAGACTTAAAAAAAGGATCGGGAATCCATAATGGATCATCTGAGTGAAAAGCGCTTTGTCAAATTTAAACTTGACGACTTTCATTTCGGGCCATAAGACAACCAGTGTGGCAATACTTCCAAGTAGATTACTTATAAAAACATATCCGACTCCGATATTTGGAGAGTAAATAAGCCGGATCAAGCCATGCGGATGTGCGTGATAAATAGGTGGGCAGAAAGAGACAAAAAACACGGTGAAAAATATGGTGACAACAACACTGATCAGCTTGATGACAAAGAAACGGATAGGTCTGTTTTTTAACCGTAGCCATGCAAACGGGATGGATGTGAAAGCATCAATTCCAATTATTAATCCAAACCAACGAATGAATTCAGGATGTTCAGGAAATCCCATGAAAGATGCGACCGGTTGATCAAAAAATATCATTAATAGACTGAATAGAACGGAAGTAATAAACAGACTGATCATTGACGTAGAATATACGATTGCTTCATCCTCTTTATGCTTCGTTGCATACCTGAAAAAGCTGGTTTCCATTCCATAGGTCAGAAGCGCAAGCAGAATAGCGACCCATGCATAAATATTTACGACAACACCAAAGGCATTTTCTGAGAAAACACGAGTAAAATAAGAGACCATCAGCCAGTTTAGGAAACGAGGGAGCATTGTGCTCATTCCATACATAACGGTCTCTGTTGCAATTTTTTTAAATGGATTCAAATTTTATTTCTTTAAATATTAAACAAGATCTTAAATGAGGACAAACTTTCCAAAAAAGTGGATTATTTTTCGGGCTCAAAATTAAATTTTTAAACCGAACCATTACAATATGTCCTTTTTATCTTTGAAACACTCTATCATTTAATTAATATTGGTATGATATTCCAGTATTATTTTCTATTTATGCACTAAAATTACTGTGAACTCTTTTATTGAGGGGAATAAGTCCTTGCTGATTCAAAAAGAGTTGGTCTATTCTTGTTAAAATGCAATTACAAACTAAAATTATATCAATGAGAAATCTCTCAATCCTTCTTCTTATTGGAATGATTACCATGTTTGTTTCCTGTAGTGGTACGGGAAATAAATCACGAACGCCGGTTAGTGTTATAACGATTACTAACGGAGAAGCGCCTTCGACTTCAGGCCAGGACGTTAAAATTTCAGTAAAAGTAAAAACAAAAGGTGGAGATTTGGAATCTGTTCATCTTTATCTTGACGACAGTCTTATTTATAAGGGGACTGAACAACAATTCGATTATGCGATTAAAACCGCAGGGCTTCCTCTTGGCAGTCATGTTTTGAAAATTGCAGTCCGCAATACCGGTGGAGCAGTGGGTGTTAATTTCGCAACCTTTGATTTGTTGTCAGATATTGCTCCTGAATTATTGATTTACAGAGTTGTTAAGACGTACCCTCATAGCACTGATAATTTCACTCAGGGGTTACAGATCGTTAATGGGGTTCTTTATGAAGGAACCGGCGAATATGGAAAATCAAAACTGTTTCGTATGGCTTTCCCTTCGCTTAAGGTTTTAACTTCCGTTAAAATGGCTGATCAATATTTCGGTGAAGGAATAACGGTCTTGAAAGGGAAGATTTATCAGATTACCTACAAAGAGCAGCAAGGTTTTGTTTATAATGCCTCTACTCTTGAGCGGACTGGAAGTTTTAACTATAGCAATAAAGAAGGATGGGGACTCACCAACGATGGGCATTATCTTATTATGAGTGATGGCACAGAGGTGTTGACCTATATTGATCCGGCGACTTTAAAACCAGTTAAGCATGTTTGTGTTTGCGATAATCAACAGAAAGTAACCCAAATCAATGAGCTGGAGTATATTAATGGTTCGGTCTATGCCAATATCTGGACAACGAATACGATTATCAAAATTGATCCTAAAACGGGGAAAGTTCTTGGTCGTTTGATGCTTGACGATCTGCTTGCAAGTGTTAATAATACGGGAAAGCCTATCGATGTAATGAATGGAATTGCCTATAATCCGATTGGACATAGTATTTTGATTACCGGGAAATACTGGCCTAAAATGTTTGAGCTAAAGCTGACAAAACTTTAATTTTTTTGACTATTAATAAAACAGTCAGGACAGATGAATCGTCAGAACAGGAAGAACTGTTCTGACGATTTTCTTATAGGAAATATTCTATTACCTATTTCTCTATTCAGGGGATAAATCTGTAAGGAGTTCTGAAATTATTTTAAGAATTCCGACTTGCGTGCTAAGGTGTTGATTTACTTTGTCTTATTTTTTTATCTCGGATTGTAAATTTATAGGAAGGACCTGTTTTTGTATTATCTTTGCCCCTTCGAAATGAAAGAGTTCTGTAATGGGCTCAATTTGGGATTATTTTTTGGCTCAAGAAGAGGATATACGACCCATGAAAATATCATTGGAAAGAAGAAAAACAGTTGTGCGAAAAGTTTATCAGGATCTTCAGATTTTATTGGGGACGTTTATCGGAGGTCCTTTAGTAGCTGGATATTTGCTCGCTGCTAATTTCAAAACTCTGGATGAAGGCAAGAAAGTGAGAAAAACATGGATTTATGCCATTCTTCTAACGGTTATTATTTTTTGTATTATCTTTTTGGTTCCCGATCCGGATAAAGTTCCCCGACTTTTAATCCCTTTTATCTATACGGGAATTGTTTATTTCTTGATAAAAAAGCTACAGAAGGGAAACGTTGCTCATTATGTTCAAGAAGGGGGGGCGGTTTATTCATGGTGGAGGACTTTGGGAATTGCTTTGATCGGAGTTCTTGCAACGCTACTCGTTTTTGTCGGTGTTGCCCATTATGCTGATCCTTCAGCTTATTATACGACTAAGACTTATGGTGTGCAACAGCACGAAATTAATTTCTATCGGAACAACATTCCGGAGAAGGAGGTCGATCAAATAGCGAATGCATTAACTCAGGCTACATTCTTTGATGATGAGCTGAAGAAATCGGTCTTTGTCCAAAAGGATCAGGGCAATTATGAGATTTCAATTGTTGTCGTTAACGGAGTTGGCAGTGACCCGAATATTGTTACTCCGTTTAGTCAGTTGAGGGATAATGTGCAGCTGTTCTTTCCCTTTAATAAGGTTATTATCAATCTTGTTGAGGAAAACACGAATAAGGTAGAACGGAGGATCGAATAAATCAGATAAAGGTAATAAGTAGAAACTCTATTAAGAACGCCAGAGAAAAACCGGCATAGATTTGTTTGGGCGTATGTTCTTCCAGGAACATACGTGAAAAGCCAAGGGCTCCGGCAACAAAAATCAAACTTGTAATTGAAAGCCACGGATTGAAATTCAAACGGAGCGCTAGTGCTATAAATCCACCCAATAGTCCTCCGATCGTGGCAAGGTGTAAGCTGATCTTCCACCAATAAGAGATAGTCAGGAGAGCTATCAGTATGATGATTGCACCTAACAGAAAGATACGAAAGATTCCGGATGCGGGAATATGAGCCAGCATCATATAACCGGCAAAGTACGAAACAGCGGTAAATAGAAGAGGAAATCTTCGGCTTTTGGTTTCACGAAATGAGATATCAATGTTTTTGTTGAAACTCATGATTGCCACAACAAGAGCCGGGACCAATAGAGTTGACAAACAAAAAGTCATTAAGATGGCCAGTCGGTAAGGATACGGAATGAGTTGAAAATAGGAATTGGAATGATATAACAGGATAATCCCCAGTGTCGGGAGAATAAATGGATGGAAAACCATTGAGATGGCTCTTGCAATGAAATGGATTACTTTTTGATTATTTTTCATGAGGTTTATAATTCTTTGCGAAGACGTGCTACGGGAACACCAAGCTGTTCGCGATATTTGGCAATTGTGCGACGGGCTATTGGGTAAGATTTTTTTTTCAGAATCTTTGCCAGTTCGTCATCAGTAAGCGGGAATCGTTTATCTTCATTAGAGATGCATTCCTGAAGGATATTTTTTATTTCGCGGGTTGAGACTTCTTCCCCGTTATCTTTTTGCATCCCTTCGGAAAAGAAATATTTAAGCGGAAACATTCCGAAATGCGTCTGGATATATTTACTGTTTGATACTCTCGAGATGGTTGAGATATCAAGTCCGGTGCGATCAGCAATATCTTTAAGAATCATCGGTCTTAATCTGGCTTCATCTCCGTCTATAAAATATTCTTTTTGGAAATTGACAATTTCGGACATGGTGATGAGTAAGGTTTGTTGCCGTTGTTTCATGGCATCAATAAACCATTTGGCTGAGTCTATTTTTTGTTTGACGAACATGACTGCATCCTTTTGTTCTTTCGTCTGACCTTTGCGGTTTTCACTGTAAGATTTGATCATGTTCATATAACCCTGACTAATTTGCAGGTCAGGAACATTTCGTTGATTGAGAGATAGCTTTAGCTCTCCATCTTCAATATTCAGAATGAAGTCAGGAATAATTTCCTGGTTTCCATGTGACAGATCGCTACTAAAAGCCCCTCCCGGTTTGGGGTTTAGTTTAAGAATTTCATTGATTGCATCTTTTAATTGGTCGTCTGGGAGATTTAATTTGGACTGTATTTTAGAATAGTGCTTCTTCGTGAATTCCTCAAAACAGTTCTTGAGAACTTCCTTGGCAACAATGATAGACGGGCGTGATTTGTCTTTTCTTTTTAATTGTAATAGCAAGCATTCTCTGAGATCTCGTGCTCCGACACCAGCTGGGTCAAAATCCTGAATTTCCCATAACAGGTGGTAGACCTCCTGCTCGGTTGCTTCAATATTATGAGCAAAGGCTACATCGTCCAGAATGGCTTCCGGATCACGCCGGAGGTATCCATCGGCATCGATGTTCCCAATGATGTACTCGGCAATCAGTTGTTCATGTTCATTAAGGGGCAGCAATCCGAGTTGTTCGCTTAAAAATTCATGGAATGAGCTTCCCGAAGTAAAAGGAACCTCTATAACTTTATCGTCTTTGGATGTATTACTGGTGTTTAATCGGTAATCGGGGACCTCATCTTCCCGAAGATAGTCCTCAACGGAGAAGTCTTCTTCATCTGTTTCCTCATTGGATATTTCAATGGTATCCGTAACGTCCTGATTGTCATCTTCTTCTGAGTCTTGAGTTTCCGACGGGATTTCCAATACCGGATTAGATTCGATTTCTTCTTTTATGCGCTGTCCCAGTTCCATAGTAGGAACTTCCAGCAGTTTAATGACCTGAATCTGCTGAGGAGATAGTTTTTGTAGTAGTTTTTGTTGTAATGATAGTTTCTGCATAAACCAAAAGAATAGTCCACCCGGGGTAAATTTAATTCTATTCTTCGAATTAGTACAAAAGAAACGGGGTCTAAATCATTTCATTTAGACCCCGTTGTTATTTGAGTGTTTAAAATTCAGCATTTTTCGGTGTTCGGGGAAATGGAATAACATCCCGAATATTTCCCATTCCGGTAACAAAGAGCACCAGTCGTTCGAATCCAAGTCCGAATCCACTGTGAGGGATCGTTCCGAATCGGCGGGTATCAAGGTACCATTCCATTTCACTGAACGGAACGTGCATCTCATTCATGCGGTTAACCAGTTTGTCGTAGTCTTCCTCACGTTGAGAACCTCCGATTATTTCTCCGATTTGTGGGAAGAGAACGTCCATGGCTGCGACTGTTTTGTTGTCAGGGTTTTGTTTCATATAAAAAGCCTTGATCTCTTTCGGATAATCGATGAGAATAACCGGGCGTTTATAATGTTTTTCAACCAGATAACGTTCATGTTCGCTTTGTAGGTCGATTCCCCATTTGTCAATTGGGTATTGGAATTTACCGGCTTTATTTTTCTTCGAGTTTTTGAGAATGTCAATTGCTTCAGTATAAGGAACTCGCGCAAAGTCGTTATTTGCCACAAACTGAAGTTTTTCGATTAGTTCCATGGAGCGATCGGCTGCAGGTTTGCTTTTTTCTTCGTCTTGTAAACGGGCACTAAGGAATTCGAGGTCGTCATGGCAATTTTCTAATGCATAACGGATCAATGATTTCAGAAAGTCCTCTGCCAGATCCATGTTGTCATTCAAATCGTAGAAAGCCATTTCCGGTTCGATCATCCAGAACTCGGCTAAATGGCGGGGAGTATTTGAATTTTCAGCTCGGAAAGTAGGACCGAAAGTATAAATGTCGCCAAGAGCTGTTGCTCCTAATTCACCTTCGAGTTGTCCTGAAACCGTAAGATTCGTTGGTCTCCCAAAGAAATCCTGTTTGAAATCGACATTCCCTTCTTCATCCCGTGGAGGGTTGGATGGGTCAAGGGTTGTAACCCGGAACATTTGTCCGGCTCCTTCTGCATCCGATCCGGTGATCAGGGGTGTATTCATATAGCAGAACCCTTTGCTGTTGAAATATTGATGAATAGCGAAAGCTAGTGCGTGACGGATACGAAATATGGCCCCAAAGGTGTTAGTTCGGAAACGCAGATGAGCCACTTCACGAAGGAATTCCAACGAATGTTTTTTAGGCTGAATGGGGTATTTGTCCGGATCGCAGATCCCGTATATTTCTATCTGACGAGCCATGACTTCAACTGTTTGTCCCTTACCTTGGGAAGCCATCAGTTTTCCGGTAACCCCAATGGCAGCACCGGTTGTGATATTTTTGAGAATCTGTTCATCAAAATTCTCAACCTCTGCAACGATCTGAAGATTGTGAACACACGATCCATCATTCATTGCAATGAAGTTAACATTTTTGCTGCCTCTTTTGGTCCTCACCCATCCTTTTACCGTTACTTCATTTCCTACTGATTCGGATTGAAGAAGGTCTTTTATTTTTATTCGTTTCATTCGTATAAAACTTTTTGTCTGTTCTTTAATTGTCCACTCAACTTCAGCAAGAAGTTAAACTTTTTCAGTTCAGTTAAAGATGAAAAAGATTAATTCCGGTTTCAATTCTTTTGTGATTATGTGCAATTAGTTAACGATTTTAACTTAAAGGCTACAAATGTACTATTTTTTTTATTTTCAGTTTCATTATGACTCTTATATGACGCATTATCAGTGTGTGGAACCCGATAACTTGTTTTTCGGACTATGATTGGAGTTCTGGTAACCAATTTTAGTTTACATTTCGTCTTCCATTGAATTAACATTTGGGTAGTTTAAATTGTATGGGACAAACGTTAATAGTAAAAAAGTGCAGGCATAAAAGAAAAGCAGATTTATTCTAAAAAAGGGATGTCGGGAACGAACAGGGAAATTCGATTTCGGGACAACAAATTTTTATTTTTTATCTTCGCATCAGAAGTAAAAATATTTAAGCAACAGAGACCTAAGAGCAATGGAGAAAAAGGAAAATGAATGGGATGATTTATGCCGGAAAATAAGTAGTATATTCGGTGTTGAGGCAAGTCTGAATGGAATTTTGTTTCTTGTAGGAATCCGCGAAAAAGGGCTGATTCTTAGTCGTTTTTCAAAAGAAGAAAAACTTGACCTGATTAATCTGGGTTGTTGCCGTCTTTTGAGTATTCGGAATTATTGTTCCTGTCAGGGAGAGGATCCCGATGGTTGGCCAATATGGGAGAAGAACCCGGATTTGAAACCATTGACAGAAGAGATGAAAATACAGGTTCTGAAGGAGTCTGCTGTTATCTATTTTAAAGAGTCGGATATTGAGTAATTGGGAATGATATATATGTACCATATTTCAAAAATTATTTATAGGAAAATGAAAAAGCTGGTTAGCTATTTTGCGCAAGGGGTATTGCTTATTGCGCCACTGGTTGCTACGGTATTTGTCATCGTGAAGTTATTTGGCTTTGTGGATGGACTCTTGAAGGATTACCTTCTGGAATTCTTTGGTAAAACAGTTCCCGGACTGGGTGTTGTGGCTGTTATTGTGCTGTTGGTTATATTGGGATTCTTCGGGCATCTTCTGTCTAAACCTTTTATTTCCTGGTTTGAACGAATCATTAAGAAGTTGCCTTTGTTAAACTTGTTGTATAGCTCCCTTAAGGATTTGTTTTCAGCTTTTGTGGGGAAAGAACGTAAATTTAATAAGCCGGTGTTGGTCTTGGTTAACCGGCAGGCAAACATTTGGAAAATGGGATTTATAACGCAGGAAAATCTGACTGAATTTGGTCTGGAAGGGAAAGTTGCAGTTTATTTCCCTTATCCTTATTCGATGATGGGAGAACTTGTTTTTGTTCCCCAAGAGAATCTTAAAGAGGTTGATGTTTCTTCTCCTGAAGTCATGAAATTTATTATCTCAGGTGGAATTACTAAAGTGATAGAATAAAGAAAGGAAAAAATGGGAGTCAGTGAATTGGCCGTGTTGGCAGGATTTCTGTTATTAATTGGTGTTTTTTTGTTTATCGATCTTTTTTTAGTTGGAAAGGATGCACATTTGGTTGCGACCAGAGAGGCATTGATATGGTCGATTGTCTGGTTTCTAGTGGCCATGGGGTTCTACCTGTTTTTACGCTATTCCGGACATTTGTTGCATGGAATCAATACGCCTGAGAAACTTCGGAGCGTGATGGCTGCCTATGCTCCTGAACTACTCAGTAAAAGAGGGGATTTTGCAACGTTGGTTGATTTGTACCGACAGAATATGAGCGTTAGCTATCTGACCGGTTATTTCATAGAGCAGACCCTGTCGGTCGACAATTTATTCGTGATGTTGCTAATCTTTGAATCATTTGGGGTTCTAAAAAAGAATTATAAAACTGTCTTATTGTGGGGCATACTGGGGGCCGTTATTTTACGATTCATTTTCATTTTTGCCGGAGCAGCACTTATTCAGCAGTTTCATTGGATCTTGTACCTCTTCGGTGCTTTTCTTGTTTTCCAGGGGATTCGTATATTGTTCAATAAAAAGGAAGAGACTGTCGATGTAGAGAATCATCCGGTAGTCAGGTTTTTGCGAAAGCATTTTTCGATTTACCCACGGTATGTTCGTGATCATTTTTGGGTGCATAAAGGAGGCAAGCGATTTATTACTCCATTGCTCATTGTGGTTACTGTAATTGAATTTTCTGATTTGGTTTTTGCAATGGATTCGATTCCGGCAGTTTTCTCGGTTACGCGTGATCCCTTTGTAGTATTCTTTTCCAATATTTTTGCGATTATTGGATTGCGGTCGTTGTTCTTTCTCTTGTCAAATATTATTACAAAGTTTCGATTCCTCAAAGCCGGTGTTTCATTACTCCTCGTTTTTGTTGGAGTAAAACTTCTGATAGGCGATTATTTGGATGATATCGGTTTTCAGACTCAATACTCCTTGTATGTGATTTTGGGAATTTTGTCATTGAGTGTTCTGCTTTCTATTCTTTTTCCGAAGAAGGTGGAGATTTAAGAATACTGCTGATATAGAAGGAATAGAAGGGTCCGTTCTCACGTTCAGTGAAAACGGATCTTTCTGTCTATATAGTACTGGTGGATAAGAAATGAGAAGATCAGCAGTTAATTCTTATGGATTGATTCTAATCCAATTCTAATATCGTTCTAATTTGAGTCTAATACGGGGTTTGTAGCTTTGCTCCGTTATTAGTAGAGGTATGGTTTTAAAGGAACGATTCATTTTAGTTTTTCTGGTATTTTTTCTGACCGGAACATTGGGATACGGACAGGAGTGTTACAGGGATACCGTAAAGTTATCACTGTCGGAAGCTGAGCATCTCTTCCTTCGCAACAATTTGAGTTTGCTTGCGGAGAAATATCATATCGAATCGTCAAAGGCTCTGGCCATGCAGGAGCGATTATTTAATAATCCGAGTATATCGATTACCCAGTCTGTTTATAATCCGAATGACCATCGCTGGCTTGAACTGGGACAGGGAGGGGAAATGACTGTTCAGATTCAGCAATTGTTCCTGTTGGCCGGAAAGCGGAACAAACGCATAAAGATGGCTGATTTGGATGCAGAGAAGGAATCGGAAAATTATTTTGATTTGTTGCGAACCTTGAAGTATTCTCTTTGCAGCGGGTTTTACAATCTATTCTACTTAAATCAGTCACTTAAGGTTTATCAGCAAGAGATTGCTTCGTTTGAAAGTCTGATTCGGGTATTCGAGGTGCAGCAAAAGAAAGGATTTGTATCTATGAATGAAGTTGTTCGATTGAAATCGGCACTGTTCGCACTTGAAAATGAGCAACTCGGATACAAGGGCCAATTATTGTCGGCTCTTTCTGATTTTAATGTATTGATACGCACCTCCAATATTTATTATGAACCGATTGCAGATGAAACTCAGCTTGACAAGAAAGTTCCCAGAGTTGCATTGCCTGCCCTCATTGATACGGCATTAGTGAATCGTTATGATTTATCAATGGCGCAGTTAGATGTTAAAAAAAGTCAGTTGAATGTGAGTTATCAAAAATCGCTAGCTATTCCAGATGTGACCTTGTCTTCCGGATGGGATAAGATCGGAGGGTATGTTAAAAATTACAATTTTATCGGAATGCAGATTGACCTTCCTTTTCTGAATCGGAATCAGGGCAATATCCGCTCGGCACAGATGAATCTGGAAAGTGATAAGATAAATATGCTTTCGTCGGCGGAAAAAGTAAAAGGAGAGGTCATTCAGGCTTATTCTATTTGGAGCGAAAATGAAAAATTGTATTGGAATTTTGATAGTAATTATATGAAGCAGCTTGATGAACTCATCAATGAGATTGTTCTGAATTTTCAAAAGAAGAATATAAGTCTTGTTGATTTTTTGAATTATTATGATGCTTATAAGCAGAATCGGATACAATACAATACATTGAAGTTTAATCGGATTAATGCCATTGAAAATCTGAATTTTAGTGTGGGTAAAAAGGTTATAGATTTGAATTAATCAGTTATGAGAAAGATATTCCTGGGAATGATGTTAATAGGTTTGTTGGCCGGATGTACTCAGCAGCCTAAAAAAGCGGAGGATTCGTCGAAGAAATTTAGTATTCCCCAGAATTTGATGAATCAGATTGAAACAGGAGTTGTCTCCTACGTTCCTGTGATGAATGAACTCCAACTAAGTGGACAGATTTCTTATGATCAGGATAAAGTGGTTAAGATCTATCCGATGGTGAGTGGGAATGTTTTTAATGTGAAAACCACCTTGGGCGATTTTGTTTCACGGGGACAGGTGTTGGCTGTTATTCGCAGCTCCGAGATGGCTGGGGTTCAGAACGATCTGGTTGCAGCCAGCTCAAATTTGGCAGTCGCTCAATCTAATCTGGCTTCTACGGCTGATATGTATAAAAGCGGTATTTCTTCCGAAAAAGAATATGTTACTTCAAAAAGAGAAGTTGCCAAAGCTAAAGCAGAATTACAGCGGGTTCGTACGGTCCTTTCTATTTATGGCTCCGGTCATCAGGCAAATTGCGTGATTCGTTCTCCAATATCGGGATTTATTGTTGAAAAGAATATAAACCCGGAAATGCAGATCAGATCGGATAATGGAACGAATCTTTTTACAATTTCCGATTTAAAGACTGTCTGGGTGCTTGCTAATGTTTACGAATCGGATATTTCGAAAATTCATATGCATGAGAAAGTATTTGTTACGACACTTTCTTACCCTGATCGTCGTTATGAGGGGACGATTGATAAAATATATAGTGTGCTGGACCCTGATAATAAGACCTTAAAAGTACGGATTCAGCTTAGTAACAGAGATAATCTTTTAAAACCGGAGATGTTTGCTAACGTCATTGTGCAGGAGAAGACTGACCGAATCATGCTGGCGGTTCCTGCCAAGTCAGTCATCTTTGATCGTGATCAGTATTGGGTGGTTGTTTATAACAGCCGCAACGATGTGCAGGCTCGGCGGGTTGACGTTGCGAATACCAACTCGCAGTATGCTTATATCAGGGCGGGAGTCTCTCCTGGTGAGCGAGTTTTAACAAATATGCAACTACTGATTTATAATGCATTGAATCAATAACTGATTAATCTCAAAAGAGAGTAAAGATGAATAAGTTTATACAGCGAATCATTGCATTTTCTCTAAAGAATAAGTTCTTCTTGTTTTTTAGTATTGCAATTATAATCGTTTGTGGGGTTATCAGTTATATCAATACCCCTATAGATGCATTCCCTGATGTGACCAATACTGAAATTACCATTATCACTCAATGGCCGGGACGTAGTGCAGAGGAGATTGAGCGTTATGTGACCATGCCGATTGAGCTGGAGATGAATGCTGTTCAAAAGAAAGCAGATGTTCGGTCGACTACGTTGTTCGGATTATCGGTTGTTTATATTTCGTTTGATGACGGGGTTGATGAGTCTTTTGCCAGACAGCAGATCAATAATGTGTTACCTAATGTGGATTTACCCGATGGAGTAAAGGCGGAAGTAGAACCACCAAGTGGGCCGACCGGAGAGATCTATCGTTTTACACTCAAGAGCCCGAAACGAAGTGTGCGGGAATTAAAAACGCTTGAGGACTGGGTTATCGAGAAACGTCTTCGTGCAATACAAGGGGTTGCTGATGTCGTAAGTTTTGGAGGAGAGGTAAAAACTTACGAGATTCAGGTCGATCCGCATTTACTTACCAAGTATAATATTACTCCACTTGAGGTTTATCAGGCAGTTAACCGGAGTAATATTAACGTGGGCGGTGATGTGATTGAACAAAATACGCAAGCTTATGTGGTAAGGGGAATAGGAGTGCTCGATCAGGTTCCTGAAATCGGGCAAATCATTATCAAGAATATTAATGGAACTCCGATAATGATTAAGAATGTAGCTGATGTTAAAGAGTCTTGCCTGCCCCGATTGGGGCAGGTCGGGCGCGATAACCAGTCTGATGTTGTTGAAGGAATCGTGTTGATGCGTAAAGGAGCCACTCCCGGAAGCATCATTAAAGATATTAAGAAAGAAGTTGAGAATTTAAACAGCAACGTGCTTCCTTCGGATGTGAAGATTGATCCGTTCTATAATCGGGAGGATCTTCTTCATTATTCAACTAGTACCGTATCGAAAAACCTGATTGAAGGAATTATTTGTGTCACACTGATCGTCTTTTTGTTTATGGCTGATTGGCGAACAACAGTTGTTGTTTCGCTGATTATCCCATTGTCCTTGTTGTTTGCTTTTATCTGTCTTAGGTTAAAGGGGATGAGTGCAAATCTGTTGTCGATGGGAGCGATTGATTTTGGGATTATCATTGATGGTGCACTGGTCATGGTTGAGGGGATTTTTGTGGTCCTTGATAAAAAAGCAAAAGAAGTTGGGATGGAGCGCTATAATAAGCTTTCAAAACTGGGGCTTATCAAAACGACTGGTACCGAGATGGGAAAATCCATTTTTATTTCGAAACTGATTATTATTACTGCATTACTTCCAATATTCTCATTCCAGAAGGTTGAGGGGAAGATGTTTTCTCCCCTCGCCTTCACTCTTGGTTTTGCATTGCTCGGAGCATTGATCTTTGCATTGACGTTTGCGCCCGTGATGGCGAGCATTCTGTTTAAGAAGAATGTGAAGGAGAAACGCAATCCGTTCCTTAATTTTGTGGTACGTAATGTGACGTCCTTCTTTGATTTTACTTATCGGAATAAACGTAAATGTTTGTTGATTTCGTTGGCGGTGCTGGGGTTGAGCTTCTTTTCTGTTCGGTTTTTGGGCACTGAATTTCTTCCGCAATTGAATGAGGGGGCCATTTATGTACGGGCTTCTTTGCCGATGAGTATCTCTTTAAATGAGTCGGTAAAGATATCACAGGATATGCGGACGATTATGAAGTCTTTTCCAGAAGTTAAACAAGTCCTTTCTCAGACCGGGAGACCGAATGACGGTACAGATGCTACCGGCTTTTATAATATTGAATTCTTTGTGGATATTTATCACACGAAAGAAATGGAAAGTAAGAAGAATCGGGATGTGTTGATTGAACGAATGACCCAAAAGCTTTCGAAATATCCAGGAGTGGACCTTAATTTTTCTCAGCCGATTATGGATAATGTAGAAGAAGCTGTTTCGGGAGTTAAGGGTTCGCTGGCCATTAAGATCTATGGAGAGGATCTTAAAGTTCTTGAATCGAAAGCGGATGCTGTTTATAGTGTGATGAAGAATATTCGGGGAGTTGAAGATCTTGGAATTATCAAGAATATTGGGCAACCTGAATTTCGTATAGAATTGGATCAACAAAAGATGGCTCTGTATAATGTGGCAACGGCCGATTGTAATGCTGTGATTGAGATGGCTATTGGTGGAAAAGCCGCATCTACTTTTTATGACGGATATAAGAAATTTGATATTCGGGTTCGGTTCCTTCCTCAGTATCGGATTACGGAAGATCAGATTGGAAATCTAATGGTTCCGACCTTATCGGGAAATCAGGTTCCAATTAAGGAAATTGCAACGATTCGGAAAATTACCGGTCCGATTTTAATCTTCAGAGATAAGAATATGCGCTATGCAGCTCTTAAATTTTCAGTTAGAGGGCGAGATATGGGCTCGACAATTGCTGAGGCGCAGAAGAAAGTTGATCGTGTAGTGTCTTTACCCAAAGGTTATACAATGGGATGGGAAGGAGACTTTGAAAATCAACAACGGGCAACTCACCAGTTAAGCATTGTGGTCCCGATTAGTTTGATTCTTATCTTTTTTATCTTATTTATTCTTTATGGGAATGTAACGGATGCCGGATTGATTCTTCTGAATATTCCATTTGCCAGTATTGGAGGGATAATGGCATTGCACCTGACGGGAACTAATTTTTGCATCTCCGCGGGAATTGGATTTATTGCGTTGTTCGGAATTTGTATTCAGAATAATGTGATTCTTTTATCTCGATTTAAGAAGAACCTGCATGAGCGGATGAACCTTGACGAGGCAATACGGGCAGGAGTAATCTCAAGAATCCGGCCGGTTGTGATGACTGCTACTTTAGCCGCGATTGGGTTAATGCCGGCGGCAACGTCAATGGGTATCGGTTCCGAAACATCTAAACCGCTGGCTATTGTTGTAATTGGTGGTTTGGTCACGGCAACATTTCTTACCTTGTTTATTTTCCCGATCTTCTTTAAAGGGGCTTATAAATATCGGATGAATAGACATAGACATATTTCCGTAACGACTTTAAGTTTACTTGAAGATAAATGATTCCTTAATTTACAACCTGCTTACCTTGGTCAACAACGGTTGCTGAGGTAAGCTTTTTATTATTTGCCGGATGATTGTAAAAGAATTAAATTCGAGTAGTAAAAAAGAAAAATTGAATGGCGAGAATATTGGTTGTTGAAGATGAAGTAAACGTGTCTTCTTTTATCCGTAAAGGTTTGGAAGAAGAGGGTCATACTGTTGATTATGCTTATGATGGAGCAATGGGATTAAGCTTGGCTTGCACACGGGAGTATGAGGTAATTATTCTCGACATTATCTTGCCTCAGATGAACGGATTGGAAGTGTGTCGCAGAGTTAGAGAACGTTTGGGGTATGAGGTTCAGATATTAATGTTAACGGCATTGAGCTCATCGGAAGATGCTGTAACCGGACTAGAAACAGGGGCCGATGATTATATGTCTAAACCTTTCCGATTTAAAGAGTTGATTGCCCGAATCAATGCAATGCTCAGAAGAATAGGAAACGGGACAGCAAAGAAAAATTACCAATTTGCTGATTTAGAACTGGAGACCGAGACGAAAATAGTAAGACGTTCGGGGAAAGAGATTCAGTTAACATCGAAAGAGTTTCGATTACTCGAATATTTTATGATGAATCAGGGAAAAGTTCTTTCGAGAATGTCTATTATAGAAAATGTATGGGATTCTAATTCTGATTACGGAACCAATATCGTTGAGGTCTATGTTAAATATCTCAGGGATAAGATTGATAAAGATTTCCCTGAAAAATTAATTCATACCATCGTAGGGATGGGATATGTGCTTAAAACATGAAGATCCGTTTAAAGATAGCTTTAACATTTACACTCCTTGCAACCATTGTGTTGTTGTTCTCATTTTCTTTTATCTACTACTTGTCGGCAAAATATACGGAGAAGGATTTCTTTGAACGATTGGAGGAAAAAGCAAATCTTGTCGCCTGGAAGTATTTTGAACAAGATGAGACTACAAAATCTGTTTATCAGGATATTATTGCGAAGAATAACCGGAACTTACCTGACGCGCAGGCCCTTATCCTGAATGTTGCAGATAAAGGCAACACGTTTCAGCATCTAAGTCGTATCCTTCCTCAAAGATTGGAACAACGGTTACTTAAAGGGAATACGATTTGGCATAAATCAGGAGAACGGCAATTTGTTGGAATTTATTATCCGGACAATCAGGGGACGTTCATAGTGGTCATTTCTTCGGTTGATCAGTATGGCATTCATAAACAGCAGTTTCTTCTGGAGTTATTCATGATGATTTTTGTGGTGAGCATTATTCTTATTTTTTTTATGGGGCGTCTGTATGCTCAACGGGTGATGTCGCCCATTGCCGTAATCATGAAGAATGTCAGGAATATTAGTGCCCGTAATCTAAGTCAAAGGCTTGAAGAACGGAACGGAAGTGATGAGCTTGCCGAGTTGACCCGTATGTTTAATCAGATGCTTGGTCGATTGGAGGAATCTTTTAATATGCAAAAGAATTTCATCAGCAATGCTTCGCATGAGTTGAAAAATCCATTAACTGCTATTTTGGGAGAATCGGAAATAGCGCTGTCTCACAGGAGAGAACCGGAAGAGTATATCTCAACTTTGAATCGGATTGCCTCGGAGGCAGAACGTTTAGATTTGCTTACCAAGAATCTGTTGGGATTGGCACAGGCAGATTCTGATCCTGCGGGTTTAAAAAGAGTGCCGATTCGTATGATTGAATTACTCTGGGAACTTGAAACTTACTATGACAGTACCCGCTATAGTGACCGGATTCGATTGCACCTTCCTGTCCCGGATGATAATTCATCTTCTTTAACGACCGTCATGGGGATTCCGGGTCTTCTGAAAACGGCTTTAATCAATGTGATTGATAATGCCTGTAAATTTTCGGGAGAACAACTTGTTTCGGTAACCCTTATTTCAGCGGAGCAAGAGGTGAGGATCGAAGTGGAAGATCATGGAATTGGAATTCCGGAAGACGAAAGGAAGAATCTATTTCAACCTTTTTTCCGTGCGAGCAACACGATTGCCTATAAAGGTTCGGGAATCGGACTTTCTCTTACTGCTAAAATTATCAGACTTCATGATGGGAGTATCTCTGTTTCCTCAATTTCAGGAAGAGGTACTAATGTCAGCATATTCCTTCCTTTAAAAAAAGATTGACCTTCTTCTATTATTTCAATTTAATCGGTAACCCAATTCCAATAAGAATTGTTTTGCATAACGATCTTTCTTAATTCCGAAGATTTTATACTTCGAGTTATCAAATGGACCCTACTTTGGAAACAAACAGACCCCTATTTTAACCTCTGTTTTTATGCCTTGGCGTCTTTTATGGGAATATATTTGGTCTAACTAATAACTGACAAAAAGTTAATCTTAGAAGTGGATTTCCTTTTAAACTAACTAGACCGACTAACGAAATGACAAATTCAGGGTTTGGTGCTTCTATAATCGCACTGATTAAAGATCAACTATTTTCTCGGGGACGACAACCGTCGGGTCCTCATATTCAACAGAAATATTTATTATTCCTTTTCACTAGTGTCCACTAAAAATTAAAACATAACTGTACATGACCATTCTCCGATATATCATCAACAGGATCGGATCTTTCAAAAAGTTCCTTAATGGGAGTTTTGTCAAAAAGCGACATACTCAAGATGCGCAACACATCGAAAGTGCTGCGTTTGAGTTGAAGGTCATGCTCAACTATTGCGATGAGGCAGTATGCCGTGATCGCCGAATATATTTGAATTCTGACAGTGTTTTCGGTAATGCCCCAGAA
This sequence comes from Prolixibacteraceae bacterium, assembly GCA_963692465.1. Classification (GTDB taxonomy): domain Bacteria; phylum Bacteroidota; class Bacteroidia; order Bacteroidales; family Prolixibacteraceae; genus JAUZOB01. Next base: position 1,931,910 of record OY829943.1, read on the forward strand.
AGATTTCACATGCAGATGCTGTTTGATCCATTTAAAGAACAGTTCCACTTGCCAGCGGTTTTTATAAAGCAAGGCGACATGCCTGGCTTTGATTTCAACGTTATTGGTAATGTATGTAAAAGTCCTCTTATGCTCCTCAGAATAGTATACGATACGTCGGAGAAGGCTCGGATATTTCTTTTTAGTCAATTGACCGGTGAGTCGTATGGCCTGATCGCAGAGGATATCATCAGTCCCATCAAGAAGGTCATCTCCGCCAATAATCTCATATTGCAGTTTTCCACGTTCCCGTATAATAAAGTTAGAATCAATAAGATTAATTCTAAAAAGCCTTGCAAGATCAAAGTAACCTCGGTCGAAAATATAGTAAGCATTAGGTTCGTAAGGAATCTCATCCATGGCCTTCACATCATTCACTTTGGCCTCTGTAATATGCAGAAAAGCAGGGATCTGTGTGACCACGTCATAAAGAGTATGCACCTTAATCCCAGCCTTAGTCTTACGGAAGTTTGCCCACCAGAAAAGATTGAGGCACAGGTCTATGGTCGTAGAGTCGAAAGCATAAAATCTGCCCGCTATCTCAAACTCTCTTGTTATCCGCTTGCTTTGAGCAATGGTTATCATCTTGTATGCGAATTCTTCGAAGATTTTGTAGTCCTTGTTTGCATTTGCTTTAGCAAGATTGCTGCGCGTTATTACAGACTTGCCAAATCCGAGATGGTAAGACTTCGGTGCATGTGCAGACACTATACAAACAAGCTCTCTAAGACTTTCACAGCCGGACAACTGCCCGTACATCATGATAAGAAGCTGATTCCAGCAACTGAACGACTTGATATATTTATCCCCTTCGTATTTCATGACGATGCAATCAAAAACTCTTTTAGAAATAAAGTCAACAAGTTGACTGAAAACATATTTCCCTTGATTCATAGTGCCCTGTTTTATCCGGACACGATATTACATTTTCAAATCGACACGTTAAAATTTAACCTATATCATGTTTATTTATAAATAATTACAATGTTTTTATAACTTTTTTAGTGGACACTAGTGATTCCTTTTATGTAATTGTCCGATGTGCCGGAGTCTATTGTGGATTTCTTGTAATAGGTTGTTCTATAATGAGATTTTTATGTCTTGTAAAAAATAAATGAATAAAGAATGAAACGTAGTTTTATCTATATTGCTATATTACTTTTTATATTCGCATCGTGTCAGACGAAATCATTTCGTGTACAAAAGGATGGAGTCGTGGTGCATTTTGGGAAAGACAATAGTCTGGGGGGCAAAAATATTAAGATCGAGGTGGTGTCTGATGCGATTATACACGTGAGTGTAACCCCCCTTTCTTCTTTTAGTTCGGATACGAGTCTGATTATCAACGGAAATAAGATGAATCTTCCAAAATGGGAGTATCAGGTAAAAGGAGATAGTTTAGAAATGGCAACTTCTTTGCTTAAAACCAATATCTCATTGAAAGATGGAGGTATTCGATTTGCAACAGTTGGTGGACAATCCTTGTTGTCGGAAGTCAAAGGAGGAGGGAAAACTTTTATTCCTGAAGCGGTTAGCGGACATCATTTCTATCAGATACATCAGGTATTTAATTCTCCGGATAACGAGGCATTTTATGGTTTGGGTCAGCATCAGAATTCGATAATGAACTTTAAAGGGCAGGATGTTGACTTGTTTCAGTTCAATACCATGATTGCCGTTCCTTTTGTTGTGTCTGATAAAAATTATGGAATCTTATGGGATAATTACTCTCAGTCGAAATTTGGTGATATAAGAGATTATGAAAATATCTCTTCACTTAGATTATATGGAGAAGCCGGACAGTCTGGCGGTCTGACTGCAACTTATACGGATGCTAAAGATTCTTCAAAAGTGTTGCTTAAACGTCAGGAATCGGTTATTGATTATGCTTTCTTAAATAGTAAAGACGTTTTTCCTCCGGAATTAAAGCAAGGAGGGAAAGCGACATGGACCGGTTTCATTGAAACGAATTATACCGGAGATCATAAATTCAGACTTTATTCGTCCGGATATGTAAAAGTGTGGATAAATAATCAGTTGGTACTACCTGAAACATGGCGGCAAAACTGGAATCCCAAACAAAACCCCTTTACCTACTATATGGAAAAAGGGAAGCGATATGCTTTTCGAATGGAATGGGTGTCTGAGGGGGGATATCTGTCGTTAAAATGGCTCAGCCCGCTGTCTCCGGTTGATCAGGGTAATCTGTCTTTGTATTCAAAGGTCGGGAAACAAATCAATTATTATTTTATCAAGGGGGATAATCTCGATCAGGTTATTGGTAATTACCGGGAACTTACGGGAAAGGCACCCATCATGCCGAGCTGGGCCATGGGCCTCTGGCAAAGTCGGGAGCGATATAAAACACAGGACGAACTAATCTCTACGGTTAAAGAGTTTCGGAAAAGAGAGATCCCATTAGATAATATCATTATGGACTGGCAATATTGGGCTGATGATCAATGGGGAACTCATGAATTTGAGAAATCAAGATTTCCTGATGCGGATGAAATGATTCGTACTCTTCATAACTTAAATACTCATTTTATGATCTCTGTGTGGCCTAAATTTTATCCGGGGACTGAGAATTTTAACCGGATGAATTCAAAAGGATTTCTTTATCAGGAGAATCTTCGTTTGAAACATAAAGATTGGGTCGGCCCTGGATATCTAAACACTTTTTATGATGCATTTAATCCAGGAGCCCGAAAATTGTATTGGCAACTGATGAATGAGAAGCTTTTCTCAAAAGGAGTTGACGCATGGTGGCTTGATGCATCCGAACCGGATATTCACTCGAATCTTTCATTGGAGATGCGGGAGAGTTTGATGAATCCAACCGCGATGGGGTCAGGAGCTGAATATTTTAATGCCTATCCCTTAATGCATAACCGAGCTGTTTACGAAGGACAACGTTCAATAAATCCAGACCAGCGGGTCTTTATACTTACTAGGTCCTCTTTTGCCGGACAACAGCATTTTGCTGTTGCAACCTGGAGTGGAGATGTCGTTTCACGTTGGCATGACTTAAAAGCGCAAATTCCGGCAGGGCTTAATTTCTCTCTTTCAGGAATTCCTTTTTGGACAACGGATATTGGCGGGTTTGCTCTTGAAAAGAAATATGAGCATGCTCAGGGTGAGGACCTCGATGAATGGCGAGAACTGCAGACTCGTTGGTTCCAATTCGGTACTTTTTGTCCACTATTCCGGGTACATGGACAATATCCGTATCGGGAGATGTATAATATCGCTCCGGAAGGAAATATTGCTTACGAAACAATGCTCTCTTACGATAAACTCCGCTATCGGCTGATGCCTTATCTCTACACGCTGAACGGAATGGTCTACTGGAAAAACTATACCATCATGCGTTCTTTGGTCATGGATTTTGAGCAAGATCAACGGGTTCGGTCAATTGGAGACCAATTTATGCTGGGCCCTTCTATTCTTGTTTGTCCCGTTTATGAATATAAAGTCCGTTCGAGAAAGGTTTATTTACCAGAAGGAAGTAACTGGTACAATCTGCAAAACGGAGAGTGGCTGCAAGGTGGACAGACGATTAATGCGGTGGCTCCTTTATCTGATATTCCACTTTTTGTAAAAGAGGGTTCAATTCTACCGACAGGTCCGGCGTTGCAATATACCGGAGAGAAAAAGGCAGATCCGATAACTCTTTGGGTCTATACCGGGAAGGATGCTTCGTTCGAATTATATGAGGACGAGGGAACTAATTATAATTACGAAAAAGGTCTTTACTCTATTATTCCTATTCGATATGAAGAAGTAACACATTCTCTGATAATCGGCTCGAGAAAGGGAACTTTTACCGGAATGCTAAAAGAACGAACATTCCGTATTGTGAAAATCTCAAAAGAACAACCGATGACTTTGGATTATGACCGGAAAGCTGATCATGAAATCAGATATGACGGTCAATTGGTGAAAATTAACTTATAAAAGATAGATAGAATGAAATATTTCTATTGGTCAAAATGAAACTCTAACTAAACTATATTAAACATGAAAGGAAAACGTAGAAAGGGAATAGAATTCCCTAACATTCAAACGACACTGTTCCTGGCAATGTGGTTTTTGATGGCCTTACTTCTTCAGGCGGTTCCGGGCTATTCTCAACCGGTCCGGATTGTCGGAACAGTTGTCTCTTTGCTCGATAGAACTCCGATTGCCGGAGCAACAGTAATGATTAAGGGGAAAGTATCAACGGGAACAGCGACTGACCTGAACGGTAAATTTTCTATTCAGGTAGAGCAGGGTACTGTTCTTGAAATATCTTTTATCGGATTTGAAAAACAAACGTATGTTGTAAAGGGGAAGGCAAATCTGATTATTTCTTTGAAAGAAGCGTCGGCCGGACTTAATGAAGTGGTTGTGGTTGGTTATGGTACTTCCAGGAAAAGAGACCTTACCGGTGCGGTTGCATCGGTCTCTTCCGATGATATTAGAAAGACAGTGTCAACATCTCTTGACCAGGCCTTGCAGGGCCGAGCTGCCGGCGTAATGGTTACACAGAACAGTGGAGAACCGGGTGGTGGTGTTTCTGTCCGAATTCGTGGAGTTAATTCAGTTACTGGATCAAATGAACCGCTTTATGTGGTTGATGGAATTCCGATTGAGGGTTATAATGGGAAGGTAGAGAACTCTGTTGCGTCAATTAATCCGAACGATATTGTTTCAATGGAAATTCTGAAAGATGCGTCGGCAACGGCAATTTATGGTTCCCGTGGAGCAAACGGAGTCGTCTTAATTACTACACGACGAGGCGAAGTTGGGAAAAACACGCTTTCCTATGAAGGATATTATGGGGTTCAGCAACTGCCTACCCGGGTTGACGTGATGAACCTTCAGCAATATGCTACCTACATGAATGAGCGATATAAGTTATTGGGATGGCAATCTCGTGAAGAGTTTAAGGACCCTTCCATTCTGGGAAAAGGAACCGATTGGCAGAAAGAATTATTCAGTATCGCTCCGATGCAAAATCATCAGCTGACGTTAAATTCAGGAACTGAAAAAACACAGATGTCTCTTTCAGGCGCATTCTTCAGACAGGACGGGATTGCGATGGGATCTGGATATGATCGGTTTTCTTTTCGGATGAATGTTGACAACAAAACTTATAGCTGGCTGAATACCGGATTAAGCATGATGGCTAGCCTCTCTAAACAAAAAATCACGATCTCCGATGGAGATATTATTTCCAGAACAATCGGGCAATCTCCCGATGTTCCGGCCAGAATGCCTGATGGTTCATGGGGTGGACCCTCTACTCCGTTTAACCTTTCGAATCCGGTAGCAGAGGCTTCAATTACCGAGAATAAGAATCGGGGCGTTCAGTTGTTGGGCAACTTTTTTGCTGACATTACTTTTGCCAAAGGATTAGTTTTGAGGAGTGAGGCTGGAGGAAACGTTAATTATAGCAACATCTATTATTTCTTACCAACTTATACCTTCGGGTCCAAAACAAATTCGGTTAATACTTCAACTCGCACTGCTGAAAATTCTCAGTACTGGATTGTGAAAAACTATCTGACTTATTCGGCTAAGTTTGCCGAGAAACATGATTTTTCTTTCATGGCAGGTCATGAAGCTCAGGCAACTGTTTATGAGTCATTAAGCGGAACAAGAAATACATTTACTTCGAATGACCTGCATGAATTGAATCTTGGTGATGCGTCATCGGCAACCAATACTGGGAGCAAAGGGCATTCTTCTTTGGAGTCCTATTTCGGAAGATTAAACTATTCCTATGCAGATAAATACCTATTGACTGCTACGTATCGTGCTGATGGTTCTTCAAAGTTCGGTCCGAATAAACGTTGGGGTTATTTCCCATCTTTTGCGGCTGCATGGAGAGTTACCGGCGAAGAATTCATGAAAAAACAGGATGTAATCAGTAACATGAAATTACGGTTAGGTTGGGGACAGGTAGGTAATCAGAATATTGCGGATTATGCCTATGGTGCAACGCTGGGAGTCGTTCAGACGGAATGGGGAAGTGGAGTGCTTACCGGGAAACTGGCTAATCCTGATGTGCAGTGGGAATCAACGGAGTCATCCAATATCGGACTGGATCTGGGCTTTCTGAAGAATAGAATTGAATTTATTGTTGATGTTTATAAAAAGACAACAGATAATCTGTTAATGCAACCTCCTTATCCGTTAGCAGTAGGGACTGCTACCTGGACTGGTGAGGGGGGCGTTATTGCTCCTTGGGTTAATGTTGGGGCTATTCAAAATAAAGGAATTGAACTCACGCTGAATACGGTTAATATTGATAATGGTACTTTTAGTTGGAAAACCGGAATTATGTTTTCCCGGAATGTGAATAAAATTACCAAATTAACAACGGATAATGCAATAGTCAATGGATTGGAAGGAACTGACATTATTACTCAGTCTGTTGTTGGAAAGCCGGTCGGTCAGTTCTATGGATATGTAATCGATGGAATGTTTAACAAAGAATCCGATTTCTATCAAAAGAACTCGAATGGCTCTTTCAAACTGGATGCAAATGGCAACAAAATAATGGTTGCTTTACCCACAAAAACAGACGTGAAACCCGGTGGTGTATGGTATGGCGATTTTCGCTACAAAGACCTAAACGGGGATGGTGTGATTGACGAAAAAGATCGTGCTTACATTGGTAATCCTGATCCTAAATTTCAATTCGGGATAAACAACTCCTTTTCCTGGGGTAACTTTGATATGAATGTTTATCTCACTGGTGTTTATGGAAATAAAATCTATAACATGATTCGGGTGGCTGATGAAAATCCGGGGAACAACTACGGACTTCTGGCTTCTGTTTCTGATTATGCCCGATTGGGGATTATTAACCCAGATTTGAAGCAAGGTGACTTAACTGCCAGTCAGATTCTTAGTAATGTGTATGTTATTAATGCCGGGACTGGTATTCCGAGAGTTACTCTGGATGATCCGAATGCGAATAGTCGTATTTCTGATCGTTTTGTGGAGGATGGTTCTTATTTGAGAATAAAAAATATCTCAATTGGATATACGATCCCTGCAAAAGTATTAAGTAAAGTCGGATTAGCCGGACTGAGGGTTTATGCTAACATTCAGAATCTCTATACGTTCACTAATTATAGTGGATATGATCCGGAAATCGGATCTCAACGGCAGAATATGATCCTTTCTTCCATTGATTATGGACGTTATCCGACTCCGCGGATTTACACTTTTGGTATGAGTTTGACTTTCTAACCTCAAAGAAAATAACGATATGAAACGTAAAAACTATATAAAAATATTTCTGGTCTGTTTGTCTCTGATTGGATTAGCCGGATGTGGAAAAGATTTTCTGGAACAAACTCCGCTTGATACCTTGACGATGGATAGTTTCTATACTTCGCCTGCAGACCTGAGGGCTGCTACAGCTCCTCTTTATACACAAGTCTGGTTCATCTTTAATGATAAGTCTAATCTAAGTCTGGGTGAATCGCGTGGGGGCAACATGTTATCCAACAACAATTACATGCCCTTCTATATGTTTACGGCAAATGCACTCAATGGCGATTTAGCAAGTGCATGGACTGCTTTTTATCGGGTTGTTGCTCAAACTAACTTTACGATAAATAACATTCAGCAAAAGGCAAAAAACGTAACTGAAGATCAAAAAAATGCAGCTATTGCAGAAGCTCGTTTTATGCGCGGGTCTGCTTATCTGTATATGGTGAAGTTGTGGGGGCCGGTAATCTTACTGGAAGACAATGTGGCCTTAGTGAAAAATGCACAGGTCGCACCAAGTCCTGTTGAAGACGTTTATAAATTTATTATTCGCGATCTAAGCTATGCTTCAAAATATCTACCGGTTAAGGATGATCCGGGACGGGTTACCAAATGGGCTGCAGAAGGGATGTTGTCCCGAGCCTATCTGTCACATTCAGGGTTGAATCAGCCGGGAACCAGACTCCAAACGGATCTGGATAGTGCGAAGAAGTATGCCGGTGATGTTTGTCATAACAGTGGTCTGTCATTAGTGTCTGATTATGGTGAACTGTTTAAGATGAAGAATAATAATAACCAGGAATCACTTTTTGCCTTACAGTGGGTAGCCAGTAGTAACTGGGGTTCGGAAAATACCAATCAGGCCTATATCGCTTTTGAGTCCAAATTAACGGGAGTCGGTGATGGTTGGGGGGGAGGAACAAGCCCTTCCTATGATCTAATTAAAGAATACAACAAAGATCCCAATGATACCATTCGAAGGAATGCTTCGATTATGCTGGAAGGCGTCCATTATCCTGAGTTGTTGCAAAAAAGCGGAGGATATACCTTCACCTCTAATTCTGGAGGGATAAAAAAATATGTGATTGGAACACCTGACGATAATGATGGGAAAGTATGGTTTATGTCGGCACCTATCAATACGTATATGTTGCGATTAGCGGAGGTTTATCTGATTTATGCTGATGCTATCAGAGGAAATAGTGCATCGACTACTGATCCTGAAGCCTTAAAATATTTCAATCTGGTCAGGACCCGCGCGAATGTTGCTTCTAAGACAGCCATCAGTTTTGACGATATGCTTCATGAAGTACGGGTGGAATTGGCTATGGAATCGCAATACTGGTACTACCTGGTTAACTGGTATTATTACAAACCCGATGAGGCACTAAAATATATCAATCATCAGGAACGTGGAACCAGTTATACATGGACCCGAAAAACCGGATTGGTGATAGGAACCCCTCCTGCAATTGTTCCGAAGGCGACGGCATCGGATATGTTTCTTCCTTATCCGGAAAGCGAAGTCATTCAGAATCCAATGTTGAAAGACACTCCGGTTCCTTACAAATTTACCTGGTAATCAAACTACTAACAATGAACTGTTATGAAAAATAATAAAATAAATCGAATAGGATATCTAGGCCGACTGGCGCTGACTGCCTTGGCTGGCTTTATGATTTTCTTTTCTTCCTGTAAAGATGATACCGTAGGGCTTCCTGTTATAACAAAGATTCGTATCACGAATCCGGCTGAGAAGGATAGTACTTTTACACAATCGGTTCCGGGGATGATGGTTGTTATCCAGGGAGAAAATTTAGGTGGACTTCAGAAAATCTATTTTAATGGTTATGAGGCCCCGTTTAATCCGACCCTTGCTACTGATAATAACGTAATTGTGACGATCCCGGCTGCTGCTCCAACAAAGGCAACAAATCCCAATGCCTCCAATAAAATCAGGCTTGTAACTAATCATGGGGAGACATCTTTTTCCTATACGTTATTGCCTCAATTGCCGGTCATTTATGCGATCAGTGATGAACTGCCGAATGCGGGAGAGACTGTTGTAATTAACGGCGATAATTTTTATGTGGTTACTTCACTGGTTCTTCCCGGTAATGTTAGTGTAAAGGATTTTACGGTTTCGACTGATGCTAAAACCATTACTTTTAAAATGCCAGCAGATATTACGACGGGCGGTTCAATAGCAATTACTGCCATGGGCGGGGTAGGGTTATCAACTCCGACATTTAATTTCATGGGCAATATCCTTAGTGACTTTGATACGGTAAATAAATATGGTGGTTGGGGAATTGGAGGTCTCGTTTTCGGAGATTCCAGATTTCCCGGGGCGCATGGGAATTATGTTGTATTTCAGTTTAGTGATGTAAACGCAGGAGACACTTCCTGGTGGGATGGGAAACGAGCATTGTTGCTTGGAGCAGCACAGGCTGTGCCTGCTGCAAAAATCAATGATCCGATTGATAATTATGCAATAAAATTCGAGATTTATGTTAGTACTCCATGGCAGACCGGAAATCTGAATTTAAACAATGCCTCGTCTTATTCGTATGCCTACCGTCCCTGGATTGTGAATGGGAAAAGAACGCCATTTACTACAACTGGATGGACAACGGTAACTGTTCCTTTCAGCTCATTTAAAAAGAGTGATGGGACAGCAGCGACGAAGCTTACCGACGTAATGAATAGCGATGGTACTTTGGCTCTGAATATTTATTATTATAACGATCCGACGAATGCTACTTCGCCTGAAACGCAGGGAATCCATATGGATAACTTTGCTGCGGCAGTAGATAATATTCGAGTAGTTAAGATGGTTAAATAAAATAGTCTAAGATGGGCGGAATGGGAGCGTGTAACGCATTCTATTCCGCTTTTTTTGTTGTAAATTGTTGTATATAAATAAAAGGAGGGAATACACCGAAAAAAACGGATACTCCTTAAATGATAAAATCTTAAAATCGGGTTTTTAATGAAAATGACTGCTTTTTTTTGTCTTCTGAGCGTTGCCTTTGTCTCAGGAAATTCCTTTTGTTTCGCACAAAGGGTGCCTCAACGTGTTATTGAGGAGAAAGCGAATCAATTGATTCATCAGATGACTTTGAAAGAGAAAATTTCGATGTTGCATGGCAACTCAAAATTTACAATCTCCGGAGTTAAAAGATTGGGAATTCCTGAATGGCATATGTCGGACGGGCCTCATGGGGTTCGGGAAGAAATCAATCGAGATAATTGGAACCCCGCAGGATGGACGAATGATTATTCTACTTATTTCCCAACCGGAACAGCCCTTGCGGCCACCTGGAACCCGGAGTTGTCCAGACTACAGGGAGAGGCGTTAGGAGAAGAAGCAAGAGCCCGGGGTAAGGACGTGATGTTAGGTCCCGGTATTAATATTATTCGTTCTCCCCTCGGAGGAAGAAACTTTGAGTATGAAAGTGAAGACCCTTTTCTGATTTCTCAAATGTGTGTGCCTTATATTCAGGGAATCCAAAGTCGCGATGTTGCTGCTTGTATTAAACATTATCTGGCAAACAATCAGGAAACCGATCGAATGGATGTTGATGTCACGATGAGTGAAAGGGCCCTTCGTGAAATTTACCTTCCTGGATTTAAAGCGGCTGTTAAGCAGGGACATGTGTACACTTTAATGGGAGCCTATGATAAATTCAGAGGCAATTGGTGTTGCGAGAATTCTTATCTGATGAATACGATTCTACGAAAAGAATTGGGATTCAAGGGTGCGACTATATCTGACTGGGCTGCCGTACATAGTACGGTAAAAACAGCTCTTGCCGGACTTGATGTAGAGATGGGAACCGACAAAAAAGATTATAATGCATATTTCTTGGCCGATTCTTTGATGCAAGCAGTAAAAGAAGGATTGGTCCCGGAGAGACTGATTGATCAGAAAGTAAAAAACATTCTTTGTGTGATGTTACGGACCAAGGTACTTGGAGGAGACCGCTTCAAAGGAAGTATAAATACGGATGCACATCATCAGGTTGCTTATAAGGTTGCATCCGAATCGGTTGTCCTGCTTAAAAATGAAAATAACTTGCTGCCGTTTAGAAAGACAGCATTGAAATCTATTGCGGTTATTGGTGATAATGCAACCCGAAAACAATCGCTTGGAGGAGAAAGTTCTGCTATTAAAGCTTTTTATGAACGGACTCCTCTGGATGGTCTGAAAGCAAGACTGGGTGATGCCGTTGCAATTCATTTTGCTCAGGGTTATAAAATGGGAGTGCCGATTACATCCGATCAGATTGATGAAGCAGTTAAACAAGCCAAAGCATCGGATGTGGCAGTAATTTTTGCGGGATTAAACCATGATTACGATACAGAAGGGAAAGACCGTCCGGATATGGATTTGCCTTATGGACAGGAAAACCTCATAAAAGCCGTTGTTGCAGCTAACCCCCGGACTGTTTTAGTCCTGATTGCTGGGTCTCCGGTTGATATGAGTCGATTAAACCCGATTGTCCCGGCTATCTTATGGGGTTGGTATAATGGAATGGAATCGGGGAATGCTCTGGCTGATGTTCTTTTGGGAAAAGTTAATCCGTCCGGGAAAATGCCATTTACGGTTCCGGTGTCGTTAAAAGATTCCCCGGCGCACGCAATGGGAAATTTCCCCGGGAAAGATAAAAAGGTGAATTATGAAGAAGGAATCCTTGTTGGGTATCGTTGGTTTGATACGAAAGAAATTAAACCGATGTATGCATTCGGAGAAGGATTGTCTTATACTACTTTTAAATATTTCAATCCTCGTGTTTCCAAGAAGGAGTATGGAAAGGAAGATCAAATCGAATTGAGATTTACCCTTAAAAATACCGGGAAATATCCGGGAGCTGAAATAGCACAACTGTATGTTAGTAAACCGGAATCAAAAGTTGAAAGAGCAGAGAAAGAATTGAAAGCGTTTAAGAAGGTTTTTCTGAAACAAGGAGAAAGCAAAGAAGTTGTTTTAACCGTAAGAGCCCGAGATCTTTCTTATTTTAATGAAGCAGGTCATGCATGGACCCTCGAATCAGGGAAATATCTATTAAAAATAGGTTCTTCTTCTCAGAACATTAAATTCTCTTCTGAAATATTGATAAAATAGATAATGGAGCGAATCCGACTAAATCTTTATGAAAATGAATAAACTGCGATTTGTTTTAATGATGACAGGACTCTTTTGTTTGATGACGTTGCCCAAAATAGATGGGAAGGCTGAAGAAGTCCGCTCCTGTGAAAATTTCTGTAACGGATGGGGGTTTATCTTACAAGATAAAAATCAGTTTAAAGACCCTTCATGGAATGATCAGTCATGGCGGTTACTTAATCTTCCTCATGACTGGAGTATCGAAGGTGCATTTGATGAAAAAAATCCTGCTACGACGGGAGGTGGTGCTCTTCCCGGAGGAGTAGGCTGGTATCGCAAAGCGTTCTCTCTTCCTGTCAGTGATCGGGGACGGAAGATCTTTATCCGCTTTGATGGAGTTTATCGCAATAGTGAAGTATGGATCAATGGCAAAAATATTGGGAAACGGCCTAATGGATATATCACTTTTCAATATGATTTAACTCCTTATTTGAAGTACGGAGCAAATAAAAATGTTATTGCGGTTCGGGTTGATAACTCTGATCAACCGAATTCCCGATGGTATTCAGGTTCCGGTATTTATCGCAATGTCTGGCTTGAAAAGACTGACCCGGTCCATGTTGATCTATGGGGAACGTATATTACGACTCTTACAGTTTCTTCGTCGAAAGCAAAGGTTATTCTGAAAACAACAGTAAAGAATGAGAGTACTTCTGCCCGATCTGTTGTATTATCGGCTGTTGTTAGAGATCGGGGCGGAAAGATTATTGCAAAATCAGAATCGACCCCTTCTCAAATTGGAGGTGGAAAAATTTCTCAATTTGAACAAAATATAGACGTTAAGAATCCTGATCTGTGGTCTGTCGAACACCCTGCATTGTATGTTGCAGAAGTAACTGTTCGAACTCAGGGTGTTGTTACTGATCGATACAAGACAACTTTTGGAATAAGAACTTTTGTTTTTGATCGTGAAAGAGGTTTCCTCCTCAATGAAAAGAGTCTGAAAATTAATGGAGTCTGTGATCACCATGACCTTGGGTGTCTGGGTGCAGCTATCAATACAAGAGCTTTACAGCGTCAGCTGGAATTACTCAAAGGTATGGGGTGTAACGGAATTCGTACCTCACATAATCCTCCGGCTCCGGAATTGCTTGACCTGTGTGATCGCATGGGATTTATTGTTATGGACGAAGCGTTTGATATGTGGAAGAAGTCTAAGACAAAATATGACTATCATCTGTATTGGGATCAATGGCATCAACGTGACCTGACTGATCAGATTCTTCGGGATCGCAATCATCCTTCGGTTTTTATATGGAGTATCGGGAATGAGATTCTTGAACAGTGGGATAGTACCGGAGTAGCGATTGCCCGTGAACTTGCATCAACCGTAAAGCAACTAGATCCGACAAGGCCAATTACTTCTGCCTTGAATGATCCGAAGCCGTATAATAATATCTATAAATCGGGAGCTCTTGATTTGGTAGGGTTTAATTATCATCAGAAAGATTTTGAATCTTTTTTGCAAACATTTCCTGAACAGAAATTTATTGGAACGGAAACTGTTTCCGCTCTCGCTACCCGGGGACATTACGATATGCCCTCTGATAGTATAAGACGTTGGCCTTTTCCGGAGAATAATTTCATAACCGGCAACAAAGACAATACCTGCTCAGCCTATGACAATTGTTCTGCTCCATGGGGATCGACTCACGAAGAGACATGGAAACTTATTAAGAAGAATCCCTATTTAGCCGGACAATATATATGGACTGGGTTTGATTATCTGGGAGAACCGACTCCTTATGGCTGGCCGGCCCGAAGTTCTTATTTTGGTATTATTGATCTGGCCGGTTTCCCTAAAGATTGCTATTATATGTATCAGAGTGAATGGACTTCCACTCCTATGCTTCATATATTTCCACATTGGAATTGGAAACCGGGGACTGTGGTTGACGTATGGGCTTATTCCAATTGTGCATCTGTTGAACTTTTTCTGAATGGGAAATCGCTCGGAACAAAAAGTAAAGAAGGAGACGATCTTCATTTATCATGGAGAGTTCCTTTTGAGCAGGGGACCTTACTGGCTGTAGGAAAAACGGTAGACGGGAAAATTCTCCGACAGGAAATAAGAACAGCGGGAGAGCCTGTTCGTCTGGAGTTAGTCCCTGATCGGAAGATTATTCATGCTGATGGGAAGGACTTGTCTTTTATTACAGTCAACGTACTTGATAAAGATGGAATTCCAGTCCCGAATGCCTCTAATAATGTTATTTTCTCTGTTCAGGGAGATGGTGTAATTGCAGGTGTTGATAATGGGTGTGAGACGAGCCAGGAATCTTTTCGCGGTCATTCTATTCATGCTTTTAATGGAAAATGTTTAGTTATTGTTCGGTCTGGAGAGCACAAAGGCAAAGTTGTTATCTCTGCTTCTGCTTCGGGATTAAAAGGTGATGCTCAGCAATTAAGTCTTAAATAATGAAAGGGCAAAAGGCGAACGATGAAAAAGCATAACTGTTTGTTTTTTTGGGGTGTCTTTTTTCTTCTGTTCAGTTGTTTGCAACTACGAGCTCAATCGGTTGAGGATACCCAGGGATTCTTTCTGGATGCATTTCAACGCAGGAAGGCTGTTGTGCCTGCACATAGAGCTGTTCGGAAAGAAAATGGTACGCCTACTGCATTTATCCATGTCGATTGTTCAAAAAGGCTTGCGAAGGTTTCACCTTTTCTATATGGAAACAATACTAACGGTTACATGGGACAGGTGGTTACGGAGGATGATCTTATGAATTCTCTGAAATTACTATCTCCATCTGTTATGCGTTATCCTGGAGGAAACCTGAGCAGTGTGTTCTTTTGGAATGCCAGACCATCAAATCCTCCGGCAGATGTGCCGGATACTATTTTGTATGGCGATAAGAGGAGAGCCCGGGCAGGACATTTTTGGTATGGGCAGAGTACTCGTCCGTCTACACTGTCTGTTGATAATTACTATAAGCTGCTTCGTTCGATTCATTCAAACGGGATTATTACAGTCAATTATAGCTATGGACGTTATGGAATGAGTGATCATCCGGTCCAGAATGCTGCACATCTGGCAGCGGAATGGGTCCGTTATGATCATGGAAGAACTCGTTTCTGGGAAATAGGGAATGAAAATTATGGCCCGTGGCAGGCTGGTTATAAGATTGATCAAAAGAAGAATAAAGACGGACAACCGGTATTGATCTCAGGAGAATTATATGGATCGCAGTTTAAGATCATTGCTGATTCAATGCGTAAGGCTGCTCATGAACTTGGTTCTGATATAAAACTCGGGGCTTTATTGGTCGAAAGAGATAATTCACATGCAGGAGAGATTGAAAAAAATTGGAATAGAGGATTCTTCCGAACGGCAGGGAATGTCGCGGACTTCTTCATCGTACACTCCTATTATACTCCATACGAAGAGAACTCAACGATTCCTGTTATTCTTAACTCTGCACAGACTGTTACTTCTGGAATGATTCATTATCTGGATAGTGTTACTAAAGTTTGCCATGTAGAGATGAAACCAGTTGCACTGACAGAATGGAACATTTTTGCTATTCATTCTGCACAACAGACTTCTTACGTCAACGGGATGCATGCCGTCTTAACCCTTGGAGAACTGATTCGCAACCGTTACGGAATGGCTTGTCGCTGGGATCTGGCTAATGGATGGAATCATGGAGATGATCATGGAATGTTTTCAAAAGGCGATGAACCTGAAGTCCCGAAATGGACTCCCCGACCTGTGTATTATTATATGTATTATTTTCAGAGATTCTTTGGGGATTATCTGTTGCAATCTACGATTGATGGAGGGAAAGATATTGAGGCTTTTTGCTCTTCTTTTGACTCAGGACATGTAGGAGTTGTTGCAGTGAATAAGGGATTGATTTCTCAGATTGTTGAAGTAAGTCCTGATCATTTTAAGTGCGGGAAGAGTTATTATTACTATACATTGACGGGCGGAAGTGATCATGGTGATTTTTCTTTAAAAGTATATATTAATGGGAAGGGTCCTGACTTGTCGGTCGGAGGACCTGCCGTGTTTCAAAGAATCAAAGCTCATGCCTCATCAGTTGATGGAGGAATTAGAATAAATATACCTCCTCTTGGGGTTGTGTTTCTTCTGATTGATTCGGCATAACAGTTCTGTTTCTGCTCTGGTTAATATGTATTATCTTATAAAAAGAATACTGTAACTTCTTTGAATTCAAGGGAAGATATCCGATATTTATATCATAATGATAATGATATAACCAAACTAATCCTTTTCCCTGAGGAAACTATGAGGATCATGAAATTATTATTTCTGATATTAACTTTATTCGCTGTATTACAGGTAAGCGCAAGCAATGAGAAATATCAATTCTTAACGCTCAACATTAATAACGGACTGTCAAATAATCAGATTAATTGCATTTATAAAGATAATCGCGGTTTCCTATGGATTGGCACCAGTAACGGATTAAACCGTTATGATGGATATGCTTTTAAAGTATTTAAACATGATCCGCAGAGTAATCTCACTACTGTTAATGATAATTGTATCTTAAAAATATCAGAGGATTATGGAGGGAAATTATGGATTACTACTCGGGCCGGACTTTGTTTTTATAACCCGACAACAGAGAAATTTTCTTCGGATCATGAGTTGTTTCACAAAAACAGTGCTCTATCCAGGAATAATAATATTGTTCAGATATTAAAAGATAAAAGAGGAAATAACTGGTTTGTTAATGAAACGAGCGGCTTATTCTTGTACGTAACCGGGCAGAAGCGAATTATTCATCTGTATCACCGGAAAGGAGATCTTTATTCTCCCTGTTCTAATGAACCGTCTGCGATAACTGAAGATTCTTCTGGTAATTTCTGGGTGATTTATCGTTCCGGAATCATGGAAAAGATTAATGGACAAACATTGCGTGTTGTCTATCGGGACTATTCGATCAGTCGAATATCAGGAGAGAGAAATAGTTACAATATTTTCAGAGATCGGGATAATGATTTATGGGTCTATTCCACCCTTGATCCGAGAGGGATTTATTTTTATAACACGACGATTCATAAACTAAAATATTTTTTGAAAGGGATATCCGGATTGAATAATAATCTTGTTAAAGGAGTAGAACAGGATGGAAATGGACGAATCTGGGTTGGTACAGATCATGGAGGAATTAATTTAATAGATAAGCGGAATTTCCATTTTGACTATCTTCTTTGTCATGAGGAAGATGAAAATAGTTTAGCACAAAACAGTATTGTCTCTTTATATAAAGCCAATGATGGAATAATCTGGGTCGGAACGTTTAAAAAGGGAATAAGTTACTATTATAACCGGAATCCCCGGTTTAAACAAGTCCGGCGCATCAGGATTAACCCACGGAGTCTTGGTTATGATGATGTTAATTGTTTTGCGGAGGACGCACGAAAAAATCTATGGATTGGAACGAATGGCGGTGGACTGGATTATTTTGATAGAACACATAATGTCTTCCGGCACTATGTAAATCAGTCAGGAAATAGGAGAAGTCTGAGTAACAACGTAGTTGTTTCTGTTTGTGTGGATCATGAGCAAAAATTGTGGGCAGGAACTTATATGGGGGGATTGAATTGCTTTGATGGAAAACAATTTACTCGTTATCAGCATCAGCCTGGAGATCCGTCTTCTTTATCAAATGATTTTGTCTGGAAAATCTTTGAGGACTCCCGAAATAATTTGTGGATTGGAACATTAGGAGGGGGATTAGATCTTTTTAATCGCAGCAAAAAATGTTTTTATCATTTTCGAAGAGGAGGAAATAATAACACTTTCGGATCAGATGACATTGTGGAGATTTGTGAAGATCATCGTGGAAATTTGTGGATTGGAACTTCATCCGGACTGGATTATTTTGACAGACAAAAGAATCGGTTTTCCCATTTTGAAAATAGTTTAAAAGATCCGGGAAGTCTGAGTAACAGTAACGTCCTTTGTATCCACGAGGATTGCCGGCATTGGGTATGGGTCGGAACCCGTGAAGGGTTGAATCTTTATCTTCCTTCGCAGAGGAAATTTAAGATATTTCGTGGAGTGAATGGTTTACCCGACGAAATGGTTAAAACAATACAGGAAGATCGGAATGGAAATTTGTGGTTTGGTACAACCAATGGAATTTCTAATCTGCAAATCTATTGGAATAAGTCTGAGCGAAAGAACGTCTTTAGATTCAGAAATTATGGCCAATCGGATGGATTACAGGGGAAGGAGTTTAACGAGAACTCGGCTTTCAGAACAAGAGAAGGAGAGCTTATTTTCGGGGGAGCGAATGGGTTTAACATCTTTTCTCCTGAGAAATTTAAACAAGATAAAATATTACCCAAGATTGTTTTAACTAATTTACAAGTCTTTAACCGGGATGTTGTGGTAGGCGAGAAGTTGGATGGACGAATCGTGCTCAAAAAATCAATTACTGAAACCCCTGAACTTGTTCTGAAATATAGGGAGAATGTTTTTTCTATTCAATTTGCTGCCTTAAATTTCTTTCAGACAGAGAAATATAAATTTGAGTATCGGCTTGATGGATTTAGTCAACATTGGCTGAAGACAGATGGGAATGAACGAAAAGCAGCATTTACTAACCTTGATCCGGGGAAGTATACTTTAAGAATCAGAGCATCTAATAAAGATGGATACTGGACAGAGATGCAGCCTTCATTAAAAATAGTAGTCCTTCCACCTTTTTGGGGCACTAATCTTGCCTTCTTTTTGTATTTCTGTTTGATCATGGGAATTCTGGCTTTTTTGCGCTATCTCGTTCTTGAAAAAGAACGGATGAATTTTAGAACTAAGCAAGCAGAAGAAGAGGCAGAACGGACTCATCATCTTGATATGCTTAAGATAAAATTCTTTACAAATATCAGTCATGAATTCAGAACTCCGCTTTCATTAATCATTGCTCCGATAGAGAGGCTTATTCAGAATGCGGCAGATGAAAATCAAAAGAAGCAGTTTGTTTTAATTCATCGAAATGCCCGTCGACTTCTAAATATGGTTAATCAGCTTCTTGATTTTAGGAAAATGGAATTTCAGGAATTGAAAACACATGTCTCGGAGGGTGATATTATTGGTTTTATTCGTGATGTGGTTGATTCTTTTTCCGATTTATCAGAAAAGAAACAGATTAATTTCACTTTTAACACAAAAGAAAAGTTCTATAAAGCAGAGTTTGATCATGACAAACTGGAAAAGATATTATTTAACTTGCTTTCAAATGCATTCAAATTTACCCCGGTTCATGGACAAGTGGATTGTTCTGTTGTGATCATGAAGAAAGAGCGTCCCAATGAGGAAGAGACTTCAGGGCAAAATGATCTTATTGAAATCAAAGTTGCTGATACTGGAATTGGTATCCCAGCAGATAAGAAGGAAAAGATCTTTGAACGTTTCTTTCAGAATGATCTTCCTAAAAGTCTAATTAATCAGGGATCAGGAATCGGATTATCACTGGTTCATGAATTTGTGAAGCTTCTGAATGGAGAGGTTAATGTTGAAAGTGTATCGGGACATGGAAGCTGTTTTACGGTTACACTCCCACTGTTAGATGTTGTTCCTCTGCAAGTACAGGATGAATTAACCGGAGAGAATCTGCCTGAGTTAAAAACAGATGACTCATTAAATAATCAGGAGGGAGAGACTATAGAAACAACGAATAAGAAGTATACTATTCTTATTGTGGAGGATAATGAAGATTTTAGATTTTATTTGAAAGATAATTTCAAAAATGAATATAACATTCTTGAAGCATCGGATGGTCAGGAAGGATGGAGAATGACTTTATCTCATCTGCCTGACCTTATTGTGAGTGATATTATGATGCCGGTTATGGATGGGATAGAACTTTGTAAAAAGATAAAGAATGATCAACGTTGTTCTCATATCCCGGTAATTCTCCTTACCGCCCGGGCTGACGATGAACAGAAAGTCGAGGGATTTCAGACAGGGGCCGATGACTATATTACCAAACCGTTCGATTTTAAAATATTAGAATCCCGAATTATCAACCTCATCGGTTCGAGAGTTCAGTTACGTAATACCCTTCAGGAGATTCTGAAGCTGCAACCCGGTGATATCCCGATGCTATCGCTTGACGATCGGTTGATTCAACGAGCACTCACTTTGGTTGAGAAGAATATGATGAATCCTGAATATTCAGTTGAAGAGATGAGCCATGAATTAGGAATGAGCCGGGTAAATCTTTATAAGAAATTGTCTGCTTTGACAGGAAAAAGTCCTATTGAGTTTATTCGGTTGATTCGACTGAGAAGAGCTGCTCAACTTTTAGAGAACAGCAAACTTTCTGTTTCGGAGATCGCCTACCAGGTGGGATTTAATAATCCCAAGATATTCGCAAAATACTTTAAAGCGGAATACCTCATTCTGCCTTCGGCGTATGCAGCAGAGCAAACAAAGAAATAGAAAAGGAGTAATAGAAGAGAAGAATTATCTTCCTAATTGTCCGCTTTCGTATTTGATTACAACTTTCTCAAGAATGGAATCCTGTCCCATCGGGTCATACGTTGTTTTTAAATCGGCGTTAAATAGTTTTCCTATATTCTGCCAGAAGATGGCGTAAGTGTCTCCTTTGTATTCTTTAATAAGAGAATAGGCATCACGATGTGTTTGGCGGCTCAGAAGCTTGAGGAATATCTTTCCCTGAGAGAAGGACATGTGTTTAATCGCTGTTTCGTAATTATAGAATAAGTCGGCCTCTTTTTGCTTCAGAAATTTACGTTTTTCTCTTGGATTTCTGATGGTACTGAGTTGAGCATCAACGCCATCAATAATCTCCTGGGCCTTTTTAGCCATTGGGTAAACAAGTTTGAAATTACGGATGAGCGATCCGTTGTGAGCTTCGAACTCAAGAGTTTGAGACCACATCTGAGCTGCTCTTATTTTCTGCCACATCTGGGCAGAATCAATTTTGGCCGAATCTGGCTTGAGGTTTTTATTTTGAACAACCTGTTGAGTGACTTTTTCCTTTTTGAGGGTATCGGCTGTTACTGTCGGTTCATCATCATTGGAGGCCTGCTCTGTTTTCTGAATAATATCAGCGTTACTGGTTCTTGGATTATAGACTTGTTTTTTGGGAATTTTCAGTGTTTTCTTTTTGTCCTTTTTCAGATCCTGAATAGGAGGGAGAGACACACTGACATCTTCTTTTGAAATATCCATCTCTGTAAAGCTCTCGGCAGAAAGTCCCGCTCCACTTGTACTGGTAAGGTCAAAAACCTCAGAATATGCCCATAACATTAAGGCAATGAACAGATGGAAGGCAATAGTTGCCGCGATTGGAATCGCTTTTTGTTTGATGTTTTTATTAACAGCAAACATGATCAGAGTTTAAGCGACGAGTTAAACAATTGTCTATAGCAATAGAATAAATTTTGTAGCTACAAAAGATATCTGGGAAATGCAGTTTTTTTATATCAATACAAAATAGCTGAAAAAGCATAAGCTTACTGTTAGTTTGGTCAGACTTCCCTATTTCTGGGTTGCCAGGATCATTTTCACATGAATCTGATGTCCAATGTCGAGGACATTTACAAGATCCTGAAGCTGAATGGTCTTGTCTGCACGAAGGATAACCGTTGCTTCCTGAGAATTGGGAACCAGACTTTGAATAGTCGGTCTTATTTCATTAAAGGCTATCGGTTTGTCATTGAGATAATAATGGAGATCTTTTGTTACAGACAGATTGATGGTCTGTTTATTCATTTTTTGAATGTTTGCAGATGCTTTCGGTAACATCAACTGAATAACAGAAGGATTAACCAGAGTCGAAACAATCAAAAAGAATAAGAGCAGGAAAAACATGATATCATTCAGTGAGGAGGTGTAAACCTCCGGCTGATCTTCGTTTTTACGGCTAATTTTCATAAGAAACAATTTTAAGCATCACGAGAAAAATCGATTTTTCAATCATTGGTTTTGCTTCGTAATATTGAAACGAGCTGATTACACTGACGTTCCATGGATACCGAAACGCGATTAACTTTTTCCTTCAAAAGGTAATATCCGGCAAAAGCAATCATCCCGACAAGCAACCCTGATGCAGAAGAGATCATCTTTTGATACAGACCTCCCGATATAATTCCGATACTGATATTATCAGCCATTGATATACTGTAGAAAATCTTGATAACTCCAAAGATTGTTCCAAGGAATCCGCACATAGGAGCAACGGAAGAAATAATAATCAACCAATGCATTCCTCTTGTCAAAAAATCAAGTTGTTGACGGGATTCTGCTTCCATTGATTCCTCAATGTCTGCTAATGGGTACCCTATATTTTCTAAACCGGCAGCCAATACATTGCCTGTGGGTTTATGGCTCATTTTACAAGTTGATAATGCAAGATCAATCTTACCTTCTTTAATCATTGGCGTGATAGTTGGCATGAGATTTTGTTTCTTCTGTGCATGTCCGATCACGTACCACCGTTCAACGATTAAATAAATGTTGATTATTGACATGATGAAGATAGGAAGGAGAATCCATCCTCCCTTTAAAAGAAGGTGAATCGAATCCGAAAACTGGGGTTCTGTGGATTTCGGTGCTATCTGTAGTAAAATAAAACTAATCATGATGACGTTATTTATTAATAGCAAATAGATTTAACATGATATATCTCTATCCGAAACTGTTGCTAATTCAGCTCTTTGCAAAATATTTATACACAATAATTATTTATTCTTTCTATGCTGAATAACACAAATTTCCTTTTTACGGTCGCAAATATATAGATTTTGAGTCGAATATATTAGATTGAATCTTTAAAAAAGAATAATACAGCTTCCATGGAGTATTAAAAAAATGTAAAAAAGATTAAGAGGATGGGCGCTTCTGGTCGGAATGCAAGAATATGAAATACATGGCATTGGAAAATCAGGTCTGATCTTTTATTAAAAGATTTTTTAATTAACACGGCGTTGTGTCTAAAATTTGAGAAATAACTGATATTTGTAGCTGAAAAACATTTTCGTTTATAAAATATGAAACGATCGAAACTTTTGCTATTCCTTACGCTTGCTGCGATAGTGGTTTATCTCCTTGGTCTTTTGGTTGATCAAACCAGCGATGCCGCAAAATATGCAGCTATTGGGCGTAATATTCTTCAGTCGCATGACTGGATCAATCTAAAAATCGGAGGAGAACCTTACGATCAAAAGCCCCCATTATTGTTCTGGTTGGCAGCGGTGTCTTTTAAGTTGTTTGGGTTTTCGAATCTGGCTTACAAACTTCCTTCTTTCCTGATGTCATTGTTTGGAGTATTTGCAACTTTTCGTTTAGGGAAAGTTCTTTATAACGAGAAGGTCGGGAAACTTGCTGCCATCATGCTTTTTTTCTCTGAAGTTTATTTCCTGTACAACATGGATGTTCACACTGATGCGTTATTGGCATCGACTACGGCGATTGCATTGTGGCAGTTTGCTGAATATCTCAAGGAAAGAAAGCTTTGGAATATGATTTTCGGCTTTATAGCGACGGGACTGGCTATGATGTCTAAAGGACCGGTCGGATTGGCGGTCGTTGCATTTGCTGTGGGGATTCAGATTGTGTCGCATCGGAAGATGTGGACTCTGATCAACTGGAAATGGCTTTTGGGTATTCCAATTCTTGCCCTTATGATTTCTCCTGCGCTGAAGGGTCTTTATGATCAGTTTGGTTGGAATGGAATCATTTTCTATTTCTGGAAAAACAATGCCGGACGAATAACCGGCGATTACGTCGGGAGTAATAGCGATTATTCGTTCTATTTCCATACCTTATTATATTTGTTCCTTCCGTGGTCGTTTTTTGCTTTAACCGCGTTGATTCTGGAGTGGAGAGATTTAATTCGTAAACGGTTTAAACTTGAAGGTCGGGAAGTTTTTCTTATTGGGGCGATCACCCTTTATTGGATTATTATTTCCATTGCCAAAGGGAAAGCGCCTCATTATCTTTTTGTTGTTATCCCAATGCTTTCTGTTTTAACTGCCAAATGGATGATTGTTCTGTATGAAAAGCAGAAGTATCACAATTTGGGACAATTTCTTTATCGCTTCCAGCAGGTGTGCATTATTTTGTTGTGGATTGCAACGCTGATTATTTCGCTATATCTGTTCCCGATGCGGCAACCGATCTATTGGTTTTTTATTGTGATACTACTTATTCTCTCGGTGTTTTCTTTTTGGGAAAAGAACCGCTATTATAAAACCGGATTGTTGTCGATTGCAGTAATCATTGTGCTTAGTTTTTCTATCAATAGCAATCTGATGCCGGGAATATTTCGGTATGAGTCGTCCATTCAAGCCTGTGAAACGTTTAATAAACAATCAGTCCCGGGTGATCATTTGTGGAACTACCGTTATGGACTTTATGAGGTTTATTTCTATGCCAAGGATGGAGGGCGAAACTTGAGTGATTCGACCCAGTTGGAAAAAGTCTGTTTTACTCCGGGAACCTGGATGTATACCGATTCACTCGGGTATAAAGAGATTGTTGATACGAAAGCTCCGATTCGGGGAATTTACATGTTTCAGCATCGCTATGTATCGAATCCGTCTTTGAAATTTATTTTACCTAAGACAAGGATGAAACAACTAACGCCGATGTATCTGATTCGTCTTTAACGAACGGGTCCGGATTAACAGCTGTGAGTTGTTATAATCTACGGCATTCTAACCGATTGAGATATTGAGTTTCTGATTGTGTCAGGAGTGTTTTCGTTCGTTGAGATAAGATTCCAGACGATTCATCCCTTCTTTGATGTTTTCGATCGAGTTAGCATAAGAGAAACGAAGATATCCTTCGCCTCCATCTCCGAAATCAATGCCAGGAGTGACCCCGACATGAGCCTTTTCTAAGATATCAAATGCCAGCTGATAAGAATCGTTGTAAATATGTTTGGCGTTGACAAAGACATAAAAGGCACCGGTTGGTTCTACATTGATTTTGAAGCCCAGTTGGCGGAGCCGTTTGATCATATATTGTCGCCGTTCATCATAAATGCTGACCATTTTGGCCACGTCGGGGCCCGATTCTTCAAGCGCGGTAATCCCTGCAATCTGTGCCATCGTATTAGCAGAGATAAAGAAATTCTGTTGCATCTTTTGTATCGGGCGAATGAATTCTTTCGGGGCAATGAGGTATCCGAGACGGAATCCGGTCATGGCATATAACTTAGAAAAGCCGTTCAACACAAAAGCATGATCGGTAAACTCAAGGATTGAATGATCTTTATCCCCGTAGGTAAGTCCGTGATAGATTTCATCCGAGATGATGTATGGAGTGAATCGGGCAATCTCTTTCATCCGTTCGGACGACAAAATATTCCCAGTGGGGTTGGAAGGAGAGTTAATGAGTATTCCTTTGGTCCGGGCTGTTATTTTTTGAGCGATTTGTTCGGGGCGGTACTGAAAAGCATCTTCCTCGCGGACCGGAATCATGACCGGGACTCCTTTTAAAAACCGGATGAAATTGGGGTAGCAGGAATAATGAGGATCAGAGAGAATAACTTCGTCGCCTTCTTCGAGTAAAGCTGAGAAAAGCAGAAGCATTGCCGGCGAAGTTCCGGATGTAACAACAATCTGGTCAGGAGAAACCGAAACGCCATAAGTGTTGAGATAGTGACGGGATATGGCTTCGCGTAATTCAGGCACTCCAAGACTGTGCGTGTAATGGGTATATCCTTCAGTCAGAGCCTTGCTGGCTGCGTCTTTAATACATTGAGGGGTTTCAAAATCAGGTTCTCCGACTTCGAGATGAATAACATCAATTCCTTTTTCTTCCATTTTGCGGGCCCGCTCCAATACGTCCATTACGATAAATGGAGGGATCTCTTCTGCACGATGAGCAATCATAAAATAAGCTATTTAAGAATTACACACAATGAGCAGTATTGGTCGATACAGACATCTGTGTGAGTTGAAAAATCAAATTTAATAATTTCGGTGAGAACCTGTTATCTGTAGAATGATAAACCTGTTAACTACGTTGCAATCAGTGTAATCCATTCTTGTGTGCTGAGATTTCTTATTGAAAGCTGCCGTAATTCATGGTTCAGCGCTCCTTATTTTGGGAAAGATGTGGCCATTTTGTATAAAACATTGATCATTTTGCCCATTGTCATTAATCTTAGACCGGATTAATTTCAAAGCATAAAATCGTAGTACATTTTGGTGTGTGATGTACAGAAAAAGGGGCTTACAATAAAGAATAATCTTTTTTAAATAAATTATCAAATGGAATCATATCGTAAAATTTATTTCCCGTCCACTAATCTTATTGGGCCGGGGGTTGTTCGTGAGATTGGAACGGAAATTAAGAATTTGGGCCTTCAGAAACTTTTAGTCGTTACAGACAAGATTCTGAATAAAATTGGTGTTGTAAAACAGGTTACCGATGTATTGGATGCATCATCCATTAAGTATGCGGTTTATGATGAGGTAAAACCCAATCCGACCACAAAGAATGTTAACGATGGTTTGAAATTATTTAAAGATGAAAAGTGTGATGGCTTGTTGTCTATCGGAGGTGGATCTCCGCAGGATACAGCCAAAGCTGTTGGTATTCTGGCCACTAATGGAGGAAATATTCTTGACTATAACGGAGTTGGTTTATCCAAACATAAAGCAGCCCCGATCATTGCTGTAAATACGACCGCAGGAACAGCTTCAGAAGTAACCATCAATTATGTGATTACCGATGAAGTCCGTAAAACAAAGATGGTTATTATCGATCCGAATTGTCTGGCAACCATCGCTGTAAATGATCCGGTATTAATGATCAATAAACCCGCAGGGTTGACCGCTGCAACCGGAATGGATGCTTTGACTCATGCGATTGAAGCCTATATTACCAAAGGCGCATTTCGTTTGTCTGATACCCTTTCTCTTGAAGCAGTTAAAATTATTGGAGAAGCACTTGAAACGGCTGTTAATGACGGGAAAAACATTGAGGCAAGATCTAAAATGGCTTGGGGATCATATATAGCCGGACTTGCATTTTCAAATTGCGGTTTGGGAATTGTTCATTCGATGGCTCATCAGCTGGGATCAGAATATGATTTACCACATGGAGTAGCAAATGCTATTTTATTACCCTTTGTTGAAGACTTCAACTCAAGTGTATGTCCTGAGAAATTCAGAGATGTCGCTAAAGCGTTAGGCAAAAATGTTGATAATCTGAGTCTTGAAGAAGCCCGGAAGGCTGCACTTGATGCCATTAAAGAATTATCGGTTAAGGTAAGAATTCCAAAATTAAAAGAGACCTCTTTCAAAATAGAAGATGTTGATAAATTGGCTAAACAAGCAATGAAAGATGCTTGTACTCCCGGAAATCCGAGAGACGTTACCGCTGAGGATATCAAAAAAATCTATATAGCTGCTTATAACGGCTAAAAATACTTTATTGTTTTGCATGTTAAATTTCTTTGCCACAAAGAGCGTTAGAACAGACCATTCAGACGCTCTTTGGGTGAGGAAATTTTATTTTCATTTTGGATTGTCAGCAATCCGATCCCTTTTTCATTTGATCCACAGATTTTAAATCTTAAAAAATGCTAATTATTTCTGGATGCAAGGTTTTTGCTCTCTAGCTTTAATTTCTGTAATTGTTTGTCTCATTGGTTCTATAGATGTTTTTTAATGGCTATTTTCACTTTTTAGACAGAGAAGAAACAGAAGGGGGTGTTTTAAAAGAGAAACTTAGGCATTATATTTGATGTATAAGTATATGAACCAAAAAACTCAGCGTCATGAAATCAATTTATAGATTTTTCATCCTGGGTATTGCAGGCTTTCTCCTATCCGCAATAACTCCCCAACAAACTTCAGCACAGGAAGAAGAAGTAAGTTTTCAAGTATTTTACGATCAATTAAGTCCCTATGGACAATGGATTAATAATTCCACTTATGGGTATATCTGGATTCCTGATGCAGGGGCTGACTTTATTCCCTATTCGACTGATGGGCACTGGGTGATGACCGATTATGGGTGGACTTGGGTGTCAGATTACCGATGGGGGTGGGCTCCATTTCATTATGGACGTTGGGACTATGACAGTGATTATGGCTGGTTCTGGATTCCCGATACGGTATGGGGACCGGCGTGGGTTACCTGGAGAAGAAGCGAAGGTTATTATGGGTGGGCACCGATGTCTCCCGGAATCAGTATAAATATCAGCATTGGCGGCCGATATCATCTTCCTGCAGACCGATGGGTTTTTGTGAGAGATGTTGATATCGAAAGGCCAAATATTCGCAACTATTACATTGATCGCAGTCGAAATACAACGATCATCAATAATACAACCGTTATTAATAACACCTATGTTGATCGGACTCGGAATGTGACTTACATTAGTGGACCGAAGCGGAGCGATGTGCAGCGGGTTACCGGCCGGACATTAAATGTTGTATCTGTTCGCGAAAGCAATCAACCGGGGCAAAGTCTTAATGGCGGGCAATTGCGGATTTATCGTCCACGAATTGAATCAAGAAGTGTGTCGAATGCTGCACCGCAAAGAGTAGCTCGGTTAAGAGAAGTTCCTGCTGTCCAGCAACGGAATTATTCAACAACCCGTTTGCAAGGCAATGGAGATGCAACCCGCTATGGACAACCAGTGAATCGTAATAGTCAGTCGGTTCCTTCATCCCCGAGTAGTAGTCCGGTTTATCGCAATCCTCAGAATAATAATTCCGGTTCAGGAAATAATCAACCGAGAACGCGTATTGTTCCGCAAAATAATCCGGCTCCGGTTAATAATGCAGGACAGCGACCCGTAAGAACTTATCAGCGGAATGATAACTCATTGAATCAGAATGGATCTTCAGCTCCGACGCAGACTGCTACACCGAATAATAATGCGAATCGCCGACGTTCTATTCTGCAGGATAATCCCGATCCGGTTTATAATACGGGACCGCGCAATCGAGTAGTTACTCCGGCTCAGCAGGTCAGACCTATTCAACAGGCCCAACCAATTCAGCAACAAAGGACTGTTCGTCCGCAGCGAGTTGCTCCGAAACCACAGCAGGTGGCACCACAACCTAAACCGTCCCCTTCGGGATCTTCTGATGACACGAAGGTTGAACGCAGACGCGAATAAAAATTGAAAAAAATACAGACAAAGCCGTGAAGTTAAGTTCTTCACGGCTTTTTTTATTGTGTATTTTTGTATACTTATTTCAGTTAAGACACTCAAGAGTGTATCTTTATTTTATTAAAGCTCATCGTAAAGCGCCGGGTCGTATCAACACTATACGTTATAGGTGGTTCATAGGTGGTCCAAAGGTGGTTTATAGGTGCTCAGCACCTATAAACCACCTTTGAATTTCTTATAGAGCATTTTTATGATTATAAGATGAACCGTAGGTTCCGTGAACCTGTTACGGGAATGGTTATTGACATTCAATTATTAGCCGTTGGCCTCTCTGGAAGGGCAATGACAAAGATTTTATGCTTCGAATTATCAAATGAACCCCATTCCGGAAACAAATGGGCCCCTATTTTCTTTTTCTTTTTTATACCTTAAATCTTTTATGGGAATACATTTGGTCTAGCAGAGAATCTATCAAGAGGTTACCGTTGAGATTAATCTCAGACCAATCATTTTGCTCTAAATAAATTCAGTTTAATAAATTTTATTCGTATGCGAGCACGATTTGTATTGCTTTTGGGTTGCGTTATTTTTTTACTGGGAGGGCCACTTTTAGGTCAAACAACGTTTAAAAATCCCATACTTACCGGAATGAATCCTGACCCAAGTATTTGCAGGGTAGACGACGATTTTTATCTGGTAACTTCATCTTTTGAATATTTTCCCGGTTTGCCGATTTACCATAGTAGGGATTTGATTCATTGGAAGCAAATTGGACATGCTCTTTCCCGTGCAAGTAATTGTCCGCTGGGAGGAGCGTATTCCTCTGGTGGTAATTATGCCCCCACCATTCGCTACCACAATGGTACTTTTTACGTTGCTTGTACCAACTACGGAGGACAAGGTTCGCAAGGAGCATTTTATGTAACAGCAACAAATCCTGCCGGACCTTGGTCTGATCCGCACTGGGTTCATAGTTGGGGTGTTGACCCTTCTTTGTTGTTTGCAAACGATAGTATTTACTATTTATATCCAGATGATAAAAGTAACTTCCTGCTGGCAACGGTTAATTCTATTACCGGTAAGTTTCATAAAACTCCTCAAATAATTGCTCATGGAACAGGGAGTGCGAGTCCGGAAGGTCCGCATTTGTACAAAATAAATGGTTATTATTATTTAATGTCCGCCGAAGGTGGAACCGGTTACCAACACATGGAGGTAATTCAGAGAAGTAAATCACCTTGGGGACCTTACGAAGTGAGTCCTATAAATCCGGTTATTTCTCATAAAGACTCACCAATCAATCCATTTCAGGCAATAGGACATGCCGATTTGTTACAACTTCAGGATGGTAGTTGGTGGCTTGTTTGTCTGGGATTCAGACCCAGAGGGGGGAATTATCATCATCTTGGTCGTGAAACTTTTCTAGTGCCTGTAACGTGGAATGAAAATGGTTGGCCCAAAGGAGGAAACAATGGTGTTGTGGATAGTGTGCTAACGGCTCCGAATCTTCCTGAACATATTTGGGAGAAAGATCCGGTTCGTGATGATTTTAATTCCACAAATTTAAACTTGTATTGGAATTTCATTCGAAATCCTTATCCCGCTGATTGGTCGTTGAATGAAAAACCAGGATATTTGAGGTTAAGAGGTTCAAAAGTCAGTCTAAAAGAAAAAGATTCACCTGCTTTTATCGGTCGTCGTCAATCGGCATTCAATCTGGTAGCATCCACTAAAATCAGTTTTATCCCAACCGCCACAAATGAAGAAGCCGGTTTGGTGGTCCGCGGTGACGACAACAATCATTATGACTTGTTCATTACCATGATTGCAGGCAAACGTGTAGTTATGTTCCGGAAGTATTTGCAAGGTAAAATTGTCAGTGAAAATTATAAAGAGATTCCAGATGGAGACATCATCTTACGGGTTAGTGCGACCGACCTTCAGTATAAGTTTTGGGTGCAAGAAGAAGGGAAAACAGCTACATTAATAGATTTCGCCGCCACAAAAGATATATCTACAGAGGAGATTGGTGGTTTTATCGGTGCTTACATAGGAATGTATGCTTCAGGAAATGGGAGAGCAAACACTAACCCCGCCGATTTCGACTGGTTTGATTTTGAGGAAGATCTTATGTCTCCTTATTATTGGTCTGTCGGAGCTATAGGAGCGTATTGAATTAAATGATTATCCACAAAAAAACAGAAATGAAACAGATGGTCAAATTTTTAGCTATAACGATTGTGTTTTTTTCACTTTTCATTATACGCGGAAATTCACAGGAACTATACGTAGGAGCTAATTATCATCCGCATGATGATAAAAATTTAGAAAAAATAAAAAAGGATATTCAGCTTATGAAAGCTGCTGGATTTAAAGTGGTACGGATGGGGCATTTGGCTTGGGATAGTTATGAACCGTCAGAAGGTAAATTTGATTTTAAGTGGTTTGATAACGTGATGGATATGATGAGCCAAGCTGGGATTAAGGTTATCCTTGATATTGCGATCAGGCCTGCTCCAATCTGGTTACACCATAAATATCCATCAATTGACATTGTAAATACAAGTGGCGATGTACTATATCCCAATCATCGCTATATGGAAGATATTGGTGACCCGATGTATCAGAAGTATGCTTTGCGCTTTGCCGATGCAATCACAAAACAATATGCAAATCATCCGGCACTACTGGCTTTCGGAATTGACAATGAATCAGGCGATGGGCAGATATCCTATTCCGAAACAGCCAGACAAAGATATATTGTATGGTTAAAGAATAAATATACAAACCTTAATAACTTGAATAAAGCTTGGGCAACCCAACGTTGGTCAAGAAAAATCAATCAATTTGAAGAAGTTGGTTTTCCCCTATCAGGCCAGATAAACGGTTCTCCTGAAAGGATGCTTGATTTCAGACGTTTTGTTTCAGATGAAATTAGTCAGTTGCTTTTTAAAGTCATTGACAAAGTAAATACCAATGCTCCCAACGCTTTAGTAAATACCAATGCTTGGTATTATAGTCCGATGAAATTTTTCGATTATTCTCCAATTGCCTATTCCGGTAAAATGACCCGTGAAGGTTGTGGCTTTTATCCTGGAACTTCTTTGACTACCAACTGGGGAATTATGGATGCCTTATTTGGGATATCCCGCATTCAATTTGAAAGTACTAATCCGTTCTGGTGCAGCGAATTTACAACCATGACCGCAGTTCCAAATTCTATTAGGAAGTCAGCTTATACAACGTTAATGTTTGGCAATCAAATGGTGTGCGGATGGACATGGCAGAGTATGCTTGCTGGGGAAGAACAATATCTGGAAGGAATGATAGACTGGGACGGTATTCCAAACCGCAAATACGATGAATACAAGAAGATTGCTTCTGAGTTTAAAAAGATAGAGAAATATTTTCCTTATAAACTTCGGGCAGAAGTTGGTTTGGCATTTTCGTTTCCCAGCGAGATAGCAAGCAGGTATTTTCCAGAGCAACATCAAAATCAGTTACAGGCTT
The DNA here is from genome assembly GCA_963692465.1 of Prolixibacteraceae bacterium. GTDB lineage: Bacteria > Bacteroidota > Bacteroidia > Bacteroidales > Prolixibacteraceae > JAUZOB01. The sequence goes on from OY829943.1 coordinate 1,964,991, forward strand.
GTTTCAACTTGTTTTTTTATCGTAATATGGATGCCCGAATTGTTGAGATTACCAGAAGTCAGTTAAACTACAAACTGCTGATTGTCCCTGGTGTAGCAGTAATGGATCAAGTAACAGCCACAAAAATCCGTGACTATGTGAAAAATGGAGGGACAGTTATTATGACAAGTAATTCTGCAATTGTAGAGGAAACAGGACAGGTGTTTTCTACTACCCATCCTGGCCGCTTAAACGACGTATTTGGAATACGTATAGGGAGTTATGAAGAAACGGAAGCGCTCAATGAAATCTCTCCTAAATTTTTGAAAGGTAAAAAGATTGAATTGGATTATAAAGGGAAACCCATTGAAACCGAATCATCACGATTTGATGTTATCGAACCTCAAGGAGCAGAAATTCTTGGAAGTATATCCAGCCTAGATCGATCTTATCCGATTATTACGACTAATAAATATGGTAAAGGCAGGGCAATTTATGTCGGACTCTCAGCGAACAGTGATGTTCTTAATCCGTTAGTTAGTGATCTAATAAACGATCTGTCCATAAAAAAGGGTCCGGATGTTCCTTCTGGTGTAATGGCTAGACAAATAGATAAAAACCATTTTCTGTATTTAAATGTAAGTGGTGAGCCAAAAGAGATTCCAATGAAAGGGAACTCACGGAGTATCCTTTTTGATAAAGATTACAACGGAAATTTTACAATTGCTCCTTACGAACCGGAATTTGTTGAGATAAAATAATCCGTGAAACACTCCTGATTTTAAAGATTGATTTTTATGGTTTTTTTCGACTAGTATTAACTTTCAGTTGATAGTAGCGACTGCTTTGAAAAAGATGGTGGAAAATGAATGCTATTCCAGAAGAACATGACAATAGAATGATTATATTTGTTTGCAATCAATGATTTGAAATTGAATCTATTGCATTGACAATGGGAGACGCTTTTGTCCTGTGGTGATTTTGTCAATTTGGAAGTATTGGATGATTGTTCTTTCCAATAAGGGAAAAAGGAAAAATGAGCAGGTACATCTTAAACAAAGATTTGAGTTATGAAAAAAACGATGAAACGAGTTAGTCTGATTCTTTTGGCGATTGTTTTTCTTTTTGTTGCGTTTCTTTACGGACTGTCGTCCAGAGTCAAGTCAGAGCTCAAGAAGTTTACTCCATTACAAACCGGTGAGGTTGTTTCGGGCATTTATGCTGTTGGAGATGATTTTGTTAATCTGTATCTTATAAAATCCGATAAGGGATACATTGCAATAGATGCAGCCAATAATGCTTTGAGTGTTAAAAGAGAATTGAAGAAAGCAAAAATTCCTTCCGATTCTATTGTGGCTGTTTTTCTTACTCATACCGATAAAGATCATGTTGCCGCCCTTCCTTTGTTCCGTAATGCCCGGGTATATTTGTCGAAAGACGAAGTGAAGATGCTTACCGGCGAAGTTCGTAAGATGGGAATGAAAAATAGGATTGCCTGCAGTCACTATACGACGTTAATAGATAACCAGACGCTTGTTATTGGACAAACACACGTTCGGGGGATACTTACTCCGGGGCACACCTGCGGATCAATGAGCTATGTGGTTAATGATAGCTGTCTGTTTATTGGCGATGCTCTTTCGTTAAAAGCAGGGAAGGTTGGCGAATTTAATCACTTCTTTAATCTGGACAATGCCTTGGCTGTAAAATCTATTCATAAGCTTGCCCGGTTAACCGGAGTTAAGTATACGTTTACAGCCCATTATGGATATAGTAGTGACTTTCCCAGGGCTTTTGCCGAATGGAAGTAAAGTATGTTGGTCTGATTCCTGCGAGTATGTTTTAGTGAGAATAATCAGTATGTAAAATACCCCTAATAATAGATTAATTTGTTTATTTAAAGTCAATTAAAATGAAAAAGAAAATCTTGAATTTGTTGACAATTGTAGCACTTGCCGCAACGTTATCAAGTTGTGCTACTGTTTTTTGTGGTCCTGTTTCAGCCTGTCAGAGAACTAAACCAGCACCAGGGCAACCCTCTAGATCTGTAAGAAGTGGAGCATTAATTGCAGATATATTATTATTCTGTCCAGGGACAATTGTTGATTTTGCAACAGGTGCAATTTATAAACCCTGCGATAAAAAGTAAATATAAATTTACAGACAGGTGGTATTGAAATACCACCTGTCTGTAGTTTACTCAGCCTAATTTGTTATAGATAAAATCTATTTTTTTCACATACTATGTGGTAGAATAATGGCACTCTCAAGTTCCGAGGGAAAAGGAGTGAATGTCTCGTTCGGCAGTTATTTGGATTAAAGTTTAGGTGTTCCGTTGCTTGTTTAGACGTTTTTTGCTGTAAACGTTACATTTACAGTGATTTGTGAAATGACAAATTAGACGTCTTTTAGTCGTTTTTAGATGTCTTTTATTGTAAGTATTGTATTATCACGTCGTTGCGGGTGGGTGTTTAGATGCATTTAAGTAAAGAAGGTAGAGTGCATTTCATTTGTGGAACTCTTTCTGAGTCATTGGGAATAATTCTAAAAGGGTAATTAAATTTGTAACTACTCAGCATTCCAGTTCGCAACTCCATTATATTGCCTGAATATTCCGGGCAAGCGGGGCCATCCGAAATGTCAAGGTAAAACAAAAGGTGTCCGGTGGCTTCGGTTATCTACACTATCATTAAAAAAAGTGGAAACCCTTTGTAGTCTATAAAACTCCCTATTAATCTATCTATGGCGACTAAAAAATACTATGCTCTTGAATTCCAAAAATTATAATTATTCCCCTGCTGAGTAGTTACAAAAATAGTAATTATCAACTGTTTGTTTTATGACAGAATTAACCGGAATGTCTGGAATTCCTAACTTGGGAGAGACAAAATATTAAGGAAGTGAAACAACCCTTGATGCTGATAAATCATTGCCTGGTGAGGTGCCAATACTGTTTCGAGGATGCGTCCGGGGGATTATATCCAACTCTTAGCATCAACGCACATGCTTCAGAGTCTATTGGATGAGATTCTCATTTTGCTTAAGCAAGTCTGATGGGTTGATTATTGGAAGAATTAAATTTTTAAGTGCCGTACCTGAGACTTTTGCGTAAATTAATCCTCTTGTAGAGGAATAGGCAATACTGATTAGTGTTACCCCTAATTCAAAAGAGATAGAGTTGTTCTCTTTATCAAATAAATCATCAAAATTCTTGATGAAGAAAATAAATTCAAACCGGAATTTCCCTCTAGCATCAACATCATGATCATTTTTATCTTTTGCATTTGCCATAACAGTTAAGTCGACTTTTACCAATTTGTCTTCTATGCTAAATGCATTGTTGACTTCAAAATTGTAATTTACATGATCAATAATTCCCTGATTGCCCTCTGAGCATTCCAGATTGCTTAAAATGGTTGACTCTATGATTTTGAGATTGACAATGCTAATTAATGATGGGATTATTTTGTTCATGATTTTAAGCTACTAAAGGTTCACACTCTTCTTTGTTTGGTTGGGAGGAAGGATTAGAGTTTATCTCAGCCTTGCTCCAGGTTGTCCCTATTGGGTTATTGACTATTTTTTGTTCAGCTGTTGCGGTTCCTTTAAGCAATGGACTAAACACATACTGAGTCGCCTTCGTTGGAATAATAATTACATCTTTGCCCAATGCAGTTTCAATTTTAGCGATTGTTTTTAGGGTAAAGTTGTGCGTACCCGAAAGCCATTTGCTGATTTCCGGTTCAGTCTTACCTAAGAGGGTGGCCAGATCTTTTTGACTTTTTCCTTGTGTCTTTAGAATATTTAAAATTTCATCGCCAATATCGATTGATTTCCTTACGAAACGTTGTGTGTCTTCGCTGATTGAAATATTATTAAAAAATCCTGTCATAACGTTTGTTTTTAATCTTCAATTTCAAATATATCATTGACCATTAAAATGTTTTGTTCATTAAATGCAACTAATTTTTCTTAAACTGCTTCTGTAAAAACGTCATTAAATTTTAGTAGACGTTGAATATGTGGGTAACAATCGGGGCTATTCTGATATAATAGACTTTCCTTTACACCGCCACCGCCTAATATAACGATCTGATCATTAAGTCTGATGTAATAAAGCCGTAGTGGGAAGTCCGTTGATTTTGCGTTAATAGAATTAAGTGCGTTTCTTGACGGAAGTGCGTGAGCTTGTTTTTCCGGTCTAAAGAAACGGTCTTGTGCTCCCCTTTCATTTCCAATTATTTTAAGTAACGTAAGAATAACATCCAAATCGAACTTATAATCAGAGTTTTGAAATCGGTCAACGAATTTCTCAATCTCTGTTTTTTTATCACTATTCAATCGAATGGTATAATAAGTTACTTTTTTGAGCTGATCAAATATTTCAAGTTTTACCTTCAAATTAGTTTATAAGTTAAGTGTAAATTTAAAAAAGAAAAATGAGGTTGTCAATAAGATTTACGAAATCACATAGATTTCATAACGATGACCGGTAAACCCCAAGGGTACCATACCCAGCATCTTTTCCGCGCTACTCCTTCTATTGGGACCAAGAGTATTAAAATTGAAGCGACTAATCGTTTTTTGGGAGATCTGCTTTCACTTCTAGCCCGTATTCAGGGTAACGGAAGTGCTATATAATTATTAATTCTTTATCCGATGAAAAGACCTACTTTCATTTCTTAATTTTAGTTTTGTGGAGAAATACTAATTTTATGAAAGCATATCTGTTTTTGTTCGGAGCCATTGTTTGTGAAACAATTGGGACTACTGCTTTAAATAAATCGGATCAGTTTTCTCAATTTGTCCCGAGTCTAATTACCGTAATTGCTTATGCCTTATCATTCTATTTGATGAGTTTTACATTAAAAACGATTCCGGTAGGAATTGCTTATGCAATTTGGTCTGCACTTGGAATTATTTTAATCATGACAATGGGGGCATTTGTCTTTAAACAAGTTCCGGATTGGCCTGCTATAATAGGGGCTGGGTTAATTATTAGCGGAGTTGTGGTAATTAATCTGTTTTCAAAGATGAATGTTCAATAAAAATCTTCTTTATAAGTGCTTGAATGAGAACGATGTTTATTAACAGTGATTAGATATGATTTTAAGCGGCAATGTTTTTTCTACGAAGTTGGGAATGGAGACCAGTATTACCATCGTTACTCCCAATCGATTTGAGGTAGGGCATTCTTATCAGGTGGCTTATCTTCTTCATGGTCTTTGTGGCAGGAGTGGAGATTGGGCTGAGTATACTATGTTGCCTGTTTTTGCCAATGATTATAATGTTGTTTTCATTATGCCGGAAGTAGCCAGAAGTTTTTACGCCGACATGAAATACGGATTGGATTACTTTAGTTATGTCACGGAAGAATTGCCGGTTATATGTCAAAGTGTTTTTAATCTATCTGCAAGGCGGGAAGATACGGCGGTGATTGGTGCTTCTATGGGAGGATACGGGGCATTGAAATGTGCTTTGTCGAAGCCTGAGCAATATGGATTTTGCTGTGCTTTTTCTTCTCCGTGTTTATTTTTAAAAGAAGACTTTCAGAGAGTTGGAGGAGGTGAGGAATTTAAGAAAAGTTACGGACCTCAGCTATATAAGGATTTTCAGGCTGTATTTGGGGAGAATTTAGAATGGAATCCTAAGAATGATCTGTTGAATCTGGCCACGAGAATTAAAGCATTGGAAATTAAACCCAGAATATATGCGACTTGTGGAATGGAGGATTCGTTACATGATGATAATCTGAGATTTCGGAACGATATGAAGGAATTAGGGTTTGACTTTACTTATGAAGACTGGCATGGTAATCATGACTGGTATTTTTTTAATGAAGCTTTGAAAAGAGCAATAGAATTTTGCTTCGGGAAATAAGTTTATTTGAATGAGCGACAACTGTGGCACTATGCATCTGGATTACGAAAACCCAGACCGGCTCAAGCTGAGCGTATTACTAAGGGGCTACATAATTTAGCGAACGAATTATTATCATTACAGGCTAGTTAAAGCTGCAAGGTATAATACACCCCAAAAATTAGACCGGTTGTTAAGAATAAAATAAAGGACTAATTTTACAATAAAAGGAGGGAAATAAACATGACGAGTCGCAGGAAGTTCACCTCGGAATTTAAGGCGAAAGTAGTAATAGAAGCAATAAAAGAACGAGAGACATTAACGGAATTGTCTCATCGGTTTGAGTTAAATCCGATGATCATCTCAAGATGGAAAAAGGAATTTCTTTCAAAATCATCTATCGTATTTGGAAGAGATAAAGAGGATGATCTCAATGATAAGGAGCGGGACATAAAAGCCTTGCAAGCGAAAGTCGGGGAACTGACTATGGAACGGGATTTTTTAGAGGATGCCTGCAAGAGAGCCGGTCTGAAGTAGAACTTAGAGCACTTGTAGCAGAAGGGCATAAAGACCTGAGTATACGGAGACAATGCAAAATACTCCAAATAAACCGGAGCAGTTTGTATTATCAGCATAAAGGAGAAAACGCAAGGAATTTAAAGGTGATGAAATTAATAGATCAGTATCATACAAAACATCCAGCAGCAGGCATCTTGAGCATGTGTGACATGTTGGGGGATTATGGATTAAAAGTGAATCATAAATGTGTAAGCCGATTAATGAAGTTAATGCAGATATTGGCAATTTATCCCGTAAAATCACTCAGTAAAAGGGGAAAAGAGGAATATGTTTGTCCGTATCTGTTGCGCAATTTAATGATCACAAAACCCAATCAGGTCTGGTCTATTGATATTAGCTATATTCCGATGCGCAAAGGATTTATGTACCTGACAGCCATTATTGATGTCTACAGTCGTTTTATAGTAGGCTGGGCCATTTCCAATACGTTAGACACCGGCGTTTCTATAGGAGTCTTACAGCAGGCTATTCTGAATTACGGCAAACCGGATATCATCAATTCAGACCAGGGATGTCAATACACATCATCTCAATGGCAGAATTACTTAAAAGAAGAAGGTATTCAAATCAGCATGGATGGATACAAAAGAGCCAAGGATAACATCTGGATCGAACGATTTTGGCGTACCATAAAAAGGGAGTACGTTTATCTGAGCCCCGAACAGAACGGAATTGATTTGTATAAGGGAATAAAGGAATTTATGGTCTGGTACAATTACGAAAGGCACCATCAGGGAATTAATCATGAAATTCCAGCCAGAAAATACGGGTTAAATCAAGGCGTGTACGAATTAAGAAATACTGCTTGATATTAACTTATTCCAGTCAATTTGTGGTCTAAAGAAGAGGGTATATTATAAGGACTAAAGGTTGTCTTTTGTGAAACCTATTAGTTGCAGATCAACGAAATTCTTTAATTGAGTTTGATATCATCCCGGGTATCATCATGAATTTGTATTGCGGGGCGAAAGTAACATACTGTTTCCCCCTACTGGGAAACAGTATAGATATAATTGAAACGCCCTCCGGGAGCTACATCTCCATTAAGGTACCAATCAAGTGGGTCATCGCTTTGCATGTTGTCTGACCATTTAAATTCAAAATTAAGCTTACTGCTTACTGAGCCCAGATAGGTTAATGGAATTGTCATCATAAGCTTATTGCCATCGACTGTATATTCTATTTTTTGAAAATCAATCCATTTCCCTGCGGTATATTTCTGCAAATTACTTCCGCTTACTACCCGATAATCATACCCTAGCCATCCGGTTTTTGCATTTCGATCCATGTTGAGATAAAGACACATCCAATTACTTCCCGAATTGGTTGTAATGTTATCGACCGTCTCGGCATAGAAGAAGATATTATTGTCATCGCGGGTCACCTTTAGCCAGTGAAAATCGTTTCGTCCGGTAACATTGGAATAAGTGTTTGCCGGAGACGATTCTGCTCCTGGGTTAGACCGTACCTGTGTATCGCCGGTGTAATCGAAATAAGCCGGAGAAACATCACTCCAATCGCTGAAACTTTTGATTGTTTTTTTTGCACTTGGAGATTGTGCTGCTGCAATTCCCTTGAATTTGCGGATATTGCCTACCATCTGCATATAATAGTAATCTTTCAACCCACTGGTATAGGTAGGTTCTGCGTCGCGACTGTATTCTGGGCTCGCTTCGTCACAGAACCACGAATGTTGAGGATCTGAATCTTTACTGGCCCAGCGTCCGGCAATCCATTCGTTCCATCCGGTTATGAAGATAAAGCGGACATTCTGTTTCAGTGCGAAATCCCATTGTTCCTGAAAATTGTAGCCATATACAACATCTGTAGCAGGGTTTCCATGAGAGCCGTTGTGGTAACTTCGACCCCAGTTGTCGGTATTTCCATAGAAAGCAGACCCTCCCATTCCGGCTGTCGGGTTGGGGTGTTGGGCAATAGAAACATTAACAATTTCGCTTACTCCGTCTGCATTCTGATAGACTCGCTGTGGACGGGTAAATTCAATCCACGGCCAACCATTGACTTTTTGAGATTCGGTAGGCCATTGTGATTCACGAAATGTGAAGAAAGAAGCGTATTCTTTTCCCACAGCTTCATTTGATAACCCGATGATCAAAGGTTTCCTATCCAAATAGAACCAGCAGTTGGGATGATAATAAGAGGCTCCTGCCTTATAGTAGTTATCGTAGATTGCCTGCATGGTAGCCCCCGAAGAAGAATTGGTATAGAATACCAATTGCGGGGGAGTTTTACCTTGTGCCCGGACAGCATCCATGGCCTTCATCAGTTCATTGGCTTGAGCTGTATATATTATTGCATTAGTTGCGTCGAGAACCAGAAAATCTACGTTAGCATCGGTAAGCAACTGGATGTTTCGGAGGTGTACCCAATAATCGTCGCCCCGATAATAGCCATAGATCGGCTTTCCCCAGTAATAATAACCGCCAGTGCCCCAATATTGACTGTTGAAACTTTCCAATACGTCTGGATGATCAGGTATGATTTCGCTTAAGTCCCAATGGTTTCCGGAAGTCTTACTGGCATTATCGCCTTGCCATAAAAAGTAAAATATTCCCACTTTTTTGTTGGATTTTGGATTTCCGACACTGCTGTTTTGTGCAAGGACTCTTCCAAGATCATCAGTTCCTGCCAGAGGTAGACCTGTGACGACGGTGGTAGTGTCTTTCTTGTTAGATGAAGAATCATCGGTGTTGAAATCTTTTTTACTGCAACTACAACAGCAGATCCATAAAAAGATTATCAGAACTTCAGGATAGAGAAACGTTTTGAAATAAATGAGTTTTTTCATAAGGTTAGAATTCTTATCAGGAACGTATAAAGATATGAATGTTTGTTGTTTGTTGTATTATGTCTGACCAGATACATACAACATTAACCAATAATTCTTATATTTAATACGGTGAAAAGAGAAGGAATCTCTGTTCCTAATGCGGGCTTAGTCTTGTATGATTAAGCGAACTTTCCTTTGATTTATTGGAATATTTAAAACACTGATAATGTTGCAATTAAAATAGTTATTATGAGATATCTTATTTTGTTTTTTCTGTTATTTCCAACTGTTGTCTGGGGGCAGATAACTACTAAAGAGGTGGGGCCTAAACTTGGGCCAAATCCGCTATTTATTGTTGATAGCGTAAAGATACAAAGGACTGACCTCAAGAATCTTAATCCAAAAACCGTTGCCAGAGTTATGGTCTTGACTGATAACTCAGCGAAAAAGAGATATAATAAAGAAGGGAATGATGGCGTTGTGATTATTGAGACAAAGACATTTATTAGAGCAAGATATATTAATCTTTTCAGACAGGCTTCTTCTGAATACGATAGAATTTATAAGAAGCAAGGGAACGATAGTATATTCCAGTATGTTCTGAATGGCAAATTGCTGAATAAGAATGTTGAAGGTAAATTGGCGGAAATTAATAAGGATTTGCTTATTAGTGTCGATGTTGTAGAGGGGCAACTAGAAAATCAGTTTGGGGTTACAAAAAAACAGTATGGAGTAATAGTAAAAGCGAAAGAACCTCCAAAACATGAAAAAGCTGAATAGGAGTAGGAACGCTTGCCTTTCAAAAGAATTATTGTCTAAATAATCGGGAAGCGAGCCTATGGCAGCTAAGTATTTGTATTGATCGGATATAGCTGCTAATATGAGTGAACTGATTCATGATAATGACCTTGGGTTGCAGTGGTATGTTGTGCTACTATAAAAATGCCATGTGGGGGTTATAGAAGTTGAATTAAGTCTAACGGGTGGGTTAATAAATATTGGGCCCCGTTTGAAGTTAATTCCTCTTTCGGTCGGAATCCCCATAAGGCTCCTACGGCATACATCCCGGCATTATTAGCTGTCTGCATATCAACACCAGAATCGCCCACATAGAGAATCTCTTCAGGTTGGATCGCCAATTTCTTGCTTATCTGTAAGGCTCCGATTGGACTGGGCTTTTTGTTGGCTTCTGTTGTTAACCCGACTATTTCTTCAAATTTCCAGTTCGGCAGTAAGGAAGGGACGATCTTTTGGGTGAGTTCATCGGCTTTATTCGAGAATACGCTTAATTTTATATTACGCGATGCCAGTTCATTGAGCAGTTCGGCAATGCCTTGATAGGGTCTTGTTTTGTTAATGCAGTTGTTGCGATATGTTTCAATCATTGAACTGAGGCATTGGGTGACGGTTGCTTCGTCTTTGTGCTCTTCGGGTAGTGTTTTTCGTACGAGATTTCGAAGCCCATTCCCGATGAAGTAACGGTAGGCTTGCAGTTCATGAGTAGGGAAATTATTATTTTGAAGGACAATATTCATTGAATCGGCGAGGTCTTCAAGGGAATTGACCAAGGTTCCATCTAAATCGAAAATAACTCCTTTAAACTTCATACTGCCTTTTTTACTGGGTTGGTACAAATGAAATACATTTACCGAATATAGTAATATCTCAGTAAATTAATAAAAGCGATCTGTACAAAATAAAAAACCACCTGGGCTGAGAAGCTTTCAGGTGGTTTTGTTATTTTTTGAAAATTAAGGGGTGGGCCCACTTGGGCTTGAACCAAGGACCCCCTGATTATGAGTCAGATGCTCTGACCAACTGAGCTATAGGCCCAACAAAAAATCTTCATTTTTTGGGTTTGCAATTTTAGGCAAAACCCTTAACATTTACAAGTGTTTGGAACAAAAATTAGGCTTCTTTTTGTGTTTCGTCATTTGCAGGTTCTTCGATTTCCTTTTCTTCTGGCTTTTCTTTCTCAAGTTCTTTAAATATGTCTCGATAAAAAACCAATATCAAAACAATTCCAATTGAGATGGATGCATCGGCGATATTAAAGATAGGGCGGAAGAATAGAAAGTCTTCTCCTTTCCAGATAGGGAACCAATCAGGAATACGACCTTCGATAATTGGAAAATAAAGCATGTCGACTACCCGACCATGAAGGAATGAAGCGTAACCACCTTCCGATGGGAATAACCTGGCAACCTGAGTGGTGCTTTCCGAAAATATCTGTCCGTAAAACGCACTGTCTATGATGTTTCCCACAGCTCCGGCGAGGACTAATGAAAGAGAGATAATTGCTCCGTTACGATAATTCTTTTTTGCAAGTTTAACCAGAAACCAGGCAATACCTCCAACAGCAACAATTCGGAAAAGACTAAGAAATATTTTACCGAACTGACCGGCAAATTCAAACCCGAAGGCCATTCCATTGTTCTCTATGAAATGGATCAGGAACCAGTTGCCGAAAATGGGAAACTCCTGTCCCATGTACATGTGTGTCTTAATCCATATTTTTAAGGTCTGATCGGCAAGTAGTACAAGAAAAACAACCAGACCTCCTTTTTGTAATTTAGTCATTGTGCAAAAATGTTGGGTTAAAAAAAATGATTGAAGACGGAAAGTCTTCAATCATTAAACTATATCGTGTTCGGTTGTGATCATTGATCGTTCTTCGCATCGATACTAAGAGTAGCATGGGGAACTGCCCGGAGTCGTTCTTTGGGGATTAGTTTCCCTGTAACACGACAAATACCGTAGGTCTTATTCTCAATGCGTACTAAAGCAGCTTGAAGATGTTGAATAAACTTAAGTTGTCGTTGGGCAAGCTTACCAGCTTCTTCTCTTGATAACGTTGCAGCCCCCTCTTCAAGGATTTTAAAGGTAGGAGAGGTGTCCTGCGTGTCATTCCCATCTGCATGGGTGATGGAATTTCTGAAGAGGTCATAATCCCTTTGGGCTTGTTGCAGCTTGTCGAGAATTATTTTTTTAAATTCTTCTAATTCCTCGTCTGAGTACCTGGTTTTCTCTGCCATAGTAGTTTTCTTTTATAAGTTCTGCACACTGAAAGGTGCGCATTTCAAAGTTAGCTATTTTTTTTAATCAACGTACAAACTATAATTATTATCAGTTTTGAAACTTTAGAACAATTGTTAATGTCCAAAAGTAAACTTCTTTTCAATTTCAACCAATGCATTGATTTCGTCAATGTCAATAGTCTTTGCTTTTTGTGGATCAATCTGATCAACCAATGTTAACTCAGCGGTTAAGGTCTGGTTTGCAATATAATCCCGATAATTCATTACTGCTTCATTATAGGCTTCGTTTTTTAGAATGCGAAGAGTAATCTTGTCGGTTACTTCAAAGTCGCTCTCTTTACGGAGGTTTTGAATCCGGTTGATAAATTCGCGGGCAATTCCTTCTTGCCGAAGTGCTTCAGAAACCGTTATTTCAAGTGCTACGGTAACGTTTCCTTCATTGGCTACTAACCATCCGGGAATGTCTTCTGACATGATGTCAACGTCTTCTGTACTGATGGTTATTTGTTCGTTGCCAATGGTCAGATTGTATGAACCTTTATTTTCAAGAAGAGCAATATCTTTCTGGGTGAACTGATTGACTGCGCCGGATATCTGCTTCATCATCTTTCCGTATTTCGGGCCGAGTGTCTTGAAGTTGGGTTTTATCTTTTTACTGATAACCTGTGATCCTTCGGTAAGAAATTCCAGTTCCTTGACGTTAATCTCAGAGAGGATGAGGTCTTTGACCGCTTCCAGTTGTTTCTGAAATTTCTCATTAAGAACAGGCACCATGATCTTTGCCAATGGCTGACGGACTTTTAATTTTACTTTACGACGAAGTCCGAGAACCATAGAGGATATCTGCTGTGCTAAAGCCATTCTTTCTTCAAGATTCCGATCGATGAGATTTTCATCGTATGTTGGGAAGTCCGCAAGGTGAACGCTTTGTTTATTTTCTTTTCCGGTTACGTCGTTTAAGTCACTATAGAGACGATCCATAAAGAAAGGAGCAATTGGTGCAGCGAGCTTGGCAACCGTAGCCAGGCAAGTGTAAAGTGTTTGGTAAGCAGAAAGTTTATCTGTTGTGAAATCACCGCCCCAGTAACGCTTTCGGCTTAATCTTACAAACCAGTTGCTAAGGTGTTCTACAAATTCACTGATGGCTCTTCCTGCCCGGGTTGCTTCGTAATGATTGTAGCAATCATCAACTTCGCGGACCAATGAGTTGAGCAGGGAAATGATCCAACGATCAATTTCGGGTCGCTCAGCTATAGGAATTTCTTTTTGTTCGTAATGGAATCCGTCGATATTGGCATACAATGAGAAAAAGCTATAAGTGTTGTAGAGAGTTCCGAAGAATTTACGACGGACCTCATCAATTCCACCAACGTCGAACTTCAAGTTATCCCAGGGTTGCGCATTGGTGATCATATACCAGCGAAGGGGATCGGAACCATATTCTTCAATGGTTTTGAACGGATCGACGGCATTGCCCAAGCGTTTGGACATTTTATTGCCTTTCTTGTCGAGCACCAGTCCGTTGGAGATAACGTTTTTAAAGGCAACCGAATCGAAAGCCATTGTTGCGATGGCATGGAGGGTAAAGAACCATCCACGGGTCTGGTCAACCCCTTCAGCAATAAAATCAGCCGGGTAAGTCTTTGCGAATTTATCTTTATTCTCGAATGGATAATGCAGCTGTGCATAAGGCATTGAGCCGGAATCAAACCATACATCAACAAGGTCGGTTTCACGAAACATCTTCTGGCCCTTGGGGGAGATTAGAATGATGTCGTCAACATAGGGACGATGAAGATCGATCTGATCGTAATTATCTTTGGAGTAGTCTCCGGCTTTAAAGTTTTTGTAGGTGTTCTCTTTCATAAAACCGGCTTCGACGGACTTGACTATTTCCTTTTGAAGCTCTTCGACCGAACCAATACATTTTTCTTCGGAACGGTCTTCTGTTCTCCAGATTGGTAGCGGAGTTCCCCAGTAACGGGAGCGGGAAAGGTTCCAGTCTACAAGATTCTCGAGCCAGTTGCCAAAGCGGCCGCTACCGGTTGATTTTGGTTTCCAGTTGATGGTATTGTTCAGTTCAATCATACGGTCTTTGACGGCTGTTGTTTTGATGAACCAACTGTCAAGCGGATAGTAAAGAATCGGTTTATCGGTACGCCAGCAGTGTGGATAGCTGTGCACGTGTTTTTCAACCCGAAATGCCTTGTTCTCTTTTTTCAACTCAACCGAAATGTCGATGTCAAGAGAGGCATCGTCATCGGTCAGTGAATCATCATAAGCATTTTTGACATAGCGGCCGGCATATTCCCCGTAGGCTTCTTTATTAACGAATTTGCTGACATATTCGGAATCCAGGTCGGAGAGGCGAAAAAATTTACCGGTTCGATCAACCATTGGTTGCTGTTTTCCGTCTTTATCAATGAGAAGCATCGGTGCTATTCCTGCAATTTTAGCGACACGGTCATCATCGGCACCGAAGGTTGGTGCTATATGAACAATTCCGGTACCATCGTCAGTGGTTACATAGTCAGCTAAAATGACATGGAAAGCATCACCGTCGGGTCTAACTAACGGCATAAGTTGTTCGTAACGAATATCTTTTAGTTCGGGACCTTTGTATTCCCCGAAGACTTTGAATGGAATATGTTTATCACCGGGTTTGTAATCTTCAAACGCGACCTCTGCATTTTTGGGATTAAAATAACTATCCACCAGATTTTTCCCGATGACAACCGTAACCGGAATGCCGGTGTACGGGTTGAAAGTCCGGACTTTGACATAGGTGATTTTTGGGCCTACAGCCAGTGCTGTATTGGAGGGAAGAGTCCATGGGGTAGTGGTCCAGGCCAGAAAATACAGGTCGGTATCTACGTCCTTAAAGAGGAACTCTGATTTTTCGTCCCTGATAATTTTGAATTGGGCGGTACAGGTGGTGTCTTTTACGTCGCGGTAGCATCCGGGCTGATTCAGTTCGTGAGAACTTAATCCGGTACCGGCAGCTGGCGAATAGGGTTGAATGGTATATCCTTTATAAAGGAGTCCTTTGTCGTAGAGACGGCGGAGCAGCCACCATAAGGTTTCAATATATCGATTGTCGTAAGTGATATACGGGTCATCCATATTGACCCAGTATCCCATCCGGCGGGTAAGGTCTTCCCATCGGTCAGTGTATTTCATAACCTCCTTACGGCAGGTTGCATTGTAATCTTTGACTGATATCTTTTTGCCGATATCTTCTTTGGTGATGCCAAGGAGTTTTTCGACGCCTAATTCAACAGGAAGTCCATGAGTATCCCATCCGGCTTTACGTTCAACAAGAAAGCCTTTCATCGTTTTATAACGGCAGAAGATATCTTTAATAGATCTTGCCATAACATGATGAATACCGGGCAATCCGTTAGCAGAGGGGGGGCCTTCATAAAAGACAAAAGTTGACTTTCCCTTTCGGGTACTCATACTTTTATGAAAGGTATCATCTTCCTCCCATTTTTTCAATACATCTTTGTTGACCTGTGAAAGGTCAAATTGTTTGTACTCGGGAAATTTATTACTCATTGGTTAAATGATTGTTTGCTTAAAAAAATGCAAAGATAGAATTTTTTACAGTTGCAGAAACAAAATGCTAAAGATCAATCTATAACGGGAATGGATTTAATCTTGATAATGCATCAGGCGGCTTAGGTATTTTCCAAGAATATCGAATTCGAGGTTAACGACGGTGCCGGATTGAATGAACTGAAAGTTTGTGTGGTCGCGGGTGAACGGGATAATTGCTACTTGGAAGGAGTTTTCGCGGGAATTGACGACTGTTAAACTGACCCCATTTACGGTAACTGATCCTTTTTCGACGGTAAGATATCCCTCCCGGGCTTTTTCCTTTTCGAAGTCATATTTAAACGTGTAGTACCAGCTTCCGTCGGCTTCTTCTACTTTCTCGCAGACTGCCGTCTGGTCAACGTGTCCCTGAACAATATGACCGTCAAGGCGACCGTTCAAGAGCATGCTTCGTTCAAGATTTACATTGGAGCCTATTTCTAATAATCCGAGATTGGATTTGAGAAGTGTTTCTTTAATTGCCGTTGTAGTATAAGTCTGATTGTTTTTTTTAACTACGGTAAGGCATACTCCATTATGAGCAATGCTTTGATCAATTTTCAGTTCGTTAACAAAAGGACATTCGATGGTAATATGAAGGTTTTCCTGATCTTTGATCAGATTCACCACGGTTCCTGTTTCTTCAATGATTCCTGAGAACATAATCTGTGCTTATTTTTAAAGAATGATGCGAAGTTAAAAAATTTTCATTGTTGACTAGCGGACTATCGGTAATCTTCTGTCTATAAATAAGAGATAGGAGATATACCGGATATCCGGGGTAAGAATGCGGGTTGTATTGCAGAATTACGGGTATAAAATGAATATTGTTTTATTTTACAATCGATAAGAGTTAAAAAAAGAGATATTTTAAACAGCAAGTGCGTAAAATGTCCTAATTTTGCAAGCGATTTTTAAACAGTTACATTTTATGGCAGAAAAGGATATAAAATTGTTTAATGATTTTCCACCCGTTTCGACAGAGAAATGGGAAGAGAAGATTGCGGCCGACCTGAAAGGGAAAGATTACGAGAAGGCTTTGGTTTGGAAAACAAACGAAGGTTTTAAAGTAAGGCCATATTACCGTGAGGAAGACCTTAAAGGTCTTAGCTTTTTGAATTCTAATCCGGATGAATTTCCATTTGTCAGAGGAGATAAGAAAAAGAATAATGAATGGTATGTTCGTCAGGATATAAAAGTAGAGAATTTCGCTGAGGCCAATAAAAAGGCATTGGACATACTGATGAAAGGGGTTAACTCTATCGGTTTTGTATTTCCTTGTTCTTGTGTTAAAACCACAAAGGATGATCTTAAAGTTCTTCTTAAAGACATTTGTCTGGAAGCTGTTGAGGTGAATCTGGTTTGCTGTTGTGAAAGTACCGGACTTGTTGAATTGTTCGCTGACTATATTCGCGAAAGCAAATGTGACCAGGCTAAAGTGATTGCATCTGTATCTTTTGATCCGCTGGGAAATTATACGCTTAGAGGAAAGTTGAAAGACGGAGTTGCTGCAGCTTTGGACAATGCAAAAGCACTTGTTGAAAAGACAAGTGACTTGAAAAACCTTCGGATATTTACCGTTAATGGTAAATATTTTAAAAATGCCGGATCTTCAATTGTTGAAGAATTGGCTTTCTCTTTGGCACAGGGAGCTGAGTATTTGACTCAGTTGACAGAACGTGGTGCAGACGCAGAAAAGGTTGCCAAAAAGATTAAATTCAACTTTGGTGTAAGTGCCAACTACTTCATGGAAATTGCCAAATTGCGGTCTGCCCGTTTATTATGGGCCAGACTAGTTAAGGCTTACGGAGTAGAGTGTGATCATGCTGCTTATTTATATTCCAATAGCGAAACAACAACGTTTAACATGACCATTTATGATGCCCATGTTAACTTGTTACGGAGTCAGACAGAAACGATGTCGGCTGCATTAGGCGGTTCAGATTCGATTACGGTTCTTCCTTTTGATATTGCTTTCGAGAAACCGGATGACTTCTCAGAACGGATTGCCCGTAACCAACAGATTCTTTTGAAAGAAGAAGCTCATTTTAATAAAGTCGTTGACCCGGCTGCCGGATCTTATTATCTGGAAACTCTTACTGCTTCTATTGCAGAACAGGCTTGGGCTCTTTTCTTGCAAGTTCAGGAAAAAGGCGGATATGTGGCTGCTCTTAAAGACGGTTTTGTTCAGGCTCAGGTTAAAGAAATGGCTGACAAAAGAAGTCTTTATATTGCTCAGCGTCGCGAAAATGTCTTGGGTGTTAACCAGTTCCCGAATTTCAACGAGGTTAAGAACGAAGAAGTTTGTGGATGTGTCTTCAAACCGGTTGACCGGACTGTTGAAGGAGCTGAAATTGAAACGATCAAAATGTATCGTGGAGCTGAAGCATTCGAAGAATTGCGTTACAAAACGGACCAACATGTTGCTAAGGGAGGAAAACGGCCTAAAGCTTTCATGCTTCCAATGGGTAATCTGACAATGAGAAAAGCAAGAGCACAATTTGCTTGTAATTTCTTTGCTGTAGCCGGATTTGAAGTTGTTGATAATAATGGTTTTGAGACTGCTGCCGAAGCAGTTAAGGCTGCTCATGAAGCAAAAGCTGATTTTGTTGTCGTTTGTAGTTCCGATGATGAATATGCTGAACTGGCTCCTGCTATTGCTGCTGAACTGAAAGATGATGCAATTCTTGTTGTTGCCGGAAATCCTGCCTGCAAGGCTGATCTGGAAGCTAAAGGAATTAAACACTTTGTTCATGTTAGGTGTAACGTTCTTGAGGATCTTAAAGGATATCAGAAACAATTGGGAATTTAAGCTTGATTCTAATTATTAATTTATGAAACCGAATTTTAAAGATATAGATATTAAAGCCCCACACAAAAGTGCCCTTAACGGTAAAGAGTGGGAAGCGAAAAATAACATCAAGAAGGATTGGCAGACTCCGGAGCTAATTCCTGTTAAAGGAGTTTATAGTAAAGCAGATCTTGAAGGTTTGGAACATCTGCATTATGCTGCAGGACTTGCTCCTTTCTTAAGAGGTCCTTATTCGGCTATGTATGCCATGAGACCCTGGACTATTCGTCAATATGCCGGGTTCTCGACTGCTGAAGAGTCGAATGCCTTCTATCGTCGTAATCTTGCTGCTGGTCAAAAAGGACTTTCTGTTGCTTTTGACCTTGCAACTCACCGTGGATATGATTCCGATCATCCGCGTGTCTTGGGTGACGTTGGTAAAGCCGGTGTTGCAATTGACTCTATCCTCGATATGAAGATTCTGTTTGACCAGATTCCTTTGAATAAGATGTCGGTATCAATGACCATGAACGGTGCTGTATTGCCGGTATTGGCTTTTTATATTGTTACTGCTCTTGAACAAGGGGCTAAACTGGAAGAACTTCAGGGAACGATTCAAAATGACATTTTAAAAGAATTCATGGTTCGTAACACTTATATCTACCCTCCTGAGTTCTCTATGAAGATTATTGCTGATATCTTCGAATATACGTCCAAGTATATGCCTAAATTCAATTCAATATCTATTTCCGGTTATCACATGCAGGAAGCTGGTGCAACAGCTGATATTGAAATGGCTTATACGCTTGCAGACGGACTGGAATATCTTCGGACTGGAATAAAGTCAGGACTGACTGTTGACCAGTTTGCTCCAAGACTTTCATTCTTCTGGGCTATCGGGACGAACCATTTTATGGAAATTGCAAAAATGCGTGCTGCCCGTATGATCTGGGCTAAACTGGTAAAACAGTTTGATCCGAAGAATCCAAAATCAATGGCTCTTCGTACTCACTCGCAGACTTCCGGATGGTCACTGACCGAACAGGATCCGTTCAATAATGTAGGACGTACTTGTATTGAGGCTATGGCTGCTGTTTTAGGTCATACTCAGTCAATGCATACTAACTCTTTGGATGAAGCAATTGCTCTTCCAACTGACTTCTCTGCCCGTATTGCCCGTAATACACAGCTTTACATTCAGCAGGAGACTGAAGTTTGTCGTTCTCTTGATCCATGGGCTGGCTCTTATTATGTAGAGGCTCTGACAAATGAGTTGGTTCATAAAGCCTGGGATCGTATTGAAGAGATTGAAAAACTCGGCGGTATGGCTAAGGCTATTGAAAGCGGAATTCCTAAAATGCGTATTGAGGAAGCTGCTGCTCGTACTCAGGGGCGTATTGATAGCGGAGCTCAGGCTATTGTTGGTGTTAATAAATACCGTCTTGAAAAAGAGGCTCCTATTGATATTCTTGAGATTGATAATACGGCTGTTCGCGAAGCTCAGCTTGCAAGACTTAAAAAATTGCGTGCAGAACGAAACGATGCAGAGGTTCAGTCTGCGTTGAATGCAATTACCAAATGTGTGGAAACAGGCGAAGGAAACTTACTGGCTCTGGCTGTTGATGCTGCCAAAGTCCGTGCTTCTCTTGGTGAAATTTCTTACGCATGTGAAAAGGTTGTCGGACGTTACAAAGCTGTTATTAGAACTATTTCAGGCGTGTATTCATCAGAGAGTAAAAATGACAAAGACTTCCAGGATGCTCAGAAGCTTGCTAAGGAGTTTGCCGAGATTGCAGGTCGTCAACCTCGTATCATGATTGCTAAAATGGGTCAGGATGGCCATGACCGTGGCGCTAAAGTTGTTGCAACCGGTTATGCCGATATCGGTTTCGATGTTGATATGGGACCGTTGTTTCAGACTCCGGCAGAAGCAGCAAAACAGGCTGTAGAGAACGATGTCCATGTTCTGGGTGTTTCTTCTCTTGCTGCAGGTCATAAGACATTGATTCCGTCTGTAATTGCCGAATTGAAAAAACTGGGTCGTGAAGATATCATGGTTATTGCCGGTGGTGTTATTCCTACTCAGGATTATCAATTCCTTTATGATGCAGGGGTTGTTGCAATCTTTGGTCCTGGTTCTCCAGTATCTCTTGCTGGAAAGAAAATCCTTGAAATTTTAATCAAGGCTTACAAAGCGTAGATGGTTTACAAGAGTTAGATTATCAACTCTGTAAAATATAACTTTCTTCATAGAAGGACTTTTCCGAAAGGGAAAGTCCTTTTTTATTTCATTTTTTGGAGATGGAGAATTCAGGGATCTTTTTTATCTTGCAATAAAAAAATGTATTTGCTATTTGACACGGAAACAACCGGATTGCCGAAACGATGGAAGGCTCCGGTTTCGGATGTTAATAACTGGCCCAGGTTGGTACAGATTGCCTGGCTTGTTTTTGAAAATGACGGTTCCTGTATAAGGAAACAGAATTATATTGTAAAACCTGAGGGATTTACAATTCCTGTGGATGCTTCGAGAGTGCACGGAATAACAACCGAAAGGGCGTTGGAGGAAGGAATTGCTCTGGAATCGGTGTTGTCTGATTTTAGTGACGACGTAAATCGCTCAGACTATCTTGTTGCTCACAATATGAGTTTTGACGAAAAAATTGTAGGTGCAGAATATTACCGACTTCATCAGGAGGATATTATTGAGCCGAAACAGAAAATCTGTACGATGCAAAAGACAACTAATTTTTGCGCAATTCCCGGTCCTTATGGTTATAAATGGCCTAAACTGGCAGAGTTGCACCAGAAATTGTTCGGTTGTGATTTCGAGGAGGCCCATAATGCAATGGCTGATATTACGGCAACGGCAAGATGTTTCTGGGAGTTAAAACGAATAGGAGTTCTATAATCGGATCTCTTTTCTTAAACCTTACAATCGGGGAATAAAAAGTTTTGAATGTTTTGGGTATTTTTGTGCCCGATAGGCAAAGAAGTGAGATTTTATAATTTGATTTATGAATATCTATATTCGGATAGGAAGTACGGTTGTTCTTTTAGCTCTTGTTTTTTATACATTGGGTTTTGTGAATGAGCGGAAAATAAAAACAGCAGGTAAGACGGTGTTGCTTTTTTATACACTGGGACTGGTGATGGATGTTACTGCGACGGGTCTGATGATTAAGGGAGCAACTCATTTATTCTCTATCCATGGTTTGATTGGCTATACGTCTCTTACCGGAATGATTGTTGAGGTTATTAGTCTCTGGCGGTTTAAAATAAAAAAGGGAATGCAGCAATATTTTCCGCAATGGCTGCATCGTTTATCCGTTTACACCTATTCTTGGTGGATTATTGCTTTTGTTACAGGATTGGTTCTTGTGATGGTTCATTAAGTTTATTCTTTTACAGAAACAGGGAGTATAGATTTGTTCTATACTCCCTGTTTCTGTTTTTGTGAGTTAAGTCAGTTTTTGTCTTTATGAATTAGAAGAATGGATCTTCTTGTTTCGGCTTTTTCTGTTTGGCTTTCTTCTCCAAAACTGGTTTTTGCTTTTGTTTTGCGGGATTAGCGGTGGACTTGCTACTGGTGTTGCTTTTCTCGCTGCTGTTGTTCTCGCTATTGCTACTACTATCGCTATTCTCGCTTCCGTTATTGCTGCGATTGGAATTTTGCGGAGCAACGAATTTCTCAGATTGCGAATATCCCAGACTGCGATCGGCGTAAACTTTCTTCATGAAATAGCCAAAAATAGGTAACGCTGCATTGCCTCCCTCTCCGGTTTGATCAGAAAAGTGAACTCCACGAACATCTGCGCCGGTCCATACTCCTGTAACGAGGCGTGGAAGAAGTCCCATAAACCAACCATCTGATTGATTCTGTGTGGTTCCTGTTTTTCCTCCCATCTCGGCGGTGAATCCACCATAATCGGGGTGCCATCTGAGTCGTTGTGCTGTTCCCTGGTTAACAACTCCTTTTAACAAATCAATCATTAGATAGGCTGTTTGTTCATCAATTGCCTCACTTTGTGGTGATTTAAATTGAGCCAGATTTGTCCCGTTTTTATTCTCAATTCGGGTAACAAAGATTGGTTTTGAGAAAATTCCTTTATTAACAAAAGTCCCATAGGCGCCTACCATTTCATAAAGAGAGATATCTGAAGTTCCGAGGAAAATCGAAGGAACGGGATCAATGGGACTGTAGACTCCCATCTTCTGCATTACGGTAACCACATTCTCCGGATTAAATTGCTTCATAATCCACGCAGATATCTGATTGACGGAGTTTGCAAGTCCCCATCTTAGACTGACCATTTGTCCTTCTTTACCGGTTCTGCCGGCATTCTTCGCGGTCCAGGAACTTCCATCGGATAATTGGAAGGTAACGGGAGCATTCGGAACCATGGTATTGGGCGTAAACCCATTTTGCATGGCTAAGGTGTAGAGAAATGGTTTTACAGTTGATCCTACCTGTCTTTTGCCGACTTTGACCATGTCATACATAAAATGGCTGTAATCAGGACCTCCTACGTAGGCCTTTACATAGCCTGTTTGTGGTTCCATAACCATCATAGACGACCGGAGGAAACCAAGGTAATATCGTATTGAATCAAATGGAGACATGAGCACGTTCTTATCACCGTGCCATGAAAATACCCTCATGGAGATTTTTCGGTTGAATTCATCGCGGATTTCACTGTCGCTTTTCCCTGCTTGTCTTGATACCCGGTATCGTTCGCTTTGCTTCATGGCCCGGTCAAGAATCCCTTGTGTTTCCTGAGCGGAAAGATTGTTGGCAAAAGGAGGATTTTTTAATAATTGTTTCTTTTTGTCAAATTCGGGCTGAAGATAGTCGCGCAGATGGTGAACAACAGCATCTTCTGCGTATTTCTGCATCCTTGAATCGATGGATGTATAGATTTTTAATCCATCGGTGTAAAGATTATAAGGTTTTCCATCAGGGCGGAGGTTTTTATTGCACCAACCGTAGAGTGGATTGTTGTCCCATTCATCCGAATCTTCCTTGTATTTTTCTGTTTGCCATGAAGGGTAATCGGACTTGTTCGGCTTTTCAGCGGTAAGGATCTGTCGGAGGTATTCACGAAAATAAGGTGCTGGTCCGCTTTTAAAATCTGCCGGATGGTATTTTAATCCCAGGGGGAGCGTTTTTAGATTATCGTACTGATCCTGGGTGATATAGTCGTATTTTAGCATTTGAGATAATACAACATTCCGTCTTTCAAGGGTTTCATCGGGACGACGCAGTGGGTTGTAGAATGCAGGATTTTTACACATTCCAATGAGCATCGCTGCTTGTTGCAGTTCAAGTTTATCGGGTGTGGTATCAAAATAAATTTGTGAAGCGGATTGTATTCCAACGGCTAGATTGACAAAATCAAACTTGTTGAGATACATCGTTATAATTTCCTCTTTGGTATATCGTTTCTCAAGTTGAACGGCAATAATCCATTCCTTGAATTTTCGAATCCCAAAAGAAAAAGGGGTATGATAATGTTCTCTCGGAAATAATTGTTTGGCTAGCTGTTGGGTTATGGTGCTTCCTCCCCCTGATCCGGAATTTAATGTTACAATACCCCAGAAAACACGTCCTAATCCCCAAACATCAACTCCTGAATGTTTAAAAAACCGAACATCTTCAGTTGCCACTAATGCATTGATGACGTTGGAACTGATTTCATTGTAATCAGCTCCTGTCCTATTTTCTTTAAAGAATGTTCCCAGAACCTTCCCGTCAGATGAGATAACTTCTGAAGCTAATGAACTTCGAGGGTTATCAAGTTCCTCGAAAGTGGGCATCTTTCCCAATACGCCTAATGCAATTAAAATAAACAGCAGAATAATGAAAGCGATTCCTGATGCGAATATTTTCCAAAAAGTTTTGATGTGCTTGTTGAATGACAGATCTTCGTTTTTCATATAAATTAACCTGTTTTTATATATTACAAAGATAGTTGAAATAAAAAGAGTCACCCCAGCTTTCATGATTTTAACAAAAATGTTTGCAAAAAGGGATAAACAAGGGGAGTTGAGTGTATTTTTGAGAAAAAAGTTGAACTTAGTTTTTGATTTGCTTTAATTTGCAGAAAATCTAAGACCTGATCGTGCTGTTATGACAGAAGAAAATCTGGTAATTGTCGAGTCTCCCGCTAAAGCGAAGACGATAGAAAAATTTCTTGGAAGTAATTTTCTTGTAAAATCAAGTTTCGGACATATCCGTGATTTGGAGAAAAAAGGTTTTGGTGTAGATGTGGAAAATCATTATGCACCTCAATATGTGGTTTCAGAAGATAAGAAGAAAGTCGTTTCAGAATTGAAGAAGCTTTCTCAGGAGGCACAAGTTGTGTGGATCGCGTCTGATGAGGACCGTGAAGGAGAGGCGATTGCCTGGCATTTAATGGAGGTTTTGAAACTCAAAAAGGATAAAACGAAGCGGATCGTATTCCATGAAATCACCAAAGATGCGATTCTGTATGCGATTGGTCATCCACGGGAACTTGATTCCTCGCTTGTCAATGCGCAGCAGGCCCGACGTGTACTCGATCGTTTAGTGGGCTTCGAGGTTTCTCCTGTTTTATGGAAGAAAGTAAAGCCATCTCTTTCTGCGGGCCGGGTTCAATCGGTTGCGGTTCGCCTTATTGTTGATCGGGAAAGGGAAATTAATCATTTTCAGGCAGCATCGGCCTATCGGATTTCCGCAATATTTCTGGTAACGGGGGCTAAAGGGGAAAAGGTTGAGTTAAAGGCCGAATTGCCTCATCGTTTTGAGAAATATGAAGAGGCTTTTGCTTTTCTTGAAAAATGTAAGGGTGCATCTTTTTCTGTAGAGAATGTTATTACCAAGCCTACCCATAGAACGCCGGCACCTCCGTTTACTACTTCGACATTGCAGCAGGAGGCAAGTCGCAAACTGGGTTATTCTGTTTCACAAACAATGAGTGTTGCTCAGCGTTTATATGAAGCTGGGAAGATTACCTATATGAGAACGGATTCCGTAAACCTCTCACAACTGGCTATTAATACCGCCAAGAAGGTGATATCGGAAACGATTGGAGAGAAGTATGTTCATTCCCGACAATATAAAACGAAGACCAAAGGAGCTCAGGAGGCTCATGAGGCAATTCGCCCTACCTATCTTGAGAACGAAACAATTAGCGGTACCTCTCAGGAGAAACGTCTTTATGACCTGATCTGGAAAAGAGCAGTTGCTTCACAGATGAGTGATGCTGAACTTGAAAAAACCACGGTTACTATTCATGTTTCTACTGCTGGTGAAAAGTTTGTTGCTACAGGTGAAGTTCTTCGTTTTGATGGATTCCTTCGTGTTTATATGGAATCAAATGATGACGAGAATAGTGATGAGCAGGAAGAAAAACTATTACCTCCTCTTGCTATTGGTGATGCTCTATCCTGTGACCGAATTGATGCAGTTGAAAGATTTTCGTTAAGACCTCCTCGCTACACTGAGGCCAGTCTGGTTAGGAAACTTGAGGAACTTGGTATCGGGAGACCGTCTACTTATGCTCCGATTATTACTACCGTTCAACAGCGGGGATATGTGGTTAAAGAGGATCGGGATGGTGTGGAACGTAATTATAAGACTATTGGGTTAAAAGGAAATACAATAAAAGAAGATGTCCGCAAGGAAGTGTTTGGAACTGAAAGGTCAAAACTTTTCCCTACTGATATCGGGATCGTCGTAAATGATTATCTGATTCATAATTTTGAACAGGTGATGGATTTTAATTTTACGGCTAAAGTTGAAAAGCAGTTTGATGAGATTGCAGAGGGTCACCTTATCTGGAATGATATGATCGATGAATTTTATAAGCCTTTTCACAAAACAGTAGAAAAAGCGCTTAATTCTGATCGTGTTAATTCGGAAAGGGTCCTTGGAACAGATCCGGTTTCGGGGAAACGAATCTCGGTTAAGATTGGGAAATTCGGGCCTCTTGTTCAATTGGGTGAAAAGGGCGAAAACGAAACAGACGAAAAGCCTCGGTTCGCAAGCCTTAATCCGGGAATGAGTATCGAAACCATTACCTTGGAAGAGGCATTTAAATTGTTCAGTCTTCCTCGTGAATTGGGAGAATATGAGGAGAAAAAAATTACCGTTGCGATCGGACGTTTTGGTCCTTATGTGAGATTTGATAACAAATTTGTTTCCTTACAAAAGGATGTTGATGATCCATACACGATTGTTCGGGAGAGAGCAATTGAACTTATTGAAGCAAAAAGGGAAAAAGATCGAAATGCGGTTATTCTTCTTTTTGAGGAAGAACCGGAGCTTAGAGTGCTGAATGGACGGTGGGGCCCTTACATCTCTTATAAAAAAGAGAACTATAAGATCCCTAAAGAGACAGATCCTCATGCTCTTTCTTTGGATGATTGTAAGAAGTTGATTGCGGATAGTGCGAATGCACCCCGGAGAAATGGGAGGAAGACTAGAAAAACAACAGGGAAGGGAAAATAATGTGCTCTTTTTTAGGATTGATATTTATTGATAATAATCCAACGTGATCTTATGGAGCTGAATTTATTTTTTGAACCTTCACGTTTATGGTCGGAACGGGGAGTTCTTCATGATAATCTATTATTTGAAGAACGTATTGTAAAGGGTATTCCGGATGCCGACCTTAGCGAGTTTAATATTGTTCTTTTCGGGGCGACAGATGAAAGGAATACTGATAATGTGGGATGTGGAGAAGGTCCTGAAAAAATAAGGCAAGAATTATATCACCTTGCCTGGAATTTTGGTGGATTGAAAATTGTCGATCTGGGGAATCTTATTTCCGGGAAGACAATTCGGGATAGTTATTCGGCATTAAGAGATATCATAAGTTGTTTTCTCTCAAAGAACCTAACGGTTGTTTTGATTGGAGCGGATCAGGATTTATCTTGTGGTTTGTTTAATGCTTTCCCTCAAGAAAAACTGGTTAATGTCGTTGCTGTTGATTCTAAATTTGATTTGACGAAAGATGGTAATGACTTTAATGCTTCGTGCTGGCTTAATGGGTTGATGAAAAATTCTAATTTACGGAATGTGTCTTTTGTTGGATATCAGACTTATTTCGTTGGGGAAGAATTGTTGAATTATAGCGAAGAACATTGTTATGACAATTTGAGACTGGGGCAGATTCGGGAAAATATTGAAACAAGCGAACCTTGTTTCAGAGATGCTGACATGGTGAGTTTTGATGTGTCGGGAATTCGCTTTTCTGATTTTCCAGGTCACCTTCATGTCGGTCCGAATGGCTTGAAAGGAGAAGAAGCTTGTCAACTAACAAGGTATGCAGGAATTAGTGATCGATTGTCATTATTTGGCCTATTTGGGTATAATCCTTCTTTGGATGTTCGGAATCAATCAGCAATGCTTTCGGCACAACTAATATGGTATTTTATCGATGGCTATTATTATCGCAAGCAGGATTATCCGGTGGGAGGATTGGAAGGATACATTAATTTCTACGTTGAGGTAAAAGATATTGATTTTCCCTTGATATTTTATAAAAGTCCCCGATCGAATCGATGGTGGATGGAATTGCCTTGCTTTGAAGGACGCGAAAATGAAAAAATATTAGTTTCTTGTACAGAAGAAGATTATAAAATTGCTTGTAAAAATGATATTCCTGAATTATGGTGGAGAAATTATAAAAAGGGAAGGTAATTTATTAAAAAATGGCTATTATTTACTTAGTTTTAGAGCATTAATAAACGAATTGCGTGTTTGATTGTATAAAGATGGCTGCTTAATATATGAAATATACGTTTTCTTTTTTATTTTTTCTAATAATACTTAATTTAGCAGCTGTTGCCCAACAGGATCCTCAGTTCAGTCAGAACATGTTTAACCATGCTATGGTGAACCCTGGTGCAGTGGGGGTCAATGATGCGGCGAATGTGTCGTTATTGAATCGGTATCAGTGGGTTGGGTTTGAAGGAAGTCCGCGGACTAATTGCTTTAATATTGATGCAGCAGTTGATTTCTTTGGGGTTTCCAGTGGTGTCGGTTTAGGGGTGATGAGTGATAAAATAGGATTTGAATCTGACGTTTTGGTGAATCTTAGCTATGCATATCGGAAGAAGATGAAAAATGGAAATTTAGGAATGGGGTTGTCCTTGGGGTTCTTCAATTATGGGTTGAATCCGCAATGGGTTTTCCCAAAAGATGGAGATTCTTCTGGAGGCCAGGATGTTGGAGTTCCTTCAACCGGACAGAAAACGAGTCAGGTTGCGGTTGACTTGGGTCTGGGGTTCTTTTATGATTGTCCACAATATTATGTGGGCGCATCCGTAAAGCATCTTACGCAGCCTGCAATTAAATTTGAAAATCTGAGTAGTTATTATTTGTCAAGAAGTTATTATTTAACGGGAGGATATAATTACCAGATTCCTGCATCCGAATTTGAATTAAAACCTTCTGTCTTTATTAAAGCGGAAGGAAATAGTTATCAGGTAGATTTGAATACAAATCTAACGTATAAGGATCGGTATTGGGGTGGAATAAGTTATCGTCCCGGCGATAGTTTTGTTTTCTTGTTGGGGACAGAATTATTAAATGGTTTGAAAATAGGATATTCATTTGATCTAGCAACTTCTGCCATATCAAAAGGAAGTTATGGATCACATGAAATATTTTTGGGTTATTCCTTTAGCTTACAAAGACAAAGGGATAATAAATATAAAAGTGTTAGATATTTATAAATGATCGCAATACATTCAAGCGAATTATGAAGAAATTGCTTTCTTACGGTTTGGTTCTCGCGACTATCCTTTCGTTTACGTCCTGCAAAAAAGGCGACAATGGGGAGTTAGTACGGAGTAATACTCATTCTAAATGGTTTGAGCCGGCTCCTGATGGTATGAGTTTTATTAAACAGGGAAGTCTCATTGTTGGTCCTAATGACCAGGATGCGTTTGCTTCTGGTGGTGGTACTTCCCGTGAAGTTTCTGTTCAGCCTTTCTGGATGGATGAAACAGAGATAACGAATCATCAATATCGTCAGTTTACAAATTGGGTTAAAGATTCAATTGCATTGACCCTTACATTTGCGGTGACGGATGATTATAAAAAAGTGGATCGTGAAGGAAATCCTACCGATCCGGCCCAGATTGACTGGAAGAAAAGAAAAGATGTCTGGGAGGATGACGATGAAGCAGTCAGAGGTGCTATTGAATCCATGTATGTGCCGGTTAAAGAACGCTTCTTCAGAAAGAAAGAAATTGATTCGAGAAAACTCTTCTTCGAGTATTCCTGGATTGATTTTAAACAGGCTGCCAAAAGGGCTAATAGTTATAATTACGAGACTCAGCGTTACGAAGGGACTGTGAATACAAACGGACAAAATGTTCCGATTGAAGACCGGTCAGCTTTTATTATGCGGGATAGAGTTCATGTTTATCCTGATACGTTGGTTTGGATTCGTGATTATACTTATTCCTTTAATGAACCGTGGACTTCTCGCTATTTTTGGCACCCGGGCTTTGATGATTATCCGGTCGTCGGGGTAACATGGAAACAAGCAAGGGCTTTTTGTGCATGGAGAACTGCTATGAAAAACAAGGCTCTTGCTCAAAAAGGACAATACGAAGTTCAGGATTATCGACTTCCTACTGAAATAGAATGGGAGTATGCTGCCCGGGGTGGATTAAAAGAAGCTATTTTCCCTTGGGGTGGGAATTATGCACGAAACGCACGTGGAGAATTCCTCGCTAATTTCAAACCTTTACGAGGGAATTATGGTGAGGACGGAGGTGTTGGCCCAATGAAGGTCGGGAGCTATGATCCGAATGGTTTTGGATTATATGACATGGCTGGAAATGTTGCAGAATGGACTATTACTGCTTATGATCCGTCCGCTTATTCTTATATGCATGATTTAAATCCAAATTATGAATATAATGCTTTACCGGGAGATTCTCCTGTTATGAAAAGAAAGGTTGTTCGGGGTGGATCATGGAAAGACGTTAGTTATTTCTTACGAGTAGGAACCCGTTCTTATGAATATCAGGATTCAGCGAAATCGTATGTTGGGTTTCGATGTGTTCGGTCTTCTTTTGGTAATGAAAAACGATAGTTAAAAATCTTAAAGGTTTAGAGAGATGAATATTTCAGAAATAATGCAAACCAGAAGATGGAAAGACATCATGGGTTATGTTTATGGATGGGGAGCGGCAGTAGTGATGGTTGGAGCGTTATTTAAACTACAGCATTGGCCTTATGCAGGTCTTTTCCTTACCGCAGGATTATGTGCTGAAGCTTTTATCTTCTTTCTTTCTGCATTTGAACCTTCTGTTATACCACCAGATTGGGCAAAAGTATATCCGCAGTTGAAAGAGGATTATATTTCCCTTGAAGAAGAGGTTGTAACTCCAGTTGCACCAAGAATTGCAACTCCGAAGATGAGTTCGAATCAGTTTAATGAACTCCTCGAAAATGCAGATATTTCTCCTGAATTGTTAGAAAAATTACGAAAGAGTCTTACTGATCTTACAAATACGGCTTCTGGACTTTCTGACATGACTTCGGCTTCGGAAGCAACAAATTCGTATGTGAAGAATGTTAAAGCGGCTTCGGAATCTTTAAGTTCTTTTGCGGTTGTTAATAATAAAGCTGGGAATTCAGTGAGTACTTCTGTTGACAAGCTTGTCGATTCGTATGAAAACACGACGGATGTGTTAGTTAATACAGGAGTTAAAATAGGCGAATCGTATAAACAGCTTTCTGATAAGCTAGAAGAGAATATGCATAAGGTAAACCATAACTCAGAAAATTATGGAGGACATCTTGATAAATTGAATAAAAATCTTGCTGCATTAAATGCCGTTTATGAATTACAATTAACTAATTCACAAGGTCAATCGGATATATCTGGTCGGTATGTAAAAGATTTGAACGAGTTAAATAAGGCAATTAATGTGACTATTGATCAGATTCATCAATCTCAGGAACATTCTCGTAAAATGAATGAAAATCTGGAAGCATTGAATTCTGTATATGGGAATATGCTCGGAGCCTTAAATCATAAATCTAAAAAATAAGAAGCGGCCGAACTATGGGATCAGCAAAATTATGTCCGGAGACACCGAGACAGAAAATGATCAACATGATGTACATTGTGCTGACGGCAATGTTAGCATTAAATGTATCGACCGAAGTTCTTGATGCTTTTAAAGTTGTTGATTTAAGTCTTCAAAAGACGCGCGCAAACTTTGAACTCAAGAATAGTATGGTCTATAATTCATTTGCAATGGCTTATCTTGAGAATCCAGGGAAAGTTAAACCATGGAGAGATAAGGCATTAAAAGTAAAGGCTCAGAGTGATGCTCTTGTTAATGCAATTCAGCAGTTAAAGGTTGATCTTGTTAATAAGAGCGGATCAGAGTTAGTTGATACGAAGAAAGGATTAGGTTTATCTAAAGAAGATGCTTACATTATTGATCTAAAGGGTGATACTGTTAAAATTAAACGACAGGATGATTTGAATGTTCCGTCAGAAATGATGATTCTTAACGGGAAAGGAAAACAATTAAAATCGAAGATGAAAGATTATCGGGATTTTTTATTGTCTTTTATTCCCCAGAAAGATGCTCCGGTTAGCCAATCAATTCGCAAAAGTCTTGATACGTCGAAACCAAAGGTTAAAGCTTCAGAAGCAGGGAACGCCCCGAGTTGGGAAAGTAGTAACTTTGAAAATAAACCTTTGATTGCAGTTATTACGCTACTTTCAAAGATGCAGATTGATGTTCGGAATTCGGAGGCGAATGTTATTAATTATCTCTTTAGTCAGATTGACGCAAGTTCTTTTAAGTTTAATAAGCTGGAAGCAGAAGTAGTTCCGAAAACAAATTACGTCTTAGTTGGGGGGAAATTTGAAGCGACAATATTCTTGTCGGCAACAGATACGACCCAGAACCCGGAAATCTATGTTAATGGGAGTTCTCTTCGTGTTGTTGATGGAAAGGCTATATATTCTGTCCCTGCGACATCGACGGGGGTGAGACAGTGGAGTGGAATGATTCGTTATAAGACCTCTTCTGGTACAATTAAAACTTATCCTTTCAAAGGAGAATATGAAGTAGCTAATGCAAGTTTTTCAATTTCTCCGACAAAGATGAATGTTTTCTATATGGGAGTTCCCAATCCTGTTTCTGTCTCTGTGGCTGGAATATCGATGAAAGATTTAAAGATGGGAATGACGAATGGACATCTTCAGACAAAAAATGGGCAGCTGTATGCTTATCCGGGAGGAGAAGATCCGTCAGGAAAAAGGACGACTGTTTCTGTTATTGCGATGGTAAATGGTAGGGAACAGAAGATGAGTATGCCATTTAGGGTGAAACGTGTTCCTGATCCGGTCCCTACTATTGGAGGACGGTCTCGTGGAGTTATGCGGAAAGAAGAACTTGCTGCAGAAGAAGGGATTTATGCAGAGTTAAAAAACTTTGATTTTGATATGCATTTTTCTGTTAATCATTTCAAAGCGACTGTCCCTGGAAATTCCGGGATGGTTTATACTCTTGATTCTGAGGGAAATCGTTTTACTTCAGAGCAAAAAAACATGTTTAGAAGATTAAAACCCGGAAGTAGAATATTTTTTGATGAAATTACAGCCAGGGGAGAAGATGGGTCAACCAGGGAACTGGCACCAATAAGTCTATTAATTAAATAGGTACGTATCATGAAAAGGGTAATTGTTGCGTCTTTTTTGATTCTATTTGGCATTGGATTTACATTTAATTCAATGGCCCAGCAATTTAATCCGATTTTAAAGAAAGTCGACAGCACAAACCGGAAGCCGGTTCCTTTGCCATCAGTTCGTGAGGCTGATATGATTTGGTCGAAAACCTTATGGCGAGTCATTGATCTTCGTGAGAAAAAGAATCAGGTTCTATTTTATCCAACGACAGAGATTGATGGAAGAATTAATCTGATTAATCTTATTCTGAAGGGGGTTAAGGATGGAGTTCTGACTGCATATGATGCTACAACAGAGGAGGAATTTAAGACTCCGATAACATATGATCAGGTAAAAAAGGTTTTTGGTGCACAGAAAGTTACTCGTAAAGTGAGAAACTTTGATACCGGAGAGATGGAGGATAAGGTCATTGAAGGGGAAGTGCGTACCGATGAGGTGAAACAAGTCTGGTTAAAAGAAACGTGGTATTTTGACAAGCAAACTTCAACTTTGCAAGTAAGAATTTTAGGACTTTGTCCTATTCGTGAATATTCACATGATTCAAATGAACAGGTTACCGATAGTACAGAGACGGACGTTCTTCGGACTCCCGTTTGTTGGATTTCTTATCCTGAAGCAAGAGATTTGTTCGTAAATAATGACCTGTATAATCCAACGAATGATGCACAACATATGAGTTTTGATGATTTCTTTATTCAGCGGGATTTTCAGAGTTATATTATAAAAGAGACAAATACCTATAATAACCGGGCGATCACACAATATTTGTCTGGAGAGGATGCAATGCTTGAGTCTAAGAAAATTGAAAACAAAATTTTTGATTTTGAACAAGATTTATGGGAATATTAGAAATTCCTTGAAATAAAGGAGAGAGGCTGATTCAGTGACAAATCAGCCTCTCTTTGTTTCTTTTTCCCATCAAATGAATTCTTATTTTGTAATAATATAACTGCTAAGTATTCATGGTCTGACCTTTTGCATTGGGATAAAAAATGAATAAAAGTATACGATTTTTTATATTCTCGATTGCTGTTATCGTTTTGATAATAACTGGATGTCATAGGCGGATAGATCCTGAATTTCAAGATGGGGAGGGGGCTCGCTTATGGTTCGAGCCGGTTCCTGATGGAATGGTGTATGTAAAGGGAGGTAGCTTTTCATTAGGAAGTGATAATGAAAATCTGCAAGGGCAGACGGGACAGATTCGTACTGTCAGTGTTGCTCCTTTTTGGATGGACGAAACAGAGATAACCAATAATCAATATCGACAATTTACTACATGGGTTCGTGATTCTATTGCGAGGACTATTCTTGCACAAAAATTTCCAGAGTTCTCGATGGAGGAGAATTCAGATAATTCGAATACAGAAGAGCCAAAGGCAATTAACTGGGATCGTGAAATAGATTGGAAAAATCCGGAATACAGAGAAGCTCTTGAAGAAATGTTTGTGCCTGATCATGAAAGGTATATGCGAAAAAGGGAAATCGATGCAAGAAAACTTACCTATATTTTATTTCATGTGAATTTACAGGAAGCAGCACGGTCCGCGAATAGCTATGATTACGAGAAGAAGACTTATCACGGAACTGTTGTTCGTTCTGGTAAGGAAGTTCCTGTTACCGATCGTAGTGTCTTCCTTACAAAGGAAGTTGTTCCTGTCTATCCTGATACTCTTTGTTGGGTTCGTGATTTTACCTATTCTTATAATGAGCCATTAACAAAATCCTATTTCTCAAATCGCGGATTTAATGATTATCCGGTAGTTGGTGTGACATGGAAACAAGCGAAAGCTTTTTGTGATTGGAGGACAAAGTTAAAAGAGCGATATCTCAATCAAAGGAGAAATAATTTTGATATTTTCTCAAGAATATTTAAAACAAAATCAAGGAAAATTTATGAGTCCCCGTTTAGTGGTTATCGATTGCCGACAGAAGCAGAATGGGAATATGCAGCAAGAGGTGGTATACGATCCAGTCAATATCCATGGGGCGGAAACTATACCAGAAGCCCGCAAGGATGTTTCCTGGCTAATTTTAAACCGTTGAGAGGAAGGTATGCCAGTGATAACCGGAAAAGTTGTGTGACATCGAGAGTCGGATACTATGATCCGAATAATTATGGATTGTATGATATGGCAGGAAATGTTTCAGAGTGGACAGAGACGGCTTATAATGAAGCTACTTACAGTTATATAAATGATTTAAATCCCAATATGGAATATAACGCGAGTGCTTCGGATTCTCCCGTGTTAAAGCGGAAGGTTATTCGGGGTGGATCATGGAAAGATGTTGAGTATTATATTCGGGTATCTACCAGATCTTATGAATATCAGGATTCGGCAAAGTCATATATTGGATTTCGTTGTGTAATGAGTTCGATGGGAGGCTACCATAAGAGGTAGTCGATAATTCTTTTGAACAAAATCTTTCACAATAAAATGGGCTATTTCTGAATATGGAATAGCCCATTTTTATTGTTTTTTATGGGGTAGTAATCCTAAATCTAATTTCCATCGATTTTTGGGTAGACTCTTGTCTTTGGCGCTTAATCCTTGATTAAGGACTTGGCAAATGATTTGAGATCCTTTCCGGAAAAAGTGCCAGAACTCATAAGAAGAAGATTTGTGTTTTTTAGATCCCTCCTGGACAGTAGATTAAAAAGGTTATCTGCATCAGTTGTCACGTTTAATCGATCAAGAGCGAACCCTGATTTGACTTGTTCTATTGTGATGGGTTCCAGTTTCTTTTGCTCTATTGCATGTGGATTAAAATAGACAAAAGCTTCGTCTGCAGGATCCATTGAATGGGCATATTGAGGGAGAAATTCTTTTTTCAAGCTACTGAATGTATGTAGTTCCATACAGGCAATTAGTTTGTGATCACGAAATTGTTCTTTAACGGCGTGGATTGTTGCTTTTAGCTTTGATGGAGAATGAGCGAAATCGTAAAATACGGTTGTCTCTTTATTCTGAGCAAGGACTTCAAGTCGTCTTGCTGCCCCTTTAAATGAGGAGATTGCCTGAAAGAACATCTTATCAGAAACTCCTAATTGAAGGCAAACAAGTCGTGCTCCGTTTATATTCTGGATGTTGTGATCGCCAAAAACGGAAAGAGGGACTTTTTTATTATCCGGGAGTTGCAGAAAAGTTTTTCCGTTTACAATGGTCGAAGGAATTGAAGAATAAGGGAAAACATGTATCTTTTCTTTAAATGCAGTACCTATTTTTTTTAGTTCGGGGTCTCCGTCAAAATAAATAAGACTACCATTGGGTTCAATAAGGCTAGCGAATATTTGAAATTGCTCTACGTACTTATCGAAAGTAGGAAAGACATTGATATGATCCCAGGCAATTCCACTCAACAAAGCAATATTCGGATGATAGAGATGAAATTTAGGACGAGGATCAATAGGCGAAGTTAGATATTCATCGCCTTCAAAAACAGCAATGCGAGACTTTTCACTAAGATGAACCATTGTTTCAAATCCTTCCACCTGAGCGCCGACCATATAATCAAAGGGGATATGATGGAAGTGTAGAACGTGCATAATCATCGACGTAATTGTTGTTTTCCCATGACTACCTCCGATGACTACACGTGTTTTATCTTTGCTCTGCTCATATAGATATTCCGGATAAGAGAAAACTTTCAATCCTGATTTTTGCGCTTTTAGAAGTTCCGGGTTATCGTTGCGGGCGTGCATCCCTAATATTACCGCATCGAGGTCCTTTGTAATGCGTTGAGGATTCCATCCGATGGAATCGGGTAATAATCCATGCTTCTCCAATCGTGTTTTGGACGGTTCGAAGATTTCGTCGTCAGAACCTGTAACGGTATAACCTTTTTCCAGAAGGGCAATGGCCAGATTATGCATTGCACTACCTCCTATGGCGATGAAGTGTACTTTCATTTGAATGATATTTT
This sequence comes from Prolixibacteraceae bacterium, assembly GCA_963692465.1. Lineage (GTDB taxonomy): Bacteria > Bacteroidota > Bacteroidia > Bacteroidales > Prolixibacteraceae > JAUZOB01. Next base: position 2,002,266 of record OY829943.1, read on the forward strand.
TAAAAGTAAAAGTAGAAAAGTCTTTACAAAAAATGCATTTGATCGGTTCAATTTGTTGTTTTTTCTGTATTGGATAAAGGGATGCATTCGATCAGACAAGATTCAGTAGAAGTCGAAAGACTATTGCAATTCTTTTTGATCTATTCTACAGAGCATTAATGATCATAGGATTTTTTCCTTACGATCATTGTGTGTTCGAACGAGACATTAAGAACTTTCAGAAAATCAATTTCTTCATTGAATCGACAGGTTATGGTTTGATTTGTGGTTTTAGGTAGTAAAACCGATAGAATTTTGTGTATGCAGCGATGTCCTTCCCTTTTATGAAAGTGTCAAAATTTTCGTCTGATATAATAAAATTCTGATAGTCAGTGTTCTTCAATAGATCGATTATCCCATTTTGTTTCTCAAGAGACTGTTGATATTTCAGAGCATCTTCCGAATTTTTTAATCCCCGAACTCTTAGAATTGTCCGGAAATCAAGTGGCAATAAGGAAGTGACGAGGTGATTCTTGGGATAAAAATCGTGATTAAATTGAGTAATAGTTTTTAGCAAGTCATCTCCGTTAAGTTTGTCTGTTGCAAAAATAACCGACAACGAATGTTTGTCTGTAGGATTATAAGAAAAAGGTCCCTGATAAGAAGTGTCTTTTGAAGAGCGGACTTCTTTAATGGAATCAGCAGCAGGCTGCAATTCGGAGAAATCTTTTTTAAGATATTTATCCCGGAAAATAGAGATGTAATTATCGACATCAGAAGAAGAGGAAAGTTGGTTCAGATTCTGTTTTGTGATGACAAAATTTCGATATTTTCCATCGGAAAGATGATCAAAGAGATTTCTGCTGTCGACTACTGATCTGAAATAATTCATAGCAGCAGATGCATTGGGTAAATCTTTAATAATCAAAAGTCTTATTCCAGAAATTTTCTTAATGTCGATTGATAGGCCCAGTTTAGAGAACTGATGTTTGTTGAATCGTTCAAAGTCGGAACGAACCGGATTTACTGTTAACGTAGAATCGTATATAGCTAAAACAAAGGCATGAGGAAGCGTGAATGTGACATCCGAAACGATTGGCTGCCCCGGTGTTGTTTCTTTCGTTGCGGAAGGAACAATTACGTAGCTTCCTTTTTCTTTGGGCTGATTGTCGGCAGAAAGTTTGTTCATTAACGTTTCGGGAGCTTCGTCAATTCCTTCCTGAGAGAAATTACCCTGAGTAAAATGGCTGTAGTTTTTAATAAAGAATCTTAAGTAATCGTCGTCGTTTTTATCGTTGAGTAAGGCCCGGTAGTTTGAGGACGAAATAATAAAATTGACGTAACTGGTTTTGTTTAACGTCTGGAATACACTCTTTTTCCGGATTATTGAGCGGAAATAGATTAACGCATGATCTTTGTCTTCAATACTTCTTACGGAGACGAGTTTTGTCTGTGGATTTAGATCTTCGGTATTAATATCGAAATCGATTTTTGTGTAATGATCAATATTGTAATTGGCAATATCATATCTTAGACGGTTCAGATCAACTGAAGCATTTGACGGGAAGGCGATAACGAAATAATGAAGTAAATCCGGTTCGTAAGAAAATTTACCACCGAATTCGTCGTTTTTGTTAGTAGTTCTTTTTATCTCCTCATTTTTAATCTCGTTATTCAGGTACCCTGATTCAACCAGTTTTTGATAATCGGTGAAGGCGTTCATACTGATTAATTTCAAAATTTCATCAGCGAGCGGTTTTGGTTCGCTTTTAGGGAACGAGTGTCCGAAACTTTTGAGATTAGTAGCTAAAAGTTGATTGTTATTTCCTCCTGGTTCGGATACCGCTTTTAAAAATGCGATTTTAGAGCCTAATAAGCTATCAGGAGTCATCGCAATCATTTGGTTGCACAAAGCGGTTACCTCCGTATATTTCTTCTGTTTAAAGAGCGTGAATGTCTGTTCGTACATTCTGTTGATGTTGTCGTTTTTGGTCTGTAATTCCACCAGATATTTAGGATTTTGCAGATAGAGTGCGTATTTACTCTGAGGATATTTAGAGATGATCAGATTCTTATATTTTGAAGACAAATCAGAATTATTCAGGGTTGCATACTCTTCATACAAATCGAAATATATCGACAATTCGTATTCATTTCGGGGAAAACGTTTTAGAAGTTCAAGAAAAAGCTCTGTAGAAGAAGCATAGTCTGAGAATTCATTTTTCAGAATTCGGGCAGCCTGGAACAAGCTGTTTTTTAATCTTTCATTTGAAAGTAGCATTAAGGAGTCATTAACAGGAATTTCTGCCATATAAAATTCACGGGAGAACGAGTCCGTTTTCTGCTTTTTCATAGAGTCGGTGACGGCCGTGATCGTTTGTTTGTTGGCCTCTTCAGGAGAGGAATCCATGGTTGCTCTTTTGTCTTTCCGACGCCAGTTGTCCTCGAGTTTCCTTTTGCCCCACAGACGATCAAAGTCTGTTTTCCCGTAGGCGATTGTCGTCGGGCTGTAAAAATAGAAAGTGGCAGCATCCTGATTGCTCATACTGGTAATTTGCATGAGTGTTTGTTGGTTATTCGGAAGACTATTTGGTTGATCTTCTTTTTGTTTCTTTGCTTTTGCGAGAGTAATCCATTGGTCTATTAATTTATTTCGATCGGGAGCAGACATTTTAGCAAGGCGTTGTAAGCTATCTTCTTTATTGTATATTCTCAGGTTTTGAACCAAATACTCCAGACTGGTTGCCCGTTCGGAAACTAATTTATAAGAAGGATCCTGATTATCGAGGACCAGCATGGCACTATCATAGTAACAGCTGGCCGGGACATATTTTTTCTTGCTGAAATATAGGTTTGCCAATGTGATGCAGGCCTGGGTCTTTTGGACGTTGTTGTTGTTTCCATAAACTGATGCAAGTTTATAATGATCGATTGCCAAATCTGTTTCTCCTTTTTTCTGATAAATATTTCCTAGTGCAAAATGAATCAGATCAAAGTAATCATGATTATTATTGGAGTTTAGCATTTCTTTCAACTGGACGATTAATTTATCGGTACTGGCATTATCCGATGAAGCCAGAGCGGTATTTATGTGGGCATAAAAGGTCATCTCATAAGAGGGATGCATCTTAATAACCTGTTGATATTGAGAGATAGATAGATCTTCTTTTCCGGTTTCGTGATAAAGTTGGGCTAAAATGAAATGATAGCGAATTTTGACCTTCCTTTTGTGGATCAGTTTTATGGCTGTTTGCAGGTACGAAATCGCTTCTTCGTTTTTGCCAAGGCGGATATAGAGATCTGCCGTGACAGCTGCCAGATCACCCTGAAGTTTTTTGGGGAAACCAGGATCGGCTTCCAGACGCACTAACTGATCCTGAGCTTCGCTGAACCGTTCGCTTTCAATATAACCTCTCACCAGCCAGAGTAGCGCATCATACCGGCAAGATGCATCTTTATAGTTGCGAATAAGCAATGCGAGATTAGAGATTGCCGATGGAAATTTATGCTGAAAGAAATAGGCCTGTCCCATCATCAGATAAGCCTTAGGGACCCATCGGTTAAATTCTGTTTTACTGGCGAATTCACGATAAGAATCCGTCATTTTTCCTTTAATAGCTGGTTTTTTAGTAATAGAATGGATCTTGATTAACTTGACGCTTTTATCAATTGCAACATTCATCTCAGCCGTTGCTGTTTTATCAGTTCTCGGGTCGCTGGATTTAAAAATGGGAAGGAGCTTATTATAATCATCCGGGTAAGCATTTTCAATTTTCTCTTCTCCTCTTTTTAACGCCTCGTGACCGTTGAAATAGACATTGTAATGGGCAGTAATGTTGTGATACGTCCGGGAAATAACTGTGTTCTTCTTTGTTGAGCATTCTGTCAGTGCAATTGTTACAAGAAGAAACAACACAATGAATGTAATTTCTCTTTTAAAATGAGGAGTATTTATCGAATGATCAATTTTCAAAGGGCTGCTTTTATGATGGACAAACACAATAAAAATTCTACAATAAAATAAGGAGGATGATTTTAAAAAAGCAACTACTCTGATTGTTTATTGTTTTCAATTTATTTCCTGAGGGAACAATCTCCTTAAATAAATTCTGTTTTCAATAAAATATCAGAGTAGCAGAATCAGTCAATAATAGCCAATTGACTCAAAGTTATTAATGTTTTCTGGTAATTTCGACTTTTTGGGTTGGAGCTTGATTTTTATTCCGTAGATTAATTTGTTCGATCAGGTTTTGTGCCAGAGAAGCGAAAGCCATTCCCGTTATCGAGTCGGGTTGAACAGCAGCGGGAACCCCTTCGTCTCCGCCTTCGCAGATGCTTTGTACGATAGGAATTTGTCCAAGTAGGTTAATGTTCAGTTTCTCCGATAAATCTTTCCCTCCGTTCTTTCCGAAGATAAAATATTTATTATCGGGCAGTTCAGCAGGGGTAAACCAAGCCATGTTTTCAACGATTCCAAGTACCGGAACGTTCACAGATTTTTCCTGAAACATTTTGACCCCTTTAATAACATCAGCGAGAGCAACCTGTTGAGGTGTTGTAACAATCACAGCTCCGGTGACCGGCACTGTTTGAACAATAGTCAGGTGTATGTCGCTTGTTCCCGGAGGAAGATCGATTAGCAAGTAATCCAGTTCGCCCCAGTTGCTTCCGGTGATGAGCTGTTTGAGTGCATTTGAAGCCATGGGGCCTCTCCACACCAAAGCGTCTCCGGCGGCGACAAAGAATCCGATAGAAAGGATTTCAACCCCGTATTTCTCAATTGGTTGAATCAACTCTCGTCCGTCAATCTCAACGGCAAAAGGAGTTGCTTCTTCTTCTCCGAACATTTTAGGGATAGAAGGCCCATAGATGTCTGCATCAATGAGACCCACTTTGGCCCCGGTGTTAGCAAGGGCAACCGCGATATTTACAGCAACAGTTGATTTGCCTACGCCCCCTTTACCCGATGCGACCGCAATGATATTCTTTACTCCCGGAAGGATTGGACGTTGCATGTTATGGATAGACTTTACTGCTATGTTTCCGGCAATCTGGGTTTCCGGACCGACGTGACTTAAGATAGCTTTTTCGCAAGATGCGACGATCTCTTTTACCTGAGGGTCATCTGAGCGTTGAAATACCAAAGAAAAACTTACTTTCTTCCCTGCAATACGGATCTCTTGCACCATGTCCATGGTAACAATATCTTTATCGCTTCCCGGATAATAAACCTCTCTTAAGGCATCTGTGATATTTTTAGGAACAATCGCCATGATCAAATATTTAAGAAAAGATGATTAATGAGTTTTAATGAGTTCAACATTCGGATCCCAAAAAAGTTTTTTAAAATCAACGATGCAATTTCCCTCGATAATAATTCCCTCACTTTCAAGCAGCTGTTGCATTGTGTCGACTCCGTCGAAGTGCCTTTTTCCCGACAAAAGGCCGTTGCGGTTAACAACCCGGTGGGCGGGGATAAACTCTTTTTGTGAAGAGCTTTTATTCAGGGCCCAACCAACCATTCTGGATGATTGAGCAGATCCCAGATAGCGCGCAATTGCCCCGTAAGAGGTAACTCTGCCAAATGGAATTTGTCTGGTTATTTGAAATACTTGTTCAAAGAAGTCGGATGACATGATCGCTGGAATTTATTTATACTACCACCGCATTTCGGCCGAAACTACGATAAGCATCCCGTTCAATTTCCACATCCGGTTCATGAAGCTCTCTGTCGTGTACCCGAAAACGTAGATATTTGATTGTTATTCCGCGGCTCAGCCACTGTTGTTCGTAATAAGTCTGAATAGAAAGAATCGGATCTTGTCTTTCTGATTGATAAAGATCGTCAATGTTCGTAAGAATCTCGAATCCGTTTTCCTTGATCATTGCTAATGTGTACTGGTATTGGAAGTTACTGTCGGTTTTTAAGTTGATGATTCCGTCAGGAGCAAGGAACTCCCGGTAAAGATTAATGAATCTTGTTGAGGTGAGTCGCTTGTTTACTTTTTTCATTTGAGGATCGGGGAATGTTAGCCATATCTCCGAGACTTCAGAAGGAGCGAAGAGGTGATTAGTCAGTTCAATGCTAGTTCTTAAAAATCCAACGTTTTTTAATCCCAGATCAATGGACTGTTTTGCTCCATGCCATATTCTTGCCCCTTTAATGTCAACCCCGATATAGTTTTTATCGGAGAAAAGACGAGCCATGTTAACCGTGTATTCTCCCTTTCCGCATCCCAGTTCAAGAATAATTGGATTGGAATTTTTAAAAACACCGGCATTCCAATTTCCTTTAATCGGATGATCATGTTGCCAGACATTATCAAAAGAGGGCTGAATAACATTACTGAAGGACTCCATCTCAGCAAATTTAGCCAGTTTATTTTTTGCCAAATGATTTAGATTTAAGGGTTCTTATTTTGTTTTTTCTACCCGGAAACCGATATCCCTTATTCCAGATAAAAGCGTTTCACGCATTCCATGTTGAATTCTAAAATGGTAAATACCGGACGAAGGGAAGAAGATGTTCTTTTTATAGAGATGTTGACTGTCGTACATATCTCCTAACCCTTTACCGACCCATTTGCCATGCAGGTCTGCCAAAATGAACTCGGTGGTATCTTTAAGGCTTTTCCCCTTGGGAGGAGAGATGGTCATAAAGAGCCAGAGGTTGCTATTGGGATAACTCCCCTTGTTCCGAATATTGACGTATAAATTGTAACGACTAATGGTGTCGGTTATATTAACCGGAAAATCGGCAATTGAATCCTGGTGCCAACCGTTTTTGTCAATCTTCTGATACTTCTCATACACTCTGTTCGGATCGCAGGCAGTAAAAAAGAGAAAAATGCCCATTAGAACAAGAAGTGGGTTGAGAAAAAACTTATTTCTCATCTTGTGTATTGTTATTGGGTTTTGGAGAAATGGAAAGTCTTTTATTTCGGTGTTTTTTGAAATTCCTTTGTCCGCTTGAAGGAGACGTTGGCTTTGTTTCCGTTTCCGAAGCAGCTGCATTTCCCTGTTGTGCTATGACTGGTTTTAAAATTTTAGGAGTCGGATTTGTGAGTTCATGCTCTGGGGGAGTCGGGCGTTTCTTCCGGTTTCTTTTTTTCCGGTTAGAATTAGCCTGTTCATCGAACCGGGTAAGGCTCTCTTCTCCAACAGCATTTGAATAAGAAAGTTCGCGGTTTTGAATTTCTTCCAGAGGTTTAACCATTGCCGAATCTTCAATTTTTTCGATTAGTGTTCCGGCCCGGTTGAGTTTTATAATTTCTTTAACCCGATCGACAGGAATAGCAATTTGTCCGGATTGTGACGAACTTTCGGGAGAATACCAGTAGATTCGTTTAAAAATATCAGCTTTGAAGAAGCGATATTTTCCTTTCTGAGTTTCAATAGCGATATTGGTAGAAGGGAAATCTTTTTGTGCATCGACATAGCAGTCCAGCTCGTAATTGAGGCAACACTTTAATTTTCCACACTGTCCTGCCAGTTTCTGCGGGTTGAGTGATATTTCCTGATAACGTGCTGCGCTGGTCGTTACCGAAACAAAGTTGGCCATCCATGTGCAACAGCATAGTTCTCGTCCACAAGGGCCGATACCACCAATTCTGCCGGCTTCCTGGCGAGCTCCGATTTGTTTCATCTCAATGCGGATATGAAAGGTTTCGGCCAGCACTTTAATTAGCTGACGGAAATCGACACGGTCTTCAGCGATGTAGTAAAAGATCGCTTTTGTTTTATCCCCTTGATATTCCACATCGCCGATTTTCATGTTGAGGTTCAACTGTGTTGCGATCTGGCGGGAACGGATCATGGTTTCATGTTCTAATGCAATGGCCTCTTTCCACTTGTCGATATCGGCAACTTTAGCTTTTCGGTAGATTTTTCTCAGTTCTCCGTTCACGTAAGTTACCTTGTGTTTTTTCATCTGATGTAAAACCAGGTCTCCCATCAGTGAAACGACTCCTATGTCATGACCCGGACTAGCTTCGACGGCAACTGTGTCGCCGACTTTAATTTTTAATCCGTTGGTATTTTGATAATAATCTTTTCGGGTGTTTTTAAATCGGACCTCTACAATGTCGGTCGGATTGTTTGTATTTTGAACGTCTCCTAGCCAATCGTAAACTTCTTGTTTGGCGCAGGTTCCTGAATTGGACGACGATGGGCATCCTCGGTCTCTGAGGTCGCAAGTACAGTCAATACAGTTCATATGATTTATATATTTAGACTGGCCGAACCATTAAGTCCGGTCAGGAGTGTGCTTAAAATAATCACAAAAATAAGGATAAAAAGCATAGCATAAAAATGCATTGGAAAGATTCAGAATCAACGAATCAGCCTCGAAATTGTTAAAGCCATGTCGAGAAAAACAAGTCGGGGATTTCCATTTGCGCCGATGTGAAGATAAGCTTTCTCAAATTCTTCACTGATCGGAATCACATTTTTCCCGTTGATGAAGGGGGCAAATCTGCTTGAAAACTGATATTCTTCGGATGTCATATAATTGACATCGGGAATTTTAGCATTTGAGATAAAGTTTTCACGGATTTGAGTGAGGCTATATAAAAGGAATGCTTTTTGCCGTTCGCGACCGATTCCGGATAGGTTATTGACCCAGTCAATTATAGGGATAACTTTCTGTGAATAAGTAAGACGCATAATATCTCTGAATTTTTCAAGATTATAGAGCGTGTCCTCCGATGGATTCAAAAGGGAGAGTGCCCTTACATAATTTCCCCGTGCCAGTTTGACAATTGTATTGAGGTCTTTCCCTGCTTTTTCCGGCCTTTTTGAAAGCATTTGAAGAATCGCTTCGTCTTCGAACGGAGGGATCTTAATCAACTGAGTTCTGGACCGGATTGTTGAGATAAGTTGGTCTTCATTCTCACTAATCAAAATGAAAAGTGTTTTTGCCGGGGGTTCTTCAAGGATTTTGAGAAGCTTGTTTGCCGCGGTGGGGTGCATTTTTTCAGGCATCCAGATAATCATGATTTTATATTCCGCCTCAAAGGTTTTTAAACTAAGTTTTTGGATGATTTGATCACTTTCCTTGGCGTAAATCATTCCCTGTGCATTTCCAGCTTCGATGTGAGCAAGCCACTGATTCAGATTGAAAAATGGATTTTCACTGACGAAATTTCTCCATTCGTTTAAGTAGCGGTCGCAGAGATCGTCGTTTTTAAACAATGGAAATGCAAAATGGAGATCGGGATGAATTAGTTTCTGATATTTTCTGCATTCTGGACAAACGCCACATGCATCATCGCCCTGACGGTTGCGACACGAAATATATTGAGCATAAGCTAAAGCAAGAGCAAGTTTACCACATCCTTCGGGACCGGCAAATAGCAGGGCATGACTAATTCTTTGTTCCTGAACTGATTGGATAAGACGGTTTTTGATCGCCTCCTGTCCGGCTATTTCTTTAAAAAGCATAATTCTTGGTGTTTATTGCTGCAAAATACAGCTTTTCTGTTGCTGTAAACTCAAAAGTAAAAATTAATTTCGAAAAAGCAGATTGTCCGGCTATTGGTGGGTTTAAGGGTTTGTTAATATTTTACAAGGTCTGCTCCCTACAAGGCCCAAAAGAAGGTGGAGTTTTCGTATATTTGTATTATTGAAAATTATAAAATTTTTACATATGCAAACTATTGATACTTATAATTTTGCAGGTAAAAGAGCGTTGGTACGTGTGGATTTCAATGTTCCATTGAATGAAAATTTTCAGATTACCGACGACACCCGTATGAGGGCTGCTCTCCCAACACTTAAAGCAATTCTTGATAAAGGCGGTTCTGTAATCGTAATGTCACATCTCGGTCGTCCGAAAAACGGACCTGAAGATAAGTTCTCGCTAAAACACCTGGTCGCTCATTTATCTGAACTTCTTGGCGGACTAAAAGTGCACATTGCTCCCGATTGTATCGGTGCAGAAACCAAAGCCATTGCCAAAGCGTTGAAGCCGGGTGAGGTTTTGATTCTTGAAAACCTTCGGTTCCACAAGGAAGAAGAAAAAGGAGATGTTGAGTTTGCTCGTCAACTGTCTGAATTAGGCGACTGTTGGGTTAACGATGCTTTCGGAACAGCACATCGTGCACATGCTTCCACAGCCGTTATTGCTCAGTTCTTTCCCAATGACAAAATGTTTGGACATCTGATCAATAGTGAGTTAAGTAGTCTTGACAAAGTATTAAAGGCACCTAAACGTCCTTTTACTGCTATTATGGGAGGTTCAAAAGTCTCCAGTAAAATCACCATCATTGAGAATCTGCTTAGCAAAGTAGATAACCTCATCATTGGTGGTGGAATGACTTTTACTTTTGTTAAAGCTCAGGGCGGTAAAATTGGAAAATCACTGGTTGAAAACGACTATCTGGAATTAGCAAAAGAGATTCTTAAAAAAGCAGACGCTAAAGGGGTTAAGGTCTATATTATGACTGATGCCATTGAAGCAGACGCTTTTGCTGCTGATGCCAACAGTAAAGTTGTTCCGGTTGGTCAGATTGATGACGAATGGTTAGGCCTTGATTCCGGTCCCGAATCGGACAAAGTCTTTGCAGAAGTCGTTAAAAATTCAGGAACGATTCTTTGGAATGGTCCTATCGGAGTGTTCGAAATGGATAAGTTTGCCGGTGGAACCAAATCTGTTGGGGCTGCCATTGTTGAAGCAACTAAAAAAGGCGCTTTCTCTTTGATTGGAGGAGGTGATTCGGTTGCCGCTGTTAACAAATTCGGTTTTGCTGATGGTGTCTCTTACATCTCAACAGCAGGTGGTGCTTTACTGGAATATCTTGAAGGTCGTACTCTTCCTGGTATTGCTGCTGTACGTGGCGAATAATAAGAATTATTCAGATATTTTTAGAGGCTATCTAATCCAATAGATAGCCTCTTTTTTTGTTCGTTATTATTAGGTCTTCCGACAGCAGGGCTGTGTACGTTGAGGGAAGTGAGCGGAGAAGATCAGAAACCGGTCTGTTTAATGTCAGTGATTAATTGTCTGCGATTCCATCAATGCCGAAGCGAGGAGCAAATCGGACGGATGAGTGATTTTAATGTTTTCAAGGTTTCCTTCTGTTAGAGATATTGGAAAGCCCAATTTCTCAACTACTGAAGCATCGTCGGTGAATTCGGGGAGATATTCCTGATTATATGCTTTGATAATAATCGCTGTGCGAAAAACCTGTGGGGTTTGAACTGAAACATAACGACTGCGATCGACCGCTATGGATGCTTCCTCGTTTAGCTGACGAATTGATTCATTGACCGGAAGCACCGGAATAGCTGTTCCTTTTTTGATAGCCAGAGCCAGGCATCGGGTGAGGGTTGCGAGACTGACTAGTGGACGTACCCCATCGTGGATAAAGACAATGCCTTCCCGATCAATCAGGCGAAGTGCATTTTTGACTGATTCAAACCTTGTCGATCCGCCTTCGACAATTTGGTGTGGAATTGTATCCGGAATTTCGGCAACCAGCTTTTTCCAGTAATAAATTTGGTCTTTAGGTAAGGCCAGAATGATTTCCATTTCGGGATCGAACCGGTGAAAGACGGAAAGAGTATGGAAAAGAATAGGTCTTCCCAAAAGCATGAGGAACTGTTTTGGAATGGCACTTTCCATTCTTGACCCATTGCCTCCGGCAACAATCAATGCGTATTTTTTCATCTTTCCCTGTTTTATGCAAAAATACAAAGGAGAAATTGTTTTTTCATCTTTGGAGTATAAAGTTGTCAAATAATACGGGTTTTCCCATTGCTGCTATTGTTTTTGTTCTTTAAAGGATTGGCTATCTATTTTTACTATAGTATAAGTTGGGTATAGCAGTGGTAACAGTCACCGGATTGGGAGGGGCTCCCTGGGGGTTCTGAGGTGTTTCGCACCAGTGATTCACCTTTAGACCACCTATAAACCACCTTTATGGTCTATCGGTAATCCTTAGGTTAAGTTATATTGGTATCCTATTTTGTGGTTAATCGCTTGGAATCAGGGGAACCCGAAATATGAATAAATGGAGAACTTACGCAGAAAATATTTTGTGAGAGCCAAGAGATCCGTGAAAATCTGTATCTTGTATCTAAGTGCGATGTCGGGTAGAAAAGAATAAAAGAGGAAGTTGTAAGTTTTATTGCCGGTGTTGTTTTAATTTAGTGTTTTGCTTGTGGTTCTGGGTTTTTTGTGTGAATAATTTGGGTATCAGTTAAATCGGTTATGAAAAGGATGAAAAAAATATTGATTTGGTTTCTTAGCTTGCCGGTACATTTTTACCGATACGTTATTTCGCCGCTGAAACCACCCTCATGCAGGCATGTTCCTACGTGCTCGCAATATGCACTGGAAGCTTTAAAAATTCACGGACCGATTAAAGGGTTGTGGCTTGCAACCTGGCGAATATTACGATGTAACCCATGGGGAACTTCAGGATATGATCCGGTCCCGCCCAAGAAAGTAAGACATTCAAAAGAGAAAAAATAATATTTATCTATTCATGAAAAGAATTTTGCTATTGGTGTTACTGGCTGTGATTTGCCTCTCGTGTCGAAGAGCAGGTCCTCGTGGAGATCAGCTTTCGGTTACAGTCAGTATTTTTCCTCAAAAGTATTTTGTTGAACAAATCGGGGGTCGTTTTGTTGACGTGAATGTCATGATTGCTACCGGAATGAGCCATGAAAGTTATTCGCCAACGCCCCGGCAATTGCAGGAGCTAGGGCATTCAAAGGCGTATATTGAAATTGGGGAATTGGGTTTTGAGAAAATTTGGATGTCTAAAATCAGTGCGATGAATCGGGGAATGAAGGTCTATAATTGTTCTGAAGGAATTCAGTACCGACGTTTTACCGGTGAAAAAGAGGAGGTTCAACAAACTCATCTTCCTTCTGATTATAGCGTTTTTGACCCTCATGTGTGGATGTGTCCGAGCAATGTGAAAATTATTGCTGCGAATATTCTAAAAGAACTTTCAGAATTAGATCCAGTACACAGGCGGGAGTACCAGCGTAATTATAAAATGTTTATTGCTAAAGTCGATGCGGTGAAACAGCTTGCAGATACAAAATTGAGCGGACATAAAGGGGCAAAGTTTATGATCTTTCACCCGGCATTGGGATATTTGGCAGAGGACTATCAGTTACAGCAGATCTCAATTGAAACGGATGGCAAAGAACCCTCTGCGCGTCATTTGCGGACGGTTATTGATCAGGCAAAAGCCATGGGAATTAAAGTTATCTTTGTACAGAAAGAATTTAGTGTCTCTCAGTCTGAAACTATTTCGAGAGAAATCGGCGGTAAAGTGATACAGCTTGACCCTATGGCGTATGACTGGGATGGGCAGATGCGAAAGATGATTACCGATCTTTCCGCTGCATTAAATTAGATAAATGGCAAACTTGATTGAAATAAAGGACTTAACGGTTGCTTATGATGACCAGGTCGTGTTGGAAAAGGTGAATCTGACGATTGGTGATCACGACTTTTTAGGGGTGATTGGTCCGAATGGAGGAGGAAAGACCACTTTGCTGAAGGCCATACTGGGGTTGGTCAAGATCCAGAGCGGAACCATTACATTTCCTGAAAGCGACCGTAAAGAGGGTTTAATCGGTTATCTCCCGCAGATGCAGAAAATTGATTTTAAATTTCCAATAACCGTATTTGAAGTGGTTCGTTCGGGGTTTCAGACCCGGCGTTCCTTAATTAACCGGTTTAGCCGGGAAGATAATGATCGGGCATCGCAAGTGCTTGAAGAAATGGGAATTGCTCAATTGAGGAGAAAGCCGATAGGCGAACTGTCTGGCGGACAGATGCAACGGGTTTTTTTATGCCGGGCACTGGTTTCTTCTCCCCGGATGCTTATTCTTGATGAACCCAATACGTATGTCGATAACAAATTCGAAAGTGAGTTATATGAGCACCTCCGGAAGCTGAATGAACGGATGGCTATTGTGTTGGTTTCACATGATGTGGGGACTATTGCTTATTATGTCAAGACCATTGCTTGTGTAAACCGCAATTTGTACTATCATCCTTCAAGTGATATTACAGCGGAGCAACTCGAAGCCTATAATTGTCCGATTCAGCTGATTACCCATGGAACTATTCCTCATACTGTTTTACATTCACATTGATCATGGATACATTTTTAGGATTATTTCGATACGAATTCTTCCAGAATGCCTTTTGGGCTGCTTTGTTTGCTGCAATAAGTTGTGGTATTATCGGGGCGTATATTGTTGCCCGGAGAATTGTATTTATCAGCGGAGGAATAACGCATGCCTCATTTGGCGGAGTGGGACTTGCCTATTATCTGGGTTTTAATCCGATTTTAGGAGCAGCCATCTTCGGTGTTTTCTCAGCATTAGGAATTCAGTATTTTTCGGATCGGGGCAATATACGTGAGGATTCAGCTATTGCAATCTGGTGGTCGCTTGGGATGGCACTCGGAATCCTTTTTGTTTCATTAACTCCTGGATATGCGCCTAATCTGATGAGTTATTTATTTGGCAATATCATTATTGTGAGCCATGGCGACCTTTTTTGGATGGGACTATTGGCGTTGTTTGTCATCTTGTTTTTTATCTCGTTTTTCCACATAATTCTTTATATTGCTTTTGATGCGGAATTTGCCCGGGCCAATCGGTTACCGGTCCGGTTGTTTAATAGTATCATGATCAGCTTGGTTGCCCTGGCGATTGTGGTAAACATCAAAGTGGTCGGAATTATTTTAGTGATTTCGTTGTTGACCATTCCGCAGGTAACTGCCGGCTTGTATACGAAGGATTTCCGAAAGATGATATTTGGTTCGATTATATTCGGATTCATTGGATCTTTTTCCGGACTGATGTTTTCCTATTATCTGGATATCCCGTCAGGGGCAAGTATCATTGTTGCATTAGTGCTCGTTTACTCGATTATGTGGGGGATAAAGCGGCTTCTGAAATTGCGAATGAATATTCAATAATCACATTTGAAAAAGGAATCATTATGAAAGAAGTTCTTGATTTTTTAAGAGATTTGAGAGAGAATAATAATTCGGAGTGGTTTCATGCGAATAAAGAGCGATATGACTCGGCTCGTGCGAAGTTTCTTGCCCTCGTAGAGGTTCTGAATGCTGGTGTTTGTCAGTTTGACGAATCAATTCAGATGGTTGATCCGAAGAAAAGTGTATTCCGTATTTTTCGGGATGTGCGGTTTTCACATGACAAGACTCCGTATAAAATAAATTTCGGAGGATTTATCTGTAAGGGTGGGCGTAACAGTGGCCGTTCGGGGTATTACTTGCATCTTGAACCGGATGGGGCCTTCGTCGGAGGTGGAATCTATATGCCGCCGACTGATGTGTTAAAGTCGATCCGGCAAGAAATCTATAACAGTCCGGAAGAGTTTCTTTCCATTATTGAAAATGATTCTTTTCGGTCTAACTATCCGCCTCTTTATGCCGATGATAAATTAAAAATGGCCCCTAAAGGATTTCCTAAAGATTTTGAGCACATTGATTTATTGAAATATCGATCGTATACGGTAATGGCACCCTTGGAGGAGTCTGTTATTTTGTCTCCAGATCTGGCTGATTTTGCGTTACGAAAATTTGAAGTGTTGGAACCCTTCAATACCTTTTTAAACCGGGGCATTGATTATCGTGAGGAATAACATCGTTAGATGTATTCCTCTCCATAATTAATTCGGATATCGTTAACAATTTGCCTGATTTGCTGTTCGTTTTGTTTTTTACAAATCAGAAGAGTCTGGTCCGATTCAACTACTATATAGTCTTTCAGGCCCTGAATAACAACCAGTCTTCCATCGGAGGCGTGAACAATGCAGTTTCGTGAGTTGTAAGCTTCAACGTTGCCGTTTAAAATGGCATTTCCGTTTTTGTCTTTTTCGCTGTTGTCGTAGAGAGAACTCCATGTTCCCAAGTCGGACCAACCAAAGTCGGCTGTGAGGACGTAAACATTTGATGCTTTTTCCATAATGCCGTAGTCGATTGAGATATTGGGGCATTCTGGGTAGACCTTATTTAAGAAGCTGATTTCATTTTCCGTATCGTAAAATTCATATCCATTTTCAAAAAGACGGCCGACTTCGGGAAGGTGCTGTTCGAATGCCTCTAAAATTGCATCAAGCGAACAAATAAATATTCCTGAGTTCCAATAGAAGTCTCCGCTTTCCAGGAAAACCATTGCCATCTTGGTATCCGGTTTTTCAGTGAATGTTTTTACCTTAAAGAGGTTTTTGAGTGAGCCGAAAGGAACTTTTTTGTTTGCCTGGATATATCCATATCCGGTCTCGGGACGATTGGGTTGGATACCGAGCGTGAGGAGTGCATTTTCCTGCTCGACAAAGACCAGTCCGTTTTTAATCTGTCGAAAGAACTCTTCTTCTTTGGTAATCAGGTGATCAGAAGGAGCTACAATGATGTTGGCATGAGCATTTCTTTTTTTGATTTTTTGGCAGGCATAAGCAATGCAGGGAGCGGTGTTTCTTCTTAGTGGTTCTGTAAGTATTTGATCTTCCTTTAATTGCGGAATTTGCGATAAGACAAGATTTGCATATTTGGAACTGGTAACAACCAGAATGTTCTCGAGTGGGCAAATTGCCAAAATTCGTTCAAAGGTCTGCTGCAGTAAACTTTTCCCAACGCCAAGAATATCAAGAAATTGTTTGGGCCTGCAACTTCTGCTCAGAGGCCAGAAACGGCTGCCGATGCCACCAGCCATTATAATACAGTATGTATTGTTCATGCTTTTATCATTCGATTTCTATTACCAAATATACGGCAATTTGTATAGATGAAAAATTAATAGAGATGATTCGAGTGTTTTTAATGGATAGACGTAGTGAAGGATTAATTTTGTATTTTTATCAAAAATTAAAAGATGCACCTTTTGTTTTTTCATATTGGCCGTTATATGCAGCTGATGCGTAAGGTTTTCTCTAAGCCTGAGAAGTTAAAGGTTTATTATAATCTTACGATGCAAGAGATTGAAGTCTTAGGGCTTAACTCGATTGGATTGGTTGTGCTTGTCGCTATTTTCAGTGGAGCTATTCTTGCCGTTCAGCTGGCCTATAATATGGAAAATCCGCTAGTTCCTAAAACGTTGATTGGGTTGGGAACTCGTGATGCTTTGTTGTTGGAATTTTCATCGACAATTCTGTGTATTATCCTTGCTGGGAAAATAGGTTCACATATCTCTTCGGAGATTGGAAGTATGCGTGTTTCGGAGCAGATTGAGGCATTAGAAATGATGGGAATTAATTCGGCTGGGTATCTTATTATGCCTAAGATAGTTGCGATTGTTATTATTCTGCCGATGTTGAGTATTCTTTGTTCTTGTATTGGGATGCTGGGGGGATTCTTATCTGTGCCATTGACCGGAACTGTGCGGATTGCCGATTACTTGAACGGGTTGACGTATTTGTTTAATCCACACTATGTTGTATTCTCGTTGGAGAAAACAGTTTTTTATGCTTTGCTTATTGGAACAATCCCTTCGTATTATGGATATTACGTTGAGGGGGGTGCGTTGGAAGTTGGAAAAGCCGGGACTAAAGCAGTTGTTGCGACTATTGTTATGATTTTATTCTCTGACTTGATTCTTACTCAACTTCTTATGAAATGATTGCAGTCAAAAATATTAATAAAACATTTGCCGGTAAGCAAGTATTAAAAGGAATCACGGCAACTTTTCATGATGGACAGACTAATCTGATTATCGGTCGGAGTGGGTCGGGGAAAACGGTTTTACTCAAGACGATTGCCGGGATTATTGATCCGGATCCCGAAGCTCAGATACTTTATGACAACCGTGATTATCTTGCAATGGAGTTTGCGGAAAAAAAACTACTGAGAAGCGAGATTGGAATGGTATTCCAGTTCGGAGCATTATTTGATTCTATGACGGTTGAGCAGAATGTGCGATTCCCACTGGATATGTTTTCGAACAAGTCTTCAAAGGAAAAGATGAAGCAGGTTAATTTCTGTCTTGAACGGGTTGATATTAAAGATTCGAATAAAAAACTGCCTTCGGAGTTGAGTGGGGGGATGAAAAAAAGGGTAGCCATTGCCCGGGCTATTGCACTTAATCCCCATTATCTTTTTTGTGATGAACCGAATTCGGGACTGGATCCGATGACTGCAATTATGATCGATAAACTGATTCACGAAATTACAGTTGAATTCGGAATAACTACGATTGTGAATACACACGATATGAATTCTGTAATGGAAATCGGTGATAAGATCATTTTCATTCATGATGGCAATAAATACTGGGAAGGCAGCAATAAAGAAGTCCTGACTTCCGACAATGAGTTGCTGAACGAGTTTATCTTCTCTTCCAATATTATGAAGGAATTGAAGGCCAATAATAATCGGCCGTAACAGATTATTTACAGACCATGGTGTGAAGGATGAGTTTGTCTGTTTCAACCATTCCGACAGAACCGATCAATCCAACATTCTGAATTGTTTTCTCAATATCTTTTTCAATAATTCCATCTAAGTGTGAGATTCCTATCCCGTCCATAGATAGAAGAGCAGCTTGAACGGCTGTACAAACACCTGCTGATACTTTTAGTGCACAACCGAGTTTCGCTCCGTCACAAATCATTCCGGTTATTCCCCCCGCCATGTTCTTAATGGCATAAACGATTTGCTGATAATTGCCTCCGAGTAGATAAGTGATGCCCGTACTGGCACCGGTAGCGGCAACAAGAACGCCGCATAGTGCAGATAAAGGAGCCAGATAACTCTTGATATGAATGGCAACCAAATTACTGAGGATGAGGGCACGGAAGAGTTTTTCGTCACTGGTGTTTAACTTCTCGGCGATGGCTGTGACAGGAAGGGAGACAACAAGTCCCTGATTTCCACTACCGGAGTTACTCATAACCGGCATCTGGCAACCGGCCATTCGGGCATCGGAAGCGGCAGAAGTGAGAGCCATGGCATAAGTGAGGAGATCATCTTTGAGAACACCTTTCTGAATATTCTGATCAATTTTGCGTCCGGTTTGCATCCCATAAGGATGATTAAGACCTTCTTCGGCAATTTGTCGATTTAGTTGTGCTCCTTCGGCAATAAATTTTACTTTTTTCAGATCGATTTCCTGAGCGAATTCAAGGATTCGTTCGACGGTAAGTCCTTCCGGGTATTCTCTTGTGGGTTTAACTCCGGGTTTATTGTCTTCTGATTCAAAAAGGACAATTCCGTTTCGTTCAATGTAGGTGATATTTGAATGTCGGTGACGAATAATGACCCGGGAGGAATTGTTTGCTGCCCGACAGATGCATTCAATATAGAGTAGTTCAGCGTCTTCTTTGTGTTTGATACAAACCCCGCAGTCCTTAACCATCTGGCGGGCCTCTTCGATTTGTTGTGGTGTAATAGAATTAAGAACTTCAAGTTTTCTTTCTGATTTGCCTCCAATCGCTCCAATCGCAACGGCAATGGGAAGTCCTGTCATTCCGGTTCCGGGGATTCCGACAGCCATAGCGTTTTTGAGAATATTTCCGCTCACGAAGGTTTCAATATATTCGGGTTTAGAACCAAGTACTTCTGCGGCTTTTGCTGCGGCGAGGGCTGCGGCGATAGGTTCGGTGCATCCCAGGGCGGGAACGACTTCTCTTCTTAACAGATCGATGAGTTGTTGATTGGTAACCATGTTTTATAAGAAAATTTCAGGGTGCAAGTTTACGCCATTTCCATGAAGATTAAAAGGATAAAAAAAGAGGCATCCTGAAAAAGGATACCTCTTGAACTAAAATAGAACTAAAAAGTTATTTTTTAAGTTCTTTCCATACCAAAGCGCTGGCGCCTATAATAGCGGCATCGCCCGATTTTAGTTGGGAAGGAAGAATTTTAACTTTATTTTTAAAGATCGGGAGCGTATATTTCTCCATGTAGTCTTTAGTCGGTTTGAAGATATAATCTCCAGCTGCAGTCGGTCCTCCGAAAAGAAATATTGCTTCGGGAGAAAGATAGGCAACCGTGTCAGCAAGGGTGCGACCAAGAAGATGACCCGTAATCTCGAAGACTTCTCTTGCAATGGCATCGCCTTTAACGGCTGCTTCGTAAATAGCTTTTGAATCCAATTCATTGTAAGTGTAATTGGCTAAAAGGCTACTTGTTGCATTGTGTTTGGCAATTAATTCAAAAGCAGTACGTTTCATTCCCGGAGCGGAGCAATAGGTTTCAAGATGCCCCTTTTGACCGCAACCGCAGTCGCGTCCTTCAGGAACAACGGTGGTGTGGCCTATTTCGCCGGCAAAACCATCGTGTCCGTATACTACTTCGCCATTAACAACAATACCACTTCCCAGACCGGTTCCAAGGGTAATCATCACGAAATTTTTCATGTTTTTGGCTCCACCGTAGATTAATTCTCCCAAAGCGGCTGCATTGGCATCGTTGGTTAGTGCGATGGCCGGAAGTTCGAATTTCTCACTAAGTAGTTTCACTAATGGAACGACTCCTCTGAAGGAGAGGTTGGGAGCAAATTCAATGGCCCCGGTGTAATAATTACCGTTGGGAGCTCCCATCCCAATACCCATAATTTCAATATCTGCATTGAGCAGTGTTACTGATTTTATGAGCTCATTAATTGCCGCAGTTACGTCATTGATGTATTGCTCAACATCTCCATGTTTGGGAGTAGGAATGGTGTCTTTAACCATTACGTTACCATCCTGATCAACAACTCCAAAAACAGTGTTGGTTCCTCCTATGTCAATACCAATGGATACTTGTTTCATCATATTGATTTTTGGTTTAAGTCGGTTTATGATTTAACCTTTTTTATATCGCTTCTGTAATTTAATACAACAGATCAGGGCAAATTTAAAAATAATAATCACAATTGGTAGCACATCCTGAGCTCCCCTTGTAATTTTAATTCATATTAAATCAGCATCTCTAAGCCAGAGTTTAAAGGTTGCTATTGGAATTGTTTAATATTTAAAATTGCGCTGTCGGCAGGCTTCAAAAACCACAACAGCAGCAGAGGTTGATACGTTCATTGAATCGGCGTCTCCCCGCATCGGGATAATAATATTCTGATCGGCTGCATCAACCCATTGCGGGGTAATTCCGTCTGATTCGGTTCCCATAACAATAGCCGATGGCTTTTTGAAATCAACGGTGTGGTAGGGAACGGCAGCTCGTAGATAAGTACAATAAATCGTGATTCCTTTTTGCTTCATCCATGTAATTGCTTCGTCTGAATTACAAACGGCAATTGGTACGCTGAAAAGGCAGCCGATGCTGGAACGGACCACGTTGGGATTATAGAGATCGGTCTGGGGATCACATACGATGACTGCATCAATACTGGCGGCATCGGCAGTTCGGAGTAGTGCGCCCAGATTACCGGGTTTCTCAACAGTTTCGAGTACCAGAAGAAGAGGTGTTTTGGAAAGAGACAGGTTGGAAAGCGAGTGATTGTGAGGTTTTGCAAGAGCAACAATTCCTCCGCTATTTTCACGGTAGGCTATCTTTTCGTAAACCTCATGAGACACCGGGTATATCTCAACCTCCGGATTGATTCCTTTTATCCGATCGGTTAGTTCTTTTTCGGAAAGAAGTCCCTGATCGAAGAATAGACTTTCGAAATGATATTTGTTGACGACAGCAACACGTAATTCTTTAAGACCTTCGATGATGAAAAGCTCTTGTTTCCTTCGTTCCCTGGCTTTCTGCAAAGGTTGGAAGTTTTTGATTTTGAGATTATGTGTGCTTGTTATTTTTTCTCTAAATTGCATAAATAGTTGTAAATGCATTAGGTCTGCGAAGTTAGGTTAAAATCTATTACTTTTGAAATCTGAAAAATAGAAAAATAGCGATGGAACTTCTTACTCCCCATGGATGGCAGGATTACGAACTGATTGATTGTGGCGGTTTTGAAAAACTGGAACGGTTTGGTAAATACCTATTGATACGCCCTGAGCCCCAGGCTTTATGGAATAAAACATTGCCGGAATCGGAGTGGATGCGGATTGCTCATGCCCGGTATGTGCGTGACCGGCAACGAAAATCATATCGGTTTGCTGATGAAGAAAACGGAGGGTGGCAATTTTACCAGAAGATGCCTGAATCGTGGACGATTACTTATCGGTTAGGAGAACAGATTCTTTCTTTCCGCCTGAATCTGACTTCATTTGGGCATATTGGTGTTTTCCCGGAACAGGCTGAGAATTGGCACTATATTTTCGATGCGGTACATTCACTAGGGGAAGGCTGTAAGGTGCTCAATTTATTTGCTTATACGGGCGGGGCTTCTCTGGCAGCAAAGGCTGCCGGTGCTGATGTGACTCATGTTGATGCTGTTAAGAATGTGATTAGTTGGGCCCGTGAGAATATGGAACTTTCGAAGTTTACAGATATTCGTTGGGTTGTAGAGGATGCTTTAAAATTCATCAAACGGGAGGTGCGAAGAGAGCACCAATATCAGGGAATTATCCTTGACCCTCCAGCTTATGGTCGTGGACCGGATGGCGAAAAATGGGTACTCGAAGAGAATTTTAACGAGTTGATGGAGCTTTGCTCTCATTTGCTCTCCGGATCGGGAAGTTTTTTTGTGCTAAATCTTTATTCTCTTGGGTTTTCGTCGCTAATTGGGAATAATGTGGCTGATTGTTATTTCCAGTCGGATAAGAAGGAGTTTGGAGAATTTTATCTCGGTTCAAAGTCCGGAGTTAAGTTACCACTGGGAACTTTTCTTCGTTTTAGAAAATAATTAGAAATCATGAAATTTAAGGCAGAAAGAAATAGTTCCCTGATGGATTTTCTTTTGGAACGGAATCCGGGAATGTCAAAAACCAAAGCAAAGAGGATGATTGAAAATAATCAGATTCTGTGTAATGGAAAAGAATTATCAAGGGCAACGGATCCGGTTGTGGCTGGTGAAGTTATAGAACTTGAACCCCGCCAGATTGAGAAGATTCATAAAACGCATGGACTACCTGTTAAGATCGTCTATGAAGATCGATGGATTGTAGTGGTCCATAAACCGATAGGTATTATTGCCAGTGGTGATTCAACTCCTGAAAATCCCACTCTTTTTACACTTGTTCGTTCATATCTTCGTGAACGTTATGGCAAAAGATGTAATCTTTATCCGGTACATCGTTTGGATCGGGAGGTTGAAGGGTTGATTATGTTTGCCCGAACGGTCGAAGCACAAACGAAATTGAAGGAAAACTGGAAAGAAGTCAATAAATATTATTTGGCATTAATCAATGGGGTTCCTTCCGAGAAATCGGGAACCATTACATCCTGGCTTCGTGAAGAAGATGGGTATGACGTTCATTCTTACGACGAGGAAGTGCCAGGATCAAAGCAGGCAATTACTCATTACCGGGTATTGGAAGCGAATGCTTCACGGGCTCTTTTGGAGATTAAACTGGAGACTGGTCGAAAACATCAGATTCGAGTTCACTTATCATCAATGGGGTGGCCTATTGTGGGAGATAAACGATATGGAGATACCTCTAAAAATACACAAAGAGTTCATCTACTTTCGTATCGGTTGGAATTTACTCATCCGATTAGTGATAAGCAACTTATCTTTACTCTTCCTGTTCCAGATGATTTTACCAAATTGTCAATAAAAAAGAATAAGATATAGCGGGTTGTTGCGAAAAAATAAGTTTCTTGCAATAGAAAAGCACAAAACCTTCTATGAAAGGAATAAAACAGAAAGAGAAAAAGCGTTTTTCTGAATTTGACTCAGAATTCATTAGTCTGTTATGCCTTTTAGGTGTTTTCCTTTCTTTTATAGGGGGAGTCATTGATTATTTTTTCGAAAGCCCCAATACCGTATATTGGGAAGATATCGCTTTCTTGTTCGTTTTTCTTGGACTTTATTTCTGGGGGAAAAAAGCAAACCATATACTTCTCTTAAAAGTTGTCGCTTCCGTAGTAAGTATCGGATATACTGATTATTTGTGGGCTACTTATTATGGATCTTATGGTCCGGCAGTTTATTTTTTTATTGCTATATCCGGGTTATTGGTTTTTATCTGGACTGGTAAACAGTTATACTTTGGTGCAGGATGTGTCCTGTTAAATATTCTGCTTCTTTTCTTTATTGATTACACTTATCCGAAGTTTGTAAGTAATTATAGTTCTTATTTACAACGTATTATTAGTGTTTACACAACACTGATTATGTATTGTGCTCTTGTCCTTTTTCTGGTCTATCGGGGACGTAAATACACCTATGCAGCCTACAAAAGAGCGGTCCAATATGATCGGTTGAAGACTTCATTTATTGCCAATATCAGCCATGAGGTTCGAACTCCGATGAATGCAATTATTGGATTTAGTCGGTTACTTGAGGATTCGAGCCTGAGTGAGGATGATCGAAGGATGTATGTTCAGACAATTATTTCACAGGGGAATAATTTGATGTCACAGATGGAAGGGCTCGTCGATATTTCCAAGATAGAGTCGGAAGATATCTTAGTGACACAGAATGTTGTGAATTTGAATGATTTGATTGTAGTAGTAGAACATTCATGTCTTTTTTTGAAAAAGAATGAAGTTGAAATTCGAATTTTGGTTGATGCACAATTTGTACAGCATAAGATCAGATTTGATGCTTTTCATTTTAGAAAGATTCTAAGCAATTTGCTTTCAAATGCACTAAAGAATACTTTTTCTGGAACAGTCGAGATTGGTTGTAGTATATCGGAGCAGGATGTTTTATTGTTTCGGATTAAAGATACCGGCATTGGAATACCTAAAGAGGAGATTAAAAAGATTTTTGATCGTTTTTATCAGATTGACCGAAAAGACAAACAGATTCTAACTGGTGGAATGGGGCTTGGATTGGCAATCTGTCGATCCTTGCTTGATGCAATAGGCGGAAGGATATGGGTTGATTCGGAAGAAGGTAAAGGATCGATATTCTATTTTGAAATCCCATTTTGTTTTGAGACAGGTGATAAGTTAAAGGAGACAATCAATTGTTTGACTGAAGAAGGATATAATTAGAGACGATTATAGAAAAGAGGATTGGGTTGCCAATACCATTAAGCATTAGGCGATTGGGTTAAAAGCAAAAAGACTGCCAGTGGGAAGGTTTCTCTTGTACTAGACTTATGTTTAGATACTCTCACTTCAGAGATTTTATCAAATTGTCAATAAAAAACAGGACACAACGGATTTTTTTAAAAAAATATGTTTCTTGCAATAAAAAAGAGTAAATCCTTTCCATGCGAGGAATAAAAAAGGAAGAGAAAAATAGTTTGGCTGAGTTTGACTCGGAATTCATCGGCATATCAAGTCTTTGGGGTGCTTCCCTTTTATTATTTGGGGGGGTCATTGATTGTTTTATTGAAAATCGGAATACATTTTATTGGGAAGATTTTTGTTTTGTGCTTGTTCTTTTTGGACTTTATTTCTGGGAGAAAAAGGCGAAATATATGTTCTCTTTAAAAGTTGCAGCTTCTATTGTGGGAGTTGGCTATGCTGATTATTTGTGGTTTATTTATTATGGATCTCATGGCCCGGCTGTCTATTTTTTTATTGTGGTAGCTGGGATATTGGTTTTTATCTGGCCTAAGAAGTATTTGTATTTTGCTGGGGTATTTGTTTTGTTGGATATTTTGTCGCTTTTTGCGATTGACTATTCATACCCAAATTTTATCGCTAATTATTACAGGAATGAAGAGCGGATCATTAGTACATATGTTTTATTGATTATTTATTGCCTGATGGTCCTTATTTTGGTCTACAGAGGGAGGACCTATATTTATACTGCTTATAAAAGAGCATTGGAATATGATCGGTTGAAGACTTCATTTATTGCCAATATCAGCCATGAGGTTCGAACTCCGATGAATGCAATTATTGGATTTAGTCGGTTACTTGAGGATTCGAGTCTGAGTGAGGATGATCGAAGGATGTATGTTCAGACAATTATTTCACAGGGGAATAATTTGATGTCACAGATGGAAGGGCTCGTCGATATTTCCAAGATAGAGTCGGAAGATATCTTAGTGACTCAGAATGTTGTGAATTTGAATGATTTGATTGTAGAGGTGGAACATTCATGTCTTTCTTTGAAAAAGGATGAGGTCGAAATCCAGACCTCGGTTGATGTGCAATTTGCACAGCATAAGATTAGGTTTGATGCTTTTCATTTTAGGAAGATTCTAAGCAATTTGCTTTCAAATGCACTAAAGAACACCTTTTCCGGAACAGTCGAGATTGGTTGTCGTATATCGGAGCGGGATGTTTTATTGTTCTGGATTAAAGATACTGGCATTGGAATACCTAAAGAGGAGATTAAAAAGATTTTTGATCGTTTTTATCAGATTGACCGAGAAGACAAGCAGTTTCTAAGCGGAGGAATGGGGCTTGGATTGGCAATCTGCCGATCTCTGCTTGATGCAATAGGAGGAAGGATATGGGTTGATTCGGAAGAAGGTAAAGGATCAATATTCTATTTTGAAATCCCATTCTGTTTTGAGCCGGAAGAGAAACCAAAGAGAATAGTTGATTTCTTAATAAAGAAAACATTTCTGTAAATTTCTGTTATTGGTGAAGTCAAACTGGAAATGTGGGTTGTACTGGATTCGAACCAGTGACCCCTACCCTGTCAAGGTAGTGCTCTAAACCAACTGAGCTAACAGCCCTTTTTTAAGAGAGTTGCAAAGGTAAATAAAAACACTTTTTTTGCAAGTTTTATAAACAATTTATAGTTGGAATGTTTGTTATTTGAGATAAAAAAGGTAAAAACAGATAATCCTGCTTTTACCTTTTTTATTTAAAATATAGGATGAGTTATGCTTCCGTAAGGAATATATACCTGGAAATGACTAATATGAAAAGAATATACATTAACCAGTGAACTTTTTTCCATTTGCCAGTAACAACTTTAAGAATCGTATAGAAAAGAATTCCTGCAGCAATACCATTGGCAATATTATAAGTAAAAGGCATTAATGTAAGGGTGAGGAAAGCCGGGAATCCTTCAGTAAAATCTTCAAAATTGATTTCTTTGATACTTGAGATCATCAGAACGCCGACAATAATAAGAGCCGGAGCTGTTGCCGCACTGGGAATTAATGTTGCAAGAGGGGCAATGATCAATGCCAGTAGGAACATAAATCCGGTTGTAACAGCGGTAAGTCCGGTACGACCACCTTCTCCGATGCCGGCAGCACTTTCTACGTAGGAGGTTACGGTGCTGGTTCCCATCAGAGCACCGAATGAAACGCCGAAAGCGTCGACAAGCATTGCTTTTCCGATTTTGGGCGCTTTTCCGTCTTTCTCAATTAATCCGGCTTTCTTAGCCGTCCCGACTAAGGTTCCGAAGGTGTCGAATAACTCAACAAATGTAAAGGTAAAAACAACGGTCCAGATGCCCATATTGAGCGCGCCTTTGACATCTAAAGCTCCGACAGCTAGTTTACTGAGATCAGGGAGAGAGAAGGGACTGAAATGGGCAGGGATTACCGTTACCCCCATTGGAATTCCAATCAGCGTGGAGAGTATAATACCGATTAGAAGAGAACCTTTCACTTTTCGGGCCATTAAGATAGAGGTGACTGCAAGTCCGATGAGACAGAGAACCATGTCGGTATTTTTAAGGCTTCCGATCATGATATTCCATTCAGGTGATTTTAATCCGAGCATCCCGTGTCCGGAATTGATTGCTCCCAGAGCAGAGGCGGCAAGATTGGTTCTTGCAACCATGATTCCAGACATCTTTAATCCGATGATCGTAATAAACAGTCCAATTCCTACAGAGATGGCTGCTTTTAAAGAATCAGGGACAGCAACCACTAATAGTTGCCTTATTTTAGTAACTGTTAGGATTATAAAAATAATACCGGAAATGAATACAGCACCCAAGGCTATTCTCCAGGGCATTCCGGTTCCAGCTACGGCAACGGTTGCAAAGAAAGCATTCAAGCCCATTCCTGGAGCTAATGCGATAGGAAAATTAGCAAACAGTCCCATGACGATTGTGACAACTCCAGCGGCAACACAAGTTGCAAAGAATACTGCATTCTTGTCCATCCCAGTGGATGACAGGATGCTGGGATTCAGGAAAAGGACATAAGCCATGGTCATAAAGGTGGTAAGGCCTGCAAATATCTCAGTTCGGATATTGGTATTATTTTCCTTTAATTTGAAAAAGTTATTAATAAACATTGTTATCTGTTTTTTAAATTAAAAATTCCACTTTGCTGCAACAGTCGGGTAGGCATGAAATCCATCCAATCCTCCAAAATTGTTACTGAATTCGGTTTCTCCTCCAAGAGAAAAATGGCTATTGAAGTTATACCAATATTGTGGTTCTGAAATGAATACATAACTTCCGAAGGGGGTTTTCTCTTTCCAAAAATCAGCAAAGCCAGAGAGGGTTATTCTTTTATTGAGGAAATTGATGTACCATGTTTCGGTAAGCTGGTACGAGGCATTGTCTTTATGGTTGATATGTTTATATAATAATTGGATGCCGAAGCCACGGGTAAAATCTTTGTTATCCCAGTTGTAATCAATACCACCTAGCCAAGCCGGATTAATGGAATATCCCACACTGGAATTATCTGTTGCTGATTTGGTTCTTAAGAATCCACTATCAAATTCACCGTGAATACTAAATGGAGAATTTGCAATCTTCATCGATCGGGTAATCTCCCAGTAGCTTTGAGTAAGTCCCTTTTCATCGTTTCGGTTGTAATCCAGGTCGATAAAGAAGTAGGTGCTTCCCCACTGATCGGGTTTAAACATCTCGATGGTTGTTGTTTCAAAACGACGTTGATGAGTGAAATCATAATGGAACTGAATGTTTTGTGCTTTTAAACTGGAGACGGCAACAATAAATAGGGCAAAGAGTAGAATTTTTTTCATAGGAAGACACTTCTGTTTTTTCATAAAAGATGTTAATAAAAAAATAAAAGGCCAAAAGTAGAAAAATTTTAAATTAACTTATTCTGTTTATTAAGTGATTTTTAGAACAATGACTCTGTTGCTTGGTGTAGATTGTAAAAAAGATAGGGCTCTATCTTTTTTAGGAGTTGGGCTAATTGTTTCTTACAGATAGAGTAGGAACCTGTTGATTTACCCTCAGGAAATGCCGGAACTAATTTATTTGAAAAGCTTTTCCAGCAGTGCAAATAATAATTTTTTATTGTCTTCAAAGAAGCTTTTGTTGGAAAACATCTCGTCGGCTGTTTGAATAAATTTTCCCTGAGTGAGGTCTGAACAACAGTTCTGAATGAGATTTTTAATTCCTTCCGGGGTGACTTCCGGGTGAAATTGGATGCCTACAACTTTTTCTCCGTAAGAAAAACCTTGATGTGCAATTGCTTCCGAACTGGCTAATAATGTTGCATTCTTAGGAAGTGTAAATGTTTCACCATGCCATAAAAAAGTGGTTAGAATTTTGTTTGTTTCCCAATAGTTTGAAGGGAATGTTGTTATTGGCCACCATCCGATTTCTTTTTGAGGTGCTTTAAGGACCTGCGCTCCCAACACATTCGCGATGAGTTGAGCTCCCAGGCATATTCCAAGTACCGGAATCTTCTTTTGAATTACTTGAGCAATGAACTGTTTCTCTTCTTTTAACCAGTGATATTGCTCTTCGTCATTTACACTCATTGGTCCGCCCATGATAATCAATCCGTCAATAGAATCAGGAAGAGGAAATGGTTCATCTAGCCATATATGGGTTGAGTTTAATTGATGATCTTTTCTCTTGATCCATTCTGCAATGAATCCTTCATTTTCAAAATGTGCGTGTTTAATACATTGGATGTTCAGTCTCTTCATGGAATCGTTTTTTTAGCGGTGTATTGAATGAGATTGTTTACGAAAGGGGAAGTTATTCTACTTGCCTGTATATTCCTGTTTTGAATGAGAAATTATAATTATTTGATAACATACCTGTTTTTCCCAAAAATGATTTGTTTTTCTTTTTGTGTAGAGTAGTTGCAGACAATAGGAGATAGGAGGGGAGGTTAGGCAATTCTGCTGAGTTGAAATAGAAGTATAGAAAAATAATTCAATCGATTGTTATTTTATATTATGAAAATATTTCTACCTGAAAGTGAGAATATTACCCTGAATATGGGGGGAACAGGGGAATGTGTTTTTTCCTGGGAGTGATTAGTAAAACCTATTTTAAGGCGAAATGTAAGACCAATTGTTTTTTTACTACTTTTGCGGGGTATTGCATGGAGGCAAAATGGCAATACCTGAGCGGAGATGAGATTTATTTTTATAATTACACACGATCAGACTGCTATCTTTTTAACATTGTTATGATTTAGCCTGCCTTATTTCAAGAAAAAAAATTAGAATGTCATTTAAAGATCTTAATCTTATTGAACCTATCCAGCACGCGTTGGATATGGAAGGCTATGTAGAGCCAACCCCAATTCAGGAACAAGCAATCCCAATTATACTTAAACGAAAAGATTTGCTGGGATGCGCACAAACAGGAACAGGGAAAACTGCTGCTTTTGCAATCCCAATTTTACAACTTTTAAACGAAGAGCAACAAGGAGAAAAGGGCCCCAGGAGAGTAAAAACATTAATATTAACCCCGACAAGAGAACTCGCGATACAAATAGGAGAGAGTTTTGCCGGATATAGTCGATTTCTGGGAATAAAACATACGGTCATATTCGGAGGGGTTCCTCAACGTTCGCAAATAGAAGCTTTGCGTTCGGGAATTGATATCTTGATCGCGACTCCGGGGAGACTGCTTGATTTGATTAGTCAGAAGTTTATTAACCTATTTTCTATTCGTTTTTTTATTTTGGATGAAGCGGATAGAATGCTTGACATGGGTTTTGTGAATGATGTAAAAAAGATCATTCAGCGTTTACCGGTTCAAAGGCAAACGTTATTCTTTTCTGCAACAATGCCTAAGGAAATTTCTAAATTAGCCAATTCGATTCTTGTTGATCCTGTACGAGTTGAGGTTGCTCCTGTTTCTTCCACTGCCGACACCATTGATCAGTATTTGTTTATGGTAGAGAAGAAAAACAAGCGTCCGTTACTTGCCCACTTGCTTGAGAACAAGGATATAAAGTCAGCTCTCGTTTTTACCCGAACCAAACATGGTGCAGATCGGGTTGCCAGAGATTTGGCTCATGCTGGTATTGGTGCTGAGGCTATTCATGGCAATAAGTCGCAGAATGCAAGGCAGAGAGCTCTGTCTAATTTCAAGGAGGGGAAAACCAGGGTGCTTGTAGCTACGGATATTGCAGCCAGAGGTATTGATGTTGAAGATCTTTCTCTTGTGGTGAATTATGATTTGCCTAATGTGCCGGAGACTTATGTCCATCGTATAGGACGAACTGGCCGTGCTGGTTTAGAGGGGATGGCTTACTCATTTTGTGATGAAGAGGAAGATAAGTTATTGTATGATATCAACCGCCTAATTGGACGGGAAATACCTATTGTTGCAGATCAACCTTATCCCCTTTCTAACGAGAGAGCTCGTGAAATAAAAAAAGACCCGGAAAGGTCTCAGAACAGAAAGACCTCTTTTTATAGAAGTCGTCCGGAAGAAAATCATCGTAGAAAAGAAGTTTCTTCGAAAAGAAGCAACAATATTCGGGAGCAAGGGAAGAATAATCCATTAAAAATTAATCTTACCAAAAGAAGTTAATATCTCTTTGAGTATAGTTTAGATAATATTTATTGTATAGAAGAAAGGGGAGTACATAATGTATTCCCCTTTCTTTATGCCTATTCTGCTTTGAATTTATAAACCGTTACATGATGATAAGTTTGTCCTGGCACCAGAACGGTCGTTGGAAATGCCGGATGATTTGGGCTATCGGGGAAATGCTGGGTTTCGAAGCATAGACCACTACGATAGGCATAAGCTTTGCCACTTTTGCCAACTGCTGTTCCATTAAGGAAATTGCCGCAATAGAACTGGACTCCTGGTTGAGTGGTGTAGACTTCCATTACCCGACCGCTAACTGGATCTTTTACGGAAGCGGCGAATGTTAATCCGCTATTGTCTTTTGGACTATCATTCAGTACGAAGTTGTGGTCAAAGCCCTTCCCGTTTTTAAGTTGAATGTAATCTTGATTGATGCGTTCACCAATGACTGTAGGTTGTCTCAGATCCATCGGCGTACCGGCAACCGGTTGTATTCCTGTTGGAATAAAAGTAGGATCAATCGGAGTAAAATTATCTGCATTTATTGTAACGATTTGATTGGTTATCGTTGGGTTCCCTTCTCCTGCAAGATTGAAATAAGAATGATTCGTAAGATTACAGACTGTTTTTTTGTCCGTTGTTGCACTGTAATCAATTTTGAAAGAATTGTCAGAAGAAAGGGTATAGGTTATTTTTATTTTTAAGTTGCCTGGATAACCTTCCTCTTTGTCTTTTGAAAGATAAGAAAGTTGAACAGAAGAATCATTGGATTGTGTTACATCCCAAACGGCTTTATTAAATCCTTTTAGTCCTCCATGTAGATGATTTGGACCATCGTTGACGGCTAATTTATACAGAACTCCATCAAGGGTGAATTTCCCATTAGCAATACGGTTTCCATAGCGACCGATGGCTGATCCGAAATAGACTTCTTTTGTTGCTTCGCAATCTTTCAGACTTTTAAATCCGAATACCACATCGGAGAAGACTCCGTTTTTATCAGGGACGAACAGACTGACTATTTTGGCTCCGTAATTAGTGACCTGCATAACCATTCCTTTTTGATTTTTTAAAGTGTAAAGAGCTACTTTTTTGCCATCAATAGTACCATTATAGTCTTTTGCATTGACGATTTTAGGGCCCTGAATGCTTGTGCATTGAAATAGCAGGAAACAAAATACCATGAGCAAAATGTTTCGTGAAAGAGCAATGATTTTTATTCTTTTCATTGGGATATGAATTTAGTTTTGTGTTTTATGTTCGTTATAAAGAGCTTCTGTTTTTAAGTTGCGTTTAACGAATATTTCTATGAAAGTATAAAAGATTTTAAACAAAAGGCTGAAATTTTTTTAATAAAGAATTGAGTTTATAAATAGATGAAAAGAGCTAGATTGATTTGAAAAATGGTTTTGAACTGAAAGAACTGGGATAGTTGTCTTTTATTTCAGGCCAACCATTATTCCAATTGATTTTGTCAATCAAGAGAGGTCGTCGTGTCGTTTTACCTGAAAGGAAAGGAATTTTTCGGTCAATGGCATGGTAAATAAACCAGTCATCTCCATTGTCGTCGGTTATAATCGGGGCGTTATGCCCAGGGCCGGCAAAGGAATTGTTCCCTTGAATAAAAAGGGATCCTGGTTCGTTGAGAATGTCAACTCCTGATTTATTGAGATAAGGGCCTCCGATTGAAGTTGCCCTTGCAACGGTAACCTGATAAGTACTTTGTGCCCCATTACAACAGGAACCGGTTGAACCGAAATAGTAGTAATAATTATTTCTTTTCAGAATATAGCTGCCTTCAAAAAAGCTCCCTGCAATTTGAAATTTTTGTCCGATAACCGATTTGCAATCAGAAGATAATTCAATTCCAAAGATACCATGAAAACTACCCCAGAAAAGGTAATTATGTCCATTATCTTCAATGAAATAAGGATCGATGGAATTTTCGACTCCGATTTCTTTACTGGTAAAAACTTTTCCCTGATCAATGAATGGACCTTGGGGTGAATTACTGATAGCTAATCCTATTCCCGGGTTTGTGTCCCCCCATAAACTGTAGGCATAAAAAAGGTAATAAGTGCCATTTGAATAATGAATATCGGGAGCCCAAAGACCACCACTATTTGTTTTCCATGTTGGTTTTGAGATAAATGCATCATTGACATAAGACCAGTTTATTAAATCATGGGATTGGATGATTGCGATGAGATGATCTTTATTGTTCCAGGTATCTTCTGTTCCAAAGGCATAAAAGCAGCCAGCCTGATCACGAATAATTGTCGGGTCAGCCAAAACGGGTTCGAAAACAGGATTCTTATATTGGTCAGGAGAATGATCTTTCTCGACATTTGTAGCATGGCATGCATTTAGTGAGAATAGTCCGAGAATGAAAAGGATATAAAAAATCGGATATGGACAAGATTGTCGATTGTTTTTTGGGTTCATGAGTTTCAAGTAGAGGTTCTTACGGATTCGCCAGATAATTCCGTGAAACGACGGGGTTAGAACCCCGTCGTATATTGGATTCCGAGAAAAGAGAAATCGGCACCAGATGAATATTTTCTCTGTTTTCATCTTGTGCGAAAACACCTGTTAGTGTTATTTCTTATTTGTCGGATTTTTACTGAAAATAGCATGAACTCGTTTCATATCAAATTTAGTGGAACGGTCATATTTGTAAATTCCGTTCTGTTCTTGTTCGACATCTGTCAACTGAGTATAGCAATAGCCATAAACGTTGTCTTTACTTAATATGGCGTCTACCAGATTATTAAGTTGATTGTATAAATCATCTAGAGATTTTGGGGTCTCTCCATAACCCCATCCATTGGTAGTGGTCCCTTCTGGTTTGCTATACCCGCCGAATTCATCAATCAGATAAGGTTGTCCTGCGTAAGAGGTAAAAGTATGGCTTGATTCATTGCTCCATACTTTTCCTTGGGCATCGGGAGTAAGAATCTTTGTTAAAGCGTCCGGATTGTGTTCATAATTATGCACAGACCAGATGTCGGTAATAACATGAGTTCCGCCGCTGGCATCATTGATCGGCCGTGTTGGATCCAGACTTTTGGTAATTGCATAAACGTCTTTCACAAAACGAGGATATTGTTCTGCATCAGGGTTCCACGTTTCATTAAATGGGGTCCAGGTTATTATGGAGGGGTGATTCCGTTTTTGAATGACATTTTCTGTCCATTCTGTTATAAAATTACGACCGGTTTCTGGATTATTCAGGTCTGCACCCCAGCTTGATGCTTCAGCCCATGTAAGGTATCCCATTTTATCGGCCCAGTAGTAGAATCGGTCTTCAAAGACTTTTTGGTGCAGCCGGGCTCCGTTAAAGCCGGCTTGCTGGGATAACTCGATGTCACGTTTCAATGCCTCATCGGAAGGAGCAGTCCATATGCCATCTGGATAAAATCCCTGATCAAGAACCAGTCTTTGATAGTAGGGTTTATTGTTCAGAAAAACGCGGTTCCCTTCAATATGAACCTTCCGCATTCCGAAATAGGATTTAACTTCATCGACTACTTGTTGATTATTGTCGACTACATCTAAAACGATGTCGTAGAGGAATGGATCTTCCGGAGACCATGTTTTTACTTTCGGAATTGAAATCGCACAAATAGAAGAGTTTGTTGCATGGACCGTTCTTCGGGCGACTATTTTGTCTTTATCCTTGATGGTGATTCTTAATTGATGACTATTGCTTTCATTGAAGAAAGAAGGTTCAATAACCACCTGTTGCTGATCAAGATCGGGGATGATGTGACAGGCTTTTAACCCGAACGAAGAAGAAGCTTCCATCCAAACAGTTTGCCAGATTCCTGTTGTACGGGTGTAGGAGCAACCTTCGGAATAATAGTTATAACATTGTTTTCCTCCGGCCTGTTTTCCAGAGCGCAAGTCATCGCTGACAGCTACAACCAGATTATGTGATTTTCCGGGAGACACAAACGAAGTAATATCAAATTCGAAAGGAGAGGTTCCTCCAAAATGTTGTCCAATGGGTTTTCCGTCGATAAAGACTTCTGCTTTGTAGTAGACTGCTCCGAAGTGGAGAATGATTTTTTTACCATTCCAGTTTTGAGGAACAGAAATTGTTTTTTGGTACCACATATTATTAATAAAGTCTTTGTAACCGACCCCGGACAGTGAACTTTCAGGACAGAAAGGGACGATGATCTTGCCAGAGAATCCTTTTGTGTTTTCAAATCCACGTTGTTTTCCCGAATTTCCGAAATCAAAAGAATAGCTCCATTCGCCATTTAAGTTAACCCATGATTCCCGTTGAAATTGTGGCCGGGGATACTCTGAACGGGGGGTGCTTTGTGCATTGGCTCCCAATATTCCGATGAGCATTAAGAAAAGTAAAATTGTTTTTTTCATGTGTCGCTTTTAAACTTGAAATTTATTTCTGAAGATTAAGTTTATTCTTGAGCATTTTAATAAAATAGCCACCGACCACAGAACGGGCCTGGAATCCGACCTGTTTGGCATCGGTAGTCTGATACCAGTCGGTCATTGGGATGCGGCTGGTACTTTCATTGAATGCATTATATACCGGATCAATTAGCTTCTCAAAAGTATCTTGATCATCAGCTAAAGTCGCTGTCCATGTAATCCAGTCACTTTTGG
This sequence comes from Prolixibacteraceae bacterium, assembly GCA_963692465.1. Classification (GTDB taxonomy): domain Bacteria; phylum Bacteroidota; class Bacteroidia; order Bacteroidales; family Prolixibacteraceae; genus JAUZOB01. The sequence continues at coordinate 2,038,518 of OY829943.1, forward strand.
TATAAGTTGCCCGGCTATCAAGCGGCAGTCCGTATCGATTCTGTTTAGTCAGATAATAGGCAATCTCACGATTAATCAAATCAGAAGGAAATAATTCATATCCTAATAATTTATCCCACACCATGTTGTACTTCTGACTCCAGGTATCTTTTTTATCAAAAGTCAAGCTGAAATGATCTCCTGCATCAGCCATTGCTGTCCATTTCTGAGCCATTTCTTTGGCAGCTGAAAGATATTTCTGAGCAACCTCGTCTTTTCCAAGCATCTGAGCCATGTGTCCGTATCCGGCAATGCCAACGATTGCTTTTACCGAAAGATTGGTGTTATGAGCCAGATGACCGGCAAAATCGTCAGTACAAAGCTGGTTCTCCGGGTCTAATCCTTTTTGCAGAAGATAATCAGCCCATGTTGTCAATGACTGCCAGTGCTTCTCTGCATAAGAGGCATTTTGTTCTGCTTTGGCGATAGCAGCTGTAAGGATGAGCATATTCCCAGCTTCTTCAACCGGCATGTCTTCTCCGTAAGTCTGACCGTTAGCCAGCGGGTAAGTTCCGGAATCATGAGCAGGGAAAGGCTTGTTCCATTTTCCAGACTCGGCAGCGTAGAAAATAGGGTCCATCATTCCTTTGAGCAGATCAGGATTGTAGTATAAGAACAAGGGGGCGGAAGGGTAAGTCACGTCGACGGTTCCGATTGATCCGTTACTGAAATTTTCTTTGGAGAAGAAATAAAGTTCTCCGTTTTCTCCCCGGACTAACTTGTGGGCGGCAATAGCCTGACGGTAAGCAAGAGCACAAAGATCAGCATAGTTTTCTCCTCCGGCGAAACGAGCTTCCTGCATCAGTTTCCGGTCGAAAGCAGAACACTTTTTGATCAGGGAACAGCATTCCTTATCGGCGGCAGAGAAGGCATCAACAATAGCGTTCGGATTGTCATTCCTCCACCAGGCACGAAGATTTTTCTCATAAAACTGGACCGAATAGATATCGTCGTAGCCAATCATAACCTTTCCTGAGGAAGCTTTTGAATTTCCTAAGTTTTCAGAGAAAGCTAAGGCAGTCATTTCTTTTTCCATGTTGGCATTCGGTTGATGAGGTTGCAATCCTGCAACACTTCCGGTTGTAGCGAATGCTTTTTTTACCGAGCGGTAATCATTAATGGTAAAGGCGGATTGTTTGTTGTTTTTTCCGGCCATATAGAAATAACCCCAGTCGATGCGCACGTTATCGCCCTTGGTCTGAAGAATATGCTGACTGCGGGTCCCCGTTTTGAGGAAGGTAAGTCCATCGGCATTAAAACGGGAAGATTGTACCTCCTGACTTGTATTATTAACAGCCCATTCCGGAGTTGCCTCGAAATAGATCTGAACATTATGAGGCTTGCCGTCCAGAGAAGATGTTTTGTAACTGATATAATTTACCGGACGGGATAGTGTTTTTAAGTCATCCGTTAAAAGCGGAGAACAAAACGTCAGGTTTAATTGGATGGGGCCGCAGTTAAAGACATAATAAGTCTGGGTTGGCATCACACTGACAGATTTTTGTTTGGCTGTAAGGTCAAGATACTTCCCTGTTGCCGGTTTGCGATAAAGACCAAAGTCTACATAGCTTCCTCCGGTCGTATTATGACAATGGGCTGCAATGATGTTTTTCCCTTTGTGAAGGGATTTCTTAATTTTATCTGTAAGGTGTAGCAAGACATTGTTGTTCCAGCTATTTCCTGTTTTGACTACTTGAATCCCGTTGATATACAGTTCGAAGACATCGTCATGAGAATAGTTGAGGAACAGATCTTGTGAAGAAGGATCGTCTTTCAGAGTAATAGATCTTCTGACCCATATATCACTGGTCTCCCAAGGCGTTTCCCGATAGGGCTGTTCGTTTGTTCCAAAGGCTGCTTTTCCTGTTTTCCAACTAGAATCATTAAATTCAGGATTTTCCCATCCGTTAGCTGGTTGTGCAAAAGTATAATGACCGATCCATCTTTGAATCGCTGCAGTATAAACAACAGGAACTAATGAAACTTCTTCAGTTCCCATGAAACGGTAAGTTTTTTGATCAACGCGGATTGCCCCGATTAAAGAGTTTTTTACTCCGGTCCAGTGCCTAATCGCGTCGCCATACAGTACATTCGAAAAAGACCATGCACTGGTATAAGGATCAATAGTTATCAACGGGTAGGCAGGTGCACGTAATTTATTAACTGGGGGATTCTGTGATTTGCCATAGCTAGTCATAAAAATGAACAGGCAACATAGGAATAAGATTTTCTTCATTAGTTTTTTGTTTATAGATAAGAATAGATGTTTGTTAAGTGTCTTATTTTTCAGGGGAAATAATTGCAGCAACTCCCCCGCCTGGAGCCAGATGAACTTTAAGCGAAGATGTATTGTCAACGGCTGATCTTATAACTTTAAAATCCTGAGCATTTCGGTCTGCATTGATTCCGTCCTGCCATATTTGGATGTTGTATTTTCCGGAAGATAAAAAGGAAAGGTTCAGGTTGAGGTCTCGTTCTGTCCAGTTGGTCATTCCACCGATATACCAATTATCATTTGCTGCTTTTCGTGCAATAACAACGTATTCGCCGACTTTAGCTTGAAGTGGAATTGTTGTGTCCCATACGGATGGAACACTTTTTAAGAATTTCATGCACTCCGGTTCGGCATAATAATGAGTTGGACTATCAGCCAGCATTTCCAGTGGACTCTCAAAAACAACATACATGGCTAGTTGATGACAGCGGGTTCCAAGACTCATCGGACAATTAAAAATAGGAGCCCAGCTGTCCTTCTGAGCGTTAAGCATAGCACCGGGAGTATAGTCCATTGGGCCGGCAACCATTCGGATGAAGGGGAGTGTTACGTTGTGGTCAGGGCTAATTCTTTTTTGCGGGTCCCACTTACTGTTTTCCAGTCCAAATACTCCTTCGGAAGTAATGACATTGGGATAGGTTCGATACATTCCAGTTGGTTTGTAGGCTCCGTGAAAGTCGACCAACATTTTCTTTTGGACTGCGGCTTTTGCAACCCTTTCGTAGAAATTTACCATGTTTTGGTCATCGCGTTGCATAAAATCGACTTTAATACCTTTTATTCCCCATTTTTCAAATTGATCAAGAGCTTTATCCAACTGCTGGTCTAATGTGAGCCATGTTGTCCACAGGATAACTCCTACGCCTTTTCCTTTGCCATAATCGCATAGTTCCTGAACATTGATGTCCGGAACTGTTTTTAGTAAGTCCTTGGTGTCGCTCCAGCCTTCATCCAGAACGATATATTTCAGACCATATTTAGCTGCAAAGTCAATGTAGTATTTGTAAGTGTCATTGTTTATTCCAGCTTTAAAGTCAACGTGGAAGATATTGTTTGCGTTCCACCAGTCCCATGAAACTTTGCCGGGTTGAACCCAACTAAAGTCCCCTTTTGAAGGGCTGGCAAGTTGGTAAACAAGTTGGTTGGATAGAAGGTCTGCATCGTTAGGGGCAATCATGATAATTCTCCATGGAAATTCTTGAGGGTGATTACATTTCGCAATAAAGTCTTCTCTTGAAAGAATTTTTTCATCCCGGTCGGATGTAATTTCTTTTTGTTTTGGATAATGAGGGAAGACGCCACTTATTTTTCCTTTTCCATCACCTTTGATCCACATCCCGGCATAATTGAACAAGTCCGATTCGGTAATTAATAATTTAACTCCATTTTTGACTGAAAAAAGGGCCGGTAGACTGGCTAGTTGGTTTTGCCCGATTTCACTTAGAGGCAGGTTTTTATAAGTACGTTCATTATGAGAATAAAAACTGTCTTCCAGAGGGTACCAGCTAGTATCTGTGTTTTGAAAACCAAAAGAAGCGATTTCTTTTATAATTTTGTAATCTCTATTGTCTTTGACAACCCAACGCCATGCGATTCCGTTATTATAAACTCTCCAGATGAGAGCAATTTTTTCTTTGGAGTAAAGTTGTAATTCGTTGTATTGATCTTTAATCGTTTTATTCTTTTGCCGGACAACCGGTGATAGAATTTGATTAACCGATTTTGTCTCCGTATTGGAGATCTTGAATGGTTTGTTTTTTAAAAAATCTGTTTTTAGAGAAACTGTAGAGGGACTAATGAGTTGTCCTTGATTGTAAAGTAATTCATAGCGAATACTATCTGTTACAGAAACGATCAATTTAATTTTCTTGTCCGGAGAAAAAGACACATACTGTTTTTGGGCACATAGAGGGAGAGCTGCAACTGTGATGGCAAAAAAGAGGAACAGTTTTTTAAAGTAGGAATTGAATCTCATGGTTTTCTTATTGGTTGTTTGACCCGAAAGGATTTTGTTTTTTTGTTTATAATAATTCCAAAAATAAATAAATAAATCACCCTGTGATTCAAAAAGACAGGGTGATTTAAAAAAACAAGTCAAAAAGTTATAATTGCAACTTTTGAACCGGGGTAAAAATCATGCTGTTTATATTTTTGATCTTTACGCCAATACGGGCAAATACATAATTTTGGTCAGGTAGATTCATGCTGGCGAAAGTTGGAACTGCTTTACTCAGACTAACGCTATTAAAATCAGTAATTGCATCTCCGTTCAGATCGATTGTTGCAATATTGGTTTGGCTATCGGCAAAAATAGTCTTACTGATATAGAGAGTAACTCTTTCGATGTCTTTGGCATTTGAATCGGTTATTATTTTCTCTAATTGGCAACTTGCAGTTACCGTCCGTCCGGATACGGAAAATGACGGGGTTTTGATTATATAATAGGGGGTTATTTCAATATCCATCGTTTTGTTTCCAGAGATATTGACCGGAATGGTGTCTGAATTGGTTGTTGTGTTGATTTTAGACATGAAAGGTCCTACTCCATCAGGTATAATCAATTTATAACTGGCATTGAACAGGAGAGAGTGAAACGATCCATCCTGATCGACAATGACCCTGATCGGCGCTTTCTTTTGCCATCCTGGTTCCCAGAGTTCCAGATAAACATTGGCATTGTTTATATCCCAATTGCTTCTTTCTATGTTAATTGCTTCTCCGTTGTATACGATTTTACCCTGAAAGGTGGATTGTGGTGCATCATAATTATCGTAGGAACAGGAAGCGAGAATAACACTTAACGCGAATAATATGATATAATGTTTTTTCATAATTTGATATATTTAGTCGTTGAGGTTATTGATTAGGATTCTTTACAATTTTAGGGTTATCACTCCTTATTCCGTCACTGATTGATGAATAGTAATTACCCAGACGAAATTTATGAGATGAAAGAACCCTGCTTGGTTTAACTTGCTTAAATACCCATTTCCCATTATTGGAGTTTCCGGGATTATAAATTTTGTAAGGCCACAAACCGAAGATCATTGTATTTACTTCAGTTGCTTTCCCGGGGTTGGAGGATACCTGTGTCATATTGGTTCCATTCCAGATTGTGTGTGCAATTCTCCATCTTTTCATATCGAAAAGTTCATGTCCTTCAAAAGCCAGTTCCACTTTGCGTTCATGAACAATTCGATCAAAAGTGATATCGGATTGAGCAAGAGGCGTTGTTAAGCCTGCACGCTCACGGACTTCATTCAGATAGCCGGCAGCTGTTTTGCTATCGCCCAATTCAAAGGCTGCTTCAGCCGCATTTAGTAGAACTTCTGCATAACGATATCTGATCCACCATACCTCACTTTGAGTTCCGATTTGTCCTGATCCGATGGTCGGATCCATGTATTTTCTAACGTAGAAACCAGTTTGGGCACTGAATTCGAGTCCGTCTATTGGACCGTCAAATCCAACGACTTGTTCGTCAGTAGTCTGTCCGGGAAGGGTTGCTCTGCCGCCGAAATGATCGCTTGAGATAACATTTCCGTTTCCAAGAATATATCCGGCCCACATGTCAACGGTTTTACCTTTGAATCTACTTCCTGGGAGAATAATGGTTCCTCCTAGTCGTGCATCCCGATTAGCAAAGGCATCCAGAGGATTAGAAAAATAAATCGTATCGCCCTTTGAGATATCAGAATATTGGGCAAAGGTGTTATCCAGCTTTTCGAAGGACTGAACGAGGTTGAGTGATGGATTAACCCGACCGCCTTGTTGTTCTTCAGCCAGAGAACGAGGTTGATTGTTTAAAGTCCATCCCTCAATAACCCCGCTTTTTAATTTGAAGTCTTCAGCGAAGATAACTTCTGGATTATTATTCTTGTCGTAAAATAAACTGGCAAAGTTATCCTGTAAGTCATCCGGTTTTTTCTTATAAAGCGAGTATTTTCCATCATTGATAAGTTCCTGGGCGGCACTGAGTGCTTTTGTGTAATAGCCGTTTGCCCGATTGGCGGGTATGCCAACTTCTCCACCGGGGAGAGTAACTTCAGGAGTAGTCGCTCCGTATTTTGCAATAGAGCCGGCATACAGAGCAGCTCTTGTCTGCATGGCTAATGCTAATCCCCTTGTTGCCCGACATTTGGTTGTTGGGTCATTGGGAAGCATTGTTTTGAGCGTATCCAGTTCATTGATGATGAAGTCGTAAACTTCTGATTCTTTTGCGCGTGGGTGTTGCAGATAGGTCGGGTCTCCGCTGAAGTTATATTCCATAGGTTCCAAGATAAGCGGAACGCCTCCCATTCTTTTGACCATTTCAAAATAATCACCGACTCTTATCAATCTAGCTTCCGCAAGAAATCGGGTTCGGTCTGCTTCACTTAGTTGGTTGGCCGCTTTACATTTTTGAATGAAAAGATTCAGATCCCGAATAAATCCATAGTCCCACATGCTCCACCAGCCATAGTCATATAAGGGGTTGTTAACCCGCCAATAATTACCGGCTTCAGAAGGGAAGGCTTCGTCGAAGTTGGTGTATTCCGGCCAGTTGGTTATAGTCTGTTGGTCGGGGAAACGTCCATATAGATCGGCTAATATGTTCAAAACAAGGCTTGGATCTTTCCAGACCTGATCATTCAGTAAAACGTTTGTCGGTTCTCTGTTTAGAAACTCATCATCATTACATCCCCAGGTCAAAGTACAGACAATTGCTGCAAAAATGATAATATATTTTTTCATAATGAATAGTTAATTAGAAGGTTAGATTGACGCCGATGTTAACAAATTTGCTTTGTGGATATTGGAGTCCATTATCTGAAGAAATCTCAGGGTCGATACCAATATTGTGCACATTGTCAATAGAGAATAGGTTGTAGCAGTTTACATAGAAGCGAACTTTTTGGATATCAATTTTCTGTGTTATTTTTTTGGGTAGAGTATACCCGATTTCCATTGTTCTGGCTCGCAGGTACCAAATGTTGTATAACCAGAATGTTGAGTTTTTGTTAAAATTATTGTTCCCTCCGTCATTGAAAGTTAAAGCTGGGTATTTTCCAGCAATCCAGGGACTATTGAGATCAAAGGGATCCTGACGATGCCAACGGTCGTCATAGAATCTGGAAGTTAGGTTTCCTCCGTTTTGATAAGGCCATCTTGATTCCCAGTTACAGTCGAACGAATAGGTTGTTCCTCCTGAGAAATCAGCATGAAGATCAATTCCTTTCCAAGCAACACCAAAATTAAGTCCCATATTTACAATAGGAGTTGATCCTTCAGCGTATCCAATGGGTCTTTCATCATATTGATTAATGACTCCATCGCCGTTTACATCTTTATAGATTAAATCGCCAGGGCGTTGGGATTTATTTCCTTGTCCGTCGTTGTTGATTTTGTAATTATTGATTTCATCGTATGATTTAAATTGTCCGGTTGCCTGGTACCCCCAGAATATTCCGGTCCATCTTTCTTCTCCTGAGTTACGATAGTAATCCCATGAATTATTGAATTTTGGCTTGTAAGAACTTAAGAATTTAGTTCTTGAGTAAGAAAGATTTCCTCCGATTGAGTAGTTTACATCTCCTGTTTTTCCATAATAAACGATAGAACCTTCACCTCCCATTTGGGCATCACTGTTTACATTCTCATCAGGAAGAGAATATCCAACTTCGTCAGGAATCAGAATATCGTATTTTTGTCCCCGTAATCCAGTTCTTTTGCGATGGAAATAGTCTAACGTTCCGGAAACTTTTCCATTCCAGAGAGTGAAATCAACTCCGATGTTTTTCATTGTACTGGTATACCAAGAAAGGTTTGAAATTGCGGGGCCCCGGTCTCGGATTCCTTTGTAAACAGTTCCATCAAGAATTACAGTTGAGGAAGGATAGTTGTATCCAGAGATATAGGTGAAATCGGAATCTCCGATTCCATTGTTGTCATCACCCAGTTTCCCGATCGAGGCACGTAATTTGAAATCGGTAAGTACAGAATTCAATCCGGTCAGTGATTTATAAAAATTTTCATTGGTTATTCTCCAACCAGCAGAAGCGGAAGGGAAGAAACCCCAACGGTTATTTGGAGCGAACTTAGAAGAGCCATCGCGACGTCCGGCTACTTCGACATAATATTTGTTGTCGTAGTTATAATTTAATCGTCCGATATATCCAATACGGGCTTCTTCCCAAGATGCGTCATCGTATTCATCCATGGATGAGAATTGAATAATATTTAGTTCATTTACAGGAGGTACGTCATGTACGTAGACTGTCAATTCTTTACGTTCGGTACGTTCATAGACAAAAGTTGCTCCGATAGTGCTTTTCCCGAATGTGTTATTGTAGTTTAATTGACCTTGAGTATTACTTTCAATTACTTTATGGGTTCCCCGTTCCTGCCATGGATTGGAACTTCCACCGGTTCTTTCGTATGTTTTTGTGTCGGGGTAATAAGTATAAGCATCGTAAGTATATTCATGATTATTTTTAAGTTCGTCGGCATAATAATAGGAATACATACCTCTTGCGGTCAGTCCTTTGATCGGGAATTGGTATTCGGCATCGAAATTGGTTTGTAAAACCCGCCAGTCTTCACGGTATTTTCCAGAAGTGGCATAATTCATTAGTCCCCAGTTTGTGTCATTGTGACCAATATCATTAAGGTATGCTGGATTATCATTGGCGTAGGCACGTTCTGTCGGACGATTACGGAGTAGAGCGAAGATAGGGCCCCAGTAATCATCAGTTCCCGGAATTCCAGGATTCTGACGGGACTCGATTCTTCCGTTAATTTGCATTCCGACTTTAAGATTATTAGCGACCTTGGCTTCTATATTACTTTGAATATTATCCCGTTTAAAAAGGAATTGGTCTCCATAGACTGAATTTTGATCTAAATGAGTATAAGAGAAATAGTAATTGATTTTATCTGAACCACCTGTCGCATCAACATGCACAGATGTTTGAGGAGCATCTCCTTTAACGATAAAATCATACCAGTCGAAACTTTTGTATCCGTAATCAGTTCCGGCTTTCCATTTGGCAAGCTCGCTTTTAGTGATATCTGTGTGTCCGTATTGATTCATTTCGGCATCCGCTTTTCCCTGCATCCACTCGTAAGCGTTAGTCGTTTTAGGGAAACGGGTCCAGTTTTGCCAACCGGTATAGATGTCTGCATTGATAACACAAGGAGAGCCGGTTTTTCCTCTTTTTGTTGTGACAACAACCACTCCATTTGCAGCACGTGCTCCATAAATGGCAGCAGAGGCATCTTTCAAAACAGAAATACTTTCAATATCATTTGGGGAGATATTATTAAACTGTCCTTCATCCTTTGCAATGCCATCAATGATATATAATGGAGAGCCCATGTTACGAATCTGAATGCTTGCACTGGAACCGGGACGGGAATCGGTCATTCTGAAACTAACGCCAGCCAGTTTTCCTGCTAAGTCGGTACTTGCAGTTGTTCCGTGTACCCGGTCAAGATCTTTACTATTGACACTTGTAATCGCACCGGTTATTGATTCTTTCTTCTGAGTCCCATATCCGACGGCAACGACTTCCTGAAGGGTTGTGTTTTCGCTGGTTAGTTTAACATTCAATTCACTCCGGCCTTTCAGCGCTATTTCCTGAGATTTCATTCCGATAAAAGAAAACATGAGAGTGCTATTCTGAGATTGGAGATCAATTGAATACTTTCCTTCAGCATCAGTAATGACTCCGTGGTTACTCCCTTTCATAATGATAGAGACTCCTGGTAGCGGACTTCCGTTTATGTCGGTGACGGTTCCTTTAACTTGAAACAGTTCTTCTTGTTGGATGGATTGGACTTTGCCTTCTATGGTCTGCCGAAGTTGTTTCGGATAGACAACAATTACCTTGTCTTTAACGGTATATGTTAGGTCTGAGTTGCTAAGAAGGTCGTCAAGAATGTTGCTGATGAGCTTATTTCTGACCCGAAGATTAATGCTGCGATGAAGATTTACATCGTCTGATTTATAAAAAATGGTGAATTCGGATTGTTTTTCAATTGCATTGAAAGCGTCTTTAATTGATGAGTTATTAAGATTTAGCGTAATTCTTTTGTTTTGTCCGTATGATGAAGCGGAGGCGCTTAATACAGAAACCAGCAAGAGGCAAATCAAAATTTTCATGGCAAGAAAATATTTGAAGGGTACGCCGATACCCTTATAAAAATGAAATTTTTTCATAGTTTTGTTTAGTTTAGAATTAGTTCTGTTTTATTAATTCAAACGATTTTTTCTAGGGGAATGCGGCCAACATTCCCCTTTTAACCTTCCCTGGTGCAGTGAATGTTAAAAAGGACGATTTTGTTATTTCATAGGCATTTCTTTTTTAAAAATATTTAGTTTTCTATCGGTTAATTTATAATCAACCGGTGTTGTTGTTTTGATAATGTCAAGGACTTGCCAGATGGTTTCTGCGTTTTTGAATTTTCCGGTATAACGGATACTGTACAATGAAGTATCTGCTAGTGTTACCTGAACATCATACCATCGCGATAGGCGGAGGCATAGTTCCTTAAACGGGATATCCTCAAAGACAAAAACATTGTCTTTCCATGCTGTTTCTAATTCTGTGTTTTGTCGGTCAACGAAGAATTTTTTTAAATTTGGATGATAACCGATTCTTTCTCCGGGTGTTAACTGATAAATTGGAGTGTTGTCTTTACCCAGAATTTGAATAACTCCTTTTACCAAAGTTGTTTCAACCCTACGAAAATTTGAATAAGCCATTACATTGAATTCTGTTCCGAGAACTTTAATGGAATAGTCTCTGGTTTTGACAATAAAAGGGTGTTGATCGTCATGGGCTACTTTGAAAAATGCTTCTCCTTCGATAAGGCTTACCTGTCGGTTGTTTTTGTTAAAGTTTACCGGGTATTTTAATACGCTTTCAGAATTGATCCATATTTTAGTTCCGTCTGGTAGTTCCAGTTGTGTTTTTTGTCCTTTAGGAACGATGGTTTTATAGTAAGCTGTTACGTTCGGGGTATTGCTCTGTTTGTTTAAGTACCAGAAACTGCAAAAGGCGACTAAGAATATTGCGGCATAACGAAGAAGCGAATAAAAGAAGGGGCTTGTTTTTCTCTGAGAGGAGGGGGCGAACAATCTTTTTCTTAATCTGTTCCATGATTCGTCGGTTTCAGGCTGAAAAGAAATATAGTGCTGATCGTACTTTTGAAATTCTTTTGCTGCCTGGGAATCAGACAGTATGACCTCTCTTAGCGTAAGTTCTTCCGCTTCAGTTGTCTTCCCTGAATAGTATTTTTGAAAAAGTTGCTCAATGGGTATGTTATGAACCGACATATTTTCCTCTTTACACCACTAATACAACGAGCACAAGAAAAACCCGCATAGCGAGAGTTATTATTTTTATCTTGATGTGAAAAAGTTGTGTAACGGAAGGGAAGATCTAATCTTTGATTGATCTTTTCTTGATCATACCGCCCTGTGTTTCTTTGATAATTTGGGTAATAATAAAAGCTTCAGGATCTATTCTTTTAATTTCGGTTATAAGTTTTCGGGCTTCGAGTCGAGTGATGACAGTGAATAATATGTCAATATCATTGAGCACTTCTCTGCTTTGTCCGAAACCTCTTTTCCCTTTGTAGATTGTCACTCCGTGTCCCAGTTCATTGACAATCATACTCCTTATTTCTTCTGCTTTGAGTGAGATAATGCTGACTCCGGTGTATTCTTCTAATCCTTCGACAATAAAATCGACTGTCTTTGCAGCGGCTAAATATGTAAGTATTGCATAGAGAGCAATTTCAAAAGAAATAAGATAAGCTGCGGCTGAGAAGATTAGAAGGTTGATTATCAGAATTACATCTCCAATGGTCACTTTAAATTTGCGGCTTAGAAAGATAGCCAGCACTTCGGTCCCATCCATTACTGCACCGCCACGTACGGATAATCCGATTCCGGCGCCAAGAAAGAAGCCTCCGAACATTGCAATTAATAATTTATCATGGGTGATAATTGGGAAGGGGACTGTAGCGGTTACTAGAGCCAATCCCAAAATTGCGAAAACTGTCCGGATAGCAAATGACCGGCTTATAAGTTTGCTTCCAATCAGGATAAAAGGGATGTTAATGACAATTAATAATATAGGGAGAGATATTGATGTCAGTTCCGAAATGAGCAATGAGATACCAGTGGCTCCGCCGTCGATAAATTTACTGGGAAGGAGAAATCCTCTCAATCCAAAGCCTGCGCTCATAATTCCTAGAATGATTAGTAAAACGTCGGATAGCCAATGACGGGTTTTTATTAAAGAATTATTGATATTTCGGGACTCTTTCCAGTTCAGATCATTATCTTTTTTGCCTTTGCGAGACTGAATGTTTTGAAGAATAATATAGTTCCAGATTGGGTTCATTTAATGTTTTTTTATGGTATGTTTTTTGAATAAAAAAAGAGGGAGTAGAATCATTGAGCAATATAACAAAAAGGTAACTTTCTGCCAAGGAGGATGTTCTGTAACTATTTAGGAATTGAAGAAGATTCGGAATATCATGAGCAGAATAAACGGACGATTGTGCATTTCCCGACGAAGAATTTTCATGGCATGAGAAATATGTTTCTCTACCGTTTTAATATTAATATTAAGAAGCTCGGCAATTTCCTTGTTCTTTAATTTTTGAAAACGACTAAGTTCGAAGACTTTTTTACACTGAGGGGGAAGGGTTTCGATAATCTGATGTACTTCTTGTAATAGAGCTGATTTAAGCTTTGTGATTTCGTCTTCTTCGAGGAAGTTGGTCAGAAATAATTCCTGAGATGAATTTTCATAAGTGGCATATTCAAGGTAGCGCTGCTGAACTTTTTGTTTCTTTAGATAGTTGAGGCAATGATTGCGGAGAGAAAGGAAAATCCATGATTTGAGATTTCCCGATTCATTGATTGTTCCCCGGTTTTCCCAGAGTAGAGAAAAAGTATCTTGCACAAAATCTTCGGCGCAAGCTTCATCCCCAACCAGACGAATTGTAAAAAGTCGTAGTCGCGGATAATATTTACGAAAAAAAAGTTCAAAGGCTTCAATGTCACCTTCTTTAATCCGACGTTGTAGCGTTGTCGATTCGTTTGTTAGTTCGGTCTGCATAAAAAGGTTACTCTCTTTTTGAGACGGTTGATAATCGAAGTTTAAAAGTAAGGGTATAAAATGAGAATGTAAAATTTAGTATTGGTAAAAGTATTTTTGCGAAGAATATTATTTTATTGTTGTTGACTTATAGGATAGTTCTATTTGGCTGGTTTTGATTTCGTACAGAGCTTTTCATGGAAATGCTACAGAAGTCGTTTTTACGGATGAATTATAAATTTTAGGTTGTCGAATAGGTAGTTGTGCGGGGGAAATCAGATAGAGGAAGGAGAAAAAACAAAGAAAAAGACTAGTGGAGATTTTCTGATTCATTATGTCTTGTATTAGATGTTCTTATTAGAAAGAGTCTAGTCCCGAGTGTTTTGGATATTCTTGCAAGAGAATGTTTATATTTGATTCCTTTTTTTCGAACCGGAATATTTAATGGAAAAGGAAGGAAGGAAGGGTCTTGTTTTTAAAAAAGCAAAGAATGAAAAGAAATTTATATGGACTGTTGCGCCTGTTCCTGATTGCTTTCTTGTTTTCGGTCTTTTCTCCGGTAATGCAGGGCGTTGAGCGACTTCAGGCTTCTGGTTTACATTTGCAGCAGAAAGAAATGATTTTGTTTGGCAGGCTGAAAGCTTTACCAGGAGTCGTTGAAGTTAAGAAACTCGAATGTGATAGTCTTTTTAAGGAAAAGTACCTAGTTGTTTTGAAACAACAGCTTGATCCGGAGAATCCGGCAGCAGGCATGTTTAATCAGCGAATATTTGTTTCACATCTTGATTTCTCTGCTCCGGTGGTTTTGGTTACCGAAGGCTATTATGCAGATTATGCGTCAAAGCCGAAGTATGTGGAAGAGTTATCCGGAATGTTTAAGACAAATCAGATTTGCGTTGAACATCGTTATTTTGGGAAGTCGAAACCGGATTCAATTGATTGGAAGTATCTGACCGCTGAAAATGCAGCATATGATGATCATCGGGTTATTGAGCTATTTAAAACAATTTATAGCGGGAAATGGATTTCTACCGGGATAAGTAAAGGCGGACAGACGGTTTTGATACACCGGACTCTTTATCCCAATGATGTGGATATATCGATTCCTTATGTGGGACCATTAAATTTTGGCGTTGAAGATGGACGGCATGAAAAATTCATTGCGCAAGTCTCAACATCTGCAGCAAGAGAAAAAGTTCAAAATTTTCAACTTGAAATTCTTAAACGGAGAAAAGCACTAGAACCTCTTTTTATAAAATTTTGTGAATCGAAAGGATATACGTATCGAATTCCTTATGATGAGGTTTACGACTTTTGTGTTTTAGAGTATTCTTTTGCTTTTTGGCAGTGGGGAACACCGATGGATAAAATACCTTCATTGAACTCGGATGATGAAACCTTAATTAAACATCTAATTGAGATTGTGTCTCCTGACTATTTTGCAAAAGAGGGAATCGCACCGACTTTGCCATTTTTTGTTCAGGCTGCCAAACAATTGGGCTATTATGGATATAATACCCAACCTTTCGCTCATTATTTGAAGATCAAAACAGCCCATGGGTATTTGGCAAGAATCTTCTTGCCGGAGGATTATAAACCGACATTTGACCCGACGATTGCTTTACGATGTGCTCGTTTCCTGAAAGAGAAGGATCCGAAGATGATTTTTGTATACGGACAAAATGACCCGTGGTTTGCTTCTGGAGTCTTGATTCCCAGGGGGAAAAAGAATTTGCTTCGCGTGGTTGTCCCTAATGGTAGTCATTTGTCACGGATTTGTTCGTTGCCTCCTGAGTTGAAGGAAGAGGTGATCGGTCGGATTAAGAATTGGCTGGAAGAGTAGCAAAAATGGTTTTTGTAAAATATAGAAGGCGGTGGAACAACTGACTGATAATTATGAAACCTTTATTAGTTTTGTCGTACCACAAATAACCAATTTAGAAAGAATGAAAAGAGTACACCAGTTTATGATGTTGTTTGCCACGATACTACTGGCAGGGACAACTGTGTTTGGAGCAGGTTCGGGTAAAACAAGTCGAATTCGGATTATTCCTCAACCTGAAAAAGTGATTCCTCAGAACGGAGAGTTTCAGATCAAAGGAAGTACCGTATTTTTTATTCAGAATCAGCAATTGAAAAATATTGCAGGCTTTTTAAACAAAAAGCTGACTTCTGCAGCAGGGTTCTCGTTGAAAACAGTAGCCAATAAGCCGACAGGGAATTATATCGCATTGGAATTAGATCCTACGATTAGGAATAAAGAAGGCTATCAGCTTAATGTATCTGCAGAAAATATTATCATAAAAGGAAGTACGGCACACGGGGTGTTTTACGGAATACAAACGCTGCTGCAGTTGTTGCCTGCGCAGATTGAGAGTCCGGTTCGTGCCAAAGTATCGCAATGGACGGTTCCTTGTGTTGAAGTAGTCGACAGTCCCCGTTTTGCGTGGAGAGGGATGTTGTTGGATGTATGCCGCCATTTTTATAGCGTCGACTTTGTTAAAAAGCAATTGGATGTAATGGCGATGTATAAGATGAATGTTTTTCACTGGCATCTTACCGAAGATCAAGGTTGGAGAATAGAAATCAAGAAATATCCCCAGTTAACAGCAAAAGGCGCCTATCGGGTTGAAGGAGACGGAAAGGTTTACGGCGGGTATTACACACAGGATCAGATTCGTGAGATTGTGAAATATGCTAAAGATCGTTATATTGATATTTTGCCCGAAGTTGAAATGCCTGGTCATGCTTTGGCTGCACTGACGGCTTATCCTCAGTATTCTTGCACCGGAGGTCCTTTTAAAGTAAGGAACATTTGGGGTGTTGAACCGGATATTTACTGTGCCGGAAAAGAAGAGACTTTTAAATTTATTGATGATGTTCTTTCGGAGGTTGTTCCGCTTTTTCCTTTTAAGTATATTCATATTGGCGGGGATGAAGCGCCTAAAGACCGATGGAAAACATGTCCTGATTGTCAGAAGCGGATCAAGGATAACGGACTAAAAGATGAAGCGGAACTTCAGAGTTATTTTGTAAAGAGAGTTGAAAAGATTCTGGAAGCAAAAGGAAGAAAAATCGTTGGATGGGATGAGATTTTAGAAGGGGGAATAGCTCCTTCGGCAACGATTATGTCGTGGAGAGGTGAAGCCGGAGGAATTGAGGCTGCAAATCAGGGACATGATGTCATCATGACTCCGGGAGATTGGGTTTATCTATGTTATTTTCAGGGAGACAGTAAAGTTGAACCGGTTGAGATAGGTGGATATACTACGTTGGGAAAGTCCTATAGTTACGATCCGATTCCGAAAGATATCTCAGCAACAATGCAACATCATATTCTTGGAAGCCAGGCTAATGTTTGGTCGGAATATATGTATACGCCCAAAATTGCAGAGTATATGACTTATCCTAGGCTGATTGCTCTGGCAGAAGTAAATTGGACCCGAAAAGAGAACAAAGATTTTAATCGGTTTCTGACCGGCATGGAAAATCAATATAAGCGGCTTGATCTTCATAAAATCAACTATGCTATTCCGATGCCTGAAGGACCGGGAAATAGCGTTGCTTTTACCGATACAGTGAGTTTATCCTTTCATACAACCCGTCCGATAAAGATGTTTTATACGCTCAATGGAAGTGAGCCGAATGCAACCTCAGCTATTTATACCAAACCGCTCCATTTTGATAAAACGACAACACTGAAGATTCGTTCTATCTTGGCAACCGGTGAAATGAGTGGTGTCAGAACGATCAAAGTCGTTAAAGAGGTCTTAACTCCGGCTGTAGAAAAAGAAACAACCAGTGGGGTAAATATGCGTTTGACTACCGGAACTTATTTAAAGGTTGCAGATTTGGCAAAAGCTCAGAAATGGGAAACGTCAGTCGTTTCGGTTATGTCTTCCGATAAATTTAACTATATGACTCCTTCTGCCGCGACTTTTGAAGGGTATGTTGATATTCCGGAGGATGGAGTTTATTTCTTTAATTCGGATGTTGATCAGGTCTGGATTGCCGGTAAGTTGATTGTAAACAATGACGGGCAGGTTAAACGTTATTCAAGAAATGATGGATCTATTGCTCTTGCGAAAGGGAAACATGCTTTTAAAAGTATTTATCTGAACAATATTATAGGAGGTTGGCCTTCTTCCTGGAACGAAATAAAAGTGAATTATAGAAAATCGAGTCAATCGAATTTTGAAGAAATTCCTGCTTCGGCATTTAGCCATTAAAAGTCAGAATTCAATAAAATAGAAAAGGGAAGCATAACTGCTTCTCTTTTCTATTTTATTAAAGTTTCGAATCTCATGAATGAAATATCAAAAGAGGTGTATTGGTATGGAAGAGCATTTTACGGGCAATTCCTGGATTAAAGAGACGGGAGATGATATTTCTTTTATGAGTTGTTAAGGATAAGATGTCAATTTTGTTGTCGCGAATAAAATTTTCAACGCTGACAAGAAAATCTTCTCCTTCAATATAAGAACATTCGAAGTTGCGATCGGCGTATTTGCGTTTTAAAAGTTCTTTAAGCCCTTCTAGTTTTGCTTCATCCCAGAAGTTATGGTCTTTGAACGAGACGTGAGCACAGCATAGTTTAACGTCAAATGGTTTAAGAAGTGCAAGCAGCCGGTCAATTGAAAGATAATCTTTTGGATCAAAATTGGTGGTGTAAAGAACATTGTGAATTTGATCGAGTGTTTTGACCGAGGAATCTTTAGGAACAGCTAGAACCGGAACTTTTACGCGGGTTAATACCTCTGCGGTAACACTACCGATGAGATCACCGTAATGACTGCCGCTTCCTCTGGTTCCCATCACGATAAGTATGGGACGGTGTTTTTTTGCATAGGCAACGATATCTTCATCGGCTTCTCCTGTCTTTAGTAGATATTCCGGATTGACTTGTTTCCAAAGACTGGCACCGGCTTCTCTTTTGACGGAAGCGATAAATGATTCAAAGTCCTGTTGAGTACTTTCTTCAATGGCATGTAGACTTTTTACAAAGTTAGCATCATACAGAAAATGGTCGCTGTAGTGAACTGCATAGGTAAAGGGAGTCATAAAAGAATGAAGGAAAATAATCCTTGCTTTGAGTTGAGATGCAAGGTCAACAGCAAGACGGGCAGCTGTTAAAGAATGTTCTGAAAAATCGGTTGGGACGAGAACTGAGGCTTCAAACGGAAGAGCGTCTTCCTGAGTGTTCTCTTGTTTTTCCGTTCCGAAAAGAGACTCGGCAATTTTTAGTGTACTCTGAAGGTCGTGTTCGGCAATACTAACTCTCGTTCCGGAGGCAGGTGCCCCTTCGATCAAGTTAACATCAGACAAGAAGCATTCGATATTTTCCTCTTCTAGGCGTGTTTTTAAAAGTTCTGCCTTATAGAGAGGTAAAATGGCTACGGTGATCATCTTTTCTTTCATGACAAAAAGTTTTAATGAGCAATACTTATTACTTCTTTTTTCGAGAAAAGAGCTGATGGGGTTTCTCTTATACGATTAAAAATATTAAGAAAATAGCAATAAAGACTTTTGCTTTGTGTAATTATTTCACAGTCAGTGCTATCCTGCTCGTGGGGGGAAATGCAACTAAAAATTATAAAAACGGAGTATACTTTTTGCTTTTACTAATGAATATCGTACTTTTGCTGCCAATAATAACAGAATCAAACTCTATAATGGACGACGGACCTGGTATATACGATTTATTAACCCTGATTTAGTCAGACAGCCCGTCTATTGAATGAGCTTCCTGCTAGATCGCAAAACAGCAAGGAGGCTATATGACTTCATTTGTCACTTTTTATTTGAGCCGAGTAATTGGCAAAAAAGTTTACGACGAGAAGGAAAATCCGGTAGGAACGGTTAAAGATTTGCTTGTCGAATCAGAGCCGGTTTACAAAGGAGACTCGACGCGACGACCTGTTGTTCGGGGGATTTCATTAAAACGCAAGGGGCAGATTAATTTTTATTCTTTTAGTTATTTCCAGATTGTTAAGAATAATGGAAGGATAAAAGTTTCATGCAGTCAGCTTCAACCTCTTTCTACTAAAATTAAGGACGATAGTATTTTTTTATCCGAGTTTATTTTGGATAAGCAAATTGTTGATTTAAACGGGCGTAAAGTTGTTCGTGTGAATGATGTGCGTTTGGTGACTATCAATAACGGGACTTTTGCTATTGCAGTAGATGTGGGAATGGAAGGCCTTTTGCGAAGAGTAGGTATTGCTAAGCCTCTTAAAGGATTGCTTAATCTTTTGAATTCCAGTATTCCTGCAAAGTTCATTTTGTGGGATGACATGGAAGCAATTGATTATTCAAAATTCAACATAAAACTATCAACCAGTTATTCTAAACTCAATACGCTTCATCCTTCGGATTTGGCTGATATTATTGAGGATTTGGATAATAAATCACGTAAATCGGTTTTTTCCTCGCTTGATGAAGAACGGGCTGCCGATGTACTTGAAGAGATGGAACCCCATGCTCAGCTTAAGATTGTTGATAGTCTCCCGGTAGAAAAAGTTGCTGATGTCCTTGAAAAAAT
Organism: Prolixibacteraceae bacterium; assembly: GCA_963692465.1. GTDB lineage: Bacteria > Bacteroidota > Bacteroidia > Bacteroidales > Prolixibacteraceae > JAUZOB01. The sequence goes on from OY829943.1 coordinate 2,058,469, forward strand.
GCCTGCCAATGAAGCTGCTGATATTATTGATGCTCTTGAGGATGAGAAAGCTGAGATGTTGTTAAAGGAAATGGAAGTGGGTTCTTCTCAGGAAGTGCGTGACCTCCTTGAATATGATGATAAAGAGGTGGGGAGTATTATGACCACAGAGATTCTTTCATTTAATGAAAATACAACAGTTGACGGGGTTCTGAATGAGTTGCGGGTTCGAAAGCCAGAAGCGGATGCTTTTTATAATCTCTTCGTGGTTGATGATGAAGAAGTGCTGGTTGCTACTTTTTCTTTGCGTGATTTATTGATTTCCGAACCGACGACTACTGTTCGTGAAATTATGCGTGAAGAGCCAGTCTTTTTGTATGACACCCAGGAAATTGATGACATTGCAGAACTTATTTCAAAATATAACCTTCTGTCTATTCCTGTCGTTGATCGTGATGATGTACTGCAAGGGATGGTCGTTATTGACGACATTGTTGAAGATTTGGTAAACAAAAGAAGAACAAACAAAAAATAACAGCTGAAGTTTATGTTTAAAGATAAGCTGAAAAGGAATTCTTTTTTAAAAAAACTCGGGCTGTTTGCAGCCATTCTTGGTCCGGGAATTATCACCGGGAGTGTTGATAATGATGCGGGGGGGATTACCACTTATTCCGTAGCCGGAGCTGTTTATGGATATAACCTGATTTGGACTTTGATTCCTTCTTTTTTCGTGTTGGTTGTTGTTCAGGAGATGAATGCCCGAATGGGGATTGTTACCGGAAAAGGACTTGCCGATTTAATTCGGGAGAATGCTGGAGTTAAGATAACTTTTTTTATTTTTCTTGGTTTGTTGGTTGCAGATATTGGGAATACGACGACTGAGTTTGCGGGGGTTGCCGGGAGTATGGAAGTTTTTGGTGTTACGAAATATTTATCGGTTCCGATTGTTGCGGTGTTGGTGTGGATTTTGGTGGTGAAGGGGACCTATAAAAGTGCAGAACGAATTTTCCTTCTGTTTAGTGTCAGTTTGCTTACGTACGTTGTTTCGACCATAATGGGTAAGCCTCATTGGAGTGAGATTGGACAGAGTATTATTCATCCGCAGATGAAGATGAATGGTCAAAGTCTTGCGATGGTTATTGGAATTGTTGGTACTACCATTGCTCCGTGGATGCAGTTTTATATGCAATCGTCGGTGATTGAAAAGGGGTTGAAGATGAAGAATTATAAATATTCAATTGCGGATATTGTGGTTGGGTGTGTTGCAACGGTTGTTGTTGCTTTCTTTATTATGGTTGCTTGTGCTTCGACGTTACACATTAATGGAATTCAGATAAATGAGGCGAAAGATGCTGCGTTGGCGTTGAGACCATTAGCGGGGAATCTTGCTTCTCAGGTTTTTGCTTTTGGCTTATTTGTTGCTTCCATATTTTCAGCAACTATTTTGCCGTTGGCAACCGCTTTTTATGTTTGTGAAGCTTTTGGTTTTGAAGCCGGAATTGATAAGAAATGGGATGAAGCGCCAGAGTTTTATGTGCTTTATACCTCGATTTTGGTTATTTCTGCGGTAATCATTTTGATTCCAAGTGCTCCACTCATTCAAATTTCTTTGTGGTCTCAGGTTCTCAATGGGCTCTTATTGCCAGTAGTCTTAGTTTGTATGATTCTTTTGGTTAATAACCGGAAAATTATGGGCGAGTATGTTAATAAGCCTCTGAACAATTTAGTTGGATGGGGAACTGTTATCATTTTGGTCGGGTTATCGCTGTTGCTTTTGTTTATGCCTCTTCTGAATTGTTTGAAATGAAATAGCCTCTATTTGTTTTATAGTTAGGAGAAAGAGGAGTCGTATTCTTTTTCTGGGAGACTGGTCGGATTTGAAGTGATGTTTAGATGAGAGTGGGTGTAAACTTGTCTGGTTTTCAAATTTTTGGAAAAATTGATGATTTGTTCTTTGGAGATAGAGCAATGAAATTCTGCTCCGTTTTTGGAAAGAATACATATTTTTTTTGAAATATCTATCCTTGAGAGGTATTTAGAGTTGATAATATAAGAGCGTTTTGTTCGAATGAAAATGCTTTTGTTAAGCCGTGTGTAGATTCGTCCCAGATTTTCAGTGACCATTTCTTTTTGGTTATTTTCCAGGAAAAAGGTACTATAATTTCCTTCAGCTTTTATGTAAATGATGTTTTCAGGATCGATAAATACAAATCCGTTTAAATTGTGAAATATGAGTTTGTCTGGTAGGTTGTATGTGGCGTTTTGTGAGACTTCTGTTTTTCTTCTTTTTATACTTGTGTTGTGTCTTTCCAGTAGAGAGTCGATTTTGTTTAACAATGAGCTTAAAATTGTTTTATTTACTGGCTCTGGTCTGAATGCTTTAAATCCTAGTAAATATTGGACATAAGGATTCTCGGAGATAAAGTCTATGGTTTTTTCAACGGAGAGTCCTTCTTGATACTTTACAATGGAAGCTCCTGTTACTATTTTTATGTTCTGATCGGAAAGTTCCGGAAGAACAGGAATTGCTTTTTTGTATAATCTGGAGAGTTTTTTCCAGGGGATCCTATGGGATAATACAATCCATCGGTTATTTTCATCCAGTTTGTTTTCGAAATGAACTTCTGGACTCTCAATGTTGGTGTCAACGAGATTAAATGGGAGCATAGTGGGGTAGAGTGTTGTTGATGGGGTTAAATTAGTTAATATAAGTATTCCTCATGGCATTTTTAAGTATTTTTTTATACCTGAAGATTCTGCTGGGAAGAGATAAATGGGTGATTCTACTTAAGGTCTTTTCATAGCGTGATCGCAGTGATTGCTCATAATAGAATAAATTGTGCCATTTTTCTTGTTCTCTGATTTTGTCAAGAAGTATTTTTTTTTGACGTTCAAGATTATTTATTCTTGTTGTAAGGCTCAAAATCTCCTGATGACTTTCGCTGTTTTCTAATTTCTCTATTCTTTCGAAGATCTCCTGATAGGTTTGCATATCAAGGATTACCCTATTACTTGTTTTGTCCATAAATAATAAGTCTGTTTTTTTCTTGAAATTTTCTTAAAAATACGAAGAACAGCAATGGTGAGGTTGTGGAAAAGGAAGTAATGGATAAAGAATATAGGAAAATTTATGAATAAGAAGAATGGCTGTGTAAACCAGCATATTTGGAAAATGAATGAAAATGAAAAAGGGTTGAAACTAACTAGTTTCAACCCTTAAATGTAGCGGGGGCAAGACTCGAACTTACGACCTCCGGGTTATGAGCCCGACGAGCTACCAACTGCTCTACCCCGCAGTGATTTTGTGTGTGCAAAGATAGATCGTTTTTCTTTATCTCCAAACAAATCTGTGAAAAATATTTTGATTGCAGGCTTGTCTTTTCCTTGTTAGACGCGCTTTTTACAGGTACTGAGGATAATGTGTCGAGCGGGGGCAATATTTATTCTTTTCAAAAGGAGTAACTTTTGGGAAAGTTATATTCCTCATTGCAGGAAAAGTTTAATTTTGTAACCTTCTAAATTTGAAATGTGAAACGGATTGCACTATTAGGTTCCACCGGATCAATTGGAACTCAGACATTGGATGTTGTTGCTGCGCATCCAGATAAATTTGAAATAGAAGTTCTTACTGCCAACAACAATGTGGAATTGCTGATTAAGCAGGCGCAGCTTTTTAAGCCTAACGTGGTTGTTGTTGCAAACGAATTAAAATATGAAAGATTAAAGGATGCTTTAAAAGATGAACCGATAAAGGTTTATGCCGGTTCGGAAGCGATTGCTCAGGTTGTTCAGATGAGTAATATTGATGTGGTATTGACGGCGTTGGTTGGATATGCCGGACTCAATCCGACAATACAGGCTATTGAAGCGGGGAAAAGTGTGGCTTTAGCCAACAAGGAGACTTTGGTTATTGCGGGAGATTTAGTTACCCGAATAGCGAAAGAAAAAGGGGTTTGTATTTATCCTGTTGATTCTGAACATTCTGCTATTTTTCAGTGTCTTGCAGGGGAATTTCAAAATCCGATAGAAAAGATTTATTTAACTTGTTCGGGTGGACCTTTTAGGGGGATGACTCTGAAGCAATTGGAAAAAGTAACCTTGGAAGACGCATTGTGCCATCCAAACTGGTCAATGGGAGCAAAAGTGACCGTTGATTCTGCAACATTGATGAATAAAGGGTTTGAAGTGATAGAGGCAAAGTGGCTTTTTGATCTTAAAGCATCTCAGATTGATGTAGTCGTTCATCCTCAAAGCATTGTACATTCACTTGTCCAGTTTTGTGACGGGTCAATTAAGGCGCAGATGGGGCTCCCTGATATGCGGCTTCCTATTCAATATGCACTGAGTTTTCCTGAAAGATTTTCCACTAATTATCCGAGATTTAATTTTTTAGATTATCCAAGTTTGTCTTTTGAACAGCCTGATATTAAATCGTTTAAATGTCTGAATATTGCCTATGAGGCTCTTGCTAAGGGAGGAAATGTAGCTTGTGTTTTGAATGCCGCTAATGAGGTTGCTGTTCAGTCTTTTTTAAGGAAGGAAATTCGTTTTGTTGATATTCCAAAAGTTATTGAAGGAGTGTTAGAAAAATCTACCTTTGTTCCGACGCCCTCGTTGGACGATTATGTCAGTACGGATAGAGAATGCCGCAGGATTGCCGAGCAGTTAATTGTTGAGCAGGCATAGTATGTTGTTGAATTAACCCAAAGAGAATGGAAATATTAGTTAAAGCAGCCCAGTTGATCTTAAGCTTATCGATCCTGGTTATTTTACATGAATTTGGACACTTTTTCTTTGCGCGTGTCTTTAAATGCCGGGTGGAAAAGTTTTATCTGTTTTTTGATCCGTGGTTTTCGCTATATAAAGTGAAAAAAGGTGAAACGGAATATGGTATTGGCTGGGTTCCACTGGGGGGGTATGTGAAGATTGCAGGAATGATTGATGAGTCGATGGATCGGGAGCAGATGAAGCTTCCTCCACAATCATGGGAATTCCGTTCCAAACCGGCATGGCAACGTTTACTTGTTATGATTGGTGGGGTTTCTATGAATTTTCTGCTGGCAATTTTGATTTATATTGCAGTCATGTTTGTATGGGGGAAACAGTATCTTCCCACGGAGAACGTGAAATATGGAATTGTTGCTGATTCTGTTGGTCAAAAAATAGGGTTACATACTGGAGATAGGATTCTTTCGGTTGACCACCATTATGTAGATAACTTCTTTAAGATAGTTCCCACAATACTTCTTGAAAAGGCTCGGACTGTTCAAGTTGATAGGGGTGGGGTGAGGAAAGATGTCATCATAGATGATCAGGATTTGGCCTATATGTTAAAGAATGCCAAGGAGGTTATTTCACCTCGTTTCCCGTTCCAGTTTAAGATTTTGGACGTTTCAAAGGGCTCTCCCGCAAAGACTGCAGGAATAAAAAAAGGAGATCAGATTCTTGCTGTTAATGGGAAGCATTTTGTTTTCTATGATCAGTTTGTTGCTGAATTGCAGGCCGTCAAAAATAAACCGATAGAGGTTACTCTTTTGAGGAATAGTCAGACAATCCAGATTTCTGTTACCCCAACAGCTAAAGGACAATTAGGAATTTATACAGATGTAAGCAATGTGGATGTTTTGCAGTTTAAAACGGTTCATTATGGATTTTTACAATCTATTCCGGCAGGAATTGAGTTGGGGTGGACGACTGTTACTGATTATTGTAAGCAATTTAAACTGATCTTCTCACCCAAAACAGAAGCTTATAAATCGTTGGGCGGATTTATTGCTATTGGAAAAATCTTTCCCGGGATGTGGGATTGGCATTCATTCTGGTCAATGACTGCTTTCTTATCGATTATTTTGGCAATTATGAACCTTTTGCCAATACCTGCATTAGACGGAGGACATGTTTTGTTTCTTCTTTACGAGATGGTTACAGGAAGGAAACCGGGAGATAAATTTCTTGAGTATGCTCAGATTTGTGGTATGTGCCTTTTGCTTGCTTTGGTTGTTTTTGCGAATGCCAATGACATCATAAAGCTTATAAAATAATTGATAAAAACTGTTTGCTGTTGATAGTTAGAGAAATAAAAAAGTTATTTTTGTATAAAATAAAAAACGACAACTATGGAGATGCTATTTGTTTTACTCATGGATATGCCTGCAGTGGTAATAATTGTTGTAATCGCTGTTCTGTTTTTGTTTGGAGGGAAGAAGATTCCTGAATTTATGAAAGGAATCGGAGAGGGTATGAAAGAGTTTAAAAAGGCAAGCCAGTTGGATGAAGAAAAACCGAAGTCTGAATCCTTAAAGTCTGAACCCGCAAAAAAGGATGAGTCAATAAAAGGATAAAAAGTATTTAAAATATTACTGGCTGATGTCTGAATCCCGTATGCAAATACGGGATTTTTTTGTCTGAAAATAAGTAGTTTGTTGTTTGTCCTATATCGTGCAATTTTTGTAAATTGCTTAAGGTCCATGTAAATTGAACTTAGAAATAGGGCGTTTAATCGTGTTTTTTAAAGTTTTCAATGTGTGACTTTTAAGACGGAAGCAGATGATGAATATCGAAATTAGGAAGGGGGGGATTCCGAATGGAGCCTGCTCGACCGTTTTTCTAATTGATCAAGGGTGTAATATCGCAGAATTACCATTCCTGACCAAAGAAAAAAAGTACATAAAGAAATGTATCACAGCAAAAGAATCGGGGATCTTTATTAGTCATGTGGACACATGGTCTTATGTTTGCGTGAAAGATGATGCTCAGTTTGTTCCTGAGCAGATGGAGAGTTGTAGGGTGTTGGGAGCAGAGATCTCGGATATTATATTTCGTACCAGATGCCGGTGTTTGGAGGTGGTTGACTGGGGTAATTCAGAGGGTCTTATTTTATCTGTTATCGAAGGTGTAATCCTTTCAGGGTACCGTTTTCTTAAATATCGGAAAGCAAGAGCGGATTTGCGATTTCCTCTTGAACGCATTAATTTGATATCAAGAGAGGTGTCATCTTTGCAGATAGAACAGTTGAATAATGTATTGCAGGGGGTCTATATTACTCGGGATTTGGTTAATGAACCGGCTTCGTTTTTAACTGCCTCCAAATTAGGTGACTACGCTCAGGAATTAGGAAGACAATCTGGTTGCAATGTTCGGGTTTTGAACGAAAACGAAATCAAAGCGTTAGGAATGGAGGGATTGTTGGCCGTGAATCAGGGAAGTGTTGAACCTCCTTCGTTTATAATAACGGAGTGGAGACCTCCGAAGTGTAGGAATCGGCGACCTGTCGTATTGATCGGAAAAGGTGTGACTTTTGATACTGGGGGAATTAATCTGAAAATGAAGTCTTCCTGGATTGAACCGATGAAATCGGACATGAGTGGTGCCGCTGCAGTATTGGCTGTTCTATACAGTCTTGCAATTTCAAAGGAGCCGATATGGGTCATTGGATTGGTTCCCGCAACAGATAATCGTCCCAGCGGGAAGGCGCAAGTTCCGGGTGATATTATTTTTATGTCGGATGGAACGACTGTCGAAGTAATCAATACCGATGCAGAAGGACGGCTTATTTTGGCAGATGCGCTTTTGTATGCAACGGAATACAAACCATCACTGGTAATTGATATTGCAACACTAACCGGATCGGCGGCTAATGCAATTGGGAGCAAAGCGATGGTTGGTATGCATAAAGGAGCAGAAGATTATTTTAGATTGCTTCAAAGAAGTGGTTTTATGGTTCATGAACGAATTGTTGAGTTTCCAATGTGGTCGGATTATTCCGAATTGTTAAGATCAGATATTGCCGACATCAAGAATGTCGGGGGACGGGAAGCCGGGGCAATAACCGCTGCCAAATTTCTGGAATATTTTGCTTCGGGATATCCATGGATTCATCTTGATATTGCAGGGCCTGCTTATATAGAGTCCACTGATAAATATCGTATTAAAGGAGGGACCGGAGTTGGGGTCAGACTTTTGTTTGACTTTTTGAAGAGTTATAAATAAACAATTTGTTTTTATACCTTTGCCTTAGAGGTATTACTTGGAATTTTTCAAATCATATAGATGGAAACAAATGAAGAATGATAAAATAAAGGTAGGAATTACTCACGGTGATATAAATGGGATAGGGTATGAGGTGATCATGAAAACATTGATGGATGTTCGTATTATGGAACTGTGTACGCCCATTGTTTATGGATCGCCGAAAGTGGCAGCTTATCATCGTAAAGCACTTGATCTAGAGGCTTTCGCTTTTCATCATATTCGGTCTGCCGAAGAAGCAGATCCGACACAGGCTAATATTATTGATTGTGTTGATGACAACATTCGTGTTGAGCTTGGAAAATCGACGCCGATAGCAGGAGAAGCTTCTTATCTGGCATTGCAGACCGCTGTTGATGATTTGAAAAAGGGTTTGATTGACGTACTGGTTACTGCACCGATTAACAAGGATAATATTCAGTCGGATAATTTTCGTTTTCCGGGGCATACCGAATATCTGGCACACGAATTTGAATGTAAGGATAGTGTTATGCTTATGGTTTCGGATACGATGAAAGTTGGAGTTGTTACCGGTCATATACCAATTTCGCAAATTGCATTACAGATTACCCCGGAAAAAATTATTAATAAGCTTCGGATTATTGAGAAGAGCATGGTTCAGGATTTTTCCATTACGAAACCGAGGATTGCGGTGTTGGGATTAAATCCTCATGCCGGAGATAACGGATTGTTGGGAAAAGAGGAAGAGGAAACCATTATTCCTGCGATAAAACAAGCTCAAGAGGAAGGCATTATTGCAATGGGACCCTATCCTGCAGATGGATTTTTCGGATCGAGTGAATATGGAAAATTTGATGCAATTCTTGCGATGTACCATGATCAGGGGCTCATTCCATTTAAGGCTCTCTCTTTTGAAAACGGAGTTAATTATACTGCTGGTTTGCCGATTGTAAGAACCTCACCAGCGCATGGAACGGCTTATAATATTGCTGGAGAGAATGTCGCATCCTGCGATTCTTTCAGAAGTGCTGTTTATCTGGCGTGCGACATCTATCAGAATAGAATGAATTATCATGAGATTGCTGTCAATCCATTAAGAAAGCAAAAGGTAGAACAGACGAATGATGAAAATATTCCCCATACAATTCTTGATGAATAAATCGTAATTATGCTTGAGTACTTAAAGGGAATAGTTATCGAGTTAAATCCAGCCAATATGGTCATAGAATCGGGCCCTATTGGCTGGTTTATTAATATATCTCTGAATACTTATTCGCAGTTTAACGGAAAGACAGAGATTAAAGTCTATGTTCATGAAGTAATTCGTGAAGATGCTCATTTGTTGTATGGTTTTGCTGAATTGTCGGAGCGTGAATTATTCCGACAGCTAATATCTGTAAGTGGGGTTGGTTCGAATACGGCAATTATGATGCTTTCTTCATTATCTTCGAATGATCTGAAGGAGGCAATTCTTGCGGAAAATGTGAGTATATTAAAGGCGGTCAAAGGGATTGGAATTAAAACTGCTCAGCGGATAATCATTGAATTAAAAGATAAGATAGGGAAGAAGAGTATCGGTAATCAGCTATTCAATATTCAAAGCCATCCTATTAGGGAAGAAGCATTATCCGCGTTGGTTATGCTTGGTTTTAACCGAAAGGAAGCAGAAAAAACCGTAGACCGAATTTTGGCAGAAAATCCCCAATGTGCGGTAGAGCTTGTTGTCAAGGCAGCTTTGAAGCAAATGTAGTATCTATTAGTGTTTTTTAGGTGAAGAATTGATGCAATTATTCAAGAATGCGTTAACTATTGTATTGTTTGGTGTTCTTACTGCCTTTATTTGGTCGGAGAGAGTATCTGTCAGACATACGGTTCCTCTCGGCAACCGCATGGAGATAAATACTCCGGATACGGTTGCTACGTCTAAAAATCAGGGGGATAAAGCGGATACTCTGCACGGACTCCGGTTCCCATTTAAAGATCTTGATGATATTACCTATCCCGGGCAACAAGATAGCTCTTCTCTTTATTTGAAAAATCCTGCAAATTATAAAGTTGACGTAGAATATAACCCGAATACCGGAGAATATGTCTTTTTCCAAAGAATTGGGAATATTCCAGTTCGTCTTCCGAAATCGCTTACCAGTAGTGAGTTTATTCAGTATGATCTTAACCGTGCGGTAAGAGAGTATTGGTATCAGGAAAGAACTGGTTCTGCGCTAGAGAGCCATTCCTCTGGATTTATTCCCAGATTAACGTTGGGAGGAGAAGCATTCAATAAAGTGTTTGGCAGCAATGTTATTGATATTCGTCCTCAAGGAAATGTGGAAATCAAGTTTGGGTATCAATCGAATTTTGTAGATAATCCGACTATTCCAGAGAATCAGAGAACAACACCTACTTTCAATTTTGATCAGAAGATTCAGATGAATGTTGTTGGTAAGGTGGGGAATCTTATGCAAATGCGGGTTAATTATAATACGGATGCGACATTTGATTATGAGAATACTATGAATGTTAATTATTCTGGGAAAGAAGATCAGATTCTGCGGAAAGTTGATGTGGGAAATGTCTCAATGCCGTTATCCGGATCGCTCATAACCGGAGGAACAAATCTTTTTGGCGTGAAAACTGAGATGCAGTTCGGGCGGCTTACTCTTACTTCTGTTCTCTCGCAAAGCAAAGGAGAGACCAAGGTTATTCAGACGGAAGGTGGGGCACAAAAGAGTACTTTTGATATTAATGCAACGAATTATGATGCAAACCGACATTTTTTTCTTTCTCAATATTTTAGAGATCATTATGATGAGGCTCTCAAAGATCAACCGGTTGTTCGTTCGAAAGTTGTTATAAATAAAATAGAAGTGTGGGTTACCAATAAAAGCGGTAATTATAGTAACGCGAGGAATATTTTGGCATTGACAGATTTAGGAGAACAGGGCCCCTATATCTACAATAAAATTTCCGAGTTTGCTCAGACACCGGGACAATCGGCAACCGATAGTCAATATTCATACAATGGGGCTAATGGATTATATAGTCAGATGACTAATCAATACGGGGCAATTAGGGATGTTTCTCAGATAACAACAGCGTTGACTCCGTTGATTATGCGAAATTTTGTAGGGGGGCGTGATTTTGAAAAGATAGAACAAGCTCGTCGTTTAGATCCATCTGAATATACATTGAATGCGAAACTTGGTTTTGTTTCCTTGAATTCAGCTCTAAACAATGATGAAGTGTTGGCGGTAGCTTATCAATATACCGTAAATGGAAAAACTTATCAGGTGGGGGAGTTTTCAACAGATGGAATTAATGCGCCCAAGACGCTTATTCTAAAAATGATAAAAGGAACGGCTCAGTCTCCTAAGTTGCCAACATGGAAGTTAATGATGAAGAATGTTTATGACCTGAATACATCTCAACTTGATAAGGCTGATTTTGTATGTAATGTAATGTATAAGGATGATGAGAAAGGGACTTATATCAATTATTTGCCTGAAGATCAATTTAAAGGAAAGCCGCTACTGCGCATGATGAATCTTGATAATATAAATTCCCAAAATCAGCAAGTTAGCGATGGAGTCTTTGATTTTAATGATGGAATCACAGTTAATGTTGCAAAAGGCAAAATTATATTTCCGGTATTGGAGCCTTTTGGAAGCAATCTTGTTAAAGTGCTGAATAATGCAAGTTTATCACAGAAGTATGCTTATACGGCCTTATATGATTCAACGCTTACCGTTGCCCAGCAGGATGCGGAGCATAATAAGTTTAAATTATCTGGGAATTTTAAGGGATCGAGCAGTTCGGATATTTCACTTAATGCCTTTAATCTAACGCCTGGTTCTGTTCATGTTACTGCCGGTGGAAAGGCATTAATTGAAAATATTGATTATACGGTTGATTATACGGCAGGAATGGTTCGGATTATTAATACTGGATTGTTACAGTCGGGGACACCGATTCAGGTTTCAACCGAAAGTCAGGAGTTATTCTCAATGCAGCGGAAAACATTGATCGGGACTCATGCGAATTATGCTTTTTCGGACAAGTTTAATATGGGTGCAACTGCAATGTATATGAATGAGAGTCCACTGACGCAGAAGGTGAACACGGGGGAAGAACCGATTTCTAATTTAATTTTAGGAATGGATGCTTCCTATCATAATGAGTCGAAATTTTTATCCTCTATGTTGGATAAACTTCCATTTTATCACCCCCAGGGGACTTCCTCAATAAATTTTGAAATGGAGGCGGCGCAACTAATTCCCGGGCATTCCAGTCAGATTAAGGGAGCTGCATATATTGACGATTTCGAGTCGACAGAGACAACCATTGATTTGAAAAATAGTTATGCGTGGTATATTGCAAGCACCCCCCAATTTCAGGCGGATTTGTTTCCAGAAGGGAATCTTGCTAATAACCTGCTTTTTGGTGCGAATCGTGCAAAATTGGCTTGGTATTCAATTGATCCGATATTCACCAGAAGCACTTCCTTAACTCCTGATTATCTTAAGGCCGATCGGGAACAGCAATCCAGTCATTTTGTGCGGGAGGTTTATGAGTCGGAGATTTTCCCGAATAAACAAACGACCGCAGGTCTGCCAACGAATATAACTACGATGGATTTGGCATTTTATCCGAAAGAGAGGGGCGAATATAATTATGATGCATTCCCTTCAATGTATACTGCAGGACTAAGTCCAGATGGGACATTGAAAAATCCGGAAACAAGGTGGGGCGGAATAATGAGGAGTCTTCAGTCTACTGATTTTGAATCATCTAATGTCGAATCAATTGAGTTCTGGGTGATGGATCCATTTGTTTACAATACAGAGGGAAAGCAAAAAGGAGGGGATTTGTATTTTGATTTAGGAGATGTTTCGGAAGATGTGTTGCGGGATTCGAGAAAATCTTTTGAACAGGGACTTCCGACACCTCAACAACCGGCCAATACCGAGAATACAGTCTGGGGGCGTGTCTCGACACAGCAATCTCTGGTTAATGCATTTGATAATGATTCTCAGGCACGACAGCTTCAGGATGTGGGAATAGATGGGTTAGATGACAATGGAGAACAAACATTTTTTGTGGATTATTTGAATAATCTAAAGCGGATATTGAATCCCAGTACCTATGCAAGTTGTGCAAAAGATCCATCAAATGATGATTATCATTATTATCGGGGGACTGATTATGATCAGGCAAAGACCTCTGTTCTTGCACGATATAAGAAGTTTAATAATGTGCAGGGAAATTCACCTACTCAGAGTCAATCGCCTGAATCTTATACTACCGCGGCGACAAATACACCGGATACCGAAGATATTAACGGGGATAATACACTGAATGAGACCGAAAGTTATTATCAGTATCATGTTAGTGTTCGACCAGGGGATATGGTTTTGGGAAAGAATTATATTAATGATATTAAAGAATCGGTTGTTGCATTAAAGAATGGTACAAAATCAAAAATCAAGTGGTATCAGTTTAAAATTCCGATTAAGTCGCCTCAACGGGTTGTGGGATCAATAAGTGATTTTAAGTCAATTCGTTTTATGCGAATGTTTTTAAGAGGATTTCAAGATAGTGTGATATTGCGGTTTGCCGCACTTGATCTAGCCCGGGCCGATTGGAGAACTTATACCAATCAATTGGATGAGAAGGCGACGATTTCTGCTCCAGATACAAGATTTGATGTGTCGGCTGTAAGTATTGAGGAGAACGGGAGTCGAAAACCGGTTAATTATGTATTGCCTCCGGGCATAGATCGGGTTATTGACCCGCAAAATCCACAGCTTCAACAATTAAATGAACAGTCGATGGTTTTGTCTGTGGTCAATTTGGCCCAAGGGGATGCGAAATCTGTCTATAAAACGGAAAATCTGGATCTTCGTAAATACAAAAAGCTAATAATGGACGTTCATGCGGAGGCAATTGATGGCTATCCTCTCTATGATAATGACTTGTGTTTGTTCGTTCGTATTGGGTCTGATTTTATCAATAATTATTATGAATATGAGTATCCCTTAAAACTGACTAAGTCTGGTGTTTATGACGGGAATAGTGCCGATGATCGCTTGATTGTATGGCCGGCGGACAATCAGATGAATCTTCCGCTTGATTCGTTGCCGGCCATAAAATTAATGCGGAATACGGAGATGAATAAAACCGGATCAACAGTTCGTCTGACGGATCGGTATGAGTATAAGGCGGATAATACACATACTATTTATGTGAAAGGGAATCCTAATACGGCTCAGGTTGGTATATTGATGATTGGAATCAGGAATAAAAATGGAACTGGTCCGACACAGGGATTAAAGTCAGGGCTCGTGTGGGTTGATGAATTAAGATTGTCCGATTTTGACGAAAAAGGAGGATGGGCGGCATTAGGGCGACTATCATTGCGTCTTTCGGATTTGGGAACAGTGTCCCTTTCTGCCCGAACACAGACATCTGGTTTCGGAAGTATTGAGCAACGGTTGAATGAACGTGCTAAAAATGATATGTATGAATATGATATTAGTTCGAGTCTTGAATTAGGAAAATTCTTTCCTAAGAAATCGGGAGTTCATATTCCGCTTTATGTAGATTATTCCAAAACAGTAGTAACACCCGAATATAACCCTCTTGATCCGGATGTGAAGTTAAAAGATGCGTTAAGTGCTGCGGCTTCGTCGCAAGCTCGTGATTCGATAAAAAATGCAGCACAAGATTATACAACTCGTAAAAGTATTAATCTGACTAATTTGCGAATAGAACATACTAATACTTCAAAACCCGTCCACTTTTATGATATTTCGAATTTCTCGGCTACCTATTCTTATAGCGAAGTTTATCATCGGGATGAAACTACTGCATGGAATATTGATCGGAGTTATCGAGGACTCTTATCTTATAATTTTGTGAATAATCCGGAGCCTGTTGAGCCTTTTAAAAACATGAGTTTTTTAAACTGGAGTTTTCTCAAAATGATTCGGGATTTTAATTTTTATCTGGCACCAACACAAGTTTCTTATCGGACGGATATGTATCGGCATTACAATGAGGTGCAAGAAAGGAATCTTTCGAATCCGGATATGATTATTCCTACTACGTATGATAAAGAGTTTATCTGGAATCGAAATTTTGACCTCCGTCATAATGTAACCAAGTCTTTTCATCTTGATATATCAACACAAGGAACAGCACAGATTGATGAGCCTCTTGGTAAGATTAGTCGGTCTGACGACAATTACAAAACAGAACGGGATACCATCTTAAGAAGTATTCTTAGAGGGGGAAGACCAATCCAGTATCATCATACGATTAATGCAAACTACGCAATTCCTATTAATAAGCTGCCTGGATTGGATTGGGTGTCAGCAGGTGTAACTTATCAGGCAATTTATGATTGGTCGGCTTCTTCGGTCCGTGATTCATTGAATGATCTTGGGAATCAAATTACGAATTCAGGGGCAACTCAACTTTCAGGGCAATTAAATCTTACGTCTTTATATAATAAGATTCCATGGTTGAATCATATAAATCAACGATCACAAGGGAGATCACTGCGTAATGAAAGTTATCAGGGAGGGATGCAGCGAAGAATGAGGGGAGTTCAGAATGCGAATGGGCCGAATGTGAGATATAAAGAAATACAATCTGTGTTGCGTAATGTCAAGTTAAAATCAGGTCAATCCCGAATTTTTCAACATCATTTGAGTGTCGATTCTGTTTCGTTGAGTGCTATGGATGCGAAAGGGAATAAGATAGAAGGAGAGGTGAGAAACATAGGGAAAGGACGAATCGCTTTTACTCCAAAAATAACCGCAGATCATGTAACGGTATTGTTTAAAGGTAAAAAGACGGTTAAGGTTATTACATCTGATGATGTGCTTGAGACGACGTTGCGGTTTTTGATGGGAGTCAGGGATGTTTCGCTTAGTTATACCGATTCAAAGGGAACTTCTGTCTCTGGATTTCTGCCAAAACCTCAGGTCTTTGGAAATGAAACATACAATCCGAATCAGTCGGTCTTTGGGAATATTGGTAGTAGTTATGCTCCGGGATTACCTTTTGTTCTTGGTTGGCAGAATAAAAATTTCATACTTAAAGCGGCAAAGAATGGTTGGCTTACAACTGATAATACGGAGACGCATCCGGTTTCATTTGCCAATACCGAAACTTTTAATATTCGGATCAATGTTGAACCTATCCCTGATTTGCGTATTGAACTGAACGGCGACCGAATCTATTCTCATAATGAAACAGAAGATTATCAGTATAATAGTAAGACTAATGGTTATGATGTTCTTGATCATTCTGTTACTGGTAATTTTTCTATGACGATCAATACAATAGGAACTTCGCTTAGTAGTATAGGGAAAAGTGGGGTTGATCAATCTAAGGCTTATAAGAGGTTTCTTGAGAATCGATTGATTATTGCTCGAAGACTTGCAAATCAGAGAATTCCTAATCAAATGGCGACATATAATCCATCCAAGATAGATCCATTGACTCAATATCCGGATGGTTATGGTTCTACGTCACAGGAAGTTCTTGTTCCGGCATTTTTGGCGGCATATACGAATAAAGATCCGAATAAGGTATCATTGTCTCCGTTTCCCTCTATTCGGCAAATAATGCCTAATTGGCGGATTACGTATGAAGGGGATGTCTCTCAAGTTTCTTGGCTTCAGGAGTATATAACCAGTTTGAATTTTACTCATCAGTATCAAGCAACCTATGATGTGGGAAATTTTGTTTCTAATACGGCTTATAACAATCAGCAGTATGGTGATGGATTCAGTTATGTGCGGGATTTATCAAATAACTTTTTGCCAAAAAATGATTTGGGTGGGATAAGTATTAATGAACAATTTAACCCATTGCTGGATGTTGAAGCAAACTGGGTTAATCATTTGACTTCACATATTGGATATAAACGAAACAGAAATTTGAGTCTTAGCTTCTCGAACAATCAACTTACAGAGATTAATTCGAATGAATTAGAAATAGGCTTAGGTTATCGTTTTGAAAAGATGAATCTTATATTGAAGACCAAACGACGTGAAAGGTCGCTTTCAAATGATCTGAACCTGCGTTGTGACCTTGATTTCCAAAAAAACAAGACAATTCTACGTCAGATTGACGAGAATGCAGATCAGGTAACAGCCGGGAGTAATGTGATTACACTGAAGACCTATGCGGATTATATGCTTAGTAACCGCTTTCAGTTGCGAATATTTTATGATAAGCAAGTCACAAAACCCTACACCTCTCTTTCTTATATGACTGCAACTACAAATTTTGGGGTGAGCTTTCGTTTTACGCTTACCCAGTAAATGCAGAGAGAAAAAAGTTCATTCATCATTTTTTCTTTTTACTTTTAAGGAGAATAAAAATCAGCCATGCAAACACTTCGCCTGATAGAGAATGATCCTTGGCTTACGCCTTTTGAGAAAGTTTTACTTGGGTGGCAGCAGCTCGCAAAAAATAAAGAAGAAGAACTGACGAGGGGGACAAGTCTTTTGTCTTTCGCACAGGGCTATTTGTATTTTGGCCTTCATCGGACAGATGAAGGTTGGGTATTGAGAGAATGGGCTCCTCATGCTACAGTGATCTATCTGATTGGAACGTTTAATCAGTGGTCGGAGAATGAGACGTATCGTTACCAATTGATTAAAGACGGGATTTGGGAATTAAAACTGACTTATCATGTCCTTAAACATGGTGATTTGTATGCTTTGTCAATGCATTGGGACGGAGGATCAGGAAAACGAATTCCTGCATGGGCAGATCGGGTTGTACAGGACCCTGAAACTCTTTTATTCAATGCTCAGGTGTGGGCGCCGGGCTCTTCGTATGTATGGAAAAACTATTCAGACTTTAAGAGGGAAGAGCCTCTCTATATTTATGAGGCACATGTGGGAATGGCAGGAGAAGAAGAGCGAGTTAGTACTTTTAATGAGTTTCGGGAGCTGGTCATTCCTCATATTATAGCAGCAGAATACAATACGATTCAGTTGATGGCTATTCCAGAACATCCCTATTATGGGAGTTTTGGATATCATGTTTCGAGTTTCTTTGCAGCATCGTCGAGATTCGGGACCCCTGAGGAGTTAAAAATGCTTATTGATACGGCACATGGTGCCGGACTTCGGGTTGTAATGGATCTGGTCCATTCTCATGCAGTAAAGAATGAAGTTGAAGGTCTTGGATGTTACGATGGAACCCGTTATCAGTTTTTTCATGGCGGACCCAGAGGCGTTCATCCAGCATGGGATTCTTATTGTTTTAATTATGGAAAGAATGAAGTGCTTCATTTTTTGCTTTCTAATATTCAATATTGGCAGAAAGAATATCATTTTGATGGATTCCGTTTTGACGGAGTGACCAGCATGCTTTATCTGGATCATGGGCTGGGGAAAGATTTCACCTCCTATGCTGATTATTTCTCTCCAAACACTGATCCGGAGGCGGTTACTTATTTTATTTTGGCTAATAAACTTATTCACCAGATTAACGAGGCCGCTGTTTCGATTGCTGAAGATATGAGCGGAATGCCTGGACTTGCGGCTTCAAGTGAGAGCGGAGGAATAGGCTTTGATTATCGGATGTCAATGGGGATTCCTGATTTTTGGATTAAAATGATTAAAGAATTACCTGATGAGCAGTGGAATGTCAGTCAGATATTTCATGCAATTACTTCTCATCGTCAGGATGAACGAGTGGTTAGTTATACAGAATCGCATGATCAGGCATTAGTTGGAGACAAAACGATTATTTTCAGGTTGATTGATAAGGAGATGTATTTTAGTATGCGAAAGGATCAGCCGAATTTGATTGTTGACAGGGGAATCGCTCTTCATAAGATGATTCGTTTAATTACTCTTGCGGGAGCAGGGGGAGCTTACTTGAATTTCATGGGAAATGAATTCGGGCACCCTGAATGGATTGATTTTCCACGAGAGGGGAATAGCTGGTCATATAAATATGCACGTAGGCAATGGAGTCTCCTGTCTAATGGAGATCTTAAATATCAGTGGCTTGGGGATTTTGATCGGAAGATGATTTCTCTTTTCCGGGACAATGGAATATTGCAAATTCGGGAAATAAAAAGTGTTCTTGAAAATAATTCAGATCAGGTATTAGTGTTTATGCGTGGGAATTACCTGTTTGTGTTTAATTTTAATCCGGTTCATTCATTTACTGATTATGGCATCTTGGTTGATGCCGGGAAATATGAAATTATCTTATCAACAGATGACTCTCTTTTCGGGGGATTTGATCGTGTTGATACGAAACTTTTATATTATGCTATTCAATCAGGACGTCTTTCTGATTCGTTTTACCTGAAAGTTTATCTTCCGGCAAGGACTGCTATGGTGTTTGTTCGAATCGCAAGTAAAAAAATCAGATGAAAGAGTTTAGAACAATTGTCCCACTTTCAGATTGTTCATGGAAAATAACGCATTCCGATCGGATTGTCGTGATGGGTTCCTGTTTTTCTGAGAATATCGGGGAGATGTTGATTAATAATAAATTTCAGGTAGATCTTAATTCGTTTGGCGTTTTGTTTAACCCTGCATCTATTGCACAGAGTCTTGATTCGCTTATAAACCATCGGGTTTATCTCAAAAAAGATTTGTTTGTGCAGAATGGTCTTTGGAACAGTTTTGATCATCACGGGTGTTTTTCTTCGATTGACCCTACTGAGATGTTGCGTGCTTTAAATGCAGGGATAGATCGATCAGCTGAATATTTACGAAATGCAACTTATTTGTTTATTACTTTTGGAACGGCATGGGTTTATGAATACCGCAAAACAGAACAGATTGTTGCAAATTGTCATAAAGTTCCGGCAAAAGAATTTGATCGTTATCGTTTAACGGTTTCAGACATTGTTGAACAATGGAAGGACCTTATTGTTCAGCTTATCGGGTTGAACCCTTGTTTGAAGATTCTTTTTACGGTAAGTCCTGTCCGTCATTGGAAAGACGGAGCAGTTGGAAACCAGTTGAGTAAGTCTGTTTTGTTATTGGCTGTTGATCAGTTGGTCTCATTCTTCAAAAAGGAACGTGTGACTTATTTCCCTTCTTATGAGATTATGATGGATGAATTACGGGATTACCGTTTTTATGCTGATGACATGTTGCACCCCTCGTCATTGGCTATTGAGTATATTGGTGAACGGTTTTGTGAACAGTTTATGACAGAGAATACCCGAGAACTGATACGGAAGATTATTCGGCTTAGGCAAAGATGCAGTCATCGTCCTCTGAATAATGAAACAGAAGGGTATCGGAAACATGTAAAACGAACGTTTGATGAGATTTGTGATTTTGAACATCAGTTCCCGTATGTGAATTTTGAAAAAGAGAAACAGATGCTTCGAGATCATTTGTTGTTAGTAAAGTAGTCAGGATTAAATAGTTGTGTGAAATTTTTGTTGAGTAATAAATATTGCAGAAATTAGTAAAAGGAAAAAATGTTCGGGAAGAATATTTAACGTGTTCTGTCGAAATAACAAAAATAAAAGCGATTATACGATGCTGAGACAGGCGAAGACATTTATTATTATTCTGGCCATTGTGGCGGTTGTTGTTGCCATGGGAAACTGGTGGCGGGAAAAAAGAGTTAAGGATCTTTCGATCAAAACGATAGAGAATTTAAGGACTGCTTGGAAGCAGGAGAAGATGGATAGTATAAGATATGCCGTCTTTGCAGAGGGAGCTTGGCGTGAAGGCTATAGTCGAATTGCAATTTTATTTGCTGCGAATGCTAAGGCTGATGGAGTTCATGCATGGAATCATCAGCGGGTTCTTGAAAAATTTCACATAACAGTTTCGCTGGATTCAAAAAGTATTTTTAAGAATCGAGGGATCAGGGATAATCTTTGTGAGGCGATTCGTGCTGAAAAATACGAGGTTGGTTCGATGTATTCGGATTTTCTTAAAACAGCGAATGAGGCGAATATCGCTCCGGCAATTCGGACGTTTACTCGAGCGATGGATTCGGAACGAAAACAACGGGAGTTGTTTCAAAAAGCATTGGATGCTGTTGTTGCTGTTAACGGTGGACATCTTTCGACGGTCTACTATGTGTGTCCGGTGTGCGGGAATATCTTTGACCGGAAAGATGTAGAGGCTAATTGTTCCTTTTGCTCGACCTCTAAAGATAAATACATAGTTTATAAATAGGTGTTTTATCTAGGATCGGAATCTACTCAAACGAAGTAGTGTGATTTGTTTATTCATTGTGTATTGTGAAGATAATGCTGGGGCTTTTTGGGGTATGAGATTAAACGAAAAGTAAAAAGATATTACATTATTGGTTTCTGAGGGATAATTAGGCAAAAATTATATAACTTTAAAGGAGTTAGAGGGGTCTTTTCAATTATTGATGATTTAATCTAATATCGAATGAGCTACCTGAAGTTTGACAAGAGCCAGATAGTGAATCTGGAATATTCACTGCAGCGAGAGATACTTCGGACCAATAGAGCCGGATCTTATTGTAGTTCTTCTTTGGCAAGGTGTAATACACGAAAATATCATGGTTTGTTGGTTTGTCCTATTGATGAGATGGGTGGGAGCAGACATGTCTTACTCTCTTCACTTGATGAAACGATAGTGCAACATGGGGCTTCTTTTAATCTGGGATTGCATCGTTATAAAGGAGAACATTATAATCCGAAAGGTCATAAATATATTGTTGATTTTGAATTTGATGTCAATTCAAAAACTACCTATCGGGTTGGTGAGGTTGTTTTGACTGTAGAAAGACTTCTGGTTGAAAAGAAGAAACAAATATTATTGCGTTATACTCTTTTGGACGCTTATTCTCCAGTCCATATTCAGTTCAGACCTTTTCTTGCTTTTCGAAATATTCATTCGCTGAACAAGGCTAATATGTATGCAAATACGAAATATGGGCTAGTTAGAAATGGAATTCGGGTTAAGCTATACGAAAGATATCCTTTTCTGAACATGCAATTTTCGAAAGAGCCATCTTTTATTCCGGTTCCAGACTGGTATTATGATATGGAATATTTTAAAGAAATAGAACGTGGGTATGGAGGGTGTGAGGATCTTTTTGTTCCAGGCTATTTTGATATTTCAATTAATAAAGGGGAAACGATTATTTTTTCTGGGTCGACGGAAGAAGAAGATCCAACTCAATTTAGTCGTCGGTTTATTGCAGAGACAAGAAGAAGAGAGGGAAGGGGGAGTTTTCAAAATTGCCTGAATATTGCGGCGGGACAGTTCATGATTAAGGAAGAAAAGGCTTATGGAGTTATTGCTGGATTTCCATGGTATAACTCTATTACCCGTCAGACTCTTATTGCTCTTCCTGGGTTGACCTTGACGCGTGGTGATGAAAAGATGTTTGAGAAGGTATTGAAAACCATGATTCGTTCGATGAGAAATGGCTTATTCCCGCGGACAGGGGATTCTGATTCTGATTATAATGACTGTGATTCTCCTTTAGTTCTTTTTTGGACTCTTCAACAGCTGGTGAAATTTAGAAAAGAATCAGCGTCGGTATGGAAACAATATGGTTCATTGCTTAAGAGTATTTTAAGAGGCTACCGTGAAGGACTTCCCAACGGGGTTAAAATGACTGAAGAAGGATTGATCACCGCAGGAGATGGAACAAAAGCTTTGACCTGGATGGATGGATATGTGGATGGAAAGCCTGTTACTCCAAGGAATGGAATGCCAGTTGAGGTCAATGCTTTATGGTATAATGCGCTTTGTTTTACTCTTGTATTAGCTCAAAAGTACGGGGATTTGGATTTCGTGGCTGAGTGGGAGTCTATTGCCAGTCAAGTGTGCAAATCATTCTTAAATACATTTTGGTGTGAAAAACGAGAATATCTTGCTGATTATGTGAGTGGGGAGTATAAAGACTGGGCAGTTCGGCCAAATATGGTTTTGGCTACAGTATTAGAGTATTCTCCACTTGATAAAGAGAAAAAGAAGCTAATTCTTAATGTAGCTAAAAATGATCTGGTTACTCCTAGGGGAATTCGATCACTTTCTCCACGAGATCCGGCTTATGTTGGGGTGATGATAGGAGGGGAAAGGGAGCGCTCTGCTGCGATGCATCAAGGCAGTGTTTATCCATGGATATTAGGACTGTTTATTGAAAAATATCTAAGAATTCATAAAAAAGGCGGACTTGGTTTTGTGGAGTCGTTATTGAAAGGTTTTGAGGAGGAGATGACGGAAAACTGTATTGGAACGATTTCTGAGGTTTATGATGGAGACCCACCTCATCGGGGGCATGGGGCAACCTCTCAGGCATGGAATGTGGCATGTATCCTTCACGCTTTAGCGTGTGTTAAAGAATTTGAGAAGTAGGATAATTAATAAAGGAGATTCTATGAAGGTGCTGATGTTTGGATGGGAGTTTCCCCCCCATATTTCAGGGGGATTAGGAACGGCTTGTTACGGTTTAACCAAGGGTTTGTCGGCGTTTAAAGACGTGGAAGTTTTGTTTGTTGTCCCTAAGTCTTATGGAGATGAAGATCAGTCATGTTTGCAGCTTATTGGTGCTTCAGACGTTCCGATTACTCAGAGAAAGATTCATTTCGATGATATTCAACATAAAATTGACTATTATGAAGTTAATTCAAAGATTGTTCCCTATGTTGAACCGGAAGAATTTTGGAAGATGAATACACTTCAACATCAACAATCGACTCGTTTTATAAAGACCAATAAAGAGGGAAAATTAGATTTTTCAGGGAAATATGGGGCAGATTTGCTTTATGAAATTTATAAATATTCATTAGTTGCAGAGACTATTGCGAAGGAAAATAAATTTGATGTGATTCATGCACATGACTGGTTGGCTTATCCAGCGGGAATTGCGGCTAAAAAAGCGACGGGCAAACCGTTGGTTATTCATGTTCATGCCACGGATTTTGATAGGAGTGGAGGGAATGTTAATCCACGTGTTTTTGCTATTGAAAAGGAGGGAATGGATTATGCCGATCGAATTATTACGGTAAGTAATCTGACTCGAAAGGTTGTGATTGAGAAGTATGGAATTGCTCCAGAGAAAGTTGTGACAATCTATAATGCGGTTGAACCCTTAAAAGCAGATTGGGATGTTCGTTTGAAAAAAGGGGTCAATGAGAAGATTGTTACTTTTCTTGGGCGCATAACGATGCAAAAGGGGCCGGAATATTTTGTTGAGGCTGCCAGTAAAGTTTTGGAAAAGATGAATAATGTCAGGTTTGTAATGGCTGGAAATGGGGATATGATGAATAAAATGATTAAGCGCGTGGCTCGATTAGGAATAGCTGATCGTTTTCATTTTACTGGATTTTTGAAAGGAGAAGATGTTTTTGATATGTTCGGAATGAGCGATGTATACGTGATGCCTTCCATCTCAGAACCTTTCGGAATCTCGCCTTTGGAAGCAATACAGAGTAATGTTCCGACCATTATCTCTTATCAGTCTGGGGTTTCTGAGATCTTACATTACACATTAAAAGTTGATTTTTGGGATGTAAATGCCATGGCAGATGCGATTTATGCGTTGTTAAATTATCCTGCATTGTCGCAGATTCTTCGAAAATATGGGAAAGATGAAGTTGAGAACCTGCAATGGGAGCATTCTGCGAAGAAAACACGGGATATATATTTGCAGGTGATAGAAGAAACGGGATCAAAGGAATCTCAAATAAAATCAGAGTCATTATGAAAACTGTTTGTGTATATTTTCAGATTCACCAACCATTCAGATATCGTCGATATCGTTTTTTTGATATAGGGAATGACCATTACTATTATGATGATTATTCGAATGAGTCCATTTTGCATAAAGTTGCAGAAAAGTGTTATTTGCCGGCTAATAAGTTGTTCCTTAGTCTAATAAAGAAGCATGGGGGTGCTTTTCGGGTTGCTTATTCTTTGTCTGGTATTGCCCTTGAACAGTTTAGCCTTTATGCTCCGGAAGTGTTGGAGTCATTTAAGGAACTTGCAGCAACGGGGTGTGTGGAATTTCTTTCGGAGACTTATTCCCATTCGATGGTTTCATTAGCTGATCCTGAATTGTTTCGTCAACAGGTAAAATTGCATGATGATTTGATTGAACAATATTTTGGTATGCGGCCGGTAGTTTTTCGCAATACAGAACTTATTTATTCGGATGAGATCGGTAGACAAGTTGCAGATATGGGTTTTCATGCAATCCTCACAGAGGGGGCTCGACATATTCTGGGCTGGAAAAGTCCTAATTATCTATATTGTAATCCGGAAAGACCTGCTTTAAAACTTTTTATGCGAAATTATAAACTAAGTGATGATATCGCTTTCCGTTTTTCGAATACAGACTGGGATGAATATCCATTAACAGCTGATAAATTTGCCGGATGGATTGCTCAACTGAATCCTTATGAAGAGATTGTTAATTTGTTTATGGATTACGAGACAATTGGAGAGCATCAATGGAAGGAGTCTGGTATTTTTGAATTTATGGAACATTTGCCAGAGGCGATTCTTTCACATAAAGGACTTTCTTTTTTGACTCCTTCAGAGGCAATAAAAAGGCATAATCCCATTTCAATTATGTCTGTTCCACATCCGATATCATGGGCTGATGAGGAGCGGGATTTATCTGCATGGATGGGCAATGAAATGCAAAAGGAGGCTTTTAACAAACTCTATAGTTTAAAAGATCAAGTGAGTCGTTGTACGGATGTTGATTTGTTGAAGGATTGGAATTATTTGCAGATTAGTGATCATTTGTATTATATGTGCACTAAATTCTTTTCGGATGGAGAAGTGCATAAATATTTCAATCCGTATGAGACTCCGTATGATGCATTTATTAATTACATGAATGTGTTGAGTGATTTTAATTTGCGTTTAGATGCATTGGTTCCGAAAGATTCTGCTTCAATCGAATTAAAAAAAATGCAGGACCTTGTTGGTGAGAAAGAACAAAAAATTGAGAAGTTGGAGAAATTGATAGAGACTAAGAAAAGGAAAAGTGCTAAAAAGAAGACGAAATAATCTAAGACAGTAATGTTTCTTTTTTAAGGATACATTGTCTTTCATTTATCTTTTTCATTTCTTTGCTTAAGTGGTTTTTAATAAGAAGAAAAGATAAAAGGGATGTTATGACAGATAAAGTTAAGATTATAAAAAGAATAATTGTAGATAAACCATCTTGGAAAAAAATTTTTGTAGAGTCCAATCTTCCTGAAGCCTTATTGCCTCTTAAAAAAATCAGTCAGAATCTGTGGTGGTCTTGGAATGTAGATGCACAAGAGCTTTTTTGCAGTATAGATCCTAAGAAATGGAAAGAAACAGGGCATAATCCCATTTTGTTGTTAGAGCGGGTAGGCTACCAGCGGTTACTTGAACTGGAGGAAGATAAGAAGTTTCTTATGCTAATGAATCAGGTCAGCAATGAACTGATTTATTATCTAAAAGAACGAGAAATTCGAGAAAGTCCGTCTATAGCCTATTTTAGCATGGAGTACGGGATTCATGATAGTCTGAAAATTTATTCAGGGGGACTAGGAATTCTGGCAGGAGATTATTTGAAAGAGGCCAGTGATGCAAAGGTTAATATGATCGGTGTCGGATTGTTGTACCGATATGGTTATTTTAAACAAACTCTTTCGTCTGCAGGGGAACAAATTGCAACATATGAAGCAGAAGAATTTGCTAATATTCCTGTGTCTGCAGTGCCTGATGCGAATGGGAAATGGTTAACAATTGAATTGAATTTTCCGGGAAGACAACTTTATGCCCGAGTATGGAAAGTAAATGTTGGTGCCGTCAATTTATATCTTCTTGATACAGATTTTGAGGAAAACCAGGATCAGGATCGCACGATTACTCATCATCTTTATGGAGGGGATAATGAAAATCGTCTTAAACAAGAAATACTGCTTGGGTTTGGGGGGATAAAGGTATTGAAAGCTCTTGGCTTGGATTTTGATATTTATCATTGTAATGAAGGACATGCTGCATTTATTGGGCTTGAAAGAATCTTAAATCTGATTAGAGAACAGGGACTTACGTTTGCTGAAGCGAAAGAAATTATCAGAGCATCCACTTTATTTACAACTCATACCCCCGTTCCTGCCGGACATGATGCATTTCCTGATGAATTGTTGAAATTCTATTTAGATCGTATCCCGATAGAAATGGATATTAATTGGGACCAGTTTGTTATGTTGGGTAAGGCTTTTCCTCTTGAAACTCATTTTAATATGAGCTATTTAGCTGCTCAATTATCACAGGGTATCAATGGCGTGAGTATGCTTCATGGGGAAGTTAGTAAGGAGCTTTTCTCTGATCTTTATGGTGGATATTTCCCAAAAGAATTGAGTCTTGGTTATGTGACAAATGGCGTTCACTACAAAACGTGGGTTGCTAAAGAGTGGGGAGAACTTCACCAAAAATATTTTGGAAAAGAGTTCCCCGAAAATCAATCTGATCTTAGTTTGTGGCAGAAAATATCAACTGTGCCGTCTGAAGAAATTTGGTCGGTGAAACATATATTGAAGGTAAAGCTGATCGAATATATTAAGGAGCGGTTTACCGACGCCTGGATACAACGGCATGAAGATCCTAAGGTTATATCGGAGGTTATGAATACACTGAATCCAAATGCGTTGACAGTGGGATTTGCCAGACGGTTTGCAACCTATAAGCGAGCTCATTTGTTGTTCCGCGATCTGGATCGGTTGGCGCAATTGTTGGGAAATACAGACCGTCCGGTACAGTTCATTTTTGCAGGGAAAGCGCATCCTGCCGATAAGGCAGGACAAGATTTAATTAAATATATTATTGATATTTCAAGGCGGCCAGAATTTTTGGGTAAGATTGTGTTTATCCCAAATTATGACATTGATCTTGCAAAAATGCTTTTACAGGGTGTTGATGTATGGCTAAATACGCCGACAAGACCATTAGAGGCATCTGGCACAAGTGGGGAAAAAGGTGTGATGAATGGAACTTTACATTTTTCAGTACTTGACGGATGGTGGGTTGAAGGTTATCATAAAGATGCCGGATGGGCTCTTCCTCAGGAAAATTCGTATGATGTGGCTGAATTTCAAGATCAGTTGGATGCTGAAACAATTTATAATATTTTTGAAGATGAAATTATTCCGGCTTATTATGATCGGAATGAAAAAGGGATATCTGTCCGATGGGTTGGGTATATTAAAAATACTTTTTCTCAGGTTGCACCTCATTTTACGACGGTTAGAATGCTGCAAGATTATAAGCAGAAGTTTTATTTACCCCAAAGCCGAAGAGCTTCGAGGTTGATCTCGAACCATTATGAATTGGCCCGTAATCTTGCAACATGGAAAGCAAATGTTGCTTTAAAATGGGAAGGAATAACGGTGAAAGAGATTGATTTATCAGAAAGAATTGCACATACTTATCGAATCGGAGAGAGCTACCCTGCGCGGGTTGTTCTGAATTTGAACGGACTTAATCCAGAGGATATAGGTGTTGAGCTGGTAACTTGTATACCGGACAAAAACGGAGAAATGAAATTTATTTCTAGTCAGTCGTTCGAGATTGTGAAGACCGAGAATGGTAATACGACTTATTGTCATAATCTGATGCTGAATGATCCTGGGTATTTTAATTATGCTATTCGAATTTTTGCATGGAATAAGGAATTGCCTCATCGACAGGATTTTCGTTATGTCAGGTGGATTTGAGAATATTCTGAGGAGAATTCTGTAGAAGGAATCCTCCTTATTTTTTACTCTTCTGCAAGAAGAAAAAACCTCTCCTTTTGAGGGAACAAAAATTTGTATCTTTGCAATTAAAATAACAATCTGTTTTAGTAATGAATAATAGAAAAGTAAGGGTTCGATTTGCGCCGAGTCCAACTGGACCACTGCACATGGGGGGCGTGAGAACTGCCTTGTTTAATTATCTCTTTGCAAAAAAAAATAATGGGGATTTTCTACTTCGTATAGAGGATACTGACCAACATCGTTATGTTTCTGGAGCAGAGGAATATATTATGAAATCGCTTGAGTGGTGTGGACTGAAAGTTGATGAAGGAATTCGAGAAGGGGGACCACATAGTCCTTATCGGCAAAGTGAACGAAAAGGGATTTATAAACAATATGCAGATCAGCTGGTTGAAAGTGGTGACGCTTATTATGCTTTTGATAGTGCGGAAGAACTTGATCGGCTAAGGCATGATGCAGAGGCTAATGAACAAAATTTTATTTATAACGCTACGACCCGGCTAAATCTCAGAAACTCTTTTACATTGAGCACAGAAGAGGTAAGGCAGAAACTTGATTCGGGGGAGCATTATGTAATCCGCTTTTGTATGCCTGAAGATCAGGTGGTAACAGAGGAAGATATTATTCGGGGCGAAGTTTCTTTTAAGACTTCGTTACTTGATGACAAAGTGCTTTATAAATCGGATGGAATGCCGACTTATCATTTGGCAAATGTTGTTGATGATCATTTGATGAAAATTACCCATGTTATCAGGGGGGAAGAATGGTTGTCGTCAATGCCTCTCCATGTCTTGTTATACCGTGCTTTAGGGTGGAAAGAGACAATGCCGCGATTTGCACATTTACCTCTTATTCTCAAACCAATCGGAAAAGGAAAGCTGAGTAAACGGGATGGAGACAAAATGGGGTTCCCTGTTTTTCCATTATTATGGACAGATCCTAAATCAGGTGAAATTTCACGGGGATATCGTGAAGATGGTTACTTCCCAGAGGCTTTTATTAATATGTTGGCTTTTCTGGGATGGAATCCGGGGACAGAACAGGAACTTTTTTCTCTTGAAGAGTTAACCGAAAATTTTTCTCTTGAACGGGTAGGAAAATCAGGTGCAAAATTTGATCCTGAGAAGGCAAAATGGTTTAATCATCAGTATTTGATTCGTAAAGCGGATGATGAAATAGCCGAATTGTTTGTGCCAATCTTGGAAAGCAAAGGAATTAAATGCCCCCTGAACAAGGATAAGTTAGTACACATCTGTGGATTATTAAAAGAACGCGTTGATTTTATTTCGGAACTATGGGATCAGTCTTATTATTTTTTCCAGGCTCCGACAGCATATGATGCACAATTTACAAAGAAGCGCTGGAAACAGGACACGAACCAGATTATTGAAGAAGCTCTGAAGTTTTTGAATACCCTTGATGATTGGGATGCTGTTGCATTGAAAGAGAAATTCTCCGATTATGTGAATGAGAAAGGTTGGAGTTTTGGATCGGTTATGAATCCATTGCGACTATGCTTGGTTGGTGCAGGAATTGGACCTGATCTTTTTGAGATATTTGCGATATTGGGGAAGAAAGAATCAATTCAACGAATAAATAGTGCTTTAGAAACTATTCATATATAGATTAGATTCAGTCTGGAAGAGAGCTGTTTCCATAAGGAGCAGTTCTCTTTTTTATCTGTCAGATTTTAAAATGTTTTAATGTAAATAACAACTATAGAAGGTTGCAGATAAAAAGGTTAAGTTGAGCACAATTTTTAATTTATGACAAGATTTAATAGAACTTTTTTTTACAAAGATGAGTTAATTATGAGAAAGATTGTATTATTTCTGGTTGTTGCTACTCTATTGGTATCGTGTAAAAAAGAGAATCCTAAAGTGATTATAAAAACTGATCGGGGAGATATTGAACTTGAAGTTTATTCAAAACAAGCTCCGAAAACTGCAGCTAATTTCCTAAGACATATTGATCATGGAGATTATAAAAATTCATGGTTTTACCGAGCAGTAAGGAAAGATAACCAGCCGACGGATAATGTGAGAATCCAAGTTTTACAGGGAGGGTTGTTTTATGACAATTTGATCTCTCGCTATCGGAATATTCCACATGAAACGACTAAAAAAACAGGAATATTACATAAGGACGGAATTGTTTCTATGGCAAGAATAACGCCAGGAACAGCATCTACTGAGTTTTTTATTTGTATTGGAGATCAACCCCAGTTAGATTATGGGGGAAAACGAAATCCTGATGGGAAAGGTTTTGCTGCTTTTGCGAAAGTAATAAAGGGAATGGAGTTGGTACGAAAGCTACATCAAAGCCGCGATAGTTTTCAGTTTATTAAACCTCCTGTTCGAATTCTAAATATTATTAGGGAAAAGTAGTTCCCAAGATGGATTTAGAGAATATAAGTTCGTTTATTCTTTGTCCGACGCATCAATAATTCCGTTAAAAGAAATGCTTTGTCTGGTTTCGTCATTAACGCTAAGACTGGCATATCCAGTAGTGGTTATTGTTAGGTAAAGCTCATATCTCTTTCGTGTGTCAAGAGGTTTGATCCGAATATCCCAGCCTCCTTTTTTACGGGAGGTGATTAAATATTGGAATTTTACACTTTTAAATTTAATCCCATTATCATCACTTCCATAGGGAGCAGAGTAGGCACGGCCAAAATAGGGGAGAAATGCAATTATTGTTTTAGGTGAGATATTCAGTTCGTAAGAAGAAGTGAGGTTAATAACAGGGCCTGCCATCGGTAGTGCTTGTCGGGCTTTGAATGCAAAATTGTTTGATTCAACTCGATTCTTGATCAGAGAGAGTTTGTCATTGTTTATGCTAGCGCGTGATTTTTTATGAATTGACTGATCTTGCCCGTAGATCTTAACCACTGGCATAAGTAGAATGATTGTGAGTAAAATTAGAACAGTTTTTTTCATTTGTATAGTGTTTAAAAATCCACAAGACAAATCATTCATTATATCGAACAGTAGTGCCGGTTGTTCATAGAACCTGTACGATCTCTGATTTCGGATATCACATTCTTGAAAATATTGGCGCCGATAATTGTTTCTTTAGCAACAATTTCATGGAAAATAACAATTGTTTTTTTCTTAATATTTTCGGTTTTAGAAATAAGCATGATAACTCATTGTTTATTTGGTGACAAAAGTACTTGATATAAAATTACTGAAAAAATAAAAAAGGGAACGGCTGAATAGAGTATTATTTTGGATCTGGTTCGGTTTTTGGATGCATATTGTAAGAAAAGGAGATGCTTCTGTTGCTAAATGATTAATTATAAGTTATTAATAGGGAATAAAAAGTAATTGTTTTGCGTGGAATTTTTGTAAAAACAGTTAAGATTGTTAATATTGTCTTTGGAAAATGAAGAAAAAAACACCAAAACATGATGTTTGTTTTATCTTTGTCGCACTTTTTTGTAGGCATAGGAGTGTCTTGAGTGAATGAATTTATAAGAAAGTATTATCTACATAATTTATATTTATTGTTTAGCAAATGATGAAAAAGCTACAACGAAAATTAGCACAATACGACGTCCCTCAGAAATTGATGAAGGCAGGTCTTTATCCGTATTATCGTACGATTGAATCAGACCAGGATACGGAAGTAACTATGAATGGGAAAAAGGTATTGATGTTTGGTTCTAATAGTTATCTTGGATTAACAAATCATCCGAAAGTAAAGGAGGCAGCCAAGAAGGCTATAGATAAATATGGAACCGGTTGTGCAGGCTCACGTTTTTTGAATGGAACGCTTGATTTACATCTTCAATTGGAAGACAGGCTTGCGAAATTAGTTGGTAAAGATAGCGCAATTTGTTATAGCACAGGGTTCCAGGTTAATCTGGGCGTTGTGTCGTCATTTTCTGGACGGAATGATTACATTTTTCTTGATGATTTAGA
Source organism: Prolixibacteraceae bacterium (assembly GCA_963692465.1). Classification (GTDB taxonomy): domain Bacteria; phylum Bacteroidota; class Bacteroidia; order Bacteroidales; family Prolixibacteraceae; genus JAUZOB01. Next base: position 2,091,106 of record OY829943.1, read on the forward strand.
TCATGCTTCGATTATAGAAGGAAGTCGTCTTTCTTTTTCGAAAATATTGAAGTACGCCCATAATGATATGGAATCACTTGAAAACAAAATCAAACGTTGCCCTTCCGATTGTATTAAGATGATTGTTGTTGATGGTATTTTTTCCATGGAAGGAGACATTGTAAAATTACCGGAACTTGTAGCGATTGCAGAAAAATATGGCGCATCTATTATGGTTGATGATGCTCATGCTTTAGGAGTAATTGGAGAAAACGGATCAGGAACTGCTTCTTATTTTGGTCTGACGGATAAAGTTGATTTGATTATGGGAACTTTTTCTAAATCGTTGGCATCATTAGGCGGGTTTATTGCAGGTGATAAAGAAGTTATTAATTATTTAAAGCATAATTCACGTTCTCTTATGTTTTCGGCAAGTATGACTCCGGCATCTGCTGCTAGTGTTCTCGCTGCGTTAGACATAATGGTAAGTGAACCAGAAAGAATTCAGCATCTTTGGGATTTGACTCATCGTGCTTTAGCTGGATTTAAAGAACGTGGTTTTGATACAGGTCATGCTGAGACTCCGATCATTCCATTATTTATTCATGATGAAGTTAAGGCTTTAACAATGACTCGCGTTCTTCAGGAAAGAGGGGTATTTGTTAATCCGGTTGTTTCTCCCGGGGTTCCAAAGGAAGATAGCATGATTCGCTTTTCTTTGATGGCAACTCATACTTTTGATCAGTTAGAAATTGCACTGGATAGAATTACTGAAGTTGCTAAGGAAGTTGGTGTAAAGCTGAATGTTCCGGCAGAAATTTAATATCTCCTGATTGATTGTGTTCTATGAGTAAGGTTGTTTTAATAACAGGTGTTTCTTCTGGTTTCGGACTGAATATGGCTAGACTTTTTGCAGAGAAAGGCTATCGGGTTTACGGAACTTCAAGAAGAACTATAGATACTATTCCAGGTGTTAGTCTTTTGAAGATGGATGTCTTAGATGTTAACTCTGTAAAGGGTGGCGTCGCGCAGATTCTTAAGAAGGAAGAAGTTATTGATGTTCTAATCAATAATGCAGGCATGGGAATCTCTGGATCTATTGAAGAGGCTTCTGATGAAGAGATTCAGCTGCAAATGGGAACGAACTTTATGGGTACGATTCACGTGATTCAGTCTGTATTGCCTTCAATGCGGCAGCATCGAAATGGACTAATTATTAATTTCAGTTCGATTGGAGGATTGATGGGATTGCCATTTCAGGGATTTTATTCGGCTAGTAAGTTTGCGGTAGAAGGGATGTCTGAGGCATTGCGGATGGAATTGAAAGCATTTCATATTAAAGTGGTCCTTGTTAATCCAGGGGACTTTAAAACGAATTTTACGGCTAATAGGAGGGTTATAGCAAAGGCTGGGGAACAAAGTGCTTATCAAGAACAATTTTCGAAGACCTTAAAGATTATAGAAAAGGATGAAACTTCTGGTTTGTCTCCAGAGGTCTTGGCAAAGAAGATTTGTGAAATTGTTGATAAGAGAAACCCATCCCCTCATTATGTAATTGCTTCTTTTGAGCAGAAATTGGGTGTTGTTTTAAAACGACTTCTTCCTGACTCATGGTATAGTGCAATGCTTGAAAAGTACTACGGAATACATTAGAAGACATAAATGATATAAAAAAGGCGTTGTTCTGATTAGAGCAACGCCTTTTTTATTCAAAAAAATAGAACATCGAAGCAGACTTCATGAGAAGTGCTTCGATGCTCCGGTATAGAGATGTTTGTGCTTAAAAATTTCTTGATTCAAAAGAATAAGAACCCGAACCGACTCGAATTACTAATATCCCATTTTTAATTGGTGATAGATGAATCTCATGAATTGAAGAAATGGAATTTCCACTTTCCAGGACTGATTTGATGTCTTTTGCTGGGATGTAAATTGTTGCAAGAGTGTTAGCCGGAATAGAAACATTCAAAAATAAGGAGGTTCCTTCTTTTTTCCAGGAAGAACTGATCTTACCATGAATGGTTAGTAAAGAAGCTTGGGCAGAACTGATGCCTTGTTTGGGAATTTCCGGTTTAATGGAGAACTGATTATAGGCAATCCCGTCATTGCGGATGCCGGCCATGTTTTCAAAAAGCCATTCGCATACAGAGCCGAAGGAATAGTGACTAAAGGAGTTCATGCCTCCTATGTTCCCATTCTCTTTGCTATAGCTATTCCAACGTTCCCAGATAGAAGTAGCCCCATTCTCAACTTCATAGCCCCATGAAGGATATTCTTTATTTAATAATAATTTATAGGCAAGATCTGAATTGTTTGTTGCAGACAACGATGGAAGTAATGGTTTTACTCCAAGAAATCCTGTTGCTAACTTATCTCCATTTTGGTGAATCAGACGAACAAGATTGTCTGCTGCTTTGGCTCTTAGTTCGGGATTGAGCATATTCATGTAGATTGCATTAGCATAAGCGGTTTGGGTATCACCGGAAAAACCGATTTGACCGTCAACATATCCATTCCCGTTGCCATAAGCCTTTGCGTTGCATTTGAAGATTCCGGAAGGATCGACATAATAGCTTTGAAAAGCCTTTTTTATGTTCTCGAATTCCCGGGAGTAATGAGCAGCATCTGTTGTTTTCCCTATTGCCTGAGCCATTTCAGCCATAAGAGAAGCACAGTAGCCATAATAGAATGTTGCCAGCATGTCAGGAGAAGTTTTAGGACCTATTGAGAGCCAGTCGCCGTATCCGCCTTTTGGGTCGATATCTTCAAAAGAACATTCCGGATAAAAGAACTTACCCTTACTTCTGACCTCATGAAATTTCATAAATTGAGTCATGTATGGCCACGCTTTTTCGATAAGGCGAGTGTCGCCGTATGATTTATAAACTTGGTAGGGACAAATGATGCCAGCCTCCATCCATCCGGGAGAAAAGGTGTCGGTGCTTCTCAGCGAAGGAGCTGGAGCATAATCAGGATAAGTTCCATTGGCGTTCTGTGCATCGTTTAGATCGGTAACCCATTTAGTGTAAAATGCCGCAAGATCTCTGTTGTAAGTGGCTGATTTGACATAAACCTGAGCGTCTGCAGTCCAACCTAAACGTTCGTCGCGTTGAGGGCAATCGGTTGGAATATCTATAAAATTAGATCGCTGAGTCCAGGTAATGTTGCTGTAAAGCTGATTGATCATCGGACTGCTGCAGTTGAATGTTCCTGAAACCGGAGTATTTGATCCCACGACTAACCCTGTTATTGTCTCTTTATCGGGGGTGTTTTGTAGTCCGCTTACTTCTACGTATTGAAACCCATGGAAAGTGAATTTTGGGGTCCATTCTTCGCCGTGGGGGTTGCCTTTAAGAATATAACGATCGGTCGCTCTGGCCATCCGAAGATTCTCCGTCATCAGACTTCCGTCGGAATGAAGCATTTCTCCGTAGCGAATTGTGATTGTGTCACCGGCATTTCCTTTGACTTTGAGTTTTACTATACCCGCGAAATTCTGTCCCATATTGAAAATATATTGCCCATTAGGACGAGAAGTAATCGATATGGGGGTAATTGTTTGGGTTACCTGAACCGGATTTCCGGGATGGCACTCAATTTTACGAGTTGGTAAGGCATAGACTTCTGCTGATTTCCATGCCATATCATTGAAATTAGGTAATTGCCATCCATTAAATTCGGCTTGGGCATTATATGTTTCACCTTCTAAAATGTCTGATTCTAAAAGAGGACCGTAATTAGCTTTCCATTGCTGATCCGTACAAAAAGTTTCTTTTTTTCCGTCAGTATATTCTACTTCAAGCTGAGCTTTTAAGACCGGGACCTTTCCGTAAAATGCTTTGACAACAGGATTCCCTACTAATAATGCATAGCCGATGTACCCTGCATACCAACCATACGAGGTCATTGCGCTCAATGCATTTTCTCCTGATCGGAGGAATGGCGTTACGTCATAGGTTTGATAGTAAACACGTTTATTATAGTCCGTCCATCCGGGAGTTAAAAGGTCTTTTCCGACTTTTTCTCCGTTGATGGAAAATTCATATAATCCCAGTGCTGTAATATAAAGGCGGGCTTTTTTAACTTCTTTGGAGAGAGTTATTTCATGACGGAGGTAGGGAACAGGAGGCAGATGATAAACTTTCCCTTTTCCAAGAGCCGTTAGATCAAGTCCGATCCATTTTGCTTTCCATTCATTGGAGCGCAGAAGTCCCATTTCCCAGTAGGCTGATTTGCTCCATGAGCCCCAAACCCGGTTTTTGTCACGACAGCGGACTTTCCAATAGCAAATCTCCCTAGAATGCAGGGGCTTCCCTTTATAAACAATCTGAGAGGATTGGTTTGTCTTTACTTCTCCAGAATTCCATAGATCAGCTTTCCCCTGGTTCAGTATAGATGGAGAGGAAGCGACCAGAATCTGATAAGAAGTCTGGAGTTGTCCTCGTTGAACTGAATTTAAAATCCAGCTGAGTCTTGGTTCTGTGGCGTCGGTTACGGGATTTTCTTTGTATTCACATTTTAAAGAAGACGCATATAAGTCTGTTTTGTTTGCACTCCGGTCATTCTTGCCTGTTCCCCAGCTATTTAGTACGCATAGTGTGAAGCAAAGGACAAATGCTGATTTTAAGATTGAAATTTTCATAAGTTGAAATTCTAAACATGAATGAAAGTACGCTATTTTTCATTTTGTGTAAATTAATAAAGTGCTTATTTATTTATATAAAATGATTGTATTTATGAGAATGGATGCTGGGGATTTATTGTTGGGGATGTACTGCTATGCCTAGGGAATGTTTTGGAGTAAGAAAAAGCCGGAACAACATAATCGTTGTTCCGGCAGGAAATTTTGCAATAATCATAAAAGCGAACAAAATTATTGCATGCGTATTGCCAATCTCGATTAAAGGCTCTGGCAAGCCTGTTTTAAAGGGATATGGCAAAGAATCGTCAATTTTTTTGCAAATGAATTAGTTTCAGTTAATATCTTAGGTAGGGGAGTGCTATTCTTTTTAATAGATCCCTTTTTTTAGTTTACTCTACGAATTTTTAGTGCATTAACAATGGTTTTTCCTTTAACTGACGAAAAATTCACAGCAACACCCGTTCCATGAGTAGCTTTAACTATGAACGTTTTCTCAACGGCAGTTAATGACCCATCCTCTCCGGCAAGATCCAGATTCTGAAGTATTGTCTGATCGTTAACCGATACATTGAACACTCTATCCGAAAAGACTCTGGAAGTATTTCCCCATACATTGTTAACGATTGCATTCTCATGACTGACGGGAACGGCAAACGAAAGAGTCACTTCATAGTCTCCGTCGGGAACATCAAATTTATAGGTTTTAACCCCTTCCCTCATTGTCTGAAACAAGGGCCCCTGTGTTGTTGCCTTAATCTCAGAATAAATTCTCACTTCATGGGATTCTTGAGATTTTGTCGTATCATCAATATAGCCCCAGCTACCTTCGCGATAAGGTTGATCGGGTTCATAGATCAAATGGCTGTATGAATCGTTGTAAAAGCAGTTACTCCCGGCATTTATCCCGATCTCAATGTCCTTCCCTGCTTTTCGCAGGTCATAGGGCTGTACTGCAAAATGAACAGTCATCGCATCCAGTGCAAGCGAATCTGCGACTGCACTTTTGGCTTCCAGCACGTTATCCCCGTTCACAAACGGAACCTGATAAACCGTATTCCGATTTGAAGGACGCTGAATCCCCAGTGACTTCCCATTCAGGAAAAGCTCAACCTGCGACAGATTCGAATAAACCTTGATCGGCTGAGAAACAAAACGGTCGCCATCATTAGCCGCAATTCCTTTCCGTTCATTCCAATCCCTCGAAGCGATATGAATCACCGGATCGGTGCGTAATAATGCTTTGTAATAGTAATAGGTATCTTTGGGTTCCCGATTCATATAAACCAGCCCCTTGTTGTTCATGTGCGAGGTGCTTTCCTGACGAAAACCGGAACCGAAGTCTATAAAATTCCAGACTGTTGATCCGATAATAAATTTCCGGGCTAATATCTGTGGCATATACGACTCATGAAACAGTTGCTGATATTCACAGCTGTAATCATATCCTGAAGGATGAAGGGTGTGGACTCGTTTGTCTGCACCAATGCCATATTCACTAATAAATTCCGGGCGGTTAGGATATTTGTTATGATCATTATCCATCTGCCTGCCAAAATCTATGAATCCATTTGCGGGTCCGCCACTATACATATTCCATCCGATAATGTTTGGAACATCTCCCATTCCCGACTGATTATATATCTGAGAGTTATGCCATGCTATTGTACTTAGGCGGCCCGGATCTTCTGTCCGGACTATGTGCTCAAGTTCCTTAGCCAGAGCAACCGTTCGTTGCGCTGTTTTCTCTTTTACCGGCTTCTCTTTTTCATTAAAATCGGATTGGAGAAGCACCTCATTCATATAGCCCCACATTACAACCGCCGGATGATTGTAATGTTGACGAATCATCTCTGTCAGGTTCTTTTTGCTATTATCTGCAAAGCCTTTGTTATCGGGAACGTAGTTGACGATCGGTATTTCTTCCCAAGCCAGAATTCCTTCTTCATCACAAGCATCCAAGAAGGCAGGGTCTTGAGGGTAATGGGCTATCCGAATAAAATTAGCCCCCATCTCTTTGATCAGTCTGGCGTCTCGACGGTGCATATCGTTGGTCAATGCGGATCCCAATCCGACATAGTCCTGGTGACGGCACACGCCAAGCAATTTCAAGGGTTTTCCGTTCAGCATAAAGCCATTCTGTGTATCTGCGCTGAACCATCTTATTCCCAGATGATCAGTTAGCTCATCCAATACCTTTCCACTTGAAGGCTCTACAATACGAACGACCATGTGATACAGATAGGGATCGGCTGGAGACCATAAATGAGGAGCGGTAAGATCAGTCTTCAGATTAAATGCTGCAGTCGTTTTTCCTGATACTTTTAATGGGGAGGAGAAACTGCCGACTTCCTTTCCGGTGGCATCCTGCAAGGAAGCTACCACTCTTAATTTTTCAGCCGAAGATAAATCGTTTGTCAACTCTCCACGGACAATAAGATGAGCCGTCTTTTCACTCACTGAAGGGGTCTCAAAAAAGATTCCTTTACTCCCGTTGTTGTCTGTTCTGAAATGAACCGGATTTGTTTCTACCAGATATACATCCCGGTACAGTCCCCCCCAGAAGGTAAAGTCGCCCGAGTAGGGAGGAATATCGTTTCGGGAAGCGTTATTCACCCGAATAGCTATCTCGTTAGTCCCTGTTCTCAGAAAAGGAGTTATATCAAATGAAAAAGCCGTATAGCCTCCTTCATGACTTCCTGCTTTTTCTCCATTCACAAAAATATCGGTGACTATTGAGGCTCCTTCGAAATGAAGAAGATAGCGTTTATCGGGACTGGGGGAAAGATTCAGATTCTTCCGGTACCATCCCGGACCACGGTAATAATTTGATGTTTGCAACGCATCTTCTGCATTCCAGCAATGGGGAATAGTTACTGTTTCCCATTTACTGTCATTAAATTCTGGTTTGGCATACCGGGCATCATCCGATTTGTTGAATTTCCAGGCTTCATTGAGTGTGGTTACAAAGCGTTGTGCATAAAGGGATCCCGATAGACAACTTAACGCGATGACAATCAAAAAGGTTAATTTCTTAATCATTCTTCTCTGATTATTTTAACTTTATAAAGTTACAGGATCTTCCCATAAATATTTATACAAATCGATTTTATTCTTTGTCTTTAATTTTTATCAAACGGCATTCCAAGTAGTTAATTCCATTTCACACTTGACCTTAACCGAATATCTTTTGATGAGGCTCCAACAAGAATATTAAAAATGCCCGGATCAATGACCCATGCACTCCTTTTAATACTATAATAGGAGAAGGCATCTTTATTTAATGTTATTCGTATTGTTTTGGTCTTTCCTGCTCCGATATAAGTTTTAGCAAAAGATTTCAACTCTTTCTGTGGCCGTTCTACTGAACATTTGGGTTCTGAAATATAAATCTGTGATATTTCTGCTCCATCTCGCTTTCCTGTATTTGTGATCTTAAAGCTTAATTCGACCAGCTTCCCTTTCTTCGTTACTTTCAAGTCACTATACTTATAATTTGTATAGCTCAATCCATAGCCAAATGGGAATAAAGGAGTTATATTTTTTGTGTCATAATAGCGGTAGCCAACATAAATTCCTTCTGTACAATTTACGTTTTTCATGTCTTGTGTTCCTAATGCATAAGAAGGAGCATCTGACAACTTCTTGGGCCAGGAGAAAGATAATTTTCCTGAAGGATTTGCATCACCGACAAGTGCATTGGCAATTGCTGTTCCTCCTTCCATTCCCGGATAAAATGCATCTAATACGGCTGGAACATGATTCATCCAGTTCATCGTTATCGGAGACCCATGCATTAAAACGACAACGGTATTGGGATTTATTGCAGAAACTTGTTGTATCAATTCTCCCTGTCCTTTCGGGAAGTCCATATTTTTTCGATCACGACCTTCACAATCTAAATTATAGTCCAGACCTCCAACAAAGACAACTGCATCAGCCGACTGAATCTGATCTTTTACAGGAGCAAGAGAATGAGCAACGACCGTTGAATCACTTGGGTAAGCCCATTCAAGACGGACAGATGGATTATCCGTTGCCCATCGGTTCATTTCCGTTACATTTTTCTGTCCTTCAGGTGTCTGAGAATAGGTCAGGTGTACGTAATACTCTTTTCCTTTTTCCAGTTGAACCATTGCCGTATTAATCTGAATTGTTCCTCGTTCAGTATTTCGGATTGTAGGTGCTCCCTGATCTTCAAACCATAAATCAGCATTATTATCGGAGGTAAGTCGCAATGTAAATGTTCCGCTTTCCGGAGCTATTAGTCTTCCTTCACAATTGATTCGCACATATCCTGGTTTAATCTTATCCGAGACAGGAGATGAGTTGAACCAGTTAAAATTAATTGACGATTCTTTTTTCTTCAACACCAGATCTGCAGATTTTATTGAATAATAAGAAACATCGATTCCTTTCGTTCCATCAGCATTCGGCTTCCAGAAATCTTCTCCAATTGGTTTAAAATCGGCATCACCACTCAGCGGGATATATTTAATCTCTGTGGTCTTCGACAATCTATTTTGTATTCCCTTTAACGCGGTTATCTCATAGACTGCCTGAGCTCCGGAACTGCCCCCTAAACCTGCAATACAGAATCGTCTGTCTGTATTCGGTCCCATTACTATTACTTTGTGAAGTTTATGAATATCCAAAGGAAGAAGATTGTTTTGATTCTTTAAAAGAACTAAACTTGCTTCTGCATATTCTTTGGCGACCTTCTGATGTTCCGGGGTATTAATTATTCCGCCATCGGTTGCTTTTCTTCCATCCATTAGGCCAACAGCATATCGTGTTCTAAGAATGCGTCTGACCATTCCGTCCAGAACAGCCATTGAGACTTTCCCCTCTTGAACGGCTTTCATTAAGGGTTTCCCAAAATGTATTGTTTCAAAATTTCCCCATGGCATATCTAGGTCAAGACCAGCTAAAGCAGCTTTTTCCGTAGAACGGGAATGACAGAAATCAGTAAGGACAAATCCTTTAAAACCCCATTCTTTTTTCAAAACATCATTTAGCAGCCATTTATTATCGCTGCATAGTTCTCCGTTCAATCCGTTTGCAGCCGTCATACAACCCCATGGACTACTTTCTTTAACGCATATTTCAAATCCCCGAAGGTAGATTTCCCGTAGTGCCCGTTCGTCAACATTGCTCATATACCAGTTTCTGTTCCATTCCCGTCCGTTACAGGCAAGATGTTTTATGCAGGAAGCGACTTTCTGTGATTGTAAGCCTTCAACGAAAGCGGCTCCGAGCTTTCCATTTAAGTATGGATCTTCGGTGTAGTACTCGAAGAAACGTCCGTTCAACGGATCTCTCTCAATATTATATGCCGGCGCAAACACCATCGTTCTTCCTTGAGCTCTGGCTTCCTGACCGATGATAACCGCAGAACGTTTCATCAAATCCAGATCCCAAGCTGCCGCTTCTCCAATTCCGACAGGAAAAACAGTCGATACTCCTCCTGCTGATTTCGGTCCATTGCCTGGATTCATATCAGGAATTCCCAGTCGGGGAACACCGGGCAACACAACTTTTCCATACTTCTCACCTCCGAAACACATTCGGACTTTCTCTTCCAACGTCATTCGGGTTAATGCATCAGAAATTCGTTGTTCTACAGGCTTACTTGAATCTTTATAGATGGGAATTTCATTATCTGTTGTTAACTGATTTTTTGCCGAAACAGAAAGACACATAATTGACAATAATAGTAGAGTACTTATATATTTGATCTTTTTCATTTTAATTTTTTTGCTTTTATCGTAAAAAGTGGGTTTGAAAATATTTTCTAAATAATGGATATGAAGATGAATAGATTATTCGTCATTAGAAGGAATTAAATGACCGGCTTTTGCCTTGAATTATTCTTTTAATATTAATGGATTCCAGTAAGTATTCCATACTCCCCATGTATTTCCATAAGCATAGCTCAAATATTGCTGTGTGCCCGCATTGATCTGTCCCTCGGCGTTAGCGCTCCAACCGCAGTTATGCAAATATGGTTTAAGATTATTATGCAATTCGCCTGCTTTTGTGAAATTAATTCCGTCTGATGATTCCCATATGACAATATAACTATTAGCTGTCATCCGGGAAGCAGTATGAATAGCCTGAAACTTTTTCAGATCATTACGATATTTTACATCGCAATGATCCGATCCGGTTATACTTGTTTTATCTATTGCTGTTCCTTGATATTTGAGGTTTGCAGGCCAATTTGCATCATTTACATCAGCAGTTGAAACACGAGTTGTATTTGCAGTATCATCCCAAGAGTAATAAAAGAATATTGTTCCGTTATTTACAACCATACAAGGCTCTCCAGCTCCAAAGTGCAACGTGTCTCCAGTATAAGTTATAACAGGTTGAGGTTTGTCTCCTCCCCATCCGGAGCCATTCCATTTTTCCCAGGGGCCACTTGGTGACATTGAACGACATACATACGCATGATTATCTTTCCCTTGGGAATTTTCAGTTGAAGTATAACTGAGATAATAATAATTTCCCCATTTAGCTACTCCCGGATCACAAACGGATAGCTGATCCCGGGAGCCCATGGTTGGTTTTAGCACAATCTGTTCTTTTGTCCATGTTTTCCCACCATCCGTAGATTTCTTATATGCGATCTGATCCCAAAATGAAACAACTTTGTTCGTTGGGAACAATATTGCCTTATAACTTCCATCTATAGGATTTCCATTTAAATAACTCTGTGTCCCTGATGTGTTATCAGAATATTTCCAGACTCCTACGGTGTTTTCTGGTTGACTTAATACCCAAAGATAATTGCCTATGGGGAATAGGTTATCATTCGAAAGTGTCAACCGTTGATTATCGGCAAATCCAATAAATGTTTTAGTCGCAATCGGATTACCTGAAATAGTTGTATTATAATCTGTATTCCAGTTGTATAAGGTCAATGTCAGATTTCCATCCGTAGTAGACCACGTAGGGCAACAAACACCAATCGAATAAAAAGATTTTGTTGCTGTAAATCTTTGAGCGGCAGTTGTAGTACTACCTGTTAATGAAACGGCTGTATTACTAGCCGAATTAAAATCAGGATAAAGGTACTGTCCAAAAACACCTCCGGATGTAGCAAACCATGCGTCAATCGTTTTATCATCATTTATGATGATTGATGGACCATATTCATAGCTTCCAGCAACATATATATCCCACCCTGATTTTACGACAGGAATATCAAGAATAGTGGGAGTAACCACAGTCGGGGTTTCATCACTCGACGACTTACAGGAGGTTATGAATAAACTTATAGCAAGAAGGACAAAAAGAACTGTTCTCATAATCGAACTTTTATGCAGAAATTTGATGATCTTAATAGAATCACTGATATTCTAATTGTTCATTGGAAATATTGTGTAATGACTGTTGTATCAAGTGTAAGACAACTTTATGCGTTGTTCTTGTGCTAATAGGTCTTAATCTTAGAGCTGCTTATGTCTTCCATAAAACCCACGTTGTTGTATTACAAACTCAATTTACCAGTGCGTTTTCAAAACAATTCGGGTATTATTTATTTTTTAAAGTTAGTTATTTCGGTTTTCAATAGATCAAGATATTTATGCCCGAATTCCACGGACGGCTCAAGATCTTTACTTATCTCTGCACTGGGTTGTTCTCCCAAACTCCATTCATTCCATGAAACGACCACTGCAACTTTTACATCCAGATTTAAAGCCCGAGTCCAACGTTTCTCAAAAGTTTGGCCATTTTCCCTCCCTATTGCAGCAATATTATTGACTGCATCAGCTCTTGATGCTGCTGTAATAGTACAAGCTTCTGGCAGACCATTAAAAACAGTATATGTTTGATTCCCTCGATCTTCCCATGACCAATATCCATATTGACTTAAGAGATTATTACCCGCTATTAAATTTGGCTGTTCGGTTATAAACCCCGTCATATAACGAATTGTAAATCGAGTGTCCTGAAAATCTGGAATTCCAGATGTGAAAGGAGAGGGAGTTCCAACATAGATAATTAGTAATGGTTTCCCTTTATACTTAAAATACTGGTCCGAATAAGTTTTATCAGCAATATACTGGGTATAAACCTGGTCAATTTTTCGCTGCATCAGTCCATTGGAAAATGCATCTGAATGATCCGGACAGCCTAACATTATTGCAATCTTAGGTGCATTGGTAATCTTAGCCCATTCTTTGAATATAATAGGAATACTGTTTTCAATCATATCAAAATCAGGGCGGTTTGTTGTGACTCCGGGTACATAACCTAAATCATTAGACCAGTCAATGAATACAAAATCGACCCCCGCATCTGCCAGCCATTTCCCATGTTGCTTAATAACAGTAGTATCATTGGAAGAATAGAACCCTAATTCAGGGGTTCCCCAACTATTTTTTGTCCATTGACCTGGTCGGTGCCATGTGGTATAAGCTAAACCAACAATTTTGCTGCTTCCGGAAGAAGTTCCGGATTGAGAAGAGGATTCCGTAGCAACGTCTTTCTTACTACAGCTACAACAAAGAATACAGAATAAAATTACCAGAACTTTTTTCATTTTTTCATTATTAGGCACCATTGTTTATCTCTGAAGAGCATAAACAATAATAAGTTCCTGAAAGAACTTATTATCTAACTTTATATAAAAAAGAGGTCATCATGCGACAACCTCTTTTAAATCTCTATTATTTTTGAATTATTATACTAAAATTAAAGTTTTCCAACCCATCTGTAGAGATGATTTTAAGTAAGCCTAATTTACCCGCCTTTGTTTTAAATAAAATCACATCTCCATCTCCAAAATCGACATAAGTTAATGTAGGACTCATTGATTTAAAATCATCATCAGCCCTTATCGCATCAAATTGAGCTGTTGTAAAAGTTGTCTTCGCAAAGCGGGTTCCTAAATCACTAAATCCAGGAACTTGAGAGCTATGTTTTAACGAATCCAGATCTGTTGCCCCAACTTTGTAATCACCAAAATAGAATTCACATTGCGGGAGTCGTTCCCTATGGCTTGTTTCTGAACTGTATCCCCAATAGGAAGCAGGTATTGTTTGTTCTATACTAAAAAAGTTACCATAATTAGGAGCATTCCAACCTCCTGCCCATAAATTCAGATAAGAATTCAGATTCGTTATACGCCCCGAATTAATAGTATAAACAGACGAGATCTTATGACCGTTATTTTGAGTTGCAACTACCCGCACAGTTGTTTGGTAAGTAATATCAGGAACGCTGATTGAGAAATTACAGGTATCACTTTTAATATCTGTAATCATTGTTCCAGCTATCTCTACTGAATCTTGTTTCGTAACTTTTACAGAATCCAGGGTATAAGTCAAAGGATAATTCCGGTAAAACTGGACTGTTTTAATTGGCCCGTCAGCAATTATAGTTCCTTTAAGAGTATAGGTATCACCATCAAAAACAGAATCTAATGCAGTCGCGTTGCTAAAACTAATGGTTACAGGATAATCTTTTTCATCCGATTCACAACCACTTAGGAATCCCATTAACAGAATGCCGGCTGCAAACATTAACAACTTTATGCTTTTCATAAATGTATTCTTTAAACGATTAAAATAGTTGGTTAAAAGATCAATCCTTCTATCAAGAAGGATTGATCCGAATATTATTACCATCCTGAATTTTGCCAATTAACTCCGGTATATCCTGTCATTTTATTAACTTCACTTTGATCTATCGGATATAGCAACCACTTATCTGAAATACAATTCCGATCATTGAATTTAAAACGAGAATAGGAAAAAGTAGATCCATTTTTAGTTATCTGCATTCCTGAAACATACTGATCTGTTGTACTTAATACTTTCCAGCGGCGAACATCAAAAAAGCGATGAGATTCAAAGGCCAGTTCAATTCTGCGTTCATTACGATATCTCGCTCCAAAAGCGTCTCCTAGTCCAGTTGGCAAATCAGGCATTCCTGCTCTTTTTCGAATTACATTGACTGCGTCCCGGGCACTCATTGTTATCCCTGAGCCCAAAGAAAGTTCAACATCCGGTCCATTCGATTGATATGCTGATTCTGCAAAATTCAAATAAAGTTCCCCTAACCGGAATAATCGTATTGCCCCGTCTGCATTACTACTTTTTGAGGATAAATAATTATTGAATTTACGTACATAGTAACCTGTTCGTGTATGAGTCCGATCAGTTAGGGAAAGGCCTTCTGCTCCACCTATATACGTTTTTACGGTTGTCGGTGGTGTTATTGCTCTTAAGCCCAGATTCTTGATTTGAATCTCTTTTCCGGATGAACCTCCCAAATCAAAACGTAATGGATTTCCAACACTTCCCCAGCCAGAACTAGTAGCACTGCTGGTTAAATCAACGGAATAATGGCTCCAACCACTTGATGCGGGTATGGGGGTGATCATAACTGACTTAGCTGCAGAAAATCCTGGTACTCCAAAGAAAATCTGAGGGTCAATGATGCCTGTTGTGGATTTATAATCAAAAGAAAGGGTTAAAGAAGTAAAGCCTGTTATTGCAGTTGTTAATGCTGGTAAATTCATATGAGGATCACCATTGGTCGTTATATATTCATTAATATCAGAGCTTATCGTGTTTATTGTAAGTCCGCTATAACTTGTCGTTGGAGATTCGGCATAAGTTGAATCAGGGACATAATTTAGTATTCTTACTGCACCATTGTAATAAATAGAAGCGTAGAACCGCGGGTCACGGCCCACATAGGGATTTGTCGGATCGTAACCGGATGCAGCATCTGTAATTTGTTTCCCATTTGCCATCTCATAACTGTCAACAAGTTCCTGAGAAGGACAAGGTCCTGATTTACTCATTCCTGAATTCGTGGGTAATCCGGCATTCTGCCATATAGCCATTGTTCCGCCACACTGATAAATAGTTTCTTTATCTACAGACCGTTGATCATTACTACTGGTAATAAAGTAAAGTGCATAAGGATTTTGTGCCGCATTCTTTGTCGGCTGAACGTTAAAAAGGCTGTAGTTATGATTCAAACACTGAGATAAAGCTTCCCCATTAATTTTAGTTGCATCAGCCCATGTGTATGTTCCATCTGAAAAAAGAGGACTGGCAGCATAAGTTACTGCTTCCGATTTAATGGCATAGGAAATCGCACGGGACATGATTCCAAATTGATTAATATAAATATCCCATGGGAATCCGCTTGCTGTTGCAGGAGCTGTTAATGCGGAATCACAATCGGCAAGAATAAACTTCACAACTGCTGAAAACTTAGCTTTCGTAAGCTTTGAATAATCATAGTTTACTGACAATGGCTTATCATAAATAGGAACATCTCCATACCGTTTAATCAATTGCAGATAATAAAGAGCCCGCAAAGTATGTGCTTGTGCGGCCCATCCCTCTTTTTCTTCATCTGTAGCATAAGCTGTTGAATTCCAAATGTTAGCCAAAAAGACATTGCACTTACGAATTCCGGCATAAAGCGATGTCCATGGACCTCCATCCTGTGAATAAGAAGCATAGTTTGATGCCGTCACTGAACCATTATACCAACCGGATCTTGCCCCTGCTATATTATCATCGCAATCCTCCGCTTCATCGCAATAGGAGGCCCGGTCTATATATGGTCCTGAACAATAGCCATAACAGGCATTCAAATAACCCATAGTCCTATACCGATCCGTAAAGATTGAACTTGCATCTATCCGACCGTCATTCTGCAAATCCAGTTGATCATTACAAGAGGTGAATAAGCCCGAAGTAACTATGGCAAAGAATAGGAATATATATTTTTTCATACTGAATAATATTTCAAAATTAATAATTGCATAAACGCATTAAAATTGAAGACTCAATCCTATGTTATACACTCGATAAACAGGAACAGAATCATAATTTCCTTCAGGTCCATAATCATTCGATTTCATCTTATCCCATGTAAACAGATTCTGTGCACTGAGAATGAACTTTACACAGCTTGCAGAAATTGCTCTTGAAACAGTTTGAGGTAAAGTGTAACTAATCTGAAGATTCTTTAACCGTAAATAAGCGCGGTTATACAGATAGTAATCACTTCCATGGTCACTTGTCGACGTGGTCAAAGAAAGGGCAGGAGCAGTTATCTTCGATCCGCTACTATAACGTTCCGATGTATATGCATTTTGATGTAAAGACCCATAAACGCCATCATAGCTGGTATCATAAATTCCGATTCCACTTTCAATCGTTTTATATTCACCTACTCCCTGAAACAAAAAGCTTAAGTCAAATGATTTGTAATTGAACCCTCCGGAGACACCATAATAATAACGAGGTAGTGATCCTGTTCCAAGAGGAGCTTCATCTTTTTCATCAATAATACCATCTTTATTTAAATCTTTATATTTGAGATCACCAACCCGGGGAGTACCAAAAGAATAAGATAGCTTGCTATTGGTGATCTCATCCGTAGAATTAAAATAACCATTTCCGTTACTGTAATCAACCAGATAGCCGAATTTCTGTCCGTATGAATACCCTTTCGTCCAATTCTGATAAGCATAATCACTCGATTTGAGTGTTGATCCATCATTAATGACTGTATTCTTGGCGAAACTCACAAATCCCCCGACAAAAGCGGTTAAATCCTTATTAATTGCTTTTGTGTAATTTACCGTAAAATCATATCCTTTGTTTTTGAATGATCCGGTATTGGTGTCAGGATAATTACCGAGTAAGACTCCCTGACTGGTTGGAATGTTAGCAGAAGCATTGATTACCATGTTATCCATCCGTTCTCTAAACACATCAATACTCAAAGAAAGTCCATTGAACAACCCCAGATCAATTCCATAATTTTGTTTTTTTGAAATTTCTGCTTTTATATTGGGATTTCCAACTTGATTTTCATTGGTTATGTACATAAGAGAGCTAATCGCACCTCCTGTGGTCCATGTATCATTATCTTGATATGAAAAACGACCTAGTCCGCATTGATCATTTGCTGTTTTACCATAAGATGCTCTTAATTTTAGATTATTAATCCAATCTACATCTTTCATGAAAGACTCTTGTGAAAGCACCCAAGCTCCTGATACAGCTGGAGTTGTTGTGTACCGACTTCCTCTTGCATATTGATCTGATCCGGAATACCCCACATCCAACTTGAGCAAATATTTTTGATTATACTCATAGGTACCTTCTATTCCTGAACTTAGACGATGATAGGGGAGGAGTTCTGGAGAGCCAGTATCAACAGTAGAAAGACTTTGATAAAACATATAAGCCAGTCCTGTAACATGACTTAATCCGAAATCTCTCACATAACTCACGAGTGGTTTATAGGTCAAATTATAGTAGTATGAAGACGCTTTAGTATAAGCAAGTGTCGAATTCGTATCCGTTCCCTTTGGAATAAAAGTAAGTGTATCTGTATCACTTGATCTAACCCAGCGTTCGTAATTCTGCGTCGTGTACATATGTCCAACAGCATTAGTCTGATAGGCTACCTCTCCTGATGCCTTCAGCCCTTCTGTCAGAAAACTCATATCCAGATCCAATCCGAAATGAGCATAAACATTTACTACTGTATGCCTCGTAAAACCATCACGATTTAAGATCCCATAAGTAGGAGAACCGACAGAATTTGTTGTTATAACCTGATTTCCGGCAGCCTTTCCGGTTGATGCATCAATATATGTTGGAGTTACAGGGCCATAAACCGTTGAGGGAATATCAAACATGCTGGAATAAATTGCATCAGAGGAAGTTCCACTATTGGGCATTTTTTCTCTTTTAATATTTGCTGCCAGATTAAGATGAGCGCTTAGATATGAATTGAGTTTCATATTTACATTGGAACGAATATTAGCCCAACTATAATTAAGATTAGAACTGTATGCCGGATGATCAACTTTAAACTGACTCCCCTGATGCATTACATTGACATCCGTGAAATACTGTATCCGTTCATTTCCTCCTTGCAAATCAACATTTACACGTTGCATTTGGGCATATTTTTTCATAAATAGATCATACCAGTTCGTATTCGGGTACAAACTTCGATTAGTTCCTGATTTATAATTGGCAATTTGATCATCACTATAAAAATAATTTAGCCCTTTCCCATCATTATTGGCAGCTTCATTCCGCAAAGTGGCATATTCAGATGAATTAATAAAAGTTGGCGTTGTAGTAACTTGTTGGAGAGATTCATCTACACGAACGTTTACCTTCAAATCACCTTGTTGACCTTTTTTTGTCGTAATAACAAGAACTCCGTTTGCTCCCTGAATTCCATAAATTGCTTCTGTTGAGGCATCCTTCAACAGGGTAACCGATTCGATTTCCGCTGGAGAGATATATTCCAGAGACTGACTACTCTTATATGAAGTTGGAATGCCGTCAATCACTACAAGCGGTCCGTTTGCTCTGTTTGCTGAAAGACCCCGAACATATAGATCGGTAGTGGCACGGGATAATTCCGAACCCGACTCCTGTGTAATGAGTCCAGGAAGACGTCCGTCAAAAGTCATTGAAAGATTAGCTACAGGAGACTTTTTTAGCTCTTCACCGCTTACAGTTGATACGGCTCCTGAAATTTCACTGCGTCGTTGAGATGAATACCCTAATTGAATCACCTCGTCCGGATTACTAACGTCTGGTTTAAGACTAACATCAAGTTGACTCTTGTTTTCTATAGATACCGTCTTATTTACATATCCAATAAAAGCGAACTTTAAATGTTTACTTCCATCATTAACAACAATAGAATATTCACCCTTTTCGTCAGTAAAGATACGATTCTTGCCATTTTCAGAATTCACTACGACTCCAGTCAGTGGCTTTCCATACTCATCATGTACAGTGCCTTTAATATAAGGAGCCTGAGTTTGTGCACTAAGCGTTGTTCCTAAAAAAACAGTAAATAATAACGCTAGCAGCAATGATATTTTGATAGTTATTTTATGTGTCATATTTTTAACCTTTTAACAAATTAAAACTCCTTACTGTCACCAACCAGGATTCTGCCAATTCTCTCCGGTCAGAGTTTTCATTCTATTCTCCTCGTTAAGTGAAATAGGGCACCAGAGATATTTGTTGGTATAACAAGCTCGTGGTAACGCACGTACAGGCCGACGCATATAGGTGTATTGATTATTCCCAATTCTTGTAATTTCCATTGCTGTGACCCATTTGTCGGTACTGGAAAGGTCTCCTGTTGGACTAGTCCAACGACGTACATCAAAATATCGATCCTCTTCCATGCATAGTTCCACTCTCCGTTCATGCCGAACCCGAAGAATAAGGTCACTCTGCGACAATCCGGTAGGAATATCAGGCATCCCGACTCGTTCTCTGATCTCATTAACAGCATTTCTAGCCTCATCTAAATGATTCGCTTCTGCTGCAGCCTCTGCAAAATTTAGGATTATCTCTCCCAAACGAAAATCTTTGAAGTTCGCACCAAGAGTATTTTGATCAGCTCCTGAAGTCGGGTGTAAAAACTTCCGTTCATAGTAGCCGGTTCGGGTTGCAGTTCTACTTGATCTATCAATTCCTGTCTGTGGTTCCCCCGTATACGTTGCAATAACTCGAACTCGATTTCCCTTTTTTGCAGGATAATTTTCATAGGAAGAAGGAGTTTCATCAAAAGACCATGCTGCTTTTCTTTTTGATCCATTGTAATAGATATCTGCATAAAAACGAGGATCTCTGTTTATGTAAGGATTATTCGGATCATACAATGTGTTTTGGTGATTATAATTAGGCTGCGTATGTTTTTCATCCAAATAAGGATTCGCCAAATTAAGAATCGGTTGGCCATCTGTTGTTTCAAACGCATCCACTAATTCCTGAGTAGGGCAGGTTCCTGTTTTATATCCCCCTTGTGCTCCAATGCCATCAAGAAACCATGTTTGTCCTTGGTTTGAATTGGTTTGATAGATCGTTTCTTTATCTATTACAGTTGCAGAATATCCCATGCTATTAGTGAAATATTCATTATAAAGAGCAGCATAGGCATTCGGGAGATATGCAGACGTAGCGGAATAAGTTGCCGGGAAATTCACATTCTTATAAAGCGCATATCCCTTTGCACGAAGAGTATCCAAAGCGTTCTTATTGACAGTATAGGCTTCTTCCCAATAATTATTGTTTTTATTATAAAGCGGACTTGCAGCATAAAGAATCATTCTTGATTTCAATGCGGAAGCTAGCGCCTTACTAACACGGGCAGATTCACCATTGGTTATTCTCCAAGGTAGTTCAAGGTCATTTACCTTTAATGCAGAATCGCAATCAGACATAATAAATTTAACCACGTCGTAATAACTAGATCTTTTGATTTTAGAGTAATCATCCGTCAATGTATAAGCTGTCGTTTCAATCGGTAGTGGGCATCCAAACCATTTTAGTAATTCAGAATAATAATAAGCCCGAAGCAAATGTGCTTCTGCAGTCCACCGATGCCGATCGCTTTCACTTCTTACAGTGGCCGTACCTATTCGGTTCAAAAAGATCGTACAATTATGGATGGAGTTCCAATCGTAATCCCAATAGTCAGCGTCTTCATTAACCAGTTTGGCATCAATTATTGGATGGTCACTTGAAGAAGCATTTCCGTTATACATTCTTCCGGACATAAGTGATGGCTCTGCTTCAGCGTCTGCATCCCACGCATCATCGCTAATTTCAACAGGACCTCTCATCCAAAAATAATAAAGCATTCCTTTTGTAGGTAAATTAGTATAGCAAGAGTTAAGGAACGCTGCAACTTTGTCATTATCAGAGAAAATATCATTCATTGAGATCCTGCCATCGGGTGAGATATTCAGCTCATCAGAACAAGAATTCAAAGACAGAGCAGACACCACAAATGACAATGCAATAAAAATATATTTAATATTCATAGCTTCGTTTCTTTCTTTAATTTAAAAAGTAACATTCAAACCGAAATTCACCATTTTATTGATAGGATAACCATTTGGATTAGTCTGTTCCGGATCAATATTCCCTATTCTCAAATGATCCCATAAGCAAAGGTTTTGTCCTCCAATAGTAATTCTCAATTTACTAATACCTATAGCTTTTAAGGCATTTTTAGGAAGGGTATAGCCCAATTCAAGGTTTCTCAGACGAATATAGCTGCAGTTCATAATAAAGAAGTCATTCGATTCCTGATTGGTATTTGCCTGGGTACTCAATGCAGGGTACGTAATCTTTTCTCCTTTTACATACCGTTCCAAAGTCCATGCGTTACAATGATAGTCATAATAGGTGCCTTGTTTTATCGTCTCATAAATTCCATAGCCATTTCCACTAGAACTAAGAGTATAATCTCTGGAATATTTACTAACTCCCTGGAAGAAGATTGTAAAATCAAAAGCACAATAATTCACTCCCAAGGTAATTCCATAATTTATCCTTGGAATAGCAGAGTAACCAATCGCAACTTTATCCTTTTCATCAATAACTCCATCTTTATTTACGTCAACATATTTAAAATCTCCAACGCGCGGAGTTCCAAAGGCATAAGTTAATCCACTGTTTTTTATTTCCTCTGCAGAGGTCCAGTATCCACCATGATCTTTCCAGTCAATTTCATAACCAAAATTCTGACCGATAGAATACCCTGTTGTATATGTAGCAGAGCCAGATGTATTTGTCGGATATGTGACAGCATAAGAAGATCCCCGATATACCTGATCTGCATTTATTACTTTGTTATGATTGTAGCTGTAATTCCCTTTAATCATAAAAGATAGATCTTTGGAGATAGACTTGTTGTAAGTTAATTCAGCTTCGTAACCATGATTATTGACTACGCCAATATTCATCAGCGGAATATTTGAAAGAAAAACTCCCTGGAGGGTAGGAAGAGACCAACGATTTAAGAGAACTTGACTTCGATGTTCCTTAAAGAAATCAAAAGAACCGCTTAAATTTTTTAGTATTTGAAAATCAATACCAATGTTCTTCTTGTCAGCAATTTCCCACGTTAAGTCTTGATTCCCTAAAAGTCCCTGAGAAATGTATTTGCCCTTTGTGCTAGTAGTTCCTCCTAAACTATTTAATCCTCCGGAAACTACTGTGTTATTATCCAGATAAATAAAACGACTACTGCTCTGTGAATCATTACCAACTTTCCCCCATGAACCTCTGATTTTCAAATTTGTTAATACAGGATTGTCTTTCAGAAACTCCTCATTCGTAAGAACCCAACCAGCAGAAACTGCGGGGAAATACCCGAAACGATGTTTCGGATTAAATTGTTCTGAACCATTGTAGCCCATATCGTACTCGGCGAAGTAACGATTATCGTAATTGTAAGAAATACGGCTGGCAATCCCCAGTAGATTGTAAGGGATGAGGGCAGAACTAATTCCGCTTGCTATTTCCCAATTATCTCTTTGTCCTAAGATCATTCCACTTACCTCGTGTTTCCCAAATTTTCGATTATAATTAATGGATCCTTGTAAGTTGATTCTATAGTTTGAACTTTCCGTTTTACTCAGCGAAAGTAGTTTTTCTGCAATACCACCAATCTGAGAATAAGTTAGTTCATCTGTATTATAATTGACATTAGCAGAATAAAGTAGTTCTGCTTTAGATCCAGTTGTTTCTGTATTCGCCTGTGAATCAAAGGAAACCATTCCCTTTATATTCAGTCCAGGAGTAACGGCCTGACTTAAATCCCATGTTAATCCAAGAGATGAATTTAGATTTGAACGGACATAGTTGCAGTATCCACGCCGATTCATAATTTCAAAGGCAGATCGATCCAGATAGGTTGGGTCAATGGCCTTCCCTGCTGCTACCCCAAAACCTGCAATAGTAGTAGGACCTGGTGTAATCGGAAGAACTGATTTAGCCTGATAAAAAAGATCTCCCATCATCCAGCCGGTATCTCCTCCGTATATATCTGCATTCGGCATATTAACCTGCTCAATATAACTTCCCAGATTAATCAATGCAGAAAGTGATTTTGTAATCTGATAGTCTAAGTTCGAACGGAAAGAAAAACGATCCATCTTGGCGGCCGGATCATATCCTAATTGAGATTTAGATTCAGTATTCAGATTTCCTCCCTGATGTAAATATCCGGCATCAACAAAATATTTAACTTTTTGAGTTCCTCCTGATATATTCAGATTAATTCGCGTTTGAGGTGTATAACGACGGATATACTTTCGATAGTAATCGTTGTCGCAATACATATATTTTCTAATTTTTGCCTGAGAGGCATAATCAGCAGACGTAGGATCCAGACCTGCAAGTGGATTCTTATATTTAGCAATGACTGCATCACTAAATGGAGTGGTTAAACCATCATTTAGCGAAGCCTCATTTCTCAGATTCATATAATCCACGGAATGAAGAAATGTAGGCTCGCGGGTAAACGTAGTAAAACTTTGTTCGGCGTTCAGGTTTAATTGCGCTTTACCCTCTACTCCTCGTTTTGTGGTAATCAAAATTACTCCGTTAGCACCACGCACGCCGAATACCGCAGTCGCGGAAGCATCTTTTAATACCGAAACACTCTCAACCTCATTGGCATCAAGGGTCCGAATATTATCCCGTTCAACCCCATCAATAAGGACTAATGGATTTTTCCCATTCAATGTGGCAGCTCCACGAAGATATAAAGTGGCATCGTCAACACCAGGTTGATCGCCACCAGTTTCCAAAGAAGTCAATCCAGACAACCGGCCTGCTAATGCGCCTGCCAAACTTGCCGAAGAACTTTGCATTAACTCATTCGAACCGACCGTATTTATAGCTCCAGTTACGGCTACCTTTTTCTGTGATCCATAGGCAACTACAACAACTTCCTCTAACCCAGTGCCTTCTGTTTCCATGATAGTATTAATAACAGAATGACCGTTAACCTTGACTTCTCGTTTCTTTGTTCCGATAAAAGAGAAAACCAAAGTTGCATTCGGTGGAATGTCAGATAAGCTGTATCTTCCGTCAGCATCTGTTACCGTTCCGTTGTTTGTCCCTTTTACAGAAACGGTTACCCCAGGCATAGAAACGCCTGTTTTATCGGTTACCAAACCGGTAACTTTCTCTTTTACTGGGGGGGCAGGTGGAAGAATGACTATCGGCTTTGCCTCCTGTTTCACCACTTGTGTTATCTCCGGCTTTGCTTTGACACGGTGAGTGTTTATTATAATGTATTGATCAACAATTTTATATCCTAAATTCGTATTGGACAGGATATGATCAAGTATGCTTTCGATCGATTGACCTCTTGCGTTCAGGTTAACTCTGATACGTTGGTCCACTTCATTCTCTTTGTAATAGAAATAGAAATTGGACTTCTCCTGAATTTTTTTGAAAGCATCAGTGAGTTTAGTGTTATGTATGCTAATGCTGATTTTAGCGCGCTGTGAGAATACATCAGCGGCCGTGGACGTTAACGTAAAAACCAGCAAAAACATTGTGATTAGTCTCATAATGAAGAATAACTTTCTCCATTCTCGAAAGAGAATGAAGAGATTCCTGAATTTTTTCATAAATTTGATAGGTTTTACTGTTTATTTTGCCTTTTGGCGAAGGCTGTTTACTTTAAAACACAACAAAGATCAAGTTTCGTTATTGACCGGTAAATGCTTGGCGTGTTTACCGGTCTTTGTTTAGGTGAATGTTCGTTCCATTTTTAGTTTTATTATTTCGTTAGTAATATTTCCTGTTGTCCGTTTTGTTGAATGATTTGATAATTAATTCTGCTTTCAAGCAAATGAATACTTTCTAAAACGAGAGTAATCGGCTTGTTTCTCACTGCAGCACATGAAAGATGAAGATTCCGTATCTCCGGATCACGAATTGTAACCTTGACATTATACCAATACCCCAGTCTCTGGGCAATCTCTGTAATTGTAGCATTTTGAAAGGTAAGCAATCCCTGTCTCCACGAAGAGAGTAACTTTGCATTTACCGGAGCAATCGACAGATTATTATTCGTTTCATTAAAAGATGCACTATGGTTTGGGGTAAGTTTGTGCTGAACCGTCTTAGTTTTATTAAATAGTTCAACACTTCCCTCTGAAAGAATAGTCTGGACAGAATGAGATCCTGGGTAAGCGACTACGTTAAATTGTGTGCCGGTAACCTTGATATTAAGATCGGAGGCTTTAACAATAAATGGCTTGGCCTTATTTTTCTTGACTTGAAAATAGCCTTCTCCGGAAAGTAAGACTTCTCGTTGCTTTTGATCGTACAGCGAGTTATAACGAAGGGTAGATCCTGAATTTAACCACACCAAACTCCCGTCCGGCATTTCTACTTTTAAAATATTTCCCGGAGAACAATAAACCCTATAATTTTTAACGGATGGTTTAAAAATGGGAGCTATAACGTATCCGATTCCCATTAAAAGAACTAATACGGCTGCATATCTTAACCCTTGTTTAATTATATGGCGAATTTTTGATCGCTGTATTTTCCCCTTTATTCGTTCTAGTTCTTCTTCAACATTAATTGAAGGATCTTCCTGCCGACTTAAAGCCCACAGATTTTTGAGCCGGATGAGATATTGTTTATTCTCATCATGCTGATTAATCCATTTTTCAATGACAGCAACCTCTTTGGGATCGCTCAGCGTTCCTTTGACGTATTCGATTAGCTGTTCTTTCTCCATTTTTTATTCTTTTTACAGATATAGAACACTTATTAACACAATCGTCTTAGTCGGACATTGATGTTTTTTTAATGTTTTTTAACACACTATTGAAAATCGCGTGCAAATCAGATAATTAACTAATAGAAAAAACAAAATATGGTTTTGCGGGGAGAGCCTCTGTTTAAAGCTGAATGAAGATTACAAGAATAACCAAAAAGGGAGGTAATCTTTTAATGCTGTCCGAAGAGAACGAAGAGCTCTTGCAATATGAGCAGAGACCGTTTTGTCAGATATCTGCATTTTGGTTGCAATCTCTTTATTGTTAAGTCCTTCTATCCGGCTGTATTTGAATGCGGTCTGGCATTGAGGGGGTAATTCAACAATGGTCCGGTTAATGATTGTTTGAATCTCGTTAAAGTCAATATCATTAACGCATAGTTTACTAAGGGCTTCGTTGTTGAATTGATAGCTCTGATAATTCTGTTTGACCTTTTTTTCGTAAAAAGATATTGATTTTAGTTTCCGTAAATAATTAAGGCAATTATTACGGGTGATGACATAGAGAAGAGATTGAAAATTGGTGTCAATCGACAAATCTTTTCTTTTTTCCCATAAAGAAAGGAAGGTGTCCTGGACCAGATTCTTGGCAACTTCCTGATCAATGACGTATTCTTTGGCAAAGCAGAAAAGAGGCGTATACCACTCCCTAAATATTGAATCGAAGGCCTCCGATGAATCAGATCGGAGATCTTCAAGAAGCTTTTCGTCGATGCGATTTGTGTTCTCACTCATGCGTTAACGATTCTAATATTTACTTTTTATTGCCTTTGGGGTACGAAATCATATTTGAATCAGTTCATCTCTCAGATGAGTTGACTCTCAGGGTCAACGAAAATAGGAATACTTTATTAGTTTATCAACCTTCGATGCAAAGGAAATTTTCCATGGTGGTAACGATCAGGTTGTAGGTCTAGATATCTTAAGCGTTTTAGTCTGTTTTATGGTTGTAATGGTTCATTCGGACGAATTTTTTATACCGGCAGTGATGGAAATCTCTTGGGTAAGTGTCCCATTGATCTTCTGATATTTTTTCTGTTGAAATTATCATACTTGCATAAAAAACCGAATAATTTGGGTAAAATGATATGTAATGAGGCCTGTTTTGATTAAAAAATAATAATATACGACGATAAAAAATCAAATTAGAAGATGTCTCTTCTTTATAATCTCTATATTTGAATGAAAAGTAAAATTTAAAGAGATACCCCTCAAATAGGAACACTCTTGTGTGAAAAATAATTATTGTACAAGAATAAACTGGTTTCTAATGGGGTGGAATATAAGAATGAGAACATTTATGAATCAATTACTCAGAAGAAAGTCGATTGACAGTTTACTGTTAGAGGCAAAAGCAGACCATGGGCTAAAGCGAGCTCTTACGGTTAGAAATCTGCTTATGTTAGGAATCGGGGCCATTGTTGGAACTGGTATCTTTGTGTTAACCGGAACGGCTGCCGCGAGTTATGCCGGACCTTCCATTATATTATCTTTCATCTTATCAGGGTTGGGGTGTGTGTTTGCAGGGTTATGTTATGCTGAGTTTTCAGCTCTTATCCCGATTGCAGGAAGCGCGTATACCTATGCCTATGCTACCCTGGGAGAGTTTATTGCCTGGATTATTGGCTGGGATTTGATTCTTGAATATTTATTCGCTTCAGCAACGGTTGCTGTCGGGTGGTCCGGTTATTTTGTGAGCTTTTTGAAGGATTGCCATTTGTCTATTCCCGAACGACTGAGTCAAGCGCCCTTTGACCACATTCCCGGACAGGGTTGGGTTATGACCGGTGATCTGATAAATTTTCCGGCAATGGCCATCGTTTTACTTATCACGGTCCTTCTTGTAAGAGGTATTCAGGAATCTACGCGTTTTAATAACATTATTGTTGTTGTGAAACTGGCTGTAATTCTCCTTTTTATTGGTTTCGGGTTATCGTATATCAATACTGCAAACTGGGTTCCTTTTATTCCTAAAAACACCGGTCATTTTGGCCATTTTGGCGTCTCGGGTATTTTTACCGGGGCCGGTGTAATCTTTTTTGCTTATATCGGTTTTGATGCCTTATCTACAGCAGCACAGGAGGCTAAGAACCCACGTCATGATATGCCTGTTGGAATATTGGGTTCGCTTGCTGTCTGTACCGTATTATATGTGGCGGTAGCTGCGGTGCTTACTGGGATGGTGAATTACAAAGAACTAAATGTTGCCGCTCCTTTGGCTTTGGCGGTTGACCGGGCAGGAGGTGCACTGAGTTGGCTCCGCCCATTGATTAAAATTGGGGCATTGGCAGGATTGAGTTCTGTGGTATTGGTGATGTTAATGGGGCAGCCCCGTATCTTTTTCTCAATGGCAAAAGATGGCTTGTTGCCTAAAAGTTTTTCGAAAGTTCATCCACGATTCAGAACACCTTATGTTACTACGATTCTGACAGGGAGTGTTGCTTCAGTAATTGCCGGAATATTTCCTATCAGAGTGTTAGGTGAATTGGTTTCAATTGGCACTTTACTGGCCTTTACGATTGTATGTGTCAGTGTTATCATATTGAGGAAAACAAATCCTGAAAGACCCCGTCCTTTTAAGACGCCTTTTGTTCCGTGGTTCCCACTTGCCGGGGCTTTAATTTGTCTGGCACAAATGCTGTCGTTACCGCCAGATACCTGGCTTCGTTTGATTGTCTGGATGGCAATCGGACTGCTTATCTATTTTGGCTATAGCAAGAAACACAGCCACCTGAGACAGCAGAAATAGAAAAGTCGTAAATTGGGGTAGATTATTTCGTTTTTATAGGAAAAATTGCTTTTTTCGTAAAACAAAGTTATTTTCACGGAATATGGAAGTGTCTTTCTTCTTATTGATTAAGAGTAATCAATTTGAATTAATTTGTTGGGACTAAAATCATTTGCAATAAAGCGGTAATTTGGAGATAAGGGGTTATTTCAAATTCCAGAGATATCGGTACAGGTCATGAGAAGTGGCAAGCTGCATTTTCTTGCGAATACGATGTTTTGCTACATCAACGGAATTTACAGACTGTAAGGTAACCGCACTGATTTCTTTTGACGACATATTAAGTCGAATTAGTGCGCACAGCCTTATTTCTCCAGGCGATAATTCAGGAAAAAGTTCATTAAGCCGATTGAAGAAATCATTGTTAAGTCGCCCATAAAGCGATGAAAACCGGCTCCAGATATTATCCTGACTATCGCATTTTATTTTAGTAATCCATGAGTTAATTTGAGAACGAAGGTCTAAATCTTTAATCTGAGGAAGGATATTTCTTAGAAAGTTTTGCGTTTCTATAAGTAATCCGTTTTTTCGGGTGAGGTTAAGGAGCTGTAAACTAAATTCTTTTTCTTTGGTGTTAAGGGTATTAACCGCATTCGTTTTTTCGAGTTTGAGAATTTGTAGATTTTTTTTTACAAGTTCTTGTTGTCGTTCAATGAATTGTTTATTTAGATTGATATAGTTTAGGTAAGTTTGAATGCGGGCATTTAATTCTGCTTCGACAAATGGTTTCTGAATGAAATCAATAGCTCCGGCGTTAAGAGCTATCATTAGTTTGTCGGGTTGATGATAGATTCCCGTAATAATTATAACAGGAATATGTTGGGTAGTTTCTTCTTCTTTGAGTTTAGTGAGGGTCTCAATTCCATTCATGACAGGCATGTCCCAGTCGAGCAGAATCAGATCTGGCCGGTTGATTTTTGCTATATTAAGGGCGTCCTGACCGTTCGACGCAATAAGAAGAGGGCTATCCTGATGATATTTCGTAAGTAGAGCGACTAATAATTGTAGTTGTTCCGGAGAATCGTCAGCAATTAGTATTTTATTCTTGTTCATTAAATGACTTTTATGAAAAAGATGAAAGAGATGTTTCGCAAAGATAATTTTCATTTCTGTATTGTTTTTATTTTACTATTTCTTTTTCTTCCGACCATCACAGAAGCAACAGCAGAAAAAGCTTTTACTCAATCCGTTCTTGCTGAAACCAGCATTGATCGAGGGAGTGTTGCGAAACAGGAGAATACTAATATTCAGGAGAATCTCCCGAATAAAGAGTCTGATAGTTTAACCCGAGTGCAAAGTGCAATGCAATCTTATTTGCGGATTCTATTTGTAGCCGGAGCTTTACTCCCAATATTTCTGTTTCATATTGTTCTTATTTTTAGGAAAAGAGAACGGATTTTGAATCTGATATTTATTTCACTTCTTTCAATCTTATTCCTGGGGCTAAAGGTTAATTATGTTGACATATTACGGGGCGGATTCGATTTCAATCTGACCATTCAAAATCGATTTGAATTATTCTTTGGAATATGGACTCCACTGCTTTTCTTTCTTTATAGTAGTAAATTACTGGGGTTTCATTTTCAATTAAAGAAGTTTATTATTCCTTTTTCTCTTTTTATGGTGGCAGGATGTTCTTTGTTCTTTGTCACCTCAGAAAATTATCGAATAGCACAAGTCTGTCTTTCATTAGCAGTCCTTGAACTATGTGGTGAGGGAGTCTATTGGTCAATTAATTTAATTAGAAAGAAAGAGGTCAACCTGGGCTTTTTGTCTTTTTGTTTTGGGCTCTTTTTACTGATTAGCATTACTGATTTGCTGAATTATAGCGGTCGCTATGAATTGAAACTATTAATGCTGTCTGAGCTCTTTCTGTTCTTTCTTCTTCAAATGCGGCACTTGCTTCATAGTTTTACGCTCGTTGATTCCAGAAGCAGAGCAAGGAATGTTGAAATGAGGGATATATGGCAAACGCGAAAAGAAAAGAAGACGCAGCGGGGACGAGGGGTGTATCAGGAGCATAAGTTAATCCGACGCAATTGGCATTTGATGATACAAAGACGAATACTTATTGCAAAGATTTATCAAATAAAAACGTCTTACCATTTATTGGATAAGGGACTGCATTTTAAAGAACAGCAAACCTCCATGATATTGCATGATTTGAAGCATCCGCTCAATGTGATCATGAATTTATCAGAAAAAGAAGATCAGACTGCAGTTGATTTGCAAACAATACGAAGAATGTCTGACCGAATGTTGTTATTGACTCAAAATGTGATCAGTGTGCAGCAAATGGAAGGGAATGAGATTAAAATGAGCAAGGGAAAAATTAAACTGGATGCGTTCATAACAGATATTCTATTTCAGTATCAATCAATGGCCGAGGGTAAACGAGTTAAAATTATCCGAAGAATAAACAGTAACCTCAATATATTTGCGGACAAAGAATTGTTAAGAAGGATTTTTGTGAACCTTATCAGTAATGCTATTCAGTATTCTCCTTTGGGTGGGGAAATCGATATTTCAAGTCGGTTATTCGGTAAAACGGTTTGTTTGGATGTTAGCAATCAAGGCCCATGTCTTTCTGAAGAAGAAATAAAGCATCTCTTTGATAAGGAAGATTCGATCGGAACAATATTAAAAGAGGGTTCTAATGGAATCGGATTGAAGTTCTGCAAAATGGCCATTGAAACGATGGGGGGGAAGATAGGTGTTCTCAATCGTTTGCCTGGGGGGGTTACCTTTTGGGTCTCTTTCCCGGTGGAGCAGAATAATCGTTCGATGGTGGATGTTGAGTCTGCAGTTGATGAAGAGAAGATATTATTTGAAAGAACAAAAGTGGAACTCTTCGAAGAAGAGAAAAACACACTGAAAAAAGTAGTTGGGCAACTTCTGACAATTCCTTGTTATCAGATAACAGATATAGAAAAAATTCTTCGGAATTATTCCTTCTTGCCGGGATCTTATGGTGAGTTTTTTAAAGAGAAGGTAGTCGATATGGTTTATAAAGGGAATGCAACTCGTTATGCTGAAATTTTGAATCAGACTTTAGCGGATATTGAACAAAAGGAATTGGAACACGGCAAATAATGGTGTTGAATTAGAGAACGAGATGCGGGGGTAAGAAACCGGGATAAAAGAAGGCTAATTCTTTTTTGTTCGAGAAAGTGAAAATATTTTTTGTAAGGGAGTGTATGCAATTAAAATAATCTTTAATTTGGATACCGCTTAACCAGACCCTTACTGTTATGTATAAATTCCAGACAAAGCTAAAAAACTTTAGAATAGACACTAAGATTAGTCTTACAACATTTGTCGTTATGTGGTTTGTTTACGATGAGGATTCTGCAACCCGACGCTGTTTTTCAAAAGAAGAATCTGACGTATTCCAAAATTTCATTCGGCAAAATAGATTCAATTTCCCTTCATCTAAAGAAGATGATCCACGGTTTTCAGATTGCAGTGATGAGCCTTCTTTATGTGATGTTGCCTTGATCCCGGAAGAAACGATCTATCCGAATCTAATCCTGAGTAACCATCTTGTTGAAGAGAACTGGGAAGAAGACGAAGATAGTATTGATGTTGCTATCGACAATGAATATATCACATTGACTGACATTCATCATTGCCCGATAATCTGTGATCTTCCTTTTAGTGCTATTGGAATTGTCTTGCATGTTGGATAAAAACGACTATTCGATAGATTGAAAATCTACGACGAAACGCAATTATCAATATTACTGACAATTGCGTTTCGTCTTTTTAGGAAATGTTGTCGTTTCCTACGACCGGACAGTTGAATTTATATTTATTGAATTCAATGCCTTTGGATGAGAAGGCTGCACTAAGTTGCAACATAGCTGCACTTTTCACCTGATCGACATTGCCGATAGTACTCCAGAAATGTACGGTTAACGAAAGACTTTCTGGCGTTACTTTGGTGTATAGTATTACCGGATTTCGTTTCAATATTACATTCGGTATTCCCTTGACGGTCGTATTGATCACTTCATTCATCACATTGGCATCCAACTCCTTTCCTGAAAGAGAGAACGTAATCGTTACCCGTTTCTGATCGTTACTAAATGTCCAGTTGGTGATGTTTTGCGACAGAATGGTTCCGTTTGGAATGATGACCTCTGCTCCATCGATGGTATTGAGTGTACTGGTACGTAATCCTATTTCTTTTACTTTTCCGGCTTGTCCGCTTACTTCAATATCATCGCCAATCTGCAGGGAACCATCAAAGATGAGGATGATACCGGATACAAAGTTATTCACGATACTCTGTAAACCCATACCGATACCAACACCCAAAGCTCCAAGCACAAACGTAAGCTTATCGATCGGTAGTCCGGAAGCCGCAATAGCCAGAAGGTAACCACTGATTAATACCAAAAGCCGGGTAATAAGTAGCCGGGAATGCTGTCCTTTGGAAACGGTCGTAAGATCTTCGATTTCACTTCCTGTTTCTCCAAATAAGAAGCTGATAAGCCGTTGCAGAATATGTGCGAGCCAAATGATAACAAAAAACAATAATACGCTGGTTAGTCTAAAAGAGATACTTCCCACAGTCCGGGTTGCAGTCAATGAATCAACTATAAAACCACTGATGTCATGGTAAATATTCAAATTAGAAGTGAGCATGATAACCCACAATATCAGTGTAATGAGCAGTAAGGGTATTTTAATCTTATTTGTTACAATGGAGCAATCAAAAGGATGATCAACTCCTTTTTTCAAACGACTGCTGAGTAATTGTAACAAGATAACTTCCATAACGGTCTCGATAAAAACAGGTAAAACCAAGGCTTGCGTGATGGCAAAAATGCCTGATAGACCCAATAGCCCGGACAAAGAGAACCGGCCAAACAGATTACTGATAATTGCCAATACGGTCAATACCAGACCAATGACCATGGCCGATCGGATCCATTTATAATAAGGGGTCTGTTTATTAAGTTTTTTGTAGAAACGATATGAAAAAACAATAATGGTAACATGTATGGCAAGCATCCAGAGCCGGGCAATGAATGTAGGCTCGATGAGCAGATAAGTCACAATATCAGCGACGAATAATATTGCCAAAGCAAACCAATGGAAAAGAAATGAGTGTTCTGCTTTTCTGAAAAAGATCAGAGACCCAATCAGAAGTAATGAGCCGTACTCGATGGCTATATATGAAATCGGTGCATAAGCATCGAAAAATGGCATCAGACACAATAATAGGACTAACAGAGACAAAACAGGGTGATTGTTTAAGTACTGCAAGTGCATAAAAGTATAGGGGTTATCTTCCCTCTTGATGACCTTTAATAGCTTACGCTTGAAGAACAACCAAATGAAGAGCAAAATACCCAGAAAAATGACAAACCCCTTTTTGCCGGTAGTTTGACTTATGTAATAACCGATCGCTTTGTGTTCGCTGCTTAGTATATTCAACGGCTTGGTTGTTTTGCTGGTAAGCGTGTCGTTTTTTTGTACTTGCCACAGGCAGTTGACTTCTTGTCTGAAAAGCTTCGGCTTAGCCCTGTCCAGCTTATTGTCCATCATGTTCAACATGTTGGACAAATTCATGGAATTATCTGCAACATTCACTTTCAGCACATTCAGACTGTCGATATTGACTTTTACAATACTGTCTGTTCTTGCCCATTTTCGTTCCAGGCGGTCCAGCTTCTTGTCCAGCAAATTGGCGGCATTTTTATCGGCATACAAAGCCCGGAAGACGGGATCTTTTAAGATTGTTTTGAGGTGAGTCTTGGCATAATAGGTTCTGTTATACAACATATTAATGCGAGCACGAATATGGGTATTGTCGTCATTCAGATTTGTAGCAAAATTCTGATATAGGTAAATGTTCTTAATATTTATAGTTGAATGTTTATCCCGGATATTTTGACGAATGAGTTTGATGTCTCCTGTTATATCATTGATTTTTCTTTCCAGATGTACGGATTCAAACCCCAATTGGGCACTATCCCTAATGATATTCAGATTATCGTTTACCCGTTCGATACTCATCATGTAATCGCTCAAAGTAAGAGTGTCGGGGGTCTGAATCAAACTTCTTCGCTTCGGTGACGCTTTGGTGCCGGAAGTAGTTTTCGTATTATTCGCTTTCACCTCGGTAGCGGATTGCTTGCCGGCGTTCGAAGTGGGTGGTAACGTTTTCGTTTGAGCGCAAAGGGTTAAGCTCAGAATAAGAAAGCTATAAAAAAGTATTATTCGTTTCATCTAAATGTCTTTTTGTCACAAACACTGATGTGTATCAGCAAGATGCCAAAATTACGAATTATTATTAAGTGGATAAGCTCAATTTATGCTCTCATTTAGATGCTCATTAAAAAAATAGAGTAACAGGAGAATGTTCAGTAAATCGGGAGTAATCATCACAAAAAGGCACCCTCTTGTAATCATTTGATATACAAGAGGGTGCCTTAATTAAATGAGGTCGGTGGCGGATTTGAACCGCCGTACACGGTTTTGCAGACCGTTGCCTAACCACTCGGCCAACCGACCATTGATAAGAGTTTGCAAATATAGAAAAAAAGTTCTATTCCCCTCAAATATGTCTGCCTTTTTGAATCTCATTTGTTAAATAAGTATTCCTGATTTGCAGAAAGAGAATGATTCCTTTGTTAAAAAATCAATGCAATAAAATTAGCGGGTAATGGTCACACTGACTTTTTCAATGTCGCCACCAACAGGAGGATTCATCTTCGAGATTTTGAGCCGGGAAGAATAGATACGATTTCCGAATTCACGGTACAGGTGGTCGAGAATCTGATTTCCAAGATGTTCAAGTAAATTCGACTTAATTCTCATCTCCTGATCAATGATCTGGTATACCTTTTGATAATCAAGGGCATCTTTGAGGTCGTCGCTTTTCCCGGCGGTCGTACAATCTGTTTCAATTGCAATGCTTATCTGAAAACGGTTTCCTACTTTTTGCTCAATTCCGTAATGTCCATGGAAGGCGTAAAATTCCATGTTTTCAATTTCAATCAGTCCCATATTTTCCTATTTGAGACTGCGAAATTAATTGAAATCCGGTAAAGCTCTTATTTTTCGGGGGCAATCTTCGAATAAGTATAAATCTTACTACATTTGTGAATAATTTAAGAAAAAATAAGTCGTAAAATATTTTGCGGCTTTTCTCTCATTTTTAAAAAAAAGGAACATGAGTGAGAAAGATCTGAACGAAAAAGAGGGGATCAAAACCAATAATTTCATTCATCAACTCATTGATGAAGATCTGAAGGAAGGCAAAAACGATCAAAAAGTACATACCCGTTTTCCGCCGGAACCCAATGGCTATCTTCATATCGGTCATGCCAAATCAATTTGTCTGAATTTTGGGACCGCATTAAAATATAACGGACTATGCAACCTTCGGTTTGACGACACAAATCCTTCTAAGGAAGATGTTGAATACGTCGATTCAATCAAAGAAGATGTTCACTGGCTCGGTTTTGACTGGGGTGATCGTGAATATTACGCATCAGATTATTTCGATAAACTGTATGCGTTTGCATTAAAGCTTATTCATGAAGGAAAGGCTTACGTAGATGATCAGTCGGCCGAAGAAATAAGCCGGCAGCGTGGTACGGTTAATGTTCCAGGTCATGTTAGTCCTTTCCGTGACCGAACGATTGAAGAGAATCTTGATCTTTTTGACCGCATGAAAAATGGAGAGTTCGAGGACGGATCAAAAGTTCTTCGTGCTAAGATCGATAT
The DNA here is from genome assembly GCA_963692465.1 of Prolixibacteraceae bacterium. Classification (GTDB taxonomy): domain Bacteria; phylum Bacteroidota; class Bacteroidia; order Bacteroidales; family Prolixibacteraceae; genus JAUZOB01. The sequence continues at coordinate 2,127,888 of OY829943.1, forward strand.
GGCTTCACCGAATATGATGTTTCGTGATCCCATTCTATACCGTATTATCAAAACAACCCACCATCGCACTGGCGACAAATGGTGTATCTACCCAATGTATGATTTTACTCACGGACAGTGTGACTATTGGGAAGGAATAACTCATTCAATTTGTACTCTTGAATTTGAAATTCACCGACCGCTATATGACTGGTTTATCAATCAGCTGAAAGATTCTGATTATCGTCCGCGACAAATAGAATTTTCGCGATTAAATCTGACTTATACCATGATGAGCAAACGAAAATTGCTCGAACTGGTTCAGAAAAAACTGGTTAAAGGATGGGATGATCCCCGTATGCCAACTATTTGCGGATTAAGACGGAGAGGCTATACCCCCGAATCAATTCGTAACTTTGCAGAGCGGGTTGGAATTACCAAGAACGATAGCGTTGTCGATGTCGCATTACTTGAACATTCGGTTCGGGAAGATTTGAATAAGAAAGTTCAGCGCGTAATGGGGGTTATTAATCCGCTTAAGGTTGTCATTACGAATTATCCCGACGGACAGATCGAAGAACTTGATGCCGTCAACAACCCCGAAGATGAAACAATGGGAACCCGTAAAGTTCCGTTCTCAAAGGAACTTTATATTGAGAAGGATGACTTTATGGAGAATCCTCCCCGTAAGTTTTTCCGTTTGTCTCCCGGTCGTGAAGTACGTCTGCGATATGCTTATTTTATCACCTGCCAGGAAGTGGTTAAAGACGAGAACGGCGAGGTTGTTGAACTTCATTGTACCTACGATCCTGCGACTAAAGGGGGAAATGCTCCTGACGGAAGAAAAGTGAAATCAACGATCCATTGGGTATCGGTACCCACAGCGGTAGAAGTAGAGGTTCGTCTTTACGATCGTTTATTCAATGTTGAAGATCCATCGGGGGATAAGGAACATGATTTTAAAGAATATTTGAACCCCGGTTCATTGACCGTTCTTCCTAAATGCTATGTCGAACCTTTTGTGAAAGGGTCTAAATCATTGGATAAATTTCAATTTGAACGATTGGGCTATTTCTGTGTTGATGCTGATTCGACTTCGGATAAGCTTGTACTTAACCGTACTGTAGGGTTAAAAGATGCATGGGCAAAAGCGAATAAGAATTAAAAAAGGAATGTTTCTTTCGAAATTATTTCGTTTTTAATCTCAAGATATAAAAAAGGAGAGCTTTTATTAAAGTTCTCCTTTTTTTGTCGTTCTATTACTTGTTTGTATTCATAAGACGTTTATAAATAGATGATTAATAGAATGGACTAATAAAAAGAAAAGTACTCTTATGTTGTTTGGATGCCCTTAGTGCCTGTTTTACCGATTAGTAGGGCATTTTCACCGATATAGGTTGTAACGGAGTCCTTTATGTTTTTATTTTTGCATTGTAAAGAGAAAATAGAACAGAGATGAAAAGATATGCAAGAAGAACCGGAGGCTTCTTTTGGGGAACAATCCTGATATTAGCAGGGATTATCTGGCTTTTAAAGAATATGAATTTGATTCCGTTGAATGTTGCCAATGCCGTATTATCATGGCAAATGTTTCTGATTGTCTGGGGCGTTTTAGGATTCATACGTGGGCACTGGGCAGGTGGAGCTATTCTGATTTTTGTGGGTTCTTATTTTATTTTGCCCTTGATGGCTACTTTCCCGTATTGGGTTCATGCTTTATATTGGCCGGCTGGTCTCATTCTATTGGGAATTATTTTAATATTCCATCGAAATAGAAGATGTTGCAGAGCGAAAAAGGTTGAATTTATATCGTAAATTTGTAAAAACAGATTAAGGTAAAACAGATGATAGAACAGGAAAATAGAAAAGTGTCTGATCCTACACCTAATGTGGAACATAAAAAATATTTCTGGGGAATTATTTTTATTCTAATTGGGGTGGTCCTTATTTTAAAAATTCTCCATTTGATCCCCGCTGGGGTAGCTGATTTTCTGATTACCTGGAAGATGCTTCTTGTTGTAATCGGAATTGCGAACCTGATCGGAGGGCATTTGATTGGAGGAACGATACTAATCGGAGTAGGTGCTTTTTTTATTCTTCCAGACATCGTTCATGTTTCGGGTGTTGCCGATCAGTTATATTGGCCGATCGGGATGATCTTGGTTGGGGTATGGATTCTTACGCGGCACATGAACCATCGTCACTTTTTGGGAATGCGTCATCATCCTCATTGTGTGACGTATAATTCCGACCCTTCATTTGATCAATTTGACGATTTTGTCTTTTTCGGTGGGAAAAAACAGGTTTTTTCTTCTCCGGCATTTAAAGGAGGAAAGGTAACCTGCATATTCGGAGGAACAGAATACAATTTAATTCATAGCCAGCCTCAAAAAGGCGGGGCAATTATTGACCTGTTCGTCTTATTTGGTGGGATGAGTTTAAATGTTCCTCCGGGCTGGACGATACGAAATGAAATCACTCCGGTATTCGGAGGTTTTTCTGATGAAAGGAAGAAATATGGTCCGGTAGCAGTTCCTGATCCTGAAAAGATGATTATTATAAGGGGGTTTGCCATGTTCGGTGGAATCAATATAGAAAGTAAGGGGTATTTTCTGTAAAAACAAGAAAGAAGAGACAGCATGAGGTTAATTACAGAAAGTATTTTAAAAAAACCGCGCGAATTCTTTGTTCAATATCTCTGTGTTTGGCTCGCTATTATCGGGCTCCATATCGGAGTCATGATTTTTTTTTATCATGCACCTTGGGGGGGGACACTGCTTGATTCATTGATCTTCTTCCTGACATACATCTGTCTCGGAATAGGAATCGGATTTGTTGTTTCTTACTCTTCGATGGAGGGGAGTCCTATCTATAAAATTATTTTTATACATGCTTTGTGCGGAACCTTTTTGGTCTCCTTATGGTTGCAGGTCTGTTGTATGATTTCGTCAACGTTTTTCTATGATCTGGCCTATTCAACCATGTTGAGACAGGGGATAGCCGGTCGCTTTCTGGAAGGATTCCTGATTTATGGCATGATGACTTTATATTTTTATGTCATTTTCTATTATACCGGGTTAAAAGAAAAAATTCAGAAAGAGTCCGATCTGATTGCATTAGTCCGTGAAGCAGAGTTAAAAGCTCTTAAATCGCAGATTAACCCCCATTTCCTTTTTAATAGTCTGAACTCGATTTCCTCATTAACGATGACCGATCCGGAAAAAGCACAGGAGATGGTTATCAATCTTTCTACTTTTTTACGCTATTCGTTGCAGCATGACAAGAATGCACAAGTCCCGCTTCAGACCGAACTTGATAATGTCAAACTCTATCTGAATATTGAAAAAGTGAGATTTGGGAGTAAGCTGAATCTGGTTTTTGAGATAGAACCCGGGTGTGAAAAACAGTTGCTGCCCAATATGCTTTTGCAACCTCTTTTTGAAAATGCCATTAAATATGGTGTTTATGAAACGATGGATCAGGTGACAATCCGAACCGTCTGTTATGAAGGGAAAGGCTTTCTAAACATAGAGGTAAGCAATGATTTTGACCCCAAGTTAATCGTCAGGAATGGAGAGGGAATCGGATTGAAAAATATCAGAAACAGATTGAAAATAATTTATGATTCTGAAAATCTGATGCTAATTTCAGCAACGGATTGTATCTTTAATGTGCATTTAAAAATACCACAACAGGCCTGACAACATGGATAAAATAAGAACGGTAATTATTGAGGATGAAGAACCCGGGAGAAAACTTCTTCTTGCCTACTTGAAGGATGTCCCTACGGTTGAAGTTGTTGCTGAATGCAGTAACGGATTTGAAGGCGTTAAAGCCATCAATGAATTAAAGCCCGATCTGGCCTTCCTTGACATTCAAATGCCTAAGATTAATGGGTTTGAGATGCTGGAGTTATTAGACCACCATCCTGAAATTATTTTCACTACGGCTTATAATCAATATGCAATCAAGGCTTTTGAGTATTCAGCGGTTGATTATCTGTTAAAGCCTTTTCCCAAAGTCCGTCTTTTGCAGGCTGTTGAAAAGGTTGCCGAACGAATCGGACAGAAAGATCCTCCTCCCCGCTATGATCAATTGACCAATGTTGCAGATGGTGAGTTTATCCAACGAATTGTGGTGAAGGATCGAAGTAAAATTCATATTATTCCGGTTTCTGAGGTGATCTATCTTGAAGCAGAAGACGATTATGTGATGATTCACACGACTGAAGGACGGTACCTCAAACAAAAGACAATGAAATATTTTGAGGACCATCTTGACCCTCATCAATTTGCCCGTGTTCATCGGTCTTCGATGGTCAGAGTTGACCACATTGCGGAGATTCAGCAATATGACAAAGAAGCCTATGTTATTATTCTTAAAAGCGGAGAGAAATTAAAAGTAAGTAAAACGGGGTATAAAAATCTAAAAGATATCCTTAATTTCTAAACTTTGTTGATCTTTGTCCCTGATCTATTTCTTGATATTATGCTGTGTTCGATTAGCGGTTTAACAGGTTTATTGCCGATTATTGCTCTCCCTTTTGTTGTGATAATTTTGAATTCTATCTACGAAAAGAAGGGATATAAAATTGGTTTTCGGGGCAAAGATTCCTCTCGTGCAGGGAATTCATTGAAAGATACGGTTCATGTTGGACTGGCTTTTAATGGAAGGCACTGGAAGGATGGAGTTATTTTGGTGGTGGAAAATAGTGGACCCCTGTCGGTTAACCTGGAAGCACCGATTATTCTATTCCATTTTTTATTTCTTCACAGAAAATTCCGGTTGAAAAGTTCAAGTATGCAGCCTTATCCTTTTTTTCTTAATCCGGGCCGTAGTTGTAATATTCCATTGAATTTGAACGGATTTTATTCAAGAATTCCCCGTTTGCGATGGTTCCCTTTTTTGACGGTTAAGATCAAAGAATCTGCAGGCCGCAACCTGCCACCTGTGTCACTTTTTCTTAAACCGACATGGCTACCATGACTCCGCAAGGCATAGCTGCTTTCGACGAGGGAAAATATCCCTCCTATCGGGGAGATGACCTTGGCGTCTGTTGTCTGAACGATTACACTTATATAAAACAGTGGGTTCCAACGGCGGAGTCCGTTGAACTGCGTATTTATAAAAAGTCCTATGGCGGAAAGCTTTTCCGCTCTTTCCCTCTTCTCCCTTCTGATGCGGGAACCTGGTCGAGAGAACTGGAAGGATCTTATCATGGATTATACTACACGCTGAGAGCCCGGATTAATGGTGTTTGGCAGAAAGAACTGCCTGATCCCTATGCTTGCGGGGTGGGGGTAAATGGTCTTCGTGGAGCCTTTATTAACCAGGAACGATTACTCCCAAAAACCTGGGAAAGCGATCATGGACCTCAGATATTACCCGCTGATGCGATTATTTATGAGTTACATGTGCGGGATTTCTCTATTTCCCCTTACTCGGGAATGAAAAACAAAGGGAAGTATCTTGCATTAACAGAGCGAGGAACCCTTACTCCGGGAAAGTTGACTTCCGGAGTGGATCATTTAGTCGAATTGGGAATTACTCATATTCATTTTCTGCCGGTATTCGATTTTTTTTCTGTTGATGAACGGAACCCTGATAAAAAATACAATTGGGGTTATGATCCGCAAAATTATAATGCACTGGAAGGTTCTTTTGCCACAGATCCATACGATGCACGGATCCGTATTGTCGAATTCCGTAAGATGGTGATGGCTCTCCATGAAAGAGGAATCGGAGTCATTATGGATGTGGTCTATAATCATACTTGTTTTAGTCAGGCTTCGGTTCTGAATCAAATGGTTCCGGGTTATTATTATCGTTATTATCCCGATGGAAGATGGTCTGATGCCTCAGGATGTGGTAATGAATTGGCCACGGAGCGCCCCATGGTTCGTAGATACATCATTGATTCACTGCTTCACTGGATGAAAGACTACCATGTTGATGGATTCCGTTTTGACCTCATGGGGTGCTATGATCTGGAGACGATGAAGCAGATTAGGAAAACGCTTCAAAAACAGAATCCTTTCGTTTTATTGTACGGAGAAGGATGGACTGCCGGACAGTCCGTATTGCCATCCGATCAACGGGCTCTTAAGAATAATATCCGTCAATTGCCTGGAATTGCTGCCTTTAGTGATGACTTTCGGGATGTGGCCGGAGGATCATGGGGTAATGTTGCAGATAAGGGATTTGCCGGAGGAAAGACTCAGAGAGAGGAGACAGTAAAATTTGTAGTTGCTGCGTCCGGCTATCACCCCCAGATCGTTTATGGATATGTGGGGGTAGAACCATGGAGTGCCGATCCGGTGCAGTGTGTTAATTACCTGGCCTGTCACGATAATTATACTTTTTATGATCGGTTAAAACTGGAGTGTGCGAATGAACCGGAGAGTCTCATTCTCCGTCGATATAAACTGGCCGGAGCCCTATTGTTTTTTTCGCAGGGAATTCCTTTTATGCAGGCTGGCATGGAGTTTATGCGAACTAAAAAGATGAACCCAAATTCCTATCGTTCACCTGATTTTATTAATCAGATCGAATGGGAAAAGAAAGATCGTTATGCTGACATGAATGATTTTTATAAAGGGTTAATCGCAATACGAAAGGCACATCCGGCTTTTCGTATGCCTTCTTCCGATCAGGTTCACCAAGCGCTTCATTTCCTAGGTCCCTATATTCCGGGACTTGTTGTGTTTGAACTTGGCAATTATGCCAATGGTGATTCTTGTAAATCAATCATCTTATTGCTTAATGCAGCAAAACAGCCCTCGACAATCTCTCCCGGACTCGGAAAATGGAAATACCTCATTAAAAATTCTGTGATCAATCTGTCTGGAACGCCTTTGGCGGAAGGAGAACAAGTTGAAGTGGACGCTATCTCTGTTTCGTTATTAGTGACGGATTAAAAGGCGGTCATCATCAGATCAATATCCTGAGAGGGAATGTTATATCTGGAGCTCAGTTCTGCATTGGTAAGTATTCCATTGTAGAGGTAAACGCCATTCCTGAAACCTTTATCTGCCCTGATATATCGGCGAAAGCCACCGAACTGACCAATGTTAATCAGAATAGGGGCAAAGGTGTTACTCAGCGCAATAGACGATGTTCGAGCCACTCTGGCCGTTATATTGGGAACGCAGTAGTGAATAACTCCGTGCTTACGGAAAGTTGGTTTTTTCAAAGAGGTTGCTGTGGATGTTTCAAAGCATCCGCCATCGTTCATGGTCAGATCAATAATGACAGATCCCTCCTTCATTTTCATAATCAGGTCTTCGGAAATAATTATTTGTGGCGAATCACACATATTCTGGGCACCGATAATTACATCGGCTGATTTAAGAGCTTTCTGGAGTACTTCGGGTTGGAAAATGGAGGTGAATATTCGTTGATTAAGTTTACCCTCAAGAGTCCGTAACCGATTAATAGAATTGTCAAATACCTTCACGGTCGCCCCCAGTCCGATTGCTGCTCTGGCTGCAAATTCGGCAACTGTTCCAGCTCCGAGAATAGCAACTTCGGTGGGTGAAATGCCTGTAATTCCTCCCAGAATAATTCCTTTGCCGTTATGAGACGAACTGAGAAGTTCTCCTGCAATCATAATGGAACTCGTACCCGCAATTTCCGAAAGAATCTGTTCAATCGGAAAAAAGCCGTTCTTATCCCGAATGTGTTCATAGGCAACAGCACAGACTTTTTTTTGTATAAGGAGACGGAGTGATTCTTCAAATTCGGGAACAGCGCCTAAGGAAGAGATAATAATCTGGTTCCCGGGGAGAAGATCGACTTCTTCCTTGGTGAATGAAGAGACTTTAATGATGATATCAGACAGAAATACGTCTTTCTTGTTTTTTGTAACAATAGCTCCCGAATCGCTATACTCCCGGTCGGAATAGTTTGATGCTAATCCGGCATTCGACTCAATAACGATCTGATGCCCGTTCTGAACCAATAGCGAAACGCTCTGTGGAGTTAATGGAACTCTTGTTTCCTGTCCGTTGATTTCGCAGGGCATTCCGATAATAATCTTTTCTTTCTTATGTCCAACCTCTAGTAATTCTTCGGCAGGAATGAGTTGCTCTTTTCCAAAAGAGAAAATCTTGGGAGTCGTTTTTTCTGTCATAATATCCCGGTCTTATCTTACTTCAATCATGCGGCTTCCATCTTCTTCTACCGTTATTTCAACCTTTATTGTTTCCTCAGGTAAAAGCGTTTCCACCATTTCCGGCCATTCAATAAAGCAATAACGGTTACTGTAAAAGTAATCTTCATAGCCTAAGTCGAAAGCTTCTTCGAGGTTTTTTATCCGATAAAAATCAAAATGATAGATAATGTTGTCCGATTTGCAGGTATATTCATTAATAATAGCAAAGGTTGGGCTGGTAACGTAGTCAACTGCACCAAGTTCTTCGCATATTGCTTTGATAAATGTTGTTTTTCCTGCCCCCATTTTCCCGTAAAAAGCAAAAATCCCAGGGGTGTTAAAAACATTTAGAAATTTACGGGCAATCTGAGTTGCCTGTTCCGGATCAGTGAGTCGTTCGCTAAATCTCATGTTACTCTTTATTTTTTACAAATTTGAGAAAGTTTCGTCAATTCTAAAAATCTTAAGGAGTGAACTTTTAGGGTAATTGTTGAGGGTCCTTGTTTGTTGAAATTAGAATGTTTTTCTTTGGAAAATGGGTGTTTTACAGGACTTTTTTTGCATTTGGCGTTTCAAAAATTGTTGTACATTTGACAATTCTCTATTGGTAATAATTTATTAAACTCATAAAATCATGAATATCCCTGCTAATCTTAAGTACACTAAAGACCACGAATGGATTCGTGTTGAGGGTAAAGATGCTTTTGTTGGCATTACAGATTATGCTCAAGGCGAATTAGGCGACATCGTTTTTGTTGATGTGGACACAGTGGGAGAAACCCTGGCAAAGGAGGAAACCTTTGGAACGGTCGAAGCAGTAAAAACTGTTTCTGATTTGATGATGCCCGTCGGCGGCGAAGTGCTTGAAATAAATGCTGAACTGGAGGATAATCCGGAATTGGTCAATAAAGAGCCTTACCAAAAAGGATGGATTGTGAAAATTCACATCTCCGATCTTTCCGAGTTAGACGAGTTACTGTCTGCTGAAGCATACAAAGAAATTATTAATGCCTGATAAATAAACAGAACCGGATTTTATTCCGGTTCTTTCCTTTCTTTTTTAGCGATTACCTTTGGGGCTATCCGGACGATAAGTTTTCCGGGAATGGTGTTTTTAGCTTCTTCCTTTCCTCAATCTGATCAAATCCTTATTCGTTTATTCATAGTAGAGCAAATACTGATTATCGGTATTTGAAATTGCGGTGTGTTATCTGACCTTTTTAGGTTTGATTCAGGTAAGATTCTTATGCCTGGTTCAATGGTGGTTTACAGGCGGTTCACAGGTGCTCAGCACCTATAGACCACCTGTAAACCACCGATGAACCACCTATAACGTACGGTATTGATACGACCCGAAGCTTTACGATGAGCTTTACTAAAATAAGTATACACTTTTGAGTGTCTTAACGGAAATAAGTATACAGCAGAACAATTAATCCTTGATAATCTGCATCATGCAAATGTTGCACTTAAATTTCAGACGGAATGTTCTTTCTCCATCAGACAAGAATAACGGTTCATGAAGAACCGTTGATGATTTGTGATACTTCGGACAGCAATTCATGGCGTATTTAAGACAATGCCGGGTGGTCATAACGACTTTCTCTTCAGGAATGTTCCCTGTTTCGAGCGCATCATCAATTTGTTCGACTCCATGTTGCAGGTAAAACTGTCGGGCAAGATGATTCGACACGTTAAAGGTATAGTCAAGTTTGGAATAAGGGAATGGAAGATCACTTTTACTGAAAAGACGAGGTGATGGAGAGAAAGTTTGAAGACGGAGATCAGTAGCCTGTGCCACCAACGTTCGCCGCATTTCGTTGATCTGACTGATTGGGATAAAACAGGGTGTTCCTTTGACTGAAATCTGGATGACCGAGAAGATTGAATTGCCGGTTTTGGAAAGTTGCTGCTTTAGAGTCTCAATCATTTTTTGAGGATTACGGGCCGATTCCCATTTCCCGTCGAAAGAACAAGTTGTTGTGAGTTGATCTTCGTCTTTCAGGGTTAATCGGATGGTGTCGTTCCCGATCAGGCAGTCAATTGTGGACTCAATAAGTCGGGTACTGGAATCGGAGTCCAGACTTTTGAGAAAGAGATGGTCATAATTTCTCCAAATACCGGTCCCTTTCGTTATATCAGGCATTATCGCGGGGTAGATCTTATTTCCGTCAACCCGGTTTACCTTGATGCCGGATAGAATTCCGTCTGGTGTAAAAAAGATGAGTCCGTCGTTGTTGTGAATTTCTTCGGACAAAGAGAGCGTGAAATGATCTCTTTGGATATCGTTAACTTTTCCCAGGAATTTTCCGGTCGATTTAGGGGTGTCCATGGATGTAACGTCATTGGTCCGGCCATGTAAATAGTAGTCGGTATAACCGCGGGAGAAAGTTCTTTCAGGGTCGGGGGTAAAATGGATGATGTTTCGTCCGGAAGAGGGGCGCTTTAGTTCCGGTTTGCCGTCAAGAATGGAATCAATCTGTTTGCGATAATAGGAGGTTATATTTTTTACATAGGATTGATCTTTTAATCGTCCTTCTACTTTAAAGCTGGTGACCCCCGCATTTATAAGATCCTCAAGAGATGCGGACCGGTTCATGTCTTTCAGCGAAAGTAAGTGTTTGTCATGAAGAAGCAGGTTGCCGTCAGCATCCGAAAGCGAATAGATTTTGCGGCAGGGTTGGGCACATTCACCCCGATTAGCACTTCGTCCGCCGATCGAATAGCTAAGGTAACATTGTCCGCTCAAACTGACGCAGAGGGATCCGTGAATGAAGACTTCAAGTTCAGCCTGAGTGTTTTTTGCGACTGAACGGATGTCCTCAAGTGACATCTCCCGGGCCAGGACGATTCGCTTGAACCCTATCTGATCTAAAAAGGCAATTCGTTGTGGATCGAAATTGTTTGCCTGGGTACTGGCATGCAGTGCAATGGGGGGAAGATCCATCTCAAGGATTCCCATATCCTGAATAATTAACGCATCAACACCGATTTCGTATAGCTGACGGATTAACCGGCAGGCCTCGTCTAACTCGTTGTCGTAGAGAATGGTGTTAAGCGTAACGTACACTTTGGCGCGGTATTGATGAGCGTAACGAACTAGTTGCTGAATGTCGGCTACTGAATTTCCGGCATCAGCACGGGCGCCGAAACGAGAAGCTCCGATGTAAACGGCATCGGCTCCATAGTTGATAGCCAGGATTCCGCTTTCCTGATTTTTGGCCGGTATTAATAGTTCGGGTTGACGCATGTTCCTTTATTTCTTAACGATAGAGCGGGCAAAGATAACAAAAGCATTTTAGTTGGTTGACGCATTAAAATCAGGTGCTGACAGGGATGAGTTTTTTTGATCGAAAAGGGAAGGTTTCGATTGGGTTTGTTTTCGAAAAATTCGGATTGTTACAGAAATTTTTCTTCTTTTTGAAAAATTAACTATTAAATCGTAAGCTTGTAAATGTTTATATTTTAGTATATTATAGTCGTAGTGTCTTGTTTTTAACTTATTTTAACAAAAATAGTTATAAAAAAATGCAACGTTTTTGAGGCGAAAGAGTCTTATATGAAAATGAATGGAAAGTAAGTCCGATCATTCTTTTAATTGTAGATGTATTTTTTAGAAAAGGGAAATAAATTATAAAATTAACGATCATGAAAGCTTTAAGTTTGAAATCAGTTGTTTTTGTATTTGCTGTATTGTTTACGATGAGTTTTTCCGCAAAAGCTGAAGCTACTCCGGTTGAGGGAAACAGCAATACATGGCTCGGAAATTACACCTTAGTGCCTTCACAAAAGGCGGTCTCTATTAATGGCAAAGAATATCAAGCCTGGATTTTAACTTATGAGAAAGGCGGACAGAAAGTTATTATTGCGATTGATAAGAAAAAGAAAGGGGAGAACTTTATTGTAAAGACCGATCGTTTCGAAATGGAATATACCAACAGCGAAGATGGTGTGGGAGTAAAACAAATTAGTCCAAGTTATGCAACCATTGATAATGACCGGAATTATGGAAAAGTAGATGATACCCAGTTTGGTTATCAGAAGAAACTAACTATTGGGATTAAGGAAGACAATGAGGTTTTGGGAATCATTGCTTGTTATTTTCCGCGACTTTTAAAGAAAGAATACCAATATGTTTTAAATTAGTGTAAGGTACTTCCTGCAATACATTCAAGGAGGCGTTTCTGAAAAGGAACGCCTCTTTTTCGTTGCTAAGATAGCTGGATGTCCGCCTTTTTCCCCTTTATGAAAGAATGTCGGGGGTATCCTGATTCTTTATCCTGGAAATAAGAATTTGAAGATCTTGTGGGGTGTCAACTCCGAAACTTTCATCCGTTGTGAGTGTCGTTGCTATTCTCAATCCGTTTTCGAGCCACCTGAGTTGTTCCAGTGATTCTGCTTTTTCGAGGACTCCTTGTGATAGAGAGGTAATCTTTTTCAAGACCGAGCTCCGGTAACCGTACATTCCGACATGCAGGAAGTAGGTATGCTCTTTAACCCATTTTTGTTGATCAATTCCTCTCAAAAAAGGGATGGGAGAACGGCTGAAATAGAGGGCATCGCTGTTTTGGGCAATAACGACTTTTACTTTGTTCGGGTCAAAAAGAATCGCTGAATCTGAAATCTTTTTGACCAGCGTTGCGATGTCAACTTCGGGGCGTGAAAAACAATCTTTGAGCTGATTGATTTGTTCGGGACGGATAAAAGGTTCGTCACCCTGTATGTTGATGACGGCATCGAATTTTTTGTCGGAGGAGGCGCTGTAACGTTCCAGTGCCTCGGCACAACGATCTGTTCCACTTTGATGATCAGGGGAGGTCATTACGGCATTCCCGCCGAAAGATAAGACGTGATCGAAAATGCGATGATCGTCGGTTGCAACTACCAGGTCATGGATTGATTGCTCTGCCTGTTCGTATACGCGCTGAATCATGCTTTTCCCCAGAATATCGGCCAGTGGTTTACCCGGGAAGCGGGACGATGCATAACGAGCAGGGATGATTCCCAAAAAATTCATAATTTAGAAAATTGAATATTGTTGCAAATATATAGAAATGCAGAGGAAAAAGGATTGTTTGTTGTAAATATAGGAAACGACCTTTTTGATTAACTTTGCAGACAAAAGTTAAAAGAGTCATGGACATACAGGACATCAAGCAGCGATTTGGAATTATCGGGAATGCGCCGTCTTTACAGCGGGCCATGGAAGTGGCCGTTCAGGTTGCGCCTACTGATCTTTCTGTGCTGATTACCGGAGAAAGTGGCGTTGGAAAAGAAGTCTTTCCGCAGATTATTCATCAGTTTTCGGCACGGAAGCATGGTAAATATATTGCTGTTAACTGTGGTGCTATTCCGGAAGGAACCATCGATTCTGAACTTTTTGGACATGAGAAGGGGGCTTTTACCGGGGCCCTCGCTGATCGGAAAGGTTATTTTGAAGTGGCGGATGAGGGAACCATCTTTTTGGATGAGATTGGCGAATTGCCTCTTTCGACCCAGGTGAGGCTTCTTCGGGTATTGGAGACTGGCGAATTTATAAGGGTTGGTTCTTCTAAGGTAATTAAAACGAATGTCAGGGTTGTGGCTGCAACAAATGTTGAGTTGCCGAAGGCTATCAGCGAAGGAAAATTCAGGGAAGACCTGTATTATCGACTCAATACCGTTCCGATTCGTATTTGCCCATTGCGCGATCGGAAAGAAGATATTTATTTGTTATTCCGGAAATTTACGCTTGATTTTGCAGAGCGTTATCGAATGCCGGCGATAAAACTGGAAGAGAATGCACGGGAACCGCTGTCGAATTATCCATGGCCGGGGAATGTCAGGCAATTGAAGAATATAGCGGAACAAATCTCAATTATTGAGCAAAACAGGAATATTACAGCGGAGGTTCTGCAACGATATTTACCCCCTGCTTTCGCTTTGGGACAATTACCAGCGCTGTATTCTAAACAGGAAGAACAGACCTTTGCTTCTGAACGGGAGATTTTATATAAAGTCCTTTTTGATATGAAAAAGGATGTGAATGATCTTAAGAAACTGGTGCTTGATATGTTAAAAGACGGAGGAAATTCAGTCGATCTTCAGTCGGATAATGCCCGGATAATACGTAAACTTTACCAGGATGAACAAGGGGCATTAATGCCTGCGGAACAGCCGAAAGTTGTTTCTGCTCCGATCATTAATACCCCGCCGGTGGTTCGTACTGATACGAATATTCAGGATACGGAGGAGTTTGTTGAGGAGTCATTGTCGCTCGAGGATAAAGAGATCGAGTTGATAAAGAAGGCCCTTGAGAAACATTCGGGAAAAAGAAAGTATGCTGCAGAGGAATTGGGAATTTCGGAACGTACCCTTTATCGGAAAATTAAAGAATATAATATTTGAAAGCTATTTGTATGATAAACCAGTTGAAGCAACATCGGGTTCATTTTATTTCAGGATTACTGATTGTCTTTTTGGCTTTTGGCTTATCCGGATGTAAATTTTCTTATTCTTTTTCAGGATCCTCAATTGATCCGTCTGTGAAAACATTTAGCGTTGAGGACTTTCCGAATCGGGCAGATCTTATTAATCCAAATCTGAGCAATCAGATGACCGAGGGATTAAAGGATAAGATTTTAAAAATGTCCAAATTGAGATTGGAACGTGAGAAGGGTGATCTGGAGTTTACCGGACAGATTAACGGTTATGAGGTTAAGCCGATGGCCATAACAGGGAATGAAGTTGCTGCTCAGAACCGTCTTACCGTTACGGTTAAGGTGAAGTTTGTGAATAATAAAAATCATGAAAACGATTTTGAGAGTTCCTTCTCTGCGTATGCTGATTTTTCAAGTAGTCAAAACATTAGTTCCGTTGAAAACGATTTGACGAAGGATATAATTGATAAGATTACGGATGATATTTTTAATAAGTCGCTTGCAAACTGGTAACGAATGAATAGGGAAACCGTAATACAGTCCATGTTGAATTTTCAGTCGCTCGGAGCCGGAGAACTGGAGTCATTACGTCTGATGACCGAAAAGTATCCTTTCTTTCAGACGGGGCATCTTCTATATCTGAAGTCATTATTTAATTCGGAGGATCTGAGGTTTAACAGTCAATTGAAGTTCTCTGCTGCATTTATTGCAGATCGGCGGGTTTTATATGAATTACTTCATGAGGAAGAGGCACGAAAGTCGGCTCTTTCACCCGACAAGAAAACAACAGAACAGGTTATTGAAGAATTTTTTGATCTGCTTGAAGATGACGATGCTGCTCCTGTAGAGGAGCAGGCGAATGCAGAATCGGGTGTCGGAGAACCAATTAGTCCGGGACTATTGGAATTAGATCTGACAGGAAGTTTTTATCGTCTTGAAAATGAGAAGAAAGATGAGCCATTGAGTTCGTCCGGTTCTGAAGACGATTTGACTCCTGAAGACATGGAGCACTTGATTGTTCTTGATGAGCCCAATGCCCCGATTGAAAAAGATGGGGAAACAGTTTCCATGTTAACAGAGAAGCAGGCTCAACCTAAGGGCATTGGCCGGAAGAAGAAAAGCATGAAACTGATCGATTCATTTCTGACGGAGAATCCGTCAATTCGTCCAATACCCATAAAGGATGCAATCGTTAACGACTTGTCGGAAAAAAGTTCGGAAGCGGGAGATGAACTTATAACAGAGACACTTGCAAAGATATTTACAAAACAGGGACTCTATCAGCAGTCAATTGATGCCTATCAGAAATTAAGTTTGAAATTCCCGGAAAAAAATAGTTACTTTGCCAGTCAGATTGAAGAAATTAAAAAATTAACGAACAAATAATTCGGATTATGTATACGTTTATCATTATTCTCCTTTCCATAGTCTGCATCTTTCTTGTTTTGATCGTTCTGGTACAGAACTCAAAAGGAGGAGGATTGGCTTCTAACTTTCAAGCTTCGACCCAGATTCTGGGAGCACGTAAAACGGCAGATATGCTTGAAAAAGGAACGTGGATTCTTTCTGCTGCTCTTTTTATACTATGTGTCGGCGGAAGCGCAACGATAGCAAAAGGAAAAGTTCAGGAAAAATCGGTTTTGGAACAGAAAGTACAGGATACTTCAGTCCCGACAAATCAGGGCGAACAATTCCCAACCGCAGCACCAACGTCGAATGCGACTCCATCTGCAGCACCGGCAGCAACGCCAGGTTCATCTGCAACACCAGCAGCACCAGCATCGGCTCCTGCTTCAGGTAATAGTACTCCGCAAACGAAGTAGAATTGCGCTATCAGGTGAGGATTATTCCGATGTGGTATTAAAATATTTTTGTCTCTGCTATTGGCGATTATTGATTGACAATGGCAGATGAGATAAAAAAGAGGCTATCTGTTTGAGATAGCCTCTTTTTTCGTCAGGAAGAGAAGATCAATTATCTTTTCTTTTCAGCTAAAACATCGAGTTGGAGACCTCCCCGGATGTTTTGTTTTATTTTTACCCGACACCAAAAAGGGTTCGTTGCTTCAAATATTCTTTCAGCAATGACCGATGCTAACTTCTCACCAAAAAGAGCTTCTTCCCGAAAAGACCACAAATATAATTTGAGACTCTTGCTTTCAATACAAAGTTGATCAGGACTGTATTCAATGATGATCTTACTGAAATCGGGTTGATGGGTAACCGGACAAAAGCTGGTTAATTCATCTGAATCGAAAGTAACAACAGCGATGTTGGGCGGACAGGGGAATACATCCAGATCTTTGGATGGCTGCGTGCTTTTCTTCCCCAGATAATTAAATTCCTGTTTGTTTTCCATAAGGTGTATCTGTTTGATCAAAAGGATAAATCAAAATAAAGAATGATGCAAAAGTACTCATTCTGAACGAATCTTGAGAATATGTCAGGGATACGAAATGGAAATATGTCAGCATGTCAGTCAAATAGTCATGAATATAAAATTTAGCACAAGACCGATTGACCGATTCGGTGTAAAAATGTCGCTAAAACAAGCCATGATAATCATTGCTCTACTTTGGCACAATATCTGATAGGTAAGATGTGTTATTTGTTAATACATGTTTAACTTTAATTAATGTATCAAGATATGGCAGAATTAAAAGGGAAAATCCTTGCAGGTAAAGTTTTGGTTAAGCCAATGGCTGCAGAATCAAAGACTGCTAGCGGAATCATTATTCCGGATTCAGCTAAAGAGAAACCTCAGGAAGGTACAGTCGTTTTAACTGGTGTTGCAAAGAAAGATGAAGCAATGGAAGTTAAAGTTGGAGACAACGTTTTTTACGGGAAATACTCCGGAACAGAGTTGCACATTGATGGGGAAGATTATCTTCTGATTTCGCAGAATGATGTATTGTTTATAGCTTAGGTTCTGTTTAATAAAAGTTTGACTTACAAAATTCAAGAAAAATGGCAAAAGAGATTAAGTTTAATATTGAGGCAAGAGACCTTTTGAAAAAAGGGGTTGATGAATTAGCCAATGCAGTTAAAGTCACATTAGGGCCTAAGGGTCGTAACGTTGTAATTGAAAAGAAATTTGGTGCACCACAGGTAACTAAAGATGGTGTTACTGTTGCAAAAGAAATCGATCTTTCCGATCCGTATGCCAATCTGGGTGCCCAGATGGTTAAGGAAGTCGCTTCCAAAACAGGGGACGATGCAGGAGATGGTACTACTACCGCAACTGTACTTGCACAGTCTATCATTAACGTTGGACTTAAAAACGTTACTGCCGGAGCAAATCCGATGGATTTGAAACGGGGAATTGATAAAGCAGTTCTTAAAGTTGTTGCAAACATTAAAGCTCAGTCTCAAAATGTTGGAGACAACTATGAAAAGATTGAACAGGTTGCCCGTGTTTCTGCAAATAATGACGAGACAATCGGAAAACTGATCGCTGATGCAATGTCAAAAGTCAACAAAGAAGGGGTCATTACCGTTGAGGAATCAAAGGGAATTGAAACTTATGTTGATGTTGTTGAAGGAATGCAGTTTGATCGTGGATTTATCTCTCCTTATTTTGTTACTAATCCGGATAAAATGGCAGCTGAACTTGATGCTCCTTATATCCTGATTTACGATAAGAAGATTTCAACAATGAAAGATCTTCTTCCGATCCTTGAACCGGCTGCACAGAGTGGTCGTCCTTTGATGATTATTGCGGAAGATATTGATGGTGAGGCATTGGCAACATTGGTTGTTAACCGTTTACGTGGTTCATTGAAAGTTTGCGCTGTTAAAGCTCCTGGTTTTGGTGATCGTCGTAAAGAAATGCTTGAAGACATCGCTGTCTTAACGGGTGGTGTTGTTATTACCGAAGAAAAAGGCATGAAACTGGAACAGGCAACAATGGAAATGTTGGGTACTGCCGAAAGAGTTTCTATTGATAAAGAGAATACAACGATCGTTAATGGTGCCGGATCAAAAGAAAGCATCAAAAGTCGTGTCGCTCAGATCAAAAAACAAATTGATGTTACGACTTCTGATTATGATCGCGAGAAACTTCAGGAACGTTTGGCTAAATTAGCCGGAGGGGTTGCAGTTCTTTATGTTGGTGCTGCTTCTGAAGTTGAGATGAAAGAGAAAAAAGATCGTGTTGACGATGCTCTTCATGCAACCCGTGCTGCTGTTGAAGAAGGTATTATTCCTGGTGGTGGTGTTGCTTTTATTCGTGCAATCAGTGTTCTTGAAGGATTGAAAGGTGATAACGAAGACGAAACAACTGGTATTGAGATTGTGAAACGTGCAATTGAAGAACCACTTCGTCAGATTGTTGCCAATGCTGGAAGAGAAGGCGCTGTTGTTGTTCAGAAAGTAAAAGAAGGTAAAGGCGATTTTGGATATAATGCTCGTAACGATGAATATCAGAATCTTTGCGAATATGGCGTAATTGATCCTGCCAAAGTTACTCGTATTGCTCTTGAAAATGCTGCTTCTATTGCTGGTATGTTCTTGACAACTGAATGTATCCTTGTTGAAGAGAAAGAAAAAGATCAGCCTGCTGCTCCCCAAATGGGTGGCGGGATGCCTGGAATGATGTAATTTACACATCTAAATAATTGTTGGGGGGGTGTCTTTTAGAGACAACCCCCTTTTTTGTTATCTTCGGTTTACGAATCTAACAATCTGAGCGGGAAGAATAAGAACTGAAAAACATGAAGAGGAAAAGATCATTAAAAGCGTATTTTAAAGACGGCGTTATAGAGGCGGGTTGTGATGAGGCTGGTCGCGGATGCCTTGCCGGACCAGTGTTTGCAGCGGCTGTTATATTGCCTCCTGATTTTTCAAGCGACCTTTTAGATGATTCAAAGAAATTGACAGCCCGACAAAGGGAGTTACTTCGTCCGGTTATTGAGAGAGAGGCTCTGGCATGGGCTGTGGCGATGCTTCCAAATGAAGAGGTTGATCGGATTAACATTTTAAATGCTTCGATTGAGGCGATGCATGGTGCGGTAAAAAAGCTTACGGTAAAACCGGAGTTCTTGATTATTGACGGCAATCGGTTTAAACCTTATCCGGATATCCCTCACTGTTGTATTGTCAAAGGAGATGGGAAATATTATTCAATTGCTGCTGCGTCGGTATTAGCAAAGACTTACCGGGATGATTATATGCAGGAACTTCATACGGAATACCCCATGTATGGATGGGATAGAAATAAGGGATACCCAACGGCTGCACACCGGGATTCGATTCGAAAATATGGAATAACATCTTACCATCGAAAGACCTTTCGTCTTCTTCCTGAGCAGTTGAAGTTGCCTTTTGAAAAGAAATGAGCCGGTATTTATAAAATACCGGCTCATTTGAGGCTATCGTGAAGGGATATATGCTTCATCCAGCCATTGTCGGGGATGAGCTAAGAATTGATACCTTCCTGGTTTTACCATTGAAGGATTAGCCATCCATAGCGGAAGTTTGTTATCACTTAAATAAGTGAGGTTGTTGAATACGGTGGTATTGTAAGTGTCGAATTTGTAAATTCCTGATTTAAGCAGGCAATGTTGATCTAAGACGACCTGATTCTGAAAGATATGATTCATTGGGGTTTTGCTTCCATGAGCGGCGTAGAAGACCGGCTTTAGTCCGGTTGCTTCTTCCCATTTCCGGTTGTAGTCTTTTAGAATAGATTTCAATGTTTCATTGTATTCTTTCAATTTAAATACGTCCGACCCGATTACTTTAAACTCAATTCCGTCATGGAATTTTTTTAGCTCATAATTTTTATTGTACAACGAGCGCAATTCTGTTGTGTCCCGATTGGTCCACCATGGATTCTCCTGATCGACATACATATCGATGGGAGAGATATGTGGTTGAACATCACTGCCTCTTTGTTTAAGAAAAGAAATCAGTTTTAAATATTCTTTCTGTATTGCAGGGTCATTGTCTTCCCTTGGATTTCCCCACATAACAAAATAGGTAGAACAGTCGGATTGGTTGAGGAGTGCTCTTTCAATGACCCAGACATAGTAAGTTAGTTCGAGGTCGCGCACGTGAATATCATGCCGCACGACTAAAAGTTTTTTAGGAAGCTGGCTTTTATTCGCATGGGAATATTTAGTAAAACTCCAGAATACGTATCCTTGGGATTTCATGGTTTTGATGAAATTGTAATAATTTGGAAGAAGTTCCCGGGCCTCATTAAGTACCTTCTGCTCTGTGGTAAGAGGGACTGGGTTTTTCTTGTTTGCTCGGTGTTCACATCCCATAAGGAGACTGGAGGTGATTAAAATTAACAAAGCTACATTCCCAAACCGGGTAATGCTTGACTTAAATATTCTACTGAAATTCATTTTTTTAAAAAATTAACTGATTTTTATGCCTTTTCAAGAAGGAAAAGTAGGCGTTGTTTTGTTTCATAACAAATAGACGTGAAAATAAATAAAAATAAATCGTGCTCCAAATGAAACTTTTTGGCTTTTTATCCATCTAATAATAAAAAGAATGTTGGGAAGGCATGATCTTTGTTGAAGAAGAAAATGATGAACCTTAAACGATGAGAAAACTATACTTAGACATATTTGCTGTTTTTGTGTTTCTGGCATTAATCTTGTCCTTCGCGAGTTGTGAAGATGAGGATCAATCTGCTGCGAATAAAGATAAGAAATTCTCCGTGGAGTATAAGGTTGTTAGTCCACTGGCGGGTTACGAACAGGATATAATATTGAATGAGACCGGGAAACTTCAGTTTATGCAAAATACTCAGAATTCGAAACAAAGCAAGGATACCATTACAACTTATTTATCTCCTACAGATTTGAATGCTTTTCGGTCCGCCATTTTTAAATTAAGAGCAGAAAAGATTCAAAATAGCTACGGACAGGTGCCGTTGGACAAACGGACTTTGATAAGCAGGAATATAAGTCTGACTATTGATGGGAAAGTGCACCAGATTGATGTTTATACTCCCGAGGAAGTTCCGTTTGATCTGACCTTGTTGCTCAGCTCTGTTGAAGAAATGGTCCGGAAATATCAGCAATAATAAGATTTGTTAGCTCTTCCTAAATTAGGGACCCTTTTATTGTTTCTTCAAAAGGGTCTTTTTACCTTTGTGTCCAATTTTATTGAAAGGCAAAAACTTATGACCAAAGTGGCGGTGGGTTTGTCTGGTGGAGTTGATTCCAGCGTAGCTGCATGGTTGCTCAAAGAGCAGGGTTACGACGTGATCGCTTTATTCATGATAAACTGGAAGGATAATACGACGGGGTTAAAATCGGCTTCTTGTACTTATGAAGATGATGTGCTTTTTGCAAAGATGGTTGCCAGGAAGCTGGACATTCCTTTGCATATTGTCGATCATAGTGAAGAGTACGGCAAACGGGTGGTCGATTATATGTTCTCGGAATATCAGGCAGGAAGAACTCCGAATCCGGATGTGTTGTGTAATCGGGAAATAAAATTTGATGTCTTTGTCAAAAAAGCATTGGAGTTTGGAGTCGATTATGTAGCTACCGGACATTATTGTCGTAAAGAAGTGATTGAAGAGGACGGGAAAGAGGTTTATCGTCTTTTGGCCGGAGTGGATAAAAATAAGGATCAGAGTTATTTCCTTTGTCAGCTTACTCAGGAACAATTGTCAAAGGCAATGTTCCCTATTGGGGATATGATTAAACCGGAGGTCCGGAAAATTGCTCATCGGGAAGGTCTGGCTACGTCAGACCGGAAGGATTCTCAGGGAATCTGTTTTGTGGGAAAGGTGGATCTTCCCACTTTCCTTCAGCAAAAACTGAAGTCGAAAGAGGGAGATGTCATCGAAATACCACGAACAACTCATCTGGCTGATCAACCAGGAGACACACCCGAAGATTTGGTTAAACCGTATGCTTTCCGGCCATGGAAAGGAAAAGTCATCGGAAAACATCAGGGCGCACAGTATTATACAATCGGACAACGAAAAGGTCTGAATATCGGAGGCCATGCAGAGCCATTATTTATTTTGAAAACAGACGTCGAACGGAATATTATCTACGTGGGAGAAGGGAGTGATCATTCTTGTCTTTATCGTAAGGCCTTAAAAATAGATACGAAAGATATTCATTGGATTCGGGAAGATTTGGCGATGACTGAAGGCGAAGAACGGAATTATCTGGTCCGGATTCGTTATCGTCAGCCTTTGGTTAAGGCTAAGTTACTCAGACGGGAGGATGGAATTTATATCCTTTTCGATGAGCCACAACGGGCTGTTGTTCCCGGGCAGTTCGCTGCATGGTATGATGGCGACGAACTCCTGGGCTCAGGAGTGATTGATGAATAGGTTATTATTTGGTTATTCTCCTTGTTCTATTTTAAATCCTGTCTTTTTTAGATCTTCCCAGTAATGGGGATAGGATTTGGTGACGACATTGGGATCTTCAATTTGAAGATTCGGGTAACAAAGTGTTGCTGCAGCAAAGGAAAGAGCCATTCTGTGGTCGTTGTACGTACTGATTTTAACCGGAGTGCCATGGGTGGGAACAACTTTACCATTCCATTGCAGTTCGCCGTTAGATGGTTCCTCAAGGTGCGCTCCGAACTTGTAGAGTTCAGTCTTTAATGCGGCAATGCGGTCCGTTTCTTTTATTTTTAAGGTCTCTAATCCGGAAAAACGGAACGGTAGTTTCTTTAATACACACAGTACGGTCATTGTTTGTGCCAGATCGGGATTCTCTGTAAAGTCAAGAATTAATTCGTCGGGTTGTGTATTTGATTTTTTGATGAGCCGGATTCCGTCGGGCTCCTGTGTTGAGTCGATTCCAAAACGGACAAACCATTCGGATGCAATTGCATCCCCCTGAATAGAGGGGGTTAGAAGTCCTTTCAGTTTTATGTTGGAAGAGGTGCTGAGTGCCGAAAGCATATACCAGTAAGAGGCTCCGGACCAGTCCGATTCAACCGTGTATGATCGGGGTTGATAAGTTTGTTCTTCTATCTTGATTTCGTTATTTTTCCAGGTATATCGAATGCCAAACTGTTTCATCAGATCAAGCGTGAGGCGGATATAAGAGGAGGAAATTATTTTGTTTTTTAAACGCAAAGTGAGTCCGTTCTCAATAACCGGAGCAATCATTAATAAAGCAGAGATGTACTGACTACTGATACTGCCATCTAGCTCAAGGGGCTTCCCGCGGAGGGCAGAACCCCATATTTTAATGGGAGGATATCCTGTTTTTTCGAGGTATTCAATTTTTGCTCCCAACTCAATAAGGGCATCAACGAGTATGTGAATCGGGCGTTCTTTCATCCGGGGGGAACCGGTGATTGTCCATTCTCCTACAATCTTAGAAAGAAATGCAGTGAGAAATCGCATGGCAGTTCCTGCATGCCCGATGTCAAAATGATTCGTATCGGAATGTAAAACTTCTTGCATGGCACGGGTGTCGTCACAGTCTGATAGGTTCTGAATATCATAGGGACTATAGGACAAAGCATTGATGATTTGTACCCGGTTGCTGATGCTTTTCGAAGAAGGCAAAACGATTTCGCCGGTAAAATTCTTATCGTCTTTATTGAGTTGGTAATACATTGTTTATCGGTTTATCTGTTGAAAAAATTCTAATGATTCACGAATTGCTTCTATCGGACAATTGCAATTTATTTTAAATTGTCCGATTTCAGGGATTAGAGTGAAATTGATCTTTCCGTTTTCATTCTTCTTGTCGTGAGTCATTAATCGGATGAGATCATCAAATTCAGTAGTTGTGATTTCATGGCGGCCATAAAGGGAGATGATCCATTGTGCAATTTGTGTTGCCTGTGATAATGGGAACCCACTGTATTTGCAAGAGAGATAAAGTTCGGCAGCAATGCCGTATGCAACCGCATATCCATGTAGAATCGGTTTTCCTTTTTGAATCGCATGACTTTCGAAAGCATGACCGATCGTGTGCCCGAAATTGAGTGCTTTGCGAATATTTTGTTCGGTAGGATCGTTCAATACAAAATGCTCTTTTACCAGGACCGAGTGTCCAATGATTGGGCGTAAACGGTCCAGATCGGGACTGGAAAAGTTGAAAGACTGAAGTTCGTTCCAGTGATCGGCATTGTATATTAAGCCGTGTTTAATCATCTCTGCATAACCGGATAGAAAATTCACCGAATCGAGTGTGCGAAGGAATAGGGTGTCAATAAATACCATTCGGGGAATAGAGAAGACACCGATTTCATTTTTTAGTCCGTTAAAATCAATGCCTGTTTTACCCCCGACAGAGGCATCGACTTGTGAAAGCAAGGTGGTCGGAATATTAATGAAAGGAATTCCCCGCTTAAAGGTTGATGCTGCAAAGCCACATAAGTCAGAGAGCATTCCTCCTCCGAGATTAATAAGAATCGATTTACGATCGGCTTTATGGTCGCATAAAAATTTCCAGACCGAGGAGAGTGTCTCTATATTCTTGGCTTCCTCTCCGGAAGGAATAACGATGCGGTTTTCTTCCGATAATTCACTGACTGATTGTAACAGAGGAGCACATAACTCACAGGTATTTGTGTCCACAGCCCAAAATACTCGTTTTGCATTGAGCGTTTTAAGTAAATCGGACAAGTCTTTACTTACCGTACTGGTTAAAGAAATATTCGATTTGAATTTGATTTCCATATTTTTCAGGTCTTGCGCTGTAAAGTTATAACATTTTAGTACTTTAAATCCATAATTCAGAATAGACTGTTATCATGGAAATTTCGGAAAAACAGGTAGTCCTTGAAAATGAAAAAATTATTGTCGCTATCCGGACTGTTTTTTATCTGGTTGCTTTTCTTATTTTATTGGGGATGGGCATTTTTTATTATCTGAATGCTGATTTATGGATGGTTATAATGATTGTCTTTTTTGTCGCTATTTTGTTTGTTGTCTTTGATTTGAATTTCTGTTATGTTCGTCTGTTTGTGGAAAAGAAACAATTGATGTTGCAATATTATGCGGCTTTTAGTCTGAAGGGAAGAGAATATCGACAGATTGAGATACCCATAGAAAGTCTCTCCGGATTCAAGGTTGAGAAACATATTCTCGGTTTGAAAAATCGACTTGTTTTAGAAGTCCGGACTAAAAATGGAATTGCAGTTTATCCACCGGTAATCCTGTCTGCGGTTGGAAAATCGAAACAGAATGTGCTTAAGAAACAACTGCAACAGATATTATTAATGAATAATGGAGGAAAGTTTTAAATACGACATAGCTCTTTCTTTGGTGCCGGGGATCGGACCTGTCGTTGCAAAAAAATTAATTACGGCCATTGGTAGTGCGGAGGGAGTTTTTAAAGAGAAGCCTGCGACTTTAAAGAAAGTCCCAGGGATTGGAGAGGTTCTGGTCTCAAGAATTAATGCCGGAGAGTTACTCCCTCAGGCGGAGAAAGAGATGAATTTTATTGCCCGAAATAAAATCAAACCCTATTTCTATTTTAATGATGATTATCCTGAGCGGTTAAAAATGTGTCAGGATGCCCCGATCATGTTTTATTTTAGAGGAAATGCAGATCTGAATGCCCAAAAGATTATCAGTATTGTTGGAACGCGCCGGGCGACTCAATATGGAAAGGACTTATGTCAGTCTTTAATCTCGGATCTTGCAAGATGCGGTTTTAATATTTTGGTCGTGAGTGGTTTGGCTTACGGAATTGATGTCTGTTCTCACCGCGCATCTTTGAAAAACGGATTCCAGACGGTTGGGGTATTGGGTCATGGGTTGGATAATATTTATCCGAAAGATCATGCGGCTGTGGCTAGGAAGATGATCAGCCAGGGCGGATTGCTTACTGAGTTTCCTTCGAATTCGAAGATTGATCCCAAAAATTTTGTCAGGCGAAACCGGATTATTGCAGGATTGGCTGATGCTACGATTGTTATTGAATCGGCAATAAAAGGAGGGTCACTGATAACCGCTTCACAGGCGCTTTCTTATAGTCGGGAGGTTTTTGCTTTCCCTGGAAGGTGTGGTGATTCTTTTTCTGCCGGATGCAATAAGCTG
Organism: Prolixibacteraceae bacterium; assembly: GCA_963692465.1. Lineage (GTDB taxonomy): Bacteria > Bacteroidota > Bacteroidia > Bacteroidales > Prolixibacteraceae > JAUZOB01. Next base: position 2,154,435 of record OY829943.1, read on the forward strand.
ATTAAAACAAATCGTGCTGCATTGATTGAATCGGCGGCAGATTTGATTTATAACATGGGGTGGGATCAACCGGAGACAACGGTGCCTCATGTAGAGCCAGTGTTGTTTGAAGTGCCTGATGCCGAAGAACAAAAATTGTATGATGTTATTCGTAAGGCAGAGGAGATTCAGATAGGAGATATTGCTCAGCAGTCAGAACTGTCGATGAACCGAATTTCTGCGCTTTTGCTTAGTATGGAAATGAAAAATTATATTGAATCATTGCCGGGACGTGTCTACCGGATTCGAAAGGTTTGATTGATTGTACAAATCACTGATTCATTATCAGATATATTTGTCTATTTTTGCAGGATGATGACATTCGAAGATTTAAATATTAGCACTTCTATAAAAAAGGCTCTTGATGATATGGGGTTTGTTACTCCTACTCCGATTCAGGAAAAGGCAATTCCGGCTGTTCGTTCTGGGGCAGATATACTTGGAATAGCCCAGACCGGAACGGGGAAGACGGCTGCTTATCTTATTCCGTTGTTAATGAAGTTGGTAAAAGCAGACGGAATGGATCCGAGAGTTATTATTCTTGTCCCGACCCGTGAACTTTCAATTCAGGTGGGGGAAGATCTTAAGGAACTTCTTCTTTATTCAAATATTCGATATGCCTCAATTTATGGAGGAATAGGGTGGACAATTCATGCAGAAATGGTAAAGGCCGGAATTGATATATTAATTGCTACTCCCGGGAGATTAATGGAGCTTTATCATGTAGGAGCCTTGAGTTTTCGGAAGGTTAAAACCTTGGTTATTGATGAAGCAGATCGAATGTTGGATATGGGATTTATGCCTCAGTTGCATAATCTGTTTGAGGTTATTCCTTCTAAACGGCAAAATCTTCTTTTTTCAGCAACTTTTTCAGCAAGGATCGAGGAGATGAGTCATGAGTTCCTTGCATTGCCTCAGCGCATAGAAATAACGCCCTCGGCAACGCCGGCAGAATTAGTGGAACAGCGGGTTTATCGGGTCCCGAATTATGTGACTAAACGGAATCTTATTTTATATTTTCTTGAAGATGCAGACCTTTTTTCAAGAGTCATTGTCTTTTGCAGAACAAAGAAGTCTGCAGATGATCTCTTTGGGTTTCTAAAGAAGAGAATCGTGGGAGGAATTCGGATTTTACATTCGAATAAGGCTCAGTCTTCCCGCATTAACACGATCAATATATTCAAGGAAGGCGAAATACGAGTTTTAATTTCAACCGATATTTCTGCCCGGGGAATTGATGTTAGCATGGTGAGTCATGTTATTAATCTGGAAGTTCCGACGAGTTATGAGGATTACGTCCACCGAATTGGTCGTACAGCGCGTGCTAATAATCATGGGGTTGCTATTTCATTGATCGATCCTTCGGAGGAATGGCACATGAAAAATATTGAAACGATCATCCGAATGCAGATTCCGATTGTCGATATTCCTTCCGGTGTAGAGGTTGTTCCGACTGATTTTGAGGAGAATCAATATCAGTTAAGAGAGATTGATCGGCAACGGAAGATTGATGATCCTTCTTTTAAAGGGGCATTTCATCCAAAGCAGCGAAAGATTATGGATCCTACGAATATGGATAAACATCGAAGTGTCGTTTATAATGATGCTAAATCAAAATCAAGACGTAATCGTAACCGATAGATAGTGAATATCCCTTTGTTTGTAGAAGATAAAGGGATGTTTATAGTCAAGAAAATAATTTTAACGCGAATTTAACAGAGGGGGCTGCGCTGTGTTTTTGAAGGTTTTGGTAAATTAGAAGAAATTGATTCCAAACTGATGCTCCAAAAATATCTTCAGTCCGATGAGTATTAATACAATTCCTCCTATTATTTCTGTTTTTTCTCCTAATAAACGACCTGCTCTTTTACCGATAAAGATTCCTGCAAGAGCAAAAATAAAAGTTGTTACCCCGATTATCATAGAAGCATAGATAATATTTATCTTAAGAAAAGCAAAGCTGAATCCGACAATCAGTGCGTCAATACTGGTTCCAATTGAAAGAGTGATTATTTCACGAAATGAAAGATCACAGGCGCAACTTTCTGGTTTGTTTTTTTTCTTGATACTTTCAATAATCATCTTTGCTCCAATAGCAGTTAAAAGAACCAGGGCAATCCAGTGATCAAACTGTTCGATGAGATTTTTTACCTGCGATCCTGCAGCCCAGCCGATGACTGGCATTATTGCCTGAAAAATGGCAAGAGAAAAGGCCAGTAGAAATATTCTTTTTCGGTGAACATTCTGTCGTGAAAAGCCACAGCCTAACGAGGCTGCAAAGGAATCAACTGATAACCCAATAGATAGTATGAGTAGGGTAAAGAAGCTCATTTCTTATTGTAAAAGAAAAGGGAATGATCTTTACGGTCATTCCCTTTTTGAGTTATTAATAACTTAGAGTTTACGACTGACTTCAACTTCTTCGTAACATTCTATCGTATCACCGGCTTTTATGTCATTGTAGTTCTCAATATTTAAACCACATTCAAAGCCTTTACTGACTTCTTTGACATCGTCTTTGAATCGTTTAAGAGATGCTAATTCGCCAGAATAAGTGACAATTCCGTCCCTTACAATTCGTACTTTGGAGCTCCTCTTGATTTTACCGTCCCGTACCATACATCCTGCAATAGTTCCCACTTTCGATATTTTGAAAGCCTGGATTACTTCAACGGTGGCAGTAATCTCTTCTTTAATGTCAGGAGAAAGCATTCCTTCCATTGCAGCTTTGATTTCTTCAATAGCCTTGTAAATAACGGAGTAAAGACGAATATCTATTTGCTCTTTCTCTGCTATTTTTCTGGCACTTAGTGAAGGCCGAACCTGGAATCCAATAATAATTGCATTTGAGGCTGTTGCTAACATCACATCGGATTCTGAAATTTGCCCAACTGCTTTGTGAATAACATTAACCTGTATTTCTTCTGTTGATAGTTTGATCAATGAGTCGGAAAGTGCTTCAATGGATCCGTCTACATCCCCTTTAACAATAAGGTTGAGTTCCTGGAAGTTTCCGATTGCAATACGTCGCCCGATTTCATCAAGTGTGATATGTTTCTGTGTCCGGAGACCTTGTTCTCGTTGTAACTGTTCTCGTTTATTGGCAATAAGTCGTGCTTCTTTTTCATTCTCAAGAACGTTAAACTTGTCTCCAGCCTGTGGAGCGCCGTTCAGTCCTAAGATAAGAACTGGATCAGAAGGTCCGGCTTCTTCAACATGTTGATTGCGTTCATTAAACATTGCTTTAATGTGGCCATAATACTGACCGGCAAGAACCATGTCGCCAATTTTTAGCGTTCCTGATTTTATAAGAACGGTTGCTACGTATCCACGACCTTTGTCAAGTGAGGATTCAATAACTGAACCGATTGCACGTTTTTCAGGATTGGCTTTTAATTCAAGCATTTCGGCTTCTAAAACGACTTTCTCGAGAAGTTCTTTAATCCCAATTCCGTTTTTAGCTGAAATATCCTGAGATTGATATTTTCCACCCCACTCTTCAACCAACATGTTCATGTTAGCCAAGGCTTCTTTTATCTTTTCGGGATTGGCTCCCGGTTTATCAATTTTATTAATTGCAAATACAATGGGAACTCCGGCTGCCTGGGCGTGATTGATTGCTTCAATCGTTTGAGGCATGATATTGTCATCAGCGGCAATAATGATAATGGCAATATCTGTAACTTCTGCTCCACGAGCACGCATGGCGGTAAAAGCCTCATGCCCTGGAGTATCCAGGAACGTAATTCTACGTCCGCTTTCGAGCTTTACGCTATAAGCTCCGATGTGCTGTGTGATACCTCCGGCTTCTCCTGAAACAACATTTGCTTTTCGGATATAATCAAGTAGAGAGGTCTTTCCGTGGTCAACATGTCCCATCACGGTAACAATAGGGGGACGGGTAATTAATTCCTCTTCAGTATCTATTTCTTCTTCAATAGAGTCCTGAAGTGCAGCACTGACAAATTCTACTTTGTAACCAAACTCATCAGCAACAACTGTAAGGGTTTCGGCATCGAGTCGTTGATTGATTGAGACGAACATTCCAAGACTCATACAGGTTGCAATAACCTGAGTGACCGGGACGTTCATCATTGTTGCTAACTCATTGACCGATACAAATTCTGTTGCTTTTAATATATTTTTTTCTTCATCAATTCGTTCTTGTTCTGCAGCCATCTTTTCACTGACAGCCTGACGCTTTTCGCGGCGGTATTTAGATCCTTTGGATTTTGTTTTGGATGTAAGGCGGGCTAGTGTATCTTTAATTTGTTTTTGCACGTCTACCTCGTTGACCTCCTTTTTGATCAAATGCCTTCTGTTTCCGGGAATAGGCCTAAGTGGTGGTTTTTTAGCCCGTCTATTCGGATCCGTATTAGGATGAATCGGCGTAGGCCTTCCATCAACAGCTACATTGACTCGTTCTTTACCACTGCCATCTTTTGGAATTCTCTTACGACGTTTTTTCCGGTGTTCTTCATCTTCGGCAGCAGTGGTTGCGGTTCCTCCTACTTTTTTCTTCTGAAGTTGAAGATCAAATTTTCCCCCTCCATTATTTGGACTTTTACTGGGGTTATTCGCTGCAGTATCTGTTTTCGTTTCCCCATTTTCACTACCCTGAGGGGATTCTCTTGCAGCACTTTTAGTGGCATCACGCTGGACTTTGATACGGTCTCTGCGTTCTTCCTCTTTTTGTTTTTTACTTTTTTTAGCGGGTCTGGTTTTTTGATTCAGACTTTCGAGATCAATTTTCCCAATGACTTTAATTTCGTCTTCAATTTTGGGTACATTGGTTTCTATAAATTCAGGCACGTTTGTTGTTTTTTCTTCTGCAATATCATCCCTTTCTTTCTTCTCCGATGTTTTCTTCTGCTGGGATGTTTGAGGTTGATTAATATTTTTAGAATGGGTAGGTGCTTCTGTTTTTTTCTGTAAGATAATCTTTTCAGGAGCAGGCTGTTTTTCCTGTATTTCTTGTTGGACAGATTGTACTTGTTCCGGTTCTTCTTTTACTTCAATGGAAGGAGCAGGAATTGTATCCCCTTTTACTTCTTTTTCGGGCTTTAAAGTCGCTTTGTTTTCACTGACAAGATTGTCTTGTTCTGGAGTTTTGTCTTTGGGAATAGCTTTCTCGGAAGAAGCTTTTTCTTTATGAACGGGCTTGTTCTTATCGGTAACTTTAGATTCTGCGTGAGAATTTTTTACCTCGGAAGAATTGTTTTTTATTTCAGTTGATTTTTTAGGTTGGGATGTTGTTGTTTTTTCCCCCTGCTGTTCTTTATCAGAAACAGGTTTATGAGAGATGTTATCCAAATCAATTTTTCCAACGACTTTTATTTTTTCTTCAATGAGCGGCTGATGTGGATTTTCTGGAAGTATTTCTTTTTCGATTGGTTTTTCTTCTTGGATTTTTTTTGGGCGTGAATTACTGCTTAAATCAGTAATGATAACCTCTTCTTCGTCTGATTCAGTTGTTCCATCAGACTCTTCTTCGTGTTTCAGGTCTTCAATAGAGACAGATTCGTTTTTTAACCGATGAGCACGAAGATTTAATTTCTCGGATTCTTTTTTAAGGGAGATATCACTACTATATTCTTTTTGTAGCATAGAATATGCTTCATCTGAAATCCTGTTATTAGGATTCGATGATATATCAAAGCCTTTTTTGTTCAGAAAATCAACAATGGTAGAGATACCCACATTGAATTCCCTTGCTACTTTACTTAATCGCTTTGTCTCTTTACCTGTCATATTGCCCTTTCTTTAATACCCAAAGAAAATCAAAACCACTTAAATATTTGTCATATTTTATTGAATTCAGGTTTAAATAATCTTTTGTTAACTATAAATAAATCATTATTCAAATTCAGCGCGCAGAACACGGAGGACTTCATCAATTGTTTCGTCTTCCAAATCTGTTCGCTTAATGAGTTCTTCGCGGGAGAGTGCAAGTACGTTCTTAGCAGTGTCACATCCTATTCCCTTGAGAGCATCAATTATCCAACTTTCAATTTCATCAGAGAATTCATCGAGATTGACGTCCTCATCATCTTCAGCCGCTTCACGATAAACATCTATTTCATAACCGGTGAGTAGTCCTGCAAGTTTGATGTTTAAACCACCTTTACCAATTGCGAGAGAAACCTCATCGGGACGCAGGTAAACACTTGCGCGTTTTTCTTCTTCGTTTATCTTGATAGAAGTGATTTTTGCAGGGCTTAATGCCCGTGTAATGAAAAGTTGGGTGTTGTTAGTGAAATTAATCACATCAATATTTTCATTCTTCAATTCGCGAACGATTCCGTGAATTCGAGATCCTTTCATCCCAACGCAAGCGCCTACCGGGTCAATTCGTTCATCATAGGATTCGACAGCCACTTTGGCTCTTTCTCCTGGAATTCTGACGATTTTCTTGATGGTGATAAGACCATCAAATATTTCGGGGACTTCCATTTCGAAAAGACGTTCAAGAAATTCGGGTGCGGTTCTGGAAAGGATGATAACAGGATTATTGTTCCGAAGCTCTACTTTCGAAACAACAGCTCTTACGGAATCTCCTTTGCGGAAGAAATCACTTGGTATCTGTTCTGCTTTTGGAAGCATGAGTTCATTCCCTTCGTCATCAAGGATTAATATCTCACGTTTCCATATTTGGTAGACTTCACCGGTGATGATTTCTCCTATTTTGGTTTTATATTTGGAATAAATATTATCTTTTTCAAGTTCAAGTATTCTGGCAGCAAGGTTTTGCCGAAGGTTTAGAATAGTTCTACGTCCAAAGTCATTCATTTTAACTTCATCGGAAACCTCTTCTCCAACTTCGTATTCTTTGTCAATTTTTTTTGCCTCACTAAGCGGAATTTGAAGGTTCGGATCAGAAAAGGCTTCATCTTCTACAACTTCGCGATTCCTCCATATTTCAAAATCTCCTTTATCAATGTTGATGATTACATCAAAGTTTTCATCGGTGCCATATTTCTTTTGAAGAACACTACGAAAGACGTCTTCAAGGACGCTCATCATTGTCGCCCTGTCTATATTTTTCAGTTCCTTAAATTCTGAAAAGGTATCGATCAGATTCAAGTTGTCCATTATTCAAAGTTATTTAAAGGAAATAATATTTTTAACTGTTTTTATTTGATCAAATGTAAAATTTAGAACTTCAGTAATAAGAACTTTCTTTTTTTTACCTTCTTGCTTTTCACGATACTTAATTTCAATCCCAATTTGATTATCATCAGCCTGTTTGAGTATCCCTTCATAGTGTTGACCGGTAATGGTAGTCAATTCTATTTCTTTGTCTATTGCTTTTAAATATTGTCTTTTCACAATAAAAGGTTCCCCAAGGCCTGCAGAACAAACATCAAGGGAGAAATCTTCTATTTCACGATCTAAACTACCTTCGATGAGGCGACTGATGCGAATACAGTCATCAATTCCCACATAAGTATCTCTATCAATAATAACCGTTATTCGGTTATCTTCACTGACGCTGACTTTAACTAAAAAGAGATCGTCAGTTAACTCTTCTTTCACGATTTCAAGGATCTGTTCCTTTGTAACCATATTAAGTACAATAAAATAGGGGACTAACGGTCCCCTATTATGGTTTTTAATTTGTTTGGCAAATATAAAGGTTAACTTTGAATTATCCAAACAAGAGCATTAAAAATCAGCTTTTTGATAGAGAAGAAATGGCGGAGGAATATACTTTCTGTTGATAGTGTATTGTTAAATTTTCTATTTTTGCCGACGAATCCTTTATTGAGGGAGTGAGAATGACGAGGACGAATAAGCATAAAATAATTAACGACCCTGTGTCGGGATTTATAAATATCAATTCTGAAATTTGTTTTGATTTGATTCAACATCCGTTTTTTCAAAGATTAAGAAGAATCAAACAATTAGGACTTTCTTTTATGGTTTACCCGGGAGCTAATCACACTCGTTTTGAACATGCAATCGGGGCGATGCATTTAATGTCTGATGCGATATTTGTTTTAAAGGAGAAAGGACAGGAAATAAGTAATGAAGAGTCCGATGCGGTTTTAATAGCAATATTATTGCACGATATTGGGCATGGACCGTTTTCGCATGTATTGGAAGATTCTATCGTTGATGGAATTTCACATGAGGAACTCTCGCTTCTGTATATGGAAGAGTTAAATTGTGAATTCGGAGGTGCCCTCTCCTTAGCTTTAGAAATTTTTAAGGATAATTATTCCAAACGATTTCTACATCAATTGGTGTCAAGTCAGCTTGATATGGATCGATTGGATTATCTAAGGCGAGATTGTTTTTTTACGGGGGTGACCGAAGGAGCTGTTGGTTCTGACCGAATAATAAAAATGCTTACCGTAAGGAATGATCAATTAGTCATTGAAGCGAAAGGAATCTATTCAATCGAGAAATTTTTAATCGCCCGTCGTTTAATGTATTGGCAGGTTTACTTGCATAAAACGGTCCTTGCAGCAGAAAGTATATTGAAAAACATATTGAAGAGAGCTAAGGAATTAGTTATGGGAGGAGGAGAATTATTTGCTTCGCCTGCACTCGAATACTTCCTGCGGCAGGATTTTTCCTCAAATGATTTCCGAGAGTTGCTCAATACCAGAGGAGAAACACCGTTGTCTAAATTTGCTGAATTGGATGATTATGATATTATCTGTTCAATCAAAACATGGCAACATCATCCTGATTTTATATTATCTTATTTAGCTAATTCATTGGTAAATCGAAATCTTTTTAAAATAAAAATAAGAGGACAGGTATTTCCTGAAGCAAAAATAGAGGAGTTGAAACAGCGAATTAAAGAAGTATTTCCGATAACGGAATCTCAAATTCCTTATTTTTTGATTCAGGATTCTATTACAAATAGTGCACTAAGTGATAATAGTGACAATATTCAAATCCTTTATAAGAACGGGAAAATATCTGATATCCGCGATGCATCTGATATTAATCTATCCGTATTAACAAAGACAGTTCGAAAGCATTACTTGTGTTATCCGAGAGAAGTGAATAATAAGTAATAATTTTCCTATTTTTGCAACGGACAAAAAAATAATATATTAATGGAAATTTCTGCCCAGAATATTGCACAATTAATCAACGGTGAGGTTGAGGGTGATGGAGAGATCCAGATTAGCGGCGTTTCTAAAATAGAACAAGGCCGTCCGGGAACATTAACATTCCTGGCAAATCCGCAATATACCAAGTATATTTATGACACAAAGGCATCAGTGGCACTTGTGAGTAAAGATTTTGTACCAGAGAATGATATCCCATGTACCTTGATTAAGGTCGAGAATCCGTACCATGCTTTAGCTACATTACTTGACCTTTATGCTCAGACAAGACCTAAAAAGACGGGAATTGAACAACCTTGTTTTATAAGTTCTTCTGCAAAAGTTGGAGAAAATATTTATGTCGGAGCTTTTGCCTACATCGGAGAGAATGTTGTTCTAGGAAATAATGTTAAAATCTATCCGCAATCGTATATAGGTGATAATGTAGTTATTGGTGATGATACAATTATTTATTCAGGTGTGAGAATTTACGAAGAATGTAAATTAGGTGAAGGTTGTATTATTCATTCCGGTGCCATAATTGGTGCCGACGGATTTGGTTTTGCACCAGATAGTGAAGGTCGGTATAAAAAGATTCCGCAATTGGGAAATGTTGAAATTGGAGATGATGTCGAAATTGGTGCAAACACCACTGTCGATAGAGGTTCAATGGGTGCTACGGTTATTGGGAACGGAACTAAGCTTGATAATCTTATTCAAATAGGGCATAATGTTGAGATAGGTAACGATACGGTTATTGTTGCTCATGTTGGAATTGCCGGTTCGTCTAAGGTTGGTAATAATTGTATGATTGGCGGTCAGGTTGGAATTAGTGGACACCTGCACGTCGGGAATAGAGTTCAAATTGGTGCACAGGCTGGAATAATGAGCGATATTAAGGATGGAGAAGTTCTTATAGGTTCTCCGGCAATGGCACATCATCAATTTTTTAGAACAATGGCTGTTTTTCGTAAGCTTCCAGAGATCTATCGAGAGTTGAATATTTTATCAAAAGATGTAGATAAACTGAAAAAAGCGAATAACTAATTTAATTTTTTTATTTTACGGACTGTTATTTTGAATGTTTTACGAATCACAATATATCGATTTGTAAATATTTGATAGATAATTAATTGATTTTATGGCTATAAGGCAAAAAACACTCGCGGGTCCTGTAACTCTAAGTGGTAAAGGTTTACATACAGGATGTCTGGTAAATATGACGCTGAATCCAGCCGAACCTGATTTTGGATTTAAGTTTAAGCGTATTGATTTAGAGGGAAACCCAATTGTAGAAGCTCTGGCATTAAATGTTGTAGATACATCCAGAGGAACTGTTTTGGAGTTTAACGGTGTACGTATTGCTACGGTTGAGCATACCCTTGCCGCTTTAAATGGAATGGATCTTGATAACGTACTTATTGAGATTGATGCGCCGGAAGCACCCATTTTGGATGGCAGTTCTAAATACATTGTTGAAGCGATAGAAAACGCTGGAATTGTTGAACAGGATGCAGATCGTGTTTATTTCGAGATTGAAGAACCAATCGTTTATCGGAATGAAAATAGTAATGTGGAATTAGTTGCATTACCGGATGATGATTTTCGACTTGATGTTTTGATTTCTTATAATTCAAATGTTTTGGCAAACCAATTTGCCGTTTTGAATTCTTTGTCCGATTTTAAAGATCAGATAGCAAGTTGCAGAACGTTTGTTTTTTTACATGAACTTGAGTTTCTGCAAAATAACAATTTGGTCAAGGGTGGAGATCTGGATAATGCAATCGTGATTATAGATCGGGCGATTACTCAAGATGAGCTGAATCGGATTGCAGACCTGTTTAAGCATGAACATGTAGAGGTGAAATCTCAGGGAATTTTGAATAATGTAGATCTTCATTTTCAGAATGAACCGGCAAGACACAAATTATTGGACATTGTTGGTGATTTAACGTTGGTCGGGAAAAAAATAAAAGGCAGAATTATTGCAACTCGTCCGGGGCACTCCTCAAATGTTGAGTTTGCAAAGATGATTCAACGAGAAATAAAGAAATTTAAAACCAGAAGCCTCGCTCCTCGCTATAATCCAGAGAAGCCGCCGGTTTTAAATATTCAACAAATACGCAAATTGCTTCCTCATCGTTATCCCTTCTTGTTAGTGGACAAGATTATTGATATCAACGAAACAGCAATTGTTGGCGTAAAATGCGTAACCGTCAATGAACCATTTTTTCAGGGACATTTCCCTGATGAACCCATAATGCCCGGTGTTCTGATTATTGAGGCGATGGGACAGGTCGGTGGTTTATTGGTATTGAATTCTCTTCCGGAGCAAGGATATTCTACTTATTTTATGAAGAATGATAATATTAAATTCCGGAAGAAAGTAGTTCCGGGAGATACTGTTCTCTTTAAATTAGAGTTGACTTCTCCTATACGTCGTGGTATTGCCAATATGAAAGGACAAGCTTTTGTTGGTAATACAGTTGTTGCGGAAGGCGAATTTATGGCACAAATTTCGAAAAATAAATAAATAGGGTTTAAAAAGATTGTGGAATGAAACAACCATTAGCCTACGTACATCCTGATGCACAAATTGCTGATAATGTTGTGATCGAACCTTTTGTTACAATAGATAAAGATGTTGTAATTGGAGAAGGATCAAGAATCGGCTCAAATGTGACTATTCTTCCTGGTACACGCATTGGGAAAAATGTGAATGTTTTTCCTGGTGCCGTTATTGGAGGGGTTCCTCAGGATCTGAAATTTAAAGGTGAATATACTACTCTTGAAATAGGAGACCATACAACTATCCGTGAATTTGTAACAATTAACAGAGGGACTGCTGCTAAAGGGAAAACTGTTGTTGGCAGTAATACGCTTATCATGGCGTATGTCCATGTCGCTCATGATTGCGTGATTGGAAACAATGTTATTCTGGTAAATAGTTGTCAGATTGCAGGAGAAGTAACTATTGATGACTGGGCAATTCTTGGCGGAAGTACCTTGGTTCATCAGTTTGTACATATTGGATCGCATGTAATGCTTTCCGGTGGATCTTTAGTTAGAAAAGACGTCCCTCCCTTTATTAAAGCAGGAAGAGAACCGTTATCTTATGCTGGTGTTAATTCAATCGGACTAAGACGTAGAGAGTTTACGAATGAGAAAATTCGGGAAATTCAGGACATCTATCGTTACGTTTATCAAAAGGGACTTAATATCTCGCAGGCATTGGAATTAATAGAGGCAGAAGTTCCTGCTTCGGCAGAAAGAGATGAAGTCCTTCTTTTTGTTTCGAATTCGAAGCGTGGAATCATAAAAGGATATTTTCCTGATTAAGAGTTCTATTAAGATATACGAAAAGAGGCTGTTCCATATTTATGAAACAGCCTCTTTTGTTGGTGAATGTTGATTGCCAATATTGATCTTCAATTTTCAAAAATACGTATGTTGCTTTGTTGGGTTTCTTTTATTTCCAACCTTGAGCAGATAATGGAATTTCAGTTCCTCCTGTTGCAATAAGTTTAGTCCCTTCTGATTCATTGACCATATGGCCTATGACGGTTATGTCCGGGTTATTTTTCACTTTATCGTGATCCGTCAGTGGAATCGTAAATAACATTTCAAAATCATCACCTCCATTAAGTGCTCCGACAATAGGATTTATGTGTAGTTCTTCTCCCATGTTGATTGTTTGCTGATCCATCGGAATCTTTTCTTCGTAAATGCGGCAACCTAATTTTGACGCTTTACAGAGATGCATCAAATCAGAAGAGAGTCCATCGGAGAGATCAATCATCGAAGTTGGTTTGATTTCTAAGGACTGGAAAATAGTTGAAATATCTTTTCTTGCCTCTGGCTTTAATTGTCGTTGAAGGATATATTCATGTCCTTCAAATTGAGGTTTAAAATTGGGATTTACTTTAAATACTTCGTTTTCCCGATTTAAAAGTTGTAACCCCATATAGGCTCCGCCGAGATCACCTGTCAGGCAAATAAGGTTATCTATTAGTGCCCCTTTCCGATAAACAAGGTTCTCTTTGTTTCCTTCACCGATTGCCGTAACGTTAATTATCATGCCGTTAACAGAAGCTGTTGTGTCGCCACCAATTAAATCAAGGTCATAATATTCACAGGCAGCCGCAATACCCGAATAGAATTCATCAATCATTTCCACGTAAAACTTTTTGGAAATACCAATTGAAACAAGAATTTGTCTTGGGGTAGCGTTCATTGCATAGATATCCGAAATGGCAGCTACAACAACTTTGTATCCAAGATGTTTCAAGGGAAAGTACATCAAGTTGAAATGAACTCCCTCTGTAAACAGGTCTGTTGTAATAACTGTTTTTTTATTTCCATAGCTAATTATGGCGGCGTCGTCACCTATTCCTAACACCGAACTGGATAGTTTAAGATCGAATGAATCTGTCAGGTGCTTTATAAAAGCGAATTCTCCCAAATCTGAAATAGGAGTTGTCTTGGTTGGTTCTGTCATAATTGATGTCTTTTATGCAAAAGTAGAGTTTCTTGATAAAAAGCAACGAATTAATAAAATGATTGTTTTCTTTTCCTTCCTCAAGGGAAAGATAATAAAAAAAAATGGTTGGATCATTTTTTTTAATAGGGATTAGGGACTGCTAATATGATTCTGTGGTTTTTAATAAATCGAACAAGAATGGAAACAGAAGATGAGTTTCGATTGTTGTACAAAAGAGACATGAAAGTCGGGAATTAAAAATGTTTTATACCTTTGCATTTGAAAAATTATAGGCTATGGCGGAAGACCAGAAAAAGATATTGAGCGAAGTAACACAGGGCAGTTACAAGTATGGTTTTGTGACCCAAATAGAAACAGATACGATAGAGAAAGGGTTAACAGAGGAAGTTGTAAGAAAAATTTCCGCACTAAAAGTTGAGCCCGAATTTTTACTTCAATTTCGTTTAAATGCTTATCATAAATGGTTGGAAATGGAGAGACCCGATTGGGCATATCTTAAAATTCCACCTATCGATTATCAGAACATTATATATTATGCTGCTCCTAAATCAAAACCCAACTTAAACAATTTAGAGGAGGTTGACCCTGAATTAATTAATACTTTTAATAAGTTGGGCATCCCTCTCGATGAACAGAAAATATTGTCCGGTGTGGCAGTTGATGCGGTGATGGATAGTGTCTCCGTAAAGACAACATTTAAAGCGACGCTTGCTGAGAAAGGAGTTATTTTTTGTTCGTTTAGTGAGGCCGTTCATGAACATCCTGATTTAGTTGAGAAATATCTTGGGATGTCGGTTAATTATGATGATAATTATTTTGCAGCATTGAATGCTGCAGTTTTTAGTGATGGATCGTTCGTCTATATCCCTAAAGGAGTTCGCTGTCCGATGGAATTGTCCACTTATTTTAGAATTAATGCAGCACAAACAGGACAGTTTGAACGGACACTTATTATTGCTGATGATGATAGCTATGTTAGCTATCTGGAGGGATGTACAGCCCCTATGCGTGATGAGAACCAACTACATGCAGCAGTTGTTGAAATTATTACAATGGAGCATGCTGAAGTGAAATATTCGACTGTTCAGAATTGGTATCCGGGAGATAAGAACGGAAAAGGGGGGATTTATAATTTTGTCACTAAACGAGGACTTTGCAAAGGAGAGGCATCTAAGATATCATGGACTCAGGTTGAAACCGGTTCGGCAATCACCTGGAAATACCCCAGCTGTGTTTTGATGGGAGATAATTCCGTCGGGGAGTTTTATTCCGTTGCGGTGACCAATAACTACCAACAAGCTGATACAGGAACAAAGATGATCCACCTTGGAAAGAACACTAAAAGTCGGATTATTTCCAAAGGAATTTCTTCAGGATTTAGCGACAATTCTTACCGTGGATTAGTGAAAGTCGTTCCCAGAGCTATTAATGCAAGGAATTATTCTCAATGTGATTCCCTTTTGATTGGGGATAAATGTGGAGCACATACATTCCCATATATTGATGTAGAAAATAATTCATCGGTTGTTGAACATGAGGCAACTACGTCTAAAATAGGCGATGATCAAATATTTTATTGTAATCAGCGGGGAATTTCGACCGAAGATGCTGTTACAATGATTCTAAATGGATATGTAAAAGAAGTCGTTAGTAAGTTGCCTATGGAATTTGCTGTCGAGGCACAAAAACTTCTTCAGATTAGTCTTGAGGGAAGTGTCGGATAAACTTTAAAGAATATTTTACTGAAAAAGATTGATATGCTGAAAATAAATAATCTGCACGTTTCTATTGAAGGGAAAGAGATTTTAAAAGGAATAAACCTTGAAATTAATAAGGGAGAGGTTCATGCAATAATGGGACCCAATGGATCAGGGAAGAGCACCTTAGCTAATGTTTTAGCAGGAAGAGAGGATTATGTCATTGAACAAGGGACGGTCTCTTTTATGGGTGAAGATCTTCTTAAAATGTTACCGGAAGCCAGAGCAAGGAAAGGTTTGTTTCTGAGCTTTCAATATCCGGTAGAGATTCCAGGGGTGAGCATGGTTAACTTCATGAAGACAGCGGTCAATGAGGCTCGTCTATATAAAGGACTTAAACCGCTGACAGCTTCTGAATTCCTTAAATTGATGAGAGAAAAAGAGAAGATTGTTGAACTGAGCTCTGACCTTGCCGGTCGCTCTGTCAATGAGGGTTTCTCCGGAGGAGAGAAGAAGAAAAATGAGATTTTCCAGATGGCAATGCTTGAACCCAACTTGGCAATTCTTGATGAAACGGATTCCGGATTGGATATTGATGCATTAAAAGCAGTTGCTAAAGGAGTGAATCTTTTAAAACGGCCGGATAACTCTATTGTTCTTGTGACTCATTATCAGCGATTATTAGATTATATTGTTCCTGATTTTGTACATGTTCTGTATAATGGGCGTATTGTCAAAACTGCAGGTAAAGAATTGGCTTTTGAGCTTGAACAACGAGGGTATGATTGGATAAAAAAAGAATTTGAAGCTGAAGGCTAACGATGAAAGAATTTGTTCCAACCCCCAAGTATACAGCTGTAGAAGATCTTTCAGGTCTATATAGCTCAAATAAGAAACTATTTTTTGAAGGATTACCTGATTTTGTAAACCAGAAAAGAGAAAAAGCTCTGGCTGATTTTCTCAGACAAGGCATTCCTTCATCAAAAATGGAGAATTATCGATATACCGATCTGCGTCCTTATTTTGAAGGGAACTTCGATACCTTTCCCCGTAATTTGGATCAGAATATTGATATCCTATCCCTTTTCCGATGCGATGTTCCACGATTGGATACCTATGTCGTGTTAACTATAAACGGATGGTTCTATAATAAGAATCAGGACCTGAATTTACCGCAAGGAGTTATTATTGATAGTTTGCAGAAATCTGCAAATAAATACCCTGATCTTATTGCTGAGTACTATGCGAAGCATGCGGATTCGACAAAAGATTCACTCGTTGCATTGAATACTCTTTTTGCAAAAGATGGTCTCTTTATTTATGTCCCAGACAATGTTATTCTGGACAAGCCGATTCAGGTGATTAACTTATTGCGGTCTGGGAAGGATGCATTTATAACACAACGGAATCTCTTTATTGTTGGGAAGAATAGTCAGGCAAAAGTTGTTTTCTGTGATCATACGCTGTCCCCTTGCAAGTATATTAGTAATAAACTGACAGAGGTAACCGTAAAGGAAAATGGAGTTTTTGACTTTTATAGTATTCAAAACCAGCATAATGATTCGGTTAATTTGAATTCCACATTTGTTTATCAGGAAAAAGCGACTTCTACACAGATCAGTACCGCTTCATTGCATGGCGGATTGGTGCGTAACAATGTCGAAGTAGAACTTGGAGGAGAGGACGCTGAGACCAACTTGTCCGGACTTTCATTAACCGATAAAAATCAACACGTTGATAACTATACCTACGTTGATCATATTAGCCCTTTGTGTACTAGTAATCAATTATACAAAAGTGTAGGCGATGACGAGTCGACTAATGTGTTTTCCGGTAGAATTCATGTATGGAGAAATGCTCAAAAGACAATAGCTTACCAGCGGAATAACAATGTTCTGTTAAGTCCTACGGCGAAGGTTTTTGCTAAGCCACAGCTTGTTATTGATGCAAACGATGTGAAGTGTAGTCATGGGGCAACGGTCGGGAAGATTGATGCTGAGTCCTTGTTTTATCTGCGGTCAAGAGGAATATCTGAAACCGAGGCTAAACATTTGTTAATGTTCGCATTTGTTCATGAAGTTGTCGATAGTATTCATGTGAAACCATTACATAAGAGACTGGATGAACTTGTTGAGAAACGTTTTAGCGGCGAAATTTCCAAATGCCATAAATGTATCAATAATTGCAGTAAATAAGATTCATACAGAAGGAGCTGGGTTACCCTGTGTTTGTAGAATATTCTTAAAACTTTCATGATGTTTGATATTAATGCTGTTCGAAAAGATTTTCCAATGCTTAATCAAAAAGTTTATGGAAAGCCATTAATTTATCTTGATAATGCAGCTACAACTCAAAGGCCAAAAATTGTTAGTGAAATTATAAATGATTTATACCTCTCGGGAACGGGAAATATTCATCGGGCAGCACACTTCCTGGCTGATAAATGCACGGACCGTTTTGAGGCAAGTCGTGATGTTGTAAAGGATTTTATAAATGCAGAATCCCGTGAAGAGATTGTTTTCACTAAGGGAACCACTGAATCAATTAATTTAGTTGCCTATTCTTTTGGTGAGAGATATATAAATCAGGGTGATGAAGTTATTGTTTCTGAGATGGAGCATCATTCTAATATTGTTCCCTGGCAACTGTTGTGTGAGCGGAAAGGAGCTGTTTTAAAGACGATTCCTTTTGATGAGAATGGAGTTTTGAACGTAGACCTTCTTGAAAACTTACTTACAAGCAGAACAAGGATTGTTGCAGTTACTCAGATTTCAAATGTTTTGGGAACCGTTAATCCAATCTCTAAAATCATCGAAATAGCACATCGGCATAAGGTTCCTGTTTTAATTGATGGAGCTCAGTCTATCCAGCATTTAAAAGTTGACGTTAAGGCACTGGATTGTGACTTCTTTGTTTTTTCAGGGCATAAAATATATGGACCTACGGGTGTGGGTGTTCTTTATGGAAAGAAAGCATTGTTATCTGAAATGCCTCCCTATCAAGGAGGAGGAGAGATGATTGATTATGTCCGGTTTAGTGGAACAACCTATAATGAGATCCCTTATAAATTTGAAGCTGGCACGCCCAATATAATTGGAGTGATTGGATTGGGTGAAGCAATTAAATATGTACAGAAATTGGGATTGGAGAGTATTCATGAGTACGAGAGTTCTCTGATGACCTATCTGACCGGAGAACTGGAAAAAATAGAAGGAATAAAGATTTATGGTAAAGCACCGGAGAAGGCCAGTGTTGTTGCTTTCCGTCATGATCACGTTCATCATTATGACATCGGAATGCTTTTGGATAAATTAGGGGTTGCTGTCCGAACTGGAAGGCATTGCGCTGATCCTTTGCATGATTGTCTTGGAATTGATGGAACGGTTCGTGCATCTCTGGCATTATACAATACGAAGGAGGAAATAGACCAGTTTATTCATGCACTTACTCAAGTATTGGGTATGTTCTGAGTTACTTTATCTATCATTTATTATTTTTGTTTTTTTAAGGACGATTGAAAATGACAATTTTAGAAGAAGAGAAAAATATTATTGAAGAGTTTTCTGCCTATGAAGACTGGATGGATAAGTATTCCTATTTGATTGAACTTGGTTCTGAATTACCCGGTATTGAAGAAAAAGATAAATCTGAAGAAAATATAATTCGAGGTTGCCAGTCGAGGGTCTGGCTTACGGCCGAGTTGCGGGATGGGAAGATCTATTTTAACGGAGACAGCGATGCTATTATTGTGAAAGGATTAGTTGCATTAATGTTAAGGGTTTTATCCGGTCATACACCACAGGAAATTTTAGATGCTGAATTAAGTTTTATTGATGCTATCGGATTGAAGCAGCATCTTTCGCCAACCCGGTCAAACGGGTTAATGGCAATGGTTAAACAAATGAAGCTTTATGCTGTTGCATATAAAACACTTGAAGAAGAAGGGAAAAAGCAATGACAGCAGATAAAACAGATGAAATAATCGATAAACTAAAAGAGATTTACGACCCCGAGATTCCCATTAATATCTATGATCTGGGGTTAGTTTATAGTGTAGATCTTGATGACGAGGGGATTGTTACAATTGTGATGACATTAACTGCTCCAGGTTGTCCGATCGCTGATGATATTGTTATGGATGTCCATGATAAAGCTATGGAAGTTGAAGGAGTTAAAGAAACTCACGTGGAATTGACTTTTGAGCCCCCATGGGATAAATCAATGATGTCAGAAGAAGCCCGTTTGGAGTTAGGCTTTTTTTAGTAGAAAGGCTCTTTTTATCGTATTTGCTTTTCTTTATTGTTTTTAGAAGGCGAGCAACAAACCACTTCAGAGAACGCAATGGAAAACTCTTTTACAACTGAAGTTCGGGATCATGCCATAAAGTTGGGATTTAGTGCATGTGGCTTTGCTCAGGTAACAGAACTATCCGGGCATCGTGAATATTTGTCCAATTGGTTATCCCGCAAAATGAACGGGGAGATGCAATATATGGCACGTCATTTTGAAATGCGATTAAATCCCAGGTTGCTTGTTGAAGATGCCCGTTCAGTCATATCGGTTCTTCTTAATTACTATCCTAATCAAAGACAAAACAAAGATGCGCCCGTCATTGCAAAATATGCATGGGGGCAGGATTATCATAAGGTATTAAAAGATCGGTTATTCCAACTATTTTCTTTTATAAAGGAAAAATATCCACAGGTAAAGGGGAGGGTTTTTGTTGACTCTGCACCAGTTCTGGAAAGGGCATGGGCAGTTAAAGCCGGATTAGGATGGATTGGAAAAAACACCAATTTGATTTCTCCAGGTAAAGGTTCGTTTTTTTTTATTGGTGAATTGATTCTTAATCTCGAATTTGAGTACGATTTTCCCATTCAGAAGAGCTATTGCGGTAAATGTACCCGTTGTATTGATTCATGCCCTACAGGAGCTCTTATTAGTCCTGGAAAGCTAAATGCGGAACGATGTATCTCTTATCAGACGATTGAAAATAGCGAAGCGATTTCTCCCTCCCTTAAAGGGAAAATGAATAATCAGTTATTTGGATGTGATATTTGTCAAGATGTCTGTCCCTGGAATTCTAAAGCTATTCCAGGCCAGATCGAAGAATTGCAACCCATGCTAGGAATCATTAACCGTAACAGGGATGAATGGATACAACTAAGTAAAGAAGAATTTGACCGACAATATGGAGGTTCTCCATTAGACCGGGCAGGATACAAAGGAATTAAACGGAATCTTGATTTCCTAAACGGATAGTCCTATTCTGTAAAAGAAGAAGGGCCGTTGATTTATTATCAGCGACCCTTCTTTTTGCATTTAAGAAATATTTACTTGTACTGGTCCAGAACCTTTTTTGCATTTGCATTATTCGGGTCAAGAGCTAATACTTTTTCAAAATATTTGCGGGTGTTGTCTTTATCATTTTTGAGGTAGTAATAATATCCAAGATACTGATAAGATTCTATCAAATAATTGGGTAATAGTCCTGATTTTTCAAGTATCTCAGCTGCTTTTTCATAGTAAGGTTTAGCAAGACCCTGAGTTGTTTCCGGATCCATCAATGCGTTAGTACGACCTTGCCAGAAATATCCCCTGTAATTGTCCGGAAGAACAATCGTTAATTGGTGAAATAAGCTATCAGCTTTTGTTAGAAAAGCTTTTTTCTTACCTGCAAGTTGCGGATCTTTAGCAATCATTACTGAGTCAATAGCACCTCCTGCGAAGTAATTATCCGTTCCCCATGAGAATAAATCTGAATTGAGCGGAGTTTGGATTACTTTTACGTAGGCCTCATATTCAGTAGCAGCCTCTTCATATTTTTTCATTTTTTCATAAGCCAAGATAATCTCTTTGTTCAATTCAACTTTTGTATTATCCATACTTAGTGCTTTTCTGAAGTAATCAATAGCCAGTGAATCTTTGCCATTCTGAACTAAGAGGCGGGCATAGTAAATATAGTCCAAGGCGATGAAATCTTCAGGCTTTGCATTCTTCATGAAACCTTCCATTTGGGAAAGACCATTGGTGTAATCCTTGGTTTCATATAAATCGTATCCAAGAATTCGTTGCATAACGATGTTATTGGGATCCGACAGAAGAGCTTTTTTGGCTATATCAATGGATGTTGGATAATCCTTCTTGAAATAAAGAATTGAGGCATACCTTGTATAATCAGCAGGGGTTGCTTCCGGACTTTTTATGTATTCGGCATAGGCGGTAGCAGCATCTTCAAATTGATTTTGCGCAAAAGCGATTTCTCCTTGTACTTTGAGAGCCGGAGCATAATTCGGATCAATTGCTTTTAATTTATCCAAAGCGCTTCCTGCCATATCATAGTTCTTTGCTGCAAAGTGGAGGCTAGCCAACTTGACGTAAGCAGCTTTGCAATCTTTATCGAAATAGATAGCCATTTCGTACTTATTGGCAGCATCTCCTCCGTTTAATTTAGCGAGGAATATATCTCCTTCGAGGAGGTAAGCAGCGGTGTTCTTTTTATCCAGGTCGTGGGCGTCCGATAAATAAGAAACAGCTTTATCTTGTTTGTTATTGGCAAGATATGCTTTGGCGACAGCTACGCGTAAAGCTGCGTTTTTCTTGTCGCTTTTAAGGGCTTTCTTAATTAAATCTTCTGCTTCCTGTTCGCTCTTTGAGAAAAGAAGACTTGCTTTTCCAACAGAACAAAGTGCATTGTCCGGATTAGTCTGTAGTCCCGAATTGTAATAAAAACTAGCAGAATCGGCATTTGCAGTAAGTCTGTAAACTTCTCCCATGTAATAGCAGGCATCAGCTTTTAAGAGCGGATCATTCATTTGTTTCTTGAAGAAGCTCTTAGCAGTTTGATACATTCCCCCATTGATATAGTCGATCCCGGTATTCATTTGTGCAAAACAATGGGATACGGATACCACGGAAACTAAAAAGACGGTAAGCAATCTTAATCTCATAGAATGAATTTTAATAGGTTAAAAATGATTATTTACTTTAATAAGCCTAAGTGGTTGTGTGGCGGGTAATATCCCCGATTTTAATATAATACGCTGACCTCTGTCGCTTGCCACAAAAGATGTAAATCCTGATGCCAGGCCGATATGAGGATCAGTAACAATCATGTATATATCCCGGGTTAACGGATATTGCTGTGTGGCAAGATAAGCTTGATAAGGCTGAAAACTATTTTCTGTTGTTGCCTTCGCATCTTTACTTACTGCCATAACCCTGATTTTATCTAGGAATCCTATGCAAGTTGTATCCTTGTGATTGCTAATCCAACTAACGCCGATAATTCCAATTGCATATCGTGTTTTGGAAACGTAATCAGCAACGTCTCTGTTATCCTTTAATGCAAAAACATTTGATTTAGATAATTTCGCGTTTTTACATAGTGTACGCATCAGGTACTGTACGGTACTTGAATTCGGATTATCAAAGATGACTTTGATATTGCCTAATTTAGATGATGGATAAATATCGCTCCATTTTTTTATTTCTCCAGTAAGAATTTTTCGGACGGACTCCGTGGTAATTAATGAATCTTTGTTCGATTTATTGATTATGAGTGCAATCCCATCAACCGCAATTTTAGTTTCTTTAGGAAACAATGTTTTGCTTTGGAAATATTGTTTTTCCTGTGGGGTCAATTGGCGGGAAGCAACAATAAGATGGACACTGTCTTTGAGAAGCGAATTGAAAAGATCTACTTCCGGCTTATAAGCGGGTAAAATCCCCGTTCCTTTGTAAATACTTTCGAATACAGTTACTTCATCCTGAAAGATTGGTCCCAAAGTCTCATCGACCCCTACCGGAATGATGCCGGTTGTAGGAGTGTCCAATGCTTTTCCTGATTTATTGTTCTGGCAGGAATAAAAAATAAGAGAAAAAATTCCAATAAATAAAATAGCACTATTCCTGATCGTCCGCATACCTTTTGGGTTTAAGAATTCGATATAATCTGAAAATGCCGTATACTATGAACAAAATCCCCAACGAATAACGAGTTAGTTTATTAAAACGCTCATCGAAAAAGGGACTAAAGATAAAAAGAGATCCCATTCCCAAATAGAGTAGGATCATAAAAGAACCAAAAAATTTCAAAAAGATATTAAGCCTTTCGTTGCTTGTCATATTTAGAGAAGAAAAGATCTCCAGGGAAAGTTCCCTGGAGATTAGAATACTATTCTGATTTCTGAATTGAAAACTTAATAGGTAATGTAAACTGAACGGGAACGGCATTTCCATTTTGTCTTCCAGCTTTCCATGACGGCATCAATCTAACGACTCGAATTGCTTCTTCGTCGCAACCTCCGCCAATACCACGAATAACCTTAATATTGGAAATTACACCTGTTTTGCTTACGACAAAAGTAAGGACAACTGTTCCTTCAATACCCATTTCTGTTGCAGTACTTGGGTATTTAAGTTTCTTACTAAGGAACTTACCTAATTCTCCTAATCCTCCAGGAAATTCAGGCATCTGTTCGACCGCAAGGAACGGTTTCTCTTCCTTTTCCTGAACAACTGCTTGTTTGGTTTGTTCTGGTATGTCTGCAATGTCAACTCCACCTTCAGTCCCTTTGACGGTAGCAACAGAAATAGTAGCCTTTGACTGGTTCAGTTCCTGCTGTGTTTTCATCAAGTCCTCGTCTTTTACCTGATTATCCGGTTTAATAACCGGTGGAACAAACTTGATTGTTGGTTTCAATTTCGGGGGAGGAGGTGTCTTCTCCATTTCTTTAGGTGCTTCTTTAGGTTTCTGCATTACCTTAATATCGGTAAGGGCTGTTGCTTGAACATTAGCTTCGTGAGACTTAGGCATCACGAATTTAACGATCGATGGAGAAACTAAAGCCAACACAAATGCAAGCATTACGATGATAAGAGACTTGACATGCCTTTTCCCCGAAAGGTTTCGCAAATTATATGCACCATACTCTTTGTTTTTACCTTCAAAGACCATGTTACACCATTCGCTGGAATTTAAATCTAATCTATTTAGCATGACTAATTTTTTATAGATCTATCATTTATTAAATCCAGATTGAGGATCCGCTTTTTTAATCAGGGCAATATCCTCTGATTTGATGGGAACGATTGCATAAGCCGCAATGTTGCATATTTGCATCTCATCAAGAATATCAACCAGATTATTATAATTAGACAGATCTGAGGGCTTAATCATTACAACAGGGGCCGCCGTCTTTGATGCTTTTTCTTTAAGATCGTTAACAAGATCGTTGTACTGGAGTAAAGTAAGTTGTTTGTTCGCTTTCTTTTTCTTCAGTTCCAGGACTTGTGCTTCAAGCTCGGCATTTCTGTTTAGTAGCATACTACGGATACCACTCGGTGCAAATGAAGATACGACTACTTTGGCTTTTTCTACAAGTCCGAAATAGTAGTATACTTTGTCATTTTTACCAAGGAGAATCGTAATAGCGGTAGAGGCCTTGACTTTCGTTTGCTCTTGTTCTGATTTAACTTTGTCCTTCGAAGGCATCACAATTTCCATTGTCTGTGGCTTGGAAAGAGTAGTCGAAAGCATAAAGAATGTAATTAGAAGGCAAGCTAAATCGACCATAGGGGTCATATCTGTCCTTGTGGACATTTTTTTGGCCTTGTTTTTCCCCTTTTTCTGTTTTTTTTCTGTATTTATTTCTGCCATATCAATTACAGTCCTTTAGGTGCTTCTTCTAGTGTCGTGATCAGATGATATTTATTTTCACGTAAGTCAAGAAGAGTGTTCATCACATTCTTAATCTTCGGATAGGGAGTTTTCCGGTCAGCTTTAATGGCAATAATCAAGTTTCCATTTGTTTGCCGGGCGAATTGTACCCAGTCTTTGAATTGATTATTGGTAGAATCAGCAGGAATTCCTAACGCATTTGCCTTTGAGTCTCTTACGTCAGAAGGCATATCCAGAAAAGCTTTTAATTTTTCAATTGGGACCCCAAAAGAAGGGACCAGACTAAAAGCTTTAGTTTCGGCTTTTGTGAAAGGAATTCTATATTTTGCACTGATTTTATTCAGTAATTCTTCTCGATCGGCTTGTTTGTCGATTCCAAAAAATACCTTACCATTATCGTCGACCAGAATTTGCATTACGTTCCTCTCAGGAATTTTAATTTCTGAGATAGAGGCGGGAGTATAGACCGTTGTTGCTTCCTTTTTAGTGAAATTTGATGTTAACATGAAAAATGTTAATAAAAGAAACATCATATCACACATAGGGGTCATATCTACCGCCGTATTCTTTCTGGCAACTTTAACTTTTGGCATAGATCAGTAATAAAGTTTTAGTATTAATAACTATTAATGCTTAGATGCATAAGTCTGTACGATACTGAATCCTGCCTCGTCGATGCTGTATGTCAGTTTGTCGATTTGTGTTGTGAAGAAACTGTATGTAATAATAGCAATGGCAGCAGTCGTAATACCAAGTGCGGTATTGATAAGTGCTTCAGAAATACCTGCAGACAAAGCAACAGAGTCAGGGGCACCAGCATTAGCCAAAGCGGAGAATGCACGAATCATACCAAGTACAGTTCCCAACAATCCGAACAAGGTTCCGATCTGAGAAAGAGTTGCTAAAACAGGAAGATTTTGTTCCAGACTAGGAAGTTCAAGAGAAGTTGCTTCTTCAATTTCCTTTTGAATAGAAAGAATCTGCTGATCTTTGGTTAAAGAGTTATCTGTTTCAACAGTTTTGTATTTCAAAAGAGCTGATTTGATAACATTACCAACAGAACCTTTTTGTTTGTCACAAGCAACAATAGCATCATCAATTCTACCTGCTGCAATAAGGTTGCGGACATTTCCTACAAATGCAACAACTGCATTTTTCCCTTTAGCTTTTGATAATGCAAAAGAACGCTCAAAAGTAAAAACAATAGCAATAATCAATAATGCGAAGATCATAGGAACGACGAATCCTCCTTTGTAAACAACGCCGAAATAATCACCAGGTAATGGCTGGTTTGCATTACTTCCACCTTGAAAATGTGATGGATCTCCAAATACAAAAATGTAAAGACAGACTCCAACAATTATCGCTGCAGGAATCACGATAGCCGAAAAAATCGAACCGTTTTTTGTTTTCTTTTCTGATTTCATATTAGACAATCATTTTTAAAAATAGTTAATACTCTCTCACTCTCAAATTATTATACTACTATTAAACCTATATTGTGTCGTAATAGTCAATGTTCTTGGGCATTTTATAAAAGGCCTGAAATTAATTCTTTTTCCTGAATTGGCAGAACTAATTTCATACAAATTTCTCTCCCCTTGTGTACAGCGTGTTTCACTGGTTTTTTCATCTTGTAAAAAAATGAAAAAAATACTCTTATTCCAATTACTCTGCCAATGAATTTACAATTTCCCCTCTTAATAAAGCACCAATAATTCCCCTTTGCCTGATTTAACACTCTTCTCAGTGAGTGTGTATTTATTAGAAAGGTGAGCAAAGTTAATGTTTTTGATTTTAAAATGTATACCTCTTTGCCCGGTTCTATTAATAAAACCTTAAGAAAAGTGAATAAAAATGTAAAAAAAGATAGTATTTGTAACGTCACCCGCATAAAGGTCAATCGCAGATCAAAAATAATACAGCGAATTTTGTGGATTGAAAATGCATTTCTTTCCGGAAGGAAAAATTCGGAGTGTTTTTTGATCGCTATGATGCCAGGATGACGATCTGTTTGTGTTACCTCTGTTTTTTTTAATTTAATAAGCACGATCGGCTTTGTTATTCCGGAATAAGGAACATTCGTCGCAATGTTTTCCGATCGATCAATCGCAAACACATTGAGATGCCTGACGTGAAATCTGGCAGCTGAAGTTTTTCGGTCTGATAATCTAATTGAAGATATATTTGTAATAAAATCAATTACAAATTTCTCCGCTTTTATAAAGAGAATAGTTAATATGGCTTGCACAATCGATGAAAGGTGATCTATTCCAGCTTGTAGTCCTGAATTCAAAGGAGGAACGATTGTTCTCTCTGCATTTCCCTTCGCGATGAATCTTTTCATAGTCAAATTTATCCCCACGTTCTTTCCCTCTTTTCCTATAAAACTATGATTCTTTTACCTCCTCGAAACCGAAAACATCTCTGTTTTTACCTCCTGCGACAAGGAACCAACTGTTCTTTTGTCCATAAAATGGGTAGTCGGGTGACTGTCACGAGTGTAGCAAATATATATACGAGAAATTAATAAGACAATGAAATTGCCATTTATTTTTACGATTTTTAATCGGAACAGCTGTTTTTTGTGTGGTGATGGTCGAAATCCGTACAATATTCGCACGATTTGTAATAAGTACTCTTTTCTTTTCAGTCTTAAAAACAACAAATTTTGTTCGGATCCATTTTAACGGGAATGTGTAATTACATTTTTTTACGAATCAATGATCTTTAACTCTTCTGGGGGGATAATAAAACAACAGAGGCTGCCTAATATTTTTAGACAGCCTCTGTTTGCTTATGGCAAGGGGAGGAATTAAATTACCTCAATTCCTTTTTTAGCCAAAAGATCGATTCCTAAATCAGAAAGTTTATATTTTTGAATCTTGCCACTTCCGGTCATCGGAAATTCATCAATAAAAAGGACGTACTTCGGAATTTTAAATCGGGCGATATTTCCCCGACAGAAATCATGAACTTCTTCTTCTGCCAAAGTCATTCCTTTTTTTATTTTAATAAAAGCACCGACTTGTTCTCCGTATTTCGGACTGGCAATACCGGCAACCTCAACCGTTTCGATCTGAGGCATCTGATAGAGGAAGTTTTCGATTTCACGTGGATAGATGTTTTCTCCTCCACGAATAATCATGTCTTTTATTCTTCCGGTTACCCTCACGTAGCCATTTTCGTCCATCATTCCTAAATCTCCGGAGTGGAGCCATCCGTTTTTATCAATGACTGCAGCGGTTTCTTCGGGCATCTTATAGTATCCTTTCATGATATTATAGCCTTTGCAACAAAGCTCTCCCTGTGTATTGGGCGGACACTCAATTCCCGTTTCCGGATCAAGAACCCCTACTTCGACGAAAGGAAGTGCTCTTCCAACTGTGGTTGCTCTGATTTCCGGAGTATCCGTTACTCTGGTGGCCGTCATTCCCGGAGAGGACTCGGTTAATCCGTATACGCTGATAATATCTTTGCAATACATCCTCGTCATTACCTCTTTCATGGTTTCTATCGGACAGAGAGCTCCTGCCATAATGCCGGTTCGGAGTGATTTCAGATTGAACATGTTGAACATCGGATGATTCAGCTCGGCAATGAACATGGTCGGAACCCCGTAAAGAGCGGTGCATTTTTCTTTGTCGACCGAAGCCAGAACCAGCAACGGGTCGAAATCTTCAACAAAAACCATTGTGGCTCCATGGGTAATGATTGCCGAAAGAGCTAATACGCTTCCGAAACAATGGAATAAAGGCACGCAAATCAGTAATCGGTCTTCAGAGGTGTAATGCATACATTCTCCAATGGTATAACCATTATTCAGAATATTGTGATGCGTAAGCATTACTCCTTTGGGGAAGCCGGTTGTCCCTGAGGTATATTGCATGTTAACAACATCGTGTGTTGTAATCTGGCTTTTAGCTGTTTCAAGTTCTACATCATCAATATGGCTGCCAAGTAACAGGAGTTCAGCCGTACTGTACATGCCCCGACGTTTTTCCTGCCCGATGTAGATAACATTTTTAAGGAAAGGGAACTTGGCTGAATGTAAGTCTCCACGCGTATCGGTACGAAGTTCCGGTACCAGTTCGGTAATCATCTTTACGTAATCACTGTCCCGATATCCACCAACCAGACAGAGCGTATTTAAATCAGCATTTTTGATGATGTATTCAAGCTCCGACAGTTTGTAATTCGTGTTTACAGTTACCAGTACCGCGCCGATCTTGGCTGTGGCAAACATGAAGGTAAGCCAATCCGGAACATTTTTTGCCCAGATTCCTACATTATCTCCTTTTTTAACGCCGATATATAGAAGGCCTTTAGCCAATCGGTCAACGCGCTCGTTGAACTGAGCATAAGTAAAGCGCAGGTCCCGGTCAGGATAGATCATAAATTCCCGATCCGGCGCCTCGTATGCATATTTTTCCAGCAGATCGCCGAGAATGAAATCGTTAAGTTGCATAATGATTGAGATGGAGTTTAGGACGGAGTGTAAATAACCGCTAAGATTTTAGCTTTTTGATTGGATCCTGCATGAACGTTATGGGCAACAACCGAATCATAATAGATGCTGTCTCCTTTTTTTAGATTGTAAATCTGTTTCCCGTAATTAATCTCAACTTCTCCTTCGAGAACATATAAAAATTCTTCTCCTTCATGAGAAGATAAGATATAATTATTGTCAGCAAGAGGTTCTATCTCGACCATGAATGGTTCCATGTGGCGGGTTGTTTTTTCGCTTGCCAAAGTGTAGAAGTCCAGTTGTTCTCTGGCTCCATTTGTCCCATTAGAAAAACTCATACCTTTTATTTTTTGATTTGATTTGTTGACAACCGGACCTAAATTCTCCAGATCATCAAGAAAGGTCCCCAATCTCACCTCTAATCCGTTTGCTATTTTAAGTAAAGGACCTACCGAGGGAACAACTTCTTTTTCTTCAATATCAATAAGTTGTTCTGCATCCAAATTGGATCTTTTGGCGAGTTCTTCAATACTGACATTCTTTAGCTTTCGGATTTTTTTTATTTTTTTCCCTACTTTAACTGCCATGTGATTATCTTTTAATTATAAACTATAAAGAATAACTGACAATTTATTTTTAATTTCTTATAAAAGAGTCGTTAAGCTTTCATTTTTATTAAAGAAGGGCCAAAACTATCAAAAAAAACATCAGACTGGACAATAATTAAGATCATCCGTGTATTGTTTTTGTGCGTTTTTAGATAATCAATATTTCTTCTTTTTTGTTTCGTCTTTTTATTTCATTTGTTATAAATTAGTTACGCTAAATTAAATCTAAATACCATGTACGGAAAAATTAAAGAAAATTTGAACAAATCGCTTGAAGAGTTAAAAATACAGGGTCTCTATAAAGAAGAGCGAATCATTACTTCTTCCCAAAATGCAGAGGTATCGGTTGCGTCAGGACAGAAAGTCCTTAATTTTTGTGCTAATAATTATCTGGGACTAGCGGATCATCCGGCAGTCATTAAAGCAGCGCAGGATACCATGTCGAAGTGGGGGTTCGGACTGTCTTCGGTTCGTTTTATCTGCGGGACTCAGCAGATTCACAAAGATCTTGAAAAGAAAATGTCAGAGTTTCTTGGCACGGAAGACACTATATTATATTGTGCTGCTTTTGATGCAAACGGGGGCGTCTTTGAGCCTTTGCTTGGTGAAGATAGTGCAATCATCAGTGATGAATTAAATCATGCATCAATTATTGATGGCGTAAGACTTTGTAAAGCCCAACGGTTTCGTTACAAACATTCGGATATGAGTGATCTTGAAGCACAGCTCCGTGCAGCTGCTTCTCTTAAATATCGGGTCATTGCAACGGATGGAGTTTTTTCTATGGATGGCGATGTTGCCCGTTTGAATGAAATTTGTGATTTGGCTGACCGTTATGATGCTCTGGTTATGGTTGACGATTCTCATGCTACCGGTTATATTGGTAAAACAGGCCGAGGGACTGCTGAACATTGCGGTGTTCTTGGAAGGGTAGATATAATAACCACTACTTTTGGAAAAGCACTGGGAGGCGGAAATGGCGGATGTACTTCCGGGCGAAAAGAAATTATAGAAATGCTACGGCAACGTTCCAGACCGTATCTCTTTTCCAATACGCTTGCTCCGGCAACGGTCGGTGCCTCGCTTAAAGTTCTTGAGATGTTGTCGGCGTCGAGTGAACTTCGAAACCGGACTATGGAGAATGCTACTTATTTCCGTCAGAAAATGGAGAAAGCCGGATTTGATTTGGTCAAAGGGAATACTGCTATTGTTCCGGTTATGATCTACGATGCAAAGCGAGCCGTTGAATTTGCCGATCGGTTGTTAAAAGAAAGAGTTTATGTCATTGGGTTTGTTTATCCGGTGGTTCCCAAAGGTAAAGCCAGAATCAGGGTTCAACTGTCGGCTGCTCATACCAAAGAACAAATCGACTTTAGTGTTGATGCCTTTATTCGGATCGGTAAAGAGTTGAAGATAATTTGATCTCGTCAATTGACTCAATGTTGAGCGAGTCATTTTGGCAGTAAAAGAATTCATTTTTTTAACTTAAGAGTGAAGAATCAACTTTTGTTCCCTTTTTTGAGGCTCATATTCTATAACTTTATAGCTTTGGATTGAATTTTGTAGTGGAAGGGTTGTAACGTTAAGGAATTAAAACAAAGAGGTATGGATCAAATTTCGAAGAGATTATATAAGGTGTTGAGAACCGTTGGCGTTGGAAAAGATACCATCGTCAATGCACAAGACAGAAATGAATTATTTCTGGATTCTTTTGATTCTTTACTCCTCGTTTACTATTTCGAATTGGAATTTAATGTGGTAGTAAAAGAAGAAGAAGTAAGTACGCTAAATACAGTTTTGCAGGTCGATTCTTTTTTATCCGCCCAACATCGTCGGTTAACTGCGTAGATTGACCTTTGTGTATAACAAAAAAGGAGAAGTTTTTAAAACTCCTCCTTTTTTTATGCTAAAATCAATCAGGTGTTGATCATCCGCATTTTGAAGAACCACATTCGGTACAGGTAAGACATCCCTCCTGATAAATTACTTTATCCGAACCACAGTTGGGGCATTTCTGACCATCGGCTACGGTTCCGTTGGGAATGTATTTCTTTAAGGCCCTTGCCACTCCGTTTTTCCAGGTATTAATTGATTCACTGTCCAGTTGGAGACTGGAAACCAGTTCTACTACCTTTGTGATAGGCATTCCATAACGAAGTGTTCCTGAGATAAGTTTTGCATAATTCCAGAATACCGGGTTGAATTTATACGACAATCCTTCAATCGTTGTTTTGTATCCCTGTTTGTTACAATATTGAAAATCATATCTGGAAACCCCTTCGGCATCTCTGCTTTTGATGATTTTTCCAAGAGTTACAGAACGAGGCAACAAGATTCCGTCTTCGTCATCTGCCAGTCCTGTAAATATTTCATAAGGATGTTCGTTAATCAGTCCGATAAAAGCAATCCATTTGTCCCTGTTGTTTTGGAACCGGACTACTTCTGCATCCAGTTCAATAGGCCGTTTGGTGGGGAAAAAAGAATTTCCGTTTCCTTTTTTTGAAGAGCTGGCTGAAACCAAAACTCCCGATCTTGACCCGTCCCGATAAACGGTAACCCCTTTACATCCGTCTTTCCATGCTTCGAAATAAAGTTTCCCGACCAGTTCTTCGTTTGCCGTTGAAGGCAGATTGATGGTTACACTGATTGAGTGATCAACCCATTTCTGGATACGTCCCTGCATTTTAACCTTATTCATCCAGTCGACATCATTAGACGTTGCTTTGTAATAAGGCGATTTGCTGACTATCTCGTTTAACTCTTCTTCGGTGTATTCTTTATCCAGCTCGTATCCGTTAATCTGCATCCAGGTTTTGAACTTCCGATGGAATACGATGAACTCTTCAAAGGAATCTCCAACTTCGTCAACAAAACTAACCTTAACGTCTTTGTCGTTGGGATTAACCTTGCGGCGGCGTTTATAAACCGGCATGAATACCGGTTCGATTCCAGAAGTAGTCTGAGTCATCAAGCTGGTTGTTCCGGTAGGGGCAATTGTTAGAAGAGCAATATTCCTGCGCCCGTTTTTGACCATGTCATTATATAGATCCGGATCTTCAGCTTTAATTCTGTTTATAAACGGATTATCCTTTTCTCTTTTTGAATCGTAAATTGGAAATGCACCCCTTTCTTTGGCTAGTTCTACAGATGAACGATAAGCGGAAAGAGCTACGGTCTTGTGTACCTCAACAGAAAAGTCGGTTGCATCATCTGTCCCATAGCGCAATCCCAAAGCAGCAAGCATATCTCCTTCAGCGGTAATTCCAACTCCGGTTCTCCGGCCCTGAAGTGCTTTTTTGCGTATGTTTTCCCAAAGGTTCCTTTCAACAAGCTTAATCTCGGCTTCTTCCGGATCGGAATCAATTTTATGAATAATTGCTTCGATCTTTTCGATTTCAAGATCAATGATATCATCCATGATTCTTTGGGCGTAACCAACATGTTTACGGAAAAGATCAAAATTAAACCGGGCTTTTGGCGTAAATGGATTCTCTACGTATTCATAAAGATTAATTGCAATTAGCCGGCAACTGTCGTAAGGACATAGTGGAATTTCCCCGCAAGGATTGGTCGAAACCGTTTTAAATCCCAAATTAGCGTAACAATCAGGAATAGATTCCCGAATGATGGTATCCCAAAAAAGAATTCCCGGTTCAGCAGATTGCCATGCATTGTGGACGATTTTCTGCCAGATAGCACCGGCATTGACGTCTTTTACGAACCATGGTTTATTGCTGTGTATGGGATATTGTTGACGGTAGGGGCGGTTTTCTTCAATTGACTGCATGAAGTCATCGTCAATTTTCACCGAAACATTTGCCCCCGTAACCTTTCCTGGTTCCATCTTTGCATCAATAAAGCTTTCCGAGTCGGGATGTTTTATTGAGACCGATAACATCAGAGCTCCCCGACGGCCATCCTGTGCAACTTCGCGGGTTGAGTTGGAAAAGCGTTCCATGAAAGGAACTAATCCGGTTGACGTAAGTGCCGAATTCTTTACAGGAGATCCTTTCGGACGAATATGTGATAAGTCGTGGCCAACACCACCACGACGTTTCATGAGCTGAACCTGTTCCTGATCGATTTTCAGGATTCCACCGTAAGAATCGGAGTTTCCTTCATTTCCGATTACAAAGCAGTTCGATAATGAGGCAATTTGAAAATTATTTCCAATGCCAGTCATCGGTCCGCCCTGCGGAATGATGTATTTGAAATCTTTGATCAGATCAAATAATTGTTCTTCGTTAAGCGGATTTGAATATTTTTTTTCAATCCTTGCGATTTCTTTTGCAATACGATGATGCATATCGTCCGGGGTCTTTTCAAAGATCTCTCCTGCCGAATTCTTCAGTGCATATTTGTTTACCCAGACTCTTGCCGCCAGATCATCTCCTTTAAAATATTTTAGCGAAGCATCATATGCTTCTTCGGAGGTGTAACTTTTTTTTGCTTCTTCTTGTGTTTTGCTGACTTCTTTGGTCTCTTTTTCCATGATATATCTTGCTAAACAATTATAATTTTGTTCATTAATAGATCGTTTGCATCCCTTAATGATCTATTGCAATTTAAGAAGAAAGAAGAGATATTGGGGAACTTTTTTGATTAAAGTTTTAAAAAAGTTTTCAACGGTTAAATGTTAACATCCACAAAAACAGAATATAACAATAGCGCTGAAATGCAAGATGTTTTACTAAAATGTAAGTTTTTGTAAAAAATCCTTACAAAAGTTGTCATTCGGTGTTCCATTAAGAAGGCAAGAAAAACAGAAAATATTAATGATTAATCTCAAACAGAATTTTTGAAGTGGCGCCTCTGTTGGCTTTAACGTATTCTTCTGCTTTTTCTCCGGCATCATGAAGTGCTTTGCCAGAGGATAAAAAACGGTCAAAAATTGTTTTCAATGTAAGATAATCCGGGATGCAGAAAGCACCTTCTTGTTTGATTAGATCTTTGGCTTCTTTGAATTTTTCATAATTGGGACCGAAAACAACCGGCATACCATAAGTGGCAGCCTCCAGTATATTATGAATTCCAACACCGAACCCGCCACCGATGTAGGCAATTTTGCCGTAGCGGTACACGGAAGATAATATTCCGTAAGTGTTTATTATCAATACTTTATAATTTTTCAAATCTTCGTCGGGCTGAATATCCGAATAACATTTGACCGGAACGGTTAAACGTTGATTTAAAAGCGAAAGATGAGAAGAGGTAATCTCATGAGGGGCAATAATATATCGGGTATCCGATGAATCTTCGTCGATATAACGGCAAAGAAATTCTTCGTCTGCTTCCCAGGAACTACCGGCAATGATGACCGGATGACCGGATACAAAGTTTGAAATAACCGGAAGTTCTTTAGCTTGCTTGGCAATCTGAAAAACACGGTCAAACCGGGTATCTCCCGAAGCAATAACATTCTTGATGCCAAACTGCATCAGTAACTTCTTAGACTCCTCATCCTGAACAAACAGGAACGTAAAAGAGTGAAGCATTTTCCGGTACCAGCTTCCCCATGGTTTAAAGAATACCTGATTCTTTCTGAAAATAGCTGATATGATATAGGTTGGAATCGTTCTTTTTTGAAGTTCGTTAATAAAATGATACCAGAACTCATATTTTATAAAGAAAACCTTCTCCGGATGAATCAGTTCAATAAAACGTGCTGCATTTCTACGGGTATCCAAAGGAAGATAACATACCAAATCCGCCTTTTCGTAGTTTTTCCTTACCAGATAACCAGAGGGAGAAAAGAATGTTAATACGATCTGTGTTTCCGGGCTGTGCGTCTTTATTTCTTCAATGACCGGACGACCTTGTTCGAATTCGCCTAATGAGGCGCAATGAAACCATATTACAGGTCTCTTGGAATCAAGCTTCCCTTCAATTTGTGCAAACATGTTCTTCCTTCCGGCGAGCCATTGACGAGCTTTCTCGTTTTTGATTGATGCAATGCGGATCAATAACAGGTAGATGTGGATTCCAAGGTTGTATAAAATGATCATTGCTCTTTTTTTTGAGACCACAAAGGTAAATGAATATTACACTTTCTAATTATTTGCGACCAAAATCGGCTGGATTTTCTCCCCACACTCTGGTTTCCCACTTCATGATTTTAGTGGTATAAGTGTTCTCTTTCAGCCAGTTTTCGGCTCTTTTCATTAGATTATATATTTCCTGATTTGTGGCATTCGGCACAATAGTTGTTTTGGCTTTTTTGTTCCTGACCCATGCAAGAGCTGTGCGGCTGTCGGTGTATATCGGTAGTCCTAACTGGTTCTTCTTTAGGTATGATAGGGCGTGAACAACCCCCAGAAACTCTCCGATATTATTCGTTCCGTTACGATAAGGTCCCATGCAGAATAATGTTTTCCCTGTTTTGGTGTAGACTCCCTGATATTCCACATCGCCGGTTGCCGTATTCCAGGCTCCGTCAACACAAATGCTTTCTGTGATTGGTTTTCCAACCCGGTTAACTTCTTCCGGACTTGCCTTTGGCTTTGCCGGACTTTTTTTCCCTAAATAATATTCAGGAGGACTTGAAAATGCTGCTTTTGCTATTTCTTCGTTATCGAAAGCCTTGTAGATAGCTCCCGGATATCCCGAAATTTGCTTTTTACATTCCGGCCACTTATTATAAATACCCGGACAATGTCCTTTCCAGACGACGTAAAACTTTTTTTCGGCCATATCGAAATAGTTGTTTAGCTTGCCAAAAATAAAAAAAGGTCTGCATATACAGACCTTTTTATCTAAAAAGAATATGTTTCTATTGAACAATAGTCATTTCATCGATTAAACGCTGACATCCGGCAAACTTGTCGATAATGAAAAGGATATAACGAATGTCGACGTTGATACATTTTTGTAATTTCGATTCAAAAGCAATATCTCCGCTCATTGCTTCCCAGTTTCCGTCAAAAGCGATACCGAATAGTTCTCCGTTGCCATTAATGACCGGACTACCGGAATTACCTCCTGTGATGTCGTTGTTGGTCAGGAAACAAACGTGCATGGTTCCGTCGGCATCTCCGTACCGGCCATAATCCTTGTTTTTGTAGAGATCAATTAGTTTGTCCGGAACATCGAATTCATAATCTTTGGCAACATCTTTTTCAATCACTCCTTTTAAGGTTGTGAAATAGTCATAATCCACCGCATCGCGCGGAGTATAACCTCCGACATCGCCATAACTGACTCGCATGGTTGAATTAGCATCCGGATAGAATACTTCATCTTTTTTCATTTCCATCAAACCGGCGAGGAACAGACGACTTCCTTTGTCGATATTTTCCGATGATTGTTCTGTTTCGGCATACATCTGGAACAAAATGCCCAGCATTTCTTTTGACAGTTGATAGGCCGGATCTTTGTTGAGCATTCTGAGGGTTGGGTCTTTTAATGCTTCCAACAGTTTTTGCTGATCCGTAAAAATTGATTTTTTAAAGACATAATCAGCGTAGGCTTGATAATTTCCCCGATATTTCTTTCGAATAATACTAAAGGTGTGGGGCAAAAATTTAGGATCTACATTTTGTTCATAAAGCCTTAGCATTGACGCAAAAACCTTGTGATCGGTCTGCGGACTGTAATCTTTATAGAATTCTGAAGCATGGGCCTGGAGTTTCTGAACTTCGGAATCAAGAGCCTCTTTGTCGTTGGGGGTGGACGAAAGAACATCTTCCAGTCCTTTAGCCGACATGGAAATATCTAAAATTTCAGTCCCGCCCAGAAGACATTCGTACAGATAATTCTGGGCCTTGGAATAAGGAATCATTTTGGTGTAGGCCTCCTGTAGCATGGGAAGGACCTTCCCGTACTTCTCAATTCGTACCGGGTCCTGCATAATCCACGATGAAAATTCTTTTTCTAATGCCCGTTTTTTACCCAGTACATTTAAAGTTTGAAGTCCTTTATTCATTCCGATACTGTTTTTCCAGTAATTGGAACTAAGCGAATATTTTGAGGAATACTGGATTCTGATTTTATCACTCATTTTCATATCCGACAACCAGATATCCTGTTTGATACCACGGACAACGATTCTGGCTTGATTCGAGATGTTCATCCGTTCTTCGATTCCCCAGGAAGGCAGATATCGGTCGGTACTTCCGGGATAACCGATGGTCATCGCAAAATCTCCTCTTTTCATCCCTTTTAAAGAGATCGGGAAATGATATTTAGGCTTTAACGGAACATTATTCGGTGAATATTCAGCTGGTTTTCCATCGGGAGCGGCATAGATCCGGAATATGCTGAAGTCACCCGTCTGACGGGGCCACATCCAATTATCCGTATCTCCTCCGAATTTTCCAATAGAGGACGGTGGTGCGCCCACGAAACGGATATCAGTGAAGACTTCATAAACAAATAAGTAAAAGGAGTTCCCCGCAAAAAAGTCTTTAACGACAGCTTGATAATGGGTTTTTCCCCGTGCGTCTTTTTCAATTTCAGTAATTTCTTTGGATATCTGTTCGCTTCGTTCCTCTTCCGTCATTGTTGATTTTACCTTTGAAAGGACTTTTTGAGACACATCCTCAATGCGAATTAAAAAGGTGGCAGATAGTCCGGGAGTTGGAATTTCTTCTTCTGGTTTTTTGGCCCAATACCCATTGGTCAGGTAGTCATTTTCGACGGTGCTATGTTGTTGTATCGCTTCATAGCCACAATGATGATTGGTGAGCACGAGCCCTTTATCTGATATAATCTCTCCGGTACAACCCTGCCCGAACATGATCACCCCGTCTTTCATGCTGGAATGATTGATGCTGTATATATCTTCGGCTGAAAGTTTCAGCCCTTTTTTATGCATCGTATCGATATTCAACTTATGGAGTAAGATTGGGATCCACATTCCTTCATCGGCTTTTACCGGACTGGCAAGGACACATAGGAATAGGAAGAAAAACGACAAATATCTCATTACAAAGAATCAAAATTAGAACAAGTATTCTTTACAAATTAATAGAACCATTCCCCTAATCCCAATACTTTTAACTTTTTATAACCTTTTTTATAAGAAACATGGAAGTTGTAGCGATAAAAAAAGCGGACTGTCTGGGATGACGGTCCGCTTTCCCCTTGTTTTTAGCGGAGTGTAAGCGTGATTTGTTTTTCGCTGTCATTTCCGGTTGTGACCGTTTTATCCTGTTTAATTTCTTTTTCGTCGTTGAAAATGAAATGATAGGTGGTGTTTTTCTTTAATTTTAGTTTTAGAAAGCGATTCATGTCGTCGGTAGGAGCAGGGGAGTAACCGAAATCGACTTCTTTTCCGTTTAACCACACTCCGATTCGGGTTGCAAAACGATTGTTGCTGGTTGGAGAACAAGCCTCTTCTTTTTGCAGTACAATGCTGATTAACGTCTCATCTGCGGCTAATTTCTGATCCGAAAGTTTAGCCTGATAAATCCGGATATAACGGTCGGTTACATTCACTGCATGGACATAGCGGATTGAGTCATCCCAGACCAGTGGAAAATATACTCCGGTTGGTTTGTAAGATGAAGCATAAATCCAGTGAATCTTTTTTTGAGGATCTGCTTTTCCTGCATCCTCTACGAACCAGCTGCTGTTGAGTTTGTCCATATAGAATTCCGTAAAATACCATTGGCCGTTCATCCATACCTCTACCCAGTTGTGGTTCCCCTTCATGTTGGTCCACAGGGGCGTTCCGGCAACGCGGGCAGGAATACCCACGGCTCTGAATGCATCTGCCAGAATAATTGATAATCCTGTACAAGATGCCATGTGTTGTCGCATTGATTCAGCCGGACTCTGATCAGGTTTCTCCCGATTGGTGTTGTATTCCACGTTGACCACTTTGTTGATTCCTTTGTTGACCGAGTCTATCGCCTGTTCCAGTGTCGTGCATCCTTTTACCCGATCAGAGAAGGTCTTGAAGTATTCGGCTCTCCAGTTTTCGCGGGTCTCGTTTAACGAAACGTATGGCAGCACTTCGTTAAGGAATATCTCATTGGGAATTGTTTTGGCCCATGGAAATGTGTGCCGTGCTTTGTAGGCCAGAGCGGTGTTTCCCAGAATGAATGAAGCTTTCAATGTTTTCAAGTCCCGGAGCGGCATGTAGGAAATAAGAAAGGCAACGCCTTCTTCCTGTGAAGCGGGAGCCAGTTTAATGGCTTTTTCCAACTCACCGCGATTATTGCCGGACAGTTTTAGTGCTTTGGCTACAAGAGGAGCATATTTCTTAGAAATTCGTTGTCCGGGGGCTGCAACAATTGAACTTACGGTTACCAGACAAACGAAAAACAAACAATAAAATTTAGATCGCATGGCTATTGTATTTATGGTTTTGATGATGGCTATTCATTGGCAAATTGAACCTTTGTCGTAGTATACAGCGGAATCTGCACAACGATAAAAAATAGTTTTTTCATGTCGAAAGAATTTTAATTGAACTAAGCCAGCTCGAGAGCGAGCCCGATCATCTGATTTAAACTGGTTTGTCGTTCCTGAGAAGCGATTTTTTCTCCGTTCAGAATATGATCGCTCACCGTGAGGAGGGTCAGAGCCTTACAACCATAACGGGCTGCAAGGGTGTAGAGAGCGGATGTCTCCATGTCGACTGCCATAACCCCGTGCTCTATCCAGTTTTTATAAACTACCTCTCCGGGCTGATCGTTGTAGAAAGTATCGGACGAAAGAATATTACCTATTTTTATCGGTAGCTGTTTTTCCCGGGCCAGCAGAACGGCCTTTTCAAGTAAGCCAAAATCTGCGATCGGTGAATAGTCCAACCCGTCAAAGCGCATTTTATTCAGCTGTGAATCGGTTGAGGCTCCCATCGCGAGGATGAGGTCTTTTATCTTAACATCGGTTTGAATAGCTCCGCATGTTCCGATTCGGATCAGATTCCGAACCTTGTATTCGTTGATCAGTTCATGCACGTAGATCGAAAGGGAAGGCATTCCCATTCCGGTGCCCTGAACACTAACCGGTTTGCCTCTGAAGGTTCCGGTATAACCCAACATACCCCGGACATGGTTATAACACACCGGATTATCCAGAAAAGATTCTGCAATATATTTTGCCCTTTCAGGATCTCCTGGCAAGAGAACCGTCGGAGCAATTGCTCCCTGATGGGCTTCGTTGTGAATACTCATTGCTTTTTACCGTTTATTTTTAAAAAATTCCACCATTAAGGCGGCACATTCGTCTTTTAGAATTTCTGGGGTAACAATGGTTTTTGTATGCAATGGGGAGGGAGAAAATTTTCGATAGCCGCGTTTTTCGTCAGGAGCTCCGTATACCAGTCGGCTTATTTGAGCCCAACCGATAGCTCCTGCACACATAATACAGGGTTCGACGGTGACGTAAAGTGTACATTCTGTTAGGTACTTACCTCCTAGAAGATTTGCTGCTGCCGTTATGGCCTGCATTTCAGCATGGGCTGTTACATCATTGAGAGTCTCTGTCAGATTATGGGCTCTTGACAGAATCCGGTTTCGGCAAACAATAACAGCACCGACCGGAACTTCATCCTCTTCATACGCCAGCTTTGCTTCCTGGTAGGCCTTTCTCATGAAATATTCATCGCTGTAAAGGTCTTCCATTTTTTCTCCATATTTATTCACAAATATACACACCTCATTTTAGAATTGAATAAAACGGCCCTCTTTTTATGTCGTTGAAACATTCTGTTAGTTAATCGCATAATTAATTTCTATTTCGTTCACCCGAACCGGACAAAAAGTTTTATTTTTGTCCGATTGGAATAAATCGAAAACTATAATCATTTTCAGATATGTATAGAACACATACATGCGGAGAACTGCGTATTGAAAATGCAGGCGCTACCGTGACACTTGCCGGCTGGGTTCAGCGAATCAGAAACCTCGGAGGCATGACGTTCATTGATCTTCGCGACCGCTATGGAATTACTCAACTTGTTTTTGATGAAAATACTACGGACGAACTGAAACAGTCAATCGGACAATTAGGTCGTGAATTTGTACTTCAGGTTGGTGGAGTTGTTCGTGAACGGAGCAGCAAAAATGCTAAGATGCCTACCGGCGATATTGAATTGGCCGTACAGAATCTCAACATATTAAATTCTTCAGTTACTCCTCCTTTTACTATCGAAGAAGATACCGACGGCGGTGATGAACTCCGTATGAAATATCGTTACCTCGACCTTCGCCGCAGCGTGGTTCGTGATAACCTGATCCTTCGGGCAAAGATTGCTCATGCAACCCGAAGCTTCCTCAATGCACATGACTTTATTGAGACCGAAACCCCGGTGATGATCAAATCGACACCGGAAGGGGCACGTGACTTTGTGGTTCCTTCGAGGATGAACCCCGGTGAGTTTTATGCACTGCCGCAATCACCCCAGCTTTTCAAACAATTACTGATGGTTGCCGGCTTTGACCGCTACTATCAGATTGTAAAATGCTTCCGTGATGAAGACCTTCGTGCTGACCGTCAACCCGAATTTACTCAGATTGACTGTGAAATGTCGTTCGTTGAACAGGAAGATGTATTAAATCTTTTTGAAGAATATATGCGTCATATGTTCCTTGAGATTAAGGGGATTGACATTAAGGAATTACCTCGCCTCACCTGGAATGATGCAATGGCAACTTATGG
Source organism: Prolixibacteraceae bacterium (assembly GCA_963692465.1). Classification (GTDB taxonomy): domain Bacteria; phylum Bacteroidota; class Bacteroidia; order Bacteroidales; family Prolixibacteraceae; genus JAUZOB01. The sequence goes on from OY829943.1 coordinate 2,197,104, forward strand.
ATCGGATAAACCCGATATTCGTTTCGGAATGAAATTCCATGATCTGACGGCCATATTCGGAAGCGATAAGGTCAAATTTGGTCATGAGCTTTTTAAGGTTTTTGTCGAAGCCGAATATATCGGAGGAATCTGTGCCACTGGTTGTGCCGGATATTCCCGCAAACAACTGGATGAACTGACTGAATTTGTCAAAAAACCACAAGTTGGTGCTAAAGGACTGGTTTACATTAAATACAACGAAGACGGTTCGTTTAAGTCGAGCGTCGATAAATTTTATGGACCAGAGCAACTGAAAGTCGTTGCCGATGATTTTGCTGCTAACCCCGGGGATTTGATCCTGATTCTTTCAGGGGACCGGATGAAAACCCTCACCGCTTTGTGTTCTCTGCGACTTGAAATGGGAAGTAGACTGGGGCTTCGCGATAAGGATGTCTTTAAACCGTTGTGGGTTATTGATTTTCCGTTGCTTGAATGGAACGAAGAGGCTAACCGGTTTACGGCTATGCATCATCCGTTCACTTCACCTAAACCCGAAGATATTGCTTTGTTGGATACCGATCCCGGAAAAGTTCGTGCTAATGCCTATGACTTGGTGATTAATGGTGTTGAAATTGGCGGGGGATCTGTTCGGATTTTCAACCGCGAGTTGCAGTCGAAGATGTTTAAAATTCTTGGATTCACGCCCGAACAGGCAGAGTCACAGTTCGGGTTCTTATTGAATGCATTCAAATATGGGGCACCTCCTCATGCTGGATTGGCATTCGGCTTTGACCGGCTGACCGCTATGATTGCCGGACTCGATTCAATTCGTGATACGATCGCTTTCCCGAAGAACAATTCAGGAAGGGATGTAATGAACGATTCGCCTGCTCCTATTTCACAGGAACAGCTTGATGAACTCTGTTTGAAATTAGATCTGAAAGAGAAATAGTCGTTCTTTCGGAAATCTTTAATAATATCGTTGCAGCTGCTTTTATTGGTTTTCCAATAGGAGCAGCTGTTTTTTTGTTTCGCAATCTGCGAGTGTTTTATTCTGTTAAATAAAAAGTTACACTAAATAGAAGTGTTAAGGCTAGTGTACCAGTGTGTTACAAAGACATTAGCGCTACACTTTAAAGGTGGTTCATAGGTGGTTTACAGGTGGTTCATAGGTGCTCAGCACCTATGAACCACCTGTAAACGGATTATTATCCCGTTTTTAATATAGGAGCAAATATGATTGTGTACTGAATGTCAATCTGTAATGGACCCTTTTTAGGGATATTATCTCATGTGGTTGAGTCCCGATTATCAGCTTATTTTAAATCCGGCTTACAATAAAGACCGGGGGCCGGTGAATGCTTTTGGATTTAGAATGCATATTGAAATGTGAAAACGCATATATTCTTTAATTTTGTGATGCAACTATCTTCTTATGCAAGGGTAGTTGTAAATGATATTTTATTATTTCGATCATGTTATTCTGTTTCAGTCAATTTTGTTTTTCAACAACCAGAGATAAAAAGCCTGGGATCAATCTGGTGTTTATAGGTGATAGTATTACTTATGGAGCGAAACTAGATGATCCGCTTCAGGATGCGCCTCCTGTTAAGACGAGTAACTTCCTGCAAAAACAATTGGGAATTGGAACAGTCCGGTTTGCCAATTGCGGATTCAGTGGTTGCACAACCATGGATTTTTTACCGGAGCAGGGAATCCTGTTTTCTTCGGTACAGCGGGCAGCTGATTGTTTTTATAAGGACCGGTCGACAGTGCTTGTTTTTTCTATTTTGCTGGGGGCGAATGATAGCGCAAATCCGGGGATAGACGGATCGGGTATCACTCCTGAGCGACATTGCAGGAATATTAAGCAGATTATTAATCGGTTACTGGAGTTGTATCCCGGTTGTCGGGTCGTTGTGCATCGTCCGCTGTGGTATAGTCCGTATGCTTATGATGAAGGCCAGTATTTAAAAGGAGGGCTGATTCGGTTAAATGCTTATTTCACAGAAATAGAAAAGTTGATTGCCGATTATTCCGTCAGCTTTCCCGGACAAGTATGGGAAGGCGATCGGGAAGGATACAATTATTTTAAGAAGAACTATCTAACCGATCTTACGCCGGAAGAAGGAAGTTCCGGGACTTTTTATTTACATCCGAATAAGACAGGTGCAGCTATACTTGGAGAGTTGTGGGCGAAAGCTATTTTTCCGCTAATTGATTCATGTTCTTAGAATAAGAAGAAAAGTCTTTGCCTTTAAATTTTTTCTAATTATTATATTCGTAGTCCGATTTAACAATTTGATCTAATCTACGAATATGAAAAAAATACAGTTTGTTGTCCTTTTGCTACTATGTATCAGTCAGATTGGTTTTGCAAAAGCTAAAGATGTAAAGAAAAATGTAAACATTGTCTTTATCGGGAATAGTATTACTTACGGTGCCGGAATCAAAGATCCGGGTCACGATGCACCTCCGGTTAAAGCGGGAGAGTTTTTACAGGCTATTCCCGGAATGGGGAAAGTCCGAATTGCCAATTGCGGAGTTAGCGGCATGACAACGGTAGACTATCTTCCGGCTACCGCAACAAGATTTCCTATGGTGCAACAGGCTGCGGATGGTTTCTATAAAGACAAATCGGCTTTGCTGGTGTTTTCCTTTTCACTGGGGACCAATGATAGTGCAATAAAGGGACCGAACGGTTCTCCGGTTTCACCTAAACAGTATCAGACCAATGTGAAGGTAATTATTGATCGGTTACTTACCTTGTATCCGGGTTGCCGTGTTGTGATCCATCGTCCGCTGTGGTATAGTCCGAATACCTATAATGGAGCGATGTACTTGCAGGAAGGGTTAACTCGTTTGCAAAGTTATCTCCCAGAGATTGAAAAAATAATTGCAGACTATGCGGTAAGTAATCCCAGACAGGTATGGATGGGTGATCGGGATGGATTTGATTATTTTAAGGTCAATCATCTAACCGATCAAATTGCCGAAGAGGGAAATGCCGGAACTTTTTATCTGCATCCCAATGAAAAGGGTGCCGCTAAACTTGGTGAACTCTGGGCAAAAGCAATCCTGCCGGTTCTAAAATAAGGGTATAACAGGAAAATATGGCTCAGCAATGGAGTAAAGTTGCGATCAGAACAGATCAGGGTGAGATCGTTGAGGCGATTGCTCCGGTAATTATCTCTGCCAGTCGGGCAACAGATATCCCTGCTTTTCATGCTTCGTGGTTTATGACGCAATTGGAACGGGGATATGTTTTATGGAAGAATCCGTTTAATGCTGCTGCTCCCCAGTATGTTTCTTTTGAGAAGGCTCGTCTGATTGTTTTCTGGACTAAGAATCCGAAACCTTTGATGCCTTACCTCCCTTTGCTTGATGAGAAAGGACTTCATTATTATTTTCAGTATACCCTGAATGACTATGAGGTAGAGGGTTTTGAACCCAATGTCCCGAAATTGGAAGAGCGAATTGCAACTTTTAAGAAGTTGTCTGATCAGATTGGGAAGGAACGGGTCATCTGGCGTTTTGATCCGCTATTACTTTCTGCGAAGATATCCGTTGCTGATTTGCTTGAGAAGATTCGATGCATCGGTGATGAATTGGTTCCTTCTACGAATAAATTGGTATTTAGCTTTGCTGATGTTCTCCGCTATGCAAGTGTCCAACGGAATTTGTTGAAGCGGAGTGATCATTTTACCAGAGAGAATATTGCACTTTCTGAATTTACCGTTCAGCAAAAAATTGAGATGGCTCAGGGGTTGCAATCGATGCTTTATGAGTGGCGGAAGGTCAATCCGGAATTTAAGCTGGCGACCTGTGCCGAAGATATTCCGCTTGAATCGTATGAGGTTGATCACAATAAGTGCATTGATGATAAGTTGATAATCCGGTTGTTTCCCCAAGATGCTCCGTTAATGGATTTTCTGGGTTATCAGCCCGGAATGTTTGGAGCCGCAGATATTCGCACGGAGGCTGAAAAGAAGAAATTGAAAGATCGGAATCAACGACAGTTTTGCGGTTGTATTCGCAGTAAAGATATAGGTCGCTACAACACCTGCCCGCATCTTTGTATCTATTGTTATGCCAATTCGTTTTGAATCAGCTTATTCCCTTTAGTAAAATAATTTTTCAGCTTGTTTTTAGCTTATTTATCTGGTCTTCGATTAGACCTTTATATCTTTCTTTCATATTGTCCGACAAAAAGGAAATATTAATAAACTCATCCCATTTAGGCCGTGCTCTCTCGAATTTGGTAAAAAGGTTGTTAATGATCTTATCCTCCAGACTGGATGCTTGCATTGCAGTGATGAAATCCTGTTTCCTGAGTTTTCGCTTTTCCCCATTTAGAGTCAATGCCAATTCTTCTGTGTCTTCAGGCATGACTAATGTTGTGGGAAGCATGTCATAGGCAGGAGTTAAAGTGTAGACTCCCTTGTTGATGCTGTACAAAGAGAAGTTTTTTAGGTGCATATCTGCATTTCCTGTAATCCAGGAGAACAGTACTTGTTCCCAGAAGTTGATTACATTCAGTTTAGGTGCGCTGGAATATCTCAGTATTAATTTGGCGATTTGTTCATAAGATCCTGTGTACTTGTATTCTGTCAGACGTTCCGATAATTGACACATGTCTTCCATTGGAAACTTATCTCCTTTTTTATTCCGGTCAATTCGTTTGGTTATATAGCAAAACTCACCGTCCCGAAACCGGATAAGCGAATGGGGTACAACTTGTATCTTGGCTATTTCGGCTAAATGCATTGTCAAATCTTCTAATTCCGGCAGATTTGGATAAAGCTCGGTTTGAGGCTTTAAGATATAGCGACCCCATAACCCAACAATTGTAAAGCGTTGCGGCTCATTTCCCTCTCCTTTATGAATATCAAGAGATAATTTGGCTTGTACGCCGGTCAATGTAATTTGACTGCGAATAACCTGTTCTGCCAATTTCTCCAGATGTTCGCGGGTATAAGGCAGAGTCGGGGCTGTTGCTATTCCGAATATCATCTTTGAGCATCGTGGATGAAAATCAATCTGTTCTTCCTCTAATTCTTTATAGCAGTATAGACATTTTCTCATGATTGTCCTTCCTCTCTGTTGATTGGTATAATACTTACTGCCCCAATGCAGTCTTTACAACAAGCCAAAAGTAGGGACATTCGGTCTCGTTCATTGATTTTCCAACTCTTTTCCGCAATGTTGAGTAACCAACCTTCCGGGATAAGGCCATCAAAGAATGGAAATAAAACATTGCTTAGGTAAGGCTTTTCGGATAAAGGTAATGTTAAACTGATTGCTTGCGCTTTTTCAGACTGAAGGAATACACGGTCATAATTGAAGGTGAATCCGTTTTCATCTTCAGTTAGCACTCCTGCTAATTGGTTCTGAAGATATACATTTGCCTGTTTCATTGGTCCGTATTGTTTTTATTCATAAGAACGGCGCCGACTTCTGAACCAAACAGATTAAGAATCTGATTCACTTTGTCTAAGCGAAGAGTTTGTTTCCCTTGTTCCAGGTCACGTACAAAACGGAGACCAACTCCTGATTTCTCGGACAGCTCTACTTGTGTAAGATTGTATTGCTTACGCATTTTTTTTACATAATCGGACAGCGATGTAGATTCCATATTATACCCGTTTGGGTACAAATATATGAAATAATTTATCGATTATACCCGATTAGGTATAAAACAATGGAATATATTCAAAATATACCCGTTAAGGTATAAAATTGAATTATTATAATTTTTTATACCCTTTCGGGTGTAATTTCGGTATTCGTTTTTTGAGGTTTATTCCTGTATCTGATTATCGGTGCGGCACCAATTCGAATTAGGACAATTAATAAAAATTCGTATTTTTGAATCGATGAGAATTATAGCATTCATACTCTCCATTTATATTTTGGTCCTTACCGGAACGCCCTGTTACGATAAGCCGATGAATCGTATTTCTCATCAGACAGAAGTATTTTCTGCAAATCATTCTTCCCATTCAGATAACTGTGATCCGGATGAATGTTCTCCTTTTTGTTCCTGTAATTGTTGCGCTACTCCGGTGATTTATATGGATGCAGCGATTCATCTTCAGTGTTACTATCAGTTGCAAACCCAGGAGCTAAAATATAAACCGGCGCTCGTTTCTGCTCCATCTCATCATATCTGGCAACCGCCTAAATTCTGCTAATACAACACACTTAATTATTTCGTTTTTAGCTTCTCTATCCAGGGGAAGCTGAGATTGTTTGTATTAACTTTTTTAAGGTATTTCGTTATGATCGAACGCATAATCCGATTTTCAATAAAGAATAAATTTATTGTCGGTTTGTTTGTGGTTGCGTTAATAGGATGGGGCACTTATTCTTTAACCCGCTTACCCATTGATGCAATTCCGGATATTACCAACAATCAGATACAAATTATTGCACAAGCTCCATCTCTGGCAGTGCAGGAGGTGGAGAGTTCTATTTCTGCACCTATTGAAGTTGCAGTTGCCAACATTCCCAATATTATCGAACTTCGTTCTATTTCCCGTTTGGGACTATCGGTTATAACTGTCGTATTTAAGGATGGGGTAGATGTTTATTGGGCAAGACAACAGTTGAGTGAGCGGCTTAAAGACGCGGAAGAAATGATTCCTCCCGGTCTTGCTAAGATAGAATTAGCTCCGGTCTCTTCGGGGTTAGGTGAAATTTATCAGTACCGTTTGGCGGTTGGAAGAGGATTTGAGGAGAAATACAGTCCCATGGATCTGCGAACTATTCAGGATTGGGTTGTACGGCGGCAAATGCTCGGAACTCCGGGTGTTGCCGACATCAATAGTTACGGAGGATTCGTAAAACAATATGAGATAGCTATAAATCCAGAACGACTCAGAAGCATGGACCTTACGCTTACTGATATTTTTCAGGCTCTGGAAAAGAATAATGAAAATACAGGAAGTGCCTATATCGATAAGAATCCAACCGCTTATTTTATTCGTGGAATAGGATTGGTCAAGTCGATTGAAGACATTGAAAAGATTGTAGTAAAGACCAATTCTTCGGGTATTCCGGTTTTGATTCGTGATGTAGCGACCGTGCAATATGGTAGCGCAACCCGTTATGGTGCATTTGTCGTTGATAACAACGAGGCGGTTGGCGGAGTTGTGATGATGTTGAAAGGAGCCAATGCGCATGAGGTTGTGAAGAATGTTGGGAAACGAATCCTGTCAGTACAAAAAACTTTACCGAACGGAGTTAAGATTGAACCATTTTTAAATCGATCAGACCTCGTGGGGCGTGCGATTGGAACTGTCTCCCGAAATCTGATTGAAGGAGCATTGATTGTTGTTTTTATCCTTGTGCTATTGTTGGGGAACCTGCGTGCCGGGCTTATTGTTGCTTCTGTAATTCCGTTGTCAATGCTTTTTGCGTTGTCGCTTATGAATCTTTTTGGTGTGTCGGGAAATTTGATGAGTCTCGGGGCGATTGATTTCGGGCTGATAGTGGATGGAGCGGTCATCATTGTTGAGAGTGTGGCGCATCGGATATCCATGAACAAATCGGAAGAACAACACGGAATAGTGAGATTGTCCCAGCGGCAAATGGATGAAAGTGTGTTCGAATCGGCAAAGCGCATGATGAGTTCGGCTACTTTCGGGCAGATTATTATTTTGATTGTTTATCTGCCTATTATGGCATTGGTTGGAATCGAAGGAAAGATGTTCCGCCCAATGGCAGAGGTTGTAACTTTTGCATTGATTGGGGCTTCAATCCTTTCGCTGACTTATGTGCCTATGATTTCATCGCTGTTTCTGAGTAAGAAGGTAAAGAATAAACGTCATTTCTCGGATCGGATTATGAATAGGGTACAAAAGATGTTTAATCCGGTTATCTCGTTTGCACTAAGGAGGAAATTACTGATTTCTGTTTCAACTCTTGTCTTGTTTCTATTTAGTTTGTTTTTATTCAGCAGGTTGGGCGGGGAGTTTATTCCTCAACTGGAAGAAGGTGATCTTGCGGCTGGAGTGGTAACCTTACAGGGAGGATCGCTTTCCAATACGATTGATCTTGTTAAGAAGGCAAATAAAATATTGTTGGATAATTTTCCGGAGGTGAAGCATGCTGTTTGTAAGATCGGGGCAGGAGAGATTCCTACCGATCCGACTCCTATGGAAACAGGGGATTATATTATTACCCTCAAAGATAAAAAGGAGTGGGTAAGTGCTAAAACGCGCGAGGAGCTGGTTGAGAAAATGCAGGATAAGCTAAGTGTGTTAGCTGGGGTTAAGTTTGAGTTTCAACAGCCGATACAGATGCGTTCTAATGAGTTGCTTTCGGGATCGAAGCAGGATATTGCAATAAAGATATTTGGCGATGATCTGAATACACTGGCGGAAAAGGCGGATATTGTTGAGAAGATTATCCGGAATGTAAAGGGAGTTGAGGATATCAATGTCGAAAAAGTTACCGGGTTGGCACAGATGCAGGTGATTTATAATCGGGACCGTCTGGCCCAATATGGACTGTCGGTTGATGATGTGAACCGGATCTTGCGAACTGCTTTTGCCGGGAGTCAGGCTGGAATAGTCTTTGAAGGGGAGAAACGGTTTGGACTGGTTGTCCGGTTAGATAAAGATTATCGTCAAAGTCTTGATGATATAAGAAATCTTTCTGTTGCTCTTCCGAATGGAGGACAAATTTCGTTTGATCAGATTGCTGATATTTCAATTAAATCCGGACCGGCACAAGTCTCGAGAGAAGATACCCGGCGGCGTATTGTTATTGGGTTTAATGTCCGGAATCAGGATGTTCAAAGTGTTATTAACGATGTGTCCAAACAAATAGATAAGAAGGTATCGCTTCCGACCGGTTATTATGTGACGTATGGGGGCCAGTTTCAGAATCTTGCAGCGGCTAAGGCCCGTTTGGCGATAGCTGTCCCCGTGGCATTAATTATGATATTTGTGTTGTTGTATTTTGCATTTCATTCGGTACGGGAAGCTTTGCTGATTTATACCGCAGTGCCGATGTCGGCTATTGGCGGAATCTTTGCACTGTGGTTGCGGGGGATGAATTTTTCTATATCGGCAGGGGTTGGGTTTATCGTGTTGTTTGGAGTGGCGGTACTCAATGGGATTGTGCTGATTGCTGAGTTTAACCGTCTGGAGAAGGGCGGTATTACGGATATAACAGAACGGGTTTTAAAAGGACTCAAGACTCGTTTGCGACCGGTGATTATGACGGCAACAGTTGCTTCGGTCGGTTTCTTACCAATGGCATTATCGACTTCGGCGGGAGCAGAGGTTCAGAAGCCTTTGGCAACCGTTGTTATTGGAGGTCTAATCTCGACAACCTTCCTAACGTTAGTCGTTTTGCCTATATTTTATATTTTCTTTTCCTCTCGCCGGTTCCGGTTTTCGGGGAAGGGAAGATCCGTTAAGGCGATTTCTGTTATCGCATTGTTGTTTTTAGGGTCCGCTTTCTTGAGTCCGGTAAAAGCCCAGGGAGTAAAGAGGATTAGTCTGGACCGGGCAATTCGGATGGCTTTGGATAGTAATCTGACAATCCGGGCTTCGGGTTATTCTGTTGAGGTGCAAAAGGCCATGGAGCGAGGGGCCTGGGATATTCCTAAAACGACAATTGACGGACAGTTCGGCCAGATAAGTTCATTGGCAAGAGATAATAATTTTACGGTGTCTCAGTCGTTTGCATTTCCGACTGTATATATCAACCAGCAAAAACAAGCGAAGGCGAACATCAAGAGCAGTGAATGGCAGCATAAGATTTCCCAACTTGAAATCGCCACACAGGTTAAACAGGTCTATTGGCAGTTGACTTACCTTTATTCAAGGCAAAAGCTGATGTCTTATCAGGATAGTTTATATACAAGCTTCCTGAGAGCGGCAGATCTAAGAGCCCGCACAGGTGAAACAAATCGCCTTGAAATGATTACGGCGCGTTCTCAAAGTCTCGAAGTGAAAAACCGTGCGCAACAGGGGAGTATTGATATTGATCTGTTTAATCGAAAATTACAAACGCTTATTAATAGCACAATCCGCTTCTGTCCAGTTGATACAGTATTGAGGAAAGCAGCCTTTGTGCCGATTGCTGACACGAGCTCAATCGGACAGAATCCATCATTAGGTGCCGCGAAGCAGCAGGTTGAAGTGGCACAAGTACAAAAAAAACTGGAACAGAGTCGCATGATGCCTGATTTTAGTATTGGTTATTCTACTCAGACGATCAAGGGGGTTCAGAATGTAAATGGTGTATCACGCTCTTTTGGGGCAGGGGATCGTTTTTCAGTGATACAGGCAGGTGTTTCAATTCCCTTGTGGACCTCTTCTTATCGGGCTAGGACAAAAGCAGCGAAGATTAATGAGCAGATTTCACGGACTAATCTTGAGCTGTATACTAAATCACTTGCCAACAATTATACTTCTCTGCTCGACGAATATCACAAATATGCGATGAGTGTGGAATATTACGAAAAACAGGCGGTGCCGGAAGCTGATTTAATTATCGAACAGGCGACTCGCGGTTATAAGGCCGGGGCAATGGATTATCTTGATTATGTGCTCAGTCTGAACAGAGCGTTGGATATAAAACAGAATTACCTGGATGCCCTTAACAACTATAACCAAACGATTATCAATATTGAATTTGTTACCGGTAAAATATTTTAATACAGAACGATTATGAAAAAATATAAATTCATTATGCTGGCTGTTCTTTCCCTGTTTTTTATTGTATCATGCAACGGCGGAAAGAAATCGGGACAGGAAACCAAAGAGGAAGAAGTACTTCCTGATAATATTGTTGAGTTACGGGCTGATCAGATCAAACTTGCTGATGTTGAGATGGGGTCTGTTGAGGTCCGTTCACTAAGTGGCACTTTTAAAGCCAATGGTACGGTTGCTGTTGCGCCGCAGAGCCTGGCGACGGTCTGTATGCCGATGGGTGGCTTCGTAAAGAAGGCTTCTTTGATGCCGGGACAGCGGGTTCGTAAAGGGCAAACGTTAGCTACTATCGAAAATCAGGAGTTTGTAGATATTCAACAGAATTATCTGGAGGCAAAAAACAAGCTCGAATATGCAGAGGCTGAATATAAGCGTCATTCCGAACTTTATAAGGATGATGTCTATTCGCAGAAAAATGTACAGCAGGTAACCGTTGAATATAGAAATCTGAAAACACAGGTTAGTGCTTTGGAACAGAAATTGGCGCTTATTGGAATTAATCCACGCCGACTTCGGGCAAATAACATCAGTCGTTTTGTTGCACTTACATCGCCTATCAGTGGCTATGTGAAAACGGTAAATGTCAATATGGGTAAGTTTGTTGCACCTTCTGATGTGCTGTTCGAGATTGTGAATAGCAATGAACTTTTTCTTGAGCTTTCTTTATTTGAGAAGAATGCGGATAAGGTGGCTGATGGTCAGAAGATAAAGTTTTTTATCAATGATGAGACAGAGACACACAATGCAATTGTTTATCACACGGGGAAGGCTATTAATACTGATAAAACTTATAAAGTATATGCGCGCATATCGGGCTTTTGCAGAAATGTATTGCCGGGAATGTATGTGAATGCCGTGGTTCAGGGAATAAGTCACAAAACGACGGTTCTTCCTTCGGATGCGGTGGTAAGTTTTGATGATAAGGATTATATTTTTGTATTCAATCGGTATAAAAGAGAAAAAGGAAAATTAGTCACGGAATATCGTATGATTGAAGTACATAAAGGGATTACTGATGGGGGATATACCGAAATCATCATGCCGGGGGATTTCTCTGTTAAGACAACGAGCGTTGTTGTAAAGGGAGCTTATAATCTTCTTTCAGCAAAGAAGAATGCCGGAGAGATGAGTTGCTGACAAATGCAATAAATGATAGTGACTTGGTGAATATTTTTGAATGCCCTCATAAATTTGAGGGCATTTTTTGTTTAAACAGAAAGTGTTCGTATTTTTACGAACAATAAAAAGAACAACAACATGGAGAATAAGGGGTATACAATCGAACAAGAACAAATAGCTCGTTTTGCTAAGGCAATGGGGCATCCGACCCGAATAGCGATTCTTGCCTTTTTGGCTTCGCAGCAAAGTTGTTTTTTTGGAGACATTCATGAGGTGCTGCCGATTGCCAAGGCGACTGTTTCACAACATTTGAAAGAGTTGAAAGATGCTGGACTTATTGAGGGGGAGATAGAAACACCTAAGGTTAGGTATTGCATTAATCGGGAGAATTGGGAGATTGCCCGTAAGCTTTTTGCCGATTTTTTCAGTGATTGCAAGATGGATGGGAAATGCTGTGGGTAGGCATTTTTTTTAACTTGAATGTTCGTTGTTCTGCGAATGACAACGAACAGACCTGTTGCCTATCAGATAGTAATGTGGAATTTTTTTAATGGGAGAACAATTAAGAGATGAAGATTTTAATTCTTTGTACAGGCAATAGTTGCCGTAGTCAGATGGCACAGGGAGTGTTGCAATCTTTTGATAAAATGCTGAAAGTTTATTCCGCAGGGACAGAAATAGCGAAGGAAGTAAATCCGTTGGCGATAAAGGCCATGGCTGAAATCGGAATAGATATTAGTAGTCATAAGCCCAGAAGTGTAAATGAGTATTTGAATGAGGAGTGGGATTACGTCATTACCGTTTGTGGCGGAGTCAAAGAGGCCTGTCCCATGTTTTCAGGGAAGGTTCTTAATCGGGTACATCTGGGGTTTGATGATCCGTCAAAAGCAGAGGGAACTACTGAGTTTATATGGAGTGAGTTTATTCGGGTTCGGAATGAGATAAAAGAAAAGTTTTGGAAGCTCTATATAGAACGAATCGAACCGCAACAGGGAGTAGAGTTTTAAAGTGTCGTTATTGTAAATTTGTCATTATGGGAACAGCAAAACAACTTTCATTTTTAGATCGTTATCTGACTCTATGGATTTTTTTAGCAATGTTTATCGGGGTAGTAATTGGTTATTCCTATCCGGGAATCGTTGGTTTCTGGAGTCATTTTGAAGTAGGGACGACCAATATTCCATTGGCTGTCGGATTGATTCTAATGATGTATCCTCCTCTCGCTAAAGTGAAATATGAGGAATTAGGAAAAGTTTTTACAGATAAAAAGATACTGACACTTTCTTTATTGCTTAACTGGATTATCGGGCCGATACTGATGTTTTTGCTTGGGGTAATATTTCTTCATAATTATCCCGAATATATGTTTGGATTGATCATGATCGGGTTGGCTCGCTGTATTGCGATGGTCTTGGTGTGGAATGATTTAGCCAAGGGAAGTGCTGAATATGCCGCAGGATTGGTAGCTCTAAACAGCATCTTCCAGGTTTTTTTCTATTCGGTCTATGCCTATCTGTTTCTAATGGTTTTCCCGGCCTGGCTGGGATTGCCAACCCCTAAAGATGTGAGTAATATAACCGTGGGAGCGATAGCCCGGAGTGTCTTTATCTATTTAGGAATTCCTTTCATTGCCGGTTTCCTAACCCGGTTTATACTTGTACGGAAGAAAGGGAACGAATGGTATTATAAAAAGTTTATTCCCAAAATTAGTCCGGTTACTTTAATCGCTTTGCTTTTTACGATCATTGTGATGTTTTCCAACAAGGGAGAGTATATCGTTAAGCTTCCGTATGATGTATTGATGATTGCAGTTCCGCTTGCCGTGTATTTTGCTATTATGTTTTTTACTTCCTTTTGGCTTGTTCGAAAGACAGGAGCCGGTTATGCGAAGACAACCTCTGTGGCGTTTACCGCTACCGGAAATAATTTTGAGCTGGCTATTGCCGTTGCGATTGCTGTTTTTGGAATTAACTCGGGTGTGGCCTTTGCTGCCGTTATCGGTCCGTTGATTGAAGTCCCGGTTCTGATTTTACTGGTTAAGTATGCACTGAAGCATCGAAATCGATTTCTGAAGGATTAAAATAAGAATGTTTTTTGGTCGGATAATGAACAAGCGGAGATTCACGATTGGGCGATGTTATCTTATTTCCTGAATAACATCGCTGATATTTGTGAAATTTTCACATAAAACAACGATATCGTTTAATATTTGCAATTTATATTACTTTTCATAGCTTTGGCGTTGTATAAAAACGATCTGCGTGATCTGTTTGATTATCTGAACTTTAAATTTATTGACACACAATAGAAACGTATGGACATGAAATATCTTATTCTTTCTATTTCTTTATTCCTTGTTTATTCGTTTCCGGCATATAGCCGGGAGATTAAGCCGGTGAAACTTATGGATCTCTCCAACAAAGAATATAAAAGTATTTGGGTTAAAGAAAATCCGGCAAATGATCGGATCTATTTAATTAATAAGTCAAGAGAAACATCCGATACGATTGAAATAGCTAAAGCTGCGGAGGTTGATACCGTTAAGGTCTCTTTAGGTCGATTTGTAGAAGTTGTGTGTAGAGTTAGAGTTGGTTCCGGAGAGCATTTGCGGGTAACAAAGGTGTTTTGTGTGGACGATAATCGTTTGAAAGAATCCTTGTCAGCTGTGACTTTCCATGAGTCTTATTCTCCGGAAGGTATTCTTCAGGAGAAGTATTCGGTAAGGATACGATTAAATTACAAGAACGGCATTTATAGTGCTGATTTATTGGAGTCTTTTCCTGTACGTAAAAATGTCATCAGACGGAGGGTTAACTTGTCTTTTGATTCAGGTAAATTGATTTTCTTCTCCGGGAAACATAAGAGACATGTCATTGTTTGTGATTCAGATGAGAAGCAACAAATAACGGAGTATTATGAGGTGTCGCTATTGAAAGAGTCTTATGTGTACTCCCATGGGGTGTGGTATCAGCGGGAGAGTGAATGTTATCGTAGAATGTAGGCGAGGGGCGTAAAATATTATTAATTGAATATCTATAGCTATTAGGGCACAATCAAATCTTTTGTTTTTTAGTCCAAAAGAGATAATTGTGCCCTAAACAGTTATAGAAATGTTTAAATCAATGTTCTGATCACTAAAAGAAGAAACCAATAGTGAGCGAGTGAACCCGTGTTTTCACTGTTTCGTCATACTGTGAAATATTGGTAAGACCGAGTCCGAAATTATATCCTAACTGGACTTTTCCAATCTCAACACCAGTACCAAAATCCCATCCGAAATCCATTTGGGTTAAATCTCTATTACTACCGAATTCAAGTCCATTGTCAGCACTGACTCCTACTGCGAAAAAGGGACCTGTTTTTAAGAAGAAATTAGTTCCACGACTTATCCCATATTTTGCGGTTAAATGCAAAGGGATCTGAATATATTCAATGCCTTGGTCATTTCCCCCTTTCTCCATAAACAAAAGTTCCGGAGAAAAGTAAAGATTGTTTGAAAGGTTGTAATCCGCCATGAACCCGATTTGAAAGCAGGTTCTGGTATCAGTCGAAAAAGTGCCTCCATTACCCGAAGAAGTTAACGTTGAAAAGTTAAGTCCCCCTTTAATCCCATATTGCTGTGCAAAAGAAAAAGTGCAAACTAGCAATAAACTAACCGTAAAAAATAGCTTCTTCATAATCATCCAATTTTTTGTTATAAATCAAAAGATTCAGAATTAGTGCCGCCATAAGTCTTAATCGCAATTTCCTCTCGTACACCTATTTCTGAATCAGACCTTTTATTGTACGAGGCTTTCTTTTAAAGGTTCTGGATTATAATTTCCGATAGTCATTTTTTGCAGGAATTGTTTCGATTGTGAGCGAGAACTTACTCTTTTGCCAGGGTGATAATGTCTTTCCCTGTGATAACTTTCTTGGGATAGCTGAAAATTATTGCATTGATCATGGATAAGGCCAGTTCTTGCATGGTACAGAATCCTGCGGGATATAGAATTCGTCCCAAGGGGAACAGCCATGTAATGTATTTGTAAAAGTTGTGCGTTTTCAATAGTCCTGGTGTGGGTTTAATAAATCCGGGGCGAAAAGCGAATACTTGTTTGAAGGGTAGCTTCATTAAATCATTTTCAGTCTTTCCTTTTACTCTGGCCCATCCGATTTTACCTTTTTCGGTGCTGTCGGTGCCTTCTCCTGAAATATAACAGAAAGTCATTCGCGGATTTAAGACTGTTTCTGCAACATGCATGGTTAGGGTGTAGGTAGTTTTATAATAATCCTCAGTGTTTACACCGACCGATGAGATACCCAGGCAGAAAAAGCAGGCATCATAACCGGATAGTTGATCTTTGATGGATGCAAGGTCAAAGAAGTCGGGGTGGATGATTTCTTTTAGTTTCGGATTGGAAATGCCACATGATTTCCGATTGATTACCATAATCGACTCAATGTTCGGATTCATTAAACATTCGTGGAGGACTCCTTCTCCAACCATCCCGGTTGTTCCGGTAATGATAACGTTTATTTTATTCTTCATATTCGGTCGTTTTCTGAGGTTATTAACTGTACTTGCTTTGAAATTTTGTTCCAATTTTAAATTGGTCAATATTCAAAGGTAAACAAAGATTCCCAATCAGTAGAAATGATTGTTTGATGTGTGTTTTATGAAAGAGAATTAGTAAAAGTTGTAATATTGTAAATTGTTTGATTTTTATGATCGGAAGAATAATATTTTGTTTTTTTGAGGCATTTCATTTGTGATTCAAGTAAGTGTAATAAGAGTTTAGATTGTATTAATGTAAATTTAAAACATAGAATAAAGATAAATTGCTAATTTTCGAGGAATATTCATCTAAAATAAATTAAGGAATGAAGGCAAAAAATATTGTAGTATGTGTACTGTTGCTGTTATTCTCAATGGGGTCTGTTTCTGCACAGAAAAGACAAAATCAGACTGCTATTCTGGAACGACCGAAGTTAGTGGTCGGGATTGTTATTGACCAGATGCGGTGGGATTATCTCTATCGCTATTATAACAAATATGAGGATGGCGGATTCAAACGTCTTTTGAATGATGGCTTTTCTTGTGAGAACACCTTGTTGAATTATATTCCTTCGGTAACAGCGATTGGACATACGAGTATTTTTACGGGCTCAGTTCCTTCGATTCATGGGATTGCCGGAAATTCATGGATTGATACTCAAACGGGAAAATCGGTTTACTGTGTTTCTGATCCTACGGTAAAGACTATTGGGGCTTCAGGACGGGCAGGAGAGATGTCTCCCCGGAATTTGCGGGCAACGACGATTACAGATGAGTTGCGATTAGCTACTAATTTTGAATCGAAAGTGGTGGGTGTTTCACTGAAAGACCGGGCTTCCATCCTTCCGGCAGGGCATAATCCGACCGCAGCGTTCTGGATTGATAATCCGTCGGGTAATTTTATTACGAGTTCATATTATATGCCGGAACTTCCGGAATGGGTTAACACATTTAATGAGAAAAAATTAATTCGGCAGTTTGTCGATGAAGGCTGGAATACCTTGCAGCCTATAGGCCAATATACAGAGAGTACAGCTGATGATGTTTCCTGGGAAGGAATTTTGAAAGGGGCCGAAAGTCCTGTTTTTCCTTACGATTTGAAGAAGGCTTATGAACAGGATCATAGCTCGTTTGAACAGACTCCTTTTGGCAATACCTTGACCTTACGTTTTGCCGAGGCTGCTGTAAACGGATATGGACTGGGACAGGAAAAAACAACTGACTTCCTTACGATTAATTGTGCTTCTACGGATTATGTCGGTCATTTGGTCGGCCCGAATGCCATTGAACAGGAAGACGTCTTTTTACGATTGGATCGTGATTTGGCTAAATTCTTTTCTTTCCTTGACAAGAAAATAGGGAAAGGGAACTACCTCGTTTTTTTGACAGCTGATCATGGTGCTGCTCAGGCAGAAGGTTTTATGGAGGCAAATAAAATGCCTACCGGCTTCTTGGATGGAAAAGTAGAAAAAAGCTTGGAAGCTAATTTGGATCAGCAGTTCGGAACAGATCATCTGGTATGGGGTATTAGCTCTTCTCAGGTTTTCTTTAACGAGGGGAAAATTGACAGTTTGCGCCTTGATAGGGAAAAGATAAAAGTAGCTACCGTTGACTTTCTGCAGAAACAGACGGGCGTTCTTTATGCTGTAGATCAGGATAAGATTTCGCTGGCATCAATTCCACAACCTATTCGGGAAATGATGATTAATGGATATAATCATCAGCGCAGTGGTTCGGTTGTAATGGTTCCTCAGGCAGGATGGCTCCCGTCTGATTGTAAGAAAGGGACTTCCCATAGTTTATGGAATCCTTATGATACGCATATTCCTTTGATTTTTATGGGATGGAAGATTAAACACGGGGCTACGAATCGGGTCACTGATGTAACGGATATTTCGGCTACGGTTGCAGCTCTGCTTCATATTCAGATGCCTAGTGGCTGCATTGGAACTCCTATTACAGAAATAACAAATAAGTAAATCAGATTCTTAGCAGAAATCGTTTGTATAGAAAAAGAAGAAGACTTTACGGCAGCTAATATCAAAAGCAACAGCCTGAACTTCAGTCTCGGAAAATTGGGACAAAAAATACAGGATGGAGTGAAATTAAAAAGGCTTCGGATTAATCCACAAAACGATACGTATTGATTGAGTGATACGTATCGTTTTATTTATAAATTAAGGGATTCTTTTCGATAGTAATAAATCGATAGTTCAGTAAGTGAAAATTAATCATAATAGAAGGCTGTATGTCTGTAACGATTTAATAATAACAAGCTGTTGCTAAAAAATGTATAACTATAAACAATAGAAGAATGACATTGCAAAAATATTATTTTTTACTCCTATTCTTTTTAGGTATTTCCCTCTGTGGAACGCAACTATATGCTAAAACATCTTTAAAATCTGCTATTGCAGTTTCAAATACTGCCAATATAGGCACGATTAAAGCAATGCTCCAGTCCGAAGACCTTGAAAAGCTATATTCAAGATCATATTATAGTTTGTTAGATCGTATGCAGGGAGATGGGTTTTTGCCCGAGTCTCTGACCGGGGCATATCCAGGAATGTATCCAAGAACTACAGGAGCTTATGTGCTTTTACTCATCGAAACGGGCCGTTTAAAAGAGGCTGAGTTAACGATCAAGTGTGTACTTGATGCTCTGTCACAAAATAATATGGAACGTGTTTGTCATGTAATCAATAAAGATAATTCGAGATACACCACAAATACAGATGATGCATTTCAAATTGATGGTCAAGCACATGTTATTTTGGCTTGGGCAAGACTAGCCATAAAAAGAGGCCACACGCAGTTTGAAGACAATACATGGGCTCAGGTAAGTGCACTAATGGCTCGTACTTGCGACAGAACTTTTTTTGACTGCGGATGGGGAGAACCGAAATTAGTAATGAACACAGCATTTGAACACTCTAGAGATTCCCGGTATTGGGATTGTTGGGATTTGCTTACTCAGAGTTTTGTAGGTGCGGCCATGTCAGACATGATCAAGATAGCCCGAAGACGTAGTGAAACAGATTTAGCAAACAATTGGAAACAAAAAATTAGCCTTCTTGCAGGAGGTGTAAGAGACAAGTTGGTTGTAAATAGAGATGGCAAGCCAACATATATTGAGATGCTTGTACCTAAAAATGGTAATGGAGGTATTCCATATCTGGGAGTTTCATGGGTTAATCTTTCACCAATAGCAGCTGGATGGGAAGGGGTGGATCATCAAGTCATGAGAAATACAGTAGCATATATGGAGAACCATTTTTTACAAACAACAAATGGTATACGCTGGATGCCAACCGATATGTATTCAGATGGTAGTTTTACAAATAGTGTAATAGGGAAAGGTATTGGTTGGGAACTTGAATTTGCCAGATCTGAGAATAACTATACCCGAATGAAAGAGATTCTGCAACTGATTCGATCTGCAAATATTAATAGCCATATCTATATGGAGTTTGCATGGTTAGATGGTACTGGTTATGCGTTTCAAACCAGACTATCAACTGGCGATATTCCAAAAATGAATAACTTACCCTGGAGATCTAGAGATGCTGGAAATGGAGAGCAGACTTCGTGGTTTTGCTGGGCAATGGCTCGTTTGCGTAAATCAGTTGGTTTATCCCCAGAACCGGCACGTATCAAGGAATCTGAAATTCATAGGACAGAATAAAATAGTTTCTGAGAACAGAAAAGAACAACAGTTAAAGTTACTGTTTGATAGAGCTTTTTTTTAATGGAACGACATGAACCATTGGGAAAAGCATAAAAATATAACAAATTAATGCATGAACTTTAAATCATAAGAAATGACATTAAAATATTACCCGTTACTCCTCTGTCTTTTCGGAGCCTTTCTGTGTGGAATGCCTTTTCAGGGTCAAACATCATCGAAAGTAACAAGAGTTGCTTCTAATACCAGTGTTGATCAAGATTCGATTAAAGCAATGCTCCAGTCGGAATACTTCGAAAAATTATATTCAAAGACGTATTATTCTTTGTTAGACAGAATAGAAGATGACGGATATTTACCGGAGTCTCTTACCGGAGCATATCCAGGAATGTTTCCAAGAACTGTTGGTGCCTATGTTCTTACACTTATAGAAACAGAACAATATGCTGTAGCTGAAAAGATTCTCAAATGCGTATTTAATGCATTGGCCCAAAATAAAATGGAACGCATTCCTCGTGTAATCGGCAAAGTTAATGGAAAATACACTATAGCTGATGAGCGTCATCAAATTGATGCTCAGGCGCATGTGATCCTAGCATGGGCACGTCTTGCATTGAAACGTGGTCATACCCAGTTTGAAGATGATACATGGGCGCAGGTAAGCGCAATCATGGCACGTACTTGTGATAGAACTTTTTTCCCGAGAGGAGGGTGGTCTGTTGAACCCGAGTTGGTGAGAAACGTAGCATTTGAGCACTCTAAAGAAGGCAGATTCTGGAATGTCTGGGACTTGCTTACTCAGAGTTTTGTGGGTGCAGCAATGAAAGATATGGCAGTAATAGCAGAAAGGCATAATGCCACGAACCTGGCAAATGACTGGAACAATAAAGTAAGTGCATTATCTCAAGGAATTAAAGATAATATGGTTACAAATTACTGGGGGATACAAACTTATGTTGAAATGTTTATGCCAAATGGAAACGGAGGCGATCCTTACAACGGATTAGGTTGGGTTACACTTTCACCAATAGCAGCAGGTTGGGAAGGTGTAGATCACCAAATACTGAAAAATACGGTTAAAGTGATGAATGAAAAGTTTCTAAAACGAAGCAATGGAGTTGTTTGGATGCCAACAGACGGATATCCTAATGGAACTTTTTCAAATGAAATTATTGGTAAAGGAATGGGCTGGGAAATTGATTTTGCCAGATCAGAAATGGATTATACCCGATTGTCAGAAATACTACAACTACTTCAAACTGTCAATGCCGGTCATAGTATCTATATGGAAGGTGCCTGGCTGGAAGGAAATGGTATTGGTCTTTCCAAAGTGATTTCAGATCAGGATCTTAGAACAATGAAAACATCGGTTTGGAAAGTGAAAGATGCCGGAAATGGAGAACAAACAGCGTGGTGGTGTTGGGCTATGGCTCGCTTGCGCAAATCAATAGGGTTATCAGCTCAACCGGCACGCATATAGTCAACCTGCAAGAGGATTTTCTTATAAATTTTGGTGTCACGATGGGAGTTTACTTTGCTTATAAGGAAAAGAAAATCAAAGGAGAGTCAAATACAAGTCCCCGAAATAGTTCTTCAGTTGAAATTTTATATTTGTTTCAACTAAATAAAAAAGAAGGTTAGACATTATAGTCTAACCTTCTTTAATTTGCGGAGAGATAGGGATTCGAACCCTAGATACCCTTTAGGGGTATACACGCTTTCCAGGCGTGCCTCTTAAACCACTCGAGCATCTCTCCTGATTTATATTGGATTTCGAAGTGCGAAAGTATGAATTTTTTCACGAAACACAAACAGCTATTGACTTATTTCACCACTGAGGTTGTTGATGAGGTGCATAATAACCTCATCATGGCTGAGTTTCTGTCCCAATAGAAACATCATTTTGGTGATGGCTGCTTCGGTTGTCAGATCATAACCGCTTACGACACCGGCTTTCAACAATTCGGTGCTGGTTTCGTATTGTCCCATCTGGACTCTTCCACCCTGGCATTGTGTGACATTCAAGATGATGATTCCTTGCCTGATCGCTTTCTTGATGGATTTGATGAGCCATGCTGAGGTTGGTACATTTCCCGAGCCGAATGATTCGAGAACGACTCCTTTTAATCCGGGAGTTGAAAAGATGGAATTAACAACCTGACTGCTGATGCCTGGGAACATCTTTAAGATGACCACGTTGTCATCAAAGGTGGTGTAAACTTTCAGAAGTCCTTTATTCTTGGGGTAGTTAATCAGTTCCGTATTATAAATGATATCGACGCCAGCGCGGGCAAGTGGAGGGTAATTGACGGATGCAAAGGCGCTGAACTGTTCAGAGTCTCTTTTGCTGGTCCGGTTGCCACGAAAAAGTTTATTGTCAAAATAGAGACAGACCTCGGGAACAATGGCCCGGTCATTTTCTTTAGCGGCGGCTATTTCTACTGCGGTTAGAAAATTCTCTTTCCCGTCGGTACGGGTCATTCCAATCGGTAGTTGTGATCCGGTGAGAATAACGGGCTTGTCCAGATTCTCAAACATGTAACTTAGGGCAGAGGCTGTATATGACATGGTGTCTGTGCCGTGCAGAATAACAAATCCATCGTATTTGTTGTAATTGCGCTGAATAGTCTTTGCTATTTTGACCCATACAGTCGGCGACATATTGGAGGAATCCATTGGCGGTTTAAACGTGATGGTATTGATTGAATAACCGAACTTGTTTAATTCCGGGACTTCTTCAACTATTTTATCAAATTGCATTGGGGCAAGCGTACCGGTATCGACTTTTTGAACCATTCCTATGGTTCCACCGGTATAGATTATCAAAATTGATGGAATGTTGTTCACTGTCTGTTGTTTATTGTTACAAAAGTAGGACTTTTTTATTGATCGATGGCGAAAACCCTTAAGGCATTATTGGTTGTGATTGCAGCAATGTCAGATAACGGGCGATGATAGATGTCTGACAGCTTCTTTGCGACAAATCGGACATAGGAAGGTTCGTTCCTTTTTCCTCTGTGAGGAACGGGGGTGAGATAGGGCGAATCGGTTTCGATGACAATATTTTCAAGTGGAACTTCGTTAAGTGTTTCGGTTAGTCCTGAGTTTTTAAAAGTGACAATTCCGTTAATGCCGAGTTTAAAGCCAAGCTGAATAATCTGATGAGCTTCCTGGCTGGTTCCGGTAAAACTGTGAAAGATTCCGAAAAGAACATCTCCTGCTTCTTTCTCCAAAACTTCCAGAACTTCCGGGTAGGAGTTGCGTGAATGAATAACAATGGGAAGTTTGAGTGCCTTCGCCAACTTTACCTGATGGTGAAAAACTTCGATTTGTTCTTTTTTTCTGCTCTGATCCCAGTAAAGATCGATTCCGATTTCTCCGATCCCATAATATTTTCGTTGGGAAAATTGTTGTTCGATATAATCGAGCTCTTGCTTATAATTTTCATCAACAGAAGTAGGATGGAGGCCCATGAGTGGAAAACATCGGTCGGGATGCGTATCACAAAAAGACAGCATGGGGTCGATAGTTGATCGGTCTATGTTAGGGAAAATGATTTTTTGTATGTCGGCATCAATGGCTCGCAGAAGGGTTTCTTCCCGATCCTGTGCAAACTCTTCAAGGTAAATGTGGCAGTGGGTGTCGATGAGCATTTTTGTGCTAAAATTAAAACATAATAGCCGGAATGTGCTCCCGGCTATTATTAAATCTTGTTGTTGTTGTACGCAGACGGGGTCAGACGATTCCCTGAGCAAGCATTGCTTCGGCAACCTTCACGAATCCGCCTACATTTGCTCCTTTAATATAATTAACTTTCCCATTTACCTGCCCGTATTTGACACAGGTATCATGGATGTCCTTCATGATTATTTTGAGTCGTGCGTCTACTTCACTGCGACTCCAGTTGTAACGCATGCTATTTTGTGACATTTCAAGTCCTGATACGGCTACTCCACCTGCATTGACTGCTTTCCCCGGTGCGAAATGAATTTTGTCGGTGAGAAGGTAGGCTGCTTCGGTAGTGCATCCCATGTTGGATACTTCAGCAGTAAGGAAACATCCGTTTTGAATGAGCATACGTGCATCTTCTTCGTTAAGTTCATTTTGAGTGGCACAAGGCATGGCAATATCAACTTTTACTTCCCATGGGCGACGCCCCGGAACGAACTGACATTTGAATTCCTCAGCATAAGGTGCAACAACGTCATTATTGGTTGCGCGTAGCTCAAGAAGATAGTCGATCTTTTCTCCTGATATTCCGTCCGGGTCGTAGATGTAACCGTCAGGACCGGAGATTGTGAGGACCTTTCCTCCTAATTCGTTGATCTTACTGATTGCTCCCCAGGCTACATTCCCAAAACCGGAAACAGCAAAGGTATGTCCGGCAATGTCTTTGCCCATGTCGTTGAGCATGTGCTGAACAAAGTAGGTGGCTCCGAATCCGGTTGCTTCAGGACGAATAAGACTTCCTCCCCATTCGATACCTTTACCGGTAAGAACTCCTGTAAATTCATTCCGTAATCGTTTGTATTGTCCGAACAGGTAGCCTATTTCCCGTCCGCCGACACCGATATCTCCTGCCGGAACATCGGTATTCGGACCGATGTGACGGAATAGTTCAGTCATGAAGGATTGACAGAAATGCATAATCTCATTGTCTGATTTTCCTTTGGGACTGAAATCAGAACCGCCTTTTCCTCCTCCCATCGGGAGAGTTGTCAAACTGTTTTTAAAAGTTTGTTCAAAACCAAGGAACTTAAGAATACTTAGATTTACGCTGGGGTGGAACCTCAGACCTCCTTTATAGGGACCAATCGCACTATTGAATTCTATTCGGTAACCTCTGTTGATTTCAACTTCCCCATGATCGTTAACCCATGGTACGCGGAACATAATAGTCCGTTCGGGTTCTACCATCCGCTCAAGAATCTTTGCTCTCTTGTATGCTGGATTTGCATCATAAATATCCCAGATTGATTCGACAACTTCCTGGACTGCCTGATGAAATTCTTTTTCACCAGGGGTTTTGGCCTTAAGGACCTCCATGAATGAATTGATGTCTGCTTTCATATTTCTATTTTTAGACCTTGAAATACCCAACAAAGTTATAGTTTTAGTAACAAAATGTCAGAATTTCATGAAAAATCAATTTTATCCCAAAATACTGAAGTTCAACAACATGAAAAAGTCATTTTCTATGTTTAAAAACATGCTTTCATTTTTCCCTGATTTTTTAGTGCGTAAAAGAAGCCGTTGAATATGGAGCGAATCATGGTTGCGAACATGGATTCCCAGGCGGAAGGCTTTATATATCATAAAAAATTAGTTCCTTTTATTTTATCCGGCTTTTTGATTAAGTTTTTCTAATTTTGCAAAACGACTTTTTTGAACCCTTATTAATTGCTTAAGAGAATGGAATATAATTTCAGTGAGATAGAAAAGAAATGGCAGAAATATTGGAAGGATCATCGCACCTATAAAGTGGAGGTGGATCACTCCAAACCCAAGTATTATGTACTTGATATGTTTCCTTATCCGTCTGGTGCCGGACTACATGTGGGGCATCCACTGGGTTATATTGCTTCTGATATCTGTAGCCGTTATAAAAGGATGAAGGGGTTTAATGTACTTCATCCGATGGGGTATGACGCTTATGGACTGCCGGCAGAACAATATGCGATTCAAACAGGACAACATCCGGCGGTTACTACGGAGAAAAATATTAGTCGCTATCGGGAACAGTTGGATAAAATCGGATTCTCTTTTGATTGGACACGGGAACTTCGAACCTGTGATCCGGAATATTATCATTGGACTCAGTGGGCTTTTATTAAAATGTTCGGAAGCTATTACGATAAGGATGCAGATAAAGCAGAACCGATCGAAAAACTGGTCGCTCATTTTAAAGTTTCCGGAACAGAAGGGGTTCAGGCCGCTTGTAGTGAAGATCTTTCTTTTTCGGCAGAAGAATGGAATAATCAGGAAGAGAAGGGACAACGCGATATTCTGATGAATTATCGGTTGGCTTTCCTTGCAAATACGATGGTTAACTGGTGCCCTAAATTGGGAACGGTGCTCGCAAATGACGAAGTTAAAGAAGGTTTATCTGCCCGTGGTGGATATCCGGTCGAACAGCGGACTATGCGGCAGTGGTCCTTGCGGGTTTCTGCTTATGCCAACCGTTTGCTTGATGGGCTTGATAAGGTTGATTGGAGTGACTCTTTGAAAGAGATTCAGCGAAACTGGATCGGACGGTCGGAAGGGGCTGAGATGACATTTAAGGTGAAAGATTCGGATCGTGAAATGTTGATTTTCACAACCCGCGCAGATACGGTCTTCGGGGTGACGTTTATGGTGCTTGCTCCTGAAAGTGAGTTAGTCGAACCTTTGACTCGTCCGGAATATAAAAAACAGGTTGACGAATATATTGCTGAAACGAAATTACGAACCGAACGTGAACGACTGAGCGAGGTGAAGCGCGTTAGCGGTGTATTTACCGGATCCTATGCGATTAATCCTTTGAGTGGGGAAGAGATTCCGGTTTGGATTAGCGATTACGTTCTCGCCGGATATGGAACTGGTGCGATTATGGCCGTTCCGGCTCATGATAGTCGTGACTTTGCCTTTGCCCGACATTTTAATCTTCCGATCATTCAGGTTGTTGTTCCATCCGGATCAACGGCACCTGATCCTTCGACATGGGAAGAATCAATTGATTCAAAAGAAGGAATATTGGTTAATTCCGGTTTTCTGAACGGACTTGAAGTTCCTGCAGCCATTGCTGCTACTAAAAAATATATCAGCGAAAAAAAGATTGGCCGTGTGAAGATTAATTTCCGGTTGAGGGATGCTATCTTTAGTCGCCAACGCTACTGGGGTGAGCCTTTCCCTATTTATTACAAAGATGGAATTCCTTATCCGTTGCGCGAAGATCAGCTTCCTCTCGAATTACCGGAGATTGATAAATATCTTCCGACCGAGACCGGAGAACCGCCTCTGGGGCGAGCTAAAAATTGGTGTACGTCAGAAGGCTATCCGCTTGAAATGAACACAATGCCCGGATTTGCAGGGTCTTCGGCTTATTATCTCCGTTATATGGATCCTCATAATCAAGAAACGTTGGTTTCGACTGAAGCCAATGAGTATTGGCAAAATGTGGATCTTTATCTGGGTGGAACGGAACATGCTACCGGTCATTTAATTTATTCCCGTTTCTGGAATAAATTCTTGTTTGATTTGGGCATTGTTTGTAAGGATGAACCATTCAAAAAATTGATTAATCAGGGAATGATCCAGGGGCGGTCTAATTTTGTTTACAGGATTAAAGGAACCAATAAGTTCGTTTCGCTGAATCTTCGGAAACAGTATGATGTTACCCCGCTTCATGTGGATGTTAATTTTGTGACAAATGATGTTCTGGATACCGAAAAATTCAGAAACTGGAATCCGGAGTATCGTGATGCCGAATTTATTCTTGAGGATGGGAAATATGTCTGTGGCTGGGCTGTTGAGAAAATGTCAAAGTCCATGTTCAATGTGGTTAATCCCGATGATATTGTCGAGAAAAACGGAGCGGACACCTTACGACTTTACGAAATGTTTCTGGGTCCGTTGGAGGCTTCTAAGCCTTGGGATACGAACGGAATTGACGGAGTGTCTAAGTTTCTGAAGAAATTCTGGCGATTATTTCATGATGACGAGTGGAATTTTGAGGTGTCGGAGGCTAAGGCTTCTGCTGAAGAGTTGAAAATTCTGCACCGGACGATTTCTAAAATAGAAGATGATATAAACCGATTCTCTTTTAATACCGCAGTGAGTGCTTTTATGATTTGTGTGAATGATTTGTCGTCATTAAAATGCAATAAGCGAGTTATTCTTGATCCGCTTGTGAGGATGCTCGCTCCGTTTGCACCGCACATCAGTGAGGAATTATGGTCTCTGTTGGGCCATGAGGGGACCGTTACATTGGCTGACTTCCCAATTTATGACGGGAAGTACCTTGTGGAGGATACGTTTACTTATCCG
This sequence comes from Prolixibacteraceae bacterium, assembly GCA_963692465.1. Classification (GTDB taxonomy): domain Bacteria; phylum Bacteroidota; class Bacteroidia; order Bacteroidales; family Prolixibacteraceae; genus JAUZOB01. Next base: position 2,225,179 of record OY829943.1, read on the forward strand.
GTATCTTTTAACGGAAAGGTCCGGTTTAAACTTGAACTTCCGCTTGATTTGGACGATGAGGGAATAAAGAAGACTGTTCTTGAACAGGAGCAATCAGCTCGTTATACCGAGGGAAAGACCCCACGGAAGGTTATCATTGTCAGAGGAAAGATTATTAATGTAGTAATTTGATCGGGCGACCGGTTTTTATTCCTGTTTTTTATTGATAGTTATGGAGAAAAAGCTTGCTGGAGAAGTAAAATCATATGCTACTATATTATTGGGGGACTTGCTTTATGCGATAGGGCTGATAACTTTCATTATTCCGGCGAGAATAACTGGTGGAGGGGTTAGTGGTATCTGTTCGACTCTTTATTATGCGATGAAGTTGCCGATCGGGATTACTTATTTTATTATTAATATCGGATTGGTTATTATTGCGATCCGGGTTCTTGGTGCTAAATTTGGAATAAAGACGATTGTGGGAATGACGGCTCTGTCGCTATTTCTGACTATTGGTCAACAATTGCATATCCCTGCTATTGTTGACGATAATTTTCTCTCTGCGGTTTTAGGGGGAATCCTTTGTGGTCTGGGACTGGGTATTATTCTTTCAACCGGAGGTAGTTCCGGTGGGACAGATATTATTGCGATGATTATTAATAAATATCGCAATATCAGTCCGGGAAAGATTATCATGTATTGTGACGTGATCATTATCGGTTCGTCTTGGTTTGTTCTCCATTCAATTGGAAAGGTTGTGTATGGATATGTAACTATGTGGGTTGTTTCTTATGCGATTGATGCTTTTCTGAATGGCGCAAATCAATCGGCTCAGATAATTATCTTTTCCTCAAAATACACAGAGATTGCTGATTTTATTGCTTTCAAAGAGAAACGGGGAATAACTGTTATGGATGGAGTTGGTTGGTATACCAAGCAGGACGTGAAAGTTATTCTGACGGTTGTGCGAAAAAGAGAAGTGAGTGAGATATTTTCAGCCATCAAAAAGATTGATTCAAAGGCTTTTATTTCAATGGGAAGTGTTATGGGAGTTTTCGGAGAAGGCTTTGATCAGATAAAATATTAAAAACAGGTCAATGAAGAATAAATTCTATTTTATTGCCACTCTTGTATTTGTTTTATTAAGCATCTTTGTATGGGTCGGAACCTATAATAATTGGTGGATTCCCGGACCGGAAAAGAGGGCTGAAAAACACAAATTTATTATTCCTTCACGTCTTTATGGAATCCCAATTGATTCGTTTAAAGTGAAAGAATATGTTGTGAAAAGAGATCAGAATCTTTCTGATATTTTGGCAAAATGGGGTTTGTCTGCATCTCAAATCGGGACAATTGATGAGAATGCCCGGCAGGTCTTTGACCTGAAAATGATTAAGTCGGAACATAAGTATGCAGTCTTTATTAAGAAGAAGACGAAAGAGCCTTGTTTTATTGTTTATGAAGATTCACCTCTGCAATATGTGATTTTTAAATTATATGGCGATTATCAAGTCGAAATTGGCAAACAACAGCAGGTCAAGCAACACCGACTGGTCGCAGGGGTTGTAAAGTCTTCCTTGTGGGCAACGATGACGGAAGAAAATATTTGTCCGATGCTGGCGATTTCTTTGTCTGATATCTTTCAGTATTCCATTGACTTTTTTGGCATTCAACCGGGAGATAAATTCCGGGTAATCTATGACGAGACACAGGTTGGAGGACAGACCATCGAAATCAATCGTATTTATGCGGCTGAATTTGTTCACCAAGGGAAATCTTTTGTTGCTGTTCCATATGTTCAGAATGGGAAACTTCGTTTTTTTGATCAACTAGGTCGTAGTCTGAGAAAAGCATTTAGAAAGGCGCCACTGGATTACTTCAGAATTACTTCCCGCTTTACGAATAGTCGTTTCCATCCGATATTGAAAATATATCGTCCGCACCATGGGGTCGATTATGCGGCACCTATTGGAACGCCTGTTTATTCAATTGGTGACGGGGTCGTTGAAAAAAAGGCTTTTCAGCCTTCCGGAGGAGGGAATTATCTGCTAATAAAACACAATGATACCTATACGACCAGTTATATGCATCTGCGTAATTTCGCTGATGGAATAGGGCCCGGAACGAAAGTGAAAATGGGACAGGTTATCGGCTATGTAGGAAGAACAGGACTTGCATCGGGGCCACATCTTGACTTTCGGGTTTACCTTAAAGGAACACCAATTGATCCTTTGACGATGGTTTCTCCTAATGCCGATCCAATTCAGGGAAAGGAAGTTAAACCGTTTAGAAAATACAGTAATCCGATTCTAAAACAACTTGCGTCTATTCCGTTTGACGCAGGACGAAAAAAACAGGCTCTTCGGTTTTTCCCTTAATCTTGCGTTAATACTTCTTCGATCACTTTTGCAAAATATTGGTATTCGAGAGCATGAACTTTCGTCGCAACCATCTCGGCTGTATCGGACGGTAATACAGAACATTTGGCCTGAAAGATTGTTTGACCTTTGTCGTAGTTCTCATCAATATAATGGATGGTAATGCCACTTTCCGTTTCGTGTGCCTCAACAACTGCTTCATGAACCTTCATCCCGTACATTCCTTTACCTCCATGTCTGGGGAGTAAGGCCGGATGGATATTGACAATTTTAAAATTACGAGTTAGATTCTCGGGAACTAACCATAAGAATCCGGCAAGAACAATCAGGTCGATTTGTCGCTCGTGAAGAATATTGACTACTTTCTCTGTGTGAAAAAAATCGTCGCGCGAAAAAACGAAAGAGGGAATGTTTAGTTTTTGAGCTCGTTCAAGGACGAAAGCCTGGGGATTATTTGAAAATACGCTATCAACATGAATGAATGGGTGTTCTTGAAAATATTCTGCGATTGCCTGAGTATTTGTTCCTGATCCGGAAGCGAAAATTGCTATATTTTTTTTCATTTTGATAGAATTATCTGCTTATTTTCAAATGTATTTAGGATTGCAAAAGTATGGGTTTTTAGAAACTTACAAAACCTATATGAAGCAATTAATTTAAAAAAAATTGATTGTATATTCTCATTTTTTATTACTTTGCGCCCCGAAATTTCTTAATACGAATTATTAACTAAAATTTTGAGTTATGTCTGAAATTGCAGCTAAGGTAAAGGCAATTATTGTTGACAAATTGGGAGTTGACGAAAACGAAGTAGTTAACGAAGCTTCATTTACAAATGATTTAGGAGCAGATTCACTAGATACCGTTGAGTTGATTATGGAATTTGAAAAAGAATTCAACATTGCTATTCCCGATGATCAGGCAGAAAAGATTGGCACGGTCGGAGATGCAGTAACTTACATTGAAGCAAACATCAACAAGTAAAAATTATAACTGAAAAATTTGTTTTTTCATGGAATTGAAACGGGTAGTAGTAACCGGCATTGGGACCGTTAATCCGTTGGGAAAGTCTGTTTCAGAATACTGGGAAGGATTAAAAAATGGAGTTTGCGGTGTCGTTCCGATTACTCGTTTTGATGCTTCCAAGCAGAGAACACGCTTTGCCTGTGAGATTAAAAATTTTGATCCCACTGCTTACGTTGAGAAAAAAGATGTTCGCAAATATGACTTGTTCACTTTATTTGCTTTCGGGGCGGCTGATGAGGCTGTCTCTGATTCAGGTTTGAATCTGGAAAAAGTAGATAAAGATCGGGCAGGAATTATCTGGGGAGCGGGAATAGGAGGCCTTGAAACTTTTTTTAATGAGGCGAGATCGTATAATCCGGAAAATCCGAAGATGTCTCCGTATTTTATTCCCAAGATGATTGCAAACATGGCAGGGGGAATGCTTTCAATTCGTTATGGATTTAGGGGTATTAATTTAACAACTGTTAGTGCTTGTGCTTCTTCCACTCATGCTCTTATTGATGCAATGACCTATATCCGTTTGGGTAAGGCCGATTTGTTCATAGCTGGTGGTTCAGAAGCTGCTATTAATCCTGCAGGAGTATGTGGTTTCAATTCAATGCGCGCTCTTTCGACTAGAAATGATGATCCTAAAACAGCATCCAGACCGTTTGATCGGGATCGTGACGGATTTGTCATGGGGGAAGGTGCCGGGGCTTTGATCCTGGAAGAATACGAACATGCAGTAAAAAGAGGCGCTAAGATTTATGCCGAAGTGGCTGGAGGTGCAATGACCGCAGATGCTTATCATATGACAGCTCCGGACCCTGAAGGACGAGGTGCCTGTGCTGTTATGAAACTTGCTGTAGAAGATGCTGGAATGAAACCTGAAGATGTTGAATATGTCAATGTACATGGAACTTCAACAGGATTAGGCGATATTGCCGAAACAAAAGCAATATTGAAGACTTTTGGTGAACATACTTATAAGATGAGTATTAGTTCAACAAAATCAATGACCGGACATTTACTTGGAGCAGCAGGTGCTGTTGAATCAATTGCTTGTATTCTGGCTCTTCAAAATGGAATAATACCTCCGACGATTAACCAGTTTAATCTTGATCCTGAGATTGATCCGAAAATTGACTTTACTTTTAATCACGCAAAGAAGCGTGATATTAGCGTTGCATTAAGTAATACATTCGGCTTTGGAGGCCATAATGCAACAGTTATTTTTAAAAAATTATAGCTTAAGGTGATAAGATCTTTAGTAAATCGAATAAAACTCTTTTCTTCTTCGAAGAAGGAGTTTTATTTGTTTCTAAAATCTTTGCTGGGAATATATCCTGGCAATCTTAAATTGTACGATCTGGCTTTTATTCACCGATCGGCATCTGTGATTGACTCAAGAGGTTTCGCTGTGAATAACGAAAGGCTTGAATATCTTGGGGATGCAATTATTGGTGCCATTATTGCCGATTTTTTATATAAACGCTTTCCAAACAAAGACGAAGGATTTCTAACTCAAATGCGTTCGAAGCTTGTTAATCGAAGCTTTCTGACTCAGTTAACTTACCAGACTGGACTGTCAGTCTTTATTCAATCACATACCAATGTTAATATGCTCCAGAGTCACATTTACGGTGACGCTTTTGAAGCTCTTATTGGTGCAATCTATCTGGACAAAGGGTATAAGGTTACTCATCGCGTTATTACGCATCGGATATTGAATCATTATGTCGATTTGAATGAAGTGGAAAATTCCAATACCAATTATAAGAGCCAGATTATTGAGTGGGCACAGAAGCACAAAAAACAAGTGAATTTTGAAACACACGAAGAAGAGGAAGGGAATGGCAAACAACCACTGTTTGTCTCCATTGTCGAAATAGATCATAGGGTAACGGGCAAAGGATATGGTAGTTCGAAAAAGGATGCCCAACAGAACTCGGCAAAAGAGGCCTTTTCCAGAATATCAAAAGAAAAAGCGGGAATATAAAATCCCCGCCTATAAAAACCAAAACCTAAATTCACCTTGTAAAACTCAGTTAATTCTTTTTTGTGAAGAATTACGATTATACAATCTTACCTTACAAATATAACCCGGCAACTCGTTAACTGAGGCAAATAATTGTTAAACACTGTTAACCCTTAATATCTCTGAAACGTTCAATCAATCAGCGGGCGAGGTCGATTTTTATGGTATTGTTAAATATTGTTAATACTTTCCCTTAGGCCTAATGGTTAACGTTATATTTGTGCTATGAGTAAAAGGTTTATCACAACGTTGATCATTATCATGGTCATTGTAATGGCAGGGTTGATCATTGTTCAATATGCAACGATTCGCAATGCTGCTCATATTAAGGATGAACAGTTTAGTGGAAACGTGAGAAATGTTCTGACCCGGGTGGTTAACCGACTGGAAGAATTTGAAAGTTCTAACATGATTGTTAATTACTGGATGGCCAATATTGATAATCCGAATGGAGCTTTACCTACTTTTAATGACAATAAACAGAATGGATCTTCAGATGAGGACCATTCCGGTGATTCATCAAAAGTGAATTTTTCTATGCACATTCATCAGGATGAGAGCGGAGCAATTAATACGCACATGGAATTTTCCACAGCTGACTCTGCAAAAAACAAACCCCGGAAAGTCAGAAAGCATAGACTCATTAATATAAATTCAGGAAGCATTCGGGATAGTCGCAAACGCCCGGGAAACACTCCTTCTCCTTTTTCTGATCTGGACAGGCAGAATATGTATTCAAAGGAAGAGTTTCTTAGTAAAATAAAGAACAAAACCGCATTGTTAAGAATCCTTAGTAGTGAATTGTTACTTCCTGACAGACCGATTGAACAGAAGGTGGACCCTGAGTCTTTACAAACCTTGCTGCACCAGGAATTGAAAAATAGCGGAATAACGATGGACTATAAGTATGCGATTTATTCCCATACGTTGGGGAAATCCCGCTTTATTATGGGCAACTCTGATTTCAACATCAATAGTCATAATGTGTATAGTATTTTATTGTTTCCGTCTGACATAAAAACGAAGGCCAATTATTTATATCTATATTTTCCGGATCATCGGAATTACATTCTTCATTCAGCCGGTTTCCTTGCTGTTCCCTCTGTATTATTGATTTTTATGATTCTTGGAATTTTTGTTCTGACGGTGAATACTATTTTGAAACAGAAAAAACTTTCGTCGATTAAGAATGATTTCATTAATAATATGACTCATGAGTTAAAAACACCGATAGCAACAATTTCTTTAGCTTCACAGATGTTGCGTGATTCTAGCGTGTCTAATACTCCAAAAACCATAGAACATGTCTCCGGCGTAATTTATCAGGAGGCAAAAAGACTTAGTTTTCAGGTTGAGAAGGTTTTACAAATGGCTATTTTTAATGAAGGCAGATTGAAACTTAAATTTAAAGATTTTGATGTGAATGATCTGGCAAGGACCGTGGTTCAGAATTTCGAACTGAGAGTTCAGAATAAAGAAGGAGCTCTTCTTACTGAACTTAATGCTACGAATTCTGTTATAAAAGGGGATGAAGTGCATTTGACAAACGTTCTTTTCAATTTGCTTGATAATGCGTTGAAGTATAGCAAAGATAAACCGGAGATTATTGTTGCGACAGAAAATAAAAACAACTTTTTGATGTTGTCTGTTAAAGATAATGGCATAGGAATTGCGAAAGAATATCACAAGCAGATATTTGAACGTTTTTATCGTGTTCCGACGGGGAACGTTCATGATGTAAAAGGATTTGGTTTAGGATTGAGCTATGTAAAGAAAATTATTGATGCTCATTCTGGCTTTGTAAAAGTAGAGAGCACCTTGAATAAAGGGACCAAGTTTTTGATTTATTTCCCATTAAATCAGGAATAAAATGGATACAAAAGTGAAATTTTTACTTGCTGAAGATGATGAGAATCTCGGCGGTCTTTTAAGAGAATATTTGATCGTAAAAGGATATGATACTGATTTATATCCGGATGGTGAAGCTGCTTATGAAGGCTTTATGGCTAATCATTACGATCTTTGTATCCTTGATGTCATGATGCCCAAGAAAGATGGGTTTACATTGGCAAAAGATATTCGGGTTGTCAATACAGACATCCCTATTATCTTCTTAACGGCAAAAAACCTGAAAGACGATGTTCTTGAAGGATTTAAACTGGGAGGAGACGATTATATTACAAAACCATTCAGTATGGAAGAGCTTATTCTTCGGGTAGAGGCAATTCTCCGAAGAACGGTTAGCGAAAACCAGAATAGTAATCAGTTTCTGTTTAAATTAGGAAAGTTCACTTTCGACTCGCGGAAACAGATCCTTTTTACGGACGAAGAAACGACGAAATTGACCACGAAGGAGTCGGAACTTTTACGTTTGCTGTGTAATAATGTCAACAAAGTGTTGGAACGGAATTTTGCGTTGAAAACAATCTGGGTTGATGATAATTATTTCAATGCACGGAGTATGGATGTGTATATAACAAAACTCAGAAAATTGTTAAAAGAAGAGCCTTTAATTGAAATTATTAATGTTCATGGTAAAGGTTACAAGCTTATTATTTCTTAAGAAAAAAGAAGGCTGAAAGATTTTACTTTCAGCCTTCTTTTTTAATTAGTCAAGTTTGAGGACGGCAAGAAATGCTTTTTGCGGAACTTCCACATTGCCGATCTGTTTCATTTTCTTCTTTCCCTTCTTCTGTTTCTCTAATAATTTACGTTTTCGGGAAATATCCCCTCCATAACATTTAGCGGTAACATCTTTCCTTACAGCTTTTATGGTTTCCCGTGCAATAATTTTTGCTCCGATAGCTGCCTGAATAGCGATATCGAACTGTTGACGTGGAATAAGTTCTGTTAATTTTTCAGCCATTTTCCTTCCCAAAGGATAAGCATTATCGACATATACAAGGGAAGAAAGGGCGTCGACAATTTCCCCGTTAAGGAGAATGTCAAGCCGAACCAGTTTTGAATCGTGATACCCTGTCTGGTGATAATCGAAAGATGCATAACCTTTGGAAATGCTTTTGAGTTTATCGTAGAAGTCAAAGACGATTTCGGCCAGGGGCATTTCAAAGGACAATTCAACCCGGTCGCTTGACAGATATTCCTGTTTGGTTAGTGTGCCTCTTTTTTCAAGACAAAGGGTCATGATCGGACCAATATATTCGCTGGCTGTAATAACCTGGGCCTCGATATAAGGTTCTTCGATAAAATCGACTAAGGTAGAATCAGGAAGTCCGGATGGATTATAAACATCGAATGTTTCGCCTTTCTTGGTATGAGCGATGTAGGAAACATTGGGAACTGTTGTAATGACGTTCATGTTGAATTCCCGATCGAGACGTTCCTGTATGATCTCCATGTGGAGCATGCCAAGGAAACCACAACGAAAGCCAAAACCTAATGCGACAGATGATTCTGGTTCGAAAGTGAGCGAGGCATCGTTTAACTGGAGTTTTTCCATAGATGCCCGAAGATCTTCATAGTCATCGTTATCAATCGGATATACTCCGGCAAAAACCATTGGTTTGACTTCTTCAAAACCATCGATTGCTGCGCTGCAGGGGCGGGTCACTTGGGTGATGGTATCGCCGACTTTAACTTCGCGGGCTGTTTTAATACCAGATATGATATAACCGACGTCACCGGCACTTAGTTCATCTTTTGCTTCCAACCCAAGTTTTAATACTCCGATTTCATCAGCGTTGTAAGCGCTTTTAGCAGCGACGAATTTTACTCTGTCTCCGGTGTGTATTTTGCCATTAACAACTTTGAAATAAGCAATAACACCACGAAATGAGTTGAATACGGAATCAAAAATGAGACATTGTAATGGAGCTTCCGGATCTCCAGTTGGGGGCGGAACATTATTGACGATGCGTTGTAGTATCTCTTCAATTCCCATTCCTGTTTTTCCGCTTGCATGAATGATATCGGAACGTTTGCAGCCGATAAGTTCGATGATTTGATCTTCAACAATTTCAGGCATGGCATTTGGAAGATCCATTTTGTTGAGAACAGGGATGATTTCAAGATCATGCTCGATGGCCAGATATAAGTTAGAAATGGTTTGAGCCTGAATTCCCTGGGTTGCATCAATAATCAGAAGCGCTCCTTCACAGGCGGCGATTGATCGGGAAACTTCGTAAGAGAAATCGACATGCCCCGGAGTATCAATCAGGTTTAACCGGTAAATATCACCCTGATATTCGTAGTTCATTTGAATTGCATGACTTTTAATCGTGATGCCCCGTTCCCGCTCAAGGTCCATATCATCAAGGACCTGGTCTTCCATGTCGCGCTCGCTAATCGTTTTGGTGAGCTCTAACATGCGGTCAGCAAGAGTACTTTTCCCGTGATCAATGTGTGCTATAATGCAAAAGTTTCGGATATTCTTCATGAAAATATATTTTGGACTTGCTTCCTGTCCGGAGTTATTATTTCTTATACAAAGATATTCAAATTTTGAGAATAGCACCAGTGCTCTTAATCGCTGATAAAACGAAGAGAACGGCTTGTTTGAGGATATGTAATATGCAAAAGCAGAAAATCAGGAGTTAAATTATTGGCTGATTTTCTGCTTCATGATAAGGGGAGGAGAATTTAATGAATTTTCCCCTGATTCGTGACTTTTTTTATTGCTGCATCAATGGCCTCCTGATCTCCCAGATAATAATGGCGAAGAGGTTTAAGTTGATCGTCTAGTTCATAGACCAGAGGAATTCCAGTGGGAATGTTGAGCTTAATAATTTCTTCCCTGGATAAATTGTCAAGGTATTGCACCAGAGAGCGAAGACTATTCCCATGGGCTGCAATGACTACCTTCTTGCCGGAGAGAACGGTTGGAGCAATTTGATCATGCCAGTAGGGTAGCATACGATTATAGGTGTCTTCAAGACTTTCACCAAGAGTACGCTCTGATTTGTCGAGATGACTGTACCGAGGATCGTGGATCGGACTTCGGTCGTCGAAATCGGCGAGTAATGGTGGTTTTACATCATAGGATCTTCTCCAGATAAGGACCTGATCTTCGCCGTATTTTGCAGCCGTTTCTGCTTTATTGAGTCCCTGAAGGGCACCATAGCTTTTTTCATTGAGCCTCCAGCTTTTATGTACAGGAATCCATAAGCGATCCATTTCGTCGAGAACAAAGAACAGTGTTTTAATGGCTCTTTTAAGGACAGAGGTAAAAGCGACATCAAAGGAGTAATCTTTCTCTTTAAGGATTTTCCCGGCATTCTTTGCCTCTTCGATACCTTTTTCGGTTAAATCAACGTCGGACCATCCGGTGAACAGATTTGTTTTGTTCCATTCACTTTGCCCATGTCTGATTAATACAAGCTTATACATATCTCGGTGCTATTAAATTTGTTTTCTTGAAGTTAACCAGAGAAAAGTATTTTTGTTTAAACTTTTTTAGTGAATTAATTATTTTACAATATAAAAATCTTCTATTAGATCTGAGGTCAGAATCTCCACCTTTTTTATTTCATTTGTACTATGGAATATATTTCCATGATCAGCAATCTTGATTGATAAATTTGTTAGGGATAATAGAGCGGATGGGTTTAAGAATAAAGAATAGGAAATGAAAGAGATGCTATTGATTTTTGCGTTGGGGTTTTTATCTCAGGCGTTGTTTTTCGGACGAGTCGTTATTCAATGGTTTATGTCGGAGAAGGAAGGGAGAGTTATTTCTCCGACGATCTTTTGGCAACTTAGTTTGTTCGGGTCTCTTTTTATGTTGGTTTATGGAATCTTAAGGAATGATTTTGCAATAATATTGGGTCAGTTGATTGTTTATTTTGTATATGTTCGGAATTTACAATTAAAAGGAGCATGGAAAGAGTTTTCGATATGGTTTAGAATATTTGTCATTGGAGCTCCCTTTATTGCTTTTCTTTGGTTAATATGTGGTTCTTCTCATAATTGGCAGGCTATTCTGCAACATCCGAATATTCCGGTGTGGCTTTTAATTTTGGGCACACTGGGACAGGTTATATTCAATTTTCGTTTTATCTATCAATGGATCTACTCGGAAAATAAGAAAGAATCCGTTCTGCCTATTGGCTTCTGGATAATAAGTGTTGTGGGAGCAGTGTTGATATTTATCTACGGATTGTACCGAAAAGATCCGGTGTTGATATTAGGGCAGGGTTTTAGTTTGATATTATATGCACGAAATTTGATGTTATTGTTGAATATACAAAGTGCATTTGTAACGGCACTCATCAAGAAGACCGTTGCGCTGGTTGATCGGGCGTTAAAGAAAAAATAATACCATGACTCTCTGTTCAAAGAGCCATGACGGAGGTGATTCCTATTTCTGTTCCGATTTTATAAGTTCTTCCCAATATTCCACAGCTCGGCGGGTGTGGGGAATGACAATGGTCCCTCCGACAAGGTTGGCAACTGCAAAGACTTCAAATAATTCTTCGGTCGTAACCTTTTGTTCGTAGCATTGTTCCAAGTGGTACTTGATGCAATCGTCGCAACGAAGAACCATTGAGGCGACCAGTCCCAGCATTTCCTTAACTTTAGCAGAGAGAGCTCCGTCAGTATAGGTGTTGGTGTCGAGATTATAGATTCTTTTAATCACTTTGTTGTCGTGGGCGAGAATTCGTTCATTCATTTTTGAACGATATTCTCTGAATTCGTCAATTAACTCACTCATTTTGATGGGTTTTTATTTACAACAGCCTGACCAATAAGTGTTGTCTGGGTGCAATTGATAATTTTAACCGGTACAATATCTCCTCTTTTAAAATTTAACCGGGGAAAAACGACGACTTTATTCTGCGAGTTACGTCCAAAAAGTTCTTCCTCTGATTTCTTAGAGGTTCCTTCAACAAGAACTTCAACTATTTTTCCGAGGTCTTTTTGGTTTTGTTGCAGTGAGATATTGTGTTGTAAGGTGATGATCTCATTCAGACGACGGTGTTTAACTGATTCGGCGATATTGTCGGGAAGGTGTTCGTGGGCATAAGTTCCCGGGCGATCGGAATAGATGAACATATAAGCCATGTCGAATTCGGCCCATTTCATGAGTGATAATGTCTCTTGATGTTCTTCTTCTGTTTCGGAGCAGAATCCGGCAATAATATCAGTGGAAATACCACAGTCGGGTAATATTTGACGGATAGCCTGGATGCGGTCCATATACCATTCCCTGGTGTATTTCCGGTTCATGCGTTTGAGTGCACTCGTGCTTCCGGACTGCATCGGTAAGTGAATGTGTCTGCAAATGTTAGGATAGAGGACCATTGTTTCTAAAAGACGGTTAGATAAATCTTTCGGATGAGAGGTGGTGAATCTGATCCGTAAAGAAGGTTGATCTTTTGCGACCATTTCGATTAAATCGGGGAAACGGGAAGGTTTTTCTTTATCTTCACTGGTCCATTTATAGGAGTTGACATTCTGACCAAGAAGAGTGACTTCACGATAACCTTTGGATTGAAGATCGCGGACTTCGTTAAGAATATCCTGTGGATTCCGGCTACGTTCTCTTCCTCTGGTATAGGGAACAATGCAGTAAGTGCAGAAATTATTACATCCTCTGGTAATGCTTACAAATCCGGAGATTGATTCTTGATTTAATCTTTCGGGACAGATGTTGTCGTAGGTTTCATTGAGAGATAGCTCGATGTTAATTGCTTTATCTCCGGTTAAGGCTTTTTGAGTCAGATAGGGTAAATCGCGATAGGCATCCGGACCGGCAACAAGATCTACTGCGTTTTCCTCAAAGAGCTTATTGGCAAGGCGTTCTCCCATGCATCCAATAAGGCCGATAACAAGATTGTGCTTTTTCCTTTTTAGACTTCTGAAAAAAGTAAGTCTTCCCCATATTCGTTGTTCTGCATTATCCCGAATAGAGCAAGTATTAATAAAGATGGCATCGGCATCGTGAAAATCGTTGGTAATCGAATATCCATGTTCAGCCATGATAGCTGCAACAACTTCACTATCGGCAACATTCATCTGGCAGCCATAGGTCTCAATGAAAAGTTTTTTCCGATTAACAGATTTAAAGTCTGTGTTAGGAATTGATTGGGTTGAGTGATTCATGAAAATTTAATAAATTGAGTTTAAAAGAATTAGTGTTTGGAACAAAAGTAGTTATTCCAGATTAAATCTCAATGTGAGAAAGTGATTGTTGGAAATGGTAGTAAAACAGAAAATGAAGTAACTGGTTATTGGGTATTTTCAACTATATTTGTGGACTCAAATAATTTTAAGATGAAGAGATTATTATTTTCACTCATCTGTTTGTTATTATTTGCAGGAGTGACTCTGGGGCAGGTAAGAGACACTTCCGATGCTACTCCAAAATCCAACCATTCGCACCAAAGCGGAAATTTAACGATCAGTCAGGATCCATATATTGATTCGATGATCAATAAACATTCACACCAGAAAAAACAGGCGCATAGCGGAATGGGTTATCGTATCCAGATATTTACGGCATCAGGTCAGGGTGCGCGTGAAAGAGCGGTAAAGGTGAAGACTCAAATCATGATTAATTATCCGGATTTAGATGTATATGTTCAGTTTACCTCTCCGGATTGGAAGGTCCGGGTTGGTAATTTCAGAAATAAAGCTGAAGCTCTGAATGTAAAGCGGAACTTAAAGGGCTCTTATCCGAATTCATTTATTGTTCCGGATCGAATTGAATTTACAGGTTGTGTAGAGAAAACTAATAAGCAAGGATTACAAGATGAGTGAACAGATTAAACATGAGTGTGGTATAGCTCTAATTCGATTATTGAAGCCTCTTGAGTACTATCAGGAAAAATATGGAACCTGGATGTATGGGCTTAATAAGCTTTATCTATTAATGGAAAAGCAGCATAATCGGGGTCAGGATGGGGCCGGAGTGGTAAATATAAAGATTGAACCTGATCTTGGAGCAGAATATATTCACCTTTTGAGATCAATAGAACCAAATTCGATAAAGGATGTTTTTGATCGGATTTATAAGGTGTTGTCTGATGCAGATAAAAATAATGATCCATGGAAAGATTCGAAGTGGGCAAAGACTAATCTTCCTTATGCAGGAGAACTTTATTTAGGGCATCTGCGTTATGGAACTTTCGGTCGTAACAGCATTGATTTTGTTCATCCTGTTATGCGACAGAATAATTGGAAATCCAAAAGTCTTGTGCTTGCCGGAAATTTTAATCTGACGAATGTTGATGAGTTGTTTGAGAAACTAGTTAACCTTGGTCAGCACCCGAGAGCTTATTCTGATACAGTAACAATTCTTGAAAAACTAGGGCACTATCTTGATAGGGAAAATGAATACCTATTCCGGCATTTTAAAGATATGGGGTATGATAATCGTCAGATATCACCTCTGATAGAGAAAAATCTGGATGTATTAAAAGTTCTTCAGGGTTCGACTAAGGATTTTGATGGAGGATATACCATTGCAGGGCTAATTGGCCATGGAGATGCTTTTGTAACCCGAGATCCATGGGGAATTCGTCCGGCTTTCTATTATGCCAATGATGAAATTGTTGTAGCGGCATCAGAAAGACCGGTTATTCAAACGGTAATGAATGTGCGATATACGGAGGTTAAGGAAATTGATCCCGGATATGGATTGGTTGTTAAGAAAGATGGAGATATCCATTATGGAATGGTTCGGCAACCTTTTCCCCGCAGATCTTGTTCTTTTGAACGAATCTATTTTTCAAGAGGTAGTGATCGGGATATTTATAAAGAGCGGAAAGAACTAGGGCGTCTTCTTGCTCCTCGTATTCTCAAGGCTATTGATTACGATTTGAAGAATACGGTTTTTTCATACATCCCCAATACGGCAGAAACGGCATTTTTTGGAATGTTGGAGGGAATACGGTCTCATCTGTTACAGTGGAAGAAGGAGCAGATTCATCAACTGAACGGGAATATGGATGAGCAGAAGTTGATTGATATTATGTCGGTTG
This sequence comes from Prolixibacteraceae bacterium, assembly GCA_963692465.1. GTDB lineage: Bacteria > Bacteroidota > Bacteroidia > Bacteroidales > Prolixibacteraceae > JAUZOB01. The sequence continues at coordinate 2,240,523 of OY829943.1, forward strand.
AACCCCGGGTTGAGAAAGTTGCAGTTAAAGATGTTAAGCTTAGAACGTTTATAGCTGATGATTCGAGTCGGAACGATCTTGTTGGTCACGTGTATGATGTGACTTATGGCATCGTAAAGAATAAACAGGACACCTTGGTGGTTATTGACGATTCAATTGTTCGGGGAACAACCTTGAGACAAAGTATTTTAAAAATTCTGGACCGTCTGCATCCCAAAAAAATTATTATCATTTCATCTGCACCTCAAATACGCTATCCGGATTGTTATGGTATTGATATGGCAAAGTTGGGTAATTTTATTGCTTTTAATGCTGCAATTGCGTTGTTGGAGGATCGGGGGATGGAAAATTTGATTCAGGAAGTATATCAAAAATGTAAATCCCAGGAAGAATTGCCTAAGGAGCAAATTGTCAACTATGTGAAGGAAATTTACCAGCCTTTCACGGATGATGAAATTTCAGCGAAAATTGCTGAACTATTGACTCCTGAGGATATTGATGCGGAAGTTGAAATTATTTATCAAAACGTGGATAATTTGCATAAAGCCTGTCCGAATGATACCGGAGATTGGTATTTTACCGGAGATTATCCGACACCTGGAGGACAAAAGGTCGTGAATACTTCTTATGTGAATTACGTTGAAGGAAAAAATGCCCGAGCTTATTAGCTTTAGGTTCGTTCATTCATAAAAAAAGAGGGTTACATTTAAGTAGTAGCCCTCTTTTTTGTTATTGAATATGTTTTATTCTTTTTTCTGATCTGCACTTTCAAAGTGGCAATTCTTTCCGTTAATATAAGTGGCGATATGCCGATCTTTTTTTACTTCGTAAATATCGCGGATAGTAACAATAATTCCGGTTTCTTCAACGTAACCAAAGAACTGATTCGTTACGGTTCCAAAGGTTCGCATGGATGGAGAGAGGTTCATGTAAGCATTAATTAGTGGTGGAATATTTTCTCCATGATGACGAACTACTTGTGATAATATTTTGTAATCGTTCTTGTAAGAACCTCCATTAAAAGTCTTTTTAAAGATATCTTTAGAGAAATCAATTGGAAGAGGGGACTTGGGGATCACAAGATTCTCTTTGTCTGAGAAATATTTTTGAAAGAAGTACAAAATCATGTCTCGTGCTTCCTGGTTGAAGTGGGTGTACATGGTCACTTTACCAAAGAAATATTTTATTTCTGGATGGACAACAATGAGGGCACCTAATCCGTCCCATAAGTTGTCAAGAGCAAAAAGAGCTTTCATTCCTCCCTGACTGGACTGATATTTAGGAACAACAAAAGAACGCCCTAGTTCAATAACATAAGGAAGATATTCCGTGTTGAATTTTTCGGAAAAATCGAATAACTCTGTTGTTGCAAGTTGTACAACTCCATTTTGATCTTTCTCTGCTTCGGAACAGATGATATAACGATAACCGCCAATAATTTCTTTTTCTTTCGGGTTCCATACAATTAATTGCTTATACGGGACCGTACACGTATCGAATTCATCGATATCAATTTCTTTTCCTGTGCCTCCCCCTGCATTACGGAATGTTAGTTCGCGGATGCGACCAATTTCTTCCATTACGGCAGGCGAATCGTGTGCTGTTATGATGTATATTTCGTTGTTCCCTTTATTGGTTTTCCGCATCAGCTTTTCAGGACTGAGTTCTGCTTCTAGCTTCTCTTTTGGAACTGGTGCAATGAGATCTTTCATGTACAAAACCACTTTAAAATTAGATGGTCTCAAAATTAGAAAAATATTCAGCAAAAAATATAATAAACTATAAATGGATTAAGTGTGCTTTTAGATTTAATCTCAGAAAAAGGGAGGAAGCTGAAGTTCTGCCTATAGATTATTGCCAGTGCTAGCTCCTAGCTTGTAAACGATTCGTTTAACGTACCTTGCCCATCCAAGTGTCGTTTTCGATCGATCAAATAGAGAATAAGAGATTGGCTTCCCAAAGATGATATTGAATGTTTTATTGCGATGTTTAAACATTTCATCGGGAAGATAGAGCATCTCAATGTTGAAATGTAAATGAAGAAGTTTTCTGATTTTAGCCAGGTTGTAAAAAAAAGCAGAGTTCCTGCCGTCAAAATAGACGGGAATAACGTCTCTTTTATATTGTATCGCTTTTTGAATAAAATGTTTATTCCATCTTAAATCGGTTACATGTCCATTTATTTTTCGCGAACACAACCCTGCAGGGAAAATTAGCATTGGAGAATCGGAACGATAGGCCTGATCAATAATCTGGAGCGATCCTCTGGCTTGATTTCCTAGTTTGTTAATTGGTACAAACATATCGGCTACAGGATAAATATTCATTAAGAAATCGTTTACTAAAAGTTTGATTGGAACTTTGGTTAGTTTGGAAATCTGACTGATTAGAATTAATCCATCAACTCCTCCGAGAGGATGATTTGACGCAAAAATGACTTTTGTGTTGCCTTGTGAAATGTTTTCTGTGCCTTTGAGATTAAAACTGATGTTTAAATCTTTTAAGGAATGATCTATAAATTCAACATTTTTATAGTCCCTGTTTCGGGAAAGAATTCCGTTGAGCTCATCAACGTGGATGGTCTTGTTGAGGTAGTTAATAACACACGAAGGAATTTGGCGGGAAAGTCTTTTACTTTTTTTGGCAATTATTTCCCGAAGATTAATAGGCTTATAGTTTTGACTATCTTGTTCCATATCTTTCGTATTGATTGTTATTGCAAATTAATAAAATTTTCAGGTTTAATTTTTTAAAAGGATGAATCTCTTGTGACGTATTTTTAATGACAAGGAGAAAATTGTTTAATGGGTTTTCCCTTTACATAGCTGTAGATGAGAGGTGAACACAATTAAAAGCGAGGGGAAAAGAGGTTGTTAATAATTGATGGTGGAACAAAGTGGAAAAAATTGTGACAAAGTGGGAAAATGTGTATCTTTACATTAAAAAATTAAATAGAATAACGTGGTCGACTTCTCAAGCAAATATACTGGTACTGTTGACGATAAGGGCAGGGTTGTAATTCCGTCCTCTTTTAAAAAAGAGATGGGGGAGTTTGATAAGGGCTGTTTGGTCGTTGAGAAGGATCCGTTTGAGGAGTGTTTGAATATTTATTTGTCTGAGCAATGGGAAGAACGGGTGGAGAAGATAAGAGCTCAGTTGAATCTGAATAATCCCGTTCAAAGCCGGTTTTTGGATAAATTTTACCAGACATTTATCAAACTTCCGGTTTCTGATAAGGGGCGGCTAAATATTCCAAATTCAATGTTACTTGAAAAAAAGATAAAAAGAGAGGTGGTCTTCTCTGGTCAAGGAGTGCGCATCCGGTTATGGGATGCGGAGGAATATGAAAAAGCATTGATGCCTGAATTGGAATATTCGGAGACGTTTAAAACGTTATTAGGAGGCGAAATTGCCTGATTTTAATTGGTAAAGCGAATAGAAATGGCCCTATACCATGATCCTGTTTTGTTGAAAGAAAGCGTTGACGGCCTCCGTGTTTGTCCAAATGGAATATATGTTGATGTTACTTATGGAGGAGGAGGTCACTCCAGAGAAATTCTGTCGCGACTGGGCGAGGGAAAACTTTTTGCTTTTGATCAGGATGAGGATGTTGTGCCTTACTTGATTGATGACCCGAGATTTTGTTTTATCCGTCATAACTTTCGTTTTTTGCGAAATTTTCTGCGTTATTATCATGTAGAGTCAGTGGATGGAATCTTTGCTGACCTTGGGGTTTCCGGACACGATTTTGATGATGCGGAGCGAGGATTTTCATTTCGCTTTGATGCAAAATTGGATATGAGGATGAATCGGGATCAGGAGAGAGATGCTGCATGGATTGTGAATAATTATTCGGAAGAAGATTTAAAAGTTCTTTTTAAAACATACGGGGAAGTATTTAATGCCAAGATGCTTGCATTAAAGATTATTGAAGGAAGAAAAGAAAAACCAATCACGACAACAGGCGAGTTTAGGTCTGTTATATCAAAGTGTATTCCTCCTGCGATCGAAAAGAAATATCTTGCTCAGGTCTTTCAGGCGTTGAGAATTGAGGTAAATCAAGAATTAGAGGTGTTGAAAAATTTATTGGAGCAATCCTTTTTGGTTTTAAAACCCGGAGGAATGATTGTTGTTATGACTTATCATTCATTAGAAGACCGACTTGTAAAGAATTTTTTTAAATCAGGTAATTTTGAAGGACGGATTGAGAAAGATTTTTATGGGAATAAACAGGCCCCTTTTGAATTAATTAATCGAAAAGTTATTACTCCTGGAGAAGATGAATTGCAACGAAATCCCCGGTCACGAAGTGCAAAATTGAGAATTGCTCGTAAAATTGCAGACGATGAGAAAGAAGAAAGATAAGCAAAAACGTTCTGTTGGATTTAGTAATGTCTTTAAAAGCATTATTGGTGGAAGAGTTTTACGTGACCCTAGGATAGAACGGCATTACCCCTTTATCTTTTTTATCGGGTTTTTGGCTATTTTGCTTATTAGTAACAGGTATAAATCAGAGCGTATTATGCGGCAAATTGATGAATGTCAGGATTCTGTAAAGGATCTAAGAAGTGAGTCAATAAGCATTGCTGCAGAATTAATGGATATAAGTCGTCCATCTGAAATAGCGTATAAAGTGCAACAAAGTGGGATTAATCTTATTGAGTCGGATAGACCTCCAGGAGTAATAATACTGGAAGATGAAGATAAAAAGCATTAGAAATGGCTATTGAAAGTAAAGATATTATATCAAGGTTTACAGTTATCTATCTATTGCTGGTTCTTTTTGGATGTGTCATCGTTGCCAAGGCTTTTGTTATTCAGCATATTCATAATGAGCGATGGGTGCAGGAAGCAAAAAATTATAAGCAACGGGCTGATATCATAAATGCCAGCAGAGGAGATATCTGTGCCTGGGACGGGAAAGTATTGGCGACCTCGGTGCCTTACTATGAATTACATATGGATTTGGGGGCACCTGGAGTCCGTAAGGTATTTAAAGATAACGTCGGTCCACTAGCAGATAGCCTTTCTCGCTTTTTTGGAGATCTTTCTTATTGGCAATATAAACAAGAACTGAATCAGGCTTATCGGAAGAAACAGCGTTATTTTCTTGTTAATAAGAAGAAAGTTAATTTTTTGGAATTGGAGCGGATTCGTCAGTTCCCAATTTTTAATCGGGGAACAAATGCCGGTGGCTTTATTTGTGTCCAGCAAAATGAAAGGGTTAGACCACAGGGGGTTTTGGCATTGAGAACTATTGGTGCGCTTAACCGGGGTGCTTATGGAGGAAATCACGGAGATGTCGGTTATACTGGAATAGAGGAGATGTGTGAAAATTACCTCCGAGGACGAGATGGTATGTCATATAAGCAAAATCTTTCTGGACGATGGGTTCCGATTACGCAGGTAGAACCGGTTGATGGAATGGATGTTATATCAACCCTCGATGTTAATTTTCAGGACTTTGTAGAAAATGCGTTGCTTAAACAGCTTAAAAAAAGTGATGCTCTTTATGGAACGGCAGTGTTGATGGATGTTAAAACGGGAGATGTGAAAGCCATTGCTAATCTCGGGAGAGGAGCGGAAACTAATTATGATGAGAACTATAACTATGCTTTGGGGCACCAGGGGTGTACCGAACCCGGATCAACATTTAAGTTGATTTCATTGATGGTTGCCTTGGAACAGGGCTATATTGATACTTCAAGTGTATTCGATACGGGAAACGGACGATGGGAATATGGTGGATTAAAAGTTTATGATAGTGATCAGGAATATGGTGGTCATGGTAAGTTGTCTGTTAAGCAGATTTTTGAAAAGTCATCGAATGTTGGGGTTGCCAAGGTGATAACTAAGTATTATCAGGGCAAAGAAGATGAGTTTATTGATCGGATTTATAATTTTGGATTGAACCGTAAATTAAACACCGGAATGAGCGGGGAAGGAATTCCAGAGATCAAACACCCGAGCGATAAAGGTCAATGGTGGGCTAGTTCTCTTGCTTTTATCTCTTACGGTTACGAGATAAAACTGACTCCGATGCACATTCTTACCTTTTACAATGCAGTAGCCAATAATGGGAAGATGATAAAACCCCGTTTTGTTCGGGCTATTAGGCAACGGGGAAAGATTGTTAAAACTTTTGGTACCGACGTTATAAAATCATCAATCTGTTCGCAGGAAACTCTTGGAAAAGTGCGGGGTATGTTAGAGGGGGTTGTTCAATATGGGACAGGAAAAGCGATTCAGAGTAAAGAATATAAAATAGCAGGAAAAACGGGAACCGCTCAGGTTGCAAATAATAATAAGGGATACTATCATGGAGGAGCAAGAGTTTATCAGGCTTCTTTTTGTGGATATTTTCCAGCAGATAATCCTCAATATTCATGTATTGTAGTGATTGTTGGACCTAAGAATGGGTATTATGGGGCATCGGTTGCAGCACCTGTATTCAAAGAAATTGCAGATAAGGTTTATTCTACTTCGATTCAAACAAATTGGAGTAAATCTAAAGGTATTCAAAAATCGTTTCATGCACCATTGGTCGCAAACGGATGGAAGTCGAATCTGGAGTATGTTTGTGACCAATTTGGAATCCCTTATTCTGATTCGTCTCGCGGACATTGGGTTATGTCAAGTCCGAGAGATTCAACCAGAGTTGTGATGAAAGATAAACCAATTAATCGTGGAGCTGTTCCTGATGTAATAGGGATGGGGGCTTCAGATGCTGTATATCTTTTAGAAAACTGTGGGTTGCATGTTTCAATAAGGGGGATGGGGAAAGTGAAGATTCAGTCACTGGCTCCAGGCACAAAGGCAAGAAGAGGTCAGTCAATAGAGATAGAAATGGGTTAAATGTAAACAGAATGAAAGCACTAAAAAGCCTGTTAGAGGAAGTTGAAGTTTTAGAGATAAAGGGAAATCCTGGGATCTCGGTTAAAGGTCTTCATTTTGATTCCCGCAAAATAGCGGAGGATTTTTTATTTGTCGCTACTCGGGGGACAAAAATGGATGGACATGCATTCATCCCTTCTGCAATAGTTCAAGGGGCAAGGTCTATTATTTGTGAAGATCTTCCGACTGAACTAGATCAGAATGTGACCTATGTAAGAGTGAAAGATTCGTCAGCTAGTCTTGGATACATTGCTTCTGCATTCTATGGATATCCTTCAAGAAAACTTTCGCTTATCGGCGTTACCGGAACCAATGGTAAAACGACGATCGCTTCTTTGTTGTATCGTCTATTCCGGGGAATGGGATATAAAACCGGTTTATTTTCTACGATTGACTTGTTTGTTAATGATCGGGAACTTCCTGCAACTCATACAACTCCTGACTCAATTAGCCTGAATGAACATCTGAAAGAAATGGTTGATGCTGGGTGTACTTATTGTTTTATGGAAGTAAGTTCGCATTCAATTGCACAGGGTCGGATTGCGGGACTCCAATATAAAGGTGGAATTTTTACGAATATTACTCATGACCATCTTGATTATCACAAAACTTTTGCAAATTACCTGAAAGCAAAAAAACAATTCTTTGATAATTTACCTGTAACTGCTTTTGCATTAACAAATTGTGACGATAAGAATGGAATGGTAATGTTGCAAAACACGGTAGCTTCAAAAAGAACTTATTCATTGAGGTCTCTGGCAGATTTTAATGGAAAAGTATTGGAACATCATTTGGATGGATTTCTTCTTTCGATAAATGGAAAAGAATTGTGGACTCATTTTGTTGGTAATTTTAATGCATCTAATCTTCTAGCTGTATATGGTGCAGCTATATTACTCGGACAAGATCAGGAAGAGGTTCTGAAAGGAATGAGTAATTTATATCCTGTAGCAGGAAGATTCGAAACATTTAAGTCGGGAAATGGAATTTTTGCTATTGTGGATTACGCCCATACTCCAGATGCATTAAAAAATGTTCTTGAAAGTATTAATGAAATTCGGAGTGGGAAAGAAAAATTGATATCCGTTATTGGTGCCGGGGGCGACAGAGATAAAACTAAACGTCCGGAAATGGCTCACGAAGCGGTTATTAAGAGTGATAAAGTGATTTTAACTTCAGATAATCCGCGGTCGGAAGATCCGGAGGTGATATTGAAAGAGATGTATACCGGAATCGAAGAGAATCAAAAAAACAGAGTTGTTACGATTGTAAATCGAAAGGAAGCTATTCGAACCGCTTGTTTGATGGCTAATCCTGGAGATATTATTTTAGTTGCAGGGAAGGGTCATGAAACTTATCAGGAAATTAATGGGGTGAAATACCATTTTGACGATAGAGAAGTAATAAGAGAAGTGTTTTTAACCTTGTAAAATATCACGTATGTTATACTATTTATTCCAATGGCTTCATAAACTGGATGTTCCTGCTTCAGGAATGTTTCATTATATTTCTTTCCGATCAGCACTGTCGATTATTCTATCGTTAATAATCACAATGGTGTGGGGGCGGAAGTTAATCCGTTTTTTGCAGAAACAACAAATTGGTGAAACAATCCGAAATCTGGGACTTGAAGGTCAAATGCAAAAAAAAGGAACCCCGACAATGGGGGGAATTATCATTTTGTTGGCGATTCTTTTACCTACTCTATTATTTGCCAGGCTGGATAATATTTATATCGTCTTGATGGTTATTACTACAATATGGTTGGGTATAATCGGGTTTATTGATGACTATATTAAAGTGTTCTTAAAAAATAAGGCTGGATTAGCAGGTAAGTTTAAAATTATAGGGCAGGTTGGTCTTGGTCTTATTGTTGCAGGAACATTATATTTTAATGATGGAGTCGTTATTCGGGAAAAAGTAATGGGACCAGATGGCAAACCGTTAACTCAGGCCGTTGTAAATCCTGTTAATGGGCAAAAAACATTGCACTATGTTACTCATGATTTGAAATCGACGAGTACAACTCTTCCGTTTATTAAAAATCAGGAGTTTGATTATAACTGGTTTGTTTCCCGGTTAGGGGGAAATCAGGAGAAATGGGGTTGGTTGGTTTATATGCTTGTTATTACACTGATAATAACTGCGGTATCCAACAGCGCAAATTTAACGGATGGTTTGGATGGTCTGGCGACGGGGCTTTCGGCAATAAGTGGGGCAACTCTTGGTATTTTGGCTTATGTGAGTGGACATTTAGGTTATGCTGAATATTTGAATATTATGTATATTCCAAATACGGGAGAATTAGCTGTTTTTATCAGTGCTTTCATTGGCGCAACTATTGGCTTTTTGTGGTATAATTCATTTCCTGCTCAGGTATTTATGGGAGATACCGGTAGTCTTGCTCTAGGGGGAATCATTGCCGTGTTTGCAGTGATAATCAGAAAAGAGTTTTTAATCCCGATTTTGTGTGGAATTTTCTTTGTTGAGAGTCTTACCGTTATTATTCAGGTTTCTTATTTTAAATATACAAAAGCAAAATATGGAGAGGGACGAAGGGTCTTTTTGATGACTCCAATCCATCATCATTACCAGAAAAAAGGAATTCCGGAACCTAAAATTGTCGCAAGATTCTGGATTATTGGAATTATTTTAGCAGTGATTGCAATATTAACATTAAAAACTCGGTAAAAATGATCGGTCAGAAGAAGAGAATTGTTGTCTTAGGTGCCGGAGAAAGTGGAGTTGGATCTGCCGTTTTAGCACAAAAAGAAGGTTTCGATATTTTTGTGTCGGACTTTGGTTCAGTAAAACAGAATTACAAGGATGCGTTAGGTCGCTACAACATTCCTTTTGAGGAAGGAAAACATACAGACGCATTGATTCTTAATGCAGATATTGTTGTTAAAAGTCCGGGGATTGCAGAATGTGTTCCAATAATTAAGAAAATTAGAGAGAACAATATACCTGTTATTTCCGAAATCGAATTTGCCGGGAAATATAATACGGCAAAAACAATTTGCATTACTGGGAGTAACGGGAAGACAACAACGACTCTTTTAACTTATCACATTTTAAAAAGTGCCGGTTTAAATGTTGGTTTGGCCGGGAATGTTGGCAAAAGTTTTGCATGGCAAGTTGCAGAAGAGAAATTCGATTACTATGTAATCGAACTTAGTAGTTTTCAACTTGACGGGATGTATGATTTTCGGGCTGATATTGCTATTCTTATGAATATAACGCCGGATCATCTGGATCGTTATGAATATAAAATGGAAAACTATATAAATGCTAAATTTCGGATATTACAGAATCAACGGCCGGAAGATTACTTTATTTATTGCGCTGAAGATCCAGTCTTAAAAGAAGAGGTTGCTAAACGAGAAATCGTTGCACGTCAACTTCCTTTTTCTTTCGGAGTTATAAAAGGAGAGGGAGCTGTTGTTGTTGATAACAATATTGCTTTTAACGTCAATCAAAACACATTGCAAATGTCTATTCTTGAATTAGCCTTACAAGGTAAGCACAACACCTATAATTCTATGGCTGCAGGAATTGCGGCAATGGTGTTAAAAATAAAAAAAGATAAACTAAGGGAATGCCTTAGTGATTTTAGAGGAGTAGAGCATCGACTTGAAAAGTTTATTAAGGTTCATGGTATTGAATTTATTAATGACTCGAAGGCAACAAATATTAATTCAACATGGTATGCGCTGGAAAGTATGGAAAGTCCGGTCGTTTGGATTGTTGGAGGTAAAGATAAAGGAAATGACTATTCAGAATTGATGGATTTGGTAAAAGAGAAGGTGAAGGCAATTGTTTGTCTTGGTGTTGATAATTCAAAGATTCATGCAGCCTTCGATGGCGCTATTTCACTAATCTCTGATGCAACTAGTATGGAAGAAGCCGTCAAACAGTCTTATAAATATGCAATTGATGGAGATGTGGTATTGCTTTCTCCTGCATGTGCAAGTTTTGATTTATTCCAGAATTATGAAGACAGAGGCCGTCAGTTCAAAGAGGCTGTACGTAATTTATAAGAATTAGAAGAAAGGTATAAAATGATTGATTGGACCCAGATAACACGCTTTTTTAAAGGAGATAGAGTAATATGGATCGTATTACTATTTTTGTCTCTTATTTCATTATTGATTGTTTATAGTGCAACGGGGTCACTTGCATATAGACAGGCGGAAGGACAAACATGGCGATATCTTTTTAAGCAGATTGGCTTTTTGATGGTAGGATTTGTTATTATATATCTGCAAATTCGGTTTATTCCAGTAAATGTCTATTCGAAAATATCATTTGTATTAGTCGCATTATCCCTTGTCCTGATTGTTTTAAGTCTCTTGGTTGGGATCTCGAATGAAGAAACTGGAAGAACTCTTCGGCTGGGTGTCTTCAGCTTTCAACCTGCAGAGTTGGCAAAAATTGGGTTGGTTTGTTTTGCTGCCAGAATGTTATCAATTAAACAGAAGAACGAAGAAACTCGCAAGCAGGCTTTTTATATTATTTTAATTGTTTCGATACTAGTTTGTGGTGCAATATTTTTCGTGAACTTTTCAACTGCGGCCCTTCTGTTTCTTGCTATCGTCGTTATGATGTTTGTGGGTAAGGTGCAGTTGAAATTCTTACTGATTCCATTTGTCGGAGCAATTGCTTTGTTGTTTTTAGTCTACGTGACGGCTCCGCTACTGCCTAAAATCGGGCGAATACAGACGGTGAGAGCAAGAATCGAACGTTATATTCATAAAGATTCAAATCAGCAAACGAATGAGGGATTGTCTCAATCTGATTATGGAAAGTTGGCAATATATGAAGGAGGAACAATAGGGAAAGGTCCTGGCGGAAGTCAGGTTCGTAACTATATGGCTGCAGCCTATAACGATTTTATTTATGCAATATTTATTGAGGAGTATGGTCTTGTCGGGTCATTAGTTTTAATGTTACTATATTTGATATTTCTGTATCGGGGCGGAATTATTGTAAAGCGATGTACCCGAACGTTTCCCGCATTTCTTGTCGTCGGATTGACTGGCCTGATTGTCTTACAGGCAATGACCAATATGGGTGTAGCGGTGGGAGTCTTACCTGATACAGGACAACCATTGCCATGGGTGAGTATGGGTGGAACGTCTACGCTATTTACAGCAGCGTCTTTCGGTTGCATCCTGAGCGTTAGTTATCAAACTCAAAAAGATAAAAAAACATCTGAGCCGGTTGCTCTTCCAATGGAAGGGATAGTCGATGAGGATCAACCTTTATAGCATCATGGGGAAGAATAAATTTATTATAAGCGGAGGAGGAACCGGAGGACATATTTTCCCGGCTATCTCAATCGCAAATGCACTGAGAGAAAAAGATCCTTCGTGTGATATTCTTTTTGTTGGTGCAGAAGGTCGCATGGAAATGGAACGGGTTCCTGCGGCAGGGTATCCTATTATTGGACTTCCGATCATGGGATTACCCAGAAAAATGTCCTTTCAATTACTTGTCTTCCTGATGAAATGGTTTAAAAGCAGAAAGAAAGCGAAACAGATTATTAAAGAATTTCTGCCTGATGTTGTCATTGGTGTTGGGGGATACGCAAGTGGGCCGACACTAAAAACTGCTTCAAAAATGGGAATTCCAACTGTCATTCAGGAGCAAAATTCTTATGCTGGGGTAACGAATCGGCTTTTATCGAAAGATGCTTTTAGGGTTTGTGTTGCCTATGATAATATGGATCGATATTTTCCCAAGGATAAAATTGTGTTTACAGGAAACCCTGTTCGGAAAGATCTTCTGAAAGCCATTGATAGAAAAGAGGCTAAAGAATATTTTGGAATACACTCCAGTAATCCGGTAATTCTATTCATAGGCGGAAGTTTGGGAGCCAGAACTTTAAATCAAAGCATACTTGCAGGGATTAAACGAATTGCAGAAGGGAAGGTTGAGATTATATGGCAGACCGGTAAAGTTTATTATAAATCAATACTAGAACAGTTGGGTGAAAATATTCCGAAAAATCTCCATGTCAATGAATTTGTTACAAGAATGGATAGTGCATTTGCTGCCTCGGATTTGGTGATTTCAAGAGCTGGCGCAGGAACGATCTCCGAATTGTGCCTTGCGGGAAAACCTTCAATTCTTGTTCCTTCTCCTAATGTAGCAGAGGATCACCAGACAAAAAATGCAATGGCTTTGGTAGATGAGGGTGCTGCTTTAATGATTCGGGACGATCATGCAGAAAATGATTTGTTGAATACTGCACTGAATCTTGTGACTGATACTTTTAAACTGGCAAGTCTCCATACGGAAATATTAAAATTAGCAAAACCTGATGCGTCGAATCAGATTGCTCAAATCATATTGAAAATAGCAAAAGATGAAACTATCAATTAACGCAATAGAGAACATTTATTTCCTTGGAATTGGAGGAATTGGAATGAGTGCTCTTGCCCGGTATTTCTTGTTTAATAAGAAAAATGTAGCTGGATATGATCGTGCGGAATCGGTCCTCACAAAGAGTCTTGCTAAAGAGGGTGCTGTTATTCATTATACGGAAGATATTAAACAGATTCCTTTGAATTTTAGAAGAGACAATACTTTAGTTGTTTATACCCCAGCCATTTCTTCCGATCATGAGGAATTAGTAACTTTTCAAAAAGGTGGATTTGACATTTTGAAGCGATCGAAAGTTTTGGGATTAATAACAGACCCATTAAATTGTATTGCTATCTCGGGTACTCATGGAAAAACAACAACATCGACTTTGATGGCGCATATCTTTAAAACGGCGAGGGCTGATTGTGCTGCTTTTCTGGGGGGAATATCGAAAAATTATAATACGAACCTGCTGTTACCTGAAAATAGTTCCCCATGGGTAGTTGCAGAGGCCGATGAGTTTGATCATTCTTTTCTTCAGTTACATCCTTATTTGGCATTAGTGACTTCTATTGATGCAGATCATCTGGATATATATGGTACACGAGAGGCAATTGTGGATTCGTTTAGAATTTTCGTTTCGCAGGTTAAAGAAGGAGGTGCTTTTGTTGTCAAAAAAGGGTTACCAATAAAATCAGAAGATAATTTGCATGCTCGTTTTTATTCTTATGCGCTTGAAGATAAAGCTGATTTCTATGGAACGAATGTAAGGCTTGAAAATTATTCTTATCATTTTGATTTGAATACTCCGGATGGGGTTATCTCTAATTTAGTTCTAGGGTATCCTGGAAGGATGAACGTTGAAAATGCTGTTGGCGCATGCGCCTTGGCTCTATTGTCGGGGATTAGTGAAGATGCTATTAGAACTTCATTACTTTCTTTTGGCGGGGTAAAAAGACGCTTCGATTACCATTTGAAAACAGATAAGATTGTCTATATTGATGATTACGCTCATCACCCGAAGGAGTTAAGTGCAACAATTTCATCTGTGAAAGAGCTATACCAAGGGAAAAAAATTACAGGTGTTTTTCAACCTCATCTTTATTCCCGGACCAGAGATTTGGCTGTTGAATTTGCTAAAAGCTTGTCTTTACTGGATGATTTGATTCTTCTGGATATTTATCCTGCGAGGGAAGCTCCAATTCCAGGGGTAACCTCAAAGATAATCTTTGACAAGGTTACTTGTTCTGAAAAAATAATGTGTACAAAAAGTGAATTGATAAAAGTATTGAAGGATAAAAAACTAGAGGTTTTGTTGACTCTTGGTGCTGGAGATATTGACCAATTTATTAATCCGATAACCCAATTATTGGGAAAATAGGGATGAAGAAAAAGTTATTCATAATAGGAATGGTTATCCTTGGACTTAGCGTGTTGATTAGTACGGCAAGCTTTGTTGTTTCAGAGAGACATAAAACTCGATGCTCTTCGTTGGAAGTTGAGCTTGAAGATTCTCTGAATGGGGTATTTATTACTCCTAAAGATATTCGTTCTGCTATATTGAGGAAATTTCCTAATCTCATCGGACAACGGTTGAACACTGTTAATCTTAATAGAATCAGAGAACTGTTAGAAAAAAAATCAATAATAAAAAAGGCAGTGGTTTATTCAACTTTATATGATTCACGTAAAATTCATGGAGGAAAGGTTATTGTAAAAATATGGCAGCAAGAACCTATCTTTAGAGTCTTAACTCCAATTGAAAATTACTATGTCAGCGAAGAAGGAAAGTTAATGCCAGTATCGACGTCTTATACTCCACATGTGATTATTGCTTCTGGAATGATTTCTCGTCAAATGGCAAAAAAGGATTTGTTTGATTTGGTGAATTTTATAAATAATGATAAATTGTGGAAAGCTCAAATTGAACAAATTTACGTGAATGCCCAATCTGATATCTTTTTGGTCCCTCGTGTGGGAGATAATTTTATTGAATTAGGAGGAGCTGATAGTTTGAACGTCAAATTTAGAAATCTGAGAGCACTCTATAAGCAAATTTTTATGACAAGAGGTTGGAATTTATATGATACAATTAGTGTGAAATATACAAATCAGGTTGTTTGTTCAAAAAAATAACAATCGTACTATGAGCCGAAAAAGTGAAATAATTGCAGCATTCGATATTGGCACCGCCAAGACAATCGTGATCATTGGTCGAAAAGATGATCTAGATGGAATCGAAGTTATTAGTTGCGCAAAAGTTAATTCGTTAGGTGTAAAACGAGGACGTGTTTCGAACGTTGAAGAAGTTGTGCAATCAATAAAAAAAGTCCTTGAATTGGCCCGTGAAGGGAATGATTTTGGTGAAATATCTAAAGTCTATGTAGGGATTAATGGACAGGGTGTCTTTTCTGAAGAGGTTGAAGGAGAAAAAGAGTTAGGTGAATTTCGTTGCGTTAAAAACGAGGATCTGGAAGCGTTGATTCATGCTGCAGAGGGGATGAAAACCCCAGAAGGATGCAAAACATATATGGTCGTTCCTCAGCAATTTAGTGTTGATAAAGAAGAGGAAATAAAAAATCCTGTTGGCGTTAAAGGAAAATCTCTTTGTGGAAGTTTTAAATTAATTTTGGGCCGTGCATTATATGAGGAGAATTTACGCTTTTGTATTGAAGATGTAGGATTGAATCTTGATAAGGTTTTTCTTAATCCGGTTGTCACTGCAAACTCTATACTTACGGATGATGAGAAAGAGGCAGGTGTTGTTTTAGTTGATATAGGATGTGGTGTTACAACAATTACTGTATATTATGATAATATATTGCGACATGTTGGGGTAGTTCCATTTGGTGGAGAAGTTGTTACTCATGACATAAAAGAAGGTTGTTCTTTATTATTGCGTCAGGCAGAGTCTTTAAAAGTACGCTATGGCTCAGCACTTGGAGATAATGCCGCTGATGATAAAGTTGTAACAATTTCTGGAATGAGGGGGTGGGAACCCAAAGAAATTTCATTTAAAAGTCTTGCTTATATTATTCAAGCACGTGCAGAAGAAATTATTGATAGCTTTTTTTATCAAATTGAACAGTCTGGCTATGTTGATAAATTGGGCGCAGGGATTGTAATTACGGGAGGTGGATCTCAATTGACTGATTTGGTTCAGCTAATTCGGTTGAAAACAGGAATGGAAGTAAGACGAGGTAAGATGATCAAAACGATTACAGGACCGAGTATTAAAAAAATAGAATCTCCTGATTATTCGAGTGCTTTAGGAATTTTTCTCGAAGGATTGAAATATGCTGTTTTATTGCCTGAAGAAAAAGGGATAGTAGATGATGAGAGACCTCAAGTTGCTACTCATACAGAACAGGTTGAAACACGAAAAGTAGAGACTAAAAAATCGAAACCCAAAACGAGGAACAAACATATAGATTTAATAAAAGATTTATTTTCTCAATTTTTTACTGAAAAAGAAGAACAGGATCAGATTATTAATGATAGTTCTGATTCTTATAAAAAATAAGGATGTCTCATGATGATTCCATATTGCCATCATTGGATGAGGATGTTTTAAGCTTCGGATTTCAGTATACTCTTCCAAATATCATCAAGGTTATTGGTGTTGGAGGTGCTGGCTGTAATTCTGTGAGTTATCTGTCTCAGCTAGGGATTCAAGACGTGGATTTTGTTGTTAGTAATACAGATATTCAATCTCTTGGTTTAAGTCCTATTCCCATAAAAATTCAGCTTGGAGCTTCATTAACAGGGGGGCGAGGTGCTGGAAGTTCTCCTGATATGGGAGAGCAGTCTGCGATAGAATCTATAGATTCTGTAAGGAAGGTGTTGGATGACTTTACGAGAATGGTTTTTATTATTGCCGGAATGGGCGGAGGAACAGGAACTGGTGCAGCCCCTATTATTGCAAGTCTTGCCAAAGAGATGGGTATTCTTACCATTGCAGTTGTAACAATTCCGTCTCCAGTTGAGGGGGAAAAGAGGTTTAAACAGGCACTAGCAGGGGTGGAAAAACTGAAGGACTCTGTCGATAGCATGTTGGTTATTCGAAATGAAAAATTGCAACAGGAGTATGGAGATCTTCCGGCATCTCAAGCCTTTGCTAAGGCAGATGATGTAATTGCAACAGCAGTTAAAAGTGTTGCAGAAACTATTACTCTTCATGGGGCGATTAATATTGATTTTGCCGACATACAAACAGTTATGAGGCAAAGTGGTCGCTTTTTAGTGGGAATAGGTTTGGCTGAAGGAGAAGAAAGGGCAAGTACAGCACTCAAAAGAGCAATTGAATATCCTCTTTTGGGGGAAAAGAATTTAGAAGGCGTTCGGAAGATGCTTGTTAAGATAACTTCAGGGAGTGAAGAAATAAGAATGGGAGAAATCGGCGAAATTCTTGATTTTTTACAGAAATCTGCTGCTATGAGTGCTGATATAATTTGGGGAACGAGTATTGATCTTAATCTTGGAAATCAAATTTGTATAACAATTCTTGCGACAGGGATTAAAGAAAATAACGTATCTTCTTTTATTCAAAAAGAAACAGTTAAATTTGAAAAATCTGATTTAAAGAACCAATATTTATTTGATTATAACGTTGAGGAGGGTAGATTTAAGCATACTTCTAAAGCCTTTTCTATAAAGAAAGAAGTTGAGTTTGAGGTTTCCCGTCCTGACACTGAATTGGATCTTTCGTTGAAAAATCGTAGAATGAAACGATCAGAAGGGTCTAACCGCGAAATTCATAACGGAAATTGGTTTCTTAAACAATTTAATACCATTTTTGAAGAAAAAGAGACTGATATAGATAAGTGAAGTAAAACGAAAAAAAGAGAGGTATGACTGAATCAATAATTAATTTCGATTTACCTGAGGCTGGCGGATCAATCATCAAAGTTATTGGTGTTGGTGGCGGTGGTGGTAATGCTGTAAATCATATGTTCCACCAAGGGATTAAAGACGTTGAGTTTATGATTTGCAATACGGATGCTCAGGTATTAGCCGATAGTCCCATAGAGCTTAAAGTCCAGTTGGGTGCCTCTCTTACAGAGGGAAGAGGAGCAGGAAACAAACCAGAAATGGGGAGAGAAGCAGCTATTGAAAATATCAATGATGTAAAAGAAATACTTCAGAATAATACGAAGATGATTTTTATCACTGCCGGAATGGGCGGTGGTACAGGTACCGGAGCTGCTCCTGTTATCGCTGAAGCTGCTCGTGAGATGGGGCTATTAACCGTCGCTATTGTTACTATCCCTTTTAGAAATGAGGGGCGTCGGCGCATTAACCAGGCTCTGGAAGGAATCCGTGCTCTTGAAGGAAACGTTGATTCTTTGCTTGTCATCAATAATGAGAAAATCCGGGAAATGTATGGTGATTTTAAAATATCTGAAGCTTTTGCTAAGGCAGATGATGTATTGGCGACGGCAGCGAAAGGTATTGCAGAAATAATAACAGTACACGGATACATTAATGTTGATTTTGCAGATGTAGAGACAGTTATGCGTAATAGCGGTGTCTCATTAATGGGGTCTGCATGTGCGACTGGTGAAAATCGGGCTTTAAAGGCCGTTGAAGAAGCTTTAAGTTCTCCTTTATTGAATAATAACGATATTACTGGGGCTAAAAATATCCTTCTAAATATTACCTCTGGAGAAGGAGATTTTGAGGTTACTATGGATGAGGTTGGTCAGATTACGGACTATGTACAAAAACGATCAGGACATGCTGCTGATTTAATTTGGGGAAATGGAGTTGATGAATCGCTAAATGAAGAGATTTGTGTTACAATTATTGCTACGGGCTTTAATACCAGCAGTATTCCAGAGATGTTGGCTGCGCAAAAAAAGGAAAAAACCTATATTCCTTTAGATGATGATTCACAAGAGGATAGTGATTTTGATGCTATAAATCGGCATGATTTTGATGAGGAAGATCAATATGCTTCAGATAAAGAAGTAATTGATTATGTTGACAGTGATGAGGATGAAGAGTCAAGAACAATAGAGTTCTCTGTTAAATCGACAGAACCAGATGAATTTGAAAATTTGTATGGAAAGAAAAAGGTCGATCCGTGGCCGTTATCACCCAAAGACGAGATGGAGAAGAATGTTTCTTTAAAAGTTGATTTTCATGAAGTAACAGAGGAATCCATAACAGAGATCGAGAACGTTCCTGCATTTAAAAGGAAAAGTTTTAAGATAAAGGAAGATGGAGTGATAAAAACAGAGGAAAATATTTCCAGATATTCATTGCATGAGGATAAGGATAAGAATCCTCAGTTTCGCAAGGATAATCCTTATTTACATGATAATGTTGATTAATAATGAATAATAAGATGAGTTTATTTGAAGAAATTAATGGAGACATAAAAACTGCAATGCTTGCTCGTGAAAAGGGAAAGCTAGAAGCTCTCCGTAATATAAAGAAAGTATTACTTGAAATTAAAACATCAAAGGGGCACGACGATAATTTATCTGACGAGGATGCAATTAAGGCTATACAGAAGTTAGTTAAACAAGGTAAAGATTCGGCTTCTATTTATAAATCTCAGAATCGAGATGATCTGTATCAAGAAGAGATGGATCAAGTACTTGTTATGGAGAAGTATTTACCGAAGCAGCTTTCTGAGCAAGAGCTTCATGATGCGATCCAGAGTATTATTTTGAGATTAGGAGTAACATCTCTTAAGGAAATGGGAAAGATAATGGGAATTGCGAATAAAGAACTTGCAGGGAAGGCTGATGGTAAGGCAATTTCTAATGTGATAAAATTGATTCTTAAGTAAATATAGCTTCATAGAGAAAGTATAGGCATAAAAAAAGGGGTTGTTTTTTTAAACAACCCCTTTTTTTATATCTGATTTAGAAAAACTTAATTCGTTCATCTTCGATTTTAGCAGCTTTGCGAAGAACCTCAAAAGCCTGGAAGGACGCACGATATTGCATCATTTGATTAAGTCGGTATTGTTCTGTTCTGTAGTCTCTATCATTGCCTTCATTTACAGCAGAAACATTAACAACATACACTCCAGTATAACCTTTTATCGGTTTTGAAAGTTTGTTAACAGGTAAACTTGTTGCAGTTCCTATTACTGCAGGTTCAATACCTACATTTGGAAGCGCATAACTTTGAAAATTAATGTCATTTGCTTCCAATACAGGAGAACCTAATATGCTTGCCAGTTGATTAATGTCTCTCGTTTGTTTCAACGCATTATCTGTTTTATTTTTTAGTAGATCAAGTTTTTTGTCTTGTTTTACTGCAGCATATATTTTATTTCTTACATCATTAAGAGGAGCATATCCGTCTTCTTTAATGTCTGTTAATGTTGCGATCGCAAAGGCGTTGCTCATTTCAAAAATAGGAGAATCGTCATCAGTTGTAACAATTTTTCCTTTTTTAGCCTTAAACGCTGCACGAATAAGGATTCTACTATCTGGTAACCCCGCAATAGCCTTATCTGAAGTTTGAATATTGGCAGAGTGTTTGGCTAATCTCCATTTAACGATGGCATTGTCAAATGCCTCTTTGGTTGTATTTGATGCTGCAAACTGATTCGCTTTGGTAAAAATGCTTTGATAGGTCTCAGAGCTAGGATTAACGGCTCTCTCAACAACAGCCAATTGAACGTGAGGTTGAACTTGTCCTTTCCCTGTAACTTTAATAATGTGAATTCCATATTGAGTCTTAATCACTTTTAGTCCCCCGACTGGAGTATCAAAGCAAGCATCTTCAAAGGTTTTAATCGTACTTGTATGTCCTACCCAACCTAAGTCTCCTCCTTTTGCAGCGGATCCCTGATCCTGAGAATATTGGGCTGCAAGTTTTTCGAAACTCGCTCCTTTCTCAATAAGCTTTTTTAAGCTATCAGCTTTAGCCTGTGCATTAGCTAGATCTGCGGCGCTAGTAGGGCGAATAAGAATATGGCTAACGTGAGCAGAGTCTGCCATTGATTTAACAGCATTAATTTTTAGAATCTTCCATGTATTTCCTTCTCTGTATGGCCCATAGATAGAACCTACTCCAGAAGAAAATGCCCAATTGGCGATTTGCTGAGGAAGTTGTGTCTTTTTAATAAAAACATTGGAGAAAGGAACATCAGAATTTAAATTGACAAACTGAGTATTGTCTTTTGTTGCCTGAAATTCGATTTTGCGTGCATCAACCCACTTTTGTGCGGTGGCTTCATCTTGTGCTGAAGGGGCAATGTTGAAAATAACGTAATCAATAGAGCGGCTGCTACTTTGTTTAAATTCTTCTTTATGCTTATCGTAATAAGCCTGGATATCCTTGTCCTCAACTTTGACTGCTCCATCAGGAATGAGATTTACATCCTGGCGGATAAATTTAAAATTGACGACATGATTCTTTTCGTTAAGACTCTCTTTTGCTTCCATTGAGGTCACGTAAAGACCTTTGCTAATGAGTGTGTTGTATTTTGTAAAGAGTCTCTCATTTGTTATTTGTTTCTCAATGTACATCCAGTACGCTTTTTGTTTCCCGGTAGGATCTGCGTCAAGATTTTTTAAGAATTGGATAATAGCAGCCCGATTAACCTGTCCTGTTGCTGGATCACGGAATAATTGTTGTACAATTGGATGAATGTTCTTCCCTTGAACCATATCAAATAATTCATCGGCACTAACTCCAATTCCAATTTTCTTATAAACTTTTCCCATGATTATTTCGCGAACCATGTTTTGCCAAGTTTGTTCCCTGAGCTGTTCCATCGTGTTCTCATCAAGGGAATTTTGTCCTGTATTCAATTTGACGATTTCGGCGAGTTCGTCTACTTTCTGTTCAAAATCAGGGTACTTAATGGATTCGCCAGCTATTTTGGCAATCTCAAGTTTACGGCCACGCATCAGAGAGTTACTTGAAGTAAGCATATCTCCCAGAATAAAGGCTAACAAAGCAAAACCAATCACCACCGCAACTAAAACTCCGGCGCGGGTTCTTATGCGTTCTAATGTTGCCATTATAAATTTCTATTAAATATTATTGTTAATCGTAAAAATATTTTGAGGTACGAAGTTAGTAAATTAAAATAATTCACCTAAAAATTAATCTTATTTTTGAGAGAAGTCAACTATTTTAAGTTGGACCAGTTCTATTTTTGTGTTTGAGGCCTTAATGATTTTTAATTCATATTGTCGTATTTGGATAATTGTATTAATCTTAGGTATACTTTCATATTCGAACAAGATGAATCCAGCCAATGTTTCGTAGCTATCAGAGATAGGAAGATTAAAGTGATATTTTTCGTTAAGCATATCAATTTCAAGTCTTCCGGCAAAAAGGTATTCGTTTGGACTAAGTTGTTTATCGATGAGTTCATCGGTGTCATGTTCATCTGCTATTTCTCCGAAAATCTCTTCAATAATATCTTCTGTTGTAACCATTCCGGATGTGCCGCCAAATTCGTCAACAATAATTGCCACACTTCGGTGTTGCTGAATGAATTGGCTTAATAGTTTACTGGCGGACATCGTTTCCGGGACTGTGATGACCGGATTGATTCTTGAATTTAGTGATTGGGGATTTTTAAAAAGTTCTGAAGAATGAATATATCCAATCACATTGTCAATATTTCCCTTGTATATAAGGATTTTGGAAAATCCTGTTTGAATGAATTTTTCATGGAGTTGTTCGATGGTTGTTTCTGTGTCGACCGCAATCATTTCGGTTCTGGGGATCATACATTCTCTTAGTTTAACTTTTGAGAAGTCTAAGGCGTTCTGAAAAAGCTTTACTTCATGTTCAACGGGAAGAGAGCTATTATTTCCATTATTTTGATTTTCCCGAATAAGATAGTCAAGATCAATTCGGCTAAACATCTTTCGATGATCATTTTTGTGCAAGTTTACTTTGAAAAATATTTTGAGTATGAAACGGGACAACCCGATAACAAATGCGGTTATCGGATAGAAAAGAAAATAGAAAAATCCTATTGGAACAGCAAAAAGCCGTAATGCAAAGTACGGATTGAGATTAAATAGTGTTTTAGGAATAAATTCTCCTAAAAACAGGATAATGATTGTTGATAAAAATGTTTGAATGAGTAAAATAAATATTTCGTTATGAATGTAATCTGCGACGACTGGTTCGAATATTTTTGAGAATGCAATTCCGTAGATTACTAATGCAACATTATTACCCACAAGCATTGTTGATAGGTATTGTCCTGGATTTTTGTTGAAAGAACTAAAAAAGAATGCAAATACAGGGTTTTGTTTCTTCTCTAGTTCAAGACGAAGTTTGTTTGAAGAAACAAATGCAATCTCCATTCCGGAAAAAAAGGCCGAAAAAAAGATTGAAATAACTATAACAACAGATATGCTCATCCTACTGACTTACATTCACATAAATTAACGCTTTAATATCAAAAAACATCGCATTCTTAAAATTTGGATCGGATTGAAATCCTTTTGATTTTACAATTTGCCCTCCTTGTTTGAACTGAATCATTTCCTGAGAGTAAATCTTGGCGTTTTTATCATCCCAGATTAATTGTTCTGTGTTAAGCGTGTCTTTTTGGTCATTACAGCCCACAACATGTTTTAGGAATATCCATTTTCGATCATCTATATAGTATTTTGCATATTCTGCTTTAATACTGGAGGCAATTCTTGTTTTTTTGTCGTAACGTTCAATGAGAAGTCCTTTCGGAAAGTTATAATAAGACTGCTGTCCTTTAGGATTGTATTTGTCCGCAAAAGGGGCAGTTAATCTCCCAACAATCAAAGAAGAATCAGACATTGATCCCTTTAAGTCAATGATGGAAAGTTCAGGAAGTAGATATTTTCGGGATAGTTGTCTGTCTTGTTTTACATCACTGCCACATGCTGAAAATAGAAGGAATAAGGAGGAAATGAATATTATAAAGATTACTGAATGTTGACAAGTTCTGTTCTTATGAAATATCGCAAAATAATTCATCTTTAGTGGTCTCATTATTATTTCTCAAAAATACAAAAATCTCTTCCTTTAAATATATGAAAATTTAAAAGAAGAGAATTCTAAAAGTCGTTGTGAATTTTATTTTAAAAATATTACATTATTAATCGAATTTTCGTTTTAAGAACCAATTCTCATATAAGCTGAAACTTAGGTTAAATCTCACGAAATTTTCTTGAATAAGGTCATATTGGGTTGTGCCTTTTCGTCCAACTTCAATGGAAAAATTGATCATTGAACTACGCATGGCATTGGTCGGATTAACAACCGGTATTCCCAATCCCATTGTTAGTCCATATTCTGTGATTTGGTGATCGTTTACCTTGACGTATGACTGATTATAATAGCCACCCAAGCGATAGGATAAATGAGCTAAACGGCTATGAAGAGAGTATCTGTCCGGAATATATTCTATTCCCGCGTTAATCGTTCGGCTTAATGTCAGGTTCGGATCTTTTTCTCCTAAGAAGAGCGCCTTTTTCCAGTCTTGAGTTTTGAAGTCAATTCCGGCAGAGAACTTATCTTTAACATCATACATTACTCCAATACCTAATGATCCCGGTATTTTAGTCCGACCATTTGTTATGTTCTTTACGTCTATGGTATCAGAGCTGTAACTCTCATAGATCCTGGTTTTTTGGTAGTAATAGTCTGCTGCTAATGTTGCAGGGCTTTGAAAAACTGCTCCTATTGTCAGGCTTCTATCCTTTTTCAAATTAATTCTATATTGCAATCCATAATCAAAAGTAAAATTTCGATAACGGGTGTTATCTGATGTCTCAACAGTAAATGCACCGGGAACGGTATTTGTAGCACCGGTAGTACTTGATGTTCCTGTAAAACTGTTATAAGAAACGTGTCCTATGTTTCCAAAAAGGAAATTGACATTGGCTCCGACCGAAAGATTCTTAAGAATATAAAATGAGTTTCCGATAAAGAATTTAGATAAAGTCCCGGTTCCTATATATTGATTCTCTACATAGTTGAGAACATTAGACGCAACTTGTTCATGCATTTCATAACCGGCATCAGAATAGGGGGCAAGTCCGAATGCGGCGCCCCACCAATGAGTTACCGGAAAGCTAAAGGCGAAATCCTGTAAATTGACATTGTGATTATGCTCTGATTGCTGTGAGTTTTTCATGGTTGTATATTTCCCATCTATTCCTGCTTCAAAGACAAAAGAGATCGAATCAACCGCACTATAAGATGCCGGGTTAGCAAAATTGACCTGAAGATCATTTCTAGATCCAAGGGAAACGCCTCCCATTCCTGCACTTCTTCCATAAAAATTGGGATGAATATCTCCTAGCCCATAACGAGAATATGGAGAAGTGGTGTTTTGATTCTGAGCAAAAGAACCAATAGATAACACCGTCAGGAAAATAATAATAGCTATTTTTTTAATGTGCATTGTATTCCAGAATTCGGTTTAAGCCAATTAAGGTAAGATTCATATTTACAAAGATGGAACTTTTTAGCATTCCTGCAAAGAAAATTGCATCACCGCCAGATAATAATGTTTTAATATTGGGATATTTATGGGCGAACTGATTTTGATAACTTTCAATTTCACCTTTCATCCCCATTACGACTCCGGTTCTGATTGCAGATTCAGTGTCCTTTGCCGGAATCTGACAGTGCCCGACTTGACTAACGAGCGGCAGGCGACCAGTGAACTGGTGTAAGGCCTTAAAACGCATCGATAATCCCGGAGAGATCAATCCTCCTTCATAGCAGTTTTGAATGATAAGCTCGAAGGTGATAGCTGTTCCTGCGTCAATAACCAATATGTCTTCTCCAGGGAAAAGAGTGTTGGCCCCAATAGCGATTGCCAATCTATCAAGTCCCAGTGTCTCCTGAGATTCGTAGTTGTTTTTAATTGGAACAGGTGTTTCGTGAGTATACTTGACATAGTGGGGAATCATTTTTTCAAGCAAGATGTCGATCTTTTCAGGATAGTCAATAGTGCTTGAAAGAATTGCTTTTCCGATAGAAGGATATTCGTTCATTAAAAGTTGCAATTCTTTTTCTCCTATTTGATCAATCGGAAATTTAATAACAAGTTCATCTTGATTAAAAAGTCCGATTTTTGTAAGAGTATTCCCGATATCGATTGTAAGGTTCATTCGCCTAGTTTTCGATGTTCATACTAATATCTAATGCAGTCACAGAATGAGTGAGTGCTCCGATAGAGATAAAATCGACTCCGGTTGCTGCAACATCCCGAATCCTTTGTATTGTCATATTTCCAGAAGCTTCAACTTTCGCTTTGTGATTAATCAGTTTAACTGCCTTATTCATTGTTGTGTTGTCCATGTTATCAAGCATGATAATATCTGGATTAACCGCTAATGCTTCCTGAACTTCGTTTAATGTTGTTGTCTCAACTTCTATTTTTATAGTTGGGTTAATTCTAGCTCGCACCTCATTAACGGCATGAGTGATACTTCCGGCAACTTTGATGTGGTTATCTTTAATCATAACCATATCGAAAAGGCCAATTCGATGATTTGTCCCTCCGCCCAATGAAACAGCATATTTGTCAAGAAGTCGCAGTCCCGGAACCGTTTTCCGAGTGTCTAGTATCTTGGTGTCTGATTCTTTGACTGCATTAACAAACGTGGAAGTTGCAGTAGCAATCCCCGACATTCGTTGGAGAAAATTCAATGCCGTTCTTTCTCCTGTAAGTAAAGCCCTGAAAGAACCTTCGATTTTTGCAATTAGAGTTCCTTTTTCTACAAAGTCTCCGTCATCGACGAAATTCTTCCAGATAATATTGGGATCTAGTTTTCGAAAGACTTGCTCTGCAATTTCGAGTCCAGCGATTACCCCAGAAGCTTTTGTTGTCAGTGTCGCTGACGTTTTTGCTTCGACAGGGATAAGCGAATTTGTCGTTATATCTCCATCTCCAATATCTTCTCGGAGGGCAAGTTCGAGAATCGGATCAATAGATTTTAAATCAAAATGAGCCATATTAATTTCTTACAGGTATAGTTGATAATGATTTATTTTTTTGTTGTATGGAATGAACTTTGAAAAGTTCGTTTTCATTTTTGTAATCGCTACGAATATGACCGCCACGGCTTTCTTCTCTCCATAGAGCTCCTTCTGCAACAAGAAGGCTGATTTCCGCAAGGCGAAATATTTTTGAAGTATTATATTCCTGTCGTTCTGATTCATATTTAGAACGAATAGATTTTAACTCTGCTATAGCCTCAGCTAATTTTTCTCCAGATCTTACAATCCCAACTTTTCTGGACATGATTTTTGCAATCCGATTTTTCTCCTCCAACAATACCTTCTCTTTATTCGGATCATATACGCACTCTCCTTCAGGCGAAAAAGAAAAAGAAGGAAGAGCTTCTTCCGTTGGAATAATTTGTGCGACTCTTTTCCCGAAAACCATACATTCAAGTAAGGAATTTGAAGCCAGTCTGTTCGCACCCATTACTCCGGTTGCAGCAACTTCACCACAGGCGTAAAGTCGTTTGATATTTGTTTTTCCCTGTAAATCAGTCCGTACACCACCGACCAGATAATGAGCCGCAGGGGCTATCGGTATGGGGTCTTTGCTCAAGTCAAGACCATTTTTCAGAAGTTCCTGATATATGGTTGAAAACCGATTCTTTATTTTCTCCGCGTTAAGGTGTTTTAAAGAGAGAAAGACATGTTCGCAGTCTGATTTCTCCATCTCGTTATGAATAGCGAAGGCAACAACGTCACGCGGGGCAAGTTCTGCGAGAGGATGCAAAGGCTTCATAAATCGCTCTCCTTTATCATTAAGCAGATAGGCCCCTTCTCCTCTTACAGCTTCGCTGATTAAGAAAGCATCCTGATCGGGTAGATCAAGTGCGGTAGGGTGAAATTGAACAAATTCCATATCTGCAAGTTTCCCTCCTGCTTCCCAGGCAAGAGCGATACCATCACCCGTTGCCGTGAACGGGTTTGTACTTCTTGTATAAATTCGTGAAAGTCCGCCAGTGGCCATTACCGTTGCTTTTGCGGTAAAGAGTATGTTTTTTTGTTGACTGTACTCAAATGCATGAACACCAATGCATTCTTCGTTGTTGACAACTAACTTGAGAACGGTTGTATTCTCAAAGAAAGTGATATTCGGAATTTCTAATACTTTGTTTAGCATAAATTCGGTGACCGCTTTCCCTGTTGCATCACCTCCGGCATGGAAGATCCTCCGGTGATGATGTCCGCCTTCCAGTCCAAGGATAATTTTCCCATTTTCCCGATCAAAAGGCATTCCCCATTGAATTAAATCCTTGATGCGATCAACACCTTCTGTTACTAATACTTCTACTGAATCTCGGTCACATAAGCCACGTCCCGCAGTTAGAGTATCTTCTAAATGGTATTTAGGATTATCGTCATCTTCATAAGCAGCGGCAATTCCTCCTTGTGCTTTCCATGAATTACTGACACTTGATGCTGATTTTGTAATAATGGCTACGTTCCCAAATTTAGATGCATGATAAGCAGTTGTCAGCCCCGCCAAACCACTGCCTATTATCACAAAATCAAAATGCAATTGCTCCATATGAATGATATATTTTATTCAGAAAGAGTGTCAAAAGTATAAATTTATCTCCAATAAGAGTGATAAAATGGCCCATTCCTCTTTAGTCGCTTAACATGAAGCCACTTCCATGAATATTCTTAATGATAATCTCCGGATCATTTTTCAAGTACTTTCTCAGTTTGGTGATAAAAACATCCATGCTTCTTGACGTGAAATAGTCGTCATCACCCCAAATTTGTTTCAGTGCTTTTTCTCTGGTCAATAATTCATTCTTATGAAGGCAAAGCAGATGTAACAAATCCGCCTCTTTCGGTGATAGCTGATGAATTTTCCCATCCTGTTCAATTTGTCGTAATTGATAATTGAAAGAATACTGTCCAAGTTTGAATATTTCTGTTCCCGGATTCTTTATTTTGTTCTCATTCCGTTTTTGTATTGCATTTAGTTTGCAAAGAAGAACTTCTGTATCAAAAGGTTTTGTAATATAATCGTCCCCACCTGATTTATATCCGATAAGAACATCTTCCCTCATTGATTTTGCAGTTAGGAATATGATAGGAACGAATTCATTATAATTTCGAATCTCTTTGGCAATTGTAAATCCATCAACGTGGGGTAGCATTACATCTAAAATGCAAATATCAAATTTCCCGTTTTTGAACTGGGTTAATGCATTTTGTCCATCGTCTACCCAAGTTACGTTAAAATCATTTAATTCAAGATAAGATTTTAATACAGAACCGAAACTAAGATCGTCCTCTACAAGAAAAATCTGATTATTCATTGATTGTGGATTTATTGGTTACAATATATGGGATAAAAACATCAAAACGGCTTCCTTGTCCAAGCTCACTGGAAACGTCAATACGTCCATGATTGGCATCCACAATGGCTTTTACATAGCTTAATCCTAAACCGAACCCTTTTACGTTATGAACATTTCCTGATGATTCTCTGTAAAATTTACCGAATATTTTTTGTTGGACAGAAGAACTCATTCCAATGCCTTTGTCTTCAACTGAGATAATAACTCCAAGATTGGCATCTTGGGTTGAAATCACAATTTCGGGTGCTTCGGGGGAATATTTATTCGCATTGTCGATCAAATTTCCCAGCATACTGGCAAAATGTACAGAATCTGTTGTTACTATTGGGTTTGAGGCCATTAATTGTGTTGTGATTTTTCCCTCTCTGCTTTTGATATGTAATTCGAATCGTGTAACAACTTTCTTAATGAGTTCATGAATGTCTGTTTCCTGAAGATGGAGTTCCAGATTTTTTCTTTCAAGTCTTGCAATGGTCAGTATCTTTTCAACGTGGTCGTTCATCCGGTGGTTTTCCTTTCGTATCATATTCGTGAAATAGGATATTTTTTCCGGATTATTAATCACTTTCTGATTCAGTAAAGAATCTGCTGCAACTCCTATTGTTGCAATTGGAGTTTTAAATTCATGGGTCATGTTATTAAGAAAATCAGCTTTCATTTCGGAAATCTTTTTCTGCTTCAGAATAAAATAAATACTAAAGAAAAAGGTAACGAAAATGAGAAGACTGAAAATGGTTGAGACAATTAATAACCAGTTCAGCGATTTAAGAATATAATTCTTTTGGTTCGGGAAAAAAATCAGAAGGCGAGTACTCTTGGGAATAATATCGTGTGGGAATAATTGCACAGAAAAAGGTGAATTTAATATTATATTCTTGTCAATGGCATTACTGATATAACGAATCTTCCCTGCATCTGCAATTGCAAACTCAAAGTTGAGCTGCACATCTCTGTTTTGAAGTTCCCGACGGACAATCTTTTTAATTTCCTGAGGATTCACGTTTCGTCCGACTTTCATGTTTTGTAATTCCATAAACATTCGGTCCGTTTGCGTCTGTATTTCGTTTTCTTTAAGCCGGAACTTGTTTATCTGTGCTAATCCTTGTTTCTTATCCTTCTTTCTTTGATATTTAGACGTCGCATGTTTTGGCATTTTCTGGGGAAGACGGGGTAAATCTTCTTCCCATGAGAAAGGATCCGCAGAAAAAGAATTCTCAAGTTCCCGTGAAAGATTTTTATTTGCTTCAAAAGGATTCGCATGAGGGTCAGATTCAAATCTTTTCATCTCATTCTCGGCAATGATACTCTGTTGCCGAAAACTCTCCTGTATCTGCCGTCTCATTTTCAACATCCTTTTTTGTAATTCTTCAAATTGTTTATCTTCAAATGGTTGGGAATTGTCTATTCTTGCACTGAAACCCGGACTTTGAATAATAATACTGGCAGGAAATTCGTGACTGATTAAAGAATCAATATTTAATTCCGCAATTGGCGGAGGAGTTCTGTTTGATCTTGTTATGGAATCGAATTTTGTTTTAGGGATTGAATGTGTCTTTGGGGTATTTCCCTGTTTGAGATCGGTTTTGGCATCATTCCTGGATAAATTCATCATTTGCTTAGCGAAAACCATATTTTCCCGAAACTCAAACTTATTTATTGAAGAATTCAATGCTTCGTTCACACTTCGGGAAAACAATTCGTTCTTTATTTTAAAGGCATTATTCATCCAGATGATCTGAACTGCGATCACCCCCATGATGCCGATACCCATCAGCAAAATAAGTCCGGTTATAATTTTCCTGTTCACATTTCAAAAGTAAGATAAAAAAAATGGACCAAAACTACTTTAACTTTTTGTTAACTCTTTTTAACCAGGCCTTAACGTCTTTGTTGACGCTACAAGTCTAACTTTGAACTATGATTATTTTCTAATTCAAATTGACAAAATGAACAACCTCTTTTTTACCCTGGGACTGGTTTTAATGTTTGGACTATCTTTTATTTCTTCGGTCTTAGCAGATTCGAATAATAAAGATTCAGTCATACATAGAACAATAGAGATTAAAATGACTGGTCAGGACAACAATGGATCGGTGGTAACTTTCGATACAACGATTATTAATCCTACTGGTTCTAAGATCGAAATGGCTCAGATGATGAATCGCATTAATGGAGAAAAGAGAAGGATGGAAAATGATTTTTGTCATTTTTCCCAAGATTCGACTGATTTAGAAGACTGCCTCCCTCCTTTGGAAGAAATGGAAGAGCCGGATAGTCTTAATTTTTTTTGTAACCAATTTGGGACCGAGGGGAATTTATTTGAAACGGATGGCTCTATACCTATGATGAAGGGGAACCCTTTTCCTGACAATTTTCCTTCATTTCGGGGGGAAGCCAATGTCGAACAGGGTATCAATTTAAATGACCCCGATATTATTAGTTATCAGAAGACTCCGATAGGAAAGGATAAAGAAAAAATTGTCATTATTCGGAAGAAGAAATCATCTGTTCACTCCGAATTAAAAGATTTATAAGACAAGCAATAGCGTATAAATAGTTTCATGAAGTTTAGTTTGGTTTAGAGAGAGGCTGTCTTAAACGTAAGACAGTCTCTTCTATTTTTTCCAATTAACTAATTCAGTACATTACGACGTTCATGTTCTTTTGGGTCTCTAAATTGGCCCATGTATTGACTAGAAACTTCCTTCCTGATTGTAATTATAGGTCAATAGTTTAATCGTTTTTGAAAGGGTGTTTTTTATTTCGATGGAGAGCTGGAATCACTGTTACTCCCTCCTGATTTCAAATCGTCATTACTAATTCCGTGGATTGCCTTTTTTATCTGTTCTTTTAATTCTCCGAAGCGATAGCTGATATTTAACCGAATATTTCTTCCCGGGTAATAAGAGACGCTTTTCCGATAGAAATTTGCATCTTCATAGGTCATGGTGAATTTCTTATTATACCAGAACAGTTCGCTTCCTGATAGCGAGATTGTAACTTTCTTGTTGAGAATATCTTTATTGATTCCAACACTGGAGAAGAAGAACGATACTGATTTTGTCTGAAGCCCCGCTGGCATCAAAAAATAGCCTCCGTTTAAAGAAAACTTGAAATCTTTCGGTAAAGTATATTGCAACCCTCCTGACGAATTACTTCCCCAACCACTATTTGTGATATTCAGACTTTTACTTTTTATATCCCGGTAATCTGCGGAGGAATTGAGAAATAAATTGGCTTTTGATCCTAACCGAAGAGATCCATAAAGTGATGCACTGTAATACCGATTTGATCCGATGTTTGCATAGGTCGTATAAGATATCCCATTTGCTACGCTTGTATAACTCTCTATCCCGTTGTTTGTTGTTGAATAAGAAAGGTCTAAATTAATACTCCCGATAGAAGTGAAATCACTTAGATTTAAATCAAAGGAATTACTCTTCTCCGGATCAAGTTTTGGATTTCCCTGTTGTACATTTTTGGGATCGGAATCATTCAAGTATGGGTTTATGTACCAGATTCCCGGACGCTGTATTCTTTGAGTGTAAGAAAAACGAACATTTTTAGTTGCTCCTATCTGATAGGACAAGCTTGCAGAAGGGATAAACTCTGTATAATGATTATCAAAATCTGTATTCGTTTGAGCGTATTCTCCGTTCGTTGTGGTGTGTTCCATTCTTACGCCTGTTTTGAATCCGATCTTTTTCAGTTTTAGATTATAACTGGCATAAGCAGCATAAATATCCTGATCATATTTAAAATCATTCTCTTTATCGGGTTGTTCCTGGTCATCTTTCCAGTAGCCGGTATTGCTCTTATTCCGACGTAAAATAGCTTTTACTCCGGCTTCGATGCTATGAATTTTGGTAATTGGATCCGTATAATCGGCCTGAAACGTATGTTCGGTTGCAGGGGCTTTATTGTAAATACTAATTACTTGTGGTGTATAATTTAGTGTGTTATTTATATTTGAATAATTATCATCGTCATTTGGATTATACTCTATTTGATAAGACAGTGTAAATACTTCCTCTGGTTTTTTGAAAGATCGCTGATAGTCCACATTGGCAGAGGTTGACCCAAAAGTTCTCTTGTTTCTGGTCGGATTATCATAGGATTGAATCAATACATTATTCACATCTCTCATGTTGACTGTTTGATTTCCGCTTTGAGTCATATTACCCTGAAATCGGTTAAATGACATGCTGATCAGATTGAGGGTGTCAATCTCATAACTGCCCTCTCCATGGCCGTATTGAAAAGGTCCTGAGTTTTTACTTCTTCCGTCCGAATAGAGATATCTGTTGGTGTTATCATTGTAATTCTCCTGGAAGGTAGATGACTTGGTATAACGGCTGTTTCGGTATTGGGTTCCATAGTTAATGGAAAAGTCAAATTTTCCAATTTTAGCTGCGGTATATAGTCCTCCGTTTACCCTTTTGTCTGAAGAAACACCAGCATTGACACTTCCGTTATAGCCTTGCAATTTCTTTTTGTTCGTAACAATATTAATGATCCCGCCAATGCCTTCTGCATCGTATTTGGAAGAAGGATTGGTGATTATCTGGATGTCTTTAATACTACTTGCCGGCATGCTCTTCAGAACCTCTTTGGGGTTATTGGATATAAGAGTCGAAGGCTTCCCGTCTAATTGTATTTTAAAATTGGAAGACCCTTTTAATTGAATATTATCATCTCCGTCAACCGTAATCAAAGGGACTTTTCTCAGAATGTCAAGCACATTGGACGTCTTTGATTCCGGATCTGTTTCTGCACTATAGGTTATTTTGTCTGCATCAACCGATACGAGTGGTTTAATTGCCGTTACAACAACTTCGTTTAGTTTCTCATTCCCCTGAGAAAAGAAAATCTTTCCAAAGTCAGCTAAATGCTTTTTGTCATTTAAATCTACACTTAAGATTCGTTTGGTATATCCCATTGATTGGAATGTAATGATGTAGTGTCCGGAACGGCGAAAAGTAGTCGAAAACTTTCCATCTAAACCGCAAGCCATCCGCCTGATTACGTTTTTTGCATCTCCTAGTGCGAAGGATATTGTTGCATAGGGAACTTCTTGTTTGGATACGGAATCAACAGCTTGCCCTTTAATTTCATAAACGGTTGCGGTTTTAGTTTCCGTTGGAATTTTAGCTTGTGCGAATGCTATTGCTGGTAGCAATAAGATTGTGAACAAAAGGATTTTTCTCATATAATACGTCTAATAAGCTTTAGGAAATTAATATCTGAACTTATTAATGGTATCAAGAAGATGAATTTTATTACAGATAAGAATATATTTTTTGTTTTTTTAACGATTGGCAGTCGTATGTCAATGAGACAAGAAGAATAATTTACTAATCAAATTTGTTCCCAACCGTTGCGATAGGTGGGTTTAATCCATTCATCAATCGTTGTAGTTGCTTTCACGTCTCTGAACTGAGTATCATAATTGGGATGCCCCATAACCAATGAGAAACCTCTCTTTGAAGAAAATTTTATCCGGTCTGTTTCTGATATATTCGTAAACTTCATGGAACTTTGATCCCATAGTAATCGTCGTTTTAGACTTTGTAACCTAACCGACATTGCTCCAATGAGGATTGCTTCGGTCATTGGTCCTGCATAGTCAAAATTAGCAACAGGAAGGAGCCGGTTATCGGGTGACTCTTTGCAAGCTCTGACCCAATCTTTTTCATGCCCTCCGGATAGGGCATTCGGTATACGGCGAAGCGTTTTCTCCGGTTGAGTAAACTGAGACATTTCTTCAACGGGAAGGAGTGTCGGATTTGCTCCTGCAGCTCCGCACATTATTTTCCCTTTTGTGCCGACAAAGATTAATCCTCCATTGGGATCCTGTCCAAGATCAACTCCCGGAGCAAGCTCTGCCGGACGTTCCGGTAACAATCCTCCGTCATACCAATAAACTTTTACTTCTGGCATTCCTACTTTGGGCATGTTGTCGCGTGCAGGGAACCACCATGTTATTTTTTGTGCTGCGGGGGGGCTATCGATAGTCAGTGGGGTAGAACTTCCTTCAACAGCAACCGGGTTTTGTAACTTTAATGCTTTGAAGGCCGGATCCAGAATTGCACATCCCATGTCCCCGAGAGACCCGCATCCAAAGTCCCACCACGCACGCCATTTCCATGGAGTGTAAATCGGTAAATACTCCCGGAAAGATGCTGGTCCGAGGAATAGTTCCCATTCCAAATCCCGGGGAACACCCTTGGACCCTTTAGGGCGTTCCATTCCCTGTGCCCACAACGGACGATCAGTCCATGCATGGACTTCTGTTACTTCTCCGATTGCTCCTGACCAGATCCATTCGCAAATTAACCGGATTCCTTCATCAGAACATCCTTGATTCCCCATCTGAGTCACAATGGGAAACTGACGGGCTGTTTCCGTTAATATTCTTGATTCATAAACAGAATGAGTAAGAGGAGTCTGCAGATAGATGTGCTTACTCATGCGCATGGCAGCTAAGGCTGCGAGGGCATGCGTATGATCGGCTGTAGCAATGACAACGGCATCAATGTTTTTTTCTTTTTCCAGCATATTCCGGAAATCCATATATTTCGATGCATTAGGGAATTTTTTAAACGCAGGTGAAGCATAATCCCAGTCAACGTCGCAAAGAGCAACAATGTTTTCTGATTCCAGATGTCGAAGGTTGGTTAATCCGACTCCTCCGATCCCAATTCCCGCAATATTTAGTTTGTCACTGGGGGGGGTATGACCTAGTCCTGCGATGGTATGACTTGGCAGAATGGTAATAGCCGCAGCCGCAGTTGCTGTTGTGCCAATAAATCTTCTCCTTGAAATATCAATTCCCTTTTTTTCCATAATCTGTCTGTAGTTAGAAAATAATGCGGGCGCTTGTCTGCTTTCAAAATAAAGCATTAATCCTTTTAATTATTCTTTTTGCCTGAAAAAACAATCAACTTTAACACATTTGTTGTGCCATAGACCTTGGGAAAAAGAAGAATTTGATATTAGAGCTTAATGGTTATCGGTAGACAAGGATCACTTTCGTTATGCATCCGATCTAATGCGGTTACTCTGATCTCATATTTTTTCCTGAAAAGTTTAAATTTCCTTGAGATGAAATATTCCCGATTTCCTGTGAGGGTAATCCATTGTGCCTCTCTTACTTTTCCTCTCCCCCTGTTTTTGTATACAATAAATCCGGTTGGCTCGTGATTGGGAACGACCTCCAGTCCCTGTTGCCATTCAAAATGATAGCCTTTTTTTACTTTCTCTACTTTGAGATTGATCGGGGCAACTGGTTTGGTGTTATCAATCCATGGCATTGCTGGCGGTATAGCTGGGTCTTTATAGATTCTTTTTTGGAGAGAATCTTGAAAACCTATCAGGTTGCGTGCAAAATGTTTTGCACTGTAAAAGACGCTTCCTTCAAGTCCCGGTGTATTCCGAACCATGCGAACTTGTTTTGCAATTTCTTTTGATTTTCCCCACGGACCGTTGGTGCCGGGGGCTACCCGGTAAAGTGCATGACCAATATACATTGCCCTTCCATAATTGTTTTTTGCCCACCAATCACAAAGGGTAACAAAATCAGCGGTCCGGTGCCCCTCTTCCCAATATAGTTGAGGAAGAAGATAATCAATCAATCCTTCCCGTTGCCATTTTATAACGTCAGCATATAAATCATCATAGCAGGTAGTCCCTGCATGAGTTGCTGAACCACGGGGGTCCTGATCTTTATTTCTCCATACGCCAAACGGACTGATTCCGAATTTGACCCACGGCTTTATTTGTTTAATCGTTGAACTGGTCTCCTGGATAAAAGCATCAATGTTTTCTCTTCTCCAAGTGTCTCTATTTTCAATTTTACTTCCGTATTTCTTAAAACTGGCAAGATCCTGGAACTCTTTACCTGCAACTTTATATGGATAGAAATAATCGTCAAAATGGATTGCATCTACATCGTAATTCGTTACTACTTCGGCAATGACCGAAGAAAGGTAATGCTGTACTTCCGGAATTCCTGGATTTAAATACAATTTATTGTCATAACTAATCGTCCATTCGGGATGTTTTCGTCCGATATTTTGGGCTGACATTTTTTGTCCCGCACTGCTTGTGAGCCTGAACGGGTTAAACCATGCATGGAATTCCATGTGTCTTTTATGTGCCTCTCCAATAAAAGCAGCCAGAGGATCAAAACCCTGACCCGGTGCGACTCCTTCTTTCCCTGTCAGCCAATGTGACCAAGGTTCTGTCTTTGATGGATAAATAGCATCTCCTGTCGGCCTTACCTGTACAATGACGGCATTTAGTCCTTCCGCTTGTAATTGATCCAGTAGATTGGTTATTTCTTTTAACATTTGTTCAGAAGACAATCCGGCTCTGGAAGGCCAGTCTATATCGGCAATCGTTGCAACCCATGCCCCCCGAAATTCGCGCTGTGGCGGAATGAGTTTTATTACCTGACCTGAACAAAAAACAGTATTTATTAATAAGAACAGTAATAAGCAGAATACCTTACTCCATCGAATCATAATGATCTATTTTGTAGCGGAGGTAAAAATAATCAAATGAACGCTATGTTTCATCCTTCTTCGCTAAAATAGATAGAGAAATTTCTAATACCTGTGCTTATGCTGAGCCTGTTTTCTTTTTTAAAACAATTTTTTCTGAATTCTTCTGGGTAATAAGCGAATAAAGGGTCCTTAAACCTTGGTATTCTTCCGGAGAAAAACTGGTTTTATTGATCGCGAGCTTACTGGATACCGTTAATGTTTTGGTTTGTTCGTCGTAACCAACGTTAAAAACATAAGTGGCATCGTTATTAGGTAAGCATAATACTGCCGATTTAGGAAGTTCTTCAATACGATAAGTCGAATCGATTTTTATTCTAATCATATTATTGAGGGCTGTTGGTGAAGGGAAATCGACAGGCCATAAACGAGTCTCTTTTTTGAAGGGATTTTCTTTGAGTGCCCCGAAGGGGATTAATGAGATGTAGAGTGTCGTATTGTCTTTTCCATTAGCGGTGGTGCTGATTTTTGAACTCTCAATTAATGTATCATTCGCTTCTTTCAGTTTGTTAACTTGTGAGTCAGTAATTGTCCATGATGGTTCTTTTTCCTTTTCTGTTTCAAAATAATGATCTAATCCTTGCGAAATTATTTTGTCTCGTTGTTCTGATGCAGCCAGACTATAAAACGCATGTTTGTAATTTCCTGATAACTTTCCCTGAGCGTCAAGTGCCAGATCGGTGTAAAGCATTTCTGCGCTTTTTTCCTTTCGACATAAAGGAATCCATCCTTCGTTTTCCTTTAAGTCTTTTTCAATGAGTCTTCCTTTCCCATTCATACAACGGGTGGGAAGTTGATCGAATGGGGTAAAGGGATCTGTTGCATCTAATAAATAGGTCCGTTCACCAACGTTCACCTCAGCAATAACGTAATTAAAGTTTGAAAGAATCGGGGCATCTCCCGGAAGTTTTCCATTTGAGCGGGTACTTACTAAAACCGGGTTGGCATTGAATTTGGCTTGCTGTAAAGCAGCGACTAATAGTAAATTTATTTCGGCTGAAGATCCGCTTCCTTTTTCATATACCTTCCGAATATTATTGTCTGCTCCAACGCGTTCTTCTCCGGTCCATTTTACTTTACTTTGGATAAGTTTGTAAATTGCCCTGATTTGATCTTCAAAACTGCTTTTTCCCTGAATGGCTCTATCTACTTCCGGTTTTATAAAGTCTCCTCTTTTATATTGATTTCCGAATACAAAATTTTCATTCAGTAGATTGTAGGTTAGGTTTTTCCATGAATCCCTGTATTTTTGGACCATTCCGTCTCTGCGGGTATAACTTGATAGTTCCATTTTCAACCTTGCCATATAATCTTTTGAGGTCGTCATGTAATTGTCCTCTTTTACGGAAGGAGCTTTCGATACGGCCAAAACATATCCATTATATTCCCGGGCGAGCCGGCTTAATTCATCTTCCGATTTGCAGGCAAAAGCATTAATGGCGAACGGAATATA
The DNA here is from genome assembly GCA_963692465.1 of Prolixibacteraceae bacterium. Lineage (GTDB taxonomy): Bacteria > Bacteroidota > Bacteroidia > Bacteroidales > Prolixibacteraceae > JAUZOB01. Next base: position 2,280,134 of record OY829943.1, read on the forward strand.
ACCTTGTATGTCATAATTGTATGTGAATTCGTTTCCAAAGTTTACAATAACCTCGCTCCAGTTTACCGGAATATTTCTTTGAAAGTACCAGGTGTCAATTTGTCCGGGAAAATTAGATGATTTGGAGTAAGAAAGATCAATAACCGATCCTTCCTGGACATGGGGCACTTCAATCCGCATTACGTCCCAGTGATCGTTTATGGCTGTTTGATGGTAGCAAGAACTGGTTATCTCTGTTTTCTCAATGCGACCGTTGATTAGATTGTAAGTGTATCCTTCTATCTCCGAAGCCTCTTCTGCTTCATTCTGATCTTTGTCTTTATACAGTGGTATTTCAATCATGCCGGCCGATTTCCCTTCTTCTTTGAAAACTTTAATTCGTAAATGGCGGGTGGCATATACAACGTAATTTCCTTTTGCTGAAATGTGAATATCTTCTTTGTCACCTAATACCATAGCCGGAGCGTCCGGTTCGAAACTACATGAAGTCATTGACATTTCCTCTTTTGATACGTTTTTAAAGGGGTATCTCTCGGCAGGTTCTTTTTGTGAGAAACCGGAAATTGTTGTACAGAAAAGTGCAATGGTGAACGTAATACTCAGTTGTTTGGTTAGGTTGTTCATAGTCAGGATGTTTAAAGTCACATACAATAAAAATAAATAATATTTCTTATTATTTTACAACTGTTGAGGTTTTTTTATTTTGGAATTCAGGAATGAAGATTTTCTCATTATTGAAACTTGTTACAATCCGAACCGTCGTAATTTTTTAATTACCGATATGGGTTTGTGGCTTCAGTATCGTTTTTTGGGATAAAAAATTCTTGACAATGGAGATTTGGTAACATTATCGTAACAAAAAATGCCGTTTTTATGGTATTTGAATATATTTTCCCTGGTTTTATCTTTAAAATGTTATAAAATGATCATTTTTGTAACGGAATGTGAATTTAAAAGAATAGGACTTTGAATAAAGGGATAATTATTCGAAATAATGTCCTCCGGTTTTGATTTGTCGGAGCATATTTTCCGAATGTGTTTTCCTAATCTGAATAAGGGCTGAATTAATCGGGGTATGATAAAAAAGCTTTCTTATTTCGGAAAAATCCATGTCTCTTGAGAAAGAGATGATTGATAGTGGTATGGGCTGGATTCTTCTCTAATTGGCTTTAACAAACTGCGTAATTTCATTTGATCCTTTTTAGATCGTTAAGCACGAATATAGAACAGAACTATTCGAGTTCTGAGTCGTAATTGTATTCTGTCCGGTATTGTTATTGTGTGAACGAATGAACTTTTAATTGCTTAATAATCAAATAATATAATTGCAAAATGAGTAATGTAACATTCAGAAAGACCAGAGCGTTATTGCTGGTATTCTTTTTTATTTGTGTCGCAAGCCCCTTTGCCATGGCGCAGACAAAGGGGGGCGGAACCTCTGCTTTGCATGGATATGTTTACGTAAAGGGGACAAAAAATCCTGTGATTGCGGCAACAATATCTATTCAGGCTTATGGACTTCAGGCAAGAGCAACTGATCAGGGTTTTTTCCTATTGAAAAATGTACCTAACGGAGTTGCTGATGTAACGATTCAATGTTTGGGAATGGAATCTCAGACGCTGTCTGTCAATGTTGGTGTAGATAAAACCGATAATCTCATTGTTTACCTCGAACCAACGAATTTTAGATTAAAAGATGTGCAGGTTATTGCCGTTCAGAAGCAAACGGGTGCCTCAACAGCTTCGTTTATTTCCAGGAATGCGATTGATCACATGCAGACCAACTCATTAAAGGACTTAATGCAACTGCTACCCGGACAAGTAGCCGATAATCCCAGTATGGCGGCAGTCAATACAATCAATATTCGGAGTGTTAAGGCCAACGATATGAATAGTATGGGTGCTGCTATTGTTATGGATGGAGTTCCTATTTCTAATAATGCGAATTTGCAATTAAGCAATACGGCTAAAAATGGAACTACCGGTGGCTTTGCAACTTCTGCCGGTAGTGGTATTGACCTGCGACAAATCTCTACCGATAACATTGAGTCTGTTGAGGTAATCCGTGGCATTCCTTCTGTCCAATATGGTGATATTACTTCCGGAGTGGTCATTGTGAACTCTAAAGCAGGAAAAGAACCATTAGACGTTCGGTTGAAAATGAATCCTAATACCACAGAGGTCTCTGCTGGTGAGGGTCTCCATCTTGGTGAAAAAGCCGGAAACTTAAATGTGGGGGTTGATTATACCAACTCTGTTGATGATCAGCGTAAATCCTATCAGAGTTACGGACGAATTACCGGAAAGTTGCTTTATTCCAATACTTTCTTTAAAGTATTGCATTCAACATGGTCTCTTGATTTATTTCACACCAAAGATAATACCAGCCTTGATCCCGACGATGCCCTTTATCAAAGAAGAAACTATTCTTCTGATAACGGGTTTCGTTTCAGTACCAGGAACCTTTGGAATGTTAATGATGCTTTTTTAAAAAATATTCGTTTTACATTCTCCGCATCAAACACCAATAAAAAGAGCTACTCTCAAAGCTTGCTCAGTAATGCTTCCCATCCGATCTCAACGGCTCAGACTGACGGAACTGTTGCTACAAATACCCCGGGACTAAATGTGGTTGATGCAGACGGAAATACAATTACTCACTACGGAGCGGGTGATGGGAATGCTTATTCTACATATCTACCGTCTACTTATCTTAGTTCGTATATGGTTTATGGAAAAGAGTGGAATGTTTTTTCTTCATTGCAGGCGAATTTCTTCCATAAAATCGGATCTGTAAATAATCGTATTGTTTTGGGAACGGATTATAAAACAGATGGCAATAACGGTCTTGGAATGGTTTACGATGTTACTCGTCCGCCCGCTATTTCAGACGGGCAGGTTACTCGTCCAAGAGCCTATGAAGATATTCCCTGGGTTAAGCAATTGGGTGCTTATGCCGAAGACAATGTTCATACTTCCCTTGCTGATCGGAACCTGTCATTGCAATTAGGACTTCGTTTCGACCGGGTGCTGGGAATTGACAATGTTTTATCTCCCCGGTTAAATGCGTCGTTTGAAGCTATTCCTCAACTACTTACAGTAAGAGGTGGATACGGCGTTACAGCTAAGGCTCCTACGGTTGCTTATCTGTATCCCAATAATGCTTACTTTGATATTATGAACTATAACAACTTGGGTGCAACCGGACTAACCGATAATCAACGATTAATTCTGACCACGACTCATGTTTATGATACCAAAAACTACAACCTCAAAATTGCGACCAATCATAAGTCGGAATTGGGATTCGATATTAATGTGAACAAAATGCGTTTCTCTTTTACCGGATATTACGAAAATCTGAAAAACGGATATACTTTCGGTGAATCGCTTGCTTCCTATAAGTTGGTTAATGTGGTCGAATATCAAACGGTTGCAAACCAATCGGGCACTTACCCCCTAATCCGTCAAAGTGCTCAAAACAATGTGTTCTACTCTTATAATATGCCATTGAACAGTCAGCGGAATATAAGTAAGGGAATTGAATTTGATTTTGATTTCGGACGAATCGATGCAATTCGGACCTCTTTCTCAATGAACGGAGCATGGCAAAAGACTTCCTCGTTTTCTTCTGACTACACTTATTACCAAGATGCTGGTGCTGCTACTCAAATTGAAAATCAACCGGACCTTGGTCTATATGCCCCCGGAAGTACTAAAAGCCTAAATGAACGATTACTTACAACGGCTCGTATCGTTCATAACATTCCAGAGCTGGGTTTTGTTATTTCATTTGCGGTCCAAACCACCTGGGTTGATAAAAACGGTTATAAAATAGGTAACGACAGTATTCCGGTCGCTTATGTGTCAAAGACTGATGGAAAGCTTTATACTTTCACTTCCGATGATTTGTCAAATCCCCGGTTTAAAACCATTTTGCAAACACTAAGTCCCCGCCGTTTTATTTGGGAAGATCGCCCTCCTTTGTTCCTTTTCAATCTTCATCTTACAAAGGAAATCGGACAGAATATGGGTGTCTCGTTCTTTGCAAATAACCTATTCGCTAATCAGCCCCGTTATAAAAGTAAAGTTGATCCCTCGTCTTATGATGTGCGAAATCCCGAACAATATTTCGGATTAGAATTTTTTGTGAAAATTAGGTAATTGATAATTCAGATATGATGAAATTAATTCGTAAAAATTATATTATACTTGGCCTGCTGGTCGGGTTTGTTGCTTCGCTGAGTTCCTGTGTCAGTGAGGTCAGCAATATTGAGCCCATCAGTGTTTCCATTGCGGCTAAGATTCCAGGACACGATATTTCTTTTTCGACTCCGCCTACGGTTAAGTTGACGAATTACAGTGAAGGATTTGAGAAAACGGCAACAGCCAACAGTGATGGAACTCTTACAATGGATGGTCTTATTCCCGGCATTTACTCTATTTCCGTATCTGGTCGGTTAAATGCTCAGGAAGGACTAACTGTTTTCGGGTCTGAGGAACCTTATTTAATAAAAGGAAATCTCAAAGATGTTCGTATCCTTCCTGGACAGGTTGCTCAGCCTTTGGGTGTAGAACTGGATGGTGCTCGTGCTGTTAATATCTTGTTTAAGGAGATTTATTATTGTGGATCAAAAACTCCTGCCGGAGGAGTTTATTTCCGCGATCAGTTTTATGAAATCTACAATAATGGTGCAGAGACTTTTTATTTAGATAGTCTGTGCTTGTCAAATGTATCTCCAGCTTCAGGAACTCCTTATTCCTGGCCGGCTGACCCGACGAATCCGACAGCCGATCCGAATAAAGACTATGTCTACGGATTGCAAGTCTGGATGATTCCCGGAACGGGGAAAGATCATCCTCTTTTACCGGGGCAGAGTATTGTGATTGCTCAAATGGCTGCCGATCATCGTAGCACTCCTACTCTTAATCCCAATAGTCCGGTTAACCTTGGAAGTGCAGATTATGAAACCTATATAAAAAGAGCAGATGGATTAAGTATTGATTATCCCGCTCCGAATATGACTCCTGCCTATTTGAAAACGCAGATGAATCAATGGTTGACCAGTGTTTTTGGGCCCGCAATGGTTATCTTTAAACTTGATCATAAGTTCGACGATTCCTATGAAGCACTTCCTATCGGAAAGACGACGGCTGGTTTTCGGGCATACCGAATCCCTAAAAAGTATGTCTTGGATGCTGTTGACTGTGTGCCTGATCCATCCAAGTATAACCAAAAACGTATTCCTGCTGTTCTGGATGCCGGTTTTATGAGTTTGAGCGGTACCTATATCGGGAAGAGTATTGCCCGTAAAGTGCTTGGCACGAATTCCGACGGACATATCGTTCTCAAAGACACCAATAATTCTTCAGACGATTTCGAGATTGAAAATACCCCGGTTATTCGGCGATATCTGAAGTGATCCAGTGATATATATATTCAAAAAGACAGAAATTATGCATTATAAAAATGTTTTGAAATATACAATAGTCTGTGTATTATCGTTTTTGACCTTTGCTTCAACAACGGTAGATGCTCAGGATACTTCCAGTAAAACCGGGTTTACGGTTCCCGGACTGGAATTATATTCTTTGAAAAATATTTGGCTTAATACGGGTAATGCTGCCGGTCTTGGATTTACTGATCAAGCTGTGTATACCAGTGTATTTACCGGATATGCTTATCAATCCGGCGATTTCCGCCGCCCACAGCAGGGAAATAAAATCGGTGACATTCTCTTTGATGCTACAGGAACAGCTAAAATAGGAGAGGGTTATGTCTGGGGGCGATTTGCTTATGATCGTCAAAATAAAAGAGATGTTTTGTATGACGCTTCTTTGATCGATCCTTTTCATTCTCCTTTTTGTATTGCCGATACCAATGCCAGTACCTGGAAAAATCAATTCTACGATCTGGAAGCGAAAGCGGTTTATCCATTATTGGCTAAAACCTTGTTCTTTGGGGCTGATCTGCATTACAAGGTCGCAACCGGAGCAAAGCAACTTGACCCGCGACCTCTTAATAACGTAAATGATATTGACGTTCGCCCCGGATTGTCTGCTCTTATCTTTAATCATCATAAATTAGGCGCTAATTTTATTTATCAGAATTATAAGGAGAAATCTGTTATTGAGATGAATAATTACACCGATAGTAAAAATGTTTACTTTTTGTCCGGTATCGGGTCTTTTACACCCGGTCTCATCTCTGTCGAGTATAAACGTAGATATGCAGGGTCTACTTATGGCGGCGAATTTCAATATGAGTATTCGGGATTACCTTGTGATCTGTTATTAACAGCTCGTTATACCGAAGGTTCGGAGGATGTTGCTGATGGATCGTCTTTTTCTAAAAAAGCAGGAACCTATAATGAGAAAAAACTAAACCTGACGGCCGATTTTTCTTATTCTGCAGGAGATTTCCTTCATCGCCTTCATGTTGCTTATCAAAATTCGGATGCTAAAGGAATAGAACATCTGCAGGTCTTTAATAGTGATCCCAATGTTCAGGACTGGGAAGAAATAGCCAAACGGACTCGTTCTACCTATAATCACTCAGTTTATGAAGCGGAATATAATTTAGTACGCACTAACGATAAAGATTACACATGGAGGGCAGGCGTTTTTGCTAATTATACCCCGTTTAAGGATCAGTATATTCTTCCAGTCTCAGAACTAAAAGTCAATCGGCTCACTTTCGGTGCCAATGGGAAATGTAACCTTCCTTTAGGGAACGGCAATTTGCTTATCGGCGCAAAAGGGGAATATTCTATTGTATCTCACGATCACTGGATCTATAATGGTCCCTATCCTGAGTCGACAATCATAAAAGATTTTATTCCTGCTGACTTTGCTTACTTGTCTTCCAATTATTATGGAGTAGGAGGGTCTTTACAATATTCTCTTCCTTTATTCAATGTGAATACTTACATTAAAGCGGAGACTGAATATAAGGAATCAAATACATTAGGCGATCATACTTATCTGATCGGAACATTAGGATTTACGTTCTAATGAAACAATTCTTATAAAAAGGGTGTTATTACTTATTTATTAAAAAAGAAAGGGAGACCCAATTTACAGTGGCTTTCCTAAAATAAAATTCAAATGAAAACAAAATTATTAATTGTTTTATTGTTTTTCCCCTTCTGGCTGTTCGCTCAGATCCGGGTAGAAAAACCAACGGTTAAAACAAAAACAACCTTTGCTGTTGTAATTGATAAGGCTTCAATGGAGCACTGTTCTAATGCTGTTGCTGCTTACCGACAAACGCTGGAACAGGAAGGCCTTGGTGTTTATATCTTAACCGCAGATCCAACAACAACTCCTGACCAAATCAGGACAGAGTTATTAAAACTTTATCACCAAAATCCCCCATTGGAAGGAACTGTTTTTGTTGGTGACATTCCAATTCCAATGCTTCGCGATGCCCAACATCTTTCCAGTGCCTTTAAGATGAATCAGTCGCGCGACTGGACTCAGTCTTCAATCCCATCCGATCGGTTCTATGATGACTTTGCCCTTCAGTTTAAATTTATTAAACGTGATTCGGTCCATACGGCTTTGTTCTATTATAGTTTAAAACCCCAATCTGCGCAAATCCTTCATTCCGACATCTATTCCGCCAGGATTAAGCCGATTGTAAGAGACGGGAAAGATAAGTATGAGGAGTTGAACGAGTTTTTTAACAAGGCAGTCCTTGTACATAAAGAGAACAACCCGGTGAATCATCTTATGATGTTCCGTGGTCATGGTTATAACTCCGATGCTCTCGATTCCTGGTCCGGAGAACAGGTTGCTTTGCGCGAACAACTTCCTTCCCTTTTTAAAGCCGGATCTTCTGTTAAATTTCTATTCCATAACATGGATCACCCGATGAAGTATGATCTTTTATCGGAAGTACAGCGTGATGATCTTGATATTGCGTTGTTTCATGAACACGGAAGCGAGGATTTACAATATTTGAATGCTGCAGTTGAAACCAATAGTCCGACGATGTCAATCGAAAACGTCAAAAGCTATCTGCGTAGTAAATTACGCTCAGCTAAAGACCATAAGAGAGATGTAGAAAAGGCTAAAGCTGAGTATATGGCTTATCTTAATGTTCCGGAAAGCTGGTTTAAAGGAGCGTTAGAAGATTCTGTTACCAAAGCCGACTCTCTTGAAGATTACAGCCTCGATATCCACTTACCCGATGTTTATGCCGTTCATCCCAATGCCCGTTTTGTAATGTTTGATGCTTGCTTTAACGGAAGTTTTAAAGAGAATGAATATATCGCCGGAGCTTATGTCTTTGGTGGAGGAAAAACAATCATCGCTCAGGCTAATACCGTCAACTCGCTACAGGATAAATGGCCGGATGAATTTTTAGGTCTGCTGGCTCAGGGTGTGCGCGTCGGCAACTGGGGAAAACACCTCAACTATCTTGAATCTCATTTGATCGGTGATCCTACGTTCCGCTTTACGGCTTCTACTGCAAACAATATCAATGAGTCAATTACACTGAAAAAAGGGGATGTCGTTTTTTGGAAAAAGCTACTCCTTCAGAATGATCCGAATGTACAGGCTCTCGCTTTACGTAAACTTTATGAGGCTGGCGATAAGGGATTATCCTCCCTGTTGAAAAAGACTTATTTTAACTCTCCTTATTTTACGGTTAGAATGGAGGCCCTCAAAATTCTTGGGTGGTATGATAATTCCGATTTCCACGAAGTATTAAAGGCTGCTATTTCCGATCCGTATGAGTTAATCCGTCGTTTTACCGAACGTTATATTGCCAGTATCGGTTCCGATGAATTGATCCCGGCTTTTGTTTCTGCTGCTGTAAACGATCAAAACTCTGCTCGTGTGCAGTTCCACTATGTTCAGGGACAGTTGCTCTTTAACCCGGATAAACTTTCTGCCGAAATCAATAAACAAATTGATGCTGCAACCTGGATGGTTAAGAAAGAAGAGATGCGGACCAAACTGTTAAAGATGGCTTCTAAAGGTCGTGAAACGATCGCTGTTAATCTCAAAACTTTACAGGACAATAAGTTAAAACTAAAAGCCCGTATTAACGAAATCAGAGAACTTCGCAATATGACTTGTCATTATATGGTTCCTGAATACGTCAAATTCGTTGAAAATAAGGAGGAAGATCCTGAATTAAGACTCACAATGGTTGAAGCGCTTAGCTGGTACTCTTTCTCTTATAACAAAGATCTGATTATTAAAATGTGTGATCGGTTGATTAACGATTCAACCACTTCTACCGAATTAAAAGATCAGGCTCTGAAAACAAAGAACATGTTAAATCATAAGAGCGCATAGTTGCTCGCATAAACGATAGGAGCCAAACCCCTTGGCTCCCTGAGAAAAATACACAGACCGCATTTGTACAAACTATTCGTACAGATGCGGTCTGCTTCATTTAGAGTGATCTTCCTACCCTACTTATCCGACAACCATCTTTATTGATAAAAAAGGAAATGTCCGAAAGATTCATGCCGGATATAATGGTCCTGCTACCGGTCGATTCTATGACGAATTCCTTCATGAGTTTAATCAAACGGTTGATGACTTGCTGAAAGAAAATTAGAGTAATCTCAATATGTGGAATAGGCAAGTAAGCAAAAAGGGTATCCAATAACATGGACACCCTTTTTTTATGGTGTGTGAATAAGTTAAATCTTATTTATTATTACCGGGCCAGTAGCGTACGAAAGCTTCCATCGCTTCGTATTCAGCCATCCCCAGACTGTTGTATAATACAGCTGTTGCATGATTACGGTCTTCTGCCCGTTGCCAGAATTCTCTGACATCCTCTCCTAAAAACATAGCTCCCTCTTTCTGAGACCCATGACGTAGAATTGCTTCCCGTTTTTTTGTGAGTTCTTCCGGACTGATCGGTACACACATTTCGATTTGATCAATATCCCATTCGGCCCAGGCTCCGCGATAAAGCCATACCCAGCAGTTCTGCATCCACTCTTCATTTTTCAGAAGATCCAGTGCAATTAATACAGCTTCCAGACAAACACGATGAGTTCCATGAGGATCAGAAAGATCTCCTGCTGCAAAAATCTGCTGTGGCTGAACTTTCTGGAGAAGTTTATAGATGATCATTACATCTGCTTCGCTGATAGGCATCTTCTGTTCGGCACCTGTTTCGTAGAAAGGAAGGTTTAAAAAGTGAATGTTTTCTCCTTTAACTCCTAGATATTCAACAGCAGCTTTGGCTTCCATCTGACGGATAAGTGTCTTGATTCTCCGTAATTCGGGAATATCAATTTCGCCTTGTTTTTTCCGTGCAATAAAATCGCGGATCTTCCGAATATATTCCTGATGTTTCGGATTCTTTCCGTCATATTCATTGGTGCAGTTTTCAAGGAAGAGTAGAAAACGGCTGACATAGTCGTCGGCAACCGCATAATTTCCCGAAGACTCATAACCCATGTGAACTTCATGTCCCTGATCAACCAAACGGAGCAGGGTCCCACCCATCGAGATAACATCATCGTCGGGATGAGGAGAGAAAACGACTACTTTCTTTTTAGAAGGTTCCCTTCTTTCCGGACGATAAGTGTCTTCGGCATTGGGTTTTCCACCGGGCCATCCGGTGATGGTGTGTTGCAGCTCGTTAAATACTCTTATGTTGAGGTTATAAGCGGCACCTTCCTGGGCAACAAGGTCACTCAGTCCATTGTCGTTATAGTCTTTGTCTGTTAGTTTTAAAATGGGTTTTCCTGTTGTTTGGCACAGCCATACAACTGCTTTTTCAACAAGTTGTTCGTCAGACCAGTCACAGGTATCAACCAACCATGGGGTTTTGACCCGGGTTAGATTTGATGCAGCGTAGCAGTCGGTAATAGCCTTTACACTCGGATGATTCTGAAGGAATGAAGCCGGATTCGAGTCTGATACTTCACCTTCAACGGTTGACTGAATGATACTGGCTTTATGTTCTCCTACTGCCAGAAGAATAATCTTTTTAGCTTTGAGGATGGTCTGGATGCCCATGGTAATTCCTCTTCTTGGAACATTGGACAGTCCATTGAATTTGGAGGCAGCTGCTGTTCTGGTTTGTGCATCCAGCACAATAACTCTTGTACGGGAGTATATACTCGAACCTTGTTCATTAAAAGCAATGACTCCGGTTCTGCTGACTCCCAAAATCTGGACGTCAATTCCTCCGAAATCATCAATCTTCTTCTCATAAGCAAGGCAAGCATCATACATCTCTTCTATTGGAAGAGTGGATGGAGGGAAAAAGAAATTTTTGGGATCTATATCGACCTGTTCAATGAAATTTTGAGAGATAAATTTAGTGTAACTCTGTTTTGAATCGGCTTCAATGATGTAAAACTCATCGAGCGTAAAAGCTACAACGTTGCTAAAACTTAATCCTTCTTCCTGGTGATAACGGATGAGTTCTTTGTAAAGACCTACAGGAGTTGTTCCTGAGGCTAATCCCAATACACATTTTTCGTTCTTTCCCTGCTTTTCTTTAATTAAAGATGCAATTTCTGCTGCAGCTTTTTTGTAGGCATCAGTCGCATCATTAAAAATAAAAGTAGGAATTTTTTCATACTTGGTAATGATGTCGCAATGGGTAAGGTTCTTTGGCAAATAATAAGTCGCCCCCGCAAACAACTTGTTCGGAGAGACTAACTTTTTAGATAAGTCCATAGATCATGTGGTTTAAATGAATCTCAAAGATAATCACTTTGCTTTTATAATGGAAGCAATTTTTTTAATCAATCCTGTCTTTTTAAGATTGTTTAACGTGTATTACATGTTTAACAAAACAGAATAATTCTTCCTGTTTGCAACTGTATGTAATCTTTTTATCTTGTATGACCGCATGACTTTTAATCCATTTATTTATCCTTCTGCTGTTGCCGGAACGGTTGTTGCAGTAATCAGTGAAAACAAATTCCTTGCATCTCTGATTGAGCTTATGCCATTAAAGGTAACGGTTAGCTTTTGGAGACTTTCTTTCATCTTGCAATTTTTGGGATGCATGGCAATGTATTGAAGAATGAATCCAAATTCTTTGGTCTTGTAGAAGGGAGAATTCTGGTTGGAGATAAAATGGCAGATCATCTTTTTCTCTTTGAGAATAATCTTCTCCATTCCTAAGGTGATTGCCAACCAACGCAGATTGACTACTTCAAGCAGTTCTTCCGTTTCCGTGGGAATTTTACCGAACCGGTCTATAAGGTTATTTCTAAAGGCGTTCAATCCTTCTTCATCCTCAATATTGTCCAATTCCCTGTATAGAAGAATCCTTTCGGAGGTATTGGTAATATACGAATCGGGGAATAATAGTTCCATATCCGTATCAACCTGGCAATCATTGACAAATTTGATGTTGAGGAATTTCTGTGCGGACTGGTCTTTTTTCTCACTGACAAACAAGTCCTTGAATTCATCCTGTTTTAATTCTTCAACGGCTTCGTTCAGAATGCGGTGATAGGTCTCAAATCCGATGTCGGCAATGAATCCGCTTTGCTCGGCTCCTAAAAGATTGCCGGCGCCCCGAATGTCCAGATCCTGCATGGAGAGACTAAACCCGCTGCCTAATTCTGAAAATTCTTCAATGGCCTTCAATCTCCGTCTGGCTTCTTGCGTCAGGGTATGAAGAGGTGGAGCTAACAGATAGCAGAATGCCTTTTTGTTTGATCTTCCGACCCGTCCCCGTAATTGATGCATTTCGCTCAGTCCGAAATTATTAGCATTATTGATAATGATGGTGTTGGCATTTGGAATATCCAGTCCCGATTCAATAATTGTGGTCGATATCAGCACATCATATTCTCCGTTAATAAAGGAAAGCATGATCTTCTCAAGCCGATCCCCGTCCATTTGTCCATGACCGACAATGGTTCGGGCTTTGGGACATAGTCTTCGAATCAGATTATCTACTTCGGAGATATTTTGAATCCGGTTATGAATAATAAAGACTTGACCACCACGGGCTAACTCAAAATTAATCGCTTCACGGATAATGTCTTCATTGAATTCATATACCTCGGTTTGAATCGGGTAACGGTTGGGCGGGGGAGTATTGATAATCGAAAGGTCGCGGGCCCCCATTAACGAGAATTGTAAGGTTCTCGGAATCGGAGTTGCAGTAAGGGTTAACGTATCGACATTAACTTTTATCTGTTTTAGCTTCTCTTTGACCGATACTCCGAATTTTTGTTCCTCGTCGACGATCAGCAGTCCGAGATCTTTAAATTGAATATCCTTATTGACAATTCGATGAGTTCCGATGATGATATCTACTTTCCCTTCCTTGATCTCTTTTTTGACACGGGTTATCTCCGATGATTTGCGAAGACGACTGATGTATTCAACTTTAACCGGGAAATCTTTCAACCGGTCAGTAAAAGTCTTGAAATGCTGTAGAGCCAGGATGGTGGTTGGAACCAATACGGCTACCTGTTTTGAATCGGTTACGGCCTTAAACGCAGCACGAATGGCGATCTCGGTTTTCCCGAATCCCACATCTCCGCAGATCAACCGATCCATCGGAATCGGCTTCTCCATATCTTCTTTGACCGCCTGTGTGGCTTTTATCTGGTCGGGTGTATCTTCGTAAATGAATGAAGCTTCCAGTTCTTCCTGCAGGTATGAATCCGGCGTAAATGCATAGCCCTGTTCATCTTTTCTTTGGGCGTACAGAAGAATAAGTTCCCGGGCAATATCTTTGACTTTGGCTTTGGTCCGGTTTTTTATTTTTTGCCAGGCGCCCGATCCTAATTTACTGATGTTGGGTTCAGTTCCGTCTTTTCCTTTGTACTTTGAGATACGGTGCAAGGCATGAATACTGACAAATATGACGTCGTGATCTCTGTATTCAAGTTTGATAACTTCCTGCATTTTGCCGTTCACTTCCATGCGGACCAGTCCGGAGAATTTTCCGATCCCGTGATCAATATGTACCACATAGTCCCCCGGATGGAGCATGTTGAGCTCCTTAATGGTCATGGACTGTCGGTTCGGCTTGCCCTCTTGCATTTTGAACCGGTGGTATCGTTCAAAGATCTGATGATCGGTGTAGCAGCATATTTTAAGATCGTAGTCAATGAATCCCTCATTGAGTACCGTCAGTAACGGTTCAAATTCGACTTTATGCCCGTTGTCTTTAAAGATGGCCCGTAGTCGGTCGATCTGTTTCTCGTTTGGGAAAAGGATGATATTCTGGTAGCCAGCCTGAGTATTCTCATATAAATTTTCGCCTAAGAGTTCGAAATTTTTGTTGAATACCGGTTGGGGTGCTGTATGGAAAGTGAAAGTTTTTGCCTCTTTTAATATTGTTTGATTTCCGGTTTCTACCAAGGTATACCGATCGAGATCTTTTAATAATTGAGAACCTTTCATTAACTGTTGCCTAACAGAGAATGAGGTTCCCTCTATGTCGGTTCTTGCTAAAGCTTTCTGAACGGACTGTTCGTAGATGTCGTCAATCTTACCGGTTATAAATTTAAGGTCGTTTGCTATTATATAGGTAGGCGACTTAATGAATTCTGCCAGAGAGACACGTTCCTCTTTACCCGATACTTCCTGTATGTTGGGAATAATATTGATTTTATCGAAAGCATCTTTTGACAGCTGGGTCTCGATATCGAAACTGCGTATTGATTCAACTTCTTCTCCAAAGAAATCAATGCGGTATGGATTTTCACTGGCGAAAGAAAATATATCAACCAGACTTCCACGTATGGAGTATTGTCCCGGTTCATAGACGAAATCGACTCTTTCAAACCCGTAAGAGTGGAGTACTTCGGCGATGAAATCCTGTGATAACCGGTCGGATTTATGAATTTGAAGGGTGTTTGACTCCAAAGCACTTCCCGAAATGACTTTCTCGACTAATGCTTCGGGGTACGTGACGATCGCAAATGGCCCTTCGCCATGGGTTAATCGGTTCAGAACATCGGTTCTGAAGATCAGATTATCCGGATCGATTTTTTCGTATAATACCGAGCGTTTGTACGAAGATGGGAAAAAAAGCACCTGCGTATCCAATCCCATCGTACATAAATCGTCGAAAAAATAGGAGGCTTGTTCTTTATCATCAAGAATGATTAACTGATTCCTCTTTATCTGATTGAACAAGATGGCAGACAATAGCACTCCCGAAGAACCGGACAGTCCCTTGCAATGACATTTTTTTACTCCTTCGGTTTTTAGCTCGTCAATGATCTGACGCATTATCGGATGATTTCGATAAAGGTCGACTAATGAGTTACTTTCCAAAATCGTTATTTTTAAGTCGGCAAAGTTAAAGATTTATATTTTGATTTATCGCCTAAATATCCTTTTCCGGGAAGGAACTCCGATTTTTTGGAACTAAAATTAGATACACAATACTTCATTGTACAATGATGCTGTCGCTAGTCTCATTTGTGGTAATGCATCATGGAGTGTTTAACACCAATAGTCACGAGTAGGATTTCTACTCGCAAACTTTGTCGTTCTTAAATATACTCTGGAATATATATTGTGAATTTGTACTAAATAAAAGGGTATGCATGAGTTTAAAAACTTTTCTCCCTTTTGAATGTTATTAAAGCGAGGGGTTTTCCCTGAATGTTTTTTCTAATATCTTTAGCACCGATAAAATGTTTGTAACATTTAAAAACTTTGATGATGAATAAGTTGCTCCTGCTGATGTTTGGAATGTTTCTTTTGATCCCTGCCGGATTTTGTTCCGGAAACAGGAGTATGTCCGATTCATTGGCTCAATCAGCCGCTTCGAATGAGGAAGGAAATGTAATTACCCTGAATCGCCAGTCGTTTATTGATAAGGTAGAGGATTTTAGCAAGAATCCGCAGGCATGGGTCTATAAAGGGGACAAACCCTGTGTTGTCGATTTCTACGCAACATGGTGCGGTCCCTGTCGCAAAGCTGCCCCGATTCTCGAATCTCTTGCTGCTAAATATAAAGGCAAAGTGATTTTCTATCGCGTCAATGTTGATGAGGAAAAAGAACTTGCTGGATTATTTAATGTCTCTTCTATCCCGGCTTTTCTGTTTTGTTCGTTAAAGGGTAATCCTTCTATGGCGAACGGAATAGGGCAGACTGATGACGATACCCGTAATATGTTTGAACAGGCTATCAATACCCTTCTAAACGGTGAACCACTAGACCGCGTTAAACAGTAGCCGTTCTCCCCGTGTAGTGTCGTCAATCCGTCCATCGTGATAAACCCGATTCCCATTTACCCACGTACTGATTACCTGAGATGTGAATGTTGTTCCTTCAAAAGGTGACCACCGGCATTTATAACGAATATTGTCTTTGTCAACGGTCCATGGACTGTTGGGATCGACCAATACTAAATCGGCATGATATCCTTGTCGGATATATCCTCTTCGCTCAATATGGAAAAGATCGGCCGGTGCATGACACATTTTAGTGACGATCATTTCAGGTGTTAATACCCCTTTCCTGGCGAGTTCAAGCATGGCAACCAGGGAGTGCTGAATGAGCGGCCCTCCCGATGGAGCTTTGAAATAAGTATTGTTTTTCTCTGATTCGGTGTGAGGTGCATGATCGGTGGCGATCACATCAATCCGGCCGCTACGGACTGCCTCCAGAAGGGCCTGACGGTCTTCTTCGGTTTTAATCGCCGGGTTCCATTTAATCCGTGTGCCATATTTCTTGTAATCCTGATCATTAAACCAGAGATGATGAACACATACTTCGGCTGTTATTCTCTTTCCGTTGACCGGTCCGGGACTGAATAGTTGCATTTCCTTTGCTGACGAGAGATGTAATACATGCAGTCGGGCATTATATCGGGTTGCTAACTCAACGGCTTTGGCAGAAGAACGATAACAAGCATCGGCACTGCGAATCAGCGGATGCATCTCAATCGGCACTTCTTCTCCGTAAACGGACCGGTAGTGTGCTATGTTTTTTTGAATCGTCGGTTCGTCTTCATTATGTGTTGCAATAAGCATTGGCGAATTCTGAAATATTCCAGCCAATATCTCTTCTTTATCCACCAGCATATTTCCGGTTGAGGAGCCCATAAAGACCTTGACCCCGCACACATTACGCGGATTTGTCTTGAGTACCTCACTGAGGTTATCATTCGATGCCCCCATGTAAAAAGAATAGTTAGCCGGTGATACTTCCGCTGCATGTTGGTATTTCTCTTCAAGAATAGTCTGAGTCAGAGCTTGCGGAATCGTGTTGGGCATATCCATAAAAGAAGTCACCCCTCCGGCTATTGCCGCACGCGATTCGGTGTAAAGGTCTCCTTTATAGGTAAGTCCCGGATCGCGAAAATGAACCTGATCATCAATGACTCCGGGGAGCAACCATAATCCGGTTCCGTCGATTATCCGGGCATCTTGTTGCTCTTCGGTAGTGAAATTCCCTTCTTTGACCGCATCAATTATTCCGTCGGCAATGCATACACTTCCGACAAAGCGGTTTCCTTCATTAATAATGGTAGCATTTTGAATAATTGTCTTTCTCATTGGTACTTTTTGAAAAGGCTTATTAATTTCATTCTGAATATTCCCCACAAAGCTTCACTGAAGATACCTCCGCTCATTTTGGAGGATCCTTCTTTCCGGTCGGTAAAGATGATCGGGACTTCTTTAATCCGAAATCCGTATTTCCAGGTTATGAATTTCATTTCGATCTGAAAGCCATATCCTTTCAGATGAATGGCATCCAGATTTATTTTTTCCAGAACTGATCTTCGATAACATTCGAAGCCGGCTGTTGTATCCATAATGGTCATTCCGGTAATCTTTCGTACATATACGGAAGCAAAGTAGGACATGAGTACCCGCCCAAGGGGCCAGTTGATTACATTTATTCCGGTTATATAACGGGAACCGATTGCCATATCAATTTGTTCATCATGGCAAGCCTGATATAGTCGGATTAAATCGTTCGGGTTATGTGAAAAGTCGGCATCCATCTCCATGATGTATTCATAATTGTGAGAAAGAGCCCATTTGAATCCTTCGAGGTAAGCCGTTCCGAGTCCTAATTTCCCGGCTCGCTTCATAAGATGGAGGCGTCCGGTAAATTCTTCTTTTAATCTTTCGACAATGGCAGATGTTCCATCTGGCGAATTGTCGTCAATAATCAGAATGTCAAAAGGATGAACCAGTGCCATAACGGTTCGGATCATCTTTTCGATGTTTTCTTTTTCGTTGTATGTCGGAATTAAAACAATGCTATCGGCCACTGCATCTTGGTTTTTATCACTAATATAATGATTATTTACTAATAGTGATTTGGGTTTATTTTTTCTGGGGACTAAAATAGCCATTTTTAGGGGGAAGGCTTATTTTGAATCAGGTATTTATTCCCTTTTTTATTAATAGCTTGTTGTTCGATGACATCACGGGTGGTCTTTTTACGTGAGCTAACATTTTATTGTATACTTATTACAGTAGAGAAGTTCAAAAGAGTATAGATATATTAGGAAGGGTCAATCTCTGGTATTGGCCCTGTTTCGGTTTTGTATTGCTTCTCCTTTTAGAGGTGGTTTAAAGGTGGTTCGTAGGTGGTTTATAGGTGCTGAGCACCTATAAACCACCTACGAATCTTTTCTGAATCTTCGCGATGAATAAAACCCAAAGTGTTTCGAGGATAAAGAAGAAATGGAGCACATGCAGGAATATAGGTAAGAGGCAGCGGAGGTTTCCCTTAGTTCTAACAGGAAGGCAGCGGTAATTGGCTCGCAGATGAATCCCGATGACCTCATCAGCGGCACAGGATCATCCTTCGTTTTTGAGGTTCGAGGGGGAAATGGGACAGAAACAACCCGGAATGGAAAGGTAAATAGGATAAAGTTGAAAAAATAAAAGTCGGTCGGACAGGGAGTTGGATGGATGTTAGGAAAAAAGGGGAGAAAAGATTTGGAGGGAGTGGATAAGAGCCCTACATTTGCACCCGCTTTGAAAGAGAAGCGGCAGACAAAGACATGATGGGGAGCAGGCGTTAGGGTTGGGAACGATAAAAGGGTAAGACTTTTTAGAGCGATAAAAACTAACAAAAAAGGCCTGCAGAAAAAGGCAGAAAAATAAGTTAAAAAATATTTGGAAGTCAGGATAAAGCCCTTACCTTTGCAGCCGCTTTGAAAGAGCAGCGTTCTAATAAAGACAGTGCAAGATGACCTGAAAGGGAAGCAGTAATGCAGACCGGAAACGAAGGTTGTTGAAGGGCAAAAAGGGCCACGAAAAAAACTGCAAAAAAGAATTGCAGGGAATAAAAAAGTGGTTATCTTTGCAACCCGCAACTGTAAAGGGCGCGGACAGAAAGACAAAAAGAACGGTTCAGTAGTGAATCGGGAAAAAATAAGAAAAGAAAGTTCTTTGAAGATATTGAAAAGGAAACAGCATAAGGCAAACAAGCGTAATCGAATGTAAGGAAGACCCTAAGTCTGGAGCAAACAAAAAGAAATACATTACAATGGAGAGTTTGATCCTGGCTCAGGATAAACGCTAGCGGGAGGCCTAACACATGCAAGTCGAACGAAATGACCTTCGGGTCAAAGAGTGGCGAATGGGTGAGTAACGCGTATGCAACCTACCTTTTACAGGGGGATAGCCCGGAGAAATTCGGATTAAACCCGCATAGTTCTATAGGGTCACATGGTTTTATAGATAAAGCTACGGCGGTAAAAGATGGGCATGCGTGTCATTAGCTAGTTGGTAAGGTAACGGCTTACCAAGGCGACGATGACTAGGGGGCCTGAGAGGGTAATCCCCCACACTGGTACTGAGACACGGACCAGACTCCTACGGGAGGCAGCAGTGAGGAATATTGGTCAATGGACGGAAGTCTGAACCAGCCATCCCGCGTGCAGGAAGACGGCCCTACGGGTTGTAAACTGCTTTTCTGTTGGAAGAACGGTACTAACGAGTTAGTGCGTGACGGTACAACAGGAATAAGCATCGGCTAACTCCGTGCCAGCAGCCGCGGTAATACGGAGGATGCAAGCGTTATCCGGATTTATTGGGTTTAAAGGGTGCGTAGGCGGTTTTATAAGTCAGTGGTGAAATACTGGAGCTTAACTTTAGCATTGCCATTGAAACTGTAAGACTTGAGTTTGGTTGAGGTATGCGGAATGTGTAGTGTAGCGGTGAAATGCATAGATATTACACAGAACACCGATTGCGAAGGCAGCATACTAAGCCAATACAGACGCTGAGGCACGAAAGCGTGGGGATCGAACAGGATTAGATACCCTGGTAGTCCACGCCGTAAACGATGCTCACTCGTTGTTGGCGATACACAGTCAGCGACTAAGCGAAAGTGATAAGTGAGCCACCTGGGGAGTACGCTCGCAAGGGTGAAACTCAAAGGAATTGACGGGGGCCCGCACAAGCGGAGGAACATGTGGTTTAATTCGATGATACGCGAGGAACCTTACCTGGGCTTAAATGTAGAATGACGTATGATGAAAGTTGTATTCTCTTCGGAGCATTTTACAAGGTGCTGCATGGTTGTCGTCAGCTCGTGCCGTGAGGTGTCGGGTTAAGTCCCATAACGAGCGCAACCCCTATCGTTAGTTGCCATCGGGTCAAGCCGGGAACTCTAACGAGACTGCCACCGTAAGGTGAGAGGAAGGAGGGGATGACGTCAAATCAGCACGGCCCTTATGTCCAGGGCTACACACGTGTTACAATGGTCGGTACAGAGGGAAGCTACCATGCGAATGGATGCCAATCTCGAAAGCCGATCTCAGTTCGGATTGGAGTCTGCAACTCGACTCCATGAAGCTGGATTCGCTAGTAATCGCGCATCAGCCATGGCGCGGTGAATACGTTCCCGGGCCTTGTACACACCGCCCGTCAAGCCATGGAAGCCGGGAGTACCTGAAGTACGTAACCGCAAGGAGCGTCCTAGGGTGAAACTGGTAACTGGGGCTAAGTCGTAACAAGGTAGCCGTACCGGAAGGTGTGGCTGGAACACCTCCTTTCTGGAGCGAAAGACAAAGGGCTTACATAACGCAAGTAAGCTGAGTGCTGTTATCCTTTTTAAAAGAAATTAACGAGAAGCGTAGAGACGAAAGACTTGCGCCAGGACTATGCCGGAAGGGTAACCCCGGAAGGAAAGAATGCAAACATAGTCCCGTAGCTCAGTTGGTTAGAGCGCTACACTGATAATGTAGAGGTCCCCAGTTCAAGTCTGGGCGGGACTACGAATAAGAAAAGAGTTCCGGAGCAGGCGAGAAAAAGAGAGACGGGGGATTAGCTCAGTTGGCTAGAGCATCTGCCTTGCACGCAGAGGGTCAACGGTTCGAATCCGTTATCCTCCACCACGAGGGGTAAGGATCGAAGCAGGGGAAGTTCACTACGAAAGCAGAATAAAGAGCCCGAAACAGAAAGCAAAATAGGGAAGACAAAGGCTTGAAAGAAAGCAAAACTCGTTAATACAATAGAGATAGGGAACGAAAACGTTCGTAACCTAGAAGAAAAGCAGAATAAGTAAGAAAGAAGTAATGGAATACAAAGGATAGACAGGTAGTCTATAAGGACTGGTTCGAATCCGGTACTATCCACGGAATGCTCAGCAATGAGTGTTTAAAGTTCTTTGACATATTGGTAGATATTTAAGTAAAAGAATACGAGAAAATCAAAAGAAAGTTAATAAGGGCGCACGGAGGATGCCTTGGCTCTCAAAGACGAAGAAGGACGCGATAAGCTGCGAAAAGCTGAGGGGAGTTGCAAATAAGCATTGATCCTCAGATATCCGAATGGGGGAACCCAATACCAGCGATGGTATTACCTTGCTAACGCAAGGGGTGAACGCGGGGAACTGAAACATCTAAGTACCCGCAGGAAAAGAAAACAAAAGTGATTTCCAGAGTAGTGGCGAGCGAAATGGAAATAGCCCAAACCGTGGTTGTTTCGGCAATTGCGGGGTTGTAGGACTACAAAACGATTCAAAGCATGAAGTGGAAGCAGATGGAAATATGCACCAAAGAGGGTGATAGTCCCGTACACAAAAAGAGCTAGAATCCGGTAGTATCCTGAGTAGGACGGAACACGAGAAATTCTGTTTGAACCAGCCAGGACCATCTGGTAAGGCTAAATACTAATGAGAGACCGATAGTGAACAAGTACCGTGAGGGAAAGGTGAAAAGCACCGCGAATAGCGGAGTGAAATAGTACCTGAAACCGTGCGCTTACAAGCGGTCGGAGTCTGACGTAAGTTGGATGACGGCGTGCCTTTTGCATAATGAGCCTACGAGTTACTTCTTACTGGCAAGGTTAAGTACTTAAGGTACGGAGCCGAAGCGAAAGCGAGTCTGAATAGGGCGACACAGTCAGTAGGAGTAGACGCGAAACCTTGTGATCTACCCTTGATCAGGTTGAAGTCCCGGTAACACGGGATGGAGGGCCGCACCAGGGAGCGTTGAAAAGCTCTTGGATGAATTGAGGGTAGGGGTGAAAGGCCAATCAAACTGGGAAATAGCTCGTACTCCCCGAAATGCCTTTAGGGGCAGCCTTGTAGCAGATTTACAGAGGTAGAGCTACTGATTGGATGCGAGGGCTTCACCGCCTGTCAAATCCAGACAAACTCCGAATACTGTAAATTGATCTGCAGGAGTGAGGGCGCGGGTGCTAAGGTCCGTGTCCGAAAGGGAAAGAACCCAGACCATCAGCTAAGGTCCCTAAGTACACACTAAGTTGAACTAACGAAGTCAGATTGCAGCGACAGCTAGGATGTTGGCTCGGAAGCAGCCATTCATTTAAAGAGTGCGTAACAGCTCACTAGTCGAGCGGTTTGGCGTGGATAATAATCGGGCATAAAGTGTGACACCGAAGCTATGGGATTCGAAAGAATCGGTAGGGGAGCATTCCATTATCAGTGAAGGTGTGGCGAAAGCCATGCTGGAGAGAATGGAAAAGCAAATGTAGGCATAAGTAACGATAAAGCAGGCGAGAAACCTGCTCGCCACAAGACTAAGGTTTCCTGATCAACGCTAATCGGATCAGGGTTAGTCGGGGCCTAAGGCGCATCCGAAAGGAAAAGTCGATGGACAACTGGTTAATATTCCAGTACCCCTTGTTTCCAGAGATGGAGGGACGAAGTAGTGAAAGGTTCGCGTACTGACGGAATAGTACGTTAAATGATGTAGGTATAGGCTCTGTAGGCAAATCCGCAGAGACTGCTAAAGTCAGATAGTACCGAGAGTCTTCGGACAATCGGATAGTAACCCTAAAAGCTTCCGAGAAAAACTTCTAATCGTTAAAGGGACAGGGGCCCGTACCGCAAACCGACACAGGTAGTCGAGGAGAATATCCTAAGGCGCTCGGGAGAATCACAGCTAAGGAATTAGGCAAAATTGACCTGTAACTTCGGGAGAAAGGTCGCTCTCTGAAAGGAGAGTCGCAGAGAAATGGTTCAGGCGACTGTTTATCAAAAACACATGGCTATGCGAAATCGGAAGATGAAGTATATGGCCTGACACCTGCCCGGTGCTGGAAGGTTAAGAGGGGATGTCATTCGCAAGAAGAAGCATTGAATCGAAGCCCCAGTAAACGGCGGCCGTAACTATAACGGTCCTAAGGTAGCGAAATTCCTTGTCGGGTAAGTTCCGACCTGCACGAATGGTGTAACGATCTGAACGCTGTCTCAGCTGTGATCCCGGTGAAATTGTAGTAACGGTGAAGATGCCGTTTACCCGCAACGGGACGGAAAGACCCCGTGAACCTTTACTGCAACTTCGCATTGATTTTGGGTAATAAATGTGTAGGATAGGTGGGAGGCTACGATGGTGCATCGCAAGGTGTATCGGAGCCGTCCTTGAAATACCACCCTTTTGTTGCTTGGAATCTAACTTGCAAAAGGACAGTGCGTGGTGGGTAGTTTGACTGGGGTGGTCGCCTCCAAAAGAGTAACGGAGGCTTCTAAAGGTACCCTCAGGACGATTGGTAACCGTCCGAAGAGTGCAATGGCACAAGGGTGCTTGACTGCGAGACCGACAAGTCGAACAGGTACGAAAGTAGAGCATAGTGATCCGGTGGTTCCGCATGGAAGGGCCATCGCTCAAAGGATAAAAGGTACTCCGGGGATAACAGGCTGATCACTCCCAAGAGCTCATATCGACGGAGTGGTTTGGCACCTCGATGTCGGCTCGT
This sequence comes from Prolixibacteraceae bacterium, assembly GCA_963692465.1. Taxonomy (GTDB): domain Bacteria; phylum Bacteroidota; class Bacteroidia; order Bacteroidales; family Prolixibacteraceae; genus JAUZOB01. Next base: position 2,304,254 of record OY829943.1, read on the forward strand.
CACATCCTGGGGCTGGAGAAGGTCCCAAGGGTTCGGCTGTTCGCCGATTAAAGTGGCACGCGAGCTGGGTTCAGAACGTCGTGAGACAGTTCGGTCCCTATCTGTTGTGGGCGTAGGAAATTTGCGAGGAGCTGACACTAGTACGAGAGGACCGTGTTGGACAGACCTCTGGTGCATCTGTTGTGGCGCCAGCTGCATAGCAGAGTAGCCACGTCTGGTATAGATAAGCGCTGAAAGCATCTAAGCGCGAAGCTACCCTCAAGATGAGATTTCCCTTAAGGGCCGTTAAAGACTATAACGTTGATAGGCTGCAGGTGTAAAGTCGGTGACGGCAAAGCCAAGCAGTACTAATTGCCCGAGGACTTTTGCGATGATTGAGTATACTGGTACTTAAATATACTATCGATATGTTAAAAGATATTAGACTGAGAAGTCAGTCTTAAGGATCTAAGGTGATGATAGCGTCGGGGATCCACCTCTTCCCATTCCGAACAGAGAAGTTAAGCCCGAAAGCGCCGATGGTACTGCCAGAAATAGGTGGGAGAGTAGGAAGTTGCCTTTTTTATATGAGCCTTGGTTCTAACGAGCCAAGGCTTTTTTTTGCCCTTTCGTCTCCCGTCTCCTCCCTTATCCCTTCCTTCCCTCTGATTTATATACTTGATTCTTCTACTAAAATACCATTTCCTTCATCTCATTTCATCGTCCTCTTTTACCTGGAATTTGATTCATAGTGCTTTTTAATGGATGTGATTTAAACTTATTTTGTCAGGCAAAAAGATTAGCAAGTCTAAAAAAAAGGAAGAATGGACTATCTCTTACCCCTCAATTGACTTCTAAAAGCTTTGATCTTAGCATTAAATGATTCGGTAGAAGCATCATTTACCGATTCTCAAAGTAGTTATGATATTGGATCAGAAATCAGTGGAGCCGATTGTTTCCCGAAGGTTCTTAAGGCATTGATCGTTTCGTGTACAAAAGCTGGGTTATTTATGATGCTCCTCCTGGAAATGATTGCGTATAACTCATCGGTCGAATGTGATTAATGGAGACAAGAGTCCATTGAACAGACTCTTCGGAAGGAAGAAATTTGATAATGGATAGATTTCCAAAAACAATTATTGTAGATGTAGGTATTCTGTATTTAAGCCTCAGGAACAAAGAGGGGAAAAGTTAAAAACAATGGGCTAAAATCTTATTTGCCTAATAGTAATCCTGATATAAAGAAGGCTTACCTCTTGACTCCTTCTTTAAGACTCTTCAAATAATCACGATAAAAGGGTTGCTTATACAAAATTGGTCCGGTGGTGCAACGATATAACGGATGCTGGATTTTAGTCTCTCAGCATCCTATCGATTATAACTTATGCTTGAATAATGTATCTCCCACAAGAAATTGACCTGTTAAGTGTCAAGAATGTGGAAATCTTTATCAGTGTACTTCTACATTGACGCCTGCTGTTTGTCCTGTAACTTCATCGGTAACGATAAGTTTTGTTGTCCCGGCACTTAAAGGGGTTACGCGGACTACCGCATGATTATTCATTTCAGGGCACCAATCTTCTCCCGGAGTGATAGACTCAACTGTAGCTACAGTTGAATCAGCTATTTTGGCGGTATAATGACCGCTTCCTCTCCAAATACTAATACCGTTAACCCCAACAGTAAAAGGGAGTTTAAAAGTAAGCTGCCGGTACTCTGATTCCGGAATGTACAAGTCATATTCGTTTACAACAAAAACACGAACACTGAAAAGGCTTACTTTCCCTTTACAGATATGAAATTCCATGCTACCATTGTTTTTTGCATCTATTCTACACTTTTTACCCATTTCAACATTTGCAGAAACAGAGGCAATATATTCGTTACCTATAACTAAACTATCATTTTTATCAAAATTAAGAGGTAGGTTGAATGCACGGCTTTCTCCTTTTTTGATGAAGAGAACTTCTGCCGGATAATTCTCATAGCCAATCGGTTCACGAACATCAACATCTATTGTTGTAACGTCTTCGTCACCTGTTTCATTCTGGCCTATAGCTGTAGCTGTAATCGTCGCTTTACCTTGACCATGACCGATAATATAAAACACATCTTTTTTCGCCTCGTCAAGACGAATTTCTGCAACGTCTGGATCGGAAGAAGTTACCTTGATAAAATCTGTTCCTTTGAGTTTCTTAACCTCTGCATAGCTGTTATCATTATTCAATACACAGGACTTTATACTTAACTGAAGATTGTTGTTAAGGGAAGTATCATCTTTACTGCAGGAAAATAAGCCTAACACTACAACAAATAGGATTATTATCTTTTTCATTTTTAGTTAATTTTTAGTGAAATAAAGGTATTAAAAAAACTTAATGTTGCAAAGTGAAACAAATTAGGTTTATAGTAATAACTAATTGGTTTGTTTTTAGCTGTTTGTAAGAGAATCCGTTTTTGTATGGGAAAGAGTCTCTATGGTTTGGGTTTGATCTTAAACTTAATTGTTAAATCCATATCTTTGTATGAGAAACAAAATCTACTATGAGACCGAGAATGTTTTTTATTCCCTGTTGCTTGTTACTGAGTGTTGTAGTAAGCGCCTCTTCTTTGGATACCGATAGTTTCAAAACAAAAGACGGGCATACGCTTACAATCCGGTTTATTAAGCACGGAAGTCTTATGCTTATCTATGATAAACATACTATTCAGATTGATCCGATTTCGGCTTATGCCGATTATACTTTGTTCCCTAAAGCGGATGTGATATTGATTACTCATGAGCATTCTGATCATTTGGACCTCAAAGCAGTGTCCGTTCTGGAAAAACAAGGGACGGTGATTGTGGCGAATGAATCTTCTCAAAGAAAGCTTGGAAAAGGAATTGTAATGAAAAACGGAGATAAGTCAAAGCCTGTTCCTTACTTGACGTTGGAGGCAGTCCCTGCGTATAATACAACTCCGGGAAGAATGCAGTTTCATCCCAGATCGAGAGATAATGGTTATATCCTGACGTTGGGAGGACTCCGCATTTATATTGCCGGAGATACGGAAGATATTCCTGAGATGAAGAATATTAAAGATATTGATATTGCATTTCTGCCGGTTAATCAGCCTTATACGATGACCGTAGATCAGGCTGTAAAGGCGGCAAAGGTTATTAAACCTCGTATTTTGTATCCTTACCATTACGGAGAAACTGACGTAAGTAAAATTAAAGAAAAGCTGAAGGATGAACGGACTATTGACGTGCGCATTCGTCAGATGCAATAGTGATTTGTATTTGTGATAATCTGTCAATAACGAAGAAGAAATATTGCCTTGTCCGGATCTGCCTGCTATTATGCTTTTAACAGATTTTTTGTGTGTCCGTTTTTCAATTTAACTATCTTTGCCGCGTATGAGAATAGCCGGTATACAGATACTAATTGTGATCTTGTTGGGAATGTGTTCCCTGCATGTTTCTGCACAGCAAAAAGAACCTCAGCAAATGGGTGATAATGCGGGGCAGGGAAGTATTATTGAGAAGAGAGAAAAACAGCGAAAAGCTAAAAAGGATACGATTCCTGTTCGTATAAAAACATGGACCATAAGTAGAAGCGGATTGCTTGATAAACCTGCACGGATTGACTCTACCTTTGATGACTTTCATGTTTATAATCCGATTGATAAAAAGAGTATCAGCAACGCTCAGCTTGGAAATTACGGACAGGCTTATGAGAGTAATGAATTCTTCAATAGAAGAAGAAAATCATCTTTTTATTTTTACCGGAATTATGAGGATTACGTATTATTTCCGGAAGACATTCGGTACTTTAATACAACCGTCCCTTTTACTTTCCTTGATTACGGACAGAGCGAGAATAAGAATAGCAAAAGTGAAACGCGGTTTAATCTATTGCATTCTCAGAATATTAATCCGAACCTGAATGTCGGATTTCAATATCGCTCGGTGAATTCAATGGGACAGTATCTGGAACAGTCAACCAAAGATCATGTTCTTAATGTTTTTGGAAGTTATACCGGAAAACCTTATCAGTTATATACGACTTTTATTCTGAATGATGCAGATGCCGGTGAAAACGGGGGAATGCAGGATGATAGCGATGTGAATAATTTCGTTAAGGACACTCAGGATGTCCTTTTTAAAATAAGCACCAAAGCAAAGACTCATTTGCATAGTGCTCATTTTTTCGTGGGACAGGAATATCGTCTGGGCTATTATGAAGATGTTCCGGATACCACCGTAAATCGGTCTAAATATAAAAAAATAAAGAAAACCAAGGAGGTATTTGTTCCTCGTGCATCTGTTGTTCATTTATTGAATATTTCAACTGAAGACCGTTCTTTTCATGATCCGAATCCAGATACAACTTATTATAAACATATCTACATCACTCCTAATGTTACGAGTGATACGGCAAGGCTGGTCCGGGTCGATAATATGTTTCAGTTAAAGGCTTATGAAGCTCCGGATCGTAAATTTACTTTTGGGAAAGTTGCTTTTATTGAACATGAATTTGTCAGGATGAGTTATCCTGAGATTAACCCTTTAACGGGTAGGGATTATCAGGGATTTTACGGGAAAGACTATTCCAATGTATTTGTCGGCGGACGATTATACCGAAGTATGGGTACGTTCTGGAATTGGAATGCTGAAGGTAAATTATGCCTTACAGGATACAAACAAGGAGATTATTCGCTCGAGGGGAATATTTATAAGCCGATTGCATTTCTGGGGGATACCGTGAATTTTAAAGCGCACGGAAGTGTTGAAAGTTATCACCCTGATTATTTTCAACAGCAATATTTCTCGAATCACCGGAAATGGAATAATAATTTTAACTCCACAAAGGAAGTCAAGATGAATTACGAAGTAGTTCCGAACGATGAATCCTTTAAGTTGGGAATGAATTATGACCTTTTAACCGATTACATTTACAATAACCAAGATGCAATGCCGACTCAGGCGGGTAAGCCTTTTTCGATTATTTCTTTTTATGCAAATAAAAAGGTGAAATTGGGTGGATTAAACGTGGATGGACGGGTTGTTTGGCAAAAATCGTCTAATGAGAGTTATATCCACTTGCCTTTGATGTCAGCAATGGCCAATGTGTATTATGCGTTTATACTACAGAAAGTTATGCATGTGCAATTTGGGACCGAATGTCGTTATTATACAAAATTTCTGGCTGATGCATATGACGTTCCATCTGCTTCTTTCTATCTTCAGAATGACAAAAGAATAGGGAATTATCCCAATATTGATCTCTATGCTAAATTAAAACTGAAAAGAACACAGGCCTTTTTTAAATTAGAGAATGCAGGCAATCGGTTTATTGGAAAAGATGACTTTGGCGCGTATAATTATCCAATGAACCGTATGACCTTCCGATTGGGGATATCATGGACCTTCTATGATTAGAATGCAGGTTCTTTCGATTTGTAGATAAAAGGGCCTTGTTTAGTTCTTGAGAATCAGTTCCATTTCTGCAAGAATCATAGCAGTAGCACCCCATATTATTTCTTGCCTGTGAAAGTAACAAGGGACGGTTCTGTTTCCTGAGGAGCTGTTGATGGTTGTCATCTTTCGGTTCTCTTTTCCTAAAAAACTTAATGGAAGTTCAATGATCTGTTCTACCTCTGATGGAGAAGGTAAAAAGACAGGTTGTTGCTGGGTGAATGCTAAAACCGGATGAATAAAAAAGCGACTTACCGGAACGAAGACTTGTGTTAGTTGCTGCAAGAGACATACACTATCTGGTTTGACGCCTATTTCTTCGCTGGCCTCCCGAAGAGCAGTATACTCAATAGAAGGATCGGACTTTTCTTTTTTGCCTCCGGGAAAACCGAATTGCCCGGCATGGTTTCTCATGGTCGCCGGACGTTTGATAAGACAAAAAGAGGGAACACCATCTACCGGATAGATCAAAAATAAGACTGCGCTTTCACGAATAGAGGGAAGCATTGATGGTGGAGCGGTTAATGGTCGATCGGGAGGAACCATCAATTGATGGGCTATAATTCCAGGAAGAGGGTCTTTTAATCTATTCCTTAACTCGGATATGAATTTTTCAAATTGCATAGGCAAAAAAATGCCCCGAATATTCGGGGCATTTAATATCGGATTTAAAAATCAATTTTACAACCCAGAACGTAAGTTCGTCCGGGGGACTGGAAATTAAAATATTTTGGTTGGCTATCTTTTTTGTCTAAGATATTATCCAGTCCGGCGGTGACTGAGAAGTATTTTCCAAAATGATGAACGGTAGTCAGGTTATAAAGCGAATAATCATTCAGCGCAATTAATCCCTGATTTTGAGAATAGATGTCGATAACTGTTTTTTTGCCGTAATAACTTCCCGAAAGATTGACATCAAGAGCATATTTCCCAAAACTTTTATTGTAATCAACATTTACTCTGACCTGGTGTTTCCGAGTTGACGGCAAGGTCTCTTTTTCAAATTTATGAGTCTGAGATGAATACACATAGGTGTCTGCATCTATATAGGTATAAGATCCGGAAACGGATAATTCGGGGAGAATGTTATACCGGATCATGAGATTAATGGTCTGGATATCGCTCTTTCCACGATTGCCGTAACTATAATAGATTATTGATGGCATTGGATAAGGAACGGTAACCATCTTCATACTATCAACGATTTGGTTGTCGATCAGATTTTTGACTTTGTTGTGTGTATACATAACTGAGAAGTCAAATTTTGGAAGGACATATTGAACAGACCCTGAATAATAGTTGGATGTTTCAGGTTTCAGGTCTTTATTCCCGTTTAAAAACATCTTAATGGGAGATCCGGCAGCTGGAATTTCAAACTGATTTGTGTATAATTCTTTGGCTGAAGGAGATCGGAAACCCTGTCCGAAAGATGCCCGGAGATTAAAGTGACCTAACTGATATAATCCATTAATCTGCGGGGTGAAATGGGAACCGTATATTGAGTTGAAGTCATTTCTAACTCCGGCAGTAAGGCTGAAATTGGATGTAATGCTTATTTCGTCCTGTGCATAGACGGTAAAGTCGTGAGTCCGTTCGGCTCCGAAATTATTCTGCACGGAGGACTGGCGTTCGCCAATGTATTCGGCACCGGCAGTTACTTGTTGGATCGCTCCGATTTTGAAGATTCCGAGTAAACGGAGGTCATTCATCAGGTTGTTGTAGTTTAGGGTCCGGTTACTATGATTGTTGTCGGCCTCATCATAGTATTTGGACTGATCGGAGTGCCAGGACAGCTGTATTTTATCATTACTGTTTAAATAGTAATCGGCTTTTGCTCCGTAAACGTAATTGCGGGCAAGACGATCGGGATAACCGACTGCTGCGTAGTTCTTATTGAGCTGATAGTAGTTGCCGTAAGCAGAAAGGTTGAGATTGTCTGCCAACCGATAGTCAAAACGTTGACTAACGTTGAAATTTTTCTCTTTCTCTTGAGTAAGGAAACCATTAACGCCTTTATTCTTACTCAAATCATAAGGATCATTGAGGTTGATTTTAAAATCGGTAAAGGAAGAAAGTCGGTCCTGATTAAAGTTAATTCCGGCAAAAGCAATATTGTCGGATTTGATTTTGTCCGTGGAAGGGTCTTTGTAAATATTGGATTGCATCCCGACTGTTGCTCCAAATTTTTCGGCAACAGGACGGGTAATAATATTAACAACTCCTCCGATGGCATTTGATCCGTATAAGGTGGAAGCAGCTCCTCTTACAATTTCTATATGGTCAATGTTTGCGGGATTGATTCGGGAAAAATCAATAACTCCTTTTGTTTCTCCGGCTATCCGTTCACCGTTAATTAAAAACACGGTATACTGGGGACTGAGGCCTTGTAAGGAGAGTGATTTGACCGTGTTGTCGCACATCGTTTCAAAAGATGCATCGCTATTATTCAGTAATTGCGGGAGGTAAGTGATTCCTTGTCTGAAGATCTGATTTCCGCTGATAATCTGAGTCATAATGGGACTCTTATCCACAGGTCTGGCATTTCTGGTTCCGGTTACCACAACGGCATTCAGGTCAATACTTGAAGGTTCCAGTCGGAAGTCTTCTGTCATATTCCCTTTAACAGTGACCATTTGTTCTGTGGAAGTATAACCAAAGCTACTGATTCTGATCTTGTACTTTCCGGCTTTTATTTTATTTAACAGATAGGAGCCGTTCGTATTTGTTGCGGTGCCAATTGATGTTGACTGAATTGTGATAGTTGCTCCGGCAATGGCTTCACCTGTTGTCTTATTCGCAACGTTACCGGTTATTTTGTATTGAGCAAAGAGAAGCTGGGATGCCAGCATAAAAATAGAAAGTATATAAAATTTCATGAAATTTCTTTTTTGAATTTTTAAATAAATAGAAGCACATGGATCGTGCTAGTTCGATAAATTCAAAAAAAGACAGGAGGTGCTCTTAATCCGGAATAATGAATGATGGCCCGTTGTTGAATGGGAACGGAATGAGGTGGAATGGATGCAATTAATGAGACGGGGGGATTGAAGAAAAATTGAGACCGTCTTATTGCTGTTCTGTATTGAACTTTCGGAGTGGCTTGATGAGCATGAAAATGAAATGCATCGGTATGAGACTGACTGATACAGGAAGAGAACCAAACAGGTTCATGAATGTTCTGTTTGGGAATAATCTGTTCAGCTGACTGCGGAAAAGCCCCCAGGCAAAAAAGAATAAATATTCCCGGGAAACTTACAGCCAGTGAGAGAGTAACAATAAAACCGGAAAGACCGACAAAAAACATATCTTATCTCCTGTGTTATTATTTCGAGGAACAAAAGTATAATATTACTCGAATTGGATGGCCTTATCGGGTGAAATACGTGAAATATATAATGTAGGAATAATGAGCATGGCAACGGTGCAAATCATCGTTCCGGCATTTAACATCAGGATATATAACAAATTAATGCGGATAGGAATCGAATCAACGTAATAGGTTGTCACATCTAATTTGATGAGATGAAAACGAGATTGGAGATAACAGAACAAAATCCCGAGCACATTTCCCCAGAGGAGGCCCCGACTGATGAGCATTGCGGAGAGGTAAAGAAATATTTTGCGAATACTATAATTTTTTGCTCCAAGTGCTTTTAAAATTCCAATCGTGTTTACCTTTTCAAGAATGATGACCAGTAGGCCCGAGATCATGTTGATTCCGGCAACCAATAACATTAAGACAAGGATAATCCAGACATTCATATTAAGAAGTGAAAGCCAGTCGAAGAATTGTGGATTTTTACTAACAACACTGCTCACTTTGTACCCGACCTGGTCTTCTGCAAAGTTTGTATTGATGACTCGACGAATTTGTGTCTCAGCGGAGTTTAAGTGGTCAAAATCGGATAACATGACTTCGATGCCGCTAACCTGATTGGCATTCCAGTTATTAAGTTGCTGAATCTGGCGAATGTCGGAAAACATGAAAATCTGATCGAATTCTTCAACTCCTGAATCGTAGATTCCGGATACCCAGAATCTTCTCATACGGGGGTGTAGTGAATTGGAGTCTAGAAAATAAGCAAAAACGGGATCCCCTAACTTAATGCCCAGTAGTTTGGATGTCTTTTGAGAAATGAGAACCTGATTGGAAATAGTAGAACCAAAATAATTAGGGATGGTTCCTTTGTCTAGGTGATCACGGAAAAAAGACCAGTCATAATCGGTTCCAACGCCTTTAATAACTATGCCGTGAATTTCCTGGTCAGTTTTAATAATTCCCGGTTTTGTAGCGTATACCTGAATATGTTTAACTCCATCTATCTGTGGTAAGTCCGAACGAAAGGGTGGATTCTTGTCAATAGCACTGGTTTCATAAGAGAAATTGGAATCCAGATTGACAATCTGAAGGTGAGAGCTAAATGCTGTAATTTTATTTTTTACTTCAGTCTTAAACCCAGAGGTGACAGACACGGCAATAATCATAACCATAAGTCCGATTGTGATGCCGGAAACTGCAATGCGAACAATTCTTCCGGAAAGATTCTTTTGGTTCTGCTTTTCAGTGAAAATTCTACGGGCTATAAATAATTCTGTATTCAAGGTTTTGAAGTTTAAATATTAATCAATGTTTTTTACGATTCACAAACGGAATTGCTATCAGGCAAATCAAACCCACTACAATAATAAGCAATGTCATCGTTGTATGAGATAACAATGCAAAGATAATAGCAGGTTGTTTGGAAACACCATAAATGCCTAAAGCTTCTTTGGTCATAAAATGCCATGCTCCAATTCCGCCTTGTACCGGGGCAATCATTCCGATGCTACCGAAAACAAAAGTGGTAAGGGCTGCGATGGGTGAAAGATGGGAAGTTGTAGCTAATGCGAAAAAGCCGGTGTAAAGCATTAGAAAATAGAGTACCCATATTAATATGGAGTGAAAGATAAATTCTTTTTTCCGACGCATGGTCTTAAAAGTTTTTAATCCTTCCCAGATATTGCCCCATATAATTTTAATCTTGCGGGAAAATCTGTTTGTATAGAGGTGTTGCCTGGCAAGTACCAGAAGCGCAATGAGGATAAGAAAAACCGTTAGGGTTAGCGGAGAAAAAATAAAATGACGGAGATTTAATCCGATTTGTGGATGTTTATTCCAATAACTAAGAATTGCATCGAACTCGGAAAAGATGGCAATAAGTGTCATGAGCAGGAGCATGAGTACGTCAACTGCACGTTCAAGAACGACGGTTCCGATTAACCGGGTAAATGAGATGTCTTCATATTGAGAAAGAATTCCGCATCGGGTAACTTCTCCCAGACGGGGGAGTACGAGATTCATCAGATATCCGATCATAACGGCCATGAAGGTATTCCTACGGGAAGGGCGTTTCCCGAGAGGCTCAATAAGAATCCTCCATCGTAATGCACGGCTGAAATGAGCAATAAGTCCTATCAGCAAAGGAACCAGCACCCAGAAATAATTGACTTTGTTCTGCAATACCGTTTTGATTTCGCTAAAACTCTGATCGCGGTAAAGAAGCCAGAAAATAAAAATTCCAACAGCGAAGAATGCCAAATATTTGAGTGCCCGGATGATTTTACTTTTCAAAATATGCAATTTGGGAAGATATCTTGTTCTTCCGGTTACTAATAGGGTTAGTTTCTTAACTTTACCCAGTTGAGCTTTTCTTACTACTCACAAAAATATACTTTTGTTTTTAATGCAGTTGAATGAATGAATTTTTAATACAGCCAAAAATAGGTTTATGACAGAAGTTAGGGCAAAAAAGAGTTTGGGTCAGCATTTTTTGACTGATAAAAATATTGCAGGGAATATTGTTGATGCTCTTCAGGCAGACCGGCAAAGGAGAATTCTGGAGATCGGTCCCGGCATGGGGATTTTGACTCGTTTATTATTAAAGAAAGATAGTTTTGAAACGTATGTTATTGAGATAGACAGGGAATCTGTTGAATATCTTGAACGGAATATTCCGGAATTGGGTGATCGGATCATAACAGGAGATTTTCTTCGTTACGATTTAGAACAGTTTTCAACGGGTCCTTTTTCAATAATTGGGAATTTCCCGTATAACATCTCGTCTCAGATATTTTTTAAGGTACTGGAGAACCGGGATCGGGTAGATGAAGTAGTCTGTATGATTCAAAAGGAAGTGGCTGAACGTTTATCTGCTCCTCCGGGATCGAAGACTTATGGAATCTTAAGTGTGCTGCTTCAGGCTTGGTATACGATAGACTATCTTTTTACGGTTAATGAGAATGTCTTTTCTCCACCTCCGAAAGTGAAATCTGCGGTTATCCGACTGGCACGAAATGAGTCTCATGAACTGGGTTGTAATGAGAAACTATTTGTACAGGTTATAAAAGCAGGGTTTAATCAACGAAGAAAGACTTTGCGGAATTCCTTGAAATCGCTTATTGGCGATACTTCGCAAATTGATTCTTTTTTCCTTTCTAACCGTCCGGAACAGTTGTCGGTTGCGATGTTCGTGGAATTAACCAATCAGGTGGAACAGAGTAGAAGCGAAAATGGAGCTGTTGGTGTTGATTTAAAGTAAATTGCGGGAAAAACAAAAGGCTTTGTTTGTAATTATTATATAGATTGTTATTTAAAAATAGTAAATAAATTCATGCTTGTTTCATGTTTTGCATTAGATTTGCAGCAAGATGTTTTTGAGAAAAGTAGCGTGTGTTTTTGTATAAGCGGAATGGCCTTCTATTTATTTTTTGCGAAAAAAGCATGATAGATTTGATGGGTGCTTAGAAAAAAATGCGTTGATTTTATTATCTTTGCAACCGAATTATAAAAAATTATAAATGAGCGATTTAAAGAAGATTAAATCAGCACTCATATCAGTTTATCATAAAGATAACCTGACAGATATTGTTACCAGGCTAAAAGAACTTGGTGTTAAAATCTACTCAACCGGAGGAACGAAGGCGTTTATCGAGGAGCAGGGAGTAGAAGTTACTGCAGTGGAAGACCTTACAACTTATCCTTCTATATTGGGGGGACGGGTGAAAACTTTGCATCCTAAAGTTTTTGGAGGAATTCTTGCCCGTCGGGAGAATGCGAAAGATCAGGAACAACTTAAGCAATATGAGATTCCAGAGATAGATCTTGTCATTGTAGATCTTTATCCTTTTGAAGAAACGGTCGCATCAGGAGCAGCAGAAGCAGATATTATTGAGAAAATAGATATAGGTGGAATTTCATTGATTCGCGCAGCCGCAAAGAATTACAACGACGTTGTAATTGTTCCGTCGCGTGAATTTTATGGTGACCTTCAAAAATTGTTGACTGAGAAGAATGGGGAATCAACCCAAGACGATCGTCGTTTCTTTGCAAAGAAGGCTTTTGCGGTTTCTTCTCATTATGATTCTGCAATCTATAATTATTTTGCCGGAGATGATAAGTCCTTATTCAGAGAATCGTTTGATGTTTCCGCACCATTGCGTTACGGAGAGAATCCGCTTCAAAAGGGTGTATTCTTTGGGAAGCTAAACGATCTTTTTGATCAGCTTCACGGGAGGGAAATTTCTTATAATAATCTTCTGGATATTGATGCAGCTGTTTCACTAATCAATGATTTTGATGAAACAACGGTTGCTATTCTGAAGCATAATAATGCTTGTGGTTGCGCCTCAAGGGGATTGCTGGTTGATGCATGGAAAGATGCACTTGCTGCCGATCCGCTTTCTGCTTACGGAGGGGTTGTTGTTACCAACCGGAAAGTAGATATGGAAACTGCAACTGAAATGAATAAGATATTTATTGAGGTATTAATTGCTCCTGATTTTGATCCGAAAGGTCTTGAGCTTCTGGAATCCAAAAAGAACCGGATTATTTTGAAACTGAAAGACCGGACTATTCCGAAATTTCAGTATCGTTCCGTTCTTAATGGGGTACTTTTCCAGGATCGGGATTTGAAGTTGGAATCTAAAGAGGAATTGAAACCTGTAACGAAAATAGCACCGAATACAGAACAAATCGAGGATTTGTTATTTGCAAATAAACTGGTTAAGAATTCCAAGTCCAATACGATTGTTTTGGCTAAAGGGAAACGGCTTATAGCAAGTGGCGTAGGCGAAACCTCGAGGGTTGATGCGTTGAAACATGCGATTGAAAAAGCGCATAATTTTAAATCCGACCTGAAAGGTGCAGTGATGTCTTCAGATGCCTATTTTCCTTTTGCTGATTGTGTGGAGATCGCACATAAGGAAGGGGTAAATTGTGTAATTCAACCCGGAGGTTCAATTCGGGATAAAGAGTCTATCGAATATTGCGAAGCCCATGGAATGTCTATGGTATTCACAGGATTCCGTCATTTTAAACATTGATAAATCAAGCAATTGCAATAAGATGGGATTATTTTCATTTTTAACCCAAGAAATCGCAATCGATCTTGGCACTGCCAATACGATTATCATCCACAACGATAAGATAGTGGTTGATGAGCCTTCGATTGTGGCCGTTGATATGAAGTCGGAAAAAGTGGTCGCAGTGGGAGAGAAGGCCAGACAGATGCAAGGGAAAACTCATGCGAATCTGAAAACTATTCGTCCGCTTCGTGATGGAGTGATCGCTGATTTTAATGCTGCAGAGCAAATGATTCGCGGAATGATCAAAATGATCAATGCCGGGAATAAATTGTTTTCACCGGCATTAAAGATGGTTGTTTGTATTCCTTCCGGTAGTACTGAGGTCGAACTTCGTGCAGTGAGGGATTCCTCTGAGCATGCAGGAGGTCGTGAAGTATATATGATTTACGAGCCAATGGCTGCGGCGATTGGTATAGGAATTGATGTAGAAGCCCCGGAAGGCAACATGGTTGTCGACATTGGTGGTGGAACAACCGAGATTGCGGTAATTTCTCTGGGTGGAATTGTTACCAACAAATCAATCCGTATTGCGGGAGATGAACTCACCGGTGATATCATGGAGTATATGCGTCATCAGCATAATATAAAGATTGGTGAAAGAACTGCCGAAGAAATAAAAATTAACGTAGGGGCAGCAATTCCTGAACTGGAGAATCCTCCAGTGGATTATGTGGTTCAGGGACCGAATCAGATGACTGCATTGCCGATTGAAGTTCCGGTAAGTTATCAGGAAATCGCACACTGCTTGGATAAGACAATTTCTAAAATTGAAACGGCTATTTTGAGCGCATTGGAACAAACACCGCCCGAATTATATGCTGACATTGTCAATAAAGGAATTTGGCTTGCTGGTGGTGGAGCACTCCTTCGAGGATTAGATAAACGTTTAACTGATAAAATAAAAATTCCATTCAAAATAGCAGAAGACCCGTTACGTGCTGTGGCACGGGGAACCGGTATTGCTTTGAAGAATGTGGATAAATTCTCCTTCCTTATTCGCTAAGGCGAATAGGAAAGAGAAATTCCCTACGGGATTATGAGAAATTTGATTCGTTTTTTGGCCAGTCATCATGTGTTTTTTTTATTTCTGATTCTGGAAATGTTCTCTTTTTCCCTGATTTGCCGCTATAGTAATTTTCAGCGGGTCGAATTTCTTAATTCAAGTAGTATTGTGTCTGCGAAGGTTTATGATCTTTACAGTTCAGTAATGGATTATTTTGCGTTGAAGCAATCCAATGAAGAGCTATCTGAGGAGAATGCACGATTACGGACACAACTTCAGGAAAGGCTTGAAAGTGGAAGTCTCGTAAATTTCCATGAAGATCCGGATTCCTTAAAGCCGGAGTATTATTATGTGCCGGCCAAAATTATTCGTAATTCGGTTAATCAGCAATATAACTATATTACACTGAATAAAGGAAGCAGACAGGGCGTACGTCCGGAAATGGGTGTTTGTACAGAGAGTGGAGTAGTTGGGGTAATCTCGCATGTTTCTGAAAATTATTCAACAGCAATTTCATTGCTGAATAGCAAGCTGAGAATTAATGTTAAATTGAAGCATAGTGGTGCTTTCGGTTCTCTGTCATGGGATGGTAGCGATTTTAGAAGGGCTGCATTAAATGAAATTCCTTTTCATATTAATGTACAACAAGGTGATACAGTAATAACGAGCGGTTATTCTTCAATGTTTCCGGAGGGAATTCCAATCGGAAAAGTTATTAAGATTGATCTGAATCGTGGAAGTAGCTTTTATGCAATAGACGTAGCTCTTTTTAATAATTTTAAGACTTTGAACTACGTTAATATAATTGATTATACCCGCAAACAGGAACGGGATAAATTGGAACAATTGGAAGAACAGAATAATAAGTAATGATCAGACGGGTTTTCAAATACGGAGGTATGTTTATTTTTCTGGTGCTCTTACAGGTGCTAATATTGAATAATATTCATCTGGGGCATTTGATTTCCCCATTTCTATATATTCTGTTTATTCTATTGTTGCCTTTTGATACGCCAAGATACTTGCAGCTTTTATTGGCTTTTGCCTTGGGGTTAACTGTGGATATGTTTACTGATACAGGGGGAACTCACGCATTCGCTTGTGTGATGATTGCTTACATTCGTCCGTTTGTATTGAGTTTGCTTGCATCACGTGAGACTTATGAGTCGATACCGTTACCAAGATTAAAATCGATGGGGATGGGGTTGTTTTTCAGATATACGGTGATCATGGTGGTTGTTCATCACACCTTTCTTTTTGTTCTTGAAGCTTTTTCTTTTTCGGGCTTTCTGGATACCCTCTTGCGCATTTTAATCAGTTCGGTGTTTACCATTGTTTTGATTATATTGAGTCAGTATTTGCTTTATCGAAAAATGCAGGATTAATAAATAATTTATCGTGGATAGTTATTCCGGAAGGAGATATGTAATAGGCGCAATATTTGTGATCGTTGCGTTGGTGCTACTGATAAAATTATTTTTTCTGCAAATAATGAACCCTGAATATAAGCAGTTTGCAGATAAAAATGTTTTAAGGAGAATCGTCCAGTATCCGTCAAGGGGATTGATTTATGACCGGAAAGGGCATCTGATTGTTTATAATCAGGCTGCTTATGACTTAATGGTTGTCCCTCACGAAACCCGCCCTTTTGATACTACAGAGATTTGCACAATCCTTGAAATACAGAAACAACAGCTCGTTGACGGAATAAATAAGGCTAAAAAATATTCGCTTTACCAACCGTCCTTACTGCTAAGCCAGATAACATCAATGCAGTATGCAATACTGCAAGAGCGACTTTTTCGTTTCCCCGGTTTCTTTGTTCAGTTAAGAAGTTTACGGCAATACGAACGGCCTGTCGGAGCTCATTTCCTGGGATATGTTGGAGAAGTGGATGAAAATATTGTAAAGAAGGATCCGTATTATAAACCGGGAGATTATATTGGGAAGAGTGGTTTGGAGCGTTCTTATGAAAAAGAACTCCGGGGTAAAAATGGAGTCAATTTTTTCATGGTTGACGTTCGAAACCAAATAAAGGGGGCTTATCTAAACGGTAAAATGGATACCTTAGGCCGAAGAGGAAAAAACCTGATGTCTTCTGTCGACCTTGGCTTACAGGAGTATGGTGAAAAATTAATGCAGAATAAGGTTGGGAGCATTGTTGCAATCGAACCTTCAAGCGGAGAAGTATTGGCGTTGGTTAGTAGTCCGTCTTATGATCCTTCATTAATGATCGGACGAAGTTTATCCCAGAATTATCCGAGATTAGCAACGGATTCATTACGGCCTTTATTGAATAGAGCATTAATGTCGCAATATCCACCGGGATCTATTTTTAAGATTGCACAGAGTCTTATTGCATTAAAAAATCATCGAATAACATGGGGTACCGGATTTCCTTGTAATAAAGCACTTATCCATTGCCATAATCATCCAACGGCAACAAATTTAGGTTTGGCTATTCGATATTCTTGTAATCCTTATTTTTATGAGGTTTTTAAACGAATTATTGTAACAGGACATTTTTCGAATAAGTTTAAGGACTGCGAGTATGGGCTGGAGCAATGGAGAAGTCAGATGTTACAATTTGGTTTTGGTCAGAAAATGGGACTGGATATTCCAGGAGAACACCGGGGTTCTATTCCAAATGCAAAGCTATATAATAAGTTGTATGGAGAACACCATTGGGCTTTTACGACTATTTTTTCTTTAGGAATCGGACAGGGTGAGGTAATGGTTGTTCCTCTTCAAATGGCTAATTTGGCTTCAATTATAGCTAATCGTGGTTACTATATTACGCCTCATTTAGTCAAACAGATTGATGGTCGTACGGATCAGATTGCCCAAAAAATTAAACGCCATAATTTAGATATTCCCCGTTATTATTTTGAAGAGGTGGCTGATGCAATGCAGGGGGTTATTGAAGAAAAGGGAGGAACTGGAGGACAGGCCCGAATACAGGGAATAACTATTTGCGGAAAGACTGGAACGGCTCAAAATCCACATGGAGATGATCATTCAGTGTTTATTTGCTTTGCGCCTAAATATAATCCCAAAATAGCAATGGCTGTTTATGTCGAGAATGCCGGAGATGGTGGAACATGGGCTGCTCCTATTGCAGGGCTAATGGCAGAGAAATATTTGAAAGATACAATACCTCCTTACCATAAGGGATTGGAGAAGAGAATGATGGAATCAAGTTTGTTGCATCGCTACATTCAGCAGAATCTAAGAAGGAGAAAATAACGGTGGCAAAATGGAATAATATATTAAAAAACATTGACTGGGTTACCGTTGTTATTTACGGGTTGCTGGTTATGATTGGCTGGATGAATATCTATGCGGCAGTTTATAATGATCAACATCGGGAGATTTTTGATTTTACACAAAGTTACGGGAAGCAATTAATCTGGATTGTTGCGGCGATTCTGATTGCGGTATCTGTAATGAACATTGATAGTAAATTCTTTTCTTCATTTGCCTATGTTATCTATGGAATTACTATTTCCTTATTAATGTTCGTTTTGGTTTTTGGGAAAAAAGTAAACGGGGCAAGATCGTGGTTCGAATTAGGATCCTTCCGATTGCAACCTAGTGAGTTTACAAAATACGCTACGGTATTAGCAGTATCAAGATATATTAGTTCAATCGAATTCAACTTAAAAAAGCGTTCTTCGATATTCGTTGTTCTGACGATTCTATTACTTCCGGTTGCACTGATTATGTTACAACCAGATACCGGTTCTGCTTTAGTCTATGCTTCTCTTGTTCTGGTTCTATTTCGGGAGGGGATGTCGGGAGTCATTTTATTCTTTGGCTTTTTGATTGCTTTTTTGTTTATCATGACGCTGGTGCTTAGTAAATTAGCCTTGTTTGTTATGATGATTCTATTGTGCTTTGTTGCATATATCTTAATAAGACAGCGAATTATTGAAGCACTTAAAGGATTGGGACTGGTTACCGCAGGGGCGTTGCTGTTGGTTGGGGTTGAAGCTATTTTTCATATAGGAATGGAACCTTGGATATGTGTACTGGGATCATCCTTCTTTTTTGGAACTATCTTCCTTTTGTATTCTTATCGGGATAAGTTAACTCAGACAACCTTATTAATCTGGTTATTTTTTGGAAGCGTTTTTCTTACTTCTACCGTTGATTATGCTTTTCATCATATTCTGGAGAGACATCAGCAAGATCGAATCAATGATTTATTAGGAATAACAAGCGATCCGTTAGGGGCCGGATGGAATGTGCATCAATCAATGATTGCTATAGGATCGGGAGGTTTGTTCGGAAAAGGCTTTTTGCAAGGGACTCAGACTAAGTTTAATTTTGTTCCGGAACAGAGTACTGATTTTATTTTTTGTACCGTGGGCGAAGAATGGGGTTTTGTTGGTGCATTCGTGGTTATTTCTTTATTCATCTTTCTACTTCTTCGTATATTAAGAATGGCTGACAGGCAGCGATCTGTGTTCTCCCGGGTTTATGGCTATGGGGTGGCGTGTGTCTTGTTTTTTCATTTCGCGGTGAATATTGCTATGACCATCAAGTTAATGCCGGTAATTGGAATTCCTCTTCCATTCTTTAGTTACGGAGGATCTTCTTTATGGTCGTTTACATTACTACTATTCACGTTCATCCGGCTTGATGCTAATCGGCACGAGCAATTGTAGTGAGATCGCAGAATTCTTGAAACTTATATGGTCACTTTCTTTAAAGAGATTTCCGAAATCCATTTTGTGCTTAGAGCTCCTATTTGTCGAATAAAGTCATTCGAGAGATTCTCCATCAAGTCATAATTCGATCGGATAGTTTCGATTGCCAATGGCGTTCTAGCTGGGAGTGATGTGTGCTGTGACATTAACTCAAGAGCTTCTTTTATCCCTTCCAGCGTTTGATAGGATTGAAGGCGTTGTGTCTTCTCCAATCGGAATAAAATATGTTTTACTCTTTCTGGAATAATAGCTGCATGAGCATGGGTCGAAAAGTAGAACTCTTTTAAAAAGAGGTCTAGCGACATATTGGAATATTTCTCCCAGTTTTTTGCAAGGAAATGGTCATATAACATATCAACCAGAATGCCTGAATAATGCTGATATGTAGAAAGGAATGCTTTTTTTAGAAAAAGAGTAATAGGATGCCTATCCGTATAATGATCAATCTTCCGATGTAAGATGATTCCTGAAGCAACAGCATCCGGATAATTTTGATATTCTTTACCCTTAATAAAGTCGCCCATAAAATTACCGATACGAATTTCATCCGAGTTCCCTGACAGATATAGATGTGCTAGTAAATTCATATTCTTCGAAATTAGCCAACGCCGGTCTTTCTCTTTAGTTTACAAAGAAACAATGATTTCAGAAAAAATGTTTTTTGTCTGATTGAATTAGTGATCATTCTTTCAAGAAATAACGATGTCTCTTGTGAATTATGTATCATCTTTTGATACACAGAATAGGCATTCCTAGAGATTTTCTATGAGAGAGGACTGCTTTTTGCCCTATAATTATCACATTGGTTCCTCATTGATAAATATATTATATGAAGTATTAAAAGTAAAATTTACTCAAATTATATCAGCGATTGATTTAGGGTAGAGGGAAATTGATTAATTTTAAACAGATTAAGAATTTCCCTAATAGCCGCAGGTTATTGAATGAAGGGAAAGTGCATTAATCCGTGAATAAGAAAATGGTGGGTTTAATCGCGGAACTAACTAAACAACTGAATTATGGCTAAACTAAAATTTCTATTGTGTCTTTCACTGTTCTTGAGTGTAATCACTGTTTGCTGGGCCTCGAATTTTCATTCATGGGCAAAAACTCCTCCTATGGGGTGGAATAGTTGGGATTGTTATGGTCCGACGGTTACTGAGCCAGAGGTTAAGGCTAATGCTGATTATATGGCTAAATATTTAAAATCTTATGGATGGAATTATATCGTGGTTGACATTCGGTGGTATGTTGGAAATGATAAATCGCATGGGTACAATGAGGCGGATGCTAATTATTCGATTGACTCATATGGACGGTTTCTTCCGGCTTTAAACCGTTTTCCTTCATCTGCAAACGGGAACGGATTCCGGTTATTGGCAGACTATATTCATCACAAGGGATTGAAGTTCGGAATTCATATTATGCGTGGAATTCCGGTTGCTGCGGTAGAACGTAATCTTCCAATCAAGGGAAGTAAAGCAACAGCTACTCAAATTTATTCAAAGGATACTTTATGTAAGTGGTTGCATGATATGTATACGGTTGACTACAGAAAGGATGGAGCACAGGCTTATTATAACTCTCTTTTTGATTTGTATGCGTCATGGGGTGTCGATTTTGTAAAAGTGGATGATTTATCGTTTCCTTATCATAAAGAGGAAATAGCGATGATTCGAAAGGCGATTGATCGGACGGGGAGAAAGATCGTACTCAGTACCTCTCCCGGAGAAACTCCTGTTGCGGAGGCTTCACATGTAGCTGCTCATGCAAATATGTGGCGTATTGTTGATGATTTTTGGGATAGCTGGAAGATGCTCAAAGAACATTTTGATGTTTGTAACCGGTGGGCTCCATATATCTCTGAGGGTGCGTTCCCAGATGCTGATATGCTGCCTTTAGGAAGAATAGGGATTCGGGCGGAACGGGGAAATAACCGCATGTCTGCTTTTACCCAAGATGAGCAATATACCTTGATGACCTTATGGTGTATTTTCCGTTCTCCGTTGATGTTTGGTGGTAATCTGCCGGATAACGATGCGTTTACACTTTCTTTATTAACGAACAAAGAGGTGTTGGCGGTCCATCAGAATAGTCGGAATAACCGACAGCTTTATAATCATGATAATAAGATTGCATGGGTTGCTGATGAGCCGGGCACTGGAGCTAAATATTTGGCTGTCTTTTACACTGCAGAGGAGAGTCTGCCTTATTCTGCTGCGAAAATCTCTGTTCAATTGAAGGATTTTGGGATTAAATCTAAGGCTAAAGTTCGTGATTTATGGACGGGTAAAGACCTTGGTGTTATCCGTTCTGAGTTTTCGCCTTCGGTTATGCCACATGGATGTGGTTTGTATCGGATTAGTCCAATAAAAAATATATAAAATAACCCCCAGGTTGGTTAATCCTGGGGGTTTGGGGTTTAGTACAGGTATAAGGTTTCAGACTTCGGATTGTTGTGTGGCATAAGTTGAAAGGAGTTCTTCCTGAATTTCAGCGGGGACTTTTTCGTATCCGGAGAAACTCATTGTGAATTGTCCTTTTCCCCCGGTTATGGAGCTTAAGGCTGTACTGTAGCGATTCATCTCTTTGAGTGGAACCTTCGCAGTGATCCGTTCATGTTCATGTTCGCTGTCCATTCCTAAGATTAAGGCCCTTCGTCCTTGCAGATCACTCATTACGTCTCCCATTCGATCGGGAGGAACAACTACCTTGAGATCGTAGAGGGGTTCCAGGATCTTTGGAACGGCATTTTTAAACGCAATACTAAATGCATTTCGACCGGCTAACCGGAAAGAAATCTCATTAGAATCAACCGGGTGCATCTTGCCATCATACACGCAGACCCGAATATCCCGAGCATAGGATCCGGTTAGGGGACCTTCTTCCATTTTCTCCATGATTCCTTTTAGGATGGCAGGAAGGAAACGGGCTTCGATGGCTCCGCCCACAATACAGTTGCAGAAAACAAGTTTCCCTCCCCAAGGAAGAGGTTGAACCATTGTGTCGCGAAGACTGACTTTTTGTTCTTTTCCATCAATTTTATAAACATCAGGATTCGTCATTCCTTCCCGATAAGGTTCGATGATTAAGTGCACTTCGCCGAATTGACCGGACCCTCCGGATTGCTTCTTATGTCGATAATCGCCAAACGCAGCTTGTGTTATAGTTTCACGGTAAGGAATCTTAGGATCAATAAGTTGAATGTTTATTTTGAATACATGATCAAAATACCACTTCAATACGTTCATGTGGTATTCTCCCTGAGACTGAACAATGAGTTGTTTTAGTTCTTTGGAGTAGTCAATGAGATAGGTTGGATCCTCATTGCGTAACCGATGGAGTCCTTCTCCGACCTTTTCGTCATCGGCTTCTACAACAGCTTTGATTGCAACCCGATAACGGGGAGCGGGGAAGTTGATCGGAACAAATTTAAGATCCGGATCTTTATCGCAAAGGGTATGATCGTACTTGGTCTCTTTTAATTTGACGGTTGCTCCAATGTCTCCTGCTACCAATTCTGTGACTTTGGTGCGATTTTTACCGGCTACAACAAATAATTGAGCAATCCGTTCTTTGTTGCTCTTGGTCGTGTTAATGAGGTCTTGTCCTTCGTGGACGACTCCTGACATGACTTTAAAGAAAAGAATTTCTCCGATATGGGATTCGGTAGAGGACTTAAAGACAAAGAGAGAAGTGATGTCTTTTTCATCCATTTTGACGTCGCGGCCGCTTAATTTTTCGCGCATGAGCATTTGGTTGGGTGCGGGAACGATATTGCAGATGAACTCCATAAGACGACGAATTCCCATATCTCTTTTGGCACTGATGCAGAAAACCGGGAAGAGTGTTCTTTGGAGCATTCCTCTCCGCATTCCCTGACGCATTTCATCTTCAGTAAGAGTCCCTTTGTCGAAATAAAGTTCCATAAGGGATTCTTCATTTTCTGCAGCTTTCTCTACGAGTTCATTATGTAGTTTTGCTGCTTTTTCTGTTTCGGAGTCAGGAATGTCGACCATGGTAGGAGATCCGCCTTCCGGAGGCCATGTGTACATTTTCATTTTTAAAACATCGACGACAGCGTTGAATGACAATCCTTGGTTTACGGGATATTGGACAATTGTTACTTTGTTTCCCCAAAGATTTCGGGCTTGTTCAATGGTGTGATCGAAGTTTGAGTTTTCATGGTCGAGGAAGTTGGTGACAAAAATAAGAGGAGTATTGGTGGTTTCGGAGAGTCGCATGCTGGTTTCTGTTCCCGCTTCAATTCCGGTAGAAGAATCGATAAGGAGCAATCCGGTATCGGCAACATTCAGAGAGGAGGTAACTGCTCCGGCAAAGTCATCAATTCCTGGAGTGTCGAGGATGTTGATTTTTCGATCGTTAATCTCAGTATACAGGACAGTTGAAAAGATGGAATTACCCAATTCCTGTTCGATGGGCTGATAGTCGGATGCTGTGTTTTTTGCAGTGACTTCACCCCTGCGTGATATAATACCACCCCCGTAGAGCATTGCTTCTGCGAGGGTGGTTTTACCTGAGCCGGGACTTCCCAGCAGGACAATGTTTTTGATTTCGTTAGTCTTATAGGTCTTCATTTTTCAACGTTTTTGGTGTACGTTTTTATTAGGACTGATAGTTTTTGGATTATTAGCTTTCTCAAAGTTAATAAATGTGTAAGGTGAAACAAATTATTTGTACTCTTTTCCCATTGATTCAGAGATGTTTAAAAAAGATGTTGTAAAACATAAATAGAGATTGAAATGTCCGGAAATTGATGCTTTTATATTGTGTGAATTCGATGGGGAAGAGAGGAAGGAAACACAGAGGATCCTTCTTGTCTATTTTTATTCGAATGTAAAAAAGAAGATTACTTCGGAGTCTAAAACATATAATTCATAAAAAAGTCAATTGTGAGATAATAACAAGACACATTGATCTGTAAATTTCGGAAATTGATAATATGAAAAGTGGGTGTCTGTTATAGCAATAGGTATAACCCAAAAAGTCTGAAAAAAGTAGGCTTTTTATTAAAAGTGCTTGATGAAAATATTGTTGCTTCTTTTATTCGTATTTCAAGTCGCAGATGTACAGTCGTTTCCTGTAAGGGGGACGGTGTTGGATGAGAAAAATAGTCCGGTTGAGTTTTGTAATGTTGTTCTGTCGCAAGGGGATAGAGCAGTGGGGGCTGTATCTAATCAGAAAGGCGAATTTGTGTTGGATTTGGCGGCAGGTGATTATTCATTACAAGTAAGTTGTCTGGGGTATAAAACGCAAAAAGAACAGATTCATATAGCTGTCAATAAGGATATCGGTGTTATCTATTTGCAGCAGGATGCAGCGCTACTAAATGAGATAACGGTGAAAGGCAAATTGCCCGGAATTACAAGAACTGCGGACCGGTTTATTGTTGAAGTGAAAGGGCGTCCTGCATTATCCGGAAAGTCAGTTGCTGAAATTCTGCCAATGACTCCCGGGGTGAGAATTAATAAGGATGGAGACATCAGTATTAATGGAGTGGGTGGTGTTAAAATAATGGTAAATGATAAAATAGAACACCTTACAGGAGAACAGTTGCTCTCGTTCCTAAATGGTTTATCAGCGGATGAGATTAAAAATATAGAGATTATTCCTCATCCAACGGCACAATACGAAGCAGAAGGGCTGGGTGGAATTATTGAAATTCATACTGATAAAAAACAGGATCAGGGGATGAGTGGCTACGTTACAACGAAGTATAAGCAAGGTGTTTATCCACGGTTTACGAATGGAGTGGGTTTGGATTATAGAATTGGGAAGGTGCTGCTATATGGGAACTATAATGATACGTATGCCCATGGATTTATTAATTCATCAACGATAAGACAGCCGGATGCAAGTACTGTTTCTTATAAGATTGACAGCTACAATCGCTCGTTTTCTACGATCCAAAATTATCGGGTAGGGGTGGATTATGAAATTTCAATGAATCATTTTCTGTGTTTTGAATTGAACGGAGACCACTATAATTCCCGGGTAAAAGAACAGAATTCCTCTTCGGAAGCGAAAGTTTTTTATTCAGATGTTTTGGATAGTGTTGTGAAAGGGAGTAATCCTGATAAATATTTCACGAAAGATTATGACGCGAATTTGAACTATGTTTGGCGAATTGGAAAATTGGGAAGTGAATTGAAATTTGTTGCAGATTATTCTAAATATAACGACAGTGATTCTTCATTTTACAAGAATGATTATTACAATTCAGTCAATAATTTTGTGAGATCTGATAATCGAATTGGGAAGATTAATACCGCAGTAGATGTTTATTCGGCAAAGATTGATTTTAAATATTTGTTTGATGATAAAAAGAGTAAGATCGAAACGGGTGGAAAATTTAGCGATGTAGAGACTTATGATGAAAATGTGTTTAAAATTTTTAATCTTCAGTCAATGGCTTATGTTGTTGACCCAAAAGAGTCTGATGATTTTGGATATCATGAAAAAATCGGAGCAGGATATTTTACTTTTTCCTCGGGATTTAAAAAATTGGAATATTCGCTGGGGTTAAGAGGGGAGTATACTTTGGTGAAAACGACTTCTTATACACTCACAGAGATTCATCGCAATGATTATTTTAAATTATTTCCGAGTTTATTCTTTAAATACCTTCTCAATAAAGAGGAGCAGAATTTTTTTACCTTCAATTGTAGTCGTCGGATTCAGCGACCGGACTATGAACTTCTAAATCCGTTTAGATATTTTTATGACGAATTTACCCTGAAAGAGGGAAATCCTGATCTACAACCGTCTTATACCAATACGTTTGAATTGACTTATGCATTGAGAAATAAGTATTTTTGGTCGTTGAATTATTATTATACAAGAAATAGATTGGGGGATGTGGAATATCCGGAGGGGAATCTTTCTGTTATTTCTTTTGAAAACCTAGATAGGCAGCAAAATCTGAATGTTGGGTGCTATATTCCAGTGGAGATAACAAAATGGTGGTCTTGCTCGAATAATTTAAATCTGAATTATATAAATTTCTCTGAACCTGATTTTGCTGCACATTATTGGGGCATCGAGGTTTCTACTCAACACGTCTTTGATTTATCGGAAAACGAACAAATAGAGATTTCTGAAAATTTTAAAACCAAAGGTCAGGATCGATATATGAAAGATGAGTGGAACTATTCAAACTTAGGTATTGCGTTTTCACAAAAGCTTTTTAAAAAGAGTGTGATGTTAAGCCTTGGAGTTGATGATGTTTTCAAATCTGGAAATTACAAAGAAAGTATGTCTTATCGAGGGCAGCACAGCCTGACTACAATGAGAAGAGACTGCCGCTTCTTTTCTTTCGGACTCAGATATCAGTTCAGCCAAGGGAAAGAGGCAAAAGAACGGGATAAACAGCGGAGTAATGACGAAGAGCGAAATAGAATTCATTAAAATTATATCTTTGAAACGGATTATTGAATTATAACTATGCCTTTCCCTCATTATCACCAGCCGGATGCAATGGATTGCGGACCAACGTGCTTACGCATGATTGCCCGGTATTATGGTAAAAATTATAGCATTCAGTCTCTTCGGAAACTTTCTTTTATATCAAGAGAAGGAGTCTCGATGCTTGGAATTAGTGAGGCTGCTGAAGCTATCGGGTTCCGTTCAATGGGGGTGCGTATTTCTTATGAACAACTGATTAAAGAAGCTCCGTTACCTTGTATTGTGCATTGGAAGCAAGGGCATTTTGTGGTTGTTTACAAAGTGAAAAGAGGAAAGATTTATGTGGCAGATCCGGCTTTGGGGTTGCTGTCGTATTCTGAAGATGAATTTAAACAAGCGTGGCTTGCGACAGTGAGCAAAGGAGAGGAAAAGGGACTTTGTTTGTTGCTGGATCCTACTCCTGCCTTTTATCATCATGAGGATGAAAAGACCAATCGTGTAGGGTTCGGTTTTTTACTTCAGTATCTGCGTCCGCATAACCGATTGGTTGTTCAGTTGATGCTTGGTTTTTTGATTGGTAGTTTGTTGCAACTGATATTTCCTTTCCTGACTCAAAGTATTGTTGATATTGGTATCAGTAATCAGGACTTAAGCTTTATATATTTGATTCTGATTGCGGAGATGATGCTTTTTATCAGTCGGATGTCAGTCGATTTTATCCGATCTTGGATCTTGCTACATATCAGTACCCGAATCAATATTTCAATTATTTCGGATTTTCTGATCAAATTGATGAAGTTGCCGATCGGGTACTTCGATTCGAAGATGACGGGTGATTTGATGCAGCGCATTGGAGATCACAGCCGAATTGAATATTTTTTGACCTCGCAGACATTGGGTGTTTTGTTCTCTGCATTTAACCTGGTGATTTTTGGGGTAGTTCTGGCTATTTATAATTGGACGATCTTTTTTGTTTTCATTCTGGGAAGTGCACTTTATCTTGCATGGGTCCTGCTTTTTCTCAGAAAAAGAAGGACTCTCGATTTTAAACGGTTTGGTCAGCTGGCTGAAAATCAGAGCAAGCTGATTCAACTTATTCATGGGATGCAGGAAATTAAACTCAATAATTTTGAGCGACAGAAACGCTGGGAGTGGGAACGTATTCAAGCCCGGCTGTTTCGTGTGAATGTGCGTAGTTTATCACTTGATCAATATCAGCAGGCCGGATCGGTATTTCTGAATGAAACGAAGAATATTTTGATCACGGTCCTGGCGGCTTCGGCTGTTGTTCGTGGCAATATGACTCTTGGAATGATGCTTTCTGTTCAATATATTCTTGGTCAGATGAATAGTCCTCTTGATCAAATGATTCAGTTTATTCATTCTGCGCAGGATGCAAAAATCAGTCTTGAACGGTTGGGGGAGATTCATAAATTGAAAGATGAAGAGGATACAACAGAACAGAAACTTCGGCTTTTGCCTTCGGATGCAGAGATTGTTATTCATGATCTGACTTTTCAGTATGAAGGGCCTCACTCGACTAAGGTTTTGAACGGTATTAATTTGACTGTTCAGTCTAATAAAACGACAGCTATCGTTGGAACCAGCGGAAGTGGAAAGACGACGCTCGTTAAGCTGATATTGGGGTTTTATGATCCGATAGAAGGTGAAATAAGAGTGGGCGGTTCTTTATTGAAAAACTATAATCAACATTGGTGGCGTAATCAGTGCGGGGCTGTGATGCAAGATGGCTTCATTTTTTCGGATACAATTGCCAGTAATATTGCGATGGAAGAGGACCGGATTGATACGGAGCGTCTTCTGTATGCAGTGAAAGTGGCCAATATCAGGGAATTTGTAGAGAGTTTACCATTAGGCTATAATACAAAAATCGGACAGGAAGGACATGGTCTGAGTCAGGGACAGAAACAACGGATTCTAATTGCCCGTGCGGTGTATAAAAATCCATCATTCTTATTTTTTGATGAAGCGACTAATTCGCTGGATGCAAACAATGAAAAGGCGATCATGGAAAATCTCAATGACTTTTTTAGTGGGCGAACAGTGGTGGTGGTGGCTCATCGTCTAAGTACAGTTAAAAATGCAGATCAAATTGTGGTTCTGGAGAAAGGCGAAATTGTAGAACGGGGTACTCATCAGGAACTTACGGCTCTTAAGGGGGCTTATTATAATCTGGTAAAAAACCAGCTTGAACTGGGAAATTAAAGAGTGTGAAAATTATGACAGAGTCGGATCATATTGAAATACGGAGCGAAGAAGTTCAGGAGATTGTTGGTCAGTCTCCTGCATGGTTGTTGCGTTCGGGAACCATTTTAATATTGGCTCTTCTTCTGTTGTTGTTATTGGCAAGTTGTTTTTTTCGTTATCCAGATTCAATTAGCGCGCGTATTGTGGTGTTGTCGGATAATCCTCCGGCATCAATAGTTGCCCGGGCTGATGGGAAAATTGACCGGATGGTAGTTTCAAACGGACAGTTCGTTAAACGTGGGGATGTTTTGGCTGTTCTTGAAAATCCGGCAAACGATGAAGATGTTTTTGAACTTAATAGGGAACTTATTGATCATGCTTCTTTTTTCAATGTAATGAAGCCTTCTTTATTCTACCCTTTTCGGGGGAATTTTCAGTTGGGGGATTTACAACAAGATTATTCGACTTTTATAGGACTGTGTGCTGACTATGCTACGTTTATGAAGTTGAATTATTATCCCGGTAAAATAGCATCGCTTCATGCACAGGTTGGTGCTAACAGAATTTATTATTCTCGGATGGAAAAACAAACGGCTGATGCAATGGCTGATTGGAAATTATCGATCGTTCAGTTTCGCCGGGATTCATTGTTATACAGAAGAGGAGTATCGGCATTGTCCGACTATGATAAATCACGAAGTGAGGTCCTCCAAAAACGTTATCAATATCATTCAATGCAGGCATCACTTGCGTTATTGAGACGTGATTTGATTCAACAGCGGCAGCTTACATCGGATGCAGGTAAAGATTATGCGGAACAGAAAAATAAGGTGATTCAGAATTTGAAAGAGGCTTATTTTAACCTTCGAAGTTATTTGGCTTCATGGAAAAAAAATTATGCGTTCATTGCTCCGGTTGATGGTCAGGTTTCTTTCTCGACAGTGTGGAATAACAATCAGCAGGTAAAGACCGGTGATATCGTTTTTACAATTGTTCCCCGGTTGCGGAACCGGGTGGTTGGACGAATTACGTTGCCGATTGTGAGGGCCGGAAAGGTAAAGTCGGGACAGACGGTAAATGTTAAGTTTGATAATTTCCCGCATATGGAATTTGGAATGTTGAAGGGAAAAGTAGAAGGAGTCTCAATGGTTCCGCAGAATGATCATTATATTGTTGAGGTGAGTCTGCCCGATCGTTTGATTACGAATTATAAGATGGAAATTCC
Source organism: Prolixibacteraceae bacterium (assembly GCA_963692465.1). Taxonomy (GTDB): domain Bacteria; phylum Bacteroidota; class Bacteroidia; order Bacteroidales; family Prolixibacteraceae; genus JAUZOB01. The sequence continues at coordinate 2,334,670 of OY829943.1, forward strand.
ATTTGGTCAGGAGATGCAGGGTGATGCGGAAATTATTACGAATGACTTGAGCCTTTTGCAGCGGATTGTGAATCCGATTCGTTCGATGTGGGACCACCATGTAATGAAATAATTGGAGTTTGGTTTGAGCTACAGGGTCCTTCGCTTGGGAACCTTATTCTTGGGAATTAGTTTGTTTTTTATAAACGAGACAATTTGTATCTTTTCTAAATTAATAAACGCCGTCGGATTTTAGGTAACTGCAAAAATATCAGCATTTTTTTAAGCATTTATTGTGTTTTAAATTGAAAAATAATACCTTTGCCTGCCGTTTTTTGAAGGATTATACCTTCTAAGGTGGGTTATATTATTGTATTTTAGGCAAAAAGAATACTTTTTGCCCAATGGTTGAGTAAGGAGTAAATAATTAAATATTACGTTTTTATGCCAACAATTCAGCAATTAGTAAGAAAAGGAAGACAGAAGATTAACGACAAAAGCAAATCTCCTGCATTGGACTCTTGTCCCCAGCGGAGGGGCGTATGTGTGCGTGTGTACACTACTACGCCTAAAAAGCCAAACTCTGCAATGCGTAAAGTCGCCAGGGTTAGACTGACAAACGGTAAAGAAGTGAATGCTTATATCCCTGGAGAAGGGCACAATTTGCAGGAACACTCTATTGTTTTGGTTCGTGGTGGTAGGGTAAAGGACCTTCCAGGGGTTCGTTATCATATCGTTCGTGGTGCATTGGATACTGCCGGTGTTGACGGACGGAAACAAAGACGTTCGAAATATGGTGCAAAAAGACCTAAGGCAGGGAAAGCTGCTCCAGCTGGTAAAAAATAGTTTTAACTTTTTTGTCTTTCTTTTTAAAAAAAGTGGTTTGGTTGAGTAAGCTGTCGCAAGGCGCAGACTGAAGACTTTTTTTAGTGCTTTTTTAACCAAAAGGCAACCAATTTGAATAACACAAAATTTGTTCTGAAATGAGGAAATCAAAACCAAAAAAACGGATCTTGTTACCGGATCCTAAATTTAGTGACACACTGGTAACCCGTTTTGTTAATGACATGATGTTTAGTGGAAAAAAACAAACAGCATACCGTATATTCTATGATGCACTTGATTTAGTGTCTGAAAGAATGAAAAACGATGAGCTGAAACCACTTGATGTCTGGAAAAAAGCGCTGGAAAATGTAACTCCGCATGTTGAAGTAAAAAGCCGCCGGGTAGGTGGTTCAAACTTTCAGGTACCGGTTGAACTCCGTCCGGAACGTAAAGTTGCTGTTAGTATAAAAAGCTTGATCGCTTTTGCTCGTAAACGTAGTGGCAAATCAATGGCAGATAAGTTGGCTGCTGAAATTGTTGCTGCATACAATGAAGAGGGTGGAGCTTTCAAGAAGAAAGAAGATACGCACCGTATGGCTGAAGCCAACCGTGCATTTGCTCACTTCAGATTTTAATGGGTTTGAAGTTATTTTTTAGTTTTTTTAAGATAAGAGGTTAACGCAATGGCGCAAGATTTAAGATATACGAGAAACATCGGTATCATGGCTCACATTGATGCCGGGAAAACAACTACTTCAGAACGTATCTTGTTCTACACAGGATTGACACACCGTATCGGTGAAGTACATGATGGTGCAGCAACAATGGACTGGATGGCGCAGGAACAGGAAAGGGGAATTACCATTACCTCTGCTGCAACAACAGCTTATTGGAACTGTAATAATGAGAAATATAAAATAAACCTGATTGATACTCCGGGCCACGTTGACTTTACGGTCGAAGTTGAACGATCATTGAGAGTCCTTGATGGTTCTGTTGCTGTTTTCTGTGCAGTCGGTGGTGTCGAAGCTCAATCTGAAACAGTTTGGCGTCAGGCTGAAAAATACGGAGTTCCAAGAATTGCGTTCATCAATAAGATGGATCGCTCTGGGGCTGATTTCTTTAATGTTTATAACGAAATTCGTAATAAACTAAAAGCAAATGCAGTTCCGGTCATGCTTCCTATTGGTGCAGAGGATGATTTTACTGGGGTGGTTGACCTGATTGGAATGCGTTCCATTTCGTGGACTGATCACTCGGATTTCGGATCTGTTTTTGAATTCCATGAAATTCCTGCAGATATGGTTGAGATGGCAAAAGAATGGAGAGCAAAACTTCTCGAATCTGTTGCCGAAACCGATGAGGCTTTAATGGAAAAATTCTTTGTGGACCCAGAATCACTTACCAGGGAGGAAATTACAGCAGGACTTCGTAAAGGAACTCTTACTGGAACTTTGGTTCCTATGCTTTGTGGATCTGCCTTCCGCAATAAAGGAGTTCAGCAACTTTTGGATGCTGTCTGTGAATATCTGCCAGGTCCTCTTGATAAAAACGAGATTAAGGGAAATACCCCTGGCGACAAAGAAGACATCATTGTGCGTCATGCTGATGCTAGTGAACCTTTGACCGCATTGGCATTTAAGATTGCAACTGATCCTTTCGTGGGGCGTTTGTGTTTTGTTCGTGTTTATTCAGGGACACTATCCTCTGGCTCTTATGTTTATAACTCTCGTACAGGGAAAAAAGAACGTATTTCTCGTTTGTATCAGATGCATTCCAATAAGCAGAATCCCCGTGATGTAATTGAAGCGGGCGATATTTGTGCTGCTGTTGGGTTTAAAGATATTCGTACCGGTGACACTCTTTGTGATCCGGAACATCCTATCGAATTAGAAAGCATGGACTTTCCTGAACCGGTTATTGGGGTCGCTATCGAACCTAAAACCCAAAAGGATATGGACAAACTTTCAAACGGACTGACTAAGTTGGCAGAAGAAGATCCAACGTTCCAGGTTCATACAGATCCTGATTCTGGTCAGACTGTAATTCGTGGAATGGGAGAGCTTCATCTTGAAATTATTCTTGATCGTCTGAAAAGAGAGTTCAAGGTTGAATGTAATGAGGGTGCTCCGCAGGTTGCCTATAAAGAAGCTATTACTCAGGAAGTTGAAATTCGTGAGGTATTCAAAAAGCAATCTGGTGGTCGTGGTAAATTTGCCGATATCTACGTTCGCGTGGGTCCAGGTGAAGAAGGAAAAGAAGGATTGACTTTTATTGACCAGGTTAAGGGAGGAAATGTTCCCCGTGAATATATTCCTTCTGTTGAAAAAGGATTTAAAGATGCAATGTCTAATGGAGTGCTTGCCGGATATCGGTTAGATAGACTTCAGGTTACGTTGTTTGATGGTTCTTTTCATCCGGTTGACTCTGATCAGCTTTCATTTGAAATTTGTGCCAAACAGGCATTTAAAACAGCTTGTGCAAAAGCTAAACCTACTTTGCTTGAACCGATCATGAAAATGGAAGTTGTAACTCCAGAAGAATATATGGGAGATATTATTTCCGACTTGAATAAACGTCGTGGACAGGTAGAGGGGATGGAAAGTAAATCCGGAGCAAGAGTCATTAAGGCAATTGTCCCGTTGGCTGAGCTTTTCGGATATGTAACAATCCTGAGATCATTATCGTCAGGGCGTGCAACTTCATCAATGGAATTCTCGCATTATGCAATTGTTCCAAAGAATATTGCAATAGAAGTTGTGACAGAAGCAAAAGGAAGAATTGATTTATTAAAATAATTCAGCATTATGAGCCAAAAAATCAGGATTAAGCTGAAATCGTATGATCACAATCTTGTAGACAAATCTGCAGAGAAAATTGTGAAAACGGTAAAATCTACAGGTGCTGTTGTTAGTGGACCTATTCCACTTCCGACTCATAACCGGATTTTCACTGTTTTGAGATCAACTTTCGTAAACAAAAAGTCAAGAGAGCAATTTCAGCTTTCTTCTTACAAGAGACTGATTGACATTTACAGCTCAACAGCAAAAACTATTGACGCACTGATGAAATTAGAATTACCCAGTGGCGTTGAAGTTGAAATTAAAGTTTGATAAACAAAGACAGTAAAAATTAAAAGAAATGTCAGGACTTATTGGTAAAAAAATCGGAATGACATCCGTATTCAGTGTTGAGGGGAAAAACATCCCATGCACTGTTATTGAAGCAGGTCCATGCGTCGTATCCCAGATTAAAACTCTGGAAAAAGATGGTTATGAAGCCATTCAGGTTGGTTATGAGGATAAGAAAGAAAAGCACTCAAACAAGCCGGAAATGGGTCATTTCAAGAAAGTCGGAACTGCTCCAAAAAGAAAAATTGTTGAGTTTAGTAGCTTTGAGAAGGATGTAAAGTTAGGTGATGCACTGAACGTTAGTGATGTGTTTCAGGAAAATGACTTTGTTGATATCTCTGGTGTCTCTAAGGGAAAAGGATTTCAGGGTGTAGTGAAGCGATATGGCTTTGCTGGTGTTGGACAGGCAACTCATGGTCAGGATGACCGATTAAGACATCCAGGATCATTGGGCGCATCTTCATTCCCTTCAAGAGTATTCAAGGGAATGCGTATGGCTGGTCGTACTGGTGGAGAAACTGTTACCGTCCAAAACCTTCAGGTTGTGAAGTTGATTCCGGAAAACAACCTAATCGTTGTTAAAGGTTCTGTGCCGGGCGCAAAAGGTTCATATTTAATTCTTAAGAAGTAATGGAAGTAGCAGTATTAAATAGAGACGGAAAAGATACCGGACGCAAAGTCGATCTGAATGAACAGATTTTTGGTATTGAACCTAACGAACATGCCATTTACCTTGATGTAAAATTATTTTTGGCAAACCAACGTCAGGGAACTGCAAAGTCAAAAGAAAGAGGAGAACTCTCAGGAAGTACCAGAAAGTTGAAAAAACAGAAAGGTACAGGAGGAGCTCGTAGTGGTAGTATTAAATCTCCTGTTTTTATTGGCGGTGGCCGTGTATTTGGTCCACGTCCAAGAGATTATGGTTTTAAACTCAATAAGAAAGTTAAAGCTCTTGCCCGTAAATCGGCCCTGACTTATAAAGCTCAGCAAAACAATATTCTTGTAGTCGAAGACTTCAAATTTGAAGCTCCTAAAACAAAGGAAATTGTTGCTTTTGAAAATAATTTGAAAATTGCTGATAAAAAGTCGTTAATCGTTTTATCCGAAGCAGATAAAAACATATATTTGTCCTCCAGAAATTTACAGAATATAATTGTTGTAACTTCTTCGGATTTAACGACATATGATATTCTGAATGCTTCAACTCTCGTATTACTAGAGGGTTCGGTGAAGAAAATCGAAGAGAATTTAATGAATTAAGTTAAGCAAGATGGATATCTTAATAAGACCCATAGTCACTGAGAAAATCACCGGTCAAACTGAAAAGTTTAACCGGTATGGTTTTATTGCATCAAAAAAGGCTAATAAAGCCCAAATCAAACAGGCTGTTGAGTCATTATACAATGTATCTGTTGCTTCAGTAAATACAATTGTGTATTCCGGCAAAAAGAAATCTCGTTTTACCAAAAAAGGGAATATTGACGGAAGAACCAATGCATATAAGAAGGCGATTGTTACACTGAAGGATGGAGATAGTATTGATTTTTACAGCAATATTTAGTTAAAAAATGGCAGTAAGAAAATTACAACCTGTAACACCTGGTCAAAGACACAGAATTGTTGCAACCTTTGACGAGGTAACTAAAGTAGCACCTGAAAAGTCATTGTTGAAGCCCATTAAGAACTCCGGTGGTAGAAATAACACTGGTAAAATGACAATGAGGTATATAGGTGGAGGGCACAAAAGGATGTACCGTGTGATTGATTTTATACGCGAGAAGGAGAATGTTCCTGCACGCGTTGATTCAATTCAGTACGACCCAAATCGTTCCGCTCGCATTGCACTTTTAATCTATGCAGATGGAGAGAAACGTTACATCCTTGCTCCGAATGGTCTGACCGTAGGACAGACTTTACTTTCAGGATCAAAAATTGCTCCTGAAATCGGAAATGCACTTCCATTATCAGATATCCCTCTTGGAACATTAGTTCATAATATTGAGCTTCATCCTGGACAAGGTGGTGCGATGGCACGTAGTGCCGGAACATATGCGCAATTGACCTCTCGTGAAGGTAAGTACGCAATTTTGCGTTTACCTTCAGGCGAAACTCGTATGGTACTCGTTACCTGTAAAGCTACAGTGGGTATGGTAGGAAATTCAGAACATAACCTGGAACGTTCTGGGAAGGCTGGTCGTTCAAGATGGCTGGGCCGCCGTCCAAGAGTTCGTGGTGTTGTTATGAATCCGGTGGATCACCCGATGGGTGGTGGTGAAGGCCGTGCTTCTGGTGGTCATCCACGCTCTCGTACCGGATTACTGGCTAAGGGTTATAAAACTCGTAAGCAAAAGAATCCTACGAACAGGTACATTGTAGAAAGAAGGAAAAAATAATTTAAAACGGTAAAGAGTATGAGTCGTTCGTTGAAAAAAGGTCCTTACATTGATTTCAATCTTGATGAAAAAATCGCAGGTTTAAATAAATCTGAGAAGAAGACTGTTATCAAATCCTGGGCAAGAGCGTCAATGATTTCTCCTGATTTCGTAGGCCATACCATTGCTGTTCATAATGGGAATAAATTTATTCCAGTTTATGTAACAGAAAATATGGTTGGTCATAAATTAGGCGAGTTTGCACCAACTCGTACGTTCAGGGGACATGCCGGTGCAAGAAAAAAGTAAGGCATGGTAGTTCAATGTTTAGTTAAAAATTATTTTAAACAAGATGGGTGTTAGAAAAAAACATACCGCAGAACAGCGAAAAGAACTGAAAAAACAGCAATCTTTCGCGATTCTTAGAAACTGCCCGACTTCTCCCCGGAAAATGCGTCTTGTAGTAGACCTTGTACGTGGAATGGAAGTAAATAAGGCACTTGATTTGCTGAAATTTTCTTCTAAAGAAGCGTCCGGCAGATTAGAAAAGTTACTCCTTTCAGCTATTGCCAATTGGCAGGCTAAAAACGAAGGAGTTCGCTTGGAAGAAAGCAATCTCTTTGTAGAGAAAGTTTCTGTTGATTCAGGAAGAATCTTAAAAAGACTGAGGCCGGCCCCACAAGGACGTGCTCACAGAATACGTAAAAGATCGAACCATGTTACTCTCTACCTTGGTAGTAAGGAAACAGCGATTAATGAATAACCATTCTAATTAATAGTACATGGGACAGAAAGTAAATCCTATTTCAAACAGGTTGGGAATCATCCGCGGATGGGATTCCAACTGGTTTGGTGGTAATGATTACGGCGACAAACTTGTTGAAGATCATAAAATCAGGAAGTACCTGAATACTCGCTTAGCTAAAGCAAGTATCTCAAAAATCATCATCGAGCGTACGTTGAAACTTATCACCATCACTGTACATACTTCAAGACCGGGTATTATTATTGGTAAGGGTGGTCAGGAAGTTGATAAGCTGAAAGAAGAGTTAAAGAAGATTACCAATAAAGAGGTACAAATTAACATCTTTGAGATCAAACGTCCAGAATTAGATGCTCGAATCGTTGCCAGTAATATAGCTCGACAAGTCGAAGGTAAAATAGCATACCGTCGCGCTGTCAAAATGGCCATTGCTTCCACTATGCGTATGGGGGCAGAGGGAATTAAAGTCCTTTGCTCTGGTCGTCTTAATGGTGCCGAAATGGCTCGCTCTGAAATGTACAAAGAAGGTCGTACTCCGCTACACACTTTCCGTGCAGATATTGATTATGCTTTAGCAGAAGCTCTTACTAAAACCGGACTTGTCGGTGTAAAAGTATGGATCTGCAAGGGTGAAGTTTACGGGAAAAGGGATCTTTCTCCTAATGTGGGTTCTAAAACAGGACGTACAGGGAACAAAGGTTTCAAGAAGAGAAAAAAGTAAACGTCTTTTTTAACCATTCAGAATTTTTTAAGAATGCTACAACCTAAGAGGACAAAGTACAGAAGAATGCAAAAAGGAAGAATGAAGGGGGTTGCCCAACGTGGGAACCAACTTGCTTTCGGATCTTTTGGCATTAAATCCCTGGAATCGGCTTGGTTAACAGGTCGGCAAATAGAGGCTGCGAGGGTAGCTGTTACGCGTTATATGCAACGTGAAGGACAAATCTGGATTCGAATATTTCCAGATAAACCGATTACCAAGAAACCTGCAGAAGTACGTATGGGTAAAGGTAAAGGAAATCCTGAAGGCTTTGTTGCCCCCGTTACTCCAGGACGCATGATTATTGAAGCAGAAGGCGTGTCATATGAAATCGCTAAAGAAGCTCTCCGTCTGGCAGCTCAAAAATTGCCGGTGTCTACTAAATTTGTTGTAAGAAGAGACTATGTGAATCCTTCAAAAGTTGAATAATGAAAGTTGCAGAGATTAAAGAAATATCGACAAAAGAAATTCTTGAGAGAATTGACACAGAGAAAGTTCAACTGGTTAAGATGAAACTTAATCATGCAATTTCTCCGTTGGATAATCCCTTGCAGATTCGTGCTGCCAGAAGGAACATCGCCAAATTACTTACAATAGTGCGTCAAAGGGAATTAACAGAAAATAAGTAATACGAAGATTCATGGAAACGACCAGAAACTTACGCAAGGAACGTATTGGCGTTGTTGTTAGTAGCAAAATGGATAAATCCATTGTTGTTGCTGAAAAGCGTAAAGTTAAACATACTATTTACGGAAAATTCGTAAATAAAACTACGAAGTTTTATGCTCAGGACGAAGAAAATACTTGTAATGAGGGCGATCTTGTCCGCATTATGGAAACCCGTCCGTTGAGCAAAAGCAAGCGTTGGAGATTAGTTGAAATTATTGAAAGAGCTAAATAGCCATGATACAGCAAGAATCCAGATGTACAGTTGCCGATAATAGCGGAGCAAAAGAAGTTTTGTGTATCCGCGTACTGGGAGGTACAGGTAAACGTTATGCAACCATCGGAGATATGGTGGTCGTTGCAGTAAAAAGTGCTATTCCCAGTTCGAATATTAAGAAAGGTGCCGTTAGTAAAGCTGTAGTTGTCCGCACAAAAAAGGAAATCCGCCGTCAGGATGGTTCATACATCCGTTTTGACGATAACGCCGTTGTTCTTTTAAGTAACACCAGTGAAATGCGTGGAACCCGTATCTTTGGCCCTGTAGCCAGAGAGTTGCGTGATCAATACATGAAGATTATTTCGCTTGCACCTGAAGTCCTTTAAGTAAACACTGAGCAATGCAGAAAAAGTTACATATCAAGAAAGGTGATACCGTAGTCGTTATCGCTGGCGAAAAGAAAGGCCAGAAAGGTAAAGTACTAGAGGTATTGAGAAAAACCGAGCGCGCTATTGTAGAAGGCGTGAATATGGTTAAAAAACATGCTCGTCCCAGTGCAAAGAATCCACAGGGTGGCATCATTGAACAAGAAGCTCCAATTCATGTATCGAACCTAATGTTGATTGACCCGTCTTCTAATACCCCAACTCGGATTGGACGACGTCTTAACGATAAAGGAAAGTTGGTTCGGTACTCTAAAAAATCAGGGGAGGAGATCGCGTAATGGAATACATTGCAACACTTAGCGAAAAGTACAAAGAAGAGATCATTCCTGTACTGATGAAAGAATTTGGTTACAAATCTGTAATGCAAGCACCAAAATTGGTTAAAATTGTTATTAATCAGGGTTGTGGCGCGGCTATCGCAGATAAAAAACTAATTGATGTTTCTGCTGATGAAATTACTTCAATTACAGGACAAAAAGCAGTTTTAACCAAATCACGTAAGGATATTGCCAACTTCAAATTAAGGAAAAAAATGCCTATTGGAGTACGGGTTACTTTACGTCGTGACCGAATGTATGAATTTCTTGACCGTCTGATTTGTGTCTCTCTTCCCCGAATTCGTGATTTCCGTGGCATCGAAAATAAATTAGATGGCAGGGGAAATTACACATTGGGTATAACCGAGCAAATTATCTTTCCGGAAATTAATATTGACAAGGTTAGCAAAATAAATGGATTTAACATTACTTTTGTGACAACAGCCCGAACAGATGAAGAGGGATATGCTTTGTTGAAAGAATTCGGATTACCATTCAAAAACGCAAAAAAGGAATAAATCATGGCCAAGGAATCATTGATAGCCCGTGAAGTTAAACGTGCTGCGCTTGTTGCTAAATACGCAGAAAAACGGAAACAGCTTAAAGCTGAAGGTGATTATGTCGCTTTAAGCAAATTACCGAAAAATTCCTCACGGGTAAGATTACACAATAGATGCAAGCTTTCTGGCCGTCCAAAAGGTTATATGCGTCAGTTTGGAATTAGCCGAATTAGCTTCCGTGAAATGGCGTCTTCTGGATTAATTCCCGGTGTTAAAAAAGCAAGTTGGTAAAATTTAAATGATTTGAAAAATGACTGATCCAATTGCAGATTTTCTAACAAGACTAAGGAACGCCATTAGGGCTAAACATAGAATAGTAGAAATACCTGCTTCAAAAGAAAAGTTGGAGATTGCCCGTATCCTTAAGGAAAAGGGGTATATCTTAAATTATAAATTCGAAGAAACGCCGAACAAACAAGGAATTGTTAAGGTTGCTCTTAAATATCATCCAGAAACACGTGTCCCGGCTATTAAAGTTCTCACTCGTGTGAGCAAACCGGGTCTTAGACGATATTGTAATTCACGTAGTATCCCTCGTGTTTTGAATGGTTTGGGAATAGCTATTATTTCAACTTCTCGCGGTGTTATATCTGATAAAGAAGCCCGTACCTTAAATGTGGGCGGAGAAGTATTGTGTTACGTTTATTAATAGGAGAACAATGTCTAGAATAGGTAAATTACCCATTGATATTCCTGCTGGTGTTAAAGTAACTGTTTCAGCTGAAAACAATGTTGCCGTAAAAGGGCCCCATGGTGAGCTCTCCCAATTAGTCGACCGTGATCTCACTGTCGGTATTGAAGGTAATGTGCTTACAGTTGCCCGGTCTACTGATCAGAAACGTCATCGTGCATTACACGGTCTTTATCGTGCATTGCTCCATAATATGGTTGTTGGCGTTTCTCAGGGATATGAAATAAAAATGGAACTCGTAGGCGTGGGGTATAGAGCTGAAACTCAAGGTCAATTAATTGATCTGGTTTTGGGATATTCTCACCATACTTATTTGCAGTTGCCACCTGAAGTTAAAGTAGATGCTTTTACGGATAAACGTAGCAACCCGATTATTACTCTTAAAAGTTGCGACAAACAGCTAATTGGACAGGTTGCTGCAAAAATAAGATCTCTGCGTAAACCTGAACCATACAAGGGAAAAGGTATTAAATTCGTTGGTGAACAACTGAGAAGAAAAGCTGGTAAGTCAGCAGGTGTTAAATAGTAAAAGTTAATGTATTATGGCTTTAACAAAGCAGGGAAGAAGAACCAGGATAAGAATGAGGGTTCGGAAGATTGTTTCCGGATCAGCAAGCAGACCACGCCTGAGCGTCTTTCGTAGCAACCAGCAGATATATGCTCAGCTAATCGATGACAATGCCGGCGTGACCCTATTGTCTGTTTCTTCCAGAGAGAAAGAAATTTCAGAAACCTCGGGAAGTAAAACCGATAAAGCAGCTTTAGTCGGTAAATGTGTTGCTGAAAAAGCACTGTCTGCCGGAATTAAAGATGTCGTTTTTGATCGTAATGGTTATTTATATCACGGTAGAGTTAAACAATTAGCCGAAGCTGCTCGTGAAGGTGGCCTTAAATTTTAAGCTTTATGTCAGGAAACATTCGAAAAGTAAAAACCAGCGATTTAGAATTAAAAGATAAGTTAGTCGCCATTAACCGTGTTACCAAAGTAACCAAAGGAGGGCGTACTTTCAGTTTCTCGGCTATCGTTGTTGTTGGAAACGAAAATGGAATTGTAGGCTGGGGACTGGGGAAAGCCAGTGAAGTAACAGCTGCAATTGCGAAAGGCGTTGATGCTGCTAAGAAAAATCTGGTTAAAATACCAGTTATTCATGAGACAATACCACATGAACAAGAAGCCCGTTTTGGGGGTGCTCAGGTTTTCTTGAAACCTGCATCTTCTGGTACTGGTGTAAAAGCTGGAGGTGCAATGCGCGCTGTCCTTGAAAGTGTCGGGATTCGTAATATCTTGGCAAAATCTAAAGGATCGTCTAACCCTCATAACCTGGTTAAAGCAACAATGGAGGCATTGCTTGAATTAAGAGATGCTTATACAGTTGCTGAACACCGTGGTATTTCATTAGATAAAGTATTTAAAGGATAATCCGCCATGGCTAAAATAAAAGTTACTCAGGTTAAAAGTAAAATTGGATCCAGTAAAAATCAGAAAAAAAATCTTGAGGCTCTGGGTTTAAAGAAAATGCATCATTCCATTGAACATGAGGCTACTCCTCAAATTCTTGGTATGATCAATAAATTAAAACATTTGGTTAAAATTGAAGAAATTTAAAATCATTTGATATGGATTTAAGTAACTTAAAACCTGCTTTAGGTTCCACCCATAGAGAGAAGAGAATTGGCCGAGGACAAGGTTCTGGTCATGGAGGTACTTCTACCAGAGGGCATAAGGGAGCCCAGTCCAGGTCGGGATACTCAAGAAAGATAGGTTTTGAAGGAGGACAGATGCCTTTGCAGCGTCGTGTTCCTAAATTTGGTTTTAAAAATTTCAACCGTGTTGAATATAAAGCTATAAACCTTTCATTTCTTCAGAGTCTTTCAGACAAACTTGGTGCTACCACGATTGATGATCAGACTCTTATTGAAGCTGGTTTTGCTTCTAAAAGAGATAAAATTAAAATTTTGGGCAATGGAGAGCTTAAAAGTAAATTAACAGTTAAAGCTCATGCTTTCTCAAAAAGCGCTCAGGAAGCAATCGAAAAATTACAAGGAACAACAGAAATACTTTAGTGCGAAATGAAAAAGCTAACTGACACCCTAAAGAAAAACCGGCTCGTTGAGACTTTGGTTAATATTTATAAAATCGAAGATCTGCGATCAAGAATTGGGTATACTCTTCTGCTTCTGTTAATTTATCGCTTGGGATCATTTGTTGTATTGCCAGGAATTGATCCTCAGAGACTTGATGCATTGAAAACACAAACAGCTGATGGACTTTTAGGTTTGCTAAATATGTTTACAGGTGGTGCTTTTTCTAATGCATCAATATTTGCTTTAGGGATTATGCCTTACATTTCTGCTTCTATTGTTGTCCAACTTCTTGGTATTGCGGTTCCTTATTTTCAACGATTACAAAAAGAAGGTGAATCAGGTAGAAGAAAAGTCAATCAGATCACACGGTATCTTACTGTGGCTATCTTGATTTTTCAGGGTGCAGCTTATTTAGCTAATCTGCGGGCTCAACTTGATCCTTCTGCATTTGTTGTTGGAGAACCATTTTTCTCAATTACTTCTACCATTATTATGACTGCAGGGTCAATGTTTGTCATGTGGCTCGGAGAAAGAATTACTGATAAGGGAATTGGGAATGGAATTTCATTAATCATTATGATTGGGATTATTGCTCGTTTGCCTTTTGCGTTTGTGAGTGAGTTAATTTCTCGTGTGGATGAAAAAGGCGGTGGCCTTGTGATGTTTTTAGTGGAGTTTGTCGTCCTCTTTGTAGTATTTATGCTGGTAATTTTGTTGGTACAGGGTACTCGTAAAATTCCGGTTCAATATGCGAAGAGAATCGTTGGAAATAAACAGTATGGCGGTGTGCGTCAGTATATTCCACTAAAAGTGAATGCCGCAGGGGTTATGCCAATTATTTTTGCGCAGGCAATCATGTTTATTCCTATGAGTATTGCGGGTTTCTCCCAATCAGAGAGAATGACTTCTTTTGTTGCAGTTTTTTCTAACATTACAGGATTCTGGCACAATTTTATCATGTTTTTATTGGTTATTGTGTTTACCTACTTTTATACTGCCATTACTATTAATCCTACGATGATGGCGGAAGATATGAAGAAAAATGGTGGTTTCATCCCAGGCATTAAACCCGGGAGAAAAACTGTTGAATATTTGGATACTATAATGTCTCGAATTACATTGCCAGGATCTATTTTCTTGGGTCTTGTTACCATTTTGCCTTCCTTTGCAATGATGTGCGGGGTAAAAACCCAATTTGCATATTTTTATGGGGGAACTTCTTTATTAATCTTAATAGGTGTTGTTTTGGATACCCTGCAGCAGATAGAGAGTCATCTTCTTATGCGTCATTATGATGGTTTGATGAAATCTGGTCGTATAAAAGGACGTACTGGTGGTGGTCCTGCTGCAATTTAATTTCGGTTTTCGACAAAAGTTGAAATTGAATTATAGCGAACGCTATCTGTAGTATTGATTGAGTAGTGAATTATTTCTAGGTGCGTAAAACGTTCAGTTAATGTCTTGAAAAGATGTCGGGAGAATGAATTTATGAAGACGACTGTTATTTATTCTCTTCTTTTTTAGAACAGATAAAAAGGCTGTCGGGTTCATGTAAAATGGACTGAATTTTTTTAGGTATAGAAGTAACAGTTTCGTCAGATGATAAAAAGAGGATTGAAAAAATAAGAGTTTATGGCAAAACAGCCTTCTATAGAACAGGACGGTACGATTATCGAAGCATTATCGAATGCAATGTTTCGGGTAGAGTTAGAAAATGGGCATATCTTGACTGCACACATTTCAGGAAAGATGCGAATGCATTATATAAAGATTCTACCTGGGGACAAAGTGAAAGTAGAAATGTCACCTTATGACCTTACGAAAGGCCGGATTACTTTTAGATATAAAAATTAAAAGGCAACAATATGAAAGTAAGAGTTTCAATTAAAAAACGCAGTGACGATTGCAAGATTGTACGACGGAAAGGACGTTTATACGTTATCAGCAAAAAAAATCCGAAGTACAAACAGCGTCAGGCATAATTTATTATTTTTGTAAAAATTTTAACAATAATTATATGGCTCGTATAGTTGGTGTAGATATCCCTAACAACAAAAGAGGAGAGATCGGTTTAACCTATATCTACGGAATTGGACGCAGCAGTGCCCAGAAAATTCTTGCTGAGGCTGGCGTAGATAAAGACTTGAAGGTTCAGGACTGGACAGATGATCAGTTTGGGGCTATTCGTAAAATAATTACTGACAACTTCAAAGTTGAAGGAGAACTTCGCTCTGAGTACCAGCTTAGCATTAAACGTTTGATGGACATTGGTTGTTACAGGGGCATACGCCACCGTCTTGGATTGCCTGTACGTGGCCAGAGTACCAAAAATAATGCTCGTACTCGTAAGGGTAAGAAGAAAACTGTTGCAAATAAAAAGAAAGCGACTAAATAATAGTTAAACGGTATGGCAAAAAAGTCAGGTAGTTCAAGTAAAAAGAGAGTTGTAAAAGTGGAGGCCATTGGCCAAGCTCATATACATTCTTCTTTCAATAATATCATTGTTTCTCTGACAAATGACAATGGAGAAGTTATTTCCTGGTCATCAGCTGGAAAGAAAGGATTTAGAGGATCGAAGAAGAATACTCCTTATGCAGCACAAACCGCTGCGGAAGATTGTGCTAAAACTGCATATGATCTCGGATTACGTAAAGTAAAAGTTTACGTCAAGGGTCCTGGTAATGGTCGGGAATCGGCTGTTCGTGCAATCAATACAGCAGGTATTCAGGTAACAGAAATTGTTGATGTTACTCCATTGCCTCATAATGGTTGCAGACCTCCTAAAAGAAGACGTGTATAATTTAAACGTGAATTAAAATCTAAAGTCGATGGCAAGATATAGAGGACCTAAATCAAGAATTGCTAGAGCATTCGGTGAGCCTATTTTTGGACCGGATAAGGTATTCGAACATAAAAATTATCCCCCCGGACTTCACGGTCAGGCTCGTCGAAGGAAAAAGCAGTCTGAGTATGGGATCCAGCTTCGTGAGAAACAAAAGGTGAAGTATACTTATGGTGTGCTTGAAAGACAGTTTAGAAATTTATTCGAGGCTGCAGCTTGTTCTCGTGGAGTAACAGGAGAAGTTCTTTTGCAACTTCTAGAGTCTCGTTTGGACAATGTGGTTTTTCGTATGGGAATTGCTCCTACAAGAGCTGCTGCTCGTCAGTTAGTTTCTCATAAACATATCACTGTAAATGGAACGGTTGTTAATATTCCATCGTTTCAGGTGAAACCAGGAGACTTGGTGGGTGTTCGTGAAAAATCTAAATCGCTCGTTGTTATTACAGAGTGTGTTTCTTCTGCACGTCACAACAAATATTCCTGGTTAGAATGGGAAGAAAGCGTCATGACGGGTAAATTTCTTAATCGGCCGGAAAGGGCTGAAATCCCTGAGAATATTCAGGAACAACTGATCGTCGAGTTGTATTCTAAACAATAAACAATAAGAATATATGGCAATATTAGCTTTTCAGAAGCCTGATAAGGTTATAATGGTTGAATCTGATGACAAATTCGGAAAATTTGAATTTCGTCCTTTGGAACCCGGATATGGGATTACGATTGGAAATGCTCTGAGACGTATACTATTATCATCTTTGGAAGGCTATGCAATTACCTCGATTAAAATCGAGGGTGTTGAACATGAATTTGCAACAATAAAAGGAGTTATTGAAGATGTTACTGAAATAATTCTTAATCTGAAGCAAATTCGGTTTAAACGCGAAGTCGAGGGGTTTGATAGTGAAAAGGTTTCTATTACCATTTCCGGTCAGGAAGAATTTACCGCAGGTGATATTAATAAATTTATGACCGGATTTAAGGTTTTAAACCCTGAACTAGTGATCTGCCATATGGAACCTGAGGTCAAGCTGCAAGTTGAATTGACTATTAATAAAGGTCGTGGGTACGTATCGAGTACTGAAAATCGTTTGGCTGACAGTGAATTTGGTGTGATTCCTATTGATTCTATTTATACTCCGATCAAAAATGTTCGGTATAGCGTAGAAAATTATAGGGTTGAACAAAAGACCGACTACGAAAAGCTGATTCTTGAAATCAGAACCGATGGTTCGATTCATCCTAAAGATGCTCTGAAAGAAGCTGCAAAAATTCTTATCTATCATTTTATGCTTTTCTCTGATGAGAAAATTACAATTGATTCTGATGAGAAATTTGCGAATGAAGAATTCGATGAAGAGGTGCTCCATATGCGCCAACTTTTGAAAACAAAACTTGTCGATTTGGATCTTTCTGTTAGAGCATTGAATTGTTTGAAAGCTGCTGACGTTGAAACATTAGGTGAATTAGTGCAGTATAACCGAAATGATTTGTTGAAATTTCGCAATTTCGGGAAGAAATCACTAACTGAACTTGATGACCTTTTGAACAGTATGAATCTCTCTTTCGGGATGGATATAAGTAAGTATAAATTAGACAAGGATTAATAAGCGATGAGACACAATAAGAAAATAAATCACTTAGGCCGTACAAGTTCTCACAGACATGCTTTATTGGCTAATATGGCAACTTCGCTGATCTTACATAAGCGTATTGCAACAACTGTCGCTAAGGCCAAGGCTTTAAGGGTTTATGTTGAACCCTTAATTACTAAAGCAAAAGATGATACAACTCATTCACGAAGAGTTGTATTTAGCTATTTGAAAGATAAATATGCTGTTTCTGAACTGTTCCGTGAGATTGGTGCAAAAGTGGCTGATCGTCCAGGTGGATATACCCGTATTCTTAAAACAGGCAACCGAATGGGAGATGATGCAGAGATGTGTATTATGGAACTGGTTGATTATAATGAGAATATGCTGGGTGAAAAGGCTGAGAAGACTAAACCCGGTCGTCGTTCTCGTAGAGGTGCTAAGAAGGTTGAGAGTAAAACAGGATCTGCTATAGATCAGGATATTACTCCTGATACTAAGGTGGAGGAAAGCGATTCGGATGTGAAAATTTCAGAAGAAAAATCTTCCGATAATCAACCTTCAGAGGAAACGTCTCCAGAAGAAAAATAAGATTAATTTTTGATTATAAAGTTTTATAATCTTTCAGGCTGACCTATTTATAGGTCAGCTTTTTTTTATTGATTTTTATGTAGATGGTCTTCTAATTCGTGTTTCAATAAATAATTCTTTCTCTGGATTTTTTACGAATATCTCTTATTGGTGTGTTCAAATGTGCAAATAAGTTGTTTTTTTGACAAATGTTTGTTTTTTGTTGATCAATTATCCTTTTCTGTTTGTAAAAAATGGACAAATAGTAAGAGATTTTTTTGCTTTTGTTCAATGGGAGTGAATCTGATTTTTGTTGCGTGGGAATAGAGGATTGTTCCTTTATGCTATTTTGTGGTGTTATTCTGATTTTGAGATGGTGTAATGAGTATTCCGGCGAAGCAGGTTCTTCGTCAATTTAGGTGACAAGGCAATCCAGGTCGGTTGTATGCCTGTAAATATCTGACTGAAGTTTACAGAA
This sequence comes from Prolixibacteraceae bacterium, assembly GCA_963692465.1. Taxonomy (GTDB): domain Bacteria; phylum Bacteroidota; class Bacteroidia; order Bacteroidales; family Prolixibacteraceae; genus JAUZOB01. The sequence goes on from OY829943.1 coordinate 2,352,961, forward strand.
CAATTAAAAAGTCCGGATTCAAAGGATGTTTGAGTGCTTTCAGTGAGCAATATAAGAATCATCCGATGCGAAGGTTTTTTGTACCGGGAATAACATCGGTAGTCAAACGACAAATAATATCTCCCCGTAAGATTTCAAGATACCTGGGGTTAGCGAACTTATCTAAAATCAGAGATAAAACAGATCAGAAAATAATAACTTCATTATTAAGTAAAAACAGTCTACTGAGGGACCTCCGGCAACAGGTTTTATCATTCAAAATGCTGTTACTCGGCAATGATGACTCATTATTGGAATCATGGATTAAAAAAACCTTATCTATTGGAAAGTCTCAACTTAATACTTTTGTTGGCGGCTTAAGAAGAGATATTGAAGCTGTTTGCAACGCAATAAAGACAAATTGGAGCAATGGTCAGGTTGAAGGTCAGGTAAACCGACTAAAAAACATTAAACACCAGATGTATGGTAGAGCTGGATTCGAGCTCCTCCGAAGAAAGACTGTTCTTGCCGGTGCTGGTTAAAATACCATCACCTAAATTGACGAAGAACCTGCTTCGCCGGAATACTCACAATGGGAGTGAATCTGATTTTTGTTGCGTGGAAATAGAGGATTGTTCCTTTATACTATTTTGTGGTGTTATTCTGATTTTGAGATGGTGTAATCGGGAAATAGCTTAAAGTGCAGGAATCATTGCATTTCCATTGCTGTTTATAGGAGTCTTTGATTTCCAGCTGTCTGTTTTTGTTATGGATGCTTTGTTGTTCTCCTTTATTTATTATTTAAGTGAAAATAATAATTGGAGTTCCTCTGTATGTGTCCCATTTTTCTAGTTTTGGGAATGATATGGGCTTTAAAGATGAGAAATATCGGTATTTGCTAAACTTTAGAATTATAAAATAAAGCTATTGTCCAGCTGATCTGCCTTGCTGAAATATTTTAATTACCTTTGCTTTCTGTAATTTAAATTGAATTGGAATGGCACAGAAACCATCGATTCCGAAAGGAACGAGGGACTTTTCGCCCATAGAGATGGTGAGAAGAAATTATATTTTTGATACGATTCGCGAAGTTTATCGTATTTATGGATTTCAGCCCATAGAGACTCCTGCAATGGAAAACCTTTCTACTTTAATGGGGAAATATGGGGACGAAGGTGATAAATTATTGTTTAAAGTTCTTAATTCTGGTGATTTCTTAGAAAACATTGGATTTGATGAATTAAAAAAAGGGAATTCTTTAAAACTGACCAATCGAATTAGTGAAAAGGGATTGCGGTATGACTTGACTGTTCCTTTTGCTCGATTTGTTGTACAGCATTTTGGTGAATTGACTTTTCCTTTTAAACGGTATCAAATTCAGCCAGTCTGGCGTGCTGATCGACCTCAAAAAGGGAGGTATCGAGAATTTTATCAATGTGATGCTGATGTTATTGGAAGCGATTCTCTTCTTAATGAAGTAGATCTTGTTCAGATTATTGATGACGTTTTTAAACGCCTTAATGTAAGGGTGCTTATAAAGTTGAATAATCGTAAGATTCTTGCGGGTATAGCTGAGGTGATTGGAGAGTCCGATCGGATTGTTGATATTACTGTTGCAATTGACAAATTGGACAAAATAGGAATTGATGCTGTAAACGAGGAATTGAGAGAGAAAGGAGTTGCAGATGCGGCAATTGTGGCATTACAGCCGATTCTTAATCTTTCAGGATCAAATGAGGATAAATTGAACCAACTTTTAACGATTCTTGCAACTTCAGAGAAAGGACTAAAAGGGATCGAAGAGATTCAAGTAATTATAAGATATTTAAAGGCATTTGATTTATCGACTCCTGTTGAGTTGGATCTGACTCTTGCTCGGGGATTAAATTATTATACAGGGGCAATTATTGAGGTTAAGGCTTTGGATGTTCAGATTGGTAGTATTTGTGGAGGCGGACGTTACGATGATCTTACAGGAATATTTGGTCTAAAAGAGATGTCCGGAGTGGGCATTTCGTTTGGAGCTGATCGTATTTATGATGTAATGACACAGTTGGATGTATTTCCTACGGATAGAATTGCATCAACAAAGGTTTTGTTTCTTAATTTTGGTCGGGATGAAGGAGAGTTTTGCCTTCCTTTATTGCAAAAAGTTCGTATGTCCGGAATTAGTGCAGAAATATATCCTGATATAGTAAAAATAAAGAAACAAATGAGTTATGCCGATCGGAAAAGAATTCCATTTGTGGTTATTGCTGGTGAAACAGAAATTGCAGCGAAGAATGTAAAATTAAAGGATATGAACTCAGGAGCACAATTTTCTGTCCCTTTAATAGAGTTGGTCCCCATTCTTTTGACGAAATTAGAAGTGTAGTCATGTTGAATCTGATAAATACTGAGAGGTAAAAAAAGCTGATTCTTAAGAATCAGCTTTTTTTATGGATCTTTAATGAATTAAATCGGGGAATGGACCAGAATTACTGTCCGCTCCGTGTTCGTGTTCATTCATTGGTCCTTGTCCTTCGGGCCTAGGATGAAATTGTCGGATCATATTTGCTCTGAATTTATTTTCTGCTTGGGAAAGAGCTAAAACTTTCTTGGGAGACAAGAATGAAAGAAACCGTTTGTTGTAATCTTTTACCAGTTTTGCCTCATCCAGAAAATAATTATCAAGGGTTGTAATCATTTTGGAAACTTCATCATCAGATAATGAGGTTGACTCTTTCCTGAATTTCTGCATGATCTTTTTCTTCTCTATTTGAATATTAATGCGTTTTTTTTCCAACTCATTATAGATTGGCCAAAATTTCTGTGATTCTTCAGGTGAAAGTTTTAGGGTAGCAGTGAGGAATGCAATTTTCTGGGCTTTAAAATGATTCCACATTTCTTGTTGGGAACTGTGATTTTGAGCACGAGAGAAAAGGGGAAAAGTCGAAAGAATCAATAAACAGATAATTATATTTGTTTTCATATTGTAAAAGAGTTATTGTTCCGCGTAAACGATATCGTAATCACTAACTAAAGCTCCAATTTCATCCGCATTTGGTGAAACGGCATTCTCGGTACTTGTTTGCGATCTGTGTTCTGGATTATGTTCTGTCGGAGTATCTGTTTTTTCACTTGAAAAGGTTGTTTCGTTTTTTGTATTGAAAATAGCTTGCGATTGAGTTGTGATTTCAGTCGAATGATTAGGGCTGGATATTTTGGCCGTTTTTCTTAAAGGAGAATAAACTAACATGAAGATTAGTATTAAACTGGCAGCAAGTCCAATTGCAGGTTTAAGAAAGACATACATTTTCCGGAACACGGTTTTGTGTGTTTCTTCAGTATTTATCCGTTGTGCTAAGCGTCCAGAAAACTCATCAAAATAGTTTTCAGGGACGATAAATGGATTTTGTTTTTTTATTTTTTCGAGTTCCGGTAACATTTCTTCTTCTTTTTTATTTTTAGACATGCAAAAGCTTTAAAGGTTTAAAGATAAACTTCTACGAGTTTCTCATGAAATCTTCTATTTTTTTTACGGCAATATGATATGAGGCTTTGAGGGCCCCTTCAGTTGTCCCAAGAATGGCTGACATATCCTGATAGGTAATTTCGTCAAAATATTTCATATTGAAGACGAGTCTTTGTTTTTCTGGAAGCAATAAGATAGCACTTTGAAGTTTTTTTTGAATTTCATCACCATTGAAATATGGATCTGATTTTAATGATTGAATAAGAAGCTCAGAAACTTCTTCATTCGAGACCATTATTCTTCGTTGTTTTTGTTTTAAAAAAGATAACGCTTCATTAGTCGCAATTCGATAAAGCCATGTGAAAAGCGATGACTCTTCTCTGAAATGATCGAGATTGCGCCAGACTTTTATTAATGTTTCCTGCAAAATATCGTCAGTGTCATCATGATTAATGACAATCTTGCGAATATGCCAATAGAGACGTTGTTGGTACTTTTTTTCCAGTAATTGAAAAGCTGTATCCTTCCCCTTCCCTTTTCGAAGTTGCTGAATAATATCCTCGTCACTAATTATCATATTTGAAATAAAGAGGGAATAGCTGTACCTATGTGTTAAATTTAAAGACTCTCCAAATATAAAGTTATTTTCTTCATTCTATTCATGCATGGCGATTAACAAGAGGGCTTTTCAATCATATTCTGTGTTAAAATTCGTTGAAAGCATTAACTTTGCCTCATTGAATAAGTTCAAATAAATATTTATGGGATTGCAGTGTGGAATAGTTGGTTTGCCTAATGTTGGAAAATCAACACTTTTTAATTGCCTTTCGAGCGCACGGGCGCAGGCGGCTAATTTTCCTTTTTGTACAATAGAACCCAATGTGGGGATTATTACAGTCCCTGACGAGCGGCTTATAAAGCTTGCTGAAATTGACAATCCGAAACGGATTGTTCCTACAACGGTTGAAATTGTTGATATTGCTGGGCTTGTTAAAGGTGCTAGCAAAGGAGAAGGATTAGGAAATCAGTTTCTTGCTAATATTAGAGAAACAGATGCAATTATTCATGTTCTGCGCTGTTTTGATAATGATAATATTACCCATGTTGATGGATCAATTGATCCTGTTCGTGATAAAGAAATTATTGATACAGAATTGCAGCTTAAGGATCTTGAAACCATTGAAAGTCGAATCTCTAAAATTCAAAAGCAGGCACAACATGGCACAGATAAGTCTGCCAAAAAGCTTTTAGAGATAGCAACACGGTATCGTGAGGTGCTCTTGCAGGGGAATTCTGCTCGGACTGTTGAATTAACAGACGAAGAGGAAATATTGGCGAAAGAGTTTTTTCTCCTTACTAATAAACCGGTGCTTTATGTGTGCAATGTTGATGAGGCTGCGGCTAAAGGTGGAAATAAATATACCGAAGCAGTTATGTCTGCGATTAAAGATGAAGATGCGGAGGTTCTTATTATCGCTGCAGCAATTGAAGCGGACATTGCAGAATTGGAAACTTATGAGGAGAAGCAAATGTTCCTGACTGATCTAGGGCTGGAAGAGTCTGGGGTAAACAAATTGATTCATGCTGCTTATCGATTACTTAATCTTCAGACTTATTTTACTACGGGTCCGGATGAGACAAGGGCTTGGACTTTTCATGAAGGGACTAAAGCTCCTCAGGCTGCGGGCATTATTCATTCCGATTTTGAAAAAGGCTTTATTCGTGCAGAAGTTATCAGATATGAAGATTATATCCGGCTTGGATCGGAAGCGGCTTGTAGAGAAAATGGAAAGATGGGAATTGAAGGGAAAGATTATGTTGTTCAAGATGGGAATATTATGCATTTTAGGTTTAATGTGTGATCTCTTTTGAGAATTTTTTATGTGATATTTCTGATTGTCAGAGCTCTATATGTGTGTGCTAAGAAAGAGAAGGAGAAATGGCTTCTTGTGTTCAAAATATTATAGAAATATCAGCATGGACAAGGATATTGACTTTGTGTTTAATTTTTTAAAACGGAAGATATGCGTAAAATAATATTTATTGTTTTTGCCGTTTTTGCTGTAATCGCTTGTAATAGAAAATCACAGGAAGGTGGTTTTGTAATTACAGGTACACTTGGTGGAATTGCTGATGGAAAAATCATACTTCAACCTCTTCTGCCAGATCAATACTCAAAGGCTGATACGGTGGTAATCTCTAAAGGAACTTTTGAATTCCGAGGGAATGTTACAGAACCCGATGTTTATGTCCTAAGTGTTGAAGGAAAAGAAAATCGTTTGATGTTCTTTCTTGAGAATTCAAACATTACGATTAAAGGAGATGCTGATCAATTAGACAAAGCAGTTATTAAGGGATCTTCTTCTAATGACGATCAGCTTGCGTTTAAGAAAAAGATTGACGAATTGCAGAAGTCGTATAATGTAGAATTGATTGTAAAAGAATATAACATGGCTGATGAGTCACGAAAGGGACAAATCAGAGCTTTATTTGATAAATTTCAAAATAAAGCAGATAGTCTGCAGAAGACTTTTATACAAAATCACACACATTCTTATTTTGCTGCTTATGCGCTGAATAACATATCTTATTCCCTTACGACAAAGGAACTATCAGGGATGGTCAATGCATTTGCTCCGGAATTACAGGAGTACAAATATATCCGCCTTCTTAAAGAAAGACTGCAAAAATTGAGAGCAGTAGAAGTTGGACGTTATGCTCCTGATTTTACTTTAAACGACAAGGATGGGAAAGCTGTTCGATTGTCATCGGAATGTGCGAAGTCTGAATACTTGCTAGTTGATTTCTGGGCTTCATGGTGTGGCCCCTGTCGGGCTGAGAATCCATCTGTTGTGGCTGCGTTTAATCGGTTTAACTCCCGAGGATTTAATATTATAAGTGTGTCGCTTGATGAGAGTCGAGATATGTGGTTGCAAGCTATAGCAAAAGATGGATTGAACTGGACCCATGTGTCTGATTTAAGAGGATGGAAAAGTCCGGTAGTTCAATTGTATGCTGTGTCCGCTATTCCTTCTAATTTTTTGGTAAATAAGACCGGAACGATTGTCGCTGTAAACCTTCGGGGAGATGAACTTGTAAATAAATTACAAGAACTTTTACATTCTGGGCGTCGTCGGGCCTATTTTCATCATGAGACAACACCGGAGTCCACTTCACCAACAGAAGAGACTACGCCGGCAACGGATGCACAATAAATCTTGTTTTAGCAGACATAAACAAAACCTCTTATGACTTGTTTCATAGGAAGTTTTGTTATGATGGAAACATTAACGTTGATTACTCAGATACTTTTTTCTTCTGCTATTTCATTGATAATGTTTGCTTACACCAATCGATCCTTCGCTTATGCGTCTGTTGTAAGGGTTATTTATTAACAATTTAAGGCGAATTCGAATAATGTTTACTTGGGTTAGATTATAAAATTTAAAGAAAAGGCTTCGCTTGACCACTCCAAGGTAGATATGGGGATCCGATAGGAGTAAATTTTCCTATGGCAGGGACCATTGTCGCAAATCCTCAATGTTAAGGATCTTAAAAATAAATTTGCACTACAACGTGGACCAATTGTTTATTGCTTGGAGGATAAGGATCAGCATGGAGTTAATATTTCTGATTTGGATGTTAGTTCTGTTGCTAAAATAGGGACTGAATTTAATAAGAATCTGTTAAGTGGAATAGAACCGCTTCAGATATAAGGAACCCGAATGCAGCTACATAATGCTATCCTATACTGTGTGTGGAACAACCGTGGCCCCAATAATATGGAGGTGTGAATTATACAGAGGCTGATCCTCGTTAGTTCTTGGGGAGAATGGTACGTGCTGATCTAAGGATCAGTGAAGCTGAAAAAGGGAGCTATTGCTGTAAATGGTGTATCCCGATACTTGATGTTTATTAATTGCGGGTGACATAAAAACATTATCTTTTAGGTTTTATGAAAGATTCTCACCCAATTTTTTCAACTTTGCAGTTACAGGAAAAACTCAGTTATGAGGTTGATTTCTGTCCGTATTAAATGCAAATCATAAGATGAAAAAGTTAGTTTTCTTTTTATTCTGTTATTGGGTGTCTGTCCCTCTTTTTGCGCAAGTTGTGAATGTAGCTGATGCTTCATTTGATATAGGGAAGAAGACCGATAAAATATTTTATTATGGCTTTGCGGCTGGAGATCGTGTCGTTTTTCATGTTGAATCAGAGAAGCAGAAAGCAATTGATGCCTTGGAGTTTTATACTTATAATTCGGATCAGGCAATGTTTTCTTTGCTGAAATTTAAGTCGATTGACACGAAAGAGATTTTGATTCCCACCACAGGAATCTACTGTTTTAAGTTTACAAATCGAACAAGAAGAGTTAGAGTTTGCCATTTAAAAATAGAAAGGAATCCCGCGAGTCTTGCTTTTAGTGATTTTAACACGACCGTTTATTGGAAAAACGTGCAGGATACACTGTCAAATTCTCTCCCAGAACAGGTAATTGTTCGCAGAGATACTTCTGCTGTTACATTAATTGATCGTGTATCACGAATTGCAGCAAAACATAGTTTGAGTAGTCGGCAAAATACAGAACAGGTAAGTTTTTATCTTCCTAAGGGGACTGTTGCTTGGAGTTATTTTATTGGGAGTGGGTCAGAAGGAGAAAATTCCTATAAATCTGCAACTTCAAAGTTTGTTTCTTCCCTTGCCGGTGCCGCTTCTCATTTTCCGGGATATGGCACGATGGCAGCTCTTGCATTATATGGGGTAAACTTTTTTCTACAACCACAGGGAAGTGATGAACTTCAGTTCTGGTTTATTGGTGATCAACAAAATATGAATGCATTCAATCAAGGAAAATATTTTAGGAGTATAAAAGAAGGGAAAGTAATAACCGATGCTGCGCAAATGAAATATCCCCTTAATGGGAAAGTATTTCTAGCGGTCCGCAATAACAATCAGATTGAATCAGTCCCGACGATCATTAAAGTAGCGGCAGTGGTTGTGCAAAACCATGAAATAGGAAACTCTATAAAGCAGAATACCTACGTCGAACGTAAAATCCCATATCTCAGAAATTAAAATCTAAAGATATACATCCAAACACACAGTGTCTCTTAGGGTGGTCAACGAAATTTTATTTTCTTTTTGCCGATTTATCTTCTGTTACGGGAAAATGAATGGGGGTTTTATTTGCCGATTTAATTTTAAATCCTTTTTGGGTTATGATTTTTCTTATTGCATCAATATTGGTGCTGTCTCGAATATAGGAGACAAGTACGGTTGAATCGGTATAAGTTGCATTAACATCAACTATTCCGGGAATAGTTTTAATGCCGTTTTCAATGTTTACTTCACTGGTGTCTGCAATCATTCCTACAACTTTCAATGTAATCTGATTTACTTTCGTTGAGTCTGTTGCAATATTGCTGGTTTTTGCCCCTTTCCTTGGACTGCATGAAACGGCCAATAAGGCTATTAATGCAAGAATAAATATATTTTTCATTGTCCGTGTTTTTGTTATATGATGCAAAAATTGCCACTCTTCTGTTTAAAATGGCTTTTCTTTGTTTACCCCCGAGATTTATCTCACTTTCCCTTTAATGCGAATCAAGATGTGGATTCTAACTCTGCATTCTAGTTTATTAACGTGGTGAAATTACGAAAATAGAAATGGTTTTAATAAGAAACTTTACTTATTTTTCAAGTATCTGTGAGTTTTTATTTTTTTGATTAACTAATATTTACAAATAGAGACGATTTATTAGTCGTTTCTAGGTAATAGACAAAATTGTTTTTTTACTTTAGGTGTAAATAATATTCTTTTATTAATTTTCAACAAAAAGAAAGAATCTCTGTTATAACAGATAATTTACTTCTTTTTGCTACGACGTTTGAAAAAGAAAGTTATATCTGAATTTAACTGTTTTTCCGGGAATCCGAATTAATTTTTTTATTGTGTCTGTAAATGAAAAATTGGTTGTTACGTGTTTGGAATCTTTATTATGACGGGTTTCGAGGAATGACCTGGGGTAAAACGTTGTGGTTTATCATTCTGATCAAATTGTTTGTGTTCTTTTTCATTCTTAAAATTTTCTTTTTCCCGAATTTATTAAAGCGAAACTTTTCAAATGATCAGCAACGAAGTGAATATATACTTGAGAACCTAACTAAAAACAGCAGAAATAATGATTTTAAACATTGACATCTCTGTGGTTGAGTGGTCGAGGGCGCAATTTGCATTGACCGCGATGTATCATTGGATATTTGTTCCCTTAACGTTGGGGTTGACCTTTATTTTGGCGATTATGGAATCGATCTATGTAAAGACCGGTAATCCCGAATGGAAAAAAATCACTCAGTTTTGGATGAAACTTTTTGGCATCAACTTTGCAATTGGTATTGCTACCGGACTAATTCTTGAATTTGAATTTGGTACGAACTGGTCGAACTATTCATGGTTTGTTGGAGATATTTTTGGCGCTCCGCTTGCGATTGAAGGGATAATGGCTTTTTTCCTGGAATCAACATTTATTGCTGTAATGTTTTTTGGTTGGGAGAAGGTAAGTAAAAGATTTCATCTCTTTTCCACCTGGTTAGTTGCGGTCGGGGCTAATTTATCGGCTTTATGGATTCTGGTTGCAAATGGATGGATGCAGGATCCCCGCGGAGTCCAATTTAATCCGTCAACAGCCCGAAATGAAATGACTAGTTTTTTGGATGTTGCATTGTCTCCTACCGCTATTGATAAATTTGTCCATACCTTGTATTCTTCTTATTTACTTGCTGCCGTTTTTGTTATTGGGGTTGCGGCTTGGTTCCTTCTGAAGAAAAGAGAACATTCTCTGGCTTGTAAAAGTATTGTTATTGCGGCTATTTTTGGTTTGGTAACCTCTGTCTTTACTATTGTAACCGGGGATGTCTCTGCGCGAAGGATTGCAACAGTTCAACCTATGAAGTTGGCTGCATTTGAGGGACTTTACGATGGACAGCGTAATGCGGGTTTAATTGTTGTCGGAATCCCGGTTAATAGTCGGTCTAATATTGAGAAGAAGGGAAAAGGTGACTTTTATTTCAAATTAGAGATTCCGAAGTTATTGTCCTATTTAACTTATAGTAATTCGCATGTTTTTGTACCAGGGATTCATGATTTACTTAATGGAAACAAAGAACAGGAAATCATGAGTGCGACAGAAAAGATACGTAGAGGGAAAATTGCAATTGATAAGCTCAAAGAGTATAAAAATGCGGTAAAGGTAAAAGATACGATTCGTGCAAATGCTTTAAACGCTGAATTTCAAAGCCAGGCATTCAGAGATCAATACTTTAAATATTTTGGTTATGGATATATTGATAACCCCGCGAAACTTGTTCCCAATATCCCGATGACTTTTTACAGCTTTCGGATAATGGTTGGATTGGGATTTTATTTCGTGATCTTTTTTGTACTTATACTTTGGGTTGTTTTAAAAAGGAAAACAATACGAAACGGATGGTTATTGCGTCTTGCGATCCTGACCATTCCTCTTGCGTATGTTGCATCTCAATGTGGGTGGATTGTTGCCGAACTCGGAAGACAGCCATGGGCTATTCAGGATCTAATGCCGACGATGGTAGCTGTTTCTAACATAACAGCGGAATCTGTTCGGATAACATTCTGGCTTTTTGCCTTGATATTTACAACGCTACTTATTGCCGAGTTAAGGATCATGTTTCGGCAGATTAATATTGGACCTAATAATGGAGGGGAAGACCATGCTTAATTCAATATCATATTTTGCATTACAGGAATACTGGTGGATTATTATTTCATTACTTGGTGCACTTCTGGTCTTTCTGATGTTTGTGCAAGGGGGACAAACGTTGATCTTCTCCCTGGGACATACCGATCGGGAGAAAACGATGGTTGTTAATGCCTTAGGACGAAAATGGGAATTTACTTTTACTACTTTGGTGACGTTTGGTGGGGCCTTTTTTGCATCTTTCCCGCTTTTTTATTCTACTAGTTTTGGCGGAGCTTACTGGGTCTGGATGATTATTCTGTTTTGCTTTATTATTCAGGCTGTTTCTTACGAATATCGAAAGAAACCTGCCAATTTCCTTGGGGCAAAAACTTATGAAATATTTTTGTTCGTCAATGGGTTATTAGGGACTATTCTTATTGGCACGGCAGTTGGAACTTTTTTTAATGGAGCAATGTTTTCTGTAAATTCAATGAATTTCTCCAAATGGGAAACCCCTTATGGCGGGCTGGAAGCTGTCCTTAACTTCCATAATGTGGCTCTCGGACTGTCCGTGTTTTTCCTGTCCCGGATATTGGGCTCTTTATATCTTTTGAATTCTATTTCTGATACAATCATTCAAAACCGTTGTCGTCGACAGGTTCTTTATAATGCAATCCCATTTCTTTTTTTCTTCCTGTATTTTTTAATAAGATTATTGGTTATGAATGGATTTGCCTATAACCCTCAAACGAAACTGGTTTCTCTTGAAGCATACAAATATTTGCATAATTTACTGGCTATGCCGATGATTGGAGGAATGTTGTTGATTGGAGTCCTGTTGGTATTGGTGGGAATAGCAGATGGCGCTTTTCGCAAAACATCTATAAGGGGAATCTGGTTTGCCGGAGGAGGTACGATTTTAACTGTTCTGTCATTGTTCCTGATCGCAGGATTGAATCATACTTCGTTTTACCCTTCTATTGCCGATTTACAGTCCTCTTTAACGATTGAAAATGCTTCGTCAAGTAAATTCACCCTCACTGTTATGAGTTACGTTTCTTTGCTCGTTCCGTTTGTTGTTGCTTATATCTGGATTGCATGGCGATCAATTGATCGAAAGAAAATCAGTTCAAATGATTTAGACCAAAATTATCACGTATATTAAAAATTGCTCTTATGTATACAGAACAAATTCTATGGCTTATTTCGTGGCCTATTCTTGTTTATTTGACTTATTTGATTTCCATTTTGGTAATCAGAAAGTTTGAAAGCACAAAGTAAATACGGAAAGATTGCCGAATGCGCGGTCTATTTTCCTGAAAGATAAAGAAAAAAGGAGATGAGAATGTAGAATAGGATAATAAGCGGTAATCCGTACCAACGTAAACATACCAGCAAGATTAACGCTAATATCAGAAAACAAAACCGTATTTTATTCTCTTTCCATTTAAGATTCTTGAATTTTAGCGAGAACATGGGAATCTCAGATATAAGAAGTAAGGCCATCACAATATTAAATCCTGCTAATATCGAGGGCTTTAATACGTATTGTAGCATAATCGGAGCCATTGACAATTCGTTTACCAATATCAGCGATGAAAAGAAGATCGCATTTGCAGGAGTTGGCAAGCCAATGAATGACTCACTTTGACGGGTGTCAATATTGAATTTGGCCAGTCGAAGTGCAGAAAAAATAGGAATAAGAAGGGCTGTACATAAATATAGATAATCAGGAGCAGTGACCATTTTGTAGCAAAGAGGTACTGTATCTCCAAAGATAGACAGTTTTAATAAAGAAAAAGACAGAAGCCCGGGTAAGACTCCGAATGAAACCATATCAGCAAGTGAATCTAAATCTTTCCCTAACGGAGAGAATGATTTAAGAGCTCTTGCTGTCATTCCATCTAAGAAATCAAAAAGAGCAGCTACAAATACCAAAAAAGCAGCGACAAGAAGACTGCCTTCGAAAATACATACTGATGCAACAACTCCAGAGGTAAGATTTAAACAAGTTAATAAATTTGGGATTGTGAAAATTTTAAAATCTTTTTCTTCCATAATTAGGGTAGTTTTGCAATTACGGTTTGTGATCCTGTTACTTTTTGACCTAGTTTGACTTTTATTTCGCTGTTGAGTGGAAGGAAAATGTCAACTCTTGAACCGAACCTGATAAATCCTAATTGATGATCCTGTTGAACCTGTTCTCCGGGTTTACTGTAAGAAACAATTCTGCGAGCCATTGCCCCAGCTATTTGTCTGACCAGAATAGAGGTCCCCTGAGGTGTTTCAATAACGGTTGTTGCGCGCTCGTTGTCGGATGATGCTTTGGGTAGCCAGGCTGCTTGAAATCTCCCGTCATGATGCTTAAAATATTTAACAACACCACCAACCGGGTACCAGTTTATATGTACATTGAAGATCGACATGAAAATTGAAATCTGAATTCTTGATTCAGAAAGAAATTCCGATTCTTCTGTTTCTTCTATAACAACAACTTTCCCATCAGCAGGCGCAAATACAACACCATCTTTTAATTCGATAGATCGGGAAGGAACTCTAAAAAAACGGACAATTAGCGCAAATAAGGAAAGGCTTACCAATGCCCAGAAAAGGATCGAAAAATTCGATTCAACAAGGTAATAAATAATGCAGTCTACTGCAAACAAGATAAAAAACGAAACAATAATAACCTCTTTACCTTCTTTGTGAATCTTCATATACAGTCAATTTGAGCAACAAAGTTAATAAGAATCAAGTTCTATTTGTTAAATTCTTTGATCAACCACCTGTTTTTTTATACGAGATAGAAAAGAATCTGTTTTTAAGAACATTAGAAAACGAATAGTTTGAGATAAATAAAAACGACAGGGGTGGCAAGAAGAATTGAATCGAAACGATCAAGCATTCCTCCATGTCCAGGTAAGATATTCCCTGAGTCTTTAATCCCGAGACTCCTTTTTAGAAGAGATTCGGCAAGATCTCCAAATGTTCCGGCAATAATGATTAAGATGGCAATAATAAGCCAATGAATTAAAGCAACCTGAGGAATGAAAAGTGATATAATGAAGCTGATACCCAATGTTACAATTGCACCCCCAACGCTTCCTTCCCAAGATTTCTTAGGTGAGATGCGTTCAAAAAGTCGATGCTTCCCAAGCCAGCTTCCTAATAGGTAAGCTCCTGTGTCATTGGCCCACTGAAGAATAAACAAGCATAATAGAATCCCAGGATGAAAAACTAATTGTCCTGGGGCTAAGGGAAATGCGATAAAAATAAACAGAATGACCGGAATCACAATGTAGGTAAGTCCTAGTACGGTGAATGCAACATCTCGAAGTGGATGCTCCTCTTTTCTGTACAGTTCAACGATAAGGAACAGGGGAACAATGGCGTATAATAAAAATAGCACGTTGACACTGACAATTCCTTGCGCAAAGGCAAAGGCTAAAAGGTATGCCAGAATGCCTAGTATAATTCCCGTTACCTGTTGGGGCTTAGCGTCTACTTGTTTACAAAGTCCGTAAAATTCATTGAGAGTCAGAACTAATATTGCCAGAGAAAGGACACAGAAAGAATATTTCGAGCACAAAATCCCTGCAATCAAAACAATAACAAAAAGGGCGCCTGTTAATGTTCTTTTTAAAAAATTATTCAATGTGTTTATTTTTTATTTCTAGTCTGAAATTTATTGTGGCAAAAGTAACGATTCCATTTTAAATAGAGTAAAAGACTTACTCTTCTAAATTGATAAAGACGTAAAGCCCTTCTGGACCGTGGGCCCCCATGACCAACGTTTTTTCTATGTCAGCTGTTCGACTGGGACCGGTAATTACAGAGACTAATGAAGGAAAATCATTGCGATATTTAACAGAAAGAAGCTCAAAAGCAGAATTCAGAAAGTCAACCAATTGTTTTTTCCCAGCAAGAACAATATGCTGTGGAGGGAAAACATTCATTCTTCTTCCCGATTCTCCGTGGGAACTAATCATCACCGAACCGGTATGGGCAATAAGTGCTTCACATCCAGTAATCCCTGCTTGCATTGCTTCAAATTCAGAAAACTCATTATGCAATGTAATTTGGTGATTTTTAATTTTCTTCCGAATATCTGAATTTAAACAAAAGACCGGGTCCCAACGATTGGTTCGACAGAGATCTTCAACCTTGGACAATAAGTCCGATTCAGAATCACACAGAAAAACCTGTCCTCCGACAGCTTCGAGACTTTTCTTGAACTGAAGTTCTAATGGCTGTAGAAGAGGAGGGTAGATTGAAGTAGTCAGGTCCGGACAGACCAAACTACTCTTATCTTTCTGCAGGATAGCTTCTTTTATCTTTTGTAATATAATCTCCTTCGATGACGACATTAATCCTTGTCTTGGGGAATATCTTCCTCGTTATTGTTTTTCTCAGAAGAAGGGCTATCTTTTTTAGATTCCTCAATATTGCCTTCTTTTAGTGGCGACTCTTCTTCCTGCCCGGAAGGGGAATCAATACTCGCCATCTTATCAGTTGTGCTTTCCTGACTGTCAATTAATAATTGTTCTTTTTCCCGTTTTCCGAATATCTTTTCAAGATCTTCACTGTAGATCACTTCTCGTTCCAATAGTATTTCCGCCAGTTTGTGATGACCTTCGCTGTGTTCTGCAAGAACTTTTTTAGCTCTCACATAAGCCTCATCAATCATAATTCTGATTTCATTGTCGATCAACTCAGCTGTTTTTTCGCTATAAGGTTTGGTGAATGAATAGTCACTTTGGCCTGATGAATCATAGTAACAAAGGTTTCCTACTTTAGGGCTCATCCCGTAGTAGCAAATCATAGCATAAGCCTGTTTTGTTACACGCTCCAGGTCATTTTGTGCTCCCGACGAGATCTTGTTAAATACCAACTCTTCGGCAGCTCTTCCTCCGAGGATAGAGCACATTTCATCCAGCATTTGTTCTTTCGTGGTAATAGACCGTTCTTCCGGCAAATACCATGCAGCACCAAGTGAGTTTCCACGGGGAATGATCGTTACTTTAATAAGTGGATTCGCATATTTGAGAAGCCAGCTAACAGTTGCATGACCTGCTTCGTGAAAAGCAATTGTTCGTTTTTCTTCAACCGAAATGATTTTATTCTTCTTTTCTAATCCACCAATGATTCGGTCAACGGCATCCATGAAATCCTGTTTCTCAACAGCCTCTTTATTTTTGCGGGCTGCGATAAGAGCAGCCTCGTTACAAACATTTGCAATGTCAGCTCCCGAAAAACCAGGAGTTTGTTTGGCCAGAAAATCGATACCTACATTGTCTCCGAGCTTTAACGGACGGAGATGTACATGAAATATCTCATTCCTTTCGTTCAGGTCAGGAAGTTCAACATGAATTTGTCTGTCAAAACGCCCAGCACGCATCAGTGCCCGATCCAGAATGTCTGCCCGGTTTGTTGCTGCAAGAATAATGACTCCAGAGTTGGTGTCGAATCCATCCATCTCTGTGAGTAGCTGATTCAGCGTGTTTTCTCTTTCGTCATTTGCTCCGAAGTTCGCATTTCTACCTCGTGCCCGACCTATTGCATCAATCTCGTCAATAAAGATGATACAAGGAGATTTTTCTTTGGCTTGTTTGAAAAGATCACGAACCCGAGAGGCTCCGACACCTACAAACATCTCAACAAAATCAGATCCTGACATAGAAAAGAACGGAACGTCTGCTTCTCCGGCTACAGCCTTGGCAAGAAGCGTTTTTCCTGTCCCCGGAGGGCCCACGAGCAAGGCTCCTTTAGGTATTTTTCCCCCTAACTTGGTGTATTTTGTCGGATTCCTTAGAAATTCGACAATCTCTTCAACCTCTTGTTTCGCTTCGGCAAGGCCTGCTACATCCTTGAATGTAATGGAGACTTTACTGTCTTTATCGAAAACTTTAGCTTGAGATTTTCCAACATTAAAGATATTGGAACCACCTGCACCACCTGCATTTTTCGACATTCGACGGAAGAAGAACCACCACCAGATGAGGACAAAGAAAAGAACCGGAAGTATCCACCCCAATATCTCTCCCCAATAGTTTTGATCGGTTCGGTATTCAACACTTATTTTTTGTTGCTCAGGAATATTCAGCTGTACGTCATCAAGATTCTTAACGAAGATCTCTACCGGTCCTGTATTCGTAATAAAATGCGGACCGCTTTCTGCTGGTTTCATCATGTTGGAATTGAAACGGGCAGAGTATTTTTTGATCTTATCTTTTCGGATATAAATCTCGGCTTTCTCTTTGTTAACGATGACGATTTTATCAACATCGTGGTTCTGAACCATTGGTACAACCTCTTTCCAACTGGATTCGATGGGCCTTCCAGAAAGCGAAAAATATTGGAGTGCTATAAAAACAATGATTAGTATAGCATAAATGTAATAGGGGTTGAATTTGGGCCTGAATCCTTTAGTTTCCATCTTCGGACGTTTGTGTGTTGGTTGTTTTGTTCCTTTATCTTTCTGCATTAATTCTCAATTTTCAGAAGAGTAATTTGTGATTTGAGCATCAGCCCATAACTCTTCAATCTTGTATATATCCCGAATCTCTTTTTGAAAGACATGAACCATGATGTTCGTGTAATCAAGTAAGATCCACTGTGCATTTTGATAACCATCGGTGTGCCATGCGCTGTCACCGGTAAGTTCCTTGACTGTATCCTCAACGGAACGGGCTATCGATTCTGTCTGGGTAGTTGAAGTACCATCGCAAATTACAAAATAACTGCATTCTGTATTCCCGGTATTTCTCAAATCCATTAGTAAAATATTAAGTCCTTTAACTTTCTGGATTCCCTCAATAATTGCATTGATTAAATTTGTTGTTTGTTTATCTTTCGGCGTGTTTTTCATATAATCATATAATAGTGTACAAAGATAGTCTTTTGTTCTAAAAGTATCTGAAAGAATTTATATTAACGAAATATTACTTTCATGAAAAAAATAGGTTTCCCAGTCAAACAACTAGAGATTATAGATTCAACCAATAATTATGCCAACCATCAGCTGGCAGAAGGAGTTGTTACGGAAGGAACTGTCTTTCTGGCAGAATATCAGACTTCCGGGAAGGGACAGCAATATAATTCATGGGAAAGTGAAAAAGGGAAGAACCTGACATTTAGTCTGGTATTATCTCCCTCTTTTGTCGAAATAATTGATCAGTTTGTTATTTCGAAAGTAGTAACGCTTGGAATGACCGATTTTCTCATCCGTAGCGGATTCGATGGCGTCTCTATAAAATGGCCTAATGATTTGTATGTCGGCAACCGGAAAATTGCAGGAATATTGATTGAAAATGCAATTATGGGGTCGGTGATTGCCTCTTCGGTAATTGGAGTCGGATTGAATGTAAATCAAGAAAAATTCCTCAGTTCCGCCCCGAATCCTGTATCTATGAAAATGCTGACCGGAAAGGATTATAATCTGAATGAAACCCTATCCGGACTTATGAAGGGGATTGAAAATTGGTATGCTATTTTAGATGCGGGGAAAGTTGAGATAATTAATGCGGCATACGAACAACGTATGTATCGGCGAAACCTTTGGTCTCAATACCGAAAGGAAAATGGAGATTCCTTTGAAGGGAAAATTCAGGGTGTTAACGAAATCGGACAGCTGTTGATTGAAGACCGGCAAAGTCACCTCTCCGCTTTCCACTTCAAAGAAGTCGCCTTCATCCTCTGATTCGCAAATTTATAACATCGAAATACTACTGATAAGGAATCAGAACAAGGGCGTCAGCAATTTTATTAATTCCCTCTTCCAGCTTTTTTCCTACAATCATTTTCATCATGATACTGAGTTCCGCTTGAACGGTTAGCCGCATCTGGGTCTGATAAGCTTCCCCCGGCAAAAGCTGGATCCATAAATTGAAATCGAAAGGAACGTTTCCATTGCCCCCGATTTTGATTGTTTTGAATGGTTCCCGATTGACAATCCGTAAACCGGTATTGCCAAATCCGCTAACCGTGAATTGACAGGAATCCCGATCTGCCACGAAATTTGAAATGTTGAATTTGGGCATTTTCTCCGATAGAGCGGACAATGCTTCGGGGGTAATGAATTTTCCCAGGTTTTCCATATTGGAAAGGAAATTATAAATCGTTTCCTGATTGTTGGAAATGATTTTAACTTCGCTTGTATACTTCGTCGTTGCCATAGAAGGGTCGATTTGTCTTATGAAATAAAAAAAAGCCGGATTATTCACCCGGCTGTAAAAATATAAAAAGTTTATTTAACGTCCCCAATTAGCTGGATCATCTCTCCAACCTTTAAGTCGGTCAACATCGCTGGGTGAAACTTCACCGGCAGCTACAGCTAGCTTCATCAGTGAGTGGTAATTGCTTAATGTGGTCAGTTCAACACCTGCTTTTGCGAAATTATCAATAGCTGTTTTGAATTCATAAGTGAAAATAGCCAGCATACCCAACACCTCTGCTCCGTAACTGGAGATTGCATGAGCTGCATGAAGGCTGCTAAGACCGGTTGATACCAGGTCTTCAATAATGACGATTTTCTGTCCGGTTCGTAAATCCCCTTCGATTAGATTCTCTAACCCATGGTCTTTAGGCTTTGACCGGACATAGATAAAAGGCAACCCCAGTTCTTCTGCGACTAAAACTCCATGAGCAATGGCTCCGGTAGCAACGCCGGCGATAACCTCTACTTCAGGGTACTTCTCCTTTACAATTTTTGAAAATTGTTTACAGATAAACGTTCTTGTTTCAGGATAAGATAAAACCTTTCGGTTATCACAGTAGATCGGAGCTTTCCAACCGGAAGCCCATGTGAAAGGATTAGACGGCTGAATTTTTAATGTATTGATTTGAAGAAGTCTTTTGGTAACTTCCAGTTGCATTTCTTCCATGATTGGGTATGTTTTTTTGATAGAACAATACAAAGTTAGTAAGAATTGCCCAATTTAAGGATCGGGATTCCCCCAATTGCAAAGATTTCGCCAAATTGTAATGTAAATATTAATTTTTAACCCTTCAGGAAAGGGGGAATTTAATTTTTTTCTTTTAATTGATTGAAATGTTCCTGCCTCAAAATCGAACTCATGTTTGCTGCAAAATCTTCATAGGGGGATAAAGCCTCGCTATTGAGAATCTTCCCGTCCCGGTTAATGAGGAGATAATGGGGTATGGCGTTTATCCGGAATGCTTTGAGTATATCCGGATTATTTGAACCATCAAGCAAGGTCCATTGATACCCTTTTTGTTTGAAAAAAGCAGATGCCTTCGAAAAATCATCATCAACGGAAATGCTGACTATGGTAAGATCCGAAGCGTATTTTGCCGCTAATTCCGACAAAGCTTTGAAGTGTTCCCGACAGGAGTAATCGTCGGTTGCTATAAAATTGAGATAGATATATTTTCCGTTAAATGCTTCAATAGATTGTCTCTGTCCGTTCTGATCCGTCAGAGAGAATGCAGGAACGGGACTCCCGGCTGCAAGCCATGTCATGGCGTCGTTCGTGTCTTTAGCTAATGTTCGGAGCAGAGGAGATGACGCCTCTGTGGTCATCTCTTTGATAACCGATAAAATTCCGTTCCGGCTGTAATCTTTGGTGTAATAACCATCATACAAGTTCTGCAAAATAAACAATCCGGACACATCCGGTGAAAAATGAAATCGGTTCATCAGGCTGTTCTGCAGTTCTTTAAAAGAGCCTTCCCCAATAAGCTGTTCAATCGATTTGTCATTCGGATTAGAGGGGAGACCTTTTAGAAAGTCTTTGCTTAGTAGTCTGAATACCTCCGTATAAGCCTGATTATTAACCAAAACCGGTTGCTGTGACAGAAACATCTGAACGTTTTTCTCGTTGTTCTGTGCCTGGAGCATGCACTCAATATAATTTTTGCGGTATTGCCGGTAATTGACAAAAAAGGGAAGAGTACAATCCCGTCCGCTCTGATCAAGCATTTGTTTGATCTTTTCTGCCTGAATGCGGGAATGCTGCATAAAGATTGCCCTCAGATTCTTTTGTAAGGAGGAATAAAAGATTGAGTCTAAGTGTGCAATCTGATCATTTAACGGTCTGGCTTCCGGATTCTGAATTTCCAATAAGAGAGTTGTTGGACGAAAAAAGGGACTTCTTCTTTCCTGAAGTGTTTTTTTTCGTAGTGGAGGAAGTCTTAGCAGATAGGACTTCCCGGGCTCTGCAAAGAAAAACCCGTTATTTGCTCCAAGCGGAATACTTATGCGTGACACCGAGTCTAACTCAAACTCAATATTGAATCGACCGTCCACTCCGACGTGGCACGATCCCAATGTTTGGTTATTAAGGGTGATGGGATTGCAGATTCGTTGAAACTCAAGAATTAATCCTGCATATTGAGGAGCCGATCCGGATATCTTAACAGTTGAGGCCTGTACGGTCCAGAAATAAGCGATTGTGAAAAACAGTAGTAAAAAAGACTTCTTCATGTTTCATCCCGGAAGATACTATCGATAATCATTAAAAGACTGCAGAAGCTCTGCACTATTAATCGCCTCCGGCAGAAATCGGTCCGCATTTCCCTTATGCAGAATAATATCCCTGATTAAAGTGGAATTGACTGGAGTGTGTTCCGGTAAAGCCAAAAGGAAGAGGGTTTCAAGATGAGGATACATCTGTTTGTTTATTTGCGCAATAGCCCGCTCATACTCAAAATCGGAAGCAGACCGTAGTCCCCGGAGGATATAGGGCGCATTGACTTTTTTGCAGAAATCAACGGTTAGTCCGTCAAAGATCTCAACGCTTATCTTGGGCTCGTCTTTAAAAATCCGATCAATCCATTCTTTCCTTTTTTCGGGAGGGAAGAATGATTTTTTATTAATGTTATATCCAACCATGATTATAATGCGGTCAAAAAGAGGTAGCGCTCTTTTGACAATGGATTCGTGACCGACCGTAAATGGGTCAAATGAACCGGGAAAGATGACAGCTCTATCCATGAGAGATTGTTTTTTGCAAAGCTAAAAAGATGTTCGAAATAAATAATTTTTTAATCAAAATAGCATCATTTTTTGAATTAATGCTCAAAATACGACTTCCGAATTATTGATTATATAACGGGTGGGCAAAAGTGATTACATCATTTCGGGTGATTGTATTTCCACAAAGAATGATTAGTCGCTCGATAACATTCTTGAATTCCCTAATGTTTCCGGTCCAGTTATATTTTTGAAGCTCAGTGATGGCTTCGTTGTCGATTGCTTTAAGAGGCATGCCGTATTCAGAACAAATCTGTTCGATGAAATAATCGGCTAGCAAGGGAATATCTTCTTTGCGTTCATTAAGCGAAGGTACCCGGATAAGAATGACACTCAAGCGGTGGTACAGATCTTCTCTGAACCGGCCTTTCTTAATCTCTTCCGATAAATCTTTGTTTGTTGCGGCAATGACCCGTGTATCAACTGTAATGGCTTTTTCTCCCCCAACGCGGCTAATCTGGTTCTCCTGAAGAGAGCGAAGCACCTTGGCCTGGGCTGAAAGACTCATATCCCCAATTTCATCCAGAAAGAGCGTTCCTCCGTTGGCCTGTTCAAATTTTCCTTTCCGTTGTTTAATCGCAGAGGTGAAAGCTCCTTTTTCATGACCGAATAATTCACTTTCGATCAGTTCCGAAGGAATTGCCGCACAATTAACCTCAACGAACGGACCGGCAGAACGGTTGCTCTTGTTGTGCAGGCGGCGGGCCACTAATTCTTTCCCGCTGCCGTTTCCTCCGGTTATGAGAACCCTTGCTTCCGTCGGGGCTACTTTATCGATCACTTTAATAACCTGTTGCAAGGCCAGTGAATCACCGATTACTTCATATTTTTTGTCCACCTTCTTTCGGAGAACTTTGGTCTCACTGATCAAGTTGGACTTATCTGTTGCATTGCGTATGGTGATCAGCAGGCGGTTTAGATCAAGCGGCTTTTCTATAAAGTCGAAAGCTCCTTTTTTGATCGATTCAACAGCCGTATCGATATTTCCGTGACCCGAGATCATTACAATCGGAATGTCGGGTTTTAGTTCGGTGATTTTTTCAAGGACTTCAATTCCATCCATCCCCGGCATTTTAATGTCGCAAAGGACAATATCATACTCGTTTTCTTTTATTTTTTCCAATCCCTGTTCTCCGTTTTCGCAGGCATCAACCTGGTATTTTTCGTAGCCCAGTATCTCTTTCAGCGTATTCCGAATGCTTCGTTCGTCATCAATAACTAAAATCCTCGACATAAAAGATTATTTTAAGGCAGATTGAATTCCGGCTATCTCTGCCAAAACCCCTTCTTTCAGGGCATAACCGGATTGAAACATTGTTTTGATATTAATCTTTTGTAGAACAAAATTAACAAATATGCTCGCAATGACAATCATGCTGATTCTTATCGGGTCGAGTCCCTTCATGACTTCCAGCGTTGTATGATCGGACGTGATGATCCGTTGATGAATAATCTGAAAATCAGATAGACTAATTAAGGTTTTAATCCGATAAGTGCTTTCCGGTTCCAGATTGTCAATCAGATCGACAAAAGTGTCAAATGCTCCGGAACAACCAATCAGTGTGTCAATTGGATATTGCTTGACCTTCTTCCATAGAGGCTGAAGATGCTTGTCAAAATGACACTCAATCTGTTTGATCTCTTCTTGTGTGATCGGCTCGGAAATCGGAAATTCCTCTCGAATACGGGCAATCCCAATCTCAAAACTCTGCCTCCAGAAGATCTGATCTTTATTCCCGATGATGAATTCATTACTACCCCCACCGATATCCAAAATCAAAACTTTCTTTTCGTCGAAGCCCACAGCCATCCGAGCTCCTTGGTAAATATAACCGGCCTCGGAATCTCCATCAATAATTTCTATTTCCACTCCGGTCTCTTTCTTGATTAGATCAAGAAAGTCCTTTTTATTACTGGCATTCCTAACTGCAGAAGTGCCAATAGCCCGGATGTGAGTACAACCGGCTTCCCTAATGCGTTGCATATGTCGTTGAATGGCTAGCAGTCCCCGCTGCATAGCTTCGGGAGTAATGATCTTTCGGTTAATTCCCCCTTGTCCCAGTTTTACCGATTCTTTACCC
This sequence comes from Prolixibacteraceae bacterium, assembly GCA_963692465.1. Lineage (GTDB taxonomy): Bacteria > Bacteroidota > Bacteroidia > Bacteroidales > Prolixibacteraceae > JAUZOB01. The sequence continues at coordinate 2,377,186 of OY829943.1, forward strand.
GTGTAAATAAGTTTAGTCTGTCCGTTGGGCAGAATATCCACAATGAGTAGATTACAAGTATTGGTTCCTAAATCAATAACTGCGGTTACGGCCATTTCTTATGCAATTTTTGTGTTCTGATTTTTCGGAGAAAATCAAATTTCTCGTGGTCGGTAAATATGCGAAAAAAACCCCATGTGGAGATAAAAAAAGCGGGATCGCTTTTGATGCTGCATCAAAAGGCAATCCCGCACACACGGATTTTTTAGTATAAAAAGCGATGATTCTCTAGAATAAGCCGTCAACAGAAAGGTAACGTTCGCCGGTATCGTATGCAAAAGTTACAATGGTTGCCCCTTTGGGAATTTCCGGTAGCTTCTGTGCAATGGCGGCAAGCGATGCTCCGGATGAAATCCCGATAAATAATCCTTCCTTACGTGCAGCATCTTTGGTGTATTGATAAGCAGCGTCCTTGCTGACTTGAATAACCCCGTCCAGAAGTTTGGTGTCAAGCGTTTTGGGAACAAACCCGGCGCCGATGCCCTGAAGAGAGTGGGGACCGGATTTGCCTCCGCTAAGAACCGGAGAAACATCCGGCTCTACGGCAAAAACTCTAATTTTGGGGAATTTTTGTTTTAATACTTTTGCCACCCCTGAGATGTGACCGCCGGTTCCGACCCCTGAAATTAAGTAATCAATGCCCTCGGGAAAATCAGCTAGAATCTCCTGTGCTGTTGTTGCACTGTGTATCTCGGGATTGGCCGGATTCTCAAATTGTTGGGGAATCCATGAACCCGGATGCTGTTTGGATAGCTCAATCGCTCTTTCAATCGCTCCTTTCATCCCTTTTTCACGGGGAGTAAGATCCAGTTGTGCTCCGTAAACGGTTAGAATTCTCCGTCGTTCAAGCGACATGGATTCGGGCATCACCAATATGATCGGATATCCCTTAACAGCTGCAACCAATGCCAGTCCGATTCCCGTATTTCCCGATGTCGGTTCGATAATTAATCCGCCGGGTTTTAGAATGCCTCTTTTTTCGGCGTCTTCAATCATTGAAAGGGCAATACGGTCTTTGATACTTCCGCCAGGATTGCTCTTTTCTACTTTGACATATACGTTATATCCTTCAGGATATAAATGATTGATTCTTACGTGTGGAGTATTTCCAATTGTTTCTAAAATGTTGTTAACTTTCATGATATATAAGTTTTGAGATTAAAAAAAAGTTCAAAAAAAAGCCTCCCTGAGAACAGGAAGGCTTGAGATTTTTTATCGAAGTATTTGATAAATCACATCATCAATAACAGCAATAGAAGACCTTCCTGCAACAATTTTTGAAGCAGCAACAACAAGTAGCAGTACTATGTGTTAAAGGTCTTATCATTTTGAATGAATTTTGTCTTTCAACAATTCAAATATAGAATTTATTTCTCTAAGAACAATTTTTCTATCACAATGTTTAGAAATTGTTATATCGCAACCATTTCCATAATTCTTTCCAGCTTACTTTTTTGCCATACATCAGGATTCCAGTGCGATATATTTTGCTGGTAACCCAAATCATTCCGATGATGGTGGCAACCAGAAGAACCATACTAAGGATGATTTGCCAGGCTGGGACTCCTCCGAAAGGAATCCTCGCAATCATAATAACCGGTGAAGTAAACGGAATTAAAGACGTCCATACAGCAAGCGGACCATCTGGATTCTTCGCAATGCTAACCAGAATGACAATTGAGAGCATCAGTGGCATTGTAACCGGAAGCATAAATTGCTGGGCATCCTCATCATTATCAATAGCAGCCCCCAGGGCCGCAAGCATCGAACTATAAAGCAAATACCCTCCGATAAAGAAAAATACAAAACAACCAATCAAAAGAGGAATCGGTAAAGAATTAACCATTGAAATAACTTCTGATACGGCATGAACGGATTGTGAGTTGTTTTGAATCTGCTGAACGGCTTGTTCCTGAGATACTCCTCCGCTAGCCATGATATTCTGAGCATGAGAAACAGCTGGAGTGGTTGAATTACTTATAAAACTTTGGGCTCCGATTATAAGGCCTCCTCCGATAATCAGCCAGATTGCCACTTGAGTCAGTCCTACCAGTGCGATCCCGATAATCTTCCCCAGCATCAGTTGAAACGGTCTGACCGAAGAAATAATGACCTCTACAATCCGGTTTGACTTCTCCTCCATAACACCCCGCATCACAAAAGTCCCGTAAAAGAGGATAAACATATAGATCATAAATCCGGCAATATACCCGATAGCCATTGATAATTCTGCTGATCCGCTTTGCCCTTTTCCGTTCTGATCAAACCTGATTGTGTTGACGCTGATGTTGGTTTTGGTCTTTTCAAGTTGCTCTTCGAGATTTGGAATGCCGGTGGCTGCAATGATCTTTGCCTTTTTCAACTTCTCAATCTCGCCTGATAGTTTATTGCTGAGCTCTTCTTTTATATCAATTGTAATCTGCTTGTCAGCGTATATATTAGCCCGATTGGTAATCAGAATGTCTGCCGGAATGTGTAACACGGCATAATACGGACTTTGCTTACCGATTGCATTACGAGTTGATTCGAGTTGACTAACCGGTAGATAATGAAAATGAGTATATTGATTTTCAGGTAGCTGATTTAAAAAAAGTCCGGTTTCGTCAACCACCGCAATGGTCCGGTTTTCAGTGTCATCACGCGTTGCCAGATAGCCTGGTATAACCGTTATAGCCACTAAAAGAATCGGCATGAGTAACGTGGTGATCAGGAATGACTTTTTTTTCACCCGTATGGTATATTCTCGTTTTAAAACAACGATTGCTTTGTTCATAATGATCTGATTTGTCTATTGTTTGTTTGATTCTTCAACGACACGGATAAAGACTTCATTCATGCTGGGAATGATTTCTCTGAACGAACGAATCTCTGCATGGGGCAGAAGGGCTTTCAAAATGCTATTGCCCGATTCTTCACTTTCAAAATGAAGCTTTAAGGTGTTTATTGAATCGGTTTCCTGATGTTCAATGATGCTGATTTCTCCGGGTAGATTATTCCCGATGGATTCAAATGAGCCTTTGTAATTCACCTCAAAATTGTTGGTCTTATAACGGTTTCTAATCTCATTGACTTTTCCGTCCAGAATCTTTTCTGAATTGTTAATCAGTGCGATGTGGTCGCAAAGTTCTTCAACCGAAGCCATATTGTGGGTTGAGAATATGATGGTTGATCCCTGAGCTTTCAAGTCGAGCATCTCATCTTTAATCATGTTGGCGTTGATGGGATCAAAGCCGCTGAATGGTTCATCGAAGATTAAAAGGCGAGGTTCATGCAGAACCGTACAGATAAACTGTATTTTTTGCTGCATCCCCTTGGAGAGTTCCATAACCTTTTTGTTCCACCAGGGTTCTATCTCAAATTTCTGGAACCAATAACGTAGTTTTATTAGCGCGTCATGGCGGGAAAGTCCTTTAAGTTGGGCAAGATAAATGGCTTGTTCGCCTACTTTCATCTTCTTATAAAGTCCCCGTTCCTCAGGCAGATACCCAATTCTTTCCACGTCACTCTCACGAAGAGGTCTGCCTTCGAAAAGAATGTGTCCCTGGTCCGGTGCGGTAATCTGATTAATGATTCTGATCAGTGTTGTTTTTCCTGCGCCATTCGGTCCCAAAAGACCAAACACACTTTTTTCCTCAACGCTGATTGTTACATTCGTCAGCGCCTGGTGCCCGGCATAATTTTTTTCAATATTCTGAGCTTGTAGCAACGCCATAAGTAGTTGTTATTTATAATATCGAATAATAAGTAGAGAAACCCCTCTTTTTATTACATGTTTTTGATAAAAACACCTGAATTTTACTCATCGGACTAAGAAAACAACCCCCTGTATCCGTTGAAAAAGAGTGTTGTGAATTATTGTCCTTTGCCAATATGAAGATTGTCCAGCAGGTTAATATAAGTCCGGATTCCATCCTCAATCTCTTCAATACAAATGTATTCGTTTGCCGTGTGAGAACGGGCTGAATCGCCGGGACCGATTTTTATTGAGGTTTTGTGCATAACCGACTGATCAGATGTTGTTGGAGACCCGAAATAGGTAAGACCTGCCTCAAGTCCTCTTTGAACCAGCGGATGATCAATTGGAATTCGTGAAGAGTTAAGCCGAAATGAACGGGCTTGGCATTCACTTTGAATAAGAGTTCGTATCTGCTCGAAAGCCTCTTCGTTGGAGTAAAATTCATTGGTCCTTACATCAATAACAAACCGGCAGATATCGGGAATGACATTGTGCTGATGACCCGCTTCGATCTGTGTTACCGTCATTTTTACTTTTCCCAGCAAGTCTGAAACCTTTGAAAACTCAAAATCTCTGATTTTAGTAATGTCGTCAATGGCCTTGTAAAGCGCATTAATTCCTTCTTCCCGTGCTGCATGACCCGCTTTGCCGTGGGTGGTACCATCAATCACCATCAGTCCTTTTTCTGCAACGGCCATTTGCATACGGGTTGGCTCCCCGACGATTGCAAGGTCAACCTGCCCCAGTAGCGGAATAAGAGAAGTCATGCCGTTAGCTCCCGATATCTCTTCTTCGGCTGAAGCGGCCATGATAAGATTATACGGGAGATCCTTCTGCTCTCTGAAATGACGAAAGACTGCCATAAGCGAAACCAGACACCCTCCGGCATCGTTGCTTCCCAGTCCGTATAATTTTCCGTCACGATACAGTGGGGTAAAAGGGTCTGTTTCCCAGCCATCTGCAGGTTTAACCGTATCTATATGCGAATTGAGAAGAATAACCGGTTTCCCTTTCTTCCAGTATTCATTATGGGCCCATAGATTATTCCCTTGTCTTTGGTAGCTAAAACCCCAGTCTTTCCATTGTTCTTCAATCAGGGCCGCAGCCTCATCTTCCTCCCGACTGACCGAAGGGATTGTAATTAGTTTTTCAAGTAACGTAACTGTATTTTTTACGAGCGTTGTCAATTCCATCAGGTTTCTTTTCTGTGAAAGTACAAATACGACAAAAAATAGACAAGTAAATTGTTTTTTGCTTTATTTTTATAGAAAATATTAACGACATGAAAACATTAATACTGTATGCGCACCCTGCACAAAAAAGTTTTAACCGGCAGGTACTCCGAAAAGTTGAAGAGGAGCTCAATGGAAGGAATGATTCGTATGTGGTTCGTGATCTGTATGCAATGGGATTTAATTCTGTCTTAACACAGGATGAAATTGATGGCGTTAAGCATAAGAGAATAGCAGACGATGTGAAAGAAGAGCAAAGATTAATCTCTGAAGCTGAACGGATCATCATGATTTTCCCTCTATGGTGGGGTGGCATGCCGGCTATCCTTCGTGGCTATATTGATCGGGTCTTTACCTATGGCTTTGCCTATACTTACGAAGAGGAGGCTTCGGTTGGTCTCCTTACCGACAAAAAAGTGGTTGTCTTTTGCTCTACCGGAACGTCGGTTGAGGAGATGACAAGTACCGGTCTGATATCTTCTATTTGTCAGGTCTGGGAAGAAGCAATCTTTAAGTTCTGCGGACTGAATATCGATGATATCAGTTTTCTGAGTGCCGTGCCTTCTGCCGATGAGGAAATGCGCGATGTTTTTTTTAATCAAATAGAAAAAGTCTTCGAGTAAATGTCTGATCTGAGTTTATTACCCAATATTGGGAAGGTGCTTGAAGAACGACTGAAGATAGTCATCGTGAAGCTCTGGCTGCGGTGACTATCTTTTTGTCTTTTATTACCAATAATCCTATTGTGGTTAACAATTAAAGTTAATCAGACCTTAATTGTAACAAATCGTTAATGAGTGAAGCCGACGTGCCCAAATGTTCAACTATTTGACTCTTTTAGTTTAATTTTAAGATTTGTTAGCTTGCAGAAACAAGGATAGAGTTCTATCTTAGAAAAAGTTTGAAAGGCAAAAAAACGATAACACAAATCTACATGGAAAACTTAAAGAAAGAGGCACTTGACTACCATAGTAATGGTAGACCGGGAAAGATTGAAGTAGTGCCGACTAAACCTTATGCAACCCAGCGCGACCTGGGTTTGGCTTACACTCCGGGGGTTGCTGCCCCTTGCTTGGAGATTAAAGAAAATAAAGAAGACGTTTACAAATACACGGCTAAAAGTAATCTGGTAGCCGTTATATCTAATGGAACGGCAGTCCTTGGTCTTGGTAATATCGGTCCCGAAGCCGGCAAACCGGTAATGGAAGGGAAAGGCTTACTTTTTAAAGTCTTTGCCGATATTGATGTTTTCGATATCGAAGTCGATGCTTCTGATGTCGATCTGTTTGTTAATACGGTGAAAGCGATTGCCCCGACCTTCGGAGGAATCAATCTGGAAGATATTAAGGCTCCGGAGTGCTTCGCGATAGAAGAAAGACTAAAAGCAGAACTGGATATTCCGGTTATGCACGACGATCAGCACGGAACCGCTATTATTTCTTCTGCGGGACTCGTCAATGCACTGGAACTTGCCGGGAAGAAAATCGAAGAGGTTAAAATCGTTGTTAACGGAGCGGGAGCTGCTGCAGTAACTTGCGCTAAACTTTACATTTCGCTTGGCGTTAAACCTGAAAATATTATCATGTGCGACAGTAAGGGGGTCATTTATGTGGGAAGGACTAAACTCAACAAAGAGAAACAACTCTTTGCACGGGAGACTCCTTTGCGTACCCTGGCTGAAGCATTAGTCGGAGCGGATGTTTTTCTCGGACTCTCTGTTGCGGGGGTGTTAACGAAGGAAATGGTCCAAACCATGGCTGCTAATCCGATTGTCTTTGCACTGGCCAATCCTGATTCTGAAATATCTTATGAGGATGCAAAAGCTTCCCGCGAGGATTTGATTTTTGCTACCGGACGTTCCGATTATCCGAATCAGATTAATAATGTTCTTGGCTTTCCTTATATTTTCAGAGGAGCTTTGGATGTTCGGGCTACCTGCATTAACGAAGCAATGAAGATTGCTTGTGTTTATGCTTTAGCCGGACTTGCTAAAGAAGAAGTCCCTGAATCGGTTCATACTGCCTATAACGCATCCAATATTGTCTTTGGCCGGGATTATTTTATTCCAAAACCTATGGACCCGAGATTGATCTCGCGTGTCGCTCCGGCTGTTGCAAAAGCGGCTATTGAATCTGGTGTTGCCCGTTATACCATAACCGACTGGAAAGCCTATGGTGAAGAGTTGAATCATCGTCTTGGGGTTGAGAATAAAATGATTTCTCTGGTTGTCAATAAAGCAAAGGGCGATCCTAAAAAAGTTGCATTTGCCGAAGCTAGCGAACTGGACATTCTGAAGGCCGCTCATATTGCATTAAAAGAAGGATTGGCTATTCCCATCCTGATCGGAAATGCAGAAAAAATTAAACGACTCATTGAGGAGAATGAATTCGATTTTGAGAATATACAGATCATTGATAATCGGAGTCGTAATGAAGATGCCCTTCGTCGTCGTTATGCCGAAGTCCTCTATCACAAAAGACAACGCAAAGGGATGACGCTCGAAGAGGCTGTCGATAAAATGTTTGATAAAAACTATTTCGCTGCCGTAATGGTTGAATGTGGTGATGCCGATGCAGCTGTTACCGGTTATGCAACACGTTATTCTGAAGCTGTGCGTCCGGTCGTTGAGGTGATTGGTAAAAAAGAAGGCACTTCCAAGATTTTCGGAATGCACATTGTTATCACGCCTAAAGGAACCTTCTTCCTGGCTGATACCTCCATGGGAGCTTCACCCGATTCTGCAGTGCTGGCCGATACAACGGTTCAGTTGGCAGATGTTGTCCGTCGTTTTAATGTCGACCCGCATATTGCCATCCTTTCTTATTCTAACTTCGGTTCGCAAAAACAGGGGCCTCCCTCTATTGCTCATGAAGCTGTTGAAATATTACATCGCGATCACCCTGAATTGATTGTAGAGGGCGAAATGCAGCTGAAATTTGCACTCGATAAAGAATTACGGAGTAAGATGTATGGCTTTAACTGTTTGAATGGTTATGATGTTAATACGTTGGTCTTCCCAAATCTTAGCTCTGCGAATATTGCGATGGAAGTGTTAAAACACATTGCCGGTTGCGAAACACTCGGGCCGGTTTTGGTAGGGAATCGTAAATCAATGCATGTTATGCAGATGGGTTGTGCCGTTCGTGATATCCTCAATATTGTTGCGATTGCTGTTACTGATGCTCAGGTTTTGTCTGAGTAATAAATAGAAATAAAATTAAAGAGAGGGCTGCTTCGTTAGAAACAGCCCTCTCTTTTTTCTATATGCGGTCTAAATAACCGCTCAATCAAAGAATCATTCCGGCAGCAACTGTTTCGTTGGTCGCCTCGTCAATCAAAATAACACTGCCGGTAATCGTGTCTTTCCGGTAAGAATCGAAAAACAAAGGCTGCGTGGTCTTTAATGCTACGCAGGCAATATCATTCATATTGAGTTGAGTGCAGCTTGAATCCCGTTCCAGATTATTAATGTTGACCCGGTAATTGATTTTCCGGATGATGCATTTTGCCTCGGTCGTTGTGTGGCGAATGATGTATTTATTACGTGGCAACATGGGGCGTTCATTGAACCAGCAAATCATCATGGAAAACTCCTGATCAATTGTCGGCGGATTCTCGATCTCTGCAATCATATCACCCCGACTGATGTCGATGTCATCACTAATCCGAATTACCACCGACTCTCCGGGACCAGCTTCCTCAAGAGATTGCTGTGCTTTGTCTATTGCCGTGATTGTTGAATGCAGTTGAGAGGGCAATACCTGAATCTCATCGCCCACTTTAAAGCGACCTCCGGAAACTCGTCCTGCATAACCCCGGTAGTCCGGATAATCCTTACTTTGAGGCCGAATGACGTATTGAACCGGAAACCGTTTGTAAGTAAAATCCCAGTCATTATCAATGTCAATCGTTTCAAGCAAAGAAAGCAGGGTGGTTCCCTGATACCAGTCCATGTTTTCGGAAGGAGTAACCACATTATCCCCCAATTTTGCACTGATCGGAATAAAATGAAGATCTTCCTGACCCAGTTTGCTGGTCAGATCAGTTAATTTCTGTCGGATGCCATTATAAACATTCTCCTGAAAATCAACAAGATCCATCTTGTTGATGCAGAATATGATGTGCTTAATATTCAATAACCATGCGATGTAGGTATGCCGGATCGTCTGTTCCAGTACTCCGTTACGGGCATCAATAAGAATGACGGCCAGATTTGCGGTTGAGGCCCCGGTAACCATATTTCGTGTATATTGAATATGCCCCGGAGTATCTGCAATAATGAATTTACGACGGGGGGTTGCGTAATAACGATAAGCTACATCAATCGTAATTCCTTGTTCCCTTTCGGCACGTAGTCCATCGGTTAGCAGTGAAAGATCGATTTCTTCCTTTCCCCTTCTTTTGGATGATTCCTCAAGTTGGTTGAGCTGATCTTCAAAGATCGATTTACTATCGTAAAGCAAGCGGCCGATGAGCGTACTTTTCCCGTCATCTACGCTTCCTGCAGTTGTAAATCGTAAGAGTCCCTTTAGTGGTTCAGTCTCGTTTATATTTTGTTCACTCATTTTCTCTATCGTTAGGACATTAAAAGTAACCCTCTCGTTTCCGGTCTTCCATGGCAGCCTCCGAGCGGCGGTCATCCGATCTTCCTCCTCGTTCGGTAATTCGTGAGGCGGCTATCTCCCCGACAATCTCATCGAGGGTATGTGCTTTTGACAATGTCAGTCCGGTGCAGGTAATATCTCCGATGGTTCGGCATCTGCAATCCACTTCGACAACTTTTTCGGTGGGTTTCAGTTGCATAAAGGGAGCCCATGCAAGCCATACACCATCCCTTAAGAAGGCCTTTCGCTGATGCGTATAGTACAAACTCGGAAGTTTGATTTTTTCACGTATGATGTATTGCCATACGTCTAGTTCGGTCCAGTTACTGATAGGGAAAACGCGAAAATGTTCCCCCATATTTTTACGTCCGTTAAAGATATTCCACAATTCAGGTCGCTGATTCTTCGGATCCCATTGTCCGAATTCGTCCCGGTGTGAAAAGAACCGTTCTTTAGCCCGGGCTTTCTCTTCGTCACGGCGTCCGCCTCCGATAGCTGCATCGAATTTTAATTCTTCGATCGCATCCAGCAGGGTAACGGTCTGAAGTTTATTCCGACTGGCATTAACCCCTTTCTCTTCTACGGCCCGGCCCTGATTAATCGAATCCTGAACCTTCCTGACAATAAGCCGGGCTCCGGTCCTTTGGGCTAGCTCATCCCTGAAAGTGAGAGTTTCCTTAAAATTATGTCCGGTGTCGATATGCATTAAAGGAAAAGGAATCTTTGCCGGGAAGAATGCTTTTTGTGCCAGATGAACCAACACGATGGAATCCTTCCCTCCGGAAAACAGAAGTACCGGATTCTCAAATTGAGCGGCAATCTCCCGCATTACGTAGATTGCCTCATTCTCAAGTTCATTGAGATGCCGATCGTTAATGCTTATCTTATTGTTTATCATAGTTTGCTTCCAAATCATTCTTTAACATGTAATCCGCATTCTTTGCCTGAATTACCTTCCCACCACCAGCGTCCGGCTCTGAAATCTTCTCCTGCACGGATAGCCCGGGTGCAGGGAGCACAGCCGATACTGACAAATCCGCGGTCGTGCAATATGTTATAGGGAATGTGATTTCGGTCGATATATTCCCGAACCTGATTGTAGGTCCAGTCAAACAACGGATTAAATTTTACCATTTCATGGACTTCATCCCATTCGACTGCATGCATGTGTTGCCTTCCGGTCGACTGATCGGCACGAATTCCTGTAACCCAGCATTCCATCCCTTTCAGTGCACGCATCAACGGGTGTACCTTACGAATATGGCAACATTCCTTGCGGTTTTCAACAGAGGCATAGAAACTGAACGGTCCCTTGACCTTTAATAAATTTTCAACTTCTCCGGCCTCGGGAGCAAAGACTTCTATCGGCTGATGATACTTGTCAAGAGTCTGACTATACGTTTTATAGGTTTCTTCGAAAAGACGACCGGTGTCAAGTGTTACAACCCGGATGGGTATCTTGTTGGCAAAGATCAGGTCCGTTACTACCTGATCTTCCAATCCAAAACTGGTAGTAAAAATAACTTTCCCGTCGAAATGCCCGGCAAGGATTGATAGGCTGTCAATGAGATTTTTGCCTTCAAGCTTTTTACGAATATCTTCAATCATAAAATAAAAATCTCCTCTTTACTATACAACAAAGAAAATAGACTTAGTTAGATTGTGCAATGGGCTTTTCTGCTTATGCAAATAAGCCTTTATACTTATTTTTGAACGAGACTTTTTCCCTGTTTCAAAAAAAAGATGCCTAATTTAGCAGAAATGGCTGGCTAAGTTACGCATCTTATTCTTCTATTTAAACCCGAATGAGAAAACGATTAAACGACCTTTCTATCCGGTCTGTTCTGCATTGTGAAATTATAGAAGCAGGCTGGTTCCGCTCTTTAATCCTCCGCCCAAGGCTTCAGGATTAGCAATAACCACACTTTCCACTCCATTACGCATTGCGCCGAACCCATTATCCAGTTTCGGAATCATTCCTTCGGAGATAATTCCCTTTTCTTTATAGTCCTGAAAAGTCTGAAAGTCGAGTTCACTAATCACCGAATCATTATCATTCGGGTTGGATAAAACCCCTTTCTTTTCAAAACAGTAGATTAACTGAACCCGATATCTGCGACTCAGGGCAATGGACAGATCGGAAGCGATGGTATCGGCATTGGTATTTAATAACTGACCGTGTCCGTCGTGGGTGAGGGGAGCAACGACCGGAACGACACCCTGATCAATGATCCCTTCCAGTTCCCGGGTTGATACGTCAATAATATCCCCGGCAAAACCATAGTCAATCTCTTTGACCGGACGTTTTACTGCCCGGATAAGATCCATATCCGCTCCCGTTAGTCCCAGTGCGTTGCAATTCAGCGCCTGTAATCCGGCAACGATTTTTTTATTAACCAATCCGGCATACACCATGATCACAACATCAAGCATCGCTTCATCCGTAATTCTCCGTCCGTTGATCATCTTTGTTTCGACACCCAGCTTTTCAGCCATTGCGGTAGCCAATTTCCCGCCTCCGTGTACCAGAAGTTTATTCCCCGATATCATACTGAAATCGGACAATAAATGATGAAGTTTTTCTGGATCTTCAACGACTTTCCCACCAACTTTAACGATAGTTATTCTTTCCATAAACAAATTGGATTTTGACGGCCGCAAGTTAATAAAAAGTGATTATAGATTTTCAAGAATCCGCTTAAGAACGCACTGTGCCGAGTAAACACGGTTTGCGGCTTCCGGAATAACCAACGAAACCGGACTCTCAATAACTTCATCGGTAACGATCATATTCCGTCGTACAGGCAAACAGTGCATAAAGTAAGCATTATTGGTCAGTGCCATCTTGCGACTGTCAACCGTCCACGACCGGTCTTTTGAAAGAATCTCTCCATAATGGGAATAAGACGCCCAGTTTTTTGCGTAAATAAAATCGGCTCCTTCAAAAGCTTTATCCTGATCGTATTCAATCGTTGCATTTCCGGCAAATTGCGGTGCCAGCTCATAGCCTTTCGGTTGAGTGATCACTAAATCATATCCTGCAACCTGCATCCATTCTGCAAAAGAATTGGGAACGGCCTGTGGCAACGCTTTCGGATGAGGAGCCCAGCTAAGAACAACTTTCGGTCGCTTGACTTTTTTGTATTCTTCGATGGTAATCTGATCGGCAAACGACTGAAGCGGATGACGCGTTGCGGCTTCCATGCTCACTATCGGCACCCCCGCATATTGAACAAACTGCGAGAGGATCTTTTCCTCATAATCGTCTTCACGACTTTCAAAATTGGCAAAAGAACGAACTCCGATGATATCACAAAAACTGCCGATAACCGGGATAGCCTCCAGTAAATGTTCGGTCTTGTCACCGTCCATCACCACACCGCGTTCCGTTTCCAGTTTCCATGCACCCTGATTGATATCAAGCACAATGGCATTCATTCCCAGGTTTGTGGCTGCCCGCTGGGTACTTAATCTTGTACGCAGACTGGAATTAAAAAATACCAAAACCATGGTTTTATTCTTTCCGAGATGCTGATAACCAAAAGGATTTTTCTTAATCTCCAAAGCTTCCTGTACGGCAGCATTCGGATCACCGATGTCTTTTACCGAGATGAAATGTCTCATTTTCTGTTATTTAATCGTGTTAAAGTTTTATTATTCGGGTCTGATCTGACCGTTTCCGGTGATGACCCATTTATAAGTATTCAATTCTTCCAATCCCATGGGGCCACGGGCATGGAGTTTCTGCGTACTGATTCCTATCTCCGCCCCAAGTCCGAATTGTGCTCCGTCGGTAAAAGAGGTTGACGTATTGGCATATACAGCTGCAGCATCTACGGTCGACAGAAATCTTTGAATCGTATCCTCATTGGAAGAAATAATTGCTTCGCTGTGTTGAGAACCATTCTTCTCAATATGTTCGAGAGCCTGCTCAAAAGAACCGACGGTTTTGATAGCCATTCGATAAGAAAGAAATTCCGTACCGAAAGATTCGTCTGTGGCCGACTTTAATAACGGATCGGGATATTGGCCTTTTAATGCCTTAAAGGCCATGGTGTCGGCATAAATTTCAACCGAATGCTCCTGTAATTTCTCACAGATAAACGGAAGATCGTTCAGCCGATCCTGATGAATAATCAGACAGTCCAGCGCGTTACACACACTTACTCTTCTTGTCTTGGCATTGTTGACCACTCGTTGACCGATTTCCCGGTCGCCCGAGGCATCAAAATAAGTATGGCACACACCGGCACCGGTTTCAATAACCGGGATTGTAGCATTCTCCCTGGTAAAAGAGATCAGTGACTGACTGCCGCGGGGAATGATCAGATCAATATATCCGCGGGCATTCAGCATCTCTCCGGCTGCTTTATGATCAAATGGCAATAAGGTAATCACATCAGGATTAACGTCCTCTGCACGCAAAACCTCCTGAATGATTTTAACAATTGCCCGAATGGAACATTGAGCATCGCTGCCTCCCTTCAGAACGCAGGCATTTCCCGATTTCAGACAAAGCGAAAAAACATCGAAGGTTACATTCGGCCTTGCTTCATAAATGATTCCGATGACTCCGAAAGGAACCGATATCTTGCGAATTAAGAGTCCGTTCGGACGGGTTGTCTCACTCAGCATTCTGCCAACGGGAGAGGGTAGGGCTGTTACATTACGCAGGTCCGAAGCAATTCCGGCGATACGCTCAGTGGTCAGTTTTAACCGGTCAAACATAGGGTCGGTAGGTGACATCCGGGCCAGATCCTTTGCATTCTCTTCGAGAATAAACGGAGCTTGTTCGTTTGCGGCATCAGCTATCTTACCGAGGATCCGGTCAATTTGTTCGGAAGAATAACCTTGCAGATCTTTCGATGCTTTTTTTGCCCCGGCAAAAAGGTCGGAACAAAGCCCATAAGTAAAAATCTCTTTGAACTTTGTTGCTTTTTTTGCTCCGGTAAAAAGCGATTGAGGTTCCTGTTCCATAATTTTTTGGTTTTTAAATCAGATAAAGATAATCATAATGGATGAACGGTTTACGGACATGACTGCCGACTAGTTCGGTTGCCTTTCTCGAATCGTATTGGGTTTTCCCCAGTCCGATCTGAACCTTATCTTCATCGAAAATTTTTACAATATCTCCTTTTTCAAAGTCCCCGACAATCTCGGTTATTCCAATCATCAGGAGACTGGTTGCCTGATCGGAAATGAGAGCATCCCGTGCCCCGTTGTTAACGAAGACCTGTCCTTTGGTGAAACTTCCCGATTGGGAAAGCCATTTTTTGACATTCGACGCGACCCGGTCTTCGGGAATAAAATGAGTGTTTAAGGTTTCTTTTGCCGGATTAAGCAGGTCGACCAGAATCTCATCTTTCCGTCCGTTGGCAATATGTACATGGATTCCCTCCAATGCAATCTTCCGGGCGATGGTTGTTTTGGTAACCATTCCTCCTCTTCCGAATTCCGATTTGCTGGTTTTGATATAACTGCTCAGATCTTTAGTCTTTGCATCGACCTCGCGAATGACCGAAGCTCCCGGTGCATCCGGATAGTCCGTATAGATTCCATCAACGTTACTCAATATGATCAAAGCCTCAGAATTCATCATCGAGGCAATCAACCCCGAAAGCTCATCATTATCGGTAAACATCAGTTCGGTGACGGAGATCGTATCGTTTTCATTGATAATCGGCAGAATTCCGTTGTCAAGAAGCGTCGTGAGACAGTTCTGCATGTTCAGATAATGCCTGCGATCCCTGAAATTTTCCTTGGTTGTGAGTACCTGTGCACAGATGATTCCGCTTTCATGAAAGAGATCGGTATACCGGTTTATCAGTTTGACCTGTCCGATAGCCGACCATAACTGTCTCGAAGATACCTGATCCAGTTTGTGGGGGGTCGGCAGTTCGCTCTTCCCGGCTGCAACTGCACCGGAAGAGACCAGAATTGTTTCCACTCCCATTTTCTTTAGTCGGGCAATCTGATCGGTAAGCTGTGCCATCCGGGCTAAATCAAGCGTTCCGTCGGCCTTGGTCAGAACATTGCTGCCAATCTTAACCGTGATCCGTTTATAGCTATATTTCATCGAATTGATATGAAACTCAAAAGTCCGAAGAATATCTCCGGACCATTGAACTTATTATTCTGAGTTTAGTAAAGCAGTCGTCAACATGTTCTGGCAAAAGAAACTATTTGATTCAATGATCTGCTTTACCGAGCATTGATATTCGCTATTGAGCTAATCGTTTTTCTTTCCGGATTATTTATTCTTTTGGGTCTTTTCAAAAGAAGAAACGATCCCCTGAATAACCGAAGAGCTAAAACCCTGGTGTTCCATCTCGTTCAGTCCGGCAATGGTGATTCCTTTCGGAGTGGTCACTTTGTCGATTTCTTTTTCGGGATGGTTTCCGGATTGAAGAATCAGTTCACAGGCCCCTTTCATCATTTGAGCTGAGATAGACTGAGCCATCTCTGCTTTGAATCCGATTTCGACCCCACCTTCGGTTGCCGCACGCAAAAAACGCAGGGCATAAGCAATTCCGCAACCACCGAGAACCGTTGCTGCCGACATCAGTTCTTCACCGATAACGACGGTCTTTCCCAACTGATCAAAAAGAGCAACGAGGATCTTTTCCAATGAAGCCCATTTGCTGTTGAAAGCCACACAGGTAATCGATTCGCAAATGGCAATGGCGGTATTCGGCATTGCTCTGAAAACAGCAGTTGACGGTCCGGCTGCAGTTTCGAGTGCCTCCAGGGTCATCCCGGCTACAAAAGAAACCAGAATCTTACCGTTCCCGAGCAATGGTTTTATTTCCTTCAGAATATCGGGTGCAGCGTAAGGTTTTACCACCAAAAAGATCACATCGGCATTCTTTACAGCCTCCTTATTGTCGGCTGTGGTATTCACCCCTTTATTGTGCAGTGCGTTCAATAATTGAACATTCCTCCGGGTAACGGTTATATTTGCCGGATTAACAGCTTTGGAAAGCAGAAGCCCTTCGGCTATTGCACTGCCCAGATTTCCGCCGCCAATAATGGCAATTTTATTTATTTCCATCTTTTCAGCAGGTTAATTTATTCATCTTTTAATTCACTAAGAACCTCACTCAAAGCCAGCGCAAAGGTCTCGACTTGTTCTTTGTTGAGGGTCAGTGGAGGTAGGATCCGAATGACATTCTGTCCCGAGTATCCGGTAAAGATATGTTTTTCAAAAAGAAGTTTCTTCCGAATCTCACTGATGGGTTGATCAAATTCGATCCCGATCATCAGTCCCTCTCCCCGGACTTCTTTTATCCCTTCGATATCGTTCAGTTCTTCCATCATGTATTTTCCTACGGTGGCAGCATTCTCTACGAGGTGTCCGTCTTTCATGATGTCCAGCACTGCAATAGCAGCAGCACAGGCCAGATGGCTCCCTCCGAAAGTCGTTCCCAGCATTCCGTATTTAGCTTTAAACTGTGGACCGATCAGCAGACCGCCAATAGGGAAACCGTTTCCCATTCCTTTGGCCATTGAGATCAGGTCAGCGCGAATTCCGGCATACTGATGAGCAAAGAATTTTCCACTACGGCCATAACCGGATTGTACTTCATCAAGGACAAGCACCACCCCATATTGGTCACATAGGGCACGCAGTTTGTGCATAAAGGTCTTTTCCGGAATACGGATTCCTCCGATTCCCTGAATTCCTTCAATGATGACCGCACAGACATCGCCTTTTTTCATTTCTGCTTCGACGGCTTTTGCATCGTTTAACGAAACGAAGACAACCTGATGATTGGTGTTCACCGGGGCCACAATAGCCGGATTGTCGGTGACGGAAACCGCTAGAGAGGTCCTTCCGTGGAAGCTTTTCCCGAAAGAGATCACCCGTTTCTTTCCGGTGTGGAAAGAGGCCAGCTTCAGTGCGTTCTCGTTTGCTTCTGCACCCGAGTTGCAGAGAAAAAGCGAATAATCATCATAGTCCGATGCTTTTCCCAATCGGTCTGCCAGTTCTTCATGAAGAGAGTTTTTTACGGAGTTGGAGTAAAAGCCTATCTTTTGAAGCTGTGCTGTTAGTTTCTCAATGTAATAAGGGTGACTGTGTCCCACCGATATCACCGCATGGCCTCCGTAAAGATCAAGATATTTGGTTCCCTTGTCGTCCCATAGGTAACAGCCGCTGGCTTTTACCGGTTCTATATCAAATAACGGATAAACATCGAAAAGTTTCATGATAATAATTGATTCAAACAGTTAAAATGCGATGGATTTCAGCTTTAATCCCATTGTCTCTTCGAGTCCGAACATGAGGTTCATATTCTGAATCGCCTGACCGGATGCTCCTTTGACAAGATTGTCAATCATACTGAGAATTAAAAGTTTTTTTCCATGTTTTTCAAGATACAGGACGGCTTTATTCGTATTAACCACCTGCTTCATATCCGGGTTTTCATTCGAGATAAATACGAACGGATGATTCCGGTAATATTCCTGATAAAGAGAAATGGCTTCGTCTGCCTCCATCGGACAATTCAGATAAAGAGAAGCAAATATTCCCCGTGCAAAATTGCCTCGCATCGGGATGAAATTCAACTCTTCCGAAAATCCGCCCGGCTGCAGCTGATCCAGACTTTGCCTTATCTCTGCCAGATGCTGATGTGTGAACGGTTTGTAAACCGACACATTATTGTTTCTCCAGCTAAAGTGGCCGGTAGCCGATGGTGCCTGTCCGCCGCCGGTCGAACCGGTTACGGCATTTACATGAACTTCCTCATCCAGAAGTCCTGCGGCAGCAAGGGGTAATAGTCCAAGCTGAATACAGGTTGCAAAACAACCCGGATTGGCAATATGTTTTGCTTTTTTGATCTGTTCCCGGTTTAATTCCGGTAACCCGTATATGAAGTCGTTCGATGCCTCTTTGATCCGGTAGTCCTGACTCAGGTCAATAATCTTCACATGGTCGGGAATCTTGTTTTCCGAAAGAAAAACAACCGATTTCCCGTGTCCGTTGCAAAGAAATACTACATCGACCGATTGATAATCCGGACGATCCGTAAAGTCAGGAAGCTCTTCTCCCAAAAGGTCACGATGGACTTCGGAAACCGGGTGCCCGGCATGGCTGGAGCTAAGTATAAACGCTACCTCTGCTTCGGGATGTCCGAGCAAAATACGAAGTAATTCTCCGGCCGTGTATCCGGCACCACCAATGATTCCAACTTTGATCATGTATTAAAAGCTTTTATTGACAGAATTGTAAATTTTTAAAGGAATACCTAATATTTTGATAAATCCTCTGGCATCTTCGGCAGTCCATGCTTTGTTGACTTCTCCGTATTCCCCGAATTCACCCTTCATCAGGTCGTGATCCGATTCAACGCCAATGAGCTGAAAGCTGTATGGACGAAGTTTAACCGATACTTTTCCGGAAACAAATTGCTGACTGTTTTCAAGGAATTTCTCAATGTCACGCATCACCGGTTCCATATATTGTGATTCATGCAGGAACATTCCGTACCAGGTGCCCAACTGGTCTTTCCAGTATTGCTGCCATTTTGAAAGCGTATGCTTTTCAAGCATCTGGTGAGCTTTGATAATCAGGATCGGACCGGCAGCTTCAAACCCTACACGGCCTTTGATTCCAATGATGGTATCGCCAATGTGCATGTCACGGCCGATTGCCCAGGCTGAACCAATTTTTTCTACCTCACGGACCGCATCGACTTTGTTTTTGTAAGTCTTCCCATTGACTCCGGTGAGTTCTCCCTGTACAAATTCAAGTTCCAGTGTCTCTTCTCCTTCTTTGGTGAGTTGCGAAGGATAAGCCTCTTCTGGAAGAGTTTTTTCGGAGGTCAGTGTTTCTTTTCCGCCGATACTGGTTCCCCAGATTCCTTTGTTGATGGAATAGTCCATCTTCGCCCAGTTGTCATGAATTCCCTTCTCTTTCAAATAATTGATTTCGTATTCACGGGTGAGGGTCAGATCCCTGGTTGGGGCAATGATCTCAATATTCGGGGCAAGAACCTGAAAGGTAAGGTCAAAACGAACCTGATCATTCCCTGCTCCGGTACTTCCGTGTGCAACGTAATCAGCTCCGATTTCTTTGGCGTATCCAATGAGTGAGATAGCCTGGAAAACCCTTTCCGAACTGACCGAAATGGGGTAAGTGTTATTTCGGAGAACGTTTCCGTAGACCATATATCGAATACATTTATCGTAATAAATGTCAGAAATATTCAGGGCAATGTGCTTGGTGGCACCCAACTTATAAGCTTTTTCTTCAATCTTTTTTAATTCTTCTTCCGAAAAACCTCCGGTGTTTACAATTGCAGTATAAACATCAAGATTTTTGTCATCTGTTAGATACTTAACGCAGAATGAAGTATCTAAACCACCACTGAATGCCAGTACAACTTTTTTTTTCATGATTGCTTATTTATTATTTGAATCAGACTGATTTTCTTTTTTTTCTTTATTCGGGTCCTCATTAAAGGTGTTATACGGATGGATAATCGGATGTGCTTTGGACTTCTCACTTTCCCATTGCGGGTCGTAGAGCATCCCGGTGCAAAGACATTTCGTGAAATTGGTCCTTTGCAGAATGTCATGATTAATGCAGCTTTTGCACCCTTTCCAGAAGTCCTTGTCGTCGGTTAACTCCGAGAAGGTAACGGGGCGGTATCCCAGTTCCGTATTGATCTTCATGACAGCCAACCCGGTTGTCAGTCCGAAAATTTTAGCGTGTGGAAATTTTTGACGGGATAGCGCGAAAGCTACGTGTTTGATCTTCTTGGCTAGCCCAAATCCCCGGTAACTTTTCTTGACGATAAGGCCTGAATTGGCAACAAAACGATCATGTCCCCATGATTCGATGTAACAGAAACCGGCAAAAATATCCCCATCCAGGGCAATAACTGCTTTTCCTTCCATGATCTTGTCAGACAAATATTTGAACGTCCTTCTGGCAATACCGGTTCCTCTTTCTTTTGAAGCCATGTCGATCGTGTCATTGATTTCGTCAACATATTTGACATGTTCGGGCGTGGCAACAATAATCTGAATTTCGTTTGACTTTTCCATTTAAAACAAATCTTCAACTTTACTTTAGTTTATCCTCTAATCCTGGGAATATTAATATCAGGGCATTAATCAGGTCATTGCGTGAAACCCCTTCACGAATAACCAAAAGAATATTGTCGTCTCCGGCAATGGTCCCGATCAGCTCGAAAGGATCGGACTCGTCAATCATGGCCGCAATACTGCTGGCATAACCCGGTAGTGTCTTAATAACAGCCATGTTGGCCGAGAAATTAATGGAACGAAAGCCGTCAGCCAAATAATCCGCTCTTGCTACTCTTTGTGAACCGATTGGCTGAGCATCTGACGGACCGGAAATTCGGTACAAATAACCATTATCGCCATCGGGAATGCGGGCTACTTTCAAAAATTTAAGGTCGCGCGAAAGAGTCGCCTGGGTGTAATCGAACCCTTCTTCTTTCAGTCGCGAAAGTAATTCTTCCTGGTTGCCGATTCTCTCGACGGAAATAATTTTCCGGATTGCTATTAGCCTCTTACTTTTGTTTTTCATTAAATGGTCAATGCGATGAATAAATATTCATATCAACTGCAAAAATATTCAAAAAAATAGGAAAACAAATTTTTATATCGGAAATATTTGTATTTTTGCAGTTGTATTAACAATGATTTCGGGTCTGGAAAAACAGACGAAAAATGGTGAAGACATTTTTTTTTTACATATCAGAGAGCGGATGCGTCTGGGCTACTAACAGTAGAGCAGGCGCATTCGTTTTTTATAAGGACGTTGAGATTTAAGAAATAAAAAAAGATAAAAATGCCAGATTTTAAAAAGATCAAACTAGTTCTTGAAGACGGGACTGAATTTTGCGGACAGTCTTTTGGTTTTGAAAAGTCGGTGGCCGGTGAGGTCGTGTTTTACACCGCAATGACCGGATACCCTGAGAGTTTGACCGATCCTTCCTACACCGGGCAGATCTTGGTTGCTACTTATCCGATGATCGGAAATTACGGGGTTCCCCGTGATACGCAGCAAGACGGACTCTACCAGTTCTATGAATCGGACAAAGTTCATATTGCAGGACTTATTGTAGCCGACTATTCGGAAGAATACAGTCACTGGAATGCAATAGAGAGCCTCGGAAGCTGGCTTAGGGAAAATAAAGTTCCCGGCATTACCGGGATTGATACCCGGGCTCTTACCAAAATCCTTCGCGAAAAAGGATCAATGCGCGGTAAGATCGTTTATGACCGGGATGTCGAACTGATTGATCCCAATATCGAAAATCTGGTAGCCAAGGTGAGTATTAAGGAGAAAAAAATCTACGGCGAAGGAAAAAAGTACAAGGTTGTTCTGGTCGACTGCGGAGTTAAATCCAACATCATCCGATGCCTGCTCCGCCGTGACGTTACGGTGATTAGGGTGCCGTGGGACTATGACTTTAATCAGGAAGAATGCGACGGAATATTCCTCTCCAACGGTCCCGGCGATCCGGCCCGGTGCGAAGTAACCGTTGCTAACATACGCAAAGCCCTGACCGGCAATAAGCCTATTATGGGAATCTGTCTTGGAAATCAGCTCATGGCTAGAGCTGCAGGTGCTGAGACTTATAAATTAAAATACGGTCACCGGAGTCATAATCAGCCGGTTTTGCTGGTCGGCACGAACCGCTGCTTTATCACTTCGCAAAATCATGGTTATGCCATTGATGCCAAGACGCTTCCAAGTGATTGGGAACCATTATTTGTGAATGTAAACGACCAGACGAATGAAGGAATACGGCACCAGACCAAGCCGTTCTTCTCTGCTCAGTTCCATCCCGAGGCTTCAAGCGGCCCGGTCGATACGGAATACCTATTCGATGAGTTTGTCAAAGCAATGGATACCTATCAAAAAAATTGTCAATAGAATTTTTAAAGAAGAATTAACATGAAGCAACTCAATATAAAAAAAGCGATTGTCCTTGGGTCCGGTGCACTTAAAATCGGTGAAGCCGGCGAATTTGACTATTCCGGTTCGCAGGCCTTAAAGGCCCTTAAGGAAGAAGGGGTTTACACTGTCTTGATCAACCCGAATATCGCAACCATTCAGACCTCGCCCGATATTGCCGATAAAATTTATTTTCTGCCGGTTACTCCCTTCTTTGTGGAGAAAATTATTGAAAAGGAAAGACCCGACGGAATTTTGCTGGCCTGGGGTGGACAGACGGCGCTGAATTGCGGAGTCGAACTCTATAAAAGTGGAATTTTTGAAAAATACAATATACAGGTGGTCGGAACTCCGGTTGAGACCATCATCGAGACGGAAGACCGGGAGATTTTCTCTGCCAAACTTGCGGAAATAGAGGTTAAGTCCCCGATTAGTATCGCTGCCCTAACCATGGACGAAGCTCATGAAGCTGCCCGTAAAATTGGATTCCCGCTGATCATTCGTGCTGCTTATACGCTGGGCGGATTAGGTAGCGGTTTTTGTGCCAATCAGGAAGAACTTGAAGAATTGGCTTCCAAGGCATTCTCTTATTCCCCTCAGATTTTGGTCGAAGAGTCGCTCAAGGGCTGGAAAGAAGTTGAATACGAAGTGGTGCGTGACCGGTACGATAACTGTATCACGGTTTGTAACATGGAGAACTTCGACCCGCTGGGTATTCATACCGGCGAAAGTATTGTCGTCGCTCCTTCGCAGACCTTATCGAACAGCGAATATCATAAACTGCGTAAAATAGCCATCCAGATTATTCGTCACGTTGGGGTAGTCGGCGAGTGTAATGTTCAATTTACCCTTGATCCGAATTCCGAGGATTACCGGGTTATCGAAGTAAATGCCCGTCTTTCCCGTTCTTCTGCTCTGGCTTCGAAGGCAACCGGTTATCCGCTCGCTTTTGTCGCTGCCAAATTAGGATTGGGTTACGGACTGCATGAACTGAAGAATTCGGTTACCAAAGTCACGACTGCTTGTTTTGAGCCGGCACTCGACTATATTGTCGTTAAGATTCCCCGTTGGGATTTGAATAAGTTTACCGGCGTATCCAAAGATCTGGGATCAAGCATGAAGTCCGTCGGTGAGATTATGGCTATCGGCCGGACTTTTGAAGAAGCGATTCAGAAAGGAATCCGGATGATTGGCGTCGGAGTTCACGGATTTGTCGGAAATCGCGATATTGAGGTTAAAGATATCGACCATGAACTGACCAACCCTACCGACCGGAGAATATTTGCCATCAACGAGGCTTTCGAAAAAGGTTACAGTGTGGATAAAATCCACGAGCTGACTAAGATCGATCGTTGGTTCCTGTATAAACTGGAACATATCTTTAAGCTGAAAAATGAGCTTGTAAAATATAATACTCTAGAGACCCTTCCGACAGAACTGTTGCTGAAGAGTAAACAGATGGGTTTCTCTGATTTTCAGATTGCCCGTCTGGTGATGAACACCTCCTCGCACAAAATGCATCAGGGAGTCTTACAGGTGCGGAATTTCCGTAAGAAGGCCGGCATTACTCCCGTGGTTAAACAGATCGATACGCTGGCCGGTGAATATCCGGCACAGACCAATTATCTGTATATGACTTACAACGGGACGGAAAACGATGTAACCTTTGCTCACGACGACCGTTCGGTTATTGTCCTCGGTTCGGGTGCTTACCGTATCGGAAGCTCCGTCGAGTTCGACTGGTGCGGGGTGAATGCGATTAATACCATCCGGGAAGCAAAATATCATGCCATCATGATTAATTACAACCCGGAAACCGTCAGTACCGATTACGATAATTGCGATCGGCTTTATTTCGATGAACTGTCATTCGAACGGGTGATGGACATTATCGATCTGGAAGTTCCGAAAGGAGTGGTGGTCTCAACCGGCGGACAGATTCCGAATAATCTGGCCATGAGCCTGTATGACGAGAAAGTTCCGGTATTGGGGACCTCTCCCATTGATATTGATAATGCCGAAGACCGTAAGAAATTCTCCTCGTTGCTCGACGAACTTAAAATCGATCAGCCGCGCTGGAGTGAGTTGACCAGTATCGAAGACATCAATAAATTTATTGACGTAGTCGGTTTCCCTGTGTTGATCCGTCCTTCGTATGTTCTCTCGGGGGCAGCGATGAATGTGGTTTCTAATTCCGATCAGCTGGTCCATTTTCTTACCCTGGCAGCTAAAGTGTCGAAGGATCATCCGGTAGTCGTTTCCGAATTCATCGAACAGGCCAAGGAAATTGAAGTTGATGCTGTTGCTAAAGATGGAGAAATTGTTGCCTATGCGATCTCTGAACATGAAGAGTTTGCCGGAGTTCATTCGGGCGATGCAACGATTGTTTTCCCTCCTCAGAAACTTTATATTGAGACGATTCGCCGAATCAAGAAGATATCCCGTCAGATTGCCAAAGGGCTCCATATTACCGGACCGTTCAACATGCAGTTGCTGGCTAAGGATAACGATATTAAAGTGATTGAATGTAACCTGAGAGCCTCCCGTAGTTTCCCGTTTGTCTCGAAGGTGATGAAATTTAACCTCATCGAACTGGCCACGAAAGTGATGCTTAATGTTCCGTTTGAGAAACCGGATAAATCAATCTTCGAACTCGATTATGTCGGGGTCAAAGCACCTCAGTTCTCTTTTCACCGGTTGCTGAATGCCGACCCGGTATCGGGAGTTGACATGGTTTCAACCGGAGAAGTCGGTTGTATCGGAGAAAATTATTACGAAGCGATTCTGAAATCGATGTTATCGGTCGGTTATCGTATCCCTGAAAAAAACATTCTCGTTTCATCCGGACCGGCCCGTTCAAAACTCGAACTGCTCAACGGTTCGAAATTGCTGACCGAGATGGGTTATAAACTTTTCACGACTGATGGAA
Organism: Prolixibacteraceae bacterium; assembly: GCA_963692465.1. Classification (GTDB taxonomy): domain Bacteria; phylum Bacteroidota; class Bacteroidia; order Bacteroidales; family Prolixibacteraceae; genus JAUZOB01. The sequence continues at coordinate 2,402,663 of OY829943.1, forward strand.
CACACCGTTTCTTACAGGAAAACGGAATTGAGTCGACCTGGTTACACTGGCCCGATGAAGATGATCAGAAACCGAATGTGCTTGATTATATCCGTGAGAAGAAACTGGACCTGGTGATTAATATTCCGAAGAACCATTCCCGCCGGGAACTGAGCAACGGGTATTATATCCGGAGAAGTGCCATCGACTATAACATTCCGCTGATCACCAATGCCCGTGTGGCAAGTGCATTTATCTATGCGATTAGCCGGAATCCGATCGACAAAATGTCGATTAAGAGCTGGGACGAATATAAATCAGAATAATCCGGAGGACCGAAACATGAGTAAATTGTGGGATAAAGGTTATGAGGTTAATAAGCTTATCGAGGATTTCACGGTGGGCAAAGACCGGGAACTCGACCTTAACTTGTCCGAATACGATGTGCTTGGATCAATGGCTCATATTCGGATGCTTGAAAAGATCGGGTTACTTCAACCGGAAGAACGCAAATTGCTGAGTACCGAACTGGGAAATATCTATCGCGACATTCGGGCCGGTCAATTTGTGATCGAAGCGGATGAGGAAGATGTTCATTCGCAGGTCGAAACCCTCCTGACTCGTAAACTGGGTGATGTCGGCAAAAAGATTCATAGCGGACGTTCGCGTAATGATCAGGTGCTGGTTGATCTCAAACTCTACATCCGGGCTGAACTCGAAAGTGTTGTGACGGAAGTGCGAAGCCTTTTCGAACTTTTGCAGCAGCAGAGTGAAAAATATAAAGAGGCACTGATGCCGGGTTATACTCATCTGCAGGTGGCAATGCCTTCGTCTTTCGGACTGTGGTTCGGGGCTTACGCCGAGAGCTTATCCGATGATCTGATCTTATTGCAAGCCGCCTATCGTATTGCCAATCAGAATCCGTTGGGGTCAGCCGCCGGTTACGGATCTTCTTTTCCGTTAGACCGGACCATGACGACTCAATTGCTGGGGTTCGACACGTTGAGCTATAACGTGGTTTATGCCCAGATGGGGAGGGGCAAGACCGAGAAGATCGTTGCGTTTGCCCTTTCATCGGTCGCCGCTACTCTTTCGAAGTTGGCCTATGATGTCTGTCTTTTTATGTGTCAGAATTTTGGCTTTATCGGACTTCCGAAAGAGCTGACTACCGGTTCGAGCATCATGCCGCATAAGAAGAACCCCGATGTATTCGAGTTGATTCGTTCACACTGCAATCGCATTCAGGGACTGCCGAATCAGATCATCCTGATGATCAATAATCTGCCAAGCGGGTATTTCCGCGATCTTCAATTGGTCAAAGAGGTTTTTGTCCCGGCTTTTGCCGAGTTAAAAGATTGTCTGAAGATCACGGCTTTTGCGGTATCGAACATGGAAATCAAAACGGACATTTTCGAAGATGACCGTTACCGGTACGCTTTCAGTGTTGAGGAAGTCAATCGTCGGGTTTTACAGGGTGTCCCTTTCAGGGATGCTTATAAGCAAGTCGGACTGGAGATCATGAACGGGAAGTTTACTCCCGACCGGAATATTCATCATACTCACGAAGGGAGCATCGGTAATCTTTGCAATGCAGAGATTAAAGCTAAGTTCGACAAGGTTTATGGTGAATTCAATTTTGAAAAAGTAGCCAAAGCGATCGAAGAATTGCTTAAATAATATTCTTTACCCCGGTAAACAGGCCTCTGTTTACCGGGGTAATTATTTTTACTCCGCAAGAATTCCGGTTTTTTAAAGTCGGTAAGAGTCTTCTTTCTGCAATCAATCCTGACTGAATTCGAATTATTTGTTTCTGTATTTCTTTATTCCAGGTAGAACTGAATGCAAAAATGCAGTGTTTTCCCTCTTTCCCTATGAAGTTCCATTTCTTATTATCTGTCTGTTTGCATTTTCCTTGTTCTCCTATTGTATCGAAAAATCTTCATCTCTCGTAATATATTGACAGCACATTGTTAGCACTTCTGTCTGTTTTAACAATACAGAAATGCTGAGACTTACTTTTTGGTGATAAAAACAAAGAGGTCCGAACTTCTCGGATTGTACATTTTAACCCCGAATATAGAGGTCCAGACGGAGAAGGAAGGTCGTATATAATATGAAAGAACTGTTTTTTCGCGGTGAGAAAATGAATGATTATGAAAGAGGAGTTGACAAACTGGAGAAATCTAAAAATCCTTTTATTCATCAATATTGGATTGTTCGTGTTTCGGATTATCTGGGCTTATACCGGACAGGTCTCTTTGAACAGCGAAGAGGCCCAATACTGGCTTTGGTCCCGGCACCTTGCGTTATCTTATTATTCCAAACCGCCGTTGATTGCCTACCTGTTACATTGCTCAACGTGGATATTCGGGGTAAACGTGCTGGGAATTCGTATTAACTCGATCCTGATCGGATTTCTGTTGCCGATTATTAATTACAAACTGGCGATGGAACTGTTTAAAAGTACCAGGATTGCTTTTTATTCCACGTTGATATTGTTTTCATTACCCTATTACAATTATATCTCCATGTTCTTTTCGACCGATGCTCTGGTGGTTTTCTTCTGGTCGTTGTCGATGTTGCTCAGTTGGAGAGTCCTCCGGGGAAATAGAACGAGGGACTGGTTGTTGCTTGGATTATGTGTCGGATTGGGGGTAATGAGTAAATATACTATGATTTTATGGCTGCCGGCTTTCTTGCTGGTTTGTCTTTCAGAGAAAAACCGGATTTTCCGGAATCGCAGGTTTTATCTTTCATTGATTGTTGTCTGCGGCGTTTGTCTGCCGATGATCCTCTGGAATTTAGGACAGCATGGACTTGGGGCCCGACATGTTTACGGTTTGATGGGAGCCTATCAGATTCAATTCAGCTTAGGGGAAGCAATCAGCCGGATGGCTGCTTATGTAGGGGGACAGTTGGTTAGTCTTTCTCCTTTTTATGTGCCGGCTTTTTATGTTCTTTTTAAACGATGGGAGCAACGGAGTTTTGTCCGGGAAAAGTTAGAAACCAGGTTGTTGGCTGTTCCTCTTTATCTTCCGGTCAATTCATTATTTGTTAGACGATGGAACAAAAAGAAACCTTCGGAAGAGAATACCGCGATTAATTTTCTGATGATCCCGATGACTATGATCTTAACGTTTTTCCTGTTTCTGTCCTCCCGGAAAACAGAGATCAACTGGACTTATTTTGCCTATGGAGCGGTTCCGCTGCTGGCCGCGTGGTCGTTTATTCATTTCTTCAGCGAACGCAGGATGAAAGCTGCAATCGGCGTTACCTCTTTACTGATTTTCCTCATCATCTGTCCGTCGCTGGCCGATACCGTCGGATTGAGAAAGGTTTACCCTCCGAAGATTGATTTGTTTCATCAGATGGCCGGATGGAATACGATGGGACAGCACGTGACCGGAATTGGGAAGCAGATGAACACGCAAAAACTGTTCCTGTTTAGCGATAGCTACCAGATTGCTTCGGAGATGGCTTTTTATACGGAGGGAAACCCGCAGACTTATTGCATTAATAACGGAAGGCGAATGAATCAGTTCGATATCTGGAAAGGCATCGAACAATTTGACAACCGGGGATATGATGCTATTTATGTGTCCTATAGTCCCTTGCCTGCCGGTTTGCAAAAAGCCTTTGCCCGTTGTGAGCTGAAAACCATGCTCCCCCGAATTTATCGGGGAAAAGAAGTGGAGCCCCCGTTCTATGTCTATGTGTTACACGGCTTTTCGCATTACGAAGATCCCGATGCTCAAACTTATTAGTATTATTCTTCCTATAATTTGTATCCTGAATTGCCGGAATGATTTTGTTTCACGATCTTTGAAATAAAATAGATTATTCCGCATTTCATGAGAATACTTCATACTTCCGACTGGCATCTTGGAAAGCGACTGGAGAGTTTTTCGCGTATCGAAGAACAGAACGCCGTGATGGATGAGATTTGCCGGATCGCTGACGATCAGCAGGTGCAGGCGGTTATCATATCCGGAGACTTGTTCGATACGTTTAATCCCCCTACCGAGGCCATCGAGTTGTTATACCGAACCCTTAAACGACTATCGTCGGGAGGAAAGCGCGCTGTTGTTGCTATTGCCGGTAATCACGACTCACCCGACCGTATTGAATCACCCGACGCTCTGGCCCGGGAGTGCGGTATCCTGTTTGCCGGTTTCCCTAACTCAGAGATTCATCCTTTCCGACTTGATACGGGACTGGAAGTAACGCGCAGTGCTCCCGGGTTCATCGAACTCCACCTCCCTGACGAACTGGTTCCTTTACGCATCCTATTAACTCCTTATGCCAACGAATACCGTCTGAAGACTTTTCTTGGCGAAGAAAATTCGGAAGAAGCACTTCGTTTGTTGTTGCGGAAATCGTGGCAGGAAAAGGCCGACGCATATTGTGATCCGACGGGTGTCAATCTGCTTTGTGCACATCTTTTCATGATGCGCGAAGGTGGCGAACAACCCGAAGAACCGGATGATGAAAAACCTATTCTGTACATCGGAGGTGCACAGGCTATCCTCTCGAAGGATGTTCCCCCTGAAATTCAATATGTGGCTTTAGGACATCTGCACCGCAAACAGGTAATCGACCGGCAATCCTGTCCGGTTGTTTATTCCGGCAGTCCGCTTTCTTATAGTTTTGGCGAGGCCAATCAGGATAAATACGTGCTGATCATCGATGCCGAACCGGCACAACCGGTAAAAGTTCAGGAGATCAGACTGAATGAGGGGCGCCGCCTGATTCGTAAACGTTTTGACCAGATTGATGAGGCTGTGCAATGGTTGGATGAAAATCCCGGCATCTATGTCGAACTGACTATGGTGTCCGATACGTATCTGACGGCTGTCGACCGCAAACGGCTGCTGGAAGCCCATGACGGAATCGTCACCCTGATTCCTGAAATTAAAAACCAAGCTTTTGGCGAAGATGACCGTGCTTCCGATATTAATCTGTCGGGTAGCATGGAAGAGCTTTTTACCGATTTCTTTGTCTCCCGCAACGGTCAGCAACCGAATGAACGAATAATGAACCTCTTTAAAGAACTACTTTCGGAGGACGAACAATGATTCCTATTCAGTTAACCATACAGGGGTTGTACTCCTACCGCAAGAAACAGACGATTGATTTTACGCGACTTACAGCAGCCGGACTTTTTGGAATCTTCGGAGGTGTGGGCTGCGGAAAATCGACCATCCTCGAAGCCATCACCTTTGCTCTATACGGCGAATCGGAGCGGCTCAACAGTCGTGAGAACCGGAATTATAACATGATGAACCTCAAATCGAATGAACTGCTCATCGATTACGAGTTCAAAACAGCCGGCGACGAGCATTATCGTTTTACGGTGAAAGGTAAACGCAACGGAAAAAATTTTCTGGATGTAAAAGCCTTTGACCGTTCGGCCTATCGGTTTCGGAACGGTGACTGGGAACCGATGGAATGTTCGGAAGTGACTTCGGTTATCGGGTTGAATTACGATAATTTCCGACGGACGGTGATCATTCCCCAGGGACGGTTTCAGGAGTTCCTTCAGTTGGGAACCAAAGAGCGAACCCAGATGTTACAGGAACTCTTCAATCTGAATAAGTACGATCTGTCGGGACGGGTTGCAACGCTTGAAAATCAGAATAATGCTCAGGTACAGAATATAACCGGACAACTCCAGTCGATCGGAACCGTCAGTCCCGGGGATCTTGCCTCCCGTGAGCAACAACTGATCCGGATGAAAGAAGAGCTGGTCCGGCAGAATAAAGCTCTCGGCGAGATTCGTAAAAAAGTACAGGACTTCGAGCTTGTCCGCGATAATACGCAGAAGCTCGAAATCCAGAATCAGCATCTCGCAGAACTGCAAAAACGCGAAGGACAGATCAATCAACAGGAGAAGGAAGTTGTCGAATACGAGAACTTTACCCGAATATTCAAATCCGATTTCGATCAGTTGCACGATGTGGAGAGACGCCTGAAAGAGACCATCACATCACTGAATCATCTGGAAAAGGAACAGGTGGAAGCAGAGAAAGCTTTGGCCTTAATGCTTCAGTCGTTTGAACTGACGCGAAAGGCGTATGATCAAAAAGATCAGCTTATGCAGGAATCGGATGAACTGAAAAAGATCGGGCAAATTCATCTGGCTGTTGCTGAAACGGAAAAGCAGAAACAACTTATCGATGAGGCGAATATCCGGATTAAAACGAAGGATGAGTCGGTCGCAACGAATAAGCAGCTTCAGAATCAGCTAAAAGAGCAGATGGAACAGGCGAAAAAGGATCTGCCTGACTGGTCGTTGCTTTCTGAGATCCGTAAATGGTTTGCCGAGCATCGGGCTTTGCTTGTCAATCAAAAGGTTTCCGACGATCAACTTGTACGCGTTGCCGGACAGCTTCGTGAAGTGAAAGACCATGCCGTGCTGCGTTTTCAGAAAGCTTTTCCACAGGAATATGCAGCGGCACAACAGTCCGTTGTTGATTCGGAAAGCGGACAGATGGCACTCTTTGCTGCACAACCTTCTGCTCCGGAATATTCGGAAGAGCAGATGAATACGTTGATCGTTCAAAAAAAGGCGGAATTGACCAAACAGCAGGAACAAACGCGGACTGCTTTAACTAAGCTGCAGGTCAAAAACGAACTGCATCGTTATGCGACGGAACTATCCGACGGCGACCCCTGTCCGTTATGCGGGGCAGTCCATCATCCCGGAATTCAGGCCGATGAAGATATTTCCGGTGAGTTGAAAAAGACCGGGGAACAACTACAAAATATTCAGCAAAAGACTGATCGTTTAAATCAGTTTGAGCAAAATTTCATACAGACCCGAACCCAAGTCAATGCCTGGGAAGAGCAACTGAAAAGCGGGAAGGAGAAGGCTGCTGCCGATCGGAAAGCGATAGAGGCTCACAACGCCCTGTTCGATCGTGAAAAATGGCCCTATGCCGACGAACAGTCGGTTAATGAGGCTTTCAAAAGAGCAGAACAGATCAATGAAGCACTGAGACAGCAAACGACCCGGGCGGATGAGCTTCAGAAACAAATAGAGAAGGAAGAAAAAGAGCGGGAAGAGGTTATCCGACAGAAAGATCTTCTGGATAAGAAGCAAGTTGAGACCGAGACGCGCATGACCCTCCTGTCGGCACAGATAAAAAAGCTCCGGACCGAAGACTATGCTCAATGGACCACCGGGATGACCGACGAAAAAGTCCGTCAGTTGGAAGAGCAGTATAAGGTACTGGTTGCCCGATACCGCAAAGAGGAAGAAGAACTGACCGCTATGCGAACCAAGAGTGGAACGCTGAAAGGAAGCATTGAGATTCACCGTAAAAATATTGAGGCCCAGCAAAAACGGCAGCAACAGTTGAATGAGATGATTGACGAGAATCTTCGGCAGCATCGGATAGAATCGGCGGAACAGGTGCAGCGCACTTTATCCCGGGAGCTGGATACGGTCCGCTGTCGCCGGGAGATCGAAACTTTCCGCAGGGATAAAGAGGTGACCGTTCAGGCGATCCGTCAGCTTACAGAACAACTTGCCGGGCGAGCGTACCAACCGGACGAGCATCAGAAAGCGATCAAAGAAGAGCAAGAGCTGTCGGGTAGCGTGACTGAATTGAACCGTCAGTCGGGCCGGATCGAGCAGGAGTTGCAGCAGATGAAAGAACGATTGAAGAAGTCTGAAGAACTCAATGCGGTACTTGCGAAGCTGACACTTCGGGGCGATGATATTAGGACCCTGAAAACCCTGTTTCGCTCGAATGCCTTTGTCAATTATGTCTCGACCGTTTATCTGTCCAATCTTTGTAAAGCCGCCAATGAGCGTTTCTACAAGCTGACCCGGCAGAAGCTGAGTTTGGAGTTGACCGACGATAATAATTTTCAGGTTTGTGATTTTATGAACGAAGGGAAGGTCCGGAGTGTTAAGACTTTGTCCGGCGGACAGACGTTTCAGGCGTCGCTGTCTCTGGCACTTTCCCTGGCGGACAGCATTCATCGGGTTTCGTCGGAATATGAGAACTTCTTCTTCCTTGATGAAGGGTTTGGTACCCTCGACAAAGATTCGCTTGATGTTGTCTTTGAGACCCTGAAGGCGCTGCGCAAAGAGAACCGCATTGTCGGGGTGATCTCACATGTTGAGGAAATGCAGCAGGAGATAGAAACTTATCTGCGGGTGACCAATAAGGAAGCAGAAGGGAGCATCATCACTTCCAGTTGGGAAGAATAGTGTAAATAGTCAATAACATAAGTCTACTTTATCATGAAAAGAGGAAAACGGTTATTAGAAAACTGAAATTGTATTCCTTTTTTAGGGAACAAATATTCTACTGTATACTTATTCCAGTTGAGACATTCAAAAGTGTATACTTATTTCAGTAAAGCTCATTCTTCGGCATTGGTCCTGTTTCGTTTTTGTATTGCTTTTCCTTTTAGAGGTGGTTTAAAGGTGGTTCAAAGGTGGTTTATAGGTGCTCAGCACCTATAAACCACCTTTGAACCCTTGGTGAAATTTCTCTTAAAGAATAAGAAGAATATACCCAATAGCAAACAGGTATTTATTCAATCTCTTACGATTATCCTATCGTTTTTTGATGGGGTATACGAGTCGAAAGCTGATTCTGGCAATAAAAGAAGTTCCTGAATCTAATAAAATCAGAAGTTCAAAATGGTCCAATAAATGGAAATACAGACCAAGGCGTACTATGATGTTTAGTTGGCTGTATAATAGATGATTTTGTGTCGTATCTTTATTGGGAAAAAGGAGCAAATTATCATGAAAAGGAATGCAAACGGATCGTTATCGGGAGTTATATCGAATGTGTGTTTTTACGAAGTAGACGGGGTACAGGTAATGAGAGCGAAGTCCGGTCCTAAGCCGAAAAAGGCTGAATGGCAACTTAAAAATCAGCGAATTTTTGCCGAACGGGTAGCTTGGGTTAAGAAAGTAAAGTATCCCCTTTTGAACCGGGTTTGGAAGTATGTGCATTTCTCGGTGGGAGGTAATTCGTTTAATCATTTTTTGAAGATTAATAACCCGGCTTTCGGGTGTGCAGGGCAGATAATGTTTCCTGAACTTTTGATTGTGAGTGAAGGGAAGGTCGGATTTGTATCGGAATTTGGAGTTGTTCGCAAAGAAGGTCAGCTTGAATTCTCCTGGACTCCGAATGACGATGCTCATTCTCACGGAAATGATTTTATGAATATTGTTTTCTTGCTGGATAATGGTGGATTGGACGTACAGAAGACAACCATCTGTCGGTCCGATTGTAAAGCGTTATTACCGGTTCCGGCTTCTGCACAGAATCAATCGGAGGGATACGTCTTCTGGTCGTCGATTGATGATCGGGCCTTTTCCCGTTCTCTTTATTGGAAAGTGTAGAGAGGTTGTGATGGATTATTATACCATTGAATGTCAGTGATAGGTATCTTTTAATCCGATGCTGAATTTTTTATGCTTTCGTTTATAACACCCATAGTCGGCTTTATTTATGTTCGGTAAAAAATGACTATAAAACGATGAGCGTGCAAACTTATTTTGTGGTCTTTCCCCGATAAGTTGTACGAACGTATAAAATTAAGATTTTTATCACTTAACCGTCCGTCTCTTTTAAGTTGGGAGTTCTAACTCCACAATTTGTTCGGTCTGTTTTGACTTGAAAGATGGATACTTATCTGTGCGAAATGGATATTAGACTAAATGTTAAAGACGAAATAATATTTGCATATTTAAAAAAATAGAGGTTATTTTCGCAATAATAATGGAAGATTTAGGAAACAAATTAACTTCAATAATCGTTAATAATTATGCAACTTTTGCCGCTGGGATACTATTGGGTCTTTTTCTGGCGGGGATATATCAAAGATTTTTTGGCAATTCGATAATTAGAAAGTGCTATCAAGATACAATAAGAGATAAAGAAGATACAATTGATGATTATAAAGAACTTATTTCAGAAAGATTAAAAAATGTGATTGTAGAACCCAAAGATAAGGGCTTTTTTAAAAGACTAAAGAAATTTTTTAAAACAAAGAAAAGAGGAAAAGTATGATGGTAATAATGTTTGCAATATTATCGCTTCTCGTTTTTGCTGTTTTTTTTAATATCCATTTAAATATATTGAGGACTCAAAATCACGAGAAGATGTCTGTTATATACGATAGAATGGAGTTTGTAATTGCAAAAGAAAATATTAAAGTTGATAATGACATTATTAGATATTTGATGGGGCATAAAAGGGTTGTCGTAAATTCAGAGTATGCTGATATTCAGGTATTGTCTGCGATATGTTTAAGCATGAAAAAGAATGAATTGAATAAATGTATTTCAGATTATAATAGAATGATAAAAAAATGTCCTGGTAATTTGCTTGAATTAGGTAAGGAATTTGATTCATATCTTATTAAGTCAATAAAATTGAGTCGATATAAACCGGATTATTTGTTTTTTCTTATTCGGAATACTTTGTACTCTCGATATTCTTCGGCTATATCAGTCTTTTTTAAGGAAATAAAGAAAAATGGATCTGCATGCAATATTATCGCATTAAATAACACGAAATTGGCAATGTGCGCGTGTTAGTGTCGCTATAAAAAAGCCTGCCTATTTTGGGCGTGAAATTCTAATAACGCTTTTTGTGTTGCAATTCTTCCTGCTTTGATAATTTTCTCAGAGTCGTAAAATTGAAATGGGCCGCAAGAATCAGATGAAATGCTGATTAAGATATCCGGAGGATACATCTTTACGGTCAATGCCGCAATTTGTTGACCCATCAAAATGGCAGACTGGGCTAATAACGTATAATAGTTTAATTGTTCTCCTTTGTCCGCGGAGGATGATAGGGTGCCTTTTTTCCGTTTGAAGGGGAGAAAACTTGATTCTTTTTTGGGAGGTGATTTCTGGGGTGTGGTCGGTTTTTGGGATGAAGGGGCATTGACATCAACCGCAATCAATAAATCGGTTTTTTCTCCCTTGATACGATTAATCGGAAGGGGGTTCAATATGCATCCGTCGATTAAAACCATTTCATCTAATTTTGAAGGGGTAAAAACAGTGGGAATGGAGATTGAAGCCCTGATTGCTTCATAAAGGCTCCCTTTTTCAAATATGACTTCTTCCCTGTTTTTTATGTCGGTTGCAATGGCTGTGAAGTAGATGGGCAGGTCCTCAATATTGACATCGGGAACCATCTTCTTTAATTCATTGATTATCCGATCTCCTTTGACTAATCCTTCGCTACTAAAAGTGAAGTCAACAAGGTTGAAAATGGTTTTTTTATCGAGAGTACACATCCAGTCCCGATAGACCTTTAAATTGCCGGATGCATATATTCCTCCTACCAAAGAACCCATTGATGTGCCTGCTATGGATTTTATTTCATAGCCTTGCCTTTCCAGTTCCTCAATGACTCCAATGTGGGCAATGCCTCTTGCACCTCCACTGGATAACGCTAATGATACGGTCTTTTTCAAATTTTATGAATTACAGTGTTTTTGACCTGTGATATCTTGTTTTTTTACAAGGTGTAATTTAATGAATTTTTGTGGTATTGTTTTAGTTTAGGGACAAACAACAGTCGATAAAATGATCTTGTAGAATATAAAGTCAACGTCGGTGTGAAGGATGGCGTAAAATAGCTTCCTTCTCAAATGATTTAATGTAGGTGCTATCTGTTTGTGCAATGCATACAGAAGAAATACCCCAAAGGAATAGAAGGAAAATGCATGCTTTCATTGGTTTAGCCTTTTACGAATCTATAAAAGTATTGCAATGGGGCTCTGTATCAAAAAATAATAGAACAAAATGTGACCTTCCCTTACAGGGAAGGCTATCAATTGAATCCTGAACATTTTTCTTAAAATGGCAATTGGTAGGTAACAGAAACAGTCACAATGAATGGATTTCCGCTGAGGGTTGTTTCTCCCGGCGTTAGGTTTATTGGAATAGCATAATAGGGAGTCAACGCAAAAGTGAAATTCTTTGTGTTATAGCTTATTGGTAGGGTTATGTCATAACTGAGGACTCCAAATGAATTGTCCGCAGAAGTGGTTGTTACATCTGTTGCTGTACTTGTGTCGGTTGTTGTAGTTGTGTTTCCATTTCCATTACTGACACCATTTCCATTATTCCCTTTGGTGAGTAAAGCTGCTGCTGATTTTGCATTTTTACCTTTGTTCGCTTTATTGAAATTTTTATAGAACACGGATTTAAAACTTTTCTTTCCATGACTAAGAAGTAATAATACGCTCTTGGTTCCCATCTCAACTGAAAATGTGGGGTCAATGGATAGATTGTTCTTCTTGCCTTCCCATAGGGTAATTTCACGATTTACAGCAATATGGTCATACCATCCGTCTTCCTTTCCGAAGTTGTATTCTACAATGTTACTTAATGTGAAGAACCCTAAATTATAACCGGATGATACGTTTATTACGTTGTTTAGTCTGTTAAATAGACCAGCACTATCAGAATAATTAAATAGATGGGTGAAAGCGAAGTTTAGATTTAATTTTGGAGTTAAATCTTTTGAAAAAGTGGCACTCAATTCAGATTCGGACAGCACCCCTGTATCTTTACTAAATCCGTGGTTTTCTAACGAAAGGCCAAATCCTGATTTGTGGATAAATGCAATAGATTGATTTATGGAGTACCCATTCATTCCGAAATTTCGTCCGGCATAAATCATGTTGTCCATGTAATTAGCTGAGATTTCGAGATGACTTTTTGAATCAATATCAGACTCATCTACCTTTCCTCCACTCAGACTCTGTGCATTGACGGCATTGTGTAAACCTGTCATTAATACGAGGAATAATAATTCTTTCAATATGTTGGTCTTTTTTCCCATTGTACTGTTTGTTTTTTAATAAAGAGGTGTCTGATCGTCGGTAATTTATAGAAGAGAAAAATATTTTACGAAAGACTGTTGAATACCAAAAAGAGCCTGTTTGATTGGAAAACAGACTCTTAGATATTTTGTGTTGAAATAAAAGAATTTATTTCTTTTTGGAGACTAATTTGTATACGACAACACCTCCGACGACTGCAATAACAAGAATAGCAATGATCATCCCAGTAGAAACACCTCCTTTTTCCTGCACTTCAGCATTCTCTGAAAGTCCGGCTGTGTCGGGGACTGGAGTTGTTGTGTCATTAATCACTGTGGTGGTGGTATCAACCTGAGGGGCAGACGCTTTTGCGGCAGCGGGCTGAGATTCAGAAGAAGACTCGGGTTCTGGAGCAGTCTCTGTTGGTGTTTCAGAGGATGTTTTTGTATCTGACGATTGGGAATCCTGTGCACCAGCAATTCCGGCAGTACCAAAAATAAGCATTCCAGACAGGAGAAAATTGAATATCAGTTTTTTCATTATAGTCTTGAATTTTTGTTTCTCAATAAATCGGGACAAAAGTAACTATTTTAGAAATAAACGGGTTTTAAAAAGCTTCTTTTTTTGATCTTTGAAATGAATCTAATATAAGAAACTGTTTCTGAAAATAATTAAAAATAATAATTGAACGAATTCAGTTCCGTGCTTTGTAAATTTGTATATTTATTTATCAAATGGGAAGTATTCGGGCTGACGAAAGAGCTAAAAACCATGATTCTAGAGTTGTTGCATAATATCACTTTGTTGATCAGTTTATCTGTCCTTTATGGGTTATTGGTCCGGTATAAATTGTCTAAACAGGCGATTTATTTTAAGATTCTAAGCGGGATACTATTTGGAATAATTGCTATTGTGGGTATGAAGATGCCTTTCCATCAGCAAGACGGAGTTTTCTTTGATGGACGTTTGATTATAATTTCTCTGTCCGGACTTTTTGGAGGGGGACTAACGACTATTATTGCAGTCCTTTTGTCGGGAATTTACCGGTTATACATAGGGGGAACCGGAGTATATGCAGGTTGTGTGACGATTGTTCTTAGTGCTTTAATTGGTCTTGGTTTTAGATATATCTCCAAGAATAAACCGGAAGAACTTAGCATTGGATTGCTTTTCTTGATGGGAGTTGTGGTTTTCCTTGTAATGCTTCTTTTCCAGTATCTTTTATTGCCCAAGTCTCTGGGAGTACATGTTGTGAACAAAATATGGTTGCCGGTTATGTTTATTTTCCCTTCTGCCTCTTTGGTTATCGGATTATTTCTGGGAAGTGAGGAGCGAAGAATTAAAGCGGAAAAGAGGACTCATGAAAGTGAAAAGAAATTTCGTGAGATATTTAATTCTACGAGTGAGGCTATCTTTATTCATGACCCCCGGACGGGATATATTATAGATTTGAATGATGTGTCGTTAAAGATGTATGGGTATGATCGGAAAGAAGAACTGATTGGAGCGTCTGTTGCACAGTTGAGTGCTGATGATCCTCGTGTTGTAGAAAAAATAGTCCATGATAATATGCTTAAAACCATAGAAGAGGGAGCGCAAAGTTTAGATTGGCATGCGCGAAAGAAAAATGGGGAAACATTTTGGGTGGGACTTTCATTGAAAAGGTCAATCATTGACAATCAAGATTGTGTTATTGTAGTGGCAAGAGATGTTTCATCGCGGAAACAAGCTGTGGCGCAGTTGAAGGAGAAGAATGAAGAATACGGTGCTTTAAATGAGGAATTATCAGAGAGCCTTTCTAAAATTCGGCAGATCAATAGGGAGTTGGAAGAGGCAAAAAAGAAAGCAGAGGAAAGTGACCAGTTGAAATCGGCCTTTCTTGCCAATATGAGTCATGAGATTCGAACTCCGATGAATGGGATTCTTGGGTTTATTGATTTATTAAAGGATCCGGATCTGGATTCCGACATACAGCAAGAGTATCTTTCAATCGTACGAGATAGTGGTAACCGCTTATTGAATATTATTAACGATTTGATGGATATTTCGAAAATTGAGGTTGGAGAGATGAACGTATACACAACTCCGGTCGATGTTAATCAGTTGTTGACTTCCCTCTGTGCCTTTTTCATGCCTGAAGCAGAGAAAAAAGGATTGCTGTTGATTTTTAATCATGAACTCGCTGTTGAAGAGGCGGTAATTACAACAGACGAAACAAAGCTTTCTCAGATATTGAGTAATCTGGTCAAAAATGCATTGAAGTTTACAACGAAGGGAATGATTGAATTTGGTTATTCCATTATTGGTCCGGAGATGAAATTTTATGTAAAGGATACAGGAATGGGGGTTTCGGGCGAGATGCGTAATAAAATATTTGAACGATTCCGTCAGGCTGATTTAGATCCGGTTACAGCGGGAGATGGGGTTGGTTTGGGGCTTTATATCTCAAAAGTGTATGTGGGGATGCTTGGCGGTAAAATATGGCTGGAATCGGAAATTGATAGGGGGACAACTTTCTATTTTACATTGCCTTATCATCAATAGAATGGATGCTGTTGGTTGGTTCTATTGAATTATAAAGCGGAAAGAATCCGAGGCTTAGAAATATTGAGCCCCTGGAGGGGCGGAATGTCTATTTGTGTGATAATTGATAAAAATTAATTAAACAATGTTAATTTTGTTCGGCTTTGTAACTGGGTTGATTTTCTTCTTTATAGGATATTCCGATCTAAACGCTTGATTTTATGCCGTCAGAATTAATAGCTGCATTGAAAAGTGGAAGTGAGATTGCTTTCAGAAAAATCTATGAAAGTAACTTTTCTGGACTGCTCCGGTTTGCTAACTCCTATCTTCATGATGATTCTGTGGCAGAAGATGTTGTTCAAAATGCGTTTGTGTCATTATGGGAGAAAAGAGCATCACTTTTTGAGCAAACCAATGTGCGGGCGTTTTTAGTAACGATTGTAAAGACCAAGACACTTAATTATCTGGAAAAAGAACAAAATCATTTGAAGATTGAACAGCATCTTCATGAATTAAGATTGCAAGAAATAAATTTAGATGTGTTTACGCTTGGTTCACTGAATCCCGAAGAATTATTTACCAGCGAACTGGAACATTTAGTCGAAGAATCTATTCAATCGTTACCCGAACGGACAAGAGCTGTTTTTATTATGAGTCGTTATGATGGTCTTAGTAACCAGGATATTGCCTCCAAACTTGATATTTCTGTAAAAGGAGTGGAGTTTCATGTAACCAAAGCATTAAAGATCTTGCGAAAAGATTTAGGGGATTATCTTCCTATTTTAATCTTTTTCCTTGGTAAATAAATTTGATTTACTCACTAGGGCTAATCTTTATTTATCGGTTATTAGATTGAAATGGATGAACTGATTATAAAATACTGCCAAAACAAATGTAGTGTTGAAGAGATTCAACGCTTATTCAACTGGATTGAAGAAAGTCCGTCGAATAGATTGTACTATAAACAAATCCGTAATGTGTGGGATTTAAATACCCTGCTGAATAATCATTCGGTTAGTCAACAAGAGTTACAGCGGAAGTATTCGGAGCTTAAGCTTTCGGTTGGACTGGATTCTTCATCTGATAATCGGGATAGAAGAAATTGGAATCCTTTCCAGTTTTGGTTAAAAATAGCTGCCGCTCTGATAATTGGTATTGGTCTTTCATGGTTCTATGTTAGCTATCGGGATAGTCAACGGATTGTTGCATGGAATGAAATAGAGGTCCCTATTGGACAGTGTGTCCATATATCATTATCGGATGGGTCAAAAGTCTGGTTGAATTCAAAATCCAAATTGGTTTATCCAGAAAGTTTTTCTCAAAAAGACCGGACTGTCAGGCTTGACGGAGAAGCCTATTTTGAAGTTACACATGATGCGAAGCATCCATTTTTAGTGCAGACCAAGAGTACCACGGTCGAAGTAAAAGGGACAAAATTTAATGTTTATGCTTATTCCAATCTGCCAATAGCTACTACCACGCTGTTGGAAGGGAAGATACTTCTGAATCTGAAAGATAGGAACCATGATGCCTTTGAAATGAATCCAAACCAACAAATCAAATATAATTCAAGTACCCGGGAGGTGACATTAATTCAAGATTTTGATGCAGACAATACAATTTGTTGGATATCTGGCATCTACAGTTTCAATGATTTACCGTTTAAAGAATTAATTCAACAATTAGAACAACATTATAATACCAGAATATTAGTTCAGAATAAAGAATTACTGGATTATCCTTGTACTGGTAAATTCCGTTATAGTGAGTCATTGGGAGAAATCCTGGATGTTATTCGGATTAGTATTCCTTTTAAATACAGAAAGGAGGATGATAAAATACTGATTTACAAACAATGAAGATGTTGAAAAATAAAATCTAAAAAGCTGCGGGCAGTGCTCGAACACTGACCGCAGAAAGTTTCAGCTCATCTAACTAATAGTAAATAACTAAAACCATTCAAAGTTATGGAAAAATCTTGTTTTGGAGGCACTTTCTGTGAAAGGAAGGTGCTAAAAAAAGTGCTTTTAACTATGAAACTAACTACTCTCTTTTTGTTTCTTCTAATACTGCATGTGTCGGCAGAAAATAGCTACTCACAAAGCTCAAGAGTTTCTCTTAATTTGCAGAAAGTGAAAATTGCCAGTGTGTTAAATGAAATAGAGAAACAAACGAATTACTTATTCTTTTATAACGAGAAGGAAATTAATGTAAATCGAAAAGTAGATATCCATGTAAGGAATCAGGAAGTCTCGGAAATTTTAGCAAGAATATTTGAGAAAACAAATGTTGATTACCGCATGGTAAGTAATCATATTGTTCTTATTCCTAGATTAAAAACATATCCGGCTGTAACACGGGAGAAGAGCGCCCCACAATCAAAAATAGCGGTCAAAGGAAAAGTTACAGCAACAAATGGTTCTCCTATGCCTGGTGTTACTGTGTCTGTAAAAGGCACGACTAACGGGGCGATTACAGATACCAACGGAGAGTATCTGATTGAAGTTTCATCGTCAACACGTGAACTTCAATTCTCTTTTGTAGGGATGAAAACGCAATTGATTCCATTGAATGACCAACGGATTGTTAATGTGATCTTATTACCGGATGAAAATGGTCTGGACGAGGTAGTCGTCGTTGGCTTTGGTAGTCAGAAAAAGTTGTCGATTGTGGGTGCTGTGACGACTATTGAACCGAAGCGATTGCAGATTGGAACAACCCGTTCAATGAGCAATAATCTGGCAGGTCAGCTTGCCGGTGTTATAGGCGTTCAGCGGTCGGGAGATCCGGGAAATGATAACTCGAGTTTCTGGATTCGGGGAATTAGTACGTTCGGAAGTAACCGGAGTCCTCTGGTATTAGTCGATGGAATCGAAAGGTCTTTGGATAATATTGATCCTGAAGAAATAGCATCTTTTACCGTTTTAAAAGATGCATCGGCCAGTGCTGTTTATGGGGTCCGCGGGGCTAATGGCGTAATACTGATTAATACAAAACGCGGAGAAGTCGGGAAACCGAAGGTTACCGTACGCTACGAACAGGGTATTACGCAACCGGTTAAACTGCCTCAGTTTATCGGTGCTGCGGATTATCTTGGCGTGTTGAATAGTATCAGGGAAGAAGAAGGGTTAAAGGGGCTTTATAGTCAGGACCGGATTGATAATATCCGCAAAAAGACAGATCCTGATTTATACCCTGATGTGAATTGGCTCGATGCTATTACTAAAGATTATGGTTCGAACTCACGGGTGAACATGGACGTATCGGGTGGTACGGATATGTTGCGTTATTCGATGGTGGTTTCTTATTATGCTGAAAAAGGAATTATTGCCCGGGATGAGACACAGGCATGGGATTCTTCGTTAAAATTGAAACGTTACAATCTGCGTTCGAATGTTGACCTGAATGTAACTCCGACTACTTTATTTCGTTTCAGTATTGGGGGATATCTACAGGACAAGAACGCTCCTGCTCATTCTATAGAAGAATACTTCGGTAATGCATTTATAACCCCACCGTTTGTTCATCCCGCAAAATATTCAACAGGCGAAATCCCCAGAGTAAATCAACGGGAAAATCCATGGGCTCTGGCAACTCAAACCGGTTATTCCAGAAGCAGCGCCAGTCAGATTCAGTCGTTGTTTTCCGTAGAGCAGGATTTGAAGTTCATCGTTCCCGGATTAAAAGCGAAAGGAACGTTCTCATTTGACCGGTATTCAAATAACTGGGTGACCCGTAGCAAGAGTCCCGATTATTATAATCCGGCAACGGGAAGAGATGCCCAAGGTAATCTGATGCTTATAATCCAAACTTACGGACAACAATTCCTCGGGTATTCAACGGGCTCTGACTGGGGCGACAAGAGTACTTATATGGAAGGGAACCTGACCTATAATCACGATTTCGGGAAGAGTAACGTGGATGCCATGTTTATGTATAACCAACGGCATTACGATAATGGTGATAAGCTTCCGTTCCGCTATCAGGGAATCGCAGGAAGAACTTCTTATGTGTATGACCGCCGATATATAGGAGAATTCAATTTTGGATATAACGGGTCGGAAAACTTTGCCCGTGGTCATCGTTATGGATTCTTTCCGTCGGTGGCTCTGGGTTGGTTAATGTCGGAAGAGGCTTTTATGGAGCCGGTTAAAGATACGTTTTCTAAAGTCAAATTCCGTGCTTCACGTGGGTTAGTCGGTAATGATGACATTGATGGACGTCGGTTCCCGTATATCACCACGATTGGAGACTGTGGCGGATATACATGGGGTACTGATGGCGATTTCTATCGTGGTGGCCGTCAGGAAGGAGATCAGGGTAACCCGAACCTTACATGGGAAACGGTTGATAAATCGAATCTGGGATTTGAACTGGGGTTATGGGACTGTGTCGAATTGCAGGCTGATTTGTTTAAAGAAAAACGTCGGAATATCTTTATGCAGCGACAGACTATTCCCGGATCAAGTGGTTTTACGAACGCTCCATGGGCCAATTACGGAAAGGTGAATAATCATGGGGTTGACCTCGCACTGGATGTTAACAAACAGTTAACCCGAGACTTTTCGGTTTCTATTCATGGTACGTTAACCTATGCTCACAATAAGATTATTGAACAGGATGAGCCGTTGGCTGTTATAGGAACAAACCGTTCTTCAACGGGAAAGTCGGTCGGACAGATATTCGGACTGATTGCCGATGGGCTTTTTACCGATAAGGATTTTGCTGACATCAGTACGGGTAAACTGGCAGCAGGGGTTCCGGATCACACCTACGGTCCGGTTAGACCCGGTGACATCAAATACAGGGATGTAAATCATGATGGCGTAATCAATGATCTGGACCGATGTGCAATAGGCGGGACCTATAATCCGGAACTTGTTTATGGATTCGGTGCTAACCTGAAATATCAGAATGTGGATTTCGGATTCTTCTTCCAGGGACTGGGTAAAACGTATCGTATTATCGGTGGTTCTAATTTTATTCCCGGTAGTGCCAATGGCTCCATGGGCAACATCCTGACTAATGTGACGGATCGGTGGACTGTGGCAAACCCAAGACAGGATGTGTTCTATCCAAGGCTATCCGATTATCAGAGTGCAAATAATAATCAGGCTTCAACCTGGTGGCTGAAAGATATGAGTCTGCTGCGGTTGAAAAATCTGGAGTTGGGCTATTCTTTGCCAAAAAATTTGGTGAGAGATATTTGTGCCCAAAATGTGAGATTCTTTGTGAGGGGAACGGATATCTTAACCTTCTCGAAATTTAAACTCTGGGATCCGGAAGTTGATGCCGATAACGGACTTCGATACCCGATTATGAAATCCTATTCTTTTGGTTGTGAGGTTAATTTCTAATTTTCAAAATTCAAACAACATGAAATCATACAAAATAATATTAATCCTTATTGCTTTGTTCAGCTTGTCTTCCTGTTCGGATTTTCTGGATAAACAGCCGGATGATCAACTGACACTTGATATGGTATTCAGCGATAAAACAAGAACGGAAGAGTGGCTGGCAGGCATTTACTCAAATGTTCCTGACCCGTGTTGGGGATATCAACGGAATGAAGAATTCGATGCCTTATCGGATGACATGGCTCCTTCTACCGGATGGGAGCAGTTTGGCTGGGATGTGATCGGAAAACAGACAGGAAACTGGAATACAACAACTGCGTGGCCTGCTAATTGGTGGGTGGAACTTCCTAAAAGAATCCGTTCGGCTTATATCTTCATTAATAATGTAAAGGCGAATCCGGCTCAGTTGGTTACGGAAGAGGATGTGCAGAACATGAAATGTGAAGCTCGTTTTTTGATTGCGTATTATTATTCATCGTTGATTGATGTTTATGGAACGGTTCCTTTTCATACAGACCTGACACCTGCGGATGCTTCTTCCGACAGTTTGATGCTGGGACAAACTCCCCGTGATGTAATTGTTAATTGGTGTGATAAGGAATTAAAGGATCTATCGACGAAGCTTCCTGCCAATTACACGGATAATAAAAAGTTCGGCAGAGCAACTTCTATTGCTTGTCTGGCAGTCAGAGCAAGAATGCTGCTGTTTGCCGCCAGTCCGTTAGTTAACGGGAATGCCGACTACAACGGTTTTGTAAATAAAAAGGGTGTCGCATTATTTAACACGACTTACGACAAAAGTAAATGGACCAGAGCCGCTAACGCTAGTAAAGAGTTAATTGATATGGCGGAAGCTAACGGTTACAAGTTGTATTATGAATACAATGATGACGGGACCATCGATCCTTTTATGTCGTACCAGAACATGATGTTTAAGAAACCAACCAATGGAAATAAAGAAATATTATGGGCTCGCGCTAGTATGGATGTTTCCTACGATCATTGTTCCACTCCTCGTGGTTGCGCCGGTAACGGAGGCTTGGGGGTGACTCAGTCATTGGTTGATGCTTTTTATATGGAAAACGGACTGCCTATTTCTGATCCGAATTCCGGGTATTCGGAAAAAGGTTTTGCAACACAGGATCAGGTGCGGAATACCAAATGGGATGAGGTTGCACCTACCGGAACTACGGTTACGTCTCCGGGGGTAATTACCAGAGCCGGGGCTTATAGTATGTATTGTAACCGGGAGCCACGGTTCTATATCTCGGTGCTTTACAATGGAGCCTGGTACAGACAGGAAGGGCGTGAGACTCATTTTTATTTCGGAGACTGGGATGGTGGTCCAACACACGATGCTCCTCAAAATGGTTATCTGGTAAGAAAGAAACATCATCCGGATTTCGATGCGAGAAATAATATTAATCCTTATCGTCCGGGAATCCTCTACCGGTTAGGTGAAGCTTACCTGAATTATGCCGAAGCGTTGAATGAAGTTGATCCTACGAATCCTGATATTTTGAAGTATGTGAACAGGATCAGAGAAAGGGCTGGCATTCCTGCATTACCGTTAAGTTTATTAGGCAATCAGGATGAGCTAAGAGCTGCTATTCACCGTGAACGACGTGTCGAATTGAACTGTGAAGACGGAATCAGATATGATGATGTTCGTCGTTGGAAAATTGGGGAACAAACACTTAATGGCAACTTCTGGGGAATGAATTTTACCGGAACAGAGCATGACGACAATGTTAATAATCCCAATGCCTTCTTTGTAAGGAAAGTTTACCAGAAAAGAATGTTTAATAAAAAGAATTACTGGTTCCCGGTTCCGCAATCGGAAATTGATAAGAATCCGAATCTGGTTCAAAATCCTTTCTGGAAATAAATCTATAGACTGCTATTCGTAGTGAAATAGAAGCTCCATACGTTATCCTGATATTTTCAACAAATAATGGATAACTGGTATGGAGCCTATTTTCAATTATTCGTTAAATTAAGAGCTCTTAAATTCTATAAATCCATTTCTATGAAAAAGATATTGATAATCTTATTATTCGCTATGAGTCTGTGTTCGTATGGACATGAGGCATGGCAATCAAAGGCAAACACAAATGCGGTTGTCCAGGTAGGAGAAGCACGATTTACCGTGCTAACACAGAATCTCATTCGGATGGAGTGGGATAGCACAAAACATTTTACAGATAATGCCACTTTTTTTGTGGTAAACCGTAATCTTCCGGTTCCGGCGTTTAAAAAGACAGAGACCCGAAATTCATTGACCATCAATACGGGGAAACTGATTTTAACATATAAAAAGGGAACGGGCAAGTTTACCGATAAGAATCTGGAAATCGTTTATTTGGATGGAAAGAAGAAAATGGTATGGCATCCGGGGATGAAAAATACAGGAAATCTGAAAGGGACCTATCGGACTTTGGATGGACGCAGAGGGATATACGCTGACGGGACGAAGGATGTGATTCCGATAGAAAACGGACTGTTGTCAACTGACGGGTGGACACTACTTGATGAATCAAATAATTTCATGTTCGATAATAGTGACTGGAACTGGGTTGAACCGCGAACGAATAAGAAGGTGCAGGATCTGTATTTTATGGGCTACGGAAAAGATTATAAGAAAGCTTTGTACGAATATACAGAGATAGGAGGGAAAGTGCCGATTCCACCGTATTACGCCTTTGGATACTGGTGGTCCCGCTACTGGAACTATTCGGATAGCGAACTTCGAAGTTTGGTAGATAACTTTCATCATTATCAGATTCCGCTTGACGTATTGGTGGTAGATATGGACTGGCATAAGACGAAAGGACTCAATACGTTTGATGAATTTGGACAGACCGCTGGGTGGACGGGGTACACATGGGAAAAGAGTTTATTTCCGGAACCCGGTAAATTTTTGGACTGGGTCAAGCAGGAGGATTTAAAAGTAACCCTGAATCTGCACCCGGCCTCAGGAATACCTGCGGACGAGACGCAGTACCCGGCCTTTGCCAAAGCCATGACTTTTGATACAACGGGCCACAAAGCGATACCGTTTGAAGTAGCCGATAAGAAATATATGACGAATCTATTTAATCTTGTGTTACACCCGATGGAAAAAGAAGGCGTAAGCTTCTGGTGGTTAGACTGGCAGCAATGGCCCAATTCGAAAAAATATGGAGATTTAAGTAATACCTGGTGGTTGAATTATTGTTTCTATACGGATATGGAGCGTAGAGGTGAACAACGCCCGATGCTTTATCACCGTTGGGGAGGTTTAGGGAACCACCGATATCAGATAGGTTTCTCGGGAGATGTAATTATTTGCTGGGAATCGCTGGATTATCAGCCCTATTTCACGACAACCGCCTCGAATGTGTTGTATGGTTATTGGAGTCATGATCTGGGTGGTCACTTTTTTGGACAGACTCCGGCAGCCGATTGCAAGATCAACCCGGAACTGTATACCCGATGGATGCAATTCGGAGCCTTAAGCCCGATCTTTCGGACCCACTCCACAAAAGACCCTCGGATAATAAAAGAAGTCTGGAATTTTCCTCATGAATACAGTCGTATCCTTTGTGACGTGATTGATTTCCGTTATGCATTGGTTCCATACATTTATACGATGGCGCGGAAAGATTATGAAACAGGAATCTCGTTATGTCGTCCGATGTATTACGATTATCCGAATAATGCAGAAGCCTATAGCAACAAGAACGAATACATGTTTGGCGATAACTTGTTAGTTCAGCCGATAACTGCTCCGTCTAAGGATGATTTCTCGACAGTAAAAGTATGGTTGCCGAAAGGGAATGATTGGTATGAATGGCAAACGGGCACGATGCTGAAAGGGGGACAGACATTAGAACGCCGGTTCCTGCTGAATGAATATCCGCTCTATGTAAAAGCGGGCTCGATCATTCCGATGTATCCGAAAGAGAAGAACTTAAAACATGAGATCAAGGATTTGATCGTTAGTGTTTTCCCCGGCGGGAACTCTGAATCGAAACTGTATGAAGATGCAGGCAATGATGAGGGATATGAAAAGGGAGAATATGCTTATACCACGATGAAGACGGAAAAGCAACAAAATGGAGGACTGAAAATAACAGTGTTGCCTCGGGAAGGTTCTTATCCGGGGATGAGCACCACACGGAATTATGAGGTACAGCTTCATGGATCGGTTATGCCCACAGAGGTCTTGGTTAATGGGACAAAAGTTGAATATTCTTCAGACCGGAAAGAAAACACATGGAGTTATACTGGAAATGATCTGACGGCTCATGTCAATGTGCCGGATGGTGATTGCAGTCAGAAGTTGGAAGTTATCGTCAACTACCCGAAAGAAGGCGCTGATCTGAATGGGATGATCGGGAAGCTGAACCGATTGAGAGCATCGACGACTTATTTGAAAAACAACTGGAATGGGGGCGATGCCCTGCCTGAGGTTATTTCCTTGACGGGTCAGGTTGATTTGCAGATTTATTATCATCCTGAAGAATTCAATCAATTGGTAAAAGACTTCAATACCAATTATCTGTTGATTCCTGAAATGATAAAGAAAGCGCATGTAGCAAAGGAGACGAGCGAAAAGTGCGTAAACTATCTAAGAACCGAATAATGTGGGTTTGTTGATATAGAGAAACCGGGACAATTGTTATTTATAGCTTGTCCCGGTTTTTTATTATTGGTTAATGATTGGATTAAAGTCTGCATATTGTGATTCTATGTTAATTGTACTTGTTGTTAAGATTTTAGTTAATTCTTTATATTTGTGGTTATGGAATCGTTCTAACTTGTTTGTGTCTAATAAAAAACACAGGGTCGGTTTCGAGGAAGAATCAACATTGATGCCGTGAATGAGGCTTATTATATGAGTGGAAGCACGAGATGTGGAAGTCATTTTTGCTGCAGAAAAGAGACCTATTTGCTTATCGCGTTGTTAAATTTATTATGTAATATTTATAAAAATGAAGAAAAATATTCATCTGATTGCCTGTTTGTTGTTTTTTTTGACTGCTCTTGTTTGCGGAAATACAGCTAATGGAGCAAGCAATCAGAAAAAACAAAGATCCGGAAATGTACAAGGCCAGAATAAAGGTTGGTATACATTGTTCGATGGTAAGACTTTTAATGGATGGAGAGGTTATAATCTAACAAAAGTACCCAAAGCATGGAAAATTGAAGGAGGTGCTATCAAAATCTGCAGCTTAGGTTCGAAAGAAGATGGCATAAAAGATAGAGGCGATATTATTTTCAATAAAAAGTTTAAGAACTTTGAATTGACATTCGAATGGAAAGTTTCCAAAGGTGGGAATAGCGGCGTTTTCTATTTGGTGCAGGAAATTCCTAAAAAATCTATATGGGAAACTTCTCCTGAATATCAAATCTTGGACAATCAAAATCACCCCGATGCCAAACTAGGTAAAGACGGCAATCGTCAATCTGCCTCTTTGTATGATTTGATTCCTGCAATTCCACAAAATTCTAAACCATACGGACAATGGAATACCGGAAAAATCATCGTATACAAAGGGAACGTAATTCATCAACAAAATGGGATTAAAGTGCTGACGTATCACCTTGGGACAAACGATTGGAAACAAATGGTTGAAAATAGTAAGTTCAAAGGATTAGAACCATTCATTAATACAGGAGGTGCGAGGCATGAGGGTTATGTCGGGTTACAGGATCACGGAGACGATGTGTGGTTTAGAAATATTAAGATCAAAGAATTATAGATAAAAACAAATAAGCATGAGTCGGTTTAAAATAATGGTAGTATTCGTTTTTCTACTTATGTCCTCTTTGGAAGCATTTACTCAAAATGTAAAAGATGAGGATTTTACTTCAAAAAAGATATTGGTATATTCTAAGAAGGCCAAGGTATTACCTTCTTTTATTCCTTTAGAGATAGGTGAAATTAAACCGACTGGTTGGTTAAAAGATTGGGCAACTGATGCAGCGAAGGGCATAACGGGGCATTTGGATGAGTACGTGGACGTATATAAGCATGGGTGGAAAGGATATGGTTTTAAAGCAAGAGGGGTAAATGAAGATGGTACTGGTTGGCCGCTTGAACAATGCAGCTATTGGTTGGACGGGGCTGTTAAATTAGGATATATTCTGCACGATACAACGCTTATTCGTAAGACTTCTTCTCGCTTAAATCTTGTGGTAAACGGGGTTCTGAACGGAGGAGAATCATTTATTTACTGGAAGCCTAAATCGATTGTAAATGACGATTTCAATAATTGGGGTCACGGACTTATGGGACGGGCTCTGGTTTCCTATTATCAGGCTACCCATGATCCTAAAATTTTGCAAGCTCTTGTAAAAGTATATCAGGTATTCCCCATAAAAGTTTCACTTGATTCTACGGTGCACTTACCTCGGGGTGCAACCAATATTGATGCCATGACTGAGACTTATCTTATGAGTGGGAAAGAAGCAATTCTTGATAGTATTGTTTCGTATAGTAAAAAAACCAGTATTATTAATGAAGAAGAGAGGTGGTCGAATAAAAGAGTAATTTCTACGGCTTTCCATCATGGTGTTTCTTTTTATGAAATAATGAGGGTGCCGGCAATGATGTATTTCTGGACGGGAAATAAAAAAGAGTTAAATGCTACAAACAAAATACTGGAATGGGGTGAAGAAAAAGACTTACTTCCGGAGGGTGTTTGTTCTTCCGAAGAGTATTTGTCGGGTATCGGATCTTTTCGAAATATAGAAACATGTAATGTTCCTACTTCTATGTGGTCGTTCTTGTGGATGATGCGTTTGACCGGCAATAGAAGTTGGGGAGATAAAATAGAGAAAATATTTTTCAATGCAGGTCCGGCTCCAATAGCCCGTGATTTTAAAACGATGTGCTATTATCAATCTCCCAATAGATTTAGTAATAAGTTGCCGGAAGAAGTTCCGATTCCCGGGAAGGAAGATTTGAAATTTACCGATCATGGTCAGGAAGTATTATGCTGTGTCGGAAATTCAAATAACATTATTCCGGACTATATCAGTAGTATGTGGATGGAGACAATGGATAAAGGGTTGGCTGCTACTTTATACGGTCCTTGTCAGGTAAGTAAAAGAATCAATAATGTAAAAGTGGTTATCAATTGCAAAACGACTTATCCTTTTGATGACAAGATTGCAATGACTTTTAATTTGGCACAAAAGGTCACAATGCCAATATATTTACGTATTCCTCAATGGTGTAGTCACCCATCTGTAAAAATAAATGGTAAAGCCGTCGCAGTTAAAACAGAAAAAGGATTTATGAAAGTTGTTCGTACATGGAAGATGAATGATAAGATACAGCTTGCTTTTCCGATGACCGTTCAGGTTCAGCAAGGGAAGGAGACACCCTATCCGCAGATGGATTATTTCCTGAAGGGTGGGTATAGAGCATCGAAAGATACGACTATTAGTAATCCTTATGAATGTGTAACCTATGGTCCGCTGCTGTTTTCGTTACCTATTCCGGATATAAACCCGAACCAGGAAATAGCCAATGCAAAATTTAATTATGCCTTGGATGTAGATGCAAAGGATTTATCCAAACAAATAAAAGTTATTAAAAAGCCATTGACAGGGAAGTGGGCATGGCAGATAGATGCGCCGATACAATTAAAAGTAAAGGCGAAAGAATTTAATTGGGTTCCCTCCCAGTTACAAGCACTACCTAATGCACCCATCAATATGGGCGATAAAACTATTATTGATTTGGTTCCTTACGGATGTACAAAGTTTAGAGTGACGATGTTTCCTGTGACCGAAAAATCATGGAATTCATTTATTAAAGCGAATTAAAAGTTGACTTTATAAAAGAAGGTGCTTTTTCTCTGATTATCAGATTTGTAATAGAATAGTTGCAACTCTGATGGTAATACAAAAAGACGATTGTGAAAAATATTTATGTTTTGTGTCGTTCTATTCTATTGATTCGAATCTTGGCATAATTGAGTGATTAAAAGCGATGTCACCTGGATCTTTGAAGGCTAGTTTTTATTCTGCGTCATGATTTATTGAGATTATTGGGAGGATAACTTTTGATTCGTTGAGGTATATTCTAATACTTTCCTTTTGGAAGTCTGATTCTTTGGCGTGATAGATATCTGTAAATATTTGTGGATTTCGATCAACTAACGGGAACCATGAACTCTGAATCTGGATCATGATACGATGCCCTTTTTTGAAGGTGTGTGCAACATCGTTCATCGTGAATTTTACTTCGGTTGGCCTCCCTGGAATGAATGGTTTCGGATGCTCAAAGCTATTGCGGTATTTGCCTCGCATTACATCTCCCCGAACCAACATTTGGTATCCGTCCATCAGATAGTCCGGTGCTTGTTCGCCTGCTTGTAAAGGTTCTGCTTTATCGGGAAATACATCAATGAGTTTTACAACAAAATCAGCATCAGTGCTGGAAATAGCAACTTTTAAGTCCGCAATTATGGGGCCAGCCAAAATTAGATTTTGTGCTAATGTGTCGGTCTGGAAAACCAATACATCCGGTCTTCGTGCAGCAAAGCGCTGATCGTCGGTCATGTATTCATTGGTCTTGCCGAATCCTGCTTTTTCAATAAAAGGGACTGGCTTGGCTGGATCACTAGTGTATTCGGTAAACGAGGAGGTCTCTTTTAATTGAGTAAATGATAATTTCCCGTTTCCTAATAAAAACAATGCTTTAGGTTGTACTCCGATAGGGGGCCATTGGGCTAAGTGGTGCCATTTGTTCTCGCCGGAAAAGAAAACAGTTGCTTTGGCAATGCTGTCGATGGAACCTTTCCCTTTCAGGTAATAGTTAAAGAAAGGAACTTCAATGTTTAAACCGTACCACATACTGGTATTACTACCAAATTGAATGTTTCCTAATTGGGAGCCTTCCCCTGAATTCCATTGTCCATGATACCATGGTCCTATTACCAGGTTGTTATTGTTGTGGGCTTTTGCCTCAATGGATTTATAAGTATTCAGTGCTCCGTAATAATCCTCGGAATCGAATAGTCCGCCTACTACGAG
This sequence comes from Prolixibacteraceae bacterium, assembly GCA_963692465.1. Taxonomy (GTDB): domain Bacteria; phylum Bacteroidota; class Bacteroidia; order Bacteroidales; family Prolixibacteraceae; genus JAUZOB01. The sequence continues at coordinate 2,432,374 of OY829943.1, forward strand.
CGTTGCGATATGTGATGAAATGTTTTGTGCGAAGTTGGTTGGGTTACGGGATTTCCACCATGCATCGTAATTGGGATGATTGTATATTCCATTCCAGAAAGCATGATCTTTTCCCATTAATTTGGCAAGGTTCGAAAGAGTCCCTGTTTGAAGATAAAAGTTGTAGCTATCGCGGGTAGGGTAGTTAAACCCTTTTGTGCCGACCATGGTAGGAACTGGGCGAGGTTGTCCGAAGCTATAAAAGAAACTAAATGCATCCAGGAGCATGAATGCTCCGTTATGATGAAAATCATCACCCATGAACCAGTCGGTTACAGGGGCTTGCGGACTGACGGCTTTTATTGCCGGATGACTGGATAAGGCTCCCATGGTGGCATAAAAACCGGGATATGAGGTGCCTGTTATTCCTACCTTACCGTTATTTCCTTTGATATTTTTTATTAGCCAGTCGACGGTATCGTAAGTGTCGGAGGCTTCATCCGTTTCTGTTTTTGATTTCTTATTTGCAATGAATGGTCGTATATCGGTAAAGGATCCTTCGCTCATCCATCTGCCCCGCACATCTTGTGTGACGATGATATAGTTCTCTTTGTAGTATTCTTTGAAGTAGGAGGAGGGTAAACTGCGAAATGCTTTTTCTCCATAAGGCGAGCATGAATAGGGGGTTCTGGTAATCAGAATCGGGTGTTGTCCGGTGGTGTCGTTGGGAATATAGACCGAGGTGAATAATTTTACCCCATCTCTCATGGGAATATATATTTCCTGCTTGGAATAGTTTTTACTAAACCAGTCCTGACTCATTTCCTGTGCATTTGAAAGAACAGGAATAAGTAAAAGGATCCATAATAGTATTTTCATAATCTTATTTGTTTGTAGGTGCCAGAAGCAGAAGCAAATATATACATCTATTAGATATAATTAATGGAATAGTGATGTTTTATTGCCCTGTCTGTTATGGCTAATAAATGTTTTTATCCTTTATTCCATTCGATTTAATGGAATAGAAAAGAAAAACAAGAATAACTTTCGGATAATTGTAGTGGGATTCTAAATCGAATACAAAATCATTGAATATGAATCATAATTTCCAAGTGCCGGAAATAGGAGCAGAGGTCTTTATTGAACGGGGTCAGACTGAACAAGAAATAGACACACTATTTTGCCAGTTGAAGAATAATGGGATGACGATAACCCGCATCCGTTTGTTTGAACCCTATATGAGAACCGCAGATGGACAATGGGATTTTTCTCTTTTTGATAGGGCATTCGCTGCAGGGGATAAATATGGAATAAAGATTTATGGTAATCTCTTTCCTGATACCTCTTTCGAGGATGTGGGTGGTTTTAAATTTCCCCGTGATAATGCGCATTTTGCCTCTATTCGGGAGTATATTAAAAATGTGGTTCCTCATTTTAGTCTGTTTAAATCCTGCGTCGGCTGGGTCCCAATTAATGAGATAGGTTCGGGATCTCTTCCAAAAGATGAGTTTACTCAAAAGAGATTTGAGGACTGGAAAGAAGCAACTATATCGGATAAATCATCCCGGAGTGGTGGTTACGAACATCTTGATTTTGCGGAAGACCGTTTCCTTTGGGAGTACAATACCTGGTATTTGGAATGGCTTTGTGATGAGATTCGCAAGTATAATCCGGATGCCCGATTACACGTCAACGGACATGCATTATTCAATTCTATAAAAGAATATGATTTTCCGAAATGGAGACGGTTTCTATCAATTTTCGGAGGTTCAGCACATGCAAGCTGGCATTTTGGAAACTTCGAACGGGATCGTTATTCGATAGCGATGTCGGCTACATCTGAAATTATACGTTCCGGCGCAGGAAACTTGCCTTGGTTTATGACTGAAATTCAAGGGGGAAATAATATTTTCAGCGCCTTGGCGCCGTTATGTCCCACAGCAGAAGAGATTGCACAATGGCTTTGGATTATCCTTTTCAGTGAAGCTAAAGGTGCAATGTTTTGGTGCTTAAACCCAAGGGCTTCAGGCTTCGAGGCAGGGGAATGGGCTATGCTGAATTATCAGTATCAACCATCAGACCGCATGATTGCTGCGTCCGGGGTAATTAAGACTGTAAACCAAAATGCTTCGCTTTTCTCAAACTTGAAAGAGGAAGAGTCGGGTTTAAATATACTCTATGTTCGCGAAACGATGTGGGTTGAAAATAAACTTAATATTTCATCTCCGATAACTTCTTACCAAGGGCGCAGTGCGGGTGCTGGTATTAATTCGTCATTAGCCTATTTTGAAGCTTTGTGCGAAATGGGGATACAGTGTAATTTCAAAGAGATCTGTGAGTTCGATTTTTTAAAGGACGATTATACCGGAGTTACAATCATCCTTTCCCAACAGGTTGCAATACCCCGGGATTACAATGAAAAACTGATCGGATTTGTCGCAAAAGGTGGACGGTTAATCATGGATGGGCTGTCGGATTATTATGATGAAAATGCTATCTGTCAGTGGATGCATGTACATCCATTAGCGCAAATATTGGGTGGAAGTATCAAAGAATATAAGATGAGAGACGATTTGTTTCCTATTAAATTCTCTGACCCAAACCTTTCTTTATCCGCTCATCTTTGGCAGGGATCGATTGAACGCTCTACCGGGGTCCCTATATCAGGAGATAGCCATTCTGTTTATGCTGTAAAAAACAACTTTGGTAAAGGAATGGTAGTTTGGGTACCAACTCCGCTGGGACTGGGGGCATGGGTAAGTAAGAATTTTGAAGACTTGAGTCAATTTATTCTTCACTATGTTTTTATTGGGAAAAACTCTTTGAGGTTTGAGTATTATCAAAAAGGGCTTTTGATGAAAACAGTAAAAGCAGGAAATGCTACGTTGACAATGATTGTTAACAAATCGCCAGATAACAGAGAAGTGCAAATAATCAATAATGAGAAATTACATCCGGAAGTTATCTTTTCAAATAAAGGAGGAATGGTGAAAAGTGATGTTGTGAAAATTGCTTCTGAAGAAACATTGATTGTTGTGTGGAATTAATTCTTCCTGAGAATAAAAGTTTTTGAGAGGTCTTGATTTGTTTCTGTTGTTGAATATAATGGGTGGGTGAATTGAGGTTGCATCGTTAGATAGAAATTGGAGAAGCTTGAAAAGAATGAAAGGTTAAATAAAATAAATCCGTATTTTCGAAGCGCATACAGAATATTTTTAAAAGCGCATAGGAATGTATGCAACTGTTGCTAAAATGCAATGATTCAAATGAGAATGTCTTTTGGAAACAGAATAATGTTGGATGCAATAATCAAAAAGAGCAGAAGTTTCAGATGGTAAATAAGTATTTAAAATTTGGCGGGTTGCTGGTAACAGCCCTCTTGGTGCTGAATTGCAATTTGTTGCAGTCAGCAAATGTTTATAATCTTCGTTGTGAATATCTTGTAAATCCACTTGGGGTTGACGTTGCAAAACCTCGACTAAGTTGGATGCTTAATTCGCAGAAGCGTGGTGAGACCCAGACGGCTTATGAGGTACTGGTGGCTTCTTCTGTTGATCTATTGACTGAAGCAAAGGCTGATGTGTGGAATAGCGGAAAGCTCAATTCGGATAAGTCGATTCAGGTAGAGTATGAGGGGATTGTTTTGCGGTCGGATACAAAATACTTCTGGAAAGTGCGGGTGTGGGATAGAGATGGAAAAGTTGGAAATTGGAGTACTCCTGCCTTTTGGAGTATGGGCTTGCTTGCTAAAAGTGACTGGGGAAATGCTCACTGGATCGCTTTCAAAAATGAAGAACAGTGGAAGACGGAGTGGAAACAGCATAAAGATACAGAGCTTAGTCATAAGGAAGGAACCTGGCCATTACTTACGGGGCAAGATCTTAATGTATGGGATTCATATAGAATGGCGGTTCCCCGTTATGATCCGTCTCCGTTATTTCGAAAAGAGTTTTCCCTTCATAAAAAAGTAGAATCAGCTTATCTTTACATTTGTGGGCTGGGCTATTATGAGGCTTTTCTGAATGGGGAAAGGGTGGGAGATCATGTTCTTGATCCTGCATGGACAAATTTCGATAAACGGTCTTTCTATGTTGTTTACGATGTTGCGAAACAGCTTCGAGAGGGACTTAATGCGATGGGGGTAATGCTTGGACGAGGACAGTATAACCCATTGAGTAATGATGTTTGGGGACTGAGTGCTAGTTCTTGGGTAGATCAGCCTAAGTTGGTTGCTTTGTTGAAGGTTAAATATACAGATGGAACAACGCAAGAGGTGGTGACCAATAAATCATGGAAGACAATAGGTGGACCTATCGTTTTTGATGATACCCGGAAGGGTGAATTATACGATGCTCGCCTTGAACCTAAAGGATGGTCTTTGCCTTGGTTTAATGACGGTCATTGGCAGTCTGCTTCTCCGATTACTTGGAGTGCTTCGTTACAATCGCAAATGATTCCTCCTATTCGTTGCTTTGCTCCGATTATTCCCCAAAAGGTATATACAAGAGAAGAAGGAAGAACAATTTATGATCTTGGTAAAAATATTGCTGGGTGGGCAAGGGTGAAAGTGAGTGGTCCTGCCGGGGCAAAGGTGTTGGTTGAATATTGCGAATTGCCTTCCGATAAGAAGCTTGTTCCCAATATTCGACCCAATAGGATGAGGATTACAATAAAGGATAAGGATTACGCTTCGTTTTATGATTCGGGAATCAATATTCGGCAGCAGAATGGCTATATCCTGAGAGGTGGGAGCAAAGAGACGTTTGAGTGCCATTTCTCTTATAAAGGATTCCAGTTTATTCGCGTTACTGTTGATAAGGGAGTAAGGGTTGAGCAGGTGACTGGAATTCCGGTGCACACGGATGTAGAAAATGCAGGGTCTTTTACTTGTTCTGATTCTCTTGTGAATCGTCTTCAGGAGAATTCACGAATTAGTTTGCTTAGTAATTTTCATGGGATTGCTACCGATTGTCCGCATAGGGAAAAACAAGGGTGGACTGCTGATAACTATCTCTCTTGTGAGGCTGCTATGTACAATTTCAATATGGCATCCTTTTATACGAAATGGATTGCTGATCTGGCGGGAACACAGGGTAAGGATGGAGGCTTAAATACGGTGGCCCCCTCTACCAGTTATGTAAATGCACAATCGACCGTTTGGCCGGCTGCTATGGTATTTGTTCCCTGGAACATGTTGGGATACTACGCTGATACGAATTTACTGGATCAATATTATGGGGTGATGCTTCGGTTTGCGAAAAGCAGTCTGCAAAGACAGGTCGATGGCAAACCTGAAATAATAAACGATGTATTGGGTGATTGGGTGGCTCCGTTGATGACGCTTTCCGATTCACTTCGTAATAATACGATGGCTCCTCCTGAAGGTCACACACTTTATGGAACAGCTTCTCATTTTCTCGTGGTAAAGCATCTTGCAGCGATTAATAAGTTCTTCGGTCGCAATAAAGAGGAGCAGGAAATGGGTGACTGGGCAAACCGTATTAAGCAGAGTTTTAATAAAGAATTTTTCGACTCTCAGTCGAATATCTATCATGGAGATAAAATTACTCCATACCGGCAATCGGCCAATGTGGTTCCTCTTGATTATGGAATTGTGCCTGACGAAAACAGATCGGTCGTGATAAATAACCTCATTGCGGATATTCATACTCAGGGAGACCGTCTGAGTACCGGATTTGTGGGAACTATGGCGTTAATGGATTACCTCCCCGTTATCCAACCGGAATTGTCCTATAAGTTGGTAACACAAAAGAGTTATCCTGGTTGGGGCTACATGGTGGCTCAGGGTGCAAATTCAATGTGGGAAACATGGGATGGGGATAACTCTCTGAATCATGCTCCTTTTTGTCTCATCAGTGCTTATTTCTATAAGCATCTGGCAGGAATTCAGTGTGATTGGCAATCTCCCGGATTTAGACATATCATCATTAATCCTTCAATTGTTGGTGATTTGAGGTATGTAAATGCTTATCACAATTCAATGTATGGGCGCATTGGAAGCAGTTGGAAACTTGAAAATGGGAAGCTTATGTTGAAAATCTCCATTCCGGCAAATTGCACGGCAACGATTTATATTCCAACGAAACAAGTTGCTTCTATTTTGGAGTCAGGACATACAGTGGCTAATGTACAAGGTGTAACCTTCCTCCGGGAAGAGTCGGGAAAGGCGGTCTTTGAAGTAGGTTCAGGAAACTATAACTTTCAATCTGCTTTTTAAATAGATTTTTGAATTCTTAAAAAAATAAATATAATGAAAAGCAAATTTGTCAAGGTTGGGGCGCTAATCTCAATAATTACAATGTCAATTATTGTTGTTTCCTGTTCGCCCCGGGTTCAGAACTCAGCAAACATCCAGGCAACGCGAATATTTATAAAATCGAATTGGGAGAATGCCATCCGTTATAATCCCAAAGATACCGATGGTCTGATTGGATTGCCAAAGCCTTATAGTATTCCTTCAATTACGGGAGCATTTCAGGAGATGTATTATTGGGATACCTATTTTACAAATGTCGGGTTGATAATTGACCACAAGGTAGAGCAAGCAAAAAACAACACGGAAGATATTCTGTATCTGGTGCAACGTTATGGCTTTATGCCTAATGGAAGCCGAACCGTTTTCCTTTCAAGGTCGCAACCTCCTTATTTAAGTATGATGGTTCGTGACGTTTATGAACATACCCATGATAAGAAATGGCTTGCAAAAGCATTGCCAATCGTGGAAAAAGAATATCGGTTCTGGATGGAAAATCGTATAACTCCTGTTGGGTTGAACCATTATGCTTCGCAGAAAGATGATGAAGCAAAGATGGGCATCTATGGAATATTGTCGGGTAGGTTGGGAGAAAACTTTGATAAGGCAAATAAGGTACATAGTGAATCTGAGAAACTTGCAATAGGGGCTCATTTTATGGCAGAGGCAGAATCGGGATGGGATTTCTCTCCTCGGTTTGATTCCAGATGTTTGGATTTTTGTCCTGTTGACCTTAATTGTAATCTCTATATGTATGAGATGAATTTTGCATTTTTTTATTCCGAATTAAGATTACCTAACCCTGAAAAATGGACTGCTGTAGCAGCTAAAAGAAGAGATTTGATTCATCAATATTGTCAGAATAAAGAAGATCATCTGTTTTATGATTACGATTTCGTGAATAATAAATTATCCAACGTTTTGTCTGCTGCAGACTTTAATATATTATGGTCTGGAGTTGCAGAAAAAAAAGATGCGGTTGCAATGCATAAACAATTATATCGGCTGGAGCTTGCACATGGTGTTGTGGCTTGTGAAAAAGGAGAAAGAAAATATGTTTACCAATGGGATTATCCCAATGGTTGGGCCAATTTGCAGTTCTTGGCAATAAAAGGCTTAAGCAGATATGGCTATCGATCGGATGCAAAGCGTATTGCTGTTAAATATTCAGATATGGTTGCTGCCAATTATGTCAAGACTAAAAATCTGTGGGAAAAATATAATGCAGTTGATGGGACGACAAATACGCATAATGAATATGGATTGCCTACAATGATGGGATGGACTGCCGGTGTTTTTGTTTATTCTTCAGATTATTTGTCAAAGTCCAGGTAATTTGATTTTGTATGTTGGTAACTTAAATTTGTTTCCGGCATCTTGTCATTAATAAAAAGGATAAGGGCAAGATTATACAATTTCCGCTTTTGTGCCTTTAATAAGTTTGCATCTATAATAAAATAAGTAATTATGGAGACAAATTTTTTTGAACAAGGGAAGTTGTACCTCAATGGAAAATGTATTGAAGTAAGCAATTTGGAATGGAATGAACATCCGACCTTTAAGGGAGTATTTCTTAAACATCTCATTAAGGGTGAGTCTACCGGTAATCAGTTGAGTTGTCATTTGGTGAAAATTAATCCGGGATGTGAGATCGGAAATCATATTCATGTAGGTAAAACAGAATTACATGAAGTATTGAGTGGTTCTGGCAAATGTTGGATAGAGCAAACAAAGATTGATTACAGAGAAGGGAATATTGGATTTATTCCTGCGGATAAAAATCATTCAGTAAAAGCAGGAGACGATGGCTTATTTTTGTTAGCTAAATTTTTCCCTGCATTATTATAAATAATATTGAACGATGAAAAATGAACAGGAAAAGATTATTCATTTTGAATTAGATCATTTGAATGGCGTTTCTGTAACTCATGGTTATCATATTTCGAATGCTTTTCCTGTCCATTTTCATTCTTCTTACAATCTGGGTATCATTGAACAAGGGGAAAGAGTTTCTGCTTATCGAGGAGGAACGACCGTATTAAGGGAAAATGATCTGTTTATTATTCAGCCTTTTGAACCTCACTCTTGTAGGTCGATCGGAGATTCTGTTCATTGTTATAAAATTATCTCTTTCAATCTTGATACCTATTGTTACTTTCCGGAATTAAAAATAGATTGTCCTCAGTTAGTCGATTCTGTTAAAAAGTTTCATGTTTTAGCTGAATATGAAAAGTCATCAGAAAAATTGATCTGCTTGTTTAATGAGATTGTCGGACAGTTAAAGTCTTTTTCATTCGCGGGTAGCAGGACAATAATTAATGAAGATATCTCATTAAGAATTCAATTAGCAAAGCATTTCATCGAGGATAATTGTTCCCGGAATATTCAGGTTCAGGAAATGGCAGACATCGCCTGTTTAAGTGAGTTCCATTTTGAACGTTTTTTCCATAAGTGTTATGGATTATCACCTTATGCGTATTATCTTGTATGTAAAATGAGAAAATCACAAAAGTTGTTGACGATGCAGCGGTCGGTGATTGATACAACTTATGATATTGGGTTTTTCGATCAAAGTCATTTTACCCGACTATTTAAAAAGTACGTCGGAGTTACTCCTGGCAGGTATTTAAGGGATAATTGTACAGGAACGTGAATGTTCCTGATAATATTTACGTTAAAAGATTTTGGATAAATACAAAGCGGAAGTATATTTACAGGTGTATTGAGAGAGAAGAACCTGTGAATCAAAACATACGCTTTGTGTAAAGACGAGATTTCAGGCTCTGTGAGAGGAGAGGACTAGATGGTTGCAATTATGTTGTAAAATTCGCTCCTTAAATGGATATAGGTCTGAAAGAAGTTGATATTGATGCTTTGCGCAATGGAGATAAAAGAGCGTACGAGAAAATTTACAATGAGTTTTTCGATGTCCTGTATCATCTTTGTCTTCATTATCTAAATGATGAAAAGGTCTCCGAAGAAATTGTTCAGGATACTTTTATGAAATTGTGGGAGATCAAAGAATCTCTGAATGATGAGGTCAATATTCGAAATTTCCTTTATACAATCACTAAAAATAATTGTCTTAATTACATCCGCAATCAGAAGGTTGTTCTCAAGTACCAGGCCAACGTGAAATATCTGGAAATGCAATTTAATTATGAGGCAATTGAGAAGTTAGGTGATTATGTCCAATTTGAGCAATTGAGAGAAAAAATTGATGAGGCAATTGCTAATCTTCCTGAAGGAATTCGTGAGACTTTTATCCTTAATCGATTTGAAGATATGCCCTATAAAGAAATTGCATGGAAACTTCAAATTAGCGTTAAAACCGTTGAGGCTAGAGTTTCAAAAGCTTTGCGTATTCTTCGTGTAGATCTTAAGGACTATCTCTGCATCCTTTGTGTGATTACTTCTTTGTTTTCATGATAAAAGATTACTTTTTTGACTTTTAAGATAGGGTACGAGGAATGTTAGGTGTCTAGTAGTAAATCGAAACAGACACATGCAGGAAGAAGTTTTTAGTAAGATTTTAAGTGGTTCGGCTAGCGATAAAGAAAAAACAGATTTCTATTTATCTCTGGAGAAGGATGAGTCTTTGCGTGAGTTATTTTATCATTATAAGAATATTTATATTCTTAGTTCTTCAAAAACCACAAATTATGATCGGATAAGAAAAAAGAGCTTTGCTGGGTTTTGGAGACGAACTCATTTGCTTGATTCCAGAAGAATGATGCCGGAGTGGCTCAGGTATGCTGCTGTTTTTATGTTGGCTTTATGTGCCGGATCGCTGGCTCATTATCTGATTTTTGAGAAAGGCAGAACTCAGGTACTGTCTCAACATATAGAATATAGTTCAGGAACAGGAAGCATTTCAACAGTTCAACTGGACGATGGTTCTCAGATCTGGCTTAGTTCTGGAACCCGTTTGTCAATAGATAAAGGTATTGATGAAAAGATGGTCGCTCACCTTAATGGAGAGGCTTATTTCGACCTTATTCCTAACTCGTCCCGCAATTTTATAGTCGATCTGGGTTACATTAAAGTCCGCGATATCGGAACTAGATTTAATATCAGGGCTTATGCCGAAGAGCGGTCTGTTTATGCAACGCTTGTCCGCGGGCAAATTGATTTATTGAAGAATACCGGAATTAGTCTGTGTTCAATGAAACCCGGAGATTATTTACAATTCGACAAAAAAAGTCGACGGATCACGGTCTCGCAGAAAGACACTTCGATTACAACTGCCTGGAAAGACGGAAAATTTGTCTTTATGGACAAAACGCTTGCGGATATCTGTAAAGAACTTGGAAATTGGTACGATGTTCAAATTCAAATTGAAAGCCAACACTTGGCCAATACTCGCTATACCTGTATTGTACGTCGGACAACTACGATTGATCAAGTCTTGGATTTGCTTTCGATTACAGATCATATTCACTATAAAATAATCAATAAAAAGGAGGGTAAAAATCTGATAACAATTAGAAGATAAAAGTGCACCTGGGAAGAGGTGCACCTGATTCAGCTATCGAAACTGATTGACGTCAGTTCCAAATGTTTAACTAATTCAGTGACAAACTTATGAAGAAATGCTTTGATTCGCTAAGCTTTGCTGTGCGAAAATGGAAAAAATTTTTCCGTGTAATGAAACTAACTGCTGGACTTATTTTGTTTACGGTTATTACCGTAACGGCCGGTACGACTTATGGTCAGACGGCACGACTGAATTTAAAGATGAGAAATGCTACGTTAGTAGACATTTTTCGCGAAATTGAACGGACTAGTAATTTTGGATTCTTTTTTAAAGATGAAGAAATCAACAGTGAAAAGCGACAAACTATAAATCTGTCTGGAGCGACCATTGATGAGGTCTTGCATAAGGTCTTAAATGGAAATTATTATTATCGAATTTTGGATCGGAATATTGTAATAACGAGGCTTCAATCATCGTCGCAGCCACAAGGAAAAAGGATTACAGGAAAGGTCACAGATAAAGAGGGGAAGCCTTTGCTCGGGGTGTCTGTCGTAGTACGAGGCACCACGAACGGAGTGGTGACAGACGAAGATGGAGGTTTTGCTATCGCTAACGTTCCGGCTAATGCAACCCTGTTGATTTCTTTTGTGGGAATGAAGAGTCTGGATGTGTCGGTTGCCGGTAAAAATCGTATTGCCGTCTCTCTTGAAGAGGAAAATATTGGACTAAATGAGGTTGTTGCGATCGGTTATGGAACCGTTAAAAAACAAAATATAACCGGTTCTGTGTCAGCTATTAAATCAGATGCTCTTAAAGATCGGAATATTCAGAGCCTTGGAGAAGGTTTAGCCGGACAACTTGCGGGAGTTCAGGCTCAGCAGTCCAGTGGAAGACCAGGAGCAGAACTGGATATTCGGATTAGAGGATTGGGAACTATTAATGCTTCGAATGCCCCATTGTATGTATTGGATGGGATTCCGCTGGGTAGTAGCATTAAAGATTTGAATCCGAATGATGTGGCTTCTATTGAAGTGTTGAAAGATGCTGCTTCCTGCGCTATTTATGGTGCTCGTGGTTCAAGCGGAGTTGTTCTGATTACAACAAAACAAGGTAAAAAAGGGAAAACGCCAACTTTCGATTTTACGGCTAATTATGGAATACAAAAGGTTGATAAGATCATTGATATGATGAATTCAACCGAGTATGCGGTCTATAATATTTGGAATAAAAACGAAACTTACCTGCGTGCAGGGGGAAGCCTTAGTACTGCGGTTACATCAAGGCCAAGTGCTTATCAGTACCCTGATAGTTATTTAACTCCTTCAAGTCTTGTTAACACGAATTGGCAAAAAGAAATTTATCGCACAGCCCCGATGCAATCGTACCAACTTTCTGCTTCGGGAGGTAGTGATATTGGAACTTATCTTATTTCCGGATCATATATGAAACAAGATGGAATTGAGATGGAAACCGATTATCAGCGTGCAAACTTTCGGATGAATACAACCTTGAATGTTGGTGATTTTCTGAAGTTTGGAATGAATATTGCCCCTTCATTCTCTAAAGAGAATAATCCTGATTCGGAAGGAAAAGAAAGTGCTTTGCACCATGCAATTAATATGTCACCGACCGTCCCAACGAATATGAATACTCAGGAATGGGGTTGGACTCCAAGTGCCAGTGCATGGACTAACCCTGCTGAAGAAATGAGGGAAGTTCATGATGAAACCCTATACAATAAAGTACTTACCGACGTGTGGGGCGAATGGGCAATATTGAAGAACCTGAAATTCAAATCACAGTATGGTTATAATTTTGCTGAATCGCGTTATTCTTATTTTAAACCTTCAAATGTAAATGGAGGACAAGCTTCTTATGGACTTTCTACGGTAAGTGATAATTATGCATGGTCACTGCAAAATACTTTAAATTATACTGCAAAAATTAGTTCTTTGGTTGATGTTAATTTATTGCTCGGTCAAAGTATGGAAGGAGTCCACTCTTATAACTCCTCTCTTCAGGCCAGTGGATATCCTAACGATTTAATTTATACAACAAATGTAGCATCAACTCCTCAGACAGCCTACTCTGCAGAGGCAAAGACGGCTTTGTCTTCCTATTTTGGAAGAGCTGATTTCAATATTCTTGATAAGTATTTGTTGTCGGTTAATATGCGTCGGGATGGTTCCTCTAATTTTGGTGCAAATACCAAATGGGGAAATTTCCCTTCTGCTTCTTTGGGATGGAAAATTAACAAAGAAGAATTTCTGAAAGATGTGAATTGGCTGGACTTACTTAAACTTCGAGCCTCCATTGGTAAGACAGGAAATAATAGTATTGGGAACTATAGCAGTATCTCGTTGCTGAGTGTTACGAATTATAATCTAAATGGGACTGTCGTTAGTGGATTATCCCCTTATACATCAGCGAATCCTGATTTGGGTTGGGAAACGAAAGTTTCTAAAGATATCGGGCTTGATGTTTCATTTTTTAAGAATCGTATTCAGGCTAATTTGGATTTCTATATCGAAAACACCAAAGATATGTTGTTGAATGTTCCGGTTTCTTATATGACTGGCTATAGTTCAATGACAGAGAATTTAGGTAAAGTTCAAAACAAGGGGGTTGAATTTGAAGTAACAACCCATAATCTGGAAGGTAATTTTAATTGGTCAACTTCATTTAATATTTCAAAGAATATAAATAAGGTGAAAGCTTTGGGTGAAGATAATGCTCCGATTATTTCTTATGGCTACGGGAAAACTGCTTACATTACGGAAGTAGGACATGCTATCGGAAGCTATTATATGTATAAAACCAACGGTATATTAACCGCTGCGGATATAGCGAAAGGAACCCCGAAAGCTGCTGGACAGGAAGAAGGAAATCTTAAGATTGTTGATGTTACTAAAGATGGGAAAATTGATGCCAATGATATGACAATTGTTGGAAGTAACCAGCCTGATTTTACATGGGGAATAACCAATCGCTTTGCCTATAAAGGATTTGATTTGAGTGTACTGGTACAAGGGTCACAAGGAGGTAGTGTTTTTCTTCTTGGTGCAAGACATTATGATACAGGTTCTTCAGGGGTAGGACAATTCGCTCGTTGGGTACGCTGTTATAAAGTGTCTGATGCAGCCAGTACATACGCTACTTCTGTTGCTAAAACAGATATAAGTTGGGATGGCAGTACTCCAAATCCGTTCGGGAACAACATGCCTTACAATGATACATGGATTTATGATGCTACATTCATTCGAATTAAAAGTTTAACTTTTGGTTATACCATTCCAATGAATTTGTGTCAGAAGATCCATTGCAAAGGGGCCAGGATTTATTTCCAGGGAGATAACTTATTTACATGGAATAATTATCCGGGAGCAACTCCAGAGACCAACACTTATTATGGGAATGATGCTACTCGCCCTGGTACGGATTATGCTACTTATCCTCTTGCCAGAAAATATTCCTTCGGTATTAACTTAACTTTTTAATTGGCAGCGATATGAAAAAATTTAATATACAAAAAGGATTTCTTTTAATCCTATTCCTTTTGATGTCTATTGTATCCTGTAAAAATGATTTGGATTTAAACCCGATATCGGATTACAATGCAGGGTCTTTTTATAAGACTCAATCGGATTTTAAACTGGCAGTCAATGGAACTTATGCTCAGTTGCAAAGTCTGTATTCCTATAATGCGCTTTCTTTTGATTTGGAAGGAAGAAGCGATAATATTAATAAGTCAACGGTTTATGATCCTGGATTTTTGAATTCGTTTGTTGATGATGCAACGACTGCTTCTTATGAAAGTATTTGGGGGATATTGTATGCCATTGTTAATCAGTCAAATGCAATAATAGAAAAGATAGATGCAGGAACATTTACTGACGCGGCTTATAAATCATACTATAAAGGAGAAGCATATTTTCTGAGAGGATATGCCTATTTCCAACTTGGATGGTTATATGGAGGCGTTCCATTGATTGATAAACAAATGACGGCAACACAAGTGAGAACAGTAGCAAGAAGTACTCAGGATGAAACTTTGGCTTTTGCTGCAAAGGATTTGACTCAGGCTACTTCACTTTTACCTACAGTCTGGCCTAATGCCTCTGAATTGGGTAAAGCAACTAAATATTCAGCAGAAGGAATCTTAGCCAGAATGTATATGTTTCAAAAGAAATATTCAAGTGCAAAACCTCTTTTAACCGACATTATTGGTTCGCAAAAATATGTAATGGCTACAAATTATGCAGATTGTTTTCTGGACAAGTACGATAATAGTGCGGAACAGGTATTCCAGATTCAATATAAGTCAGGTGACGTTGGACAAGGTAACATCCTTCCGGTTGTAAGTGTTCCTGAAGATATCGCTTCTTCCATGTTTCCGCAAGGTGGAGGCTCTCCTTTCCTGCACGTTTCTTTGGATTCGTATAATGCTTACGAAACGGGTGATATTCGACGGGACTTTTCTATTCAAAAGGGTTATACCAGTAAATCTGGAACTGTAGACAAGGTAACTTGTTTTTATATTAAATACGGACATGGTACTATTCCATCAACGAAAGATGATTATGAGGTGAATTTACCGATTTTACGATACACGGATGTTCGGATGATGTATGCTGAAGTTTTGAATGAAGATGGCTATGTTGCTGATGGAGATGCGTTCAAAATATTAAATGATGTAAGGAATCGCGCAGGATTAAGATCTCTTACTTCAACAGACCTTCCTAACCAGGATGCTTTCCGTACTGCAATGTTTAAAGAAAGGCGAGTTGAGTTTGCTGAAGAATTTTTACGTTGGTTCGATTTGGCTCGTTCTGGAAAGGCTCAAACAATAATGAATGCATTTCTGAATACAGCCGAAGAAGGAAATGGGATGTATCAGATGAAAGCTACTCAATTGATATTCCCGATTCCTAATTATGAGTTGCAGATTAATAAGGATCGAAAAATAATGTGGCAAAATCCAGGTTATTAGTTCTGCTATTTTTTTGGCAATTAACCGTTTAATAGAGAACGGTTAATTGCTTGTAATTAATGATTCTGAATTGATTCAGCGATAATAAAGTTGTGTTTTGTGATGTTCCCCATAATTAATGTGAAGTGAATAAATTTAGTAAGCTTTCGAGAAGGAATTTTATTCGGATATCCTCCATGTCGGGAGGAGTCCTCTTATTGCCATCCAGGTTGATGGCTAATCATACAGAATTGAATAAAAGTAAAAAGGGATTGCCTTTGCCTGTATTCAACAGGCAGCAATCCTTTTCAATCCTTAAATCAGTAGATCTTTCTCCTGCGAAATGGATTTGGTATCCAATGGAACGTTGTCTTTCGAATACCGTCGTGTTGTTTCGTAAAGTCGTTATGCTATCTGCTGTACCTAAAAAAGCGACCGGTTATGTGTTGGCTGATAGTCGGTATAAGTTGTCTTTGAACGGACAGCGGATACAGTGGGGACCGGCACCTTGTGACCCCCGAAAGATGGAGGCAGATCCGTTGAATTTATCAGAGTCTTTTGTCCGTGGAGAAAATATTATTGCTTGTAGCGTCCTGTATTTTGGGTTGGGAGATGGAACTTCTCCGATTGGAAAACCAGGGTTTCTGTTTAAGCTGGATATTGAAATGGGTGATGGATCGGTAATGCAGATTGTTTCGGATGATAGTTGGCAGTCTTGTTTGCCTCGTAGCTGGCAACCAGGACATTATAAAAGATGGTTTTTGCGTTCGTTTCAGGAAGAATTTGATGCGCGTCAATATCCATATGGATGGGATCATGCGGGATATGTTCCTGACCGGAATTGGTTGCAGGCAAAAGTTTATAGCTCTGGTGGAGATAAACCTTCAGTTTGTAGTTGGTTGATGGAATATCAATGGGCTATATCAGCATCTTATGATGATTGCTGTATCAGGGAACGAAGTATTCCGATAATGGAGGAATCTGTTGTAAAGGGATTCAATCTGCATGAATCTGCATGGATTGAATGGAAACGTCCGGCAGAAGAATATTTTGAATCAATGACTCCTAATGCTTTTAATTTTGAGTGGAGTCACCCGGCCAGAGAAATTCGTTCCGGAGAATGGGAAATATCGGTATCAAAAGAACGGGCAGCGGTGCTGACTTTTGAGCTTTATGAACAAATAGTCGGATGGCCTGAATTTACAGTGGATGCTCCGGAAGGAACAATTATAGAGGTAATGGTTCAGGAGGCGCATGCGCATCATGGTCCGGTATTGTTGAACAGCCACTTTAATTCATGGACCCGTTTTATTTGTAGGGAAGGGGAGAATCATTTTGAAACATTCGATTTTGAAAGTTATCGTTGGATTCAGTTTCATATTCGAAATTATAACCGACCGGTTATTCTGAAAGACATTGTAGTTCGGAGAAGAAAATATCCATGGAAGGAAGAGCCGCAGATTGTTTGTAATGACAAGGTGATTCAACGATTGATGGATGCCTCGGTCAACACCTTGTATAATTGTGCTCAGGAAACACTTGTTGATGGAATGGCCAGAGAACGACAGCAGTATAGTGGCGACGGAGGCCATCAGCTTCATGCTGTTTTTTACGCTTTCGGAGATACGCATTTGCCTGCCCGCTTTGTGAATACATTCGGTCAGGGACAAGGTCTGGATGGGGTTTTTATGGATAGTTGGCCTGGATTTGACCGATTAGCCCGAGTGATGGAACGGCAGATACAGTTGACTGGCTGGGGGCCAATTTTGGACCACAGTGTTGGGTTTTGTTTCGACTCATGGCATTATTATCTGTATACAGGACAAACCGATGCTCTGGGGGAAACTTATCCACATTTACTCCGTTTTTTTAGATACCTGCAAAGTATAACTGGTGAAGACGGATTGTTGCCGGTTGAAAATCTTGGATTGCCCTCTGTTTGGATTGATCATCATGCTTACAAAAAGCAGAAGCATAAGCAATGCGCATTGAATCTTTATGTTGCAGCGATGTGTCAGTATGCATTGAGCCGACTTTGTCTTGCTTTTGCCGATAAAGAGTGGAGTAAAGAAATCGATGACTATGGAAAGCAACTTGAAAAACAATGTATTAAGAAATACTGGGATGATGCGCATAAGGTTTTTGTTTGTAATCGTCCATGGTCTACAGAAGAAGGAGAGATTTTATATTGTGACCGGAGTCTGGCGACTTCGGTAATCTTTGATCAGTGTCCGGGTGGTAAAACAGAATCGGCGATTAAAATTCTTGCTGAAGCACCACCCGAGATGGGACTTTCTTATCCGTGTAATGCAATTTGGAGGTACTGGGCCTTGACAAAAGGAAGAGCAACCCAGGTCGTTATTGATGATTTACGAAACCGATGGGGTAAGATGGATTCGGTGATTGAGAACAATACCTTGCAGGAACATTGGGTGGTAAAACCTGATTCAAATGATCAGTGGAGTCATTGTCCGATGTCTCCATTAATCATGTTATATCAGGGAATCGGAGGGATTCATCCGTTACAACCTGGTTTCGCAAAATGCTTGATAGATCCGCAACCTGGAGATCTGGAGGAAATCAGTTTTTTTGCACATACTGTTAAAGGAACAATTCGATTTGGATTGTCAGGGAAGAAGAATAAAAGAGAATTGTTGTTGTTTATTCCGGAGGGGATGGAGTGTGAAATTCTTCTGGATAGGAGAGAAAAAGTGGGGTTGACTGAAGGTGTCGGGATTGCAGCTTCCGGGCAGTTTGCTTATAAACTTCCTGAAGGGAAAATGGTGAAATTGCAATTGAAATATATGTGATGAAATGTAAAAATCATAGTGTTTTATTTGAGTTTTTTGTTTTACATTGATGTTGTTAAAATTCAGATTATGAGGGCTGTATTTATATGTTTTTTGTTTTTTCTATTGTTTTGTCCGGGCTTCCTTATGGCTAAGGATTATAAGGCATCTCTATTTGGTATTAAGTCTGATGGGGTGACTTTAAACACACGGTCTATTCAGAAAGCGATTGATTATATTCACGAAAATGGTGGTGGAAGGCTTATCTTTAATGTCGGGCGTTACCAGACCGGGAGTATTCATCTGAAATCGGATGTGACAATTTATCTGGATGAGGGAGCTGTATTGGTAGGCTCTCTGAATCCGTTTGATTACGATATTCAAAATTCAACGGCATTAATTCTGGCAAAAGATCAGGGCAATATTGCAATTGAAGGAGACGGTATGATTGATGGTCGGGGAAGAGATGTGGCAAATAATCTGGTTAACTTGATTCAGAGTGGTGTTGTAAAAGACCCGCTTCGGAATGATCGTCCTCAAGAAGGTATCCGGCCAATGATTTTTTATCTTCGTTCTTGTACGAATGTGTCGGTCAAAGGGATAACTCTTCGAAATTCAGCTAGTTGGGTTCAGACTTACGATCAGTGTAAGAATTTGAATATTGATCATGTAACGGTGGACAGTAAGGCATACTGGAACAACGATGGGATGGATATTGTCGATTGCGATGGGGTGAATATTACTAATTCGTTTGTTGATGCAAGCGATGACGGTATTTGTTTGAAGTCGCATGATGCAAAGAGTATTTGTCAGAATGTCGTGATCCGTAATTGCACGGTTCGCTCCAGTGCAAGTGGATTTAAATTTGGAACAGCATCCTTTGGCGGATTTCGAAATGTTAGGATTATCAATAACAAAGTTTTTGATACCTATCGTTCTGCAATCACTTTTGCGGCTGTTGACGGAGGGGTTGTGGAGAATATTGAAGTGGACAGTTTGCTGGCTGTACACACCGGAAATGCTGTCTTCCTGCGAATCGGGGCAAGAAAAACCGACCGTAAAGGGAAGATGGATAATATTCGGATCTCAAATGTGGAGGTCGAAATTCCAATGACCAAACCGGATGTCGGGTATGATTATGAAGGTCCGGTTGAAGATACGCCGCGCAATATTTCTCCTGCTATCATCATTACCGGGTTGCCGGGGGTCCCGATAACTGGAGTCACTCTTAAAAATATTCGTATTAGCCACCCCGGAGGCGGAAATACAATGATTGCAAAAGTGGCGTTGAATGAACTTGATAAGGTGTCGGAACAGGCAGATTGTTATCCGGAGTTCTCCATGTTTGATGAACTTCCGGCATGGGGAGTGTATATCCGGCATGCATCGGGAATAGTGCTTGAGCATGTTTTGCTTCAGTGTGGGAAAACAGATTATCGAACTGCAGTTGTTCTTGATGATGTACATGAGGGGTCTTTTAAGTCACTTCAGGTTAAAGAATTTGGGAAGAAATCTTCTGTTTATTCTTATCATTCAGATCATATTGTTAATCAATAAAAATCAATCTAAGCTATGAAACTTATAAGTAGACACCTGGAGTTAAAAACGTATTTGATAAAAAGAGGATTTGGCTTTTTCTTGCTTTTTATTTCGACTTTAAATCTTTACGCCGGAAGTTCTTTTCCTATTGGGAACAAGACAGGTAAAGGGACTCTTCTGGAGTCATTTAAAAACCCCCCGGATTCGGTGCGTCCAGGGGTCTATTGGTATTTCATGGATGGTAATCTTTCGCGGGAAGCGATGACTGCTGATCTGGAATCTATGAAAAAAGCCGGAATCGGAAATGTGCTGTTTCTTGAAGTTAACGTAGGAGTCCCCAGGGGGACTGTTGATTTTTTAAGTCCGCAATGGCAGTCTCTATTTAAACATGCGGTGAGAGAATCGGAAAGATTCGGTATACGGATAACATTAGGTGTAGGTCCTGGGTGGACCGGAAGTGGGGGACCCTGGGTAAAGCCGGAGCAGTCAATGCAGCATCTCGTCTATTCTGTTAAAGAAGTAGCCGGTCCTTCGGAGTTGAAGATAGAATTATCAAAACCGGAACCACGGCAACCTTTCTTTGGCGAGGGTGTTTTTACTAAAGAATTGAAAAGTCAGTGGCAGGCATTCTATGAAGATGTGGCTGTGTTGGCATTTCCAACGCCTTCGGTGAAAGAGCAGATTAAAGATATCGACGAAAAAGCGCTCTATTACCGGGCCCCTTTTTCTTCTCAACGGGGTGTTAAACCTTTTTTGGCGGCTCCTGCCGAATTTGAGAAAGCAATACCAGGTTCAGCCATTGACAAGCAGAAAATTATTGATCTGACCGGACTGCTTCGTGCTGATGGAACTCTTAATTGGAAAGTCCCGGAAGGAAAGTGGACAATTATGCGTTTCGGAAGAAGAAATAATGGGGCGGTAACTCGTCCGGCTCCGCTTCCCGGATTGGGTTTTGAATGCGATAAATTTGATACGCTTGCATTTAATGCTCATTTTGATCAATATGTCGGGAAACTGATTACTGAACAGGGGGACTCTCTGAATACTCCGGATGGAGGGTTGAAAGCATTGCACATGGATAGCTGGGAAATGGGATCTCAAAACTGGAGTCTAAACTTCCGAAAGGAGTTTCAACGCAGGAGAGGCTACGATCCGCTTCCTTTCTTTCCGGTTTATGCTGGCGAAATTGTCGGAAGCCGGGAGGTAAGTGAGCGTTTCCTATGGGATCTCCGGCAGACTGCTCAGGAACTGGTCCTTGAAAATCATGCAGGTTATATAAAGAAACTGGGGCATCGTTACGGTTTAAGCCTGTCAATTGAGCCTTACGATATGAATCCGTGTGCAGATATGGAACTGGGATCAATAGCAGATACTCCGATGTGTGAGTTCTGGAGCAAAGGTTATGGCTTTAATTCTTCTTTCAGCTGTATGGAGTCGACTTCTATTGCTCATGTTCTTGGCAAGCCAATTGTTGCAGCAGAATCATTTACCTCGGAAAGGACAGAGGGATTTCGTTTGTATCCGGGAGTTTTAAAGAACCAGGGAGATTGGGCCCTGGCAACAGGAATTAATCGTTTTGTTTTTCACACGTTTGCTCATAAGCCGCTGGGTGATCAGTATCGGCCGGGAATGACTATGGGGGGCTATGGCGTTCATTGGGACAGGGGGCAGACGTGGTGGCCGATGGTCTCTGATTTTCATCGATATCTTTCCCGATGCTCTTATTTGTTGCAGCAAGGCAGAACGGTTGCTGATATACTCTATCTGACCCCGGAAGGTGCTCCTATGGTTTTTACTCCTCCTTCCTCTGCTTTAGTAGGAAATGATACGCTTCCTGATCGCAAGGGATATAACTTTGACGGATGTGCTCCGAGTGTTTTAATCGCAAAGGCTAGGGTCTTGAATCATCAGATCGTTTTCCCGGGTGGCGCCACGTATCGTTTATTGGTTTTACCAGCATTTGAAACGATGACTCCTGCATTACTTAATAAAATAGAATCGCTGGTTCGTGGCGGGGCTGTCGTCATTGGTAATCCCCCGCAGAAGTCCCCGAGTTTGGTTAATTATCCGGAATGTGACCGAATAATCCGGTCGGAGTCATTGAAGCTTTGGGGTGGACTAAAACCTTCAAATGACGCGGTAATACGACCATACGGAAAAGGAAGAATATATTGGGGTGGCACCCTTTCACTGCATGCATCAAAAGAACTTTATCCTTCTTATGAGGTAACGGCTGAAATCTTAAATAAATTGGGAGCCCAGGAGGATTTTACAACGACTGGTCCTGTGCGATATACTCATCGTAAGACTAAAACCGAAGATATTTACTTTGTTTCGAATAAGACAGATCAGTCCGTGCAGTCTGTTTGCTTTTTTAACGTTAAAGGGGAAGTTCCTGAATTGTGGGACCCGATAACCGGAGAAACAAGAAAATTGCCTGTTTATTCCCAACAAAGAGGTGGAATTGTTATCCCATTGAAATTTGATTCTTATCAGAGTTTCTTTATTGTTCTGAAAAAGCCGACGATCCCAACAAGTTCTTACCCAAAGTCGGTTAAGGATAATTTCCCGGATAAAGTCTTTGTTAAGACCATTGATGGACCGTGGACTGTGTCTTTTGATCCGAAATGGGGAGGACCTGAAAGTGTGGTATTTGATCAATTGGTGGACTGGACGCTTCGTCAGGAAGAAGGAATCAGGTATTATTCGGGAATTGCCACTTACAATAAAACATTTAAAATGCCGGAAGAAAAAAACAAAAGCTCCAAACAGGATATTTATCTCAATTTGGGAGAAGTAAATAATTTGGCAAGAGTTTGGCTTAACGGAAAGGATTTAGGGGTTGTTTGGACAGCTCCCTGGCAGCTAAAGATAACGGGTGCTCTTCGATCGGGAGATAATGAATTGAAAATAGAAATTGCCAATCTTTGGCCTAATCGGCTTATCGGAGATGAACAGAAACCGGATGATGGAATTAAAGACGGACAATGGCCGGAATGGCTGATAAAAGGAGAAAAGCGAACCAGCGGACGTTATACTTTTTGTGCCTATCGCTTTTATAAGGCTGATTCTCCATTGTTTAAATCGGGACTTATCGGACCTGTGCGAATTTTAGTCTCTGAGTCTGTTACGGATCATGCGAATAGATAAAACTCAACTAAATATAAATCAATGAATATGACAAAAGTTGGCTTGTTTGGAATCGGACTCGATACGTACTGGGCGCAATTCGATGGGTTACTAAATAACTTAAAATCGTATCAGGAACAAATTAGAAAAAGAATTACTGATTATGGGGTTGATGTTGTTGATGCCGGAATGGTCGATAATCCGGTAAAAGCTCGTGAAACTGCAGATTTTCTTTTGGAAAACAAGGTGGAGATTCTCTTTTTGTATGTTTCGACTTATGCTCTTTCGTCAACGGTATTGCCGATTGTTCAGCGGGTGAAAGTGCCGGTGGTGATTTTGAATTTGCAGCCGGTTAAAGCGTTGGATTATGAAGCTTTTAACGAATTAAAAGATCGGGGTAAGATGACCGGTGTCTGGCTCGAACACTGTCAGGCTTGCTCTGTCCCGGAGATTGCCGGCGTGTTTAATCGTTCGGGAATCCGATATGATATTGTTACCGGTTATTTGCAAGATCCGGAAGCATGGACTGAAATTGAGGCATGGACAGAGGCGGTCCGGGTAGCTGTAGCGATGCGTGAGAACCGACTTGGAATATTGGGCCATTACTATTGTGGTATGCTCGATGTCTATACCAATCTGACTCAGCAGTCTGCCATATTCGGAACTCATATAGAACTCCTTGAAATGTGTGAGCTGAAGAAATATCGAGATGAGGTGACTTCCACTGAAGTAGAAGCAAAAATCAAGGAATTTGAGACAACTTTTGAAGTAGTTCCGGAATGCGGAAAAGAAGAGATCGAAAGAGCAGCCCGTACTTCTGTCGCTCTTGATAAACTGGTTGCTGTGCATAAGCTCGGGGCTATGGCTTATTATTACGAAGGTCAACCGGGCAATGATTATGAAAATATTGTGACTTCTGTAATTGCCGGAAACACGTTACTTACAGGGAAAAATATTCCGGTTGCAGGAGAATGTGAGGTGAAGAACGCTCAAGCCATGAAGATAATGGCGGAATTTGGAGCTGGCGGTTCTTTCTCGGAGTTCTATCTGATGGATTTTAACGATGATGTTATTATGTTGGGTCATGATGGTCCGGCACATTTTGCGATTGCTGAAGGACGGGTTAAACTGGTTCCTCTTCCACTTTTCCATGGGAAACCGGGAAAAGGACTTTCCATTCAGATGACTGTTAAGCGCGGTCCTGTTACTTTACTTTCAGTTGTTGAAGGGAAAGATGGTGTCTTTTTGTTGGTGGCAGAGGGAGAGTCTGTCCTTGGCCCGGTATTGGAAATAGGAAATACCAATAGTCGGTATCGCTTCCCTATTGGGGCCAAAGATTTTATGAATAGATGGTCCAAACAAGGACCGGCACACCATTGTGCCATCGGAGTTGGTCATATTGCCGATAAAATTGAAAAGTTAGGAGCAATAATGAATATTGAGGTAAAGAAAATAGGTTGATCATACAAGCCAGTGCAATACAGTTTCAGAACCAGGTGATCCTGAATCGAGGGTGTTTCGCGAACATTGGGTTGCCTGGTTTCGTCAGAAGTAAAAAAGGGATTTAAAAAATCGGATAAACCAATAATCATGAATAGATTATTCCTGTTTCTATGTCTTGTATTAAGTTGCAGTGTCTTGGAAATCCGTGCTACGGAACTTAGGTTGCCTGCTATATTGGGAAATCATATGGTTTTACAACAACAGAGTAAGGTGGCCGTCTGGGGATGGGCTAAGGCGGGTTCTGTTGTTTCGGTTAAGGCAAGTTGGGCTGAAAAAAACCGGAAGGTATCAGTTGCTGCTGATGGGACATGGAAACTTAACATTTCAACTCCCGTTGCCGGAGGTCCCTATGAAATTGCTATTCGTGCAGATACAACCATTATACTCAAAGATGTTATGATTGGAGAGGTTTGGGTTTGTAGTGGACAATCGAATATGCAAATGCCGATGTATGGTTATGTGGGTCAGCCGGTAAGAGGAAGTAATGATTATATTGCTCATGGCAATAACAAGAATATCCGACTTTTTACGGTAAAGAAAAGCTTTAGTAAGGAACCGCAAACGAACTGTGAAGGTAGCTGGTCTGTTTCGAGTCCCGAAGAAGTGGGGAATTTTAGTGCGGTTGCCTACATCTTTGGAAAATATATTCAGGAAATACTGGGAGTTCCGATTGGATTGATTCATTCCAGTTGGGGAGGAACCCGAGCTGAAGCATGGACTGATGCAGTGACTTTGAAATCGGATATTAAGGATGTTGATTTGTTTGTCATAAATGCAGGGAAGATTGATGCGAATTTCCCAACGGTCCTTTTTAATGCAATGATAAATCCGATATTGAATTATGGTATTCGGGGAGTGATTTGGTACCAGGGAGAGGCAAATGCTACGAACCCGGAACGTTATAGCCGATTGTTCCCCGCGATGATTAAAGACTGGAGAACTCGTTGGAATCAGGGCGATTTTCCGTTTTATTTTGTACAGACAGCTCCATTTCAATACGACACATTGACGAATGCTGCTTTTTTACGGGAAGTTCAGTTGAAAACGATGCTTAATGTTCCGAATACCGGAATGGCTGTGACATTGGATATCGGGGATAAATATTGCTGGCATCCTGCAGAAAAAATATTGGTGGGAAAAAGGTTGGCTTATTGGGCTTTGGCTAAAACATACGGGGAAAAAGGATTGCCTTGTAGTGGTCCGGTATTAAAGGAAATGACCGTTGAAGGGAATAACGTTTGCTTGTCTTTTAATTATGCAGATTTCGGATTATCCTCTTTTGGGAAAGAAGCACAGGGGTTTGTTGTGGCTGGAGTAGATCGGTTATTTCATCCGGCACATGCTTTTATTGGGAGAGATTTTGTAAAAGTATGGAGCGACGAAGTGGAAAAGCCTGTTGCCGTGCGGTATTGCTGGGAAAATTATACTGTTGGGACACTCTATAATGTGGCAGAATTACCTGCTTCTTCTTTCCGTACGGATAACTGGGACAAATAATGGAAGAAAAGATAAAAACCTGAGAAGGTTGGCTAGATTGTAATGGCTTAATTATGAGTAATTAATGTTGTTGATGCTTTAGTGATTTTTAGCATCATGAGAAATTTATATGCTTATTAAATCATAATAAATCAAAATAAAGAGATGAAAAAAGTACTTTGTTTGTTGTTTCTGGGACTTGTAAGTCCTGCACTATTGTCCGCTCAGCCGGCAGCAAAACGGGAGAAATATGATTTGGGTAAAGACCGGGTCTTGTATACAATCGGTTATGCTCATTTAGACACGGAATGGAACTGGGATTATCCGACCACAATCAATTATTACATCAAGAATATCATGGAGGAGAATCTTCGTTTGTTTGATACTTTTCCTGATTATGTATTCAATTTCACAGGATCCAGACGCTATCACATGATGAAAGAATATTATCCTGAATTGTATCGGAAAGTAGTTGAAAAAATCAAGGAGGGGCGATGGTATGTCGCAGGGTCTTCTGTTGATGAAGGAGAAGTAAATATTTCTTCTTCCGAATCGATTGTCCGTCAGGTTTTGTATGGAAATCATTTCTTTAAAAAGGAATTTGGGGTAGAAAGTCATGATTATATGTTGCCAGACTGCTTTGGCTTTTTGGCTAATATGCCTACGATCTGGAACTATTGCGGATTAATAGGATTTTCGACACAAAAGCTGACTTGGCATTCGGCTGCCGGAATTCCTTTTAATGTGGGAGTATGGAACGGAGTCGATGGGAAAGGCGTTGTCGTTGCGTTTAATGCAACAGATTATGGCGGAAGGGTCGTCCCTCATTTAGATAAAGACAATTATTGGAATGGTCGGATTGATGATAATACGAAGAAATACGGAATTTCTTTTGATTATCGCTATTACGGGGTCGGTGATCGGGGAGGAGCTCCGTACAAAGATGATGCAAAGCATGCCGTGGAAAGTGCCCGAAGTACAGATGGAAAATTTAAAGTGGTACTTACTTCTTCCGATCAGATGTATAAAGATGTAACTCCCGAGATTAGGAAGAAACTTCCGGTATATTCAGGAGACCTTCTATTGACAGAACATAGTGCCGGATCAATGACCTCACAGGCCTTTATGAAACGAATGAATCGCAAAAATGAGCTGCTCGCTCAGTCTGCAGAACAGGTGGCTACAATGGCGGACTGGCTTGGAGGAGCGGTCTATCCGAGAGAAAAACTTAATAATGCATGGGAACTGGTTCTGGGAAGTCAGTTTCATGATATTCTGCCGGGAACTTGCATCCCTAAAGCCTATGAGTATGCATGGAATGATGAATTTATAGCTAGTAACGGATTTGCAGAGGTATTGAAAAATTCAGTGGGGGTGATTTCTCATGAGTTAAATACTCAAACGAAGGGGAAGGCCGTTGTGGTCTATAATCCGGTAGCAATAGAACGGGAAGATGTCGTAACTGCTGAACTTACTTATGCCACAGAACCATCGGCAGTAATTGTTTTTGACCAGAAGGGAAAAGCATTGCCTACACAGGTTATTGAACGTAGCGGGAATAAATTGAAAATTGTTTTTCTGGCAAAAGTTCCTTCTATGGGAATTGCTGTCTTTGATGTTCAGGAAACAGGTATTCGGAGTAAAAATGGTTCTGATCTAAAAGTAACGGCAAATTCCTTAGAAAATGAATATTACCGGATTCAACTTGCAGAAAACGGAGATCTTACGAGTGTGTTTGATAAAAAAGCGTCTAAAGAATTGCTGTCAGGACCGGCTCGGTTGGAGTTTCTGCAAGAACATCCGGCATTATACCCGGCATGGAATATGGATTGGAAAGATCGTCAGAAAGCACCGATTGATTTCATGGATAAGAACGTAACAATTCAGATTGTAGAAAATGGTCCGGTACGAGTAGCACTTCAAATTGATCGAAAAGGTCAGGGTTCGGAAATAAAGCAGATTATTAGTCTGGCTGCAGGAGAGGCTGGTAAGCGAGTTGAGGTGACCAATCGGGTCAATTGGCAATCGTCGGGAGTTAGTTTAAAGGCTTCTTTTCCGTTGACTGTTTCGAACGAGAATGCAACCTATAACCTGGGAGTAGGTACGATTCTGCGGGGCACAAATAATGAGAAGAAATATGAAGTCCCATCTAAAGAATGGTTTGACTTGACTGATCAATCGGGTAATTATGGCGTTTCAATTCTTGAAGATTGCAAATACGGTTCGGATAAACCCGATGATTGTACTTTGCGTTTGACTTTATTGTACACCCCTGAAGCAAGAGGAAGGTATGCCTATCAAAACAGTCAGGATTTTGGAATCCATGATTTCCGTTATGGAATATACGGACACAGGGGCGATAGTCGCAATGGATTGTCCGCATGGGAGGGGAAAAATTTTAATCAGCCATTGATGGCATTTGAAGTTCCCAAACATAAAGGTGTGATAGGAAAAGAATTTTCTTTATTAAAGATAAGTACCCCGGAAGTCGGGCTTATGGCTTTCAAGAAAATGGAAGATTCTGATTACTATATCATCCGGGTTAATGAATTGTTTGGAAAAGACCTGAAAGAAGCTACGCTAAGCCTTCCGGGACAAATAGCTGGAGCTTATGAGGTGAATGGTCAGGAACAACGTATCGGAGAGGTCGCGTATAGTGGAAACTCAATAAAATTTGATCTTTCACATTATACGATTCGTAGTTTTGCTGTTAAGTTAAAATCGGCACAACACCATTTGACTGAAGGAGATCAGATGGTCGTAACCTTGCCCTATAATCAGGATGTGATGAGTACGGATGATAATCGGGCCGACGGAGACTTTGATGACTATATGAGTATTCCCGCAGAATTGGTGCCGGATGAGATTGAAAGTGAAGGAATTCACTTTAAAATGGGGGGTAGAGGGGATGAAGAAAAGAATGCTGTAGTGTGTAAAGGGCAGCTGGTAAATCTTCCTAAAGGAAATTATACGAAGCTGTATTTGTTGGCCGCAGCAACAGACGATGCAATAGATAATTTTATTATTGACGGGCAAAATAATCAGGTTAGAATTCAGTCATGGACTGGTTGCGTGGGACAGTATTATAATCGGGTATTTAGTCAGGACAGATTTAAGGTGACGGCCGTAAATTCACCCTATTCAAAACAGGATAATATTGCATGGTTTGCCTCGCACAGACATATCGATTATCCCTCAGCTAATGATGCCTATCAATACTGCTATCTGTTTAAATATGAGATAATGTTACCGAAGGGGGCAAGAACACTGGTCTTACCGAATAATGGCAAGATAAAAATAATGGCGGTTACTGTGGCTAAACCACAAAGTGATGCGGTGAAAACGTTACAACCTTTGTACGATGATTTTCAAAATCATGAACCATTTGTTCTGAACGGATTGTAGTACGCACAACAATTGGAGTATTATTCATTCTGTGTCTGTAGAATTATTTTTTCTGCAGGCACAGTTTTTTATAAGATTCAGAGAAGAGTCGTTGTTAAAGAATAATTTAATAAATTATTTCATCGTCAAAGTGGTCTGGTTTCTGAGTAAATAAGTTCCAGAACTGTTCGGCTATAGCCTTGTAATTATATTTTTCATCTGTTTCCGTTACTTTGTGGCAAATCGTTAGCTGGGCAATGTGGATACGAGTTCCTTTTACTTCATGAGTTACTGCTTGTATCATGTTGCGGAGGGCTGCTTTCCCCATTCCCATAGGAACATTTTGCGGATTACCGTCTAAGGCAGCTCCGCCTCCGGTAAAAAAAAGTTTTCCTCGGTTTCTACGCAAATATTCCGGCAATTTGATATGCATCAGATGGAAAGCACCACCTACCGTTACGTCTAATTGATCCCGTACCGATGCCCACTCTAAGTCGGGTATTCGCTCGCTACTTCGGGCAACAGCATTATAAAGAATCATATTTGCGCGTCCGACGTGGTATTCAAGCTCATTCAATGCTTTTCTTAGCCCCATTTCATTGATTACACTGGTCAAAGCATATCGGTTTTGTATCCCTTGGGAAGAGAGGGATTCTGTGATCTTTTTTAGCTTTTCTTCAGTACGTCCAATCAGACCGATAGAAAAACCTCTTTCTCCGAATAGCCGGGCTATTGACTGACTCATGGCAGAACCTGCTCCAATAATGATTATTGACATGATGCGATTGCTTTTTAGTTTTTTTGTTCGGAACGATTTGATTCCTTAATGTCTTACGGTAAAGATAAAGAATCAGTTCTGTTTTTGTATGATTATTTGTTGTCTTTTCTTTAGCATTTTCTTTTACTGAAGAAGGGGTGTAGCAATAAATGGTAAAAATTGCTGTATCCCTTTTTTAGTAAGGTCTATCAAAGGTGTATTTTTATCTTAATAAGGGTCAAACGTCGTATTAACGCCGTTTCTTATAGGTGGTTCGCTGGTGGCTTACCGGTGCTTTATTCGTGTTTAGGTCCTGCGAATCACCTTCAGACCAAATCTGACGTGACTGTGAAATGGAATGATAGACCAAAGGGGTACCAGTGGATCAATATTTATGCTGGTATTGAATGCTAATGATTTGCCTGTTTGTTCTGTTTTAAGGATTCTTTGTTAAAACCGTTGTTGTTTTTGTTTTGGTTATCATAAATTACAGGCGTGGTCTGTCAAAGGAAGAAATTAGACTGTCTTTTAAAAAAATGTTTAATGGAAAAACAAGCATTGTGTTTGAAAATATGGCATGAAGATAACAATGTGATCAGAAAGTCGAGCTAAAAGGAACGATTAAGAAAAAATTAACATGCATGATTGTCGAATAGGAATATGGACTATAAGCTGATGTTTATTAATGTTTTATAATAATTTGAGAGGGATAAATCTTCTCTTGGGTATGTTAAAAAACATGTTTTTTCTTCATATTGATGGTTCGGAGGAGGAGAAAAGGAGATATAAAATGCTAAATTTGTAACAATTGTCGTAAAACGCCAGCAAAAAGTTTAAGATATTAAGCTGAAACCTATATCAGGTTTTTATTTGTAAGCAAAATTGCCTTATTTGTTTTACGATTTTCAATAACGGGTTTAATAAGTTACACAAATGCAAAGAGGATTACCAAAATCGCAGGGGTTGTACGACCCCTCAACTGAGCACGACAATTGCGGAATTGGATTTGTGGCCCATATTAAGGGGCAGAAGTCACATGACATTATTCTCCGGGGCCTTGAAGTCCTGAAAAATATGAACCACCGTGGAGCCACGAGTGCAGATAATAAAACCGGTGATGGAGCCGGTATGCTTATTCAGTTACCACATGATTTTTTTGTAGAACAGGGAATTCGTGTTCCTGCGTATGGAAAATATGGCGCCGGTTTTGTATTCCTTCCTGTTGATGAAAAAGAAGCTTCTCTGTGTGAGGAAGTGCTGGTTCGCTTCATTAAAGAAGAAGGTCTTGAATTAATCTGTTTTAGAGAAGTTCCGGTTGACAGTTCGGTAATGGGCGAAATTGCCCATAAGACGGAACCCCGCATGAAACAGGTTTTTGTAAAAGGAAATCTGGAACAGGATGTTCTGGAACGCAAATTATATCTGGTTCGGAAACAGACCGAACGAGAAATCAGAGAATCTAATCTTTTAGAAAAAGATTATTTCTATATCCCCAGCCTTTCAACAAAGGTGATGGTTTTTAAAGGAATGTTTACGCCTGACCAACTACAGAGTTATTTTGTGGATTTTCAGGATGAAACACTGACCAGTGCAATTGCGCTGGTTCATTCAAGATTTAGTACGAATACCTTCCCGACCTGGGATCTTGCACAACCTTTCCGGATTATTGCCCATAACGGGGAAATCAATACGATTCGTGGTAATCGTTTGTGGATGCATGCCCGTGAATCTCTTCTGAAATCAGAAGTTTTTGGCGAGGATATTAAGAAATTATTCCCGGTTATTGAACCGGGAAAAAGTGATTCCGCATCATTTGATAATGTGCTGGAATTCTTGCTTATGAATGGGAAAAGTCTTCCTCATGCTCTTTGTATGATGGTTCCCGAATCTTTTAATGATAAGAACCCAATACCTGAAAGTCTGAAGGCATTTTATGAGTTCCATTCGATTTTGATGGAGCCTTGGGATGGACCTGCAGCCCTTGTATTTTCCGATGGACGTTACATCGGGGGTACTCTTGACCGTAACGGTCTGAGACCTTCCCGTTATGTAATTACGAAGAACAATATGATCGTAATGGGTTCTGAAGTAGGTGTTCAGGTTTTTCCTCCGGAAGAAATAAAAGCTAAGGGACGACTCAGACCGGGTAAAATCTTATTGGTTGATACTCAACTTGGAATTATTATTCCGGATGAAGAAGTTAAGGCTAATCTTACCCGTAGAAGTCCATACATTAATTGGCTAAAAGATAATCGGATTGAATTCGAGAATATTGATGCAATGCACCGTGTGCCTTCATCAATGGGAGAAGAATTTCCTACGTATGCTAAGGAATTTGGATATTCCAAAGAGGATATGCTTCAGTTGATTAAGCCAATGGCTGTCGATGGAAACGAACCAACGGCATCAATGGGTAATGATACTCCTTTATCTGTATTTTCAGATAAACCCTGCCGATTCTTTAGCTATTTCCGTCAGATATTTGCTCAGGTAACGAATCCGCCTATTGATCCTATCCGTGAAGGGTTGGTGATGTCATTGACCAATTATATCGGCTCTTCAAAATACAATGTATTGGACGAAAGTCCGAAACAATGTAAATTGATTAAGATTGATAGTCCGATTTTGACCAATACCGATTTGGGTAAGATTAAAGATCTCAAACACGAGCAGTTTACACATACGATTATTCCGATGGTATTCCCCGTGAAAGAAGGGGTCAAAGGATTTAAAAAAGCATTTGAAAATATACTGGTTGAGGCAGAAAAAGCCGTTGATGAGAAGAAAAATTTTATTATCCTTTCTGATCGCGCTATCAGTGAAGAACTGGCTCCAATTCCTTCTTTACTTGCAGTTGCTGCTGTTCATCATCATCTGATTCAGGCTAAAAAACGAATGCAGATCGGTATTATTGTTGAGACCGGAGAAGCCCGTGAAATTATGCATTTTGCATTGTTGCTCGGCTATGGTGCCAGCATGGTTAATCCGTATCTGGCTTTTGCCGCTATATCTGAACTGGTTAAAAAAGGAACGATTGCTCTTGACTATAAAGAAGCTAGAAAGAATTATATCAAAGCCATCGATAAAGGATTGCTGAAAATCCTTTCAAAAATGGGTATATCAACGCTTCGTAGTTACCATGGAGCTCAGATATTTGAATCAATTGGGGTTAGCAAAGAACTCATCGATCAGTATTTTACGGGTACGGCAGCCAGAATTAGTGGCGTTGGAATGGAGGAAATCTGCAAAGAGGCTCTGATGTTTCATGAAAAGGCTTACCAGACCGATAATGATTCGTTTATCTTTAAAAACGAAGGGTGGTATTCTTATCGGAAAGATGGAGAACATCATGCATGGAATCCTGAGACAATCGGATTGTTACAATGGGCTACCCGTACGAATGATTATAAGAAATTTAAAGAGTTTTCGCATCTTGTTGATACGGAAAATCGCCATCCGTCCTTTATCCGGGGGGCTTTGAGATGGAAGAAAAGTAAGAATCCGATTGATATTTCACAGGTAGAACCGGTTGAAAATATTATGAAACGGTTTGTTACCGGAGCGATGTCTTATGGCTCGATTAGTAAGGAAGCTCATGAAGCTTTAGCTGTTGCCATGAATACAATCGGCGGTAGAAGTAATACAGGAGAGGGTGGAGAAGATCCCGAACGTTACAAGAATAATACCCGAAGTGCCATTAAACAGATTGCTTCTGGCCGTTTCGGGGTGACTGCAAATTATCTGATTAACGCTGATGAATTGCAAATCAAAATAGCTCAGGGAGCAAAACCTGGAGAAGGCGGTCAGCTACCTGGATATAAAGTCAATCAGATTATTGCAAAAACACGTAATTCAACTCCGGGGATTACCTTGATTTCTCCTCCTCCTCATCATGATATCTATTCAATAGAGGACCTTGCTCAGTTGATTTATGATTTGAAATGTACCAATCCGAGGGCAAAAGTTTCTGTTAAATTAGTTTCAGAACATGGTGTCGGAACGGTTGCTGCCGGTGTTGCCAAGGCTTTTGCTGATTTAATTGTGATCAGTGGAGCAGAAGGAGGTACCGGTGCAAGTCCGGCAAGTTCAATTCGCCATGCCGGACTTCCGTCTGAATTGGGAATTGCTGAGGCACAACAGACTCTGGTACTGAATAATTTGAGGGGCCGTGTTAAATTACAGGTCGATGGTCAGTTGAAGACCGGAAGAGATGTCGTGATCATGGGACTTTTGGGTGGTGAAGAATTTGGTTTTGCTACCTCAGCCTTGATTACCCTGGGATGTGTGATGATGCGCAAATGCCATAAGAACACTTGTCCCGCCGGAATTGCAACGCAAGATGAAAAACTTCGGAAACGGTTTATCGGCCGTTCAGAATATGTGATTAACTTTTTCCGTTTTATTGCCCAGGAAGTCAGGGAATATATGGCAGAAATGGGTGTAACCAACTTTAATGACTTAGTTGGTCGTGCTGATTTACTCGAAGCCGATCCCGACGTTAATTGCTGGAAAATGAAAGGAGTTGATTTTTCTAATCTCCTTTATTTCCCTGAAGAGGCTCATAAAAATGATATCCGGAATACTTATCCGAATATCAAAAAGATTGATGACGTTTTGGATCATAAACTGATTCGGGAAGCTAGTAAGGCCATAAAGAGTGGCGAAAGAGTCTGGATGGCTCATAAGATCCACAATGTCGATCGTTCTTTAGGCGGAATGCTTTCTGGTGAAGTCTCTCTTCGTTATGGAGAAGATGGTTTGCCTAACGATACCATCAACTGTACGTTTTATGGTTCGGCAGGACAATCATTCGGAGCTTTCCTTGCAAAAGGAATCAGCTTCAGACTGGAAGGAGATTCAAACGATTACCTTGGGAAAGGTCTCTCAGGAGGAAAAATTGTTGTGGTTCCTCCAATCGGATCAACTTTTAAACCGGAAGAAAATATTATCGTTGGAAATACAATCCTTTACGGTGCGACAAGTGGTGCTGTTTATATAAGAGGTGTTGCCGGAGAACGCTTTGGTGTTCGAAATTCCGGAGCGTATGCTGTTGTTGAGGGTGCCGGCGACCATTGTTGTGAATACATGACGGGTGGTCGGGTTGTCGTCCTCGGAAAAACAGGTCGTAACTTTGCTGCCGGAATGAGTGGCGGTATTGCTTATGTGCTTGATGTAGATGGGAATTTCGATTATTATTGTAACAAGGGACTTGTTGAGCTTTCTCCGGTTGAGGATAAAAGCGATATTCAGGAGTTGCAAAATATGATTAATCAGCATTTACTCCATACTCACAGTTCTTTAGCTTCTAAAATATTGACTAACTGGGATGAGTATTTATCCAGCTTTGTAAAGGTTATTCCTTTTGAATATAAGAAGGTTATGGAAGAGAATAAACTGAAAGAACTGGAAGCAAAATTAAAAGAAACAGATGACAATCCGGCATTCCAATATTGATCCGGACAGGCAATCATATTTAAATTATTAACGACATGGGAAATCCGAAAGCTTTTATCACAATAGGAAGAAAAGAAGGAGGTTACCGGCCTGTCAGTGAAAGGATCGGTGATTTCGGAGAAGTTGAACAGACTTTAGATGAAAATGATCGCAGAGAGCAGGCTTCACGTTGTATGGAATGTGGAGTGCCTTTCTGCCACTGGGCTTGCCCGGTATCAAGCAAAATGCCCGAATGGCAGGATGCATTATATCGGGGAAACTGGGAAGAAGCTTATGCTATTCTTACAACCACTAATATATTGCCCGAGATTACCGGAAGAATATGTCCGGCTCTTTGCGAAAAGTCGTGTGTTCTGTCTATTCATAATGAACCTTTGACAATTCGTGAGAATGAATGCTCGGTTGTGGAACACGCTTTTGAGTTAGGTATCGTTATTCCCCGGATTCCTAAAAAGAGGACAAATTTCAAGGTGGCCGTTATTGGTGCCGGTCCTTCAGGAATATCTGCTGCTGATATCTTAAATCAGGCAGGACATCAGGTTACTGTTTTTGAAAAAGATGAAAGCGTTGGTGGCTTGCTTCGTTTTGGAATTCCTGATTTCAAATTGAATAAGGGACTTATTGATCGAAGAATTCAGATTCTGGAGGCAGAAGGAATTACTTTTACAACCGGTGTTGAGGTTGGAAAGGATGTTGCCGGAGAGAAATTGATGAATGATTTTGATGCAGTTTTAATTACAATCGGAGCCGCTCAACCTCGTGATCTGAAAGCTGAAGGTCGTGACCTGAAAGGTGTGTATTTTGCTTTGGATTTTTTAAAACAGCAAAATAGAGCGATTGCAGGAAAAGTAATTTCTGAAGAAGAGCGTATCCTTGCAAAAGATAAACATGTCTTGGTGATCGGTGGTGGAGATACCGGATCGGATTGTGTCGGAACGTCTATTCGCCAGAAAGCACTCATGGTAACACAAATTGAGATTATGCCTGAGCCTTCCACTGAGCGGAGAAGTAATAATCCATGGCCTTATTGGCCCAATGTAAAGAGGACGTCAAGTTCCCATCTTGAAGGTTGCGAAAGACGCTGGGATCTTTCTACAAAGCGTTTTATCGGAGAAAACGGTGCACTTACCGGTGTTGAAGTTGCTCGGGTAGAATGGAAGAAAGATGCTTCGGGAAAAATAGCAATGCATGAAGTTCCCGGAACTGTTGAGATTATCCCGGCTGAACTGGTTATGCTTTCAATGGGTTTTGTTCATCCTGTTCATGAAGGATTGCTGAATGAATTGGGACTAGAACTGGATGGCCGTGGAAATGTTAAGGTCGGTTCGGATTACAGTACTTCAAAGGCAAAAGTCTTTGCAGCAGGAGATACTACTCGTGGTGCCAGTCTTGTTGTTCATGCCATTTCTAGTGGACGTGAAGCAGCTGAAAAAGTTAACGAGTTCTTAAAAAGCAAGAAATCACTTTAGTTTGCTACATTTAAATATGAAACAATTACTATGAAAGAGAAATTTCTCTTTTCTTCAACTGACATTGCAAAGCCCCGGAGATTAACCCCACCGGGGTTTTGTTTTAATCGTTTGTTTTGAATTCTATTCCGTAAGATCAGTTCCTGAGCTTAAAGAAGGGCGCATTGACTGTATTTTTGTTATTTTGCAAGACAATATGTTCTTATGCGAAAAACATTCTCCGTAAAATGCTGGGCAATAGTAAACGGGATTGCTCTTCTAATTCTTTCTATTGCTTTTATTGTTGTCTTGTTTATTGAAAATCAATGGGGGCATTCTGCCACTTGTTATCTGATTTACAGTGCCTGCTGGTTTAAGGTCTTTGTGGGACTCTTGATGTGTGCTGTGATCGCTAATTTGTTTGTATTCAGACTTTTACGTCGAAGTATCGTTTCTGTCGGGTTGTTTCATATGGCTTTGTTGTTGATTTTTCTGGGCTTTTTTTTCATTAATTTGAAAGGACAGAAAGGGGGAATGCATCTGGAGAAAGGGCATTCAACAGATTGTTTTCTTTCTGACAGACCCTTTTTTAAAGCGGAGTTAACAGATAACGAGAATCAGGATGTTGTAGAAAAAGAAGTTTTCCTGACTTCCCTGGGAGCAAATCAGTTAAACTTTCATATTGGGAAGGGACCATGTAGGGCATCTATCCGAAGCGGAGAGATTATTGATAAAGCTATTCCTTCAATTGTGCCGGATTCTAAAGGTACTGCTATGTTGGAATTAGTGGTGGGTACTGCGGAGGGAATGAAGACTATTATTCTGCACCCCAATTCAAGAGGACAGTTTTTTGATCCGGACCATTCAACCGAAATGCCTCCGATAGCGATTATTCCTTTAAATGGAAGTATTTATCTTTCTGCTGAGGATACCCTTCATTCATTAAACTTATCAACTCAACAGCATGATCGTATAGTCCCGGGGAAGTTCGTTCTGGCTGATGCCCGCTTGCTCTATTCTTCCGGGAAGATTCCATTTTTATTCGGTCGCTATCTGGAGCATGCTTCAGTTGATTATATTATTGGGAATAACGCGAATGCGGGCCAGCCGGTTATGGTTGTTGAGGTTGCTTCTGCCGGAGAGAAGAAAATTATTCCTGTTTCGGAAAAAGGGGTGCAGGTTTTACTTGGAAGATCGAAGATCAATTTGAAGTTTGGATATAAAAAATATTCTCTTCCTTTTACTTTTTGTGTGAAGGAAGCATTGACCGATAGGGCAACCGGACTTTTTAGAGGGGATAATGTTTGTTTGACTGACCGGAATAGTGGCCGGTCAGAAGATTATTTCATTTCCGGGGGGCATAGTCTGAATGTCAGGGGATATTGTTTTTCTCTCGTCGATTCAAAAGGAACTTTTTCTGTTACCCGTCATTGTTTTGGAGAGACTCTTTGTTATGGGGGCTTCTTTTTGATTTTATTGTCTTTACTCTGGTTTATTCTTGATCCGGCAAGCTATGGTCGAAAATTGATAAAACAGAGTAGGAGGATAAACCCCTTATTGTCTATTCTCTTATTGTGGTGCGTTACGAGTAGTTTTTCCTACGCCAATGATCTACCTTCGGTAAATCCGAAAGTGGCCGCTTCGTTTGGTCATTTATGGGTTAAGTCGGGTGGTCGTATTGGAACCGTGAATACGCTTGACCGGGAATTATTGAAAAGAGTTAACGGACATTCTCATTTTAAGAGAATGAATGCGGATGAGGTAATTCTTTCGATGATGCTTAATCCTTTACAATGGCAAAATGAACGGGTGTTAAAGACACACCGCGATCTTGCTGCGGCAATGGGATTTTCTTCTTCACTCATAACGTATAATTCTTTATTTGATGCGAAAGGAAAGTATCTTCTTGATGAAGATGTTCGTGAAGCGCGGTCTAAGGCGTATGAGACGCAGACTCCTTATGAGCGGGTTATTGTTGCTCTGGACGATGAGGTTTCTACAATGAATGGGATTTTTAGAGGGACCCCTTTTTGTATTTTTCCTGACCGGAAAAATGGGGCATGGTTAAATCCAGCAGATCTTCTTTCTAACGAAAATTCTCTTCGACATCAGGATATCGGAACTGTCTTGGGACGATTTCTTCGGTCAGTTAATGAAGGAAAAGATTTGGATGCTCTGAATGCTTTGCAGAATATAGCTGACTTTCAAAGGGAAGAGGGAACAGTTCCTTCGAATTTGAAACGATATGCAGAACTCATCTATAATAAAATAGTTGGTTTGAATGTTTTGCTGTCCGGCTATCTGATAGGAGGACTGTGTTTGTTGTTGATGGGGTTTGTCCGGAGAACTAATCATTCCGGGAGGATTGCAGGCAAAATCGTATATTCCCTGGCTATAATGGCGTTACTGTTTCATCTGTCAATAATCTTGCTCCGGGGGTATATCACTGAAAGTTGTCCTTGGGTTGGCGGCCCGGAATGGCTGTTCTTTTTATCTTGTGGAGTGGTGCTCCTGGGATGCCTTGTGGGGAAGGATAATTATTTTACCATGGGGAGTTCTTGCTTTCTTGCTGGAATTATCCTTTTGGTGATGAGTAGTTCTGGAATGGATTTGTCTTTGACTATTTCCGGTGGCGGGGAGTTGCTTACATGGCAGAATTCTTATTCGCTATTGGTCGCATTGGGAATAGGGGCGGTACTTCTCTGTATATTTCAAAACTTATGTGGAATTGT
Organism: Prolixibacteraceae bacterium; assembly: GCA_963692465.1. Taxonomy (GTDB): domain Bacteria; phylum Bacteroidota; class Bacteroidia; order Bacteroidales; family Prolixibacteraceae; genus JAUZOB01. The sequence continues at coordinate 2,472,284 of OY829943.1, forward strand.
TCTGACGGCTTTTAAACTTCATCATGATTCTCAGTATGAATTTTTACAAAGATCAGGGGTGTTGTCTTTCGGGTGTGGGCTTTGTTTGCTGATTGTTGGATTATTGACTGGAATAGTGGGGACTGGTGTTAGCATGGGGTATTCGGACCTTTGTGATGTACGAGAAATCGGATTGCTTGTTCTAATCACAATGCTTGTTCTGGTTGCATTGAGTTTGCACTTTTCTCAAGTCTATGGGGTCTGGTGGAATATTGCGATATTGGCTATTTTGCCTACTGTCGTGATGAATACGATTGTGTTTTATAGTTACTCTTTGTGGAATGGTTATCGTTTGGAAACGAACACGATGAAGGGAATTGTTTTCGGAAGTGTTTTGGTTGGTCTTATAGTAATTGTATTAACCGGAATTGTGAACCGACGAAAGGAAATAGGCAATCCAGCAAAAAGGATAAAGGAGATGTAGTAGAGAAATGATGATTAGTAAACTAAATTATAGTGCTTTATATTATATTTGTTAGTCTATAAGAGGATCGTAATTCTGCTATACTCCAAATTATGAAAGAACAGATAAAACGTCTTTTTGACCTGCTACCCTATATTGGGAGGAATTATCCGAAAGAAATTTTTCTTGCCGGAAAAGCGAATGGAATTTGGAAAGCGTATAGTACCGACAACTACTTAATGGCTGTCCGGTGTTTTTCGCTAAGTTTATTAGAGGAAGGATTTAAAGCCGGGGATAAAATTGTGTCGGTTTGTTCTAATTCTCCTGAATGGAATATTATCGATATGGGGATAATGCAGATTGGGGCTATTCATGTGCCGCTTTATAATAATCTGCCAACAACAGAATATGAAACAGTGATTCGTTATTGTGATGTAAGTGCTGTTATTGTTGACACGATGAATGGGCGGGAAGCTCTTGGCCTGGCATTGAAAGATAGTCCCTCCGTAAAATTATTGTTGATTGGGGATCTTCTTGGTCGTGAATTCCCGGAAGAGGAAGCAAATGAGTCGCTTAATGAGATCAAAGAGAAAATTGAACCGAGTGATCCTGCAACAATGATTTATACTTCAGGAACATCGGGTCAGCCACAATGTGTGGTTCTTTCTCATGCTAATATTGTTGAAAATGTTTTGGCAACGGTTGATCGTGATCGATTGAATCAGAGACATAAAGTTCTGAGTTGTTTGCCTCTTTGTCATATTTATGAAAGAATATTGAACTATCATTATCAGTATAAGGGGATTTCAATTTACTATTCGGAAAATTTCGGGACCGTAATAAACGATCTTAATGAAATTCATGCTGAAGGTTTTGCTGTTGTTCCTCAATTTTTAGAAAAAGTATTTCACCAAATCGTTGCTTCAGGGAAAGATTTACCATTAGCTAAAAAGAAGTTCTTCTTTTGGGCTGTGAGATTGGCATTAGCTTATGAACCGTTTAAACCGAAGAATAGAAAGACTGCAATGAAGTATCGGCTGGCAGATAAACTGGTATTCAGGCACTGGCGGAAAGCATTGGGCGGTAAAGTGAAAATGATTGTTTCGGGAGGAACAGCGTTACAAAGTTGTTTGATTAGGGTCTTCTGGGCTGCAGGAATGCCGGTCCAGGAAGGATATGGATTATCGGAGGCCCCTGTTGTTGCTGTTAATGGCTATCGGGATGAGGATCTCAGGATCGGAACCGTTGGTCGTCCATTAAAGAATATTGAGGTTCTTATTGCTGAAGATGGAGAGATTCTTTGTCGGGGTAATGGAGTTGCCCGCTCGTACTATAGGGGTTCTGATTCCTATGGTGAAGACGGCTGGTTTCATACAGGGGATATTGGATCAATAGATCAAGGTTTCCTGAAATTTCTGGACCGAAAAGATGCAGCGTTCAGACTTTCTTCGGGAGAAATTATTTTCCCTCGCATGGTTGAGGAGAAGCTGAAACTTTCCGGGTTTATAGAACAGGTTGCAATTGTTGGCAGAAAAGAGAAAAAGATTGCAGCAATTATTTGTCCGAATTTTGATTATTTGCATTTTTGGGCGACGAAACATCATCTTAAATATCGGGATAATGCGGAGTTAATCACGCTTCCTGAGTTGAATGCACGTATTCAGAAAGAGATTAATAAGGCGAATGAATTGCTGATGCCCTGTGAGCGGGTCGCAATGTTTAGAATGGTTAATGATGAATGGTCTTTTGTGACAGGGGAACTTTCTTCTTCTTTGAAGTTGAGACGAGAAGTTATCCTGACTAAATACCATGATCTTTTGGAGAAGATATATGGTCATGCGATTGACCAGACAGAGGAAGAGCGAAATCTTGCTTCGAGAATTAAATTTTAATAAGAATTCCTTTACGAATGGAGATTACACGTACGTTTGAATTACTGGATCAATGTAATGATTTTCCAAGGGAAGATGTTCTTGCCGGAAAAGTCGGTGATAAATGGGTCCTGTATAGTTCAAAACAATATTCAGAATATTCTCATCTTTTGGCTTATGGATTATTAGCGGAGGGGTTTGCTCCTGGTGACATTATTGCAACGGTATCAGTTAACCGACCGGAATGGAATTTTGTTGACATGGCTCTTTCTATGTCAGGGATGGTCCACCTGCCTATTTATCCGACAATTAGTGCCGAAGAGTATAAATATATTCTGGATCATGCTGGAGTTAAGGCTGTTTTTGTATCAGACAGAAAGCTTTATCGTAAACTAAAGTCCGTTGTTGAGGAGCTTGAAATTCCGCACGTTTTTTCTTTTTCTCCGGTTGAAGGAATCCGTAATTGGGAAGAACTAATTGCTTTGGGGCAGAAAAATCGTGAGGGATTGTCTGATCGACTTAAAACAATAAAAGACGGAATTAAACCGGACGATCTGGTCTCGATGATTTATACCTCGGGAACCACTGGTATGCCCAAAGGAGTAATGATTTCCCACCGTAATCTGATTTCTAATTTTACTCAGCATGCTCAGTGTCATAATTTGCAGGGGAAAGAATATAAGGTAATCAGCTTTCTTCCTCTTTGTCATATTTATGAGCGGAGCATGAATTATCATTTTCAATACAAAGGACTGGGAATTTATTATGTGGATAATCTGGGGGCAATAGTCCGGACTATTCAGGAGATTAAACCGGATATGTTTAATTCTGTCCCTCGTTTGCTGGAACGTATTTATGACGGACTGATTAATAAAGGGAAACAGTTGCCTTTGTTGCAACGGACTGTTTTCTTCTGGGCGGTAGATCTGGGGGCTCAGTTTGAATATGGAAAGAAATATAATCCATGGTTTAAATTGAAACGGCAGATAGCAGATCGGCTTGTTTACAAAAAGTGGCGTGCTGCTTTGGGGGGGAACCTGAAAATTATTGTTTCAGGAGGAGCCTCTCTTCAGAAACGTATAGCCCAGGTTCTTGGAATTGCAGGAATCCTGACTATTGAAGGATATGGACTAACTGAAACATCCCCCGTTATTGCAGTGGGGAATCCGGCTATTGGGAAAATAAAATATGGAACAGTAGGGCCGATTCTTTCGGGTGTTGATGTTAAAATTGCAGATGATGGAGAGATCCTTTGCAAAGGTCCTGGAGTGATGTTGGGGTATTATAAGCAACCCGAATTAACCAAAACGGCAATAGATGAAGATGGCTGGTTTCATACCGGTGATGTGGGTGTATTGGATGAGGGCGTTTATTTAAAAATTACCGATCGGAAAAAGGAGATGTTTAAACTGTCAGGAGGGAAGTATATTGCTCCTCAGATGATTGAAAATAAGTTTAAAGAGTCTTTCTTCATTGAACAGGCGATGGTTATTGGAGAAAATGAGAAATTTGCAAGTGCTCTTGTTTCTCCAAGTTTTGATTATTTGCATGATTGGTGTTCAAAGCACAAAATCCATTTTCGGAATAATAAAGAGCTAATCAAAAATCCTGAGATATTAGCGGTTTATCAAAAGGAAATCAATGAAGTGAACAAATCTCTTGGCCAAGTTGAAGAAATCAAACGCTTTCGTCTTGTGTGTGAAGAATGGAGTCCCGGCAGCGGAGAATTATCTCCCACGCTGAAGTTAAAAAGGCATTACATTCAAAGCAAATATAAAAAGATCATTGAGGAGATTTATGCAACGGGCCGAAATCATAATCAATTTGAAAGTCCCAATAAAAATGTTCTGGGTATAGACTTAAAAGACCTGTTTAAACGATTGAAAATTTGATTTACTAAAAAACTTTCTACGTTTCATTTATTTCATTTGCCCAGGGGACAGTCTTATTTCTAAAGTCGATTGTAATTATCTCCATTTGGGTTCGCAGGGGAGTCTTTCTCCGTCAGCAGAAGTGTGTTCTTCCAGCGAATTTTCTTTGGATTGGATCACCATATAGATCATTGCTTCGTCTGAGGAATTACAGATCCCGCGATTCCCTTGCGGTGCAACTCGTATGACACTGCCTTCTTTTATATTGAAACAGTCTTCGTCGACTTGAAAAAAGCCGAACCCTTTTAATATGATATAAGTTTCTTCATTTTTTCTGTGAATATGAAAATAGGGTTGCTCTGATTGTGGGGGAAGTGAATTAAATGAAATTTCTGTGCCTGTTGCTTTGGTGGCATCTTTTAAGAAGACTTTGCCTCCCAGTCGTTTTTTACTCACAGGATGAATGAGTGAGTAGTCTTTTAGATCATCTAGGTTTCCCATGTTTACGGCGCTATAGTAAGCATTTTCCGATATTTTCTCAATTTGTTTCATATTCGGGATTTTTTATTGTTCTGTGAATCCAATGATTTTGTAACTGTTGATCTGGTAAATTTTATAGCGATAACGTAATCCTCAATGATTGCAAACCTGTTCTAACGAGAAACAATATCGTTCACAATTTCCTTTTCTGTTTTCTCGAAAAGCGTGTTGTAATCACATTCGCTTACTGCAATAGGTGGATGAATTGTGAATTTTAGTCGGTTCCCGATGTCAAGGGGAAATACACCATAGCGAAATATCTTCCATGAATTATTGATTGTAACCGGAACGACTAATGCATTCGGAGCATATTTACATAAAATCTTTAATCCATTGGGAGCAAAAGTTCCTGGCTTTCCATTTCTGGAGCGGGTTCCTTCGGGAAAGATTACGGCAGACCTGTTTGTTGCTTCAATATATTCCCCCATCTTTTTTAAAGTTGGCAGTGCTTGTCTTGGGTTTTTTCGGTCAATCAGTACAGATCCACCATGATTTAAATTGTAAGAAACGCTGGGGATATTTTTCCCCAATTCAATTTTACTCACAAATTTCGGATGATATTTACGCAAAAACCAGCCGATACCGATGATATCGTATAGACCTTGATGATTTGATACAAATATAAGTGGTTTGTCTTTAGGTAGATCGACTTCGTTTTCTACTTCTGCTGTTGATAGCGTGGTAAACAAAATACGCAGTAAAGTGAGATTTAGTAGATCTACACTTCTTTTGTGTGCTTTATATCCGAATACATTAAAGCAAATATATTGAATAGGGTGAAACACGCAGATGGTACAAAAAAATAGAAAATAAGCGATTAATGAGAGTGGACAGGAGATTATTTTTTTCATTCGTAAAAATTTTTCTTAATGATTGGATGAAACGCACTCGGTTTTGCGGAGGTGAATTTCATAAACCGGAAGTCTTTGACAAAAATAGTCAGATTTATATTTTGAAAGGTAAAAAGAGCTTTAAAATGTCGGATGTGATCTATTCCGATTCGTGAGGTGTTAAGCCTCATTGGTAACCCGTTCAAGTCGTTTAAGAATTGAAAAGATAAAGGTTGCAGAAATAAGGCAGCATACAACTAAGACAGACCAATAACCCCAGAGAGGCAGTTCGTCCCAGAATGTTCCCATAATTCCAACTAAATAATTTCCAATAGCAGTAGCAGCTAGCCAGCCCCCTTGCATGATTCCTTTATATTGAGGTGGAGCGACCTTTGCCACGAAAGAGATTCCCATCGGACTGAGAAACAGCTCGGCAATGGTCAAAACAAAATAGGTACTTATTAACCAGTTCGGAGAAACCAGCGTATCACTAACCCCGTTGATCTCAGATGGTGCTGGAAGTTTAATAGAAGCGATAATGAGAATGATAAATCCTAACGCTGCAACAACCATTCCTATTCCTATTTTTCGTGGGGCAGAGGGCTCTTTCCCTTTTTTGTTCAGTTTGGTGAAAAGAGCAACCATGAGAGGGGTGAGTAATACAATGAAGAACGGATTAAATTGTTGGAAAATTTGTGGTGTTATATTGATAAAAGAAGTTCCTGCATTGTATAGGTAAGAAAGATAAACTAAAATGGCTGCAGCAACTGTGACAATGAGCCCTTTTACGGGTTGTCTTTTAGATCCGAATATTCCGGTTGCAATGTAAATTCCGTAGAAGACAAAGATGAGCGGAATCAAAGACATTAATGAGAAAGTTATATTTTGCAGAGGCGAAATCGTATTTACTGTATAGTCTCTCGCAAAATAAGTCATGCAAAGTCCGTTTTGATGGAAAGACATCCAAAAGAAGATGACGACTATAAAGACCATAATCAAAGCAGAGACTCTTTCCCGAACTTGTTTCGGCGTTAAAACGACCACGTGATTATTACCATTGTGTGCTAATTGCTGTTTGAAATTGTAATCAACCGGTCTCCAGTATTTTCCAAACCCAAGAAAGATGAAAACAGAGAGCAATAAACTACCACAGGCAACTCCGAAAGCCCAATTATAAGACTTTGTCAGTACAGACATGTATTTTACTCCAAAAGCTTCTGTGTCGAAAGGAATTCGGTTTATTTTTGCATTAACGGAGGCCTTCGCATTTTCATTTTTTCCTTCGAGTATTCGATATTCGGTCGGACTAAGTAGCTTGCTCTGAACAAGAGCTGCTGCCTTGATCTTCAATAAAGCTTTGTCTTTATCTGATTGAAATATAACTCCAGCCTTCTTCTTTGCTTCACGAATAACTGTCGAGCTGTCTTTAGAAGATTTGACTGGTTTACTATAGGCTGCGATAGCTGATTTGCTGAATTCTTTGACGTTAACCACTTTGTCATTTAATTTAATGACATTGGTTGGAATCGCCGCATCATAGCTGTAATGCTCTTTTTCAAGAATTGAATTATTGATGAGATTTGCAGTACTTGGAGCAAAGAAGGCTCCGATATTAATAAACATATAAAAGATGGAGAAGGCGATATCTCTTTTTGAACTATATCGTTCGTCTTCATATAGATTTCCAACCAGAGCCTGAAGATTTCCTTTAAAGAAACCGGTCCCTAAAGCGATAAAGAATAATGCAGAAAACATCATAATATAACCGGTGGTGTCCGCGCCGCTAGGAATAGCGAGAAGTGCGTATCCTCCGAACATGACGGCAACGCCAAGTAGAATTGTTTTCCCGTATCCAAGGAACTTATCTGCAATTAATCCCCCGAAAAGAGGTAGAAAGTAGACCAATGCAAGGAAGGTTCCGTAAATTAAACTGGTAGTTTTTGAATTTAGTCCGAACTTTGCCTGAATGTATAATGCTAATATCGCCAGCATGGTGTAATAGCCAAAACGTTCTCCCATATTGGCTATTGCCAATATCATTAATCCTTTTGGATGTTCTTTAAGCATAGATGTTTATGTTTTTTAATTTTGGGACAATTGAAAATGTACAACAAATATAATTATCTTTTCTAAGCCGTCAAGACTAATAATTGATAGATAACGTAGATCAATTTTCGGCATGGAGGGGCTGGCAGGCGAATGAATGTGGAATTTTTAATCTCAGTCAGTTTCTTTACCTTTATAAAAAATAGACTTTATCATGAAAATATTCTGTTGTGATCAGATTGGTAAGATTGATCGTTATACGATAGAACATGAACCTATTTCAGCCATAGATCTGATGGAACGGGCCGCAATGGGGATATCCTGTCAGATAGAAGAGAATCATTCCCGGCATCGGAGAATAATGGTTTTTGCCGGACCTGGAGATAACGGGGGTGATGGCCTTGCTATTGCACGGATAATGGCAACTAAAGGATATCCTGTCGAAGTCTTTCTTCCCAATGCCGGGCATTCATTGTCTGCTTCTTGTCAGATTAATTATGAGCGGCTAAAGGCAATGACGTTGGTTGCTGTGCGTATGATTGGTCCCGGAGAACCTTTGCCGCTGATAAAGCAGGAAGATATTGTGATTGATGCTTTGTTCGGTTCAGGATTGTCCCGGCCGATCGAAGGTGTTTATGCCCCGATTATAGAGCATATTAATTCTTCGGACGCAAGCGTGATTGCGGTTGATATCCCTTCAGGACTCTTTGGTGAAGATAATTCTGAAAACAAGGGAAATGCAATTATCGAAGCAGATATGACATTCACTTTTCAATTTCCAAAATTGAGTTTTCTTTTCCCTGAAAATGAAAAATATGTCGGCCGATGGAAGATTATTGATATCAAACTTCATCCTGATGCTATTCGTGAGACGGAATCACCTTTTCATCTTTTAACGAGACCAATGATTGTTCCACTTCTTCGTTCGCGTGATAAATTTGGACACAAAGGAAATTATGGTCACGCATTCTTGATTGCAGGGTCTTATGGAAAAATGGGAGCTGCAGTTTTGTCTTCTCGTTCTTGTTTGCGTAGTGGTGCAGGACTTCTAACCACGCATATTCCCCGGGCAGGATACGAAATTATGCAGATGTCTGTTCCGGAGGCAATGGTCAGTATGGATATCTCATATTATTATTTTAGTATTGTTCCACCAATGGATCGCTTTACGGCAGTGGGCATTGGTCCTGGAATTGGGACTGATAAAGCTTCAGAAGAGGCAATGGCTGCATTGTTTGATCAGTTTCATCGTCCAATGGTTGTTGATGCGGATGGGATCAACCTCTTGTCTGGATCAGAAAAATTGTTGAATGCACTCCCGTCCGGAAGTATTCTTACTCCTCATCCCGGAGAGTTTGCACGATTGGCCGGAAAGTCTGAAAATTCATATCAGATGCTTGTCAAACAACGGCAATTGGCACGGAAGTTAAATCAATACATTATTCTGAAAGGAGCCTATACCAGTATTGTGTTTCCTGACGGACAATGTTTTTTTAATACAACTGGAAATCCAGGAATGGCAACCGCCGGTAGCGGAGATGTTTTAACCGGTATTATTCTCGGATTGTTGGCGCAGGGATATTCTTCCTCCGACGCATCACTGCTTGGTGTTTATTTACACGGACTGGCCGGAGATATAGCTGTTCGTAAAAATGGTGAGGAGTCAATGATTGCAGGAGATCTGACGGAGAATATTGGGAAAGCATTTCTTGCGTTAAAAAATAGAAGCCTCATAAATAATGACTATTTTTGACCAGTTATTAATACTTAAATGTGGTGTGTCATGAAAAAAATTCTGATACTCTTTTCGATCCTTGTTTACGTTTTTTCAGCTCAGGGATGGGCATCACCGAGAGATGATAAAAAGAAGTTTGCTGAGAATAATGGAGTAGGAATTGTTTATTCTCTTCCGCGAACCGGGATACAAATTTTGGTGACTGCGACTTGTGAAAAAGTATTTCGGGGACCTTATTTTCAGTCTGCCGAGAAGTATTTGAATATGAAAAACGCAGCAACCTCCGATTACGAAAATTGGAAAATCAGTTCAATTGTCCTGAATGCATTTGGAGAAGCAGATCCTACTCAGACATTTTCTGTTACTGGGTACAATGCAGGACTTGTGAATCTTACTACAGAGGGCGTACTTGGTGGAATTAATCAGCCGGTGACCGAAGCTGCTAAGCCAATCAGTTCTTCAGACAATTTAATAATTGACCCGATTCCTCGTATTATTTTCCCCGAAATGCTGGTCAATGATTTTTATCGTCAGGAGAATGATTCGGGAAAGTCAAAAAGAGCCATGCCTATGACGTTAGACGAACGCGCAAAATATACGGCACATGAATTGGCCCGATTAAAAAAAAGAATGGAGAAAATGCTGACCGGAGGGTATGATAAACTACTCCCTGATGGGGAAGCTTTTCACGTAATGATTGAAGAAGGTCGTAAGTTGGAAAATGAGTATGTCTCAATGTTTATGGGAAAGAGTTATCATTTTACCCGTCAATATACATTTACCGTTGTGCCAACTTCTGATGGAAAAGAAATTGTTTTCCGTTTTAGTCCTGACAAAGGGGTGATGACTAAAAACGATCCTAATGGAACTCCTGCATTTGTTGAATATCAGCCTGATGAAGTTCCTGTCTTGAACAAACAAAAACAATTAAATGCAGAACCACAGCAGCAATCGGTAGTAGCAGGCGATCTTTTTTATCGGAATCCTGTGAATACGACGGTGAAAATATCCGATGGAACAGTTACTCTGGCAACTGCAAGAATTCCTGTCGCTCAGTTTGGACCGGTCCTTCCTATTCCTGCACAATTGCTCGATGGAAGCTATAGTATTCAGCTGAATACGACCACTGGAACAATAAAATCAATCACGAAGAAAAAAACAGAAGAGAAATAAAAAATATCTTTTCATTTTTGGATTTAGCAAAAGGCAGTCTCTGGAAATTAGAGACTGCCTTTTTTATATACACAATATCCCTTAAAAAGTAGGTGCTTTATTGCGTAAATCGGTTTTTTTTGAATCGTTCAGAGCTTTTTAAGGGACCATATCTGGAATAAAGCTTTATTTTGTTACTTTTAGCCGTAAATTTAAATCTTGTTATACACTATGGATAAATTGCATAAAAGCCTCCGGGAATCAAAACTTGCCCGATGGTCCGCCTTAGCTATTGTTTCTTTTACAATGCTGTGTGGCTATTACCTTGCAGATGCAATGGCCCCGTTGAAAGGACTTCTGGAAGGACAGCTGCATTGGGGAAGTACTGATTTTGGTCTTTTTACCAGTGCTTATGGATGGTTTAACGTATTCCTTTTAATGCTCATCATTGGGGGAATCGTTCTTGATAAGATGGGTGTCCGTTTTACCGGAGTTGGAGCAGCCATTTTAATGGTTATCGGTGCAGCTATAAAATATTGGGCGGTATCAACTCATTCTTTAGATGGACAGGTATGGCACGTCCTTTTCTTTAACGCCAAAGCTCAGGTTTTGATGGCTGGATTTGGATATGCAATATTTGCTGTGGGATTAGAGGTGTCGGGAATTACGGTTTCCAAGATCATTGTGAAATGGTTTAAAGGGAAAGAGCTGGCATTGGCAATGGGGCTACAGACGGGAACTGCACGAATCGGTACAGCTCTTGCTCTTTCAATTTCAGTCCCTTTAGCAAGAGTTTTCGGAAATGTCTCTTACCCTATTCTGTTCGGGTTAATTTTGTTATGTATCGGAATGATCTCCTTTTTTATCTATGCTTTTATGGATCGTAAATTGGAAGCATCTGAGCCTCCGAAGGAAATAGGAGAGGAAGAAGAAGCTTTTCAGTTGTCTGACATTGGAAAAATTTTGTCTAACAGGGGGTGGTGGTATATTGCAATTCTTTGTGTTCTGTTTTATTCTGCTGTATTTCCGTTTCTGAAATATGCGACTGATTTGATGGTTCAAAAATTTAACGTTAATGAGAATTTTGCGGGAATTCTTCCGGCAATGCTTCCATTCGGTACAATCTTACTTACTCCGTTTTTTGGAAATCTCTATGACCGGAGGGGAAAAGGGGCATCTATCATGATGCTTGGAGCTGTATTGCTAATTATCGTACATCTGCTGTTTGCTGTTCCATTTTTGAATAGTCCCGTTGTTGCCGTTATTCTAATTATTATTCTTGGAATTGCCTTTTCGTTGGTTCCTTCGGCAATGTGGCCATCCGTACCAAAGATCATTCCTGAAAGACAATTAGGAACGGCTTTCGCTTTAATCTTTTGGGTGCAGAACTGGGGATTAATGGGGGTACCGGCATTGATTGGTTGGGTACTTGATGCTTATTGTAAAACCGGACATGTTGTTAGAGACGGAGTTGTCGTTTCAACTTATAACTATACCATCCCGATGCTTATTTTTGCCGGATTTGGCATGTTATCCCTGATATTTACCTTTTTACTGAAGGCCGAAGATCGTAAAAAGGGATATGGACTCGAGCTTCCCAATATGGAGGAATAGGTTAGGAAAGCTTATTCCTATTTAATAATTGGAAAAAGGCATTGTTTTCACATTCGTGAAAACAATGCCTTTTTTACTTTAGCAAGAGAGTCTAAATCGTAATAAATTGTAACTTTATCCTTTATACAGAGAATTAATTTAACCTGCATAATATTTCAATTATGAGTAGTGAAATAAAAAATCTTGAACCGAAGTGTTTATGGAATAATTTTTATTCTTTGACACAAACTCCCCGTCCTTCTAAAAGTGAAGCAAAAATACAGGAGTTTCTTTATCAATTTGGTAAAAAACTTGGACTGGAAACCATTAAAGATGAGTCTGGAAATATAATTATCCGTAAACCGGCAACTCCTGGAATGGAAAACCGCAAAGGAGTTATTCTTCAGGGACACATGGATATGGTTCCTCAAAAAAACTCGGGAAATGATCATGACTTTGAGAAAGATCCTATTGATGCTTGTGTCGATGGTGAATGGGTAAAGGCAAAAGGGACAACTCTGGGTGCCGATGATGGTATAGGGGTTGCTGCTGCTTTGACCGTACTTGCTGATAAGGAACTCAAACATGGTCCTGTTGAGGTTTTGATTACCACCGATGAAGAAACCGGAATGACCGGAGCTGTCGGGTTAAAATCAGGTGTTCTTCATGGAGAAATATTGCTGAATATGGATTCGGAAGAAGAAGGCGAACTTTATGTCGGTTGCGCCGGAGGAGTTGATGCTACTGTCCATTTTTCATATCGTGCAGAAGCCGTTCCTGCCGGGCATGTTGCCTATGAAATTGGGGTAACCGGATTAAAAGGAGGACATTCGGGTATGGATATAAATCTCGGAAGAGGAAATGCGAATAAGTTGTTATTTCGTCTATTGAAAGAATTACAGCATCAATTCGGAATTCGTCTGGCATCTGTTTCCGGAGGAAGTCTGCGCAATGCTATTCCTCGTGAAGCTTTTGGGGTCGTTACTGTTGAAAAGAAAAACGCTGAAGCTTTAGTCGCTACTGTTCACAAAATAGAACAGACTATCTTAAAAGAACTTGCTACAACAGATGCCGGATTAAAAATTAATGCAACCTCCACAAAACTTCCTGCTGCATTGATTGATTCGGATACTGAAATAAAATTGATTCATTCGGTTTGTGCCTGCTCAAATGGAGTTGAACGGATGAGTGACGAAATGCCGGGGATGGTTGAAACTTCCTCTAACTTTGCAATGATTCATTCCGATTCGGAAAAGAAGTCGATTACCTTGGGCTTTTTATTGAGAAGTGCGATTGATAGTGCGAAAGATTCATTGGCTTCGAGTATCGAATCGGCATTCCTTCTGGCAGGAGCTAAAGTTGAACTTACCGGAGCCTATTCCGGATGGAAACCGAATAAGAATTCTCCGATCATGAAAACCATGCAGGATACGTATAAGAAGAAATACGGAAAGATCCCTGAAATAAAAGCAATTCATGCTGGATTAGAATGTGGAATTCTTGGTGGAAAATATCCGAATTGGGATATGATTTCTTTCGGACCAACTATCCGTCATCCACATTCTCCCGATGAACGGGTTAATATCGCATCGGTGGGTAAGTTTTGGGATTTTTTGGTAGAAGTTCTAAAAAATGTACCGGTTAAATAATCTGATATATTAGATAAAACATTCTTGGAATATAATCATAAAAAATGGAGCTCCTTTTTAATAGGAGCTCCATCTTTTTATGATAGTCTTCTTATTACCAGCTACCTCCGGCACCTCCGCCACCGAAATCTCCACCACCAAATCCACCGAAATCGCCAAAGCTACTATCACCTCCGCCGAATCCACCTGAACCGGAAGAAAAATCGTTATAGTATCCGTCATGACTATGGCTGGCGAGATCCCATAATGCTAGTCCTCCCCAGAAAGGGATTCCGCCTAAACCTCTGCCTCCCATTGTTACCCCTCTGCGACGGGTTAACAAGAAAGGAATCAAAAAGATGAAGATAAATATAATAGGCCATGCACCTGAGCCTTTTTCTTTCCCGGCTACCTTTTTTACATATTGGCCTGCCGTATATTCTTTTTTAGTAAGACTGATTAAGACCGAAGTTGCCTTATCTATTCCGCCATAATAATCATTCTTTTGAAAACTTGGAATCATTTCTTCGTCAACGAGTGTTCTGTGAGCCACTGCATCCGGCACCACGGCCTCAAGACCATAACCGACCGCAACGAATACCTCTCCGCGGGACTGTCCGGTTTTAGGTTGAACAAGGATTAGAATCCCGTTATTACGGCCTTTTTCTCCAATTCCCCAATTATGAGCAACCTGAGTAGCGTAATCTGCTTTATCATATCCATTAAGGTCTTTAACGGTCAGAATTGCAATCTGGGTTGATGTCTGTGTGAAAAAAGTCAATAGTTTCTGCTCAAGAGCCTGTTGTTGAGCGGGAGAAAGAATCCCAGCCATATCATTAACAAGTCGTTGAGGCTCCGGACGGGCCGGAATATCATTTGCTGCGTGAGCCAGAAAGCCCGACAGACAGATTGCCAGAAATAGAATAAATTTTTTAAATCTCATAATACCATTTGTTCGTAAGGTTGAGTCGGTTATTTCCCGAATGAAATATCATCAGAGAGTTCATTTACATCATCCTGTTGATAGGGAAAATGGATCTTTAATTGTTCGCCGGCCATAATAATTCCTTTTGAGAGTCCTTCTGCATATTTTTCTTCTTTAAAACATTCAAGGACTGTCTTTTTTATTCGCTCCCAGAAATCATCGGGAACTTTGGCATTGATTCCATGGTCGCCAAGAATAGCAAATTTGCGATCTTTCAGTGCAACATAGAACAAAACTCCATTTCGCAGTTTTGTTTTATGCATCTTGAGTTTGCTAAAGATAAAGGCAGCCCGGTCCAATAGTCCTTTTTTACAGGAGGTTTCTATATGGACCCGAATTTCTCCGGAAGTTGCGTGTTCTGCAATACCAATAGCCTGTACTATCTGTTTTTGTTCTTCCTCACTTAGAAAATCGGATGCTTTCATTTCATTTGTTTTTGTCAATGTAATTGGTAGGAATTAAGCGTGTTCTGAGGTCTTCCAAATAAAAGTCTGATCATCTTCCGTATAGTAAAAATCTGTTTGTTGATGAAAAAACGTACCCAAAAGAGTCTGATCATTTTTTGAAATTAAGAATGGGAGAGACTGAAAAAACACAGTCCTTCCCTTTCAGAGAAATCAGAATTTAACTTCAGGTGCTTTGTTCGCGCCTTTTTCTGCTTCGAAGTAGGCTTTAGCCGTAAATCCGAACATTCCTGCGAATATGTTTTTTGGAAACAACCGGATGTATTTGTTGTATTGCTGAGTTGTTTCGTTAAAGCGCATTCGCTCTACGGTAATTCTGTTTTCAGTTCCTTCGAGCTGAGCCTGTAAGTCCAAAAAGTTTTGGTTCGCTTTCAAATCAGGATACTGTTCTGAAACAACCATCAATTTTCCAAGAGCAGAAGAAAGATCTCCCTGAGCCTGCTGATATTTTTTCAGACTTTGAGCGTCGAGATGTTCTGGATTTACTGTAATTGCGGTAGCTTTCGACCGGGCATCAATTACAGCTGTAAGGGTCGTTTGTTCGTGTTTTGCATATCCTTTAACGGTACTAACCAGATTTGGTATAAGGTCAGCACGTCGTTGGTACACATTTTCAACTTGAGACCATTGTGCCTTAACATTTTCTTCCCGCGAAACCATTCCGTTGTAGGTTCCTTTTACAAAAGAATAAGAGGCTAATAAAAATAGTACAACGACAACTATTACAATAATCAACGGTTTTTTCATATTTCAATAATTTTTGTTCAAAAATAGAGATATCAAATAATACTGTAAAGGTGATGAAAAAGATACAATTCCTTATTACACCAATCGGTGAATAAAGGAAATAACTTTCTAAAGTAGTACAATCAAAAGGTGAGCCATCTTTTCTGATTTATCACGAGAAAAGGAAATTGCAGAATAAAAAAAGGAGATTTTGTGTTGGTATCTGGTAATTGCTTGTTGTCTAAACGATTATTTTCACAGTTAAGAACATCTCCTGCCACATTGGCAGGGATGTTCTTAACTGTGTTCCAATTTATTTTGGTTCCCAAAAACAGCGTTTGGGAGAGACAATGTGGCCTTCCGCTTTAAGCTGTGCCATTGCCTTGTCTGTTTCTTTTTTGTCTAATCCTGTTTTCTCTGCAATTTCACCGGCTTTTAATGGTTCTCCTGCCGCTTTTAACGCTGCTAAAACTTTTTCTGTATTTTCCATATCTGTTTAAAATTTAAGAAGATCTAACATTGATAAAACCTGCCCCTCTTCGGTGAGATAACTTCTCATCAGATTGGCGGTTATACAGGAATGAACAGGATATATCTCAATCAGGTCTCCTACCTGCAAATCCTGAAAGAAATCATGATTTAACTGAAGAATCCCATGCTCTTGAGTTAGTGATGAAACGATATCCTCTTCGATCGATGGATCAATCGGTTTTCCGGCAATAGAGCAGACAGAGCCAAAAACTTTTTTACCCTGATTGTTTACGATAAATTCTTCCGAGAGATGAATGCCGCCGCAATAAAGGACTGCTTCATTTCTTCTTGGGTGCAACGCAACCACCGGACATACCATTTTAACTGCAATCTGATCAAAAGAGCAGGATCCTATTTGCACCTGCATAACGTCATAGAAAACAAAATTTCCCGGTCTTAGTTCATCAACAGGAGAAAAAGAATTCATGAGACTGCAAGATGGAGTGTCACCATAAGAAATCTGAAGTTCGGGGAAGCGTGGCTGATATTCCTCTTTAAGTGCGATCAGTTTGTCCATCACTTTTTGATGAGAAGCGAGGACTTGTTCCGACCCGCGACATTTATAAGTTGACCCGTTATGAGTTAGAAATCCCTTAAAAGAGAGAAGTTCTGATTTCTGAATTTTCCGAAGGAGCTGATCAATCGTATCCGTTTGATAAGGAGGAATGCCGGTTCGATGATAACCACAGTCAATCTTTATCCATATTCCGACTTTGTGTTTGAGTTGATCGCTTAAAAAATCAACGGCAAGATTATTTTCAACCAGAAGATTCAATTGAATTTTTTCAGCAAGGGTGTTAATAAGGTCAATTTCGAGGATATTGACCGGAAAAGCGATCGTTATATCATCCCAGCCATTCTGTGCAAAATAGGCGGCCATTCTAACTGAAGAGACTGCACAACTGGTAACCCCTGCTTCTTTATACCATTGGGCAATCTCGGCTGACTGATGGGTTTTGAAATGTGGACGAAAAAGAAGTCCCAGAGACTTCGATTTCTCGCTCATAAATTGGATATTCTTTTTTGCTTTTTGAGTATCAATCAGTAATGTCGGATATTGAATCATAAATGGAAATTTTTATTTTGGATACCGTGTAATAAAGAATCCCGTAGTTTTTGAAGGTTTTCAGAGATTCCGACTTTATAGATATGAGGATTGGTAAATCGTTGAACTTCCTCGGACAGGAAAGCTGACCTTTCTTCGAGATGTTGATAGATGTCGAATGGATTTTTTGATGGGATAAGAACCTCTCCGTTTTCGAAAACTTTGTGTAGAATCGGTTCCCGTTTTAGGGTTCCAACGAATGTTTTCTTAAAAGGTTCGTGAGGATGATATAGAGCGGTGACCTCGTTTTCTTTTTCGTCTCCAAGCAGAATTCCGTCACGATAAAACATTCCGTCCTGATCATAGTAACGGAAAAGATTCTTAATTCCGGGAAGAGTATTCTTTTCGATATTCTCAGAAATTTTCATTCGGGGATCTCCATTGCATGAAGACAGTTTGTATACTCCATCAAGTGCAGCATCGGGTTTTCCTGTAATCATCTCAGTCCCGATACCAAATGAATCGATAGGTGCATGTTGATCGTTCAGGCTTTTAATAACCTGTTCATTTAATTGATTAGAAACGACAATTGAGACATAAGATAGCCCTGCATCATCAAGCATTTTTCGTGCTTTCTTGCTGAGATAAGCAAGGTCTCCGCTATCCATCCGGATGCCAAGCATTCGGTGTCCTCTGGCTTCCAGTTCATGGCCGACGGTAATTGCATTAGGCAACCCGCTTTGTAAGGTATTATAGGTGTCAACAAGCAGAAGTGTTTCGTCCGGATTGATTTCTGCGTATTTACGAAAAGCAGTCAGTTCGTCGTCAAAACTTTGCACCCAAGAATGAGCCTGAGTACCCGATACCGGGATATTATAAAGTTTCCCGGCATAAACATTGGATGTGGAGGCCGCACCACCTATTACAGCAGCTCTGCTGGCTTGGATGCCACCGATTCCCTGAGATCTTCGCAAACCGAATTCAGCAAAAGGTCTTTTCCCTGTTTGTATTCTGGTTCGGAATGCTTTCGTTGCAATGAGTGACTCGAAATTCATGAAAGAAAGCAGGAGCGTTTCGATAAGTTGGGTCTCAATAAGGTTTCCCTCAATGCGGATCATTGGTTCGACGGGAAAAGCAATTTCACCTTCAGTCATGCTATATATGGTTCCTCTGAACCGAAAATCTTTCAGGTAATTCAGAAAAGGCTTTTGCAGTCCGGTTGATTCGAGATATTCCAGATCTTCTGTGGAATACTTAAAATCAGTCAATACTGAAAGGAAATCTTCAAGACCGGCAAAAACAAGAAACCCTCCATGATAAGGATTTGTTCGAAAGAAATAGTCGAAACAAGCTTTTTCTTTTGCTTTGCCGCATAAAAAATATCCTTGCGACATGGTTAATTCGTAGTAATCGGTATATAAACCGGCACTTTTGTCTATCAGACTCATAATTTGACTTTTAAGCTTACAGGCATATGTCTGATGTCATTCGATTTTCGAAGATACAAAAAAAGTAAAGAGTATTAGAGAAGAATATTTTTTTCATTTTAAAGCTTCAGATAAGAAGCTTTTTCCTGGGGAGTAGTCAGTATTGGAGGTGGTGAAAAAGAAGAATGGAGGTGTTCGGAAAACAAAAAAAGAGGGAAGTCGAAAATGTCGGCTTCCCCTTATATTGCAATGTTTTTAATCATTATTAATCTCAATCGTCTGACTTCGGTTTGGACCGACAGATACAATAGAGATGGGAACTTCAGTCTGTTCCTCGATGAAGTTAATGTAATTGTTAAATTCCTCAGGAAATTCATCCTGATGAGTTACCGATGTGAGATTGGTCTTCCATGCCGGCAGTTCTACATACACCGGTTCGACCTGATCATTCAATTCAGAAGGAAATTCAGTCGTCTCAACGCCTTTGATCTTATAGGCAACGCAGACTTTGATGGTATCGAAATCGTCAAGAACATCCGGTTTCATCATAATAAGGTCCGTAACTCCGTCAAGCATAATGGCATATTTAAGAGCTACAAGGTCGAGCCATCCACAGCGGCGTGATCTTCCGGTGGTTGCGCCGAATTCATGACCTGCCTGTCGGAGTTCTTCTCCGGTGTTATCCATCAGTTCTGTCGGGAATGGTCCCATTCCTACGCGGGTACAATAGGCTTTGAAAATTCCGAAAACCTTACCGATTTTAGTCGGAGCGACTCCCAGTCCGGTACAAGCTCCGGCACAGATGGTGCTGGAAGAAGTAACAAACGGATACGAACCGAAATCGACATCAAGCATCGTTCCCTGAGCACCCTCAGCAATGACACTTTTACCTTCTTTTAATGCATTGTCAATCAAGTGTTCCGTATCGACAATTTGATATTGTTTCAGAACTTCAATGGCTTCAAACCATTCTTTTTCCCATAGAGCGAGTTTTTCGGCATAGTCGAATTCATAAAGTTTTTCCAGAATCAGTTTATGTTGAGCAACCCGTTCATTATATTTTTCCTTGAAATTGTCGAAAATATCACCAACACGCAAACCATCACGTCCTATTTTATCCCGATAAGTAGGACCTATTCCGCGCAAGGTAGATCCGATTTTAGTTGCTCCTTTTGCAGCTTCTGAGGCAGCATCCAACAGTCGGTGAGTGGGAAGAATCAGATGGGCTTTCTTTGAGATGAAAAGAGAATCATGAACGTCGACTCCCAGTTTCTTGATTGCGGCTATTTCTTCGTTGAAAACGACCGGGTCAAGAACGACTCCGTTTCCAATAACGTTGATCTTGTTTTTGTGGAAGATACCAGACGGGATGGAATGGAGAACATGTTTGATGTTGTTAAATTCT
Source organism: Prolixibacteraceae bacterium (assembly GCA_963692465.1). Lineage (GTDB taxonomy): Bacteria > Bacteroidota > Bacteroidia > Bacteroidales > Prolixibacteraceae > JAUZOB01. The sequence goes on from OY829943.1 coordinate 2,492,575, forward strand.
AGGGTATGCCCGGCATTAGGACCCCCTTGAAATCTTGTAATAACATCGTACCTGGGGGTTAGTACATCGACAATTTTTCCTTTTCCTTCGTCTCCCCATTGAAGGCCTAATAAAACATCTACTTTCATGATATTTTCTGTTGTTTGTCCAGCATTAACGCTGAGCTTTCAGGTTTATTCACAGATCATTATTAAGCCAAAGAACACCTCTTCAGGTGAATTATTTGGCGGCTAAAATTACGATTTTTAACTAAGGAGGCAAAGAAAATCGGTCTTTTGTTAAAGAGATTGTTGTGTCTGATGGGTTGGTGGGTGTGAATCTGATCTATGATTTTTTTGAATTTCCGTAAATATACAGAGCATAATGGGAGAGGTCGAAGTTGTTCTTGTCGCAAACATCTTTGATTATTTTTTGCATTCTTGGATCAAAAAATTCAATAACGGTTCCTGTTTCGGTGTCAATCAGATGATCGTGTGAATCCGAATCAAATGTCTTTTCAAATTGAGCGATGTTCTTCCCAAATTGATGTTTTACAACCAATTTGCATTCCTGTAACAGGTCAATGGTGTTGTAAAGCGTTGCGCGACTCACCCGATAATTTTTGTTCTTCATGGAGATGTAGAGCGATTCAATATCGAAATGCCCGTTGTGAGAATATATTTCGTCCAAAATGGCAAATCTTTCAGGTGTCTTCCGGTGACCTTTCTGTCCCAGATACTCGGTGAAGATTTTTTTTACAGCTTCTTTGGTCTTTTGGCTATTCATATTTAAACTAAATTCAAATAGTAGGTAAAAGTATGATTTTTTTGAAAAGAATGAATTGAAAAATCAGATTTTCATTCCTGAATTTCTTCCATCCGGTCCACATAATCCACCCCTTTTATTTTCATGAGTTTAAAGATCAGATTGGTCAGGTCGAGGGTATTATGAATATATAGAAAAAGTTCTCCTTCAAAGATTCCGTCATGAGTTTCGAACTTGACACTTCGCATATTGATGTTGTGTTCTTTCGAAATAATAGCCGTAATTTCGCTTACCACGCCAACACGGTCGAAACCTCTTAACTGCAAATGAGTTAAATACGATACGGTTTTAAAGGGAGTCCATTTGGCCGCGATGATTTTGTCGCCGTGACTGGCCATTAGTTTAATCGCTTCGGGACATTTGGTTTTATGAATCACAAGACTGTCGTCTGAAGCGAGATAGCCGATAACATCGTCACCCGGAATAGGACTACAGCATTTTGCCAGCGTATATTCTTTATGGTCCGGATCTTCTTCGAGCAGATATGGTTGTTTCCGATCCAAAGAGGAGAATTTTCCCGCGTTTTCATCATTCTGATCTTCTTTATTCTTTGACCGGTTAAACGTAAGTTTCCAATATTTAACCAGTAGGTTATCTGATTTCTTATGAAAAATAGAGTCGAAGTCTTCCAATGAAAGAAGTGATAGCCCGAGCTGAGAATAAAGTTGTTCCTTATTGGCTAATTGGTAATATTCAATAACTTTTTTGAGGGTTTGAGAAGAGAGGGTGATATTATATTTACGGAAAGTCTGTTCCAGTACTTTTTTCCCGATTTCGATATGTTGTTTCTGATCTTGTTTGAAAGCGTCTCTGATTTTAGTCTTGGCTTTGGCGGTGATTACCGTATTGAGCCATGAAGGCATGGGTTTTTGTTTTTCAGAGGATAGAATTTCAATTTGATCACCACTGGTCAATACCTGACTGGGAGGAACCAGTTTGTGATTAATTTTTGCACCGATGCACTTATTCCCAAGGTCGGTGTGAATCTCGTAAGCGAAATCAAGAACGGTAGAGTTTTTCGGCATTGTTTTCATGTGCCCCTTGGGGGTGAAAACAACGATTTCGGAAGAAAAAAGATTTAGTTTAAATTCATCCAAAAACTCCAGAGCATCCGATTCAGGATTCTGAAGCATTTCGCGGATACGATTAAGCCATCGGTCGAGTTCTGATTCCCGACTATCGCCTTCGCCCTTATATTTGTAATGAGCAGCGAATCCCCGTTCTGCAATTTCATCCATTCGGGCTGTTCTTATTTGCACTTCGACCCATTTACCCTGAGGACCCATTACTGTAACATGGAGAGCTTCGTATCCATTAGCCTTCGGAATGGTAATCCAGTCCCGAATTCTATCTGGTTTGGGCTTGTATAGGTCTGTGACCAGGGCTAGCACTTCGAAACATTGTCGCTTTTCTGATGTTTCATCTTTGGCTGAGAAGACAATCCGAACAGCGAGCAGATCGTAGATTTCATCAAATGAAACCCCTTTCTTTTGCATTTTGTTCCAGATCGAAAAAATTGATTTAGGTCTGGCAGAGATGGCAAACTTAATTCCCTCTTCTTTTAATTTTATTTCGATGGGTTTGATAAACTGGTCTACCAGATAACGGTAGTGTTCCTCTTTATCACGCAACTGAAAGCTAATTTTTTCGAATGCGTCGGGATGTTCATATTTGAGACTAAGGTCTTCCAGTTCGGTTTTTATGGCATAGAGTCCCAATCGATGAGCTAGCGGAGCGTAAATATAAAGCGTCTCCCCTGCTATTTTTAGTTTTTTATTGGGGGGCATGGAGTCGAGCGTTCGCATGTTATGCAATCGATCGGCTAGTTTGATCAATATAACTCTTACGTCATCAGAGAGAGTCAATAACATCTTTTTGAAGTTCTCTGCCTGACTGGAATCGAAATCACCTGCTAATTTTGTTAATCCGTCAACAATCAATGCAATTTTATCTCCGAACAAGTCTCTGATATCCTCAAGCGTATAGTCGGTATCCTCAACCACATCGTGCAGAATTGCACTGATAACCGATTTGGTTCCAAGTCCGATTTCGGAGACTACGATCTGAGCAACAGAAAGAGGATGAATAATGTATGGCTCTCCAGACCGGCGTTTTACGCCAGCATGAGCTTTATTTGCGAACTCAAAAGCCTTTTCGATTGAGGCAATGTCCTCTTCTTTTATGTTTTTTCGGCAAACCTTGATGAGATCATTAAAATGATCCTCAATCAAACGTTTGTCTGCGTCACTTTGTAATGCCATTATTCCCCTTGCTTCTCCGTTAATAACCCGTATGTGAATATAAGTATTCTTTGTGTCGTTTTGTTTTATTCTGTGCTCTGATTTTAAGGGAGCAGTATTTTGATTTTAGCTTTTTATTTGATCTGCAATCGAAAAAAAGGCCTTTGTTAGGTTCTCCCATGAAAATCTTTTCTTTTCTTTCCTCACATTTTCTTCAAAGAACGAGAGTCGGTCATTCGAAAAAAAGTCTTTAATCGCATTGGTGATTGCTTCAGAATTGGGATCTACTACATATCCGGCTTTCCCGTCAGGTACGATCTCCGGGAGACCACCAACACGGGTCACCAACATTGGAGTATCGAAAAGATATCCAATCTGGGTTACTCCACTTTGTGTTGCCGATCGATAGGGCAGAACCAGCATATCTGCTGCGCCAAAGAAAAGGGAGACTTGCTCTTCCGGAATATAGTCATCATATAAGATAACCCGGTCAAACAGGTTTAACTGATTAATCAGATTGAGGTATCTGGGTTCGTCTCCGTAAAATTCACCGGCGATCAGTAACTTTACCGGAAACTGATCAAAGGGAACCTTTGCCAGTGCTTCTAATAGTAAATCCAACCCCTTATAATTTCGGATAAAACCAAAGAAAAGCAGATACCGAAAAGACGGATCTAGTTCCAGGTGTTTAAGAGCTTCTTCCCGAGAGGTTATTTTCCCATAATTGTCATATAGAGGGTGAGGACAACAAATTCGTGGCTTCTTCTGATCGAAGATTGCGATATCGTCCAGAACACTTTGAGACATGGTCAGAAAGCCATCGGCACTGCCAACGAGATATTTTGCAAATAATTTATCTCCCGGTCTTTTTTCGTGAGGAAGCATATTGTCAACCAGCGCAATGATTTTTGTTCCTTTATGTCTTCGGGCAATTCGGCAGATAGTGCCGATTGCCGGACTCATGACCGAGAGCCAGTAACGAATGATGATGATGTCAGGAGCCGATTTGCGCAGACGAAAACCAGTTCGGATCCAATTCCACGGTTCGATCGAACTGATTCGACGGTATATGGTTAATCCCTTAGGTGCAGGGTCTGTTGTATATTGCGATTTCCCCGGAAAGAGGAATGTCGGATACTGCAATCTAAAATTCCATAGTTCTACGGTATTTCCCTGAAGCATCAGTTCCCGAGCCAGTCGCTCGTCGAAAGCAGCAAGTCCGCCCCGGTAAGGATGGGCCGGGCCAATAATTACTATTTTTTTTGAAGACATTTATTTACTTACAAAATGTTTTGGTCAATAAAATCGGTAATTCTCTCAGATTCATTGGGATGGAACCAATGAACCGTTGGGTCTTTCCGAAACCATGTTAATTGCTTTCGGGCATATTTTCGAGTATTTCGCTGAATAAGATCAATGGCTTCACTCATTGTTAAAAGACCCTCAAGATAAGCAAACATCTCTTTGTATCCAACTGTGTTTAATGCATTTTGCTCTTTGAAGGGCAGAACGGCACAAGCCTCGTCAGCCAGTCCGTCACGGACCATTTGTTCTACCCGGCAGTTGATACGATCGTATAATTCTTGTCGATCGCGGTTCAGTCCGATTTTCAGAATAGAGAAGTTTCTTTTCTTATGGGTTTGGGTTCGAAGTTCCGAGAACGGCTTCCCGGTCATATAACAAATTTCGAGTGCATGAAGTACCCGTTTGGGATTCTTCAGATCGACCTCTCTATAATAGGTCGGGTCAAGATTATTGAGTTCAGCGCATAGCGATTCGAGTCCTTCATCGTCAAGGCGTTTTAGCAGTTGCTTCCTTATCTCGGGCGAAACGGTTGGCAGGTCGTCAATTCCTTTGCATACGGCATCAATATACAGCATCGAACCGCCGGCCATAACCACCTGATTATGGTTCTCGAATAAATGTTCAATCACGTCAATTGCTTCGAACTCAAACATGCTGGCATTGAAGTATTCGCCGATATCTTTGGTTTGGATAAAGTGGTGCTTTACTCTTTGGCGGGACTGATCATCCGGAACGGCAGTGCCGATTTTGAGCTGACGATAAATCTGTCGCGAGTCGCACGAAACGATCTCTGTGCAATAACGTTCAGCAATGGAGATACTAAGATCTGTTTTCCCAATGCCGGTAGGTCCGAGAATGACAATCAGTGTTTTTTTCATAAAATATAAAGGACTGTAAAAATATAACCGGAAAGAGGAATCTCAAAATCCAGTCGGGATGGAATCTGAATTTTTACTGAAAGAAAGAATATTTAGTGGAATTGAAGAAGCGAAATGAATTAGAAACCTGAACTAGAGAAAGAAAGAGGAGCTTAACGCTCCTCTTTCTTATTCGTCAATGTCACCATAGATAAGGGAGTAGTCCTCCAAATCTCCAAAATCGACTATGTTTAACTCCTGTTTACCTTCATCTTGTCCATTGTTGCTGAGTACTACCTCTTCATCAATAATTTGTTGAGGTGCGTCTTCTTTTGATAATGTACATTCAGGTTCCATAAGGTTTTTGTTATTTATTATTTGGATTAGTTTAATGATAAAAGAGCGATCCATGAAAAAATCATATTCATAGTTGAATGTCTGTCCTTCCGTTGTAATGAGATCTTTAATAATTGTTTGGTTCATGACCAGTGCAGCTCCCTGGTCGATTCCCATGTTAAGGAGGGTAATTTCGATTCTTTTTTTCCGTTTTTGACCGGAAATAAAAAATGAGGCAAGCTGATCTGAATCGAAACCGGTACATTTTTGAATAGCCACATGAAGAGATTCGAAGGTGTTTTCGGCATCAATAGCTATTTTACGAATGAAATTTTTGTTTTCGTTAGAAAGTATTTTGAATTTGTAAATCATTTTTCTGGATTATCGCAGCCAATTTAACGAACATTTTTGCGAGAAAGAGACAAAAAGGTTACAAAACTGATCTCTTTTATAGTCCTGAATAACAATTATTAACAAATTGGTGTTTTTTTTGAACGGTTCCTTCGTTTTTTCAAAAAAGCAGGTCAGGGATAGAAAAGTTTTAAATGAGGACTATTAGCCAGTAAAGGAGGGCAAGAGACTGGCGATAGAATAAAATTCGGAAGGTAAAAGACAGGGAATGTGTTGGTCTTAATATAAATAAAAAAAGCTGCCCGATAGGAGCAGCTTTTTTTAAAAGTATTTTCTGAATTATTTTACAGAATCCATGTAGCTGATTAATTCAACGACTTTGTTTGAATAACCCCATTCGTTATCGTACCATGAAACGACTTTAACGAAGTTAGGATTCAAGCTGATACCAGCTTTTGCGTCGAAGATAGAGGTGCGAGCATCGCCTAAGAAGTCAGTTGAAACAACTGCATCTTCGGTGTATCCCAGAATACCTTTTAATTCGCCTTCAGAAGCAGCCTTCATTGCAGCGCAAATTTCATCGTAAGAAGCGCTTTTTTCAAGACGGCAAGTCAGGTCAACAACAGATACATCCGGTGTAGGAACACGAAGAGACATACCAGTTAATTTACCATTCAAAGAAGGAATAACTTTACCTACAGCTTTAGCAGCACCAGTAGAAGAAGGGATGATGTTCTGACCAGCACCACGGCCGCCTCTCCAATCCTTCTTAGAAGGACCGTCAACGGTTTTTTGTGTAGCAGTAGTAGCATGAACAGTTGTCATAAGACCTTCGATGATTCCAAAACTTTCATGTAATACTTTAGCGATAGGAGCTAAACAGTTAGTAGTACAAGAAGCGTTAGAAACAAAATTCATGTTGTTCTTGTAAGATTTGTTATTTACACCCATAACAAACATGGGGGTATCATCTTTAGAAGGAGCAGACATGATAACTTTTTTTGCACCAGCGTCGATATGACCCTGAGATTTTTCCTTCGTAAGGAATAATCCGGTAGATTCAACAACGTATTCTGCGCCAACTTCATTCCATTTCAGGTTTGCAGGGTTAGCTTCAGACGTTACGCGGATTTTTTTACCGTTAACAACTAACATACCGTTTTCAACTGATACTTCGCCATTGAAGATACCATGAGTTGAATCGTATTTCAGCATGTAAGCCATATAATCTACGTCAATAAGGTCGTTAATTCCAACAACCTCTACGTTTTCTTTGTTGACAGCAGCACGGAAAACTAAACGACCGATACGGCCAAATCCGTTAATACCAATTTTAATTTTTGACATAATGATCCGTTTTTATGGGTTTATTTAAACGAAAACTTTGATCAACTTTATAATAGAACTCGCTTTTTTTAGCGACCACAAAGTAAATACTTATATCCAAGAACGTCAAATTAAATAGGTCGGTTTTTGATATTTTCCGACAGGAGTTAACAAATTAGATACATTGCCGTTTTGTTTGGTCTTGTTCTCTCCGATTATGCCTATAGAATGGAAAAGTTTGGGTATTTGTAAGAGTAGTTTGTCATCGAAGGCCGGACAGTGACAGGATTTACAGGAACAGCAAAAAGTGAAAATGATTACGATGACCAACATGCCGGATAGCCTTTGGTGATTATTGTGTTTTAACCTCATACTTTTATTTTAGGCAAATTTTTCGGCAAAGGTAATAAAAAACAGAAGCGAAAAAGCAGTGCCTTTCGTTCTGTTGCAGAAAGTGTTGTCCTGTTTGCTGTACTTTGGGGATATGAATTGCCTTTGCTTGTCTTGCTATTGTCGGCTATCGGTAAGTCAGCTTTTTTTAATAAGTACAATATACGGTAACGTCTGCCAATTACAGAAAAGTGAACAGTAATATTCTAGGTTGGTATCTGTATTGTTGGTTTGGAATTGGTTCATTATTGCTTTTTCGTTCAAAGGTGGTTTAGAGGTGGTTTAAAGGTGGTTTATAGGTGCTCAGCACCTATAAACCACCTTCACGGGTGCTGTGTGACATGCTTTAAAAGTATAGATATGATGTAGATAAAGTGTAGCGATAATGCAGGTATACCTCACAAGTAAGAGTGCAGATTTAGGAACAAAATAGTCGAATTCTGATTGTTCGCTATAACGAAATAGTATAAATCAGACGAACGTGGTGTGTTGTATTTTTTACTTACTTTTGTATCAAATAGCATGACCATGATCAATATTTTGCTTAATCATCGTTCCATCCGTAAGTATCGTGATACCAATGTATCAAGTGATGATTTGGATCAGGTACTGAATGCCGGAATAAGAGCTTCGACTACCGGTAATATGCAGGTATATAGCATTATCGTTACGCGTGATCAAGAGGTGAAAGACCAGCTTTCTCCCTTCCATTTTAATCAGTCGATGATTAAAGAGGCTCCGGTTGTATTGACTTTTTGTGCCGATTATAACCGCTTTAATAAATGGTGTAAGCGTAATGATGCAGTTCCAGGGTATGATAATTTTCTGTCGTTTATGACCGGGACTATTGATGCGCTTTTGGTTGCACAAAATGTGTGTGTGGCTGCCGAAAGTAAAGGGATGGGAATCTGCTATCTGGGCACTACTCTCTATATGGCAAAAGGAATCATTGATACATTAAATTTGCCTCGTGGAGTTGTCCCGATTGCAACGGTAACTTTGGGATGGCCGGCTGAAGAACCGGAACAAGTTGACCGGCTTCCTTTGGAGGCAGTCGTTCATCGGGAAGTTTATCATGATTATTCAGATAATACCATTCGCCGGCTTTATACCGACAAGGAAAACCGGAAAGACAACCGGCAGTTTGTGGTTGAGAATAACAAGCAATCTCTTGCTCAGGTTTTTACCGATATTCGTTATACGAAGGCTGATAATCTGAATTTCTCCCGTCAGTTGCTTGAAGTATTGAAAGAACAGGGATTTATGAATCAATAGCTATTGCGAAGAATTTTTATTGCATGAAGGAACAACTTAATCCTCATTATTCTGGATTGAATGATCTTCTGGATCATATCCGTGAGTATTTTCGGGACAACGGGGAAACTATTTATAAAATCAGGAACGAGATAAAAGATATTTCTTACGGCGATTGTCAGTTAAACGTCAAGTCGTTCCGGGTTCCCAGTCCTCTTAAACGAGTCATTTATTCTTATTTTAGAAAATCGAAGGCTGAGCGTTCTTACGAATATGCAATGCGACTTGAAAAGATGGGGGTATTAACTCCTTCTCCTGTTGCGTTTAAAGAATATTACAGCGGAGGATTGATTTCCGACTCTTATTATATCAGTGTCTCTTATCCGTATGATTTTACAATGCGTGAAGTTCTGGAAGACCAGACAGATCGGAAGAAGGAAATATTAGAGCAGTTTGCCGTCTATTGCTGGAAGGTTCTGCATCGGAACGGGGTGTTTCATCTTGATCTCTCTCCCGGGAATATTTTAATCCGGAAGGTTGATGCCGGCTATGAATTTAGTCTTATTGATCTGAATCGGATGAAGTTTTGCAAGATTGATGGATTGAAGGGATTACAGAATTTGCGGCAGTTGCATACGTCGGCGGAGAACATGAGTATCATTGCTGCCGCTTTTGGACGGACTGCAGGATTGGATGAGAAATGGAGTATCGATACACTTCTCGAAATGGATCGAAAGTATCAGGCTTTCAGATCGAGACGACAGCATTTTAAGCGGATGATTCAATGCATTCTTTTTATAAAAAGAAGAGCTTCTAATTAATATTGATTTTGCTATATCCGGTCGCGGCGTTTAAAGTATTTCAAAAAGTAGTATTTCAATGGATTGGTGTATTTTAGCTGTTTCCATGGCCGACTGCTGTGGGGCTGATGAAGTACCGGCAATGCTTTGATCAGGTAGTTGTGAAATCCCATCTTGATTGAACAGCGGGAGATGAAAATGTCGTACCAGTCTTTGTCTTCCGAAAGATTCTGAAAATCGAATGCTTTTAAAAACTCCGGAGTTATCAGGGTGCAACAGAAGCTAAGGCTGTGGGTGGTGTCAATAACGTCCGGCTCTTCGTCTTTAACGTGATTATAGGGAAAATTAATTTTTCCACCGTGGTCAACTGTTATGGCTGCAATCATTCCACAATGATCAAGGGTGTTGGCATGATGAACCAGTTGTTCGATGGTGTCGGGATTAACAACGACATCCGACTCAATAAGGAGCAATCCGGCATTTTCTTTCAGCGCTTTTTTCTGAGCGGTCTGAAGGGTGAGGCGGTAGTTTGGCGAAGGATGAGTGGTTAAATCCTCTAAGTTGACCAGTGTAAATCCTAATTTCTGTTGATTCGTTTCTAAAAAATCTTTGGTCTCGGGTCCGCTATAGTCATTGAAAATAAAATAGGGATACGAAACGGTGGATCGATGAACTGCTTCTATGGTTTCTCCGACAGTGTGCAATGAGTCTTTAACCGGAGTGATAATGATTAATTTATCCATTTGATATTTTTAGAAAAAAACAGGATTATTTTTGGGTGCAAAGGTAAAAAGATTGTTTATACTTTATTTATGATCCGGTGAAACAGATCATCCCGCTAAGATTGGGATGGCGGACAGATGATTGATGTAACAATCTGTTTGAACTGTTGCCCCCATACGTTCCAATTTAATTTTTGCTTGTATGTTGTACGGCACCCCTGACGTAATTTTTCGAATTCATTGTGGTTGATGCAGGTTTTTATCTTAGCTGCAAAGTCTTTTCCGGTACAATTTAAGTCTAACCGATATCCGTTTACCCCATTGATTACATAATTGCTAATTCCACCCGTGTCGTATGTAAATACAGGAAGCTCAAATGCAGAGGCCTCACAGAAGACTATTGCAGAAGCTTCTGCTTTGGTTGGTAATAGAAGTAAATCACAAAGAGTCATTAAGTTAATGAGTCTCTTATATTGACTCTGGTCGTTTTTGTTTAAATAACCGATATAGTCAACAAAAGGTAAAGCCTGGATGTCTTTGTCCAGTTTTTTGATTCCTACAATATGAAGAGTGACCTTAATTCCTTCTTGATTTAGTATCCTGCAGGTTTCGACAGCAATGTCTCCTCCTTTTCTTTCCCATTTTACTCCGTTAAACAGAATATCGATCCGATCCTTTTGTTGTGTTTGGTGAGGAGCAATATCTGCCTCATCAATATTGGCGCCGAATTCGATAACACTGACTTTTTCTTTTGGTATGTGGTAGTCGTTTATGATTGAATTTTGAGCCCATGCTGAAGAGCAAATTACTTTTGTGGCTTTAGATAAAGCTCGTTGTTCGATAGCATTTCCTTGATTCATATTAGATTTCAGAACATTTGTTAGTTCCGGGTAATAGTTAAATAGAATTTTAACTGTTACATCTGTTAAATATATTATGGGTTTAGTCGTGTTTAAGGAGTATGAATAAGCACATTCTGCAGGAATAAATAATATATCTGCCCGATTGATTAATTCAGGGTCTATTGAATTAGAAAGTTGCTTTGCAATAGGAATAAAATCCATGGCAGCTATTTGTTTTCCCCTTAATTTGGCATAACCAGAGAAGAGCTCAATAGTGCATCTGCATAGCGGTGATTTTTTTACGGGAATCCAGTATGGTTCGCAGATTCCTGTTAATTCAATTGATTCATATAATTTGTGAATTGTACCACTCCATCCATTCCAATTTAATGGATTTGATTTTGAGATAAAACCAATTTTGATCATAATAGGGGATATTAAAAATGGAGTAACTGTGCCTCCTAATTTTCGTGGGCAAAGATAATATCTTTATTATATCATCAAAAGTGGCCTTCTCCCCTTGTGAATTACCGGAGACTGGGATTAATCATCGGACTTGAATTCCAAATTGAATTTTTCGGCAAGAGACTTCAGGTCGTTAACAACCGGCAGAAGAAGAGGAATTCCTTCTTTAAGGCGAATTCTGGTCATTTCACGTTCGGGATCACCGGGAATTAATACTTTCTGATCAGGATTGACTGCTTCGGCATGACGGAAGGTACTTATCCAGTTATCCATGTGTTTTTTAAAGTCAGCAGCCGGACGGAAAGCATCAATGCGGATTGCTCCGATAAAGTGGCCGATTCCTTCGCCAACAGGGTCGGCAACCGGATCAAGAAAAGCAACAAAAGGAGGAACCCAGGGACCATAATTTGCTCCGGGAAGAACAGCCGTTAGTATGTCGACCAGTGATCCTAAACAGTATCCCTTATGACTACCGTGTTTTCGATCGCCGCCAAGAGGAAGCATGGCTCCTCCTTTTTTCAGAATGAACGAATCGGTTGTGGCATTTCCATCTTTGTCCTGAGCCCATCCTTCGGGCATATCTTGCTGTTTGCGTTGTAATATTTCGAGTTTGCCGTTTGCAACGGTTGTTGTGGCCATATCAATAACAACAGGAGGTTGTTCTCCGGCAGGAATGGCGACTGCGATCGGGTTGGTGCCTAAAAGTCTGCTTTTGGAGAAGGTCGGTGAAACGAGCGGACTGGCATTGGTCATAGCAAAGCCCATCATGTCCTGTTCCAATGCCAGCATTGCGTGAAAGCCGGCAATTCCAAAATGATTTGAGTTTTTGACTCCTACCCAGCCGGTTCCGACTTGCCGGGCCTTCTGCATGGCGATCTCCATAGCTTTTGGAGCGGATACCAATCCTAATCCCTGGTCTGCATCTAAAACGGCTGTTCCCGGAGTTTCATGAACAATCGTCATATTGGGACGGCAATTTAGCCGTTTCTTTTCCCATAATTTGACGTATCCGCTGAGGCGGGCGACTCCGTGAGAATCAACACCCCGCAGGTCGGCTTGATTTAAACACTTGGCTGCAATTTGTGCATCAGCATCACTGCACCCCATTGCCTTAAAAACGTTTTCGGTAAAAGTTCTAAGATAATGTGCGTCGTACATTTTCTGGGTTTTTTAGGTCACAAAGATAGATGTTTAAAGAAAAGGATTGCCTATCTGTAACCTAATTTCGGAATGTATCTCTTGATGAAGCTTGTGCTGTGGGCATAATCTGAACGTCATCAAGATTAACATGAGGGGGGCGGGTTGCCATGAAATAGATTGTTTCGGCAATATCATCGGCTGATAGTGGCGTGAGCCCTTCATACACTTTGTGGGCTTTTTCAGCATCTCCGTGGAAACGGACCGTGGAGAATTCGGTTTCGACCATTCCCGGACAAATCGAACTAACTTTAATTCCGAAGGGTAGCAAGTCGATGCGCATACTGCGAGTCAATGCCGAAACTGCATGTTTGGTGGCACAGTAAACATTTCCGGCTGGATAGACTTCCTTTCCGGCAACCGAACTGAGGTTGATAATATGCCCGCATTTGCGTTCAATCATCAAAGGAATAATTTTTCTCGATATATAGAGAAGGCCTTTAACGTTGGTGTCAATCATCCGTTCCCAGTCATCAATATTTCCTGATTGGATCGGATCAAGACCGGCAGCCAGTCCTGCATTGTTGATAAGAATGTCGATAGATTTCCATTCGGAAGGAAGATTGTCAATCGCTTGTTCTACCTGTTGCTTGTCCCGAATGTCGAAATTTAGCGTATAAACCTGTGCGTTAAAAACTTGATCCAAAGAGGTTTTTAGGTTGTCGAGGAGGTCTGAACGGCGACCGGTAATAATTAATCGGTAACCATTGCGGGCAAAAATTCTGGCGCAGGCTTTACCAATTCCTGCTGTAGCCCCTGTAATCAAGACGGTCTTTTTCATGAACGTAAATTTTGGAGGAAAGATATCCATGACAAAAGTAAAAAATAGCAGAGAATGATGGGGATTAATCCAATAGATAATTATTTTTGTCTGGTAAGATTAACAAATAGACAAAGGGATATGGAAAACGATCAGAATGAACAGGAATTAACCATTGATATGGTACCTGAACCCGAAGAGGTCAGTGATGTTATTTATTCCCTGATGGCGAATCCGAATTTGGCTCCGATCAATTATTTTAATGATTTCAGTGAAGAACCGTTGGATCCGAAACTGATTAGTTCCAATGATGCTGAGGATTCGGGAATTGTTCAATTGGATGGATATCCGGTACCAATGGTCATGACAACACATGCGATGCATCATCACCTTTCAGTTGACCCGCAACATGCAATGGAAATTCTTATTTCAAAAGCATCAAGAAAAATTGTGGCGTCTGGTGCAAGACCTTTGGCGGTTAGTGCTTTTTTATATCATATTGATGTGGCTGACCCTAACGGACAGTTTATTGCTGCCGCTGCTAAAAAAGGGTTGGAGAATGCCGCTAAGAAATTTGAACTCAAAATTGCTGACCGGAAGATCAGATTTGATAATTTCGAGGAGAATCAAGTGTTTTCTCCTACTTTGATTATCAGTATGATTGGAATTGTTGAAGATGCAGATAAAGTTATAACTCCCGGGTTTAAAAATAAGGGAAATAACATTTTTATGATTGGGAAGTCTTATGAGGATATTGCGGCTTCGGAATATCTTGAGTTTTATCATGGAATTCCCGATTCCGGCTTTCCGTTATTCGATTTGGAAACAGAGAAGAAAATTCAGGAGGTGGTTTTGAAACTGAATCGTGAAAATCTAATTCAGAGTGCAAATCCGGTTGGTCGGGGAGGATTGTTTTTTACCCTGTTGCGTTCGGCTATGCCTCACGAATTCGGTTTCGACATAACAACGGATGCAGAGATAAGACGCGATGCTTTTCTTTTTGGAGAAGCAATGGGACGAATACTTGTTGGAGTTTGTCCGGAGAAGGTAAATGATTTTATTGATTTCATGACCGCAAGTGAAGTTCCGTTTTTTACCCTTGGTCATGTAACGAAAGGAGAAATCCGGATTGATGATGTCTCTTTTGGCTATATTGATAAAATTGCTGCGACAACAGAGTCTTAAATTATAGATATTTTTCAAGTGATAAAACCTTATAAAGATTCAACGGACGGCAAGAAAGTGCAAGTCGCCGAGATGTTTGATAATATTGCCGGACATTATGATTTTTTGAATCATTTTCTTTCAATGGGAATCGACCGGTTATGGCGACGGAAGGCAATTCGGATGGTTGCTGCGCGGAAGCCGTTATGGGTTCTTGATGTAGCAACCGGAACTGGTGATTTCGCCGTTGAAGCTTCTAAAATGGAAGGAGTAAGAATTACCGGAATTGACATTTCTGAAAAGATGCTGGCTGTTGGCCGGGAAAAAGTGAAAAAGTTGGGATTGGAAGACCGGATTCATCTGTCAAAAGAAGATTCGGAAAATCTTAGTTTTGAAAAGAGTAGCTTTGATGCAATTACGGTCGCTTTTGGTGTCCGTAATTTTGAAAATCTGGCAGCAGGATTAAAAGAGATGCAACGTGTGTTAAGAAAAGATGGGATGGTTTGTATCCTTGAATTTTCGAGACCTCATGTTTTCCCGGTGAAACAATTCTATGAATTTTACTTTTTTAAAGTATTACCTTTTGTGGGAAAATGGTTTTCTAAAGATAATTCTGCTTATACCTATCTTCCTGAATCGGTTTATCATTTTCCGGATGGGCCTGATTTTCTGAGCTTACTTCGTTCTTGTGGGTTCGAAGAGGTGAAACAATATCCGCTTACTTTTGGAATTGCTTCAATTTATACCGGGATAAAAAAAGGTTAAAGAAAGGTGACCATACGGAATGAAGAGACTTTTGCTAAAAAGGTTTATTATATTGATGATATTCATCTTGCAGGGAGCTTCATCTCTTTATGCTCAGCCGAAAAGCGACTATTTATATCTAACAACCTTTGATCAGCGCCCCTTACATTTCGGGTTTTCGCTGGGTTTCAATTGGTTCGACGCTAATATACAGACCTATAAACCGGTAAAAGGTCGAACTTCTTATGTGGCAGACGTTGCCACATTAAATCCGGGATTTACGGTGGGAATTATTGCGAACTGGAGGTTGGGAGACTGGTTCGATTTGCGTTTTACCCCAGGTATTTCATTGGGCAGCAGAGAGGTAAGTTACAGTAATACTACTTATAGTATTCCGACGGAGCATTATAATTGGGATTTATTTCGTGTTTCCCCGAGAGATAGTCGAATGGGTTCTGGTGTTAATGATAGTACCCTGACGATTGAGACGACTTATATTGATTTTCCGCTTTTGATTAAGTATAAAGCGATGCGGATTAGGAATCTGCGCCCCTATATTATAACCGGTCCGGCGTTGAGGTATGATATTTCAAAATCGGATAAAGAGCAGTTGGGATTAAAACCGTTGGACGTTTATTGGGAAGTTGGAGTGGGACTTGATAATTATCTGAAGTATTTCAAACTGGCTCCGGAATTAAAGATGTCTTTTGGGTTGAAAAATATATTGGGATCGCCAAAGAAGAATAATTCTGATTTGCATAATTCGATTAAGCGGTTCTCTTCAAATATCGTTACTTTGTGTTTTCATTTTGAATAAAAATATCCATTGAATAAAGAAATAAATCTAACACTTAATCCCCGTCTTGCATCCGGAGAAAGTTTTTATCGTCCGATTGTTGCAGAGCGACTGGGACTTGCTAGTTCAGAAATTACATCGGTTCAGGTAATACGGCGCTCCATTGATGCCCGTCAGCGAACCATTAAAATAAATCTCGGATTGCGGGTTTTCTGGGGGGACGAATTTCCACCCGAAGCAGCTCCTTCGCCGGTTTATCAGGATGTTAGTCATTGCGATCCGGTTATCATTGTCGGTGCAGGTCCTGCAGGATTGTTTGCTGCACTCCGGCTTATTGAACTGGGCATGAAACCTGTTGTTGTTGAACGGGGAAAACCTGTTGAGGACCGGAAAAAAGATATTGCAGCCATTTATCAGGAATCGTTGATTAACCCTGATTCCAATTATGGGTTCGGGGAGGGTGGTGCCGGAACTTTCTCGGATGGGAAGCTTTATTCCCGTTCAAAGAAGAGAGGTGATTCCCGAAAAATTCTTGAGGTTTTTCATGCTCATGGAGCTCAGGATGAAATATTAATTGATGTTCATCCGCATATCGGGACCAATGTGCTTCCGCGGGTTATTTCGGCAATGAGAAACTCTATTCTTAATGCCGGAGGTGAGATTCATTTTAATAGTCGCATTCACGATTTGGTTTTGCGGGACGGAAAGGTTTGTGGAGTGGAACTGATCAATGGAGATCGGTTGGAAGGTCGTGCGGTAATTCTCGCGACAGGTCATTCAGCCCGGGATATTTATGAATTATTGAATCAACGGGGAATCTTACTTGAGGCAAAATCTTTTGCAGTAGGAGTCCGGGTTGAACATGCTCAGCAGTTAATCGATCAGATTCAATATCATCAGTCGTCAAGAGGGCCATATCTGCCTGCGGCGACTTATTCTTTTGCCGAACAGGTTCAGGATCGTGGGGTCTATTCTTTTTGTATGTGCCCGGGGGGCGTGGTAGTCCCTGCGGCAACAGCTCCCGGAGAACATGTCGTTAACGGTATGTCTTCGTCGGAACGAAATACTCCCTATGCTAATTCGGGGATGGTGGTTGAAATTCGGATCGAAGATCTGAAAGATTATCAGCAATATGGTCCGTTTGCCGGGATGAGGTTCCAGCAGGAATTGGAACGGTTATCGTTTCAGATGGGGGGACAGACGCAGAATGCTCCGGCTCAGCGGCTTGATGATTTTGTTCACAGTCGGTTTTCCAACGACTTACCGGCTTCGTCATTTCGTCCGGGGTTAATTTCGTCTCCGATGCATGAATGGTTACCTTCTTTTATCGGAACCCGTCTGCAGACCGGAATAAAACAGATGGGACGCAAAGCGGGAGGCTACCTGACGAATGAGGCAATAGTCCTTGGAATTGAATCCCGTACGTCTTCTCCGGTTAGGATTCCAAGAAATTTGAAGACACTTGAACATATCAGCTGTCCGGGATTGTTTCCGTGTGGAGAAGGTGCCGGATATGCGGGAGGAATTGTTTCTTCTGCAATTGACGGAGAACGTTGCGCTGAACAGGTCTTTGCCCTTTATGGACATTGATTCTGTATGTTCAGGACCGAAAGTTTCTTCGACGGAATTCCGCACAAATAATAGAGGTGGCTACGGCAACATTTAAAGATTCGGAGGTTATCCGGTCAGGAGGATAGCTGGGAATGTAAAGCTTTTGGGTTACCAGTTTTTCAACCTCCTGAGATATTCCGTTTCCTTCATTTCCCATTACGATCAGTCCTTCAGTGGTAAGGGTCTCCTGGTAGATGTTCCGTCCGTCAAGAAAGGTGCCGTATATCGGAAGAGCAATTGTGTGACATTGACTGAGAAAATCAGCTAGATAGCAGTATTGAATTTTGACACGGGCGAAAGCGCCCATGGTTGCCTGGATGACTTTGGGATTGTAGACATCAACGGTCGACTCGGAACAGATAATCTGTTCGATCCCAAACCAGTCGGCTAACCGAATGATTGTTCCCAGATTGCCCGGATCCTGAATCGTATCGAGAGCAAGGCTCAATTTCCCTTTTAAATCTGTTGGAGTGAGCAGCGGTTTTCTGATCGGGAAAAGAGCGATGGCTTGCTGTGGATTCTTAAGTTGACTGGCTTTTCGTATTTCCTCTTGTCCGGCTTCGATAATCTCCTCTGCCGGCTGATTGGTAATATCCGACAGTTGATCTAGAAAAGAGGGGGTGGCAACCAATAAACTGGCTTTCATTCCCGAATGCAATAAATCGGATACTGATTTATTCCCTTCAACAACAAAAAGATGTTCTATCTCCCGATTCTTTTTATCGGCGAGAGAACGGATATAGTTCGTTTTGTTCTTGCTTAACATTTGCACTTTGTTTTTGAGGACTGCAAAATAAGTTGAAACTGCCTAATAATGTATAACTTTACGATATATTTGTAAAAAGGTAAATCTTTTTTCAAAAAAGAATTCGTTCCCTATATTTGCAGTGTAGCCAACATCAGTAAAAAATAGCCATTGAAAATAAATTACAAATATCATTCCCCGATGGGAATTTTGTTGTTTCTGATAGGAATGTTGTTGTTCCTATCTGGTTGCAATTCAATTCGTTATTTACCTAAAGACAAGCTGCTCTTAAATAAAGTTGAACTCAAACTTGATAATTCGGATATTGACAAGAAGGACCTGATAGGTTATGTTCGTCAGAAGCCAAATACGAAAATGCTCGGAATTTGGAAATTCAGATTATGGCTATACAATTTATCAAAAAAGAGTCGAACTGATGACTTGTTTAAAAGAATAGGTGAGGCGCCGGTCGTTTATGATGAGCAACAGCGTCAACGGGCAAGAGATAATATGCTTTCTTATCTCAAAAACAAAGGTTATTACGATGCCAGAATATTTGATAAGGTTGAGATCAGTAGATCGGGTCGGAAAGTGAATTTGATTTATCAAGTCTTTGCTGGGAAGCCTTATATGATAAAGAATCTCTTCTGGGATATAAAAGACAGACAGATAAAAGATAATGAAGCCATTCTCGAAAAGAATTCTCTGGTAAAACCGGGAATGGACTTTGATGTAGATCAGTTGGATGCCGAACGGCAGCGAATTACAATTCAATTAAAGAACCTGGGATATTACAAGTTCGGAGAGGAGTCTGTTTCTTTTGTGGCGGATAGTACGGCAGAGAAGAAAAAAATAGATCTTACGGTTGTAATCGAACAGCCAGAGGTAAAAATTGTATCGAAAGATACGGTGAAACACAATCATTCAGTATATCTTCTAAATGACTTTTATATTTATCCGGATTTTGAACAACAAAAAGCAGTGGAAGATAGCTCCTATTCTAAAGAACCGTATGATACACTGAGTATTGGACGCTATCATTTTCTGACAAAAGGGGGGAATAAAATAAAACCACAGGCCATTTTGAATACCATCAGAATGAAATCAGGCGAACTTTATATGCTTGGGAATGTTGAACGAACTTATAATTCGTTGGTTGCTATCCGGCAATTCAGACAAATCAATATCTTCTTTGAAGAAGTAGACAAGGGAGATTCATTGGAGAGAAAAAAATTGAATTGTTATATTCAACTTACCCCTCAAACACTGCAGTCTTATACTTTTGACGTTGAAGGAACAAATTCTTCGGGAAATTATGGATTCGCAGGAAACCTGAATTATCAACACCGAAATATCTTTAAAGGAGCTGAATTGTTGAATGTTAAATTTAAGGGAGCCCTGGAGAAGCAGGTGGCGGTGGTTAATAATGCGAATCAAAAATTTAATACCCGGGAATATGGGGTGGAAACTGATTTGTTACTTCCCCGATTCTGGTCGTTTCTGAAAGAGGAAAGTTTTTCAAAATATGCGATTCCTGAAACGCGTTTTTCATTGTCCTATAATTATCAAAAACGTCCGGATTATACCCGTACCATTGCGAATGCCCAGTTTGGTTATGACTGGAAGACTTCTGCCTTCTCAAAACACCAACTGAATGTTATTGATTTTAATGTGGTGCACTTGTTCTCAATGAATAAGGCTTTTCTCGATTCGATTAAGAATCTTTATATCCGTAGTTCTTACATTGATCACCTTATCTTGGGAAGCAATTATACGTATATCTATAATACACAGAACCTTCAAAAGAAAACCAATTATGATTATTTCCGCTTGAGTTTTGAATCGGCAGGAAATCTGTTGTGGCTAATAAAGAAGCTTGACCGTGCCCGAAAAGTGGCTCAGAACGATGACGGCGCGATATCCAACTACTATCGGATAATGAATACTCCTTTTGCACAATATATGAAACTTGATCTGGAATATCGGCATGGGTATATTCTGGATCCTAATAATTCGCTTATTTTCAGAACATTTGTTGGTGTGGGGGTCCCTATGGGTAATTTCGGTCTGCTGCCTTTTGAAAAGCAATATTTTACAGGGGGTGCGGATGGAATCAGAGCGTGGAAGGTCCGTTCGTTGGGTCCGGGAACCTATAATGCTCCGGCTTCAGCATTCCCGAATCAGTCATCGGATATGAAACTTGAAGGCAATGCTGAATATCGATTTAAGATGTTTTGGAAACTGGAGGGAGCCTTTTTTATTGATGCCGGAAATATCTGGGCAATTAATAGTAAAGATAACCGATCGGGGGCTCAATTCAGATTGGATGAGTTTTACAAACAAATTGCAATTGGAACGGGTTATGGTATTAGAATAGACTTTTCCTACTTCATTCTGAGACTAGACCTTGGAGTTAAAGTGAGAGATCCTTCAGAGCCTGCAGGATCGGAATGGCGGGTGCTTCACAGCCCTCTTGGTCAGGATAATCTTAATCTTACCTTTGCAATAGGGTATCCTTTTTAATTTGTGTTGAAAAACATTAAAAGCATTTTTTCGTTATATTTGCGTTCAGACAAGAGATCATAGAATCGAATCATTTTTTTTCTTTAAAATAAAAAGTTATGAGCGAGAAACTTTTTGCAAATATCAAACCGGGTATAGTTACCGGTAAGGATTTACAGTACATTTTTAAAGTTGCGAAAGAAAAACAATTTGCTTTACCGGCAGTTAATGTTACTGGTTCTGATACTGTTAATGCAGTTTTAGAAGCAGCAAAAGTTGTTAATTCTCCGGTAATTATCCAAATCTCTAATGGTGGTGCTGCATTTTTTGCAGGAAAAGGAATTGGTCTTGAAGGTCAGGAACCAGCAATTTTGGGTGGTATTGTTGCTGCAAAACAATGTCAGGTATTAGCTGAAGCTTATGGGGTTCGCCTTATTCTTCACACTGATCATGCAGCAAAGAAATTACTTCCCTGGATTGACGGTCTTCTGGATGCTAGTGAAAAGAATTTTAAAGAAACTGGCAAACCGTTGTACAGTTCTCATATGCTTGACCTTTCAGTTGAACCATTGAAAGACAATATTGAAATCTGCAAGAAATATCTTGCAAGAATGAGCAAAATGGGTATGACTCTTGAAATCGAACTTGGTATTACAGGCGGAGAAGAAGATGGAGTTGACAACTCAGGTGTTGATAACAAATTACTTTATACTCAGCCCGAAGACGTATGCTATGCTTATGAAGAACTGTTGAAGATTTCTCCTAATTTTACAATAGCTGCATCTTTCGGTAATGTACATGGAGTTTACAAACCAGGTAATGTAAAACTGGAACCGGTTATTCTTCATAATTCACAGGTTTATATTCAGAAAAAACTTAAAACAGCTGATAAACCGGTAAATCTTGTATTCCATGGTGGATCAGGTTCCGGTCATGATGAAATTCGTGAAGCTATTAGCTACGGTGTTATTAAAATGAATATTGATACCGATACTCAGTGGGCTTTCTGGGATGGTATTCGTAAATACGAAGCTAAAAATCATGCCTATCTTCAGTCTCAGATTGGAAACCCGGAAGGTGTTGACAGTCCGAATAAGAAGTTCTATGATCCCCGTAAATGGCTTCGTTCAGGTGAACAATCTGTCATTGATCGTCTTAAAATTGCTTTCGACGATTTGAACGCTACTGATCGCAATTAGTAATTCTATTTAATTGATATAAAAAAAGCAGCCTCCATAAAAAGGCTGCTTTTTTTGTTTTATGCTATAACGTCTGGTCCGAATGAGTTAATCAAGTGCTTCTCCAATAAATCCGACTGATGACAATGCATTTAAGATTGCTTCAGCGTTTAACTGGTCAGACTCAACAGTGAGTGTTTTCTGCGGACTGGCAAGATCAACATGCCATTGATTGATTCCTTCCAGCTTATTCATAACCGGAGTGACTTTTGCCAGGCAATTATTGCAGTTGATGTTTGTTTTAAATTTTAAGGTGTTCATGTGTTTTTGAATTATTTGTTTATATATTTTTCAATTTAAGCCGCAGACTGTTGCTGACAACAGAAACGGAACTGGCTGCCATGGCTGCTCCCGCAATCATTGGGTTTAAGAGAAGCCCGCAGACGGGAAACAATATTCCTGCTGCAATAGGAATCCCAATCAGATTATAAATAAAGGCCCAAAACAGATTCTCACGGATTGTTTTCACGGTGAGTTTTGAGAGTTTCAGGGCTTTGTCTATGAGGGTGAGGTCAGAAGAGATAATCGTCATGTGAGCAACGTCGATAGCAATATCAGAACCTTTCCCCATGGCAATACTAATGTCAGCCTGGGCTAATGCCTGGGAGTCATTGACTCCATCGCCAACCATGGCAACCATCTTTCCTTCTTTTTGCAATTGATGAATAAAGTCGGCTTTATCTCCCGGGAGCATGCCGGCCCGATAAGTGTTGATTCCTGTGCGAAGAGCAACTGCCCCCGCTGTTTGTTGATTATCCCCGGTAAGCATGATTACTTCTATCTGTTGCTGTTGTAGTTTTTTAATGGTTTTTGTTGCAGATTCTTTGATCTGATCTTCCAATGCAATAATTGACAATAGTTCGTGATTTCGGATAAAGTAGATAATGGTTTTTGCTTCATCTTGCCATTGTTCGGCTTTTTGTTTCTCTTCTGCCTTTAAGATGACCTGTGCATCGATTAAAAGGTTTTGATTCCCTATGTAATAAATAGATTCTCCTTTGTGGGCTATGACTCCTTTCCCGGGTAGGCTTTCAAAGTGATCAAAAGTTATCTTTGGTGTTTCCTGCTTTGAAATTGCATTGATCACGGCTTCTGCCAGCGGGTGCTCGGATAGCGTTTCAATGGAACAGAGTATTTCTTGGTTTGCGGGGATTTCTGTTTCGGGTATTCTCCAGATTAAATTGGTAACAACCGGTTTGCCCAGAGTGATGGTTCCGGTTTTATCAAAGATAATCGTGTTGATCTTGTGAATTTGTTCGAGACTTTCTGCGTCTTTGATGAGGATCCCGTTTTCGGCTCCTTTACCCATACCGACCATAATCGCAGTAGGAGTAGCCAAACCGAGGGCACAGGGACAGGCAATGACAAGAACGGAGACCATGGCAAGAAGGGCTTGTGGAAGCATGTTTGGGCCTCCAATGAACAGCCAGAGGAGGAAACTGAAGATTGCAATGCCCAGGATGACTGGAACGAAGATCGCTGCTATTTTATCAACGGTTTTTTGGACTGGAGCTTTACTGCCTTGTGCCTGTTCGACTACCTTAATGATTTGTGCAAGAATGGTTTGCTCTCCTACTTTTTGAGCAATGATCATGACGCTGCCTTTTTGATTGATTGTTCCGGTGAAAACCGGATCTCCCGGTACTTTTTCTTTGGGTAGGGATTCTCCGGTAATGGTACTTTCATCAATGAAGGAGGATCCTGAAACAACCACTCCGTCGACCGGAATCTTTTCTCCTGGTTTTACCAGAAGACGGTTTCCTTTTTCGATGAGAGAAGCTGGTAAGACTTCTTCCTGTTGTAACTCATTGATTCGGATGACGGTTTGTGGCTGGAGATTTATTAATTTCCGAATGGCAGAGGAGGTGCTTGTTTTGGCTCGCTCTTCAAGTAACTTGCCTAGGAGGACAAACAGAATTACAATGGATGAAGCTTCGTAATAAACCCCTGCTTTTAAGTTATATCTGGACCAGAAATCTGCATTAAAAGTATTAAAAAGACTAAAGAGGAATGCGATTCCCGTACTTAATGCTACCAAAGTGTCCATGTTTGCTTTTCCATGCCGGACGAGTCGGAAGGCATTGATATAGAATCTACGACCGAAAAAGAAAAGAACCGGAATCGTAAGGAGTAGCATAATCAGTCGGGAGTGGGGGATGTCCATGAAGAACATTCCGATGATCAGAACCGGAATAGCGAAAATAGCTGTACCCAGAGTGTCCCGCTTTAATTCAGTGTATTTTTTCTTCTGAATCTCATCAAATTCAGCCGGAGTATTATCGATTAGTAAATCGTATCCGATTTTTTGAAGTTGGATCTTTAGTACTCCAGGTTGTACCGTCGTCGGAGTGTATTCAATCAAAACGGATGACCCGGGTAGGTTGACGGATGCATTGATTACCCCTTTTTGTGCTTTCAGTATGCTTTCGACGCTTGATGCGCAGGAGGCACAACTCATTCCTGTTACGGGGAATCTCTTCTTTATTACAGTCATGGTGAATAAATTTTTGACAAAGATAGAGGGACCGTTTCTTTCGGGTGTTATGAAATTTACACTTTCATTTATGTGTTTTACTGATTCAGAGTTTGTCCAGTGACTTTCGTGTGCTTTTATTAAGTTGTTTGAACTGACTGGGAGTTTGACCTGTGATCTTTTTGAATTGGGCGGACAGATAGCTGATGTGACTGTATCCCATTCGGTCAGCTATTTCACTGAGAGATAATTCCCCGTAAGTCAATAATTCTTTCACTCTTTCGATCTTCTGGTTTATAAAGAATTTCTCGATCGTTGAACCTTCTGTTTCGGAAAAGAGATTGCTCAGGTAATTGTAGTCCTTATGTAGTTCTGATTCGAGATACGAAGAGAGGTTGATGTTTAGTTCTTTGTCGGAATAATGGACCGATTCGATAATGAGGGTCTTTATTTTCTCAACGATTCGTTGTTTTGGATTTTCAATTAATTCAAATCCAAGCAGATTCAATTCTTCGGATAACTGTTTTAACAGTGGAGCAGCGGGCTCTTCTTTAATCAGGGCTTCTCCAAGTTGAATGTTCATTGGGGTTAGCCCAAATGATTCTAATTCGTTTTTTATAACCAGAATACAACGATCACAAACCATGTTTTTAATAAAGAGCTTCATTTTTGTTCGTTTTATTTTTCACTGGGAGAATATTTTTTAAAGTTAGAACAAATTATTGCATCATAAGTTTGAATTGAAAAGGATAACGAGTCTGGATAATTACTATTTTGAGGGGATTGTTTAATAAAAAGGATGAAAGATTTCTGGCATAAATATTTTAATTTTTCAAGGGGAGAGCGGTTGGGACTGCTTTTGTTGTTGGTTGTCTTGATCTTTTTCCTGGGGATAAGAATCAGTCTTAAATATGATACGAAAAATCAGGCAACGGATTATTACACGTTACTGAAGAGGGCTACGCAAATGACCTTTGAAAAGAATCATTCGGCATCTGATAGTAAAATTACAGGAGTATTGTCGCCGTTTGATCCGAACACCGTTCCCAATGATTATTTGTACACAATACTGCCGGGGAAAATAGCTCATAATCTGATTCGCTACAGGGAATGTGGAGGTCGGTTTTATTCAAAAGAAGATGTTCGTAAGATCTATGGAATGACGGATGAACTGTTTGCCCGGTTGTCGCCATACCTGGTTATCCCGTCTAAACAGTGGACTGACTGGAGTAAGAAATCTTCGAAGAAAGATTCGCTGTTTTGTTTTGATCCGAATACTCTTCCGGTTTCGGGATGGGTGAAATTGGGGCTCTCGGAGAAGCAGGCTGGTGTGATTGAACATTACAGAGAAAAGGGAGGAAAATTTAGAAGCGTTGATGATTTGCGAAAGATGTTTGTCATTTCACCCCTTTTGGTAGATCGATTGATTCATTATGCAGAAATAACTCCGGCTCCGGCGAGTAAAAATATTCGTGTTATACGAAAAGAACCGGTTGCTTTTGAATTGAATGCGGTAGATACCAGTTGTTTGCAGGAAATCAATGGAATGGGAGGTTCATTGGCTCGTCGGATTATCCATTATCGGGATAAACTGGGAGGATTCTATGATAAAAAGCAATTACTTGAAGTCTGGGGAGTTACTCCGGAAAAGTTTCTGAAATTAGAAAATCAAGTTTCAGTTAACCGATTGCTTGTTAAAAGAATTGATCTGAATTTTTCGTCGACGGAAGAATTAGCGCGGCATCCCTATATTAACTGGGAGGTCGCAAAAAAAATTGTTCGTTTTAGAAGTCATCATGGGAAAATAGAAAAAACGAGGGATTTATTGATTAATAAAATTATAAGCCAGGAACTTTATGCGAAACTGAAACCTTATTTGATAAAATAATCTTACATTAGAAGGATAATAGATGGATTGAGGAGGACTTTTATTTTATTTGCAAATAATTTGATAGGAAGTGATTTATTCCTAAATTTGCGCCTCGATTTGATAATTAAAAAAGAGTAAGACTATGATCGTAATACCTATAAAAGAGGGTGAAAACATTGAAAGAGCTTTAAAGCGCTTCAAAAGAAAATTCGAAAAAACAGGTGTAATTAAAGAACTTCGCGAAAGACAGGCTTACTCAAAGCCATCTGTTGTAAGAAGAACTGAAATCAAACGTGCTATATACGTAGAAGGACTTCAGCGGGAGGAAGAATAGAAGCGGATTAATGTTAATTCGTGAAATGTCCGGAAAACATGTCTTATCAGGAATATTTTTTGAATTATCTTCAATATGAGAAGAGGAGTTCATTACATACCGTAAGGGCCTACCGGAGTGACCTCGATCAGTTTGTGCAGTTTTGCAACAAAAGGGTCGGGCATTTTAACGTTAAGGAGGTAACTTATAGTTTTTTGAGAGAATGGGTCGTCTTTTTGATGGAGAATAATATCTCTGCGAGAAGTGTTAGTCGGAAAATTTCAACCATAAAAAGTTTTTTTGTATACCTGCAACGACAGGAACTGGTAACGAGTAATCCTGCAGAAGGGTTGATAAAACCTAAAATAGGGAAGAAACTTCCAGCTTTTGTTGGAGAAGATGCTTTAAATTTATTACTTGATAGTGGATTCTTTCCATCGAATTTTGAGGGCGTAAGAGATAAACTTATTCTATCAATGCTCTATGGAACCGGAATTCGGGAAGCAGAACTGGTAACACTCAAAAATAGTTGGGTAAATGTAGCGGCCTGCGAAATTAAAGTGTTAGGAAAAAGAAACAAAGAACGCATTGTTCCTTATCCACACAGCCTGAATGCTGTGATTGCCGAGTATGTTGGACTTCGGGATAAGCTTTATGGTGACCCCGGCGACTATTTGTTTATTACGATAAAAAACGAACCGATATACGAGAAACTTGTTTATCGGGTCGTTCGTAAGTATCTCGCAATGGTTACAACAATGAAGCGGCGTGGGCCTCATACGATACGGCATAGTTATGCAACTCATTTGTTGAACCGTGGTGCGAATCTGAATGCTGTGAAAGAATTACTGGGGCATTCGAGTCTGCAGTCAACGCAGATTTATTCTCATGTTAGTTTTGAACAGCTGTTGAGAGTTTATAAACAGGCCCATCCAAGGGGATAATTAAAGGAGGATTAGTTATGAACATTAAGATTAATGCAGTTCATTTTACTGTCGATCAAAATCTTGTTGCTTTTATTGAGAAAAAAGTAGGGAAACTTGATCTTTTCTTTGAGGGAATTATCGGAGCAGAAGTGATGCTTAAAGTGGAGAAACCGGAAGCTCCAAATAATAAAATTGTTGAGCTAACACTTTCGATCCCGGCTTATGAACATCTTTTTGCAGTTAAGCAAGCGGGTACTTTTGAAGAGGCGACTGATCTTGCTGTTGATGCTGTCGGAAAACAGTTGAAACGAGTTAAAGAAAAAAGAGTAAAATAATTCTATAAAAGCCTTTGTTCTTTTTGTAGTTAAACGAATAAATTATACATTTGCACACCTTTTTTTAAAAAGAAGAAGGTGTGCAATAAGCCGAATTAGCTCAGTTGGTCAGAGCAGCTGATTTGTAATCAGCAGGTCGTGGGTTCGAATCCCTCTTTCGGCTCGACGTTCTTAAAGTTATGGGAAGATACCAAAGTGGCCAACTGGGGCAGACTGTAAATCTGCTGACTTATGTCTTCGTAGGTTCGAATCCTGCTCTTCCCACACTGTGAATGTCTATTACTTGGTGTGTTTTCGAACACGAAAAATATAATTGCGGGAGTAGCTCAGTTGATAGAGCATTAGCCTTCCAAGCTGAGGGTCGCGGGTTTGAGTCCCGTCTCCCGCTCCAGTTTTTGATAGATGGAATGAGCGAATATCCCATAAGGGAAGAAGTAGGTTCACTCGTTCAATCTTTCGTATATAAAGGCCGAAGTAGCTCAGTGGTAGAGTACATCCTTGGTAAGGATGGGGTCACGGGTCCAACTCCCGTTTTCGGCTCAGATGATAAAAAAAAAGTAAAACGTTTTTAATATTTTGGAGTTATGGCAAAAGAACATTTTCAAAGAACGAAAGACCACGTAAATATTGGTACGATTGGTCACGTTGACCACGGTAAAACTACTCTTACCGCAGCAATTACCACAGTTCTTGCTAAGAAAGGTCTCTCAAAAGTTATGAATTTTGAGCAAATTGATAATGCACCTGAAGAAAAGGAAAGGGGTATTACAATTAATACTGCTCACGTAGAATACGAAACAGAACATCGTCATTATGCTCACGTAGATTGCCCGGGTCATGCCGACTACGTAAAGAACATGGTAACTGGTGCTGCTCAGATGGATGGGGCAATTCTTGTTGTTGCCGCAACTGATGGACCTATGCCTCAGACTCGTGAACATATCCTTCTGGCTCGCCAGGTGAATGTTCCTAAAATTGTTGTTTTCATGAACAAAGTTGACATGGTTGATGATGAAGAACTTCTCGACCTTGTTGAAATGGAAATTCGTGAATTGTTGACATTCTATCAATTTGATGGTGAAAATACTCCTATTATTCGTGGTTCTGCTCTTGGAGCTTTGAACGGTGAAGAAAAATGGGAAGATAAAGTTATGGAATTAATGGACGCAGTTGATAGCTGGATTCCGGTTCCACAACGTGATAATGAAAAACCTTTCTTAATGCCAGTTGAAGATGTATTCTCTATTACTGGTCGTGGTACTGTTGCTACCGGTCGTATTGAAAGAGGTATTATCCATACTGGCGACGAGGTTGAACTTGTTGGTCTTGATTCTGAAGGTAAGAAATCAGTTGTTACCGGAGTTGAGATGTTCCGTAAAATTCTTGATGACGGAGAAGCTGGTGATAATGTAGGTCTTTTACTTCGTGGTATCGATAAAAAAGAAGTACGTCGTGGAATGATTGTTGCAAAACCAGGTTCTATTACTCCTCATACTAAATTTAAAGCTGAGGTTTATATTCTGAAGAAAGAAGAAGGTGGACGCCATACTCCATTCCATGATAAATATCGTCCTCAGTTCTATCTTCGTACTCTTGATGTAACCGGAGAAATCACTTTACCTGAAGGAACTGAAATGGTAATGCCTGGTGATAATGTCTCAATTGTTGTTGAACTTATCTATCCTGTTGCATTGAACACCGGACTTCGTTTCGCTATTCGTGAAGGTGGTCGTACTGTTGGTGCAGGTCAGGTTACTGAAATTATTGAATGATTATTATAAGCCTATAAATATCAGTCCCGTGTCTTTTATGACGCGGGACTGAATTTACAAAAAACAGATGTAACTCGGTCGGGAGTAATTCACAAGTTCGACTCTTGTCTTCTGTGCTGGTTAAAAACATTACCTATGAAAATTAAGGGTTACATAGAAGAAGCTTATAATGAATTAATGCACAAGGTCTCCTGGCCAACGTGGAAAGAGCTTCAAAATAGTGCTGTAGTTGTAATGGTTGCTTCCTTTATAATCGCACTTGTTGTCTTCTTCATGGATTTTACGTTTGAAAATCTAATGAAGGCGGTTTACAAGTTTTTTTATTAATCAGTAGTCTTGGAGGTCAGAAATGAGCGAAAATGTTAAAAAATGGTATGTTCTTCGCGCCATTGGTGGGAAAGAAAAAAAAGTGAAGGAATATATCGACAATGAAGTTGCGAATGCAGGTCTCCAGGAATATGTTTCTCAGATTTTAGTTCCAACTGAGAAGGTATATCAAATTCGGAACGGGAAGAAAATAAGTAAAGAACGAAATTTCTTTCCGGGCTATATTTTAGTTGAAGCTGCACTTGTTGGTGAAGTCCCCCACATGTTAAAAAATGTACCTAATGTCATTGGATTTTTAGGTGATACAAAGGGAGGTGAGCCAGTTCCAATGCGACTCTCGGAAGTGAATCGTATATTGGGAAAAGTGGATGAAGAAACTGAAGCCGATGAAGAATTAAGTATTCCTTTTGTGGTTGGAGAAACTGTAAAAGTGACTGATGGTCCATTCAATGGTTTTAACGGCGTTATTGAAGAAATCAATGACGAAAAGAAAAAGTTAAAAGTAATGGTGAAGATCTTCGGTCGAAAAACACCTTTAGAACTCAGCTTTATGCAAGTTGAGAAAGAGTAACTTATTTTAAAAGATTATTATGGCAAAAGAAGTTGCTGCGCTTATTAAATTGCAAATTAAAGGAGGGGCTGCAAATCCTTCTCCCCCGGTCGGCCCGGCACTCGGTTCGAAAGGCGTAAATATTATGCAATTCTGTAAGCTCTTTAATGCTAAGACACAAGATTTGTCTGGCAAAGTGCTTCCTGTAATTATTACTGTTTACGCGGACAAATCGTTTGACTTTATTATTAAACAACCGCCCGTCGCAATTCAGTTACTTGAAGCAGCGAAATTGAAATCCGGTTCTGCAGAACCACATGTTAAAAAAGTTGGATCAGTGACATGGGATCAGGTTCGTGAGATTGCAACGACCAAGATGCCCGATCTTAACTGCTTCGTTACGGAAGCAGCAATGAGTATGGTTGCTGGAACAGCTCGAAGCATGGGGATTACTATTACCGGTGATTCTCCATTGAAATAATTTAAGTTTGAAGGAAAATGGGTAGAATTACTAAAAATAGAAAACTTGCTACTGAAAAGTTAGAGCAAGGCAAGATCTATTCGCTTTTAGAAGCTGCAAGCATAGTGAAAGAAATCACTAAAACGAAGTTTGATGCTTCTGTCGATGTAGATGTTCGCCTTGGCGTTGACCCCAGAAAAGCAAATCAGATGGTTCGAGGAGTCGTAACTCTTCCACATGGTACTGGAAAGTCTGTTCGTGTATTGGCCCTTGTTACTCCTGAAAAAGTTCAGGAAGCAACTGAAGCCGGTGCTGATTATGTCGGACTTGAAGAGTACATTGAGAAAATCAAAGGCGGTTGGACCGATGTCGATGTAATTATTACCATGCCTCCCGCTATGGGGAAAATTGGTGCTTTAGGTCGTATCTTGGGTCCTCGTGGTCTGATGCCTAACCCCAAAAGTGGTACAGTTACCATGGAAGTGGGTAAGGCAATAAAGGAAGTTAAGCAAGGTAAAATTGATTTCAAGGTTGATAAATATGGTATTATCCATGCTTCTGTTGGAAAGATTTCTTTCGATCAGGAAAAAATTTACGATAACGCCAGAGAATTTATTAATACGATTGTCAAGTTAAAACCGACTTCAACTAAGGGTACTTATATCGAAAGTATCTTCCTGTCAAGTACGATGAGTCCTGGTATTCAGGTTGAACCAAAATCTGTTGCTGAATAAGAAAAGAGCTTATTATGAAAAGATCAGAAAAAGAAACGATCATTAACAGCTTAACGGAACAGATCAATTCCTCAAGTCATTTTTACTTAACGGATATTGAAACTTTGGATGCAGAAAAGACTAGTTCTTTGAGACGTCTTTGTTTTGACCGTGATGTGAAACTGATGGTTGTAAAGAATACCATCCTGCGTAAAGCTTTAGAAAGTTCTGAAAAGAATGTAGACGAGATTTACGATGTGCTGAAAGGAAATACTTCGGTTATGTTTACAGAAACAGGTAATGTTCCTGCAAAACTAATCCAAGAATTCCGGAAAAAGACCAAGAGCGAAAAGCCGGTTTTGAAAGCTGCTTACGTTGAAGAATCCGTTTATATTGGAGAAGATCAACTCGACGTATTGGCAACCCTGAAATCAAGAGAAGAACTTATTGGCGACATTATTGGTTTGTTACAGTCCCCTGCAAAGAATGTTATTTCTGCACTGCAGTCGGCTGGGAATACACTGACAGGTGTGCTTAAGACTCTTGGAGATAAGAAAGAATAAACGTTAAGTGATCATTTATAATTTTAAATTACAAGGAAAATGGCAGATTTAAAAGCATTTGCAGAACAGTTAGTTAATTTAACTGTCAAAGAAGTAAACGAGCTTGCTACAATATTAAAAGACGAATACGGTATTGAACCAGCAGCTGCTGCTGTAGCTGTAGCTGGTCCCGCTGCAGCAGGCGAAGCTGCTGCTGCTGAACAGACCGAATTCGATGTAATCCTTAAAGCTGCAGGTCAATCAAAATTGGCTGTAGTTAAATTAGTAAAGGATTTAGCAGGTGTCGGACTTAAAGAAGCTAAAGAACTAGTTGATTCTGCTCCTAAAGCAGTTAAGGAAAAAGTTTCTAAAGAAGAAGCTGAACAGTTGAAAGCACAATTAGAAGAAGCTGGAGCTGAAGTTGAACTTAAATAACCGCTACAACCTCTGTTAGGTTATATATGGTTTAGAATTCCATGCAAATGGGATTCTAAGCCTTTTTGTGTTTATAATTTTAAGTTCAATTAATTCGGTAGATAAATGTCTTCAAATATTGTAAATCAGAGGGTTAATTTCTCTTCAACCAAGACAACGTTCGATTATCCCGATTTTCTGGACATTCAGGTGAAATCTTTCCGGGAGTTTTTTCAGTTGGGCTCCTCGCCCGAAGAACGTAAAAATGAGGGGTTATATAAAGTTTTCGTCGAAAACTTTCCCATCACGGATACAAGGAACAATTTTGTTCTGGAATTTCTGGATTATTCCGTTGATCCACCTCGTTATACTATAGATGAGTGTATCGAGAGAGGTCTAACCTACAGTGTGCCTCTGAAGGCTAAGCTGAAGCTTTACTGCACCGATCCTGAGCATGAGGATTTTGATACTGTTGTTCAGGATGTTTATCTGGGAACTATTCCTTATATGACCGATAAGGGAAGCTTTGTTATTAACGGAGCTGAACGTGTTGTTGTTTCACAGCTTCATCGTTCTCCTGGTGTGTTTTTTGGTCAAAGTGTCCACGCAAATGGGACAAAATTATATTCAGCCCGAATTATTCCTTTCAAAGGTTCGTGGATTGAATTTGCGACAGACATTAATAATGTGATGTTCGCATATATTGACCGAAAGAAAAAATTACCTGTTACTACTCTGCTCCGTGCTATCGGATATGAAGGTGACAAGGATATTCTTGAGATTTTCGGTCTTGCTGATGAAATAAAGGTTTCCCGTACAGGGCTTAAAAAAGTGGTAGGGCGAAAGCTTGCTGCTCGTGTTCTTAAAACCTGGGTAGAAGATTTTGTTGATGAAGACACCGGAGAGGTTGTTTCAATCGAGAGAAATGAAGTGATTATCGATCGCGAAACAATTCTTGAAAATGAACATATCGATGAAATCGTAGAGTCTGGGGCTAAGACAATTCTATTACACAAAGAAGACCAAAATCTGCAGGATTTTGCGATTATTTATAACACACTTCAAAAAGATCCAAGTAACTCAGAAAAAGAAGCTGTCCTGCATATCTATAGACAGCTGAGGAATTCCGAACCGCCCGATGAGCAGACTGCTCGTGAGGTAATTCAGAACCTATTCTTTTCTGATAAAAGATATGACCTTGGTAATGTCGGACGTTACAGAATTAACAGAAAACTGGGACTGAATATCGACATGGATGTACGGGTCCTCACTAAGGAAGATATAATTGAAATCATTAAGTATCTGATTCAGCTGATTAATTCAAAGACTGATGTCGATGATATTGACCATTTGAGTAACCGCCGCGTTAGAACTGTCGGCGAACAGTTGTATCAGCAGTTTGGGGTTGGACTTGCCCGTATGGCAAGAACAATTCGTGAAAGAATGAATGTTCGGGATAATGAGGTTTTCACACCGATTGATTTGATTAATTCGAAAACTTTATCTTCTGTTATTAATTCGTTCTTTGGAACTAATGCTCTGTCTCAGTTTATGGACCAGACGAATCCTTTGGCTGAATTAACCCATAAACGACGTATGTCGGCATTGGGGCCTGGAGGTTTGTCTCGTGAACGTGCCGGATTTGAGGTGCGGGATGTCCACTTTACCCATTACGGACGTCTTTGTCCTATTGAAACACCTGAAGGTCCTAACATCGGATTGATCTCTTCTTTATGCGTTTTTGCTAAAATCACAAGTCTCGGATTTATTGCTACTCCTTACCGTAAGGTTGAAAATGGCAAAGTCGATCTCAGTGATGATGGTATTGTTTATTTAACTGCTGAAGAAGAAGAGGGCAAAATAATTGCTCAGGCTAATGCTCCTATTGATGAAGAAGGAAACTTACTCACCGATAAGATCAAATCCCGTTTAGATGGGGATTATCCTGTTGCCAGCAAGAACGAAGTGAACCTGATGGATGTTGGTCCTAACCAGATTGCATCGGTTGCTGCTTCATTGATTACTTTTCTGGAACATGATGATGCAAACCGTGCTTTGATGGGATCGAACATGATGCGTCAAGCTGTACCGTTGTTGCGACCGGAATCCCCGATTGTGGGAACCGGACTCGAACGCCGTACTGCGATTGACTCTCATGTAATGATTTCTGCCGAAGGAGATGGAGTTATCGATAGTGTTGATGCAGAACAGATTGTTGTAAAATACGATCTTACTGAAGATGAGAAATTCGTTAGCTTTGACTCTGAATTAACGACTTATAGATTACAGAAATATAAGAAAACCAACCAGGGAACCTGTGTCGACCTGAAACCAATTGTAGTGAAAGGTCAACGGGTTACAAAAGGACAACTTCTTACGGAGGGTTATGGGACCCAACTTGGAGAACTTGCTCTTGGACGTAACTTAAAAGTTGCTTTCATGCCTTGGCAGGGTTATAATTATGAGGATGCTATTGTAATTTCCGAACGTGTTGTTCGGGAAGATATCTTCACTTCTATCCATGTTGATGAATATTCTCTTGAAGTACGTGATACTAAAAGAGGGGTCGAAGAATTCACATCGGATATTCCGAATGTTTCGGAGGATGCAACAAAGAATCTGGATGAAAATGGGTTGATTCGTGTGGGTGCAGTTGTTGCTCCCGGTGATATCATGATCGGTAAGATTACTCCTAAAGGAGAATCAGATCCTTCACCAGAGGAAAAATTGCTTCGTGCTATATTTGGAGATAAAGCGGGAGACGTTAAGGATGCTTCCTTAAAAGCTTCACCTTCTTTAAATGGAGTTGTTATTGATAAAAGATTATTCTCCAGAGTCATTAAAGATAATAAGAAGGGTCGGGCTGGGACAAAACCGCTTTTGGATCAGATTGAAGAAGAATACAATCGCAATGTCAATGTTATTAAAGCTCGTTTGATCGATAAATTATTTTTTCTGGTCAACGGTAAGACATCTCAGGGTGTTAAGGATTATTATGGTGTTGATATCATTGTGAAAGGGGTTAAGTTCACTCAGAAACAACTTCAGGAGATTGATTACATAAATGTCAATCCCAATAAGTGGACTACCGACAAACAAAAAAATGATATGATCCGTGATTGTATTCGTAACTTTATTAAGAAAATAAAGGAGTACGAGGCAATTGCTAAACGGAAACGTTATAATGTAACCATTGGCGATGAATTACCTGCCGGTATTATCCAACTTGCGAAAGTTTACGTTGCTAAAAAGCGTAAATTACAAATTGGTGATAAGATGGCTGGTCGTCACGGTAACAAAGGTATTGTTTCTCGTATTGTTCGTGATGAGGATATGCCATTCCTTGATGATGGAACTCCTGTTGATATTGTATTGAATCCGTTGGGTGTACCTTCCCGAATGAACCTTGGACAGATTTATGAAACTGTTTTAGGATGGGCCGGAAAAGAATTGGGACTGAAGTTTTCAACTCCAATCTTTGATGGAGCTTCATTGGATGAGATTAATGAGTTTACGGATAAGGCGGGAGTTCCCCGTTATGGACGTACTCATTTGCATGATGGCGAAACCGGAGAATACTTCGATCAACCGGCAACAGTTGGAGTTATTTATATGATGAAACTGGGGCATATGGTTGAGGACAAAATGCATGCTCGTTCAATTGGACCATACTCTCTGATTACACAGCAACCATTGGGTGGTAAAGCTCAATTTGGTGGTCAGCGTTTCGGAGAAATGGAGGTTTGGGCCCTTGAGGCATTTGGTGCATCTCATGTTCTGCAGGAAATATTAACTGTTAAGTCGGATGATGTGATTGGCAGAGCTAAAGCCTATGAAGCGATTGTTAAGGGAGATCCGCTGCCAATGCCGGGAATTCCAGAATCGTTGAATGTGCTACTTCATGAGCTTAGAGGTTTGGGTTTAAGTGTAAATCTCGAGTAGTCTGAATATTACCGGATTCGTAAGAATCCGGATTTATGCTATATTATCAAAATACGACAAAAATAACTGCTAGTTGTATGGCATTCAGAAAAGATACTAAAATTAAAAGCAACTTTACTAAGATCGCTATTAGTCTGGCTTCTCCTGAAGAAATACTAGAGCGTTCGCACGGTGAAGTATTAAAACCTGAGACGATCAATTACAGGACTTATAAACCGGAACGGGACGGTCTATTCTGTGAAAGAATTTTTGGTCCGGTGAAGGATTATGAGTGTCATTGCGGGAAGTACAAGAGAATTCGCTATCGTGGAATTGTTTGCGACCGTTGTGGTGTTGAAGTCACAGAGAAGAAAGTAAGACGTGAACGCATGGGGCATATATCCCTGGTTGTTCCGGTTGCTCATATCTGGTACTTCCGTACTCTTCCTAATAAGATAGGTTATCTCCTCGGGTTGCCTAGTAAAAAACTTGATTCCATTATTTATTACGAACGTTATGTCGTGATAAATCCTGGCGTTAAAGCAGTTGACGGAGTTAAATACATGGATTTTCTTACGGAAGAAGAGTATCTTGATATTCTGGAAACCCTCCCGAAAGATAATCAGCACCTTGATGATGATGATCCGAATAAGTTTATCGCCAAAATGGGAGCTGAGGCTTTATACATGTTATTGGAAAGAATAAACCTTGACGATCTTTCTTTTGATTTGCGTCATAGAGCAAACACAGAAAGCTCTCAGCAACGTAAAAATGAGGCTTTAAAAAGGCTTCAGGTTGTTGAGGCATTCAGAGCAAGCAAGAGTGTAAATAAGCCGGAATGGATGATTTTGAAAGTAGTTCCGGTTATTCCTCCAGATTTGCGTCCACTGGTTCCTCTTGATGGAGGTCGGTTTGCAACGTCTGATTTAAATGACTTGTATCGTCGGGTAATTATTCGTAATAATCGTCTAAAACGACTGATTGAGATTAAAGCTCCTGAAGTTATTTTAAGAAACGAAAAACGAA
This sequence comes from Prolixibacteraceae bacterium, assembly GCA_963692465.1. Lineage (GTDB taxonomy): Bacteria > Bacteroidota > Bacteroidia > Bacteroidales > Prolixibacteraceae > JAUZOB01. The sequence continues at coordinate 2,530,666 of OY829943.1, forward strand.
TGCTTCAGGAAGCCGTTGATTCTCTTTTTGATAATTCAAGAAAGTCAAATGCGGTTAAGACTGACAATAATAGAGCTTTAAAGTCATTAAGTGATAGTTTAAAAGGTAAACAAGGACGTTTCCGTCAGAACTTACTGGGTAAACGTGTTGACTATTCTGCACGTTCTGTCATTGTTGTAGGTCCTAGTTTGAAACTTCATGAATGTGGACTTCCAAAAGGAATGGCTGCTGAGTTGTATAAGCCTTTTATTATTCGAAAACTTATTGAAAGAGGAATTGTCAAAACGGTTAAGTCGGCAAAAAAAATTGTCGATCGACGGGATCCGGTTGTTTGGGATATTCTGGAGAATGTACTAAAAGGGCATCCGGTAATGTTGAACCGCGCGCCAACTCTTCACCGTTTGTCAATACAAGCTTTTCAGCCGATCTTGATCGAAGGAAAGGCAATTCGTCTTCACCCGTTGGCATGTACCGGATTTAACGCTGACTTTGACGGTGACCAGATGGCTGTCCATCTTCCATTGGGAAATGCAGCTATTTTAGAGGCTCAGATTTTAATGCTTTCTTCTCATAACCTTTTGAATCCGGCTAATGGCGCGCCTATTACGGTGCCTTCTCAGGATATGGTACTTGGCCTTTATTATATGACCAAACCAAGAAAAGGTGCAAAGGGAGAAGGATTGTCTTTTTACTCTCCGGAGGAGGTCATTATTGCGTATAATGAACGTGCTGTTGATTTGAATGCAATCATTAAGGTACGGACTCATGATATTGTTAATGGACAATACGATATTCGAACCATTGAAACTACGGTTGGACGGGTATTGTTTAATGAAGTCGTTCCGAAAGAAGCAGGATATATCGATCAGCTTTTGACTAAAAAGGCATTGAGGGATATTATTGCTTTTGTTCTGAAACGTACGAATAACGCCACTACTGCTGATTTCCTGGATAGCATTAAAGACATGGGTTACAAAATGGCATACCATGGTGGTCTGTCATTTAACCTGGGAGATGTGATTGTCCCTGAGGATAAAAAGCAGATGGTTGATGAAGGATACAAGGAAGTTGAAGAAATAACTTCGAATTACAATATGGGTTTCATTACTAATAATGAACGATACAATCAGGTTATTGATATCTGGACCCATGTTAATGCAAAATTGACTCAGTCGGTGATGAAGACTTTGAGTGAAGATCGACAGGGATTTAATCCTGTTTTCATGATGCTTGACTCCGGAGCCCGTGGTTCTAAAGAACAGATTCGTCAGTTATGCGGAATGCGTGGTCTTATGGCTAAACCACAAAAATCGGGAGCAACAACATCACAGATTATTGAAAACCCGATCTTGGCAAACTTTAAAGAAGGTCTTTCGGTCCTTGAGTACTTTATCTCAACCCACGGTGCTCGAAAAGGTCTTGCAGATACAGCCCTTAAAACTGCTGATGCAGGATATCTAACCCGACGTCTGGTTGATGTTGCCAATGATGTAATTATTACAGAAGAAGATTGTGGAACACTTCGTGGTTTAGTTGCAACAGCAATAAAAAATAACGAGGAAGTCGTATCTTCTTTATATGAGCGGATTGTTGGACGTACAACGGTTCATGATATCTATCATCCGTTATCTGGAGAATTAATTATTGCATCTGGAGAGGAACTGACGGAGGAAATTGCGCAGGTGATTGAAGATTCTCCAATTGAAAGCGTTGAGATTCGGTCGGTATTAACTTGTGAATCGCGTGTTGGAGTCTGTACTAAATGTTATGGACGAAATCTTGCGACAGCAAGAATGGTTCAACAAGGAGAAGCTGTTGGTGTAATTGCAGCTCAATCTATTGGAGAACCAGGAACACAGCTTACTCTTCGTACATTCCATGTGGGAGGTATTGCAGGTAACGTTTCAACACAGTCAACTCTTACTGCTAAATATGATGGAATTGGTGAATTTGACGAATTGAAAACGGTTGAATTTGTCGAAGAAGATGGTAGCGTTGTTGATGTTGTTGTTAGTCGTCTTACTGAGTTTAAGATTATTGATAAGAACACTAAGATCCAATTATCTACTCATGCCATTCCTTATGGTGCTAAGGTGTATGTTAAGCAAGGGAAGGAAATAAAGAAAGGGGACCAGATTTGTGATTGGGATCCTTATAACGGAGTTATTATTTCGGAATACAATGGTCGTGCAGAGTTCGAAAGCATGATCGAAATGGTTACTTATCGCGAAGAATCGGATGAACAAACTGGTTATACCGAGAAAGTGATTATTGAAACGAGAGATAAAACCCGTAATCCTTCACTTCGTATTTTGAATGATAAAGGTGACCTACTCAGAACGTATAACTTGCCAGTTGGTGGACACATGAATGTTAATGAGGGCGATCTTGTAAAATCAGGACAGGTTCTTGTTAAAATTCCGCGTGCTGCAGGTAAAGCAGGTGATATCACTGGTGGTCTTCCACGTGTAACTGAATTATTCGAGGCTCGTAATCCTTCAAATCCAGCTGTTGTGTCGGAAATTGACGGAGAGGTTACTTTGGGTAAAATTAAACGTGGTAATCGTGAAATTGTAGTTACGTCTAAAACAGGAGAGGTTAAGAAATATCTTGTTCCGCTGTCAAAACAGATCCTTGTTCAGGAAAATGATTATGTCCGTGCTGGGATACCATTGTCTGACGGAGCGATAACACCTTCTGATATTCTTGCAATTCAGGGACCAACAAAGGTTCAGGAGTATATTGTAAATGAAGTACAGGATGTGTACCGGATGCAGGGTGTGAAAATCAATGATAAGCATTTTGAGGTGATTGTTCGCCAAATGATGCGTAAAGTTGAAATTGCAGATGCTGGAGATACTCGGTTCCTTGAGAAGCAAATAGTAGATAAATTTGATTTTCTTCAGGAAAATGACTGGATTTATAATAAGAAAGTCGTAGAGGATGCCGGTGATTGTGAAACTCTTAAACCTGGGCAGATTGTAAATGCGAGAAAACTAAGGGATGAAAATTCTCAACTTAAACGAAAGGATTTACGGTTAATAACATCGCGTGATGCAATTCCTGCAACGTCTGGTCAGATCCTTCAGGGGATTACACGGTCTGCGTTGCAAACGAAGAGCTGGATGTCTGCCGCTTCTTTCCAGGAAACGACCAAAGTACTTAATGAAGCTGCTATTCGTGGTAAAGTTGATACCCTCGATGGTTTGAAAGAAAATGTAATTTGCGGTCATTTGATTCCTGCAGGAACAGGGTTAAAAGAATATAAGAACCTTGTTGTTGGATCAAAGAGTGAGTACGAACATCTCGTTGAAGCTCGTGAAAAAGAAGCTGAACGTTCTAAATAATCGGATATGGAAGAACAAGATAATAATCAATTAAGTATTGAACTGAGTGACGAAGTGGCACAGGGAATCTATTCTAATCTTGCCATTATAACTCATTCGTCATCTGAGTTTATCATTGATTTTGTCAGAGTAATGCCAGGTGTTCCTAAAGCTGGGGTTAAATCCCGGATTATTTTGACACCGGAACATGCCAAAAGATTGCTTTTGGCTCTTCAGGATAATATTCGAAAATTTGAAGCGATTAATGGTCCGATCAAAAATGTTACAGGAGGGGATAATATGATTCCACCGGTAAGTTTTGGAGGACCTGCGGCTAAAGCGTAAACGACTTATAAGTCATATATTAATGAAAAGCTGCCTTGCTACGAGGCAGCTTTTTTTATATTCGTAAATATGGATTTCTCTAAAATTGTATTTTTAAAAGTTTGATGTTAATAAAAGAATATATCCCTTTTTATAAGCGAAATCTTGCAATTGCAATTCCCGTTATTTTATCGCAAGTGGGACAAGTGTCGGTACAACTTGTTGATAATATCATGGTTGGACATCTGGGAACAACTCAATTTGCCGCTGCTTCATTTGCAGGGACAGTTGTGATTAATGGAATTGTCTTCGGAATGGGGTTCTCTTTCGGATTAACTCCATTGGTTGGTGAGGCATTCGGGAAGGGGCATCATCGGGAAGCTGCAGGGTTGTTCAAGCATTCATTATTAACGAATTTAATCCTGGCAGGCGTTTTGGCTCTGTTTATGTTTTTTATGTCTTTTTTTATGAGGTATATGGGACAGCCGTTGGAGGTTGTAAAACTTGCTATCCCATTCTATCTGTGGTTAGTGGCATCAATAATTCCATTTTTGATCTTTTTCTCTTTTAAGCAGTTCGCGGAAGGGATTGGAAACACAAGGGTGGCGATGTATATCACTATTGGGGTTAATGTTTTGAATATTATTCTGAATTACCTCCTTATCTATGGAAAGATGGGATTTCCTGTTTTGGGAATAAACGGTTCTTGTATTGCAACATTTATTGCCCGGTTATGCATGCCTTTATCTATGCTAATTTTCTTTTTCAGGAAAAGATCATTCAATCGGTATTTCTATTTCTTTAAAGATATAAAGTTTCAATATCAAACGATATTGAAACTTTTCTCAATTGGAATTCCTATTGGAATACAAATGATTATGGAGGTTGCTTCATTTAGTCTGGGATCAATCATGATGGGGTGGTTTGGAGATACCTACATTGCGGCTCACCAGATTGTATTGACTCTTTCAACCCTGACTTATATGATTTCAAATGGAATCGCTTCGGGAACAACCATTAGGGTGAGTCATCAGTTCGGAGCCAGACGTTATCAAGACATGCGGAATGCAGCCTATGCTTCGTTTCATATCGTTTTGATTTTTATGTCATTGTCGGCATTTGTTTTTATCGTTTTTAGAAATTATCTACCAGTGATTTTCACCTCCGATGTACGGGTAATATCATCGGCATCAATGTTATTGATTGTAGCTGGGTTTTTCCAGATATTCGATGGACTGCAAACTGTTGCGTTAGGGGCATTAAGGGGTGTCGCGGATGTGAAAATTCCAATGTATGGTTCATTCGTTGCTTATATTCTTCTTTCTCTTCCTATTGGATATTTTTGCGCAATAACCTTGTGTCTGGGGCCTATTGGAATCTGGATCGGATTTTTATCCGGATTATTTTTTGCAGCGATAACATTTCTTCTTCGTTTTAATAAACTAAGTAAAGTTATAATTAAAAATCAAGATGTTGATTAAGTGTGAATTGTGGTGCGAGGTTGGACCATAACGTTCTCCACTAAGAAGCTGATATAAAGAGTTTACGAAGTATAGCAATCCGATGAGATAATATTTGCAGAGATATTTGAATTCATAGATTTAAGAGGATAAAATAACCCCAAACAGAATAATCTTATCTATTAAACAAGGATGAGACATAAATGTTTGATTCCTAAAGCCTGAATATTTATATTTGCCCTCTATATAAAATGAAAACAAACATGAAGGGATTAAAGATTATTGTTCTTGCAAAGCAAGTGCCTGACACCCGGAATGTCGGTAAGGATGCAATGAAAGCTGACGGAACAGTTAACCGTGCAGTACTTCCTGCCATTTTTAATCCGGAAGATTTAAATGCATTAGAACAGGCATTGCGTATCAAGGACCAGATACCAGGGACTACAGTTACTATCCTGACAATGGGACCCGGTCGTGCTTCAGAAATTATTAGAGAAGGTTTATATAGAGGAGCTGATGATGGTGTTTTACTTACAGATCGGGCTTTTGCCGGGTCGGATACATTAGCTACATCGTACGCCTTATCTCGTGCTATTGCTAAAATAGCAAAATATGATCTGATCGTAGCTGGAAGACAGGCCATCGACGGAGATACAGCACAGGTTGGTCCGCAGGTCGCTGAAAAACTGGGAATTCCACAGATCACTTATGCGGAAGAAATATCTTATGCTGATGATAACCGCATCAAAGTAAGACGGAGACTTGAAAATGGGGTGGAAACAGTTAAGTGTAAACTACCTGTACTCATAACGGTTACAGGAACAGCTAAAGATTGCCGAACTCGGAATGCAAGATTGGTTATGAAGTATAAACATGCATTATCGGTGTCTGAAATACAAAATAGTTCTGAAGATTATATTCAGCTTTGCTCTGAAAGGCCATATCTTACTATTCGTGAATTTACGGTAAACGACATTGACGCTGAATCTCCTCAATTAGGATTAGCCGGATCTCCGACTAAGGTTAAATCTATCGAAAATGTAGTCCTTCAGTCTAAGGGGGCAAAACAACTTACTTCTTCGGATGATGATTTGAATAATCTGATGAGGGAATTAATTGTAAGTCATGTTATTGGTTAATTCATTTCTCCAGAATTTTTAATTACGAAATAATGAACAGTATTTTTGTTTATTGTGAGATTGAGGACGGTAAAGTTGCTGAAGTTAGTCAAGAGTTACTTACCAAGGGACGCTCACTGGCTGACGAACTGAAAAGCAATCTTGAAGCAATTGCAATTGGATCGAATCTGAACGGTATTGAAAAACAAATTTTTCCGTATGGTGTAGATGTTCTTCATATTGCAGATGATCCACGTTTGTTTCCTTATACAACGTTACCTCATTCGGCTATTATAATAGGCCTATTTAAAGAAGAAAAGCCTCAGATTGCATTACTCGGTGCATCGTGTATCGGTCGTGATCTGGGACCACATATTTCTTCTGCACTTCATAGCGGATTGACTGCTGACTGTACTAGTTTGGTAATTGGTGATCATGAAGATAAAAAAGCTGGTAAAAGTTATAAAAATCTTCTTTATCAAATTCGTCCTGCTTTTGGGGGAAATATTATTGCGACGATTGTTAATCCTGAATGTCGCCCACAGATGGCAACTGTTAGGGAAGGTGTAATGAAGAAGCAAATACGGAGTCCTAATTACGAAGGTAAGATTCATAATTTGGATGTTTCTAAGTATGTTTCGGACGAAGATTTTGTCGTTGAGGTAATTGACCGACATATTGAAAAAAGCAAAATCAATATTAAGGGAGCACCTATTATTGTTGCCGGAGGTTATGGCGTTGGTTCAAAGGAAAATTTTAAACTGCTTCATGAACTGGCTGAAGTACTGGGTGGTGAAGTTGGAGCTTCCCGTGCTGCCGTTGATGCTGGTTTTACTGAACATGAACGTCAGATTGGACAAACTGGTGTAACGGTTCGCCCAAAACTTTATATCGCCTGTGGAATATCTGGTCAGGTTCAACACCGTGCTGGAATGGATGAATCGGCTCAAGTTATTTCAATTAATAATGATCCGAATGCTCCGATTAATAGTATTGCAGATTATGTGATTACTGGTGATGTTGTTGATGTGGTCTCTAAAATGATCAAATTCTACAAAAGTAATACGAAGTAGTTGCGTCATACCGCTTTGCGGTTAAAAAAATCAAAAATGGCAAATTTTTATACTGATAATAAAGACCTTAAGTTCCATCTAACCCATCCAATGATGGAAAAGATTGTCAGACTTAAGGAAAGAAACTTTTCTGATAAGGAAAAGTTTGATTATGCTCCCATTGATTTTGAAGATGCAATGGATAGCTATGATAAAGTTCTTGAGGTAGTTGGCGAGATTTGCGGAGATATAGTTGCTCCTAATGCCGAAGGTGTCGATGCGGAAGGTCCTAAAGTTGTTGATGGACACGTTGTTTATGCTTCCGGAACGCAAAAAAACTTGGATGCTTTGATTCAGGCAGGATTGATGGGAATAACACTTCCCCGTAAATATAACGGATTGAATTTTCCGATTATCCCTTATAGCATGGCTGCAGATATTGTTTCACGCGCTGATGCTGGTTTTGTAAATATCTGGGGACTTCAGGACTGTGCTGAAACTATTCATGAATTTGCTTCGGACGAACAGAAAGAACGCTTTCTTCCAAGAGTAAGCGCAGGGGAGACAATGGCGATGGATCTTACTGAACCGGATGCTGGATCAGACCTTCAAGCTGTTCAGCTTAAAGCTACTTTTGACGGGAAATCCAAGAAATGGATTCTGAATGGAGTCAAACGTTTCATTACGAATGGCGATGGAGATATTGCATTAGTCCTTGCTCGTTCAGAAGATGGGACTAAGGATGGTCGTGGATTGTCTATGTTTATTTATGATAAGCGTAACGGAGGTGTGACTGTCCGTCGTATTGAACACAAAATGGGGATTATTGGTTCTCCTACTTGTGAGCTGGTATTTCGTGATGCTCCGGTCGAACTTGTAGGCTCTCGTAAACTGGGTCTGATTAAGTATGTGATGGCGCTTATGAATGGTGCCCGATTAGGAATCGGAGCTCAATCCGTTGGAGTTTCAGAGGCAGCCTATCGGGAAGCTCTCTCCTATGCAAAAGATCGCCAGCAATTCGGTAAACCGATTATTGAATTTCCGGCAGTTTATGAAATTTTGACAAATATGAAAGCAAAACTTGATGCATCTCGTTCTCTATTGTATGAGACTGCTCGTTTTGTTGATCTGTATAAAACGTATGAACAGATTTCAAAAGAACGTTCTCTTTCAAAAGAAGAACGGGATGAAATGAAATCTTCTCAGAAACTGGCAGATTTCTATACTCCTCTTTTGAAAGGCATGACTTCTGAATTCTGTAATAAAATAGCCTATGATGCTGTTCAGATTCATGGCGGATCAGGATTTATGAAGGATTATCCGGTTGAACGAATTTATCGGGATGCCCGGATTACTACTATTTACGAAGGAACAACTCAGCTTCAGGTCGTGGCAGCTATAAGAGGGGTAACGACAGGTGCCTATCTTGCTCATATTAGAGAATACGAGAAGGTTGCGCTTAAACCGGAATTGGAAAATTATCGCCGTGGATTGATCGCTCTTACTCAGGATTATGAGGAAGCCGTTAATAAGGTTATTAATTCACATGATAATGAGTTCCTCGATTTTCACGCTCGTCGGCTTGTTGAGATGGCTGGCTTCATTGTAATGAGTTATTTATTGGTTCTTGATGCAAATAGGAATATGGATTACCTGCGTTCTGTTAAGGCTTTTATTCTCATCGCAAAGGGCGAGATTAAATTACGTGCGGAGTATATCAGGTCTTCAGATTTATCAGATCTCGGGAACTACAAATATGAACATTTGGAAATGAATTGAACGATGCAACCTTTATTGTGAACTGATTGATTCAGAAGAAATAAAAAAGAACGAGCAACCTATAAGGCAGCTCGTTCTTTTTTTATGGAGTTTTTTTAGCGCACTTGAATATTGTATAATCCTTATTGTTAATTTTATTCCTTGGAATCAGGGCGCTTTATCTTCTGAAAGTCTTAAATGGAACAATTAATAAACCAAATTACTATGAAAAGATGTTTACTTACATTCATGTTACTTTGTTTTGTGTTGATTGGATGGACACAGTCGACAACCCGATGTGTCTTTGTTGTGATGACCGATGGTTGGCGATGGCAGGAGTTATTTAATGGCGCATCAGATATTCTTATGTCCGATAAACAATTTGTTCAGTCACCAGAGGCTCTTAAAAAACAGTTTGGCGAAGGAACACTCCAGGAGAGAAGAAAGGAGTTAATGCCTTTTGTGTGGTCTGAATTTGCTTCTCACGGTCAGATCTATGGCAATCGAACTTATGAAAATAAGTTTAATGTGTCGAATAGCCATCATTTCTCTTATCCTGGTTATAGCGAAGTTATTTGTGGCTTTGCGGATAATGAAAGAGTAAATAGTAATGAGAAATTTCCTAATCCGAATATTAATGTATTCGAGTACCTAAATAAGAAACCCGAATTTCGCAATAAGATTGCTGTTTTTGGCAGTTGGGATTTATTTCCTTATATTTTTAATGAAAACAGAAGTCATCTTCCTGTTAATGCCGGTTATGCCTTGGCTCAGGGGGGGAAAGTTTCTCATGCCGAAGAGCTTTTGAATAAAATGCAGTTTGATGTTCCAGAACAATGGACTTGGGAACGTTATGACGTTTTTACAAATGCGTTTGCACAGGAATATGTCAAACGAGAGAAACCTCGTATTGTTTTTCTTTCTTTTGGTGATACCGATGAGTTTGCTCATGCGGGTAAATATGATTCATATCTTGAAGCTGGACATCGTGTTGACCGATATTTGAAAGAATTGTGGGATTTTATTAATCATGATTCTTTTTACAAAGGGAGGACGACTTTGATTTTTACAACTGATCATGGTCGGGGTGAAGGAAATTCGGCACAGTGGCGTGATCATGGTGCGAATATTCCTGGAAGTAACCAGAATTGGATGGCCATTATGGGGCCAGATACTCCTGCATCGGGAGAAATGAAAGGGAATAGTCAACGTTACAGCAATCAGATAGCGCAAACAATTGCGCGATTATTGAATACTACCTATGTGTCGGAACGGGAAAGTGGGCCATATATAAAGTCTGTTTTTAAATAACAAAGACCGTTTTGGAAACAAGCAGAAGATTCTTTGTTTGCTTTGGGTTGAATGACTTTTTGTCTGAGACGTACAAAAGTGTATACTTATATTAGTAGCACTCACGTTGCTTATTTTACCGATAAGTGATTTAATATTTGAATCATAATTGAGCGCGATGGCAAATAAGAATGCTCATCAGCGGCACAGGATCATCCTTCGTTTTTGAGGTTCGAGGGGGAATTGGCCAGAAAGCGTCCGGGAAGGAGAGGAAAAAAGGATAAAGTTGAAAAAATAAAAGTCGGTCGGACAGGGAGTTGGATGGATGTTAGGAAAAAAGGGCAGAAAAGATTTGGAGGGAGTGGATAAGAGCCCTACATTTGCACCCGCTTTGAAAGAGAAGCGGCAGACAAAGACATGATGGGGAGCAGGCGTTAGGGCCGGGAGCGATAAAAGGGTAAGACTAATTAGAGCGATAAAAACTAACAAAAAAGGCCTGCAGAAAAGGGCAGAAAAATAAGTTAAAAAATATTTGGAAGTCAGGATAAAGCCCTTACCTTTGCAGCCGCTTTGAAAGAGCAGCGTTCTAATAAAGACAGTGCAAGATGACCTGAAAGGGAAGCAGTAATGCAGACCGGAAACGAAGGTTGTTGAAGGGCAAAAAGGGCCACGAAAAAAACTGCAAAAAAGAATTGCAGGGAATAAAAAAGTGGTTATCTTTGCAACCCGCAACTGTAAAGGGAGCGGATAGAAAGACAAAAAGAACGGTTCAGTAGTGAATCGGGAAAAAATAAGAAAAGAAAGTTCTTTGAAGATATTGAAAAGGAAACAGCATAAGGCAAACAAGCGTAATCGAATGTAAGGAAAACCCTAAGTCTGGAGCAAACAAAAAGAAATACATTACAATGGAGAGTTTGATCCTGGCTCAGGATAAACGCTAGCGGGAGGCCTAACACATGCAAGTCGAACGAAATGACCTTCGGGTCAAAGAGTGGCGAATGGGTGAGTAACGCGTATGCAACCTACCTTTTACAGGGGGATAGCCCGGAGAAATTCGGATTAAACCCGCATAGTTCTATAGGGTCACATGGTTTTATAGATAAAGCTACGGCGGTAAAAGATGGGCATGCGTGTCATTAGCTAGTTGGTAAGGTAACGGCTTACCAAGGCGACGATGACTAGGGGGCCTGAGAGGGTAATCCCCCACACTGGTACTGAGACACGGACCAGACTCCTACGGGAGGCAGCAGTGAGGAATATTGGTCAATGGACGGAAGTCTGAACCAGCCATCCCGCGTGCAGGAAGACGGCCCTACGGGTTGTAAACTGCTTTTCTGTTGGAAGAACGGTACTAACGAGTTAGTGCGTGACGGTACAACAGGAATAAGCATCGGCTAACTCCGTGCCAGCAGCCGCGGTAATACGGAGGATGCAAGCGTTATCCGGATTTATTGGGTTTAAAGGGTGCGTAGGCGGTTTTATAAGTCAGTGGTGAAATACTGGAGCTTAACTTTAGCATTGCCATTGAAACTGTAAGACTTGAGTTTGGTTGAGGTATGCGGAATGTGTAGTGTAGCGGTGAAATGCATAGATATTACACAGAACACCGATTGCGAAGGCAGCATACTAAGCCAATACAGACGCTGAGGCACGAAAGCGTGGGGATCGAACAGGATTAGATACCCTGGTAGTCCACGCCGTAAACGATGCTCACTCGTTGTTGGCGATACACAGTCAGCGACTAAGCGAAAGTGATAAGTGAGCCACCTGGGGAGTACGCTCGCAAGGGTGAAACTCAAAGGAATTGACGGGGGCCCGCACAAGCGGAGGAACATGTGGTTTAATTCGATGATACGCGAGGAACCTTACCTGGGCTTAAATGTAGAATGACGTATGATGAAAGTTGTATTCTCTTCGGAGCATTTTACAAGGTGCTGCATGGTTGTCGTCAGCTCGTGCCGTGAGGTGTCGGGTTAAGTCCCATAACGAGCGCAACCCCTATCGTTAGTTGCCATCGGGTCAAGCTGGGAACTCTAACGAGACTGCCACCGTAAGGTGAGAGGAAGGAGGGGATGACGTCAAATCAGCACGGCCCTTATGTCCAGGGCTACACACGTGTTACAATGGTCGGTACAGAGGGAAGCTACCATGCGAATGGATGCCAATCTCGAAAGCCGATCTCAGTTCGGATTGGAGTCTGCAACTCGACTCCATGAAGCTGGATTCGCTAGTAATCGCGCATCAGCCATGGCGCGGTGAATACGTTCCCGGGCCTTGTACACACCGCCCGTCAAGCCATGGAAGCCGGGAGTACCTGAAGTACGTAACCGCAAGGAGCGTCCTAGGGTGAAACTGGTAACTGGGGCTAAGTCGTAACAAGGTAGCCGTACCGGAAGGTGTGGCTGGAACACCTCCTTTCTGGAGCGAAAGACAAAGGGCTTACATAACGCAAGTAAGCTGAGTGCTGTTATCCTTTTTAAAAGAAATTAACGAGAAGCGTAGAGACGAAAGACTTGCGCCAGGACTATGCCGGAAGGGTACAACCGGAAGGAAAGAATGCAAACATAGTCCCGTAGCTCAGTTGGTTAGAGCGCTACACTGATAATGTAGAGGTCCCCAGTTCAAGTCTGGGCGGGACTACGAATAAGAAAAGAGTTCCGGAGCAGGCGAGAAAAAGAGAGACGGGGGATTAGCTCAGTTGGCTAGAGCATCTGCCTTGCACGCAGAGGGTCAACGGTTCGAATCCGTTATCCTCCACCACGAGGGGTAAGGATCGAAGCAGCGGACGTTCACTACGAAAGCAGAATAAAGAGCCCGAAACAGAAAGCAAAACAGGGAATACAGAGGCTTGAAAGAAAGCAAAACTCGTTAATACAATAGAGATAGGGAACGAAAACGTTCGTAACCTAAAAGAAAAGCAGAATAAGTAAGAAAGAAGTAATGGAATACAAAGGATAGACAGGTAGTCTATAGGGACTGGTTCGAATCCGGTACTATCCACGGAATGCTCAGCAATGAGTGTTTAAAGTTCTTTGACATATTGGTAGATATTTAAGTAAAAGAATACGAGAAAATCAAAAGAAAGTTAATAAGGGCGCACGGAGGATGCCTTGGCTCTCAAAGACGAAGAAGGACGCGATAAGCTGCGAAAAGCTGAGGGGAGTTGCAAATAAGCATTGATCCTCAGATATCCGAATGGGGGAACCCAATACCAGCGATGGTATTACCTTGCTAACGCAAGGGGTGAACGCGGGGAACTGAAACATCTAAGTACCCGCAGGAAAAGAAAACAAAAGTGATTTCCAGAGTAGTGGCGAGCGAAATGGAAATAGCCCAAACCGTGGTTGTTTCGGCAATTGCGGGGTTGTAGGACTACAAAACGATTCAAAGCATGAAGTGGAAGCAGATGGAAATATGCACCAAAGAGGGTGATAGTCCCGTACACAAAAAGAGCTAGAATCCGGTAGTATCCTGAGTAGGACGGAACACGAGAAATTCTGTTTGAACCAGCCAGGACCATCTGGTAAGGCTAAATACTAATGAGAGACCGATAGTGAACAAGTACCGTGAGGGAAAGGTGAAAAGCACCGCGAATAGCGGAGTGAAATAGTACCTGAAACCGTGCGCTTACAAGCGGTCGGAGTCTGACGTAAGTTGGATGACGGCGTGCCTTTTGCATAATGAGCCTACGAGTTACTTCTTACTGGCAAGGTTAAGTACTTAAGGTACGGAGCCGAAGCGAAAGCGAGTCTGAATAGGGCGACACAGTCAGTAGGAGTAGACGCGAAACCTTGTGATCTACCCTTGATCAGGTTGAAGTCCCGGTAACACGGGATGGAGGGCCGCACCAGGGAGCGTTGAAAAGCTCTTGGATGAATTGAGGGTAGGGGTGAAAGGCCAATCAAACTGGGAAATAGCTCGTACTCCCCGAAATGCCTTTAGGGGCAGCCTTGTAGCAGATTTACAGAGGTAGAGCTACTGATTGGATGCGAGGGCTTCACCGCCTGTCAAATCCAGACAAACTCCGAATACTGTAAATTGATCTGCAGGAGTGAGGGCGCGGGTGCTAAGGTCCGTGTCCGAAAGGGAAAGAACCCAGACCATCAGCTAAGGTCCCTAAGTACACACTAAGTTGAACTAACGAAGTCAGATTGCAGCGACAGCTAGGATGTTGGCTCGGAAGCAGCCATTCATTTAAAGAGTGCGTAACAGCTCACTAGTCGAGCGGTTTGGCGTGGATAATAATCGGGCATAAAGTGTGACACCGAAGCTATGGGATTCGAAAGAATCGGTAGGGGAGCATTCCATTATCAGTGAAGGTGTGGCAAAAGCCATGCTGGAGAGAATGGAAAAGCAAATGTAGGCATAAGTAACGATAAAGCAGGCGAGAAACCTGCTCGCCACAAGACTAAGGTTTCCTGATCAACGCTAATCGGATCAGGGTTAGTCGGGGCCTAAGGCGCATCCGAAAGGAAAAGTCGATGGACAACTGGTTAATATTCCAGTACCCCTTGTTTCCAGAGATGGAGGGACGAAGTAGTGAAAGGTTCGCGTACTGACGGAATAGTACGTTAAATGATGTAGGTATAGGCTCTGTAGGCAAATCCGCAGAGACTGCTAAAGTCAGATAGTACCGAGAGTCTTCGGACAATCGGATAGTAACCCTAAAAGCTTCCGAGAAAAACTTCTAATCGTTAAAGGGACAGGGGCCCGTACCGCAAACCGACACAGGTAGTCGAGGAGAATATCCTAAGGCGCTCGGGAGAATCACAGCTAAGGAATTAGGCAAAATTGACCTGTAACTTCGGGAGAAAGGTCGCTCTCTGAAAGGAGAGTCGCAGAGAAATGGTTCAGGCGACTGTTTATCAAAAACACATGGCTATGCGAAATCGGAAGATGAAGTATATGGCCTGACACCTGCCCGGTGCTGGAAGGTTAAGAGGGGATGTCATTCGCAAGAAGAAGCATTGAATCGAAGCCCCAGTAAACGGCGGCCGTAACTATAACGGTCCTAAGGTAGCGAAATTCCTTGTCGGGTAAGTTCCGACCTGCACGAATGGTGTAACGATCTGAACGCTGTCTCAGCTGTGATCCCGGTGAAATTGTAGTAACGGTGAAGATGCCGTTTACCCGCAACGGGACGGAAAGACCCCGTGAACCTTTACTGCAACTTCGCATTGATTTTGGGTAATAAATGTGTAGGATAGGTGGGAGGCTACGATGGTGCATCGCAAGGTGTATCGGAGCCGTCCTTGAAATACCACCCTTTTGTTGCTTGGAATCTAACTTGCAAAAGGACAGTGCGTGGTGGGTAGTTTGACTGGGGTGGTCGCCTCCAAAAGAGTAACGGAGGCTTCTAAAGGTACCCTCAGGACGATTGGTAACCGTCCGAAGAGTGCAATGGCACAAGGGTGCTTGACTGCGAGACCGACAAGTCGAACAGGTACGAAAGTAGAGCATAGTGATCCGGTGGTTCCGCATGGAAGGGCCATCGCTCAAAGGATAAAAGGTACTCCGGGGATAACAGGCTGATCACTCCCAAGAGCTCATATCGACGGAGTGGTTTGGCACCTCGATGTCGGCTCGTCACATCCTGGGGCTGGAGAAGGTCCCAAGGGTTCGGCTGTTCGCCGATTAAAGTGGCACGCGAGCTGGGTTCAGAACGTCGTGAGACAGTTCGGTCCCTATCTGTTGTGGGCGTAGGAAATTTGCGAGGAGCTGACACTAGTACGAGAGGACCGTGTTGGACAGACCTCTGGTGCATCTGTTGTGGCGCCAGCTGCATAGCAGAGTAGCCACGTCTGGTATAGATAAGCGCTGAAAGCATCTAAGCGCGAAGCTACCCTCAAGATGAGATTTCCCTTAAGGGCCGTTAAAGACTATAACGTTGATAGGCTGCAGGTGTAAAGTCGGTGACGGCAAAGCCAAGCAGTACTAATTGCCCGAGGACTTTTGCGATGATTGAGTATACTGGTACTTAAATATACTATCGATATGTTAAAAGATATTAGACTGAGAAGTCAGTCTTAAGGATCTAAGGTGATGATAGCGTCGGGGATCCACCTCTTCCCATTCCGAACAGAGAAGTTAAGCCCGAAAGCGCCGATGGTACTGCCAGAAATAGGTGGGAGAGTAGGAAGTTGCCTTTTTTATATGAGCCTTGGTTCTAACGAGCCAAGGCTTTTTTTTGCCCTTTCGTCTCCCGTCTCCTCCCTTATCCCTTCCTTCCCTCTGATTTATATACTTGATTCTTCTACTAAAATACCATTTCCTTCATCTCATTTCATCGTCCTCTTTTACTTGGAATTTGATTCTTAGTGCTTTTTAATGGATGTGATTTAAACTTATTTTGTACTGTTTTGTTTTGTTATAAGGTGAAATAATTAAAACAAACACTATGAAAACAAAAATTCGGTTATTGTTGAGTTTTGTGGGGCTGATGATTGTCTTTTTTCTGACAGGACCTCAAGAAATTATGGCTTCTTCTGAAAATGCCAAAGTTGACTCAGTCATAAAATTTCCTGTGTTACCTTATCGTTATGATGCTTTGGATTCAGTGATTGATGCCAAAACAATGGAGATTCACTATGATCGGCATTTTCGTAATTATTATAATAATTTTGTATCTGCATTATCTAAAGACTCAATTAAAGAAACTAATGTAGTTGCTATTTTAAAGAATATTAGCAAATATTCTGTTGGAATTAGAAATAACGGTGGAGGATTCTACAATCATTCCCTTTATTTTGAAAATATGGCTCCAGGAAATATAGCGATACCAGATAGTCTTGAAAATTTGATCGTAAGGGATTTCGGTTCGGTTGAATCGTTTCGTGGTCAGTTTATGACTGCTGCAAAAGGAATTTTTGGCAGTGGATGGGCTTGGTTGTGTGTGAATGATGGTAAGCTTTTTATTACGACGACGGCTAATCAGGATAATCCCTTAATGGATATAGCAAAGGAGAATGGGGTTCCGTTGTTAGCTCTTGATGTTTGGGAGCATGCATACTATTTAAAGTACCAGAACAAGCGTCCGGAGTATATTGAAGCGTTTTGGAATGTAATAAATTGGAATATTGTTTTGCAAAGGTATCAGAACCGATAGCTAAAAAACAATATTCTTTTGTGTATTCGTTTCAGGTGCATAACTTTGCAGAAAATACAAATTATGGATCTGAAGGTGGTAATTATTGGTGCTGGAAATCTGGCAACTTGTTTGTCCCTTGAACTAAAAAAGCATCAATATAATATTCTTCAAGTATATAGCCGAAGTAAAAAATCCGCATGTACTCTTGCTGAAGTGTTGGAATGTTCTTGGACTAACGATCTCAATAAGGTTGAATCGAACGCCGATTTGTATATCCTTTCGGTGAGCGATCGAGCTTATGATGTTATATTACCTCAGTTGAATTTTGGAGATGCATTGGTGATTCACACTTCGGGAAGCATGCCGATGCAGATTCTTACGTCTTATAGTCAACGAATTGGCGTTTTTTATCCGTTGCAGACTTTTACAAAAGGAAGAGCCGTTGATTTTACGGTGATTCCTATTTGTATTGAAGCGTCCAATAGAGCGGATTTAAATGTCTTAAGATCTATAGCAGAAAAAATATCCAGTTCTGTATATGAAATTACAACAGTGCAGCGTAAACGACTTCATCTGGCTGCTGTCTTTTGTTCGAATTTTGTGAATCATTGTTATGCTTTGGCCTTTGAGATAGCAAAGGAGCAACAGGTTGAATTTGATTTATTGAAACCGTTAATTCGCGAAACTGCTGCTAAAATAGAAACACTGCTGCCGATAGAAGCCCAGACCGGTCCGGCTGTTCGCTATGATGAGAATGTGATGAATCGACAGAAAGAGATGTTGACGGATCATCCGTTATGGAAAGAGTTGTATGAACGGATGAGTAAGAGTATATTTGAACTCCAGACAAAAAAGTAAATCAATGGGATGCTTTAAAGAAAAACTATTAAAAGTAAAGGCGTTTATTTTTGACGTAGACGGTGTTTTGTCAATGGATATTTCAACGCTCGACAACGAAGGAAATCCAATGAGAACAACGAATATAAAAGACGGATTTGCAATTGTAAATGCTATTCGTTGTGGCTATAGAGGAGCTGTTATAACAGGGGGAATTACAGAGGGAGTGCGGAAACGTTATTCAAATATGGGAATGAGTCATGTTTTTGTTGGAGTACGAGATAAGATGCCTTGTTTAGAAGAGTTTATGAAACATTACGAATTGATATCAGAAGAGATTTTATATATGGGCGATGATATTCCTGATGTAGAGATTATGAAGAATGTTGGTGTAGCAACTTGTCCGCAGGATGCTGTTCCAGAAGTGAAAGCGGTGGCTGATTATATTTCCGATCGAAAGGGAGGTCAAGGTTGTGTTCGTGATGTCGTGGAACAGGTTCTGCGAGCTCAGGGAGTATGGGAAAAGATTGAAGAGGTTCATCGTCGGACGACACTATAGATCAGAAGGAATGTTATTAAAAGAGAAATTCGCAGGGCAAAAAATAATTTTGGCCTCTCAGTCTCCACGGAGAAAAGATTTGTTGTCGGTGCTTGATATTCCTTTTGAGGTGGGAACTAAAGATGTAGAGGAAGTATATCCTGAGGATATTCAGGCGGAAGAAGTACCTTCTTATCTGGCAAAATTAAAGGCCAGTCCGTTTGACAGGGATGATCAGACTCTTATCCTTTCTGCCGATACGATTGTGCTTTTAGATGGAGAAATATTCGGAAAACCGAAAGATTATAAAATGGCGAAGGAGATGTTGTTAACTCTTTCGGGAAAGAAACATAGAGTAATAACAGGCGTATGTCTGACCAGTGGATTGAAACAACGGACTTTCTCAGTTGAAACAAGTGTTGTTTTTAAGCGGTTAACAGAAGAAGAAATAAAATATTATTTAGAGAATTATGCTCCGTACGATAAGGCCGGAGCTTATGGTATTCAGGAATGGATCGGGTATGTTGGAGTTCGAAACATTGACGGATCATATAGCAATGTTATGGGGCTACCTGTAGAACAGCTTTATGAAGAGCTGTGCGTATTTTGATCTATTCCTCTTCGAGCTGGTCTTTCAGGACCGGCTTCTCTATATGTCCGCCCATCTGTGCAAACAGATGGGTTTTTTGTGTCTGTTATTTTTGTAATTTCAGAAAGAATTAATGAGAGAAAGATTGTCTATTGTCATAATAAAAATGAGAGAAACTTCGCAGCAAGAGACGATAACAATTGAATGTTAATTATGAAGAAGTATTTTCTCAAAAAAATAGCTTTTTGAGTATATTTGCAAGTGCATTCGTGCGGGGGAAAGAATTTTTTATAGCAAAAAGAACGGATTTTATTGACTTTGTGAAAAAATAAGATTATGCAATCACTTGTCAGCAGTACTCCTCAGGATTATATTCCTGTTGCAATTCAGGCCTTGGTCGTTTTGGCTTTTGTCGTGATTGTTCTGGCTGTCTCAAATATATTGGGGCCGAAACGAAAGACCAAAAAGAAGTTGGAAAATTTTGAATGTGGTATAGACCAAGTCGGAAATGCCCGTAGCCCCTATCCTGTAAAATATTTCCTAGTAGCCATTTTATTCGTGTTGTTTGACGTGGAAGTGGTTTTTATGTATCCGTGGGCTGTTAACTTCAGGACCCTTGGAGCTTTCGGCTTTTGGGAAATGATGGCTTTTACGGTGGTGGTGGTAGCTGGATTTGTTTATGTTTTGCTGAGAAATGTGTTTAATTGGCAAAAAGAGGAGTAGGAAAATAATAACCGGAAAAACAAAACCAATGTCCAATATAGAAGAAAATAAGAAAACGCCGATTTATTTAACTGATGACACCGCAGGGAAAGGTTACGTGACAACTCGTCTGGACCGGATAATTGGATTGGGAAGAGAATTCTCTTTGTGGCCGTTGCCTTTTGCAACTTCGTGCTGTGGAATTGAATATATGGCAACGATGGCATCTCATTATGATATGGGGCGTTTTGCAATGGAACGGATGAGCTTCTCTCCACGACAGAGTGATATGCTGATGGTTATGGGGACAATCTCTAAAAAGATGGCTCCGGTACTTAAGGAAGTTTATATTCAAATGGCTGAACCTCGATGGGTAATGGCCGTTGGTGCGTGTGCTTCGAGCGGGGGAATATTTGACACTTATAGTGTATTACAGGGGATAGACCGGATCATTCCGGTTGACGTTTATGTCCCAGGTTGTCCTCCCCGGCCGGAACAGATTATTGAGGGAGCGATGAAAGTACAGGAATTAGCACATAATGAATCGCTTCGTCGGCGTAGTTCTCCTGAATATAAAGAGTTACTTGCAAAATATGGAATCAAATAATGTTTAAGGTAGATCAAAACTTTATATCGGAGGTCAGTCAGAAGCTGACTGCACATTTTGGTGAGGGAATTATCTCATCTGAGATGGTAGAAGATATGCCCACTTATATTGTAAAGAGAGAGCTAATTGTTGAGATATTTCGTTTTCTTTATGATGATGAAACATTTCAGTTTCGTTTTTTGACGGATCTTTGTGGAATTCAATATCCGGAAGAAGCTTTGCCTTTTGGGGTGATTTATCATTTGCATAGTCTGAAATTTAATCAACGGATAAGAATTAAAGCATTTGCTCCGGCGGATGATCCGGTCTTTCCAACGGCGACGGTTATTTTTGAGTCTGCAAATTGGATGGAGCGGGAGACTTACGATTTTTATGGTATAATATTCAAAGACCATCCTGATTTGAGGCGGATATTGAACTGTGAGGATATGGATTATTTCCCGTTGCGCAAGGAATATCCTCTTGAAGATGGAACACGGGAGGATAAAGACGATACAATGTTTGGAAGATAAATTGAATTCAATCGAGGATCGTAATGGATAATAATATTCAGAATAAGATTAATTCGAATGATGTAGTACCTGAAGAAAAGAAGCAGTATGCTACTTTGAATCTGGGACCGACTCATCCGGCAACACATGGAGTATTTCAGAATGTGCTGACCTTGGATGGCGAAATTGTCATTGATTCAAAACAAACTATTGGATATATTCACCGGGCGTTTGAGAAAATTGCAGAACACCGGGCTTATTATCAGATAACTCCTTTGACCGACCGACTTAATTATTGTTCATCTTCATTGAATAATATGGGTTGGCATATGACGGTCGAAAAACTATTAGGAATAGAAATTCCTAAAAGAGTAGAATATTTACGAATTATTATTATGGAGTTGGCTCGGATTGAGGATCATCTGGTTTGTAATAGTATAATCGGAAATGATTGCGGAGCATTGACCCCTTTTACTTATATTTTTCAGGCCAGAGAATGGATCTATGAAATAAACGAGGAGGTATGCGGAGCCAGGATGACTACAAATATGGGTCGGATTGGTGGATTTGAAAGGAACTTTAGTGATCGGGCTTGGGCTAAGATTCATCGTTTTATGAAGGATTATCCTGCGGTACTAAAGGAATTTGAGAATCTATTAATGCGGAATCGTATTTTTATGGATCGTGTTGTTGGAACAGGGCCTATTTCAGCGGAAAGAGCTTTAGCATATGGAATAACCGGGCCAAATTTACGGGCAGCAGGAGTTGATTATGATGTGAGGGTGTTCAGTCCGTATAGTTCATATGAAGATTTTGATTTTGAAATTCCAGTTGGAAAAGGTGGCGATACATTTGATCGATTTATGGTTCGGGAAGAAGAGATGTGGCAGAGTTTGAGTATTATTCGTCAGGCTATAGAGAAGCTTGATAATATGCCGGACAAAGAAACATTTCATGCCGATGTGCCGGATTATGTGTTGCCTCCGAAAGAGCGGGTCTATAATGACATGGAAGCTCTGATTTATCATTTTAAAGAAATTATGGGAGAAACGCCTATCCCTCCCAAAGAAATTTATCATAGTATTGAGGCAGCAAACGGTGAGCTGGGATTTTATCTCGTAAGCGATGGTGGACGTTCTCCTTATCGATTACATTTCCGTCGCCCTTGCTTTATATATTATCATGCTTATCCTGAAATGATCAGAGGAGGATTGCTTTCCGATGCAATAGTAACGATGAGCAGTTTGAATGTTATTGCAGGAGAATTGGACGCTTAAACGATCAGGAATGGAACAGAATAAGAAAAATATTTATTTTTCGCCGGAAGCATTAGAATTGGTAGAAAAGGTTATTAAAAGATATCCTGAAGGGAAAGAACGTTCGGCAATATTACCTGTATTGCATATTGCTCAAGCGGAATTTGACGGTTGGTTGAGTCCAGAAGTCATGGATTATGTGGCTGGGTTATTACATATGTTGCCGATAGAGGTTTATGAGGTCGCAACTTTTTATACTATGTTTAATCTGAAGCCAACGGGACATTGTGTGATAGAAGTATGCAGTACGGCTCCTTGTTTGCTAAATGGGGCCGGAGATATTATAAAGCATTTGGAGAAAAAGTTGAATATAAAAGTAGGAGAGACTACACCTGATGGGAAATTTACGTTAAAAGCGGTCGAATGTCTTGCTGCTTGCGGTAATGCACCTGTAATGAGGGTTGGAACACAATATTACGAGGATGTTACAGAAGGAAAGTTGAATCAGTTAGTTGATCAATGGAAGGAAGAAGATAAAATCTCTTATAATAATCCGTATAAAGCATAAATAAAAGTCAGAAAAAACAGGATTTCTAAGGAGCAAAGAGAATAAAATGGGAATAAAAATTCTAACCGGGCATTTTAATGATCCAGATTTATCGAAACTGGAGGTTTACCAACGATATGGAGGGTATGCGTCACTCGAAAAGTCATTAAAACAGATGACTCCTGATGAAGTGGTTGAAGAAGTCAAGAAGTCGGGATTGAGGGGTAGAGGTGGAGCCGGATTCCCAACCGGAATGAAATGGAGTTTTATAGACAAAAAATCGGATAAACCTCATTATCTTGTGTGTAATGCCGATGAAGGAGAGCCTGGGACATTTAAAGATCGTTATTTTATGCAGCATAATCCTCATGCGCTGCTTGAAGGAATGATTGTTTCCAGTTATGCATTAAATGTTCATACAGCTTATATTTATATCAGAGGAGAATTTTTCTATATTCTTCGTGTCCTGGAAAAAGCTATTGATGAGGCTTATGCCAAAGGATTTCTAGGAAAGAATATATTAGGGACTGATTACTCTCTGGATATATATGTTCATCCCGGAGCTGGAGCTTATATCTGTGGTGAAGAAACAGCTCTGCTTGAATCATTGGAAGGGAAAAGAGGAAATCCACGAATGAAACCACCTTTCCCTGCTGTTTCTGGATTGTATAGCTGTCCTACGGTTGTAAACAATGTGGAGACTCTTTCGAATGTTCCATGGATTGTTATGAATGGAGGCGAAGAATACGCCAAAATAGGAATAGGCAGAAGTGTCGGGACTAAGTTGTTTTCTGCAAGTGGACATGTTAATAATCCGGGAGTTTACGAAGTTGAATTAGGCCTTTCGGTCGAAGAATTTATAAATTCCGATGAATATTGCGGAGGGGTAAGGAAAGGACATGAGCTGAAAGCGGTGATAGCTGGTGGTTCATCGGTTCCGGTGTTACCTTCTGATTTGATAACAACAACCAAAGCAGGAGAGGCTCGGTTACTGACCTACGAGTCACTGGCTGACGGAGGATTTGAAACCGGTACTTCATTGGGATCAGGGGGTTTTATCGTGATGGATGAAACAACTTGTATTGTTAGAAACACTTTGAGCATTGCTCATTTTTATCATCATGAATCGTGTGGACAATGTAGCCCTTGTCGTGAAGGAACAGCCTGGATGGAAAAGGTATTAAGGAGAATAGAGTATGGTGGTTCGGAAGAGAGTGATATCGATTTATTAGTTAATATTTCAAAAAATATAGAAACTCATACAATCTGTCCGCTTGGAGATGCGGCAGCATGGCCAGTGGCTAGTGCAATTCGTCATTTTCGGGATGAATTTGTAGAACATGTGCATCGGAAAGGGTGCTATTTTAAGTAGAGATTGCGTTTTTTATAAAGAATCAAGCCGGGAAGAGATGATAAAACTTACGATTGATAATATAGGAGTAGAAGTAGAGCCAGGGACAACTATTTTAAATGCAGCCCGGAAAATCGGGGGAAAAATAGTCCCTCCTGCGATGTGCTACTATTCAAAATTGCAGGGAACCGGAGGAAAATGTCGGGCTTGCCTGGTAAAAGTGGCAAAGTCATCGGAGAAAGATCCGAGGCCGATGCCCAAGTTAGTGCCTTCGTGTTCGACAATGGCACAGGATGGAATGGTAGTGCAGAATATTACGTCACCAGAAGTGCTCGAAGCAAGGAGAGCTATTGTTGAATTTCTATTATTAAATCATCCGCTGGATTGTCCGATTTGTGATCAGGCCGGAGAGTGCGATTTACAGAATCTTGCATATAATCACGGGGGCAATCTCACCCGGACTAAAGAAGAACGGCAAGTTCATGAAGTGAGCGACTTAGGTCCTTATATAAAGTTGAACCGTAATCGTTGTGTTCTTTGCTATCGTTGTGTTTATGTTGCAGATCAACTTACGAATGAACGGGTTCACGGAGTACTGTACCGGGGAGATCAGGCTGAGATATCAACTTATGTTGGGAAAGCGGTAGAAAATGATTTCTCAGGGAATATGATTGACGTTTGTCCTGTTGGAGCATTGACTGATAAGACTTCTCGTTTTAAGAGCCGTATTTGGTTTACGAAGCCCTATGATGCACATCGGGATTGTCCGAAGTGTTCGGGTAAAGTGGTATTGTGGATGAAAGGAAACGAGGTGTTAAAAGTGTCGGCACGGAAAGATGCAAACGGGGAGGTTGAAGATTTTATATGCAATGAATGTCGGTTTGAGAAAAAGAACTTATCGGACTGGCAATTGGACGGCCCCCGAAAAATAGAAGATACTTCTGTAATTTCATTGAACCATTATACCAATATCGATAAGTTGAAAAGAGAAGAAAATCAATAAAAATGGAAATTGATACACTGATATTCAAGACGATATTACTGATAGTTATTTTTTTGATATCGCTATTTGCAGCTTTGTATTTTACTTATGGAGAAAGGAAGATTGCAGCATTCTTTCAGGATCGTTTTGGTCCGAACAGAGCTGGTCCCGGGGGAATCTTTCAACCGTTTGCCGATGGAGTAAAAATGTTTATGAAGGAGGAAATAGTTCCTGCTTTAGCGAATAAGAAACTTTTTTGGTTAGGTCCGGCTATAACCATGTTTATGGCGTGTATGTCGAGTGCTGTAATTCCATGGGGCGGGACGATGGAGCTATTCGGTAAATCTTATAGCTTACAAGTGGCGGATTTGAATATTGGTGTTTTGTTTGTGTTTGCGGTAACCTCGCTTGGCGTATATGGAATAATGATTGGCGGGTGGGCTTCAAATAATAAGTTTTCTTTATTAAGTGCTGTTCGTGCTGGGTCGCAAATGATCAGCTATGAAGTAGCAATGGGTTTTGCTCTGATAGCCTTGGTGATGTGTAATAATTCGCTGAGTTTGGCTGATATCGTGAACTGTCAAAAGGATTTTCATTGGAATATATTTCGGCAACCATTAGGTTTTCTGGTATTTATTGTAACAGCATTTGCCGAGTGTAACAGAGCCCCATTTGATTTGGCTGAATGTGATTCCGAATTAATTGGGGGGTATCACACCGAGTTTAGTTCGATGAAATTAGGCTTTTTCCTGTTTTCAGAATATGTGAACATGTTTGTAAGTTCGGCAGTCATGTCGACCTTATATTTTGGAGGATGTAATGTTCCTTTTGGTGAAAGTATGGGTTTGTCGCCTAATGTGTTAGCGTTGCTTGGAATGGCATTTCTTTTTGTAAAGATATTATTTTTTGTATTTTTCTTTATGTGGATAAGATGGACCCTTCCTCGGTTTCGTTATGATCAATTGATGAGGTTGGGTTGGAAATGGCTGGTTCCATTAGCGATTATTAATATGGTGGTTACCGGAGCTGTAATTACTTTTTTATAAAGAAATTATTCTTTGAATTGAAAAAAATGCCGTATGGCCATGCAAACATTTACAAATAGGAGCAAATTAGTTTCGAATAAAAAGATGAGTTTCTGGGAGCAGGTTTATTTGCCTGCCATTTTCCATGGGTTATGGATTACATTAGGTCATTTTTTTAAACGAAAGGTAACAATATCATTTCCGGAGAAGAAGCGGGAGTTTAGCCCGGTTTATCGGGGACAGCATGTCTTAAAGCGGGATGAGCAGGGAAGAGAACGATGCACTGCTTGCGGATTGTGTGCCTTGGCCTGTCCGGCTGAAGCAATTACAATTGTGGCAGGAGAGCGTAAAGCGGGAGAAGAACATTTATACCGGGAAGAAAAGTATGCTGTTTCTTATGAGATCAATATGTTGAGATGTATCTTTTGTGGCTTTTGCGAAGATGCCTGTCCCAAGGAAGCAATATTCTTAACCGATCGGATTGTGGATCCGGAATACAAGCGGCCTTTATTTATTTATGGGAAAGATAAATTATTGGAATCTGTTGACCAAAGGATTGATGTGTCGAAAAGGCAGACAAAGCAAGTCCTTGAATTTAAAAAAGATAAACGGTTTAATCATAACCGTTAAGAAGAAATTGTGACAAGAAAAAGATTATATATATGAGTCTTTTATTTTACATTTTAGCTGCACTATCTGTAATAACGGCACTGGGCGTTGTCTTTGCTCGGAATCCGATTAATAGTGTGTTATCTTTAATTGCCTGTTTTTTGACTATAGCAGGGCATTATCTTTTGTTGAATGCACAGTTTTTAGCCATTGTGCATATCATTGTATACACCGGAGCTATTATGGTCTTGTTTTTATTTGTCATTATGTTGATGAATCTGAATAAGGTTGAAGAACCCCATAAAGACCTGATGACTAAAATTGCTGCAATAGTCTCAGGGGGATTATTGTTATTGGTGTTATTAGCAGCGACGGCTAAAGGGATGTTAATAACTCCGGCTGCAAATTGTCCAACTGATATGGGGTTGGTAAAGAATTTGGGACTGGTTTTGTATCGGGATTATCTTTATCCGTTTGAAACATCTTCCATATTGTTCTTATCGGCAATCGTAGGGGCTATGTTATTAGGGAAACAGGAAAAAAATAAAAAATAGACTATGAATCAGATCGTAAGTGCACTTCAGGGAATCCCGATCGAACATTATATTGTCCTTTGCCTTATTCTGTTTGCAATCGGGGTGATGGGAGTATTATATCGGCGTAATGCGATAATAATCTTAATGTGTGTTGAATTGATGCTGAATTCTGTTAATTTATTACTGGCGGCTTTTTCTGCATATCATGCTGATGCAGCCGGACAGATATTTGTCTTTTTTATCATGCTTGTAGCTGCAGCGGAAGTTGCAGTTGGGCTTTCAATCATTGTTTTAATGAAGCGTAATAATAATTCGGTAGATATTAATCTATTGAGAAGGTTAAAAGGATAAATCGTAATTATTTGAAAAATATCTGCATACGATGATAGAGAAAATTGCATGGATGATACCTCTTTTCCCGCTGTTGGGTTTTATTATAAACGGCGTGGGGAAGAAATATATCGGGCGTAAGCAATCCGGGATACTGGCAAGTGTGATGGTATTTATTCCGCTTGTTTTTGCTTTTGATTTGTTTTTTAGTGTAAAAGACAAGATAACCCTTCATTTGTTTGATTGGATATCTGCCGGATCGGTAAATATTCCGTTTGATCTTTTGATTGATCCGCTTTCCATTTTAATGATGTTGATTATCACTGGCGTTGGTTTCTTGATCCATGTGTATTCAATTGGTTATATGGGTCATGATGAACATGCGCAAACATTTTTCAGCTATTTGAATCTGTTCATCTTTTTCATGCTTTTGCTTGTATTAGGGGCGAATTATCTGATTCTGTTTATTGGTTGGGAAGGTGTTGGTCTGTGTTCTTATTTGCTGATCGGGTTTTGGTATAAAGTTCGAGAGAATAATAATGCGGCAAGGAAGGCTTTCATTATGAACCGAATTGGGGATTTCGGATTTTTGTTAGGAATTATTCTAATGCTTTGCACTTTTGGAACGGTAAGTTTCAGTGATGTGTTTTCAGCAGCAGGTTCGCTTCAGTCGGGAAATGGATTAATTACGGCTATAACTATGTTGTTGATGATTGGGGCGATTGGTAAAAGTGCACAGATTCCCCTTTATACCTGGTTGCCGGATGCGATGGCTGGTCCGACGCCCGTCTCTGCATTAATTCATGCTGCAACGATGGTAACGGCCGGAATTTATATGATTGCAAGAAGTAGCGTGTTGTATTCGCTTGCTCCGATGACTTGTGGTGTTATTGTGGTAATTGGATTGGCAACAGCTGTATTTGCTGCAACAATCGGTCTTTTACAAAATGATATCAAAAAAGTTCTGGCTTATTCAACTGTCAGTCAGTTGGGATATATGTTTATGGCACTTGGGTTAGGTGCTTTTTCGTCTGCTATGTTTCATGTAACGACTCATGCGTTTTTTAAAGCATTGCTATTCCTTGCTGCAGGAAGTGTTATTCATGCAATTGGAGGAGCACAAGACCTTCGGGGAATGGGAGGTCTGAGGAAAAAAATGCCGGTTACTTTTTATACTTTTTTAATTGCAACGCTTGCGATTACAGGAATTCCTCCTTTCTCGGGGTTTTTCTCAAAAGATGAGATATTATCCAAAGCTTTTGAAGCCAATCCGACTCTTTGGATCTTGGGCGTAATTGGAGCTTTATTTACCTGTTTCTATATGTTTCGTTTAGTTTATCTGGTGTTTTACGGAAAATTCAGGGGAACGGCAGAGCAGGAAAGAGAAATTCATGAATCGCCGTTGGTGATGACAATTCCGTTAATGATTCTCGGGGTATTGTCGTTCTTTGGCGGATTCTTGAATATTCCCTTTATGTGGGGAGGAAAAGAAAGCTTAGCAGCTTATCTAAAGCCTTCGTTCGGGAATATTCAACCTGCAACAGAAACGCTGAATTTTCAAACAAATCTGGGGTTGATTGTTGCAACGGTTGTTTTGCTTATCGTTGTTATTCTTATAACAAGGTATCTTTACCTTAAAAAGCGATTGGTTCCGAAAGGAGATGAAACAGATAGGAAAGGGTTGGAACGGATTATTTATAACAAATATTTTATTGACGAGATATATAATACTGTTTTTGTAAAAAGCTACAATTATTTATCAGAACATGTTCTGTTCTGGTTTGATCGGGTTATTGTAGATGGAATTGTCAATTCATTTGGAGAGATGGCGATTACCAGTGGAAAAACCGTTAAAAGATTGCAGAACGGAAATATAAGTTTCTATTTATTTGTAATGGCTTGGGCTATTATTGCAATGTTTATATATCTGATATTTATTTAATGACAATAAGCTAAACTTATGTGGTTATGCTGACTTTAATACTTATAGGATTTCCTTTTATATCTGGTTTACTGCTTTTAGGATTCAAAAAGAATGCAGTGCTTGTAAAAAAACTGTCTTTATGTTCGTCACTTATAAGTGTTATATTGGCAGGGTTGGTGTTGTTGGCATTTAAAAGTGGACAGCAACAGAATTTGTCTGTTGATTTTCTCTGGATATCGACACTTGGAATTCATTTCCATTTTGGAGTGGATGGAATTAGTATGGTTATGATTATTCTTTCAACCATTTTAATGCCGTTCATCATTCTCGCAGGGAAGAAGGAAGAAACGAAGGCCAATATTTTATATCCTTTGATGTTGTTTATGCAGGGAGCAATGCTGGGAGTCTTTACTTCATTGGATTGTTTCTTATTTTATATTTTTTGGGAACTGTCGTTAGTCCCGATTTATTTTATTCTGCTAATCTGGGGTGGGAAAAATAAGAAAAGAATAACTCTTAAGTTCTTCATTTATACGTTAGTTGGAAGTTTATTGATGCTTATTGCTTTCGTAACCTTGTATTTATTGAGTCCGACGCACACTTTTGATATTAAAGGCATTTATGGATTGAATCTGCCGTTAGGTGTACAGTCCTGGTTGTTTTGGTTTATTTTTATTGCATTTGCAATAAAAATGCCGATTTTTCCTTTTCATACGTGGCAACCGGAGACCTATACTGTTGCTCCAATTCAGGGGACAATGCTGCTGGCAGGTATTATGTTGAAGATGGGGATTTATGGAGTGATCAGATGGCTTCTACCAGTGGTTCCATTAGGGGTAGCACAATGGGGAAATGTAGCCATGG
Source organism: Prolixibacteraceae bacterium (assembly GCA_963692465.1). Lineage (GTDB taxonomy): Bacteria > Bacteroidota > Bacteroidia > Bacteroidales > Prolixibacteraceae > JAUZOB01. The sequence continues at coordinate 2,561,269 of OY829943.1, forward strand.
TACTTGCTTTAATCGGAGTTGTTTATGGCTCAATTATTGCTTTAAAACAGAATGATTTAAAAACACTCGTTGCTTATTCTTCGATCGCTCATGTTGGTTTGATTGCAGCAGGTCTTTTTGCTGGAAATTTCAGAGCCTGCAAGGAGTTATGTTTCAAATGTTGGTTCATGGGATAAATATTGTAGGGCTTTTCTATTTGATTGATATTATAGAGAAAAAAACAGGAACGCGAAATTTATCGGAATTAGGCGGAATCAGAAGTCTTGCTCCTCGATTTACGACCATCTTTATGATCGTTATGGTTGGAATGATTGCGTTGCCTTTGACCGATGGATTTATTGGGGAGTTCTTGCTGATTTCAGGGATCTTCAGATATAATGTTTGGATGGGAACAGTGGCTGGACTTACGTTAGTTTTGGGGGCTATTTATATGCTTTATATGTTCCAAAAGGTCATGTTAGGAGAACCTAGTAGTTTTTCTTCAAAATTTCATGATATAAGAGGAGCGGATTTGATCGGATTATGCGTTATTGCAGTCATGATAATTGTCTTGGGTGTTTATCCCCAGCCAATTCTTAATTTGACTTCTGATGCAATAAATTCGTTGTTTTCGTTTATTGTTTATTAACATAGGAAATAAAATTCTATTAAGTAGATAGATATGGCAGCATTAATCAGTTTAGCAGTTTTTGGGATTGTTCTTTTGTATACTGAATTAGTCAGGAATAAAAAGATTATGCTTCCAATTGCTGTTTGTGGACTTTTAGTGACTTTGGGATTGACTCTGGCAGATTGGAATCATCCGTATTCGTGCTTTAATAATCTGGCTGTAGTTGATAATTATTCCATAGCGTTTAATGCGTCAATTTTGGTGTGTACTTTATTTACGATATTGCTTTCCGGATATTATTTTCAGGGAGTACAGCAGCATGTGTCAGAAATCATGACTTTGATTTTTTTCACGGTCTTTGGGGCATTTTTGATTACTGGATTTTCTAACATGATTATGTTGTTTCTAGGAATAGAAACATTATCAATACCGTTATACATACTGGCTGGGAGTAAGAAGTTTTCTTTTAGGTCCAATGAGGCATCCTTTAAATATTTTATAATGGGGGCTTTTGCGTCGGCTATTTTATTATTGGGAATTGCATTGGTATATGGTGCTTCAGGGAAATTTCAACTTACGGACATTGCTGCATATGTATCTAAAACACAACAATTCCCTTCTGTTTTTTATATGGGAGTTGTGATGATTCTTGTGGGATTTGGATTTAAAGTATCGGCAGCCCCATTTCATTTCTGGACTCCGGATGTATATGAAGGATCTCCTACATTGATTACTGCATTTATGGCAACGGTTGTGAAGATGGCTGGTTTTGCTGCTTTTTACAGAGCTTTTTCGATCGCTTTCCCTGGAATATATTCATTCTGGACTCCGATTGTGGGCGGTTTTGTGATTCTGACTTTGTTAATCAGTAATTTTTCGGCACTATTACAGAAAGGAGTCAAACGATTATTGGCTTACTCCAGTATATCACATGCCGGATTTATATTGTTGGGAATTATTGCAATGAATAAATTTTCAGCAGGAAGTATTTTGTATTATACTCTTGCCTATTCGTTGGCTACAATTCCTGCTTTTGGGGTTCTTATTCTGGTAAAGAATAATCATGGAGCCGATGACTCAATTAGTGCATTTAATGGGTTAGCCCGGAAGAATCCTTTTCTGGCAATAGTGATGTTGGTTGCGTTACTTTCAATGGCTGGTATTCCTGTTACAGCTGGATTTTTTGCTAAATACTATATTTTTGTGGCAGCGATTAATAGCGGATATATTCTCTTAACGCTTCTGGGTATTTTAGCTGCAGTGGTGGGAATTTATTACTATTTTACGTTGATGAATGCCATGTTTTTGAAACATGGGGAGACAGAGAAAATTCATTGTCCTTATTTATTTGGTATTTCTTTATTGATCACAACGATATTGACGCTTGTGCTTGGGATAAGACCTGATTTGATTATTAATTTATTGTAGTCTGTTTGAAGGAGAATTGTTTCGGATGTTATTTTTACATCTGAAGAGAAGTAATGTAGGCTTCCCTTTATTTACTCCGGCATTTGCGATAAGCAGAGATCCATTCCGAAGGAAGCAGATTGCCTCTGCATCGGGAAATAGTTTTTTATCAAGTATCTCTATGGAGATTAATTTTCCTTTGCGGGAAAAGCGATAAAGTAATTTTTCTTCTGCAGATAGAATATAGATTAGACCGGAGACCGGATTTATGGCAATGTCCGATGGTTTGAATAAGAGGTTTTGTGGTGAATTATCTGTTTTTTGTTGCTCAGGAATGCGAAAGTGGTGGGTAAACATATAATGTTGAATTTCGGGCAGATAAATAGAAAAAGCAGGAAGTTGTTTTATGTATTGTGAATGAAGATCAAGGCAGAAAATAGGTCGGCTTTTCTGTCGGGAATCTAAATTAATATAACCGCACTTGCAGACGATTAACAAACGATTCTCTTTGAAATCATAAGCTATCCCTTCATTGTTAATTGCTGGAATCTTTGTTTGAATGTAGTTGAAAATTACATGTTTTTGTGGATTTCTGGATATTTCGGAAAGTTGACCGTCGCTTCGAAGAACGAATAGTGAATTTCCTGCTTTGGTAATTCCGTCGTAGTCACCGTAAGATCCGAATTTGAATTCTCTAGTAATTTTCTTTTGTGCCAAATTAAATATATAGACAATCCCTTTATCGTTCTGAATACAGGCAACTCGGTATGGGTCAATGGATGTAATCCCTGATATCTCATGCAGTGCATCTGGGAGAATAAATGATTCATCAGGTTTTTGCAGATTGTATCCATTTTGACCCCAGCAGGCAAAAGGGAATAATAAAATAGCCCAGAGTGTAATTCGAGGTGAATGAAAATAATTCATAGAAGTGGTATGTGTTTTATTTTGATGCGAAGGTAGCCTAGATTCAGGGTTGTCTACTTTTTGATCTCTGTATATTTGAAATAGTACAAATTGCCTAACATCCATATACTGACGGGTACGTTGTGAATGCCAGTATCTGTTACGTCAATTATTTTCAGATTTTTTAATTCAGACAGAGACGGTAATTCAGATAGATTTGGATTGCCGGAGAGATACAATTCTTCAAGTTTCTTACACATTATTATAAGTTGATTCAAGTCCTGTAGATTATTATTGCGAACGGAAAGAGCTCTTAAGTTCGAGAGGTTTGCAATGTTATTGGGAAGTTCTGTTAGATTATTATTGTCAAGTATTAACATATAAATATTTTGGTCGAACGCATTAGCTGGTAATTTAGAGAGGTTCTGGTAACTTAAATCAAGAATTTTTGGGCCACCATTCATCATTCCATTGCCCGCGAAAACTTTAGCTTGTTTCTGCTCTTGAGCTGTGGCTGTTAATGATATAAACAGAAAAAAGAAACAGTAAAACGATGCTCTCATGATTGCTTATTTTATAAACGAAGTTACGAAATTATTGGGCAGTAGAAGATGAACGGGCTTATATTCTAATAGAATGAAGGGGATTTGAATATAAGACTTGTGAATAAAGGGATAGTTTTATAAATTTGGTGAAACAAAAGGGACAATTATGACTCAAGATATGAATGAATTTGAAAAATTGATCGGATTTCAGAAATTTGATAATAGACTCATCGATAATCGAAAAATTCTATTGTGGGGTGTTATTGATGATGATATGGCAAAAGATGTAATAACGAGAATGTTGTATCTGGATCAGGAAAATGCAGGGAAAGAAATCAGTTTATATATAAATAGTCCGGGCGGAGTCGTTTCTTCTGGTTTGGCAATTTATGATGCAATGAATCTGTTATCATCACCGGTAGCGACCATTTGCATGGGGCAGGCAGCATCAATGGCTTCAATTCTGTTGTCTGCAGGAGAGAAGGGAAGCCGTATAATTTGGCCGAATGCGAGAGTCATGATTCATCAGCCCAGTATTAGTAATTTAGAGGGACAAGCTATTGATTTGGAAATTTATGCGAAAGAGATTGGAAAGACTAAATCTTTATCGGCAAAAATACTTGCTGAACATTGTGGTCATTCTGTTGAAGGAATATTAAAAGATTTTGATCGGGATTATTGGATGAATGCAGAAGAGTCGGTTACCTACGGAATTGTTGACGGTGTGGCAGATAAGATTGATTAGTATCACTATTTATCAATAATAATTCGGACATCGACCGCAATAATTTGTTTATTAATACCAATAAGTGGGTTGATGTCCATTTCTTTTATCTCTGGTGCGGTCTGAAGGAAAATAGAAATGCGAGTAAGGATCTCCGCAAAAGCATATTCATCAATACTGGTTTGATTTCGATAGCCATTAATTAATGGATAAGATTTTAGTGAGTGAATCATTGAGAGTGCCTCTTTTGAGGACAGAGGAGTGAGCGCAGTAGCAGTGTCATTGAGTACTTCCATGTTGATTCCCCCTAGTCCACATAAAATAAGATGTCCGAATCCTGATTCCTTTTCTGCTCCAATAAAGAGTTCGAACCCTTTGATCATGGGGGATAAGAGTACTCCGCTGGCTTTTTCTATCTTGATCAGTCGATTGAATTCTTTTTTTACGGATCCAATATTAATGATATTTAAAACAACTCCATTAACTTCTGTTTTGTGGATTGGTCCAATAACTTTCATGACAAGAGGAAAACCTATTTGATTTGCAGCGATTAAAGCTTCTTCTTCAGAATGGACAAAGAACTCATTAATACAGGGGATATTAGCTGCATTTAGAAGAGCGTAAGCCGTTTCTGGAGATAAAAATCCTGATTCTGCATTATCGATGATTTGGCGAATTTCTGCTTTGTTAATTCCTGTGAAAGGCAATGTTTCCGAGAACAAGTCGGGTTGGTGTGTCTGAGTAATTTTGGAAAGAGCTTCTCCAAAAAGGACTTCATCAGGGAAAGCGATATTTCCAGATGCAATAAATTCAGATAATTCATTTTTAGCATTAATGACGGAAGGGATAATTGGATAGATCGGTTTGTTGCCGGATTTTATCTTTTCATTTAGAATGTGAAATGCATCATGTACAGGGGAAAGTCCTGGACTTCCAAAAATGACAACTATACCATTAATATGTTCATCTCTTTCGCAGTAATCAATAACTAGAGCTAATTGACGGGCAGTTCCGGTAGCCAGAATGTCAAAGGGGTTTTCAACGGAAGAACCGGTAAGTAGGGATTCTTTTAAATATTTTTTTTCAATAGAATCGTTGGTGGGAGGAATGATAAAATCTCCTTTCTCGAGTGTGTCGGAAAGCATAACCGCTGGTCCTCCGGCATGAGTAATGATTGCAATGTTTTTCCCATGCAACGGTTTGCAGAAAAGGATTCCTGCAACGGAGGTCAGTTCGTCCCGACTATGACAGCGGATAATGCCCGCTTTTTGAAAGAGAGCATTGACTGCAGCGTCGGAACACACAAGTGCTCCGGTATGGGAAGCGGCAGCTCTGCTTCCAGCAGTTGAATTTCCTGCTTTTATTGCGGCTATTTTACATCCTTTAATGATTAAAGACCTAGCGTGTTTGAGTAGTTTAGACGGATTTCTTATTTTTTCGAGATAAAGGATTTTGGTTGGAGAACTAGTCCCTTTTTTATACGACTCGTCCCAATATTCCAATATTTCTTCAATTCCGGTCTGCGGACTGTTTCCGACAGAAAAAACAGAGGCAAAGTGTAATCCTTTCGATATTCCTTCTTCAATGATAAAAACGGCTGTTGCTCCTGATTCTGAGACAAAATCAATACCTAGGGGGTTGAGGGGGGGAACGGGGGATGAAAATATTCCGGCGAAATTATGATTTAGTAATCCGATACAATTAGGGCCGATAAGCGTTCCGCCAACGCAATTGATGGTACGAACAATGTCTTCTTCCATGACCTTTCCTTCGGAACCTGTTTCTCCAAAATTTGCAGAAATAATAATAAATCCACGGGTTCGTTTTTCGAATGCGAGGGTTTTAACGATGTCGGGACAGTTGTGGGCTGGTATTGCAAGAATTGCGAGATCGACAGAGGGGAGATCTGCTATTTTTTTATAGCATTTGATTCCTTGAATAGAAGATTCCCTCGGATTGACTGTCAGTAGTTCTCCTTTGAATTGATAGTCAAGAAGGTTCCTTAAAATTTTACCTCCTGGTTTATGTATATTATTTGAAGCACCGATGATAACTATGTTTGACGGATTAAGAAGTTTTGGGTGTATCATATAATTTGACTTTCTTTATCATAGCAAATGTATAAAATGCTATTTGCAATAACTATTGGGAGTTTATCTTTTAATAGAAAGTTCGAGTGTGTTTTTTAAGGACGAGGTATAGATTGGGAAATGGAACATGTTTCAGATCAGAAGATATTAGTTTATTGTAGAGATCATGATAAAGCAATCATTAAGCATGGTGTAAGGCTTGCAAAGATTTTCAAGAAAGAATTATGCTTGTTCTCTGTGTATCGTGATTTGGAAGAAAAAATAAAAGTAAAAGAATACTTACAACGATTGTCTGTGGATGTAATTCATGAAAATCCGGAAGTCCAATGTTCATGGCTTTTTTTGAAAGGGAAAATCGCCGGATTGACAGAGAGGCTTGCCGATGAGTACAATGTGATTATATTGATTGGTGAAAAGGAAAATTCAAAACATTTATTGCCAGCACTGAGAAATGCTGAATTTCCTTTTCTTTTTGTTTCGGGAGCGGATGAAAGCGGAGAAAGTTATAAAAAGGTATTTATGCCTGTTGATTTTCGTAAGGAATGTAAACAAACGGGTTTGTGGGCCGGATATTTTGGTCGGTTTAATCAGTCGGAGGTCTACATGGTAGAGGCCAATGAGGAAGGGAATTATGAAGAAATAGCATTGAAATCAAATATTGCGTTTTTATTCAAATTGTTTCGCCAATTTGATATCGAATACAAAACCGAATGTAGCAAAAAAGGAAGTTGGGGTGTTCAAAATGAAGCTTTGAAGAGAGCGTTTGAACAGCATGCGGGGTTGTTTATTTTCCTTGGCAGTAGAAATGATTCATTTATTGATCAGTTGATCGGGACACCGGAAAATCGGATATTGAAAAAGTCAAGGACGATGCCGGTTTTGTGTGTTAATCCGCGGCGAGATATGTATGTGATGTGTGATTAAAAAAAAGCATTCATTTTATTAAAAAATGAATGCTTTCCTCAGAATGGTTCCTGTGAAAATAACGGAGAACCATTAAGAGAGATGAAACTAATATCGGTTATTGTTGCTGCTGCTATTATAGTTTCTTTTTGAACCGCCACCATTAAAAGATCTGTGTTCGCCACTTCCGCCGCTAGGTCTTTCAGTACGGGGACGTGCAACTGAAACGGTAATAACTTTACCATCATAGTCTGCCTGATCAAGAGCTTTAATTGCGTTTTGTCCTTCTTCTTCATTGGGCATTTCAACAAAACCGAATCCTCGGGATTTGCCAGTGAATTTATCAGTGATAACGCGAGCAGAGGAAACCTCTCCATATTCTTTAAAAACTCCTTCCAGGTCGTTACTCTGAACCCGGAAACTCAAATTGGCAATATAAATATTCATTGAATAGAAAGATTAAATAATAAATAGTTGAAAAATTAATAATTGCAGGAGTTGAAATTCAAACGCGAATCATCAGATACGTTATGAATTAAACTACTTAGAGCCTTCGCTCAAAATTCTATAGTACAAAGGAAATAAAAAAAAGCATACGAACAATATATTCCTTTGTTCCTCAATCATATTTGAGTTTTTTTAACAATCTGTGTTGAAGAAACGTGTAATTTATGGGATTAGAATGGAAAATGGTTAAGAATTATTCTGAAGTGTTTCTTCTTTTTTCTTTTTGTTCAGTTTACGTACCTCTGTGGGAGTCATTCCTGTTTTTTGTTTAAAGACTTTTGTAAAATAGAATAACGACTGAAAACCAAGATCGTATGCAATCATTTTGACAGAATGGTCTGTGGAGACTAACATATCATAGGCATGTTTCATCCTTAGTTGAAAGTGATATTGAATAGGAGACAGTCCTGTATATTTTTTAAACATTTTGCGAAAATGCGAATATCCAATATTTAAATTTGCAGCAATGTCTTCTACGTTGATTTGTTTGTTAAGGTTTTCACGAAGATAAACACATGCTTTACGAATTTTTAATTCAATTTCTTTCCCATCGAAATCCTTATATTTGATTAGTGCATTGATTCTGGCCAGAATCGTCATTGTGATGCCAGCACAAATCTGTTGATATCCGGCACGTTCACTATGTACCGTATCTGCAACTTCGTAAAAGAGATCGAGGAGTTGAACATTAAATCCTACGCTGAGTAGAGGCTCTTCTTTGGAAAAAGGAGCAGAAGCAAGAATGTTTGATGCAACGGTTCCATTGAACCCGATGTAATGTTCTTTCCATCCAGTTTGTTTGTCCGGTCTGTAGCGATGCCATTCTCCGGGGAATAGAACCAGAATGTCTCCGGATTTGACCTTAAATTCTCCGTATTGATTCTCAAATATTCCGGTTCCTTCGGTGATGTAGTTGATTTGGTATTCCTGAAGTGTTCGTCCCTTGCACCATGTAAAATAATATCCATGGGGATGTTCTTTGGGAGGGTATTCACATTTAGGTGGAATTGTTGCAAAACCTGTTACGTTGAGATATAAACCCCAGTTTATTTCTTCTTCTCCAGCTGTTAAATATTTAAAGTAGTTATCTTTTTGCATGATTAGTTTGTGGTTTAGTTTGCAGTTGAAAAAGGGCAACTTTCAACTGCTGCTAAATTAGTCATTGTATGTGAGAGTAAGAAATTCCAATGAATTTGTTTCTTTTGGGACTGTTTTTCTCTCTCTGTATGCCGATTATTTTTCTGATGTTTAGATGGGTGTGTCATTGCGTTGTGAGTTTATTTATAGTTATTTATACGAGGTGTGCAATGTGATTTTTGGAACTTTTCTGAAGTGGGGTAAATTGGCTCATGAGTACTTTCTGATTTTTTTATTAGCAACAGATTTCGGTGAACCATTTTGTACAAATGATAGACCATTTTATCTATTGATATGTAATGTATATGGATTTAATTTCAGTGCATAAAAATGGGAATAAAATGCAGGGTGGAAAAAAACAAATAGGAGTCAGTTTGAACTTAATACGGATTGTCCTGATGCTTGTGATTATAATGGGATTGTCGGGTATTAATTGTTGTGCGGGATCTATCGTAACTTCAAATAAGGTTATTCTAAAAAATCAAGAGGTTATTAAAAATATAGCAGACGATAAATTTTTGATCGGAATATTCTGGCCTCCGGTATGGGAACAGACCAATGACAAGCAATATAGTACGATTAAAGAAGCGCATGTCGATTATATTCAAAATGTGCAGGGGAATTTACTGGATACGAAAGAACGCAATTTGAAGATGTTGTTGCTTGCAAAGAAATTCGGATTAAAAATGATTGTTGCGGACTCGCGTGTCAACGGTTCTGAATCGGAAATAAAAGCAATGGTTCAGGATTACGGAAAATATAACGCGACTATTGGATATAATATTGCAGATGAACCAGGAATAGATGGATTAAGTGCAGTGTCAAATACTTGTAAAAGGATTTTAAATCAGGATAATAAGAGAATTCTATTTGTGAATTTACTTCCAGAATGGGCTGTTCCTAATTATGAGTCTGATTATGTTGCCAGGTGGATTGAGAAGGCAGGAAAGGGGAATATAAAATATCTGTCATTTGATAATTATCCTTTTTTTAAAAATGGAACTTTTAGAGATTCTTATTTTAAAAATCTGAATATTATAAGGCAAGCAGGATTAAGAAATGGAATAAGAACGGCATCTTATCTACAGTCTATTGGAATCGCTGACGTTTATCGTCGTCCAAATGCTGTAGAAATGGAGTATTCTGCGTTTGTCAATTTGGCTTATGGAATTAAAAATGTAATCTGGTTTACCTATTGGACTCCAACTAATCGTGGTGAAGTGTTTACAAATTCGATTATTGATCCGAGTGGGAATAGAACAGATTTGTATGAGCCGTTTAAAAAAATAAACGGAGAGATTCAGCAGCTGGGAAAACGTTTGATAAAGCTTGATGCTGTAGAGGTGTATCATTCCGGATCAAAACTGCCGGATGGTGTAGAACAGATTCCTGATACTTTTTTATGGCAACCGGATAATAAATCAGATGAATTAATTATCTCCCATTTAAAAGGGGTAAAATCGGATGAAGAGTACATAATGGTTGTAAATAAATCGATAATCCAGACGAATAAATTTTTCTTCCATATAAGGAAGCCAGTTCTTCGAATATTAGAGGTTTCTAAGGTGACAGGCAAGAATATCAGAACAAATTTTGATTTGAAAACAAGATTGATGTCTGAAGAATTTCTCCCTGGGGAGGGCAAATTATATCAATTGGAAAAGTAGGTTGAAATACTTATTTGAGAAAAACAACTAAACCAGAACTATATCATGAGAAGAAATATCATTGTTGTGTCTATTCTTTCGTTTTTTCTAGGGGGAGGTGCTCTATCTGCTCAACGGGTTCATGTCGTACCAGAACCAGTGATGGTCAAAGAAATGTCAGGGGAATTCAGTTTAACTCCGAATGTCTCGTTTTGTATTCCTGGCAATGAGGAAGAGTTGAAGAGTACAGCCAAACTTTTTGTCGATCAGTTGTCTCATGTGACCGGGTTCCCAATAACGATTAGTACGGTAGTTAATGTCAGACAAAAGCGTGTTGTGTTGCGTCTAAATCAAAAAATGGATTCTCAGATTGGGGAAGAAGGGTATCAAATAAAAGTGCGGACCAATACTGTTGATATTTGTGCTAATAAGCCAGTCGGGATTTTTTACGGACTACAGACGCTTATTCAGTTGCTGCCTTCGGAGGTTGAAAGTAAGACAAAAGTGCTTCGAGGTAAATGGAATGTTCCTTGTGTGAATATAACTGATTATCCTCGGTTTAAGTGGAGAGGTTTGATGTTGGATGTGAGTCGTCACTTTTTTTCAAAAGAGTTTGTTGAACGGTATATTGATGAGATGTCGAAATATAAGTTAAACATTTTTCATTGGCATTTGACCGATAATCAAGGATGGCGGATTGAAATCAAAGGATTGCCGGAACTGACAAATATTGGGGCATGGCGGGTTCCAAGAACTGGGAGGTTTTGGACATTTGAATCCCCAGCTCCTGGAGAGAAGGCAACAGATGGAGGCTATTACACCCAGGAAGATATAAAAGAGGTTGTTCAATATGCGCAGAAGAGATTTGTAACTATCGTGCCGGAGGTTGATGTTCCCGGGCATAGTGAAGCTTTTATTGCTTCTTATCCTGATGCTTCTTGTACGGGGTTACAATATCCCGTAAATGCCGGTTTCCCTCAAGATAAAGATGATATTGTTTTGTGTGCAGGGAATGAGGATAACTTTAAGAAGTTAGAAGTCATTTTTTCGCAAGTAGCGTCATTATTCCCAGGAAAATATATTCATATTGGAGGCGATGAGGCTTGGAAAGATTATTGGAAAAAGTGCCCAAAGTGCCAGCAGCGAATGAAAGACGAGGGATTAAAGAATGTGGAGGAATTACAAAGTTATTGTATAAAGCGAGTTGAGAAAATTTTATTGGCTAAGGGAAAAACGTTAGTCGGATGGGATGAGATATTAGAAGGTGGATTAGCTCCTAGTGCAGTTGTTATGTCTTGGAGGGGAATTGCCGGAGGAATTGCTGCTGCCCAACAAGGGCATGATGCCGTTATGTCTCCGAATCAATATTGTTATATCAATCAACCACAGGGTGAATTAGCAATTGAACGGATTAATGCCGGAGGGTCAGTGATAGGTGTTTCTAAAGCTTATGAGTATGAACCGGTTCCAAATGGCGTTGATGCAAAACATATACTAGGTGGTCAGGCAAATTTATGGGGGGAATTTGTTGCCAGTCCGAGAATCGCAGAATATATGACGTGGCCTCGGGAATTGGCTCTTTCAGAAGTATTCTGGTCACCAAAGGTGAAGCGGAATTGGAATGATTTTGCAGTGCGAATGGAAATGCAATTCCCTCGTTTTGAAAAAGAAGGCGTGAATTATGCACCCAGTGTGTATGATCCAACGATTGTTCCGGTTAAAAATGAAAATGGGGAGATGGAATTAACTTTTACGACAGAGTTGAAAGATTTGGATGTTTATTATACTTTCGATTGTACTTTCCCAGATAACTATTCTCCTAGATATCAACAGAAACCTATTTCTATTCCGAAAGGGGCATCTGAAGTATGGGTGATAACTTATCGAAGAGATAAGCCTATAGGGCGACTATTGGTTATGGGACTTAACGATTTGAAATCGAGATTAAAATAAATAGTATTCAATATAAATGCATGAAAATGAAAAGACATTATTTGTTCTTTTTAGTTGTTTCCTTGCTTTTTTCAATGTCTATCGTACATGGTCAGGAGAGGGTGAGTGCGATAAAAATTGTACCAGAACCTGTGAATATACAGGAAAAGCAAGGGGTATTCCCATTAACATCCAACGTGAAAATTGTTAATTTCTCGGGAAGTAAAGAAGTTGGTGAGACTGCAAAATTGTTTTCAGAACAGATTGCTCTTTCAACAGGAATTAATTTGAAGATTGTTCCTGTTGATGGTTCAGAAAATCAGACGATTAAGCTGATGTTGAATAAGAAAGAAAATCAGACGATTGGAAAAGAAGGATATACATTGAGTGTGACCAAAAGCAAAATCGTAATTACGGCCAATAAACCGGCTGGAATATTTTACGGATTACAAACTTTAACTCAATTACTTCCTCCAGAGGTTTCAGGAAAAGCGAAAGTAAATCGATTGAGATGGACTGTTCCTTGTGTGGAAATCAAGGATTATCCGAGATTCGGATGGCGTGGATTGATGTTAGATGTGAGTCGTCATTTTTTTTCAAAGGAATTTGTAAAAAGATATATTGATCAAATGTCGAAGTATAAATTAAATACTTTTCATTGGCATTTGACCGATAATCAGGGCTGGCGGATTGAAATCAAAGGATTACCGGAACTGACAACGATTGGAGCATGGAGAGTTCCGAGGACAGGAAAATTCTGCACATTTGAATCACCGGCTCCGGGAGAGAAGGCAACCGACGGAGGCTATTACACCCAGGAAGATATAAAAGAGGTTGTTTTGTATGCACAAAAAAGATTTGTAAATATTGTTCCTGAAGTTGATGTTCCCGGGCATAGTAAAGCTTTTATTGTTTCATATCCGGACGCTTCTTGTACCGGATTGCAGTATTCGGTAAATGCTGGTTTTATGCAGGATAATGATGATCTTGTATTGTGTGCAGGGAATGAGGATAATTTTAAAAAATTAGAAATTATTTTTTCACAGATAGCGTCATTATTCCCAGGGAAATATATCCATGTCGGAGGCGATGAGGCATGGAAAGATTTTTGGAAAAAGTGCCCGAAATGTCAGCAAAGAATGAAAGACGAGGGATTAAAGAATGAGGGCGAATTACAAAGTTATTTCATAAAGCGAATTGAAAAGATTTTATTGTCTAAAGGGAAAACACTCGTTGGTTGGGATGAGATATTAGAAGGTGGATTAGCTCCGAGTGCCGTAGTGATGTCCTGGCGAGGAAGTGCAGGGGGAATTGAGGCTGCACAAAAAGGACATGAAGCTGTTATGTCTCCGAATGACTTTTGCTATTTTAATCAACCACAGGGAGAATTAGCAATAGAACGGGTTTATGCAGGAGGTTCATTGATCGGAGTTTCTAAGGCGTATGAATGTGAACCTGTTCCTGAAGGTGTTGATGCAAAGTATATACTAGGTGGCCAGGCAAACTTATGGAGCGAGTTTGTTGCCAGTCCGAGAATTGCCGAATATATGACATGGCCGAGAGCTTTGGCTCTTTCGGAAGTCTTCTGGTCTCCAAAGGCAAAACGAAATTGGAATGATTTTGCAGTGCGAATGGAAATGCAATTTCCCCGTTTTGAAAAAGAAGGCGTGAATTATGCACCCAGTGTGTATGATCCGACGATTGTTCCGGTTAAGAATGAAAATGGGGAGATGGAATTAACTTTTACGACAGAGTTGAAAGATTTGGATGTTTATTATACTTTCGATTGTACTTTCCCAGATAACTATTCTCCTAGATATCAACAGAAACCTATTTCTATTCCGAAAGGGGCATCTGAAGTATGGGTGATAACTTATCGAAAAGATAAGCCTATAGGGCGACTATTGGTTATGAGACTTAATGATTTAAAATCAAGATTGAAATAAAAAAGCTAATATAAATCTATTGAAATGAAAAAATACTGTTCGTTATTTTTAATCGTTTTCTTGTTTTCTTCAATGTCTATCGTACATGGTCAGGAGAGGGTGAGTGCGATAAAAATTGTACCAGAACCTGTGAATATACAGGAAAAGCAAGGGGTATTCCCATTAACATCCAACGTGAAAATTGTTAATTTCTCGGGAAGTAAAGACGTTGGTGAGACTGCAAAATTGTTTTCAGAACAGATTGCTCTTTCAACAGGAATTAATTTGAAGATTGTTCCTGTCGATGGTTCAGAAAATCAGACGATTAAGCTGATGTTGAATAAGAAAGAAAATCAGACGATTGGAAAAGAAGGATATACGTTGAGTGTGACCAAAAGCAAAATCGTAATTACGGCCAATAAACCGGCTGGAATATTTTACGGATTACAAACTTTAACTCAATTGTTTCCTCCAGAGGTTTCAGGAAAAGCGAAAGTAAATCGATCGAGATGGACTGTTCCTTGCGTGGAAATCAAGGATTATCCGAGATTCGGATGGCGTGGATTGATGTTAGATGTGAGTCGTCATTTCTTTTCAAAGGAATTTGTAAAAAGATATATTGATCAAATGGCGAAGTATAAATTCAATGTATTCCATTGGCATTTGGCAGACAATAATGGATGGAGAATAGAAATAAAAGCCTATCCAAAACTGACAGAGATAGGTGCATGGCGTGTTCCCCGTACCGGAATTTATGGTTCATTTGAGCCGCCACTCCCAGGAGAAAAAGCAACTGACGGAGGTTTTTATACTCAAGAGGACATTAAAGAGATTGTACAATATGCCCAGGAGCGGAATATAACGATTGTTCCGGAGATAGACCTTCCCGGTCATAGTTTAGCGTTAGTCGCAGCTTATCCTGAAGCATCTTGTTCCGGGAAACAATATTCTGTTTATGCTGGATTTAATAGTTTTCCCGGATATAATGTTTTATGTGCAGGGAATGAGAATAATTTTGTGATGATTGATAAGATTTTCACAGAAATGGCTGCATTATTTCCTGGTAAATATATACACATTGGGGGCGATGAAGTGGATAAGAGTTTTTGGAAGCAGTGTCCAAAGTGCCAGCAACGAATGAAAGATGAGGGATTGAAAAGCGATGAGGAATTACAGAGCTATTTTATAAAAAGACTTGAAAAAATTCTTTTATCTAAAGGAAAAACATTAATCGGCTGGGATGAAATATTAGAAGGTGGTTTGGCTAAGAGTGCAGTTGTTATGTCATGGAGAGGAATGGATGGAGGAATCGCTGCTGCGAAGGCCGGACATGAAGTGGTTATGTCTCCGGTTCAGAATTGCTATTTGGATTATATGCAGGCCGACCATACCGTAGAGCGTATTGGTGGAGGTTTTTTAAGTTTGTCGCAGGCCTATAAGTTTGAACCTGTTCCTGAAGGTGTTGATGCAAAATATATTTTAGGAGGTCAAGGAAATGTATGGACAGAATATATCCCTAATGATCGTAGGGTTGAATATATGACTTGGCCGAGAGCGTTTGCTTTGTCGGAATCATTATGGTCGCCTAAGGATAAAAAGAATTGGGACAATTTTGTTCCACGAATGGAGGCTCAATTAGCGAGACTTCAGGCAGAAAAGGTCAACTATGCTCCTAGTGTGTATGATCCGACGATTGTTCCAGTAAAAGATAAAGACGGAAATATGCAACTGACTTTTACGACTGAGATTAAGGGATTAGATGTGTATTACACCTTCGATGGTACTTTCCCTGATAATTTTGCTCCGAAATATCAACAGAAACCTATTGATATTCCTAAAGGAGCTTCTGAAATCTGGGTAATAACTTATCGGAATGGGAAACCTATCGGAAGACTGATGGTGATTTCAATGGTTGAGTTACATCAACGGTTATAATGTTTTCTGGGTGACATCTTAAACGCTCAATTTATTTCTCAGAATTAATCTGTACAATTTCATGTAGGTAGTAACAATCGTTACTACCTGCATTTTAATAAATAATTTTTGATGTATTGCATCGGATATAACTTTGGTATGAAAGTCCGATCGTGTTGTAATTTAGAAAATGCTGTGTCTCATTAATTTAAGAACCTAAGCGATGAAGAGAAAGGAAAGTGTGATGCAATGGGGAAGAATAACAAGCCTTGCATTGTTGATGATTTTGTGTGTGTTGACTATTACAGTAAAAGCATCAACACCCAAAATTGAAAAAGAACATCCTAAGATTGTGAATATTATCAATTTTGTTCGTTTTTGTGAACCTCGTGATGCAGAAATTACAGAGGATGTTCTATTTCAGACAACTGTTCATCAGGTTGAGATGATGAAAAAATATCATCTGAGAGGAACTTTCCTTTTGCAATATGATGCATTAAAAGATTCAAGATATCAGAAATTATTCAAGAGTCTTCCGGCGGGTATGGTAGAAATTGGTGGATGGTGGGAAATTCCCCAACCGCTGGTAGAAGATGCCGGAATGAAATGGAGGGGTCGGTATCCTTGGGATTGGCATGCGAATGTTGGTTTTGCAACAGGTTATTCTCCTGTCGAGCGTGAAAAGTTAATCGACACTTATATGAAGACCTTTAAGGGAATCTTTGGGCATTATCCGAAATCAGTGGGATCTTGGTTTATAGATGAACGTTCTTTAGATTATATGGTTCGAAAATATGGAATTGAAGCTTCTTGCGGATGCCGGGATCAGATAGGAACTGATGGCTATACCTTATGGGGCGGATACTGGAATCAGGGGTATTACCCAAGTCGTAAAAATGCTTATATGCCAGCTCAAACAAGGGAAGGACAGATTCCAATTCCTATATTCAGAATGCTTGGAAGTGATCCGATTCGTCAGTATGATGACGGAATCGGTCAGGAGATGCAGGGCGTCGCTACGATGGAGCCCTCATTTAGTACGGGAGGAGCGGATACTACGATGGTTAACTGGTATTTTAAACAATTTATTGAAGGCCCTTGCATGCAATATGGTTATGTTCAGCTGGGGCAGGAGAATTCTTTTACATGGAAAACAATGAAAAAGGGTTTCGAAATACAGTTGCCTTTAATTGCAAAACTTCGGGATGAAGGGAAAATAGAGGTTCGAACTCTTTTGGAAACTGGTAGGTGGTTCAAAAAGAACTATAAGACGACGCCGGCAACCAGTGTTAGTGTATTGGAAGATATGCGTGGTGGTGCAGAAAAAACGGTTTGGTTCGACAGTCGTTACTATCGGATTAATCTGTTATGGAATAAGGGTCTCATGCGATTCAGGGATATCCATTTGTTTGATGAGAACTTACCCTCTGATTATTTTAATACAGCAGGAACGTCAACAAGTTGTAACTTTTATACTCTTCCTGTTGTTGATGGAAATCAGTGGAGTAGCGAGAAGAAGATGGCAGGTTTAAGGTTGATGGCAAAAATTAACGGTAAAGAAGTAGAGATTGAAGGGGGAATGCCTCAAATTAATGATTCAAAAGAAGGTGAATTACGCATTTCGTGGCCATTAACGTCTGTTCAGGGAAAGTTCATAGTTGTCTTGAATGAAAAGAAAGCAATTATGCGACTTGAGAGTTCATTACCTATTGACTGGACATTGAATTTAACGACAGCTGAAGGGGTGAAACTTCCGTTTCAAGATATAAATGAGCGAAAGATTAGTTGTGAATATAAGAATTTCAAGTATTTTGTTTCTGCTGAAACCGGGCTGTTTAAGGGACCTGACTCGATTAATGCTTTACAAATTAATCCAGAGCACAATACTATTGTTTTAAATTTCGCAGCGAGAGCTCATACTAACGGTAAATAAATTGGTCATTAGCATCTTCCTTTTGGTTCTAAATAAAAAATTAGGATGAAGAATTGCACTTGGATAATTTTCCTTTCACTTTTGTTTATGACATTATTGTGTCAGGCCCAAAACAAGGACGAAGAACTTGGTGCTCCAATGGATTTAAAATGTGAATATCGTACAAATCCATTAGGAGTTGATATTGCATTTCCCCGATTATCATGGAAGTTGGATGACCCCCGCAGGGGAGCAATTCAACGGGCTTACAGGGTTCTTGTTGCTTCAGATTCCTCATTGTTAAAAGAAGGGAAAGCGAATTTGTGGGATTCCGGAAAAAGAAGGAGTGCTGATATGAATGCTGAATATAAGGGAAAATCCTTACAGTCAGGACAGCAATATTTCTGGAACGTGATTGTCTGGGACATGAAGGGAAGAAAGCACCAAAGTTTATATGCTGCATATTTTTATACGGGGTTATACGAATTAAAGGATTGGAAGGGAGAGTGGATTAGTGATGATCAAGATGTTAATAATCTGTTAGCTCCGTATTTTAGAAAAGACATTGAGGTAAAAAGAAAAGTTAAACGGGCTGTTGCCTATATCTGTGGACTTGGTTATTATGAATTGAGTCTGAATGGAGAAAAGGTGGGGGATCATATGTTGGATCCTGGTTACACTCGTTTTGATAAAACAGCATTATATGCGACGTATGATGTTACGACTGCGTTGAAGGATGGGAAAAATGCGATTGGTGTTGTATTGGGTAATGGATGGTTTAATGAACAATTAAAGGCAGATTGGTATTTTGATCGGGCGCCATGGCGTGGCAGACCTCGTTTATTGTTTAATCTGGATATTGAGTATGAGAATGGGGAACACTATTGGGTCATTAGTAATTCGGAGTGGAAGGTTGGAACCGGACCGATTGTGTTTAATAATATTTATGCAGGAGAGAAATATGATGCTCGCTTAGAACAGAGTGGTTGGAATGAGATAGGGTTTGATGATCATAATTGGAAACAGGCTACAATTACCTCTCCGATTCCCGGAAAATTGAAATCGCAAATCATGCCCTCTATTCGAATAACGGAAAAGGTTAAACCGGTAAAATTCACGAAAATTGATGATAAAACTTATGTCTATGATTTCGGACATAATTTTTCTGGTATTTGTGATTTACATATTCAGGGAGAACGAGGAACCAAAGTGAAGATTTGTCATGGGGAACGTCTTGCTTCGAATGGACAGATGGATAACCGACTGATAGACCAATATTTCCAATTTGATCAGCCGGATGAAGAGGGGCAGACCGATATTTATATCGTAAAAGGAGATGGAGCGGAGGAATATCACCCTCATTTTACCTATCATGGCTTCCGGTATGTGGAGGTCTCTTCTGATAAACCGATAGAATTAAAAGAATCGGATTTAGAAGGTTGGGTAATGCATACGGATTTAAAACAGATAGGAAGTTTTTCTTGCTCTAATGAATTACTAAATGGAATTTGGAATGCAACAAAATGGTCTTATTTATCCAATTTAGAAAGCATCCCGACTGATTGTCCCCATCGGGAGAAAAATGGATGGACCGGTGATGGACATATCGCGTGTGATTTTGGATTGACAAATTTTGATGGTATCCTTTTTTATGAAAAATGGATCGGTGATTTTGCTGATGAACAGCGAAATAGTGGAGAAGTTCCTGGAATAATTCCAACTTCAGGATGGGGATATTCATGGGGAAACGGACCTGCCTGGGATAGTGGACTTTTAATTATTCCGTGGTCTTTATACAAATATTATGGAGACAAAACATTAATTGGACGATATTATGAAAATTACAAACGGTATGTTGATTATTTGACTTTCAGGTCGAAGCAAAACCTAGTAAATATAGGATTAGGCGACTGGGTGCCATGGAAAACGGAGACTCCGGTAGAGCTCACTTCTTCCTGTTACTATTATCAGGATGCCTTGCTTTTATCTAAATTTTCAGAAATGACGGGAAAGCAAAAGGAGGAAGATTATTACCGGAAATTGGCTGAATCGATTAAGAATGCAATTAATAAAAAGTATTTGGATCGGGAGAATGCAATTTATGCCAATGGGAGTCAGACTTCATTAAGTGCTGCTATCTATTTTGGTGTCGTTCCGGAAGATTTGCAGAACAAAGTTGGGGATAACCTTGCAAAACAAGTTAAACGGGACGGGATGGATATTGGTTTATTGGGAAGCAAATATCTTCTGAATGCATTGAGTATGACTCAACATTCGGATGTTGCTTATCAATTGGCCTCAAATGATAAGTTGCCGTCATGGGGATGGTGGATAAAGAACGGTGCTACAACACTCTATGAGGATTGGAACGGGAATAATTCTCAGAATCATATTATGATGGGAGATATAAGTGCCTGGATGCTGAGAGAGTTGGCCGGAATTAATTACGATATAGAATGTCCGGGATATAAAAAAATTATTATCCGTCCGCACTTTGTCGATGGATTGGTCGATGTTGATGGAAAAACAGGTAGTGTATATGGGACTATTTCTTCGAAATGGAAGAAACAGGGGGCGAATATTACCCTTGATGTAATAGTTCCTGCAAATACAACGGCACAGGTGTATTTGCCTATTATAAAAGGGAAAAGTGTTTTTGAAGGGAACCGTGAATTGCATGAAAATAAAACAAAAGGCATTTGTTATGTAGGTGAGATGAAAGATGCCCGGGTCTATGAGATCGTTGCAGGAACTTATCATTTTGCTATTCGTTAGCTTACTCTTTTTATTTTATGAATAAATAGAAACTGAAATATCTTCTTGGGATGAATCATTTTGTATAAAGGATGGGTCATTTTATGCATTGATAAAAAAATGTGATTGACTTATTTTTATTGATTGAAAAACTAACCTATTGAAATAGATCTGCATGAAAAAAATGAGATTTTATAATTTCTTTTTGACTTTTTCCTTTGTCATTTTCTGCCTTATATCTATAACATCTGAAGATTCGATTGGAGCGAATAGAACTCCGGAAAATAAGAATCAAAAGAAATCAACCTATAAAGAATTCGTCAATCCTGGAATCGATTTTAGAGGAGCGCCTTTTTGGGCGTGGAATGGGAAACTCGAAAAAGATGAGCTACTTCGTCAGATAGGAGTTTTTAAGACAATGGGAATGGGTGGCTTTTTCATGCATTCCAGAACAGGCCTTAATACTGAATATTTAGGGGCTGATTGGATGAAATTGATAAATATTTGTGCTGATAGAGCACATAAGATGGGTTTAAAGGCTTGGTTATATGATGAAGATCGTTGGCCTTCAGGAACAGCGGGTGGAATTGTAACTAAAAATCCTGAGTATCGTGCAAAATATGTAAGTCTTTATAAAATGCAGGGGGAGCAATTCTCTTGGAATGACAGTATAATTGCTGCTTTTACCTGTAATCTGGATAATTTGAATTTTTCGGATTGTCATAGGATTAATAAAGATACACCATTATCGTCTTTGTCGGGAAAAACTGTTTTGATGTTTGTTCAGGAAGAAATGGCAAAGTCAAGTTTTTATAATGGTTACACCGACCTGAATAGATTAAAGAAAGAAGCAACAGAAAACTTTATTTCAGAGACACATGAAAAATACAGAAAATCATGTGGAGATCGATTAGGAAGGTCGATTTACGGCATATTTTCGGATGAGCCTAACAGAGGTTTCGTAATGACCAATTTTGGGAATAGCAATAAGAATTGTTTATGGATGGCGCCATGGACAGAAGAACTTCCAGAAATGTTTAAGAGTCGCTATGGATATGATTTGATTGATTATTTGCCTGATCTGTTTTTAAAGAATAATGGACAAAGTATATCACAGGTAAAATGGCAATATATGGATCTTCTGGAATATATGTTCCTCCATAATTTTTTACAGCCAATTCATGAGTGGTGTCAAAAAAATCACATGATTTATACGGGGCATTTATTGCATGAAGACAATCTGGTTGCACAGGCTGCACCGCAAGGGTCCTTGATGCGTTCGTACGAATTTATGGATTATCCAGGGGTTGATGTATTAACAGAGGGAAATCGAAATTATTGTATTGTAAAACAGTTGGCATCTGTCGCACGTCAGTTGGATAAAAAGAGAATGCTTTGTGAATTATACGGATGTACCGGTTGGCAGATGAATTTTGAAAGCTATAAAGCTGTTGGAAATTGGCAGGCATTGCTAGGAATCAACCTCCGTTGTCATCATCTTTCATGGTATACAATGGAAGGAGAGGCTAAACGAGATTATCCTGCGAGTATCTTTTATCAGTCAGGTTGGTGGAAAGATTATTCAGTGGTTGAGGATTATTTCTCTCGCTTGAATGTTGTCCTGTCTCAGGGAAAACCTGATTGTCATTTATTAGTGATTAATCCGATAGAAAGTGTTTGGTGTCAGATTGGGGTTGGTTGGGCGAATGGATTATCTGCCGGTACAGAACCGATCAATAGGTTGGAAACTCAATATCATGATCTTTATATGTGGCTTCTGGGAAATAGAATTGATTATGATTACGGAGAAGAGGAAATGATTAGCAGACTTTATCGTATTGGCAAAGATAAAGATGGAAGTGCTGTGTTGTGGATTGGGAAGGCTCCTTATAAAACGGTACTTGTTCCTGAAGTGACCACGATTCGTCGTTCGACATTGAAAATCTTAAATGAGTTTAAGAAAGTTGGAGGAACGGTCATTTTTGCCGGAGAAGTGGCAAAATATGTTAATGCATTGCCATCGGAAGATGTGAAGAAGGTTGCAGATCAATCTGTTTGTGTTCCATTTGAAAAGGATGCGGTTATTACTGCGTGTAAGGGACATCTTCCTGCTGTTGTTGAGGCAATTGATCAGAAAACAGGTCGATCTATTGATGATATTTTTTGTCAGGTCAGAAATGACAAAGACAAGACGTATGTTGTATTAATGAATGTTAGTACAGATAAAAAGTATACGAATGTAAAAGTTCGTATTCCCGGATGCGGATATGTTACAGAATGGAATTGCCAGACGGCCGAAAAGACTGCTATTAATGCTGAAAATAAGAATAATACAATTGAAATATCTACTGATTTTTATCCTTCGGGTGAGCATGTTTATGTGATCACTCCAGAAAAAGAGAAAGGTGTATTGGCAAGAAGAGCTTTGGTCGTAAAAGATAGTATTATACTGACTGGTCCGTTTAAATATTCTCTTACTGAAAAAAATGTCTGCGTTTTAGATTTGGCCAGGTATAAAATAGATAATGGCCCGGAAGTTAAAGAAACAGAAATATTGAAAATAGATCAGGCTATTAGAGAACATTTTGGACTGAAGCTAAGAGGAGGAGAGATGATTCAACCATGGTATGCACATAAGTTCGGAAATAGCTCGGTACTGAAAGGGAAAGTACATTTAATGTTTGACTTCAATATAAAACAACTTCCTAAGGATACGGTTTATCTCTGTATGGAAAGACCTGAGTATTTTACCATCAGCGTAAATGGGGAAAATATTAGTCCTAAGGTGAATGGATGGTATATTGATTCTTCAATAAAGAAATTTCCAATTCCACTATCCTCGTTGAAAGAAGGTAAAAACGAGGTTGAATTAAATGTTGATTTTTCAGAAGACAAGAATCTTGAGGCGCTTTATATGGTCGGTAATTTTGGAGTTCAATTAGATGGTGCACAACGTACCATAACTTCTCTTCCATCATATATTACGGTCGGAGATATTGTTCCCCAGGGCTTTCCTTTTTACACGGGGACTATTACATACAAAATTCCAGTAACGACTAAGTTTGATAAGGAAGATCAACTCTTTTTTATTGCTCCGAAATTTGAAGCTGCGTGTGTGAAGGTGGATTGTGGCTTTACTAAAAAGGTGATAGCCTGGCAACCTTATGAGGCTAATGTTACAGTTATGAAGGGATCTAAAGATCAAGTGTTGAATGTAGCGGTTGTTCTTACCCGAAGAAACACCTTCGGACCCTTACATGAAGTAACTCTAAGGGCAGGGGCTTATGGTCCGGGTAATTTTGTTACAGGGGGAGACGACTTTTCAATGAATTATGCGCTATATCCTTCAGGATTATTGTCAAGCCCTTATGTGAAAATAGAACGGTAATCTTGGTGTATAAATAAAAGCGGTGAAAATGCTGGCACATCTTCACCGCAGTAACACATTAAAAAAATTTAATGCTGGATTAATCTTAAAAGCGAACAAACTTATGAAAAAAATGGAATTATTTTAGTTGCGAGCAGCGAACAAAAAAGTATTATGATTTTTAAATAAAGTGACTCGTAAATAAATTGAAGTTGAGAAATTTTCACACAACAACCTTGAATATCATTCTTTTTTATGTGTTTTTATTCTTGAAACACATATAGAATAAACTAAATACTATGAAGAAAATTCAATTTACATTTTTCCTCCTTCTTGCTATTTCTTTGGCTGGTTGCGCGAAAGATGCATTAAAAGATGTAACGAAGACTCCGACCCCCGTATCTGTTGTTAATTGTGATAATTGGACTGCGACGGATGCTCTTGGAAGAAAACTCCCGAATTATTATGATGTGGGTGGATTACGAAAAGGAAAATATGTGGGACTGTTTTATTCTCCATGGCATACCAATTTCGCAAATGGAGTACCTAATAATACTCCAGAATTATTAGCAAAAGATCCGAGTGCAATTGATAATTATAATTCACCGATATGGCCCAATAATGGATCTCCTTTTTTTTGGAGTGAGCCGCTCTTTGGTTATTACAGGGACACGGATGATTGGGTTTTGAGAAGACACGCAGAGATGCTTGCAGCTGCGGGAGTAGATGTTATTGTTTTTGATTGTACCAATGGATCATATACTTGGAAAGAGTCCTATATGGAATTGTGCAAAGTGTTCTCCGAAGCCAGGGCTGAAGGAATTAAAACACCGCAAATAGCATTTATGCTTGCATTTGGGCCGACAGATGGAAGTCTGACTGCAATAGAAGATCTTTATAACGCTTTGTATCAGCCTGGTTTATACAAAGACTTATGGTTTTGTTGGAAAGGAAAACCTTTCATTATGGCTTATCCGGATAATATAGCAGATGTTCCGGGAGATGCGGTGAAGACTAAGATGCATCAGGATATTCGTAACTTTTTTACTTTTCGAACTGGACAACCGGCTTATAATGTAGGACCGGTTCGTGATGATCAGTGGGGATGGCTGGAGATTTATCCTCAACATGGATTTGTTAATAGTGGAAATGGAAGTTATGAGGAGGTAACAGTAGGTGTTGCCCAGAATTGGTCCAAAGAGAGAGGGTTAACAGCGATGAATGCGCCCGATGCTTTTGGACGTAGTTATACAAATGCTCGAGGACAGATTAATAGTACTAATGCTGAATTGTATGGATATAATTTTCAGGAACAATGGGATCGTGCAATAAGTATGGATCCTGAATTAATATTTGTGACTGGATGGAATGAGTGGATAGCCGGACGCTTTGACAAATGGCAGAGTCAAACGAATGCTTTTCCTGATGAATTTAGTCCCGAAAGAAGTCGGGATATTGAACCGATGAAAGGGGGGCATGGCGATAATTACTATTACCAAATGGCATTTAATATTCGAAAATTTAAAGGGGCTTCGCGAGAGCCTGAAGCTTCTACTGCAAAGACTGTAACGATTGATGGAAAATTTGACGAATGGAATGATGTATCGCCTGAATTTACAGCTTTTAAGGGGAGTACGATGCATCGTAACAGTGCAGGATGGCAGGGCTATTCTTATGTGAATAATACCGGAAGAAACGATATCGTATCTACTAAAGTCGCAAGGGATGATCAGAATCTGTGTTTTTACGTGAAAACAGCAGAAGACCTTACTTCTCCTCAGGATAAGAATTGGATGCGGTTGTTTATTGACACCGATCGTGATAAAACTACGGGGTGGGAAGGATATGATTATGTGTTGAATCGAGTTTCACCAGATGGAACGAAATCTATTCTTGAAAAGAACACACAAGGTTGGAGTTGGGAAAAAGTAGGGGAAGTGGATTATGCTGTTTCTGGTAATGAAATGGAAATCAAGATTCCAAGACAACTTTTGAATATGGAAAAGGGAATAGATTTTGAATTTAAGTGGTCGGATAATATGCAGGAAGAGGGAGATGTTATGGATTTCTATTTGAATGGAGATGCTGCTCCCCTTGGTCGTTTTAATTATCATTATTTTACAAAGTGATTGGAGCATGAATAGGCGTCTGTCACTTTGTATAAATAAAAGCGCATTTTATTAATTTATTCAGAATGAATAAGGAGCTAATTTTGACCATTATGCTCTAATTAAATTCAAAAAAGCAAAAATCTGCGAAAAACTAATTAAATGAAAAAGGCGAGTTTTATTTTTATTATTGTGTCTTTATGGATGAATGTTGTTAGTGCACAGCTTCCTCCCGTTTTTGGGAAAGAATATTCATCAACAAATTTAAGAGTCGATCCAAGGACTAGGGTGTATATTAATCCTCAGCGCATTGTTTGGAAATCCGATAACGATGGAAAGTATATATTAAATGCTGAAAATATATTAAAGAATGGAACCGGACAAGCTGATCTTAATCAGGGACAATATCTTACTCTAAAAAGTACGAAGGATAACTTTCCTGGAATAGTGTTAGACTTAGGAAAAGAAATTCAAGGAGGAATTCAGATAATAACTACAATTAATAATCCCCATAAGGCCCATGTGAGAATTCGTTTTGGCGAATCAGTGAGCGAGGCAATGTGTGATATCGGAGAGAAAGGTGCAACCAATGATCATGCGATGCGGGATTTCACCGTTGAATTACCATGGTTAGGAAAACTTGAAATAGGTAATTCCGGATTTAGATTTGTGCGAATAGATCTCGTTGATCCGGATGTAAAGCTTGAATTGAAGGAAGTTAACGGGATATTCTCTTATCGTAATATTCCATATCTCGGTTCGTTTAAAAGTAATGATGAACGATTAAATAAAATCTGGCTTACCGGGGCTTATACTGTTCATCTAAATATGCAGGAATATTTATGGGATGGGGCTAAACGTGACCGTCTGGTCTGGGTTGGAGATATGGATCCGGAAGTAATGACCATTAATTCTGTTTTTGGTTATAATGAAGTAGTCCCTAAAAGTCTTGATTTAGCCCGTGATCTTACGCCTCTGCCTGGTTGGATGAATGGAATGAGTCCATATTCAATGTGGTGGATACTTATTCAACGGGACTTGTATAAATATCAGGGGAATTTGAATTATTTGAAACAGCAGAAGGATTATCTTGTTGGTCTTTTAAATCTTTTGACAACCCAAATTGATTCTACAGGGAAGGAAAATCTGAAAGATGGGCGTTTCCTTGATTGGCCCTCTAGTGAGAATCCCCAAGCAATACATGCCGGACTGCAATCATTGATGGTCATGACTTTTAAGGCAGGGGCCGAATTGTGTAAAGATTTAAATGAACCGGAAATGGTCATTAAATGCAATGCAGCTGTTGCTAAATTGAAAAATCATGTTCCTGATCCGAATAATTCCAAACAAGCTGCAGCGTTGTTGGCATTGTCTGGACTAGCTCCTGCCGAGAAAGAAAATCAGGAGGTATTATCTCAAAACGGAGTTCATGGAATGTCTACCTTCTTTGGTTATTATATGCTTCTGGCAAGAGCTAAAGCGGGAGATTATAAAGGGGCCATAGATAATATTAGAGAGTATTGGGGCGGGATGCTTGATTTGGGCGCAACAACTTTTTGGGAAGATTTTGATATAAACTGGATGGACAATGCTTCACGAATTGATGAAGTTGTTCCTGAAGGGAAAAAAGATGTTCATGGTGATTACGGGAATTATTGCTATAAAGGATTCCGTCATAGTTTTTGCCATGGTTGGGCCTCCGGACCTACTTCATGGCTTTCGCAATATGTCCTTGGAATAAACGTTGTGTCTCCAGGTTGTAAAGTTATTAAGCTGGAACCTCATTTAGGAGATCTAAAATGGGTCGAAGGAACATTTCCTACTCCTTATGGTGTTTTGTACGTGAAGCACAAGATGCTCCCGAACGGTAAAATACAAACATCATTTAAAGCTCCCAAAGGAGTTAAAGTCGTTTTATAAACGGGAAATCAAATTCATAGCGCAATTTTTTTATTTTACTGCTTCCCGTGTAAAATATCACGATCTTGAGTTAAAAAAGAACTGTTGTTTTAGCTTTATACCTTATGAAAAGAATACTCATTATTTTATTGTGTGTCTTAAGCGTTCATCTATATGGACATGAGGCATGGCAATCAAAGGCAAACACGAATGCGGTTGTCCAGGTAGGAGAAGCACGTTTTACAGTATTAACATCAGATCTCATTCGGATGGAATGGGATAGCACAAAACATTTTACAGATAATGCCACTTTTTTTGTGGTAAACCGGAATCTTCCGGTTCCGGCGTTTAAAAAGACAGAGACCCGAAATTCATTGACCATCAATACGGGGAAACTGATTTTAACATATAAAAAGGGAACGGGCAAGTTTACCGATAAGAATCTGGAAATCGTTTATTTGGATGGAAAGAAGAAAATGGTATGGCATCCGGGGATGAAAAATACAGGAAATCTGAAAGGGACCTATCGGACTTTGGATGGACGCAGAGGGATATACGCTGACGGGACGAAGGATGTGATTCCGATAGAAAACGGACTGTTGTCAACTGACGGGTGGACACTACTTGATGAATCAAATAATTTCATGTTCGATAATAGTGACTGGAACTGGGTTGAACCGCGAACGAATAAGAAGGTGCAGGATCTGTATTTTATGGGCTACGGAAAAGATTATAAGAAAGCTTTGTACGAATATACAGAGATAGGAGGGAAAGTGCCGATTCCACCGTATTACGCCTTTGGATACTGGTGGTCCCGCTACTGGAACTATTCGGATAGCGAACTTCGAAGTTTGGTAGATAACTTTCATCATTATCAGATTCCGCTTGACGTATTGGTGGTAGATATGGACTGGCATAAGACGAAAGGACTGAATACGATTGATGAATTTGGACAGACAGCCGGATGGACGGGGTACACATGGGAAAAGAGTCTATTCCCGGAACCAGGTAAATTTTTGGACTGGGTTAAGACGGAGGATTTAAAAGTGACCCTGAATCTGCACCCGGCCTCAGGAATACCCGCAGATGAGAAGCAGTACCCGGCCTTTGCCAAAGCGATGGCTTTTGATACAACGGCCCACAAAGCGATACCGTTTGAAGTGGCCGATAAGAAATACATGACGAACTTGTTCAATATCGTGCTGCACCCGATGGAGAAGGAGGGCGTAAGTTTCTGGTGGTTAGACTGGCAGCAATGGCCTAATTCGAAGAAATATGGAGATTTAAGTAATACATGGTGGTTGAATTATTGTTTCTATACGGATATGGAGCGCAAAGGTGAACAACGCCCGATGCTCTATCACCGCTGGGGAGGTTTAGGGAACCACCGATATCAGATAGGTTTCTCCGGAGATGTAATTATTTCCTGGGAATCGCTGGATTATCAGCCCTATTTCACGACAACCGCCTCGAATGTGTTGTATGGTTATTGGAGTCATGATCTGGGGGGGCACTTTTTTGGACAGACTCCGGCAGCCGATTGCAAGATCAACCCGGAACTGTATACCCGTTGGATGCAGTTCGGAGCCTTAAGTCCGATCTTTCGGACCCACTCCACAAAAGACCCTCGGATAATAAAAGAAGTCTGGAATTTTCCTCATGAATACAGTCGTATCCTTTGTGACGTGATTGATTTCCGTTATGCATTGGTTCCATACATTTATACGATGGCGCGGAAAGATTATGAAACAGGAATCTCGTTATGTCGTCCGATGTATTACGATTATCCGAATAATGCAGAAGCCTATAGCAACAAGAACGAATACATGTTTGGCGATAACCTGTTGGTTCAGCCGATAACGGCTCCGTCTAAGGATGATTTCTCGACAGTAAAAGTATGGTTGCCGAAAGGGAATGATTGGTATGAATGGCAAACGGGCACGATGCTGAAAGGGGGACAGACATTAGAACGCCGGTTCCTGCTGAATGAATATCCGCTCTATGTAAAAGCGGGCTCGATCATTCCGATGTATCCGAAAGAAAAGAATTTAAAACATGAGATTAAGGATTTGATCGTTAGTGTTTTCCCCGGCGGGAACTCGGAATCGAAACTGTATGAAGATGCAGGCAATGATGAGGGGTATGAAAAGGGAGAATATGCTTATACCACGATGAAGACGGAAAAGCAACAAAATGGAGGACTGAAAATAACAGTGTTGCCTCGGGAAGGTTCTTATCCGGGGATGAGTACCACACGGAATTATGAGGTACAACTTCATGGATCGGTTATGCCCACAGAGGTCTTGGTTAATGGGACAAAGATTGAATATTCTTCAGACCGGAAAGAAAACACATGGAGTTATACTGGAAATGATCTGACGGCTCATGTCAATGTGCCGGATGCCGATTGCAGTCAGAAGTTGGACGTTATCGTCAACTACCCGAAAGAAGGCGCTGATCTGGATGGGATGATTGGGAAGCTGAATCGTTTGAGAGCATCGACGACTTATTTGAAAAACAACTGGAATGGGGGCGATGCCCTGCCTGAGGTTATTTCCTTGACGGGTCAGGTTGATTTGCAGATTTATTATCATCCTGAAGAATTCAATCAGTTGGTAAAAGACTTCAATACCAATTATCTGTTGATTCCTGAAATGATAAAGAAAGCACATGTAGCAAAGGGGACGAGCGAAAAATGCGTAAACTATTTGAAATAGACAATTTATAAAATTTTTTGAGCTAACGAGAGGATAAAAACAGAAATTTTTTACCCTCTCGTTTTACGTCTATTGAAATTAGAATATTTTATTCCATCTGGATCTCATAAAAAATAGGAAAATGAAAAGACTACAATATTGGTTGTTATTATGTTCTTTATTGTTTTTTATAGGAGGAGTTCAAGCTCAGAAAATAGCCAATATTCTCCAACCTGTTAATTTCTCCGATGTTTATGTTGGAGGAGAATTACAGCAAAGAGGTATGAAAAACTTTGACAGACTTGAGGATGATATTTATTATCCAGAGAATGTTTTTCCTTTAGTCCCACATCCAACTTCTGCTGGTTGGCCAGGGGATAAGGAAGGACGGACAATTCTTGCCTTAGTGCTTGATGCACAGGCGATGCATCGCACCCCTAAATATTTATTGCAAATGATTGATATGATTCCTTCAAAAGTTAATACTCAAGGGTATTTGGGACCGATTATGAAGGATTCTATTATGGAACAACAGTTGTCAGGACATGGATGGTTTTTGAGAGCTCTTTGTGAGTATTATTTGTGGAAAAAGGACCCGAAGGTAAAAAAGTATATTCTGACAATTGTGCAGAATCTGGCTTATCCAACAATGGGATATCACAAACTTTATCCAATAAATTCGGATGGACGAGTTCAAAATGCCGGAGGAATGGCTGGATCGACTCAGAATACAGTTGGAAAGTGGATGTTATCTTCCGATATAGGATGTGATTTTATATTTATGGACGGAGTTATTCAGTCCTATGAGTTGTTTCCATCAACGAAAACCAAGGAGTTAGTTGAGGAGATGATTACTCGCTTTTTACAGATGGATCTTGAAAAAATCCAGGCACAAACCCACGCAACGCTAACTGCCTTAAGAGGTATTTTGCGCTATTATAATATCACTAAACAAGCTTATCTGTTGAAGGAAGTACAAAAACGATATGATCTATATCGTCAAATTGGAATGACAGAGAATTATGAAAACTTTAATTGGTTTGACAGACCCTTGTGGACGGAACCGTGTGCTATAGTCGATTCTTATATGGTGGCGATGCAACTATGGCAGTATACACAGAACCCGTCTTATCTTGAAGATGCCCAGCATATCTATTATAATGCAATTTGTCATACACAACGGGCAAATGGGGGATTTGGCTGTGATAATTGTCCCGGACCGGTTGAGAATGATCTTAAGGTACATGCAGAAGAGGCTTTCTGGTGTTGTACTATGCGGGGAGGAGAAGGTTTATCCAGGGCTGTTAGTTATAGCTATTTCGTTTCCCCCGGAAATGTATATATAACATCTTATAATACAGGAAAAGTTGTGATTAGACAAAAGAAGGGACAGTTTACAATGGAACAAAAGACTCAATATCCCTTTGATGGACAGGTTGAGTTGAGTGTTTTAGACGCTGATCTTAAGGCTCCGATTCATCTGAAATTATTCGCTCTGTCATGGATGCGTAATTATAAAGTGCAGATTAATAATACGCCTGTTCATTATAGTCTAAGTAATGGGTTTATCGATATTAAGTATATTCCTAAAGTAGGTGATAAGATAAATTTATCTTTTGAGCTAATATCGCAGATTGAGCCGATGATTAATAAAAAGTATAATCGACTGGATTATTGTACGCTTCGTTATGGCCCTCTTATTCTTGGAAGTGAAGATGCTTCTCCGTTGTTGATCAATCAGAATGATCGAATAACAAAAAAATCAACTGAAGAGTTCTCTATCGAAGGGAAGTCTGTTGTGTTGTCTCCAGTGTATCATCTGTTAAACCCCAGAGTGACACAGCCTGGATATAAAAAACAAATTCTTTTTAAGATTAGTCAATAACCAGTCTTTTACTAAAAATTCATAAGGGCCTTTTAAAATTTTAAACAATGAAAAAAATATTTCTTACCGTATGTTTGGTTGTGACTCTGTTTGTGGGGATAAAGGCTTCAGATAAGCGGGCATCTTCCTCCGATTCACCCATGAGTATTATTAATTTATGTGGAAATTGGGAACTGACGGGATATAGCCCGGATAATTCAAAAAATTTGACATTAATAGGAACGGTTCCGGGGCAGGTTCATCCTGATCTTCAACGAGCAGGACTCATTCCCGATCCATTTTGGCGAAACCAGGCCGATCAGTGTCAGTGGCCTGAGAATTGGGAATGGAGATATAAACGAACATTTGACCTTCCTGAGAATTTTTCTCAAAAATGGGTGACCCTTCAGTTTGATGGTTTAGATACTTATGCAACAGTTATTTTAAATGGTAAGCAGATAGCGAAAACACAGGATATGTTTCTGCCATACGAATTCGATATTAGCGGATGGTTAAAACCTAAAAATAACGTATTAGAGGTTCGTTTCTCTTCTCCGACAAAAATGGTAGAGGAAAAAGTAAAAAAGAAATCTTATGTGGCGGCCTTTGATCCATCCGGATATCGTGTTTATATTCGAAGGATGCAGTGTACCTTCGGATGGGATTGGGTAAATCGATTTGTGTCGATGGGAATATGGAAACCCTGTCGGATTGTATCGTATCAAAAAGGACGTATAGATGATGTTTTTGCTTATACAAAAGAAATATCAACAAAAGAAGCCACTCTGAGCCTGGCTGTAACGACAACAATGAAAGAGAAAGCAGGAGAGAAAGTTGTATTGTCGGTTATGGATCCGGAGAATAAAATAGTTTGGCAAAAAACAGCATCGGTTGACTCATCCGTAATGAAGTTTGAAGCTAATATAAAGAATCCCCAACTATGGTGGCCCAACGGAGCCGGAGCACATCCATTGTATCAAGTGAATGCTGTATTAATAGATGCATCGGGGAATGAACTTCATCATTATCAGATAGAGACAGGAATTCGTACGATAGCGATAGAGGAAATCCCGGATCAAGATAAAAAAGGTCGTTCCTTCACCATTGTCGTGAACGGAAGACGTATTTTTGCGAAAGGAGGGAATTGGGTTCCAGCCGATCCGTTTCCGTCAAGAATTACCGCGGATAAATATGATCTAATACTCGGACAGGCCAGAGATGCTGGGATGAATATGTTACGGTCATGGGGCGGAGGAATTTATGAACCCAAGGCATTCTGGCATGCCTGTAACAAAATGGGAATAATGGTATCACAGGATTTTTTGTTGGCCTGTGGAGGATATCCGGATGATCAGAAAGAGTTTGTTGATTTGCTAAAAACAGAGTTCGTTGCCAATATTAAGATGGAAAGGAATAATCCCAGTTTGATCTTCTGGTGTGGAGATAACGAATTGGGTCTGGGCTCAGGACATGACGATGGCTGGGCTTGCAAAACAATGCAGGAGACGATGACCAAACCGTTGGTAAATACTATGGATCCATCACGTCCATTCCGGATAACCAGTCCGTGGGGCGGAGAACCGAATAATTCGATGACAGCAGGCGATTGTCATATAAATGCCGAGTATTCAGATGAGATAAAGAACGGAGATATGAAGAACTACCGTTCTATTATTGATTTTTATAGTGGCGGAAGGTTTATGAGCGAACATGCGGCAGCTGGAGCTCCCCCAAAGAGTACGCTCTTGAAGTTTATGACTGAGGAAGATTTGAAAGGAAGTGAGATGTTTGAATACCACACCAAAGATAATCCCTATGCTCCTGGATCACAGACCTTGTTTCAGGTCGTTGAACGTTGTGCAACCAAATTATATGGAGATCCGGGCGATGATGTTGACCGTCGGGTGCGTCAGATGGGCTATGTGCAATATGATTTTGTTCGTTTAGCTATGGAGTCCAGTCGACGTCGTAAATTCTATACCAGTGGAATTCAGTTCTGGATGTATAATGATTGCTGGCCGGCATCAGGGTGGAGTCTTGTTGATTACTGGGGAGGCAGAAAAGCAGGATGGTATGCCATGGCCTCAGGGAGCAAACCGGTTATTGCAGCCTCTCAGGTTGAAGGAAAGACCATAAAATGGTGGGTATGCAGTGACCTTTATAAAACTGTGAATGTCGATGTCGAATTAAAGGTACAACCTGTTGATGGTTCTGCAACCTGGATTAAACGGATTCATGTAAAAGTTCCTGCCAATAGTAGTATTACAGCCATTAGTTTACCACTGGAAGAAATAAAGAGTAAGCTGGGAGATCATGCCGTATTGGTTTGTGACCTGAACTATGAAGGAGGGAGTGACCGGAGTTGGTGGACCGCCGGTTTACCCAAGGATATTTCTTTCCAAAAAACTAAATTAACGGTTACCCAACAACGAGACGATGATCATGGAGAAGTGACAATTCATGCAAATAAATGGGCCAGAGTTGTAACCCTGGAAGCTGATGTTGATTTTGAAGACAACTATTTTGAGATGTTGCCGGGAGAGACCAGAACGATCAAATGGAAATCACACACAGGTCCGTTTGAAGGTAAAATCGCAGTTTGTTGCTGGAATCAATAAAATGATAGCTCTTTAATTCAGACTTTAAAGCAGATCGCCATTTCGCTATCATGTGGTTGTTGTTTAACGTGTTGTGGTGACGTTGAAGTATGAATGTTTACCCATGGGAGCATGAATTGAAATATAAAAAGTAATAATGCAAATTATTGACAAAGTGAGTCATTTTGTGTAAACAAATGCTCATTTTGTTAATTTACAGGGAGTAAAAGAAAATATACTTTTACATGTACAATTTAAGACCATAGTGGCCTAAGTAAAAGTAAACAAGAATATGCTTTTATTTTTGAACAGTTTTTTATTTTGTAGATTTGGTTTGAGTTAGATAATAACCAACAATTTAGTCGCATTTTGATTGGTTAGTAAATGGTTTGTTATGGTGAAAGAGGGACTTCTGGTCCCTCTTTTTTTATGCAAATTAATGAAATAACTGCTTAAAATTAATGAGTTGATGGAGAAGTGCTATTCCTTTATTGAAAATGGGACTGTGTCCATCAGCAAGATGCGGATATAGATTATACTTATTGTAGTGGTCTAATACTTTAATTCGGAAAAACAATAACCCGGTCAGATAGATCACCGAGCAAGATAAAAAGGCGATCGTTATGGAAGAAAACTGAACGATCAGTCCAGCGAGAACCATTCCTAATCCCATACCCAGATCCAGTGCCGTATAAAGGGTCGAGTTTCCTGCACCACGATGTTTGACCGGAACAACATTGTTGACCATTGACTGAAAAATAGGAAAGATAACCCCATTCCCAAACCCGATGATGAAGGCAGAGAGGTAAAATCCGGCTGGATTTTTATAAAGAGCTAAAATTGGAAATCCGATTGCTAGAAGCAGCGTGCAGTTGGTTATAATATGTGCGGGACCATAATGATCGAATATCTTTCCACAGGCGAAACGTGAAATAGCAATTCCCATTGCATATACCAGAAAGAATGTTGAGGCATTGAATATTCTGATTTCATTACCGTAAAGGACAATAAATGATAGCAAACAACCATAGGGTAGCATTAAAATTAGTAAATTCATAGAAGGAAGTACGGATCTCTTTTCAAAAAGACTGTCAAAGGTAAGAGGTTGGTGTTGTTTGTTAACTGCAATGCGGGGAAGAGATAGTCCTAACATGAGAATAAACCCGATAATGCTGATCCCAAATCCCGAAAAGAACATGGTCATATACCCCCATTTGTGACAGATGAACATTCCAATGACCGGCCCTAAAGCCATGCCCATGGTAGTTGAAAGTCCAAAATATCCGAGCCCTTCTCCTCTTTTTTCTGCCGGAATAACGTCAACTGTTGCAGTCGAACCTGAAATTGTTGAGATGCCCCATGTAAAGCCATGGATAAACCGTAAAACAATAATCAGTGAGACTGTTGTTGCCAGAAGGTATCCATTATAGAGGACTGCATATAGTAAAAAAGCGATCAGAATAATTGGTTTGCGACCAAACCTATCGAGAGCGAAGCCGGAGAACGGTCTGATAAACACCGATGCGATTGTGTAAGCTGCAAGTGTAATACCAATAAGACTTTTAGGTGCATTCAGATCGTTGGAGATGTAAAGTGGCAGTGTTGTGATTATTGAGTAGTAAGCAATAAAAATTAAAAAGTTAGAGATCGTTAGTAAAATGGAATTCTTATTCCAAATCTTTTGTTGCATATCAAATAGGACAATTTTGTCGACTGCAAAATTAGTAAAACAGTCACTTTTTAGTCTTATATTAAGTCGATACAGCCTTTTTATTAACATTCGATTGTTATTGAAGTACAGATAGAAAGAGCTTATTTGGGGATATTAATTGAATGCGGTTAAAAAAAGAATGAGTCAATAGCGGATAAAAAAGCCATTTTGTATAAATCTTGGCACATTTTGTTTATTGTGTAAGGTCGGGTATTCTATAATTTTGACAGAACTAATAAATTATCAAAGGATAAAAAAAACTAATTAAAACCTTAAGACGAATGAATCCAATATATGGAATTGCGTTAATCTCATTAGGGAGCATCTGTGCTTCGAGTTTTTATGTCCCTATTAATAAAATCAAGAAATGGTCGTGGGAATCGTATTGGGCAGTCCAGGGAATTTTTTCCTGGCTTATTGCTCCGTGGCTATTTGCGTTACTAACAGTTCCTTCCGGAACTTTACTCTCTATTTTGTCTGAAGCACCATTAACTGCGAAAATGTGGGCTATCTTTTTTGGATTGCTTTGGGGTGTTGGCGGTTTAACTTTCGGGTTAAGCATGCGTTATCTAGGGGTCTCTTTAGGACAATCTATTGCGTTAGGATTTTGTGCTGCATTTGGAACTTTAATTCCTCCTATTGTAGGAGGTGAGAACCTTTTCGCAACGTCGCAGGGTATTTTAATGGTCGTTGGAGTTTCCATCTGTATCGCTGGTATTGCAGTAATTGGTTATGCCGGAAGTCTGAAATCCCGAAATATGACGGAAGAAGAAAAGAAGGCAGCTGTTAAAGAGTTCGCTCTTAAAAAGGGATTAATCATTGCGGTCCTTGCGGGAGTAATGAGTGCTTGTATGTCTTTTGGTATTGCAGCAGGAAAACCTATTGAAGCTGTAGCTTTAGCTCACAATACAAATCCATTGTTTGTTACGAATCCAACCTATATCTTCGTTTTACTGGGTGGATTCTTTACTAATTTTATCTATTGTGTATATCTGAATATTAAAAATAAAACCATAAAAGATTACACGTCTGTGTCGGGGGGTGTTTTTGCTTCCAATGTGTTCTTTTGTGCACTTGGAGGAGTTCTGTGGTTTATGCAGTTTTTCTTCTTCGGAATGGGAAAAAGCCAGATGCCAGCGTCAATGTCTGCATTCAGCTGGAGTATTTTGATGGCTTTGAATATCGTATTTAGCAATATTTGGGGACTTATTCTGCATGAATGGAAAGGAACCAGTGCTAAGACCAAACTTGTTCTTGTTGTTGGAATTTTAATTTTAATCTTTTCAACGTTTGTCGTTAAATTTTGATGAAAAATATATCTGCCATTTTTAACCAGATGGTGGAATAAAAGAGAATAACTAAAAACAATAAAACGTTCAATAAACAATAAAATGAAAAAAGAATTAGCAGAAAAAGCATACGCAATAGCAAAGGAAGAGTATGCTGAATTGGGGATAAATACTGATGAGGTTTTAAAAGCAATGAAAAATTTGGTGTTAAGCCTTCATTGTTGGCAAACTGATGACGTCGGTGGTTTTGAAAGACCGAATGCAACACTTGGTGGCGGCGGTATTCAGGTTACAGGAAATTATCCCGGGAAAGCCAGAACAATTGGAGAAATGCGCCAGGATCTGGATGAAGTAATGACACTTCTTCCGGCACAGCAACGTCTCAATCTTCACGCTATCTATGGTGAATTTGGCGGAACATTTGTAGACCGCAACCAGATTGAACCTAAACATTTTCAAGGCTGGATTGATTGGGCAAAAGAACGTAAAATGGGGTTGGATTTCAACTGCACGCTATTTTCTCATCCCAAATCTGATGATGGATTTACCTTGTCCAGTAAAGATGAAGGAATTCGTCAATTCTGGATTGAACATGTAAAACGCTGTCGTAAGATTGCCGCAGAAATGGGGAAACAACTTGGAACTCCTTCTGTTCATAATACATGGATTGCTGATGGTTTCAAGGATACTCCTGTTGATCGGTATACCTATCGTGCCCTTCTTAAAAAATCGCTCGATGATATTTATTCCGAAGAAATCTCAACCAAATACCTGAAAGATGCGATTGAAAGTAAACTTTTCGGTATCGGATCAGAATCAATGGTTGTTGGTTCTCATGACTTCTATCTTTCTTATGCCGTACAGAATAAGAAATTAATCTGCTTGGACAACGGACACTTCCACCCGACAGAACAGGTTGGAGATAAAATTTCCGCATGTCTTCAGTTTGTTGATGAACTTCTGTTACACTTGACACGTGGTGTAAGGTGGGATAGTGATCATATTGCAACCTTTAATGATGAGATTTTATTAATTGCACAGGAAGTTGTTCGGGCTAATGCACTTAATCGTGTTCATCTCGGACTTGATTATTTCGATGCAAGTGTTAATCGTATTGGAGCTTATGTAATCGGAGCAAGATCTGTACAAAAGGCATTCCTTTATGCAATGCTTGAGCCAACCGAGACTCTTCGGAAATATGAAGATGCCGGAAAATATTACGAACGGCTTCATATGCTTGAATTACTAAAATCAAAACCATTCGGAGCAGTATGGGATTATTTCTGTCTGCAGAATGATGTTCCCTTTGATCTTGAAAGTATGACTGCAATTCAGAAATACGAAAAAGAAGTCCTTAGCAAACGTTAATTTGTTATTGATATAGTTGGAGTTGTCCCGGTATAAATGGACAACTCCTTTTTATAAAACCCCTTATTCTATTTAGTGATGAATCAGGAACTTCAAAATTTGATTGATATATCTCACTTTTATGGACAGAATAAAGACTATGTAATTGCAGGGGGAGGGAATACTTCATTAAAGAATGAAGAGTATCTGTGGATCAAATCCAGTGGAATCGCACTGGCAGATATAGATGAAAATGGTTTTGTTCTTTTGTCGCGTAAAGAATTGAGTAAAATTCTTGAAAAAAGCTATAGTAATAACCCTAAAATTAGGGAAGAACAAGTTAAAAATGATTTGAACAGCTGTATTCTTTCAGATAATGGGCGTCGCCCTTCTGTTGAAACATCATTGCATGATATCATGGATTTTAAATATGTGGTGCATACGCACCCAACCTTGGTTAATGCATTAATGTGTTCATTGGAAGCGGAAAAATATACCCGAAAATTGTTTGGAGATGAGGCTCTTTTTGTTGAATATACAGATCCTGGATATACCTTGTTTAAGAAAATTTACGATCGGAGTAAACTCTATAAGGAACAATTCGGTCGAAATCCTAATCTGATATTTTCTGAGAATCACGGAATTTTTATCGCCGGAGATACAATCGGTGATGTAAAAGATATTTATACCAAAGTAGCAAATCGCATATTAGAAGCGATTCATGCAGTACTTCCTGATTCTGAATCATTGAAAGAACATCAATTAGCTGTACTGGCTGACGATCTTAGTCGTAAATTTGAACTGAAGACTAGTTCAAAATCCAGCCCTCTCATCTATTCATTTGTCCGTAATCGGGACGCATTTGAAGTTGTCAGTAAACCCTATACTCCCGATCATATTGTCTATTGCAAGTCGA
Source organism: Prolixibacteraceae bacterium (assembly GCA_963692465.1). Lineage (GTDB taxonomy): Bacteria > Bacteroidota > Bacteroidia > Bacteroidales > Prolixibacteraceae > JAUZOB01. The sequence continues at coordinate 2,601,975 of OY829943.1, forward strand.
AATATCTTTTTATTGAAGAACCTGATATAAATTTGTTAACACAAACAGTGTATCGGTTTAAAGAACTAAATGGTTATCTGCCCCGGGTAATTGCTGTGAAGGGGATGGGGCTAATCATCATGGAAGAAAATGAGAAAGCGGTGGAAACTGTTCTTGATTTATTTGAAAACATGATGAAAATAAGTACTCTGGCTTTATCTTTCGGTGGACCACAACCAATGAGTGCAATTCAGATTGCTTTTATTGATAATTGGGAAGTGGAAAATTACCGACGGAAGATAGCCCGTCAAAACTAATTATTGAAATTGAGAGATGATGAAGAAAGTAATTGCAGTTTTTGATATAGGAAAGACTAATAAGAAAATTCTTCTTTTTGATAAAGATTTGCAAGTCGTTTATCAGAAAGAGGATAAACTTTCGGAAATAGTTGATGATGATGGCTTTGAATGTGATGATATTATCCGGATTGAAAGCTGGCTCAAAGAAACATTAGTAAATCTAATAAATGGAGGAGAGTTTGATATTCGGGCGGTCAATTTTTCAACCTACGGCGCATCTCTTGCTTATTTGGGTGAGAATGGCGAACGTCTTACTCCAATTTATAATTATCTGAAGCCAATGCCGGAAGGGGTCACCGATGACTTGTATGCCCGGTATGGCGGAGTTGCCGAATTTAGTCGTCAAACAGCTTCACCTGCGCTGGGACTCCTTAACTCTGGGTTACAGATCTTGTGGCTGAAAAAGAACAAACCTGAAGTCTTTGCAAAAGTGAAGGATATTCTTCATTTTCCTCAGTATTTGTCTTACCTTTTTACCCAAAATGTTACATCAGAATATACATCAATCGGTTGCCACACGACCATGTGGAATTTTGATAAGATGCAATATCATGAGTGGCTCGGGGAAGAAGGAATCGCATTACCGAAACCTATTTCAAATTCAGAAACAACAAAAATACAATTGGCAGGGCATGATCTCGACATGGGAATTGGAATCCATGACAGTTCAGCTTCGCTTGTCCCTTATATCAAAGGATGTAAAGATCGTTTTGCACTTGTATCAACGGGAACATGGTGTATTAATATGAATCCGTTTAACCATGACCCGCTTACAGCCGAGCAGCTTCGTAAGGACTGTTTGTGTTTCATGAGTGTGGCACAGAAGCCGGTCAAATCATCCCGTTTATTTATGGGTTATATTCATGAGGTAAACAGTAAACGACTGACCGAACATTTTAATGTTCCGGAGGATAGTTTCCGAAAGGTCCGAATTGATGAAACCATCTTATCCCGGCTCAATGTATGGACCATGGGACAACGGGTTTTCTTCAAACGGGGTGTTCCGGAAAACTATGTGGATGAGAAAGTCGATCTGTCCTTGTTTGACTCTTATGAAGAGGCATACCATCAGATGATGGTTGATTTGACCTCCCTTTGTGTTGAGTCGCTTAATCTGGTGCTTTCGAAGAAGAACCCGGTACAAAATATATTTATTTCCGGAGGATTTGCCCGAAATGAGATATTTGTCCGCCTGATGGCCACAATCTATTCTGAATGTGAAGTCTATACTTCGGAGGTTGACAATTCAAGTGCCGTAGGAGCAGCCATGGTGGTATGGGATGCTCTTGATGAAGGAGAATTGCCGGGAACGGATTTAGGATTGAAGAAATGGGAACCTTTAAGTGATTTTAATATAGTTTCAAAATAAATGTTTATGAGTAAGTCAGAAAGTAAATTGATCCATCCAAGGGATCAGATTGTAGCGATTATTCGTCAAATCTACAAAAGAGGAATGACAACAACGTCCGGAGGGAATGTGTCTATCCTTGATGAAGATGGCGATATGTGGGTGACACCGGCTGGTATTGATAAAGGGACGCTTGAACCTCGTGACATTATCAGGGTAAAAAAAGATGGGACCATTGAAGGAATTCATAAACCGTCATCGGAATATCCTTTCCATCGTGCAATTTACAAAGTACGTCCGGATATTAAAGCCGTTATTCATGCACATCCGCCCGCATTGGTTTCTTTCAGTATCATTGGTGAGATTCCGAATACGAATGTTATTCCCCAGGCAAAATATATTTGCGGTCCTATTGGATTTGCACCCTATGCTTTACCGGGAAGTGACGAATTAGGTGGACTTATTTCGAAAGAATTCGCAAAACATTACAATGCTGTAATCATGGAGAACCATGGGACAGTTGTTGGAGGTGTTGATGTGAAGGACGCTTTTAGAAGATTTGAAACATTGGAATTCTGTGCCAGAACCATTATTAATGCAAAGACTCTCGCAAAGCCCAATTATTTAACAGACGAGAACATTGATGCATTTGAAATGCAGATTCCAATCCTTCAACCCGAGATGGATGATGTTATTCACCCGTCAGACGAAAGAGAGAAAAGAGCAGAAATTGTTCGGCTTGTGAAAAGAGCATGTGAACAAGGGCTCATGATTAGTAGTTATGGAACTGTTTCCATGCGGTGGAGGAATAATGACTTCTTGATTACGCCGACTAATGTTATGCGTTGGGACATTGCACTGGAGGATATTGTCCAGATTAAAGATGGAAAACGTGAGCCGGGTAAAGTTCCAAGTCGTTCAACATGGCTCCATCAGGAGATCTATAGGAGAAATCCCGGAATTAACTCCATTATATTAACTCAGCCTCCTTATTTGATGGCTTATGGAGTTACCGACACTAAATTTGATGTGCGGACTATTCCGGAAAGTTGGATCTTCTTGCAGGACGTACCGAGTGTTCCTTTTGGTTCTCATTTTAAAGGGAGCAATAAAGTATTGGATCTCATCGAACAAAAAGTTCCTGCAATACTGATTAAGAATGACTCATTCCTTGTAACAGGAGACCAGCTGATGCAGACCTTTGATCGGTTAGAGGTTGCAGAATTCAGTGCTAAATCTCTTATTATGGGGGCTCCAATGGGAAAACTGCATCCGATTACTGATGCAGAAATTGAAGATTTGCGTAAGAAATTTCTTAGCTAGATTAATTTATTTTTTTTCATTAGATAAATCGTAAATTGTTTCATTGAAGCTCATGTCTTTTGTTAAAGGGGATTTCTAAAATGGAAATCCCCTTTTTTTGTGGATTAAACGTGGTATAAATGAAGATGAGGGTCTGTTTTTAATAAAAAAGTAGAAAAAACACTTGATTTGATATTTTATTACCCCATTTGTTTACCCTTTTGTTATCCGTGTGGAAGTAGATTTGTCAATAGTAATTCCGAGGAATTATATGGGGTAATCAATCGGAAAACCAAAATCAATCCTGGGGTAAATCACTAAAGGCCGTTATTGGAAGAAATTCTAATAATGGCTTTTTTTTTTGCTCTGGTTGGCTTAAGTTTAAATGGCGAATACTTTTTTTTGTGATTTACAATTAGGAATCCTTTGATTTCTTGGGTTCCAGTAATAACTTCTGAAGAGTTAAGTTACCTCTAACTGTAATATAAGGTGCGATGTTGGAATATTGCAGAGCTATTGCCGGGCTACATTAAAACCGTATTAAAGCTACCTGTCTAAGGTGGTTTATAGGTGGTTCCCAGGTGGTCTACAGGTGCTTAGCACCTATAAACCACCTGGGAACTTTTCTTTAGCCTTCCCGATGCTGTAGCTTAATGCTGCTCATGTAACGCTCTTGTGATGTTCAAGTAACGATCAAATATCAAACCAATACTATTTCATCAATATCCCGAAGCCAAAGTATGGAGCCATTGGCAAGTCGCTGATAGTGTCTCTTTGCATGCAAGTATCGCGTGATTAAACGGGAAAATAATCCTGCGGGTGGGTAATAGATGAGGCCTTAAACCTTATCTAACTTTAAATTTAATAAAAAAAGAAAGAAAAATATCGGATATTAAAGAATGATAAGTGAGAATTGGTATTTTTGGCCATTTAATATTATAAGAGATTTTTGGACTAATTGTGTCGGGAGTGAAGCCCTAACAATTATATATTGTAAGAGAAAAAATAATAGAAGTACAAAATGATAGCAAGGATAAACATAACCGGATCTTTTTCAAAGCCATTTTTCTTTACGGGTTTTAAGGACTGGTGCTATCCGGGCATTAGGAAGATTTTCATTGTCTAAAATCCCGGTTCAATTGAATCGGGATTTTTTTTGAATAAAAGAATAGATTATACGAAAGATAAAATAGAATGAAGAAAGTAGCACTACTTGGAATCGCGGGATCATTTCACGAAGATGCAGCATCGCGTTATTTTGCCGAACCGATTGAAATCCTCGAATGTCATTCATTCAAACAGATATGTGATAAGGTTGATAAGGATGAGGCTGATTATGCTGTGTTGGCGATTGAAAATTCGATTGTTGGTAGTTTGTTGAATAATTATGCATTGGTTCGTGATTACCATTTACGGATTATTGGCGAGATCTATATTCATATTCAGATGAATCTAATGGTTAATCCTGGAGTTAAGAAAGAAGACATTAAAGAGATTCATTCAATTCCGGTAGCCTTGAAACAGTGTACTGATTATATCGAGGAGCATTTTAAGAGTGCAAAACTAAAAGAGCGGAGTGATACGGCGACGGCCGCCAAGGACCTAAAGTCCAGTGGAGATGTCCATGCTGCAGCTATAGGCAATGAGCGATCGGCGAAGATATATGGACTTGAGATTCTTGAAAAAGGAATTGAAACCAATAAAATGAATTATACCCGTTTCTTGATTTTGTCTAAACATAGTAATCCCAAAGTACAGGGAAATAAAGCTTCTATTAGTTTTAAAGTTGGACATTTTTGCGGAGCGTTGTCGAGAGTGTTGGATATTTTTACCGAAAACCAAATTAATTTGGCAAAAATTCAATCAATTCCGATACTTGGTAAGCCCAATGAGTATTCTTTTCATGTTGATTTGGAGTGGAGTTCTTATGAAAACTATGAAAAGGCGATTCATTTGGTATTAAAGAATGTGTCGAGTTTGGCCATCCTGGGAGAATATTGCCGGGCGGAAATACCTTTTCATGATTAAAAATTATAGTTTATAAAAAATATTTTTTATAACTTCATAATGAATGAATTAGAGTAGTTGTGTTTGTCTGGAAGAGAGGAATATCAAGATGTTGAAGAGGACTGAAATTACAGATTGAAAGTATAATTGCTCGAAAAAAGGGAACTATTAGTATAATAAATGACGAAATGACATCAAATACCCCTGTTGATAGTGGCGTTGTGAGCGAGGAAATTGCAAACCTTCAACTTGATTCGATCGGATCAGCGTCAATTCGTGAGATTGTTCAGTTGGTAAACAACGTGGAAGAACGAACTGGCGTTCATTATGTGCGAATGGAGATGGGGGTTCCTGGCCTCCCTCCGGTACAGATTGGAGTTGACGCAGAAATTGCAGCTTTGCGAAAGGGAGTTGCTTCTGTGTATCCGATGCTGGATGGATGTAAGGAACTAAAAGAAGAAGCCTCAAGGTTTGTTCGGCTATTTATGAATATATCGGTATCTCCGGCGCATTGTGTGCCTACGGTAGGATCAATGCAGGGGACTTTCGCTGCATTTATAGTAGGAGCCGGCTGTCGGAAAGAACGGGATACTGCTTTGTTTATTGATCCGGGATTTCCGGTTCAAAAGCAGCAGATGTTGGTGCTGGGGCAGAAATATGAGTCGTTTGATGTGTATAAACATCGGGGAAGTAAGTTGCGGGCCTGTTTGGAATCTTATCTTGAAAAAGGGAATATTCATTCGATTATCTATTCGAATCCGAACAATCCATCCTGGATTTGCCTTACAGAAGAAGAATTGCAGATTATTGGGGAATGCGCCAATAAATACGATGTGATTATTCTGGAAGACCTGGCTTATTTTGCAATGGATTTTAGAAAAGATTTGTCTAAACCGGGAGAGCCACCGTTTCAGTCCACAGTGGCAAGATATACCGATAATTACGTATTGTTTATCTCTTCTTCAAAGATTTTCTCCTATGCCGGACAGCGTTGTGCTATTATGGCGATTTCCGACAAACTGTTTGACCGAGATTTTCCGAATTTAAAAAGTCGGTTTCATAGTCATGGTTATGGAAATACGATCATTCAACGAGCATTGTATGCGATGACATCGGGAACGGCTCATTCGGTGCAATATGCTATGGCAGCGATGCTGAAAGCCGTTAATGACGGACAGTATGATTTTGTAAAAGAAATTAAAGTCTACGGAGAGAAAGCGAAAGCAATGAAGCAAATCTTTCAGTCGAATGGCTTTTATATTGTATATGACAAGGATCTGGAGCAGTTGGTTGGGGATGGTTTCTATTTTACGATAGGATATCCGGGGATGACCGGTAGCGAGTTACTAGAGCACTTATTATATTATGGGGTGAGTGCTATTACATTGGGAAATACGGGAAGTGAAAGAGAAGGGTTGCGGGCGTGTGTCTCGCATGTATTGCCTGATCAATTTGAGGCTCTGGCAGAACGACTGCAGCAGTTTCATGAAGTATTCCCAGTTGAGAAAAATAGTTAGAGTGATCTTAAATTAAAATAGAAATGGCAAAAGTTAAAGGAGCTGTTGTTGTGGATGAGGATAAATGCAAGGGGTGTAACCTTTGTGTGGTAGCTTGTCCGCAGAAAGTTTTAGGCCTTACAAAGGAGGTAAACAGCAAAGGGTACAATTTTTCGCACATGGAACATCCGGATGATTGTATCGGATGTATGAGTTGTGCCCAGGTTTGCCCTGATTCCTGTATCACCGTTTATCGGGTCAGGATTTAATTGAAGGTTTAATAATCTTAAACAATTTTGTAATGAAAGATGTAAGATTAATGAAAGGGAATGAGGCGATTGCCGAAGCAGCAATTCGTTGTGGGTGTGATGGCTATTTTGGCTATCCGATAACGCCTCAGTCCGAAGTACTTGAAACACTATCTGTAAGAAAGCCGTGGGAAGAAACAGGGATGGTAGTTTTTCAGGCAGAGAGTGAAGTTGCGTCTATCAACATGGTTTATGGTGGAGCAGCAACCGGGAAAAAAGTAATGACTTCTTCTTCCAGTCCTGGCGTTAGTCTGATGGCAGAAGGAATCTCGTATATTGCAGGGGCTGAGTTACCTTGCCTAATTGTAAATGTACAGCGAGGAGGCCCTGGGTTGGGGACCATTCAGCCGTCGCAGGCCGATTATTTTCAAAGTTGCAAAGGTGGCGGACATGGAGATTTTCGTTTGATTGTTCTGGCTCCGGCTTCTGTTCAGGAGATGTATGATTTTGTAGGTCTTTCTTTTGAATTGGCTTTTAAATATCGAAATCCGGCTATGATTTTGAGTGATGGAGTCATTGGTCAGATGATGGAGAAAGTTCAGTTGGGGGACTATAAACCTCGATGGACCGATGAAGAGATTCAGAAGATCAGTGGAGACTGGGCTTGTACAGGTAAGAAAAATCGTGCACAACATGTTATTACTTCTCTCGAACTTGATTCGATGGTGATGGAGCAGAATAATATTCGTCTTCAGGCAAAGTACGCAGAGATGCAAAAGAATGAAGTGCGCTATGAGACGATTGACTGTGAAGATGCGGACTATATTTTGGTTGCATTTGGTTCTTCGGCCCGTATTTGTCAGAAGACAGTAGAAGTGGCCCGTGAACAGGGATTTAAGGTTGGTTTACTTCGTCCTATTACATTGTTCCCGTTTCCGACAGAGCCGATTAAAGCGCTTGCCGGAAAAGCGAAAGGTTTTTTGAGTGTTGAAATGAATGCAGGGCAGATGGTTGAAGATGTTCGTCTGGCTGTGGGGGATAAGGCACCAGTTGAACATTTTGGTCGCATGGGGGGAGTTGTTTATACTCCGGAAGAAGTATTCGTTGCATTGAAACAAAAATTGATTGAAAGGTAAGTGAGCTATGGATATAAATGAAATTATCAAACCGGAGAATCTGGTTTATAAAAAGAGCCCGGTCCTTACAGATAATGTGATGCATTACTGTCCGGGGTGTGGACATGGCGTTATTCATAAATTGATTGCAGAAATCATTGATGAAATGGGGATACAGGATAAGACGATTGGGGTTTCTCCGGTGGGCTGTGCTGTATTTGCCTATAACTATGTTGATATCGATTGGGTTGAGGCAGCTCACGGACGTGCTCCGGCATTGGCAACCGCTGTGTCGAGACTAAATCCCGATAAGTATGTTTTTACCTATCAGGGGGATGGTGATCTTGCTTCTATTGGAGCGGCAGAGATTCTTCATGCCTGCAATCGTGGCGAGAATATTGTCGTCATTTTTGTTAATAATGCTATTTACGGAATGACGGGTGGTCAGATGGCTCCAACGACGCTATTGGGACAAAAGACCGCCACTACTCCTTATGGGAGAGACGTTGAACGTAATGGTTATCCGTTGAAGATTACCGAATTGATTGCCCAACTACCCGGGACTTCGTATGTGACAAGACAGTCCGTTGAGACTCCTGCTGCCGTTAGAAAATGCAAGAAAGCAATTCGTAAAGCATTTGAAAACGTGGGAGCCAAGAAGGGAACTTCTTTTGTCGAAGTGGTATCGACCTGTAATTCGGGTTGGAAAGTATCACCGGTCAAAGCGAATCAGTGGATGGAGGAACATATGTTTCCACTTTACCCTCCCGGAGATATGAAGGATTCAGAGAAGGCTGATCCTAAAAATTTTATGTAGTCAACGGATTAAAACTTAAAACATGACCGAAGAAATTATAATAGCAGGTTTTGGCGGACAGGGAGTCCTTTCTATGGGTAAAATTATGGCTTATTCCGGAATTATGCAGGATAAAGAAGTGTCCTGGTTTCCATCCTATGGTCCCGAGATGAGAGGGGGAACCGCTAATGTTACGGTTATCCTCAGTGACTCACGTATTAGTTCACCGGTATTGCACAATTTTGATACGGCAATTATCTTGAATCAGCAGTCGCTTGATAAATTTGAATCAGCGGTAAAACCCGGTGGTATCTTGCTTTATGATCCGAATGGAATTCTTCATCCGCCGGTTCGTAAAGACATCAACATTTATAAGATTGAGGCAACCCGTATTGCTTCAGAATCGGGCAATCCAAAGACATTCAATATGCTTGTTCTTGGTGCCTATCTGAAAGTAAACCCGGTAGTCAACATTGATAATGTAAAGCGTGGACTTGAGAAATCATTGCCGGAACGACATCATAATTTGATTCCTGAAAATATGAAGGCCATTCTTGTTGGTCAGGAACAAGTAGAAAAGGTTTCTGTAATTTGATCATTTGAATTTCTGTTCGTAGAATTTTTTACGAGATAGTCAGAGCTGTTTTTGGGAGGAGAGATCTTTTCGGGGACAGCTCTGTTGTGTAATTGCTTTTTGTGAGAGTTCTTGTTAAGAAACGTTAACAAAAAAAATAATTTAAAAATGGAGATGAATATGTAACCCTATTCTTGTGTTATGATGTATAATCAACTGAATTTCTGATGAATATTAGTTGCTTGTTTATTCGAATGTTTTGTTGGTTAATTCTAATGTTTTGATATTCAAAATAATCGGAATGGAGAATGGAGTGGATTTCATATCTTCGCCGCGAACTAAAAAAGAAAAATAGATGAAGAAAATAGTTTTATTCCTGTTGCTCTGCATGGTAATTGCAGTATCCGTATCTGCACAGACTAGTATGTATGTTAAGGTGCGTTCAGGGTATGCAATCGGAGCATCGAAGGATGGCTACCTTGTTGATCTAAATCAGGGAATTGCGAGTGCGACATCCAGAGAGAATATTTTTGCTTCTCTTGGACAGGGTATACCATTGGGAGTGTCTTATGGCTATATGTTTACTCCACACATGGGACTAGAGATGGATTTTACGTATATGGTAGGGGATAAAGTGACCGTGGCCGATATTAATATTCCGTCGGTGGCCGTACTGTCAGCAAAGGGTTATACCCGTCATTGGCAGGCATCTCCGAATTTTGTGATGGCATCGGGAGGAGATCGTTTTAACGTGTATACTAAAGTAGGATTTGTTTTTCCTTTTGCAGGGGCGAGCTATATCGAAGCCACTAATTCAACTAATCCTTTGGCCCTCACCTACATCAAAGAGGAGGTTAAAGGAGATCTGTCAATGGGATACAAGGGAGTTCTTGGGGTTGATATAAAGATTGCGCCGAAGGTTGCATTCTTTACGGAGATCGAAGGAGTTCATTTGAAGATTTTGCGTAGTGAGCATGATGTGACCGCATTTACGGTTAATGGTGCCGATCAATTGGCAAATTATACGACATTAACTGGTAAAGCGTTGCGTGTTAAATATTATAACCGGCTTGAGGGCGCAGATTTAACAGATCCCTCTAAAGCGTTAAAGACGACATCTCCTTATGGACGAATTGGACTGAATATCGGATTGAAGTTCACCTTGTAATCAGGGAACTTAAATCATTATGACAAATATTATAGAGCTGTTCTTCGGGATAGCTCTATTTTTTTTGATACAGATGATGAGTCTGAATATAGTCGATTACCTTAATCGGAAGGAAGTTGTCCGGTGCTTTCCCGTTCTTTATTGCCCGGCGAATGTTGGTGGCCGAGATATTCATGGTGGGGGCGTCAACCAGATGAACGGGATAATCGGGGTATTGCTCGTATCCGGGACGAGGATAGGCAAAGATTTCATAATTCTGAATTATTTCCCGATAACCTTTCCAGAGGTGGAGTGATTTTAGATTATCGGTTCCCATAATCAGGACGAACTGCCGCTCCGGATAATCAATGTGAAGTTGCCGGAGAGTATTGATCGTATAGGAAGGTTGAGGGAGGCGAGTCTCGATATCGCAGAGACTCAGCGATGAATCTCCGGCAATGGCCAGACGGACCAGTTCAAGACGATCTTTCTCTTCAATGAGAATTTCCTTTCTTTTCAGTGGGTTGAGCGGACTGACCACAAACCATACCTCATCCAGTCCGGTTGCTTGAACCATGTATTGAGCAATAGCCAGATGCCCGTTATGTATAGGATTGAATGATCCGAAATAGAGTCCCGTTTTCATAGAATGATTTTCGGGGTGATTATTGACCAGTGAATTCACGGACGAGTTTTTCCGTTTCAGCAAGAGCGACATCGAGCTGATCGTTAATAATAATTTGGTCGAATTGCGGGGCAAAAGCAAGCTCTTGTTCGGCTTTGGCGATTCGACGGGCAATGACTACATCCGAGTCCGTAGAGCGGGCATTGAGCCGTTTTTGGAGCTCTGCGATAGATGGAGGTTGAATGAAAACCGAAAGGGCACGTTTCCCATAGAACTTTTTAATATTCGTTCCGCCGACAACATCCACATCGAAGACCACATGGTGCCCGATGGAGGTAATACGGTCGACTTCCGATTTCAGCGTTCCATAATAGCAACCCTGATAAACTTCTTCCCATTCAAGGAAGTCGCCCTGATTGATTTTATTTTTGAATTCATCTTCCGATAGAAAGTAGTAATCTTTTCCGTCTGTTTCGGATCCTCTCGGGGCGCGACTTGTGGCTGATACCGAGAATTCCAGATTAAGATTCAACTGGAGAAGGTGATGTACAATCGTTGTCTTGCCAGAGCCGGAAGGGGCAGAAAAGATGATTAATTTTCCGTTATTCATATTGTATGTACGTGCATGAGACCTATAATAAACATTCGCGGTGAGGCGAATGTTTGTATGGATTGTTCAAAAGATTATTGATGCGAATAAGGAAAAGACCTAAAGATTGGTTTTGATAATTATAAGACATTCAGAACCTGTTCTTTGATTTTTTCGAGTTCGTCTTTCATCTGAACTACGATTTTTTGTATTTCGGTATGATTTGCTTTCGATCCGAGTGTGTTGATTTCACGACCGATTTCTTGTGCGATAAAGCTTAGCTTCCGTCCAGAAGCATCCTCTTTGGCTGTTTCAAGAAAATAATCGCAATGATTTTTTAACCGGACTTTTTCTTCGTTAACATCTAATTTTTCAATGTAGAAGATTAGTTCTTGTTCGAAGCGGTCATGATCAACAGATCCGTTGATTTGCAAGTCTTTCAGATTGTCGAGAATTCGTTCGCGGATACGATCGATTCTTTCTTTCTCGTAAGGGGGAACCTGTGTAAGCAGATCGAGAATTCTGACGATATGAGAAGAGACATCTTTTTCGAGAGCAAGGCCTTCCTGTTCGCGAAAAGCGACCAATTTAGCAAGAGCTTTACGGATGGTTTCAATAACGAGTTTCCATTCGTTCTCGTCGAGGCCTTCGTGTTCAACTTTAACCGTATCGGGGAGGCGCATGATAATTTGCATAACCGATTCATTGACGGGAAGGTTGAGCTTCTGGCTAATGGAAGAGATCTGATTAAAATAATCGGATACGATGGCTTCGTTAACCTTTGCATTGGACTTGAGACCCATACTTTCGAAATAGATAGAGAAATCAATTTTCCCTCTTTTAAGGGCATCGCCTATTTCGCGGCGGATTTCAATATCTTTTTCTTTGTAAACAGAAGGAATTCGGGTACTGATGTCAAGTTGCTTGCTGTTCAAAGATTTAACTTCGATGGAAATTTTTTTGTCGTTAATTTCGCATTCGGCCTTTCCGTAGCCAGTCATGGAGATGATCATATTCAAATGTTTTAGACAGTGCAAAATTAAGGTTTTGTTGTATATGGCATCAATAAATGGGTGTGAATCTGATGATCAGAATGCTTTTTTATTTTATTTCCGATTGAAAGAAGCCTTATTGGCTGTTTTTGTTTAATTATTTATGTGTAATTTGGTGGTGGAAACAGCATAATAAAAAAATGAAACGAGCCCTGTTATTGATTTCTGTACTGGTGTTGAGTTGTATTGGGTTTCAATTGTCTGCCCAGGAGACTACTCTGAATAGCAGTTATAAGAGTTTGTGGAGTCAGATTGATACACTGAACAAGAAGTCAATGCCTCAATCGGTGTTGACTCTTGCCGAAAAAATCTATCAGAAAGCGAATGCGGAGAGAAATTCGAAGCAGAAGTTGAAGGCATTGCTTCAGATTGAGTCAGCCAATGAAGAAATAGATGGAGAACGATTACCGGAAATGATTCGACGGTTTGAAAAAGAACTAAAGTCCGCTACTCCGGTAGAGCAGGCTTTTCTGCACAGTTATCTGGCTGATTTGTACACTCAGTATATAAATCGCAATCGATGGAAGATTTATGGTCGCACATCGGTTGATGAAGAAGATAGCCTTTCGTTGGAATTGTGGGATGCTCATCGGTTTGAGAAAGAGATACAAAGTCATTATCAATTATCGGTTCGTGATTACTCGTTGTTGGAATCTTTGAAAGTGACGGATTACCCGGAGCTTATTGAAGTGACTTCCCGTACGACCCAATTTCGCCCGACCGTATTGGATGTATTAGGGCACCGCTTGATTGATTATTACCAAAATAATTCACAGGAAAGGACTGATGCGGGATTATATGAGGAGGTTACTGATTCTTTGCTGTTTGCGCCGTATGAGACATTTAAAAGTTATGATGTAAACGGGAAACCCTGGAGTGATGCGGTTAAGAGTTGTCTGAATGTATATCGTGTGTTGGGATCCCATCTATTAAGAGCCAATAATCAACCGGCGTTCTTGAAACTTGAGTTGGAACGTTTTTCTTATCTCCACTCGCAATATGCCGGAGAAAATGGTGATCGGTTGTATCTGTCGGCACTTGATCAATTAAGGAATAAAGCAGGGAGCCTTTCTGTCGGAGGTGAGATACAGTTGGAAGAGGCTGATTATTACCTTGAAAAAGGGCAAAGTTATAATTCGGATCGGGCGGAGAACAAGGAATATGCAGATGCAAATCTAAAAGCGATTGGGTTGTTGGAAAAGATTATAGGTCAATATGCCGGGAACAGGTGTGCTGAGGAAGCATCCAATCGTTTAGCGGAATTGAAAAATCCAATGTTGTCGGTACAGCAGGAAGACGCTGTTTTGCCGAATGAGAATTTTCCGGTCAGGATTACATATAAGGGACTCAAAAAGATACAGCTAGAAGTTTTTAGAGTTAGTGACGGTTTTGTGAACGAGGAGTTGTCTTTTCCCGCTCAGAAAAATGAGGTGCAGAAGCAAGGAAAATTAAGTTTTAGCCGGGGAATTGAGTTGCCAGATGATGGTGATTGGAATGAACATGCCACGATAATTGATGTGAGAGGTCTTCCGGTCGGTCATTATTATCTGATGTGTTCGACAGGAAACCAAGGAGATCGGAAAGACCCTTTGTCTCTCGGACAGTTTACCGTAACCCGGCTTAATTGTCTGATTACCGGTTCGGGGGATCAGAAAGTGATTTATGTCTTTGATCGGGTAACCGGAGAGCCCCTGTCGGGAGTGAAAGTGCAGGGATTGACCCGAACTTATGATGCTTCATTGAACAGAAATGTGATTGTCCGTGGAAAGCAATTGGAAACGGACCGATCGGGGAAAGCATCCCTCGCGGGGTTAAGGCAGGGATTAACTTTTTTTGAGCTTTCGAACGGATCGGATTCATTTTTTTCAAATAGGACTTTTCTTACCAAAATCAGAGAACGAGAAGTAACAGAAAGGACTTTTTTCTTTACAGATCGTTCGATATACCGGCCGGGACAGGTTATTCATTATAAAGGAATTGTTCTGGGTCAGAACAAAAATGGACAGGCAACTCCGGTCTTGCGCAAAGTGAACGTTTTCTTACAAGATCCGAATGGACAGAATATTGATAGTTTAAAGACCGTGTCGGATGATTATGGCTCTTTTTCCGGAACATTTCATGTTTCGGAAAGCCGGTTGAATGGAAATTATATCCTTCGGGAAGGTCGGAGTCAGAGTAGTGTTAGGGTGGAGGCTTATCGTAGGCCGTCTTTTGAAATCGGTATTAATAAGCCCCGGCAACAGTTTGTTTTAAATCGTCCGGTTACAATAACGGGAAATTTAAAGGATATGACCGGACAACCGATGAGAAATGTTCGTGTTGGTTATCGTGTTAGTCGGAATGGAAATCGAAGTCCGGTTTTTGTGAGAAGAAATACGGAACTGCTTGTCGAAAAAGGGGATGTCAGAACGGATGAGAAGGGGAATTTTCAGCTGACTATTCCTTTACGAGCAGATTCTGTCGCGATAAAGGACTCGAGTGTGTATTATCGTTTTAATGTTGAGGTAGAAGCAACGAGTATTGCGGGAGAAACCCAATCGGCTTCATTGAGTCTGAATGCGGGAAATAGAGCATTGACGATTGAAGCAACGATTTCTGAATTATTAAATGTGGAAACGATAAAAGATGAGAGAATTGGCATCATTCTACAGAATAACAGCGGGGTAAAGGTGCCGGGGAATGTAAATGTAAAATGTTATCGTTTGAATTCGTCGGCATTTGGATTGAAAAGTTGTAATTGGGAAAAAACGGACCGTCCATTGTTGTCGGTGGAACAGTGGGCAAAACGTCTTCCTGCTTATGCGTATGAAGATGAAACGAACCCTTTGCGATGGGAGAAAATATTGAAAAAAGAATTCATCCAGAATGAATCGGACTCTACATTGGATTTGTCCTTTTTGCAAAAAGCAGAAACCGGAAAGTATGCAGTTACTTTTCAATCCGTTGATAAGTGGGGAAAGAAGGTAGAACGCACCTGCTATTTTAATCTGGTGAATTTTACACAGAAAAAGTCTGTCTTGCCTGACGAGTTTTTTGTCGGAGTTGCTCGGAACACTTCGGCTCCGGGGAAGGAGATAAGTGTCCCGATTAGTTGCTCCCGTATTTCTTCCGGATGGTATTCTATAGATAAACCGGGACATTCAGGAAATCTTCAGCGTATTTATAATAAAGGATTATTGAGCAGTCTGGAGATTCCGGTTACGGATGATTGTAGGGGAGGAATTGCAATTCATCTATTTCTGACTTCGGCTAATCGGGCAATATCAAAAACAATTGAAGTTGAAGTGCCTTATGAAAATGAACTGACTATTCAGTCTGTCGACTTGAAAGAAGAATATCGTCCCGGAGAAAAAGGGAGCTTGAATTTTTTGCTTAAGGACCACGATGGAAGTCCGGTTGGTGCAGAAGTGACTGCGGTGTTGTATGACGCATCACTTGATCAGATCTATCCTCATTCGTGGAGTTTTAAACCAGAGAGGAATTTTGAGTTTGCGGGTTTTGAATATTCTCCGGTATCTTTCATTGACGGTATGGTAATAGGTCGGAATGTTAATATCAAGGAGGTTACACGGGAAGAAATGCCTGTGTTAAAAGAAGTGACAAATTTGGGTATGCGTCTTTCACTGAATACGAAAGGGATTATGCTTCGGGGACTGACGGAGCATAAGGAGGACGATTTGCAATATGTTGTGACTACTTCTTTATCAAAACAAGCATCGACCGGGAATGCAGTGAAACCCTCAATTGATCTGATTCGCAGAAATTTTGCAGAGACCGCATTCTTTTATTCTGATTTGAAGACGGATGAAAATGGGAAGATACATTTTGATTTTACGTTGCCAGAATCGTTAACTCGTTGGAAACTGATGCTTTTGGCTCATACACGGGATGTGAAACACGGATTATACAGCAAGGAATTAGTCACCAAAAAGAATTTGATGATTCAGTCGTTTTTCCCCCGAATTGCAAGGGAAGGAGATACATTAGTTTTCTCTTCGCGGTTGCAAAATGCTTCAGCCTCGCGACTCAATGGGACGGCTTCGTTCTTGGTGAGCGATGGTGTGGCTGGTATTCCGTTGAGGATGGAAACGAAAGATCAGAACTTTGATTTAGCAAGCGGAACAGAACAGATCGTTAGTTGGAAGGTTATAGTCCCGAAGGGAATGCCGCTTATCCGGTGCAAGGTAAAGGCGGTAGCCGGAGAGGAGCAGGATGGTGAGGAGCAACTGATTCCGGTTTATTCCAACCAACAGTCATTGATAACAACACAACCCTTATCGTTTGATCCTAAGTCAACTCTTAATCTTCGTGATTTGAATAAAGAGTTGGAGATTTCCGGTGGTAAGATAAAGAAAGTGGTTTTGGAACTGACCTCTAATCCGGGGTGGTATGCTGTTGAGGCAATGCGTCACGGAGGGAAAGAGAATAAGAACTGTTCGGAGTCGGTCTTTTCGGAACTTTTTATTCGGGCTCTAACCCAAAAAGTATTAGATGACAATGTGTCTATTCGAAATTTTGTACAGAAAGGATACGAAAACAAAAAAGCAGCGGAGCAATCCCCCTTGGAGAAGAATCCGGAATTGAAACAGTTTGTATTGAATCAGACCCCCTGGGTTGAGGATGCAAAATCGGATCAGTTTAATTATTTCGATCCGGATAGTTTGCCTCGTCAGGTTGCCGACCGATTGTATCAACTTGAAAAGATGCAACGGGCTGATGGAGGCTGGAGCTGGTTTGACGGAGAACGGAGTTCAAATCAATATGTTTCGGCATATATACTGAGCGGACTGGCAAGACTGGAGAAGCTTAATGTGATTACGTTGCGCACTAATCCGGAAGCTAATCAAATGATTCGGAGAGGGGTGAATTATTTATGGAAAGAACTGAAACAAGATTTTGAAAATATTCAAAAGAGGGAGGAGAATCATTTGTCCATGCTGTCGGTTCTGACTTTATACACTTATAGCTATTTCAGAGATTTGAAGGTTGAAGCATCATTTCGTCCGGCTTATGAGTATTATTTGAATCAGGCGGTTCGTTTTTGGACAAAGGAGCAGTCTGGCGAACAGGTGATGTTGGCGATGGCGTTGAACCGTTTGGGAAAAGAAAAGGTGGCACAGAATATCATGATATCCCTGAGGGAACATGCGGTAGAGAAAAAGGGACAGATGTATTGGCCGAATACCTCGGGATGGTTCTATCAATCGGTTGACTTTCATGCAATGATGGTTGAGGCGTTTAATGAGGTTAATGGTGATCAGGTAGCGGTGCGGAAGATTTGCTATTGGTTGTTGCAGCAGAAACGCACACATGCATGGGCCAATGGGAAGGAGACTGCTTCTGCTTTGTATGCTTTATTGAGCACAGGGAAGATGGACTCGAATGATGGATCACTTCAGGTAACGATTGATGGAAAGTCTGTTCCTTTGGATGCTTTTGAGGGGAATCTCGGGTACCTCAAAATGGAATTGACTTCGGCGGATTTGAAGTCCGTTACGATTACAAACCCGAATGCCGGAATTGCGTGGGGGGGAATCTATGTAATGCAGCAGGTTCCTTTAACTCAAAAAGCAGAGCATGGGTCGGAGATCCGGATTCGAAAAGAGTTCTTTAAAGTCGATCAACAGTCGGGCGGAGAGACCATGACCGCTATTAAAGGAGGAACTGTTTTGACTTCAGGTGATCATGTGAGGATTCGAATGATTGTTGAATCGGATCGTGATTTAGAATATGTGAGTTTGCTTGATCCGAGAGGTGCCGGATTCGAACCGGGATCGCAACTTTCGGGTTATCAATGGAAGGATGAATTATCCTATTATCAAACACAGACTGATATGGATAGTCGGTTTTTCTTTACCTGGTTTTCTAAAGGCATTCATGTGTTGGAATATGATGTGTTAGTCGCTCATACCGGAACGTTCGCAACTGGACCGGCACAAATACAATGTCAGTATGCCCCTGAGTTCACCGCTTATTCCGGAGGAGGTATTCTTCGCACTAATTAATGCATTTTTTCGTGAACGACCATTGCAACGTAATCGACGACTTTGTCTGAAGGATGGATTTCCCCGGAGTGTCCACGGCGGAGGATTGAGAATACCGGTTTTGTGGCAATAAGTCGGGAGTATTCCATCAACGTCATGATTGGACCGAAGCCACAAATACTTGCTTTGAGGTCTTTGACCATTTGAAAGGTGCTATGAGTATCGAAGCTTACCATGCATTTTAGCACTGCCTCGTCAATTTGAGCACCTAACTGAGGCGGGAGGTAATGACTGAAATCGGAAGATGCGATTATAAAGATTTTTCGGTCTAATTGTACCGCAGCTTGCTTAAGCATGGTGGCTAATGCTTTTGCCGAGTTAGGATTCTGTCGGTTCATGGTAATTGGTAAAATACGGAATGGATACTTTAGCAAGTATTGAAGAAGAGGTATTTGTACTTCTCCGGAGTGCTCCATGTCGTGTGCCTGATTATTGATTTCTATATTCAGAAATTTCTGCATTTCCGTATCAATATTGACCAGTCCGAGAGGAGTTTCCCATGCAGTATAATCGCAGAGATTGAAGTCGGATGATCCCTGTCCTGAATGATTTGGGTTAATAATGACAAAAGTGTCGAACGGTTCGGATCCTGCCGCAATGACATTGTAGAGATGGATTGCCTGATAAGCTGAAAAAACGTATCCGGCATGAGGGGATACTCCTCCGATAAGCCGATCGTTATGGAGATTGGGAGAAGGAGTGTTCTTTTGTTCTATCTCGCGAATTGTCTGGATTAAAGAACAGAGTTCTTCTTTTGTACCCGGATAAAATTTACCGGCAAAAGAGGGCTTGCGAATTTTTTCCATTGATTAAAGATATTTAATTACAGGAGTTCCACATTTTTTACATTTACCAGACTCATCAAGATTGATCATCTTGATCTGGTATTGATCTCTACTGATGAGAAGAGTATGACAGTGAGGGCATTCTGTGTTGGATTTTCCCTTTACTGAAACATTTCCCAGATAAACGAAATGGAGATTTTTCCGTGCCAGATTATAAAGGCGGAGCAAGGTCTCCGTGGAAGTGGGTGGTTCGGTATAAAGGAAATTTGGGAAGTAGCGGGAAAGGTGCAACGGGATGTCTGGTGATAATTTAGTGGTTATCCATTGGGTCATGGCAATGAATAATTCATCTTCATCATTTCGTTCGGGTATGACCAGATTTGTTATTTCTAAATGTTTTCCAGCTTTATGAATGGCCAGGAGCGTTTCCAGAATCGGGAGTAAATCGGCTCCGGTTTGAGATCGATAAGATTTTGTGTGAAAAAATTTAAGATCGACATTAAATGCATCAATTAAAGGAAGAATTGCCTGTAAGGGTTCTGAATTGATATAACCATTGGTTACCATGACGTTCCTCATTCCGGCATTATGAACCAAGGTAGCTGTCTCTTTCATGTATTCATAAAAAACAGTGGGTTCGTTGTAGGTGTAGGCAATTCCGATGTTATCCGGTTGTCTGGAAGCAAGATCAATCAGGTTTTCGGGTTGGATGTTTCGAGAAAAGAAAGTTTCGCCGGAAATATTTTGGGAGATAGAATAGTTTTGACAGAATTTGCAGTGCATATTGCACCCACAGGTTCCCACAGAAAGAATATGTTTCCCCGGGAAGAAATGATAAAGTGGTTTTTTCTCAATGGGATCTAGTGCTAAAGCAGCTAATTCCCCGAAAACATTGGTATAAAGAACTCCATGATTGTTAACCCTCACCTGACAATTTCCTTTTTGCCCCATTCCGATGCGACAGTTGTGAGGGCAAAGTAGGCACTGAACTTTGTTGGCAGGGAGTTTTTGATAGTAAAGAGCCTCTTTTAACATGATCGATAAGGTTTTTAATTCTAATCTAAAGTTATGGATTTTTTCATAGCGAATGACGATAGAATCAGTACGGATGACAAAAGTGTGAATGGGTAATGAGTTAAACTGACATTTCGACAGAGAAGTAATAATGGCATAAGGTTTGAAAAAGCAATAGCAGTTATGAATCGTTGAATCAAAAAAGATAAGGATATGCAAAAAGGAAAAATTGGGGTAGCAAGCGAAAACATGTTCCCGATTATTAAAAAATTTCTTTACTCTGATCATGATATTTTTTTAAGAGAACTTGTCTCTAATGCAGTAGATGCAACTCAAAAATTAAAAACACTGGCGTCACTGGGGAAGTATAGTGGGAGTGTAGAAGATTTGAAAGTGCGTGTCAGTTTTGACAAGGAGGCAAAAACCATTACAATTTCGGATCAGGGAATTGGAATGACTGCTGAGGAAATTGATAAATATATCAACCAGATTGCTTTTTCCGGAGCAAATGAATTTATGGAGAAATATAAAGACGATGCGAATGCTATTATCGGGCATTTCGGATTAGGCTTTTATTCTTCTTTTATGATCAGTGAGAAAGTTGAGATTATCAGTCGTTCTTATAAAGAAGGGTCACAGGCTGTTCGCTGGGAATGTGACGGTAGTTCCGATTTTACAATTGAAGATGCAGAGCGCGATCAGGCAGGTACGGACATTGTGATGCATGTTAATGAGGAGTCTGTCGAATTTCTTGATGAGAATAAGATTAATGATATTCTTAAAAAATACTGTAAGTTTCTTCCTGTTCCGGTTCTTTTCGGTAAGAAAAAAGAATGGAAAGATGAGAAATATGTCGATGGAACAGAAGACAATCAGATCAATATTACGAATCCCGCATGGACTCGTAAACCGGCCGATTTAAAGGAAGAGGACTATCATGAGTTCTATCATGAATTGTACCCTATTGCCGATGAACCTTTGTTTCATATTCATTTGAATGTTGATTATCCGTTTAATCTGACGGGGATTTTATATTTCCCGAAATTGAAGAACACCATTGAGGTTCAGAAAAACAAGATTCAACTGTATTGTAATCAGGTTTTTGTGACTGATTCGGTTGAGGGAATTGTTCCTGAATTTTTAACCTTGTTACATGGGGTAATTGATTCTCCGGATATTCCGTTGAATGTATCCCGTTCTTATCTGCAGGGCGATAGTAATGTGAAGAAGATTTCGGGTCATATAACGAAGAAAGTGGCCGATCGGTTAGCTCAGATATTTAAAGATAGTCGGACTGAATATGAAGGAAAATGGGATGATTTGAAGCTTTTTATTGAGTACGGGATGCTTACGGATGAGAAGTTTTATGACAAGGCAAAGGATTTCTTCCTGTATAAAAATACTGACGGCAAATATTTCACGGTTGATGAGTATGAGACGTTGATAAAAGAAAATCAGACCGATAAGGATAAAAAGGTTGTTCATTTGTATGCAAGCAATGTTGACGAACAGTATTCGTTTATTCGTGCAGCGAAGGACAAGGGTTATGATGTTTTGTTAATGGATGAAGTTCTTACGACTCCATTGCTCAATCTCTTGGAACAAAAATTCACTGATAGCCGATTTGTTCGGGTTGATTCGGATGTTATTGACAAATTAATCCGGAAGGATGATCATGAAGAGAATAAACTGGATCCGGCGAAGAGTGGTGAACTGACTGTTATGTTACAGGGAGTTGTGCCTAAAGACAAAGGAAACTTCATGATAGACTTTGAGGGTATGGGAGAAAAAGGGACTCCAATGGTAATTACCCGCGATGAATTTATGCGTCGGATGAAGGATATGAGTCGGATGCAGCCGGGGATGAGCTTTTATGGCGAGATGCCTGATAGTTATCATTTGGTTGTCAATACGGATCATCCGTTGGTAAAAGAGGTAATTGCTGATAAAGAGAAAAATGTAGATGGTGATTTGGCTGAGGTTAATGATCAGATTAAAGAATTGGTCAAACAGAAAGAAGAATTGAAAAAAGCCAAGGAAGGGAAAAAAGAGGAAGAAATTGCTCAGGCAGATAAAGACAAATTAAAAGACGTGGAAGACAACCTTAAAAAGGTTGAAGACCAGAAACGGGAGAAACTTGATGTGTTTGGGAAAAACAATAAACTTGCCCATCAATTGGTTGATTTGGCTTTGCTGGCAAACGGACTTTTGAAGGGAGAGGATCTTGATCGCTTTGTAAATCGGAGCGTTGAATTAATTCAACAATAAATCACTTTTTCTGTATTAAGGAAGCGATTCTGTTCAATTTTGGATAGAATCGCTTTTTTTTATGGCATTGTTTTGTAGTCCTGTTTGGTTGTATTAATTTGGGGTTGTGAAATTAGTAACAAACCACTATGAAAAGAGGGTGTCAAATAGTCTTGTCGTTTATTGGCTTAATGCTGGTTGCTTGTGGTACAAGCAATGTAAAGAAGTCGAATGATTTGCTTTCTTTCGTTGATCCGAATATTGGAGGAGTTGGTCATCTATTGGAGCCGACTCGTCCGACTGTTCAGATACCGAATCAAATGATCCGGGTTTTTCCGGTCAGAAATGATTACATGGATGATCAAATTCGCTTTTTTCCATTGAATGTAACTTCTCACCGACAGGGACAGATATTTGGAATAATGCCCTCGGGAAGCGATGTCCTGACTAACCATTGGTTTGAGGGAAGTGAATATGACCATGATCAGGAAACGTCAACCCCGTATTATTATCAGGTTTTGTTGGAAAATGATCATATAAATCTTGAATTTGTTCCGGGAGAGAAATCCGGATATTTCCGGTTTGCATTTAAAGATGGGAAACAAGCAAATGTTCTATTCTCTGTTTTGCAGCGAGGGAGTTTTCATTTTTCAGGAAAGATTGTTCAGGGAGTTGAGGAGTTTCAAGGGATGAAAGCTTGGTTATATGGAGAGTTTTCCGAAGAAGGAACTCCTTATGTTATTGATGGCAAAGCATTAAAGGAAGGATCTTCGATCGAAGGAGATCAATGTAAGGCCTATCTTTCATTTAGGCCGTCTTCTGGTAAAACTGTGGATTTTAGGTATGCAATTTCTTATGTCAGTCAGGAACAGTCCCAAAAGAATTATCAGTTGGAGCAGACGGGGCTGACATTTGAGCAGAAGAAGCAGAATGCAAAAGCGAAATGGCAAGATGCTCTGGGTAAGATTGAAGTGTCGGGGGGAAGTGACGCGCAACTCCGGTCGTTTTATTCTGCATTGTATCGTTGCTATGAAAGAATGGTGAATATCAATGAATATGGGAAGTATTACAGTGGCTATGATAAAAGGGTTCATCCTTCTACCCGAAATTTCTATGTAGATGACTGGAGTTGGGATACCCATTTGGCTTTGCACCCGTTGCAGATTATTTTGGATCCGAAAGCAGAGTCCGATAAGATTCAGTCTTATATTTTAATGTCTGAACAGTCGGGAGCGATGCCTTCTTTCCCTTTGTTATGGGGTGATCATCCTTGTATGACCGGAAATCACGCAACCGCAATCATTGCTGATGCATGGTTTAAAGGAATCCGGAATATTGATATTGTTCCTGCTTATGAGGGACTAAGGCAGGCTAATTTGGGAACGACTATGTTGCCCTGGCGTAACGGCAGAATGTGTCGGCTTGATTCGTTTTATACGAAGCATGGATTTTATCCTGCCCTGAAGCCGGGAGAAAAAGAGACGGAACCGATGGTTGATGGCTTCGAACGTCGTCAGTCTGTTGCGATTACGCTTGGTCAGTCTTTTGATGACTGGAATATGGCTCATCTGGCAAAGGAATTAGGGCGAATAGATGATCAATCTATTTTTCAGAAACGATCGAAGAACTATCAGAACGTTTATAATGAGGAGAAAGGGTTTATGTGGCCCCGGAGTGAGGATGGAAAATGGATTGAAGATTTTAATCCGACTTTTTCCGGAGGACTGGGTGGACGGGATTATTTTACAGAATGTAATGCCTGGACTTATAATTGGGCCGTACAGGAGGATATTCCCGGACTTATTGAATTGATGGGTGGAAAGGTTGCCTTTATGAATAAATTAGATCAGCTGTTCCACGAAAATTCAGGGAAGAGTAAATATGAATATTGGTCACAATTTCCTGACGCAACGGGATTGGTTGGCCAATTTGTAATGGGAAATGAACCAAGTCTTCATATTCCGTATTTATATGTTTATGCTGGAGCTCCTTGGAAGACACAGAAACGAATTAGAATGCTCCTGAATACATGGTTTAAGGATAATATATTTGGCATTCCTGGGGATGAGGATGGAGGAGGTCTGTCGGCCTTTTATGTTTTCTCGGCTATGGGATTTTATCCGGTAACTCCGGGGAATCCGATATATGTGATAGGAAGTCCGATTTTTGAAAAGACAGTTATTCATCTTGAAGGAGGGAAGCTTTTTACTATTACAGCAAATCACTGTTCTGCTGCGAATAAATACATTCAGTCGGCTAAATTAAATGGTACTGCATTAAATAGAGCTTGGTTTAGTCACGAAGAGTTGCGAAAAGGGGGAACACTTGAATTTGAAATGGGGGCAACTCCTAATAAAGCATGGGGAGCGGATCCGGCAGAAGCACCCAGAGCTTTTAAGTAATTTTGGATGCAAAAGAAAAGCCTCACTTGTTGCAAGTGAGGCTTTTCTTATTTGGTTAGTAATCCAAAGAATTATAATGAGACATTTGATTGGTAATCCATTGAATACGATGTCGGACATAGGGGTCGGGAGGGTTTGCACTGAATTTCCTGGGGTTGGGTAAAATTGCAGCTATGGAAGCAGCCTGGACCTTGGTTAGTCGCCGACAGCTTTTGTGATACCAATATTTGGTAGCAGCTTGTGCTCCATAGATACCATCGCCCATTTCAATGCTGTTGAGGTAAACCTCCATAATACGTTCTTTTCCCCATATTAATTCGATGAGTTCGGTGAAATAGATTTCAAAACCCTTGCGGATAAAGCTTCTGCCCGGCCATAGGAAAACGTTTTTTGCCGTTTGTTGAGAAATAGTGCTGGCTCCTCTTAGTTTTTTCTTGTTTTCAATTTTAGATTCAACGGCTTTTTTTACCTGGGTAAGGTCGAATCCGTAATGCTCTGCAAATTTTTGGTCTTCACTGCAAACAACTGCTAGTTGAAGGTTTTTAGACATTTTTTCTATCGGGACCCATTTGTGAACGATTTTTATGGGTTGTCCGTCGATTTTTTGTTCTGCACATCGGATGAGCATCAAAGGAGTAACCGGAACAGGGACCCATTTGAACAGAATGACGGTAAATATTGATAGTCCAAGAAAACAGAGCGCGACAATTTTTAAAATGTGAAGGGTTAGTTTGCGAGTAATTGCGACCATGAGAATGCATTTTTACGATGCAAAAGTAAAAAAATAGCTACCAACTGTGTTTAAAGTAAGCTATCAAAATCGATATCTTCTTTCAGGTTACCTTCGAAATTAACGATTTTGTTGTTTTCGCAAATTAGCGTTCTTGCTGGAAATTTCTGAAGTGTATAATAATCATGAGAAGCCATGATGATGGTTTTTCCTTGTTTGTTGATTCTAAGGAAAAGCTTTATTAATGAATCTGAAGTTTCGGGGTCAAGATTTCCAGAAGGTTCATCTGCAAGGATAATTTCCGGGTTATTAAGAAGCGCTCTTGCAATAACAATGCGCTGTTGTTCTCCTCCTGATAATTGATTGGGCATTTTGTCAAGACAATCATTCATTCCGACGGCATTGAGAACTTCAACAATTCTTGCGTGAATTCTGTTTTGTTCTTTCCACCCGGTAGCTTGAAGAACGAATTCAAGATTTCTGAAAACATCTCGGTCTGTCAGAAGTTTAAAGTCCTGGAAAACCATTCCTATTTTTCGGCGGAGGAAAGGAATCTCTCCGCTTTTAATATTTTTGAGGTTGTATCCGGCAATTTTGCCTGATCCCTCAATAAGAGGAAGTTCTGCATTAAGTGTTCGGAGTAAAGAAGATTTTCCTGTTCCTACTTTCCCAATAATATAGACAAATTCGCCTGCATGAATATTTAAATTTACATTTGCCAGTACGAGTGTGTCTCGTTGATAAATGGCTGCATCTTCAAGTTGTATGATATCTTCTTGGGTACTCATGGATTATTTCTTATTTTGAAATGGAATTGTAAATTTGTTAAAAAATCATTCAGAAGAATGATTATTGCAAAGCTAATTTTTTTGATGGAAAAATAATAATTTGCACCTCTATTGAATTCTTATTTGGTCCTGAATCCAAAATGCAAAAAATGACACGTATGAGATTTGAGAAACGAGTTTTTACACTTCTTTTTTTGTTTATCATTATTCCGTTGTCTTCGGTTTATGCTCAGAGTGGAACCTATTTTCGTCCTGACAATGAGCTTTATCAGACAGCATTGGAGCTTTATCAGCAAGGAAAATACGGATCAAGCCTTTCTCTTTTTGATCAATTAAAAAAGGAGGTTGATTCGAATTCGCAACTAGCAACGGAGGCTTCATTTTATAGTGCAATGAGTGCGTTAAAACTTGGCAACAGAGATGGCGTTAAACTAGCCGATCGTTTTATTGCTGAGAATCCGACCAGTCCCCTTTGCAATAAGGCGCAGATGGAGAAGGGGGATTACCTTTTTGCACATAAGAAATACGCTGCGGCGTTGGATGCCTATAAATCGTTATCTGAATTGGATTTGGCTAAACAGGATCGGGATAAACTTCACTTTAATTCCGGTTATAGCTATTTGAGTGTAGAGAAACCGGAAGATGCAATCGGTGAGTTTGTAAAGGTTTCAGAAGCAGCTCCTACCTACGGGGTGCCGGCTATTTATTACCGTTCGCACCTCTATTATGAGGCGGGGAAATATGATGAAGCCCTGGCGGGATTTAAAAAAATTGAGACGAACACTGAGTATCGTTCACTATCGGCTTACTATATCGCTCATATTTTGTATCTGAAAGGGGAATATGACGAATCTCTTCGTTATGCTATTCCATTGATGAATACGCTGGAGGCAGATCAACAGCAGGCATTGTCACGAGTGGTCGGACTTTGCTACTTTCATCTGAAGTCTTATGACAAGGCTTTGCAGTATTTGTCTCGTTACGCGAAATTGCATAAAATTACCGATCGCTCGGATAATTATTGTTTGGGATATTGTTATTACCAGACGGGACAGTATGCTACAGCGATTCCATATTTGGAGTCTGCATCGACAGAAAAAGATGGGATGTCGCAAAATGCGGTCTATCACCTTGCTGATTGTTATATTAAAGTAGGAGACAAGGATCGGGCATTGCGTGCGTTTTCAAGTGCGGCTGAAATGTCTTTTGATTTGATTATCAAAGAAGATGCGTTATTCAATTACGCCAAATTAACTTATGAATTGTCGTATTCTCCTTTTAATGAATCCATAAAAGCTTTTGACAAGTACATTGCGCTATATCCGAATACGGAACGAAATGCCAAGGCCTATGATTTTCTGGTCCAGGTTTACATGACTACTAAAAATTATAAAGATGCCCTGGTTTCTATTGAAAAGGTAAAGAATAGAACGGCATCAATCCGTAAAGCTTACCAACGACTTACTTTTTACCGGGGATTAGAATTATATAATAATGAGGACTATAAAAATGCAGAACAGCTTTTTAAACAATCTTTTAAGGATGGGGCGTATAATTTAAAGCTGAAGTCATTGTCTTTATTCTGGAGTGGAGAAACACTCTTCAGGATGGGAGATATGCAGACTGCAATGGATGAATACAAGGCATTCTTGGCAAGTGTACCATCATCATTACAAACGGAATCAGCTAAAGCTGCGTATGGAATCGGATATGCTTATTTCAACCAAAAGGCTTATGGCGAGGCATTGCCTTGGTTTAAAAAAACCGTCGGGACCGAGGGTGGTGGCGATCATCAAGTGTATGCAGATGCTTTAAACCGACTCGGTGATTGTCTGTTCAGTGAAAGAGATTTTTCCGCTGCCTCGGATGTTTATTCAAAATCGTTGCAACTTGGTGTCTATGATTCGGATTATGCTCTTTATCAGCTGGCTTTCTGTGAAGGGATGCTTCATCATGAGAATCAAAAGATTGTATTACTCAAAAAGATGGTTGACGGGTATGGCTCTTCTTCATTGGTTCCGGAGGCTTTATTTGAAATGGGCAGGACTTACGAAAAACTTGGACAGAATGATCAGGCTCTTGAATGTTATCGTGAATTGGTGAGTAAGTATCCTTCCGGAGAAATAGTATCCAGAGCTTTGCTTCAATCGGGACTGGTGGCTTATAATCAGGCTGATTATAAGCAATCACTCAATTATTACAAACAAGTTGTTGAGAAATATCCTAAAACACAAGAATCGCACGATGCTCTTTATGGTTTGAGAAACAGTTATGTGGAGATGAATCAGGTGGATGATTATATTGATTATACGAATAAACTTGGGGGAGATGTAACTGTTTCGAAAAGCGAACAGGATTCGTTGCTTTATACTTCTGCGGAGAAACTTTATATGAACGGAGAGTCGATTGCAAAAGGACAGTTGGAAAAATATCTGAAAACATTTCCCGAAGGGGTTTTTGCTTTAAATGCTCATTTTTATTTGGGAGAGATTTTTTATAAAGAAGAGAAAGATACTTTGGCTTTGTCTAACTATGAATATGTTACTCGTATTCCTGCCAATAGCTTCTCGGAGCAGGCCTTGGAACGAGCAGCGGAACTTCGTTTCAAAAAAGGAGACTTCCATGAGGCTCTTACTCATTATCAGTCGCTGGATAAGTTGGCAGGGAGTAAAACGAGTATATTACAGGCTCGACTAGGAATTGTGAAGTGTGAATATGAATTGAAGGATTATTCGTCGGTTCCTGGAAGTGTTGATGTTTTGCTCGCGACAGAGAACCTTAATTCGCAAGATGAGATGCAGGCTCGGTTTATGAAGGGGAAAGCTCTTTATCAAACTAAAAATACGGAGCAGGCACTGCCGTATCTGCAAGAGGCAGCCAAAGATACTCAAACGGAGGAAGGTGCAGAATCGAAATATCTTGTAGCTCAAATTTATTCAGATCAAAAGAAAAATGAACTTGCTGAAAAAGAGATTCTTGACTTTATTAAAAAAGGGACTTCTTTCCAGTATTGGATGGCACGGAGTTTTATTCTCCTGGCAGATATTTATCAACAACGAGGAGAATTGTTTCAGGCAAAAGAGACGATTAACAGTCTGATGGAAAATTATTCTGTAAAGGATGATGGGATTTATGAGGAAGCAACTCAGAAAAAGGCTTCGATTGAGCGTGCTGAGAGTGCGGCTAAGGATAATGGAAATAATAGCTATGAGATCAAGATCAATAAAAAATAGCAACAAGCGTATTTACAAACAGAATATAGCTGATATGAGATATCTGAAAATAGTTTTTCTTCTTTTATTTATGGGCAGTTTTGGATTGGCATTCGGACAGAAAGATACTCTGTTGCATAAGGAGGTCGAGGTTACGAAAGCGTATCAGCCGCTGATAAAAGAAGCACATAAAATTCCGATTGTTCCCAATGTTCCGGACGATGTTAAGGCAAAACCGGATTTTGATTATTCAATTCAAAATCGAACAGAGCATCTAACGAATACTCCTGCTGTTATTACTGCCGCTAAGTTGGCTGATGAAACAACTGATAAAACCGATTTTGGTTATGTGAAAGCCGGGATTGGAAGTTATCGGTCTACGTTTGCTGAGTTGTTTTTGAATCAGCCACAATCGGAGAATTCGGCATTTTCTCTTTTCTTTAAGCATTATTCTTCGGGAGGAGATATTCATCTGGCTAATGGAATTGATGCAGACGCTCCTTATAGCCAGAACCAATTAGGAGTGGGAACTAAATATTTGTTTGCTAATTCTGCATTATCTGTCAATTTGGGATATGACCGCACACGTTTTGATTATTATGGAATGCCGGACATCTCGAATCTGACGTATGCATTTTCTGATCTGAAACAAGTTTATCAAAAGGCATGGTTGTCTGCTTCTTTTGGAAATACACCGGTCAAAGACGCTGATTGGTCTTATAAGTTTAACTTGAATTATTTTTACTTTACCACGAGAACAGGACAGAAAGAAAACTTTTTTTCACTGACGAATGATTTGTCTTCTTCCATACAGTGGTTTCGGGCAAATCTTCATACCGGTGTCGATTATATGAATACGGATAGCGTTTACGTGTCCCCGTTGGTTGAGGATCGTCGGCAGTCCTTTCTGGTGCATATTGATCCGTCACTTCTCTTTGAAGGAGACCAGGGAAAAGCCCAGCTTGGGATCAAGACCGTTTCGAGGTTTGATCATAATCAAAATGCCCGGTTGTATCTATTTCCGTATGTGAGATTGAATTGGGATCCTCTTGAAAAATACTTGAATTTATACGGGGGCGTTGATGGAAGTTATAACCCAAACACGTTGGCGAGTCTGACTCAATATTGTCCGTATCGGAATAATGTGGGAATTGTGTCTCCGACAGTTGAGCATTACCGGTTGTTGTTTGGCTTTAAGGGACAGCTAAAAGGCGGATTTAGTTATGCTGCGGAAATTAGCTATGCTTCAATTCACGGGGCACCCTCATCTTTTCTGACGATTAGTCCTTCAACTGCGTATCCTCAATTGATGGAAATAGATAATCGGTTTATGCAGGACTGGATCAATACTAAACAGACTCATTTTGCGGGAGAAATTGGTTATTCTGATAAAGATTTAAGTTTGAGATTCCGGACGAATATGTATTCTTATTCTATTCGTCCAATGGGAAGTCCTAGTTATGATTTTCAACTTGGTGCAAATTATAAATATACCGATCGATGGACGTTTGATGCGAATCTTTATACACAGGGGAAGGCCTTTTATCCGATAGTGAAGAGTCCGTCGGGACTTGTTTTGACAACGGGGTCTATTCCAGCTGATCGAATTGATGTTTATGAAACGAGTCCGGTGGTTGATATGGGGGTTGGAGCCCGCTATCAGTTTACTTCGAAACTTTTTTTCTGGGCTCGTGCTAATAATTTGTTTATGCAGGAGCAGGATCCTTGGCTTGGATATCGTGAGCATGGCTTGAACCTATTAATCGGTGCAGGTTATTCATTTTAACATTTTTATTTTTTATTATATTTGTGAGAAAGAAAAAAGCCTGAAAATGAACGTTGTTTTCCAAAATTTATCGGAACTATATGAATTGATTATTCGGTTTACTTTTAATTTATTGGTGACTCTCGTTATTGTAAGGGGTATCTATTATCGAATTACTAAACGCAAGGATTATCTTTTTACTTTCTCGTTAATTAGTTCTCTGGTTTTTTTGCTTTGCTTCCTGATGTCTAATGTAAATCTGCAATTGGGATTTGCATTGGGACTGTTTGCTGTATTCGGAATACTGCGGTATCGGACTACTGGTATTCCGATTAAAGAAATGACTTACCTTTTTGTAATTATTGGACTTTCGGTCATCAATGCTCTTGCCAGTGGATTAGATAGCCTTCTTGCTCTTCTTTTTGCCAATGCAGCGATCGTTATTCTTATCTATGTGTTTGAACATTTGCGCTTGTTTAAACATGAATCGCACAAGGTTGTAATTTATGATAATTTGACTTTGATTGTTCCCGGCAAAAGGCAACTGTTAGTTCAGGACCTTGAATTAAAAACGGGGTTGAAAATTAATCGTTTGGAAATAGGGAAGATTGATTTTGCAAAAAGCAGGGTGAAACTTATCATTTATTATTACGGCGAAAACAATGCATTGAATCTGGCAGATGATTTTGCTGAAAATATTGATGATGAATAATTTCAGCTGATTTAAAAAGAACCATATTGCAACTTCAAAAGCACTATTTTTGATCATTTTTACTATCTTTGCACGTTACAGAAAAGTTCTTTCCTGTCGTTTTTTTTTAACGGTTTAGAGCGGAACAGGAATGTTTTTGTTTCCTCTTTATTCAGAATCGTTAGACATAAGAGAAGTGAGATTTTAGAATCGAAGAATCTAAGAAATAGAACGAGAGGGCTTATTTAAATCAAATGGATTTTTAAAAGAAATTGAATGAGCGAATTGGAAAAAAGAGAAGAAGAAAGTGCAGCATATTCTGCAGATAGCATTCAGGTATTAGAAGGCCTTGAGGCAGTGCGGAAGCGCCCTGCGATGTATATCGGTGATATCAATGAGAAGGGATTGCATCATTTGGTCTATGAGGTTGTAGACAATTCTATTGATGAAGCATTAGGTGGATTCTGTTCCCATATTGAAGTCATCATAAATGAAGACAATTCAGTCACAGTGAGAGATGATGGTCGTGGTATTCCGACGGCTTATCATACGAAAGAAAAGAAATCTGCACTGGAAGTTGTTATGACGGTGCTTCATGCCGGTGGAAAATTTGATAAGGGTTCTTATAAAGTTTCCGGAGGATTGCATGGCGTTGGTGTTTCTTGTGTTAATGCTCTTTCCAGCTATCTTCGGGTAGAGGTTTACCGTGAAGGTAAAATATGGATGCAGGAGTATCATCAGGGTAAGCCGGTTGATAGTGTCAAGGTGATTGGTGAGACCGATAAAAACGGTACGAGCATTAAATTTTTACCTGATGCTGAAATATTTTCGATAACAACTTTTAAGTATAGCATACTTCAGTCGCGGTTGCGCGAGTTGGCATTCTTAAATGCCAAAGTCCGTTTGACTCTTACAGATAGAAGAGAAACGCTCGAAGATGGATCTTTTAAAACGGAAGTTTTTTATTCCATTAAAGGACTTAAGGAATTTGTGGATTATCTGGAGGGAAACAGGGAAAAATTAATTGATGATTCGATTCATATTTGTACCGAAAAAAATGGAGTTCCTGTTGAGATTGCACTAAGATATAATACTTCTTTTACTGAAAACGTTTTTTCATACGTCAATAATATTAACACAATAGAAGGCGGAACACATCTTACCGGATTCAGACGAGGACTTACCCGGACTCTGAAAAATTATGCAGAGCAATCCGGAATGCTTTCGAAATTGAAATTCGACATCAGTGGAGACGATTTTAGAGAGGGATTAACAGCTGTTATTTCTGTTAAGGTTCAGGAACCACAGTTTGAAGGACAGACCAAGACTAAACTTGGAAATTCTGATATTACTGCTGTTGTAGACCAGGCGGTGAGTGAGATGTTGTCCAATTATCTGGAGGAAAATCCTAAAGATGCCAGATCGATTGTTAATAAAGTTATTTTAGCAGCACAGGCTCGTCATGCGGCACGTCGTGCAAGAGAACTGGTACAACGAAAGAGCGTTCTGTCGGGTGGTGGCTTACCTGGGAAACTGGCTGACTGTTCGGAAAAAGATCCTTCACTTTGTGAGATATTTTTAGTGGAGGGTGATTCTGCAGGAGGTACGGCCAAACAAGGAAGAGACCGTCGTTACCAGGCGATTCTGCCATTAAGAGGTAAAATCCTTAATGTAGAAAAGGCGATGCAGCATAAGGTCTTCGAAAGCGAGGAAATTCGTAATATTTTTACCGCTCTTGGCGTTTCGATCGGAACAAGTGAGGATACAAAAGCACTTAATCTTGATAAGTTGAGATATCACAAGATCATCATTATGACCGATGCTGATGTCGATGGTAGCCATATTGACACCTTGATTATGACTTTTTTCTTCCGTTATATGCAGGATTTAATTAAAAAAGGGTATTTGTATATTGCAACTCCTCCTTTGTATTTAATCCGCAAAGGGAAAAAAGAATCATATGCGTGGACAGAAGAACAACGTCTGGGCT
The DNA here is from genome assembly GCA_963692465.1 of Prolixibacteraceae bacterium. GTDB lineage: Bacteria > Bacteroidota > Bacteroidia > Bacteroidales > Prolixibacteraceae > JAUZOB01. Next base: position 2,636,280 of record OY829943.1, read on the forward strand.
TAATTAATGACTGGGGTGATGGGAAAGAAAGTAGTCTTCATATTCAGCGGTATAAAGGTCTTGGTGAAATGAATGCTGAGCAGTTATGGACTACAACAATGAGTGCCCAATCCAGAACGCTTCGGCAGGTTACCATTGAGAATGCTGCAGATGTTGATTATGTTTTCTCTATGCTTATGGGGGATGACGTTCCTCCAAGAAAGAAATTTATAGAAGACAATGCATCTTATGCTAATATTGATGCTTAGATTTTCTTATCTATAACTTTTAAAGAGATCTTTCCTTGTGAAAGATCTCTTTTTTTGTCTGTGTATCTTGAATTGAAGAAATATTAGAGAAGTCTGGTAATCTTGTTTATCGGAAATTTAATAATTTGTTTTTACATTCTTTGATTTAAATATGCATCACTGTTGTTATTTTTATCTGTTGAATTCAATGAGAAAAATAGGATTTAATTAGTCAAAAAATGAATATAGCGGTATTTTGTTCTTCGAGTAATCAAATAAAACCTTGTTTTTTTGAAGATGCATCAGTTCTTGGACACTTGATTGGAACTCATGGACATTCATTGGTCAATGGTGGTGCCGGAGTGGGGTTAATGGAAGCAACAGCTTGTACAGCCAAGGGTGCCGGAGCTAAAATAACAGGAATAATTCCGAAATTGATTCATGAAAGTAGACTTGCCTCAGAGTCTGTTGATGAGTTAATTGTAACCGAAAGCATGTATGACCGAAAATATATGCTACGTCAAAAATCTGATGCCTTTATTGCTTTGCCTGGAGGGTTTGGAACTCTTGATGAAATAATTGAGGTAATCACTTTAAAGCAATTGAAGTATCACAATAAACCCATTGTATTTATTAATACGGCTAATTATTATTCTTTATTTTTTCAACAGGTTGAGAAGTCGATCGAGGAAGGATTTGCATTACCATCTTATCGAAAATTGTTCCATGTGGCAAAAGATCCGGAAGATGCAATTTCTTATATTGAAAGCTATATTCATGAGGATGTTGAACTTAAGTGGATGGGGTAAATGGAACTATGGTTATTCATCCTTGTGTCGTGTAATGATGAAAATATAATTTATAAAAGTATATCCCCTTCAAACACGAATTGTGCGGGTCCTTTAAGTCGAATGTTGTAAAAATGTTCTCCTTCTCGGTCAAAAGAAACAGATAAATTCCCACCTTGTGCTTTAACGGGGAAGCAGCCTGTGTTTAAGTTTAGTTTGATTCCAACACATAATGCGGAAGCTGTAATACCAGTTCCGCAGGCAAGTGTTTCATCTTCAACACCTCTTTCGTAGGTTCTTATTTTTATTTCAGATCCATTGAATTCGACGAAATTGACGTTGGTCCCTTCCTTGCAAAATCGATCGTTATATCTTATCTTGCGTCCTTCTTCGACTGCGTTTATTTGGTCAATATTTTCGACAAAACGAACAAAATGAGGAGAGCCGGTGTTCAGGTAAAAATAATCATTGCCAACTTCGACTTGAGAAACATCAACCATTTTTAAATTAACTTGTTTTTCAGAATCAATGGAGGCTTCGTGGATGCCATCGACAGCTTCAAAATGAGTGCTTTGTTCAATAATACGAAGGTGATGAGCGAAGGCGACGATGCAACGACCACCATTACCACACATACTGGCTTCACGTCCATCAGAATTGAAGTAGCGCATGGTGAAGTCGAGGTTGTGATGATTTTCTAAAAGCATCAGTCCGTCAGCTCCAATTCCAAAGCGGCGATTACAAAGTTTGCTGGTTAATTCAATATTGGCTCCGTCATAAACAGATGTTCTATTGTCAATAATAATAAAATCATTTCCGGCGCCTTGGTATTTGTAGAAATGAATGCTTTTCATCGTTACTTTTTTTGTTAAGAGTTCGTTAAAGTTATTTGTTTAAAATTCCGACATGGTGCAGATAAACAAGTAATTTGATAAAGTAAATACGGTATTTTGTTAAAATAAGTTAACTAACAGAATGTCTCATTTTTTAAATAAAACTTCAACTACTATTTTTGTGTTGTTTAATTATGAATTTCGTAGCAAAAGTAAGTAATTTGAATAATTTAAAATCATGAAAGAGATGAAGAAAACGATTTCTGTTCTTTTTGCAGTATCATTGGGAATGTTTGTTACATTCTCTGCTAGTGCTTCGGTGTCTCAGTTGAAGGGGAATACTGCAATGTGTTCTGAAAATATGAATGGGGTAGCTTCTGCAGATAGTCAGTATCCTGATATGACAGGAGCGGCTGAAAAGTCAGTTCATGCAGTTGTGCATATTCAGGTTGAGTCTGAGGTGGAGGAAGCCGAGGAGGGAAGTGCTCAGGGGAACCCATTTTTTGATTTCTTTTTTGGAGATAGAGGAGGAAATCCTTTCGGTGGAAACCGTAGGCAGGAGCCGGAATTAAGAAAAGGTTCGGGGTCGGGTGTTATTATCTCATCGGATGGATACATTGTCACCAATAATCATGTTGTAGACGGAGCTCAAAAAATAAAAGTCATTTTAAATGACAAACGTGAATTTGAGGGGAAAGTCGTAGGTAAGGATCCTAATTCGGACATTGCTCTAATAAAGATTGATGCTAAGGGTCTTCAGTTTTTAACATTCGGAAATTCTGATAATTTGAAAATCGGAGAATGGGTTTTAGCGGTAGGGAATCCGTTTAACCTGACATCAACGGTTACCGCTGGAATTGTGAGTGCTAAATCAAGAAGCATCAATATTAATCAGAGTAAAATGCCAATTGAATCATTTATTCAGACTGATGCTGCTGTAAATCCCGGGAATAGTGGAGGAGCACTGGTCAATCTGAAAGGGGAGTTAGTTGGAATAAATACGGCCATTGCCTCGATGACCGGATCTTATGCAGGGTATTCGTTTGCTGTCCCAACAACGATTGTTCAAAAGGTAGTTGGCGATATGCGTAAATACGGACAAGTAAAAAGGGCTCTTTTGGGAGTAGAAGTTCAGGATGTAACCGGTGATGTTGCTAAAGAAAACAATTTGGACAAAGTAGAGGGCCTTTTTGTTGGAAATGTAACAAAGGGGGGGGCTGCCGATAAAGCAGGTATTAAGAAAGGCGATGTTCTTATTTCTCTTGAAAATACAAAAATAGATTCGGGGGCAAGATTGCAGGAACTTATTGGTCAGCGTAACCCTGGAGATAAAATAGATGTAGAGGTAAAAAGAGAAGGGAAGTTGAAACATTTTGTCGTTGTTTTACGAAGTAATGAAGACAACGCTAGTGCCGGACCTATTGAATTCTTGGGTTCTAAGTTGCGGGAGGCAACTTTTGAAGAAAAAAATGCAGTTGATATTGTGAGTGGGGTAAAAGTAACAGAAGTAGGTAAGGGAATATTGAAAGATGCCGGAGTAAGAGAAGGGTTCATTATTACAGATGTGAATAAAACTCCAGTGCGTTCGACAAAAGATGTTGTTAAGGCAGTTAAAGAATCAAATGGCGGAATCTTCTTAGAAGGAGTTTATCCTAATAAAGAAAGAGCTTATTATGGTTTTGGGCTTAAAAATTAAGTCTTTTGTATTTTCAGTGTTCCGTTCTCTATTTCTTTTTTTTGTAAAGATAAAATAACTAGATTTGCACGTTTTTTAGGAGAAAATATGAGACAACTAAAGATCACAAAATCAATCACCAATCGGGAAAGCGCATCGCTTGATAAATATCTTCAAGAGATCGGGAAAGAGGAATTAATTACTGTTGAGGAGGAGGTTGAACTTGCCCAACGTATTAAAAAAGGTGATCAGGCCGCATTAGAAAAATTGACAAGAGCAAACCTTCGTTTTGTTGTATCAGTTGCAAAACAGTATCAAAACCAAGGTTTAAGCTTACCTGACCTTATCAATGAGGGGAACTTGGGATTGATAAAAGCTGCAGAGAAATTTGATGAAACCAGAGGGTTTAAGTTTATTTCTTACGCTGTATGGTGGATTCGTCAATCTATTTTACAAGCATTGGCAGAACAATCGAGGATTGTTCGTCTTCCATTGAATCAGGTTGGATCTTTAAATAAGATTAATAAGGCTTATTCAAAATTTGAGCAAGAACATGAACGTCGACCTTCTCCAGAGGAGTTGGCTGAGACACTTGAGCTGCCAGCCGATAAGGTTGCCGATACACTAAGGGTTTCAGGGAGGCATGTTTCTGTTGATGCACCTTTTGTGGAAGGAGAGGACAATAGTTTGCTGGATGTCCTTGTGAATAATGATTCACCCAATGCAGATAAAAAGTTAATAGATGAGTCTCTTGCCAGAGAAATAGAACGATCTTTAGCTACTTTGACTGAGAGGGAAAGTGACATTATTAAATTGTTTTTTGGAATTGGATGCCAGGAGATGACTCTTGAAGAAATAGGAGAAAGATTTGGTCTAACCAGAGAGAGAGTTCGTCAGATTAAGGAAAAGGCAATCCGAAGATTACGTCATACTTCCAGAAGTCGATTATTAAAAAGTTATTTAGGATAGTTTTAAAAGCCGGTTTTTAACCGGCTTTTTTATTTCTAAAAAGATTGACGCATTCTTTCATTCTGTGATACTGTTAAGAAAAAGGATTATTGTCCGGCTCTCTACCTTAAATAACCAGAAAAGACTATCTTTGTGGCGCAAAAAATCCTAAAAATATAGAGTATGAAAGCATATGTTTTTCCAGGACAAGGTGCTCAGTTCGTGGGCATGGGAAAAGATTTATACGACAATTCCCCTCTTGCAAAACAACTTTTTGACAAAGCAAATGATATTTTAGGCTTCAACATTACGGACCTAATGTTTAGCGGTACCGATGAAGACCTGAAACAAACAAAAGTAACACAACCTGCAATTTTTCTTCATTCTGTGATTCTGGCTAAAACGTTGGGTGCAGAATTTAAACCGGAATGTGTGGCTGGCCACTCTTTGGGTGAATTTTCAGCTCTTGTTACTGCTGGAGCCCTTTCTTTTGAAGATGGATTAGTTCTTGTTTCAAAGCGTGCATTGGCAATGCAGAAAGCTTGTGAAAAACAGCCATCGACAATGGCTGCTATTATTGCTTTGGAGGATAGCGTTGTTGAAGAGGTTTGTGCTTCAATTAAAGATGAAGTAGTTGTTCCTGCTAACTATAATTGCCCTGGACAGATTGTTATATCGGGGTCAGTGTCGGGAATAGACAAAGCTTGTGAAATTCTTACAGAGAAAGGGGCTAAAAGAGCTTTGAAGCTAAAAGTAGGGGGTGCATTCCATTCCCCATTGATGGAGCCTGCCCGTGAAGAGCTGGCAGAAGCAATTAAAGCAACAAACTTTAATAAACCGATTTGTCCAGTGTATCAGAATGTTAATGCTTTGCCACAGACCGATCCCGAGGTTATTAAGCAAAATCTTATTGCTCAGCTTACTTCACCGGTCCGTTGGACTCAAACGGTGAAGAATATGCTGGCTGATGGGGTTACTTCATTTACAGAAGTTGGTCCTGGAAGCGTTCTTCAGGGTTTAATAAAGAAGGTAAATCGTGAAGTGGAGCTTTGTGGAGTTAATAGTTTCCAAGGATAAGAAGCATCCGAAAAATAATTGAAATATTTTTTGTAAAAGAGGAGGAAATAAAAATAGTTTCCTCCTCTTTTGTTATTTATACCAACTGGCATACATAGAATAACTCTTGGCTATCCGGTTGATTTCGCCTTCCAGTAATTCAGGACTTACCTCTTTAATCTTTTTGGCTGGAGTGCCGGCATAAACACACCCTGATTCAACTCTCGTTCCTTTTGTTACAACTGCGCCGGCAGCGACAATTGAATCGCTTTCGATGATACAGTTGTCTAAGATGACTGCATTCATTCCAATTAAAACATTGTCCTGAATAGTACATCCGTGAACAATAGCCCCATGAGCAATAGAAACATTGTTTCCAATGGTGGTGGGGAATTTTTTATAAGTGGCATGAATAATTGCTCCATCCTGAATGTTTACGTTATCTCCGAGTTTGATGTAGTTAACATCTCCTCGTACAACAGCACTGAACCACACACTACATCCTTTGCCCATTACAACATCTCCAACAACGACTGCATTTTCTGCAAGAAAACAGTCTTCGCCCAAAACAGGCGTTTTTCCGTTAACTGGTATTATTATTGCCATGATCTTTTAGTTTTTATACAAATATATCAAAATCAACGTATGCATAAGCTGGGTAAGATGAAAATAAACAGTCGCTTTTTCACCTGATTCCCGTTTTCTATCTTAAAGAACGCGGAGAAAAGTGCTTTGAGAAAAGTGTTTTATGATGAGATGTATGACCACTTAATTGATCAAATTCTTATTTTTGCAAGAATGCCTTATTAAAAAGGCAGAAACAACAATTCAGAATGTTTTGAAATTATGGCAAAAGAAGCAAATGTAGTTGAAAAAGAGCATGTGGTTGTGCGTTTTTCCGGTGATTCGGGAGACGGAATGCAACTGACAGGAACACTCTTCTCAGACACCCTGGCATTGGGGGGGAATGATATTTCAACATTCCCGGATTATCCTGCAGAAATTCGTGCACCGCAAGGAACGGTCGCTGGAGTTTCCGGGTTTCAGGTTAATTTTGGGCATACAAGAATTAGTACCCCTGGAGATCAGGCTGATGTGTTAGTAGCGATGAATCCAGCAGCGATTAAGGCAAATGTTAGATTTGCAAAACTGGGAGGAACACTTATCCTTGATCGGGATAGTTTTACAGAAAAGAATCTGGTTAAGGCCGGTTATAAAACAAATGATCCGATTGAAGAAGATAAACTTCAGGATTTCAATGTGATTGCAGTCCCGATTACCGCATTGACCAAGGAAACGCTAAAGGATTTTGACTTGGATAATAAGAGCGTAGTTCGGTGCAAGAACATGTTTGCCTTGGGACTTGTCTGTTGGATTTTTGAACTAAAGTTGGATCACATAGAAAGTTATATTCATAAGAAGTTTAAAAAGAAGCCACAAATTGTTGAGGCAAATATTCGGGTTGTTAAAGCTGGTTATAATTACGGATTAAATATTCAGGAATTAACTCCGCGTTATTTGGTTAATCCAGCTCCTATCGAAAAGGGAGCTTATCGTAATATTTCAGGAAATGTTGCAACTGCATGGGGACTTCTTGCTGCTTCAGAGAAATCAGGAAGAGAGTTATTCCTTGGTTCTTATCCTATAACTCCGGCAACGGATATTCTTCAGACTCTGGCTAACCGGAAGGATCTTGGAGTTAAAACTTTTCAGGCTGAGGATGAAATTGCGGGGATTTGCACTTGTCTGGGAGCTTCCTTTGCAGGGGATTTGGCTGTAACATCTACTTCCGGACCTGGATTTTCATTGAAAGCTGAAGGATTAGGTTTGGCTATTATGGCAGAGCTTCCTCTGGTGCTTATTAATGTACAACGGGGAGGTCCTTCTACCGGGCTTCCGACAAAAACAGAACAGTCCGATTTGATGCAGGCGCTTTATGGCCGAAACGGAGAGTCACAATGTGTTGTTCTGGCAGCCACAACGCCGTCTGATTGTTTTTATTATGCATTTTTAGCTGCAAAGATCGCTCTTGAACGAATGGTTCCGGTCGTATTACTGACTGATGGTTTTCTTGCGAATGGAAGTGAACCGTGGAAGATCCCTTCAATGTCAGAATTGCCACTTATTACCCCGAATACTGCTAAAGATTCATCCGCTTTTAAAGCTTATGCAAGAGATCCGAAAACCTGCTCAAGGGAATGGGCTATTCCAGGAATGGCTGGTTTTGAGCATCGTATTGGCGGACTCGAAAAAGATATAACCGGAAATATAAGTCACGATTCCGATAATCATCAGGAAATGGTTAATGCCCGGGCAGAAAAAGTTGCACGGGTTGTTGATTATATTCCTTCTCTTGAGGTTTTGGGAGAAGAAGAAGGCGATTTGCTGGTTGTGGGTTGGGGCGGAACATTTGGACATTTGTCGACTGCTGTTCGTCAGCTTCTTAATGAAGGGAAAAAAGTGTCTCTTGCACAATTTAATTATATAAATCCGCTTCCTTCTAATACTGCAGAGGTCTTCGGGAAATACAAAAAAATTGTGGTCTGTGAATTAAATATGGGACAGTTCGTGCGTTATCTGCGCGATAAAGAACCAGGCTTTGAATACCATCAGTATAATAAAGTAAAAGGGCAGCCTTTTACGGTTCATGAATTGGTTGATAAATTTAAAAAACTTTTAGAGGAGTGATCATGGAAGAACAAATCCCTACTTATACTCAGAAAGATTTTAAAAATGAATGTGAAGTTCGTTGGTGTCCGGGTTGTGGTGACCATGCTATTATGGCCGCTATTCTGAGAGCAATGGCTAATCAGGGCATTAAACACGAGGATTTTGCAGTGATCTCAGGAATTGGTTGTTCTTCCCGCTTTCCTTATTATATGAATACCTATGGGTTTCATACGATTCATGGGCGAGCATCGGCTGTTGCTTCCGGAGTGAAATGTGCAAATCCCAAGATTTGCGTCTGGCAAGTTACCGGAGATGGTGATGCTTTGGCTATCGGTGGAAACCATTTTATTCATGAGATCAGGCGGAATGTGAATGTAAACTTAGTCCTGTTTAATAACAAGATTTACGGATTAACGAAAGGGCAGTATTCGCCAACGACCGATCGTGGTGCAATAACGAAGAGTTCTCCTTTTGGAACCATAGAAGATCCGTTTAATCCCGGCAAATTGGTACTTGGTGCAGGTGGTACTTTTTATGCCCGCACGGTTGATAATAATGTGAAATTTACAGAAAAGGTCTTTGAAGAGGCCGCTCTTCATGAGGGAACTTCTGTTTGTGAGGTCCTTCAGAATTGTGTAATTTATAATGACGGGGTTCATCATGCCATTACTGATCCTGAATACCGCGATGAGCACCAAATCTTTTTACAACATGGTGAAAAGATGATTTTTGGGACGAATAAAGATAAAGGGTTGGTCTTTGAGAACGGACGACTAAAGGCCGTAACGATTGGAAAAGATGGGTATGAACTTGATGATATTCTGGTCCATGATGCAGAAGAACCGACCGGATGGCTTCAGTTCCAGTTGTGTTCAATGTCGCTTCCTGATCTTCCTGTTGCGATGGGAATTATTCGCAATGTCAAGGCACCTGTTTACGATCAGGTTATGACCGAACAGATTAATGAAATAAAAGAAAAGAGTTCCATTAAATGCATGGATGATCTGCTTCATAGTGGAGACACATGGAATGTTGAATAATATGATTTTGGGGGAACAAGAAGAGAGACTTTCCGAAAAGAGAGTCTCTCTTTGTTTATAGAAGGAAAAATCGGATTGAGGTCCCGATGTCTCAATGTTGGGTTGACTATTTTCTTGAAAATACAATTGAGAACGATAATGAATAGTTGTTGAACTAGAATCTGTTTTGCAATAAGTCCTGGACTCATAGTTCTCATCTTTACGCATTTATTATTATATTGGCCTAGCCATAAAAATTCAAAATAACATCTATGAAAAAATTAAACCACTTTCATTTATTGTTACTTTTTATCTTCTTAATAGGAGGAGTTCCTGAGATTTTAACTGCACAGGAGCAAAATGAATCATCTTTTAAACCGTTTAATATTCAAGCAGCCCATCAGGTTTTTGTCCGACTGTTGGGTGAAAAGAAAGCAAATTGTTTCGTTTTTAAAAGAGGGTTCCCTTCTGATTCGAATAGTACCTACCGGGTAATATCTACCAATGGAAAAGTTGTCATTACTGCAAACACAACAGAGGCGTTGTGTCGGGGAGGATATGATTTTTTAAAAAACGGATGCCATTCTCAGGTTTGTTGGTCGGGAAAACGAATCTTATTTCCCGATAAATTGCCACAATATTCCAATCGTGTTGAGAGTCCGTTTAAGTACCATTATTACATGAATATTGTCACCCATGGATATTCTTCACCTTATTGGGATTGGGCCCGATGGGAGAAGGAGATTGACTGGATGGCGCTCCATGGTATAAACATGCCGTTAATATCGGGAGCTTATGAGGCAATTATTTTTCGGACGTTTAAAAAGATGGGATTGTCAAATGAAGAAATAGCTGCTTATTTTACCGGACCTGCTTATTTTCCGTGGAATAGAATGGGGAATATAACCGGATGGCAAGGACATTTCCCCGATTCGTATTTTGAAAAGCAAGTTGCCTTATCTCATAAGATATTAAATAGACTTAGGGAATTAGGTATGCAGCCTATTGTGCCTGCATTTGCCGGTTTTGTTCCCGAGGGGATAAAACGACTATATCCCGAAGTTTCGCTTCGTCAATTAAATTGGGGTGAATTTGATCCTAAATATCAGGCTGTAATTCTTCCTCCGGATAGTAAGTTGTTTCGTGAAATTGGGGCATCATACATCCGGGAGTGGGAAAAAGAATTCGGAAAGAATAAATTTTATTTAGCTGATAGTTTTAATGAGATGGATGTCCCCCTTTCGAACGATAAGGATAAAGCACTTGATGAATTGTCCATGTTTGGAAGTTCTGTATACCAGTCAATAACAGATGGGGATCCGGATGCGGTATGGGTGATGCAAGGCTGGACTTTCCCTTATTTTAGAGTAAAAAATGAATTATTCTGGACTCCTGAACGACTCAACGCGTTGTGTTCAAAAGTTCCGGATAATAAACTATTGATTCTTGATTTAGCGAATGAGTATAATCGGTTGATATGGAATATTGATCCCTCATGGAAAATCTATGATGGTTTCTTTGGTAAGATGTGGATCTATTCATTTATTCCCAATATGGGAGGGAAAGTTCCCTACAATGGGAAACTGGATTTATACTCTACGATGCCTTATGAAATGTTGTCATTCAAGAATCGCAAGAATTTAGTTGGTTTTGGTTTTGCCCCTGAAGGGATTGAAAATAATGAAGTTATTTATGAACTTCTATCTGATATCGGTTGGTCAGGAAAATCTATTTCAATTGACACCTGGCTCCGTAATTATTGTTTGCAGCGTTATGGTTGCAATTCAATTAAGATGATGTCGGCGTGGCAACTTCTGAGAAAATCATGTTATGGATCATTCTCTGATTGTCCCCGATATATTTATCAACTTCGTCCATCCGATCCGAAAGAGAAATCAGTATTTTCTTCTGTCGATTTTTTTGAAGCGGTTCGTCTATTTGTTGATTGTAGTAAGGATTGTTCAAAAAGCCAGCTTTATGTCAATGATGCGATTGAACTCGCCGTTCAATATCTGGGATTAGTTGCGGATGAGAAATTAGACGCATTTGAGAAGGATCAGTCAAATCGCCAACCATTTGATGAGGCCATGGTTTTGCTTGATAAGATAGACCGATTATTGGCCTCACATCCAAATCATCAGTTGAGTCAGTGGGTGAATTATGCTCGTAAATGGGGAAATACGAAGCAAGAGTCGGATTATTATGAGTCGGATGCCAGAAGACTTATTACAACCTGGGGTGGAGATGTTAATGAATATTCTGCGAGAACCTGGAGTGGAATGGTGCATGACTATTATAAAGAACGATGGATGAAATATTATGCCTCAGCAGATAAGGGAGATAAAGACAAGTTGAAACAATGGGAAGAACACTGGATTCAAACTCCTTGGAAAAATAGGACTATTAAATTTGCTGATCCGCTAAAGGAGATAAAAATATTGCTAAGAGAATATCCACATAAATAGAACTCTCACCATGGATTATCTGGATCAAATAAACTTATCATCTGTTTATAAACGCAAAAAGAGTGATCGGGATATCTTTGAAGAGCTTATGCCTTCTAAGGTAAAAGAAGTTCTTCTGGTTGCGACTCTTTATGATTCGTATTCGATTGTACGGGAAGGTCAGTTTTCGGATAAGATATTTGGAGAATACCTTCAATTAAACCTTTATTCTGCCCCGCGGTTTACGAGTGTAAGCTCATCAGAGGATGCCCTTGTTGCTATTCGAACGAAGCATTTTGATTTGGTAATCATTATGGCAGGAGTTGATCGGACCTCTCCATTGGTTTTTGCGCAAAAGATTCATGAAGAAAAGCAAAGGCTTCCCATTTTATTACTGGTTAATAACAATGTCGATCTTGTATATTTCACTCAGGCTGCGAAAACAATTCCTTCGATAGACCGGGTATTTGTTTGGAATGGAAATTCAACCGTTTTCCTGGCGATGATGAAGTATATTGAAGACAAGAAGAATGTTGCCAGGGATACCAAGAATGGGAATGTCAGGGTCGTCTTGCTGGTAGAAGATTCAGAACGATATTATTCTCGTTATCTTCCATTGTTATATTCCAGTATAATGACTCAGACTCAGAATCTTGTGTCGGATGAGTCGACCGATGAGTTGCATATGATTTTAAAGATGCGGGCTCGGCCAAAAATTTTACTTGCAGGAACGTATGAAGAGGCGATTGACATTATTTTGAACTATAAGGATTATCTTTTATGTGTTATTTCGGATGTTAAATTTTCCAGAAATGGGATTGATGATGAGAATGCAGGAGTTGATCTTTTGAAACTTGTAAAGCAAATGCTTCGATTTCCGGTTCCTGTATTGTTACAGTCCCATGATCAGTCTAATGCCACAAAAGCAGCGGAGATCGGAGCTGATTTTATCAATAAAAATTCAGAAAGCCTCTCGATGGATATTCACAACTTTATCTATCGAAGGCTTGGATTTGGTGATTTTGTCTTTCGCAATCCGGATGGAACCCCGATTGCTATAGCGCGCACTATGAATGAATTTGAAGAGTTGATGAAATCGGTTCCTATTGCTTCGATAATATACCATGGAAAGCAAAATGCATTTTCTACATGGCTCATGGCGAGAGGAGAAATTAATATTGCCGAGCAGCTACTTCCTTACCAAATTGATGATTTTAATGATCCACAAGAAGTCCGGCATCTTTGTCTGACCGTTTTTGAACGGGTAAGAGAAAAAAGACTGAGAGGGAAGCTTGTTCTCTATGAGCCGGGAATAAAAATGGGGAATCGATATATCTTGCGCCTTGGCAATGGATCTTTGGGCGGGAAAGGCAGGGGATTGGCTTTTCTAAGTAATTTTATAGAGAATATTGATTTTAAAAAGATCATACCCAAGATTAATCTTCGTATTCCATCAACTGCTATTATCGGAGCACAGGAGTTCGATAAATTCATTGAGAACAACAACTTGTATTCTGAAATTTATCACAGTAAGGATTTTAATCATATTCAAGAGCTGTTCTTAAGATCAAAACTCAGTGATGAGTTAAGGGAGAAATTACGTCATTGTCTTCAATCGCTGAAAAAGCCATTGGCTATCCGATCTTCCGGATTATTTGAAGATACGCTTATGCAGCCATTTGCCGGTGTTTATGAAACCTTTCTGATTCCCAATAATCATCCGGATATAAATATTCGGTTCGATCAACTTGTTACCGCAATTAAATTGGTTTATGCTTCGGTTTTTACAAGGAGTTCTCATTCTTATTTTGATGCGGTTAATTACAAGATTGAAGAAGAGCGGATGGCAATAATCATTCAGGAAGTTGTCGGCCATAATTACAACGATCGGTTTTATCCCCATATCAGTGGGGTTGCTCAATCCTATAACTACTATCCTTTTTCGTATATGAAGCCCGAGGATGGCTTCTCTGTCGCTGCTGTGGGCTTGGGAATGTATGTTGTGGGGGGAGAAAAATCCTATCGTTTCTGTCCGCGATACCCCGAGTTAAATCATAATTCTTTAGCCGATCAGGTGCGTGACAGTCAGAAGGAATTTTATGCCATTGATATGACCCGAAAAGATTTTGATCTGAAAACGGATGGAGAGTTTGCAACAGTTGCAAAATATAAGATTCGGGAAGCGGAGAAAGATGGAACTTTAGATCATTGTGTATCGACCTACGATCTGTCGAACGATCGACTTATTGCGGGATTAAAAGGGAAAGGCCCGAAAGTGGTCGATTTTGCCAATATTTTAAAATACCAACAAATTCCATTGGCTGATACCCTTCACTTTCTGCTTCGTTTATTTCGGGAAGCAATGGGAACCTCAGTGGAAATAGAATATGCTGTTGATTTAACTCCTGATGAGCGAGGAAATCCGACTTTTTATGTCTTACAGCTTAAACCGCTTATTCGTTCGGATGATCAGGTTGATATTGAACCAGAAAAAATCAATAAGGAACAAGCTCTTATGATTTCTCATCGGGGCATGGGAAATGGAAAATTGAAAGGGGTACAGGATGTTGTGTATGTGATGCCCGATTCTTTTGATCGGACCAAGACCCTGGAGATAGCTCAAGAGATAGAGGTTCTTAATCAACAATTTATAGAAACAGGGAAGAATTATATTCTGATTGGACCGGGACGGTGGGGAACCCGGGATCGTTTTACCGGAATACCTGTTTTATGGACTAATATTTCACGGGCGAAACTTATTGTGGAAATGGGGCTAAAAGATTTTCCGTTAGATGCCTCCCTTGGTTCTCATTTTTTTCATAATGTAACATCGATGAATGTTGGATATTTTTCGGTTCCCTATGAATCAGAAGAATTTACTTTGAACCTGGATAAGTTAGCGCAAGGAAAGATTATCTCAAAAGGAAATTATACTTGTCATGTTCACTTTGATCAGGATTTGAATATTCTGATGGATGGACGAAAAGGAATGGCTGTTGTTCTTATTCCGGAATAATTATTCTGGCCACATTGGTGTTAAAAGTATAAAGATATCTGGTGTGTGTAATCCTATCGCTCTTATTAATTTCGGTATAAAATTATTTTATTCGGGTGCTAATTCCTGATCCTGTATCGAATAGAGGCGAGAATGCGTAAGCCAATAAATCGGAAAACAGGAGTTTTAATAATATATCCGGAATAAAGGATTATTGAGTAGCTCTTTTGTCCGGAAAAAACAGGAAAAATCTATCTTTGTGCTTCTTATAAAACGAAATAGAGATTGGGACACAGTAGAAAAAACAAACCCCTTTACGAACGGGTTACGATTACCGATGTAGGAGCAGAGGGGAAAGCCTTGGCAAGAGTTAACGATGTAGTGGTTTTTACCACGAATGTGATTCCGGGGGATGTTGTTGATCTTCAGGTAACGAAGAAACGTTCTAATTATCAAGAGGCGAAAGTTGTTCATATTCATGAGTATTCTCCCGACCGGGTCGAACCTAAATGCGAACATTTTGGGGTTTGCGGAGGATGCAAATGGCAAAATATGCCTTATAGCAAGCAACTTTTCTACAAAGAGAAGCAAGTGAAAGATCAGCTTATCCGATTAGGGCACCTTGAACTTCCAGAGATTAGTCCGATCATTGGTTCTGCTTCATCGGAGTTTTATCGCAATAAACTTGAATATGCTTTTTCTGACCGATGCTGGATAACTCCTGAAGAAGTAGCTTCTGGTGAGGATATCTCCAATCGTAATGCTGTGGGATTTCATGTGCCCGGAATGTTTGATAAGGTGGTCGACATTAATAAATGTTGGTTGCAGCAGGAACCAACGAACGAGATAAGAAACTCGATTCGTGAATTTGCTTTAAAAAATGGTTTGTCCTTTCATAACATGAAAGAACATAACGGACTATTGCGCAACTTGGTTGTTCGTACGGCATCCACGGGAGAAATAATGGTAATCCTTTCTTTTTCGGACAATGAACCGGATTCAATTCATTTACTCCTTGATTTCCTGAATGAGAAATTCCCTCAGATAACTTCCCTGATGTATGCGATTAATACCAAGATGAATGATACTCTTTTTGATCAGGAGATCCTTTTATATAAGGGGCGGGAGTATATTCTTGAAGAAATGGAGGGACTGCATTTTAAAATAGGACCCAAATCGTTTTATCAGACTAACTCTGCACAAGCTTATCAATTATATCAAGTCGCCCGGGAATTTGCCGGACTCACTGGAGACGAAGTGGTTTATGATCTTTATACGGGAACAGGTACGATTGCTAATTTCATTGCACGTAAAGCACGTAAAGTGATTGGAATTGAATATGTGCCCGAAGCGATTGTGGATGCTCGTACGAATGCATTATTGAACGGGCTAACCAATACGGTTTTCTTTGCTGGTGATATGAAAGATATTTTGACTGATGCTTTTATTACCGAGCAGGGTAGACCGGATGTTATTATTACTGATCCGCCGAGAGCGGGAATGCATGAGGATGTTGTGAAGACAATTTTAAATGCGGCACCTGTGCGTATTGTTTATGTAAGTTGTAATCCTGCAACACAGGCCCGTGATCTGAATATGCTCAGCGATAGTTATCGGGTTACCAGGGTTCAACCGGTTGATATGTTCCCGCATACTCATCATGTAGAAAATGTTGTGCTATTGGAAAGGCGATAATTTTTCCAATAGATTGGGATGAGAGGTGTTGTTTATTCTACTTCGTTGTGATTGGTAATTGAAGGTTTGGTCCTGAACAGAGTTTTGATTGGACTCATGCGTTTCCGGTATAGCCTGATTTGTTTCACTCTGCTTAGTTCTTTCCTTCTCACCATTACAAATGGAATCAGCATAACGTTGACTACAACGATTCCAATGAGGAAAAGTAAAGCATTGACTTCGATGCCTTGAAAAATAAACGCAATCGCAATAATTAAGCCGTTTGTAATCATTAAAACAAGGGTTGCTTCGAAGTGGCTAAGTTTGAGAAGAAGTAGTTTGTGTTGAACATGTTTTTGGTCCGCTTTAAAAATAGGCCGTTTTTGTATTATACGGAGAATGATTGACATTAGTGTATCGACGACCGGTATGCTGACGATTGCAAACGAAATTGCAGGGGCTGACCGGAGAGCCATGCTACTGGAAATGCTGTTGAATTCGTTGAACTTTACAAGAAAAACAGAAAGAATAATTCCGGTAACCAGAGAACCCGTATCTCCGAATAAAATTTTGTTTGTTTTTCCAAATACGTTATATAAGAAAAAAGAGGTAAGTGCTCCGGTTAATGAAAAGCAAAGGACTGTATATTCTGCGTGACCGTCAATATAAAACCAGATGCCGAATGTTGTGGCAATAATAATTGAGATTCCGGCAGCCAATCCGTCAATATTATTCAGTACATTGATGGCATTCGTTAAAAATAGGATGGTTGAAATCGAAATGAAAAGGCTGACCCAATAATTGAGCTGATGAATTCCCAGTATTCCATATAAATCGGTAAAACGAATATCACCCAGAGCACAAATAATAATAGCTGCGCCTAATTCAGCAAAGAATTTTATTGGAGAGGAAACTTTAAGCAGGTCATTCCGGAGGCCCATAAAAAGTACGATCAGCAAGGCCGCAAAAATATACCGAAGCTCGGGCATGTGAAATTGATAAGTAGAAACCGTTGCTGCAAGAATAAAACCCAGAAAAACAGCGAGTCCGCCTAAGGTTGGTGTTGAATTCTGTATTCCGTAAATATTCGGTTCTCCATAGAATTTTTTGGACAGAGAAATGTTAATGATGGTTGGAATGCAGTAAAAAGATAAAAGTGCAGCCAGAAAAAAACATATTAATGACGTTATAATCAGGGGCATACTGTTTCTATTAAAGTATTGCGAATATACGTTATTCTTAGCTATTGCGCAATACCTATATTATGACTTTTTTTAGGAGCAAATTTTATGCCATTAATACAATTTCTGACTGCACTTTTGCTTATTGTGCTTGTTGTTGTTCTGAGTCGGAGCTGCCCAAGTCTTCTTCTGTTTTCTTTTTGTCAGATTTAAAGTTGTTTAATTTATAGCTAAGCGTCAGGGTTATTCCTCTTGTCTCCATCGAGAATTTATTATGCGTGTAGAAATTCTGTCCGGATGTGCGGAAATCGAAATTCATTGTCCCCAGAATATTTGTCATTTGCAGAACCGCTGAAAGCTTTTGTTTTAAGAAGTTTTGCTGAAGGGCCATGTCTAATCCGTACGTTTCCTTACTGTCGCCCTGCGCCATAACAGACGGTCCGCGATAGGTTCCAATAAGCTGTAACTTGGTGTCCTGAGCAAGTTTAACTTCCGTATTGAGGCGGAAATTATAGTTTGTGCTATTTTTATCGACTACATCCCCAATAACCGATCCATGTAATTTGTAATTATAAAGGTCGGCAGAAAGGGTTGTTCTTAGCCATTTGGTCAGGTCGGTCGTACTCATTAGTTCTGCACCGAAAGTATAACTGTTGTTCAGGTTGTCGAAAGTATTAACAAATATTCCCTGACTATTCGGACTCATAATGTTGGTAATCAGGTTGTGATTAATACGATAATATGCTTCAAGAGAGATAAATGAAGTATTCATTCTTTTGATGACCGAGAATTCGTATGAATCAACAAATTCGGGTTTCAGCCCCGGATTTCCTACCCGGATATTATCCGGATCCACATAAGATTGGAAAGAATTAAGCTGCCAGTTTCTGGGGCGGTTTACTCTTCGGGTATAACTAGCCAGAGCCTGTAAGGTCGGAGTGAAATCTTCTGATATATGAAGCGTTGGAAAGAGATCTAATCGGTTAATAGTATAAGGCGTTGCAGTGTGTTGATCAGCGATTTTCCGATAGTCATATTCACCTCTTAATCCGAGTTCGTATTGAAATTTATTTCGTTTTCCGCTATAAGTTGCATAGGCCGCATGGATATCTTCGTTGTAAGTAGCATTGGAACTGAATTGATCATTCAGAACTTCCTGTCCGGAGCCTGTAATATTGTATAACAGATAGCCATCATTTTCAGAATTTAATTGTGCCTGATATCCGGCTTCAAATTTATCTCCGTTGTCAAACGGCAGTGTATAATCCAGTTTAGCCCGGAATCTTTTAGAAGGAGCTGTTTGATATGAATCGGTATTTTGTCCAGTAGGATCAAGTGCATTTAGAATGGTCTCAGTCTGGAAGTTTGTTGTTTTTCCATCCCGGTAAGAATAAAAAAGCAGAGCATCCAGCTCATGACCCTTATCGTTGAATTTGTGTTGCCAGTTCAGATCTAAACCATAAAAATTGGTTTTCGTTAATGATTCATTATCATCCAGAGCCAGCTTGCCGGCCTTTGAAGGGGTGTAATAAGTAGTGTCCCTTGAAGTCATGGTGTGACCAAATTGATTCATCCCGAATGAAGACATCAGCGAAAGCACATCTTTGTCGGACATTTTGTAATCAAATCCGGCTTTAAAAGTTCTAGTAAGCGGTTGTCGGTGAAAAGCACCGATTTTATCAACGGTTTTAATCGTATCATTGATGGTGTTTTGTCGCAAACTATTAATATGAGCGACATCTTGCATGTGAGCATAGTTTGCCGAGAAGGTCAGATTAAATTTTCCAACGCTATAATTAATCGTTGCATCCGACCGGTATTTATTGTGGGTCCCGACCGTAGCATTGATAACCCCATTAAGACCGAGACTGACATTTTTCTTCAGAATGACATTGATAATTCCCGCGTCACCCGATGGATCGTATTTGGCCGAAGGGTTGGTAATCACTTCGATCCGGTCGATTGAGGTGGCCGGAATTTGCTTTAACGCATCACTCCCGTCCAACACAGAAGGGCGTCCGTCAATAAGGACTGTAAAGCTTGAACTTCCGCGGAGAGTAAGATTTCCATCTGTATCAACATTGACTGATGGAATATTTTGCAAAGCCTCAATAGCTGTTCCGTTTCGGGAATTGATATCCTGTCCCACATTAACAACTTTTTTATCTAGCTGATATTGAACCTGATTCTGGGTAGAGGTTACTGTAACTCCCTGCAGTGTATGGCCTGATGCCGAAAGTTTTATGACTCCGAGGTCAACTGTTTTTTTATTGGGAGAAATGAGTATGTTGTTTATTGTGTGTTTCTTAAAGCCGATAAAATTGACCACCGCATAATATTTTCCATATTTAATGGGCTTTAAAGTAAACGATCCGTCAGTAGCAGAAACAGCACCGGTTATTAACGAAGAATCTTTGACCGAGAATAGGGCAATACTTGCATACTCCATAGGCTGATTGGACCCCGTATCAAAAATTATCCCTTTTAATGCACCATCTGGAGAATCACTTGGAATTGCCGTACTTCTGTTCCCTGGAATTTGTGCGAAGGAATGCATCGTCAACAACAAAAGTATAAAGAAGGTTGAAAATCTTTTCATCATTATTTTTTCAATTGTTACACTTATCGGACATTTCTCTTTTGTTAAGGTTTAATGTCGTCTCAATTTGTTAATGATATTTAACAATTACGCAATAAACGTTTTGTCTTTGTATATGTGATCACTAAATTCCCATTCGTACTGATTCTTAAGGAAAAAGTAATTATTCGCATTAATTACGAATCAAAGGTGAATCCATTTTGGGTTAGAATCGAATCTTCTTCGGTCAACAGGACACAATTATCGGCAAAAACAAAAAATAATAGATTTAACAACGATCTTATAATAGAATGATTATCCAGATTAGACTGATAATTTTCCTATTTCTCTGAGTTCCGGTGATGCGATTGTTTTTTTATTGAAACCAGCAGGATAGGTTATGAAGATTCCGATCATTTAGAATATCTTTCGCTTTTGGTAAATAAAGAAAATCGAGCTCTGCCTGATAACGTTGAATAACTCGGTCCCGAACAATCTTCATTGTTGAGTTCAATAGATGATTTTCTTCCGTAAAAGATTCAGGAAGGATAAGAATATTTGTTGGAAGCCATCTTTCGGGAAACTGACCGGCAAATTTCCCCTTTTTGTAATAAGCGTCGATTTCCTTTCGGATAATTTGCAGTGCGTAATGAATGGCTTCTTCTGAACCGGGTTTGAATTGCTTTTTTGAGACAGCCCCATTCAGTGCCGCGATATTTGGCACGACGAGACCTACCGTATAAGGGTTTTGATTATTATAAAGCATTACCTGGTCCATAAAAGGGGATTGATCCGTAAGGGCTTCTTCAATTCCCTCCGGACTGTATTTCTCTCCGTCATTCCCGATGAGTAAACTTTTGAACCGTCCTAATACAATCAGGAAGTTGTCTTCATCAAGATACCCCATGTCGCCGGTATGTAACCATCCTTCTCGGATCGTCTCAGCAGTTGCTTTTTCGTTTTTCCAGTAACCAGACATAACATTTTCTCCCCGGATAACGATCTCCCCTTTTTCTCCCCGGGGGCATTCCAGTCCTTGTTCGTTGCAGATTTTCAGATCCATAAATTGCACGATTCTTCCAGAAGTCCCGAATTTGATATTCTGAGTTGAGTTGGAGGAGATGACGGGAGCTGCTTCCGAAAGTCCGTATCCCTGACACATTGGAATGCCGATAGCATAAAAGAAACGTTGTAGTTCGACATCGAGAAGAGCTCCTCCTCCGATAAAGAAACGAAGCTCTCCACCAAAAGCCTCGCGTACTTTGCTGAAAAGCATTTTATCGTAGAGTCTGACCAGTGGTTTAAGAATTATTTTCCATCCATGCCCCTTGTTCCATCCGTTTCCATTATAGAGGTAAGCTGTTTTCAATCCCTGATTAAAAAGGAATCCGGCCATTTTGCCTTGTTTACGAATTCCGGCTTCGATGCTTTTTCTGAAACTTTTAGCCAGAGCCGGAACACTCATCAGAACATGAGGTTTAAACTCTTTGATGTTTACCGGAACATTACGGAGAGTCTCCATTGGCGTTTTACCCACCTGGACCGATCCGATCGAAGCCCCGTTAATTATAAAACTGTAGAGACAGGCTGTATGAGCAAAGGCGTGATCCCAGGGAAGGATGGCCAGTGTTCTGAAGTTTTCATAAATATCCATCAGGGTGTTGGCCTGAATAACGTTGGCCGTATAGTTGAGGTGGGTCAGTACAATTCCTTTGGGATCGGAAGTGGTTCCGGAAGTATAAGAGATATTCGCCGGATCATCCGGTTGAATATTTTTCCAGACTGCATCAAACTGATCCTTATTATTGATAAGGAACTGGTCGCCCAAAGAACAGATCGCCTCGTAAGAATAGTCTCCGTCAGTAACGGGGTCTGTCCGATCGAGATGAATCACTTTTAAAGTTCCCGGAAAATGGCTCCTTCGGATCTCTTCGAGTTTGGAGGTTTGGCTTTCAGAGGCAATGACGATGGTAGTCCCTGAATGTTCCAATCGGAATCGCAGTTCTGTTTGAGCTTCGAGTTTGATGGAAAGAGGCACATTAATTCCTCCGGCGTATAAGATTCCAAGTTCACTGATTAGCCATGCGCTTCGACCTTCGGATATTAATCCGATCCGATCTCCTTTTTTCACTCCGATAGCCATTAATCCGGCACCGAAACGCAAAATCTGATTTCGGACTTCATGGTAAGTGATACCTATATATTTATTGTGTGGCTTTTCCCATAAAAGAATATTGTGTGGAAATTTCGTGGCGCTTTGTTCAAATAGTTCAATTAATGTCTTCATTTTCAGTACCAATAGTATCTTAATTTAAAGAACTGTTTTTCAATCGGGGTGTAAATATATCATCTTTCACTTAAAACGGGAGTATCTCTGGTCTAACTTTGGCATTCATTTTGTTTTCACGAAAGGTTCTGTGGTGGTTTATTGGTCCCTATCACCATCGAAGCACCTGTAGAGCACCTTGAAACCACCTGTTATGTTAGGTGAAAAAGTGAAAATAAAAAGGAAGAGTACCCTTGATAAGAGGAAGATGGTTTCTATTTAACACAAGGGGTTGTCTCATTTTATATAAATGTTTGATCAAAATGTTAATTGAAAATAGAGGGAGTATTCTTACCTTTCGCGTTTACATGAAATTCTTCATTGGGGGGGTAAAAATGAACCAAAAAGAATAAGGATCGCGTACAAGAATCAATTAAAGGGTGTGAGTTTTAATAATTGTTTCAGCTTTTGGAGAGGTAAAAGATAGTCTTGAAGAAATGAATACTTTGGCAATTTGTAAATTCTCTTTTTGGTTTATTGCTTTTAGCGGATTTTTCTTTGCTGCATATCTGTTAAATCTGGGTGTTGATGGAAAAGGACAATGAGGTTCCATATTTTCTAAGTAGTGAAGATTTGTTTGGTGAATTCTTTCAGGAGCATTACCATGTGGCATGTCTTGTTGCCAACCGGTATGTGGATGATCTTTGTATGAGCGAAGATCTGGTTCAGGATGTTTTTGTTGCGCTGTGGAATAGAAGAACATTAATCAATCCGTCCGTCAATTTGAAAAGTTATCTGTTGATTGCAGTAAAAAATCATGCGCTAAATATGATTCAGCGTAAAAAAGCTTCTGTCGCATCTCTTTCCTCTTCTTTTATAGATCTTCCGGAAGAGGAGATGTCTTCTGCTTATGAAAAGGAAGAGTTGGCAGTGAAAATACTCCAGGCCATTGACGAGCTCCCTCCCCGTTGTAAAACCATTTTTGAAATGGCATACAAGGAGGGGATGTCTTACCAGAAAATTGCCGACAAACTGAAAATTTCCAAAAATTCAGTAAAGACACAAATGGGAATAGCTTACCGTTCCTTGCGGACGAAGATAAGTCCATCAATGGTTGTACTTTTTTTAATTATCCAGAAGTTAAGACAACGTTTTAGAAAAATTTGAATTGCGAAGTGGTCCCACTTTGTTTTTTTCTGAATTCTATTCTTTTCGTATTATTCTTTCATATTGTGCAGACCGAAGTTTAAATGTGAAAAAATGTGAAAAAAGTGCAAAAAGAGTTCACCCTATTTTAAAAAAATGTGTTTTAGTAATAAGATGAGTAACGAAGACCAAACTAAATTCGAGAAGTTATCGGACTTTTTTCATGAAGAAGAGTCCGGATCAGAAGGAAAGGCAGACCTTGTAGAGGATGCTGACTTTCGGGCTGTAAAGGCTATATATGAGGAAAGGAAGCTGGTTTCTCAGGTGGCTAAATTTTCTCCTGTAGAAGAAGCGTGGAAAAAAGTCAGAGGCCAACTTCGAAGAGGAAACGGAAGAGCCCGATTTTTATCTGCTTTTCGTTTTGTCTCTTATGCTGCTGCCGCAGTGGTTGTTTTTGGGCTCTTTTTCCATTTCGGATGGAAATCATTGTTTCCGGTGCATCCGGTTCGTCCGGTGGTCGCAGAAGAAATGGTGTCGGTTGATGCCTCTGCTGATGAGTCTGCTCTTGTTTCGTTTTGTGATGGGTCAACGGTTTACTTAAACTCCGGTGCTCATTTAGAATATCCCAAACGGTTTAATAAAAATTACAGGAAAGTGTCACTAACTGGTGAAGCTCTTTTTAATGTGAAAAAAGATGCTCGTCATCCGTTTGAGGTTGTTCTCGGCAAATCGAAGATTTTAGTCCATGGAACGACCTTTAATGTTAAAAATGGGATTGACGGGAATAAAACTGAAGTGGTTCTGGTTAAAGGCAAGATTGAATATAAAGGGTTAACCGGAAGTGTAATGATTCGTCCGGGACAAAGAATACGGGAAGATATTACTTCCGGAAAACTTAAGGTCGATCATGTTAATCCGGACCTATATACCGGATGGGTTAATGGGAAAATCTATTTTGAAGATGAAAAGCTGGATGCGTTGTCCAAACGATTAGGAAAAGAGTACCAAGTCGATTTTATCTTTAAAAAGGAACGATTAAAAAATTGTCGGTTTACTGGAATCATTAATACAAACCGATCATTAAGATACAATTTGGAAATTATTCAATTAACTAATAAAATTAAATTTATAAGAGAGGAAGATAAAGTAACTGTGACTAATTAGACGAAAAAATCGGGTAATGCTGGACACATCACCCGATAATTACATGTTGTGTGTATTGGTCTTTAGGAAAGGGAACAATACACAGTAGATTAAATTAAAACCGTGAATTTATGAAAAAAATGTTTTCACCTCCTTTGTGGAAGAAAAAATCCACTCTAAAGGTATTTTTAATCATGCGATTAACTTTCTTTTTGTGTTTACTGACTGTAGTTACGGCTTATGCAGATTCATACGCCCAGAGCGCAAAGTTTACGCTGAACTACAAAAACACTTCGATTAAGCAGATCTTGTCCGATATTTCGAATCGGCATAAGATTGAGTTTTTTTACAGTAATGACGACTTTGATGTAAATTCAAAAGTGAACATTTCTGTGAAGAACGGAACCATTCGCGAAGTTCTGGACAAAATAATTCCGGGACAGATGCGTTATAAGGTGGTTGATAACATTGTTATTCTCTCTCCAGCCCCCAAAGTGGCACGGAAAATTATGGCTGCGACGGCGGAGCAAAAAGGGAATACAATTACCGGAACCGTTACCGATAAGACTGGTGCTCCGATACCAGGTGCGACGGTTATGGTAAAAGGAAAAAATATAGGAACAGCTACGGATGTTGATGGGAAGTTTATTATTAAGAATATTCCCGCAAACGTGAAGTTGGTTTTTTCCTTTATCGGAATGAAGAATCAGGAAGTTGACTACACCGGACAATCGGTACTGAATGTTGTATTGACTGACGATAAACGCAAGCTGGATGAGGTTGTTGTTGTTGCTTATGGAACACAGAAAAAAGTAGCGGTGACCGGAGCTATCTCTTCGGTAGGCTCGAAAGAATTAATGCAAAGTTCTTCGGCTGATTTAACCAATGCACTGGCGGGAAAGATTGCTGGATTGACGGCTATACAGGCTGGTGGCGGACAGCCTGGTATGGATGATGCGACACTGTATCTACGTGGTATCTCTACATTAAATGGAAGTAGTCCTCTGGTACTTATTGATGGAGTTCCTCGGGATAATATGAGAACACTTGATGCGAATGAGGTCGAATCGGTTTCTGTATTGAAAGATGCTTCAGCTACGGCTGTCTTCGGAGTACGGGGAGCTAATGGTGTCATTCTGATTACGACCAAACGGGGTCAGGAAGGGAAGGCTCAATTGAATATTAATTTGGAACAGAGTTTTACTTCTCTTACCCGCCAACCTGCAGCGATAAGTTCTGCTGATTATTGTCGATTGAGAAATCAGGCTTTGCTTAATGACGGATTGCCTGCTCTTTATAGTGACGGGACTATTGCCAAATATGAGAATCCGCTTTTAGGTCTTGATCCGAAAGATCCAAATTATGCAAATGAAGCGAAACTGCGGAAATATATCTACCCCAGTCATAATTATTACAATGAGTTCATGCGAAAATACACACCTCAAACACGGGTCAGTGTGGACGTAACTGGTGGAACACAAAAGGTTTCTTATTTTGTTAATGCGGGATATCTGCACCAGGGTGGAAATCTTAATACAGAACCTGAATCGCAATTGGGTTATGATCCTTCAGCAAAGATGGATCGTTATTCTTTCCGATCTAATCTGGACTATAAAATTACGAATTCTCTTTCTGCTTTTCTAAATCTCGGAACTTACATTGAGCAGGTTAATCAGCCTAATGCCGATATAAAGGGAATTTTCTTTCAGTCACAGTCAATACTCCCAATAACAGTGGGGCCAACAACGATTGCCGGTTATGGAGTAGCTCCGGGACAGGTTGTTTCCCCTGACTATGATTTACAGAATCCATTTGAACTCATAAATAGAAGAGGATATCAGAAACAGGTTCGTTCGAATTTGAATTCATCGCTTGGTGCAACATGGGATTTGAGTAAGGCTATAACTCCTGGACTAAGTGTCAAAGGAATGATTTCTTATGATTCATATTCTTATACCTCTATGACGGCAGGTAAATCGGAAAGGCTTTATTTGGCTGATGTTAATCCTAACACAGATCAATTGTCTTATGCTGTTAAAACAGATACAGAAAATCCACTGTCAATAAGTAAAAGTGCACAAGCCAGTTATAAAATTAATATACAGGGGTCGCTTATTTATAATCGGAAGTTTGGTAAACATGATGTCGGAGGATTTATTTTAGGACAGCGTGATTATTGGGAAGAACCAAAGGGTAGTTCGAAAGTGCTTATACCGTATAATGTCCTAGGTGTATCGGCCCGTGCTTCTTATGCTTATGATAATCGATATTTTGCTGAGTATGACATGGGGTACAATGGATCTGAACAGTTTGCGCCCAGTCATCGTTTTGGATTTTTTCCTGCTTTTTCATTAGGATGGGTACTAACCAATGAACAATTTTTAAAGGATAATCCGGTGGTGACTAATCTAAAACTTAGAGCATCTTATGGTAAAGTTGGTAATGATAAGACAGAATCTGCACGTTTTTTGTATATGGATGATAATGAAATACAAGGCGGAGGTGCATTATCGTATTTAGATAAAGGACAGCAATTTGTTCAGGGACTTGTTGGTAATCCGGATGTTCATTGGGAAGTTTCTTGGAAGAGAAATGCCGGAGTTGATTTTCAATTTGTGAAAAACCTGACTGGTTCTTTTGATTATTTCATTGAACATCGAAGTGATATTCTTATTGATCGTCATACTGTACCTATCTTCCAAGGGGTTGCTATATCGTCTATTCCTAAAGTTAATATGGGGATCGTCTATAATCATGGTTACGAAGCAGAGTTGACCTATAATTTGCCGGTCAATAACGATTTATCTTTTATGTTTAAAGGAAATTATAGTTATGCCAGGAATGTAGTGAAATTTGCAGATAATGTGCCACGCGATGCATCTTATTTCATTCAGAATACAGAGACTGGATTATCAATAGGCCAGTCAATGGGATATTTAATTGATTGGAAAGATCATGGTGGATACTGGATTTCACAGGAAGAGATTAAGACCAGTGGATTAAAATTTGGGATAACCCCTCGTGTCGGCGATTTTAAATATATTGATTTAAATGGAGACGGAACGATTGATACGAAAGATTATGGTTTGATGGGTTATTCGACAGTTGTTCCGAGAATAAACTATGGCTTTACATTTAGTACGAATTATAAAGCGTTTGACTTTATGATATTTTTCCAGGGTGTAAGTGAGTACACTGGTGAATATGCAGGTCAGGGAGTGTATGAGAACCAAGTTAGCGGAACCTTCTATGATTATACGAGAAATGCATGGACATTAGATCGGTATCTTAAAGGAGAAAAGATTACTTATCCAGCCTTGAGTACACATATGACGAGCAATCATGTTCCGAATGATTTCTTTAATATGGATCGTTCTTTTATTCGGTTGAAAAATATCGAAGTGGGGTATACGCTTCAGAAAAGCGGATTGAGAGCTATAGGTATCAGTAAACTGCGGGTATTTGTCGGAGGACAAAATCTATGTACCTGGGATCATCTGAAAATGGGACAACTTGATCCAGAAGCTGATCCAGGAAATAGTTATGGATATCCTCCGACCAAGATGGTGAATTTTGGGTTGAACGTTACATTTTAACTTTTAAATAGAGAAACGATGAAGATTAAACATATATATTTGTTATCATTTGTGGTATCTGTTCTGTCATTGGCCTCTTGTAATAGTGCATTGGATCTTGCCCCGGCCGGAATGGTTTCGATGGATCAGGTTTTCTCAGATAATAATAAGGTAGAGGCATTCTTAAATACGTGTTATGCGAATGCGCCACAAAAAGGAATTCATTATTTTTTTGCGGCCAGAGGTCCGGTTTGTTGGAGCGATGAGGCTTGGGACGGTGATGATCGTGCTGTCTGGTGGGCTGCATCTGCCATGTTATATAATGGGAACACTCATATTGGATTTGATGCTATTGATGATCAGTCTGATCAAAATGGTAATACCGATTATAATTACTGGAGTAGATATTGGCAGTCCATTCATAACTGTTCAATATTTTTATCACGAATTAAAACTGCAACAGTGAACAATGAATCCGACCGGAATCGGTGGACGGCTGAAGTTCATTTGTTAAGAGCATATTACTATTCTGAATTACTTAAATGGTACGGATGTGCCTTGCCTCTTGAAAAGGAGCCTTATGCTTTGACTCAGGATTTTGGTAAAACGAAAAAAGCGAGTTATTATGAGGTAACTAAATTCATTATTCAGGATTGTGATTCTGCTCTTAATGTTTCAGATAATGATCTTCCATGGCGCCTTACTACCAATAATGATGCCGGACGTGTTAGTAAAGCATTAGCAGAAGCGATTAAGTCAAGAATGAGCCTTTTTGCTGCCAGCCCGTTATATAATGATGGAAATAATTATTGGGCGGAAGCTTATGATATCAATAAGGCTTCTCTGGCGAATTTGAGAGCTCATGGGTATCAGTTATATAAGACGATACACTATTCACAAATTTATCTGTCTCCGGATGCGTTTCTTCCTAATAAAGAGGCTGCTCTTTATAATGAATATTTTTGTACTCCGATGGTTTACACTAATCCGATTGATCAGGAAACAATTTTTCAGAGTAAAGACGGAGGAGATCCCACTTGGCTGTATGATGGTGTTGGAGCGCAACATCAATATAAAACAGGAACCTGTCCTTCTCAGGAATTAGTCGATTCGTATGAAACAACTGACGGACAACCGATTCTTGATTTGTCTAATCCTTATTTGGATGAGCAGCATACACAGCCGAATTATAATTCAAATAATAAGTTATATGATTCGAATAAACCGTATGAAAATCGGGATCCGCGGTTCTATGCTTCGATCTACTACAATGGATCGAAAAGAAAGGCTCAATGGAATTTTAATGAAACGCCTGAATGTATCGAAAATTATCCTGCTTCGATGGGAAATAGGGTGAGAACTATTGCTACTTGGGACGGAGAACCACAAACAGGAATAAGTCAGGATTCAAGAACTGCAACCCGAACCGGTTATTATGAACGAAAATTCGTACATCCTTTTGCCGGAGATGATTATGGTGTTGATGGGGTCAATGCAAAATTATTTCGTTTAGGTGAAGTAATTTTGAATTTTGCTGAGTCTGCTGCTATGGCAGGAGGGCATGATCAGGAAGCAATTGATGCTGTTAATGAAATCAGAACTAGGGTAGGGATGCCTAATCTTCCTTCCGGTATTAGTCATGAAGATTTGATTCTTCGTATTAAGCATGAACGGAGAGTGGAATTGGCTATGGAGGAGAATCGCTATTTTGATGTACGTCGTTGGTCTACGCCAACTGAGGATCTTTCAAAAACAGATAAATGGGTAACTGCAATGGATATAACCCGAAATGCAGATGGAACCTTTACTTATACTCGTCGTCCTGTTCGTTCCTTAGAACGGAAGTGCTATGAATCTAAATACCTCAAACTTCCGATCAATGAAGATGAAGCGAATTTAATGCAGTCTATTACCGGAGAAAAATGGCAAAATCCGGGCTGGTGATTGTAAGTAGGTTTAATTGGTTAAAAGATTAAAAATATGATACATAAAATAGCTATCAAAATATCTTTGCTCCTGGCGTTTCTATTCCTGGTTTCTTTTGGATCAACGCTAAGTGCACAAAATGAGGCTCCTTATATCAAAGGGGTTGTTCATGATGAATACGGAAAACCATTAACCGGAGTCGTCGTAAATTCAGAGAATGGTAAAAATCGCACTTTTACAAATGAAAAAGGCGAGTATACTATTGCTATTAACGATGCGAGTAAGCATCTTGAATTCTCTTTTATTGGATATGCAAATAAGAAGGTGCTGGTGGCAGGCCAGAACGCTGTTGTTGTTAATCTTAAACAGAATGTGAATAATCCGGATGAAGTGGTTCAATTGGGCTATTCCTCTCAACGCAGAAAAGAACTGACAGGAGCTGTTTCAACGGTAAGTGGTGAAGAACTAAAGAAATCTCCGGTTGCTAATTTAGGAATGACATTTGCCGGCCGTCTTCCGGGGCTATTCACCAATGAAACATATTCAGAGTTAGGTCGGACTAACACAAGTCTTTTTGTGCGTGGACTTTCGGCTAATAGAGCTAACGGACCACTGGTGATCATTGATGGAATATCCTCTTCCTATAACACGAATGAGACATTAGAGTATATTACTCCTTCCGAAATTGAATCAGTTACGGTTTTAAAAGATGCCTCTTCTGAAGCATTGTACGGAATTCAGGGAGCGAATGGAGTTATTGTAATTACAACCAAAAGAGGGCGCCAAGGTAATCTGAAAGTGAATGTTCATATGGACGAATCAATCCAACAAGTTACAACTCAACCGGCTTTTATTAATTCCGCCGAATATGCTACTTTAAGAAATGAGGCTGCAACCAATGATGGGAAAGGATTGAATTACTATTATACAGATCAGCAAATAGCCAAATACAAATCGGGTGTCGATCGTAAGTTGTACCCGAATAACGATTGGTATGATATGTATATGAAAAAGTTTGCACAGATGCAACGCGTAAATGTTGATATGGAGGGAGGAAACGACCGTGTGCAATATTTTACAGATGTAAATATGATGCATCAGGGAAGTCAGTTTAAAACTGATCAAACGGCTTATGATTCAAATGAAAATTTCACATGGGCAAATATTCGTTCGAATGTTAATATGAAACTCAACTCCTACCTTAGTGCCTATCTTGATCTGACTGGTAATATTAAACGGGAAAGAACTCCTGGAGGGGGACTTTTTTCGCAATCAATTTATTCTAATTTATTTTCTATCCCCTCGAATGTCTATGGTCCGCTTACCCCTCCGGATGCTGTTGACCAGACTACAGGAAAAGCGGCAGGAAATCAGGTTATAGGCACAAATCTTGCCGATAGCCCTTATGGAATGTTAAACCGTGACGGTTTTACACGCCATACGGTAACTAATATCTATTCCCAGTTCGGATTAAATTTGGATTTGGGTTCCTTGACTGAAGGATTAAAGGCTTCTGGCGTTTTTGCTTATCAGACTAATTCTGTGAATAGTTTGTACACAACGCAGGATTATGAGCGTTATGTGCGTGTAATTGATCCACTTAACCCGGATGGACCACTTGCTTTTGTGAAAACAGGGACTAATACTAATTCCGTATTACAATATACGAAAGGAGCTTCTTATTACTATTACCTGACATATAAGGGAATTGTGAATTATGATCGTAATTTTGGTTTGCATCATGTAACGGGTATGGCGTATGGGTTTTATCAAAATCTGAATACTGCAGATACCGGATCTCCCAATTGTTTGCCTTATAAACGGCTTCATACAGGAGTTGAAGCGACTTACGATTATGATCAGAAATATTTATTGAAAGCAGATCTGGGGTATTCCGGATCAGATCAGTTTGCGAAAGGACGCCGGTTTGTGACAACACCTGCTGTTGCAATTGGATGGGTAGCATCTCGGGAAACTTTTATGAGCGGTATTAATTGGCTCAGTAACTTGAAATTGAGAGCATCTTATGGTAAAACAGCTAATGATGCCTGTGGATTAGCCCGGTTTGCTTATCTTGATAATGTGACATACAACGGTGGTGGCAATATTGGTTCTCTTCGGTATACGGTTAATGAAAATCAGACTGGTAATCCTTATGTTCAGCCGGAGATTTCAAAGAAGCAAAACTATGGAATTGATTTAGGCCTTTTTAATGAACTTTCATTTAGTGTTGATGTGTTTAGAGAACGAATGGATAATATGGTTATCAATGCATCTGCAATGATTCCGACTTATCAGGGAATTCCTCTTGGAAATTATCCAGCAACGAATAGCGGATCATTTAAGAACGAGGGATATGATATTACAGCTAATTATACGAAAGCAATTAATAAGGATTTGACTGTTTTTGCCGGAGGATTTGTGAGTTTTGCAAAAAATAAGGTTCTGAACAGCGGCGAAGCTCTTAGATCAAGTGATTATGCATATCGTAAATGGTCGGAAGGTTATTCTTATGGACAAGCATCGGGATATTTGGTTGACTATAAGGATCATGGGGGCTACTGGGTTTCGCAAGAGCAGATTGATAAAAGTGGATTGACTTATGCTTTTGGCAAACTCCGTGTAGGTGATTTGAAATATAAAGATTTGAATGGAGATGGAGTTATTGATCAGAAGGATGAGGCCCCAATCGGAACAGGCGCATTGCCTCGTTATTATTATGGCTTTTCTGGTGGATTTAGTTACAAATCTTTTGATGTTAGTTTCTTATTTCAGGGAGTAGGCGAATATAAAACCATTGAAAGCGGATGGGGAGTTTATGAAAATGATGTCGATGGAATATTCGGTTCTTTACATCAGAACGCATGGACGGCAGAACGCTATGCAAATGGCGCTAAGATTACAGCTCCGGCTCTTTCATTAACAACTTCAGTGAGTAACCAGGGAAGTGATTACTACTTGTATAACCGTGCCTATCTGAGATTAAAGAATCTTGTAATTGGATATACCTTACCACAGAGTGTTGCCCGTGCTATTTCTGCTGATAAAATAAAGTTCGTTTTTAGTGCTCAGAATTTGTTTACCTGGGACAAAATGAAGTCAGATGATTATGGTCCGGAAGGTTCCTATGGTTCTATTCCTGTTTATCGAGTTTATAACATTGGAGTAAATCTTCAATTTTAATTTGTTTGAGTAATTATTAATATGAAATATTATTCAATATGAAAAAATATATATTCTTATTCTTCGCTGTCATAGCATCAGGTTTTTTCTTCTCGTGTAGTGATACATTAGATTTGCAGAAGGATGGCCGTATAGATATGAGTGCTGTCTTTTCGGATCGCTATAAAACGATGGGATATTTGAATTCTTGCTATAATGATTGCCCTCATCCTTATACTGATCGTTCTTCACTATGTGATGAGGCCGAAGAAGTTGGTGATAACGTTTCCGGATCTAAATTTAATGCATGGTATAACGGGTCGATTAATGCATCGTCTTTTGCTGGTTATGACTTTGACGGATGTCCTTGGTATGGGGTGGGAAATTCATGGTCTCATTTTTATGATGGAATACGTAAATGTAATGTGTTTCTGGCAAATATCTGGGGTGCACAAATAGTAGCAACCAGTGAAGAAAAAGCAGGGTGGGCAGCACAGGCACATACACTGCGAGCCCTTTATTATTTACAGTTGATAAAGAGATATGGAGCTGTTCCTTTGTATGATCAGCCGATGGAGATAAATCATGATTTTTCAAAAGACACGAAAACAAAGTTTTCTGCTGTTGTGAAATTTATTCTTGCTGATTGTGATTCTGCATTGAAAGCTCCGGCTACACAGAATGGTTTTCCATGGGAGATATATAATAATCAGAATGGAATCATGTCCCGTGCTGTTCCTTATGCTATTAAATCGGAGGCGGTGACTTATGCTGCGAGTCCGTTGTGGGCAGATGAGAATTATAGCTGGGCTGATGCAACCAAAGTTAATGCAGAAGCTTTATCCCAATGCTTAACACATGATTATAGCCTTTATAATATAACTCCGGATCCGACGGTAGCACAGAATGCTTATGCCAGATATTTCATTACTAATTTTAGCGATGATTACCAAAGATCTCAGGATAAGGAAACAATCTATCAAGGTGGAATGCGGATGAGTGGTTGGTATTACAATGGATTGCCGACAATTCCAAGTATGGCATCCGCGGGATCTTGCCCTACACAAGAACTTGTTGATAGTTATGAGATGGCAAACGGACAGCCGGCAATTACCGGATATAGCGATGTCGCGCATCTTCATCCGATAATTAATGATGCTTCAGGTTATGATCCGGCGAATCCATACGAGGGTCGTGATCCTCGGTTTTATGCTTCTATCTATTATAATGGAGCTACCCGATACCTTAACAGACCGCTTCATGCAACTGCTGGAATGAAGTTTACTGCAACAGCTTCTTTTTATGGCGTGGAAGCTCATTGTCCCAGTTGGAGCAATGATATTGGTAATTTGACAATGACATTATATAAGTGGGATACGAACTTTTCTAAAAGTATCAGTGGAGCTCCTATAGCACAGCAAACTTTTGTAAACTATGCTGATAATGCGGAACTTGCGATGGCATTTGGTTCTCCGTTATCTGCTGGCGATTACGTATGGGTATTAGATAATCCGACAGAAACTGTTGGCGTCTGGAAATGGAATACAGGGACCTCTGATGCTGTCAGTTATTATAATGGGGTTCAGACTACGGGTAATTATAGCAGTTATATTGCATATTCGCCGAATTCTTATACTTCATTGGTCAATGGGGCAACCGATGATAATCGGACAGCAGTGCAAATTGCAAACGGTTCTATGGTTTCCACTTATGAAGGTGGAGCAGAAGGAATTACGCAAAAAGATCAGAGGTATACCAGAACAGGTTATTATTTGCGTAAGTATAATAATTTTCAATCTGGTTTGAATAATGAAGCAGATGGAGCTGTTCGGTTATTTCGCATGGCTGAGTTGTACATGAATTTTGCAGAATCAGCTTATGAGTCGACAGGGGATCCTTATACAAAAGTTGTTTTAGGTCCTGGAAATACAATGAGTGCATGGGATGCAGTTAACGCAATTCGGGCGAGAGCTGGAATGCCAAATTTACCTACAGGATTAGGTAAAGCGGATTTTGAAATCAGATATCGAAATGAACGCCGTGTTGAGTTTGCTTTTGAAGAGCATCGCTATTTTGATGTACGTCGATGGAAGATTCTTGATCAGACCGATAAATCTGTTACAGGGATGAAGATTACGAAAGATGGTTCTAATTATACCTATACCCGATTTAAATTTAATGATCGTAATTCTTATTCATCCAAATGGTTGCTGTATCCTCTGGATCAGGATGAGGTTAATAAAATTATCGGCTATACTGGGACTAATTGGCAGAATCCGGGATGGTGATGATGTCTGGATTAATCCTCTCTTCATTGGGGGAAATTAATTTTTTAAATAACTGTTTTATTTTGTTGTAATCATTTAAAGAATACATTTATGAAAAGTATAAAGTTGTTAATTTTCGCAGCGGGCATTCTGTTAATTGGATTACTTAATGCTTGTGAATCAGATAATAAAGATTATCCGGCAACTATTGGTTTTACAAATACGACTGCTGTCGATTCTGTTTATGCTGGAGATGCATATACTCTTACGGGAACTGTGAAAGCAGAAGGGGCAATTCAATCAGTTCAATTTTATCGCAGTTACCCTTTTAACAATACACAGGATTCGGTGGAAATGGCCGCAACGAAGATTGTAAACATTAAGGGCAATACGTGTAATTTCTCAATTGATGTTCCTAATGTAACCTATAAAACAGATATTTGGGTTGAGGTAACAGAGACAAATGGACATGTGGTTCCTTCCAAGTTTACGATTAATATGCGTACCTCAAATATTATTGGCTACAAAAACATAACAATGGGAGGATGGGATAGTAATTTTGGAAGTGCGTTGGATGCAGATACTGGTACTCCTTATGGTTCAAGTCAGTTAGGAACTGTTGGATCAATTGTTGATGTTTTCTTTGATCATGCAGAACTTGCTTCTCGTGATTTGGATGCTGTTGACTTTTACCCTGGAGATTACAACGGAGCTCGATTTCCGGAAACCGGGACAACATTTGCAGCAACGACTTTTACTTCTTCTGATTTTGATGGGTTCAAGGGCGATGATAGTTTCAAAGCAATGACAGGAACATTAAAGGATATCACTATTAAAGTAGGAGATGTTATTTTCTTTCAAACAAAAAGTGGGAAAAAAGGCTTATTAAGAGTAAGTGCGATGACAGCTCCAACTGGAGACCTTGTTCTTGACGAAAAGATACAGAAATAATTTTTACTTGTAAAGCTTAGAAAAAGGGGTCATCTATTTTTAGATGGCCCCTTTTTATCTTTTTTCACTAAGCATTGATTCAAATCTTATAGGATTGCTTTTTAATAACTAAATTTATTTATAATACTCCGAATTTATAAACGGTTTTCTCGTCGAATAACTCTCCTGGCTTCAGAATGGTATTTGGGAAATGAGGCTTATTGGGTGAATCGGGGAAATGCTGTGTTTCTAAGGCAACTCCAGCATAATGGCCGAATTTCCCATTGTATTCAGGAATCCAGTAGCCGGTATAGAGTTGTATCCCTGGTTGTGTGGTGAAAAGAACGATTTTTCTGCCACTTTCGGTATCCGATAATAGAGTGGCTTCTTTTAATTCTCCAGGTATTCCTGCAACAACATAGTTATTGTCGTATCCCTGGGGGAGCGAGGTGAGCTGTGATCCGAGTTCCCGTTCTGTACGGAAGTCGAATGGCGTATTGTTGACGGATAAGATTTCTCCGGTTGGAATCAGTGTGTCATCACTTGGTGTGTAATAGTCGGCATTTAATTTGATTCGATGATTCAGAATGTTCTTGTTTACTCCGTTTAAGTTGAAGTAAAGGTGATTCGTCAGGTTAATGGGAGTTGCCTGATCGGTGGTTGCCTGGTAATGGATGGAAAATTCGTTCTTGTTGTTGAGCGAGTAAGTGACTTTAACCGATAAGTTTCCAGGGTATCCTTCTTCCATATCTTTAGCGAGATAAGTAAGAATTAATCCTGCCTTCTGATCATTTTTAAAGGGTTTATCCTGCCATATTACGTCGTTAAAACCAATGATTCCGCCGTGCAGATGATTCGGGCCGTTGTTTACAGCCAGTTTGTATTCTTGTCCGTTAAGTGTGAATTTCCCTTTTTGAATTCGGTTGGCATATCTTCCGATGAGTGCTCCGAAGTAGGGACCGCCTTTATAAGCTTCCGTCCGGTAATCGGCCGGATTCTCAAAGCCTAATGCGATGTTGGCGACTTTCCCGTTCCGGTCGGGTGTCTTGATCGAAGAGATAATTCCTCCGTATGTGCTAATGGTCAGACTGATGTTATGATCATTTGAAAGTGTGTAAATTTTGATCTCTTTGCCGGAATCAAGCTTTTCTGTTTTAGTGAGTTTTATATTCATGCTGATTTTTTCTTACAAATTTATATTTTAATCCTGTTTCTCGCCGGTCATTTCTTCCATTTGATTAAAAAATACAAATGTGTATTTTTACATTCTAAACGAATGATTTTTATTGATGCTAAATAATCTGATTCATATTGATGAAAATTCCGGTATGCCCAAATACCGGCAGCTTATTAATTCTATTTATCAGGCAATCGAAAACGGGGAGCTGAAAAAAGGGGATCGTATCCCTTCTCTGAATCAGATTTGCAAAGAGTCCAATCTTTCGCGCGATACGGTGATGGTTGCATTTAATGAGTTGAAAGCGAAGGGGGTTCTTAATTCGATTCCGGGGAAAGGCTATTATATTGAGAGTGTTGTTACAAATTTACAACAACGGGTCTTTCTGCTTTTTGATGAACTGAATGTTTTCAAGGAGGATTTGTATAATGCTTTTCTGAAACATCTGGATGAGAATACCAGTGTTGATATTTATTTTCATCATTTTAATTTTCAGGTCTTCTCTGCATTGATTGGCCAGGTTGCAGGGAAATATACTTCGTACGTTATTATGCCTGCTACTTTTGAGAATACTGCGGGCTTACTGGGGCAGTTGCCTGATGACCGGGTAATTATTCTTGATCGACGGAAAGAAGATCTTCTTTATTATCCGATGATTTATCAGGATTTTGAACTGGATGTTTATGAATTGATGGTTGAAGGTCTTGAGCTTCTTAAAAAATATTCCAGACTTTGTATGGTTTATCCCGGAGGAAAAGAGCCGATTGAAAGAGTGAATGGATTTGAACGGTTTTGCAAAGACTATAAATTTCCTTATCAGGTTATTCATTCTTTAGATAAGCATGAGATCAAGGTCAATGAGGCTTATTTTGTTACTTCCGATCGAAATCTGGTTAAGCTAGTAAATAAGGCGAATGCTAAAAATTTTGTACTTGGTAAAGATTTGGGAATTGTGTCGTTTAATGATACGGTCCTGAAACAAGTTGTTGCCGGAGGAATAACGACGATCTCAACGGATTTTGTTGAGATGGGAAAAAGTCTTGCCCGAATGATTAATCTGAAGAAAAAAGAGGCGATACGGAATCCTTCTCATTTAATTTCCAGGTCTTCCTTGTAACGATTCGGCATGGTCTGTTCGTGAAAATTCAATAAGTTATTTTGAGTTAATTAGTTGATCTTCAATTTTATTGAAACTGAATTGCTATTATTTTTTGACTTGTTTGTTACCAGAATGTAAAAAAAATGTAAGTTTACAGACCTGTACCTACTAGTTGGAATGTTAAAAAATAGACTAATGAAACTATCTGATTTAAAAAAAGAATTTAATCGTATTTATGGAGAGGGAGAGGCTTCTGTCTTTTTTTCTCCCGGTCGTGTAAATTTAATTGGCGAACATACCGATTACAACGGAGGTTACGTCTTCCCTTGTGCATTGACTTTTGGAACTTATCTGGTTATTCGTAAGAATAACAAAGGGGTGGTTCGATTTGCTTCTTTGAATTTTGATTTCAAAGATGAAATTGCTCTTGATAAGCTTGAAACTAAAGTAGCTGACGGAGCATGGGTTAATTACCCGCTTGGGGTAATGCAGCAATTCTCAAAAAAGGGAGTCGCTTTTGTTGGGATGGATTTGATGTATTACGGAGATATTCCTAATGGCGCAGGTCTGTCTTCTTCTGCTTCGATTGAACTGGCTACTGCTGTTGCTGTTAATGATCTTTATGCATGTAAACTCGACATGATGGAGATGGTTAAAATAGGACAGCGTGCAGAGAATCAGTTTGTCGGCGTTAACTGTGGAATTATGGATCAGTTCGCAGTCGGTATGGGACAAAAGAATCATGCCATGGCATTAAAGTGCGATACGCTGAAATGGACTGCGGTTCCTCTTGAATTAGGTAATTACAAGATTGTTATTGCGAATACGAACAAACGTCGTGGATTGGCGGATTCAAAATATAATGAGCGTCGCGGTGAATGTGAAAAGGCGGTTGAATATCTCAATAAAAAGAAACCAATTCATTTTTTAGGTGACATTAATCTGGCTGAATTTGAAGATCTAAAAAGTGCAATTCCTGATGAAGTGGTGTTGAGAAGGGCCAGACATGTGGTTTCGGAGAATCAACGGGTAATCGATGCAATTCCGGCATTAAAAGCTGGCGATTTGATTAAATTCGGTCAGCTGATGAATGCTTCTCATGATTCCCTTCGGGATGATTATGAAGTAACCGGGGTCGAACTGGATACCTTGGTGGAGGAAGCTCGTAAAATTAAAGGGGTTATCGGTTCCAGAATGACCGGTGCCGGCTTTGGCGGTTGTACGGTTAGTCTGGTTGATGCCGGTTCGGTTGATACATTCATTAAAGTAGTTGGTGAAAATTATAAAGCCCGTACGGGACTGACTCCGGATTTCTATGTCGCAGAAGTTGGAGATGGTGCCGGAAAGGTTGATTAAGATAGTATTGAAAGTTATGAACAGTTTTAATTTAACGGAGAATCCGCACCGGAGGTATAACCCTCTGACAGGTGAATGGATTCTGGTTTCTCCTCATCGGGCTAAAAGACCATGGCAGGGGCAGGTTGAGAAAGTTATTGAGGAAGTTCGTCCTCAATATGATCCGAAATGTTACCTCTGTCCGGGAAATGAACGGATCGGGGGGCACATAAATCCACAGTATACCAAACCTTTTTCGTTTGTTAACGATTTCAGTGCCTTGTTGACGGATACTCCGGAGGGAGAATGGTCGGACGGTGAATTGTTTAAAGCTGAGAGTGAACAGGGTATCTGTAAAGTGATTTGTTTTACTCCCCGGCATGACTTGACGATTCCACAGATGGAAGTGGAGGAGATAAAACCGGTCATTGACCTTTGGCAAAAGGAGTATCTTGAGCTTGGAGCAAAGCCTTTTATCAACTATGTACAGTTTTTTGAAAATAAGGGAAGTATCATGGGGTGTAGCAATCCACATCCGCATGGTCAGATATGGGCATCTAAATCAGTTCCTGTTGAACCTCAAAAAGAAGCCCGAATGCAAAAGGCTTACTTTGAAGAACATGGACGTACATTGCTTTCCGATTATCTGGATGCTGAATTGAAAAAGAAGGCTCGCATCCTGGCATCGAATGATCATTTTGTCGCTCTTATCCCATTCTGGGCTGTCTGGCCTTTTGAGGCAATGATTGTCAGTCGCAAGCCTTATTCGAGTCTGGCAGGCATGGATGATGCAGTGAAGACCGGATTGGCTGATATATACAAACAGTTGACGGTTATGTACGATAACCTCTTTGAAGTGTCTTTTGCCTATTCTGCCGGAATTCATCAGGCTCCGACAGATGGACAGGAGTATCCTTACTGGCATTTTCACATGCATTTTTATCCACCGTTACTTCGTTCGGCTTCTGTCAAAAAGTTTATGGTTGGGTATGAGATGTTGGCTAATCCGCAGCGGGATATTACTCCTGAATTAAGTGCGCAAAGATTAAGAGATTTGCCTAAAATTCATTATAAAAAGAGATAATAATCTTAACAAATAGCTGAATGAAAGTTGTTTAGTGCTTTTGCTTCGAGACTGTCATAAATTTGGGTTCTACATTTTAATTTGACATCTTTGTGACTGTATTATTTGTATTTTATTCAGTCGTTTAAAATGATAACTAATCAATAAAACAAAGTTAAATCATGGTGGAAACATTTAATTTGGAATGGATCGACTATACAGTGATGTTGGTCTATTTTGCGTTTGTGTTGGGTATTGGATGGGCCTTAAAACGTTATATGAAAAACGCCAGTGCGTTTCTCGAAGCAGGGCGTTCAATGCCGGCATGGGTCGCTGGTCTGGCTTTTATATCAACAAACCTCGGCGCTCTGGAGGTGATGGGAATGACCGGATCAGGCGCAAAATACGGAATGATGACAGCTCATTTTTATTGGATTGGAGCTATTCCGGCGATGGTATTCCTTGCAATCTTTATGATGCCATTTTATTATGGATCGAAAGCTCGTTCCGTTCCTGAATATTTGAAGTTAAGATATGACGAAAAGACAAGGGGGCTTAATGCCATTCT
Source organism: Prolixibacteraceae bacterium (assembly GCA_963692465.1). GTDB lineage: Bacteria > Bacteroidota > Bacteroidia > Bacteroidales > Prolixibacteraceae > JAUZOB01. Next base: position 2,678,025 of record OY829943.1, read on the forward strand.
TTTCGCTGTTATGACGATTCTCTCTTCTGGGATCTCAATGTACGCCCTTGCCATTTTGATGGAACGGGTATTGGGTTGGAATTTTAATCTGAGTCTGGTTCTATCTGCCGCAATTGTTCTTGGTTATACCTATCTCGGCGGACTTTCATCAGCAATCTACAATGAAGTATTACAATTCTTTATTATCGTAATCGGGTTGTTTCCTCTGGTTTACCTTGGACTACACGATGTTGGCGGCTGGTCGGGTTTGCAAGCTCATTTGGCACCAATTGCACAGGCCAAAGGTTATGCTGCTGATGCTTATACAACAATGTGGCGGCATACGGGGTCGGCTAAGGCGAATCCACTTGGAGTTGAATGGTATAGTATTTTTGCAGGATTAGGTTTTGTCCTTTCTTTTGGATACTGGTGTACAAACTTCTTAATTGTACAACGGGCTATGTCTGCTGAATCAAAATTAGCAGCTCGTAATACTCCGTTAATCGGAGCTCTTCCTAAAATGTTTATCCCTTTCTTGATCATTGTTCCTGGTATCATTGCGTTGGTTTTAATGAACACTCCGGGCAAAGGTTTTGTTCTTCCTGTTAATGCGGCCGGACAGCCTATTTATGATTATACGATTATCATGTTATTGAAACAATATTTGCCTTCAGGTGTTCTGGGATTAGGGATTACTGCATTACTCGCTTCGTTTATGTCGGGAATGGCCGGAAATGTTTCTGCTTTCAATACGGTATTTACTTACGATATTTATCAGAGCTATATCCGTCCTGTAACAGGGGATAAAGAAGCTGATGATAAACATTACTTGAAAGTAGGTCGTATTTCAACGATCTTTGGGGTACTTGTGAGTATTGCTGCTGCGTATATTGCTTGTTTGTTCGGTAATATTATGGATTTCCTTCAAACCATTTTCTCCATGATTAATGCTCCGTTATTTGCAGTAATCTTCTTGGGTATGTTTTGGAAGCGAACCACAGGACACGCTGCATTCTCTGGTTTGTTAGGAGGATTTCTTGTTGCGTTAGTCCATCATGGACTGACCATTCCTGCAGGAGCATCAACACTCTTTAAGGGAGGATGGCTCTCTGCTATGTTTGGCGGTCAGCCTGTTTTTACCTATCCGGTTGAAATGGCACAAAATTTTTGGACTGCAATATTTGCATGTAGCACCAGTGTAATTATTCTTGTGGTGGTTACTCTCTTAACGAAGAATAAAAAGACAGATAGTGAGATGGTTGGTTTGGTTTATCAGTTGACTCCGAAAGAAGTTGATACCGACGTTGTTTGGTACAAACGTCCAGCGACTATTGCTATTTTAGTCCTTGCAATTCTGATTGCTTTAACAATTATGTTCTGGTAAAAAATATGGTATTATGATTGATATTAAACTTCCTATAGGTCTGATGTTTTCTATTTTAGGCCTTTTAATTACCGGATATAGTTTTCTTACGATTTCGAATCCGGGAATGTATCAAAAATCGTTTGGAATCAACATTAATCTTTGGTCCGGTTTATTCATGCTCGTTTTTGGCGGAACCATGCTCGTGTTATGGTTTGTAGACTATAAAAAGAAGAAAAGGGCCTGATTATTGATAACTTTTGACTTTTTAATTTTTGATTAAAAAGTTTACAATATTTATTCCGCTTATCGAAATGGTGTTTTCATCATTTGGTTAAGCGGAATTTTTTTATTTATAATGGCTCTTATTATGAGGCTATTCACGAAAGGTTTTTAAATTTGTATAACCCAGATCTATTTTCTATGTACGATATTGTAGGCGATATTCATGGTCATGCTACTCTGCTTAAAAAGTTACTTAAGAGCCTAGGGTACCAGAAAACCAACGGAAGTTATTCTCATCCGGAACGAAAACTGATTTTTGTGGGCGATTTTATTGACCGTGGTCCGGAGATTCGACAAACTATTCAAATTGTTCGTTCTATTGTTGAGGGAGGAAATGGAACGGCAATTATGGGAAATCATGAGTTTAATGCGATTCTGTTTTTCTTAAAGCAGGAAGACGAAGTGATTCTCAGACGCAAATCGCCTAAATTGAAGATGGCAATGGTGCGTACCCTGGAACAATTCGCCTCTGCTCCGGAAGAGCTTCGTTCACATATTAAATGGTTCAGAACCTTACCTTTCTTTTTTGAATCTCCCGACTTCCGGGTTGTTCATGCGTGCTGGAATGATGAGAATATTAATCTGTTGAAACAAACTTTTCAGGGATCTCGCATAAAGCGATCTGAATTGAAAACTGCCCTTAAAAATAATTTGGTGGTTAAGGCAATCGAACAGACCTTGAAGGGGTATGAATTGAGAATGCCTGCCGATCTCATATTAAGGGATTCACAGGGAATAAATCATCGTATGTTCCGGATTAAATGGTGGGAATCGCCGATTGGTAAAACATTCAATGAGATGTCTTTTGGAAATAAATTTATTCTTCCGGCTTATACGGTTCCTAAAGAGATTCTCTTTGACGTTAAGAAGTATCAGGAAAGTAATCTTCCTGTTTTTTTCGGTCATTATTGTTTGCAGCAGCCTCCTGTTATAAGTCCTAATCTTTGTTGTCTGGATAGTTGTGTGGTGAATACGGGGACCCTTACCGCTTATCGATGGGATGGAGAGAATCCGCTTAATTCTAAAAATATTGTTGTTTCGGGGGAGAAGATTGTTCGGGAAGATCAAAAGGATTACGTTTATATAGGATAAGGACATAAAAAAAGATTGTCTCTTTAACTGAAACAATCTTTTGCGGTGACGACGAGACTTGAACTCGCAACCTCCGGCGTGACAGGCCGGCATTCTAACCAATTGAACTACATCACCAGTAGTAATACAAACTGAATTAAATAAAGGCGGTGACGACGAGACTTGAACTCGCAACCTCCGGCGTGACAGGCCGGCATTCTAACCAATTGAACTACATCACCCAAAATTTAATAACAGACCAGACTGTCTGTGCTTTTCTTTTAAAGCGTTGCAAATATAGAATTTCTTTTAATTACCTACAATAGCATTGATTAAAAAAACGCTGTATTTAAGCAATTACAGCGGTTGTTGCTCATTATCAGGGGGCGTTTTTTTTATAAAAAAGCTAAAATGAACGTGTCCGTATTTTTTTTCTTTTTCAAACGCTTCTTCTTTGCTGAAATTATAAGTCGCCGGATGCTCTAATATGAAGATTCCTTCTGGTTTTAGTAGCTTTCCTTGTAGTACGGATGTCGGAATATCTGATAAACAAGACAGATCAAAAGGAGGATCGGCAAATATCAAATCATATTGCTCGTTACATGTTTTTAAATAATGAAATACTTCTCCCCGAAAAACACGAATCCCCTCAATATTAAAATTCTTGACGGTTTGGCGTATAAAAGACCAATGCTTAAAACTTTGCTCAATAGCTGTAATATCATGGCATCCTCTTGAGGCAAATTCGTAACTGATACTTCCTGTTCCGGAAAACAGATCAAGAACCTTCATTGATTCGAGATCGAATCGATTTACAAGAATATTGAATAAGCCTTCTTTTGCAAGGTCTGTAGTCGGACGGGAAGTGAAATTCTTCCCGGGATTAAACTGTCGGCCTTTAAGTTCTCCTCCAACTATTCGCATTTATATAAATTTAAAAGATTCTTGAAAAAGTGCAGCGGGTTTTTTGTTATGGTATAGCTATATAAGAAATCATTATTCAGGCTGTCGAACAAGACATGACGGATATATTTCTTTAAGAGGAGATAGATGGGTTGATCCTTCTGAATGTTCCCGCTTAAGATAACTTCAGTTGTGGCCTGATCCAGTTTTAGCTGTTCAAAAGTGTAAAGAGTATAAAATAGAAAGTCCCGTTCATTTTTGATAAAAAATTGATTGAATAGTTGAGTCTTCCCATTGTTGATAACCAGGATATCAATAAAGTCACTGTTTTGATTAATGTATATTCGGATTCCTGATTTCCCACTGGATTTGTAAGCATTGGAGATAAAAGGGAATGAGTGATGATGAATTTTTATTCCCGGAAAAAGTTCGTTAAGTGTTTGTCCTAAGTTTTCAGGTAGAGCATAAATTAAATAGGCCATTGAGGCTGGAACTGCATCGTTTCGGATGATTTCGTCCGGCACAAAGGGATGATTAAAAAGAAAAGTTTTTTCAGCGTATTCATCGGTATAAAGTTCGGATGGAACAATAGTTACTCTTCTGGAGCAATAGATGGCTGATATGCTTTTATAGGGATAACGCAAAAGGTTTTCTTCTTGATAAATTTCTTTGACTTTCCGGGAAAGAGCAGATGGATTCTTTATTTGAAAAGGATAGGTCTTAAGTACAATGTATTTATTTTTTATGGTATCAAGAATACAAAATGCCAGTCCATCCTTACTGATTTGAATGGATAAATGATATAAATTTGTTGAGTTAACGTCTAATGATTCATCAATATATGCAAGATTCATAGGCTTCTGTTCCAGAGTTTGCGCGATCAGACAGGAACGCTGAATTATTTATTTTATAAAGATAATTTGATGGCAGAATTGATTGAAGCGGATCCGATCAATGCTGATTTACGCAAAATTATAAAAATATTGTTACTTACTTGAACCTGATTCTTTAATTTAGCCAGATGATCAAAAATCATTTGTGTCAGTTAATCTCCGGTGAACTGGGCCATGTTCCGACAAACGGACAGCAAAAAGTCATAGAGGCTCTTGCTGATTTTGTCATCTCTGATGATTCTGATTCTATTTTTTTATTAAAAGGGTATGCAGGAACCGGGAAGACAACTCTTGTCGGGGCTTTGGTCCGTGTATTGAGTCAGTATCGGATTCGTACGGTCTTGCTGGCTCCTACCGGTCGGGCAGCAAAGGTTATTACTAAATATTCAGGTCGTCCTGCCTATACAATTCATAAACGGATTTACCGGCAACAATCTGCTGCGGACCCGTCGAGTCGTTTTAATCTGGACCGGAATACGGATGCTCATACTTTTTTTATCGTTGACGAATCATCGATGATTTCTAATGATGGATATGACTGGAATGTGTTCGGTTCGGGAAGATTATTGGATGATCTGATGCAGTATGTGTATAACGGGAGACATTGCCGACTTATTCTGGTCGGGGATACAGCGCAGCTGCCTCCGGTTGGATTGACGGTTAGTCCTGCGCTGGATGCCAGTGCACTTGATGCATTCGGGAAAAATGTATTCAACTATGAATTGACAGAAGTAATTCGTCAGGCGGCAGATTCGGGAATCCTTTCGTGTGCAACGGATTTAAGAACTTTGCTTCAGATGGGTGATTTTAACCCTGGTTATTTTCCGATTCAGTGTGAAGGTTTTCCGGATGTAAAAAGGATTTCGGGGGTAGATCTGATTGATTTGATTCAGGAGTGTTACGATCAATACGGACAGGAAGATACGATTGTTGTTACTCGCAGTAATCAGCGTGCGAATCAGTTTAATCAGGGGATCCGTAATATGGTTTTGTTTCGTGACTCGGAGATTACTACTGGCGACTTGTTGATGGTCGTTAAAAATAATTATCACTGGCTGACCAAAAATGATCAGGTCGATTTTATTGCTAACGGGGATATTGCAGAGGTTGTTCGGATAAAAAAATTTGATGATCTGTATGGGTTTCGTTTTGCAAATGTGACCTTGCGATTTATTGATTACCAGAATCTTGAGGTCGATTGTGAGATCTTTTTGGATACGTTACAGATTAAAAGCGCTTCTTTGTCGAAAGAAGATCAACAGCGCCTGTATAGTGCTGTATCGGAGGATTATGTTGATGTTAAGAGTAAAAAAGAGCGTTGGATGAAGGTTCGGGAAAACGATTATTATAATGCATTACAGGTGAAATTTGCCTATGCTGTTACTTGTCACAAGGCACAGGGCGGTCAATGGAAGGCTGTTTTTGTTGATCAGGGTTATCTGACCGAAGATAAGATTGACGTTGAATATTTACGATGGCTGTACACTGCATTTACCCGGGCTACTGAGCGCCTTTATCTGGTCAATTTCAATAAACAATTCTTTGAGACGAATCCCATGATTAATGAGACGTTTTAACGGTAAATATTTTCCCGTCAGCGGCAGCTTCTGTATTTGGAAAAGTTTTTCGGGCTTCTGCCACAAGCTCGAATGTCTCTTTGTAACGGGCTGAAAAATGTCCGATGACCAATTGCTTCACTTTTGCTTTAAGTGCGATTGTTGCGGCATCAGTGGCGGTGGAATGACCGGTGATCGCAGCCAGACTCTTGTTGTCATTTCCAAAAGTAGCCTCATGATATAATAAATCTGTTCCTGAGATGGTGGAAATAATATCTTCATTGTAGGCTGTATCGGAACAATAGGCGTAGGAACAGGGTTTAACCGCAGGAATAACTAATTCGGAATTGAGAATTATCTGTCCTTCGGAGGTTGTAAAATCGGCTCCGTCTTTTATTTTTACCCGATCGGCAATGGGAATTGCATATTGGTCAAGTTTTTCTTTAATCAGATGAGGCAATGAAGCCTTTTCTGTAAAGAGAAATCCGCATGTTGGTATTCGATGTAAAAGAGGGAAAGACGTAACGGTTATTCTTTTGTCCTCAAGAATAATCTTGCTCTTTTTAAAATCAAGGGGGTGGAAAACGATTCGATAAGTCGTATCGGGTTTCATGAAACTGAGCTGGCCTTTTAGAACCGTTTGAATTTCGGAGTGGGCATAGATATGCAGGTCTGATTTGCGACCCATGAGGCCAAAGGTTGAAAGTAGCCCGATCAGACCAAAAAAATGATCGCCATGAAGATGCGAAATGAAGATGTGATTGATTTTGTTGAATTTGATTTTGAATCTTCGCATTTGCATCTGGGTGCCTTCACCGCAATCGATTAAATAGAGTTGGTCCTTTACATCGAGAATCTGGGCTGAAGGGTTTCGGTTGGCGGTTGGCAGAGCCGAATTGCATCCTAATATGGTTACAGTAAAAGGCATCGTTTAACAGGTTCTTTTGAATCAAAAGTAACAAAAAAGGCGGTTGCTTGAGCAACCGCCTTTTAATCTTGTATCTATAGAAGACTATTTGTTTTCGCCTTCTTCAGCTTCCATTTGGGATTTCAGTGCTGCAAGTTCAGAAATATCACCGAGTGTTGTTTTTTCTACATTGTCCTTAACAACTTTAGTGGCTTTCTTGGTTGCTTTTGCCTGAGCTTTTTTCTTTGCATTGTCATCGGCCTTTTTCTCATCTTCAAACACTCTTGAGTGAGAAAGAATGATTCTTTTGGCTGCTTTGGAGAATTCAATGACTTTGAAAGGAAGTTTTTCTTCAACCTGAACGGTAGTCCCGTCTTCTTTGACTAAATGACGAGGAGTAGCAAATCCTTCAACACCATAAGGTAATGCGATTACAGCTCCTTTGTCGAATACTTCAACAACGGTTCCTTCGTGAATTGAATCAACAGTGAAGATTGTTTCGAAAACATCCCATGGATTTTCTTCCAGCTGCTTGTGACCGAGGCTTAAGCGACGATTGTCTTTGTCAATGTCAAGAACAACAACGTCAATGTCAGCACCGATAGCAGTGAATTCGGAAGGATGTTTAATTTTCTTAGTCCAGCTAAGATCGGAAATATGAATAAGACCATCAACGCCTTCTTCAATTTCAACAAATACTCCGAAGTTAGTGAAGTTACGAACCTTGGCAGTGTGTTTTGATCCGACGATATATTTTTCGTCAATTGTTTGCCATGGATCCGGATGCAGCTGTTTAATACCCAGAGACATTTTTCTTTCTTCACGATCAAGAGTCAAGATTTGAGCTTCTACTTCGTCTCCAACTTTCAGGAAGTCTTGAGCGCTACGCAGGTGCTGAGACCAGCTCATTTCAGAAACGTGGATCAATCCTTCAACGCCTGTGGCGATTTCAACGAAAGCACCATAGTCAGCCAAAACAACAACTTTACCTTTGACTCTATCACCAACTTTAAGAGCGGTGTCAAGGCTATCCCACGGGTGAGGAGTAAGTTGTTTAAGACCTAAAGCAATACGTTTCTTTTCGTCATCGAAATCAAGAATAACAACATTGATTTTTTGATCGAGTTGTACAATTTCGCTTGGATGAGAAACACGGCCCCATGAAAGGTCGGTAATATGAACTAATCCGTCTACGCCACCAAGGTCGATGAATACACCATAAGAGGTGATATTTTTAACGGTTCCTTCAAGAACCTGACCTTTTTCAAGTTTGGCGATAATTTCTTTTTTCTGTTGTTCCAGTTCAGCTTCGATAAGAGCTTTGTGAGAAACAACAACATTACGAAATTCGTGGTTGATTTTAACGACTTTGAATTCCATTGTTTTGCCAACGTAAATATCGTAGTCACGAATTGGTTTAACATCAATTTGTGATCCTGGAAGGAATGCTTCGATTCCGAATACGTCAACAATCATACCGCCTTTAGTACGGCATTTGATAAAGCCTTTAATAACTTCATCTTTTTCGAGGGCTTCATTGACACGATCCCATGAACGAATTGCACGGGCTTTTTTGTGTGAAAGGAGAAGCTGACCTTTTTTGTCTTCAAGGCTTTCAACATAGATTTCAACCTTGTCACCAACTTTGAGCTCTGGATTGTAACGGAATTCAGTCATACTGACAATTCCATCAGATTTGTAACCGATATTGATAACAACTTCACGTTTGTTAAGAGCAATAACATCACCGTCAATGACTTCTTTTTCCTGAATTGTATTCAGTGTTTTGTCATAGAGATTTTCGAGCTCTTCTGTTTGAACTTTGGAACGGCTATCAGCATGTTCGAGGCTTTCCCAATCGAAACTCTCTTCGGAATCTACGACCTCTGGGGTTGTAGTTACTTCGGGTGCTTTTACTTCTTCTTCCTGTTCTTCAGTTTTTTGTTCTTCTGACATGTAAAATTAATTAAATTAATGGGTTAGACATTATTTTGTTTTTCAAAGGCGCAAAGTTAGAATATTTATATTTTAAAAATCAAATCTTTGCTTTTTTTTTGCCTGATAGTGAAAAAAATACGTGTGATCCAACTTTATAACGTGATTCGTTTTGAATATGTTACAGATAATCGCGATTAAGGTTGACCTGGAGAGTCTAAAGAAAGAGAATTCCAGGGGATTTTGAGGTGGTGAGTTGATTATCTTATTATTTTTGTTCCAAAAGAAAGAACAATTGAATTTCGGAATGCATTACGGAAGAGTTGTTCTGAAGCAACGAGATTACAAATTATTCCGGATATCGGAGAAGCTTTAGTAAATGAATCTCTTAGGAGAAAGGTTTTCCGATAGAAAAGGGTGTTAATATACAAACTATGAAGATAGCAATTGTTGGTACAGGATATGTGGGACTTGTTTCGGGGGCATGCCTTGCAGAAACAGGTGTTTCTGTAACATGTGTCGATATTGATGAAGGAAAGATCGCAAAGTTGAAACAGGGAATTATTCCGATTTATGAACCCGGATTGAAGGATGTGGTGATTAGTAATGTGGAGAAAGGTCGACTTCATTTTTCGACTGCATTAAAGAACTGTATTGCTGATTGCCAGTCGGTATTTATTGCTGTTGGAACTCCTCCTGATGAAGATGGAAGTGCTGACCTGAAATATGTTCTTGGAGTTGCTTCAGAAGTGGGACGCTATATGCAGGATTATCTGGTGGTTGTTACGAAAAGTACGGTTCCTGTTGGAACTTCTCAAAAAGTAAAGGAAGCGATTGCTGAAGCTCAGCAGCAGCGGGGGATTTCAATTCCTTTTGATGTCGCTTCTAATCCGGAATTTCTAAAAGAGGGAAGTGCGGTTAAAGATTTTCTCTATCCGGACCGGATTGTTATTGGTGTAGAATCAGAACAAGCCCGACGGATTATGGAACGCTTGTATAAGCCTTTTGTGCTGAACGGACACCCGATCTTATTTATGGATATCTTTTCGGCTGAGATGACGAAATATGCCGCTAACGCTATGTTGGCAACGAAGATTAGCTATATGAATGATATTGCTAATTTGTGCGAATTGGTGGGTGCTGACATTAATATGGTAAGGAAAGGAATCGGAAGTGATCCTCGTATTGGCAATAAATTTATTTATCCCGGAACGGGGTATGGCGGATCTTGTTTCCCGAAAGATGTAAAAGCATTAATTAGAACGGCTCGTGATTATAATCATCGGCTTGAAATTCTGGAGGCAGTTGAAAATGTAAATAACCGACAGAAGTCAGTCTTGGTAGATAAATTACAGAAGCATTTTGGAAATGACCTGAAAGGGAAAAAGATTGCGTTATGGGGACTCTCATTTAAACCGAAGACCGATGATATGCGTGAAGCTCCGGCGTTGGTTATTATTGAAAAACTTAAGGAGCTGGGGGCTTTAGTCTGTGCTTATGATCCGGTTGCAATGGACGAAACAAAGCGTCGGGTTGGTGATGTAATCGAATATGCCAAAGACGAATATGAGGCTATTGACGGGGCTGATGCTTTGCTGATTGTTACTGAATGGGCTGATTTCAGAACTCCTGATTTTGTAAGGATGGGAAAACTGATGAACCATAAGCTTATCTTTGACGGACGGAATATTTATGATCCGGAGGAGATAAAAGATTATGATTTTACGTATTATTCGATTGGGAAAAAAGTTATAAATCCGGAGGTGTAAAAAATCTGGATGAAAAGAATACTGATTACAGGAGGCGCCGGTTTTATCGGGTCTCATTTATGTGAGAGATTATTGACAGATGGAAATGACGTAATCTGTTTGGATAATTTCTTTACGGGGACGAAGCGAAATATATTGCCTCTGCTCGGAAACCCTTATTTTGAAATGGCCCGTCATGATGTAATTTGGCCCTATTTTATTGAAGTTGATGAAATTTATAATCTTGCCTGTCCAGCATCGCCAATTTATTATCAGCAGAATCCTATTAAAACCATTAAAACCAGTGTGATGGGAGCTATAAATATGCTGGGATTGGCTAAGCGTGTAGGAGCAAAAATTTTACAGGCTTCAACCAGTGAGGTATACGGCAATCCGAAAGTGCATCCTCAGACCGAGGATTACTGGGGGAATGTGAATCCGTTGGGGCCACGTTCCTGTTATGATGAGGGGAAGCGTTGTGCGGAATCTCTTTTTATCAATTATCAGAAACAGAATCATGTCAGGACTAAGATAGTGCGGATTTTTAATACTTATGGTCCCCGCATGAGTGTCAATGACGGACGAGTGGTTTCAAATTTTATTATTCAAGCCCTAAAAGGGGAGAACTTGACTGTTTATGGTGATGGATTGCAAACACGTAGTTTTCAGTATGTTGATGATACAGTTGAAGCAATGATTCGGATGATGAATACCTCTGATGAGTTTCATGGCCCGGTTAATATCGGCAATCCACAAGAAATGAGTATCAGAGAACTTGCAGAAAAGATTATTGATTTGTCTGGTTCTTCTTCGAAAATATGCTATTTGTCTTTGCCTGAAGATGATCCGAAGCAAAGGAATCCGGATATCCGATTGGCGCAGAAAATGCTTGCCGGCTGGATTCCTCTGGTGAAACCTGATGAGGGACTGAAAAAGACAATCGCCTATTATGACTCATTACTAAAAAAAGGAACAATCTGAATTAAAAAAATTTAATCTATACGAGATGAAAGGTATTATTCTGGCAGGAGGGTCGGGAACCCGGCTTTACCCAATAACGAAAACGATATCGAAACAGATCATTCCGATTTACGATAAACCAATGATTTATTATCCAATGTCGGTGCTGATGCTGGCTGGAATAAGAGAGGTGTTGGTTATTTCAACTCCGAAGGATATACATCTGTATCAGGAATTATTTGAGGACGGAAGTCAACTTGGAATGCAGATAAGCTATGCTATTCAGCCTTCACCGGATGGATTGGCGCAGGCATTTCTGATTGGAGAAGATTTTATTGGGAACGACTCGGTATGTCTGGTTTTGGGTGACAATATATTCTATGGATATGGATTGTCAGGATTACTTCACGATGCTGTTGAGGTGAAGGACGGAGCTGTCGTCTTTGGATATTATGTGAATGATCCGGAACGATATGGCGTGATTGAATTTGACAAATCGGATCGGGTTTTGAGTCTGGAGGAAAAACCGGAGCATCCTCGTTCTAATTATGCTGTAACGGGTTTATATTTTTATTCGAATGATGTAGTAGAAAAGGCAAAAAGGATAAAACCTTCATCGCGGGGAGAACTAGAAATAACGGATTTAAATCGATTGTTTCTCGAAGAAGGCCGGTTGAAGGTGGAACTGATGGGACGAGGAATGGCTTGGCTGGATACTGGAACCCACGATAGTTTAATTCAGGCATCTAATTTTATTGCAACTATAGAACAACGACAGGGGTTAAAAGTAGCCTGTCTGGAAGAAATCGCGTATAATAACGGATATATCAACAGAGAGCAGCTTATTCAATTGGCCGAACCATTGAAGAAAAATCAGTATGGTCGGTATTTGCTCAATCTGGCAGATAATAAAATGTAAATATGAAAATTGTTCAGACACTAATTTCTGGGTTGATTGTTATAGAACCTCGTGTTTTTAAAGATAATCGGGGTTATTTTTTTGAATCGTATAATGAACGGGAATTTATTAAGGCGGGGATAACGACAAAATTTGTTCAGGATAATGAATCAAACTCGGAATATGGAGTGATCAGGGGACTTCATTATCAGTCAGCTCCTCATAATCAGGCCAAACTGGTACGGGTAATTACCGGGAATGTTTTTGATGTAGCTGTTGATTTGAGAAAAGACTCTTCTACTTTCGGGCAATGGTTTGGAGTTGAACTATCGGGTGAAAATAAGAAGCAACTTTTTATTCCACACGGATTTGCTCATGGCTTTTCGGTGCTGAGTCAAATTGCAACATTTACGTATAAATGTGATGACTTTTATGCTCCGGAGTGTGAGGAAGGAATTGCTTTTGACGATCCGAAGCTGGCTATTAACTGGAAAATTGATCCGGCAAAGGCTAAAGTCTCAGATAAAGACAAAAATCGGACGTCAATTGTTGATGCAATCCTAAATTTTTAAAATATCTTAGTAGTCAATGAAACGAATATTGGTGACAGGATCAAATGGACAGCTGGGCAACGAAATAAAACGTCAATCCCGTCAGTCTGGACAAGAATTCATTTTTACGGGCGCCGCGGAACTGGATATTACGAATAAACAGCAGGTCGAGGAATATATGGGTCAGTCAAAACCTGATTTTCTGATTAACTGTGCCGCATATACGAATGTAGAAAAAGCAGAAGATGATGAGCCCTCCGCTCGTCGTATTAATGCTCTGGCGCCGGGTTATCTGGCTGAATCTTGTGATCGGTACTCGGTGAAGATGATTCAGATATCAACGGATTATGTCTTTGATGGAACAAATTATCGGCCTTATAATGAGGTGGACGCAGTAAATCCACTTTCTGCTTATGGACGGACTAAGCTGGAAGGAGAGTCGCTTGTTAGGCTTGCTTTAAACAATTCGATGATAATTAGAACATCCTGGTTGTATTCGATATTCGGAAATAACTTTGTTAAAACAATGATCCGACTTGGAAAGGAAAAGAAAGAGGTGACGGTTGTTAATGACCAGGTAGGTACTCCAACCAATGCAGCGGATCTTGCCAAATTGCTCGTTCTTCTTGTTAGTGGAGATGGTTCGGAGAAAGGTGATTTTACTCCCGGAATTTATCATTTTTCGAATGAAGGAGTTTGTAGTTGGTATGATTTTGCTCGTGCCATTATGGATTTTGGGAATATTGACTGTAAAGTGTTGCCGGTAGAGTCGAAAGATTATCCAACCCGTGCAATTCGTCCTTTTTATAGTGTCTTGAATAAGGCAAAAGTCCGGAATACTTTTGGCGTGGAAGTGCCTTATTGGAAAGATAGTCTTGAAAAATGTTTGAAAGAATTAACCAACAATTGATCATGAAAGAACAGAAAATTCTTGATCTGGTCGAGAAAAAGGCCAAGGAATGGCTTATCGGCAGATATGATGATGCAACAAAAACTGACGTCAGTCGGATGCTTGAAAATGAAGATAAAACGGAATTGATCGATTCATTTTATAAAGATCTTGAATTTGGAACAGGTGGACTTCGCGGAGTGATGGGAGCCGGCTCTAATCGTATGAATATTTACACGGTTGGTGCAGCGACTCAGGGACTCAGTAACTATTTGAAGACGAATTTTAGTTATCTTCAGGAAATAAAGGTTGCAATAGCTTACGATTGTCGTAATAACAGTAAGTTATTTGCGGAAACGGCTGCTGAGATTTTTGCTGCAAACGGGTTGAAGGTTTTTATATTTGATGAATTGCGTCCGACACCAGAACTGTCTTTTGCTATCAGAGAATTGGGGTGTCAGAGTGGAATTGTGATTACGGCTTCGCATAATCCTAAAGAATATAATGGTTATAAGGTATACTGGAGTGATGGATCGCAGATCGTGCCTCCTCATGATGGAAATATTATTCGCGAAGTTGCGAAAGTGAAGATTGATGATATCCTTTTTAAAGGGAAAGAAGAGAATATTTCCCGGATTGGGGAAAATATTGATACATTATTTCTGGAAAAAGCAGTCGGCGTTTCTTTGTCCCCGGATATTGTAAAAAAATATCACGATCTGACAATTGTGTATACCCCTATTCATGGCACTGGTGTACGGTTAATCCCTGCGGCATTGGCTAAAATGGGATTTACGAATGTCAATCATGTAAAAGAGCAAGATGTTGTTAGTGGAGATTTTCCAACGGTTGCGTCTCCAAATCCAGAAGAACCGGCTGCAATGAGTATGGCTATTGCCAAAGCTCATGAAGTGAATGCTGATGTTGTTATGGCTTCTGATCCAGATGCTGATCGTGTAGGAGTGGTAGTTAAAGATGATTGTGGAGAGTATATTATTCTTAATGGGAATCAAACAGCATTGCTCTTTATCTATTATATCCTTACGCGTAGGAAAGAATTAGGTGATCTCCTAAAAGGAGATTATGTGGTTAAGACCATTGTAACTTCAGAACTAATTGCCGAGATTGCTTCTAAAAACCACGTAGATTATTATGACACTTATACTGGATTCAAATACATTGCAGAGGTAATTCGTGAAAACGAAGGGAAAAAACGTTATATCGGAGGCGGCGAGGAAAGTTTTGGTTTCTTGCCATCTGACTTTGTGAGAGATAAAGATGCAGTTACCTCTTGTGCATTGATGGCTGAAATCACTGCATGGGCAAAAAGTAAGGGGAAAACCTTGTTCCAATTGCTACAGAATATCTATCTGGAATATGGTTTCTCGAAAGAGAAAATGAAATATGTGGTTGAGAAGGGGAAAGAAGGTGCAGATATTATTCGGACGATGATGGAGAATTTCCGCTCTAACCCTCCACGGACATTAGGTGGAGCAAGGTTGGTGCGTGTAAAGGATTATCTGTTTCTTTCAGAGAGAAACCTTATTGATGGAGAGCAGACACCTATAGAGCAAAATTTAACATCGGATGTACTTCAGTTCTTTTTGGAAGATGGAACAAAAATATCCGTTCGTCCATCAGGAACAGAGCCGAAAATTAAATTCTATATTGAGGTTAGGGCAATATTAAAATCGGCAGAAGAATATCATGCTGTTGATAATGCCTGTGAAACAAAAATAGATGCAATTGTTAGAGAACTGATAAACGAATAGATATTTTAAATTCTTCTGGTGTAAGGGCTGATTCGTAAGAGTTTGCCCTTACTTTTTGTCTTTAAATGAGATTTTATTTTAATAGAAAGGTGGCTATAATGTGGGCCCAAATGGTGCTTTTGGAACAATCATTCTGTTGACTTTTTTAGTTTATCCTGGTTGTATAAAAAATAATTTACCTTTTTGATGTTTTTTCAGTCTCAAATGAATTGAAAATTAAATAATTTGAGAAAATTTGTCCTTTGACTGGGTAACTTGTTTTTATTTTCCCGAGAATAAGGAAATTAAAAAATAATTTGTAAAAGAGGGTAACCTTTCTGTCATAAATGGAATAAACAATAGGAGATGATAAATTACACGAAAGAAGAAATTGTAAGAGGGATTCTTAAAAACGATCGTTTAGTCTTACAGTATGTTTATAAAAAATATTTTAACAGAATTAAGTATTATATTAAGAAGAATAGAGGCGTTGATGAAGATGTTTATGATGTTTTTCAAGAAGCTATTATTATCATATATCGACGATTAAAGGCTAATGACCTGGTATTGACAGATTGTTCTTTTGAAACTTATTTATTTGCGGTATGTCGATTGTTATGGCTTAAACAACTTGATAGTAAGAAGAGGCATAAACTGGAGTACTATGAAAATGAGGAAGATATCGATGAAGTTGATACGAGTGATTTAGTGGAAGAAGTCGAGAAAAATGAACGCTATCGATTGTATCAAAAGCACTTTATAAAACTCAATGAAGATTGCCAGAAAGTGTTGCAGTTATATCTAAAAAAAGTTTCGCTTAAGGAGATCGCGGAAATAATGGGTTATAAAAGCGAAATTTATGCAAAGAAGCGAAAATTTCAATGCAAAGAGTATCTGGTTAATAGTATTAAGCAAGATTTAGAGTACAAAAAATATTTTGAGAATGATACTTAAAACGGACTATATTGCCTGGGTCGACCGTTATCTAAACGGCGAATTGAGTGATGAAGATTTGTTGGCTTTTGAGGCCGAATTAAAAACGAATCATTCACTCGCAAATGAGTTGAAATTACACCGGGAGATAGAACACTTTATACAAGAAGAAGATGTATCAGAGCTTCGTGATACACTTTCAGAATTAACTAATCATTTAAAAAAGAATAAATTAAATCGACGTAATACAAAATTGTCGTTTGAACTTTCAGATGAGCTAACAGATGTTCATGAAGTCGAAAAAGAGGTGTTTGATGAAATTAAACTTCGACAATTAGATAATCAACTTCATCGGGTTCATGTGTCTCAACATCGGAAAGTCAGGGATGAAGAGCTTTTCGATTTGTTACCGAGTTCTATTTCGGGAATAGAAAAACGTGATTCTTCTAAGGAGGATAATGGGGAGAAGTTGTTTGAAGAGATTGGATACGCAATACAAGAAGATGATATAATGAACCTCAGAGCCGAATTAGGGCAGATTGCTGCTAGTACGTCTCTTTATCCTTTTACATTCGAGGAAATTGAATTGTATGTAGATGGAAAAATGAGCAGGGATCAGGCTCGGTCGTTTGATGCAGAACTTGTTATTAATGAAAATCTTGCTCGTGCAGTAAGGCTTTCGAAAGAAGTTAATGCTGCTGTATTGGAAAGTGGAATAATGAATTTACGGGTATTACTTGAGGATGTTTCAAAGAAAAGTGTGTCGCATTATGAGGGAGAGTTAGTCACAAGAGGGAGTGTTCTTGGTGAAGAAGATGCTGCAGAACTTACAGGTAAATTAAAAACTCCACTTTTGAAAGAGATGGAAGATGCTATCGCTGAAGAAGATGTTATGAGTCTTCGGGATCAATTGGGTAGTATTCATCGGGAAGAAGTGAAGAACGAAAGACGCATCTTCCGTTTTATTGGACGAACTGCAAAGAGCTGGGAATTGGCTGCTGCCTGTGCTGTTTTTGCTGTTGCAATTGGTGGAACATGGGAGTACTTGGATGGGCGAAAAACTCTCAATGTATATGCTCAGTTTTATAGTCCATATCAATCATTTGGAATATATCGATCGGGAGGTAAAGCTCCGGGAGTTTTATCTATGGCTCTACAAAAATACAATGAGCAACGATATCAAGAGGCATTATCCCTTTTCCAATTAGTTATAAAACAAAATGGGAATGATCCTGCTGGAAACTTTTATGCTGGGATGTCCTATCAGGAATTAAGACAGTATCGGAAGGCGATATACCATTATGATCGTGTGATAAAAAATCATGATAATTTGTTCGTTGAGCAGGCTGAGTGGTATATGGGATTATGCTTTTTGCAGACTAATAATAAGAATAAAGCCGTTCCTCTTTTTCAAAAGATTGAAAATGAACATGGCTATTATGGGTCTAAAGCTGAAAAAATATTGAAAGAAATTAGATGAAAAAGATAAGTGATTAATTTTTAATATTCTTGTATTACTACAATTATTCCTTTTTTATTATTTGTTTTCTCTCAGATTTATTAGACAATTTTAACCTCAAGCTTTTAATAAGAAGTGTGAATTTTTGGACCTTAGGATATTTCCTAGGGTCTTTTTGTATAAAACGATCACACATAAACCCGAGTACAACAATTAATAAAAAGGCTCCGAGAAGGTAGAGTCCCTTTGCTTTAAAAAGCGGTTCTTTATCTCCAACAAGGACATAACTTTGCCAATAATAGGGATGAGCGAGTAATGGATCAGCCTCGTCTAAATGCTTCAGTTTTGCCAATCTTAATGCTTCGTCCTTGTCATTTCCCTTTTTTAGAAAATAATAGAAATCTTTAATCATGTCTGCTGAGGATTTATCATCTATCTCCCATAGCGTCATTAAGGTTGATGGACATCCGGCATAAAGAAATCCTCGTGCCATACTCATTACTCCTTCACCTCGTTGTAGCTTCCCTGTACCTGTATTGCACGCACTTAGTACAGCAAGTCTGGCATTTAATTTTAGATTATATATTTCCTGAGTGTTGAGAAAATTGTCATCATTACTTTTTTTGTTTGAAGCATTGAATATAAGGCGACTGTACATGGGCGCATTGTCGTTGATAATGGTATGCATTGCCAGGTGAAGGATATCGTAATCAGGAGCATTGAGCTTGAAATTTGTTTCGGAAGCATTGCTTCCTGAATAAATATCTGTGTGAAATAACTGGGAAATATTACTGACTTCTGTATTGGCCCCTGCTAAGGGAGATAGGTGTTTCCATAATTCAGGATGAGAGAAATTCTTTTCAGAAGTAGAGTAGTCTGGATTAAAGGCTAATACAGACTTTGAGGCTGTTCTGTTTTGATGTTCCCGATCAAAAAGAATTGTTGCTGAATAGGAATAGCTAATGGCATGATCTTTTATAAGATAAGCTGGCTTGCGAAAATCCATTAGTGATACATCAGGATATTGACTGATCAATGCATCAAATGGAATGTATGATAATTGATCATCTGGTACAAAAATCAATTTTTTGCCATCGATTTGTTTCTTGATAGGCGAAAGAAGCGATTGATAAAGATTGAATGCGGCATTGCAATAGCCGATATAACTTTGTTTTGTGGTATTTATTGCGTTATTATTTCTTAGAAAATTTTGAAGCGTTTTAATGTTTCCGTCGTAATTAATATTTGCAGTTGTTCTCGTCACTTTAAATTGATCTTTTGTGATTGAAAAACAATAGATTTCTGGATCTTTATTGTTATGACGATTAATGACGTATTCAATTAATGCATCCTGTTTGAATAGTTTGCTTTGAACTTCGGGAACACTTATAATATTTAGTCTGTATTTGAAATTGTAATATGTAGGATATTTATTTTCAAAGAAATGGATGAGACTTTCTTGTTCCTGCGTTTTCTTTAATAAAATACTAGTCCATAGTTTGAGTCGGTCAGAGTCTGCACTACCTGATTGTTTGAGTTGAAAGATCTGTTCTTTATAGAAACTAATTTCCTGATCAATATTTTCTTCTTGCAGAAGAAGGGAATCAGGAATCCCTCCAAAATGCTTTGCTTCATTATCTTTTATTGAAGCAAGGAAGATTGCTGCTTTACTCCTTTCTGCAAATTCGAAAGCAACCTGAAGATAATCAGTATTTCCTGTTTTTCTGTAAAGTTGATAGGCAATATCGATGGTATTCAGATAGGTGTCATTTTCACTCTCACTGAGAAAAAGCTTGCTTTCCATATTTAAAAATCCGGAACGTATGATTTGAATAAGTTCGGAGGCTAAACGATAAGTTTCCAAGCTCTTTTTGAGGTATATTAGTCCGGCAAAAGAATTTCCTGCTTGATAGGAGAGTGTTGAAAGAGAATCTAAAATGTTGGCTTTGCTTTTCAACGCAGATAATAGTTGTCTTTTATCAATTGGCCGAGATACCGGAGGATTATCAAAAGGATTATCGTTCTGATATCCATCAACGACAGATTCAATCGCTTTTTGGTAGCAAAGAAAAGCGAGAAGAAGATTGGTCTTTCTTTTGTGAATTAACTGGTTGTAAGTAGATCCTGTGATCTTTTGTTTCTCGTACAGTAATCCTAAATTCTGGTAGGCATAAGAGGTGTAATAATGCTTTTCTCCATAGTTTTTGCGAAGAATATATAATGCCTGTTGTAGAGAGTATTTTGCTTCGTTATAGTGCTTGTTATTTAGTAGGAAAAGGGAATAATAGTTGTAGGTAGCCCCTAAGTTGGGACTGTCTTTTATCTTTTTTATTAAAGATATTTGAAGTTTGTAATATTGGTTGGCTTGTGAAAAATTATTTAATCCATCGTAAGACCTGGCAAGAAACTCATAGGCTAAAATTTTTCTTTGTGGATCAGAACTTTTAATAAGCGTCTTTGACGTACGAATTGCCGCAATATATTTTTTCTGATCTAAATAAGTATTGGCTATATTGATTTTACTCGCTTCTATGGTTACGATTCTTTTACTGGAATCAGGTAAAGAATAATTTATCGCATTATAGTTGTACTGCAATGCATTTTCATAATCTCCGATTAGTCTATAAATATTTCCAATATTTACGTATACAGTAGCAAGTTGAGTTTGATTGATCGGGTGATTTAGTTTTATAATATCAATTGCTTTGTTATAAAAAGTTAAGGCTTCTTGGTATTTTCCAAGTTGTTTTGCTAGGATACCTAATCCATTATAGGATAAAAATAATAGTGGGTTTCCTGCACCGAATTTATTCTTTCCATAATCGATTGCAGAAAGGAGTGCTGCTTTACTTTGTTCGAAGTTACCCTTGGTTGCAAGATCTTGCGCATTGTAAATTAATGCGTAGTAATTATCAACCGGATCAACTGTTTTTTTGGATGTACTGGTTGCTGAAACGAGGAGCAATCCTATTAAAATGGCAATTCCGTTAACTATTTTTATTGCTCCTAATTTGCATGATTTCAGCTTCATTGCCTGACATAAAAGTTAAAATACAAAAGAAATACAAAAAATGAAGGTCACCTTTTTCTTTTAATGGAATAAATAGATGTAAGGAATATTAAAAACGATTTATTAATTACTAATCTTTCTGAAGATATGAAAACGTTATTTGTAAACCAAAAAATTAATAAAAAAGACTTTTCAAATTTTGAAGTTTTAACCAGTCAAGAATTAAACGTTGTTACAGGTGGATACCAAGTTCCGAGTCAACCAAGCGGTGGAGCTGATGATTGGGGCCTTCCAAAACGTAAAATTGACTGTGACTAATTTTGATATAATATAGTTCTGTTGGATATACTTGGAATGTTTGTGTTTTTATCTCTCTCCATTTTTTATGAATGTTCTAAGAAAGTGCATCCCCAGTTAAGGGGATACAAAAAACTAATCTGAATTTGTATTAGTAGCCTGTTTTATTGTTAGTTTTCGAGAACCGGAATAGAGTTCGTATTTTCTGAACTGACATTTAATAGAGCCATTAAATAGATCAATTTTGGTTGACGGTTTTAACGAGATCTTGTCAAAACAGATTTTGTTACTACTAATGACCCATGCGATGTGATTCGGAAAATGATGTTTAAGCCTTTCTCCGATCATATCATAAAGGGAAAATAGGTTATCCATTTTCATTCGTTCTCCATAGGGTGGATTCATCATAATGAGTCCTTGCTCACCGTAAGGTTCAAGTTGAGCAAAATCTTTAACTTGGAAATGAATGTCTTTTAATCCTGCTTGTTTTGCGTTCCTTTTTGCGATAGCAATGTCGCAAATTGAGATATCCGAAGCATAGATTTCACAAGACGGGGTGATTTCATTGTCCTCGTCGTATATTTGAGTAAGAAGATCTTCATCAAAATCTTTCCAGCTCTCGAAGGCGTATTTTTTACGGAAGATACCAGGTGCAATGTTGTGAGAAATTAGAGTTGCTTCAATAGGAAGTGTCCCTGATCCACACATGGGATCAATAAAATCGCATTCGCCTTTCCATCCGGAGAGTAAGATCATCCCTGCAGCCAAAACTTCATTAAGCGGAGCTTCATTCTGTTCCAAGCGGTACCCTCTTTTGTGGAGAGACTCACCGGAGCTGTCTAATGAAATTGTACATTCGTTTCCTGAGATGTGAACATGTATTGGAACATCGGGGTCTTCACTGTTGACAGAAGGCCTTTTGCCACATACTTTTCTAAAATGATCAACAATTGCATCTTTTACTTTAAGCGAAACAAACATTGAGTTTGTGAAAATGTCGCCGACAAGAGTTGTACTGACCGCAATGGTTTGTTTTTGTGTGAAAAATTCTTCCCATGGGATATTGGCAGCTCCGTCGTATAAGGAATCTTGGTCAGCAACATTGAATGATGCAATGTTTTTTAGAATACGAAGTGCTGTTCTCAAATGAAAATTAGCCTTGTATAATGTTTCTTTGTTTCCTGTAAAAGAAACAGCCCGAACAAGAGGGGTGACATTTTCTACCCCCATAGATTTTAGTTCTTCTGCAAGAACAGTTTCAAGACCTGCAAAAGTTTTAGCAACAAAAGTTTCGTTCTCCACGATAATGATTCAGTTTTTATTAAATGCCGGCTCCATCGATGAACTGAGCGTCTTTGGCTTTGTTTTGAATTATTTTTGAATTTGGTTTAACATTGTGCGTTATCCAAACATTTCCCCCGATTATCGAATCCTCTCCGATAGTAACTCTGCCCAAAATTGTTGCCTGGGAATAAATGATGACATTATCTTTAACAATGGGGTGGCGAGGAATTCCTTTTATTGGATTCCCTTTTTCATCGAGAGGGAAGCTTTTGGCTCCAAGTGTGACTCCCTGATAAAGCTTAACGTGATTTCCAATAACACAGGTTGATCCGATGACAACCCCAGTTCCATGATCAATGGTAAAATGGTCTCCGATGACCGCGTTAGGATGAATGTCGATTCCTGTTTCGGAATGTGCCATTTCAGTAATGATCCGAGGAATAAGAGGTGTCTCTAAGACATGCAGTTCGTGAGCTATACGATAACTTGATATTGCCTTGATCGCAGGATAGCAAAAGATAACTTCTCCAGAACTGGTAGCAGCTGGATCTCCAAGAAAAGCGGCAGTAACGTCAGTTGATAAAATGCTTCTTATTTTTGGTAAAGAGTTGATGAATGTTTCAGCAATATTACGCGCTTTATCTTTTAGTATAGCCGATTTCCCGTCACTATCATGTTGAAAGCACAATCCTGCCAAGATTTCGGTGCATAACAGTTTATAAATGTCATCAAGATATACGCCAATATAATAACTAAGATGAGAGGTGTTCGTTGTCGTCTCCCCGAAAAAACCAGGAAATATAACTTCCCTGAGTTTATCGACCATGTTTTTTAATATTTCAGAAGATGGCATTGGCACATTGTCTGGATACCTGTTACTAATGGATGTCAGAGTTTGCGGATCCGAGAGTGTATTTACAACTTCAGAGAAGTCTGGTCCAAAGCACGAGGTTGTCATGGTTTGACAGGAGTTAATATTTTCTCATAGGCCCCTTTTTCTTTTAAAATATTGAGGGCTTTCTCTATCGTATCATCCTTGGTATTCATTACCTGGTAGAAATTAGCTTGATCCCAAATATCTCTGGCAATGAGAGCTTTAATTTGAAGTTTCATATCGTCAGCTGTCGCTTTTATACTTTGAGGATCTTTCTTGACTCCTTCTTTTTCTCCTGTAGTAGCGATATCATCAAGCATTGCATCCGTAACTTCGAATTTCTTTAAGAATGAAGGGAAGTCCGGGTAATGTTGTTTTATTGTCTCTCTGTTTTTGTCGATATAATTAATGACATAAGGAAACACGACATTCTTTCTTATCAGTGCATTGAAATACGTATAGTGTGAAGAAGTGTCGAGAGGAACAAAGATGTCAGGCATAATTCCACCACCACCAAATACAATTCGTTTATTGACAAGAGTCTGATAACGGAGGGTTTCGTTTAAACGCACGCTGTCTTTGTGAAAAAGTTCTCCATCTTTATAACGTTTCTCTATATCTTCCTCGTATTCTTCAATCCCGTTTTTGTAAGGTTTTTGAATACAACGCCCGGAAGGAGTATAATAGTGTGCTGTGGTAAGTCGGACAATAGAGCTGTCGTTGAGCATAAATGGTTGTTGAACCAGGCCTTTTCCAAAAGACCGGCGGCCTATGATGACTCCTCTGTCCCAATCCTGAATAGCCCCAGAGACAATTTCACTGGCAGAGGCTGTTCCTTCGTCAATGAGAACGACAAGTTTTCCTTGTTCGAATAGTCCGGCAGAAGTAGCTTTATAATCTTTTCTTGGACTTTTTAATCCCTCTGTGTAAACAATCATTCGATTATTGGAGGTGAAGTCGTCTGCCATCTCAAAGGCTGCTTTAAGTAGTCCCCCACCATTTCCACGAAGATCAAGAATGAGGTTAGCCATTTTTTGTTTCTTCAAATCTTTTAAGGCAGTTTCAAACTCATCAGTTGTGGTCTCGGCAAAACGATTAACCTTAATATATCCTGTTTCGTGGTTCAGCATATAAGCTGCATCAACACTATAGATTGGGATTTTATCACGGACAATCGTGAATTCCAGAAGGTCTTTAATGTTCTTTCGTTTTATTTTGAGATTTACAATGGTTCCTTTTTTCCCTCTAAGGAGTTTAAAAACGTCACTATTTTGTAATTTCACTCCGCATGTTGGTTTTCCATCAACGAATGAGATACGATCACCTGGCATTAATCCTACTTTTTCAGACGGTCCTCCTGGAATTGTAGAAACAACAAGAAGAGAATCTTTGAATATATTAAAAGATATGCCAATTCCTTCGAATTCACCTTCAAGAGGTTCATTCATTTTTGATACTTCTTCTTTGGGGATATAAACGGAGTGCGGGTCGAGTTTTGCTAACATTTCGACAATCGCAGTTTCTGTTAGTTTATCAAGGTGAGTTGAATCAACATAGGTAGATTCTATAATATTGAGTAATCGGGCAAATTTCACTGCCTGAGTTTCAAAATTTTGAGCTTTTGCAGGATTATGAACGAAAAGAGTCAGGATGATTACACAGAGTAGTCCTGAAAGTGTATAATTTCTCATAAATAAAGTCTTTTCTATACGTACTATTTTACGACAAAGATAAGAGAATGATTCTGTTCAAGCCCATATTTATAGAAATTAATAAGAAGAAGATGCTTGAATCTACCTCCTGATGAGGCCAAAGATCGGAGATCATAGAAACTGTTCTTTATCGATTTCCCGAATGTCTCCTTTTTATAATAAAGCAGCGGTATTGATTACAATCAGTACCGCTGCTTCTATGTTGTATTATATGATTATTCCCATTCAATAGTGGCTGGTGGTTTAGAACTAATGTCATAAACAACCCGATTGATTCCTCTCACTTTATTAATTATTTCATTTGAAATCTTTGCCAGAAAATCATAGGGAAGATGAACCCAGTCGGCGGTCATTCCGTCAGTTGATGCAACAGCTCTCAGGGCAACGACGTTTTCGTAAGTTCTTTCGTCACCCATGACACCGACAGCTTGAACCGGAAGTAACATGACTCCAGCTTGCCATACTTTGTCGTAAAGGTCATATTCTCTAAGGCCATCAATAAATATAGCATCGGCTTCCTGAAGAATGCGGATTTTTTCAGCGGTAATGTCACTTAAAATACGAATTCCAAGTCCAGGACCAGGAAACGGGTGACGACCTAATAATTCTTGTTTTAGGCCTAATGCTTTTCCGACGCGTCTTACTTCGTCTTTAAAAAGAAGTCTGAGCGGCTCTATAACTTTTAGGTGCATGTTTTTTGGGAGGCCACCTACGTTGTGGTGAGATTTAATGGTTGCCGAAGGACCGTTTACCGAAGTAGACTCAATTACGTCAGGATAAATTGTTCCTTGGGCGAGCCATTTAACATCTTCTATTTTGCGGGCTTCTACATCAAAAACCTCAATAAAATCTCTTCCGATAATTTTACGTTTCTTTTCAGGTTCAGTAACTCCTTTTAAGTCATTAATAAATTTAAAAGAAGCATCAACCCCGATTACATTTAGTCCCATGTCTTTGTAAGAGAGCAAGACCGAATCGAATTCGTTTTTACGAAGGAGACCGTTGTTAACAAAGATACAGGTCAGATTTTTACCGATTGCCTTGTGTAAGAGAACTGCAGCCACAGAGGAATCGACCCCTCCTGAAAGACCTAAAACCACTTTATCCTGATGTATCTTTGATTGTAATTTGAGAATCGTAGTCTCAATAAAAGAATCAGGAGTCCAATCTTGTTTACAGCCACAGATGTCGACGACAAAATTTTGAAGAAGTTGTTTTCCTTCCGTTGTATGGTATACTTCCGGATGAAATTGAATTCCGAAAGTTTTTTCGTTTTCAATTTGGAAAGCAGCAATGTGAACATTGTGTGTGCTGGAAATGATATTGTATTGGTCGGGAATGTGCTGTATTGTATCTCCATGAGACATCCAAACCTGAGTGTTATCACTTATTTCTTTGAATAAATGGTTTGAGTGATCAATATATGTGAGATTTGCGCGGCCATACTCTCTTGAATTGGAGGCTTTTACCTCTCCTCCAAAAAAATGAGCAAGGTACTGTGCTCCGTAACAAACTCCCAGAAGAGGAAGTTTCCCCTTGATTTCACTGATGTCTGGTATTGGAGCATTTTCATCTCTTACTGAAAAGGGACTTCCGGAAAGGATAACCCCTTTAACACTTTTATCAATAGCCGGGTAGTGGTTGAATGGATAAATTTCACAATAGACATTTAGCTCTCGGATACGTCGTCCAATGAGCTGCGTATACTGCGAACCAAAATCCAGAATAAGAATTTTCTCCTGCATTGTTCTCTTTTCTAATATTTTCTTGCGCAAAGATAACGAAAAACATCAGACATCAGCCAGTGGCGAGTTATTCGAAGGGTAAAGTTAATGAAGAGGACAGTCCGTTTGAAACTCATTTGAAAGTGCAGGCGGGTAATAAAATATATTCTTTTGTATTGTTGTAATAAATTGATTGTTATGACAATAGTACTGTTTTTTTTAATGATGATATTGTTATCCGATTTGTTGCGGAGGGGAAGATCTGTTCCAAAAAACAAAGGATAGATTCTTACGAACCTATCCTTTTCCCAAACTAACTAACCTAACTAAACCTAAACTTATGAAAAAAACTACATTGCAAATATACGCTAGTATTGTGTTAGTGTTCCGAAAAAAAAGTTAAATCATGTTAAAACTCTGACTTTCTTGCTATTGTGCAATAAATGTGTAAGTGATTGTTCCACTTTGAAGAGACGGAGCATGAGAGTCAGTGTTAAAAAGGGTCCCTAAAGCTGCTTTTTGAGCATAGGCTTCAAGAAGAGGGTTCGAACCCTGAGGTGTTGCACGTACAACACGTCCCATTTGGTTAACTTGAATACTTACGGTAACTCGCCCTCCATGTTGTGCAAGGTAAGTTGGGATTAGGAATCGAACATGATATCTTCCGGGGAGGTTATAATGGTTGTAACTTTTCCCTGTGTAGATCACATTACGAATAGAATCTTTGGATTGTCCCCTGGTTGTAACCGCAGGCATTTTAACGTCACCAATATCAGGGATTTTCAAAGAAAGTTGTTTGCTTACTTTTGCAGAAAGGGCTTTAGCGTTTTTTATCTCCCGATCAAAATCTGTTTCGGGCGATTGTTTCTGAGAAGCGTTCGGACCATGGTAAGAATCATTCGATGCGTCAGCAGTCATAGATGGATTGTTCGGCGCATATTGTTTCATAATTGCCTGGACCCTTTCTTCTGCTGTTAGTTTATGCTCTTTGGGTTCAGGGGGAAGGTTGTCGGATGTTTCTATTTGGACAAGAACCGGATCATCGAAATGCGGTTTGTTCTTGTAAACTTCTGTGAGGAATAAAAAAGTGAAAAGCAGGACATGGAAAATCAGAGTTCCAATAATCCCATATATATAACGTCGGTATAATCTTCGAAGCATATTCATAATACGCCGGCAAAATTAGAAAAAACTAGAAGGATTAATCGGAAAAGTGGAGAGAAATGTAGAAAAGAAGAGGCAAAAAAAAAGGAGTCTTAAATAAGCTCCATTGTTTGGGTGCCATTAAAGACTCCCTTTTTTAAATCCTGGATTTTTTGTTCCAGGCTGTTTAGCATTTGATCTTTGGTGTTTTTTTTGAAAAGCTGATCTCCACCATTCAGCCCCCAGATGTACTTCCTAATGATTAGAAGCTCATCAAGGTGTTCATTGAATTCTTTTCTTCCCATACATATTATTTTAACGCCTTAAAGTTAATACAAATAAAATAGAGTGCATGTTAAGTTGACGTTAAATAAAAATGAATAAAGCCCCACGAGTGAGCGGGGCTTTATTATGTATCAGTGTGCTTTTACCGAAGAGGCTATAAATTGAACCATCTTAGGGTAGTTGTTTTCAATGCTGAGTAAGAGTTTATATTGCGCACGAGTTCGGATCAAATTGTGATCGGGAGATTTAATTTTGTAGTAATGGTCTCCATCGATATAATCCATTAGAAACCGCAATACCTGTTCGAACGTGATGTATTTTGCAGAGAAAGCAAGATTATCAATTTCCGGCTGAGTCAGAAAAGAGCTGGTTTCGGAAAGATATCCCTCTGTATAAGCTTTGAAGATTTCAAAATCCATTTTGACATTATCCAGATTTGGGTCATCTTCAAGTCCGGTGTTGGTGTAAGAACGAATAGCGTCGCCATAGTCGTTGAGTACAGTGCTGTTTAGAACGGTGTCTAAGTCGATTACGCACAAAACATTACCACTTTTATCAAAAAGGATATTGTTGATTTTTGTGTCATTATGAGTTACCCTGATAGGGATTGTTCCATTTTCAACAAGTTCCCAAAAGTTGAGCATTTCGTCACGACGATCTTCAATCCATTTGATTTCAGTTGAAAGTGAATCTTTCCGACCGGCCGGGTTTTTTCCCAAAATCTCGTCCCATTGTTTAAGACGGAACCGGATATTATGAAATCCTGGGAGAATGTCGGTAAGAGGTTCTTTCATATCCGAGGTCATAGCTTGAAACATCCCGATTCCTTTTCCCCCCTGGAATGCGAGTTTCGGAGTTCTGGCAGCCTGATAAGTAACATTGTCTTTGATGAAAATACAAGTGGCCCAGTATTCGTCGTCAGGGTCTTTGTAGTACAGTTTTCCGTCGATTGTAGGTACGACGGTCATGGCCTGACGAAGAGGGTCACCTCCGGCTTCAATGATTTTCTTTTTGAGATGGGTTGTCACTTTGGATATATTATCCATCATGGCTGGGATATTCTGAAAAATGTATTTGTTTTTACGTTGTAAAAGGTAGTCGTGGGCCTCAGCTTCGTTGGTCTCAACGTAAAAAGTGTCATTAATAAATCCTTCACCCAAGGGGGCGACAGATTTAATTGTTCCATCGAGCTTGAATTTTGCAGCGACAGAATTAAGCATATCATTCATAGTTTGTGGTTTTAAAGGCACGGTTTTATGCCCAGAGATTTGAAGGGTATTCCCCTTGTTGTATGAGATTGTGTAATTTTTTAATTACCAGTTGTTTGTCCTCCGGATAGGTGACGCCAAACCAAGTCGAATCGCAGTCAATAACTTTTACTGAGATTTTGCCTTGTTGAAGTGCATCCGAAATGACAAATGGGAAGAAAAATTCAGATTTTAGTTCTTGTCCGCGTTCGGCGATAAAGGTTTTAAAATCATCTTCAAGAAATTTAAAAAAAGAAGGTTTAAAAGCCCAGCAGTTCATTGAGACATTGGTGCCGATGGGAATGGCGAATCGTTTTTCGTCCTCGTAATAAAATATTCCCTCTTTCTCTTCATTAATCTTCGTGCGTTCTGTTATTTCAATAAGATTTCCGTTACCGTCGGTTTTGCAGACCCCGCGGGAAACCGATCCATTTTCGGATAGTGTTTTCTCAATATGGTAACCAACCATACAATATTCGTAATCGGATAGATTGGGTTGATTAAGGTATTCTGCCAGTGATTTATAGGCATTCTGCCCGTAGAAGTCATCGGCATTGATGATCGCAAAAGGTTCATTAATAACATCTTTCGCCATGAGTACAGCGTGACCTGTTCCCCATGGTTTTTCCCTTTGAGGGTTAAACGTAACCCCCTGTGGAATTTTGTTCAATTCCTGAAAAACATATACTGTTTCGATTTTGCCTTTTAGTTTCTCGTCAAAAGTCTTTTGGAATATTTCAGCAAAAGATTCCCGAATAACAAAGACAACTTTTCCAAATCCGGCACGGATAGCGTCGTAAATGGAATATTCAATAATTGCTTCACCGGAAGGGCCGAAATGATCGACCTGTTTCAGTCCGCCGTACCTGCTACCCATTCCGGCAGCTAAGATTAGTAATGTTGGTTTCATCGTTGTTAATTTATTTTTCAGACTAAAAAGCACTCAGCGATATCTGATTTGCTATTAGCAATAGTTTGTGATTTCGAGTCGAAAAATACAAAATATTCGTATTGAATTGTTGACGTTTTGTCTACTTTCTGAAATTGATCAGGCAAATTGGGTTCGGAATTAGAATGAAGTTGTATTGACAAAAAATAGAGAACCTGCTCTAGCTGGTGTGTTTTTGTCAATGCAACTAGATGTCCAAAAGGAATAATAACCCTATTTTATAACCTCCTGAATGCATTCACCTTCGCAAAATTCAGGAACAGGAATAGAAAGAATCCGGCATATTGTAGGAACTACATCAACAGAGGAGATTTTTCTTCCTACTTCTATGTTTTTAATACTCCTACCGAACCAGATAAGAGGAACCTGATTGTTTTCGGTGTAATTGGTCTTTTTGAATTTGTATACCGGTGTCCATCCCTGTTCCAGTGAAAGCAACAAGTCTCCGGAACGATTTGAACGATATGAATTCTGAAAATTTTTCATTTCTCCGGAGACGGATAATCCAGCTTCAATCTGACTCGCCGGAAGTACTGTTTTCACTCCTTCAAATTCATTTAAGAATGCAGCTGCTTTGGCTTGTATATCGGATAGTTTTATCTTGCGTTGTTCGATCAGACGTTGATTTAGGTATATCTGCTGATCAGTGTTTTCAATAATCCAGTCTCCCTGTCCGTAGGAGATGTTTAAGTACGATTTTAAAAGAGCAACTGTACTTTGAGGATTAAAAGAGCCGGTAGGCATGTGAAATTCCTCTTTCAGATAATCTGCATTGTAAGAAGAGGAGACATTGGAGGTTAGGAAGAGCAAGTAATTTCCATCTCCATATTTTTTATCCAGCGCATGAAGCATAAGAGCGATTTCCTGGTCAAGACGAATATATAAGTCCTCCATCTCGACTGAGGCCGGGCCGAAAGAGCTGTTTTCATAATCAAGAGAGGAGAATACGACTGTTAACAAATCGGGATATTTTCCACTGCCTGGTTTTTCCTCGTCTAAAAGGTTCTGTGCAAATTCTCTGACTAAAGAATTACCAAAAGGAGTTGCCTTGATTATTTTCATGCTTTCGGCATTCTTTTCCAGTTTAGACATGCTATAGGGAAAGGTATTCCATTTTCCGGCAAAGCCCTTTTCGAGAATATATCCATCTACTGTGCTTTCGTCGTAGTTGGATTTAGAAAATATGGTATTCCAATCTTTCGAGATATACGATAACGGTAATTGATTACTGTTAAATTTTTGAGCCCAGGAAGGAAAGCCATACATATAGTAAGAGCTGGAGATCATATTTCCGGTCTTACTGTCAAGCCAGAAAGCCCCATTAGCGCTATGCCCAGCTGAAAGAATGGCCGATGCAGGATTTAATGCGACACTATACACTTTCGATTTCCCGTTGGAATATAGTTTCATCCGATCGCCAATAGTCTGGGACAAAAGATTCCGTGCAGAATATTTTTCATCCGGAGAGGTACTTCCTACAGGGGTACAAAGTTCATCGTTTACGCAATCTACATTTTTTGATTTTAGTCGATTATACCATGATTCGTCGATAATACCGTGAGAAGAAGCATAGCATCCGGTAAAGAGAGTGGCCATGCCGGAAGGGGCCGTTTGTATAAGTTGTTCGATTCGCGTGTTAGAGCATACGGCTCCGTCTTTTACCAATCGACGGAATCCGTCTGTTTGAAATTTACTCCAGTAACGAGAGATGTAGTCCGGACGCATATTTTCAACGACAATCCCGACTACAAGAGAGGGGGCGGAGGCACCATAAGGTTGAGAATTCTGAGCATATAGAGAGGTGCTGACAAAAAAAGAGACCAGCAAAGCAATGAAGAAGCGATTATGAATCATAACACATTTGGGTTTAACACGTGTCAAATGTAGAAAAAACATTATTGACGCTGGGTATTGGGAAGGATAAAAAGGAGTGATAAATAATTTTTCTGAAGGTGGCGTTCTGCAAGGGTTTTTTCTTATATTTGCACCCGCAAAGTCGGTCCGGTAGCTCAGCTGGATAGAGCAACAGCCTTCTAAGCTGTGGGTCGCGGGTTCGAATCCCGCCCGGATCACTTGAATAAAAGAGGCATTAGATTTTTTTCTAATGCCTCTTTTATTGTAAAAATGGCGAAGAAAATTAATTCCTCATCCTTATTGTTTTATCTATCGTGTTTTTTGATTTAATCCTTTATTGTTCTGGTGAGGTTGCAATATTGTGTCGAATTTTACTACTTACAGGTCTTATTAATTGAATATCTTTGAATGTCTGTCCTTTTAGTCGATTCTCTTCTTCAATATCGTAATCATTCTGCAATCCGAGCCAAAATTTAGCAGAATTTCCCAGATAAGCACTTAACCTCAAGGCTGTATCTGCGGTTATTCTTCGTTTGCCTTTTATGATTTGAGAGATTCTTGTTTGTGGAATATTCAGATCTTTTGCCAACCGGTAGGCTGAAATATTAAGAGGCAAAAGGAATTCTTCCATTAGTATCTCGCCTGGATGTATGTTTGCTAATTTGTCCATGTTGTTGTTTGTTATGTGGTTGTTTTACAATTCTTTATATTTGATTAGGGTGTTCTAAAGGTATAACATAAAAATACAATTAGGAATAATTATTATTCTTTTTTAATAGAACGATTTGTTGATTGGATTCAATCTGTTGCATCTGCGTCAGAACTGAATTGTACTGGATGTAATAGTGATTGTGCGCCATCACCAACCTCGTCCTTTTATGGGTGAACGATAGACAATATCAATAGTATCTAGGGCTTTTCTTTATTGCTCCTATGAGTTTCTTGACCGGATCAAGAGGAGCTCAAAGGTGGTTCATAGGTGCGGAGCACCTATGAACCACCTTTAAACCACCTATAAACCACCTTCGAACCACCACTGAATAGCGGAGTAATACATTGATACGAAGGGTGTAAGGCCTATTCTGGATCAGTAGATAATTTTTTTTATTTTAGTGTTTTGAAGAAGTAGGTATATCCAGTTACAAACACAATGGTTGCACACAAGTTGGAAATAGATATGCCGGTCGGACTGATAAGTTGCAGGAGTACAATGATAACCTGTGCTGATACATAAATCCAGTAGCCTATGCGGCGTGTGTGCCACAGTCCGATAACTCCGATGAATGAAATTGCATAAACGATAAAAAGAGTCGTCGCTGTCATATAGGAAAAAGAAACATTACCATATTGGAATGCATATTTTTGAGCTAATTGTAGGAATGAATCATGGAAAAGAATAACCGACAATTGAAGGATCATTGCTACTGCACTACCAATAAAACTTAAAAGGCAGAATGCGGTTAAAAGTTGAGGCCGATTCGTTGAAGTGTTTTCCATTTTATGAATGCAAAAAGATTATTTCCTGTAAAAATAAGTTATTTCTTTACGAAATATTGACCTGCAGAGAATTTTTTAAACACGAATTTTTTGAGAAGTCGGAGAATGAAAAAATATATTCATTAAGCCGGTATTAAAGATCGTAGCATTAAAGAATAAAATGGCTGAAAGATGGGCGGTTCACCCGTGAAAAAGTATTACTTTTGAAGCGAAATTTGACACCGACTCCCCTGTAAGCGTGTAACGTATCAAAGATCAGAAGAATCGGTTCCTGGCAAATAAAAGGCTATGCATCAATATATAATAAACTTAATTAAAGGATGAAAAGAGACACTCAAATTTTCGATATTATCGAAAAGGAACGTCAGCGACAGCTCAATGGAATTGAGCTGATTGCTTCAGAAAATTTTGTGAGCGATCAGGTAATGGAGGCCATGGGGTCTTGCCTTACCAATAAGTATGCAGAAGGGTATCCTGGACATCGGTATTATGGAGGTTGTCAGATTGTCGATTTGTCTGAACAACTGGCTATTGACCGCTTAAAAAAGTTATTCGATTGCGAATATGCCAATGTACAACCACATTCGGGTGCACAGGCTAATGCTGCAGTTTTGAGTGTCGTATTAAAACCTGGCGATACGTTTATGGGTCTTGATTTATCTCATGGCGGCCACTTGTCTCATGGATCACCCGTTAATTCATCTGGTTTGCTTTATCATCCTATTGCTTATCAGGTACGTGAAGATACCGGACTGGTTGACTATGATATGATGGAAGAACTGGCCCTTAAAGAGAGACCAAAATTGATTATTGGGGGGGCATCTGCATATTCCAGAGAATGGGATTATGAAAGAATGCGTGCTATTGCTGACAAAATTGGTGCTTTATTGATGATTGATATGGCTCATCCTGCCGGTCTTATTGCTGCCGGTTTGCTGAAGAATCCATTAAAATATGCTCATATTGTAACATCAACAACTCATAAAACATTAAGAGGTCCTCGTGGTGGAATTATCCTTGTTGGGAAAGATTTTGAGAACCCATGGGGTATTAAGACTAAAAAAGGAGAAGTCCGTAAAATCTCTTCTTTATTAGATTCTTCTGTATTTCCGGGAACACAGGGTGGTCCGTTAGAACATATCATTGCAGCTAAAGCAGTGGCTTTTGGTGAGGCTCTCGAACCGGAATATAAAGTATACCAAACGCTGGTCAAAAAGAATGCCGCTGTAATGGCTAAAACATTTATGGACCTGGGATATAAAGTTATTTCGAACGGAACCGATAATCATTCGATGTTGATTGATCTGAGAACCAAATATCCTGAACTTACTGGAAAACAGGCTGAAAACACTTTGGTAAAAGCTCATATCACAATTAATAAAAATATGGTGCCGTTTGATAGTCGTTCTCCGTTCCAAACATCAGGAATCCGGGTGGGAACTCCGGCGGTTACAACCCGTGGACTCAAAGAGAATGACATTCCGGTTATCGTAGACCTGATTGATTCTGTTTTGAAGGATATTGACGATGAAAAAGGTATTGCTGCTATCGGTGCAAAAGTGCAGCAGATGATGAAAAATTATCCTTTGTTTGCATGGTAGAACAAAGAAGTTAATAATGAGGTCTGCGAAGGTTAATATTCATACCTTGGCAGACCTTTTTCTAGTGTGAAGGAATAATATTTTAAGGTTATGGTGGCTTATCTGTGGATCAGTGCTGTTTTAATATTAGTCGGATTTATTGCCGGCTTTGTTAATACCATATCGGGGAGCGGATCTTTGTTAACCCTTCCTATTTTAATGTTTCTTGGATTACCGGCAGGAGTTGCCAATGGAACAAACAGGGTGGGCGTATTGGTCCAGAATCTGGTAGGTACTCTTTATTATCGGAAAAAGAAGCTTCTTGATTATCGAGAGGGACACCAGTTGATTTTACCTGCTGCAATCGGAGGATTAGTCGGGGCTGTTTTGGCGGTTAATACCAGCGATCAACTGATGGAAAAGGTAATAGGAGTTGTTCTTCTGGTGATGTTCCTGATTTATGTGCTTCGGCCGGAACGTCAGATTACAAAGTATGTTGATCGTTTACAGCAGCAATTTCCAACCTTGCAGAATCTGATCTGTTTTTTCATCGGGATATATGGAGGATATATTCAGGTTGGAGTCGGATTCCTTTTTCTTGCCTTATTGGTTATCGCTCAGGGACATAATATGGAACGGGCTAATGCTTTAAAGGTTTACCTCGGACTGATATTTACGATTTGTTCCCTGGTTATCTTTTTTATTAATTGGAAAGTTGATGTATTAATCGGATTAATCCTGGCCGTAGGAAATATGCTGGGGGCAATGGTTGCAACCAGATGGTTTGCAGTCAATGAGACTCCTAAATTTTTGAGGTTATTTGTTTCTGCAATTAGTCTTGGATTATGCCTGTTATTTGCGTTTAAATATTTGCATTTACTCCCGTCCTTTATCTCATTTTAAAAAAGGTCATCCTTGAATTTTAGATTCACGAATAACCTTTTTTGATCAAACTATATTCGGATATAGAGGGGAATTACTTTAGCATGGTTTCCTCAAACTATGTGTTTTTAATCAGACTATCATACGGGCATAGGGCGCAACGTCCTGTCCGACGAATTCCCCTGCCAGAAATTTATAGTGACCGGTAATAGCAATCATTGCTGCGTTATCTGTTGTAAATGAGAATTTCGGAACGTGAAGAATCCAATTGCGTTTAACGGCTTCCTCCTTCAATCTGTTTCGTAATCCGGAGTTGGCTGAAACACCACCCGAAACAGCAACCTCATTGATTCCCGTTTGTTTGGCTGCCAAAATGAATTTGTCCATTAAAATATCGATAACCGATTTTTGTAGAGAGGCACAAAGGTCTTTTTGATTGTTTTTGATAAAATCGGGATCTTGAGCAATGTGATCACGGATAAAGTATAGAAAAGATGTTTTCAGTCCGCTGAAGCTATAGTCAAGTCCTGCAATTCGTGGTTTTGAAAACTTAAAAGCATCTGGATTTCCCTGAGAGGCAAGTTTATCAATGATAGGTCCTCCGGGATAAGGAAGTCCCATTACTTTAGCACATTTGTCGAATGCTTCACCGGCTGCATCATCAATGGTCTGACCAATGACTTCCATCTGAAGATGATCTCTGACAATGATGATCTGTGAGTTTCCACCGGAAACCAGCAGACATAGAAAAGGAAAGTGAGGATCTGTATTCTGGTCTGCCGTCTCTTTAATAAAATGAGCAAGAACGTGTCCCTGAAGATGGTTAATTTCAATAAGTGGAGCTCCAGAAGCTAGTGCAAAACCTTTTGCGAAGGAAGTTCCTACTAATAATGAACCTAATAATCCCGGTCCCCTTGTAAAAGCGATTGCCGATATGTCGCCTATGTTAATTCCAGCTTTTCGAATAGCTTGATCAACAACGGGAATAATGTTTTGTTGGTGAGCACGTGACGCTAATTCCGGAACGACTCCTCCGTATTCTTCGTGGACCTTCTGACTTGCAATGACATTTGAAAGAATAACCCCATCTTTTAAAACAGCCGCAGAGGTGTCGTCACAAGATGACTCGATTCCTAAAATAACAATATTTTTCTGCATTTTATCGAATTTCAATAGAACAACGGAATAGGGAAATTTTTTTGTTGTATTCTTCCCTATAATTGCACATTTTACTTTATTTTGCGTAATATAAATATGACCTGCAAAGATATTAAAAAAAGGAAAACCATATTACTACTAATCCCGCTATTGGTAGTGCTCTTATTATTTTTGGGATACAGGGCTTTTCGATCAGGAAAGGCACAACGATTTTTGTGCGAAAAAGTATCCTCCTGGTTATCTGAAACGCTTCATACGCGGGTGGTAGTCAAAGGAATTGATTATTCTTTCTGGAATAAGATTGTAGTAGAAAAATTGCTCATTGAAGATCAGAAACATGATACTCTTTTTTATTCAGATCGTTTGGCTGCGGCGTTAAGTGATATTAATTTCAAGGTGCGTACGCTTGATTTCCGTTATTTTAAAATATCCGGGT
Organism: Prolixibacteraceae bacterium; assembly: GCA_963692465.1. GTDB lineage: Bacteria > Bacteroidota > Bacteroidia > Bacteroidales > Prolixibacteraceae > JAUZOB01. The sequence continues at coordinate 2,716,038 of OY829943.1, forward strand.
CTAATACAAGGTTGCTCCATTACGCAAACGGGAAGAATAATTATGATTTTATTGTCGATTTATTAAAACAACCGAAACCAACCAAGCCGTCTTTATGGGGATTCTCTTGTCGCGATTTTCGTTTCGGACAAAGTCGGTTTTCTTATCGTGATGAGCGTCATCCTGGATTTCCTTCGGAATGGAACTTTAATTCATTCAATATCGACATAGCAACATTTGCTTGTTACCAGAGTCGTTGGGTTTGTGATATTCGCAATTTAAGTTTTAAAGATGCCAATGGGTTTCATTTGAAAGAACTCAAAACAATGGTTTCCTGCGATTCAGATACAATCAGCCTGCACCATGTGTTGTTGAGAACCGATTTATCAAATCTTCGATTCAACCATTTGGCCGTCGGATTAAAAGAGTTTCAAAAGAAGGGAGATGTGGCATCAATCCGTGTAAAAGCAAAGATCGAACCCTCACAACTTAGTTTTGTTGATATGAGGCGATTCATCCCAACGTTGAAAGGAATGAATTTGCTATTAGGCCTTTCGGGGAATATTTATGGGAAAATAGGAGAATTGAAAGGACGCGGGATGGAGTTCTCCTTTGGTCGTTATACCAAAGTGCGATTTGATTTTTATGCTAACGGATTGCCTAATATTAAGCAGGCCTTTTGGGATGTCAATTTTAAACCGTCAGTGACTCACTTAAATGATATAAGGGCTATACGGTTACCAAATGCTAGTGGAACAAAGCAGATCTCTATTCCTGCCGACTTGTCAGCACAAGCAGGAGTGATTCATTACAATGGAAATTTTACGGGATATCTATCCGATTTTGTTGCTTACGGGACGATTGCTTCAGGGGTGGGGACGATTGCTTCTGATCTGTCTTTTAAACCATTGCATTCGAAAGACATAAGAATAAAAGGGCATTTGAAGGCAATAAATCTTCAAGCCGGAAGGTTATTGAAGAACAAAACAATCGGGCGGGTCAGTCTGAATGGACAGCTTGATGGCATTTTAACGGCTTCGAATTATTTAGATGCAAAAATAGGCGGGCAGATTAGTTCTCTGGAAGTGAACCGTAAAACAGTTGGTGGAATAACACTAAGCGGAGTCATCAACCATAAATTGTTCAATGGAAGCTTGGTTGCAAAAGACCCGAATCTGGATTTTGCGTTTAAAGGAAAGATTGATTATTCGAAACGAATTCCTGAATTTAATTTTACAGCCGATGTGCGTAAAGCACAAATTGGGGCATTAGGATTCTCTCCGGATACTCTCACTGCATTGTCCTGTTTTGTTCAGGCTAATTTTGTGGGTAATAATATTGATAATTTTAGTGGTGATTTAAAGGTTAAGAACAGTCATTTCATTAATAAAACCGGTAGCTTCCAAATTGATGGTGCGAATGTTTATACCCGTGCACAAGGTGCAAACAGCCAGATTTTGTTAAGCTCTGATTTTGCAGATGCAAAGGTTGCGGGAGATTATAATTTTGTCTCATTGGTTAGTTCGTTCAAACGAATCATTCTAAAATATCTTCCTTCTTGTCCTTTGTTTGATGATCCGGATATTCGAGCTAATCCCGAGCGGAATCACTTTTCTTATTCACTCACTATCAAAGATTCGGATCCGATAACCAAAGTGTTATTACCCAAAATGCAATTTGAGGCTCCGGTTGTTATTAATGGATACGTCTATGAAGATCAGAATGACTTTAATTTAAATGCAGTATTCCCCAAGTTGAAATATGAAGGAGTTGTTTTTAAAGATCTGGTAGTGAATGCTTCGAAGCAAAATGAGAAGATGGTTTTTGATACAAAAGCTCAGAATATTACCTATAAAAGCGATGTAAATGTCACCAATTTTACCGTGAAGGTTGATGCAGGTCAGGATTCTTTAAATGTGAAATTGTTCTGGAATAATTGGAGTAAACCTTCTTTTGGAGGCGATTTTACGGCATCAACTTTGTTCCATCTTGAGGGTCGCAAGAAACGTTCTGTTAGTGAAATTGATATCCATCCGTCTAAGATATTCATTGCCGATTCGGTGTGGCGTGTAAATCCCGGAACCATAAAGATTGATTCGATGATTGCTCATGTGAGCGGACTTAGTGTTCAGAAAGGGGACCAACAGATCACCGTGAATGGTGATCTTGCGAATGATAACGAACACCGTATTACCCTTAATGTTAAGGATCTAAATCTTGCAGGTATTGATAAATTACTGAATCTGAAAACAGGAATAGGGGGAACGCTGACCGGAATGATCGGGTTGCAGAATATTTTTAAACGTCCTATTCTATATTCCGATTTGCAAATTACCGATTTCTCGGTTGATGTAGAACATCTGGGAAATCTATCCTTGGTCAATAAATGGGATGCCCAGGACCAATCGATCTATTCTCGTTTACTGTTAGACCGGGAAGGACATAAATTATTGGATGCCAGTGGAAGTATTAATCCCGATACCGGGGCTCTTGATTATACGGCATCGCTCTCTGATGTGCCGACTACGGTATTAACAGACCTGCTTTCCCAAACATTCTCAGACTTTCACGGAACAGCGAGTGGAAAGATGCATGTGGGCGGAAATTTGAGTAAACTTTTGTTTAATGGGGCTTTGTATGGCGATAAGGCCGGACTGAAAGTTAATGTGTTGCAGGTTCCTTATACCTTTACCGACTCGGTCCGTTTTGTCAATGATAAAATTATTTTTGATCATGTCAAGGTTCATGATCGAAACAATAATACAGGAATCTTAACTGGAACACTCCGTCATGATAATTTTGCTAACATGGACGTTGATCTAACGGTTACTACTGATCGTTTGATGGTTTTGAATTCAGCATCGAAGGATTTTAATATGCTTTACGGAGATGTTTTTATGGCAGGTAAAGTAACGATTACCGGTCATGATCAGATGACCTATATTGGCGGATACGCAAAATTAATGTCGGGAACAAACGTCACTGTCTCATTAGATGGGGGAGATAAAATAACAGAAAGTAGTTTTGTCCGTTTTGTGAATAACAAGACGGCCAAGACCGATAGTGTTGTTCTGTCTGATGCTCCTGAACCATCTAATGTTGAGTTGCACTTGGATGTAAATATTACTTCACAGGCAAAATGCCAGATTCTTCTTAATTCGGGAGGAAATTCGGATGTGGTAAAAGGAGTTGTTGGTAGCGGAGATCTTCGGTTTGACCTTGATAAAAGTGGTCGGTTTCAGATGTGGGGAACCTATACCATCGAAGAGGGGAAGTACAATTTTAATTTTAAAAATGTTATTTCGAAAGAATTTAACTTTCAACGGGGAGGAACGATTAAATGGAGTGGGGATCCGGCTGAAGCCGACGTTGATCTAAGTGCAATTTATACGGCCAAAAATGTTCCGCTCTATGATTTGTTTATGAATTCCGGTTCGGCAACAGCAGATTCGAAATCCAGAATAAGTCGGGTTGATTGTAAAATCAATTTGTCAGGAAAGCTTTCCAATCCGAATATTCGTTTTGAGTTGGGATTCCCGCCTCCGGTTGATAATCGAGTTGTCGATGAGATAAAACAGTATATTGCAACAGATGATGATATTAATAAGCAGATTTTGTCGTTGATGGTACTCAATCGTTTTTATACCCCAGATAATTTAAGGGGGAATTATACGTCTGATCAGAATAGCCAGAGTTTGCTTGGAACAACGGCTAGTGGCTTGTTATCAACACAGCTTAGCTCGTGGCTTTCACAGGTTAGTAAAACATGGGATGTTGGAGTGAACTATTATGCCGGGACACAGGTGTCTAATGAAGAGGTTGAATTGGCATTAAGTCGCCAGATATTAAATAATCGCGTTACTATTAATGGTAATTTTGGATATAACACGAAGAACGTTACGAATAGTCAGAACAATCTTATTGCTGATTTTGATCTTTTGACGAAGCTGACACGGAATGGAAAGTTGCAGTTTCGGGTATATAGTCAGACCAATAATAACGTGATTTATGAGACATCGCCAACAACACAAGGGATAGGATTTATTTATAGGGAAGATTTTAATTCTTTTAAAGAGTTGTTTAAGATTTTTAAGTCGGCCGGACCGAAACCAAAGAGAACTTCAGTGACAAAAAAATCCGTATCAAAATGATATTCTGATTCGGATTGTCTTTTTTGTTGATATATTTACTATTTGAAGAAGCAAAAGCCAATGAGGGGCACAGAAATCAGTCCTTCTTCGGTGTAACAATAATATGAATTCGCTGTATATGGATGAAATGGAAGAACGAAAGAAAGGAATTTGGGGAACCGTACTGTTCCATGCGGGGATTCTGGCAATTCTTTTGCATTTCGGAGTTGTGACGCCGATGAAGGCGCCTAGTGAGCCCTCTTCGGTGGAAGTTAATTTTGGCGACAGTGAAACGGGATTAGGAAATGAAGAACCGGCTGGAGGAGGAAATACCCAGACTGTAAAGCAAGAACAAAAACGGACTCAAAAATATTCGGAGGCGACCAGCAGCGAAGAGAATGTTCCAGCTTCAGCAGCGAAACCATCTGTAGGAAAAAAAGTTGCGGTATCTTCAAAGGCAGAACCGGTACCTGCTAAGACCAGAGAAAAAGTACTTACTCAAAATACGTATGATGCTGCAGCCATTGCACAAAGTCTGAAGCAAAAGAAAGAACAGGAAAAAATAGAACGGGATCAAGCTTTACAAAGACAAAAGGACTATCTGGCAAGAAAAAAAGGCGAAGAAAAAGAGGCTATAAAAGCTGCAGAACGTCAACGTTTTGCCTCACAGTCGAAGGCAATGGCCGTCAATGCATTCGGTAAAGGGAGTGGCGGTGGAACAGGAGAGGGAAAAACAAGTGGACATGGAATTGGTTCAGGAACGTCTCGTAGTCAGGGGGTCACTTTCCCCGGAGGGAATCAAGGTATTCCTTCTGGAAAAGCAGGGTCCAAAAATTATGGACGAAGAGGAGGTTCAGGAAAAGGTGTTTCATATAGCCTTTCTGGCCGGGAATCTCTTGAATTACCTAAACCTGTTTATCCTGGAAACGAAGAAGGAGTTGTTGTGGTCCAGGTTACCGTTGATCAAAATGGCATTGTAAAGAAAGCAAGTCCCGGAGTACGAGGTTCAACAACAATGAATTCAGAACTATTAGGTGCAGCCAGAAGGGCTGCATTAAGAGCTCATTTTAATACGGATAAAAGTGCTCCCGCCTTTCAGCAGGGAACTATTACTTATCGGTTTGTTTTGAACTAATCTTAGCTTTCTTTTCTAGTAATTTTTTGGTCGAAAGCATGCCACAGGCAGCAGCGATATCCTGACCTCTCGATTTACGGATCGTTGTAAGAAATCCTTTTTCATTAAGGCGATCGCGGAAAATCTCCATCTTATGAAAATCAGTTGCTTCAAGAGGAGTCCCCGGAATCGGATGGAAGCGAATCAGGTTAATCCGACATTGTATATGATTGAGTAAACGACATATTTCTTTAATATGAGCAGGGGTATCGTTGAGTCCTTTAAAAAGAATGTATTCGAATGAAACTCTCCGTTGGTGTGAAAAATCATACTCATTAAGTAAATTAATGACTTCCTCAATGGGATAAGCCTGTTCTACTGGCATTAATTTCTTACGTTCTTCGTCGAATGGAGAATGAAGTGATATGGCCAGGTGACAGTTGCTCTCGTCCAAAAACCGATGAAGAGCCGGGATAATTCCTACCGTTGAGACCGTAATTCGCTTGGGGCTCATGGCATATCCATAAGGAGCAGTGAGAATTTCAAGCGCTTTTAATAATGAGTCAATGTTATCCATTGGTTCGCCCATTCCCATGAAAACAAGGTTCGATAATTGATCTTTTTCGGGAAGAGAGCGAATTTGATTCAGTATGTCGCAGGGACTTAACTGTCCACTGAAACCTTGTTTCCCGGTCATGCAAAACAAACAACCCATTTTACATCCTACTTGCGATGAAATACAAAGTGTAGACCGTCCATCGTTTTCCGGAATATAGACCGATTCAATAAATTTGCCATTAAAGGTGGGGAAGAGGTATTTTTTTGTCCCGTCAGTAGATTCCTGAACATTTGAATAAGGAGTTAGTCCGAATTCATACTTTTCAGAAAGGCTCATTCTTATGCTTTTAGATAGGTTACTCATTTCGTCAATAGAGCTTATATCTTTGCAATAAAGCCAATTTGCTATCTGTTTTGCGACAAAAGAAGGAAATTTTTCTTCTTCTGCGATAGCCTTTAATTCAGAAAGAGTCTTTCCAAAGAGTTTTTCTTTTTCCATTTTTTTCAAAAATATATTTCTGCAATGATGATAAAAAGAAATTTCCTTTTGAATCAGAATCTCTCTTATCTCCAAAGCCATTATAGATGAACTGCAAAGATAATACTTTTGATCAGCTGGTAATTTTTTCTGAGCAGATAGATGATAGGTAACTCTTTCATGGGAAATGGTCAGTCCCTGACGATCTGTTTGTCTCCGGAAATTGCTGGAGCGTGAATGGCAATAATCTTTGAAGCCTCAAGAAAGACCCCTGATATTTTCACTCCCGGATGAATGTATATAAATTCACCAGCATGAATGATTACTGGGTCATCATTTAATTTATATTCCGCTTTACCTTCAAGTAAAATCAGAATCTCGTCTTTTTTCTCATGATAGTGGTGTTCGACTTCACTTCCTGCCGTATGTTCTTTATAAATAATCTCCAGTAAATCAGTTTTGCAAGGGTTTCCGTCCTCTAAGAACGGACCGATAAACCAGCCCCGATGTTTTTTATCGGTTTTGTAATCTCCTTTGTAATAAAGAGAGTTCGGTTTTTGTGTTTTATTCATGGACTAATGAAGTTGAATTTTTCCGTATTGTTTAGTGTGATTTTTTAAAGAGAACTTTTTGTTCAGGAATCATTTTCTCTGTTGCATACTGAATAATGAGTCTTGCACAACGATCTTTCCATTTCAACAAGAAAGCTTCGGTTTCCTGCGGGTGTTTTTCCCATGCTTTTCGTAAAAACCAACCCAATCCCTGATGAACAACTTTTTCATTGTCGCTCATGAGCGGGTCAAGGACCGTGAATATACTTTGGGGCACTTCTAAAAACTAAAATACTGATTTTAACCTTCAGGTGTCCTCTTGATGCCCATTAATTTAGTATTTTAGTCTTTAGAAGTGCTCAATGCTTGTGGTGGAGTTTCTAACTTAGGAGAGACGAAAGATTAAGGGATAAAAATCTTAATTTTAGGTTATGGAAGATCAAAGTTAAACGTTAAGATTAACAAAAAAAGTATTCTGAAATTCAAAGAGTTCTTTTATTTTTTATTAAAAAGAATATGTTTGGCAGTCATGTTTGTTCCTTTTAATTCAATGGATTGAAGGGAATATGAACAAAAAAATCAGGGTCTAATGTTTCTAATTGTAAGTTAATATTGAACTCTTTATTTCAGAATGCTACATTTGTAAAAGAAAATTTGACTGCTAACTTAATTTTTAACCATGGATGACTTAATACTATGGAGGAGAATAAAAGATGGAGATACTCATGCTTTAAAAGAATTGCATGATCATTTTTTTTATCCGATGTGTCTTTATGGTACAAAGGTGTTAAAGGATGGTGCTGAAATTGAAGATGTTGTTTCAGAATGCTTTATAAAGTTATGGGTTGATCGGGGAAAGATTAGTATCAAAGGATCTCTAAAATCCTATTTGTTTTATATGATGCGTAATGCAATGATTGATGTGGTTAGAAAGTCAAAGAATTCTCACATTACAAGCATTGCCGTTGTTCCTGAGATTGTAGAGGAAGAAAGACCTTTTGAGGAAGAAGAATTTTATTCTGATTTATATTTCGCTATTTCAAAATTACCAGACCAGAGAAGAAAGATATTAGAGTTAGCTGTTTACAATTCATACACCTATAAAGAGATAGCAGAAGAATTAAATATCTCAGTAAACACTGTTAAAACTCAAATAGCACGAGCGTATCATTTCTTAAAAGAAGAATTGGATCCGAAAACACTTTTGTTTCTGCTCTCTATACTTAGAGCAGAATAGAATTCCACTTATATTTGTATTTATTGTATTGATATTCTTGGTGCTAGCCAGGAGATGACTCATTGTGTTAAAAAAATGTAAATTTTTTTAAGGAGTGTTGTCACCCTATATTATAAAAATTTCGTCTTGTAGGTAGAAAATTAATTTATGAGCGAATCAACTGATCGTATCTGGGAGTTAATTGCGGGGAAACTTCATTGTGAACTAGATAATGAAGAATTGACTCAATTTGAAGAGTGGATGGAGGAACCGGATAATCGAAAACTGTTTGAGAGAGCAGAAAAGATTTATAGAGGCTTTATGCCTGTTCAAAAACTTTTGGGAGTTAATCGGAATCATTCATGGGAACGAATAGAAAGACGTATTATTCGGCCTGATTTTTCTTTTCGTAGGAAGGTTTTTTCATATGCAGCTGTTTTGATTAGTGTTTGTTGTCTTTGTTCTTTGCTCTGGTTTTACCTCTCAAATAATACGAATAAACAAGAATATGTAGAAATTAGGACAACCCAGGGGAAACTGACAAAAGTTGTTCTAATGGATGGGACAAAAGTTTGGTTGAATTCAAAGTCCAGTTTCCGTTATCCAAAGGAATTTAAAGGGGTAGATCGTAAGGTATTTCTTAATGGAGAAGCATTTTTTGATGTTGCAAAAGATAAAAGACATCCATTTAAAATAGAAACGCGGAAATTTGAAATAGGAGTATTAGGGACAAAATTTAATGTCTTGTCATTTAATGATGAGATACGAGGTGAAGTTGTACTGGTATCTGGATCCTTGAAATTAAGTAAAGAGAATGGCAATACCTTGGCATTCTTAAAACCAGGTCAGAAGGCTGTTATTGAGAAAGGAACTGTTTGTGTAAGTAATGTGAAAACCGATTTTACATCGGAATGGATAGATGGACGGGTTGTTTTTGATAATGAACGAATAGAGGTTATTGTTCAAAAACTGGAACGATGGTTTAATGTTAAAATTTATTTTGCTGATGAGAGTTTAAAGGGATATCGTTTTTCCGGAACAATTATAAAGGGAAAACCTTTATCCCAAACAATAAAAGCCTTTGAATTAATTGCACCTGTTAATTTCTCTTATGTGGAGCATTCAAAAGGTGAAGCAGAGATAATTGTAACTAAGAAATAAATTTAATATATGGAGTAAAACCGAACTTGATTTAAGCGCGATAAAAATGCTGGCACATTTTCATCGCCGGAACACATTAAAAAATTTTAATGCTAGATTAATCTTAAAAGCGAACAAACTTATGGAAAAAAAACGGAATTGTATCAGTCGTAGATGGCTGAACAAGAAAGTCATGCGTATTATGAAATTATCATTTCTTTTTTCGTTTGCATGCTTATCGGTAATCGGTGCTAATACTTATTCGCAAACAGCAGGTGTAAGTCTCAATGTTAACAAACAAAATCTCACAAATGTTTTTAAACAAATTGAGAAACAAAGCGGGCTGGTATTTTATTATAACAATGCGGAAATAAGTAAACAAAGCGCTGTGACAATCAATGTGCGTAATGCAAAACTGACAGATGTGCTGAACCGAGTGTTGAAAAATACCGGAATGAGTTATGAAATTATTGATCAGTACATCGTTATAAAAAAGAATCAAAGTAAATCCCCATCTGTTTCGAAGGGAGAACAAAAGAAAAGGAAAATAACCGGAACCGTTGCGGATAAACAAGGAGTTCCAATGCCTGGAGTGACAATTTCGGTAAAGGGAACAACGATTGGTTCTATAACTGATGCTGACGGGAAATATTCAATTGAAATTCCGTCGAATGCAGTTTTTCTGCAATTTTCTTTTATTGGGATGACCACCCAAGTTGTGCCAATAAAAGATCAAAGTTCTATTAATGTGGTTTTGGAGGATGAATTCCATAGTATTAACGAAGTGGTCGTTGTTGGTTATGGTCAGCAAAAACGTGAGACCGTAACGGGTGCAATATCTACCATACAAACAAAAGAGATAAAGCAAAGTCCGGCTGCAAATTTAGCAGTAGCACTTGCTGGGCGTTTACCTGGATTAACAACTATTCAACAGAGTGGACAGCCGGGAGCTGATGTGACAAATCTTTATTTAAGAGGACAAGGAACATTGAACGGACAGGACCCGTTGATCTTAGTCGACGGGGTCCCGCGGGATTTGTCTTATATCGATCCCAACGAAGTAGAAAGCGTTTCAATCTTAAAGGATGCTTCTTCGACAGCTGTCTTTGGTGTGCGTGGTGCTAATGGGGTAATCCTTGTTACGACAAAGCGGGGAAAGGAAGACTTGCAACAGATTTCATTTTCGGTAGAACAAGGATACCAAAATTTCACGAGAATGCCAACCCCTGTGCATTCCTGGGAATATGCAACGTTAAGGAATCAGGCTAACCTTAATGATGGAAAAGCAATCGAATTTACGGATGCACAGATTAATCACTATAAAATTCAAGATGAACCACTTGCTTATCCTGACATTAATTGGATGAAGCTTATCTCAAAAAACTATACTCCGCAAACACGTTATAACCTGAATGTTAGTGGTGGAAATAAACGCTTTAATTATTTTATTAATGCCGGTTATCTGGATCAGGGAGGCCAGTGGAAAGTGGATCAGAAAGATTATGATCCGAGTTCTTCTTTACATCGGTACAATTTTCGATCAAATATAGATGTAAAGTTAAATCCGACATTGAGTGCCTCTTTGAATGTGGGTGGTTATTTGGAAAAAGAGAATCAGCCTCATTGGGATGCGTATCAGATTATGGCTTATACCATGGTGACCCCTAATATACAACCAGGACCTTTAACTCCTTCCGGACAGGTTATTACCCCGTTGTCTAGCGATGGATTGAATCCTTATGCTATGGTAAACCGATCAGGTTACCGTCAGGAAACGAGAAGTAATGTGATGGCAAGCTATTCGATGGAGCAAAAATTGAATTTCATCACAGATGGCCTTTCAACAAAGATGATTGTCTCGTTTGATACGAAATCCATTCGTGAACTAAGTGCAGGTCAGGACTATCAGCATTGGATGCAAGAGGTTAAACCCGGTTCTGACGGAAAAGATTCAGTGGTTTATACCCGAAGAGATAATGTGGAAAACACTCCGCTTTCATTAAGTACTTCTGCTGCTTTCCAGTCTTATTTTAATTACCAATGGTTTATAAATTATAATCGGACCTTTGATAAATTACATGATGTAACTGGGTTGATTATGTTTCAAAAAGATGAGACGATCAAGCCAACTGAACGATTGCCATATCGTTACATTGGGTTAGTGGGTCGGGCAACCTACGGGTATAACCATAAATATTTTGCAGAAGTTAATGCTGGATATAATGGATCGGAACAATTTGCCAAAGGGCATCGTTTTGGATTCTTCCCTTCTTTATCTGGTAGTTGGGTAATATCGAATGAGGATTTTTTAAAAGATAATAAAACCCTTACTTATTTGAAATTACGTGCTTCCTGGGGAGAGGTTGGAAATGATCAGTTGAATGGAACCCGCTTCTTATACCTTGATAATATAAATCTGGCAGGAGGTTATTCAGGATCAATCGGTGATGGACGATCAGTTAATGAGCAATATTTTGGAAATGCGAATTTAAAATGGGAAGTTGCCAAGAAGGTAAATATCGGGACGGAAATCGGACTCTTTACTGATCTGAATCTTACGGTAGATCTTTTTAATGAAAAACGAAATAATGTTTTAATCGATAGATCCTTAGTGCCAAGTATCGTGGGAATGAACAGCATTCCACCTCTAAATATCGGAAGAGTCTCCAATAAAGGATATGAACTAGTTCTTAATTATCATCATGCTTTTACACCTGATTTTTCAATGACTTCAAGCATAAATTTCAATTATGCGAAAAATAAAGTGTTATATGATGATGAACCGGAATATCCGGATACTTATGTCTGTCGTTACAGAAAGACCGGTTATGCTATTTCAAATAAAGGATGGTGGACTCGATTTGGTTGGGAAACAGATGGGTATTGGAAAAGTCAACAGGAAATTGATGCTTCCGAAATAACTTATACGGGAAGACCTCCCCGCCCGGGTGATTTTAAATACAAAGATCTGAATCATGACGGAATGATTGATGATGCAGATAAAGTTCCGTTAAAATATACCGATGTTCCGGAATACACTTATGGCGCTGCATTTAGTTTCAATTACAAACACGTCGATCTTTCCTTCTTGATTCAGGGAATTGCTCATTGTTCAAAATATTATTATGATCAAGGTGTTTGGGAATTTGTCGGTGGTAATGGCGTTTACTATAATAATGATAGAACTGCATGGACTCCGGAAAGAGCAGCCAATGGTGCCAAAATTACATTCCCAGCCTTAAGTACCGCCCAATCAGCCAGCGAATGTCAGAATGACTTCTTTTATGAAAATTGTGCTTATTGGCGGTTGAAAAATCTGGAACTTGGATATACGTTACCATTAAGCTTATCGAAAAAGGTTAAATCTTCGAAGATAAGAATCTATGTTAATGGTTTGAATCTGTTTACTGTTGATCATATGATCAGTAAGAATCTTGATCCGGAAGTTAGCAGTAACTATACCTATCCAATGACCAGAACCTACAATGTAGGAGTTAATGTTAATTTCTAAACATTCATTTATCATGAAAAAATCCATATTTTATATATTTATTTCTTTGGCTTCACTGGTAATGTCGGGATGTTCGAATGATCTTGACATGACTCCTGATGGACGTATTCCTATGAGTGAAGTCTGGGGCGATCAAAAAAAATCAGAAGCCTATTTAAATTCCTGTTATGGTCATTTACCGGATTACGGATTGGACTACTTTTATGTGACGATGCTTGATGGATGTAGCGATTGTGCATGGGATTCAGATTATACAGAGGGGCAACTGCTTGCAAATACATGGTATAACGGGGGAATGACTAACAGTGAAGACCCAACCACCCATAATTATTCACCATATTCTTCAGGATGGAATGGAATTCGTCAATGCAATGTATTCCTGGCTAATCTTGACAATTGCGCAATTCGAGCAACTGATAAGCCCAGATTTAAAGCAGAAGCTACGATATTAAGGGCTTTTTATTACTATGAAATGTGTAAAAAGTACGGACCTCAGCCATTAACACGGGCTCCATTTAATTTAATAACTGATTTTACAAAATTAACAAGGCCCAGTTTTCAGGAAGTATCGGATTTTATTTCCGAAGATGTCGATGCTACATTGAAAATAGACAAATTCCCGTGGAGAATAAAAAGTGAGAGCGAACGCGGACGGTATACAAAAGCAATTGCTATTACGCTGAAATCTGAAATAACCTTGTTATCTGCAAGTCCTTTGTGGAACCCAACGAATGATAAGACTCTATGGACAAAAGCAAGAGATGCTGCAAAAGATGCTATTGATCAATTAACTGCTAATGGATATGCATTGTATTACTCTTCTGATCTGGGAGATGCTTCTTATGCAAACTATTTTTATAACCAGTCGGATATAAATAATATTCCGCGGGATCGGGAAACAATTATGGAAAATCAAAATGCTGGGTCAATGAGTTCCGGTGGTTTTGTCCGGTGGAATGCTTTTCCCCAGCGAGATGATAAGGCAAAAGCCGGTAATTGTCCGACACAGGAAATGGTAGATGCTTACGACATGCAAGCAACAGGTTTACCTGTTATCGATCCGGCAAATCGTTATTCTGATGACGAACATCTACATCCGAATTATGTTGCCGGGTCTGGGTATGATCTTCAAAATCCTTATGTGGGACGTGACCCTCGTTTTTATGCTACTGTTTTATTCAATGGTTCAAAATGTTGCACTAACCCTACTTTAACAGTAGAATCTTATGTGGGGGGATTAGATGACGTTCGGAATAACAATCGTTTACACACGTTTACAGGTTATTACCTAAATAAATTTATAAACGACAGCATTGCAGTCAATAATTCGAGTAGTGGTCCGTGGAAAAGAATGCGATTAGCAGAACTCTATTTGAATTATGCAGAAGCTGAGAATGAGGTGAATGGTCCGGATGATGCAGTTTATTCTGCCTTAAAAGTGATCAGGGACCGGGTGAATATGCCGAATGTCAAAAGTGGATTATCACAAGGTCAGATGCGGGAATACATTCGAAAAGAACGCTGGACTGAATTCGCCTTTGAAGAAAATCGATTCTGGGATGTGCGTCGTTGGAAAATATTGGATAAAACAGATAAGCTATCTACTGGTATGAGAATAACTCCAACTGCAAATAATTCATGGAATTATGAGCGTTTTGTTATCGGGAATAAGCAATCATGGTCTGCTAAGTTTTTGATATTTCCAATTCCTGTAGGTGATGCGTCCATTATGAATTGGCAAAATCCAGGGTGGTGATATGTTTGATTTAAAATTCAAAAAAATGAAACTGATTATGAAAAAAATACATTTATTCTCGATGGCAGCATTAATCTTACTAACGGGATTAATCTGCAGCTGTAGTCATGATGACAATAAGGTCTCTTTTCCGGTTTTGTTAAAACTGGATAACAGCACTGCACGGGATTCTGTTTATACTGGCGATACCTGTACGATCTCAGGTGTTGCTACTGCTCCCGGGAAAATTGATAAAATACAAGTATTCTGTAATTTTACATGGAAAGGTGGAACTTCGGAAATTGAAGTTACCGGTGCTGGAATTTATTCGGGCTTTAAAGGCTATGACAATATCCCGGATACCCTGACCGTTTATCATTTCAAGATAAACCTTACAAATGTGAAAATAACTTCTAATTTGCGGATCCAATTGACTGATAAGGAGGGAAATATTACTTCCGTAAATTATCTGGTTAAAGCTCGCCCAATGAATATTAATTCATTTCTGGGAATAAACTTAGGTGGATGGGTTAGCAGTGCACCCAGCGCCTTTGATGCAGAAACGGGAATTACTTATCATTCGGATGCTTTTAGTGACCCTGCAAGAAAACCGTTAATTGATATCTTTTTTGATTTGGCGGAATTTGGAGATACAGACTTGGATGCCGATCATTATGCAGGACATAACAGACTTGGAGATATGGGAGCAAGGTTTGCTCCGACAACTTTTACTGCATCAGATTTTAATAAGATGAAAAGTGATGATGCTTTTGCAGGAATGACCGGAACTCTGGAAATTATTCCATTTTCTGTCGGAGATGTTGTTTTCTTTCAAACTAAGGCGGGTCATAAAGGGTTGATCAAGGTAGTTTCAATGACCTCTCCAACCGGAGATCTTGTTATTGATGAAAAAATACAAAAATAAATATTGCTTTTAGATTCCGGCAATCGTCGGTCTTAGTTATAAACTACAAACAATAAAACCGAACCGGAGTGACCTTTAAATCACTCCGGTTTATTTTGGATAAAAACAATAATTTATAATTTAACTAAGCATGAAAAGAATAAGGTTGTTAGCTGCATTGATTGTATTGTTGTCATTAAATGCTTTCAGTGCAAAACCCGTATTGAAATTTAAGAATCATCAGTTCAGAATTGTTCAGTTTACCGATGTGCATTGGTTTAATGATGCACGATTTGAGAAAGATGATGACAGTACGTTCATATTGATGCGTAAGATAATTGAGATAGAACATCCAGATATGGTGGTTTTTACGGGAGACATTATTGTATCAGCCGGAGCAAAGGTAGGTTGGGTAAAGTTGGAGAATTTGATGTCGGAGTATAAAATCCCTTTTGCTGTTACTTTTGGAAATCATGAACCGGATGGAGATATTAGCAATCAACAGATATTGAGTTTATTAGAAAAAAGTTCATATAATCTGACTTACAATGCAGATAAATTAGTTACTGGAGTTGGAAATTGTTCTCTTCCAATCTTATCAGAGAATAGGAAGGCTACCCGATGGCTGATTTATTTGTTTGATTCGCATGCTTATTCAAAAGACAAATCAATTAAAGTGAGTGCTGACGGTGCTCGTTATGATTGGATTCGACATGATCAGATCGAATGGTACCGAAAACAGAGTGCTTCTTACGCGAAGAAAAACGGAAAATCTCTTCCAGCTCTCGCTTTCTTTCATATTCCATTGCCAGAATTCAGAGAGATTGAAAACGGAAAAGGAATTATTGGAAATCATTTTGAAGCATCGTGTCCTCCGACACTCAATACCGGACTGTTTGCTTCTTTCAAGGAGATGAATGATGTGTTGGGCGTCTTTTGTGGTCATGATCATAACAATGATTTTCTGGGCACGCTTGATAATATTTGTCTGGGCTATGGACGCAAAACAGGTTATGCTTTTAAGAACGAAGTTCTTGAACGAGGTGCCAGGATAATTGATATTTATGAAGATAACGCAAAGTTTGATACTTATATTCGGACGTTATCTGGCCAATATTTTAACTATACTTTTGAACGAAAATGATGAAGGAATTATTTTTATTTGCCGTGGTCTGTTTTTCCTTGCTATTCCTTGGTGATCTGGGTCGCGAGGGTGGTGATAAATTGCTGAACGGTCCTTACCCGAAAGAGCTGAACTGTGATTACCTGCAGGTTGCTCGTCACGGACAAAATGGGGTACGAAAAGACTTCTACCGGAGCATCAAATTCAGGGCTTGTCTATGGTCCTCTCCGTCGTGGGTGTACAACAACGATGCAGGGGAAGGATGATATATAATACTCACATCTTCGAGACGGTTGAGATTCGTAATCTGATGGATGAACTGGGTATCAAAGAACATTTCGTCAGCTGGGAAGGACTTTGCCGGATCGAATAAAAAGAACTGATATGAAAATCTCATAGTTTTGTATGATACCGATCGATTAATTTCATCACTTTTAAATTTCTTGTGTTTTCTCCTTTATGCTGATAATACAAACTGCTCCGGTTTATTTGGAGTATTTTGCATTGTCTCCGTATACTCAGGTCTTTATGCTCTTCTGCTACAAGTGCTCTAAGTTCTACTTCAGACCGGCTCTCTTGCAGGCATCCTCTAAAAAATCCCGTTTCATAGTCAGTTCCCCGACTTTCGCTTGCAAGGCTTTTATGTCCCGCTCTTTATTATTGAGATCATCCTCTTTATCTTTTCCAAATACGATAGATGATTTTGAAAGAAATTCCTTTTTCCATTTTGAGATGATCATCGGATTTAACTTAAACCGATGAGGCAATTTCGTTAATGTCTCTCGTTCTTTTATTGCTTTTATTACTGCTTTTGCCTTAAATTCCGAGATGAACTTCCTGCGACTCGTCATGTTTATTTCCCTCCTTTTATTGTAAGATTAGTCCTTTATTTTATTCTTAACAACTGGTCTAATTTTTCGGGTGTATTATAAAATCAAAGAGATTGTTTAACTCTTTGTCGTTTTTTGCTTGGGATATCCAGATTGTATAATTCATACGCTATGATATTAATTGAAACAATTCAGTGGTTCGTCTATTTTTAAAAACCTTATTCTATTTTTACCATTTATTGCATTAGTATCTGTTGAAACTAAATTAATCCTTTATGAAAATACAATTTTTGTCATTGCTATTTTGTTCGGTTTGTATCTATGCCGGAGCACAGACCGAATCACGCATGATTTATAAATCAGATAAATATGCGGTTTATAATAATTCGGTTACACAAGGTTCTAATAAGGCGACTGTCTTATCTCCTACAGAGTTAAAATCGAATTACCTAAATGCGGGACAAGAGAATAGTTGGACACTTTCGACCGATCTATCGGCCTATCCTCACTATCGGTCTGATATTCCACTAACGGATGCTATTTACAACCTCTCGATGGAGGAAATGCTAAAGGATGTCAGGAGTGACGGGGCTTTTATGGCAGGGGAGATGTGGACCGGAGTGTGGACCCGTGATATTAGCTATTCTATTGATCTGGCATTGGCTATTGTTAATCCGGAGGCATCCAGAATTAGTCTGATGAAAAAGGTACAAAACCAACGGATTATACAAGATACCGGAACCGGGGGATCATGGCCGGTATCAACAGATCGTATGGTTTGGGCACTTGCTGCCTGGGATATTTACAAGGTGACAGGAGATCGAGAATGGCTTCGCTCGGCTTATCAGATTATCAAAAATTCAACAGAAGATGATCGTGCTGATATTTTTAATAAAGAAACCGGACTGATGAAAGGTGAATCTTCTTTTATGGATTGGCGCGAACAAACTTACCCTGTATGGATGGAACCTATTGACATCTTTTCTTCTCAGAATCTGGGAACGAATGCGGTGCATTATCAATCACTGCGAATTCTTTCGGCTATGGCCAAAGAATTGGGGGTATCGGCTGATGGCTACCGGAAAGAAGCACGGGAAATTAAGGAGGGTATCAACAAGTATTTATGGATGAAAGACCAAGGATATTATGCGCAGTATCTCTACGGAAAGAATTATATGATTCAATCGGAACGTTCAGATGCATTGGGCGAAGCTCTTTGTGTTTTGTTCGATATTGCCAGTCCTGCTCAGCAGAAGCAGATTATCGAGAATACCCCGGTTACAGAATTTGGTATCCCTTGTATTTATCCCCAAATTCCCGATATGTTTGCCTATCACAATAATACAGTTTGGCCATTTGTTCAGTCTTACTGGACTCTTGCTGCCGCAAAAGTCCACAATGAGAAGGCCGTTCTTCAGAGTGCAGCAACAATTTATCGTTTGGCAGCGTTGGCAATGTCTAATCGGGAGAATATGGTTGCAACAACAGGAGATTTTCGTGGAACAGCAGGGAGTTCTCCCCGTCAGTTATGGAGTGTTGGGGGAGCTCTTAGTCTTGTTTATCGGGTTTATTTCGGAATGGATTTCGAACCGAGAGGAATCTGTTTCGCTCCGTTTATCCCGCAGGCATTCAATGGAGAGAAATCACTGAGTAATTTCAAATACCGGGATGCTATCTTGAATATTCAGTTAAAGGGGTATGGCGATAAAATCAGCTCGTTTCTTGTTGATGGGAAGAGACAATCGTCTCCATTTCTTTCTGCCGGATTAAAAGGGTCCCATTCGATCGTGATAGAACTGAATAATCAGATCAGAAATTCGGGCAAGATTAATTATCGGACTGTTGATTATTCATTACCTGCTTTGAAATATGAATATGCTGACAATGCGGTAACATTTGCCGGGAATAAGGATATTAAAACCTATATCGGATATCGTAATGGGAAGAAGTTTATTGAAACATCTGCGAACCGGATACCACTTGGCACAGATACTCAACAAACGGAATATATGTTTGTTGCAATCGATAATCGGGGATATCAGACTTTTGCAGATAAACCGTTGATTGTTGCCTCTACCAGCAGAACCGAATTAGTTGAAGCAGAATCTTTCGCTCCTAAATCATCGCAAGGAAATACCGGTTATAGCGGACCAGGATTTGTTGAACTGTCTAAAACGGTGAATACAAATTATCAATTTATCATCCCGGTTCAGGAAGATGGACTTTATGCAATTGATTTCCGTTATGCCAATGGCTCCGGTCCGGTTAATACCGACAACAAGTGTGCATTACGTTCATTCTATGAAGGAAATAAGATATTGGGAACGATCGTTTTCCCTCAACGTGGAGGTAATGAGTGGTCGAATTGGGGATATTCCAATGCACAGAAGATTCGATTGAAAAAAGGACTTCATTATTTTTCACTTCGGTTTGAGAGTCCGAAGAATGATAATATGAATGTAGATGTAAATACCGCGAACTTAGATTTGATAAGAGTCACCCGGATATTCTGATTTTAGCGTCAGATTATAGGTTTAAAAATTGTTTTAAAATAAAGAAGGGTTGTCGTTTACGGCAACCCTTCTTTTATAGAGTGTATTAACTTGTTCTTTTATTCTGCAGTGAAAGGAAGTTCTTCTTGCTTCGGCTTTTGGTGAAATAACTTCTTCATTTTGAATTGTAGCGTGTCGAATGTTAGATAAACAGAGGGGACCAGTAGTAGTGTCAGCATCAGAGAACTTAATAATCCACCGATAATAACCCAAGCCATTCCGTTTTTCATTTCTGATGCAGAGCCTGTTGCTAATGCAATCGGGAGCATTCCGAATACCATAGAAAGAGTTGTCATCAGGATTGGACGCAAACGTTCTCTACCTGCTGCAACTAATGCTTCAATCAGAGGCATTCCTTTTTCTTTCAGATGATTGGTGAAATCAACCAAGAGTATAGCATTCTTCGCGACTAACCCGACCAACATAATCATTCCGATAATGGAGAAGATGGAGATAGTTTGTTTGGCCAGTGCCAGTGCGGTGAGAGCACCAATAATAGCAACGGGGATAGAAAACATGACGACAAACGGACGGCTGTAAGAGTTGTATAGAGCAACCATGACTAAATAAACGAATATGATTGCAGCCATGAGAGCTAATCCAAGACTTGCGAATGCTTCTGCCTGATTTTCTAACTCGCCTTTGTAATCAATTGATACATCAGATGCATGAACTTTTGATGCAACAGCAGCCTGAATTTCTGCACCAACCGTTCCTACCGGTCTTCCGAAAACGTTCGCTTTGACGGTTAAAGAGGAGATTCTGTCGTATCTCTCAAGTTTTGATGGTCCCATTGCCTGATAAATCTGAGCGAATTGTTTTAATTCGATGACCTGTCCTTTTTGATTCACGAAAGGAAGAGAACCGACATCGCCTACTTTATTTCGGTTAAATTGATCCAGTTTTACGTCAATGTTATAGTCATCTCCTTTGTCAGGATACTGTAAATCAGTATTTCCGGCAAAAGCAAGGTAAAGCGTATTTGAAACATCTGATACGGATAATCCGAGAAGAGACATTTTATTTCGGTCCAGATTAATCTTTATCTCCGGTTTACTCTTATCAACAGAGAGTTCAACATCGCTGGTTCCGGGAATTGTTTTGACAATTTTCATGATTTGGTCTGCTACCGCATAGTTCCGATCGATGTCTGAACTACGGAGTAATATCTGAATCGGAGCTTCATTGTTTCCTCCTGTTAAGGTCGTTGGTGTTGTGGTTACTTTGAGCCCTGGAACTTTAGCAAGAATCTCGTTTTTGATAGCCAGTGAGTAATCGTCAACAGATACATTTCGCTTTTCTTTGGGAACCATTGTGACAGTAATCTCTGCTTTATTGCTTTCTCCTGATAGTGAGAAGCCGCTTGAAGAGTATCCGACATTGGTGTATACTTTGGTGATTTCCGGTTTAGTTGCTAGTAACTGCTCAACTTTCTGGGTTAGCATATTGGTTTGATAAGGAGTGTTATATGGTTCTCCTTCCAACGCGATCTTAAATTCTCCACGGTCTCCGTGAGCAATAAATTCAGTCCCGATGAATCCTAAGGCAACCAAGGATAAAGACCCGATAATGAGAATTGTTACTCCGGTGTATACTATACTTCTGTGCTTCAAACACCAGCGTAAGGTTTTTTCGTAAAAAGCAACAAGTTGATTGTAGAGTGCTTCAAATCCAAAAGCTAAACGACCGAACAGAGAAGTTTTTGATCTTTTTTCTATTTTACTAAATCTGGAGGCCAGTAAAGGAGTGATGGTGAATGAAACAAAAAGACTCATTAATGTAGAGAAGACAACTACCAGAGAGAATTCCCGAAGCATATTCCCGATCATTCCACTAACGAGGGCCAGCGGTAAGAATACAACCACATCGACCATGGTAATAGCAACGGCCGTAAATCCAATTTCGTTTCGCCCGTTAATAGCTGCTTTGCGTCGGCTTTCTCCCATTTCCAAGTGTCGGTGTATATTCTCGAGTACCACAATCGAGTCGTCTACCAAGATTCCGACAACAAGAGACAAGGCCATCAAGGTGAGCATATTCAATGAGAATCCGGAGACATACATTGCGACAAAAACCGAAATAATTGACGCCGGAATGGAAACCATTACAATTAAAGAGTTTCTGATGCTGTGAAGAAAGAGGAACATGACGATGGCAACTAGCATAATTGCCAGCTGAAGGTCGAACATTACCGCATTGGCTGAAGCCAGAGTATATTCAGAGGTATCGGAAGCAATATTGAATTTGATGTGATATTGAGCGTAATTTTGTTCAATTTTCGATAGTTGCTCTTTGACATCTTTACATACTTTAACGGAGTTTGCATCGGTTTGTTTTTGAATAATTAGTCCGATGGAATTTCTGTTATTTAATCGGTTGATTGTTGTAATGTCAGCCATTCCATCTTGAATTTCAGCAATATCTGAAAGTTTAACCATACTTCCCTCGGTCCCTTTCTGAATAATAATATTGCTTAGTTCGTTGACTGATTTGACTTTACCGGAAATACGAACGGTATATTGACTCAGGGTTCCCTGGATATTTCCTGTAGGAGTTTCCAGATGAGCATTGCTAATCGCCTGATAAACCTGAGAAATAGAAAGTTTGTATTCTTTCAGCTTATCTCGGTTGATATTGACTCTTATTTCCCGTTGGTTCCCTCCGATTAAAGTAACTTGCCCGACTCCGTTAACTTTAGAAATCTGAGATTTGATCTGGTCATCGGTTAGATGATAAAGTTCAGTTGGCTTTATATTTGAACTGACACTTAACATCAGAATAGGAATATCTTCACTGGAGAATTTATTCAGGGATGGAGTTTTTACTTCGGTAGGAAGAGTTGATTCGATGGCGTTTACTTTACGTTGGGCTTCCTCGATAGCTAAGTTTACATCGGCATTGGATTGTAATTCAATTATAATGCTTGAAACCCCTTCCATTGAAGTAGATTGCATCGATTTTACATTTTCAAGTGAAGAGAGAGCATTCTCCAGTTTTTTTGTGACAGAGCTTTCTACTTCATTTGCTGCGGCTCCTGGGTATTGGGTTTGAACACTGATAACCGGAATATCCATTTTAGGAAACAAATCATAATTCAGCTTGGTGTATGATATCGCCCCCAAGATTCCGAGTACAGTAAATATAACCACCACAATGGTGGGGCGTTTTATTGCTAATTCTGTTAACGACATATTGGGTGTTTTATTTGTTGTTTACAATTCGGATAGCCTTTCCTTCTGATAGGTTAACCTGTCCGGTAATGATAACTTTTTCACCTTGGCTTAACCCGGATAATACTTCAAGAAAAGCATCCGTTTGGGCTCCGATTGTTATATTCCGAAGGATTGCTTTTCCGTTCTCTGCAACATATACCTGAGCATCCTCTGTGCTTCCAATTAATGATTCACGAGGAATGAATAATGAATTTCCTTTTGCAGGAATATGAATGTTTACATTGACAAATGTGCCGGCTTTTAATTTATGAACGGAATTATTGTTGATTACTACTTCAACGATATAGTTGTGAGCATCGTCTCCCTGAGGGTTAATAAAACTGATTCGTCCTTCAAAAGCAACACCAGGATAAACAGAAGTGGTGATTACGGTATGGTCTCCGATCTTTAAATTATAAACATTAGTTTCGGAAACGTTGATTTTAACCTTTAATCTGGAGATGTCAACAATTGAAGCAATAGAGGTTCCGACGTTGACAAAAGCTCCTCGTTCAATCAGTTTTTGAGTAATTGTTCCGGGAATAGGAGCTTTGATTGTTGCATCTTTCAATTGCTTCTTTGCTTCGTCTAATTGCACTTCTGCGTTGTAGAAAGTGTTTTGCATATCGTCTAGTTGTTGTTCGGTAGCTCCGCCTCCTTTATAGAGATTTTTATAACGGATCAGATCTTTTTTAGCCTTATTCAAGGCAATCTGAGCCGAACGTACACCCAAACTTTTCAGCTTGTCGTCAACAACAGCAATCGTCGCACCTTGCCCTTTAAACTGACCTTCTTCACAATTGAGATAGGTGATTTTTCCACTGATTTCGGAAGCAATATTTGTTTCCCGATAAGGGTTAAGAGTTCCCACCAAATTCAGGGTCTGGTCATTTCTCATACTCGAAACAGAAGCCGTATTAACAGAGACAACCAAGGATGCGTTTCCTCCAACTTGTTTTTTCGAATTGAGTGCGTCGTGATTACTTTTTAATCTGAATCCAGCCCATACGAGCAATATCAGCGCTATGATAATTACGAAAATCTTTTTCATTTTTATTTATTTGTTTTTGATAAAGCTTAATAATGTACCTCTCGACTGTTCTAAATCTATTCGCGCGATGTACAGACTGAGTAATTTGTTGATATAGTTATTTTGTGCCTCGGTCATTGAGGTTTCCGACTGGATTAGGTCAATCGAAGTGCCGGAGCCTTGTTCGAACTGAAGTCTGGTGTCTTTATAAACCTCCTGGGCCAGATCATAGTTTGCTTTTTCATTGTTAATGTTGTCTAGTGCATTTTTGTAAGCAATTTCAGCATTGGAGATATCTACTTTTATCGACTCTTCCGTCTGTTTAATGTTTTCCTGAGCAACTAAGATATTGATGTCAGCTTGTTGTACTTTCGATTTTTTCTGGAAGCCACTGAAAATAGGAATAGAGACGTTCAATCCGATGGAAGAACTTTTAAACCAAGCTTCATTCGGATTAAAAAGATTGAATTCCTGACGCATGGCTGATTTGCTGTATTTTCCATTAAAGGAAACAGTAGGCAGATAACTGGCAACTTCGTTTTGACGATTAATTTGTTGTATTGATAGATTTGTCTTTTGTAACTGATAGTCAACTCTGTTCTCAAATGTGTGATTTGAAGAGGACAGTTCAGCTGTTGGCTCTTTTTCAAAATCGAGTGTTGTGTCGGCCAAAACAATTGGTTTATCAATTGTCATTCCCATCTGGAATTTCAACGTATTGAGTGATTGTTCAAGTCCCAATTGTGCTTGTGTAAGCTGTGATTTGGCAATGTTATAATTAACGCGAATTTTATTAACATCGAGTTTTTTCGCAATTCCGTTATTATATTTTAATTCTGTTGAAGCTAATACTTTACCCAGTGTTTCGTAGTTTGTTTTTAAATACTCAATTTGTTTTTGATAAATCAGAGCCTGATAATAACTCTTTGACACGTCAGATGCAACTTGTTCTTCGGTCTTCTGTGTGTTTTGAATAGATTGCAGTTTCAGCGTTTTGGCCGCTTGTAATCCAGATTTATATGAAGGATCAAAAATACTTTGATTAAGCTGAATTGCTGCACTGGTATTGTATTTTGTTCCAAATTTTACTGGAATATAGGTGCCTGGTTTTCCCATCAATTCACCGGGGAGAAGCTGAGTGGCGACACTCAGGTTGTCATCAAGTGATCCGGAAGCACTAATCTGAGGTAGTACCGATCCCTTTTCTTCACTAATCTTTTTTTGCAAGATGTCTTCCTGATGATGTGAAATCTTAATGTTCCGATTATTGGAAGCAGCATATTCAACACACTGTTTTAGTGTGAGAGGCACTTGTCCCAGAGCTGTAGAAGCTTGTATCAGGCAAAGTATAATAAATGCCATTCCTGTTTTTCTCATCTGTTTTTCTATCTTTTACTGTTAAAATTTATTTAATGCCTTTGATGTAACGGGTAATACTTTTTCTGAAGAATTCCCGAAATTCTATGTTTTTCAGATTGTCTGTTTTTACGGCAAATGAAACTATTCCATTAATGAGACAACTCCAGTTGAGGACAAGGTCTTTAATGTCTTCATTATCTTCTTTTTTTAGTTTTTTAATGATATTTCCCACTATCTGCATTTCCTGAATTACTTCTTCATTAATCGTCGGACGTTCTACGCTGAAAACGAGTTGGTAAAGTTCAGGGTGGTTAATCGCAAAATTCCAGTGCATGAGTGATGCTTCTATTAATGATTTTTCAGGGTCTGATTGTTGCTGGATAAGAGTTGTAAGTTCTTTTCTGATAATACGATGCCCAACTAAACAAAGTTCTTTAAACAGATCTTCTTTATTTTTAAAATATTCATATACGATTGGTGGAGTGTATTCGATTCGGTCGGCAATTTTCCTCATAGAGACTGCCTGCCAGCCTTCCTGTACTGCAATTTCTCTTGCCGCACAGATAATACTGTTCCGAATAGCTTCCTTTTCTCTTTGTTTACGTTCGATGGATCCCATGTGTTGTTATTTTATCTAACAATGTTAGGTGGTATTACGCATTGACCGTTCTGTCTTTTGAAGAAAAACAAAGAATTGCAATCTGATTTAACTTCTGGGTAATATTTGATCGAAAAGAGCCCGGATAAAATGTAATGATGTCCGGATTGTGAGGAATTGTAAGGCTTTGTGCTTTTTTGCCCAATGGACTGAATAGAGAATTTATTGTTCTTCACTTTTATGATTTTAGATTACAAAAGTGAAGATTAATGCTTTGGAAAGGAATAAAAATCAGGTAGAGGAATTGTTTTTATCGACGAAAGCCTCTTTTGTGGGGATAAAATGCGATTTAAAGAAGCGGATTTCGTTCGTTTTCGGATAAAGAGCTATCGTGGAGAATGAGGTCGGTTTCCTGTGCCGGCAGACTTTGTACTTCTTTCAGTTTGCGTCTGATGGCATTGGTCCTTTTACCGATTAATTCATCAATTGTTGAACTTGCAGAGCTCAGGTTCTTCTGTGTTTTTTCAAGTAATCCACCGAATTTTTCGAATTCGGTTTTAACGGCCCCGAGAATAGACCAGACTTCACTACTTCGTTTTTGGAGAGCAAGGGTGCGGAATCCCATTTGCAGGCTGTTTAGGATGGCTGCTAAAGTGGTCGGTCCGGTAACAATGACTTTATAGGTTTGTTGTAACTCTTCGAGTAGACTGGCCTTACGAACTACTTCAGCATAGATCCCTTCGAAGGGAAGGAACATAATTCCGAAATCAGTGGTATGGGGGGGATCTAGATATTTATCCCGGATATCTTTGGCCATCTTCTTAATGGTACTATCCAGATTTTTCTGGGCAGCATCGATGAGAGCTGGCTCTGCTGTGTCGTAGGCATTTTGTAGTTGTTCGTAGATATCCTTAGGGAATTTGGCATCAACCGGAAGATAGACGGTTGATTGATAGTCGTCTTTCCCTGGTAATTTAATTGCGAATTCAACCAAATCCGAGGATCCGTGTTTGGTTTTCACGTTCGCTTCGTACTGGTCGGGAGCAAGGATCTGGTCGAGTAGCATGGATAGCTGAACTTCACCAATTCCACCACGCATCTTCACGTTACTTAGCACCCTTTTTAATCCCCCTACGTCCTGTGCCAGGGTTCTCATTTCACCCAAGCCTTTTTGTACGGCTTCAAGTTGGTTGCTAACGGTTTCGAACGACTTTCCTATTCTTTCGTTGAGGGTTTTTTGTAGTTTTTCGTCGACAGTCATTCGCATTTCCTCCAGCCTTTTGTCTGTATTAACTAATAATTCGGACTGTTTGGCTTCTAGTTGATTAAACTTTTCTTTCTGAAGTTCATTGAATGATTGGACATTTGTATTAAACCCTTCTCCGAATGCGTCGATTGACTTTTTTAGTGCCTCTTGTAGTTGAGTATTTATTTTTTCGAGCTGACCAATGTTTTGTTCTGCAAAATTTTGAAGATTCTGGCCTTGTTCGGTCCGGTTAACCCGGTTGTTCTGATTCATTTGTTCAATAAGAGTCTGAATATTTGTTTGAAGAGTTGCAATGAGTTTTTCCATATTATGATGGTTCTGCTCGGAGATGCTATTCAGATTTTTTAATATTTCTTCTCTGAAATGATTCAGTGTTTCGCTTTGTTCCTTTCTGTTCTCTGTATTTTGATGGGCATTTTCCTCTCTGCTAATACGGAAGTCATCCTTTAGGTTGTTCTCAATTCGGTTAATTTGGGTTTCAATTGCAGTGATCTTGGATAAGGCATTCGTATTCCCGGCTGTTCCTGTTCTTTTGAACAAGGTGATGGAAAGAATAATCTGACCAATGGCAAAGAGGATAAGAAGGTATATTAATATTTCCATTTTCTGAATAAAGAGATTGTTATAAAGGAGCGATCGAAAGCAAAGATAAGAAAGTAGAGAAGGAAATTAAAAAACATTATTCGGAGAGCTCAAGTACGGTACTGGATAATGGAGAGCCTGCTGAAACCCCAAGTCCCACTTTCATCAGATAATCGCCCGAAAATGTTTGTTCGTTTTCAGGACAGGACGGACCGCTCCCCGGATAAATATTAATTTCTTTAATATGATACGACTTATTAGGGTCTAATCCCTCAAGCCGGACTTTGTTGAAAGATTCACCCCAGCGAGGGTGAAGGGTGTAGGAAAAGAGAATGGCTTTGTCTTTTCCTTCATTGATATACATCAGAACAGCTCTGTTTTCATCATACGGAGAGATAAGACGATATAGATTGCCATACCAGACAATCGGCGATATGGCATGATAAGTTTTCAATGCCTCTTGACTGAACTTAAGATCTGATTGATTTAAATCGCTAATTCTCAAGTCATATCCCATTTTCCCCATCATGGCAACGTCTGTGCGGTATTTGAGTGATTCATTTCCCCAGGAAGTAATGTGATTACAGGTTGCAATGGAAGGAAAAAAATAGGAATATCCCCATTGAATATAAACCCTTTCGGCTGCATCTGTATTGTCACTTGGCCAGAACTCGGTGAAATATTTCAAAGCTCCGTAATCGACACGACCACCGCCTCCGGAACAAAGCATAATTGGCAAGTGTGGATATTTCTGTCTCAGTTTCGCAAAGATCGAATAGAGAGAACGGACATATTCAACATACAGATGAGACTGTTTGTCTTTTAGATAAGGAGAGTAGGCATTGGTCATCATCCGGTTACAATCCCATTTAATAAAGGCGATGTCGGGATTTTTAATCAGCATTTCGTCCACTATATTATATACGAATTTTTGTACGACGGGGTTGGTCAGGTCGAGGACCAGCTGATTTCGGTAATAATGTTCGGGGCGGTTGGGTAATTTCAAAATCCAGTCTGGATGATTTTCGTAAAGATCACTTTTAGGATTGACCATTTCTGGTTCAAGCCAAATGCCGAATTTTACTCCTTTTGAATTTGCTTCACGAACAAGATGTCCGATGCCGTTGGGGAGTTTGGCTTTATTCTCCTGCCAGTCCCCCAGTCCCGCATTGTCTCCGTTGCGAGGGTATTTGTTCCCGAACCATCCATCATCAAGAAGGAATAAGTCGGCCCCTAATTTCTTAGTATCGTCAAGAAGTCCTGAAAGTTGTTGCTCGTTAAAACCGAATCCGGTGGCTTCCCAGTTATTCAGTAATGTTAGCCGTGAACCGTTTCCATCTAATATACCATAGTTCCGAGCCCATTTGTGCAGATTCCGGCTGGCTATTCCTTTCCCTTGGTCGGAGTAAGTAAAAATAAAAGAAGGAGTAACAAATGGGACTCCAGGCGCCAGACTGTATTCCGAGGCGAAAGGGTTAATTCCGGAGATAATTCGTAAAGAATTTTGTTCATCAATTTCGAATAGAAAGCGGAAATTTCCCGACCATCCGATGGTTCCAGCCAGGACTTTACCGTTATTTTCGTCCGCTTTTCCATTGAGCGAAAGGAAAAAGACCGGGGTTTGATACATGTGAGCTCGTGTTCCCAATTTCGAATCAATAATTTTAATGCCGCTGGTCAACTGATTTTCCTGCATGCGCATTTCTTTTGCCCAGTCTCCATGAAACTGGGTCAACCAGTAGTTGTCGGCGTTGAAATGGAGCATCGAAGATGCATAGTTGAATAACGTGATTGCCTTTTTTTCATGGTGTGTGATTTCAACCCACTGTTCCAGAACATCTTCATTTTTGTAAGTTTTGAAGTTGAGGGTTACTTCTACCGGATATTGCGGATCTTTTAATAAGATGCTGGTGAACGTGACATCGTCGTTGATCTTTTGAACTTTATGACTTTTATAATTTAAGACCAGTGATGGGTTCCCATCGTTGTGAACGAGTCGAATGGCCGGCTCAAAAAGATTGTCTGTTCCGGAAGCAATATAAGCTTCATGGGTGTTGGTCTGAAGATTTGCTTTCTCGGCATCAGATTGTAGTCGTGGACCTAAATATTGCTGGTAAAGACGATGATCATCCCCAATTTTGAGAATGAGTGAAGTCTGATTGGTCTCAATGGAAATTTGTTTGTCGGACTGAGCCTGTACAACATTTAGTCCGCCTAATAATAGAATTAATAAAATTAGAGAATGTCTGATTTTCATCGTTCGGTTTTGCATCTTGTTGTAAAACATTTTAAAAGAAACAAAAATAAAGGATTCAATTCATATCTGAAAGTTAAAAAGCATTTCTGAATTTAATAAATACCGCTATCTGACTGAATTAGGTGGAATCATTAAAAACGCGTAACCGATTGTTTAATAGTGGTTGGGAGAATATATTACTAAAATTAGTGTATCTATTTAAGAAGTTTTATTGGAATCAGTGTAACGTAGAAGGATAATGCTCTTTATTTTTTCTTATACGTAGTGAAGAGTCTTATTTCTTTTAAAAATAGCGATCAGTGATAAATAAGGAGAAATGTTCAGAATTTTGTGCCATGAGCGCTTATTAATAGTGAATTGTAGGGTAAAAAAGTGGAATAGTTAAAAAAGTGAAATAAAATAAAAAAAGCGCATGTTTGTTTGTAATTAAATATTTTTAATAATAAATTTGTGTTGGAGTAAAAAAATAAAAAACAAAGATTCCTCACCCCAAGGTATTGAGAACAGAACGTTAGTCCTTGTTGATTGCTGTCGCGAATGTTAGACTTAAATTATAGAAAATAATGACATTGTCTATTGGACAAAATCAAGGAAAAGACATTTCTTGAAGAATGTTGTTTTTTAAAACGTAATCGTGTTGTAATTCAGTGGATTTTCAATCGTTTTATTTACAGATAGAGAATTTATAATAGGCATATAAAAAGTTATTAAAGGATAAAATGATGGATTTTAAAGGTTTAGCAAAAGAGTACAAAGAGGAATTGTTTAATTCAGTTATTCCTTTCTGGATTAATAAATCACAGGATAAGGAGTTTGGTGGATATTTTACCTGCCTCGAAAGAAATGGTGATGTTTTTGATACGGATAAGTTTGTGTGGATGCAGGGACGCGAGGTCTGGCTTCTTTCGATGCTGTATAATTCCGTAGAGAAGAATCCTGAATGGTTGAAAGCTGCGGTTCAGGGGGGCGAATTTCTAAAGAAATTTGGGCATGACGGCGCGTATAATTGGTATTTCTCGCTTAATCGTGAAGGAAGTCCGCTTGTTCAGCCGTATAATGTTTTTTCGCATTGCTTTGCAACTATGGCGTTTGGTCAGTTGAGCAAAGCAACCGGAAGTGAAGAATATGCAACGATTGCTAAAAGTACCTTTGATAAAATTTGGGAGATAAAAGATAATCCTAAAGGGATTTACAATAAAATTTATCCGGGAACCAGAGATTTAAAGAATTTTGCACTTCCGATGATTCTCTGTAATCTGGCACTTGAGATAGAGCATCTTTTAGATAAAGAGACGATTGACCGGACGATAGAAACTTGTGTTCATGAGGTTTTGGATGTGTTTTATCAGCCCGAATTAAATCTAATCGTGGAGAATGTGACTCCGGAAGGAAAACTTTCAGATAGCTTTGAGGGACGTTTAGTGAATCCCGGACATTCAATTGAAGCGATGTGGTTTATTATGGACTTGGGCGCAAGACTAAACCGACCTGATTTGATTAATAAGGCGGTTTCTATTGCTCTGAGTATGATAAATTACGGGTGGGACAAGGAATATGGAGGAATTTTCTATTTCAAGGACCGTCTAGGGCATCCACAACAACAACTGGAATGGGATCAGAAACTGTGGTGGGTTCATATTGAATCGCTGATTTGCATGATCAAAGGATATCAGCTAACCGGATCAAAAGAGTGTCTGGATTGGTTCAATAAGCTGCATGATTACGTATGGACTCATTTTAAAGATCCGGAGTATCCTGAATGGTTTGGCTATCTGAATCGTAGAGGAGAGGTGTTGCTCCCGCTTAAAGGTGGAAAATGGAAGGGATGCTTCCATGTACCAAGAGGACTTTACCAGTGCTGGACGACCCTTGAAAAATGTGCCGCTCAACAAAAATAATTTTTATTAGAAAAGCAGAGAACAGATTTATAAATAATCATTGAGTACCCCGGCAATAGAACGAATCGTATGATCGTTTCTGTTGCCGGGGTTGTTTGTGTATGTTCTTTCGTAATATTAGCAGGAATCCTTTGTTGTTACTGTGAAAAATAAAAAAGCAGGCTAAAAATGATACAAAATATTAAAAATGAATTTTGTATGATGTTTTTTAATAATTTTGTATAATAAAATAAACATCAAAAAACAGATGGTTAAATCAAGAGAAATATTCGGGGACCTGGACAGCGGTAATTATAGCGGAGTGTTGTATAAAAATCTGACCTTGAAGAAAAAAATTGTTGCCTTTTTCGCTTCGAGTGGAGATGGAACAATCGCAGATCTTTGTCGGGAATTGAATGCTAGTATTCCAACGGTTACCAAATTATTATCGGAATTAATTGATGATGGGTTTGTTCTTGATTTTGGAAAAGTTGAGACGGGCGGAGGGCGGAGGCCTAATATTTATGGACTGGATCCGAATTCCGGTTACTTTGCCGGCGTGGAAGTAAAGCGGAATTGTTTGAATATCGCTTTGTTTGATTTTAAAAAGAATCTGGTTAAGATTGTTGAAAAGCAGCCTTATCTACTCGCTAATACCCCTGAATCTTTAGATTCGCTGTGTAATTTAATTAATGAGTTTATTGATGATTTACAGATTGAAAAGGATAAAATATTAGGCATCGGGGTTAATTTATCCGGGAGGGTAAATTCAGTGACCGGTTATAGTTATAGCTATTTCCATTTTGAAGAAGAACCGCTGAGTAAGGTTCTCGAATCAAGGATAGGGATAAAGACGTATCTTGAGAACGATACCCGTGCCATGGCTTATGGCGAATATGACTGTGGAATTGTTACCGGGGAGAAAAATGTTCTTTTCATTAATATGAGCCGGGGTGTTGGACTAGGAATGATTATTGATGGGAGACTCTACTACGGAAAATCTGGTTTCTCTGGAGAATTTGGGCATATTCCGTTTTTTGACAATGAGATATTATGCCATTGCGGCAAAAAAGGCTGCCTTGAAACGGAAGCATCGGGACTTGCATTAGAGAATATGTTTATTGAAAAGTTAGAGGAAGGCTCAATTTCTTCGCTTTCGGAAAAATATAAGAATGACGAAGAGATCTTACTTGAAGATATATTGGATGCAGCCAATAATGAAGATGTCCTGGCAATTGAGTTAATAGCTCAGATTGGGGAAAAGATGGGACGGGGAATTGCTTCACTCATTAATATCTTTAATCCAGAATTGGTTATTCTTGGAGGAGCGGTATCCATGACCGGCGATTATGTCCGGTTACCAATAAAAAGTGCAATCAATAAGTATTCACTGAGTCTGGTTAATAGTGATACGAATTTGAAAATATCGAAATTAGGAGAGCGTGCCGGTGTTGTTGGGGCTTGTTTGCTGGTAAGAAGTAAGTTGCTTGGGTTAATGTAAAATTTAAAGAGTTGCAAGTTGTTTTTAATGGAAATTTCCGCCAGATTATAACTCATTTGAATTTTTCATTAAAAATGAAATGCCTCTGCGTTTAAGTATTGGTTGATGAAAAAGTGTTTTGTTCTTATTTTGTTTTGTCTTGTGCAGCAGTTGCTATTTGCACAAAATATACCTGAAGGATATAAATTTGTGGCGCCGAATGATTCTTCACTGGGGTATGTCGGGCGTTTTGATTTTTCGAATCCACAACAAGTTCGATATGATTGGTCGGGGACTCAGATTCGGTTTCGGTTTACCGGCAAACATCTGGCTTTTTATCTCAAAGGGGGAGAACGTAATTATTTTAGCGTTTTTGTTGATGATCTGCCAGAGCAAGTTATTTCTTCCGCTAAAGATTCGGTGATTGTGATTTCTCGTCCTTTAAAAAAGGGAGAGCATTCCTGTGTGTTGTATAAGCGGACTGAAGGTGGAATGGGACAGACTGTCTTTTATGGAGTCTACATAGATAAGAAAGCGATTGTAATGCCCTGGCTTAAGATACCTGACCGGAGGATCGAGTTTATTGGAAATTCAATTACCTGTGGATATGGAACAGAAGGGAAGAACCGGACGGAGCGCTTCCGGCCCGATACGGAAAATAATTACAAGAGTTATGCTGCGGTTATTGCGAGGGCTTTTAATGCCGATTTTACGGTACTTGCCCACTCTGGATTAGGGGTTGTAAGAAATTATAACGATACGGCTAAGGTATCAACCCGACTTACTCCAATGACTGCTAGATTGGAGCAGACAATGGATATTGATCCTTCTGTTCTTTGGGATATGACGAGAAACAAACCTCAGGTTGTGGTTGTTGATCTTGGAACG
This sequence comes from Prolixibacteraceae bacterium, assembly GCA_963692465.1. GTDB lineage: Bacteria > Bacteroidota > Bacteroidia > Bacteroidales > Prolixibacteraceae > JAUZOB01. Next base: position 2,750,409 of record OY829943.1, read on the forward strand.
AATGATTTTTCAACGCATCCGTTTCCTGATCGTGATGTTTTTGAGAAGGTGTATGCTGATATGATCACAAAGATTCGGAAATATTACGGAGATATTCCGGTTTTTTGTGTCACCGGTCCTATGATCGATGAGCCTTGTTCTTCGTATGTGAAGGAAATGATTGAAAATTATAAAAGTCAGATGAAAGATAATCGTGTCTATTACGTTGGAATTCCCGTTGCACTAATGGATCCGGATATTGATCTGGGGTCGGACAAGCATCCAAATTATTCAGGACAGAAGAAGATGGCAGCTCATGTTTTGCCGGTTATTGCTTCTGTGATGAAGTGGGATTACAATGATAATGAAATGCGTACGAGATAAGAATGTTTAACTTGGATTCTCGTCGTCGTAGATGCTCTTGATAACCAGTCCGGCTAGCATAAACCCATATATCGCAGTGATGTGAGCCGTCGTTCCGTTAATTACAGCTTTTTGACTACACCATTCATGATTTAATAGTTCTTCGTTGCCCGGACCGGAGGAGGATTTTGGGCAGAGGCATTTTTCTGTACCACAGGGAGATTCTGCTCCTCTATTGGGCAGTAGTTCGTCGCTATGAACGCATAAAAATTTTTTAGCCGGAAGTTCTCCTTTTCGAAGAGTCTTTCTGATTTTAGCGGCAAGAGGACAGCCCTTGACTTGCCAGAATTCACTGATTTTTATTTTTGCGGGATCGATTTTCAGGGAAGCCCCCATAGCAGAGAAAAAAACTGCATTGGTTCTTGTTGCAGTTCTTATCAGGTGAATTTTGTTGGTGAGACTGTCTATTGCATCAATAATGAAATCATAAGAGTCCAGCTCGAAACATTCATAGTTGTCGGGACTGTATATATCTTGAATAGCATTAATTTCAGCATAGGGGTCGAGAGAGAGAAGCCGTTCTTTCAATACATCGATTTTAACCTTCCCGATTGTATTCGTCGTTGCTTGTACTTGCCGGTTAATGTTTGTTACACAAATACGGTCGGAATCGACAATGGTAAGTTTTTTGATTCCGGTCCGGATCAGACTTTCAGCACACCAACTGCCCACCCCTCCTATACCAAAGATAATCACTTTTTTTTGTGCGATCTCCTCCATCTTTTTTTCACCCATTAATAATTCGGTGCGTTGAAATATTGCCCTGTCGAGTTTCATTGAAATACTATTTGTTGAATAATTGATTTGGAATTAATCTCTGTTTGCCTCATCTGAGTTGAACTCCTATCGGTTGATCTTTGAGCGTGCAAATTTATAAAAGAAACAGGAGATAGAATCAATAAATTTAGAGGAAGGCCGGTAATTAATGATCTTAGATTGGAATAAAACAAGGAGTCGATTGTTTTAGAGTCTTCGAAGAATAGATTCTAGTATTCTAAAAATAGGAAAATAAAAAGTTTGCTGTTTTTAGGTGAAATAAGCATGATTTAAAAACGTTGTAAAGAAAAATAAGAAAGCATACTTGTTTGTTATATTGATAGATAGCTGGTCTGTTTCTTTGGTGATTAAGCGGGAAATAGTAGACTTGTTTACTCTGTTCTGAGAAAAAACAGTTGATTTTAATTTGAAAAATTAATGGGTAAAAAGTATAAATCAATCATAAAGAAAATAATTTTGTCGCAGCAATTAAAAAAGGAACATTAATCGGATCTGTAATACCAATTTCCCGAAAACAGAGAGTCTTGTCAAGGAAAAGGTTTACAGGTTATTAGTTGCTTTGACAGTCCGGATACAGAAGTTGAGAGAGGTGCATAAGAGGTCGAGACAGCCGAACCGTGTAAGTATACAGATGTTCTGTATTAAGGAATAGAAGCATGTTTTTGTTGATTAGAGAATTAGAATGTTTGTTGATTAAAACACGAATTGCGGCTAAAATCGTCGTCTTTGACAGGATTGTTACGTTAAAAAGGCTAGTTCAACGGTGTTTTTCAGGAAAAGAAATTCCTCTTGGAAAAAAAATGTTATTTTTAGCAAATATTTTTCACATCACTTATGATAAGATGATTTGTTTCATTTTAGAAGGTTCTTCTCTTACATTTGCTTTACAAGTAGCCTGCAGCCACACTTCTTTTGGTGCGGGAAATTTCGGATCGCAGACCATTCCGAGTCAGGATAGAAATATAAACAAGAAAATAAACCGTATAATACATACTTTATGGGGAATGTAGCAGTTTTAGTATTATTTATCTGTGGGGTTATGTTTGCAGTTGCTGCAATAGCTGTTGGCAGAACATTATCAATAAAGAGGTATAATAAGAATAAATTTGAGACCTATGAATGCGGAATTCAGACAGAAGGGTCGGCGTGGGTTCAGGTTCATATCGGTTATTACCTGTATGCCCTGGTGTTTCTTTTGTTTGATGTGGATATTGCTTTTATTTATCCATGGGCCGTTGTATTCCGGGAAATTGGGATGGTCGCATTTGTTGAAATTGTAATGTTTGTTTTGGTATTGTTTCTTGGGCTGTTGTATGCCTATAAAAAGAAAGCACTCTCATGGATGTAGTAAAGAATCAAGATGAGTTTCCCGGGGAAGTATACAAAGATGATTCCGGAAAAACGAGTTTTTTAATTACCACAATTGATAAATTGTGTAACTGGGGGAGAAGTAATTCTCTTTGGCCGTTGTCATTCGGTACCAGTTGTTGCGCAATAGAGATGATGTCGGCTGCTTCAGCAAAATATGACTGGTCACGTTTTGGATTTGAAGTTGCACGGGATACTCCTAGGCAGGCCGATCTTTTAATCGTGGCAGGGACTATTACTTATAAGATGGCTCCTGTATTGAAACGGTTGTATGATCAGATGCCGGAACCCAAATGGGTTATTGCAATGGGCGCTTGTACGATTACCGGTGGTCCGTTTGCACAGCATTCTTACTCTGTGTTGAATGGGGTTGATAAAATTTTGCCTGTTGATGTTTACATCCCGGGATGTCCTCCAAGACCGGAAGCCTTGCTCTATGGTATGATTCAGCTTCAAAAGAAGATTAAGAAATCAAGAGCTTACGTTATTGATAAACCCAAGGATACAGATAATGAATAAGGAAGAAGTAATAACATTCATCAATACTAACTTCTCTCAGTTTGAGAAGGAAGAAGGGGGCGAATTTCCGGTTATGTGGGTTGATGCGGATAATCTATTGTCGGTTGCTTCACAATTAAAGGAGAATTCGGATACTCAATTCAACTTTCTGACTTGTGAAACGGCAGTAGACTGGTTGACACACTTTGAAATGATTTATCATTTGTCATCGACCGTATTTAGCCACGATCTGGTTTTGAAAGTGAAACTGGAAGATCGGGAACATGCAACCGTACCCTCTGTTTATTCTCTCTGGAAAGCAGCAGATTTATTTGAAGACGAAATCTATGATTTATTCGGAATTCGTTTCAGTGATCATCCTCATCTGAGGCGTATCTTTATGACCGACGAATGGAAGGGTTATCCGCTTCGGAAAGATTATAAAGATGAATATACATTTTCTTTGTAAATCGACTTTATGAATACAGTAGATAGAAGTACAGAAGGATATTTTACAATTAATGTCGGCCCACAGCACCCTTCAACACATGGTGTTCTTCGTTTGAAAATGCATATGAGCGGAGAAGAAATTTTAAAGGCAGTTCCCTATTTGGGTTATATTCACCGGGGAATTGAAAAAATTTCCGAATCTCTGGGCTACAAACAGTTTGTGTATCTCACCAGCCGAATGGATTATTTATCTTCAAGCATTAACAATGAATGTTGTGCTCTGGCTGTTGAAAAGGGATTACAGATGGATATTCCGGAAAGAGCAAAGGTAATCAGGACAATTGTTGCCGAACTGACCCGAATTACATCTCATGAATTGTGGTATGGATCGCTGGGGCTTGATCTTGGAGCTGTTTCTCCTTTTTTCTGGGCATTTCGTGAAAGAGAGATCATTTTCGAAATATTGGAAGAGACCTGCGGAAACCGTCTTACCATGAATTACATCACTCCTGGTGGTGTAATGGCTGATCTTCATCCGACTTTTGTAAAGCGGGTTAAGGCAGTTCTTAATCAGCTGAAGGAGACCATGAAGGAGTATGATAAACTCTTGACAAACAACGTAATATTACAGTCACGATTAAAAGACGTTGGGTATATTTCACCGGAAGATGCTATTTCTTATGGCTGTACCGGTCCGATTGCCCGTGCTTCCGGTATTGTTTGTGATGTTAGAAAGAAGCATCCGTATGAATTTTATGATCGGGTTGATTTTAAAGAGATAACCCGGACCGGAGGAGACTGTTTTGATCGGTATTTATTGCGACTTGAAGAGATGCATCAATCTATCCATATTATAGAGCAACTGATTGATAATATTCCTGAAGGAAGTTACCGAGAGAAGATAAAAGGAGTTTTAAAACTTCCAGCAGGACAATATCATCAGCGTGTAGAAACTGCTCGCGGAGAGCTTGGTGTTTACATTACGAGTGATGGAAGCAGCAAACCTTATCGGGTGAAATTCAGAACTCCTTGTTTCTCAAACCTTGGAATTTTACCTCCAATGTTAACCGGTACGAAGATTGGAGACATGGTTGCGATTATGTCATCACTCGATTTAATTATTCCTGATATTGACCGATAGATCTTATAAATATGTTACTAATGATTTCTTTGTCAGACATTACCCAGTGGATTCATCAGATGTTGTTCCAGTATTTGAACGGGACGCTTGCTTATGGAATAGAGCTGGTTCTTGCTGGAGTTGCTGTAATTGTTTTAGTGATAGTTATGGCAATTATAATGATATATGCCGAGAGAAAATTTGCGGGTCACTTCCAAATGCGCTATGGACCTAACCGGGTTGGTAAATGGGGATTACTGCAGGCTTTTGCTGACGTTCTAAAATTGGTGCTAAAAGAGTGTGTTACACCGAAGAATGCAGATAAAAAAATGTTTGCATTGGCTCCAATTATTATCACAACGGTAAGTTTTCTTGCTTTTGCTCCTTTTTGTTTTTCCAAAGGAATTCAGCTTTGGGACATTAATGTGGGTGTTTTTTACGTTACCGCTATTTCTTCACTTTCCGTTATCGGAATATTGATGGGAGGCTGGGCTAGTAATAATAAGTATTCATTACTAGGAGCTCTTCGTAGTGGTGCACAGATTGTGAGTTATGAATTATCAGCCGGACTATCTCTTGCTGTTATTATCATGATGAGTGGTAGTATGAGTATGAGTGGCATTATTAATGCTCAGTCAGACGGATGGTGGATTTTGAAAGGACACATTCCTGTTATTATTGCTTTTGTAATTCATGTCATAGCCAGTACGGCTGAAGCGAATCGTTCGCCATTTGATTTGGCCGAAGGAGAGCAGGAGTTGACCGGAGGGTATCACACTGAATATTCGGGGATGCAGTTTGCTATGTTCTTTTTATCGGAATATACCAATATGTTTATTTTGGCCATGCTGAATATTACGTTATTCCTTGGAGGATGGATGCCTTTTCATATTCCTGGTTTTGTCGCATTTAACCATGTGATGGATTTCATTCCGGGAGTTGTCTGGTTCTTTGGGAAAACATTTTTTATTCTCTATATGATGATTTGGTTCAGATGGACATTCCCAAGACTTAGAATTGATAAACTGCTGAAGCTGGAATGGAAATACCTTTTACCAATAAGTATTGTTAACCTGTTAGTTGCATCATTTATTATGCTAGTGGGGTGGCATTTCTAAAAAAAAACGAGGCAATGAAAAGTATATATAGATATTTCTACAACATTTTCCACGGGTTCTATTCATTATGGACCGGCTTGATGACCACTGGGTATTACCTGGTTCATCCGAAGGAGATTCTTACCCAGGAGTATCCGGATAACAGAGATACTACTCTTTATATCGCAGAGCGTTTCCATGGAGAAGTGGTTATGCCTCATGACGAGAATAATGAGCATAACTGCACCGGTTGCTCTATTTGTCAGATGAATTGTCCGAATGGGTCAATAGAGGTTAAGACCGAAACCATAGAGACTCCTGACGGTAAGAAAAAAAGAATTTTGAAAACATGGACCTATCATCTTGGAATGTGTTCGTTGTGTGGCTTTTGCGTGGATGCTTGTCCGAGCGATGCAATTAAAATGAGTAATCATTTCGAGCATGCAGCTTATACGAAAGATGTTTTTGATAGGGTACTGAACAAACCTGGTTCCAAACTTAAAACAAAAGAGAAATGAGCGCAGAGACAATTATATTTTATATTTTGGGTGTTTTGACCGTTGTTTTTGGTGCCTTAACAATATTTTCCCGTAAGATCTTTCATGCAGCAGTCTATTTGTTATTCTCTTTGTTGAGCATTGCAGGGATTTACCTGTTGATGAAAATGGATTTTATTGCAGTGCTTCAGGTTATGATTTATGTAGGGGGAATTGTCGTATTGATCATCTTCTCAATATTTCTGACGCACAATTCAGGAGAGGATTTGGCACTAGCACACCTTAAAAGATATGTATGGGGTGGAATTCTTGCCGTACTGGGTCTGGGAATGACTACATGGATTATACTTCATAACACATTTGTTGCGACCAAGCAAGCGGCTGTTGATTCATCGGTACACAATATCGGTTATCAGATGATTGATGTTCAGCATCATGGTTATGTATATCCATTTGAAATTGTCAGTTTTTTAATTCTGGCTGCTTTGGTTGGATGTATTGTTATTGCAGTTAAAGATAAAAAAGACTAAATACTATGGAACAAGTACCATTGGAACATGTGCTTATCTTGAGTTCGATATTGTTCTTTTTAGGCATATTGGGATTTTTTACCCGTCGTAACATGATTACGATCCTAATGTCGATTGAGCTAATTCTGAATAGCGTAAATATCAATTTTATCGCGTTTAACAGTTACCTCTTTCCTCATAAACTTGACGGCATCTTTTTTACATTGTTTATCATTGCTGTTGCGGCGTCTGAAGTGTCGATTGCAGTGGCAATAATTATCAATATATACCGCAAGTTCAATAAAATAGATATTGAAGATACAGACACGATGAAATATTAGACTATGAATTCTGATTTCTACGCATTACTAATATTACTGTTGCCTTTGCTAAGTTTCCTTTTTATTGGAATAGCTGGGCGAAAGCTATCGGCGGAGGTTGCTATTGCCGTTGGATGCTTTTCATTAATTGTTTCATTAATTTGCTCGATAGGAGTCGCTTTTGACTATTTTATGGTTAAAGGGCCGGTGGGAGGTATTTATTTACCCCATATCGCAGCAAAATTTGAATGGCTTAAATTCTCTTCTGGTAAGTCAATAGATATGGGGCTTCTTATTGATCCCATTTCGGTGATGATGTTACTGGTGATTAACGGAGTTTCAGCAATGGTCCATATTTTTAGCATTGGATATATGAAAGGGGAGGAAAGAATAAGAACTTATTATTCTTTCTTATCTCTGTTTACATTTTCGATGTTGGGACTGGTTTTATCGACTAATATTTTTCAGATGTATATTTTCTGGGAATTAGTAGGTATTTCGTCTTTCCTTTTAATCGGTTTCTTTTATCAAAAACCATCGGCGATTGCGGCAGCCAAAAAGGCTTTTATTGTGACCCGGTTTGCTGATTTTGGTTTTTTAATAGGAATTTTGATATTAGGAAGTGGAGCGAATACTTTTGATTTTCTAACGATTATTGACCGTCTTACTCATCCGGGCGTTCCGTTGACCTCCTTAACGACAACTGGTTTCCTTGGTATTTCTGCTTTAACATGGGGGCTTTCATTGGTCTTTGTGGGAGGTGCAGGAAAGTCAGCTATGTTTCCGTTCCATATTTGGTTACCGGATGCAATGGAAGGTCCGACTCCTGTTTCTGCATTGATCCATGCAGCGACGATGGTTGTTGCCGGTGTCTTTCTTGTTGCCCGTTTATTTCCGATTTATGCTATTTCGGCACCGGAAGTATTGCAGGGAATTGGTTATATCGGAGCTTTTACCGCTTTATTTGCAGCAGTGATTGCCTGTACACAAACCGATATCAAGAAGGTTTTGGCTTATTCGACTATTTCGCAGATTGGATATATGATGTTTGCACTAGGAGTTTCGAGATGGGGCAAAGGGATGGATGAAGGTTTTACCGGGTCTATGTTTCACTTATTTACTCATGCATTTTTTAAAGCATTACTTTTCCTTTGTGCCGGGGCAATTATTCATGCCGTTAAGAGTAACGAGATGAATAAAATGGGAGGTCTTCGCAAATCGATGCCGATTACTCATATTACTTTTTTGCTGGCCTGTCTTGCAATTGCAGGAATCCCGCCGTTTGCAGGATTCTTCAGTAAGGAAGCAATCCTTTCTGCTGCAGCTCATGGGAATGCGTTAGTTTACTATATCGGGTTACTTACTGCCGGATTAACCAGTTTCTATATGTTCCGTTTGTATTTTAATATTTTTTGGAGCAAACCGGTTGATGCCTCAGCACATAATCATGAAAAAGGACAATGGGCAATGATGATTCCATTGATTGTTCTTGCATTGGGAGCTGTTTTTGCCGGACTTATTCCTTTTGGAAAATATGTGAGTGCTACTGGAGAAGCTCTTTCGTTATCTGTTCATTTGAGTTCTTCAATTCTTCCTGTTCTTCTGGCTGTTATTGGTATTGTTATTGCATGTTGGTTGTACGCTAAGAAAAGTGATGTTCCGGACAGAATTGCTAAGGGACTGGGTAATTTTTATCAGTTTGCCTATCACAAGTTCCTGATCGATGAACTCTATTTGTTTGTTACCAAAAGAATTATCTTCAACCTCATAGGACGACCTGCTGCATGGATTGACCGCAATATTGTGGATGGAATGGTGCAACGGACCGCAACTTCAACAACAACTGTTGCAAATGCTATTAAAGGAATTCAGTCTGGAAAACTTCAGAGCTATGTGATGTATTTCCTTGGTGGCGTGATTGTTTTGGTTTTATTAATACTGATTAAATTTTTATAATTGATGAGTATCTTAACGTTATTAATAATTGTCCCCATTATCACTTCTCTTTTATTATTAATCCCGAAAAGTGATAAATGCGTAAAATTAATCGCGCTGATTGGAAGTGTCATTCAGGTGGGTTTGACCGGATATATAACTTATCTCTATATTGCGATGAGATCGGCTGGCGTTAAAGGCCAGATGTTATTCGAAGGCTGTAATGCATGGTTTTCTACTTTGAATATTAATTTCCATGTTGGAGCGGATGGTATTTCTCTTGCGATGATGTTACTGACTTCAATTGTCGTACTGGCGGGAGTCTTAGTTTCGTGGAATATCCAAAAACAGGTTAAAGAGTTTTTCTTTTTTCTGTTGTTGTTGAGTGCCGGAGCTTTCGGCTTCTTTATGTCGCTCGATTTGTTTATGATGTTCTTCTTTCTGGAAATGGCCGTTGTTCCGAAATACATGTTGATCGGAATGTGGGGTAGTGGAAAAAAGGAGGCAAATGCCATGAAGTTGGCTTTGATGCTGATGGCAGGATCGACTTTGGTCTTTTTGGGCATTGCCGGCACCTATTTTGCTTCCGGATATTATTGCCATCACAGTACCTGGAGTATTCTGGAACTGGCACAGATGCATTTTCCGGCTGAAGTTCAGCGGTTACTTTATATCCTCATTTTTGTTGGGTTCGGAGTTTTTACTGCAATGTTTCCATTTCATACATGGGCCCCGGATGGACACTCTTCCGCGCCGACAGCAGCTTCAATGTTTCTTGCCGGTATATCGATGAAGTTGGGAGGTTATGGTTGCCTTAGGGTCGCTACTTATCTGATGCCGACAGCAGCGAAAGAGTTATCCTGGATTTTTATTATCCTTGCGACGATAGCGATTATTTACGGTGCTTTTGCGACTTTGATGCAGAAAGACCTCAAGTATATGAACGCATACTCCTCGGTTAGTCATTGTGGATTTGTTATTTTGGCCATCGCCATGCTAACCAAGACTGCTTTTACCGGTGCGGTGATGCAGATGGTTTCTCATGGGTTGATGACTGCTCTCTTCTTTGCCGCAATTGGGATGATTTATGATCGTACCCATACGAGGATGATGGATCAGCTCGGGGGGATGTTAAAACAATTGCCGTTTATTAGTACCGCGTTTATTATTGCAGGACTTTGTTCGCTGGGCCTTCCTGGTTTTAGTGGTTTTGTTTCTGAGATGACTATTTTTATGGGATCGTGGGAAAATGCAGGGATGTTTTACCGGGTCGCAACGATATTGGCTTGTTCTTCGATTGTAGTAACCGCTGTTTATATTTTAAGAGCAATTGGAAAATCAATCTGGGGAGTAATAACGAATAAGGATTACTTATTGCTTAAGGATGCTACCTGGAGTGAAAAGACAGCAGCCATAGTGTTAATCCTTGGTATCGTGTTTGTCGGTGTTGCGCCATTTTGGCTCATTCGACTGATTGAACCCGACGTTCAGTATATAATAAATAGAATTACATTCTAATAAGAAAAACATTGAGTGATGATTAACGAAACGTTATTACTACTCCGGTCTGAAGCAATTCTCTGTATTCTGATTTTTATTCTTTTTATCCTGAATCTTACCAATGTGGATAAGAAGTCGGGAAGATTTCTGCATATTGTCAATGGGTTATTACTTGTTAACTTTATTGTAGGTTTTCTGCCTATTCCAGAAGGTTCGGCTTTTCAGGGGTTCTTCAGAACGACCGGAATTATTGTATTAGAAAAAAACATTCTCAATTTGGGCGTATTGCTCATCTCGCTGTCGGCACATAATTGGGTCGCAGAATCTAAGAAAGCAGTGGAATATTATATTCTGATGCTTTCCAGTTTACTGGGAATGTTTGTCATGTTATCCAGTGGTCATATTCTGGTTCTTTATCTGGGACTGGAGCTTTCATCCTTACCGATGGCGGCGTTGGCTGCATTAAACACGAATAGTTTGAAGTCGTCTGAAGCCGGAGTGAAATATATCCTTTCCTCCTCGTTTTCAACAGGAATAACTCTTTTTGGTATTTCCTTGTTATACGGTGCTGTTGGTGATTTGAGTTTCCAGGCTATTTCACAGAATTTGCATCCGAGTGCTTTGTCACTGATGGCTTGTATCTTCATGCTTAGTGGTTTTTGCTTTAAAATATCGGCGGTCCCATTCCATTTTTGGACGGCAGATGTATTTGAAGGAGCGCCGACTTCCATCTCGAATTATTTTGCAGTTATCTCAAAAGGAGCAGGAATTTTTGTTCTTATGACTATTTTATATAGTTTATTTAAGAATATAACAGCGGCATGGCTTTATGTGGTTGTGATTCTTGCAACACTGAGTATGACGGTAGGAAACCTTTTTGCTCTACGACAGAATAATTTCAAACGATTTCTGGCTTTTTCCTCTATTTCGCAGATTGGGTTTGTTATGGTGGGCGTTACTGCTGCTTCAAAAGCAGGAATTGACTCTGTTATTTATTTCGTAGTTATCTACCTGCTTAGCAATATCGCTTTATTTAGTGTGAGTGAAGCGATATCTAATAAGACTGGGAAAGAAAATATTTCAGATCTGAAGGGATTGTATAAAACGAATCCTGCATTTGCCATTGCGATGACGATTGCTCTGTTTTCTCTTGGTGGGGTTCCTCCGACTGCCGGATTCTTTGGTAAGTTATTTTTACTGACTTCTGGTCTTGGAGCCGGAATGTATATTCTGCTTGCTATTGCCGGAATTAACATGGTTGTATCTCTTTATAATTATCTGCGGATTGTTAAAGCCTTATTTATTGACAAAGAAGAGGCAACTCTTCCTTCTGTAAAGGGGAACTGGCAAGTTCGAACTGTCTTATTGGTTTGTGCTTGTGGTATTATTGCACTTACTTTTTCGGGCGGACTTTACCATTTTATTGATTCGCTTCATTTCTAAGTAACGATTGTTATTCTAGATAAGTAAAAACGGGCGACAGATTGAATCTGTCGCCCGTTTTACTTTGATGTTTTGTGACCGCTTCCGTTTCGGAAGTTTTAGATTTTCAATGAAGGAATCTAATTGGGATTTAATGCACTCTTTATTGCTTCCTGAACAAGTGGAGCCATTATTTTATAGCCAGCTTCATTGGGGTGAACGCCATCTTTGGTATATTCGGATTGCATCCCTTTTCGTTCATCAACCAATGATGAATAATAATCAAGATATATGAAATTGTTTTCTTTTGCATAGTTTTTAATCCATGCGTTTAATGAAACAATCTTTTCTGCAGGATTAAGACCAGGCTTCCATGGATAGTCAAAAACGGGAAGAACAGAAGAAAGGATTACTTTGATTCCATGAGCATTAGCCAGTTCAGCCATTGAGGCTAAATTGTCTTCGATCATTTCAAGTGTTGAAGGGCCCGTGTTTCCCGCAATATCGTTAGTCCCAGCCAGTATAACCACAATGCTTGGATTAAGATTGATTACATCTTGTCTGAATCGAATTAACATCTGAGGAGTTGTTTGCCCGCTAATCCCTCGATTGATGTACGCATTCTTTGAAAAAAAATCAGGGCAAGTGTTGATCCACCCTTCAGTGATAGAATTCCCCATAAAAACGACTCTGTTTTCGTCTTTAGGCATTGTTGTCAATTTCGCGTTTTCTTCTTTAAATCGAGCCAAATTGGGCCAATCCTGAGCTTGAGCGAGCTGTCCCCAGAGTATAGAACATATACTCAGGAGAAAAATCCATTTTATTTTTTTCATATTATTAGTATTTAAAAAAATTGAGTTCCCATTCTAAATGTGAGTGTGTTGTTGCGTTTTTAACTAGTCGGGAATCATTTATACTATTAGTCCGACCTGTTTAAGTAGAAATATTATTTCTATATCTAAGATAAAATCATTCTTTAGGTAAAGAAAAAAATAAAAATTGGAATAAAGAAATATGTCTTAACTCTTATATCATGAGTCTCTCGATGTTTTGTTTGCAAATTAAAGGTGTGGTCGAAATTATTGAGTGATTATTGTCTGTGAATAATGTAGAGTGGCTGACAGATCGAAACGGGTGGGTGAAACGTGAAAGTTGATGAACCGACTATGATTTTAGAAGCGACTATTGCATGGATAATAGATTTTGCGTATACTTGCAGCCGAATTAAGCATGTATGCAGAGCGGATACATTCATGACGCGCTCCTCTAAATGGTTAGGAGATCAGATTCTCAATCTGAAAATAGCAGTTCAATCCTGCTGCGCGTTACTTTTCCTTTTCAATGGAGCCTTTCTGGTTCCATTTTTTATTTCTAGTGACTTTACGGAAATTACAGAACCCTTGGAATTGTATAAAAATATCCGAGTTGGTTTAGTCTAATCTAAAAGCGGATCAAAATGTATAAATGTTGTCTCATTTTGTAGTGTATGGTAAATGCGTTGCTATGATTGCCATATTTCATCTTCTTTTCGAATGATAAAATAAATTTTTGTTCTTGTGTTGTAAAGCAGTTTTTGTCTTTTTTTCTAAAATGACATAAGAATTGTATTGCAGCGGAATGCCTTTGTTTTTGTGGGTTTTATCACTTTTTAATCTATTGGAAACATTAAAGTAAAAAAAATCATAAACAAGGTCACATAAATTTAATAAAATACAAATGTGTTTGTGTTGGTAATTTTATTCATTTGTCTGTTAATTTATAAATGAATCAAAATGTATATAAGCATAGATTTTATTCTTATGAGATAATTTGCAGGTTTATCCTGTCGAATGTGTTCTTTTTTGTCTGTTAATGTATTTGTTAGTAGTGTTTTATGTTTTAATCTTGCTGGTGTTTATAAAATACAATCTTGATTTCTATAAAAAGTAAGGAAGATCCAATTCAATTGATTTTAGTGGATTGCCAAATTAAAAATAAGAACTATGGGTAGAGTATATATTCTTTAAAATGAATAAAATGCATTGATAAAATAAAAAAAATAAAAAATGATGTTGCAAATAATAAAAAGGTAGCGTATATTTACTCTTGCTGTAATTCGAATCTTAATTGACCATACAATGACGCTATTGTTGAGGTTAAAGAGATAGTATAAAGCAGGATTCAGCGTTGGGGAGAGTAAGAATTTTTAACTATATAACCATATCTAAATTTAAAATTATGAAACATTTCTTTTGCTTTTTATCAAAAGGGGGACTGTTTATTCTTTTGTTATTCAGTAGCCTTTTGTTTGCACAGCAAACCTTCGCACAGGACAGAGTGAAAGGGAAAATAGTGGATAGTCATGGATTATCTCTTTCTGGAGTGAATGTAACCGTTAAAGGAACACAGGTTGGAACAATTACAGATGTGGATGGGAATTATAGTATTCCAGTTCCGCAGGGTAAAAAGGTCTTGTCTTTTTCTTTTATGGGTTATCATTCCAAGGACATAACAATGAAAAATCAGTCGGTTATTAATGTCACATTGGAAAGTGACAATGTTGGATTAGATGAAGTTGTTGTTGTCGGATACGGAGTTGAAAAGAAAGCCAACCTTTCGGGTGCGGTTAGTACTGCTTCAACAAAAATGCTTGATGGACGTCCTGTTACGACTGTCGGGAAAGCATTAGAGGGTGTTGTTGGAAATTTAAATATAACTTTAGCTGATGGGCAGGCAAATACCTTAACGAATTATAATATTCGTGGATATACCTCAATTAACGGAGGTGGACCCCTCATTGTTATAGATGGAATTCCCTCTGACGGAGCAACTTTAGACAAGATAAATCCTTCTGATATTGAGACCATTTCAGTATTGAAAGATGCTGCTTCTGCTGCTATCTATGGTTCAAGAGCTGCATTTGGAGTGATATTGGTTACAACCAAGAGTGGGAAAGCGGGGACCATGAAGGTTAATTATAACAATAATTTCACCTTTCGGACTCCAACTACTAAACCCCAGTATGTAATGGATCCATATACTGTAGCAAAAGATTTGAATACTATGGCTGTTTTGCAGTTTGTTCCATATTCTGAAAATGCATTGCAATATGCAAAGCAACGTTCTGCAGATCCTTCTTTGCCCGGTATTATTCAGGATCCTTCATCTGGCAAGTGGGTTGGAATGGGAAGTACAAACTGGATTGATGAGGTTTATAAAAACTATGGCTATTCGAATCGACATGATATCGACATTTCAGGGAAAACCGATCGGCTTGCTTATTATTTCTCGGGAAATTATTACGATGAAGATGGAATGCTGAAGTACAACAATGATATAATGGAACGATATAATCTGAGAAGCAGATTAGATTTTAAGCTGACAAACTGGTGGACTTTGTCGAATAACACATCCTATGAAAGAGATAGCTATGGAAGACCAAGTGCTTTAAATGCTAATTCTTTCTTCTATTTCGTAAAAGAATTAGGTGCATTGGAAGTTCCGAGAACTCCGGATGGGAAATGGACTTCTGCTGGCGCTACGTCTATTGGAAATTTACAGGATGGCGGTCGTTATCGTTCAACAAATTCAGTGTGGCAGACTCAGTTTACAACGAAAATAGACTTATTAAAAGATGTTCTTTCTGCACAGGCTGATTATTCTTATGTGCGAACAGAAAATTATAATGGAGGTTATTCGTTGACAGTTCCTTACGAAGTTAGTCCGAGCGATATTGAAAACTGGGGGGAGCGATCTGATGCATGGAGAGGAACTTCGATTGCACAGCAATCAGCTATTGATGCTTATCTGAACTTTAATAAGACATGGGGTAAACACTATATCGGAGCGATGGTCGGCTTTAATCAGGAAAATTATCGATATGATTCATTTACTGCGAATCGGTATGATTTGATTACGGGGTCTATTCCTTCCATTAGTCTGGCAACGGGTACAATGTCAATGAGTGAAGGTATTACGACTTGGTCTTTAAGAAGTGCGTTCGGTCGGTTTAATTATATATATAATGACAAGTATATTCTTGAGTTTGACGGACGATATGACGGTTCATCAAGATTTCCTTCGAACGATCGGTTTGTTTTTAATCCGTCAGGTTCAGCAGCCTGGATTATTTCTAAAGAGAATTTCTTTCAACCAATCAATAACATTGTTAGTTTCATGAAGTTTCGTGGATCTTATGGAACGCTTGGTAATCAGTCAGTTGGCGCTTATGCCTATATTCCGACAATGTCAAGTGGAACAACCAGTGTTATTCTGGATGGTACGCAACCAAAATATGTTTCAAATCCTGGCCTGGTTGCAGGTGATTTAACTTGGGAGAAAGTTACCACAACTAACCTGGGATTGGATTTAAACTTCCTTTCAAATCGGTTAACAACCAGTGTAGACGTTTATCGTAGGGATACTAAGGGCATGTTAACCAAAGGTCAGACATTGCCAAGTGTATTGGGTGCATCGGTTCCTCAGGAAAATGCAGCTAATCTTCGTACAAAAGGATGGGAAGTAAGTGTTGGATGGAAAGATGCATTTCAACTAGCTGGAAGACCTTTTAATTATGGAGCAAGTGTTGTATTATCCGATAATAAAACTCATATAACCAAGTATAGTAATCCGACAGGAACTCTGAGTGATTATTATGTAGGTAAGGAGATGGGAGAAATATGGGGATTGACAACAGCCGGATTTTTTACCTCAACTGATGATATTAAAAATTCAGCAGATCAAACGCAAGTTGCTTCTCGTCCGGGAGTGAATCCCATTCAACCTGGAGATTTGAAATTTGAAGATCTGAGTAAAGATGGAAAGATAAACAAGGGTCAGTGGACTTTGGCTGATCATGGCGATTATAAGGTTATTGGAAATACAACCCCCCGATATACATATGGAGTTAATTTGAATGCAGAATGGAATGGTATTGATTTAAGTGCATTCTTTCAAGGGGTAGGGAAACGAGATTATTACCCAACATCAGGATCAAATATGGATGCGGATTTTGAATTCTATAGTTTGTATGTAACACCATGGTCACAAGAAACGGTAGGCTTCTTGAATCATTGGACTCCAGAAAATCCTACTGCTTATTTCCCAAGAATGAAGGCGCAAATTGCTGATAATAGTGATTGTGAATTGGGAATTAATCAGACTCGGTATTTACAGGATGCCTCTTATATTCGTTTGAAGAATTTAACGGTTGGTTATACTCTGCCTAAGCTTTTAACTCAGAGAATCAGTATTGATCGGGTTCGGGTATTTTTTTCCGGAGATAATTTGTTCACTAAATCGGGATTGGTAAGTTTCTTTAAGGTAGACCCGGAAGAAGTTGGCGGTGCTGGCGCTGGGTTGAACTACTCTATGCAGAAAAGCTATTCTTTTGGACTTAATATCTCTTTCTAAGTTGGAATGGTTAAACGAGAAAAAAAGAAAATCACAACTGTAAAAATTAAAAAAATGAAAAAATTAGGATATAAAATAGGCTCAATTCTTTTATTCGGATTACTGCTGGGGCTAATGGGATGTAATGATTCATTTATGGATCGTTATCCGGAGACGTCATTAAATGGGGGCGCTTTTTTCCAATCGCCATCTGACCTTGAATTGTACACGAATGGTCTTTATGGAATTATTGGTGATCCGGTTTCGGATGTTGCTTCAGACAATGTGTTGTGCCTGAATGATTCGTATGTTTATCAGTTAATGAGAGGAGAAATAACTTCTCTGAATGTTGGAGGATGGAGTTCTTACTGGACAACAATTCGGAAAATTAATTACATGTTGGATAATGTTTCTAAAGTGAAAGGGAATGCAGCTGACATTAATAATTTTGTCGGGATTGCCCGTTTCTTTAGAGCTTACGAATATTATGAACTGGTTAAGACTTATTCTGATGTTCCTTGGTATAGCCATGCATTAGCAACCAATGATCCGGGTTTGTACAAGACTCAGGATCCAAGAACGTTGGTGGTTGATTCCATTATGGCCGATTTACAATATGCTGTAACCAATGTTAAAGACGGAACGAGTAAAACACGGGTAACCAAATGGACGGCACTTGCTTTACAGGCTCGCATTGCTTTACAGGAGGGAACGACTCGTGAATATCATACTGAATTAGGACTTAGTGATGCAAAACGTTTTTTACAAATTGCGAGAGATGCTTCTTCTGCAATTATTACCGGAGGGAAGTTCTCTCTTTATACTACAGATGTAAGTGGCGGTAACCGTCAACACGCTTATGAAGCTTTGTTTAACAGTCTTGACTTGTCAAAGAATCCGGAGATGATCATGTTTATGGATTATGATAAAACGATAGGCCATTTTAATACAAAGAAGACGGTGTATAACGAAACATTCGGACTCTCAAGCGATTTGATGCAAGATTATCTGGCTTTGGATGGAAATGGAAATGCCGTTCCGTTTCAACAAATTGCCGGAAGTTCGACCATGTCGTATGTTGATGCATTTAAAAACAGAGATCCCCGTCTAAATTACACTTTTGCACAACCAGGATTCATTACTCCAGGTCAGACGAAAGCTACTTTACCTAAATTAGAAGTAGGGGGATATCCTCAGATTAAATCTTATCCACTCTCTTCTGATCAGGTTCAGCTTGGTGGTGGAAGTGGTTGTACGGATACTCCTATTTTCAGATTGGGCGAGACTTACTTGGTTTATGCAGAAGCGAGAGCAGAATTGGGCGAACTGACACAAGGAGATTTGGATTTGACGATTAATAAATTGCGTGATAGAGTTCATATGCCTCATGCAGCATTATCCGACTGGTTAAGCAATATTGATTCAAGACTTGCTGCTCACTATCCGAATGTGACTGGTGCACAGGCAGGTGCAATTCTTGAAATTCGTCGGGAACGGCGTGTAGAACTTGCTTGTGAAGGGTTAAGATATCAGGATTTGATGCGTTGGAAAGTCGGATCGCTGGCAGCTCAGACGCCTCAGGGAATTTATGTGGGTCAGCTAGGTTATCTTGATGTTACAGGAGATGGTAAACCTGATATTTTTATTGGCAAAACACAGGCAGATTTAAATCAGGTCACTGACAAAACAATAATTCTGTACCGACTTGATAATGCGATATTCTCATTATCGAATGGAGACTCTGGTTATGTTATCTTGAATGCACAAAAGGGAAAATATAATTTTGTAGAGCCTAAATATTATTATAAACCTATTTATTATCAGGATATGCAGGTTAATACAAATCTGAAACAAAATACCTACTGGAAATAGGGGCAGGTCTTATTATTAAGAAACGGGAATATTCGATAATCGATTTGTCTTCGATTATGGATATTCCCTAACTTGTAAATAGCTGTTTTTCTTCGTAAGGTTCAATTGATTGTTTATGAAAAGGCGAAATTTTATATGGTCTTGTGGATTGGGAACTGGAGGACTTCTCTTGTTAAATAAGTTTCAGGCAATATCAGGTCCGTTCAAAGATAATTCTAAGATCAAACCGATAACAGGGTCTTGGATAGAGTTCCAACATAATACGCCGGAAGAAGCTAAATACTGGAATAAAACACTTCAGTCGTTTACTGCGGAGGACTGGTATCAGAAAATAAAAGAAATCAGAGAGTTTGGTATTGAATATCTAGTTCTGTTAGAAGCGGCTGACAATGGCAAGGCTTTTTATCCTTCGGCTCATGTTCCTCAGATTAAGTATCAGTGTGAAGATCCATTGGAAGCAGTTCTTGCTGCGGCAGATGAATTTGGTGTGAAGTTCTTTATTGGGAATGATTTCTGGGGCGACTGGAGGGATCAGCGAAAGTTATTTACCGATGCTAAAATTGGTCGGCAAAGAGAAGAATCGATGGCGGAAATTGTGGAAAAGTACGGCCATCACAAAAGTTTTTATGGCTGGTATTTCCCAAATGAATCGTATTTGCTGCCTTATTTTGACGAAATATTTGTTACTTATTTGAATAAGATTGCTAAAAAAGCAAGAGAATTAATGCCTCATTGCGTTAACTTGATTGCTCCTTACAATATAAAGGGGGAGAAAGCTTTGGATGATAAGTTTGTGAAACAATTAGAACGAATGGATGTCGACATTATTGCCTATCAGGATGGAGTTGGAGTGAATGGCTGTAAGGTTGGAGAGGCAGGAAGATATTTTGAACATTTATATAAAGCTCATCAAAAGGCAGGTCGTTCAAGAATATGGGCGGATATGGAGGTTTTCTATTTTGAAGATCGCACAAAAGGGGCATTGTGTCCGGCTGAATTTTCCCGGGTGATCAGACAGATGGAAGATATTTCTCCATTTGTTGAACGGATTGCGATTTATCAATATACCGGAATTATTAATAAACCAGGATCAAAGGCTCCGGTTGGTCCTCCAGGAGCGACAAAATTATATGAGGATTACATGAGATGGTACAATAAATACGTTGCGACTGCAATGTTGTAAAATTTGAAACACGAGACAGCGAAATGAAGAGAGAAGACATTCATTATCTAGGATGGTATCTGATTTATTGGGTATTGGTATTGATGACTTTTTTGAAAGTTATTAATGTTCATTGGATCTATGCCTCTTATTTGATTGCGCTCCCTGTCTTATTTTCCTCTTTGATTTTATGGCTTTTGAAAGGGGAAAAGGAATTAGGGATTGCGTCGGCTTTGTTTTTTTCTTGTTTGGGTGATCTGAGTGGCGCTGCTAGTTGTCTGGTTTTACAAATTATCTTTTTTGCCTTGGCACATGGATGTTTTATTGTTACTTTTCTTGGTAAGGCAAAATTTTCTTTAAAAAGAATTGGGCTTATCGTAATGATATTGATTTTAGTAATCGTTTACGTTTTGACCGTAATTCATAGTGAAAATAATACTCTTAGAGGATTGTTTATTGTTTATGCAGTCATTGTTTCAGCAATGTGCGCATCAACAATATTATACGAAGGGAGTTTGCGGTTGCTTTTTATAGCGGCAGGGACTCTTTTCCTTATTTCGGACTCTTTGATTGCATGGAACATGTTTGCAGAAGGAGTAGCTGTTGCTAATTTCTGGATCATGATCTGTTATTATCTTGCTCAATTTTTATTTTTTTATGGTGCAGTTAATCGACCTGGAAATGAAATTATTGTTCTTGAAAAGTGAAAAAAGAAGTTTTAATTAGGATAAAAGATAAGAAATGAAATATATACTCATTTGTTTGATGGCGCTTTTGCCGTTTGCTGGATTTTCTAAAACAGTATGGCTTGACCAACTGAATGTTCAATTAATGTATCAGGACTGGGGAACAGCTCAGATTAATAAATGCGTTTTAGGAACCTCCTTGCGGGTTGCTGGAGTTGATTATAAAAGAGGTGTTGGAACTCATTCTATCAGTCGCTTTCTTATAAATGTGGGAGGGAAAGCAAAGTCATTTTCCGGCTTTGTTGGTGCAGATGACCATAATGATTTTGGTGGAAATCTGGAATTCAGGCTTCTTGCTGATAAAAAATTAATCTGGTCCAGCGGGGTAATGTATAAAGGGATGCCTGCCAAACCTTTTAAAGTAAGTCTTGCCGGAGTACAAAAACTTGTTTTATTGGTTGTTGATGCTGGAGATGGCATTATGTATGATCATGCGGATTGGCTGGAAGCAAAATTTGAAACAAATGGAGAGGTCTTTTCGGAATCGGTGATTCCTGCTCCTATTGAAGTAAAAAAGTATGTGTTAACACCGAGTCCCTCGAAGTTGCCTGCAATACACAGTGCAAAGATCTTTGGTGTTCGCCCTGGAAATCCTTTCTTATATACAATTGCTGCTACAGGGAAAAGGCCTATGGCTTTTTATGCTGAGCATTTGCCTCTTGGACTGACGCTTGATTCTGTAACCGGACTTATTCGCGGAACGGTTGGAAAAGCAGGAACCTATATGGTTGTCCTTCGGGCTGAGAATGCCTTGGGATCGGATACCCGAATATTGAGAATCGAAGTTGGTGACCAGATTTGTCTGACACCTCCGATGGGTTGGAATAGCTGGAATTGCTGGGGGTTAAAAGTAAATGAGGATAAGATAAAGGATGCTGCGCTCTATATGAGAAAAAATCTGATGGACCATGGATGGTCTTATATTAATATTGATGATGGCTGGGAGGCGGATAAGAGAACTTCAGAGGGGATTCTGACTGGGAATGAAAAATTTCCAGATTTTAAGGGACTCTGTGATTTTGTGCATGAGCAAGGATTAAAATTTGGGATCTATTCTTCTCCCGGACCTAAAACTTGTGGTGGACATTTGGGAAGTTATCAGTATGAAAAGACCGATGCTCAAACATGGGCAGACTGGGGTGTTGATTATTTGAAATATGATTATTGTTATTACTGTGATATTGCACCTAAGCCAACGGAAGAATTAATTAAAGCACCTTATGTTGTTATGCGGCATGCTTTGGATTCTGTAAAAAGAGATATGGTGTACTGCGTAGGATATGGTGCTCCGAGAGTCTGGATTTGGGGGGCAGAAGCAGGTGGAAATCAATGGCGTACAACCAGAGATATTACGGATGAATGGAATGTGGTTCGAAGTATTGGTTTTTTACAGGATGTATGTGCTTCTGCTACTAAGCCTGGCAATTATAATGATCCGGATATGTTGGTCGTTGGCAAATTGGGGCAGGGCTGGGGCTCGAAAGTCCATGATTCTTATTTGACTGCTGATGAACAATATTCTCATATAAGTTTATGGTGTTTATTGTCTGCGCCTTTACTCATCGGTTGCGATATGAATAATATGGATGATTTTACTTTGAATCTTCTTACAAATGATGAAGTGATAGCTGTTGATCAGGACCCTGCTGTGTTGCCTGTAAAGAAAATTGTTACTCCAAACGGACAAATCTGGTATAAATATCTTGAAGATGGTTCTGTTGCCGTGGGATTATTTAATGTTGATCCCTATTATATCCTCTGGGATCAAAAAGATAGTGAGAAAGTTCAACGTGAGAAATATAATATGACTTTGAATTTTGCTGATCTGAATTTAAAGGGAAAATATATTGTGCGGGATTTATGGAGACAGCAAGATCTGGGATCTTTTAATACTTCGTTTACTACAGAGGTCGCCTATCATGGGGTGTCTTTTGTGAGATTGATTCCTGAGAAATAAAAAATAGATGAAGATAAAAAACAAGGATAATGGATAGAAGAAACTTTTTAAGGTCTGCAGGATTAGGTTCAGCAGGACTTGCAGTAGCAGGAAGTGTTTCTGCTGCGGAATTGACTATGAAAAATCACCATGTCGATTCTCAGATAAAACCGATTTCCGGATCATGGTTCGATTTTCAGCATTTGAATATTGAAGAGGGGCTGTATTGGGATCCGGCTTTAAAGAAATTTACGACGGAACAATGGAAAGATAAAGTGCGGGAGATAAGTGAAATCGGGATGAAATATTTGGTGCTGATGGGTGTTGCTGCTTTTGGAAAGGCTTTTTACCCGACCAACTTAGCGCCTCATTTTGAGATGGCTTGCGAAGATCCGCTTGAGGCTGTTCTTTCGGCTGCCGATGAAGTGGGGATCAAATTTTTTGTCAGTAACGATTTTTGGGGTGATGGTCGCGATCCTGATAAGATGATGAAAGATCCTGAGATTAAGAAGATCAGAGAGAAATCAATGGAAGAAATTGCAGCTCGTTACGGACACCATAAAAGCTTTTATGGCTGGTATTTCCCCAATGAATCATACCTACACCCTTATTTTGACGAGTTCTTTGTTGATTATATGAATGACTGTGCCAGAATCGCTAAATCTTTAATGCCTGCTAGTGTAAATCTGATTGCCCCTTACAATATAAAAGCTGAGAAATGCGATGATAAATTTGTTGATCAGCTTGAACGAATGAATATTGAAATTATTGCTTATCAGGATGGAGTTGGAGTGAATTCGACTAAACTTGGGGAGCCCGCTAAGTATTTTGAACACTTATACATGGCTCATCAAAAAGCTTCAAGATCAAGAATCTGGGCGGACATGGAGATGTTCTATTTTGAAGATAAAACGAAAGGAAATCTAATGCCTGCTGATTTTTCAAGAATCCTAAGGCAGATGAAGGATCTTTCACCTTTTGTGGATAAAATATTGTGCTATCAGTACATCGGAATAATGAATAAACCTGACTCAAAGGCTTTTGCCGGGACTAAAGATTCGGTCAGACTTTATAACCAGTATAAACAATGGTACGACCAATATCGTCGTAATAGTTAATTTATAAACGATTGACGCAATGAGAAAACTACTGTTTTTTCTGCTGATTATAACTGCTATTCAGGTTAATGCCCAAACGGATGAATTTCATCTGCCTTCGGTTATTAGTGATCATGCAGTATTTCAACAATCTTCGGAAGTTAAACTTTGGGGATGGAGTCCAAGCGTGTGGACTGTAAAGGTTGTAGGTAGCTGGAACCCTTCGGATACAGTATACGCAATTCCTGGACGAGATTGTAATTGGGAGGCGATGATTAAAACTCCGAAAGCAGGTGGGCCTTATTCTATTCGTTTTTACGGTTATCAAAATAAATTGGTAAGAGAGATTGATGATGTCGTTTTCGGGGAAGTATGGCTTTGTTCGGGACAATCGAACATGGAATTCAAAACACAGTGGAACATTGCAAATACTAAAAGTACATTGATTCCCCGAAGCAATAAGGAGATAAGATTTTTTCATGTGCCTGATGCTTACAATAATTATCCTCAAAAAGACTGTGTTGGAGAGTGGCAGGTTTGTGATGAGAAGACAGCTGCAGATTTTAGCTGTGTCGGTTATTATTTCGGCAGGAAACTGAATGAGGAATTAAATGTGCCGGTTGGAATGATCGGATCGTACTGGGGCGGGACGGCTATCCAGCCCTGGATGCCTAAAGAATCGTTTCGGAAAGATACATCCTTGAATACTGTGGCGGAACGAATCCTGCCTAAGTGGACACCTGTTGCCCAATCGGTAATGTTCAATGCAATGATTAATCCTGTTGCAAAGTACAAGATAGCAGGAGTGCTTTGGTATCAGGGCGAAGCAAATGCGGTAGATCGTAAAGGTTCTACGGAGAAGTCTGATGATTACGGGAGGCTCTTTAGTTCAATGATTTATGGATGGCGTGAGGCATTTCATACGGATTTTCCCTTTTATTTTGTGCAGATTGCTCCATGGAATGGGTATGAAAATCTGGATGGAGCATTGTTAAGAGAACAGCAGAATTTAACACTCTCTGTTCCTCGAACGGGAATGGTTGTTGTTGGAGATCTGGTTCAAGATGTTAAGAATCTTCATCCTGGAGGGAAACAAGAAATTGCAAATAGGCTTGCCAATGTTGCATTGAAAGAGCAGTATGGCAAGGGAGATATACAACCTTATTTTCCGCGTTTTGCCAATTTGAAGATTAATGGGAACAAAGCAATCGTAACAGTAGCTTCGATAGGAAAGTTAAGTTATACCGAAAAGGGAATAAAGAATTTTCAAATAGCAGGAGAAAATCGGATTTTCTATCCGGCAAAGGCCTCTTTAGTTAAAGATGGTAGTATTGTATTGATCGCTAAAGAAGTGAAAAATCCGGTGGCTGTTCGTTATTGTTTTACGAACGATGGAGTTCCGAATTTGTTTGATGTGAATAAATTGCCTTTGGTTCCATTCCGAACGGATAACTGGTAATTTAAATGTCAAACGTTTTATGTTGAAAAAAAATTAATAAAGTGTTTCAGAATAGTTATAAACGAGGTGAAAAATGAAGAGGGTAAAATTATTATTTGCGGTATTGGCTGTTTTGCTGTCATTAAATGCTTTTTGCGAAAAGCCTACACTAAAGTTTAAAGATCACAAATTCAGAATTGTTCAGTTTACAGACTTGCATTGGATAAATGACGCCAAATACGAGCAAGCCGATGATAGTACTTATATGTTGATGCGTAAGGTCATTGAAACGGAAAAACCCGACATGGTTGTTTTTACTGGAGATGTAGTGGTTTCTTCGGGTGCGACCAAGGGCTGGGAAAAACTGGATGATCTGATGGGAGAGTTGAAGACTCCTTTTGCGGTTGCATTTGGAAATCATGATACAGAAACGGATCTTACCAAACCGCAGATCTTAAAGATATTAGAGAAAAGCTCATATAATCTCACCTACAATGCAGATAAGTCTATTGCGGGGGTAGGAAATTGCTCTTTCCCAATATTATCAGAGAATGGTAAGAAAGATAAATGGATTATCTATCTATTTGACTCGCATGCCTATTCTCAGGTGAAGACTGTTAAGGGCTACGACTGGATTAAACATGATCAGATCGATTGGTACCGAAAACAGAGTGCTAACTATACCAAAGAAAATAGCAAGCCACTTCCGGCTCTTGCATTCTTCCATATCCCTGTTCCAGAATATGCAACGATTAAAAATCAGAAAGAAACAGTTGGTAATTGCGTTGAAGATGTTTGTTCTCCATCTTTAAATTCAGGTCTATTTGCTTCGTTTATTGATATGAAAGATGTGATGGGTGCATTTTGTGGACATGATCATAACAACGACTATATCGGAACAATTGATAATATCTGTTTAGCTTATGGTCGGAAAACGGGTTATCCCGCTGCTTATAAGGAGGTTCTTGAACGTGGGGCCAGAGTTATTGACCTTTATGAAAACGATTCGAAATTTGACACTTATATCTGGGCTTTGTCCGGTCAGTCATTTAATTACACTTTCGAAAGAAAATAGAAAATGAGAAGACAAAAAGTGAAAACAATATTGTTGGTTTGCTGTATGTGCTTTGGGATAGAGGTTGCTTGTGCTTCTAATGAGGATATTAAAGAGAAAAATTTTCAGCAGGGATATCCGATTGCAGATGGGACTTTTATTCAGGATAATCTTATTGCAAAATGGACTGATGCCCGATGGCAACAGGAGTTGGCTGCATTAAAAGAGGCAGGAATGCATTATATTGTTTTTGCTCCGACTCTTCATTCAGATGCGAATGGTTATACGTATGCGAATTATCCGTGTAATATTCCGAATGTAAAGCCTGCTTATGCTTCCAATTTGGTGGAAAACTGTTTAAGAAATGCTCAGAAAGCTGGATTCAAAGTCTTCCTTGGCCTTAATTTTCATGAACGTTGGTGGAATTTTCCTTTTCCGGCTGAATGGCTTTGTCAACAAATGGAAATAGGGAATAAGGTTGCAGATGATTTGGTTAAACGATACAAGAAACGGTATGGTGAAGTCATGTATGGATGGTATTGGGTTTGGGAAGTGGATAATGTGAGTTGTACTACTCCTGAAAGGGAAGATGTTCTTATTAAAGCATTAAACATTAATCTGGATCATGTGCATGCAATTACTCCTTCGATGCCTTTTATGCTCTGTCCTTATATGAATTACAGACTGGGGAGTGCTTCTGATTGCCGTAAGATGTGGGAGTACGTGTTTGCCGGCTCTCATTTTCAGAAGGGTGATATTTTTGCACCACAGGATTGCGTCGGAGCTGGCGGATTGGACCTGGATCATCTGAATGAATGGTTTAGCGAATTACATAAGGCGGTTTTAACTAAAAGTGAGTTGCTATTCTGGTCTGATGCAGAAACATTTGATCAGCGGTTCTGGACGAGTGCCACAATTGATCGTTTGGTTCAGCAAATGAAGATTGTCCAGCCCTATGTTAGTAATGTTATCACTTTTGCCTATAGTCATTATGATAGTCCTTTCTATGTCAATGAAAACTTTCATAAGGCCTATTTGCATTATGTCCGATCCGGAGAATTACCGGTTGATTCCCAAACGCAACAAGCCGTTCAGCAGTTAAATATTCGTTCAGATGCTGATAAAAAAAACATTTTAGAGTGGGTGGAACCAGCTAGCAGAGAAAATGTTGCCGGCTATTATATCTATCGGAATGAGGTGTTGATCGGGAATGTTCAAACGGACCATTATGGAAATTGTAAAACGGAATTCGTTGATCGGTCTCTGGTTCAATCCGATTGCCGCTATGGAGTATGCTCTTATAATTGGGTGGGGACTACCTCTCCGGTTGTCTACGTGAATAGACCTCAATGAAAACGGTTTGTGTTGAATTGACAAAATGAATAATCAACTGATTTTGAGATAAAAGGGATGACGTTTTTTTACAGAAGAATAAAGGATTTAAAATATGAAAACAGGAAAAGTATTGATGTTTGTATTTTGCTTCATCTTGTGTGGGGCATCTGCCGGTTGGGCAAAGAGTAGTAAGGCTCTTATTGAATTGGATAATTATCTGATTCCATTAAATCAAAAAGGGGCTCGTATAGGGAAGATTGTTTCTAAGTTCAGGGGAAAGATTGTACTGGTAAAAGATACAACGGGCATTTTTGCAATCGACAGAAAAGGAAATATTAATCTGCGAAATGGAGTGGAACTTACTAAGTCAACACCTTCTTTTTGCTATGGAATTACTATAGAATGCAATGGCATTCAGACTGATTTTGAATTGTTGAAAGATGAATTTATTCATAATAAGGTTGTTGCTCATCGTGGCGCCTGGAAAAATCATGATGCAAGTCAGAACTCACTAACATCGTTGAAGAATGCTATTGCTATTGGTTGTGAGGGATCGGAATTTGATGTCTGGCTTTCATCGGATAGTGCACTAATTATTTCCCATGACGGAACGATCGGAGGAAAAATAATTGAGCAAACAACGGCTGAAGAGTTGAAAAAAGTTTCTTTAAAAAATGGCGATTTTGTTCCGAATCTACAGGAATATCTGTTGGGAATAAAGGGGCAGAATAAGACTCGTTTGTTTTTGGAGATCAAGTCTTCCGCTATTAGTCAGGAACGCTCTATTGCACTAACTGATCGGATTGTTAAGATGGTGCACGATCTGAAGGTTCAGGCATGGGTTACCTATATCAGTTTTAATTATGATGTATTAAAGCATGTTAAGAAACTTGATCCCGGAGCAAAAACTGCTTATTTAGCTGGGGATAAAAAAATAGAACAGGTTAAATCGGATGGAATGGATGGAATAGATTATCCTTTTTATTCATTTCATCATAATGATGGCATAACGGATAATGCTCATAAACTGGGATTAAGTGTCAATGTCTGGACAGTTGATAACAAAGAAGAGTTTAATTTTCTTTTGAAACAGGGGGTTGATTTAATAACGACCAACGAACCGGAAATGTTATTGGAAATTGTATCCGGTCAGAAGTAAAGATTGTTATATCGGAACAATCTTGTTGTTGGGGTTATTGTAATTATATCTGATCCGTTTCTCTGGATAAGAAGGTTGTTTCATAAATAAATCTGAGAAACCATTAAAACTAACTGAATATGAATAAAGCAAAAATATTGGTTGTGGGTAGCAGTAATACCGACATGGTGGTTAAATCTGCCCACTTGCCCCGTCCCGGAGAAACCATCTTGGGAGGATCTTTCTTAATGAACCCCGGAGGTAAAGGGGCTAATCAGGCAGTTGCAGCGGTACGTTTAGGTGCCGAAGTTTCATTCGTCTGTAAAATCGGGAAAGATGTTTTTGGTAAGGAGGCTAAAACACTATTTGAAAAAGAAGGGATGAATATCTCTGGTCTTATTGTTGATCCTAAAAATCCGTCAGGAGTGGCCTTGATCATGGTTGATGAAAAGGCAGAAAACTGCATTTCTGTGGCCTCTGGGGCGAATGCAAATCTTTTACCTTCCGATCTGGGAGATATTAAAGCATTACTCGAAAAGGCTGACATTGTTCTTTTACAACTTGAAATTCCAATGGAAACAGTTGAGTATGTCGCTCATCTGGCAGCTCAAATGGGTAAACGGGTTATTCTTAATCCGGCACCCGCACAAGACCTTTCGTCAGGATTATTAAAAGATCTTTTCCTTATCACTCCAAATGAAACGGAAGCCGGAATGATCTCCGGGGTAATTGTTCGTGATCACGATTCGGCTGTCGAGGCTGCCCGTAAAATATGCAAGATGGGAGTTCATGGAGTGGTCATTACGATGGGGTCTCATGGGGTACTCATCTATGAAGATGGAAAATCAGAAACCATTCCGGCATTTAAAGTTGATGCGGTCGATACAACAGCTGCCGGAGATGTTTTTAACGGAGCTTTGTCTGTTGCTTTATCCGAAGGGAAAAGTCTTTCAGAGGCATCTGTATTTGCAGCTCAGTCTGCAGCAATATCGGTAACCCGTATGGGGGCACAGGCATCAGTGCCTTATCGTAAAGAGATTGATCATTTAATCTAAAATGGAATTAATCAATATGAGAAAGAAATATTTACTGGTTGCATTAATGACTATTAGTCTCGGAATTCCTGTCTGTTATTCACAGCAGACCGATTCATTGATTTCGGCAACAAAGACACTAAGCAAGGCTACTTTGCAGGATAAGGTAAAGGGCGGTTGGGCTGGAAAGACAATTGGGTGTACCTATGGTGGACCGATTGAATATCAGTATAATGGAATGATGGTTCAGGATTATATCCCGATTGAATGGAATGATGATCGGGTTAAGTTCTACTATGACACTTTCCCTGGATTGTATGATGATTTATATATGGATCTGTCTTTTGTGGATGTGTTTGCTAAGTTGGGACTTGATGCACCGATTGATTCTTTTGCATTGAAATTTGCCAAGGCCGGCTACACGTTATGGCATGCCAATCAGTCTGCCCGATATAATATTCTTCACGGCATTATGCCTCCTGCGTCGGGGAACTGGTTGAATAACCCACATGCAGATGATATCGATTATCAGATTGAGGCTGATTATGCCGGATTAATGTCTCCTGGAATGCCCAATACTGCTTCTGAATTTTCGGATAAGATAGGTCATATGATAACCTACGGTAACGGATGGTACGGAGGTGTTTTTGTTGGAGCAATGTATTCTGAGGCATTCGTCTCGAATGATATCAATCAAGTGGTATCGGAAGCACTGAAAACGATTCCTGAGAATAGTGATTATTATCGCTGTATGAGTGATATTATAAAATGGCATAATCAATATCCTAATGATTGGAAAAGTACTTGGTTTGAGTGCCAGAAAAAATGGAGTGAAGATGTTGGTTGTCCTGATGGTGTCTTTCTTCCCTTAGATATCGATGCAATATTGAATAGCGCTTATGTTACTATTGGATTACTATACGGACAAGGCGATTTTGCCAAAACAATTGACATTGCAACCCGTTGTGGTGAAGATGCCGATTGTAATCCGTCTACTGCAGGTGGAATATTGGGAACGATGCTGGGATATAGTAATATTCCTGAATACTGGAAAAAGAGTCTGAATAAAGTAGCGGACAGGGACTTTTCATACACGGATATCTCCTTAAACAAAGCCTATGATATGACCTATAAACTGGCGTTGGATGTTTTGGCAAAACATGGCGTCGATGTTAGCCAAGATTCTGTGACTTTGACTTATCAGCAACCAGTGGCCGTTAAATATGAAAAGTCATTTGAGGGACTTTATCCGGTTAGTAAGATTGCTGTAGGGAAACAGATATCCAAGAATCCCATTGTTTCTTTTGAGGGAACAGGGGTCGTTTTTAAAGGCTATGTAGAAAGCAAAGACCCTAATTATGTCGCAAAGGTAGAAATGACGATTGATGGTAAGAAAGTAGAAACAGCTTCGCTGCCTGCGTCTTATCAATTAAGACGGAATGATTTGTTTTGGAATTATCAGTTGTCCAAAGGAAAACATACTGCAACATTTAAATGGTTAAATCCCCAAAGCAATTCAGCTGTGAATTTTGGAGATGCTATTATTTATTCAGATACGCCTAATAAACCAATTTATCAATAACACTTAAACTCTAAAAAGATGTTTATAGTACAAAATTACCCTTTATCTATTTTGTTTTGTGTGGTTACCATGTTCTGCTGGGGATCATGGGGAAATACGCAAAAACTTGCATCTAAAACCTGGCGGTATGAGTTTTTCTACTGGGATTATGTGATCGGTCTTTTGTTGTTTTCAGTCTTATCTGCATTTACACTCGGAAGCTTTGGTGATCAGGGACGTAGTTTTTTAGCTGATTTATCACAAGCTGCTCCGTCAAATATTGGTAGTGCATTATTGGGAGGAATTATTTTTAATGCATCGAATATCCTTTTATCCGCAGCGATTGCAACTTGTGGAATGTCGGTCGCATTTCCGGTGGGTGTAGGATTGGCATTGGTCCTTGGTGTTCTGGTTAA
Organism: Prolixibacteraceae bacterium; assembly: GCA_963692465.1. Classification (GTDB taxonomy): domain Bacteria; phylum Bacteroidota; class Bacteroidia; order Bacteroidales; family Prolixibacteraceae; genus JAUZOB01. The sequence goes on from OY829943.1 coordinate 2,782,463, forward strand.
TTACTTTGGAGCCGCCAAAGGAGAACCGACTTATATTTTTATCGGGGTCTTTTTAATTGCGATTGCGATTGTGTTAAATGGGTTTGCCTATAAAAAAGCATTAGTCGGAACGAAAAAGCTTTCCTCAAAAGGAATTATTCTATCGGTTAGTGCCGGCTTGATCATGGCTTTCTTTTACAGGTTTGTGGCTGCATCAATGGATTTGAATAATTTCAATGCTCCAGCTGCCGGGAAGATGACCCCCTATACGGCCGTATTTATCTTCGCTATCGGTGTTTTCCTTAGCAATTTTCTATTTAATACAATTGCGATGAAAAGGCCGGTTGAAGGAGCTCCTGTTTCTATATCGGGTTATTTTAAAGGAAACATGAAGACCCATCTAATCGGACTATTAGGCGGAGGAATCTGGTGCCTTGGTGAATCATTCAGTATGATTGCTTCCGAAAAAGCCGGAGCGGCAATTTCTTATGGCCTGGGACAAGGAGCAACGTTGATCTCTGCTTTATGGGGAATTTTGATCTGGAAAGAATTTAAAGGAGCACCTAAATCTTCGACTCAACTGAATATTGCCATGTTTGTGTTGTTCATTATTGGTCTTGCATTTTTAATCTGTGCCGGTGCCTAATTCAATTTCTTTATTCATTTTAACGCTTTAACTCAGAAAGAATGAGATATACCATCTTGCTTTCTCTGTTGGTAATGACGAGTTCGTTATTATCCGCAAAAAATAGTGAAAGAAAAATGATTACATCCAGAGAAGACAGTCTTAAGAGTCTTGTTCGGGCTATGACTATTGAGGAAAAAGTCAATTTAGTCTTTGGTCGTGGATTCCCTGAATTTAGTATCCAGCAAGCGGCAGGGAGTACATTTCCTATTGCCCGGTTGGGTATTCCGTCTGCCGTCTTATCTGATGGCCCGGCGGGATTACGGATCGCTCCTAAAAGAAATGGAACATCTGCTACTTTCTATTGTACGGCCTTTCCTACGGGGACGGCATTATCTTCAACATGGAATACTGATTTAATCTCTTTGGCAGGTAAAACGATTGGCAATGAAGTGCTGGAATATGGCTGTGATGCACTTCTTGCTCCGGGAATGAATATTCAGCGCAATCCGTTGTGTGGACGGAATTTTGAATATTATTCAGAAGATCCTTTATTATCGGGGAAAATGAGTGCCTCGATGGTCAACGGACTACAGTCAAATGGAGTAGGAGCAACGATCAAACATTTCGTTGCCAACAATCAGGAAACGGGAAGGACTCAACTAAATGATGTTATCAGTGAAAGAGCATTGCGAGAAATCTATTTGCGAGGATTTGAAATTGCGGTGAAAGAATCGCAACCATGGCTTGTAATGTCTTCCTATAACAAAGTGAATGGTCCCTATACTTCCGAGAATCACGATTTACTCACAACACTGCTTCGCGGAGAATGGGGATTCAACGGAATGGTTGTCTCCGACTGGGGAGGCGCTGCTGACGCAGTAAAACAGATGCAGGCAGGAAACGACCTTCTGATGCAGGAAGACCAGCAGAAAAAGAAGCTATTGAACGCTGTTAAAAAAGGTATTCTTGATGAAAAAGTTCTGGATCGGAATGTAACTCACATCCTTGGGTTTGTGGGGAAAACGCCTCATTTTAGAAAGTACCCCTATTCTGATCAGCCTGACCTTCAGACCCACGCTTCGGTTGCCCGGGAAATTGCTTCGGAAGCAATGATTCTTTTGAAGAATGATAAAGGGACTCTTCCTTTAAGTAGTGATCAGAAGGTGGCATTGTGGGGAAAGAATTCTTATCGTTATATTGTCGGGGGAACAGGAAGCGGAGAAGTAAACTACAAACATGCCGTGTCTCTGGAAGAAGGAATGTTTAATTCCGGATTTAAGGTCAATGAACCGTTGAAGGCGATCTACCACCAAAAGATCGATTCATTGGTTCAGAATAATGAGAAGAACGTTCTAAAACTTGCTGATTTCATGTCCGATCCTGCTCTTGCTAAAGAGAAAGTCATTGATTTCTTGCCGGAGATTGTTCTTGACCGGACTGTTATTACAGAGCAGTCTCGTAATAGTGATGTAGCGGTTATTACTATTGGGCGGAATGCCGGTGAGGGAAGAGATCGGAAAAAGAGTGACTTTGATCTCTCTGATCAGGAAAAATATTTATTAAAAAATGTATCGGAGGTCTACCATCAGGAAGGGAAGAAAGTAATTGTTGTCTTGAATATTGGTGGAGTTATTGAAACAGCTAGTTGGAGAGATTATGCCGATGCTATTTTGTTGTCATGGCAATCAGGGCAGGAAGGCGGATCTGCTATAGCTGATCTGTTGAAAGGCAATGTGACTCCTTCTGGGAAATTACCGATGACATTTCCTGTTTCTTATGGCGATGTGCCTTCCTCTAAAACATTTCTTGTTGAGGACAGTCATTATCCAACCGATGTCTTTTATAAAGAAGGTATTTATGTCGGTTATCGGTATTACGATACTTTTGGAATTGAACCAGCCTATGAATTCGGTTACGGGTTATCATATACCAATTTTGAATATTCCGATCTTAAATTGAGTTCTCCGACTTTTTCTGATCCGGTAAGCGTAGAGGTTACGATTAAAAATACCGGATCCATTAAAGGAAAAGAAGTTGTAGAGCTTTATTTGCAGGCTCCGAAATCAAACCTTGATAAACCGGTACAAGAGTTAAAAGGATTTGCCAAAACGCGTGTTCTTGCTCCGGGAGAAAGTCAAAGAGTTTCATTTATTCTTGATGCCCGTTTGTTGGCTTCTTTTGATTCGAACAAGACCTCATGGGTTGCTGATGCAGGAGAATATGTTGTGAAAATAGGGTCTTCTTCAAGGGACCTTAGGGTGAACGGATCATTTAGTCTACCACAGTCTATTGTGGTTGAAAAGACACAACCTATCCTTCGTCCCAATGAAACAATTATTGATTTGAAATCGAATTATAAAGAATAATAGAGCACCTTCTTTTTATTCGAGAAAAGAGAAAAACAGTAAACAGCCATTAATTAAACCGGAGAATTTCTCTCCGGTTTTTTTTGTCTTCTTTTAAAATTATAGACTATAATGTTTTTTATTAAAACATTGCTTGGTCGTTTAGAAGCTGATATTTATTCTTGTTTAATGGTAATTTGTTGTGCTAATAATGAATAAATATGATTTGCTGAAATCTTATTTGTTGTTTGATATGCTGATTGTTATATTCTTTGTTTGTTGTCGGAAATATCATACTTGTCAGTGATGTAATTTATAGGTCGTTATTCTAAATGTATCAGGAAAAGCAGAACAATGTGTAACATTTATCAAGTATAACTGTCTCATAATTGAAACCGGTAAAAAACGAAGCAGTCTGTACACCTGCTTTAAATTATTTACTCTTTTATTATTATTTAAAATGAAAACGTTAAAACTTCTTGTTATATCTGTCGTCTTGCTTTTGGTTTCATCTTCATCTTTTGCCCGACCGGATGATGGGCGCATAAAAGGGAAAGTGTTTGATAAATTGAATGGTAAACCGGTCGAATTTGTCGCTGTTATTTTATCTTCTTTGCCCGATTCAACCATGAAAAGCTCTCTGGTTACCGATTCTACCGGAGTTTATTCTTTTAATGCTCCTGCGGGCGAGTATTTCATCTCAATTCAGATGGTAGGTTATAAGCCTGTAAAAACATCCAAAATTACTCTATTGTCCAAACAGCAAAAGGAGTTGTCCCCAATCAAACTTGAAAATTATGAGATTAAAGGTGTTACGGTTACCACTAAGCCTCCGGTTATTGAACAAAAGGCTGATCGTCTGGTGATGAACGTGGACGGAAATATTAATACTGCTGGTGAATCGGCTTATGACCTTCTGAAAAAAGCCCCGGGTGTCTATCTTGATAAAGACGATAATGTTATTCTTCGTGGGAAAGAGGGCGTTATGGTAACAATCAATGATCGGCCAACTCATCTGTCAGCTAAAGATTTAGCTAATTATCTAAAAGGTATGCAGTCCAGTGAAATTGGGAAAGTTGAAATAATTACCAATCCTCCGGCACGTTATGATGCTTCCGGCAATTCGGGAATTATTAATATTGTTACCAAAAAAAATTTAAAACCGGGTATAAATGGAAGTGTGTACGCTGGAATTAAAGAGTCTGAACGATTTGGAGCTAATGCAGGTGCGAATTTTAATGCCCGCTACGGGAAAGTAAATGTATATGGAAGTTACAACCCCGGGACATATACTGGGAAATGGCATAATGATATGACTCGTTATATGTCTGACGGTCGTTTTGTGCAGGATATTAACGGTGGATGGAGATTTAATGATGGTTTTGGCTCATTTAAAATAGGTGCGGATTACGATATTAACGATAAGAATACGATTGGATTTATGGTCCGGAGGTCTGCAAATACAGAAAAGGACAATTTATCTAGTAATACTTCTATTTACGATACCTCTAATGTACTTGATTCTGTCTTGTTTGCGAAAAACAAAACAAATTATACATACGATAATACGTCGTACAATGTTAATTATAAATCGAAGCTTGATACGTTGGGAAAAGAGCTGAGTTTTGACCTTGACTATGCTGTGTTTAATAACAATAGCACAATATACAACGACAATTATTATTATAATACAGATGGTTCGGAAAAACGCCTTCCTTTCTTTTTAAAAGGCCGAACGCCTTCTGATATTACGGTACAGTCGGCTAAAGTTGATTATGTCAATCCGTTTTTGAAATATTTCAGACTCGAAACAGGTGCTAAATATAGTAAAGCTGAAACCAATAACGACTTGAATTATCAGTATCTGAAATCAGACAGTTGGGTTGACGATCCTTCTCGTTCCAATGAATTTGATTATACGGAGGATGTTCTGGCTGGATATATTAGTTTTTCGTATGAAAAGAACAACACTAGCCTTAAAGCGGGTGTTCGGACTGAGAATACCAAGAGTAAAGGTAATTCCATAACAATGAATAAAGTAGTAAAACGTTCGTATCTTGATTGGTTCCCAACCTTTTTTGCCCAGCAGAAATTATCGAAAAACCACACACTTGGTTTTTCATACAATCGACGCATTGATCGTCCGAATTATGAAGACCTGAATCCGTTTGTCTTCTACGTTGATCAATATACCTATCAGAGTGGAAACCCTTTTCTTACACCTCAGTACACCAATTCGTTTTCATTGACTCATTCATATAAGAATTCGCTGATTACTACACTCTGCTATAGTCGTACAACCGATGTAATGACCGATGTTATGGTGTTGGATGATAAGACGAAAATCGCAGAGCAAACCAAACAGAATTATAATAATATGAATGACATAAGTCTCAATGTGAATTATAATTACAGCCCTGTTTCATGGTTTCGCACCAGTAACAATCTTACAGCATTTCAAAAAAGATACGAACGAAATGTGGGAAGTCAAACGCATAAACAAACGAGTTTGACTCTTAACTCTGTCAATTCATTTACCCTGCCAGCCGATTATTCGATAGAAGTTTCAGGGTTTTATGAATCGAAAATGCTTTATGGTGTATTTGAAGTCCAACCTCAATATTTTGTCGATTTGGGAGTTCAAAAGAATTTTATGAATAAGAAAGCGACCGTAAAACTTTCTGTGCGTGACATTTTTAAGACATTAGATAGTAAGGTGAGGGCTAAATATGACAATGTTGATTTGGTTAATCATAACACATGGAGTAGCCAATCTGTTGCCCTTAATTTCACATATCGTTTTGGTAGCGATAAAGTGAAGCCATCACGCCAGCATTCAACTGGGATTGACGATGAACAGGGGCGTGTTGGAAAAGGGAGGTAGGTATTTTTCCTTTATGGTTAAGGGTATTTGTATCCGTTGTTGCTAAGTAAAAGAAGGCTTCCTGTTATGCGGGGAGCCTTCTTTTATTAATACAAAGTCTAAAAACAACGAAAGCACTGATAATCAGTGCTTTCCTGTGAACCTGAAGGGACTCGAACCCCCAACCTTCTGATCCGTAGTCAAATGCTCTATCCAATTAAGCTACAGGTCCATTTTCTAAATGCGGTGCAAATATAATGCTTTTAGTGGGGTGTTTCCAAATTTTGCCTGTTGTTTTTTTCTATTTGTAAACCTTTGCTGATATAATCTTTTATGCATGAACTGGTTGATTCATGAATTATTTTTCATTAATGAGGGTGCCTGGTTGGTCTGTTTTGCTTTGCAAATAACTGCGGATTTCGTCTTCTTCGAGATTTCTTACATTGGTTATGATGATATCCTCGTCAAGGAAGTTTCCATAGATGTTACATTGCGACAACAGTGCGTTAAATACTTCCTGAAAATCGCATTGAATCGGGACCAGCGTGTGAATGCAAGCAAATCCATCAAAGAATGTTAAGTTCTCAAGTTCAACATTGTATTTTGGAAAGAGAAGCTCAATCTCATTTCGAAGCACTTTCTTTTGAGTTGCAGAAAATAGATTAAGTTTTCTTTTAGGAAAAGCAACAAAATAACGAAGCTTACTCCCTTTCCCTCCAAGTCCGGTGGAGATGAAAACCTGTTTTTCGTCGAGTAATGAATTTTCAAGAATCATTTTACTTTCCTGATAGGCGAGGAGAGCCCATTCTTTTAGTTCTGTATCTCCTTCTTTATAATACCTTTCAATCCCACGATAGGCCTCAACCTTGTCTATTCCGGCTAATTTGGTAAGAAGAATCTTTTTTTTGTGAAGAGGCATCTCTGAAGAAAATAGCGAATCTTTTTCTTTTAGCGTCTCATCGGTATCGAATTTGTTCTTTATAAGTCTGGAATATCTGAAATAAACCATTTGAAGATCAATGTTTATTTGATCTTCCAGAACACGGAAATTATCAGGTATCTGACTTAATGCCTTTTTGATTTGGTGATAAATATCTTCTTTATCCATAATTAAATCTTCTTAGGCAAAATTAAAGTTAATGAATCACTATTCGCTCAAAAGGAGGTGAATATTTTAAACATTTAAGATATATTTGTAGGTCTTATTTTTATTTAATTCAAATTAAAACAAAAAATATACTAGAGTGAGATTGTCGGAGGCATTAACCGGACAGACGGTTATCATCACAAAGGTTATTGGGCATGGTTCTTTCAGAAAGCGGTTGAATGAGATGGGTTTTATAAAAGGGAAACCGGTTTTTGTTGTGAAGAATGCCCCGTTAAAAGATCCCGTTGAATATCGGGTACTTGGTTATAATATTTCACTAAGACGTTCTGAGGCTTCGATGATTGGAGTCGTTACGGAAGAGGAAGCAAAGACTTTTGAAACTCTTCCCCCGTTGAGGGTTGAGGCCGATCGGGGAGGCGCCCATCAAAAAATCAGAAATACTGGAAATGTCATTACGATCGCACTGGTTGGTAATCCTAATTGTGGGAAAACCAGCCTTTTTAATTTGGCCTCCGGGTCAAAAGAACATGTAGGCAATTATTCCGGTGTAACGGTCGACGCCAAGAAGGCCTCATTCCGTTATAAAGGTTATGTAATAAATCTGATTGACTTGCCGGGAACCTATTCCATAACGGCGTACACCCCTGAGGAGAAGTATGTAAGGAAGTTTATTCTCGAAGAGGCTCCGGATATTATCATCAATGTGGTCGATTCAAGTAATTTGGAACGAAATCTATATCTCACCACTCAGCTCATTGACATGAACAAGAATGTAATTCTTGCTTTAAACATGTACGATGAACTGGAGAAAAGCGGTGCTCAGCTTAAAAAGGATTTTTTGTCGAAGATGCTTGGAATCCCAATGGTTCCCACGGTTAGTATTCATGGTCGCGGTCTCCCTGAGCTCTTTGATCGGGTTATTGATGTTTACGAAGGGGTCGATCCATTCGTAAGACATATCCATATTAATTATGGAGAAGAAATAGAGGCATCTGTTGCTCGATTGCGGATCATGTTACGACAGCATCGTCCGGTGACTGATACTGTTTCCTCTCGTTATACAGCTTTGCGGTTGTTGGAAAAGGATCCTGAACCGGATTATCTGCTACGTAATTATACGGAAGTGGAGAATATTAAATTAGTTGCAGCGGAGGAGATTCAGCGACTGGAAAAGTTGCTTGTTGAAGATACAACCTCACTCATTACCGGATATCGCTACGGTTTTATATCGGGAGCCCTCAAGGAGACTTTTAAGAGTGGGAAAAACCAAAGTTCTATCACAACCGATCATATTGACACCTTCTTAACCCACAAATATCTGGGAATTCCGTCCTTCCTTTTATTTCTGTTTTTGTCCTTCTATTGTACGTTTGAACTTGGGGCCTATCCTACGGACTGGATTAATAACGGAGTCCATCTGCTGAGTGTTTTTATGCAAAGCCATATGCAGGAGGGCATGTTTCGGGACTTACTGGTTGATGGTATTATTAACGGCGTAGGAAGTGTCCTTGCATTTGTTCCGAATATTCTGATCTTATTCTTCTTTATTTCATTTATGGAAGATACGGGATACATGGCAAGGGCCGCTTTCATCATGGATAAGATTATGCATGGCTTTGGACTGCATGGGCGATCTTTTATCCCCATGGTGATGGGATTTGGGTGTAATGTACCAGCCATTATGGCAACAAGAACGCTCCGGAATAAGAAAGATCGTATTCTGACGATGTTGATTATTCCGTTCATGTCCTGCAGCGCGCGACTACCAGTCTATTTATTGCTAATCTCCGCATTCTTTCCCAGTCATCGGGCACTTTTTCTCACCGGATTATATCTATTAGGGATTTTCATTGCCGTCTTGATGGCACAAGTCTTTAATAAAACACTCTTCCGTACTAAAGAATCTCCTTTTGTTATGGAGCTTCCTCCATACCGTATGCCGACCCTAAAGAACACGTTAATTCACATGTGGGATAAGGCTAAACAATATTTAAAGAAAATAGGAGGCGTTATCTTATTGGCTGTTGTTATTGTATGGGCTTTGGGATATTTCCCGACTCATAGTGTTGTATTAGACCATTTTGATCAGCAGATTACTCAGCTGAAGACGCAAAAAGCGATTTTGAGTTACCCTGTGAATGCGAAACAAGGTCGGTCTATTGCAGGAAACGGGAATGTTGCAAAAGAATCTTCATCCCAATCGACGGTGAATGCGACAAACAATCTACAGAAGCAAAATTTATCGCAGGTACAGATTGATGAAAAGATAGATCAACTAACAGGGAAAAGACAAAGCGAAAGGTTGCAAAACTCTTATCTCGGTCAGATTGGCCGTTTTGTTCAACCGGTAATGCGACCCCTTGGATTCGACTGGAAGATGACTGTTTGTTTGTTAGCTGCACTACCAGCCAAAGAGATTATTGTCAGTACGATGGGGGTTTTGTATCAGTCGGATAAAGATACAAACAGTCTTGGGGTAAGAATCAAGAGAGATGTTTATCAGTCTGGACCTAAGGTCGGGCAACCCGTCTTTACCCCGTTGGTGGCATTTAGCTTTTTAATTTTCGTGCTGATCTATTTCCCTTGTATCGGAGTTATTATGTCTATTGCGAGAGAGTCGGGTAGTGTCTGGTGGGCTGTGTTTGTCATCTTCTATACTACTGCTCTTGCCTGGATTGCCTCGTTGGCTGTTTACCAAATCGGGTCCTTTTTGATTCACTAATAAACTCATTGGTGGTTTTGACTGATAAACTTTTGAACAAATAGAACTGTTGGAATGTCATAGTAAACGGAAATGAATCAATTTTGAAATAGTGGAAGGATGGTTCAGAATATCTTGACTTATTTAATTCTTTTGTCTGTTTTCCTTCTGGCATTTTACCGGATCGGACAGTCGTTGGGCTTCATAAAAAGGAAGAAAGGCCGGCATGTGTCTTGTGGCTCTTCTTCGGCAGGGTGTAATGGATGTGCCCTAAAAGAAAAATGCAAAACAGTTCATGGCGAAAAGGATAAATCTTTTTAGACTATAGACATTGACGATAAGTGAGATCAAATGTTTACTTTTCGACAAAAAAAGAAAGTCCATGAAGATAAAGACAAGACGTAAGATTGCGGACCTGAATTTTGATAAAAAGATGTCTTCGTTAACGGATGACGAACTTCTGGAGGTGTTACGTCAAAGAATTAATTATCAAGAGAAGGCTGTTGACACTGCGGTCCGGGAAGCGATACAACGAGGAATCATTCAGTCACAGGAAGAAATAGAGCGTCTTTTCCCGAAGAGCCAGGGGGGAGCCTCAGGTACCAGACATTTTTCATTCTTTGCACAACTTGCAGATAAGGCTCAGGCTGAATCTTTATTCTCGAGTTTTACCCGGCCTTTAATTATTGTAGGTCTCATTCCCTTTTTGTTTGCCTTGTTGCGGACTGCTCAATTATCGAAGGAGAAGATTATTGCGTTGATTCTTGCCGGACTGATCTGGAGTGCAATGGTTTTTTATTTAAAGAGGACGTACAAGAAGATGATGCCATTGATTCTTGGGGTGGTGTTTGCTATTGCCTATCCGTTGGGAATCGTTCTTTTCGGAACGGTAAAGGCACCTCTCGAATGGATGTTTGTTATTGTGGTCTTTTTGATGGTAATCTATTTGTTATTAGCTATTTATAAAACAATCGTTTATTTGGAAGAGAATTCATAATTCTTGCGGTTCCCCTTTTAATGAAAGAACTTCATAAATTATCGGTTTAGAAAAACATTTCACCTTTTTGTTTGTAAATTTAGGAGAGATAAAAAATTAAACTGACGATGAGAGCCATAGCCCTGACCAATGTCTTTTTCCTGCTAAGCTTGCTGTTAAATCCTGTGTTCGCAGTTCCGACTGGTCCCTTGAATCAGGATATAACCCGTACTTTCAGGATTCGCAATTTTAATCAGATCAACATTAACGGAAGTTTTAACGTGATTCTTAGACAGGGAGATGCCCCCGGACTGAGGGTTGTGACCGGTCGGCGCGACATGAAAGCGGTACAGGTAACAACTGAGAACGGAGAGCTTCGGGTTGCGTTGAAAGAACCGGCTCAGAAGAAGGTCACGTTGGTGATTACTGCTGTTAATCTTGGGCATTTGGTCGCTGATGGAAGAATGCAGATCAGAGCCTATTCTACCTTTCGATTTAATGAACTGAGTATTGAAGTGGCGAATGGGGCAATGGGTAATATGTCTGTTTCCGGAGGCGTCTTGAAAATTCATACCGATGGCGGTTGTTTGTGGACCATAAGTGGAAAGTGCAGTAATCTGGAAGCAAAGATGACCGGAGCAGGTAAATTAAGTGCTTCCCGATTAAAATCTAAAAGGGTTAATATTACAATGACGGGTTCCGGTAATGCCTTCGTCTTTCCAATAGTATTGCTGAATGCCCATATTAATGGCGATGGACAAATACGTTATCGGGGAACTCCCATGAAAATTCAAAAAGACATTGTCGGAACAGGGATGGTCTTTAGTGAACATTCACAACCCGTTTCACAGTAACTTATTCCACGGTTACCGATTTGGCCAGATTTCTTGGCTGGTCGATATTACAGCCTCTTAATCGTGCACAATAATAGGCAAATAGCTGTAATGGAATAATGGATAAGATGGGAGCCGTTTCGTCACTGGGGACGGTTAGTTCAATTGAATCATCAACCATAGAAGCGATCTCCAGATCTCCTCTTTTGATGAGTGCAATAACATTTCCCCCTCTGGCTTTTATCTCGTGAATATTTGAAATCATTTTGAGTCTGTTTTCGGCATCCGTAACGATTGCAACAGTTGGGAAAGCCGTATCTATCAGGGCAATCGGACCATGTTTCATCTCTGCGCCCGGGTATCCTTCTGCATGAATATAGGAGATTTCCTTTAATTTAAGAGCACCCTCCAGAGCGATCGGATAATTAATTCCCCGTCCGATAAAGAGAAAATTCTGAGCAAAGCGGTATTTTTCCGCAAGTGTTTTGATTTGATCTTTCAGGTTGAGTGCGCTACTGATTAAGGCTGGCAGATCTTTGAATTTTTGAATAATGTCGGCCATGATCACCGGGTTATGACCGAGAAAATTGGATAAGTAAAAAGCCAGTTCAGAGAGAACAACAATTTGTGCCGTAAAGGTTTTTGTTGATGCAACCCCTGTTTCCTGTCCGGCATTTAACGGGATAGAAGCGTCGGCCTCTCTGGTTAAGGTCGAATGACGGACATTACAAACCGACAGGATTGTAGCCCCTGCTGCTTTAGCCAAACGGGCTGCAGCGAGAGTGTCAGCTGTTTCACCGGATTGAGAAAGAGCGATAACCAAATCGTTTTTCCCAACGACCGGATGCCTGTAGCGGAATTCGGAAGCATATTCTGTTACGGCCGGTATTCTGGCGTATTTTTCCAGAAGAAAACTTCCGATTAATCCTGCATGCCATGACGTACCACATCCGAGGATTAAGATTCTTCGGGTTGACTGAAGTTGTTTTTCGATGGATTTTAATAACGGGAAGATGAAATTACCCTGCGAATCGGTCAGGTCCAGTGATTTTTGGAGTGTAATAGGTTGCTCAAAAATTTCTTTTAGCATAAAATCACGGAAACCGTTTTTATCTGTATCGTTTGTTGTCCTGAAGAATGTTTCCGGTGCGCGCAGAACGATTTGCTTTTGGGAGTCTATAAAAGAAATTTCCTGATTCTGATCAAGAATAGCCAGGTCGTGATCCTGCGGGAAATAAATCTTTTCGGTATCTTCATCGAAAGCGCAGAGATCGGAGGCAATAGTGAATCCGTTTTTATTTTGGGCAATAATCAGCGGACTACCACACCGGGCTGCATATAACCGATTCGGTTGATTGCAGACAATCAGCCCGATCGCATAAGTTCCTTTAATCTTTTCCGAAGCATCCTGAATAGCCGGAGTAATATGGTGTCCGTTGCTTTGATATTCAAAATCGATCAGGTTCAATAGAACTTCGGTGTCGGTATCGCTTTTAAAAGACACGCCGGCCGAGATAAGCTCCTGTTTTATCTCTTGATAATTCTCAATGATCCCATTATGAACCATGACCATTGAACCGGAATAAGACCGATGCGGATGGGCATTTATTTGAGATGGAATGCCATGGGTTGCCCATCGGGTATGAGCAATTCCGCATTTCCCCGGAATATTTTCAGGAAGCATGTTTTCAAGCGCGGCAATGTTTCCTACGTTTTTAAATAACTGTAGTCCCCCGTTTAAGATGGCAACACCTGCACTGTCGTATCCTCTGTATTCTAATCTTTTTAATCCCTGAAGTAAGATACTTTTAGCCTCTTTGCTTCCGATATATCCAACAATACCACACATTTTATCTTAATTTGAGATTGTTTGTTTTTTCATGATTTTCTGCATCTGCTCAATAACAGCATCTCCAAGTCGCTTTTTTTCTTCCACATGACGATGAATGGTTTTTACTGCTTCGTTTGATTCGAAATCTCCCCGAACATTTTCAAAGTCCCGTTCTCGGACTTCTTCCCCTCCGTCGATACCAAATCCGGTCTTTTTGAGTAGCGAAAATTCTTTTTTAGCATCTTCATAAAGCAATCGGTCAATGGTCAGAACATATTCTTTCCATCGTTCGATGATTTGAATAATATCGGGTGGAGAGAGTTCTTCTGCCGGTTTCCCGGTTAAAGAACCGATCAGGTCTTTGGTCCAGGTCCATTCGTAATTATAATAGTTAAGGTGTATTGATTTGAGAATACTATTAATCTCTTCAAGAGACGAAACTGCTCCGTTTTCGATATCCAATAACAGCTTATTTAGTGCAGAGGCGGGACAGAGCATTCCGGCCAGGTCGATCCATCTACCCGATCCGATTGTGGTTACACTTTTAAATGCCTTTTTCAGATCATCCGGATTATTAACCCGGCTTAGTTTAATCCGGGTAATAATCGAATTGCCGATAAATTTCCAGATAGCCATATCGTATAACCGGATTCCTTTTTCCAGCGAGTTCCTGCGGATTTTCATCCCTTGCCAGGAGTACTCTTCAGCCTGACTTCCTGAGGCATGAAGCAGTGAAAGAAGAATCTTCTTTCCGTTGAGCATTTTCTGGATGGTATAGGGACTGAGCAGATTGAAATTGATGTAATCAAGCAAATTGGGATCTTTTCGAATATCCCGTTTAGGCCACTTTTGCGAATCACGAATTGTACCGATACTCTTGAGGTTAACTCCCGGAACAAGTATGCTTTCATCTTTGTTCTCAATAAGATAAGAAAAAGGAAAGTCGGAGGTGTCAGGATGTTTGTAGTGGCGCCCCATAACTAACGAGAATGCTCCGATATGTGAAGGCCACAGTACGTAGGAGTCGCTCGTCGTTTTAGCTCCCCGCTCGACAATGCCCTGGTGAATCGGACCGAGTTTATAAAGATGGTTGCTTTGATTCGATCCACTGCCAGCATTGAGAAAAGAGAACATTCCTGCAATGAGTAGGGTCGACTTATGATGGGTGACCGTATAAGGGCCTGCAAAGATCGAACAGGCTTCGCCATGTAACCCCTGGCAATTGGCAAAAAAGAGGGATTGTACGGCTGAATAGTGCTTATCGAGGTTGCATCCCTGTCCGATAAAGCAGTTGGATATAAGTGTTGCATCATTGACGTGTGAACCGGAACAGACAATGAAATTCTCCATAATAACCCCATCGCCAATGATTACCGGATCGTCAAAAGAGCTGTTGATGCTTCCGTTCGAAAGTTTCCGGGCTCCTTCGATATGAGCAGCCGGACCCGTTTTGACGTTTTTGATTGTATCACAGTTAATGATTTGTGATCCGGCGCCAATATATCCCATGTCGTTACTGACATATTTCACATAGTCCCCAATTAGTTTTTCCAGTCCTGCGATCAGCTTTTCCCGATGACGATAGAGTGCGATGATGTAAGCAACATGAGCCGATAGATCATCGTACATCGGGACTTCGCGACCGCCTCCTTCATTGATCGTTTCGATGCGGGTTCCGTTGCCGAAAGATGTAATTCCATCTACGGCAAGGGTTGTAATGTTATGGATGATCACCCTGCGGCCTATATGATAATTGGCAATATAACTTCGTACATTGTAAATCATGGCCTGATCTTCAACGATACAATTATGCAACCATGCATTATAGATTCCCGATTTAAAAGAGATTCCGCCAAACAAACTGACTTCTTCTTCAAAACATCCCAGGCGAATAGATCCGCTGAACCGACTGTTTTTTATATTCTCGGGATTGAAATTTTCCTTTACTTCCACAAGGTTCCAGTCATCGCAGGTACAGCCTTGCATAATCAGTTGTCCTGTTTCTTCTTGGGTAAGTTTTCGGTAATGCTGTTCAGAATTGTTGTTCTCCATCCTCTTGCTTTATTTGTTAGACAAAAATAGGGAGATAAATGGATGTCTGCTTTTTTGATAGCCTAATATAAACCTATCATCAAAAATAATAAACCTATCAATTTTTATACTGTGTGCAGTATATGAATGCTTTATGATGTTTTATAACCAAGCAAAATAAATGTCTATTTGTATGTAAACCTATCTTATTATATTTTTGATATAAAATCAGTAAGATGAACTTTCCGGTCGAGATTAAATTTTCTGCGTAAACGGATGCGGCTTATCTCGGCGCTTTCGGTAGTAATATTCAATATACTGGCGATCTCTTTGCTTGATAAGCTTAAACGGAGGTAGGCGCATAATTTTCGTTCCTTAACGGTTAACTGAGGATATTTCTCGGATAAGCGTTCAAAGAATCCGGGATAGAGTTTTCCAAAATGGAGGCTGAAACTTTCCCAGTCTGAGTCGATATGCCGTAGTCCCTCTATTTTTAACAGCATATCGGCAATCTTTTTCTGTATTGGGGTTGCAGTAAGGGGTTGAATCGTTTTAAGTTGTTTTTTGAGATAAAAAATCAGTTCGTTCTTTTGAGCGATCATCATCAGAAACGACATGAGTTCCCGGTCCCGTGATCCGAGATCTTCACGGTATTTAATTTTGGCTTTTGTTTCGAACTGTTTACTTTGAGTAATGGACTCAATTTGCCCCAGAGCTGCCTTGATTCGTGTAATGTCGCGTACCGAACCTCTTTGTCCGAGGTATTTACCATGCTGGTCAAAGACTGCTTTGCAGTTCATCTCACACCAGCGTAATTGTTTGGATCTTGTAAGAATACGGAATTCACAGGGCTTGCCTATCTCGCTGAAACTTAGGATATCACTCATGAATTCCCGAAAAGAAGGCAGATCATCGGGTAAGATAATTCCGTAAAGAAGTTCAGGCGTCTGGGTGAATTCCTGAACCGTATAACCGGTGATGGTCTGACAGGAAGGGGACAGGTATCGGAATTTTCCTTCCGGGTCGAACCATATTTCCCAGTCCGATGCAAAATCAGCAACTAATCTGAAGTGATCCCGTTCGTCGCGAAGATCATTTATTTCCAACCCTGATCGGTATAGTGAATCTTTCGTTTCCGATAATTCCGATTGGAGTTGGCGAATAGTCTTTTCTAATTTTGATAGTTGATTTTCATCAGGCATGGTAGGTGTCTTCTATAAATTTCGTGAACATTGAAAATTGATTTCCTCTGGGTCTGCAAGTGACGCAACCATAACTGCTTTAATCGTATGCATCCTGTTTTCCGCTTCATCAAAGACGAGGGAAGCAGGTCCTTCAAAGACGTCATCGGTTACTTCAAGAGCTTCCAGTCCGAATTGATCATGAATCTTTTTGCCGATGCCGGTTTCCTGATTGTGATAGGCCGGCAGACAGTGAAGAAATTTCACATTCGCATTACCGGTCATCGTTAATACCTGTTGATTGACCTGAAAGGGTTTAAGCAACCGAATCCGGTCAGCCCATATCTTCTCAGGCTCACCCATTGAAACCCAGACATCGGTGTATAAGAAGTCGCATCCGGCAACAGCTAATGCAACATTTTCTGTAATTGTCAGGTTTCCTCCGGTTTGGGCGGCAATCATCCGGCAGTCGTTGACCAACTTCTCCTGAGGCCAGCATTCACGGGGGGCTGCAGCGCGAAAATCTATTCCCATCTTGGCCGCTCCCACCATCAGTGAGTTCCCCATATTGTTGTGCGCATCACCCAGGTAGCAGAGCTTCACCTGTGATAACGGTTTCTGACTATGTTCCCGAATGGTTAGAAAATCAGCTAATATCTGTGTGGGGTGAGATTCATTCGTTAGTCCGTTCCAGACCGGTACTCCCGCATATTGAGCAAGGGTTTCAACAATCTCTTGTCCGTAACCGCGGTATTCGATTCCGTCGAACATTCGTCCCAGGACCCTTGCCGTATCCTTAATTGATTCTTTATGTCCGATTTGGGAGCCTGTCGGATCAATATACGTAACGTGAGCTCCCTGGTCATGAGCTCCTACTTCAAAAGCGCAGCGAGTTCTGGTCGATGTTTTCTCAAAAATCAGTGCGATGTTTTTCCCCAGGAGTAAAGGTTGTTCCGTTCCGTTGTATTTTGCTCTTTTTAGATTAGCTGACAGATTTAGAAGATCATTAATCTCTTTGGGAGAGAAATCAAGAAGTTTCAGAAAACTTCGGTTTTTTAGGTTGAGACTCATTTTTTCCCGGTTGTTTTTAGTCTTTGTTCTACAAGGTTAATGACAGATAATCGGACTTGCTTTTTCAAAGTTACCTATTTCAAGTTGTTTTTGGGAGAGAAGGGGGGATAAAAATGATCGATTTACAAGGGAAATGGAATTGGGATGATTCTCTAATAATTCTGATGAATGAAGAATATAATATGCTGTGATTTGCTGTTAGTCGCTATGTTTCAGTGCATAGTGAATATTATTTTGTAAAATTTCAAACTTTTGGACGATCCGTGTGATTTTAAGGTGGAAGGGAGGAACAATTTCTTTAATTTTGTAAAACTTCAATAGAAGGATTATCTTATTTTAAAGCAACAGTAAATCAAAGATATGGCCAGAGGAAAGGTTACTAAAAAAGCAGTTGAATCAACAATAAGTGGAATAACAAGTCATCAGCAGTTAATTGGGAAAATAAAACTCGTGGCGGGATTTCTTTTGGTTTCCTTTGCATTATATCTGCTTCTTGCCTTTATCTCTTTTCTGTTTTCGGGAGGAGACGATCAGAGTTTATTTAATGTAAAAACCGGTGATTTTGTTTTTAAACCCAGTATTCAGGCCCATAATTGGGCGGGAAAAGGGGGCGCGTTGCTAGCTGATATCTTTATTAATCGCTGGTTCGGTTTGGCCTCATTTATCTTCATCTTTTTATTCGGAATACTCGGATTACGAATTTGGGGTCGCAAGCCGGTTCCATTATTGAAGTCGTTTGCAATTTCTTTTTTCCTAATTCTCTGGGTCTCGATAACGATTGGTTATTTTTTTATTTCTTCCTATGAAGATTCTTTCATTTATCTGGGGGGAATGTATGGTTTCTATCTGAGTAACTGGATGATTTCATTCTTTGGCTCAATCGGGACCTTTATTGTTCTTGCCTTGTTATTGTTCGGCTTCCTGATTTTTACGGGACACCGGATAACGGCATGGTTTAATAATATGCTGAGCTCGGCAAAACACATTGTTGAATCGGAAGGGGTTATCGAACCGGAAGAAGTTGATCCGGAAGTGGTCCCCGATGGTGAAGAGGATAAAGCGGTTTCAAAAGTAATTGATGAGAATGGTTCGATTGTAACGGAATTTGATCCCGATCAGAAAGATCCGCTTATTGAAAATCCTGAAGATATTGATTTTGAAACCGAGTTGGGAAAGAAAGAAGATCTTATGCCTCTTGGTCCGGTTGACATTATGATTGAGGGGAAAGTCCCCCATGAAGAAGTTCTGGATCAGAACATTCCACCCTACAATCCGCGGTTGGATCTTTCCGGTTATAAATTTCCAACGCTCGACCTGATGGATGATCATCATTCCGAGTCGGCCGACGTTACGAACGAAGAATTAATCTCGAATAAAAATAAAATTGTCGAGACGCTTCGGAATTATAAAATTGAAATTACCAAGATTAAGGCAACGATTGGTCCAACGGTGACGCTTTATGAAATTGTTCCTGCTCCTGGAGTTCGGATTGCTAAAATTAAAAATCTTGAAGATGATATAGCACTGAGTCTTTCTGCACTCGGAATTCGTATTATTGCTCCGATACCGGGACTGGGAACGATTGGTATCGAAGTCCCAAACCGTCATCCTGAAATTGTTTCGATGCGTTCGGTTATTGCTTCGCGTAAATTTCAGGAGATGAAAGCTGATTTGCCTATTGCTCTTGGAAAGACTATTTCAAATGAGACCTTTACCATCGACCTTGCCAAGATGCCCCACATCCTTGTTGCCGGGGCAACCGGTCAGGGAAAATCAGTCGGGTTGAACGCCATTATTACTTCACTGCTTTATAAAAAGCATCCCTCTGAACTTAAATTTGTAATGATCGACCCCAAAAAGGTAGAGCTGAGTCTCTATGCAGCCCTTGAAAAACATTTTCTGGCCAAGCTTCCTGATGAGGACGAACCAATCATTACCGATATTCATCGGGTTAAGGCCACCCTTAATTCGATCAATATGGAGATGGATCAGCGTTATGATCTTTTGAAAAAGGCCTTAGCCCGTAACATTAAGGAATACAATAAGAAGTTTATCGAACGGAAACTCAATCCTGAAAAAGGACATCGTTTCCTGCCTTATATTGTGGTTGTGATTGATGAGTTTGCTGACCTGATTATGACGGCCGGTAAAGAAATTGAAATGCCGATTGCCCGTATCGCACAGCTTGCCCGCGCGGTAGGAATCCATATGATTATTGCAACCCAACGACCTTCGACCAATATCATAACCGGGGTTATAAAAGCCAATTTCCCTACGCGTGTAGCTTTTAAAGTTGCCTCGATGGTCGACTCGAGGACTATCCTCGATACGCCGGGTGCTAATCAGTTGATCGGGAAAGGTGATATGCTTATTTCGTACGGTAGCAATCTGACGCGGGTTCAGTGTGCATTTGTCGATACACCCGAGGTAGAACAAATCTGTAATTTTATATCTTCGCAGCGGGGATATGATGAGGCATTTTTGCTTCCCGAATACAATGAGGAAACGGGCAATGGTGAAAGTAGCGCTTCGAGCTCGGATGTTCGTGATGAACTGTTCGATGAAGCAGCCCGTTTGATTGTCAGAGGTCAGACCGGGTCGACTTCTGCTATTCAGCGTAAATTTTCGATCGGCTACAATCGTGCCGGGAGAATTATGGATCAGCTAGAGGAAGAAGGAATTGTTGGTCCTCCTGATGGAAGTAAAGCCCGGCAAGTATTAATCCATGACGAATATTCTTTGGAAAAGCTATTGAATAATAACTAGGTGAAATATTAACAGCAAAAAAATGAGGAAATTACTATTATTTGTTGCCTTTCTTTCTGTTGTATCTTTTGGTCAGGCACAGCAGCGGGATCCCAAGGCAAAGGTCCTTTTAGATAAAGTGGCTAATAAGATGAAATCTTATAAGACGATGGAGATTAATTTCGCTTTTTCTCTTTACAATGCAAAGGCGAAGGTTAATGAAAAACACGACGGTAAGATTTATATCAAAGGGTCTAAATATCATTTGAATATGATGGGGTCCGAAACTTTTTTCAACGGGCAGACTCAGTGGACTTATTTGCGTGAAGCCAATGAGGTAAATGTTACAAATGCTTCCGAACAGGAGGGGCAGGGGATTAATCCGGCCAGAATATTTACCATTTATCAACGTGGATATAATTACCGGATGGGTGGAACCCACAAATGGGGAGGAAGAACCATAACACAGGTCATGCTGACCCCTGTTAAGGTGAAAGATTTTACAAAAATATTTTTGGATATCGATGCTGCCAAAGCCCAATTGGTTCACGCAATTATGTATTCGAAAGATGGAAATCAATACAATCTTTTAATGAAAGGACTGAAACCCAATCAGAATTATCCGGATTCTTTCTTCCAGTTTGACAAAAGGAAATATCCTAAAGCTTCCATTAACGATATGAGATAATTTCTTATAGAAACGAATAGAAAAGAGTAGTACCCTGGGGTATTACTCTTTTTTTATGGAATCGCCGGAGATTCATTTTACCTTTATTCGTACTCCTCTTCTGCTCCGTATTCCCAATTTACTTCGGTCTGGGTTCAAAGGTGGTCTATAGGTGCTCAGCACCTATAGACCACCTTTGAACCACCTTTAAACCACCTCTGAAAGTATAAGAAATACTGCAGCAATTCCGAAGAAAAAAGTATGATGAGCTTTCCTGAAATAAGGATACACTTTTGAGCGCCTTAACTGGAATCTGTATACAATCCTTTGTTAATGCTCAAATAAGCAAGTGAAGAGAATTCTCGAAATGTAAGGGAAAATACCATAAAAAAAGCTGTCCCAATAATGAGACAGCTTTTTTAAAATATTCTATGATTGAGCAACTATTATGCTTCCAGATCCATCTTGTTTTTTTCAACCAACTTTTCAACGGATGCAATTTCCATAAAGGAAGTTCCACCACCAACACCAAAGCTTCCGCCAACATAAACAACGGTATCTTTACCGGTGAATTGTTTGGTTTCAACCATGTGTCTCAAGGCTGTTTTAACCATTTTATCTTTGCTTTTCTTAACCTGAACAACTTCAGCGAAGATACCGTAAGAAAGAGCAAGTTCTCTCATCACACGGGCGTCATGGCACATTGCATAGACTGGTTTCCTTGCACGGAAAGAAGACAAATAACGGGCTGTACGTCCGGTAAGTGTGTCAACCATGATGGCAGTAGTCTGGGCCAGTTCCTGGGAAGCTTTAACAGAAGCTTCTGCAAAATAGGCTGTTATTTCACTGTCAATACGAGGCAATGTGATGTCGTTTCGTTGATCTTTATCGCTTTCTGTTTCTTTGGCGATGCGGGACATGGTTTTAACTGCTTCAACAGGATAATCTCCATAAGCGGTTTCACCACTAAGCATGATCGCGTCGGTTCTCCAGTAAATTGCGGTAGCAACATCACTAACTTCAGCCCTGGTAGGACGGGGGTTATTGATCATTGTATGAAGCATTTGAGTTGCAACGATAACTGGTTTCTTTTTCTGAACGCATTTTTTGATAATGCTGCGCTGAATGCCTGGAATTTTTTCTGCAGGAACTTCGATACCCAAGTCTCCACGGGCAACCATGATTCCATAAGCGTAGTCGAGAATTTCGTCGATGTTGTTAACACCTTCGATATTTTCAATTTTTGCAATTATTTTTACCTTACTATTGCTTTCGTCAAGAATTTTCTGAACGGCAAGAACATCTTCTTTATTTCTCACGAAGGAGTGAGCGATAAATTCAACATCTTGTTCGATGGCGAAATGAATGAATTTTTTGTCCTTTTCGGTAAGAGCAGGAAGATTGATGCTTACACCGGGAACATTGACACTTTTTCTGTTCTTTATGTAACCGGAATTTCCAACTGTGCAAACCAATGCTTCATTGGTTTTTTCAACGACTGTGAAACCAATCTCACCATCATCAACCAATAATTCACTACCCACAGTCACGTCATGAACAAAGCCAACATAGTCTACGTAGATGATACCCTTTTCCGATTTTCCAGGGCCTCCGCGAAATTCAACCTTTTCTCCTGCTGTGACAGCAACTTTATCTTCGATACCGGTTGTTCTTACTTCCGGTCCCTTGGTATCAACCAAAATAGCGATGTGGTCAGATACTGCACGAACATTCTGAATTAATGCTAATGCACCTTCGGGAGACATGTGTGCCGTATTAAGACGGCAAACGTTCATGCCAGCATTGTATAAGTCACGGACAAAGTCGACTTCGCAGTGGATATCGGAAATCGTAGCAACAATCTTAGTGTGCTTCATGGTACTCATGTGTTTTCTATTTTGAAATATGTCGCAAAGGTATGGATTTTTTAAAAAGGGTTGTTTCCTATCCTTTATTTTATAAATATCTTAACATTCAGCAAATGGAACCGGTTGATTGTTATTGTTTCCCTTGTGAATGGACGAAACTTTGTACGGCAAGATAATAAGAATCAAGGCCGAAACCCATGATACAACCTTTGCAAACAGGACCGATTATGGAGTCATGACGGAAACTTTCGCGGGTTAAGGTATTCGAAATATGAACTTCGACAACCGGACAGGGGACGGCTGCAATGGCATCGCGGATGGCTACAGAAGTGTGGGTGTAGGCTCCGGCATTCAGAATAATCCCATCCTCATTGAATCCAACTTCGTGGATTTTATTGATGATTTCGCCTTCTATATTTGATTGAAAGAAGTTAATTTTTGTTTCGGAAAAGATGTTAATAAGTTGGCTGTAATAGGCCTCGAATGTGCTATTCCCGTAGATACCAGGTTCTCTTTTTCCTAGTAAATTTAGGTTCGGACCATTAATAATTGTTAATTTCATAATAAAAGATTTTATTTATTTGAATTTGTAACTTATCTTTGAGAATTGCGTATTGAAAATTATGTAATCGCAAATGCATTGTAAATGAAGATTTTCTATAAAGTGAACAATAATTGAAAATCAAATATAGATAAAATCTAAGTTTTGTGGTGAAATTTAATTCTGTGTATTAGTTATGAAATGGGACGAAGCAAAAAAAGGTTTTGACTCTTATCTAAGATTAGAGAAAGGACTATCGCAAAATTCAATCAGTGCTTATATCAATGATATAAACAAACTGACTGCGTATCTGGAAGCCAAATTTAATGGTATGATGCCAGATAAAGTAAAATTAGTTCATCTTCACGATTTTGTACAATGGCTTAATGAACAGAAAGTAAGTCCGAGAACTCAGGCACGTACTATTTCTGGAATTAAGTCTTTTTACAAATATCTTCTTCTGGGAGGAAAGATCGAAAATGATCCGACTTCTCTTCTCGAAGCACCGAAAGTCGGGAGAAAACTTCCTGATATTTTGAGTGTTGACGAGATTGATCGATTGATCAATGCAGTTGATATTACTAAATCGGAAGGTCAGCGCAACAAAGCAATCCTCGAAACGCTTTATGGCTGTGGATTGCGAGTCTCTGAACTGGTTAATCTGAAGTTGTCTAATCTCTTCTTTAATAAGGGGTATATTAAAGTAGAGGGTAAAAACAACAAAGAACGATTAATCCCGATTAGCCGGAGGGCTATGGATGAAATTGAGGCATACATGAATGGTTATCGTCGGACTCTGAAAGTTGAACCGGAAAGTGAAGATATTGTCTTCCTTAACCGGAGAGGTAAAAAACTGAGTCGTGTGATGATTTTTACGATAATCAAGAATCTTGCTGAGAAAATCAAGTTGAATAAGAAAATCAGTCCTCACACTTTCAGACATTCTTTTGCCACTCATTTGATTGACGGAGGTGCAGATCTGAGAGTTGTTCAGGAAATGTTGGGACATGAGTCAATTCTTACTACTGAGATTTATACTCATCTCGACAAAAATTATCTTCACGATACGATTAACCAATTTCATCCGAGAGGATAATTTTCTATTAGAAGCTATTAAAAGGGATGTTGAAGTTTTTTTAACATCCCTTTTTTTGCTTTACTGACTTTTTTGTTAACTTATTGTTCCTGAACTAAATGGCTGTTCTGTTGTTATGTTTTTGGAAAAAGAAGTAATTTATTTTTATGCTTTAAAACAGGTTTTGTAAAATTTGGTATTTTTGTCCTAGAGATGCTTTGTTTAAAATACAAAATTAGAACGATATGAAAAATCTGGATTTATCGAAGTATGGGATTAACAATGTAAGCGAAATCGTTTACAACCCTTCCTACGATCAGCTTTTTAAAGAAGAAACAAAAGCCGGGTTAGTAGGTTATGAAAAGGGTGTTGTTACCAATTTAGGTGCAGTGAAAGTTGATACCGGGGTTTTTACCGGACGCTCACCTAAGGATAAATACATCGTCTGTGACGATACAACGAAAGACACCGTCTGGTGGACTTCGGAAAAGGCAAAAAATGACAACAAACCAATCAGTCCTGCTGTTTGGTCTGATTTGAAAGCTGTTGTTGCAAAAGAACTTTCTAATAAAAGACTTTTTGTTGTTGACGGATTCTGTGGTGCTAATCCTGATACCCGGGTTAAGGTTCGTTTTATCGTTGAGGTTGCATGGCAGGCTCATTTCGTAACGAATATGTTTGTTCGTCCGACCGCAGAAGAATTGAAAAACTTCGGAGAACCTGATTTCGTTGTATTGAATGGTTCAAAAACAAACAATCCGAACTGGAAAAGCATGGGGTTGAATTCCGAAAACTTTGTTGCTTTCAACCTGACTGAAAAGATGCAGGTTATCGGCGGCACCTGGTACGGTGGTGAAATGAAAAAAGGAATGTTCAGTATGATGAACTACTGGCTGCCTTTGAAAGGAATTGCTTCAATGCACTGTTCTGCTAATGTTGGTAAAGACGGTGATGTCGCTATTTTCTTCGGACTTTCCGGAACAGGAAAAACAACTCTTTCGACCGATCCTAAACGCCAGTTAATTGGTGATGATGAACACGGATGGGACAATGATGGTGTTTTCAACTTCGAAGGTGGTTGCTATGCTAAAACTATTAATCTTGATCCTGACAGTGAACCCGATATCTACAGGGCTATCAGACGGGATGCCCTTCTTGAAAATGTAGGGGTTGGTGCTGATGGTGTTATCGATTTTGCTGATAATTCCAAAACTGAAAACACTCGTGTTTCTTATCCGATCTATCACATTGACAACATTGTAAAACCGGTTTCTAAAGCAGGTCATGCTAAGAAAGTGATCTTCCTTACGGCTGATGCTTTTGGTGTAATGCCTCCTGTTTCTATTTTGACCCCGGAACAGACAAAATATCATTTCCTTTCAGGATTTACTGCTAAGTTAGCTGGGACTGAAAGAGGTGTTACCGAACCGGTTCCGACTTTTTCTTCTTGCTTTGGTGCAGCTTTCCTGTCACTTCATCCTACCAAATATGCACAGGAACTTGTTAAAAGAATGACTGCTTCCGGTGCAAAGGCTTATCTGGTTAATACCGGATGGAATGGAACAGGGAAACGTATCTCTATTAAAGATACCCGTGGTATTATTGATGCTATCCTGGATGGCTCAATTGATCATACTCCTACCAAAACTATTCCCTATTTCAGTCTGACTGTTCCCACTAAGCTTGAGGGAGTTGATACGAAGATTCTTGACCCTCGCGATACTTATGCTGATGTTTCTGTTTGGGATGGAAAAGCTAAAGATCTTGCTGCCCGCTTTATCAAAAACTTTGAGAAGTTTACTGATAACGAAGAAGGCAAAGCACTTGTTGCTGCAGGTCCGAAATTGTAATTTAATTTCTTTTCTGAAATATAAGGGGGTGGATTTTTTCCACCCCTTTTTTTATCGGGGTTAATGAATGATTTCAAAACTGCTCAATTATTAATAAAAGACTTTTAAAAGATATTAATTATAGAGAACATAGGGTTGAGAAAGTATGATGGATTTCCCTTTGTATAAAAGACTTATTATATTTGTAAACAATGTGTTTCAAATATGAATAGGTTACAAGTTCTCTTGGATAAGTTTATTGATTGGCGTGTAAAACGAATTCCCGAAAGAAGTTTTATTTATTTTCTGAGCTTTATTGTGGGGATGGCTTGTGGGGTTGTTGCGCTTATCCTTAAAAATTTAGTGCATTTTACGGCCAATGAAGCAAGCTCGTTGTTGGATATAAAGACTTCGAGCTATTGGTATCTTGCTTTACCGATGCTGGGAATTTTTTTAACGGTCGTATTTGTTCGTTTTTTTGTAAAAGATAATATAAGTCACGGGGTCACCCGAATTCTGTACGCTATTTCACAACGGGATAGTTTTATAAAACCACACAATAGTTATACTTCAATCATTGCCAGTTCACTAACCATCGGGTTAGGGGGGTCGGTGGGTGCCGAGTCTCCGATTGTTCTGACGGGAGCTTCTATCGGGTCGAATCTGGCAAGGATTCTGAGGCTCAATTATAAAACGATAACCCTGATGATCGGGTGTGGAGCCGCCGGGGCTATTGCGGGTGTATTTAAGGCTCCTTTAGCCGGGATGTTGTTTACCATGGAGGTGTTGATGTTTGATATGACGATGTCGTCGTTGATTCCTTTATTGATATCGGCCGTGACCTCTGCTTCTTTTACCTATCTGTTTGTAGGAAATAATGTATTGCTTTCATTTTATATGAATTCCCCGTTTAATCTTGCTAATATTCCTTATTACATGATTCTGGGAGTCTTCTGTGGTTTTATTTCGCTCTATTTTACCCGGGCCTCATTGTGGATCGAGAAAATATTCGGTAAGATCGATAGTCCGATGAAAAAGTTGTTGTTGGGAGGTGGAATACTGGGGTTGTTAATCTTTTTCTTTCCTTCTCTGTGGGGAGAAGGATATCTGACGATTATAGATATCATTAATGGTAAAGGTGCGAGTGTTCTCAATAATTCGTTTTTCTACGGAACGCAGAATAATACGCCTCTGTTTCTGCTATTCCTTGCGCTGTTATTAATCTTTAAAGTGGTTGCGATGACCGTTACTACCGCAAGTGGGGGGTGTGGCGGAATGTTTGCTCCTTCGTTGTATATGGGCGGTGTTGCAGGCTATTTTATTTTTATTGTGCTGCATAATGTTTTTGGCGTAGACTTGCCTGAGGGAAATTTTTCATTGGTCGGAATGGCAGGTGTGATGGCCGGTGTGATGCATGCTCCGTTGACGGCTATCTTTCTGATAGCAGAGATAACCGGCGGATATAGTCTTTTTATCCCGTTAATGATTACGTCTACTATTTCGTATCTCACAATTAGAGCATTTGAGCCACATTCGATTTATACGAAGCGTTTAGCTGAGCGGGGAGAATTAATTACTCACGATAAAGACAAAGCCGTATTGACGTTGTTGAAGCTTAGAAATGTTATTGAATCGGATTTGTTGGTTGTTGATGAGAATGCAACATTGGGACAATTGGTTAAAATTATTTCCAGATCAAAAAGAAACATATTTCCTGTTCTTGACGAAAATCAAGGTCTTAAGGGCATTGTCGTGCTGGATGATATCCGGGGAATCATGTTTAATAGTGAATTGTATGATCATACTTTTGTTCATGACGTGATGATTTCTCCACCGGCTATTATCTCGCCGGAAGAAAATATGGATTCGGTGATGAATAAGTTTACAAAGACAGGAGCATGGAACTTACCGGTTGTTGATCATGGAAAGTATTTGGGATTCGTCTCCAAGTCAAAGATATTTAGTGCTTACCGGAGTGTATTGGTCCATTATTCGGATGAATAGCCGGGTCAAAACAAAGCCACGATAAAGAATTATCGTGGCTTTGTTTTAGAAAGTATCTTTCAAAACGACTTGTCTGAGAAGATGAATATTTATTCGCTGTTCCCGTTCTCTGTATTTTTTTCTTCTGATAGTTGGTAATTTTCTTTAAGCCGGGTGTAAATAACAGGAGGTTGCCTGTCTTCATCAACTTTTATCTCAAGGAGATTATCGTAAGACTGAATGAATTTCAGGAGTTTTCCGTACTTAATATCCTGTCCTCTTAAAAATCCCCCGATCTCAGCGAGATTCGACCATCCTTCATTGTTGACAGTCGCATTTACCGCATTGATTAGAACTTTTTCAATTGTCTGTTTATCCATGTTCTTAATTTTTAAACGTTGTCAATTAAAAAACTCTATATCAGAATAGTATATTTACAAATTTAATAAGGAAAGATAGAAATTGTCTTGGAAGAGAAGGATTTTTTTCAAAAAAAAAGAGCAGATTTACGTTAAAATCCACCCTTTTCTCACCTAACTAAACTAACTAAACCAATAAAACTAACTAAATCCAAACCTATGAAAAAAATCTCTTTACAAATGTATGCTTTATACCATCAACGAACTTAAAAAATGTGTTAAATAACATCAATTAAAAGTTAAGGATTATAAAACAAAAATATTTAAAGAACTTTGTACCAATTTATGTGACTCTATGTTCTGGTTCTTAATTTATCAGGAGAAATAGGACGGGTAGATATTGAATCTTATTCCCAATCCCAATCCTGATAAAATAAACTCACTAAATCAAAAAACTAACTAAATCCAAACCTTTAAATAAAAATCACAGTTCAAAGATATGTTTTATAACACATTCAAGTGTTACCGAAATATTAAAAAATTGATTAATATACGACCCTTCAACTTTAGCTTGTTGGGTTTTTTATTGGATTTTGTGTTTAATTTGTTGCTTTATAATGATATACGATGCGTTTCGATTAAAGGTTTCATTCCATTTTTAGTCGTTAACTGAATGTTAAGCCTCAGCTTAAAATAGCACATTTGAAAAAGGAAATCAGATAAGGACCTATTTGTTCCTTTATCAAAGATTGTTGTGCCCGATATCGAAATAGGTTTTGATCGTTATTCCCAAAATTAGAATCTCATCTGTGAATAAGTTCTATTTGTGTTTTTAGATTGAATAGCAGTGAAATTTTCAGAAAGAAATAATCGGTAGAAATCTGGTACTGAATTTCTTCCGGGAATGCCCGGAAAAAAAGGATTGAAAAGGCAAAAAAGAATTTGGACGGAGAGCTTTTTTTTCTACTTTTGTGGCCGGGGTAAGTCCTATACGACCAGCTCCTACTGAAATCCCCCAGGACCGGAAGGGAGCAAGGGTAGGTGGTTGAGCGGTGCGATACAGGTCGCTTACCCCTTTAAGCCGAATTAGCTCAGTTGGTCAGAGCAGCTGATTTGTAATCAGCAGGTCGGGGGTTCGAATCCCTCTTTCGGCTCAACGTTCTAGTAATAATACGGGAAGATACCAAAGTGGCCAACTGGGGCAGACTGTAAATCTGCTGACTTATGTCTTCGTAGGTTCGAATCCTGCTCTTCCCACTTTAGAAAGTTAATTATGATTTTTTGCGGGAGTAGCTCAGTTGATAGAGCATTAGCCTTCCAAGCTGAGGGTCGCGGGTTTGAGTCCCGTCTCCCGCTCGCATATAGAGTTATCTGTTTTTACAGGTAACTCTTTTTTTTAGGCTTGTCAGGATAAAAAAAGAGCTGTCCCTTAGGAACAGCTCTTTTTTATAATAGGGATTAAACGACTATTTATAAGCGTTGATGATCTGGATGAAATCAGCGGGTTTTAATGCAGCACCGCCAATAAGTCCGCCATCAATGTCAGGCTGAGCGAATAATTCAGCAGCATTTTTTGCATTGCAACTTCCACCATAAAGGATAGAGGTGTCTTCTGCAGCTTGTTTGCCGAATTTTGCAGCAATCAGTTGACGGATGTAAGCTAACATTTCCTGTGCTTGTGCAGTGGAGGCCGTTTTACCGGTTCCGATAGCCCAGATGGGTTCGTAAGCAATCACAATGTTCTTAAATTCTTCAGCAGTTAAAGTGAAGACTGTTTCTGTTAATTGTTTTTTAACCCATTCGTTCTGTTTTTCAGCTTCACGGGTTTCAAGGGCTTCGCCGCAGCAGAAGATTGGTTTTAATCCGTTAGCAAGAGCTAAGGCTAGTTTTTTATTTAATATTTCACTGTCTTCGCCATAATAGCCTCTTCTTTCAGAATGTCCGAGGATGACATATTCGGCTCCGGTCGATTTAACCATTTCTGCTGAAACTTCACCGGTAAAAGCACCTTTAGCCTCTGCTGCACTATTTTGTGCTCCAACACTAACTCTTTTTTTGTCAACCAGTTCAATAACTTTAGTGAGGTGTACAAAAGGAGGACAAAGAATAACAGTTGTGTTTTTGTCACCTGTTTCAACGACTAATTTGTTTACAGCTTTGGCCAGTTCAATACCATCCTGCAGATTCGTATTGCATTTCCAGTTGCCGGCAACGATATTTTTTCTCATTACGTAATGATTTATAAATAATTATAAGTGTTTTTTTTCAAGTGGTACAAAGATAAAAAATAATCCTGTGAAACTTCGTTAGGCGGGATTATGAAGTCTTCGCATTAACAATCAATTCATCTATTTTTTAAGCTCTTTGATCTCATCAAAGGCGGGTATGTCGTTATAATGCCATTTGTGTAAAATTGTTCCTTTCCGTAGTAAGATAAGTCCGGGATTGGAACGAATCATGCTTTTAAGCGTTGTCTCGTCACATTGAAAGAACTCATAAGAAGCTCCTGTGGTGGATTTGAATTTGTTAATATCATTGGAAAGAGAAGCGGTCAGACAGATGAAATTCATCCCGTTTTTATGAGCGGTCACCGCTAGTTTATTGAGGTTGGACTGGTGTTTTAAATCTGACTTGGTAATATCGTAAGAGACTACGATGAAGGTGTAATTGTCATTGCGGAGGAAAAAATCTTTTACGTCATCTCCTGTCGGGGTTTGGATTGTGAAATTGCTAATGGTGGGTTCATAGCCTTTACTGATAAGTTGAGGCTCATCCATCTTTACAAATTCCCAGTTGAGGGAGTCTTTCCATGGATAATTAGTCTCATCGAATTTTTCGAGATTTCCTGTCTGTTTATTTTTATAATAAAAGGTGTTGCGATAAACGGGAACAGGTGCATTCCGGGGAATTTGCATTGCCTCGGGAATATTGACTCCGGTTTTAAACGGAAGGAAGTCAATAACCGGAAGATGCTGATAAGAATAGATACAGATTGCGGCGTAGCAGAGCAGTGGAATTGAATAGGCAATGATTTGAATTCTTTTTACGCCCCAGAATGATGGTTTGAATTGTTTGCGTTGCTGAAATATCAGCAATGCCAAGAGTATAAAAACAAGATTTTTAAAGAATGTCTGCCAATTCGTAAGTTTGATTGCATCCCCAAAGCAACCACAGTCCGTTACGGCGTTTGTTAGGGCAAGGTCGAAAGTCAGAAGCGTAAAAAAAGCCATGAATATTAAGGCCACCCATGCAACAATACGTGAAAAGATGTTTAAAACCAATGCGATTCCTGTGGCAAACTCAATAAAAGCAAGTAATATGCCTACGGTCATGGATAAGGGCTCCATAAAAGTCAGGTGAAACGCACTGAAATATTCGTTGAACTTAATTGCAGATCCCCATGGATCTATTCCTTTGACAAATCCTGAAAAGATGAATACTAATCCTAATAGGATCCGACAAATGTTACGGGTTATTTTCATAATGATTCTCCGAATTCTATTTTAATTAAAGCAAAGACCGCGTAATTGATAATATCCAGATAATTGGCATCAATGCCCTCGGAGATGAGTGTTTGGCCATGATTGTCTTCAATTTGTTTGGTACGTTTTATTTTCATCAGAATGAGGTCGGTGTAGGAACTGATTCGCATGTTACGCCAGGCTTCATCATAGTCATGATTTTTGGCAAGCATTAGGTTTTTGGCTGTGAGAATATGCTTCTCGTACAGATCAAGGGTTTCTTTTTCATCCATTTCTTCGTCGGCTGAGCCTTTCTCTAGCTGCACCAAAGCCATTGTACAGTAATTAATGATGCCAATATATTCGGAACGGACCCCCTCATTAATCTGAGCGGACCCTTTCTCCTCTATACTGCGAATGCGCTGTGCTTTGATGTAAATTTGATCGGTCATTGAGGTGGGACGGAGAATTCTCCAGGCGGTGCCGTAGTCTTTCATCTTCTTTTCAAACACTGAACGACAAATACTTATTGCATGATCGTACTGCTGTGATGTTTTGTCCATATCATTCTACTTTGAACCCAAAAGTATTAAAATTTAAAATAGGTCTGTTTTTTTATTGTAATTTTGTCTTATAACCGTAGAATGTTTTAGGGTTATGAACGAATTATTAAAAGGAGAAATATTGCATTATGATATATGCCACAGAGGGTAAGAACAGGTTGGATCGAAAACGTAGTATGAATCTTAACGGAAAACTGATCCAGCTCACAGAGCCTTGTGTAATGGGAATTCTGAATGTTACACCTGACTCATTTTATGATGGTGGAAGCTATTGTTCGGAAGATTTGATTGTCGAACGAGCCGGACAGATTCTTGATGAGGGCGGTCGTTTTATTGATATCGGAGCTTA
The DNA here is from genome assembly GCA_963692465.1 of Prolixibacteraceae bacterium. Lineage (GTDB taxonomy): Bacteria > Bacteroidota > Bacteroidia > Bacteroidales > Prolixibacteraceae > JAUZOB01. The sequence goes on from OY829943.1 coordinate 2,815,450, forward strand.
TTCTACCCGTCCCGGAGCAGAAGAGGTCACGGAAGAGGAAGAAATTGCAAGGCTCTTGCCGGCTGTTAAGACGGTGAAGAAACATTATCCGGATTCTTTGATTTCAATCGATACTTATCGTGCGGAGGTTGCACGCCGTGTTATCGGCGAATGCGGAGATTGCATCATCAATGATATTTCAGGTGGAACAATGGATGGTCATATGTTTCAGGTCGTTGCGGATTTAAGGGTCCCTTATATCTTAATGCATATTCAAGGGGTTCCACGAACGATGCAAAATCATCCGGTTTATAATAACTTGATTGGTGATATCGTTCATTTCCTATCGGAACGAGTGATGCAATTGCATCAACTGGGAGTCAATGATGTGATTCTTGATCCGGGGTTCGGTTTTGGAAAGACTCTTGAACACAATTATGAATTGATGAATCATCTGGACTCTTTTGATATTTTTCGACTTCCCCTTTTAGTCGGAATTTCAAGAAAATCGATGATTTTTAAACTTTTGAATAAAACACCACAAAAGAGTCTTGATGGAACTACCGCTTTGAATACCATTGCTTTGCTTGGGGGTGCTGACATTCTTAGGGTTCATGATGTGGCAGCAGCTGTTGATGTGGTTAAAATTGTCACGAAGCTTAAATCGACCCAATTATGATTGATCTGTTTATTAAATTCGGATTTATCGATATGATCGATATTCTACTGGTGGCTTTGCTCCTTTATGAACTTTATATGCTTATAAAGGGAACTGTTGCATTGAGTATCATCATGGGAGTTTTCTTATTTTATCTGGCCTGGTTGCTGGCTAAGGCTCTGAATATGGAGTTGATGGGAACTATTCTCGGACAATTTATCGGGGTGGGGGTATTAGCCCTGATTATTGTTTTTCAGCAGGAAATCCGCCGGATGTTCCTGACTATTGGAACTAAATATAAACTTCATCAAAAGTTGTCGCTGGATTCTTTTTTTTCAAAAGACATGAGTCAACTGACTAGCCTTCACTTAAAGGAAGTGGTAACAGCCTGTGAAGATATGTCTAGAACAAAAACAGGCGCATTGATTGTTATTGCCCGTGAATCGGAATTAAAAGAATATTCCAGAACCGGTGAAAAGTTAAATGCACGAATCTCTGCTGCTTTGCTTGAAACAATATTTTTTAAAAATTCTCCGTTGCATGACGGAGCTGCTATTATTGTCGGAAATCGGATCACTTCGGCGCGATGTATTCTTCCCGTATCGGACAAGCAAGGGTTGAATCCTGAATTGGGACTTCGTCACCGTGCTGCGCTTGGAATGAGTGAAAGTAGTGATGCTCAGATTATCATTGTTTCTGAAGAGCGGGGAACTATCTCCTACGCTTCTGCAGGAAACCTCCGGTTTAATTTGAAACCTTATGAACTGATGGAGATTCTTGAATCGGAACTGACGAATTCAAATCTGGACGTTGTTATTGGTCCTGAATTGGAAGATTAGCTCTTTTATTGATTGGTTTAACGTGATTAAAACATTTGTATGGAATACCTGAAATTAAGTTGCGTTCTCAATCCGGTTAATCCGTTAAACCGTGAAATTATCGTGGGGGAGTTAAGCCTTTCTGGATTTGAAAGTTTTGTTGATACTGATCAGGGAGTTGACGCTTTTATTCCGTCGGGACTTTTTAACCGATCTATTACTGAAAAATTAAAGGAACAATATACGGAGCTGTTTTCTGTCTCTTTTGAAGAGGCGGTTATTCCCGATCAGAACTGGAATGCTGAATGGGAACGAAATTCTTTTAAACCATTAGTTATCGGATGTTGTGTTATCAGAGCTCCTTTTCATAAGGATTTCCCGAAATGTCGTTATGAAATCCTTATTGATCCGGAAATGGCATTTGGTACGGGAAATCATGAAACAACCTCATTGATGATTGAGTTATTACTTGAGTCTGAATTGAAGGGCAAACGGGTTCTGGATATGGGGTGTGGTACCGGAATCCTGGGAATTCTGGCCGCCTTGCGCGGCGCAAAAGCGATTACTGCTATTGATGTTGATCATCGGGCTTATGAGAGTACAATTCGGAATGCGCGATTGAATAAAATCCAAAACCAAAAGACGCTCTATGGAGATGCAACACTTTTGGGGACAGAATCATTTGATCTTATATTGGCTAATATTCATAAAAACATTCTGATCCAGGATATGGAATGTTATTTTGAAAACATGAATGAAGGGGCCTGTTTATTCATGAGCGGATTTTATAAGGAAGACGTTAAGGCAATTAAACAGAAAGCCCTGGAGTTGGGACTTGTTTATGATGGGAAATTGGTCCGGAATAATTGGGTTGCCTGTCGTTTTCATAAGTAAATTAAAATTGGCGATTGCCTTCCCGAGGTAATTCTAATATTTCAAGGTCCTTAATATCTGATCCGGATATAGTAAAACGAATTGCTGTTTTTACCTGATGATAACCACTGTTTCCAGCTGCTCCGGGATTAATATGTAAAAGTGATAATTTCTTGTCGTATATTACTTTAAGAATATGGGAGTGTCCACTAATAAACAGTTTGGGTGGATTGGCATAAATCTGCTCCCGGACCAGTCGGTCGTATTTGCCGGGGTATCCTCCGATATGGGTCATCCATACATCTACGTCTTCACAGAGAAAACGTTGGTGTTGTGGATAAGTTAAGCGGATCTCTGTTCCGTCAATGTTTCCGTATACTGCTTTTAGAGGTTTGAATTTGGCTAGCTGATCGGCTATTTCTATATTTCCGATATCTCCTGCATGCCAGAGTTCATCGCAGGAATCAAAAAATTTAAAAAGCTTTGGATCAAGAAACCCATGGGTGTCAGAGAGGAGTCCTATTCTTTTCATTGTAAAATATTTTGACTCCAAAGATAAACCAAACTCTCGTTAATCACGTATCTTTGAATTACGCAGGATTTAATTGTTGAATTATGAGAAGACTATTAATCGTAAGACACGGAAAGACGGAAGAAAATAATTGGGATAAGTCCGATTATGACCGCGTATTGAAAAGTAAAGGGCGAAAAGATGCTCACCTTGTGGCCGGTTTCCTTCATAAAAAGAGGGGAATTGTTCCTGATCATATGATATCGAGTCCTGCCCCCAGAGCTTTGGAGACCACCGAGATATTTGCAGAAGAATTGGACTTTCCTCCTGTGAGTATTCAAAAAGAACTGGAACTTTATGATGGTATTTCAACTTCTCATTTTCTGCAACTGATTGGACAAACGGATGATAGTGTGCGTACACTTATTGTGGTCGGACATAATCCTGCGATGGAGGCAGTGGCAAATAACTTATTGCCGTCCTACCTTGGAACTCTCCCTACTTGTGGGGTTATTTCTATTTTGTTTGATGTAGAGGATTGGACGAGTATTGATCCTCGAAGCGGGGAACTTGAATTCTTTGAGTATCCGGAGTTACTGGAATAAAAAATTATTTCAGAAGGGAAAGAAAATTTTATTCATTCATCAGATTTATCGTATGGCAAGCTACAACCCCAGCTGTTTCTGTGCGGAGTCGGCTGGGGCCCAGCGAAACCGGAATGAGGTTTTTTTGTTTTGCAAGGGCGATTTCTTCTATGGAAAAATCACCTTCCGGTCCAATTAATACAACACCTGATTTTCCTTGAATTATAGCATCCTTTAACGGGGTTTTTTGATCTTCTTCGCAATGGGCTATGAATTTTTGATCTTCTTTAACCTGTTCAATAAAATCACTGAATTTTGTCATGGCATTTAAGCGGGGCAGATAGGCCTTGTAAGATTGTTTCATTGCTGCAATAATGACTTTTTCGAGACGATCTGGCTTTATTTCTTTTCTCTCGGAATGTTCACATAATAAGGGAGTGATTTCACTAATCCCGATTTCTGTAACTTTTTCAAGAAACCATTCAAACCGATCTATGTTTTTGGTCGGTGCTATGGCAATATGAATAGAAGTCGAACGGTACCCGTATTGTGTCTTTTTTTCAATAATTTCAACATGGCAGTGCTTTGCATCAGGGGCGATAATACGGGCAGTAAAAAAGCCTCCTTTGCCGTCAATCAAATTAATCCGATCATTGATGTTTAAGCGTAAAACGCGGACACAGTGTTTGGATTCCTGTTCTGCCAGAACATAGTCGTTACCTTCAATATCGGGAGTATAAAAAAGATGCATAATGTTGTGTTTCTGTCGCCAAAATTAATCTTTTAAAAGATTAAAAATCGTTTGAGTAAGAGGAAAATCGTTCGAATCGATAACCTTTGTATTGCAAATAGCGGATTATATCATCGAGTCGCTGGCACAATAAGTCGGTTCGGTGAGGGTCCGCTCCGATATGCATTAGCAGGACTGCTCCATTCAGACCGTGTGGGTCGGACTGTTCGGCTTCTTTTATTTTATTTACGATAAAATCGGAGGTCCGATAGTTCTTTTCGCTCGGGATGGTATAGTCGGCGTTCGAATAAGTTCCCGGGGTAAAATTAATTAACTGGACTCCTAGTCCCTGGCACCAGTTGCTGATCGTTTGGTTGTACCATTCATAAGGAGGAAGAAAAATGCGGGCCTTATCGGGGTTGATGCCGTCTTGTTTCATGGCTTCGTAATTATCATTCAGATCATCGACAAACCGGGGAAAGTCAATTAGCAGGGAGTCTCGTTTATTCCAGTCAGCGTACAGAGGATGTTGACCGGAATGTGGACCGAGATAATGTCCGTCTTTATATAACTGATGGATTAGTGTTTTGAATGCCGGGTTCCGGTAAAAATCTCCGGTAAAAAAGAAGTTTGCTTTAATCTTATGTTTTTTTAGTGTCTGCTCAATCATTGCACCTTCGTTTGCAAACTGATGTCCGGAGAAAGATAGATAAATAACTTTTTTATTGGGATTGAAACGGCAGATTGCGCCCTGCACCTCTTTGTTATGGCTGTCGGGATTTTCATTATTTTGCAGGGAAGAAAAATAATAGCTAAGACTTGCTGTTCCGTCCATGGTTGGTTCATTGGTTGAGTAATCACCCAGATCATCATGATAAACGACCCTTGATGTTTGAAATTTTACATATTGGTCGGGATGAAGAAGAACCAGTCCTTTCAGATTTGAATAAATAGAGTTGTAAACCGGACCGTCAACCAGTCCGCCGTCAATGCGGATCTTTAATTCTTTGCTTATGGCCGAATGTGGATTACGGGGATAATCGCCCCACTCGGGTAATCCGACAATCATGCATTTACCCCAGGGATTGCAGCCGAAAAGCCAGTCCCGTAAGGCTGCTTCCATTTCGAGATAGGAATGATCTCCGGTTAGTTTGTTGTATAGATGGCATTGGGTAAGCATAGCTGCTACCAGATTGTTGGAACACCAGATGTTGGGAATGCCATATAGGAAAGGACTATTCGCGGCTTTTCGGGCGACGTTATCAATTCCTTTTTTTAGGTTGGAAATAAATTCCTTGTGTGCTCCGTTTTTTTTGTCTGTAGCCAAGAGGTAATGCCCCAGGTTTACAAAAGGGTACCATTGATAATGTCGTGCGGTATCGGCTCCCATCCAGGGCGTTACCGGTTCCTGTCGTCCAAAATCGATGGCATCGGTGAGATATTGTCGATTGCCGGTGGTTTTATATAGCTGAACGGCGGCAAGTTCCATGTCGTCGGTCCAATTGTCTTCTTCGTAGAAATAAGGACTCTTACAGGGAGCTGTCTGGCAAACTCCGGGGTGCACTTTTCCGAATTCATAAGCGGCCTTGGCTTTATGTAATAGAAGTGTAGATAGCCCGGTGTCTCTGTTTTGAAATATTTTGGATGCAAGTGCAAAAACAGAGGCGTATTTGCCTGCAGTAGAGGCAATTCCTGTGGTTCTGTTTTGGTGTTTAAAAAGGCCCTGAGGCTTTCCGGTACAGAAATAGACCGGACGTTCTTTGCCTTTTCCATAATCGGCATTGTCCTTAGTGGGTGGGCGAAATCCTGCATGATCGCGATCGTCTGCCAGTTGATTATAGAGAATACTGTCAGCCGGATTCATTTTCATGAGCCAGCGAACACCCCAGAGAGCTTCATCGAGAATGTCGGGGGTCCCGTTCGCTCCGGGTAGTCCGTTGGCCTGATATAAATCATTAAAGGCTGCGGGGTGTTGTTCGTAGGCAAAGAGTAGCTGATAGGTAGCATTGGCGGAAGTAGTCACATATTGCAGATAATCGCTGGCATCGTGCCATCCACCGGATACATCAATATGTTGCCCTTCTTTTTCGGGTTGGTAGATGATGTATCCATCCTGGGTGTGACAGGAATCCTTCAGAACAGGATTATAGCCACTCCGTTGTTCGCGCATGTATCGGAGCAGAAAGTCTGCCGTTTGATTATATACTCCATCCGAAAGGCGGAATACAGGAGATTCATCTACTCCAACTTTAATGTAGTAACTTCCTGGTTTGGTAAAACTTGTGAAATCAAGGCGGTAGGTGGTTGTGAACTGTCCGTAATTTCCGCAACTTGTTATTTTATTTCCGTCAAAGACTTTTTGCCGGGTGAAGAAATCATAAATTTGAAAAGAATTTAGTGGAATATTCTCTTCGGATAGAATGACGGCTACTTTAACTGTTTTGGGTAAATATCCGAGCTGGTTGATTCGAATATAATTTTTTCCAACAGACTTTCCTGATAAAAGAACAGAGAGCATCAGGATGATCCATAGTCTTGTCTTCATAGGTTTATAACATTGGGTTTGACTGCCGATAAAGTTATCATATGTATTATAAATATACAAGTGATTTTATTGAAACAAACGCTTCTTTGATCAGGAAAGATTGTTGAAATTTGTTTTTTTATAAATATGTTTTAAAAAATTGGAGCAACCATCTTCCAGTAAGTCAATAACAAGTTCGAATCCTTTGCTTCCACCGTAATAAGGGTCAGGAACGGATTCGTAATAACGATCGAACAGAAAATCGGCCATTTTATAGATCTTATTCCGATCTGCTTTGTTGCGGGAAAGTTCTTTCAGGTCAATAATGTTTTCATCGTCCATCCCGATAATGTAGTCAAAGTAATCGAAATCGGATTTCGGATTAATAGGACGGGAAATGTCATTGAGTGAATACCCTCTTCGGGCAGCATGAATTCTCATTCGGGGATCGGCCGGTTCTCCCTGATGAATGGCTAAAATTCCTGCAGAATCACATTCAATCTTATTGCTTAGTTTGTTTTCTGATATAATCTTGTTCATAATAGCTTTAGCGCATTGCGAACGACAGATATTACCGAGGCATACAAATAGAATTTTGATCTTCATCGATTGTTGCGGGATTATTTTGTTTTAAAACGGATTACAAAAATGGGATTTTTTGTTGAATATAAAAAACAGCTACCTGTTTGACGGGCAGCTGTTTTTTATAATAATCTGTTCTTCTTTTATTTTTTGATCCGCATACAGTAGAAGGAGCGGTAAACAAAGATTAGAGCGATGATGAAAAATATTGCTCCCACGTATGGGGCAATGGGACGGAAATGTTCTGAAATAGCTATTTCCATGGCCAGTAACCCGAATAATGTGGTGAATTTAATAATCGGGTTCAGTGCAACCGAACAAGTGTCTTTGAAAGGATCACCCACTGTGTCGCCAATAATCGTAGCATCGTGTAATGGTGTTCCTTTTTCGTCCAGATCGACTTCAACAACTTTCTTTGCATTATCCCATGCTCCGCCGGCATTTGCCATATAGATTGCCTGAAATAGTCCGAAGACCGCAATGGAAATTAAATAACTCACAAAGAAGGAGGCCGGAGCTGAAAATTTAGCTGCGACATCGGGTGTCATACCCGGAACCAGTCCGATAGGAGAGGAGAAGAACGCAAATGCAAGCGCAAAAGAGAAAATTGCAATAAAGATGTTGAACATCCCTTTTTGTGCATACGTGGTACAGATTTTAACTACTTCTTTTGATTTCTGAATGGAAGCACTTTGGTCGGCATCGGGATCAAGTTTGATGTTCTTTTTGATGTAATCAACGGTCCGATAAGCTCCGGTTGTGACTGCTTGCATGGATGCTCCGGTAAACCAATAAATGATAGCTCCTCCACAGATGAATCCAAGAATAGTGTATGGATTTAGGATGTTAAGAATTTGTTCCGGTTGAACACCCAGGGTGTCGCGAATAACAAGAATTAAGGAGAAGATCATGGTGGTAGCTCCCACAACGGCGGTTCCGATTAACACGGGCTTGGCTGTGGCCTTAAATGTATTTCCCGCACCATCGTTTGCTTCGAGGTAATGTTTGGCTCTTTCGAAATCAGGTTTAAATCCAAAGTCTTTTTCTATTTCTTCTTCAATTTTGGGTCTTTCTTCGATTAATGATAGTTCATAAACACTCTGTGCATTATCGGTTACAGGACCGTAACTGTCTACTGCAATGGTGACTGGTCCCATTCCGAGAAATCCGAATGCAACCAGACCAAAGGCAAAGATTGACGGATATTGCATGTAGTCGGCCAGTCCGAAACAGCTGGCCCAATAAGCAATAAACATTAAACCAAAGAAAACTAGTCCCATCCAGAATGCACTGAAATTACCAGATACCAAACCGGAAAGGATGGTCAGAGAGGCTCCTCCTTCACGGGAAGCTGTGACAATTTCGTTGACATGTTTGGATTTCGGACTGGTAAATATCTTGGTGAACTCAGGAATAATAGCAGCCCCAAGGGTCCCGCAGCTAATGATAATCGAAAGGATAATCCATAGATTGTGTGGCATTGCTCCCAGTTGCCAGTAACTAGCAAAGAAAGTTGCAACCATTGAAAGAATGGATGTAATCCAGACTAAAGAAGTCAGCGGTGATTCGAAATCAACATTATCAGCGTGCGCATAGCGGGCTTTACTGATTGCTTTGTTGATGTAATAGGAAACGACTGATGTAATGATCATTAAAATACGCATTACAAAAATCCATGTTAGTAGCTGTTTTTGGAACTCAACATTTGTAACCGCAAGGACAATAAAGCTGACTAAGGCAACTCCTGTTACACCATAAGTTTCAAATCCGTCAGCTGTAGGACCAACACTATCCCCTGCGTTATCTCCGGTACAATCGGCAATAACCCCGGGATTACGAGGGTCATCTTCTTTGATCTTGAAGACGATTTTCATCATGTCCGATCCAATATCTGCAATTTTGGTGAAGATTCCCCCGGCTATACGAAGGGCACTGGCACCAAGCGATTCTCCAATGGCAAAACCGATAAAACTGGCTCCTGCATATTCTCTCGGAATGAAGAGCAAAATGACTAACATCATTATCAGTTCAACACAGATAAGCATTACTCCGATGCTCATTCCCGCCCGGAGGGGAATATTTAATAATTTTAAAGGTTTCCGTTCCAGGGAAGCAAAAGCCGTTCTGCTATTTGCGAAAGTGTTCATTCGGATTCCGAACCATGCAACTCCATAGGAGCCTAGAATTCCGACTACCGACCATCCAAGGATTAATAATACTCCTCCGATCGGATTACCTTTTAAATAGCCAAAATAAAAGCCAATACAGATGGCTATGAATAATTCAAGAATGATTAAAAATTTTCCCTGTTGAATTAAATACGTCTTACAGGTTTCGAAAATAGTGTGAGAAACATCAAGCATTGATTTGTGTGCTCTTAACCCCTTGACCTTATAATATTGATACAGACCAAAGGCCAGTCCCAAGAAACAGACAACAAAACCTGAGAGTAGCAGGTTGTTTTGTGACGATGTCAGATTGGGAATTTTTAAATCTGCTTCACTGGCCCATAGCGCGGCCGGAAGCAATAGCAGTGTTAAAAAAGCAATTATTTTTTTCATGGTTTGGAAAAATTTAGTGTGCACTATAAAATAAATAAATAATAACCAAAGGTGTACTTAAAAAAACAACTTGTAAACATTTTTTAACATCTTGTGCCTGTGGAAGATAAAATTCTTTAGAATAACATGTTGTAAAGCAGAAAAATCTAATTTGACTGGTAAAGGGGATTGTGATTTGAGGGCAGAACAGACCGAATTGTATAGATAGGTTTATTTGTGAATTTGATTTGAAATGTAATTTGTTTATGAAATAACCACTTCAAAAGATATATTAAATATCTACTTCCTTTTTCCTAAAAGATTTGTATTTTAACACTCCGAAAAAAAAATAATTGATAATTGTAACTCCTTATATATGAACGACTCAAAGAAATTGTTCTGGCCGTCAGCTATGATGCATGGATTATTCCTTGGTATTGTATTGGTATTATATAACATTATTACCTATGCCATTGGTAAATATTCTCCGGAAGGAGTCAGTTCTCCTTCTGATTTGATTTTGATTGTCGGAATTGTATGGGCACAGCTTTCATTTCGTAAAAAACAGGAGGATAAGACAATGACTTATGGAACGGCTTTGGGGTATGGTACGGTTGTTGTTTTGTTTAGTTCAATACTCTTTGCAATTTTTCTTCTGATCATGTTTCGTTATGTTGATCATAGCCTAATTCCCCGATTGAAAACAGTAGGAGAACAGACTCTTTTAGATAGTGGGTATACTCCAGATATGGTAGAGAAGCAGATGTCTATTGCTTCTCAATATGTCTACACTCCTGAATTTCTTTCGGGTTCTACAATTTTTTCATTTGCATTAATGGGCTTTCTAATATCGCTTATTACTTCGATTTTTACTAAAAAGTCATATCCTGACGATTTTAAAAATGCAATGAAGAAGGTAGAAACAGAATCTTTCGTAGAACAGAAAGAAACAAATGAAATTTTGCCTCGGAATGATGAAAATAAAGAAGACTCCGGCCAACAACATAATGAATAAAATCTTTAAAGTCCGCGTGTAAAATGGATATCTCAGTAATTGTTCCAATATATAATGAGGCAGAATCGCTTCCTGAACTAATCAAGTGGATTCGCCGGGTTATGGAACAGAATCAGTTTTCATACGAAGTGTTGATGGTAGATGATGGAAGTAACGATGATTCGTGGACTATAATCAGAGATCTGGCATCGGAAGATAAACAGATAAGAGGAATAAAATTTAGAAGAAATTACGGAAAGTCCGCAGCTCTTCATGTTGGGTTTCAGTCGGCTGACGGGGATGTAGTTATAACAATGGATGCTGATTTACAGGATAGCCCGGATGAAATTCCTTCTCTTTATTCCATGATAAAGAACGAAGGATACGATTTGGTTTCAGGATGGAAAAAGAAACGTTATGATCCATTATCGAAGACTATTCCAACTAAATTGTACAACTGGACAACCCGAAGGGTTACGGGAGTAAAGCTACATGATATGAATTGTGGCTTGAAAGCTTATCGAAAAAATGTTGTAAAAAACATTGAAGTTTATGGCGAGATGCATCGTTATATTCCAGTTCTTGCTAATAAAGCCGGATTTAAGAAAATAGGCGAGAAGATTGTACAGCATCAGCGACGGAAATATGGAAAGACTAAATTTGGTGGTCTTAATCGGTTTCTCAATGGATTTCTGGATTTGTTATCGGTTTCGTTTATAACCCGGTTTGGGAAAAAGCCTATGCATTTTTTCGGAGTAATGGGAACGCTTGTTTTTATCCTTGGATTTTTTGCTGCGTTCTGGCTTGGGGCTCAGAAACTATATGATCTGAATTATCATATTAAAGCAAGACTAGTTATTGAAAGTCCCTATTTCTTTATTGCATTGACGGCAATGATTATCGGATCGCAACTGTTTCTTGCGGGATTCTTAGGTGAATTAGTCTCGCGCAGTTCTTCTGACCGGAACGTATATCAGGTTGAGGAAAAAATTTAATTGCTCTGTCATTCAATGTAATGACTCTCCATGAAGGAACGGATAAAGTATATTGATCTGATTAAGGGAACGGGCATTATTCTGGTTGTTATTGGACATCTTTTACCTGTTAATACAGAAGTTCGCCGTATTATTTTTACGTTTCACATGCCGTTATTCTTCTTTTTGGCTGGTTTCTTTCATAAACCTAAAGAGATAGGAGTCTTTATTGTTGATAAGACTAAGAAGTTATTGGTGCCTTATCTCTTTTTCTTTTTTGCCGCAGAAGGATATGTTTGGCTTTATGATCTTTTTACAAGAGTCTCTTTTAATATTACCACGCTTGGTGAGATATTTACAGGATGCGAGTATTTTACTAATAACGTGCCCCTTTGGTTTTTATTATGCCTCTTTGAGGTGGCTGTTTTGTATAATGTAATAATTCGCATTTGTCCGGGAAGGCTTTTTATTCAGAGTTTGCTGGTTTTGATCATGTCAATTGGGGGATATGTTCTATGCTGGTACTCCTGTAATATTCCTTATTTTGTTGATTCGGCCTTATCTTCATTAATTTTTTATCATGTCGGTTTTCTTTTTTATAAAAATCGTGAAAAATTCTTTATATCAGATTGTTGTTTAAAAAATAGGATGAGACAGAAATCTGTATTCAGAATTAAAAAGAATTGGCTGGCCTGGGGGAGAATATTATTCCTATTTGTTCTCTTCTTATTTCTGTCCGGTTGGGCTGGTGATATTGATATTCGTTCGAATAGGATCAACTGTAACTATTTCATTTTCATAGGGACTGCTTTTGCTGGTATATTTTTCATTGTGTTTTTATGTCAACAGGTTAATTCAATCCATCTTATCAATTATTTTGGACGCAATTCGTTGGTGATCATGTCGGTTCATGTTCCATTATTTCTTTTAGCAAATTATTTTAACAATTATATCTTGAGAATAGGTGAATCTGTCCTTTATGAGACGGTACGAGTTGTTGTTATTTTCACTCTATGTTCTTGCCTGGCTGAGATAATGAATCATTATGCTCCCAAACTTGCCGGAAAATGGAAATAATTATTTAGTGTGCGCCGACAATAACTTCATACATATTGTCCTGAATGAGATAGGTATTGGCAAGTTCAAGAAGTTGTTGGGATGAGATATCCTGAATTGTTTGCACAAAACGACTATAATAATCATTGTCAAGGTTATATTCCAATAGGGAGCGAAAGGTTGTTGCTTGGGCAAATGGACCGTCAAATTCACGAAGCATTTCTCCCAGCAGGTAATTCTTGACACATGAAAGTTCTTTTTCGGGGATAAGTGTTTCCCTGAGATTTTTTAATTCTGTATATATCTCATCGAGAGTTTTCTGGCAATATTCTTTTCCAACTTCAGTGGCAATGTATAGATAGCTGGTCTCTTTTAAAGAGATGATCGTGGAATAAATTCCATAGGTGTACCCTTTTTCTTCACGGATATTAGACATTAGCCTTGATCCGAAGTAGCCCCCTAGTATTGTATTGAGAATAAAAAGTCCCTGGTAATCGGGATGGGATTTCTTGATGGACAGGCAGCCCACTCTTAAGGCAGACTGAATTGCATCCTTTTTTTCAAAGAAATGTGATTTTTGGAAAGACGGTGTTATGGTATATTGAGGAATTGAAAGATCTTCGGTTGAGAGCCATTCTTGCCCTCCGAAGGACTGTTCAAGTAAAGAAAAAAGGCTGGGAGGAAGTGATCCGGAGGCGATAATATAGCAGCGATCAGCTTTATAATAAGTCTCGAAGAAATTTTTCAGATCATTGAGTTTTACCTGATCGTAATCTTCTGGCCATGCTGTGAGTGCATAGGGATGCTCTTTCCCAAAGAGGACTTCTGAAAATCGTTTTTGACAGATGACTTTGACTTTTTCTGTTTCGACGGTGAGTTGGTCTTTCTTTTTCATGATGAGGGATTCGAACTCGTGTTCCGGGAAGGAAGATTCATGAATGATAGAAGAAAGGGTTGAGATGATAACAGGAAGATGTTTGTTTAGTGTAATGACGCTTAAATAAGCTTTATTTTGGTCTGTGGATAGTTGAAAATAAGCTCCATGAAAGTCAAAAATATCTGCTAATTGAGATGCAGTTTTCGAAAAGGTTCCTTCATTGAGCATGAAATTGGTAAGAAGAGCGTTAAGTTCATGAGTTTCATACCACATTCCGGCATCGAAAATGAAATCGATTTTTGTTACATCTTCTGTATTGGCATTTAGTAAATAGACCGGTAACCCGTTTTTCAATGTTCGTTTTTGCGGTAATAACAATGGAATATCAGTTATTTTGTGGTATTCTGGAGGGGTAGATCTATTGAGAATTTCCATGTTTTATTTTTTTGCACAATAATAAAGTGTTGATGAATTTTCGAAAGTGAAGAGTTGTTTTGCATACTGTGTAATAGTGTCTGCTGACACATTTCTGTATTTAGCAACTTGGTTATTAATCTCTGCAGCATCCTTCATGTTCTCGAAATTTGCAAGTCCCATTGCTTTATTCAAAAAGTTTATTTCTGAATAGACCAGTGTTGCTTCAAATTTGTTTTTTACTTTTTCGAGTTCTTTTTCCTTAATTCCCTGGTTGCATAGAGTTTTCAGTTCGGCAAAAATCACCTCTCTTGCCTTATCAAGAGAAACCCCCTTGGCTGGCTTGCCCGATATTAAAAAGAGGCCTGGGTCGTTATTCCCTGAGATGAAAGCATCCAGTTCGCTGAAAAGTTGCTCTTCAATAACTAATTTTCGATAGAGTCTGGAGGAATCGCCGTTTGAAAGTATATCTGAAATCAGATCTGCTTTATAATAATCGGGGGAAAGACGATCACTCATGTGAAAGGCAAGATAAAGGTTATCTATTGGAATATTTCTTTCGACGCGACGAAAGCGTGGTTCTGTTTGAACGGGCTCTTGTGGAATATTGCGGGGAGATATATTTCGTGCGGGAATTGGAGCAAACCATTTCTCTGCTAATTGAAAGATGTAATCCGGATCAACATTTCCCGTTACGACTAATACGGCGTTATTGGGCGCATAATGCTTATAAAAGAATGATTTAACCTGATCAAGTGTTGCATCTTGAATGTGCGAAACTTCACTTCCAATTGTTGGCCAGCGGTAAGGGTGAATTTGATAGGCCAAAGCATCCAATAATGCCCATGTGTCTCCGTAGGGTTGATTCAGGTACCGTTGTTTAAATTCCTCAATGACTACGCTTTTTTGGGTGTTGAGGCTTTTGGGAGAGAATGCCAGTTCGAGCATTCTGTCTGATTCAAGCCAAAAGCCGGTTTCTATATTTTCCGCAGGAAGAGTTAGATAGTAATTGGTAATATCCTTGGAAGTAAAAGCATTATTTTCGCCACCGACCTGTTGTAAAGGAGTGTCATAAGAATCGATATGGACAGAACCGCCAAACATGAGATGCTCAAAAAGGTGAGCGAATCCGGTATGCAAAGGATCTTCGTCGCGAGAACCGACGTTATAGCAGATGTTGACAGCTGCAAGAGGAGTCGTTGTATCGCGATGTACAATGACTTTTAGACCATTGTTTAATATTTGTTTTTCAAATAGAATCATCGTTATTTAAAAAGTCTTTCTGGTTATTGTATAGGTTCAGAAGACATTGTTTATATTCGTTAAGAATGGTTTGGATCTGTCGTCCAACAGGGTTAATAGTGTCAATCATTGACGAGACTTGTCCGATTTCCAATTCTCCATTATCAATGTCACCTTCAAAGATTCCTTTTTTAGATTTTCCGTGACCAAGAAGCGTTGATAATTCTTCTGCGGTAGCTCCGCGATCTTCTGCTTCCTTGATCAGCTTAAAAAAATTATTGCGGACCAAACGTACGGGTGCTAATTTCTTTAAAGAGAGAAAAGTATCTCCTTCTTTAAGTCGAAGAATACATTGCTTAAAATCAACGTGGGCGGAAGATTCTTCCGATGTTGCAAAAAGAGAACCAATCTGGACTCCTTCTGCTCCAAGAGCTATTGCTGCTAGCATTGCCTGACCGGATCCGATACCTCCGGCTGCGAGAAGAGGAAGTTTGGTGACTTTTCTGACGGAAGGAATTAGAACCATCGTGGTTGTTTCATCCCGACCGTTGTGTCCTCCGGCTTCAAATCCTTCTGCAACAATCGCGTCGACTCCGGCATTTTCACTCTTTATGGCAAATTCGGCGCTAGAGACAACATGTGCCACCTTAATGCGGTGCTGATGAAGAAGAGAAGTTAATTTTTTAGGACTTCCGGCGGAAGTAAAAACAATCGGAATTTTTTCATCAATAATAATTTTCAATATTTTGTCAAGTTCAGGATAAAAAAGCGGAATGTTTACTCCAAATGGTCTTGTTGTCGCTTGTTTGGCTTTACTGATGTGCTCCTGTAACGTCTCCGGGTGCATTGATCCTACTCCTATTAGGCCTAATCCACCGGCATTACTGACGCCAGTGGCTAATCTCCACCCGCTACACCATACCATTCCGCCTGCAATGATTGGATATTGGATATTGAAAAGGTCACAAATTCTATTATCAATCATTTCTCTCTGCTAAAAAGTAAATAGGATCTTCTTAAAGAAATCTATTCAACGTAATGAAATTACATTGAAATTGTTCATTCGTACTTTTAAATAACCTACGGATTCACAATATAATGAAAATGTTTTAAAAACGGTTTTCTTAATAGAACAAGATAAACGGTGATAAAGATTGACGAATAAAGAATTATTGTTGCCCAGTTACTCTTCATTAAGGGAATGAAGCTAATGATTCCGGCGAGCAATAATGAGAGCAAGAATGGAATGTACTGAACTTTTAAGTATTCAGAGAGAGTAATCTTAATGAGATTATATAACTGCATCCTCCAAAATGGAATTACATTCAAAATGTTGCATATCAATATGCTCCATACAACTCCGTGAATGGAAAAGAGCGATCCGATATAAATGGAAATCATGGTAATTAATACACGGTAAATAGTCCAGTAAAATCCCAGGTCTGTTCTTCCCAGGGCAACCTGAAGAGACCCGACAGGATTGGCAATACTTAGGATTCCGTAATTGATGGAGAGAATAGCAAGAATAAAACTTCCTTCGGCATATTGTTTCCCATAAAGAAGAGTTAATAGGGGAGTCGCATTAACAGCAACAAGGAAATAAAGCGGGTAATTTGTAAAAGATAGGAAATCAATAAATTTTATGTATTTACTTTTTAATTCGGCTTGATTGTTTTGCATCCTTGCCAATAGAGGAGTAAGCACTTTAGTCATAATGGGGTTAATGAATCCGTATAGTCTGATAATAAGCTGTTTGGATAGACTATAAAGTCCGAGAACATCTTTACTGAAAAAGTTGCTTATGATGATAATATCTGCTTCTCTACTTAAAAAATCAAGAATTGAAGTTCCCAGTTGAAAACTTCCTATTTGGAAAAAGGATTTAATCTCAGAAAGTGAAAAATGCATTCCTACATTTTTACAGACTAATATTCCATGAAAAAAGAAGAATAAGTTTGAGATCATAATTCCGGCAACGGTTGAGAGGACCAGACTATAAATTCCTTGTCCCGTTATTGCAAGAATTAGGGCAATAATGAAAGTTATAAGTGCTGCGATTATATCAATAATTGCAAGAATCTTAAAGCGTAAATTCTTCTGTTCAATAGTCCGTTGTTGTCGTCCCAATGAAGCAAAAAGAATGTTTAATCCCAATATTGGAATGATGTAGTTTAATATTGTCTCATGATAATATGCGGCAATAAAAGGAGAAGCAATAAGAAGAAGCAGATAGATGATGATTCCGCTTCCGATATTTAACCAAAAAAGAGAGCTGTATTCGTTTCTGGTGATGTTCTGTCTGTGAAGAATGGCCGAAGTCAATCCCATGTCAAGAAATAGATCGGTGAACTGTGTAAAAAGCAGGGCAATTGCAACAATTCCAAAATCAGCTTTTTTAAGAATACGGGTTAAAATGATAATCTGCAACAATTTAACCGCCATATTGATGACGGATGAAAGAGAAGACCATTTTATCCCGTTGAAAAGACCTGTTTTGAATGACATAAGCTGGTGTTAACTAAATGATTTAAAACTTGATTCGACTTTTTTGATCACTGCATTCAGCCCGAATTCTTTTAAAAGAATTGTTCTGTTTTCTTCTATCTCCTGATCGGATAGGCAAACAAACGGATTGGTATTCTGAATAGTTAAATCTTCTTGGATGCTGAAAATATGTAATCCAAGTCCTTCTAAATATTGATAGGAGGTTGTGAAATTGTTTAAATAGATTCGTACTCCTAGCCACAATGCCGTTATTATATTTCCCATTGCTTGTTGTCTGTATGTATTAAAGATGGCTGTTGAGCAAGAGAGAAGAATCTGATTATATTTCTCGCGAGGGACAAATGTTGTGAGTGCATTAAATTGATCTCCAAAATCTTTTTCCCCCTGTTCTATTATTTGAGAGCAGTATAATGAATCTCCTCCATAGCTGAGTGGAACGATTACCTGTTGGTCTGGGATATTGAATTTTTTCAGAATTGTAAATGAATCGAGGTGATTATTTGTGTAATTTCCCGAATTCCCGATAAGAATATTTCCTTTTTCTGTTACATTCTTGTTGATTATACTTTTGTCAATTAATTTTTCAATAGGATAGTATGTAAACCACAGTGGTTTTAGGTGAAGATGGGTTGTCTGGTTAAAGAGATCAATATCCTGAGGAATATAAGAACAGATATATTGTGCTCCGGCGAGCATCTTTTTCAGATTATAACGATTGTACAGATGCCGTTTAATAAAATCAATGATTCTTTGTTTCGCCTTCTGTTTATATAATTTTTTAGTTTCCTTTCCCAGAAAAGCAGTGACCGGTTCAATATAACCGTAAAGTTCTGCACCCCAGAAGACCCATGCAATAGGTGGACATTGAGGTAAATATGTTTTCTCCAGTTCTTTTAGAAAACGCCGGTTTGAACTAAAGAGATTGTGTAAAATAATTAAAGAATACTGAGGTGTTGATTCAATAAGTTGTTGCCATGAATGAGCATCTGAAGGATTAATGATTTTTACTCCCTTACGTTCAGATAGCGGATGCGTTTTCTGTTCGGAAAATATGATGTATTGTCCGGAAATCTCTGTTTGTGTAAATATATCGATAGCCAGTTCCGTGAATTTAGGCTCATCGGTAAATAAGTGTAGAATCATGAATGATAAAAATGAATTATTTTGTCGCAAATCAAATTAACCTGATCATCTGTTAAATCCGGAAATAAAGGAAGTCGAACCAGATGTTCTGTATAAAAATCGCTCATTGGGAGTGGTTTTCCTTCATACATCTCTTTGTAAAAAGGACTTTTATGCAGGCTAAGGTAGTGAAAAACCAAAAGAATATTTTGCGACTTCATATAGTTGATTAGTCTCGTCCTTTCTTCCAGTGAGTTGGTGATCAGGTAAAACATGTGCGCATTATTTGTTGCGTAGTCAGGAATGAAAGGAAGTTTTACTCCATAAGAAACAAATAATTCTTTTAGCCGTTCATGATATAAGTTCCAAAGGTGTAGTCGATGTTGTTGAATGGACTGTAGTGATTCAAGCTGAGCGTAGAGAAAGGCCGCATTGATCTCGGAGGGAAGAAACGAAGATCCGGTGTCAACCCACCCGTATTTATTAATTTCTCCACGAAAGAACTCTGCCCGGTTAGTCCCTTTTTCCCATATTATTTCGGATCGGCGGATAAAAGATGAATCATTGATGGCAAGAAGTCCTCCTTCGCCACACTGGACATTTTTAGTCTCGTGAAAAGAAAAGCAAGCTAAGTTTCCGATACTTCCCAGAGGGATTGATTTATAGAAACTATCAACAGCTTGAGCTGCATCTTCAATGATCAAAAGATTGTGTTTCTCTGCCAAAACTTTAATCTTATCCATGTCACAGGCTACTCCGGCGTAATGGACCGGAACAATTGCCTTGGTTCGGGGGGTTATTAATTCTTCAAGCTTTTGTTCGTCGATACCTGGATGATCATTTCTACTGTCAGCAAAGATTATTTTTGCTCCTTCTCTTACAAAAGCTAAGGCAGAACTTACAAAAGTGTAGGACGGAACAATAACTTCATCTCCGGGTTTTATATTGGAGAGAATCGCACACATCTCGAGTGCATCGCTACAGGAGGTTGTTAGTAAGCTTTTTTTAAAACCTGCTTGTTGATTGAAATAATTCTGACATTTCTGAGTGAAAAAGCCATTCCCTGAAATTTTGCCTTTTTCTATTGCCTCCTGAATATATTTTAGCTCATTTCCACTGAGGTAGGGCTTATTGAATGGAATAAAATTCAAAGCCATAGATGATAAATTTCTTTTGTGTTATATACTGTGAACCTATTTGACTTGTAAAAAGCATAGGCTCCTTTATTTTCTCTTTGGGTACTGACCATTAATTTAGAACATTTATTATTAAAAGCGTAATGCTCAGCTGCTAAAATTAACTGGTGCCCAATTCCTTGTCCCTGAAGAGAAGAATTAGTTGCAATTAATCCGATCTCACATACTTCGTTATGAATTTTTAATGTAATAAATCCGACTATTTTGTTGTTGATAACAAAAGTGAGTACAGTATCTGCTATCTCATGCGAAACTGATTTTTGAATCCATTGCGTGTATAGTTTTTTGAATTCATCATTTTTGAAGTTTGGATCGGATTTAAATCGTGAGAAATGCCCGCTTAAAAAAGCAAGAGCTAATAATTCATCGGGGCGGGTTCCTTCGGAAGTGTATTCCTGAATTTGAGATGCTATTTTCTGATCGTCATTAATCTCTTTTGAAAAGGTCGTTTTTTGACCAGTATAAATTAGTGATGGATAATTTATTGTGGCGTATGTGTTCCTCTCCTTACAAAAAATATATAGTAAGTGGAATTTCCTATTATTTGCATCCGAGGTGATTTGTATAAGTTCCTCGGGAATTATTTTTGATAGGTTAATGTAACCTACTTTGAAATTGAAGAGGTTACTATCCCACGGTAATTCTGCTATGTTCATTGCCTGACATTATAATAAAGGAAAATGACTTCAATTATACGGAATCCTCTTTGATATTTTGCATTTTTAAATCTTTTTATCTTTAAGAAAGGTATTAATGATTCTTCATTCAGGGTCAAAGTTGTATCTTTCGACATTTTACCTGACAGAGAGATTATACTGATATTGAAATGAAGTTTGTTGATGTAAAGAAAATGAATTGCTCTCGTTCTTTAATCCTCCTTAAAAGAGTGGTTAAAGACGCCGAAGATGGAGAAGTATTGCGAATTGAATGTGATAATTCAGAAACGCATGAAAAAATAATCGATTATCTTAGTGCCCATTCTTTAAAGGCAAAAGAAGAAAAGGTGGAGAATGTTTTTCTTTTGGAAGTCATTTCAAAGAGATCAAAACCCATTAATAGTAAGGAAGAGTCTCCTTGCCGGATTGTTCCTGATTCTCGTTTGTCCTGCATAATTGTTGTTAATCATTGTTCTTCAGACCCAGAAGACGAGCAAAAAGAAAGAACTTTTATTTTAGATTTTTTGCGCTCACTTCGAGAAGCACAAATCTTTCCTGAACGTTTTATCTTTTATAACTCCGGAGTTAAACAACTAAATGACCCAATATTGAAAGCTGAAATTAACTCTTTTGAGACTTGTGGATCTGTGGTCTTGATTAGTCGAAGGTGTGCGAAACTTTTTAAAATAGGAAATGATATTAAGCCTGAGGTATTGATCGATACCGAAGAGATTATTTCTTTATTAACTAGTAGGGGTAGACTAATATACCTTTAAAAATGAGTGTATGACACCTGAATATCTAGATCATCTTACTTAAAGTTCTTGATTGATGGGTCATTCTTTCTTCTTTTAATAGATTTCTGAAATAGCGAATGGGCGAGAAACCTGTAAAGTCTTTAAAAATTCGGACAAAAGATGTTTTTGATCTGAATCCGCATTCATGGGCAATGTTAAATAATGGATTACTCCTTCGTTGAACCGGGTCTCGTAATTGTTTTTTTACAGCATCAACGCGATAATAATTTACAAAAACATTAAAACTGACATCCAGATATCGATGAAGAATGATGTTCATTTTAGGAATGGATGTATTAATTTTTTTTGCAAGTATTTTCCTTTTTAACGGATTATTTTTAAATAATTGTTCTTCCTCCATACAAGAAATAAGAGTCAATAACTTACTTCTGGTTTTTGGATCCGGATAATTCTTTATTGTAATGTCAGAGGGGTACTTCCTTCCTAACTTCTTTAGAATTTGTGAAGGAAGTCGTTTGATCGGCGGATGAACGATAAACCTTTTGTTGCGGAATATATAAACTAATCCAGCAATCAACACTATGATCATGAGCAAGTCATAAACCATATTGGACAGGATATCAGTTATTTCCTTTGTATGAATGTTATTATATAAATAGAGCAACATCATAAAAAGTATAAATCTTTCGTGCTCTGTTAATTTAGAAAAAAATGGGGAGAAAAATGTCGAAAAAAGGAGAATTGGAATAAAAAAAAGGAGAAAGTATTCGTTCTTTCTCCTTTTTAAAATATTTTATTGTTCGCTATTCATTGAGACTAAAAATTCCTCATTAGAATTTGTTTTCAGCAAACGATCTTTTAGAAATTGCATTGCTTCTACAGAATTCATGTCTGTCAGGTAGTTCCGCAGAATCCATATCTTGTCAAGAATCGATTTAGATATCAATAAATCTTCTCTACGGGTGCTTGATGCGGTAATATCGACTGCTGGGAAGATTCTTCTGTTTGAAAGTTTCCGGTCAAGTTGAAGTTCCATGTTTCCTGTTCCTTTGAACTCTTCAAAGATGACATCATCCATTTTCGATCCTGTTTCTGTCAGGGCTGTAGCAATAATTGTAAGAGATCCTCCCTCTTCAATGTTTCTTGCAGCACCAAAAAATCGTTTAGGTTTATGAAGTGCATTTGCATCTACTCCACCTGAAAGTACTTTTCCTGAAGCTGGTTGTACTGTGTTATATGCGCGTGCTAGTCTGGTAATCGAATCTAAAAGAATAACAACATCATGTCCGCATTCAACAAGCCTTTTTGCTTTTTCAAGCACCATTCCTGCAACCCGAACATGTCGTTCTGCCGGTTCATCAAAAGTAGAAGAAATGACCTCAGCATTTACACTACGGGCCATATCTGTAACTTCTTCAGGGCGTTCATCAATGAGGAGAACAATCATATAAACTTCCGGGTGATTGGCAGCAATTGCATTTGCAATCTCTTTTAATAAGACGGTTTTCCCAGTTTTAGGTTGTGCTACAATTAATCCTCGTTGCCCTTTTCCAATAGGTGCAAACATATCAACAACCCGGGTTGAGATAGTAGCTTTACCTCCTCCTGTTAGATTGAATTTTTCTTCAGGAAATAGTGGTGTAAGATGTTCGAAAGGAATCCGGTCTCTTATAAAATCCGGACTTCTTCCATTGATTTCCTGAACCTTAATTAAAGGAAAATATTTTTCGCCTTCTTTGGGTGGACGAATTGTTCCAGTAATAGTATCTCCTGTTTTTAATCCGAATAACTTGATTTGAGACTGAGATACATAAACATCATCGGGCGAATTTAAGTAATTATAGTCTGATGATCTCAAAAAGCCGTAGCCATCAGCCATAATTTCCAGTACCCCTGTACTACTAATAATTCCTTCAAATTCATAGGGCTTTTCCTGTGGACTTAATTGGGAGTTATGATAGTTTTGTTGGTATCCGGATTGACCTTTCGATCTGTTTTGTGAATTATTGGAGTTCTGATATTGCTGACGATTATCGTGAATGAATTTTTTGGGAGGTTGTGTATTCGACAACTCTTCATCCTTGGGCTTATTTTCAGACGGAGTTTCCGATGGTTCAGCTTTAGGGGTAAATGGAATTTCTGTTTTATGAACAGAAACTTGAGGTTTTTCGCTTTGTGTATTTATGGTCGGTTGCGTATTTATCGTCGGAGTTTCTGCTTGTTTGGGATTATTCTCTTTGGGTTTGTTCTCGTTCTTCCGGTCGATTTTTTCTACTTTACGGAGACGAGGGCGACGATTTTTGTCAAATCCGGACTGATTGTCTGTTTCTTCTTTTGGTATTGGAGGAACGATGCCTTTTGTTTCCTTGACCGCTAAATTTAAAGATCCAGA
Organism: Prolixibacteraceae bacterium; assembly: GCA_963692465.1. Taxonomy (GTDB): domain Bacteria; phylum Bacteroidota; class Bacteroidia; order Bacteroidales; family Prolixibacteraceae; genus JAUZOB01. The sequence continues at coordinate 2,839,435 of OY829943.1, forward strand.
AATTGTTTCGGTTGATTTTTTTTCAAACGGAGTATTCTTTTCCTCTGAAACAGGAATAGGGTTATGTTTATTCTCGGTGTTAGCTTCTGCGAGAATTTCTTTTTCAGATTCCATGATCTGATTAATATCAGGCAGAATACTGTCTCCTGAAGTCTTTTTTCCAAAAAAACCTTTTTTCCCAAAGTCTAAAAAAGGCAATCTGTCATTTCTTTTTTTCTCTGGATCTGTAACAGGTAACCGGGATTCGGTAGTCTTTTTTTTGTCTATAGACTTCTCTTCAGAGGCCAGAATTGCCTGAGTGTCTAATATTTTATAAATGAGATCCTGTTTTTTAAAGGACTCTACTCGTCTAATATTGAGCTTTTTGGCAGTCTCGCGAAGTTCAGATAATAGCTTTTCTTTTAATTCTAGAATGTCGTACATAAAAACATGGCATTATTAAATAACTAAAACGCACTTCCTCATGTGCAGAAATACCTACATTAATCTTTATTTATTTTTAAGATGAAGTTGCGATTTCTTATTGAAAAAATACTTTAGTAGCATTTGCAATATTAAATAATTAGAATCAATTACCAAATAAAAAAGCTGTTTTTTTTAAGTTGAAGATTAAATATCTGTATGATTGATTATTATATCCTTTTGCGAAAAGGCCTGTAGGTATGAGAAAATAAAGAAAATGGGAGGATATTACTTGCGGAAAAATATTTGTTTTATTTTTTTAGCCCTAAATATTTGTTTTAAGCAAAGCGAGGAAAGAAGGTAAAGACTAAATGTTATATCTAAAGTGGATGAAATATTATTTCTTCTCTAACTATTTTTTGACTTATTCGTAGACAAAAAGAAGAAACATTGTGAAAACGTTATTGAACGGTTCAATTCCAATTTGTGTATTTGTTTTTTAGGTTGATATATTTTTTCTATTTGAATAAATTGCATTTAATGTTATCTTTATGAGTGAAGGAAAGAAGATTAGTTTTCAAGCCAAAGCCCCCAACCAATGAGACAGTTAAAAATTTCAAAACAAGTGACCAATCGGGAAGCGCAGTCTCTCGATAAGTATCTTCAGGAAATTAGTCGTATTCAGTTATTGTCAGGAGAAAAAGAAGTAGAACTTGCCAAAAAAATTCGTCTTGGAGATGAGCAATCATTAGAGATGTTGGTAAAGGCAAATTTGCGATTTGTTGTTTCTGTTTCTAAGCAATACCAGAATCAGGGATTAAGTTTGCCTGATTTGATTAATGAAGGAAATTTGGGACTGATAAAAGCAGCAAAAAGATTTGATGAAACAAGAGGCTTTAAATTTATTTCCTATGCTGTTTGGTGGATTCGGCAATCTATTATGCAAGCATTGGCAGAGCAGGCCCGAATAGTAAGGCTTCCGCTAAATAGAATAGGAACTTTAAATAAAATAACCAGAGTCGTTCATCAACTGGAACAGGAAAATCAAGAGGATCCAACGGCAGAGGAGATTGCAGTTCTGTTGGATACGACCTCTGAGATTGTTGAAGATGCATTAAAAATGTATGGTCATCATGTTTCGATGGATGCTCCATTGCAAGATGAAGAAGGAGGTACTTTGCTTGATTTGTTTCAGGACGAAGAGATTGCAAGTCCCGATGAGAAACTTATAAATGGTTCGTTGCAAGTTGAAGTTGAGCGTTTTTTAGGAACTCTGAGTGATCGTGAGGCTGAAATTATCCGTTATTATTATGGCTTGAATGGTTATAGGTCTCATACGTTGGATGAAATAGCCGAAATGTTTAGCCTAACAAGAGAACGGGTTCGTCAATTAAGGGAAAAGGCAATTAAGAAGCTTAAGAGTAATTATCGTAATAAAATATTGAAAAACTATCTTGGCTAAAAAGTCCTGATTGAGAAAAATCAAAGGTTTTTGAGAACGAATCTTTGTTAATGAGTAAATCACGCCCTATTTTTGTAAAAAAATAAATGTATGAGTCATCTAATTGCACCGTCTGTTTTGTCTGCTAACTTTTTGACCCTTGGGGCGGAAATTGAAATGGTTGATAGTAGTCAGGCGGATTATATTCACCTTGATGTAATGGACGGTGTTTTTGTTCCGAACATTACTTTTGGTTTTCCTATTATTCGTCAGATTAGTAGTGTGGCAACCCTTCCATTGGATGCTCATTTAATGATTATAAATCCAGATCCGTACATTAAAGAATTTGGCGAATGTGGAGTTCGGAATTTGACTGTTCATTATGAAACCTGTAACCATCTTCACCGCACGATAAAAGGGATTCATGAAGAAGGTATGACTGCTGGCGTTTGTGTCAATCCTCATACACCGGTTTCTCTTCTTGAAGATATTCTTGAAGAGGTCGATATTGTGTTAATCATGTCTGTAAATCCAGGTTTTGGCGGACAATCTTTTATTTCGCATTCTCTTGATAAAGTGAAGAAGTTGCGTAAGATGATTAGTGAACGCGGACTGTCAGTTAAAATAGAAGTGGATGGTGGGGTAAACCTTCAAACAGGGAAAGCTCTGTTTGATGCGGGAGCGGATATTCTTGTTGCCGGAAATTTTGTTTTTGGAGCCCAGAACCCCCTTGCTGCAATAGAACAATTGAAAAAGCTTTAAATTACCTGAGTTATTCTGAAATCTTATTGGGTGTAATTGATAAATAATAATGGTCCTGTGTCTGATGATACAAAGCTTTTTTCCTTCGTTCGTGCCATTTTTTTCTCCTGAATAAGCACCCTCCATGCGTCTTACAGAAGGAAAACTGTGTGCAGGACGACCCTCTTTGACGTTCACATACAGAAATACCTCTGTATGTTATTGAAAATCATCCAATTGATTCGATGTGGTGGAGCTGAGGGGATTCGAACCCCTGTCCAAACGAGGAAGCTATATGCTTTCTACATGTGTATCTTTTGTGCTTATTTTCGAAGAAGAACTGATCAAAAGCAATTTATTCTTCCCTTAGCTTCTTTAGTTTCATAAAGAGACCAAAGCCTCCTCTTTACTACCTCCGATTTATCTGCACCACCGATTCAAGCCGCCTCAGAGAATAGCACTCGGGTGATGTCTCGTCCCCACATCTAATGCAGGGATAAAGCCTATTCTACTTTTGTAGATTAAGCAGCAAGAGCAAAATTATTTTCGCCAATTATAGTTTGATCGTTGATATTTACGAGCTACACGAACAACGCTCGACATGCTTACATACCTCTTCTACCCGCTGTCAAAACCAGTCAGCCCCATAAAAAAGATGCTTCAAAGGTACTATTTTTTTCCATGTAAAGGGACTTTTTCTGTTCCTCGTATTTAAGCTGAATCTTAATGCCGTATATGATTATATCTTTTGATCCTAAAGAAAAATCAGGAATCGGGAAGGTTTATTTTATTTTTTTATTGCTGATTTTATTACAATAACCCTGTGAAAGGATTGTTGATTTTTCAAACTGATTGCTACAGGTGAATTGAGTTAAAGGAAAAAATGAAAAAGGAACATTAATCTGTCATTACTTTCTTATTCCCTTTATGTTGAGAAATCGGATTCTTAATTTTACGATTTTCCCTAATAGAAGAAGATGAAATTGTATCCTGTAGTATTTCACTGATTTCTTCTATCTCTTTATGAGTTAATTCCGGTTCGGCAATTGTTGTTCTCTTTGTCCGGTATTTCAATATAATAGAAGGCGTAAATGCGAGTGAAAAACCGGCAACAACATTAATTAGCATAAGTGTGTGTAGTCCGATGTTTTGAAGTGAAAAAGAAGCAATCGTAAAGAGGAGATTTACACCGACTAACGTCAATGTTGCCTGTATATGAGTGAAATGAAGATCAAGCAGTTTGTGATGAATATGATTTCGGTCTGCTTTAAAAGGCGATCGCCCGTGAATCATTCTAAGAATCATTACCCGCAAGGTATCTATTACAGGAAGAATAACTATTCCCAACGAAACGGAAGGAGATGCAGCTACATACCAAGGCTTGCCTCCTACAATATTTAATTCATTAAAACGAATGATAAGCACCGATAAAATGAGTCCCAAAATCAAAGAACCTGTATCCCCCATGAATATTTTGTTGCTTTTCCCGAAAACATTGTAAAGGAAAAATGAACCTAGCGCACCAACCAATGCAAAGCTCATAAGTGAATAATCAATATTTCCCGATACGTAAAACCAAATGCCTAACGTCGCAGAGGCAACCATGACAATTCCTGAAGCAAGACCATCTATCCCATCAATTAAATTAATTGCATTAATAATAAAAGCGATGAAAAGTAAAGATAAAACGATGCTGAAAACCGGATTTAATTCATGAATTCCCAGTAGACCATGTAAATTTGTAAAGCGAATGTTACCCAAAACGCAGACAATTGTTGCAGCAACAAATTCTCCGATAAATTTACTCGATGCAGAGATATCCATCAAATCGTCTTTTAATCCTACGAAGAGCATGATGGTCAAAGCAGTCAGAATATAACGAAACTCAATGAAGGGATATTGGTATGAAGAAATGGTGACGGCAATGATAAAACCCATAAAAATAGCAACACCCCCTAACGTCGGAACTACATGCGTATTTACTTTCCTTTTATTCGGGATGTCGTAAAGCTTCTTCTTTCTTGATATTCCTATAATTGTTGGGATACTAAAAAAAACGAGCATTGCAGCTAATACGAAACATATTATAATATTCAAAAATAGGGGCATAAAAATGTTTTTCTACACAAAGGTAATGATTATCTATTTGTAATACCCCCTGTTCTTGTCTGAGAACACTAAAAAAATGAGACTTTTTTGTGAATTGCTCATTTTAGTGAATGAACGATTATATTTAGATCTATGAATTGATTTTAATCTTTTTTACACCTTGAATGATTCGTGTATAATATAAGAAATTTATTTTAATCATAAGTATTGGAAAAAATCATTGTGCCTTCAAATTATAAAATTTTTAACAATAAGACAATAATATAGAGCGTAAGTGGGTGTTTGAAATGGTTAAAAGGTGAAAATTGTAAATTAATTGTAACCACGGGTTTGAATTAATATTAATTTTGCCGTGTTTATATTAATGCGATATTAAAAACAATAAATCATGATTTTGTATATTGATCCGGGAACGGGAAGTGCAATTATTCAATTTCTTGTTGCAGCAGTAAGCGGAGCTCTTTTTTTCTTCAGCCAAATCAGAACAAAGGTTAAAAAAGTCTATTTCAAGGTCTTTAAGAACAAAAATAACGACTAATGAAGGAAGAAAGTTCTTTCCGTGATCCCAGTGGATATATTTTTTATGAAAAAGGAGAAGTTTACCGGGCTATTACCGGAAGATATCAGTCTCATTATGACCAGCTAATGTCTTCCGGATTACATGATGAACTTGTTAAAAAGGGGATGATGGTGGATGCCAGGGAGATTGAATTTGACTCCGAAAAAAATCCTGATATTTACCGAATTATTAAACCACAGATTATTCCCTTAATTTCATATCCCTATGAATGGTCTTTCAGCGAATTAAAAGACGCGGCATTATTAACGCTTGATATCCAGGTGGCTGCCATTTCTAAAGGCATGACCCTTAAAGATGCAAGTGCCTATAATATTCAATTCCTTCATGGAAAACCAATCTTTATTGATACTCTTTCTTTTGAAACATACGAAGAAGGTAAATCCTGGATTGCGTATAAACAATTTTGTCAGCATTTTCTGGCTCCCTTAGCATTGATGAGTTATCGCGATGTACAGTTAGGCCGAATGATGACTAATTATATTGATGGAATTCCTCTTGATTTATGTTGTCGCTTATTGCCTTTTAGCGCTCGTTTTAATGTGGGGTTAATGTTGCATTTGTATTTTCATGCCTATGCACAAACCAAGTATAAAGACAATAAAGTCAAACTGTCGAAGATGAAGATGCAGATGTCAAAAAAGTCTCTTCTTGATCTTATAAACGGATTAAGAATAGCTGTTCGACGTTTGAATTGGAAGCCACAGGGGACGGAGTGGGTCGATTATACCGATGAAGGAGTTCATAAAGAAGAATATCTGAATTCTAAGCGGCAAATTATTGCAGAACTCGTAGTGAAAGCAAATCCGCATACGGTATGGGATCTTGGGGGAAACACCGGCAACTTTAGTCGGATTGCCGCGAAAGCAGCTTCTGCGTCGGTGGTTACTTTTGATGTCGATCCTGCCTGTGTTGAAAAGAATTACCTCAAAACGAAAACAGATAAAGAAGAAGATATCTTTCCGTTATTTCTTGACTTAGCCAATCCAGCACCTGCAATTGGTTGGGCTGGAGAAGAACGCAAATCATTAGCACAAAGAGGCCCGGCGGACTTGGTGATGGCATTGGCTATCATTCATCATCTATGTATTGCAAACAATGTTCCATTTGACCGACTTGCTTCTTATTTTAGTCGGTTAGGGAAGAAATTAATTATTGAGTTTGTTCCGAAAGGCGATCCAAAAGTTCAGTTTCTGTTAACCAATCGACCGGATATCTTCACAAATTATAACAAAGAATCATTCGAGAAACAATTTTCTGAATATTTCATTATTGATGAAGTTCGCACACTTGAAGATAGTGACCGGATTTTGTACCTGATGACTCGTAAAGGAAACGAATAGAAGAACTATTCTATAAACTTAACGAAAACAGATCTGTCTGGAAAGGCAGATCTGTTTTATTAAACGGACAGATCAGACGATGAAAGAAAAAATGAAATCAATCAACCGGAAAAATAAACTTGTAAGCTTAACCGAGCAGTTTCCTTTATATCCGTTAGGTATTATTATTCTGTCCGAATTATGTTGTTTGGATATGCCGGAAGTGAATCCGACGGGTGGGGAACTTATAATTTTCTTTTTTGTTTTTGGTCTTACTTATAGCTTGCTTTTTGCATTGTTAGCCAGGATTATAAAAAATAGATTAAAAGCATCTCTATTTCTCTCTCTGGTGCTTTTAAATATGCTGTTTTTTAGGCGAATTGACGATCTGTTGCTTGATTGTGTGTCGATTAAATCTCTGGTCTTTCCTCTACAGGGGATTCTTTTTATATTCCTTTCCTGGTTCTTGTTTAAAACTCATGCTTCATTAAAGAAGATATCTTCCTATTTAAATCTGTTGTTGGCATTGCTTATTGTCAGTCAGTCGTTTCAATATGTGGCCTATTTGAGAGGAAAGACGATCACTCTGTCTGATCGTTCATCGGTAACATCAATAAAGCTAAAAACAGCAAACCATCCGGATATTTATTATCTCATTGTCGATTCTTACACGGCAAGCCGCAGTCTGAAAAAATACTGGAACTACGATAATCAGATACTCGAAAATTATCTGAAAGGGAAAGAATTTTATATTGCAGAGAACAGTAAGTGTAACTATAATCAGACTCCCTATTCGCTCTCCACCTCATTAAATATGTCTTATCTGCAAAATGTACCACGCAATGGAGCCCGAGTCAAACAATATGAAGAGTTGTTTGGGTTGGTTGACCAGAATCGCGTTTCTCAGGTTCTGAAAAAAGACGGGTATTGGTTAAAAAATTATACTTTTTTCCCAGTCGACGGACAAGTCCCTTTCTATAAAGACTATTTTTTTAAAAATAAGAAGAGCTTATTTGAAGGAACAATCTTTGAAAGCTGGACTCAAAAAGTTCAATCGGATAATTTTAGTAAACACGATAATTTTTTATCGCTTGCCCGTTTAAATCTAAAGGTATTTAACGAAGCACAGGAACAATACCCCCAGCGACAACCGCAGTTTATCTATGCTCATGTCATGATGCCACATCCTCCTTTTATTTTTAAAGCAAATGGAGCGATCGATCATTCGGAGGCAGTGTTTAATCCATTGTTGAAAGATCATTATCTTGCACAGTTGGAATACACGAACAAACTGCTTATTCAGACCGTCAATCACATTCTTTCCAACTATCCTGATGGGAATCGACCGATCATTATTATACAAGGAGATCATGGTTACCGCTATCTTACACGCATCAAAGATCGGGTAGAGGGACAAACCATTCTTAATGCTTATTATTTCCCTGACCACAATTATCAGCTTCTGTATCCTCGAATAACTCCGGTTAATAGTTTTAGAGTCGTATTTAATCACTTCTTTAATGCGCACCTGAAGCTTTTGCCTGATGACTCCTATAACGTGCTTCCTCCTGATTTTTATAAACATCCCGAAAATTAAAGACTCTTAAAAGCCGAAAATCTATTGGACTGAATTTTTAAATAACGCTACTGCAGGTATTTATTGTGACGTAACAGCTTGAACTGTTGTGCCCATTTTGTTTATAATCTTTTCTGAAATTCGGGATCTATTATTTTTTTGAAAAAAATGAGAACAAACAAGAATAACCGGTGTTTTATATTCTTACATTTGAACAGTTGTTCAAGTGAGCAATTGACAGGATAAAATAAAAGGCGATATTTTTAATGAAAAATAAAGGATCAGTTCAATAAAAGCATTTAATAGAAATAAATGTCAGGAGAAGTAAAGAGAGGCGGGTTTATGAAAGATGAAATAGAAATTTGTAATTCGACGGTAATCCATCAGGACTTAGTCGATAAAGCGTTAAAACACATGCCCGATGCGAGGATAATTGAAGGGGTAAGTAGTCTGTTTAAAGTAGTTGGAGACCCAACAAGAATGAAATTATTATTGGCTTTGTTACAGAATGAAATGTGTGTCTGTGATTTATCTGCGACTCTGTCACTAAGTATGTCGGCAATTTCGCATCAGTTGAGTGTTCTGAAGAAGCTGAATCTGGTTCGTTTCAGAAGAGAAGGTAAGGTTGTTTTTTATTCATTGTCCGACGATCATGTCAGTCAGATAATGAAAGTCGGCATCGAACATATAACGGAATAGAGTCATGAAAACTTCCGGAAAATATACATTGGAGAATTTAGATTGTGCTGTTTGTGCTGCAAATATTGAAGAAGGGATCAAAAAGCTGGATTGTGTACGTTCTGTTTCAGTCAACTTTGCCACCCAGTCGATGAATTTAGATACGGACAATCCGGAAGTCGTTATTCGTGAAATAAAGCGAATAGAACCCGAAGTCAGGGTTGTTCCACAAAAAATAATTACTCATCTATCTGGTTTTACTAACTCTCGGGATCGTGTTGAGAATTGGGCATTTCAGTCTGATTCTTATTCCGGTAAGCAGCAACAGGTCGATTCTATTGATCCAATAGCAGGAACAAAATCGTTTATTTCTGCACGTATACAGAAAAAAGAACAAGTCAGCAGTAAAGGCACGTCCTTAATTAATCGGCGCGATTTAGGATTTTTGATTATCGTATCGGTGTCCTATGTTTTGGCGATGTGTTTTAACCGTGTATTGTCAGCTACTCCTTATCATTGGGCAGAGTATTTGGTCTTTCTTGCTATATACGGGGTTGTAGGAAAAGATGTTTTAAGGAAGGCTTTTCGGCACGTACTCAGGTTGGAAGGATTTGATGAAAATGTTTTAATGAGCCTTGCGACGATTGGTGCTATTCTAATTCATGCGTTACCCGAAGCTGTGGGGGTTATGTTGTTTTATCTGATTGGGGAATTTTTTCAAAAACTTTCTCTCAATCGTTCCAGAAGATCAATTCAGGCCTTATTAGCCGTAAGACCTGATTATGCAAATCTGAAAGTCAATGGGAAAGAAAAACAAGTCACTCCTGATACGGTTGTTTGTGGAGATATGCTTGTTGTACGGCCCGGAGAAAAAATTCCTCTTGACGGAATCATCGCTCATGGGGAAACACAAGTCGATACCTCTGCCTTGACCGGAGAATCTGTCCCCCGGAGTGTCTCGGTAAAAGATACGGTTTTAGCGGGGATGATTAATCTGAGTGGTTTAATCGAAGTGCAGGTAAGTCGTGTTTATGGAGAATCGTCAATATCGAAGATCTTAGACTTGGTTGAAAATGCTACGGAAAAGAAGGCTAAAACCGAACAGTTCTTTGCTGTTTTTGCCAGGTATTACACTCCGGTTGTTTTTGCCCTGGCTTTATTAACCGCAGTCCTTCCGCCGTTATTCGGTTATGGAGCTAATTGGGGCGAATGGATCTATCGGGCTCTGGTCATTCTCGTAATTTCCTGTCCGTGCGCGTTGGTTGTTAGTATTCCTCTCGTCTATTTTGGAGGAATCGGGGCAGCTTCCCGAAGAGGTATTCTTGTTAAAGGTTCAGATTATCTGGAAAGCTTACGAAAAGTGAAGACTGTTGTACTTGATAAAACAGGAACTTTAACTTGTGGCCACTTTAAGGTTTCGAATATTGTGTCTTGCAATGGAATTTCCCGAGAGGAATTATTGGAATATGCAGCAAAGGCCGAGTCTCATTCGAATCACCCGATTGCCCGGTCTGTGTTGGAAGCAGCCCGGCAAGCAAGTCACCGCCAACCAGTGTGTTCTGAATTAATTAGTTGTGAAGAAATAAGCGGACAAGGGATAAAGGCAAGGGAAGATAACCAGGTTATTCTTGTTGGAAATGATAAACTAATGCGTCATTTCGGAGTTCCTTGTGATGTTCCGAATACTGCCGGAACAGTTGTCCATGTTGCGGTGAACAGCGAATATAAAGGCTATTTGCTTATTGGAGATGAACTGAAGCCCGATACGGAAGAAGCCATTCGACAGATGCGCAAAGCCGGTATTCGTAAGATTGTGATGCTTACCGGCGATCGCAACCGTGTAGCTCAAGAAATAGCTGCGAAACTGAAATTAGATCAATACTATTCCGATTTAATGCCTGAAGATAAAGTTAAACATCTTGAGCAAATTATTCAGGAAGAGGAGGGCGAAGGCAAAGTTCTGTTTGTCGGAGACGGAATCAATGACGCCCCCGTACTGGCTCGTGCCGATATCGGAGTATCTATGGGAAAATTGGGTGCCGATGCGGCCATTGAAACAGCAGACGTGGTGATTATGAACGATTCGCTTAAAAAAATTCCGGAAGCCATTTTGCTTTCCGGAAGAGTTAGAAGAATTCTAATTCAGAATGTCGTATTTGCTCTTGGAATAAAATTCCTGTTAATCGCTCTGGGATTTCTGGGAATGGCATCTATGTGGGAAGCCGTTTTTGGAGATGTAGGCGTCACACTTCTTGCCATTCTGAATGCAACGAGAATATTTCTATAAGTTTATTTATTAAAATATCCACTGAATTCCCTAATTCTTTGTTCTTCGTTTTTATTGCAAATAAGCAATGTACCGCTTGATTCTGCAACGATATAGTTTTTTAAACCCTGAACAACCACTTTCTTGTGAAGAGGCATGTGAACAATGCATTCTTCAGCATCAATCAGTCTGACCTGATCACCGATCACAACATTTTGTTCTTTTGATTTATGCAGTTCATCAAAAAGAGATCCCCATGTTCCTAGGTCACTCCATCCGAAATCACACGGCATTGTGTAAATATTATCAGCTTTTTCCATGATCGAATAGTCAATGGAAATATTCGGACAAGCTGGGAAGTAATGGTTTATGTAATCTTGTTCCTGATTGGAGTAGTATATATTCGAAGCGTTACTGAAAATTTCAGCTACTTCAGGTAGATAACGGTTAAATGCTTCGCGAATAGTGGCAGCAGACCACAAGAAAAGACCTGAATTCCATGAGTAATTTCCTTGTTCAAGATAGGAAACTGCGGTTTTAAGGTCCGGTTTTTCACGGAAAGCAGAGACTTTAAAAATCTCGGGATTTCTTTCCGGTTTGGCATCTGCCTGAATATATCCATATCCGGTTGACGGATTAGATGGACGAATTCCTAAAGTTAAGATTCTGTTTTTGTTGGTTATAAAACGAAGTCCTGAACGAATGACCCTTTGGAATTCGATCGTGTCGGTAACCATATGGTCCGAAGGAGTGACTACAATTCGCGCCTCGGGATTTTTTTTCATTATTTTCCATGCAGCATAGGCAATACAGGGTGCAGTATTACGCATGCACGGCTCTTTCAATATATTTTCAGGAAGAAGTCCCGGACATTGAGATAATGCCAAATCACTATAACGGGCAGAAGTGACGACAAAAATATTCTGAATCGGACAAATTCCTTTGAATCGGTCAATGGTTTGTTGAAATAAACTCTTGCCGGTCCCAACGATATCAAGAAACTGTTTCGGTGTTTCGACCGTGCTTAAAGGCCAAAAGCGTGACCCGATGCCTCCAGCCATGATTACCAGGTAAGTAGAGTTTTTCATTTTTCGTTCAATTTGTAAATTTTTGTAAAGAACAAAAGCAAAGCTAAGAAAGATTTACACTTATTTACAATTAAACGCTATTTATTTTGAATAAAAAATATAAAGGCTTCACAAACGAGGATTGTTTTTTACAATGAGAAATACTTTCATACTTCAAGGGACCTAAAAAACAAGGGGTGTTGGGGCAAAAAAGTGTGTTTGTTAGCATAAGTATTTCGAATTACCCCCTCCTGATAGGGTAAAGTACGAGATTTAAGCAGTCATAGATAAAAACGAAATTTTATGATTTCTTTTTCAAGATATCAAGCGAAACGGCAACCATCAGGTTACAGTTAATCTCTGAAATACGCAATGTTACTCTTTTTTTTCCGTTGAATTGAATGAGCTCTCCTTCCACTCCGGTCAACGGCCCTTCGGTAATTTCGACTCGCTCTCCGGGACATAATTCTTCGCGGGTTAGTGTGACATCAATTTCTGATTGTTCCAGCATTCGCTTCATCATTTCAATCTGAACGTCGCGAATTGCAGCCGCTTTTCCTTCGAAACAAATATAGGTTACAACATTATCATTTTTAAGAACCTGATCATATTGAAAGGTATCAATATGAACAAAGACATAACCACTGATAATAGGTGTTTCGACCCATTTTTTACGGTCACTCCATTGTCTGAGTTTGCGTTGTAGCGGAACAAACGCCTCAATACCATCTAGTTCGAGATCCACTGAAACTCTTTTTTCGCTTCGTGATCTTACGTAAACAGCGTACCATTGCATCATAAGTCTTTATTTTTTCTTCCAGCAAAGATCCCGTACATGGTAAATTCTTTCGATAATATCTACTACCTTAAGTCCTTCCAGTGCATTGGTCGTGATCGGTCGATTCTCATTTAGTTTGTCAACGACATTTTGTATGATGTAATGATGATTTTGGGCAGATCCTTTATACGGACCATAATCATTGGGCGGATTAGAAGGGGCGAGTTGTGGCATGGTATATCCTTCGACATTACAAATCTCGACCTCATTCATATATTGTCCGGCCACTTTAACCGTTCCTTTTTTACCAATAATTGTCATGCTGCTTTCCAGGTTCTGATTCCATACTGAAGTTGAATAATTGAGCGCACCCATTCCTCCGTTGATGAATTCGAAATTTACAAACCCCGAGTCTTCAAAATCGGTCAGATCCTGATGATTAAAATCCTTAAAGTTTCCATGAATATTGGTAATATCTCCGAAAAGCCAGTACATAATATCAATAAAATGGGAAAATTGAGTAAAGAGTGTTCCCCCATCAAGTTGTGCATCACCATGCCAATTTCCCGGAGTATAATAACGATAGTCCCGATTCCAGTAACAATTAACCTGAACCATATATATTTGTCCCAGAATATTTTGATCGACAATTTCTTTTAGCCATACCGAAGGGGGAGAGTAGCGGTTTTGCATAACAGCAAAGATTTGCTTCCCCGTTTCCAGTGATTTGAAAATCATTTTCTCGGCATCACTTTTGTTCAAAGCCATCGGTTTTTCACAAACAACATGACAACCACGTTCCAGTGCAAGAATGGTGTATTTAGCGTGAAGTCCATTGGGAATACAGATATTAATCACATCAATTGGAATATCCGAATTCAGTAGTTTGTCAAACGAATCGAAAAACGGAACCTCTGTATCCGAAACTCCACATTCTTCAGCCGTTTTGATATCGCATAGAGCAACAAGCCGGCACGCATCGTTTCGACGAATCATTTCGGCGTGACGCTTTCCGATATGTCCCTGTCCGATGACTGCAAAGTTTATTTTTTTATTTTTTTGTTGGTTCATTTGATTCAAAGTTCACGCAAATTTAGTTATTCCGAATAAAATCGGGCAGACCTGAAGAATTAATTTGAAAAGAAATGGATTCCGGAATGAGAATCTTTAATGAATTATTCGGTAGGTGTCTGTGTTGATTTTTTCCTTTTTGCACTGAGTGTGATTTCAATTTCAGAGGTTAGTTGTTGGATGGAAGATGAAATGGTACTAAAAGAATTCATATCCAAATAACCCGAATCGATCATTTCATTTAATAATTTAGAAAGTCCGCAAAGAAGTGTTTGTGATTGCATCCAATAACTGCAGGAATCTGGTATCGAGTCACAGGTGTCTGCTTTTGAAATAGTTGCCGGAAGCGTATAGGTGATGCTATCAATTGTTTCTTGTAAATCCGTGTTGCTGCTGAAATCCTGATGGGCAAAAGTTTTACGGATACTCTCACAAAGTAATGCTGCATGATTCCAGATACAATCGTTAAAATAAGCGGGGTGGGTAATTGGCATAAGTGTTTGAATTAAACGGGTAATATTTTAGAAACTTTGTTATTTTTCAGTAGATAATGTTCACCACTTTCGGGGCAGGTCGCATGGCCATTCAAATCGAATGATAGTTTTTGCCCGGATTCGCTGATCCATCCGGTTTGTCGGGCCGGATTTCCTATGACGAGCGCATAATCCGGAACATAGTGAGTTACAACTGCTCCGGCTCCGATAAAAGCGTAACGTCCAATCTCGTTTCCACACACAATCGTTGCATTTGCCCCGATCGTTGCACCTTTCCTTACTATTGTTTTACGGTATTGATCTTTTCGGGCGATAGCACTACGTGGATTAAACACATTTGTAAAGACCATTGATGGTCCTAGAAAAACATCATCTTCACAAATTACCCCAGTGTATATGGAGACATTGTTTTGTATTTTTACATTATTTCCCAGAATAACGTCCGGAGAAATAACTACGTTTTGTCCAATATTGCAGTTTTGCCCAATTTGGCAGTGCGACATGATATGGCTAAAATGCCAAATCTTGGTTCCTTCACCAATGGAGCAGTCTGAATCAATGATCGCTGTTTCGTGCGCAAAAAACATAATTGTTAGATATAAATCAGAATATAAATATAAAAAAATCAGAATAACAAATCAAAAGTTTTCGTTGTCCTAGAGTTTTTCTATTGATGAAAAAAACGGATCAATTTTATATTGCATTCACTGATTGTTCCGTGATGTATGTAATTGTACCTTGTAATTCCTTTTCCGGGAACAAAATCGAAAGATATGGAAGCCGGTGAGCTTTTATACGAAATATGGAATGTGTCTTTCTTTGAACTTTCTGACACTTTCCATGAGTAATATCCATCCTCCCGGGTTAACATGGCTGTTTCGCCAAAAACCTCCCCTTTATGAAGCGGAAAATCGAGGAATAGTTCATCTTCCTTTACGATGTCGATTAGTTCTGCTTTTTGATTCTTTACCTTGGCTAAAACCGAATCACAGCGTTCCGGTCGAATAAGATAATACCTTCGGTTATTGACCGATACGATCAGGTAATTATTCCGTTTTATTGAATCTTCGTAGTTGATTAAGTCGGTAGGAAAGCCCTTAACTACAGCGATTGTAACCTGAGCTCGCTGATATACTTCGGTAACTTCCATTTTAAGACTGACTTTCTGTGTTGTCGCTTTTTGTGGTCCACCAGTCTGATATTTTACAATTCCTTCGTAGATCCAGAAATTCCCTTTTGTAAGAGGGAACGGAGCATTCCCCGCTATGACTGTTATTTGTGCTAAAAACAGCATTCCAAATAGGAGAAATAGATGTTTTTTCATATCGTTTGTTTATAATGGCGGCAATGATAAACAATTTTAAGAATCGGTAAGCGAAATTCTTTTCAAAAAACATTTCATTTTTAATGAATCTAAAAGTCTTTTTAGTCTCAATATATATCTTCGGAGAAATGTAACCATTTTCTTCCTGAAAATCATCTGTTGTAAATTTTTATTTTTAATATATATATTTGGAAATGAATAGGAAGTTGAATCATGCAAACATTGAAATATAAGAGATTGCCCAAGCGACAACTGGATGAGATTAAGTTGCTTTGGTCGGAACTAAATCGGGTTCACTTCCATGATTCCGTCTATTTCAAAGACCACTATGCAACGTTTACTTTTGAGGAACGAACCGCTCGTTGGAAAGATATTCCTGAAGAAGATATTTATATCCTTGTTGCTGAGGCTGACGAAGGCTATCCGGTCGGTTATTGTGTTTCAACGTTTAACAAAGAGCGATCCGGTGAGATTGATTCGTTATATCTTCAGTCCGGTTTTCGTAGCAATGGAATCGGAAAAGAGTTAATGACAAAAAGTATGAAATGGTTAGAAAACCGAGATTGTAAAACCATCCGGCTTTCCGTTAGTTATGGACACGAAGAGGTGCTGAAGTTTTATCAAAAGATGGGGCTCTTCCCTCGTTTAACCGTATTGGAATGGAAAAAGACCGAGTAAATAGAAAGCTACTTGGGGAGGTTATTTGCTATTCCGAACAAATTATACGGTTCCCTGGTCTGTTTTTGCAGTCGCAATTTTTCTTGTAATCATTTTTTTGACCAAATTGAGGTCCTCTTATTATAAATAAGATCAAACTCCGATGAAGAAAGTTACTCAAACATTTAGTGTTCCTGCAAAATCTATCATTGCAAAAGGACTTGGAACCGTCGATTATTGTGATTCCTATCAGGTTAGCATTCGAACAAATGATCGTATTGATAAGATTACAACGGCTATTTTTAAAGTTCCCGGTTGGGTTGCGACCTTGATGAATTTACGTGATTGTGTCGGTCGGGTTTTCGGACTGAAAACAGATATACAGCAAAAGGAAGCGGATTATTATCCCATTGGCTCAAAGGCTGTTTACTTTACGGTCATTGATCGTAATGAAAATGAAATAGTGATGGCTGAAGACGATAAGCATTTGAACTTTCATACTTCGGTTCTGACTGATCGTGAAGGAGAACATTGTTGTGTTAACCTGACGACGATTGTACATTACAATAATTTCTGGGGTAATTTGTATTTTGCTCCGGTCAAATTTTTTCACCAGGCTATCATGAAAGCTTGTATGAATCGCCTGGTAAAACAAAATTCATAAATTGAGATTCTTTTCTCCTGTGTCTAAAAATCTATAAGAATTAAACTTAAAGCAATGAAAAGACGAATAATTACCGCAGGATTGTTGCTGACTGCAACAATCCTGTCCGGCTCCATAATGGCCCAAACGCCGTCTTCCCTGTATAAAAATGCAAAGGCCCCCGTGGCTCAGCGTGTCGAGTCTTTAATAAAACAGATGACACTTAACGAGAAGATCATGCAGATTACTCAGGGCAATGCCGGACAAAACGATAATCAAAATAACCAGGGAGCCAAGGTAAAGGGAGTTGACCCATTGATCGGATCTTTAATCTATACCGGTGTTGATGTCGAATATCGAAACCGGATTCAAAAAGAGGCACTCGAAGATACCCGGCTCGGAATTCCGGTTCTTTTCGGATACGATGTGATTCACGGATTCCGTACCGTTTACCCCATTCCGTTGGCACAAGCTTGTTCCTGGAATCCTGCACTGGCAACCAAGTCGTGTGGCATTGCAGCTCGTGAAGCTTATTTGACCGGAATAAACTGGACCTTTGCTCCGATGATTGACGTAGCGCGTGATCCTCGTTGGGGGCGGGTAGTCGAAGGATATGGAGAAGACCCGTATACCAATGCGGTATTTTGCGGAGCAGCGGTTAGAGGCTTTCAGGGGAAAAATCTCTCTGATCCCTATTCGGTTGCTGCCTGTCTGAAGCATTTTGTGGGGTACGGACTTTCTGAAGGAGGTCGTGATTATCATTATGCCGATGTGTCTGCCCAGTCGCTTTGGGAAACCTATCTGCCTCCTTATGAGGCCGGAGTAAAAGCCGGCGTTGCAACCGTAATGAGCGCTTTTAACGATATTAGTGGAGTACCGGCTTCAGCCAATCATTATACCCTCACTGAGATATTAAAACAACGATGGGGATTTAAGGGCTTGGTGGTATCCGATTGGTTTTCGGTTCAGCAACTGATTGCTCAGGGAGTTGCAAAAGATGAAGCGGAAGCCGGATATAAAGCGCTTATGGCCGGAGTGGATATGGATATGGGAGATAACGTTTTCCCGGAACACTTAAAGAAACTCGTTGAACAGAAAAAAATTCCGATGAGTCGCATTGACGATGCAGTTCGCCGTGCTTTAACCCTCAAATTCCGGTTGGGACTTTTTGAACATCCTTATACCGAAGTGATGGCTGAATCTCAGCGTTATCTGAAGGCAGAAGATAAAGCAGCTGTCGGACAGATGGCTGAAGAATCAATGGTCCTTTTGAAAAATGCAGCACAGACTTTACCTATTCAGAAAAACGTAAAAAACATAGCTATGATCGGCCCGATGGCCAAAGATCAGGTCGATCTTCTCGGGTCGTGGCTTGGACAAGGCCGCGCTAAAGATGTGCAGTCCTTCTACGATGGAATGGAGCATGAATTTAGTGGTCAGTCCACCCTTCAGTATGTCCGGGGATGTGATTTCGACGGGAATGATCAATCCGGATTTAATCAGGCCACAGAGCTGGCTGGTAACTCCGACCTTGTTGTGCTCTGTCTGGGCGAAAAACGTGAATGGACCGGAGAAAACGCTTCCCGTTCATCAATTGCTCTTCCTGCTGTTCAGCAACAATTGCTGGAAACTCTGAAGAAAACCGGTAAACCGATTGTAGTCGTACTTTCCAATGGACGGCCTCTTGATCTTTCGAAAATCGAACCTCTTTCTGATGCCATTGTCGAGGCTTGGCAGCCTGGTATTCAAGGTGGAGCCGCATTAGCCGGTATTCTTTCGGGCCGGGTTAACCCTTCCGGTCGGTTAGCGATCACGTTCCCGTATTGTACCGGACAGATTCCGGTTTATTACGACATGCGTCCAAGTGCCCGTGCAACACAGGGAATGTATCAGGATGTTCCGACTGATCCGCTTTACCCGTTTGGCTATGGGTTGAGTTATACAACCTATCACTATGGCCCGGTTCATTTATCTTCAACCAGGATCAGGAAGAGTCAGAAGCTGATTGCCGAAGTTGAGGTGACTAATACCGGAAGTCAGATCGGAAAAGAAACAGCATTTTGGTACATTTCACAGCCGGTATGTGCCATAACCCGCCCGATGAAAGAACTGAAGTATTTTGAAAAGAAAGAGATTCGTCCCGGCGAAACTGTTCTATATCGGTTTGAGATTGACCCGTTGCGTGATCTTAGCTACGTCGACTCAACCGGACGTCGATTTTTGGAAGAGAATGAGTATTACTTGTTGATTAACGGACAGAAACTGAAATTTGAGATAACGAAATAAGAGCTCCTTTCTGATCATTTTGTATAAAAGAATGAACATTTTATCTATCTGATAGTATGGAATTAAGACGTAATTTTCCATCATACAGATATTTTAATAATTAAGTTCAGATGAAGATTGTTAAAAAAATGGTAAAATGTTGCAAATGGGTTGGTTGTGCGTTATTCCTGTTGGGAGTAATGACTGGTCCCATAATGGCACATCCGGCAGATAAATCGTTATCCGCCGCTAAAAAATACGTTAAAGGACAAACGGTCAGTTCTCCGAAACCCAAGGAAGCAGCTTCCGGCTATCGCGATATTTATCCGGATACATGGGTTGGCACGGATGCCATCGGGCGGACTATGCCGCTTATTTCGGTTGTCGGTCCGGTAAAGAAAGACCAGCGACGTGTTGTAGGAGTCTTTTATATTACCTGGCATGGCGATGGAGCTCACAATAATGCCAAGGATTCGTATACCGGTGATGTAACCAAGATCCTTGCGACCGATCCGTCAGCCCGTTTGGATGCCAAAAATCCGCATTGGACCGAAGGTTCGTATCACTGGGGAGAACCTGAATGCGGCTATTTTCTTAGTCGCGATGCTTATGTTGTTCGTCGTGATATGTCAATGCTTGCTGATGCCGGCGTTGATGTAGTGATTATGGACGTAACCAATGCTGTTCGCTACTGGTCTGAGTGGGAAGTTGTCTTTTCAACCATGGAACAGATGAAAGCAGAAGGCAACAAGGTTCCGAAATTTACCTTTTGGTCTTACAATGGTCCTGCAGTAACGGTTGTTCAGGATTTGTATGAGAAGATATACAAAACGCAAAAATATAAAGACCTCTGGTATTACTGGGATGGCAAACCGTTGTTGCTTTATAACGGACGACCGACTTTCGATGCCAATGGAAATGGAGTAAAAAGTCCGAATCCTCATTATGATGCTGCCGCTAAGACGGATAAGAGCAATCCTCATTACGGCGATCCTGACTATACCGAGGAAAACTATTTGGGTTATACCAAAGAAGTGAAAAAATTCTTCACCCTGCGGACTATGTGGTGGGGTTATTATAAATGGGGCGGGAAACGCTTTGTCGGAACAGAAGATAACTGGAGTTTTGGCTATGATATGGGAGATAAAGATGTACAGAAGCTGACTCCAGAGGAGTTGGTATCCAAACACAAAGGCAAACCCGAAGAAGCAGCTGTTACCCCGGCTCAGCATCCTGCTAGCTTGATCGGAAAATCATGGACCCGCGAAAATGGGGAACCACAACTGGATGAACACGATCTTCCAAAACCGACTTATGTGCCATGGCTCGGGAAAACTGTTGAGCATCCTGAAGGTTATGGAATCTATTTCCAGCAACGATGGGATGAAGCTTTGAAAGCCAATCCTCAGTTCCTTTACCTGAATGACTGGAACGAATGGACTGCCGGAAAATACCAACAGGATGATGGAGGAACTTTTGATTTTATGCGTCGTACGAGCCCTTATTGGTTTGTCGATCAGTATAATTCTGAATTTAACCGCAGTCTGAGTCCGATGAAGGGCGGCTATACCGATAACTATTATATGCAGATGGCCGAGAATATTCGTCGATATAAAGGAGTCCGCTCAATTCCTGTTACGAAAGGACAGACCTCGATTCGGATGAATGGTAATTTTGAAGACTGGAATAAGGTTAAAGTAGAATACCGCGATACCAAAGGAGATGTAGCTCATCGTGATTATAACGGCTACGGCGGATTGCATTATGTTGATAATTCAGGGCGGAACGATATTGTTACCTGTAAGGTAGCAGTTGATGCTCAGAATGTTTATTTCTATGCAGAGACCGATAGTGCCCTTACTCCTCATACCGATAAAAACTGGATGCTGTTATTGATTGATGCCGATCATAACTCCAACACAGGCTGGTATGGATATGATTTCATTATCAACAAAAAGGTGATTGATGGCAAGACGACTTTGCTGATGAGTTATAATTCGGGAAATCCGGATGATCCATGGGTAGAGAAGTCCGAACTGAAATATTGCTATAAAGGAAACAAAATTGAAATTGCCGTACCACGCAGTCTTCTGGGGCTAAAAGGAAACGCATTCAGTTTCGATTTCAAATGGAGTGATAATCCGGCAGGCTTGACCGATCCTATTTCACTTTGTACTGGTGGTGATACCGCACCGAATCGTCGGTTTAACTATCGGTTTATTTGGAAACAATAGTTAGTAGCCATTATGCCGGGAATCATTTTTCGGCAATAGAGGAAAATAGATAATAATTCTTTCTCTTTCTTTTCAAAAGAGGTCTTTACTTTCGGGTAAAGACCTCTTTTGCTTACTATTTGTATCTCGTACAGAAAAGCTTTTAATAAGAAGAAAATTCGTACTGAATATTGCAGTATTATGTTTACCTGTAAAACGTTGTAACTAATTAATAGCAAGGGTATAACTCTGTATTATCAAAATAGCTTATAGGTGGTTCGTAGGTGGTTGGAAGGTGGTCTGTTCGTATTTAGGACGAATAAACCCTCTGTAAACCTCCGGAAACTTATCTTTTTGATGAAAAGGAAGGAGGGAGAAAGAGTTGAGAGCTATGAAAGATATAATTGTAATAGATATGGGGTATTGCAGCAATATACCTGCATTTAGGTATTGTTCTTTTCTTTTTATCATTCCATATTTGTAAAGTTTTTTTGAATATTTTCTGTTATAGATGAAGCGTCTTTATCAATTCTAAACTGTTTAAAATAATCTTGAAAAGATTGACATACGGTTATAGAATTGATATATTTACATCGTTCCTGTAAAAAATTGTACTATATTTAGAGATAGAGGGGGTAAAACCAGAGGTTAAAGAATGATTTTACACAGTTTATGGAAGTAGATACTGATAATATTACATTATTAAAAAAGGGAGATGTAAAAAGCTTTGAGTTTTTTTATCGGGCTTACTGTGATCGGGTGTATGCTTTTGCTCTTTCTATACTAAAAGATAAAACCGACGCAAAAGAAGTTGTACAGGAAACATTTCTCAGACTATGGTTATATCGGGACAAACTGGATTCAGGCTTATCAATTCAAGCTTATATTTTTTCGATTGCCAAAAATCAGGCAATTACAATTATCCGAAAGAGGCGTAACCAATTTTGTAATGATATTCAGGGCGAAGAATTGACTGATGAAACTCACGAACAGGTCATTTTTAATGATTTGGAAAAAAGAATCATGGAAATCGTTGATTTACTCCCTGACCGAAGAAAAGAAATATTTTTGTTGAGTCGGCGTGATGGCCTGTTGCCAAAAGAAATAGCCCTTCAATTGGGATTGTCTGTACAGACGGTTCACAATCAAATATCTTCCGCATTGACTTTTATTCGGGAACACGTGAATGAAGATCTGATGATGATTGTCTTCATTATCCTTTTCTCTTAATCGAAATTTTAGGAAATTTTAACAAAAAGTAACAAGAGCATAGTAGTTGTTCTTTTCTCACGCGTATTGCTATAAACGAGAATAATAAATCTTTGTGAAAAACAAAAAATCGGAAATGGACAAGGAAATTCTGGCTGATTATCTTCATGGAGTTTTGCCTGAAAACAAAGTGAAAGACGTTGAGGCGTGGCTTGTCGATAGAACACAAGACAAAGAAGTTAATGCTTTCTTAGTAACGGTTTGGAGTCAATTTCCCGAGGTTAGGTTATGTGAGGAAGATCGCGAGCTGATACTGAATAATTTGAATAATTTGATTCGGAAGCAGAGACCAGAAGCACATCGTTTAAAACATTATTTTAATGCTTTTCAAAAAGTGGCAGCATTTTTAGTCCTTCCTATTTTGATCTTTTCGGTCTATTTCTTTATACATTCAAAAGCAATAAAACCGCAGATTCTCTTAATCAATACAAAAGCTGGACAGCAGAAAGAAGTTTTATTGCCAGATGGGTCTCATGTGACATTAAATAATCAAACAAGGTTAACTTATGTGTATGATCCAAAGCTTAATGAACGACTTGTCTCTTTAACCGGAGAAGCTTGTTTTAATGTAAAGAAAGCAACAACCCCTTTCATTGTTAATACCAAAGAAATCAAAGTCAAAGTTTTGGGGACGATTTTTAACGTTCGTGCCTATTATGATGATGCGTCAATTCGGGTTAGTTTAAAAAGAGGATCGGTTTGGCTTACCGGAAGCGGGAATACTGTTTCTTATAAAATGGTTCCGGGTCAGAATGCTGTTTTTAATAAATCATCGAAAACATTACAAGTCAGGAATGAAGATATAACTCGGAATTTTGATTGGATAACTGGAACACTTGTATTTGATGATGAACCGTTAACGCAGGTTGCAAAGGAAATTGAGCGAAAATATGATGTTCAAATCAATCTCGCTTCTCCGTATTTAAAATCGGAGCAATGTCGATTTACAGCAACGCTTCAAAATGAAAGCCTTAATGAAATAATGGAAGCTATTAATTTGATTACCCCTATTTACTATAATAAAGAAGGAAATAAGATTACAATAAAAGAAAGGAATAATAAATAAAGATGATGCGTATGGTGGTAAAAGAACCTTAAAATCCGGAGTAATGCGGCAACATTACTCCAGAAAGTTTTAATTGTGTAATAGAACCCAATGTAAAAACTTATGACTACGAATTTATGAAAAAACTATCTCTTAAACTAATCATGCATCTCATGCATTGATTGTCTCTTATTCAGTTAGTTGAATAAGAACATCGGTTGCTTTTTTATCAAAAAAGTCAACTGAACCTGAATTGACAGGATTATTTTATTCTCAAACTAAAAATTGTTCTGATGAAAAAAAAGAAAAGTTTTTGTCGGTGTATACAAAGGCTGGCGCTTTTGTATATGCTATTGATTGGACTTGGGGTAACAGCATTTGCCCAACGGTCCACTGTGAAAGGGACTATAACGGATGAAACAGGTCAGGTTTTACCTGGAGTATCTGTATTGGTAAAAGGGACAACGAAAGGCGCTGTTTCTGATATGAACGGAAATTATACCATTGGTGCAAATGGAAATGCTGTTCTTGTATTTTCATTTATTGGCATGGAACCGCAATCAATTTCATTAAATGGGCAGTCCGTGATTAATGTCGTTTTAAAGGCAGGAACTCATCAAGTTGACGAGGTTGTTGTAACAGCTTTGGGAATGAAGCGTGATGTGAAGAAATTGGGATATGCTGTGACCGAGATAAAAGGAGCAGAGATCGCAAGTGCAAATACTGTTAATCCGGTTAGTGCCTTACAGGGGAAAGCTGCTGGTGTTAGTATTGCTGGAACAGACGGGGGCGTTTTCGGAGGAGCTAAAATACAAATTCGTGGTGTTTCTACCTTGGGCTCGAATAATCAACCGATATTCGTAATTGATGGGGTAATCCTGGATAATGCAACTTCAGGGAATGATGAATGGAATTCAGGTGCAGGCGACTGGGGTAATATGTTGAAGAATTTGAATCCTGACGATTTTGAATCGGTTTCTTTATTAAAAGGCGCAGCGGCAACTGCACTATATGGTTCGAGGGGACTTAACGGAGCGGTTATTATTACCACGAAGAGTGCAACTCGGGACAAAGGCCTGGGTGTTAATGTTTCGCAGACTACCGGTGTTGATGTCGTATATAAAACGCCTGATTTTCAAAATGAATATGGTCCGGGAGTAATGCCGGGATATGTTGATTATGGTGATACGAATCCGGCAACCGGTGGCTTTTATACATTTAAGAATAAACAGTTCTATTCGATGAATGTAAACGGGACAAGTGTGCATTCATATATTAATCATCCGGAATATGGAATGGATTGGGGACCGAAATATGATAACAGTCCAATTTACGGGTTTGATCAAAAGATGACGACTTATACAGCTTATCCTGATAATATGAAGGACGCTTACGATACGGGTTTCTTGTCGAATACGAATGTTGCAGTTCAGGGTGGAGATGATAAAACAAAAATATATGTCTCCGATTCTTACAATTATCGTAGCGGATGTTATCCCGGGAATGATTTTACAAGAAATTCTCTTTTTATAAAAGGGTCCAGAAAATTGAGTAACTGGCTTGATCTGGATGCATCTGTTAACTTTACGTCATCAACACCTCGTAATCCGGCTGGTGATCTGGGAACTTATTTCCTTGACGGAACTTATGATCGCGGTTATAATACCAAATATTACAAAACGAAGTATACTGCTGATCATGGTGGTGTTCCGAGTACACAATACAATGATGTCTTGGGATACGTTCCGGGAGCAAGTGTTTGGTTTGGACTTAATAATAACAGTGATGTCCGTCATGAGTCAACTATTCGTCCGATTATCAAACTGACAGCAGAAGTAACCGATTGGATGAAGTTAATCGCCGAAGGAAATATGAATCTTTATTCTTATACGGAAGAGAACAAGCAACTTGGTCAGGGATATAAGAATGATGGAGGTTATTATGGAATTTCTTCTTATACTCAAAGACAAAAGACGGGAAAATTTAATATCGATCTTCACAAGACAATTGATGATTATTCCGCAAGTTTAGTCCTTGGTTCGGAGTACTTTAATACAACAGAGTCTTCGACTTCAGCAAATACGAACGGTGGGTTTATTGTTCCCGGTCAATATTTTTTAAATAATAGTAAACAAGCAGCTTCAGCCGGTGGTGGATTAGGCCAGCGTAAAACGCTTACTTCCCTCTATTATTTATTGAGTTTGGGATGGAAAGATCAGGTCTTCCTTGATGTTACCGGAAGAAATGACTGGTCGTCTGCATTGGTTTATGCAAATGGAACCGGGAACTATTCCTATTTTTACCCTTCGGTTAGTGGATCATGGATTTTCTCTCAGACCTTAAGTCTGCCGGAATGGATATCTTTTGGCAAGTTGAGAGCTTCCTGGGCACAGGTAGGAAATGATACAAACCCATATACTATTAATGGGGGATATAGTGCTGGGAAATTGACTACGGCTTCATCAATTTATTCCAATGGTTATTCTTTAACTTTGATTGATCCAGATATTCGACCGGAACGAAAAAATTCCATTGAATTAGGAACTGATATTCGGTTCTTTAATAATCGTTTAGGTTTTGATCTTGCATTATATAAGGATAATACCCATAACCAGATTGTGACCGTTTCCGTGCCGACTGAAAGTGGAATGACCTCGCAGTTGACGAATGCCGGAAATATTCAGAATAAGGGAATTGAATTAGGAATCAATTCAACTCCGGTGAAAGCAGGTGATTTCAAATGGGATTTGAATTTTAATTACTATAAAAACTGGAATAAGATTATTTCTTTGGCTTCTACCAGTGGGAAATATACCATTTTGGCAGGTAATCCGGCTTATGGAAACTATCGGGTTGGAAGTGTTGCTTATATTGGTGGTGAATATGGCGTATTGCTATCAGATGCCTGTCCTGCTGTAGATGCAGCAACTGGGAAAAATATTCTTAAATACAGTAATACAACCAGAAGTTCTTACATACAAAGAAGTGGAACATTGCAAAAGATCGGTTCAATAATGCCTAACTTTCAGGGAGGTATAACTAATAATTTCACCTATAAAGGATTTAATTTGAGTGTTCTTACCGACTTGCGTTTCGGAGGGACCATGGTTTCGTACAGTAATCGTTATGGAAATGCTTATGGATTTCTGAAGAGTTCGCTGGCAGGCAGAGATGCTGCACATGGTGGAATGACCTGGACTAGTAAATATGATGGTCTAACTTATGATGACGGAATGATTCCTGACGGAGTATTTACTTCCGGAACGAATGTGAAACAGCCGGACGGAACGTCGATTGATGTATCTGGAATGACTTATGAGCAAGCTTACAAAAAAGGGTATGTAGAACCGACTCATTCAGAAGATTGGACTTATTTTACAAACTCATGGGGACAGGGAGTTGTAAATAAAACATGGGTTTCGAAAGTAAACTATGTTGCATTACGTCAGGTTTCACTAGGTTATAATTTCCCCAGAAGCGTTGCTAAAAAAATAGGATTGAACAACCTATATGTCTCAGTAGATGGAAGGAATCTTTGTTATTTGTATAATTCACTTCCTAATCATCTGAATCCGGAAAGTAATCGGGGTAATAACAGTGATTATTCCTATTTTGAACGGTCATTTGATCCTTATATCGCAACCTATTCATTCACAGTTAAATTAGGACTATAATATGAAAAAGATATTAATACTGATAGCATTTGCGGGCATCTTATATTCTTGTAATAAAGATGACTTTGCTGCATTGAATCAGGATCCGTCTACGGTAAATACTCCTGATATGCGATATTTGTTTACCAACGGGTTATATCATTTGGACAATGATGGTATGTATACGGAATGGTTTTATGATTATTCTCAGTACATACTGCCCTGGACTCAAACTACGGTTTCTTCAACCGGAAATACACAAGATGTTGTTAATGACCGGGAGCATGGAGACCGGCTTTCAAATCTGTATACACAGGTTGCGCCTCCGTTGACTGAAATTCAGTATTTTGTAGATAAAAGATATACCGGGAAAGACCAAGTGGCCTATCGGTATATAAAGTATGCAACTTATCCGATTGAAATAATGCAGGCTCTTAAAGTGAGCGATATGTATGGGTCTATTGCTTATACCCAGGCAATGAAGGCTAAGTATACTAATCCTGCGCTATTGACACCTGTTCTTGATAATCAGGAAACATTATTTAATACATGGGTGGCAGAGTTAGATTCGACTATTAAAGTCCTTACTACCGATCAGAAATATAACGGAGAGACTATCTCACAAATAGCATTGGGAAGTCAGGATTTTGTGTATAACGGAGACTGGAAAAAGTGGGCAAAGCTTGCAAATTCTCTTAAATTACGGATCGCAGTGCGATTGTTGAACAGCAATAAGACACTTGCTTTAAATATAGCTAATGAAGCAATTGCCAGTCCTGCCGGATTGATAACGGAGAATGCAGATAACCTTTATTTCTCTCCTGCCTCCGATTATTATCATTTCGGAAATAGCATCGGATTTGGAGTCGGAAGTAAGAACTTGATTGATTTCCTGAGAAATAATCAGGATCCGAGATTGAGATTTATATTCTCGAAAAACAGTTTTAATAGTAAGGTAGTTCAGGCCTTTTTTGATGCAGGGAAAGATGTGCCGCCTTATATATTGGCTAATGTGAATTATCAAGATGTAACGACTACGGATGCAACAACAAAAATTACTACAACAAAGCATGTATTTGTAAGTTGGAAAGGGCAGGGAGAACCATGGGTTCGCTACTACGGAGCCCCAACCACTCCTGATGCAAAGACAGATGCAACCTTAAACAATGAATATTTCAATACGGATAAATTTACAATAAGTGGTAAATCGTATTCTCCGACATCCTATTATAATGGGAAAAATGTTCAGTCTAATCTGACTTATACGTATCCGGATGTACCGGGAACAACCAACACCGTTACTGATTTGGCACCTTATCATTCATTGTTAGTTTCGGCTGCAGAGATTAACTTGTATTTGGCAGAACTAAAGCTTCAGGGTGCAACAGTTTCTTCATCTGCAAATGCTTTGTTTCAGAAAGCGATCAGTCAGTCTGTTTCGGCATTAAATCAGTTGGCTGGAGATAATCATCTTTTGTATTATAGCTCAGTGTATGACTCAAATGAGAAGAAGATTGCACTGGCAGATGGTGAAATAACTGCATTATTGGCACAGCCGGCTTATCAATTAACAGGAGATGTACCTGGTGATCTTGAAAAAATCTATATTCAGGAATATATTAATTCATTAAATATTCCGAATGAGCTTTTTGTTACCATCAGAAGAACTGGTTTCCCTAAAGAAGGCAGCTCAATATTGGCAAAAGAGTCATTTCAGGCAGGAGGTATTAATCTGGTTGTTCCAAGGCGGTTTACGATCCCATTACCGACAACTGACGATATAAACTATAGCAATAAAGTAAAAGCATATTCAGAAGAGGGCTTTACTGCTGGATCTAATGATGTTCAGATTTTACATGATCAGAGGCTTTGGTATGATAAAAATGCTCCGGATTGGGGGAAAGGAAACTAAATAAATAGTAATATTCTTATAAGAAAGAAGAGGGTGTGCGTGAAAAATGCAGCACTCTCTTCCTTTTTTATAAAAGGTGGGAGTGCGTTTAAGACCAAATTTTCAGAAAGAATCACAATGGAATTAATTCTGTATTTTTATCACGGATTGTGAAGTAAATGAATTTTAAAGTCTTATGGATTATTGTTAATTGGCAAAGGAGTAGCTTGGTCGTTTTTCTCCTATGCTTATTTTTGTAAGTAAGTTATATCAGACGATGATAAAGTTGTTGTGGACTATGGAGAAATCGTATCTTAGACTAATTAATAGCTTTTTAATCGCATTTATATCTGCCATTTTGGTGTTTGTGACTTCAACGAGAGGGGAAGCTTCTGTTGTATCGCATGAACCTATGTTTACCTTTAATTACAGAGGAACGGTAGGAGAAGTCATTCAATTAATCGAAAAGCAAAGTAATTATCGTTTTTTTTATCAGAAAAGTCAGTTAAACCTAAACCGTCATGTCCGGTTAAGGGTGAAGAATGGGAATATTAATTTTGTTCTTTCGAAACTTTTTGACCGAAATGAATTTTGCATCAGGATCTTAGATAACCACTTGATTGTTGTTAGCCGTAACGGAGATACCCCAAAAGCAGAAAGGGCTGTTGTACAATGTAAAGGGAAAAGAATTACCGGAAGAGTTACCGATGAAGAAGGAAAACCAATTGTCGGGGCTACTGTTCTTGTGAAAGAAATGGCAAAAGGAACTATTTCAGATGCAAATGGGAACTATGCTATTGTAGTAAAAGAACAGGAAGTTCTTGTGTTTTCATTTATAGGGATGGAAACAAAATCGATTCCGTTAAGAGGACAGGAAGTCGTTAATGTTGTTTTAAAAGCGAAGTCTCATCGGGTAAATGAAGTTGTCGTGACGGCTTTGGGAATGAAGCGGGAAACTAAAGAATTAGGGTATGCTGTAACCGAGATAAAAGGATCGGAAATAGCAAGTGCCAATTGTGTTAGTCCGGTTAGTGCCTTACAGGGAAAAGCAGCAGGGGTTAGCATCAGTGGAACAGATGGTGGCGTTTTTGGGGGAGCCAAGATACAGATTCGTGGGGTTTCTACTTTAGGATCGAATAATCAACCGATATTTGTTATTGACGGGGTGATTCTGGATAATACGACTTCTGGAAATGATGAATGGAATTCGGGCGCGGGTGATTGGGGAAATATGTTGAAGAATTTGAACCCGGACGATTTTGAATCGGTTTCATTATTAAAAGGAGCAGCATCAACTGCTCTTTATGGTTCGCGTGGACTTAACGGAGCAGTCATTATTACAACAAAGAGTGGAACTTCTTCTGGTGAAGGATTTGGACTAAATGTTTCGCAGACTACTGGTGTCGATGTTGTGTATAAAACTCCGGATTTTCAAAATGAATATGGTCCGGGGGTAATACCAGGGTATGTTGATTATGGAGATGTAAACTCCGCAACAGGAGGTTTTTATCCATTTAGAAACAAGCAGTTCTATTCGATGAATGTAAATGGGATGAGCGTGCATTCGTATGTTAACCATCCGGAATATGGGTTGGACTGGGGGCCGAAATACGATAGCAGTGCAATCTACGGGTTTGATCAAAAGATGACGACCTTCACTGCTTACCCTGATAACATGAAAGACGCTTACGATACAGGATTCCTTTCCAATACGAATATCAGTGTCCAGGGAGGAGATGATAAAACAAAAATATATGTCTCCGATTCCTACAATTATCGCAAAGGATGCTATCCCGGAAATGATTTTACAAGAAATTCTCTTTTTATAAAAGTATTCAAAAAATTAAGTAACAGGCTTTGTTTGGATGCTTCTGTTAATTTCACTTTATCGACCCCGCGTAATCCGGCTGGCGATTTAGGTGCGTATTTTCTTGACGGAACTTTTGATCGCGGTTATAATACCAAATATTATAAAACTAAGTATACTGCTGATCATGGAGGTGTTCCTAATACTTTATACAATGATGTTTTGGGAAATGTCCCTGGAACAGCGGTTTGGTTTGGAATTAATAATAATAGCGATGAACGGAAAGAGTCCGTTATTCGCCCGATTATAAAACTGACCGCAGAGGTGACCGATTGGATGAAGTTAATACTGGAAGGGAATATGAATCTTTATTCTTATAATGAAGAGAATAAGCAACTTGGTCAGGGATATAAAAATGATGGAGGATATTATGGAATTTCTTCTTACTCTCAGCAACAGAAAACAGCAAGAATTAATGTCAAATTTCATAAAGCCATTGATCGTTTTACGGGGAACTTAACATTGGGCGGAGAATTCTTTAATACAACGGAGAATTCGACTTCAGCCAATACGAACGGTGGATTTATTGTTCCCGGTCAATATTTTTTAAATAATAGTAAGCAATCCGTTTCTACTAATGGAGAAATAGGACAGCGTAAAACGCTTACTTCCCTCTATTATTTATTGAGTTTGGGATGGAAAGATCATTTCTTTCTGGATATAACAGGAAGAAATGACTGGTCGTCTGCGTTGGTTTATGCAAATGGAACCGGAAACAATTCTTATTTTTATCCTTCAGTTAGTGGATCCTGGATTTTTTCTCAAACATTTAGTCTACCGGAATGGATGTCTTTTGGAAAGTTAAGGGCATCATGGGCTCAGGTTGGGAATGATACAAAATCATATATTATTAATGGGGGATATAGTGCTGAAAAATTGACAACGATTTCTTCGATTTATACTAATAGCTACTCTTTAACCTTGATCGATCCGAATATTCAGCCTGAACGGAAAAATTCTATTGAGTTAGGAACAGATGTGCGATTTTTTAATAATCGATTGGGTATTGATCTTGCATTGTACAAGGATGATACGCATCATCAGATCGTGCAAATCTCTGTGCCAACAGAAAGTGGAATGACTTCACAGTTAACGAATGCCGGAAATATTCAGAATAAGGGAATTGAGTTGGGAATCAATTCAACTCCGGTGAAAGCAGGTGATTTCAAATGGGACTTGAATTTTAATTACTATAAAAACTGGAATAAGATTATTTCTTTGGCTTCAACTAGTGGTGAATATACTCTTTTGGCTGGTAGTCCTGCGTATGGCAACTATCGGGTTGGAAGTGTTGCATATATTGGAGGTGAATATGGAGTGTTACTTTCAGATGCATGTCCTGCAATAGATGCAGCGACCGGGAAAGAAATCCTTAAGTATAGTAATACAAGCAGAAGTTCTTACATACAAAGGAGCCTGATCTTACAAAAGATTGGTTCTATAATGCCTAATTTTCAGGGCGGAGTGACTAATAATTTTTTTTATAAAGGATTTAGCTTAGGTATTCTTACCGACTTGCGTTTTGGTGGAACGATAGCTTCATACAGCAATCGTTATGGAAATGCTTATGGATTTCTGA
This sequence comes from Prolixibacteraceae bacterium, assembly GCA_963692465.1. GTDB lineage: Bacteria > Bacteroidota > Bacteroidia > Bacteroidales > Prolixibacteraceae > JAUZOB01. The sequence continues at coordinate 2,872,363 of OY829943.1, forward strand.
AGAGCTCTCTGGTCGGTAGAGATGCAGCACATGGTGGAATGACCTGGACTAGCAAATATGATGGGATTACTTATGATGACGGGATAATCCCAAATGGAGTGTTCGCTCCAGGAACTAATGTAAATCAGCCAGATGGAACATCGATTGATGTATCTGGAATGACTTATGAGCAAGCATACAAAAAAGGATATGTAGAACCGACCCATGCAGAAGACTGGACTTTTTTTACAAACTCATGGGGTCAGGGAGTTGTTAATAAAACCTGGGTTTCAAGGATAAATTATATTGCGTTACGCCAGGTCTCTCTTGGATATGATTTCCCTGAAAAGATAGCCAGAAAATTGAAATTAACGAAACTACATATTTCTTTGGATGGACGAAACCTGTGTTATTTATATAATTCACTTCCAAATCATTTGAACCCAGAAAGTAGTCGGGGAAACAGCAGTGATTATTCCTATTTCGAGCGATCATTTGACCCTTATATTGCGACTTATTCTTTTACTGTTAGATTAGGGTTGTAGTTTTCTTTCGGTTTTTTTGTTGATATATGGTAGTGCTTTTTCTATCTTTGCGTCAGGATTATGAATTAATGAAATATAAAGAATTTCATCGGTGGATTCAAAAACAAAAGTCCAAACGAGGTTGGAAATGGACTGGTGATGCAGAAGGTAGTCATTACATCTATGAAGACAATAAGGGAACGCGATACCCGGTTCCCTATCATGGAGCAAAGGAAATACCGGAGCCCCTTAGAAGAAGAATAATTAAGGATATGGAACTATAATGTTCTGGTTTTGTTGTTTAAATATAAGAGAGTTTAGTTATGAGTAAATTAACAGTAGTTGTCGTCAAAGGGAAAGAGCAATATGGCGCATGGATAGATACGATACCCGGTATTTATGCGGCAGGAGATACTGTTAAAGAAGTAAAAGCTGATATTTTAACAGCAATAGATTTATATAAGAAAAACAATTCAGTTGTTCCTAAGGTAATTAAGGAAGACTTTGAATTAGAGTGGAATTATGATACGGCTTCTTTTCTTGAATATTTCTCAAATATTTTTACGAAAGCTGGTTTAGAGCGTCTTACGGGGATTAATCAAAAACAACTTGGTCATTATGCTTCAGGTTTAAAAAAACCACGTAAAAAGCAAGTAGAAAAATTAGATCATGCCATTCGTTCTTTGGTCGATGATTTGAACCAAATTCACTTGATCTGATTTATATTGTTTAATTGTTATTTCCCGGCTTCAAGCGAACAACAGGGCTCCTTGTCTGTTCTGTATTCTATACCTTTGTCTGCGTAGTATTAATCGATTAAAACAATATAGTTATGAGAAATTCAATTAAACCCAAAATCGCGATTGTCGGAGCTGGAAGAGTAGGAAGTACATTCGCTTATTCATTAATGATTAGTGGAATAGCCAGAGAAATTGTTTTGATTGATATCAATGATGTTTTGGCTAAGGGGGAATGTATGGATTTGAATCATGGCTTATGCTTTGCTCAGCCTGCAATGATTTATTCAGCCGGTTGGGAAGGTTGTAAGGATGCTGATATCGTGGTGATTACTGCCGGAACAAATCAGAAACCGGGACAAACCAGACTGGATTTGGTTCAGGCTAATGTGGCTATATTTAAACAAATTGTACCAGCTATCACTGAATATAGTAAGAACGCAATCTTATTGGTCGTTACCAACCCGGTTGATATTCTTACCTACGTAACACTTAAATTATCAGGACTTCCTTCAAATCGGGTTATTGGATCCGGGACCGTTCTGGATACTTCAAGATTAAGATATCTGATTAGTGAATATACACATGTCGATCCCAGAAATGTTCATGCAACAATCATGGGTGAACATGGAGATACGGAATTGCCGGTATGGAGTAGTGCTAACATAGGGGGAATGCTCGTAAAAGATTACTCTTCGCAGTCGACTGATCCGGACGAGTTCAAAGCGATGCTTCCGAAACTTTTTGATAAAGTAAAGAATGCAGCTTATGAAATTATCTCTGCTAAAGGAGCTACCAATTATTCGATTGGATTGTCGCTTGTTAAGATTGTTACATCAATTCTAAGGGATGAGAAGTCTATTTTACCGGTATCGACCTTGGTCAATGATTATTATGGAGTTGATGACGTATGCATCAGCATCCCGTCGCATATCAGCATAAATGGAGTGGAAAGTATCTTAAAACTGGAATTGTCGGATGAGGAGCAAAAATTATTCAAACATTCAGCAAAGACCTTAAAAGAAGTTATTAAGCAGATTAAATTTTAGTTTTTTCTGAACAAACAGAAGTCTGTCCTTGTTTTAGAATCGTTGGATCTGAAAGGGACAGACTTTTTTATAAAGGGAAAGGCATGAAAATAACGGATATTCATGGAACGGTTAAGTTGGCAAATGGGGTAGAGATGCCCTATTTAGGGTTAGGTGTATTCCTGACCGCCGACGGAGAAGAGGTGATTGACGCAATTCAATATGCGTTGAAAGCCGGTTACCGGCATATTGACACTGCTGCGGTTTATAATAACGAAGCAGGGGTGGGGCAGGCAATAAAGAAGAGCGGAGTTGCCCGAAAGAATTTGTTTTTGACCAGTAAGGTTTGGAATGATGATCAGGGTTATGACAGTACGTTGAAAGCCTTTGAGGCTTCATTGGAACGATTGCAAACCGATTATCTGGATTTGTATCTTATTCACTGGCCTGTTCAGGGAAAGTATAAGGAAACATGGAAGGCATTGGAGCATCTATATAAAGAGGGGAAGATTCGGGCTATCGGGGTGAGTAATTTTCTTCAGTATCATCTGGAAGATTTGTTTCAGTCGGCAGAAATAAAGCCGATGGTTAATCAGATGGAGTTTCATCCGCTACTGGTACAGCAGTCGTTGCTGAATTTCTGTCGGGCCAATCAGGTTCAATATGAAGCCTGGAGTCCGTTGATGCGTGGGCAGCTACTGGATAATCCGGTGTTGAAGAAGTTGGCTGCGGAATATGGAAAAACTCTTGCTCAAGTTGTTTTGCGTTGGGATTTACAGAAAGGTGTGGTAACCATTCCGAAGAGTGTTCACGAAGATCGTATTCGCTCGAATGCCGGACTCTTTGATTTTGAACTGTCGGCTGAAGATGTAGAGCGGATTTCATCACTTGATGAGGGTAAACGCATGGGACCTGATCCTGATAGTTTTAAATTCTAAGGTTAGTCTGAAAGAATAAAGAATAGAAAAGCAGTGGCTGGAATGATGCAATTTCAGCTACTGCTTTTCTATTGTGCCTACTGAGCCAAAGAACTTGATTTTGTTTTACTAATGATTGCTTTGTGTAATGAAATAGTTATCTCATACAACCAAATTGACTGTTCGTGAAATAAAAATGTTTATTTCGCGGAACGAAAATAGTTGTTGATGGAAGAAAAACAGCTGTTGGTGGAAATTGTGGCGTTCATGAAACATAAAAATCAAGAAAACCTTGGAATATTTGATAATATTGTCACCAGGAAAATTTTTGTTGGGTCTCTGAAAAGAGTGTATTTAGTAATGATTCCTTAATTTATATTAAATAGAAGCAGTATTGGTAAATATCACTATTACAAATAATTAGGAGCAGTTGTCTTACCTTATAGGGAATAATACGTTTCTATATTTAGTTGTGAGTAGTAATGTTAAATACTACAATAGCGTTTAAATGACAAGGTGTTTTGTGTTTGGAATTATGAAAGGAAGTATTAATTGATAGCGAATAAAAAATAGAATTTATGAGGAAATTATTTTCCATGGCTGTAGTTGCGTGCATGATATTGTCCAGCTGCACCAAAGAAGACTTATCACCGAATAACACCAATGGAACTACGTTACTGGGGGTGTCAACGGCTTCAGTTTCGGCTGTTGCTACGCGAAGTAGTAGTTCGAACTTGCTTACTAACGGTAGTCAGATTGGCGTATCCCTGATTGCTGATGCAGCCAACGGTTACTCTGATTTGAAAAATGTAGAGTATGATTACAGTACTACTACTTCACCCGCAGGATGGGCACCAGCATCGACTAATACAAAGAACATCTATTTGAATAATTTGCCGGCAACAGTTTGCGCTTATTATCCTTTAGGTGCAGCTGGTATTAATTCATCGACCGATCAGACGAGTGTTATATTGACCTCTCAAAAGTATGATGCTGCTCAGGATTTGTGCTATGCTGTTAAACAAAAAGCAGCTACCAACATTGTTCCTTCTGTTTCTTTTGCGATGAATCGGGCCTATGCTGAGATTACTTTTTCAATTACTAAAGATGCTACCTATACCGGTATCGGTCTAATTGATAAAATTACGATCAGCAATACAACTGTTCGCTCAACGAATACGTTAGATATAACAACCGGAACATACGGTTCTTCAATCCCTGCCTCAGAATCGGTTTTTTATAATCCGGGTATTACCGCAATTACTTCCGGTACACCTGCAACTTCTACAGTACTGATGGTTCCGACAGTTTTGAGCGGAACGATAACTTTTAGTTTTGTAGTTGATGGTAAGACAATGTCTACTACCCTTGATGCCTCGGCAAATAACCTTTTAGCTCTTGTGTTCGGAAACAATTATAAGGCTAATGTAACCTTGAAAGGGACACAACTCGTTGTTAGCAGCGTAACAACGCAAGACTGGACTGATCAGGCAGTGACCAATGGGATGGTAATTAACTAAGTTGTTTGTATTATCCGGATTTGCTGAGGTTATATCAGCAGATCCGGATAGTAAAATTAGAAGAAGATTAGTTGGCATTCGGAAAATATTGGCAGTTTGTGTGTTCTATGAGAAAGATCTTATTTATTGGGTTGATATTTTCATTGTTATGCAGCTGCTCCAATCTTGATTATACAGAAGGGGGGGACGGAGAGTTTGGAACTCCGTTATCAGTCACTTCTGCTTCTATTTTAATGACAAGAGGTACTTCGACCACCCTTACCAATGGAAGTATCGGGGTCTTTCGGTTAGCGGCTAACGGATACACGGCTCAAAATAATGTTCGGTACGACTATAATTCGACTACTGGTGCATGGGTGAAAAATTCAAATGATATTTATCTGGGCAATAATGCAGCTACGATCTGTGCCTATTCTCCAATAGGTGCTGCTGGGGTTACAGCAACAGCTGACCCGACGAAAATAACCCTGACTTCTCAAAAATATGATGTTGCACAAGACCTTTGTTATGCCAGGAATGTAACAGGAGTTACGAATGCGTTGCCTAACGTTTCGTTCGACATGTTACGAGCTTATGCAAAAATGACATTTAACATTACCCATCCTGCTTCTACTTACAGCGGAGCAGGGGTGGTAACTCAGATAGGTATTGCCAACGCGGGACTGAATAGTACGGGCACACTGAATGTGACGAACGGTACTTATGGCGCAGGAACGACAGGAACAGTTAGCTTCAATCCCAGCATCCCTGCTATAGCTGTAGGGCAGACTGTTTCCACCAGTGTGATGTTAGTGCCTGTCACAACAGCTATGAGCGGCAACCTGACTTTTACTTTTACGGTTGACGGTGCCGTGAAGACCATGACGCTTGATGCGTTATCGAATAATCTGGCTACTTTATTGCCCGGAAATGATTACCAGGTAAATGTCACTTTGGGATATACACTTACCGAGTCGAATTGTTATATCGTTAAGCCGGGGGGAACGGTTTACATTCCGGTGAGTCGGGCGTATAAAAGCAGCCCGGTTTCTTTTTCATCTCCGTGGACAGCTGGTCTGTTATGGACAGACAAGTCTCCGAAATTGTCTGCTTCCGGGACTGTTGCCTCTGTTACAGCTAATAATACAAATTCTTCTTCCGGGTATATAACGGTAAAAGCAGGAAGTGCAGAAGGTAATGCGGTAGTGTTTGCTAAAAACTCTTCAGGTGCAATAATCTGGAGTTGGCATATCTGGGTGACGAATTATGATCCGGATAACGGAGGAACAACTTGTAATTATGATAATGGAGCAAGCGTCGTTACCTTCATGGATCGTAATTTAGGGGCAACGACGGTGGCTCCGGCGGCAATAAGCAGCCAGGGATTACTTTATCAATGGGGGCGTAAAGATCCGTTTCCTGCCTCTTATTCTGTGTCTTCGGGAGTGGAACCTACTCTTTATGGTTCGGTTACAACTGTGACCAGAAGGCAAACATCTTCGAGTAGCAGTACCGTATTAGTCAATACCGTGAAGAATCCATTAACGTTTTATTATGGGACATCAAGCAATAGCTATGATTGGTATTCAACAACGTCTTCTACACATAACAATACTTTGTGGGGGGCAACTAAAACTGTTTACGATCCTTGTCCTGTCGGGTGGAAGGTTCCGTCGTGGAACGGCACTGCCTCTCCATGGGAAGGATTAACAACTTCCGGTACATGGAATGACGGTTATTCTTTTCCTTCTATCGGTTATTATCCGGCTGCCGGATATCGGAACTACAGTTCTTCCGGAGCATTAACTTCTGTCGGTTCTATTGGTGTAAATTGGTCTGCCACCGCATATAATGGAAACGCATATGATTTAGATATTGACAATACTAACGTAATGCCGCACGATAACACACAACGGGCAGCAGGGTTAAGTGTCCGATGTGTTAAAGAATAGCATATTTGACACTTACGTCCCCCCCAAGATCATTTTATGGAATAAGAAAGAGCCTACTCGTGTAATAAAATGAGACGTTCGTGTAATAAAATGGCATGTTCGTGTAAATTGTGATGCCTCAGATAGATATGGCCAATATAAATCCATTAACATTTAATAACTTTAATAAACAAATCAATATCATTTTGCAAAAAATAATGCTGTCTAAAGGAGACGGCTTGCATTACTGTCTGTTTTCATGTACTAAGCTGATCTTAATTTTTTGAGTCTCTCGAGAGAATCGTGTTGTAACGATTTTCTATTCTATTGCATTAATTATTAAAAAATATGGTGCAAATGAGAACAAATAAAAATTATTCGTCTGGGTTTCAGTGTAAAAGTGATGCTATTGCCTTTCTCCTGCTTGTGTTAATCTGGCTGGTCTTCCCTCTATTGTCTGCAAATTCACAATCACTTGAAAATAAGAAATCTTCTGTGCGAAACAAGGGAAGCTCGTTCCTTCTTCAGTATAACCAGAATTACAAAATATTATTTAAGGCATACAAGCGCAATCATTCTGCGCTTGATAGAATGGATCTGTTAATCCACCGTCACCGGCAGAATATTTATTCCGGGAAAAGCCATTTGTTTATTACGGCGTATATTCGCCCAGAGGATTTGTATAACCCAATAATTCTCAATCGTACTTCTATTCAGGGAAAGATTGTACGAGCTTACATCAAGGTCAGGCATCAGATTGCGCATCGATATTGCACTCTTGCGCTTGATACGAATCTTCATTCCAATTCTCTTGTCCGGGTGAAATACATCTTCGGACCAACAGCTGCCTGTTGTCATTCAGTTCGACTGGTTGCTGATTCTTATCCCATTCGATCTTCTCATGTTTCAGCCGGAATTATATCAAGACACCGGGAAGAATACAAGGAGAGCCCTGTTCGGACAGAACAGGTTTTAACCCCAATTGTCTCAAGAGGTGAAAAAACAAAGCCAAACGTTATTGATCCTTCTTTAGGGGATGAAAATGAGTTATCTCCTAAAACAGACCATGCCAATCAGTCCGTTTGCATAATCCCTGCATTTGTTGATAAACGTAAGCATCCTGGAACCAGCTTGTTATTCGGAATAAAGACTAATCTTTTTTATTGGGCAGGAATTACACCGGAGCTTAAACACCGTGATTTTATTCCGAATATCGAATTGGAATGGTATTTCAACAGGCATTGGTCGCTGAATGTGGATGGGGCCTACGTTTATACACACAACTATAATAATGATCAGGAGCAGTGGGGTGTTTCATCCATTGCGATGGAACCGCGTTTCTGGCTAAATGGGAGCAATTGTTTTACCGGAATCTACGTTGGGGTATATGGGCTTATCGGACAATTTGATGTGAAGCTGAATACTATCTCGGAATACGGGCATACCGGCGATTTTCACGAAGGTGGTATCTCATTGGGTTACTACCTGCCTTTATCATCACGTTGGGGAATAGAAGTGGGGGGGCGATTCGGTTACCGTGCTGTTCGTGGAGATATCTATCGCTATGTGTATCCAGTGCATTTCTATTATGATTCATCCTATACACAAAACGGATTAAAACTGACAGGAATCCGATTGTTGTTGACCTATCGTCTGGGAAAATTTAAAAAACAGGAACAGATAAGACTATGAGAAAGGGTTTAATGAACGGATTTATACGACTGGCATTAGGTCTGACCTGCCTTTCATTGGGAAGCAGCTGTACCCGACGGGATTTGGAGATTCCACCCGTTAATGGTACGGTGAATATCTCTTTTGACTGGAAGAATTTATTGCCGGGAGAGAGTATTCCTTCCGGAATGAAACTTTATTTCTATAGCGGTGATGGCAACGTGATTACAAAAGAAAGCAATGATACCGGATTTGATGGTGTTCTTCCTAATGGCATTTATCATGTACTGGTCTTTAACCGTGATGCCACAAACGTGGATTATCGCAATTTGAATAAGTATACGGATGCGGAGGTATATGTTCTGGCTCAGACTAAAGCTGTGAATTATCTTTTACAACCATTGCATGTGTATGGTATTGGATTGGATCGGATTACTGTATCCGGAGATGAAGATGTAACCCGAGTGATAGCCCCGGCTACGTTTGCTCGAAAAGTGAACATTCGGATTATTGTTACAGGACAGAGATCGGCCATTGCTTCTTGTTTTGCTAAACTCGACGGTATTGCCTCCGGTGTCAATATTGCGACCGGATTGGTTGATCAATCCGGAATGGGAAGCATTTTGTTTGAACCTACTGCCACTGTTGACGGATTTGAATCTGTCGTTCGTCTTTTCGGAAGAGTCGTTTCCGAGGCGAATGCCCTGACTGTGGTTTTTTATTATCGAAGCGGGGAAAGTCAGACGTTGAATGTTGACATTTCATCAGCATTGAAGGATATAAACACAGAGGTTGTTGAGGTTGCAATCAAAGTGAATTTTGAAGTGACAACAACATCCGGAGGATTTAAAACAACCCTAAATGACTGGAGTTCAGAAACCAGACAAGTAACAGCTGAATAGTAGAGATATGGTTAAAAGGAACGGTATATTCGTCATTCTGGTGGTCTTGTTATCGGCCTGCACTGGAGAACAGAATCAGATTCTATCTCCAGAAGCGGTGCTTTCATTGCATGGGGATATCCCGGAAATTGTCACCAAATCTTCCACCTATCTGCCGGGGTCGACCCAGACTGGTGTGTATGCAATGGAGACGGGGAGCAGTGCTACAACGCCGGCAACGACTTCGTTAAGAAATGTGCTTTATACTGCGACTGAAAACGGAGGAGATTTTACTTCTGCTTCACCTATTGTACTTGAGAGTGCTAAAAGTTATCAGGTCTGTGCTTATGCTCCCTATCAGAGTATTGTTAGTAATCCCGTTGCCGTGTCATTTTCTCATGGAACTGATCTGTTATACGCGGCACCGGCAAAGGTCGTGATAGCAGGAACTACCGCTTCGTCCACACTTACATTCGAACATAAAATGGCTCAGATCAGGTTTATCCTGACCTCCGGAACGGGAGAGTCAGCACTTACAGGAGCAACGTTTAAGGTGACCGGATTTTACGCCTCCTGCACATTGAATCTGGTTGATGGGACTATCACTCCTGTACAAGGAGCGGGTGCAACAGTCACAACGACAGATCAGCTGGTCTGTTTTGTCCCGGATACTCAGCCGATGACGCTGAATATAACAGTGACAACTACGAATGGGCGGTGTTATGCGGGAAGTATCTCACGAATATTTTCGGCATCGTATTCCTATAACTATACGATGATGATAAACAATACGGAATTAGAAGTTTTCGGTCAGATTATAGACTGGATTCCGGTAACAGGAGGTAGCATTTCTATCACCGGAGAGTGATGAAAAACGTGTTATAAAAAAGATAAAGATGAAGAAAATAAGTATGTACATTCTGCTTGTTACGCTGTTGATGAATTGTTCAAAAGATCCATCTGTTGAAAAGTCAGTTGCATCTTTGAAGCTTTCCGCTACTTGTTCCGGAATCGTAACTAAATCAACATCTGTCTTGCCGTCAGATTTGTCTGTCGGAATTTATGTGACAGCCAAAGATGCACTATTGAGTGCTGCACCATTTAGTAACCGAAAATATATATCAGGAGACTCTGGCGGACTGACCAGTGATCAGAATATCGATCTGATCATTGGAAACAGCTACGATATCTATGCATATGCTCCTTATCAGAGTGTTGTGAGTGACCCGACTGCTGTTGCTTTTAATCATGGAACAGATGTATTGTGGACACCTAAATACACGCTTGCCGGTGTAACGGCGACTAACAATACAGCGACTCTTGCTTTTGCCCATCGTGCAGCACAGATCTCATTTAATGTGGTGTTTGCTGATGATTTCAGTGCTGGGAGCAAAGTGATCACCTCTTCCTCTACCATTCAGGTAAGTGGATTTTACTCTCATGGAGTACTTAATGCCTCTAATGGAGTGTTTACTCCTTCTGGTAGTGCAGATGCTTCACTTAGTGGAATAGGAACGGGAGCAACCGGTGCTATGACCTTGGGAGTCGGAGCTACTTGCTTTGTTCCTGCTTCCGAACCGATGACGCTTAATGTCAAAGTGATCCACGAAGGAAGGACGTACAACGGAACGATCACCGATACATTCTCCGCAGGAAGCTCTTATAACTATACTGTTACATTAAGCGGTCACTCACCGGTACCGGGCATCAGCGGTACTCTTACAGACTGGACTTTTGTTTCAGATTCCATTTCACTTCAATAGTAATTAAAAGAAAAATCAATAATTATGAAGAAGTTGTTTATGCTGGCAGGCATTGCCTGCCTATTACTGACAAGTTGCTCGAAAGAAGATACTCCTTCTGTTTCTCCTGTTGAGAAGAAAGAGTTAGGAGTATCTGCCAGCATCAGCGGGACTGCTAATACCCGTTCATTGATCAATGCGTTTGCCAATAACGATCGGATCGGGGTGTTTATTACTGGAATTGGCTATGCACAAAACGTTGTTGCTTACACTTTTAATGGTAGTGCAACATGGGTTTCTCCTTCAGATGTTGCAAGTAAGATCTTATTATCCGAAAATGTCGCTACTGTTTATGGCTTTTATCCCGCGGATGCTGTTACCGGCACATTATCGAATACCGATGCAAATACAATCAATATTTCACTTTCAGCCAGTAAAGATTTTTACGATACGAATCAGGGGGATTACATGTATGCTACATCTACAACACAGACTACAGGTTCTTCTCCTCCAACGTATACGCAACAGGCAACGGCATTGAATACGGCTAATAGTGTGAATTTGTATCTTCATCATGCATTGACCAAACTAACATTTGTCGTCAACAAAGGTGAGCATTACAAAGGTCTTGGAACACTGACAGAACTTAGTCTGTCATCGAAAACATCATCCGGCATTTTTGACGGGGGAGCAGGAACGATGGCTGTAAAAGATGGGACCTTAGTTTTCACGGGAGGTAAAGGGACTTCAATTACATTTACAGGTTCGGCTGTTATTAATGATTATAGCATTACTTCTTCTACAACTCCCGTTGTTTATGGATTGGTGGCTCCCAGAACAGATAATACCAACATTACGTTGACACTTACCATCGATGGCAAAATAATGAGTGTGGACTTACCTGCTGCATCTCCGGCTGACAGATGGAATGTCGGTACGGATTATACTTATACCATCACGGTGAACGGTACGGATCTGGTTGTGAGTTCTGTTGTTATCTTGCCGTGGACAGAGGTTTCTGGTGGTAGTACTATTTTAGACTAAGAGGAAGAAACAATGAGAAGAATATTGGTATTGGCTATACTTGCATCGTTTTTATTCAGTTGTTCAGAAGATGATGTTCTGATGAATAACGGAGGATTAACTCCTTTGTCAATATCATCGGTCTCGCTTTCGGTCGCTGCAAACAAGAGTGACCCTGTAATAGTCCCTAATTGTATTGGTCTGTTCTTGTTAGCTAATCCCACGAATGGGTATGCTACTCTGAATGATGCGGAGTATGATAATCTTAACAATTCAGGTTGGAATGCTAAATCAACGACTATCGGTTTGAACAATAATCAGGCGACCGTTTGTGCATATTCTCCTTTCGGTGCAAGTGATATTAATGTCTGTACTAATCCGAAGAATGTTATGCTGATTTCAAAAGGGTATATAGCTGGTGAGGATTTGTGCTATGCAACGAGTAATGTGACGCCTTTGAATGCGAAGGCTTCTTCTGTTGGTTTTACGATGAGTCATGCTTATTCCCGAATTACTTTTATTCTTACACGGGATGCAGCGTATTCAGGGGCGGGAGCGGTTTCTCAGATTCAAATAACTAATCCGGGGATATTAAGTACTTCTACATTGGATATTACCACCGGAACATATGGTGCAGGAGTTCCGGGGACAGTGAGTTATAATCCGGGGATTTCAGGTATAGCCTCAGGAGCATCAATGAATACCAGTGTATTAATGGTTCCTGTTACTACTGCGATGAATGGAAATATGAATCTTGCCTGTATGGTGGATGGTCAGACAATGAAGGCTGATCTTCCGGTCGTTGCTAATAATCTGACAACCCTTGATGCCGGGAAGAACTATCAGGTTGCGGTGTCTTTACGGTATTCTCCCGAATCGAATTGTTACATGGTCAGACCCAATGGGACGGTGTATATTCCGGTTAGTCGCGCTAATACAGGAGCTATTGCTGCCGGACTGCCGGCTCCGATTTCTAATGCAACAAACTGGACTGCCGGTCTTCTTTGGACGGACAATGTCAATGTATTAAATCCGAATGGGGTCGTTGCGTCTATTGTTCCGGATCAGGGTACCCCAAGTGGACCTTCCGGGCATATTAAAGTCTCGGCCGGCAGTGCAACGGGAAATGCTGTTGTTTATGTTAAAGTTGACAATGATATTGTTTGGAGCTGGCATATTTGGGTGACGGATTATGATCCGAATACGAATAATAACGGGACGACTTATACATACAATAATGGGGCTGGTCCTTTTACTTTCATGGACCGGAACCTTGGAGCAATTTCGGCTAATCCTGCGTCATTAACAATGCCAGGGATGTATTATCAGTGGGGAAGAAAGGACCCTTTCCCCGGCCCAGAATCAATCTTCGCTCAAACGGATTTAGCTATTTATAATTCGTCAGGACCAACGATGGTAGATAAAAAGCCTGTCAGTGTAATTAGTAATCTATCGAATGCTATTAAAAATCCGCAGACATTTTATTTCAGTAATAATTATTTGTGTGATTGGTATACTAATTCTTTTGATTCTCATAATCAGAATGATGCATTGTGGGGAGGGGCTAACATGGTTGCTTCTTCTAAAACGGTTTTTGATCCATGTCCTCTTGGTTGGCGTGTGCCATCGTGGAGTAATAATATATCGCCATGGGATAATTTAACTTCTTTGGGAATTAATAATGATTATGTGTGGACAACGGTTGGTTATTACCTTGCTATTGGTTTTCGGAATAACACTGATGGGAATATTGGAGGTGTAGGCTCATCAGGCGGCTACTGGTCTGCATCTGTTAAAGATGTATCTGCATATAATTTATTCTATACGAATGGTCTGTTGATCCCTTTTACCATAAATTACCGTGCAGTTGGTTTTGGTGTGCGATGTGTTAAAAACTGATTTCAAAACACTTTTTCTAAGGGCTCTTTGTGTAATAAAACAAGCCTTTTACCCATTTAAACAATCTTTTCATGTAATAAATGCAGCTATTGGTGGATGCAATTTATGTGTTGGTGGACGTAAATATGATGTTAGTGGAAATTATGCTATTCGCCATATGAAAATCAGGAAATGGTCACTGATATATTGGTAATATTGCGCCCATAAGTTCAGTTTATTCTGGAGGCTTATTATATCGTAGAATAAAAAGTAAAAAAAACTATACATGAAAAGAATTTTGATTTTTGCAGCTCTTGCTGCTTTGCTTGCCAGTTGTTCGCAAGATGAATTGCAGACTCCTGCAAATAAGAATTTAACCCCACTGGGCGTTTCTTCAGCCTCTCTTGCTGCTGTTATTACCAAAAGTGGTGATTTCCAAAACAATTCAGCAATTGGAGTATTGTTGAGTGGTAATGGCGCATATAATTATACTGCCTTATGCTCTAAATATAATTACTCGGATGATACATGGTCGAAAGATCCATCAGCAGGTCAAATTTATTTAAATAATAATCCTGCTAATATTTATGCATATTATCCATATAGTGATGATATTAATAACTCTACGAATTGGACATCAATTCCTCTTACATCAAGCATATATGCTGATGCGAAAGACTTGTGTTATGGTTCAGGAGTAGCTGATGACAACAATGCTCAGCCTATTAGTAGTCAACATGCTTCTGCTAAATTTCAAATGAATAGAGCTTATTCCAGTATAACAATTAATCTTACGAAGGAGAATTATACAGGGAACGGGAAAGTTACTGTCGTTTCTATTAATAATGCTTTTGCTTCCGGTAAAATAGATTTAACAACAGGAACAGTTAGTTCTCAGAGTAACGGCATAGTTCCTGTCTTTTCTACTTCTGATGCTGCTGCTACTATAGATGCTACTACCGGTTATAGTTGGCATGTATTAATGGTACCGGCAACAGCAGCAAATAAAGTAACCCCATCAATTTCTTTCACAATAGATGGTGTGACTCTGACGACTAATAGTTTGAATATTGATTTAGTTGCAGGAACTAATTATAAGGTTAGTGTGAAATTAAGTGGACATGAGCTTGCTGTTAGTTCTGTTACATTAACTCCGTGGACAGATGCATCATCTGTAGTGAATGGCGGAATAATTAAATAAATTTTAAAGAATAAATAATAAGGAGAGGCAATCTGTGTCTAACGACATAGAGTGTGTTCTATGAAAAAAATAAAGATTCTATTTGTTGTTTTGGTGCTTTTTATGCTGGGGGGATGTTCCTACATGGAATATCCGGGAGAGAACGTAAAGACGGGGCCAACCTTGTCTGTCTCATCAGCATCTGTTGTCGCAACGACAGGAGGGACCAGAACAACAAATACTATTTCCGAAGGAAGTATGGGAATCTTTCGATTGCTAACAAAGGGGTATTTTGCCCAAAATAATGTTCAGTATGATTGTATAGGTGCTGAATGGATTAAAAACACAGAGGATATTTATTTAAATAATAACCCGGCTACAGTCTGTGCTTATTATCCTTATAATTCTTCAATAACAGATCCTTCTTCTGTTCCTTTATCTTCCCAAAAATATGATGCCACAGTAGATCTTTGTTATGGCAAGGGGGCGCAAAATCCATCAAATTCTGCCAGTAATGTTTCCTTTAACATGGAGCATGCTTATGCCCGAATGACCTTTAATATTACCCGAAGTCCGAATTATAACGGAACCGGTTTAATCACTGATATCAGCATCTCAAATGATGGGCTTAAAAAGTCCGGTTTTTTGAATATAACTGATGGAAGTTATACTTCCGAAACGAATGGTGCCGTTGTTTTTGATCCGGGAATTAAATCAATTGATGCGGGAACAACTGTTTCTGCAAGCGTCTTATTGCTTCCGGTTGCGGGCCTAAGTGGAAGTTTATCTTTCTCTTTTAATGTTGACGGGGTGCCGAAGAATGTGGTTCTGGATGCGGCTTCGAATGGTTTGACTACATTGCAAGCAGGGTATAATTATCAGATTAACTTTTCACTGGGGGCCTCTTTGGTCGAATCGAATTGTTATATTGTGAAGCCAGGCGGGACTGTTTGTATTCCAATTAGCCAGGCTAATAGGGGTTGGAAAGATGCTAAACTTGGAACAGCCATAGCACCTGGGGCGAACTGGACTGCTGATTTATTATGGACGGATAATTCAAATGGATTAAATGCTGTTGGTGCGGTTCAGTCGGTAATGCCTAATGTGAACGGAGGGTATATAACGGTTAAAGCAGGTAGTGCATCTGGTAATGCGGTGGTTGAGGTTAAGAATTCTTCCGGAGTGACCGTTTGGAGTTGGCATATTTGGGTGACGGATTATGATCCTAATACTAATACGAATGGAACAACCTATCCATATAATGGGCTAACTTTTATGGATAGGAACTTGGGAGCAACTTCAACCAGTCAGAAGAATCGATCTGCTTTTGGTTTACTATATCAATGGGGGCGTAAAGATCCTTTCCCGGGGCCAAAGGCTACAAGTGGAACGACCTTCTTATCTATTTTCGATGCTAAAGGAAAAACGACTAAAATGCAGAAAATGAGTATTAGCAGTTCAGATGAAAATAATTTGCAAGGTTCCGTTAATAACCCGTTGATGTTTTATTATGGAGCATCCGATTGGTTCTCAAAAACAAGTAGTACCCATAATGATGACTTGTGGGGCGGTGCTGACTCTTCTACCCCTTCTTCTAAAACAGTATATGATCCTTGTCCAGTGGGGTGGCGCGTTCCTGCATGGGATGGCAGTTCTCCATGGCAAGGATTGAGTATTGGTAGTTCTGCCTGGAGCTATGGCTATCTTTTTCCGTCTTTGGGTTATTACCCGTCTGCCGGATATATAACCAGCTCTGGAAACTTGACTGCCGTAGGAAATAGCAGTAGTACAGGTAGAGGAGAATATTGGACTGCAACAATAAGTCCAAGCTCAAGTTCAAAAGCATATAGTCTGGAAATTAAAAAAAGCAGTACGAGTGTAAGTGTTTCTACATCCAAGAGTCGTGCCACAGGGCAAAGTGTTCGTTGCGTAAAAGAGTAATAATAAGTCTACATTTCATTGCGTAAATCTTTATAGATGGCATTCCTTTGCCTAATTTCTATATCTATAATTCCTTAAATAACAAGTAGAATAAACCGTTTTTGTCCCGCAATTAAATAACTTTAACGAACGACCTTCACGTTCTTCTTCCCGAAGTATCGAAAGACGGTCTTCTGTCGTGAATTTTCTTCTTGTTATTATTCCCAAATTTAATTAGACCTAATTTGTTTTTCAAATTCTGTCCATCTATTTCGGAGGTTAATACACTCGGACAGAAAGGCCTTTGTTTTTTGATGAGTTTGTTCTTGCTGTATTTTCGGCAAGATTCAATGAAGTGCAGGCACTCAAACAGTATTAGTTCATTGCTGGTCTGTTGGCGCTTTGTTGTCGGAACGCAGCAAAGGAAGAGCGTAGAAATAGTTCAAAGGTGGTTTTTAGATGAGAGCACCTATAAACCACCTATAAACCACCTTTGAACCACCACTGAACCACCTATAAAAGGAGAAGCAACAACAGACCAATTACGGACCAATACCGAAGAAAGAAGTAAGGTGAGTTTTACTAAAATAAGTATACACTTCCGGTTTTACGTTACGGTATTCTTTCCGATTCAAAGAATGATAAATTCTTTTCAGATCACCTTCCGGTGTTAGCTGAGCTTTCTTTTAAGTAAATAGTATGTGGTGAGCCTTCTTTTTCCCTTCCTTTCTTAGGACGGGAGGGAAGGCTCTTTTCTACCAATTGGTTTTATCCCATCCAGCAGCCGTGTACCACGCGGTATTGTGATATTCCGTATTGTATAACTGGGTTGTACTTTGCGGAATGAACGTATTCATTCCGCAAAAATGACTGACGGGAATTATAACACCCCATCCGGCCGATGGGACGGATAATATATTGGGCGTAGAAGCCTTGTATACAATGGTTTTGCTCAACTGATCATCGAATGTGCTCTGTTCTGCTGAAGTGGCAAAGCTGTCTATGAAATGCCCGAAATCGTAAAACAAATGAGGATTATATCCTTCCAGATGCTGAATGTTGGTTGCGTTGATACTGTTAACATCCGTGGCATGAACTGTGATTATTTGTTTGGTTACTGCTGCCAGATTCTCCAGTTCGCTGCATTTAACACAGGCTACAGAGCCTGACTGCATGTAACCGCTTTGCTGATTGTAATAGTTGTAATACGTTGAGGCGGTCTTTATGCAGTCCGATTCGTTGCTGCCAAACATGGAACCTATAATCTGACCGTACGGAAAGCCATCAGCCAGAACCTCGGAAGGCGAGGCGATCAGATAATCCGTATTATTACGCAGGGCATAGGCTGTTTCTACTCCCGACATGAAACAGGCATCGAACAGAATAAACCGAAAATGGGGGCCGCCATTGAGGGCAGTGACCAAATCGGGAATGTCCATAAAGTTATTACCATCCTGACCAAACCAACGGGTTGTGAGAGCCTTGGTATTTGTTGGCGGAATCCATCCGTCTCCATGTGACCAGAGAACTAATCCGTAATTCAGAGAAGGATAGCGGTTCTTTACATCATTTAGAATGGATGTCATGACCGTAGGCGATACGGAATTCTGATCGGTATACGTTTTAATGATTTTCTCGGTAACTGTTCCGTGGTTGTCGCGAACCAACTGAAGTAATTCGGGTTGTGTGCCTTTATCCAGGTAAATCAAAAGATTTCCATCTATTTTGTTGTGTGACAGTCCGGCTTCCATGCTGTCGACGTTGGCTGTTACTTCGCTGCTCAAACTATTGTTGGCTACCATGTAAACCAATACGGTCTGATTGTATACAACCGGTTCATCGTCATGACGACAAGCTGTAAAGATCAGAAGAATGAAAAGGGAAAAAATAATCGGTTTTCTAAAAGACATTTTGCTCTCTCAATTTGTTCGTTTTGATACTGTTGGGGGTGCATTGTTTATTCAAGTCCAAATATATCTGATTTATATGTTATTCCGACATAATCGGTTATAAATTTTTTGTGGAGATAATTGTACAAATCGTGTTTCGGGATGTATGAATATAGCTGTTTGATAAAAATAGCAGTTGTTCTCCGGACAGGTAGCCTCTTTTTCGCAAATTTCCCATTGCAAGGGCAAGGTAATTTTTATACATTTAGAATTCAGTTTCAGAACTGTGTGTATTGAAAGTGGATTTTATGGCTTTAGAAAATAGAAATGATAAGACCTATTATGCTCCGGCTGGTCGGAAATCACTTGCTCAATTATTAGAGGAGAGGGATGGTCTTGAAAATTTTTTAACGGTAAAAGATCTTTTAGATTCTCTTTCGAGCATTTTAGTTGTTCTAAATAAAGAACGTCAGATTATCTATTCGAACGAGGTACTTCTCAATCAATTAGGAATTGGTAGTGCAGATGAAATTTTCGGGGCACGAATCGGAGAAGCATTTTCTTGTATCCATTCGGCAAAGGGGCCTGATGGATGTGGAACATCAGAGAACTGTCGTTATTGTGGTGCCGTAAATACGATTCTGAAATGTCAGCGCAATCTTGAGCGGGTAACTGATGAATGTCGGATAATGGGGGTTAAAGATGGTGTGAATTTCTATCTTGATCTTGAAATTACGGTCACTCCTATTAGCGATAGGAAAGAAAATCTCTTAATTGTTTCTATTATAGATATTAGTGATAAAAAACGTCGAATAGTACTGGAAAGAATATTCTTTCATGATATTATCAATATTGCGGGTGGACTGTCGTCTCTGTTGGAGTTGGTGGAGGCATTGCCGGATAAAGAAGAACAGAGAGAGTTGCTTAAGCATGCTACGTTACTGGGCAGACGGGTGCTGGATGAAATTAATGCCCAGCGAATGTTAGGTATGGCCGAGAATAACGAACTAAGAGTTGATAAGGTTAAAATAGAATCAATTAAATTTCTTGAAGATGTTGTGGCTCAGATACAATACAACAACATTGCATCTGGAAAAGTCATAAAAATTGACTCTTCATCTGTGGATACTTCGTTTAAATCGGACAAAATGCTATTAAACAGAGTTTTGATCAATATGATCAAAAATGCACTTGAGGCCAGCAAGAAGGACGAAACTATCATTTTATTGTGTGAAGAAAGAGATCGAAGGCTCCGCTTTAGTGTGAAAAATAATGAGGTTATGCCAATTTCCGTTCAACTACAAATGTTTCAAAGATCGTTTTCAACAAAAGCGATAGATCGGGGAATCGGAACCTATAGTATGAAACTTATCGGCGAGAATTACCTTGGGGGGAAAGTTGGTTTTGAAAGCGAAGAAGGTAAGGGAACAATTTTCTATATTGTTCTTCCGGAAGACGCAATGTCAGAATAAAGTGGTATTAATGAAAAAACATTTCAAAAAAAGCTCATTATCTGTATATTTATGTCCTAAATTTAATGATGCTAACTATGAAAAAAATATTTGCGTTTCTTGCTATTGCTTTATTATTGCCTTCGTTTTCATTCTCACAGCTCTATAAAAACCCGAAAGCTCCGGTTGAGAAAAGGGTACAGGATCTGCTTTCTCGAATGACCCTTGATGAAAAGTTGGATTATATTGGTGGCGTCGATGCTTTTTATATTCGTGATATTCCCCGTTTAGGGTTGCCCCGTATTAAAATGTCAGATGGTCCGGTAGGATTGCGCAATGATGGAAATGCGACTGCTTATCCGGCAGGAGTGCTTACTGCTGCCACTTGGGATGTGAACCTTGTTACCCGGCTGGGACAGGCTTTGGGACAGGATGCCCGTGCTCGTGGCGTCCATATCTTGTTAGGCCCAGGAGTCAATATTTATCGGGCTCCGATGGCTGGTCGTAATTTTGAATACTTCGGAGAGGATCCTTTCCTTGCCGGAAAGCTGGCAGTTGATTATGTGAAAGGGGTTCAAAGTGAGGGGGTCGTGGCTTGTGTAAAACATTTTGCCGGTAATAATCAGGAATGGGACCGATATAATATCAGTTCGAACATTGATGAAAGAACTTTGCACGAAATTTATCTTCCGGCTTTTAAAGCAGCGGTTAATGAAGGGAAAGTCGGTGCTGTAATGAATTCATATAATCTTCTGAACGGAGAGCATGCAACTCAGAATAATCATCTGAACAATGAAATATTGAAAAGACAGTGGGGATTCGACGGAATCCTGATGTCGGACTGGGAGTCAACTCATGACGGATTGGCTGCTGCCCGTGGCGGATTGGATATTGAAATGCCTTCGGCTAAGTTTATGAATAGTCAGGTGTTGAAACCGGCAATTGAATCGGGTCAGCTTTCAGAGAAAGTGATTGATGATAAGGTTCGTCGTATTTTACGGGTTATTTTTCGTTTCGGATTTTATGATCATTCCCAGCAGTTGAAGAGTATTCCTTTGGATAATGCTAAAAGTGGAGCGGTTGCTCTTGATCTTGCAAGAGGAGGAATGGTGTTGCTGAAAAATGACAAAGGACTGTTGCCACTATCCAAAAATCGGATTAAGTCAATTGCGGTTGTCGGTCCGGATGCTAATTGCTATATGCGTGGTGGAGGTAGTTCTATTATCACTCCGTTTCATTCGGTGACTACGCTTAAAGGCATTCAGAATCTTGCCGGAAGTGCTGTTAAAGTCAATTATGCGGCAGATCCTGCAGCAGCGGTTAATGCAGCAGCTGATGCAGACGTTGCGGTTGTTTGTGTCGGCTTCGGCGGAGAGCAGGAAGAGGAGGGTTATGATCGTACTTTTGCCTTACCTGCCGGACAGGATAGTTTGATTATGGCTGTGGCAAAAGTAAATCCGAATACGATTGTAGTGGTCAATGCGGGTGGAAATGTCGATATGCAACAATGGCTGCCGAACGTAAAGGGATTATTGCAGGCATGGTATCCCGGACAGGAAGGCGGGACGGCTATTGCGGAAATTCTTTTTGGAAAGGTTAATCCCAGTGGAAAACTTCCAGATTCTTTTGAAAAACGGTGGGAAGATAACCCTACTTTCAATAGTTATTATGCAGCCAAAGGAAGTAAAGAAGTGGATTATAAAGAGGGTCTCTTAGTGGGGTACCGCTAT
Organism: Prolixibacteraceae bacterium; assembly: GCA_963692465.1. Classification (GTDB taxonomy): domain Bacteria; phylum Bacteroidota; class Bacteroidia; order Bacteroidales; family Prolixibacteraceae; genus JAUZOB01. The sequence goes on from OY829943.1 coordinate 2,894,343, forward strand.
TATGATACGAAAAAGGTAGAACCTCAATTCCCGTTTGGCTTCGGATTGTCTTATTCGTCTTTTGCCTACAGTAATCTGAAAATTGTTTCACATTCGGTTAAAGGTAAACCGGGGTATACGGTTAGTTTCACGGTTAAAAATACCGGGAAGCGGGATGGTGCAGAGGTTGCTCAGGTTTATGTCAGTGCGTTGAAGAGCAGAGTGGAACGTCCGGAGAAAGAATTGAAAGGGTTTACGAAAGTCTTTTTGAAAGCTGGTGAAATGAAACAGGTTTCGGTGAATCTTGATAGCAATGCGTTTGCTTATTATCAGGTTTCTTCTGGCCGGTTTGTGGTTGATAAAGGATCCTATAAAGTTATTGTAGGGGCTTCTTCCCGTGATCAGAGACTGAAGGATAAAGTAACAATTGCTCAGGGAGTAAATCTTTGATGAAAAAATATTAGCGTGCAGAACTGATTGGTTCTGCGCTCTTTTTTGTCCGAAGGAAATTGCTGATAAGTTCAGCCCTTTGGTAAATAATTGTAGATCTATTTAAAGCGGCTAAATATTTTTGTTTACAAACTAATTATTTGTTCTATGAAAAGGAACACGTTTCTTACGTTCTTTATGTTGTCTTTTTTATCGGTCGGACTATTGGTCTCGACGGTTGAAAAGACTTCGGGACAGACTTCTCTATCCCGAAAGGTTACAAAAATGGTAAAAGGCCATTCTCCCGGACAGACAGGTTCGGTTGTTGTTGTAAAAGCTTCATTGAAGGATTCTTTGGGAGGGGCTCCTATTCCTCCCGAAATAGAAGATCCTTCTTGCCTGGGTATTCATAAAGAGCCCGCTCATGCAATATTAATGCCTTATGCTTCATTGCCGGAAGCATTGAATGCGAACCGTCATGCATCAACATTTTGCCGCTCTTTAAATGGTTTATGGAAGTTCCACTGGGTGTCGTGGCCTCAGGGCAGACCGGTTGATTTTTATAAATCGGACTATGATGTGTCGGGATGGAAAGAAATTCCAGTCCCTTCTAATTGGCAGGTATTGGGCTATGGAACTCCCTACTACCGGAATGCGGGGTATATATTCCAAAATGATTTTCCGCATGTGATGAGTACTCCTCCCAAATATTATACGGCTTATGTTGAAAGAAATCCGGTAGGTAGCTATCGCCGGAATTTTGAGGTTCCTGCTTCATGGAACGGACGAAGAATCTTTGTCTCGTTCGATGGAGTGGATGCCGGTTTTTTCCTGTGGGTAAACGGACAGAAAGTTGGGTATAGTGTGAATAGTAAAAATGCCGCAGAGTTTGATCTTACCGGTTACGTGAAACCGGGAAAGAATATGATTGCGGTTGAGGTTTATCGTTTTACAGTTGGAAGTTATCTGGAAGATCAGGACAAATGGAGATTGAGTGGTATCCCGAGAAATGTTTCCCTTTGGAGTGCTCCTGATGAACATATCCGTGATTTCTTTGTCAAAACAGACCTGGACGCCCAGTATAAGAATGCGACGCTGAATGTGTCGGCTAAAGTGAAAAATTACGGGGATAAGGTTACGGATCCAGGTAAACTGATTGCTACGCTTTACGATAAAAACAGAACGGTGGTATTAGACGGGAAAGCAGAGGAAATGCTTCCTGCTCTACAACCAGGAGAGGAAAAAGTAGTGAATTTGGAAATTCCGGTTGCTAATCCGGCAAAATGGACTGCTGAAACACCGACTCTTTATACAACGGTTCTGACTCTTCAACGTGGAGAAAAAACAACGGAACTGATTTCTGCTAAGACGGGTTTCCGCAAAGTAGAAATCAAAGGGCGGATTTTCATGGTTAACGGAGTTCCGGTGAAACTGAAAGGGGTTAATCGTCACGAGCATTGGCCGGATGTTGGTCATGCCATAACAGAAGCTCAGATGATTCGCGATATTCAATTGATTAAAGCGGGTAATTGCAATCATGTCAGAACCTGCCATTATTCGGATGATCCGCGTTGGTATGAGTTGTGTGATGAATACGGAATATGGGTTCTTGGCGAAGCCAATGTGGAAAGTCATGGTAACTGGGGTAAGTTTGATGAGGAGCCTCGCATGAAGGCTGCTATCATTGACCGGAACGTGGCTAATGTTGAAAGTTTTAAGAATCATCCATCTGTGGTTATCTGGTCACTTGGAAACGAAAATGGAGGAAGAGGTTCTAATTTTGTTGCAGCCATGGAAAAAATCAAATCAATTGATTCCACTCGTCCGGTGCATTACCAGTGCTTTGATATTGGAAAAGGGAATCCTGCAGATATAGACAGCCGGATGTATACAAGTCCTTCCGAAACAGAAAAAATTGCTAACGATTCAACCTATACGAAACCTTTTTACCTGTGCGAATATGCTCACACCATGTTTAATTCAATGGGTGCTTTAGGTGAGTACAATGATATATTCGATCAGTATCCTTCCTTAATGGGGGGTGCTATCTGGGAATGGCAGGATCAGGGGTTGTGGAACCGTCGAGATCCTAAACATCCGATACTGGCTTATGGCGGTGGTTTTGGTGAATCTCCGAATGATCACTATTTTATTCATAAAGGGGTTGTATTTTCCGATCGGTCACCTAAACCTCAGTATCCTGAGATGAAACATGTTTATCAGTGGATCGGAATGACTGCTGATGATTTGTCGCAGGGAACGATTAAAATCCGAAATAAATATCAGTTTATTAATCTCGGCGGTTTTGTTGCAGACTGGACTTTGAGTGAAGAGGGGAAAGTTATGGCAAAAGGTCCGTTGCATGTTCCGTCTCTTGCTCCGGGAGAAGAGACTTCGGTTAAGGTTCCTTATGAACTGAAAAATATGAAACCGGGAGCAGAATATTTTCTGAGAGTTGCATTCAAACAGACGAAAGATGAATTGTGGGCTAAGAAGGGTTATGAGGTTGCATCTCAACAGTTTGAACTTCCGCAGCGAGTTGCTGAACCGACATTGAATACTGCGATAATGGCTCCATTAAAAATGAGCTCAGCAAACCATTCCGTCTTAATTAATGGGAAGGACTTCTCTGTTGTGTTTGATAAAAATAGCGGAACCTTCACTTCTCTTCAAAGAGGTGGTGTTAACATTCTGAAGAATAGCGGTGGACCGAGACTGTATTTGTGGAGAGCACCTCATCGTAATGATGACGAATGGTGTGCTGGTGATTGGAATAAATATGGACTTGATCAGATAAAATGGTCGGTTAAGAATCTGGATGTAAAACAGACCAGTCCTGTTGTTGTTGTAATTGATGCAACCCTTAATGGAGTTGGGAAAGAAGGATTTACTGTTGAACATCATGCTGTTTATACCGTTTATGGGAATGGTTCTATTGTGGTAAGTAACACGATGAATAGTAATCACCCGGAACTGGTTGTTGCAAGAGTAGGGGTTCGCCTATTTCTGAACAAAGAGCTGGATCAATTCTCTTATTTCGGAAGAGGTCCTATGGAAAATTATGCTGACCGGAAACGAGGTTCGGATGTCGGATTGTATCATAGTACCGTGAAAGAACAGCAGACTCCTTATGAAAAACCGATGGACTGCGGAAATCACGAAGATGTTCGCCGGGCATCAGTAACGAATACTGCTCATGCCGGTTTAATGGTTAAAAGCGATAGTTCTTTATTGCAAATATCTGCATTGCCTTATAGTGATGAAGAATTCAATAAACCGGAATACAAGATCGATCTTCCGGAAAGTAGCGCAACTGTTCTTTGTGTAAGTTATCGAACGTTAGGCATAGGAAGTGCAAGTTGCGGTCCACGGCCTCTTGATTCTTACATTGTGAAAGCAGAACCTGCTTCTTTCAGTTATATCCTTCAATTGTTGTCGGGGACTAAAAATAAATCTTCACATAAGAAGTAGATTTTTCAAAATAATATCAGAACAATGAAAAAGGCAGTCTCATAAATGTTGAGGCTGCCTCTTTTTGTAAAAAAAACAGCCAGAGTTTTTGCTGGCTGTGGTTTTTGGGTAATCAGACTATAAGCGGTGATATCAAATCACCTAAAATACTAGGGTTTATTTATGATTTGTGGTTTATATTTCCTTGTTTTTGTTTCTATTTGTCTTTGTGTGTGCGCACACACAAATATACGTAAAGATTTATTGCGAACAAGAAGACGAGCGTTTTTTAATGAAAAAAATAGCTCTGTTCGAATCAGATTATCGTTTTGTCTATGAAATAAGATAGGTTTTCTTTGGTGACAATATCCAGTGGAAGATATTTAATGGGTGGAACTTTCTGTTTAAAGACGAGATGGTCGGTTAGTACATGTATTCCCCAATATCCTTGTCCTTTTGGATTTTGGTTAATTAGAAAGCTAATAGCCCCCTTATTAAGATAGTGAATGTTTTCGGCAAGAAGGTCATATCCAATAATCCGGATGTGATGAATATTCTTTTTTTCGAGGTAATCGGCAATATCGTGTGCTTTGGAGGTAGTAACAAAAATTTGTTTGAGATCTTTTGTCTTTTCGATGATGTGATCCAGTTTTTGAGTGAATGTCTTTAAATCTGCACGATGGAGTTCTGTGCGGATAATCGTATACTGGGGTAAGTCACGAAAATAATCCCGTAGTCCTTGTTCTTTTTTTAAAAGATGGGCAGCATTACTGATCTCCTCGTCAATGTGTGCGATAAGAATAGTGCAGCAGGCTGGTTCACCATAGTGAATGAGTTTTCCTGCCACAAGTCCGCTCTGATATGAATCTTGTCCGATATAGCTCAGCGGATGGTATTCTGTAATTTGCGTGTTGAAAAGGACAAATGGGATTTCATTGTGAGTCCATTTTTCAAAGAACGGAAGGGTTTCGCGATAAAAGATAGGTGAAAGCAGTATTCCATCCGGTGCGGTATTGGTGAGTTTTGTTGCTTCGTTGATGTATGAGTAAACATCAAAAGGATTGAATATGAATTGCTCCACAAGGATGCCATATTGTTTCAGATCATGTTCTGCTTTTTCTATTCCGGCTTTTGGAGCCTCCCAATAGTTGTCTTTTTGTGGATCGGGAATCAATGCTGCGATGCGGTATTCTTTATTTGAACCCAGGGCTCTGGCCATTAGGTTGGGTTCATAATTCAATTCCTTAGTGATGGCTGTAATTCTTTCTTTTACATCTTCAGACACCTTGCCCCGATTGTGTAATACCCGGTCAACAGTGCCGGTTGAAACACCGGCTTTTAATGCAATGTCTTTGATCCGAATGGCCTTTTTTTTCATGAAAAAGTTATTTAATCTATTGTCTGAAATAGTCAGGACAAAGGTAAAAAAAAGCAGCCGGTACAAATATCGGCTGCCGTATTTCAGATAAGAGTCGAGCCCTCTTTTACTTTATCCTACCCGAAAGAAAAAATCTTATTTTACAGGACTCCCTTCAAGTATTTTAACTTCGTAGGGTTGAAGTGTGACCTCAAACTCATCTACGCTATTAAAATGATTTGATTTATTATTGCTATAGAACCGTGGATTATGAAAATTATATTTTTGAGGTCTATTCGTAGGGATCTCGAGAGCTTCTGCAACATTTACATGAAAATGTCTTACTTCTCCAGATGGGTTTCTTAAACTAATAATTGCTTTTTCCGGGGACCACGAAGCCCGTCCGTAGACTTCTTCTTTTTCAGGGTCTCCTCCGACCCAATGAACATCGACAAGTGTTTTCTCATTTTGTTTGGCCCATTGAATGGCGTGTGCCAGCAGATCCCAATTTTTGGAAGAGAGTTTATGCGGATTGATGTAGAGTTCCTGTAATCCGGTTCCGCTTGAGAAGAAAGACCAAATTTCATCGGATATATCCTGATCATTCATCTCAAATGTTGATGGAATACCACAGTCGGCAATGCATATACCATGATACATTAGGGAGTTGAGTGGATACAAACTTCCTTTTTGTACAATATTTCGATAGGCTTCGCCATCACGATAGGTAATCCATTGCTGCCGTTTTGATCCGGTTCCGGCGAGTCCATTATCGCCTCCGCTTCTCCAGATTGCATCACCATAGTATAACCAATAAGGGGAGGCCCATGTTCCGGTTGTCAGACTGTAATAGATATCTGGCTTAACGGTCCGTATTTCTGAGACTAAATGAAGAAGGGCATCAATGTCTTTTTCGTAACGCGCACTGGAACCGATAGAACCATTGCCTTCACCAACTCCATCAACTTTAAAAATGGTTACTCCATATTTTTGTACAAAATTAGCAGACATGTCACGGAAGCGTTTAAAATAAACAGGTCCATCAAGGGAAAATCCATTCTCGTTGATCTCGAAAGGTGGATTTTGTGCTAATCCATATTGAATTCTTTGGTCTTTATCCTGACCATATCCCCCGAAAGGAGAGACCCAGACACCAATGGAGGAGTGGTATTTTTGAGCGAGTTTCTGCATGTTTGAAAAGCCATTTGGGAAGCCGCTGTTAAATTGCCACAACGTTTGATTATTATCCCATCCATCATCAAATAGAAATGCGTTGAGTGGAGTATGGCGTTTGATAATAAGGCTATCTGCATAGGTTTGCATTCGTTCCATACAGGATTTCTCATTCAGTTTTCGATCCCCGAAGGATAGATCGAACCATGAGTTGTAATGAAGTTCTTGATGATAAGGGACAGCCCGTTCTCTTTCTATGTAATAGAGAAATGCCCGACGGAGTTGGTTCCTGGGAGTTACTCCCCATGCAACAGAATAGGTTAGTGGGGAGGCAGAAGTAAGCGTGTTATATCTTTTAACAAAAGAGATGATTTGATTTTCGTTTGTTTCGTTATGACTCATAGGATGTTCGAATGCGAAGAATGTTCCATCTTCTACCAAAGGAGATCCGGCAACAATTCCATTCGGTTTAACTCCACTGCCCTCCGGTATTTCTAAAAGGGTTATCTGGTCAACGTTCAGTGAATCTATAGGGGTTAAAGTAAACTGTTCGCGAAGATAGTTCGAGTTATCTTTTAGAACGACTTTCCAATGAATTTTTAAGTTGGCTTTTGCACAATACAAGTTGGCTGTGATTTGTTGTCCGTTGTCTTTTTCGGAGCGTCTTACAGCGGACTTATTGCCGGGAATTGTTTTGATTTCCGGGGCAGAGGATAGCTGAAAATCATTGGATGTGAGTTTGTCTCCGTTTTTGAGAATAACAGAAAACCATGACTCATTGTTCCATCGGATTACTTTCCCTGTTTCTTTGTTTTGGAAAGATTGGGCTTCGATTGTTTGGCCTTTTACGGTCCATTGGGCAGATAGGATCTGGTTTCGGACCAAAATATTGCCTTTTGAAAATTGAATGAGGGCAGGACCGATAGTATGCCCCGGATAGATGGGCTGTCCGAAAGAAACTTCTGTCAGCAGAAGACTAAATAAGATTAAGAATAGGTTTTTTTTCATGGTTTATCAGATTGGTTAATACACAATGTGTGCGCACACAAATCTAATAAAAAAACAATTTTGGCAAAAAAAATATAGACTAATCTTGTTGAAGATTAGTCTATTTAAAATTTTTTCAGGAAAAATTGGTATCGTGTGATGCTTCGAATGGAAGTATAATCAATTTTTAAGAAAAGGTTTCTCTTTTATTTGTTCTTTTCCATCTAACTGCGGACGTTGTGCGTATTCTGCATTTTTCAAGGCTGTGCTGACAGATTTTACAAGATTTGTTAAAGGGATAGTTAGTCCATCCGGTTTATTAAGCCTTTGTAGAAGATAATAGGTTAAGGCTCCGTTATATCGTTTATTAATTAACGCGTCAGCAGAGGTTTGGTTGGATTTACATCCACTGATCAAAGCCAGATTAAGGTCCTGTGCTGTTTTGCTTAATTGGTGCACTTTTTGCTTGTTGCTTTTTGCTATTTGTATTTTTTCAATAATATCATCGGGAGGGGTTAATGATTTAGTGAGTGCGAATGGATTGATTAGTTCTTTTTCGAGGTCGCCGGAATGGCAGGAGTCGGAGATCCAGATGAATTCAACGCCTTCAGGGATAGCAGAGAAAATGCTGTTAAACTCTTTATCGCGGATTGTATGGGCATCAGTCCAATCAAAATCGTAAGGACAAATTGCTTCATCCAGTCCGTCAATCTCAGTTTGAGGATCATGAGTGGGAAACTGGACTCCGTGTCCGCTGTAATGGAATAGGATTCGGTCGCCTGTATGAATATCATTCAATAACTGATTTAGTCCGTCAATAATTGCATCTTTGGTGGCGTTGGAATCAGTTATGGTTTTTAGTTCATTAATGGTGAATCCACATTTGGAGATTAAGAAAGCACTCATGTCTGTAATATCGTTGACACAGCCCTTTAAAGGTGAAGAAGGATAGGTGTTTATCCCGACTAATAATGCGCGGTTCATTTTTTCGTAAGTTTTAGACTTGTTCTTTTCCCAAATATACCTACAACTCATAATGGTTGTAACAGTACAATCATTATTAATGATTGTTTTTATGAGAAATTAACAATTCTTTCTTGCTGTTTTTAAAGATCCGCGATTAGACAACGTAACAGTGGGGATATTCAGGACGAATGTCGTTTAAAGAAGAAATGAAAAAGATGTTGCCGGATATTTTGTATTAAATCGGTGTTGTTTTCAATAAGATTCAGAATACCTCCACTTAATAGGGATTTAAAAAGGCTTTTGGAAGAAGAGGTTGAACTCTTAACTGCATTGCGGGTGATAAAAAAAGAAATAGTTCCTAGTATGGCCGATATAACGCTTTTTCTTATTTCAGAAGAAGAGGCAATATCCTGAAGCGTACTTTTTACAATATTGGCTGGTTTTAAACTCTCGACAGTGAGTTTAAAATGTTCTTTTAATCCTTGTTCCTGAATAGCTTGTTTCTTTTCTAATTCAAGAATAGCCTGTTTTAATGCAATGCTGCGATTAGTATTTTTCATCGGTATTATTTAAGTAAAAGTTTGATAATTAAATCGCTCATGCATCTTTTAAGCCGTTTCCGGAAGAAAAGGTGAAAAATAATCCCGGCGAGACCATAAAAAGCAGCAATAATAAAGAATCCATAACAAACATTTCCGAGAAGCTGTCCGATCCAGATTGCTAGTCCGATGTTAAAAATCAGAAAAAAAAGTGTTATAAAAATGAAAATAATTATACCCGGCAACAGTGATGATATTAAATCAGATGATTTATCTATTGCCTTTAGCTTAATTAATTCAATACTTGTTTTTCCGTAATCTTTTGTTTTCTCATATAGAGATTCAATCAAATTTGTCTGGTCTTCCATATTGTTCTTTTTGTCACCGGGATTTTTTTAAGAGATTTTATAATACCTCTTACTAATTAGGATTAGGTTCAGCATCAATGTCTTCTTTTACTTTTTTTGCACAACATTTAGCTTTATCAAATTTGTCAGAGACCATGTCAACCAAATCAGTGAATTTTTCTTTTGCTGAATCTTTCAGTTCTTCTCCCTTTTGGGCAATTTTTTTGCGGGTATCTGATCCTTTTTCGGGAGCAAATAATATACCAAGGGCTGCACCTGCTGCCATTCCTGCTACGGCACCGAATAAAACTTTTGCGAATGATTTCATCTTTCTTATTTTTTTAAAGTTCGACTTAAGAATAAACATCTCCTTATTGATACGGGAGACAAACAAAAAGAGATACTTGTTTTTCTTTAAAAAAGAGTAATAAATTAAAAATATTGTCTTTTAAGATGATTAATGGTCTTTTTGATACTCCTTGAAATTAGAATTCTTTAATGTGTGTTAAGGTAATAAGATTGCACAAAAAATAAAAGGTTTAAATGAATTTTCATCTAAATTTCATTTTCATTTCTTTTCTTTGACGTCAAATTAGTAAATTAGTTGAAGAGAATGCTACCTATGATGAATTGTTATTGAAAAACGATTTTTTACTGGGAGGGTGAAATTCTTGGGAGTGCTTTTTTGGTAATTTATTGAATTATAAATAAACGAATTCATATGTCTAATCAACAGCGACAAATTTTTCAGACAGCAAAACCGACCAGGTGGAAAAGCTTTTTATGGATCGTGAGGGTGCTTGCTTTTTTCCTTGTTTTTTGTGTAATCGCTATTATTATTTCTTTAAATCAGAAGCAGGTACTTCGTATCCCGGAAATTAGGGAACGTGCAGCACTGTACCGGAAGCTGACCGATTTGGATGCTCAACGTTCATTAAAGAATCCTGAGAAAGAGATTTTTAAAAAGAGGTTAAAAGAAATCAGGAAGAAAAAACGTCCTAATTTTTATAAGACCCCACAGAAAATTCATAAAAGTTTATCCTCGTTGCCGATTAGAGCTGCTTTCTTTGTCAATTGGGATGTTCAGAGTCGTTATTCTCTTGAAAATAACATACAGCACCTTAATATGGTTCTTCCTGAATGGTTTTTTGTTAAGGACGGACAAGGCAATTTGGAAACCAGAATCGATACTGCGGCATTGAATGTTATGAGGACTGAGAATGTGATGGTTGTTCCCATGTTGTCAAACTTTTTTAATAAAGGATGGAATGGGAAAAATGTTCATGAGGTTATCAGTTCTCCTCAAAAACGTCGAAGACTTATCAATAATATTATTGGATCGCTGAGGTATTATAAGCTTGATGGAATAAATGTTGACTTTGAGGATTTGGTGGAGAAGACGGATGCTAATTTTATTCGTTTTCAGAAAGAGCTTTATGTAGCTCTTCATTCCAGAGGATTCTTTGTTAGTGTTGATATTTCTCCTTTTAATAATGACTATGATCCGAGGGTGCTTGCCCATTACAATGACCTCCTTTTTCTGATGGCTTATGACCAGCATAATGATTCTTCTAAACCGGGACCTATTGCTGCACAGAAATGGGTTGAAGGTGCTCTTGATGAAATCTGTAATAAGATTCCGCCCCAGAAAGTGGTGCTTTGTGTCGCAGCTTTTGGTTATGATTGGGCAACGGGAGCTCATGGGGCGAATGTGTCTTATCAGGAGGCAATTTCCACCGCTTTGGAGAGCGAAGGGAAAATTCATTACGACGATGACTCTTTTAACCTTGATTTTTCTTACTGGGATGACAATAATATTTTTCACCGGGCCTATTTTACGGATGCAGCAACAGCTTTTAATGCAATTCGGGCTTCGGAGGATTTTGGCGTAGCTGGGGTCTCTTTATGGCGTCTTGGGTCGGAAGATCCACGAATTTGGTCATTCTATAACCAGGATTTGTCTTACGATGGATTATTAAAACATCCGTTCCATTTCGGAATTCTTGAAAATATCAATTCTACTGCTAGTGTTGACTATATTGGTTCGGGCGAAGTGCTTGATGTTATTAGTGCTCCGGCTAAAGGACGAGTGGCTATCCAGTCAACCAAGGATGATCAGTTGATTTCAGATGAACACTATTATACGCTTCCGACCAGTTATGTGATCAAACGAAGTGGGGGAATGCATAAGAAGCAAGTCGCTATAACTTTCGATGATGGACCTGATCCGGACTATACACCACGTATTCTGAATATTCTTAAGGCATATAAAGTTCCTGCCTGTTTCTTTATAACCGGGGTGAATGCGGAGAATTATCTCCCATTGGTCAGGAGAATCTATAAAGAAGGACATGAAATTGGAAATCATACGCTATTGCATCCTTATCTGGAGCGCATAAGCGATAATCGGATAAGACTGGAATTGAGGGCAACCGGACGAATTATAGAAGGAATTACCGGTCATGCAACAATTCTGTTTAGAACTCCATATAACACAGAAAATCAACCGACTAATCCGTCAACGATTCATCCGATTGCTGTAGCTAAGACTGAAAATTATCTTACGGTAGGTTCTTCGATTGATGCTGAGGACTGGCAACTGGGTATTACAGTTGACGGAATTATGGCTAACGTAAAGCATGATCATGAACTGGGTAATATAATTCTTCTTCATGATGCCGGAGGTTATCGTGAGAACACCATAAAGGCTCTTCCGCTGATTATACAGTATTTTAGAAGCATGGGCTATGAATTTGTGTCTGTTTCACAGCTGATTGGAAGAAGTCGGGATGAGGTAATGCCTTATGAGGGAAATAACCGGAATGAATATCTGAAAGAAGCCGATTCTACTTTCTTTAAGATTGGATATCTATTTGATAATTTCTTTTATACCCTGTTTTTCCTTGCTTTATTCCTGGCTTTCTTCAAGATTGTGTCGGTTGCTGTTCTGGCAATAATTCAATACCGTCGGAATAAACGAGTGCATAAGATAACTTCGACAGGTAATTCCCGTGTAAGTATTATTGTCCCGGCTTATAATGAAGAGGTGACTGCTTGTAAGACTGTTGCTAGTTTATTGAAAACAGATTATGAAAATTACGAAATTATCTTTGTAGATGACGGTTCGACAGACCGTACCTATGAATTGGTTTCTTCTGAATTTTCGAATGTTCCGAACGTTTATGTATATACGAAACCGAATGGAGGAAAAGCATCTGCTTTAAATTACGGAATTCAATATGCTACGGGTGAGTTTTTGGTTTGTATTGATGCCGATACAAATTTGCATTCTGATGCTGTAAGGTTGCTTTTATCGAAATTTTATGATGAGCGAACTGCTGCTGTAGCGGGAAATGTAAGGGTGGGAAATAAACGAAATCTGATGACCCGCTGGCAGTCTATTGAATATACAACCAGTCAGAATTTTGACCGTATGGCCTTTGATGTATTGAATATTATTCTGGTTGTACCGGGGGCTATCGGAGCATTTCGTAAGAGTGCTGTTGACGGTGTTGGTGGAATGAAAACGGATACTTTGGCAGAGGATTGCGATTTAACGCTTCGTCTTTTGAGGGCCGGATATAGGGTACGTTCTTGTAATGATGCATTAGCCTTTACAGAGGCACCTGAAACACTTTCTGTGTTCTTCAAACAACGGTTCCGTTGGTCTTTTGGAATTATGCAGAGTTTCTGGAAACATAGAGAACTGATTTTTACCAGGAAAAGGCCGAATCTTGGTTGGCTATTGTTACCACATCTATTGGTCTTCCAGTTGTTTTTGCCTTTATTTAATCCGATTGTCGATTTGATGACGATTGCGTCTCTATTCTCTCCGAATGCAATGAAAGTTGTTGGATTCTACTTTGCCTATTTCTTTGTCGATGTGATTATTTCGTGGATGGCTCATCGAATGGACAATCAGCGTTTCACACTTCGTATTGTATGGGACATGTTTGTTCAGCGTATTGTTTATCGGCAGTTGCTTTTCTTCGTCCTGATAAAGTCTTATTTAAGGGCAATAAAGGGGGAACTTGAAGAATGGGGAGTAATAAAAAGAACCGGAAATGCTGAGATTTCATAGTAGAAAGATTTATTAGATAAAAAAAGCAGGGGTCTCTGATAAGGGGCCCCTGCTTTTTGATTTATATTGATTGATAATCAAATATGATATTCGATGTTGTCAATAATTCCGCCTTTGATTGCGAGCATGAGTAACTCAAGTGCATTGTTAACCCCTAGCTTACGGAATATGTTCTTGCGGTGAGTGATGACTGTATGATAGCTTATGAATTTATGGGACGCTATTTCTTTGGTGGTATATCCATTGGACATAAGTCGGACAATCTCGATTTCGGTGTTGGTAAGTTGTAAAACCTCTTCGGTTGGGTCCTGTGTTTTATTCTCGGGACGAAGAGAAGAAAGATCTGGTGTGTAGTATTTTTTATTCTGGATTGTTGCTTCAATCGCAGCAAAGAGTTCTTTTTTGTCTGTTGTTTTAAGGATAATATCGAATATTCCTAGTTCGTTTAATTCTTGCAGCTCTTTTCTGTTGAGTGTATTCGTAAGCACTAGTACTGATAGTTTTGGGAAAAGCTGTTTGATTTTAGAAAGGGCGGAGAATTCTATTTGGGAAGAATCTATAATCAGAAGAGTTATGGTTTTTCCTTTTAATGTTGTTATTATATTTTCTTTATCAGGTGTTGTCAGTGTAATATTAAAGCGCGAATCGCTTCTGAGAATTGATTTCAAAGATTCTGCAATCAGAAATTGTGAGTCTGCGATTACAATATTGTATGCTTGAAATGTATTCATGAGTAATTTGGGTTTTCAGTGGTTACAGATAATAAAAAAGCCCCTTCTGCTTATTGCAGAAGGGGCTTTTTGTTATAACAAGTATTTATGCTATCAACTTCTGCAAGATAAAATATAAGACGGACACATCATGTACATACACATGCACATGTTCATGACCATCATTTTATTTTGCAAAAAATTATTCATCCTTTTTTGATTATTTAGAATTACAGTTCATTACAAAGATAGCATAGTTCTTTTTTGACAGAGCTCTTTGTGTGTTAGAAAAGACAGTTTGATACATGGTTTGTTTGTAATGTATTAATATGTAGTGTTTTACTAATGTGAATTGTTTGTTAACTGTTGTTAAAACAGGTTAAAGGATTAGAAAATTAATTGCATATGATCTCTTACTTCAAATAGAGATTGCTGTCACCATAACTTAGAAAGCGGTAATTGTTGTCAAGTGCATGTTCGTATATTTCTTTCCAGTGTGTTCCTAAAAATGCCGAGATTAATAAAAGAAGGGTGCTCTCTGGCTGATGAAAGTTGGTGATCATACCTTTAACAATCTTGAATTGATATCCGGGAAGAATAATAATCTGTGTTGCGGAACTGATTGTGCCCAGATGATGATGATCCATGTATCTGAGTAGTGCATTTAATGCCTCTGTTGCAGTAAGGGTTGTTGATGTTGTGTAGGGTTCCCATTGAGAAACCAATAATTCTTCTTCGCTCAGATTGATGTTTTGTGAGGCTTTAACCCCCATCCAGTAAAGGCTTTCGAGTGTGCGGATCGAAGTTGTTCCGACTGCAATTGTCTGTTTAAGCTTTTCAATGACCAGTTCAATGAATTCATAGTGCACAAGGATATGTTCGGTATGCATTTCGTGTTGAATGACCTGTTCTGTTTTTACCGGTTTAAAAGTTCCGGCACCTACATGCAGCGTTAGTTCTGCACGTTCGATGTTTTTAGTTTTAAGACTTTCAAAAACGCGGTTTGTAAAATGGAGTCCGGCGGTAGGAGCAGCAACCGATCCTTCTATTTTTGAATAGATTGTTTGGTAGCGGTCCAGGTCTGACTCTTCCGTTTCCCTATTCAAATAAGGGGGGATAGGAATCGTTCCGGCGTGTTCCAGTACTTCTGCGAAGGAGACTTCTCTATCCCATGAAAATCGAATGAGTTGGCTGTTTTCATCGGTTCCTGTTAGTTCTGCCGATAGGTTTATCTGTGTGGTCTTGTATGGTATTTGTTTGTGCAGAATGCCTGATTTCCATTTTTTCAGGTTTCCGATCATACACTTCCATATTACGGTGTGGGTTTGAGCAAAGGAGATTGCATAATCAACCGGATCGTGAGGATCAAGACAGAAAATTTCAATTTTGGCTCCGCTTTCTTTAAAGAAATTTATTCGGGCCCTGATAACCCGGGTATTATTGAAAACAAGTAAGGTGTTCTCAGGAAGAAAACTAGCCAGTGAGTAAAAATGGCTATCGGTGATTTGTCCGTTTTTCCATATTAAAAGTTTTGACTGATCTCTTTCTGCCAATGGATATTTGGCAATGCGTTCTTCTGGAAGATTATAGTTAAAATCGCTTATTTTGATTTGTCCTAACGATTGCGGAATACGATCTGTCATTTTCTATGAATTTTGGGCAAAGGTAGAAAAAACAGAAAAGAATTATTTCTCATTTCACAGATTCGAAGGGGATATCGGTTGGATATCTTATTATTTTAACAACGCATGGAAGTGCTCTTTGAATTTTTTGAGTTTTGGGTTAATGATAATCTGGCAGTAGGGTTGTTGAGAATTACGTGAATAGTAATTACGGTGGTAGGATTCAGCCGGATAGAATTGTTTTAGTGGATTGATTTGTGTTACAATAGGATTATCCCATATTTTCTCCTGTTCGATTTGCTTTTTGGATTCAATCGCCTGTGTGTGCTGTTCTTCTCCCTGATAAAATATAACAGACCGATACTGAGTTCCTTGATCTGCACCTTGTCTGTTGAGGGTTGTTGGGTCGTGAATATGCCAGAAGACCTCAAGAAGTAGCTTGTAAGTTATTTGGTGAGGGTTGAAAGTTACTTTTACGACTTCGGCATGACCGGTTAGTCCGTTGCAGACTTCTTCATACGATGGATTTTTAACGGTTCCTCCGGAGTATCCGGATTCAACAAGAATAACTCCTTTTAGTTGTCCGAATAGCGTTTCAGAGCACCAAAAACATCCGGTTCCGAATACTGCTGTTTGTAAGGTTGGTCTTTCCATTATGGTATCTTTTGAGAATGAAAATGCTGATTCCTCTGTTATTAGCAGATAAAAAGAAAGAAATAGTGTAATAATTGCAAGTCTTTTCACACAAAATTAGTTTCTAATGCAAACAACCAACTCGTCAAAAATGTTCCGTTGATATTCCAATGGATAAATTAACTTTGCAAAAAAGAGTACCGAGATGATAAAAATAGGAGATAAAGTAAAATTCCTCAATGATGTCGGAGAAGGAATCGTTACCGGATTTATCGGTAAAAACATGGTTGATGTTGAAGATGCTGATGGATTTGGTGTACCAACACTCATTTCCGATTTACTCGTGGTTAATTCGGATGAGCATTACGATGGGACTAAGAGAACGGTTGTAGAGAAGACGAATCTGCAGAAGAGTACTGCTCCTGCAGAGAAACAGGAGACTGCGGCTAGAGAAGATGTTCCTGAGAGAGATGAACCTGCTTTTTTTATGGTGTTTGTCCCGGATCAACCGAATAATCCCGTTGGTGGACCTCTTAATATCTTTCTGGTTAACGACAGTAATTATAAATTGCTTTATCAATTTGCTCATTTTGACGGAGTTCGCTACGAAACAACTATGTCAGGAATTCTTTCATCAAATAGCAAACTGTTGCTTGAGTCTTTTTCGCCCAGCGATATTAGTTCTTTGCCGGAATTCTATTTTCAGCTAATCTATTTTAAGGAAAAAGACAACAAATTGAATACTCCGGTTGTAAAGGAAATATCGGTCAATCCGGTGCGCTTTTACAAAGAGAAGACTTTCTCTCAAACTCCGTACTCAAAGAAACCGGCGTTGGCTTTTTCTCTTTTGAATCGGATAAGTGATAGCCTTGATCAGATTACAGAAAAGGAGTTTAAGGAGTTGGTTCGGAAGAAGCAAAAAGATGTTGCGATCAGTGAACCAGAGAAGCCCAAACGGGTTAGAACGCCTGAGTTGGTCGAAGTGGATCTTCATATTAACGAATTAATTGATGATATCCGTGGGCTCTCCAATACTGAAATGTTGAAAATCCAGATGGATCATTTTCAGCAGGAAATGGATGATGCAATTAAAAATCAGGTAAAAAAGATAATTTTTATTCACGGGGTTGGAAATGGAACTTTGAAGCAGGAGGTGCGGAGAGAGTTATCTGCCCGTTATCGGAAATATTCCTTTCAGGATGCTTCGTTCCAGGAATATGGATATGGGGCAACGATGATTATCCTTCATAAATAATGAATTGATTTCGGGTTTACTCGAAAAATTCTTCGGGATAACTAACCATCCCTGAGACTTTTTGGAGTGAATCCGGCTTTAATTCGAGAGCCATAAAATATTCATCAGGTACGTCTAGGGGGCAAAGAATTCCGAAGTCTGAGGCTTTTCGAAACCCGAAGCGGGGATAGTATTCGGAGTGACCCATGACGATGACTGATTCAAAATTTAGTTCCTTTGCTTTATTAAGTCCTTCTTGAATTAAGGCTTTTCCAATTCCCATTTTCTGATATTCAGGAAGCACCGACAGTGGTGAAAGTGCAAGGGAAGGAAAACTTGCTTTTTCTCCTTTGATATGAATGGGAGAAAGAAGAATGTGTCCGACAATTTGATTGTTATAAATGGCAATGAGTGAAAGGTTGGGAATAAAATAGGACGTTTTGCGAATACGTTCAACCATGCGACCCTCGCTTCCGTTGCTAAATGACAAACCACTAAAGGCTTTTTCGATAAGAACTTTTACCTCAGAGTAATCTTTGGGCGTTTCTTTGCGTATTAATAGATCCATGATTTACCGGCAGATATGATGAATTTTGACCTTAAAGATACAATATATTTTAAAGATGCCGGGGTTTATTTTTGTTCCGGATTATTTATATTTCAATAAAATCGGAATGAGAAAAACAGTTCGAGTCATATCCCGGGAAGAGTTGAGATATTAGTGGAACCGGAATTTCGATGTTAGCTAGAAAGAGGCGTCCTAAGTGGTTACGGGTTGAAGGAAGCGCAAATGCTGTTTTGGGCAATCCAAGCGTCATTGTTGCATAGGGTTCAATGAATCGGTTGTAAATGACACCCCGATCAGGATCAATACCCGACGGAATGTCGAAAGAGCATACCGGTACCTTAATTAATTGAGGAATAGTAATAAATGTTTTGGCCCAACCATAAGGTTCTCCACTAATGTTGCAGCCTAATATGCCATCAAGAATAAGGTCGAAATGTTCGTACATTACAAATTCAGGCATCCCTTGTATAACACGACAGTGACGGGCACCGAGTTTTTCAAGTTGAAGAACTGTTTCCGAATTTAGTTCCCGGGGTTCACGAGTTGTAAGGACGGTGATTTCTATATCTCGTTTAAGCAACTGTTGAGCAGCAATTAAAATACCTGTTCCATTTCCGCCGGTGCCGGTTAAAACCAACATCTTTTTATATTTTAACCGGGAGAGCGGGAAAAGTTTTAATATTAGGGAAGCGAAGGCCTTTCCTGCAGTTTCCATTGATTGAAGGGGACTAATGGAATATTGGTCGTTCATGATCTGATAGATAGAATCCATCTGTGTCCGATCGATGAACGGAATGGACATTGTACTATTGGGTGTCATGTCTTCCTTTTTTATCATTAGTGAATCAATGAGCTATTTAAATTTAAGAATAATGCTTTAAACATGAAAGAGTTGACTGACAAAATTATTTAATGTTTTATTTTCGGTTTGATGAGTAATCTGAGGGACTGATCGAAAGTGATATAATTCCAGACCCAGTTGATAAATATCAGAAAACGGTTTTTGATTCCGACCAGAGACATGAGGTGAACAAAAAGCCACAGAATCCATGCGATAAAGCCATGCACTCTGAAACCTGGAAGATCGGCGACAGCCAGGTTTCGACCTATGGTTGCCATCGCTCCTTTGTTGATGTAATGGAATGGACGTTTGGGTTTGTTTTTTTCTATTCTTATAATATTATTGGCAACAAGTCTGGCTTGTTGAATTGCTACTTGTGCAACTTGTGGATGCCCATTGGGATAATTAACTGTTTTCATACAACAGATATCGCCGATTGCAAAAATATTCGGATAACCTAAAATCAGATTAACCTCGTCAACAAGGATTCTATTTGTTCGGGTTATTAATTCGGCAGGGATTCCGGCAATTGGTTTTCCGGTGACCCCAGCAGCCCATACCAATGTTTTGCTATTAATTTTTTTCCCGTTAGCAAGGGTGATTGTTTTTCCGTCATAGTCTTTAACTGCTGTACCAGGAAATATATTAACGCCCATTCGTCGAAGATATTTTTCTGCTTTAGAGGAGGCTTGTGCTGACATTCCGTTAAGTAATTTACCAGAGGCCTCAAAGAGGTATACTTTCATCAGACTGAAATCGAGTTCGGGATAGTCCTTGGGAAGGATGTAGCGTTTCATTTCAGCAAGAGCTCCTGCTAGTTCTACTCCGGTCGGGCCTCCTCCAACAACACAAATTGTCATGAATGCTTCGATTTCAGAAGTAACGGTTTGCTGAAGTGCTGCCTCGTAATTTTTGAGGATATAATTCCGAAGGTAAATGGCTTCGGATATGGATTTCATGGGAATGCTATTTTCTTTGACCTGTTGCATTCCGAAATAATTTGTGCTGACTCCTGTTGCCAAAATTAGATAGTCATAATGGAGTTTGCCAATGCTGGTTGTTATTTCATTGATTTCCGGGTGGACTTCTTCTATCCTGGCCATACGAAAATGCACATTGGTCTTTTTTTGAAATACCTTGCGTAATGGGAAAGCTATAGCAGCCGGTTCAAGTCCGGAAGTGGCAACCTGATAAAAAAGAGGTTGAAATTGATGGTAGTTGTTTTTATCCAGGAGTACAATTTGAAAATTATTATATGCCAGCTTTCGTGCTGCTTTTAGTCCACCGAATCCGCCTCCTGCAATGACAATTCGTTTCTGACCCGTATCGGGGATGTTGGGAATAAAGTCTGATATCATGTTTGTAAGCATTTTGTTATAGAATAACAGCGATTGCTTACAGATGTTTATTGTTTATGAAGTTTGTTGGTTTTTGAAGTAAACCATGCGGTTATGGAGAGGCCTGCAATAATCAGAACGATTGCCAGTAGAAAATTCCAGAATGAATGATAAGAGTAAAAGGGCAGACCTTGAATTTGGCTCCAGAAAGTAATCGTGACAAGAGCTAGTAGATTGTTAATACCGTGTCCCAAAATACATAATGGAAGAGAACGGGTTCTTAACATCAGCCAACCCAGGAAGAGTCCAAGGACAAAGGTGGCCGGGAATTGCCATGGATTTAGATGAAAAAGAGCAAATAAAAGAGCGGAGATTACTATCGCTTTGGTCCCTGAATAATTCCGCATAAACCCATGCATAACAATGCCTCTGAAAATCATCTCCTCAACAATGGGGGCTATGATAACTACACGAAGGAAGGTTGATCCGAGATTTCCTTTCGGATCAACGACTTTTCCAAACATCTCCCAAAACCATCCGGGAGCTGGAATCAGATTGTTAATGAATGAGTTAAATAGATCAAGGTAAAATTGGGCTCCTACGAAAAACAGGACAATAGCGATTAGAAGAACCGGGTTGAATTTTTTTATCGGGAAGACATCGCGGATTGGATGATGGGTTTTTTTATATCCGTAAAAGAGAATAAAAAGAGTTGATCCGAATGCAACAAACCATCGGATTGGTTTATAATAAGAAAGATCGGTGTCGTGTAGATAGTCGTAAATAGCCAGCGGAAAGTCAACAATTGTCTGAATAAAAATATAAAGGACAATTAAATTGATTGCCTGTAAAATTCGAGGATAATTATTGTTGTATTTTTGCTCCACGACTGATTCTTTTTTTACATTTCCCCAAATAGTATAATCTGCAGATAAATAAATTTGAGAGATTGTTCACTTTTGCCGATACTAATTCTCCTGGAAGCAAAGCTATTGATCAGTTATTATTCCCTCTCATTGATTTTTTCGATAATAGGAATCATTTCTTTCAAAAAATAAGATTGTTGCTCAGGCGATTTTCCTTTGTCGATTGCATTTTGGATTTTATTCAGACATTCGGCCTTTTCAGCAAAAGGAAGAAATCCATCCATGTTTTCAATAACGGTGAAAGCTTCAAGTGCTGTTTCGAAGGGTTCGTTAATGATCAAATCAATAAAAACAGACAAGTAAGGGGTATAGTCCAGTCCGTTTGACCAACAGCAGAGTGCAAGTGTTTTCCATTCCTCGCGGTATTGTTCGTTTTGGAGAAGAAGAACCAGTTTTTCTGCAGCGTTTTTTTGTTTTATGTTCGATAAAATTGTGATTATTTTTGTTCGAATATCTTCGTCTGCCTCTTTTGTTGAGTGAAGTAGGTCTGCCAGATATGGAATGTATTCACATGATCCTTTTTCGGAGAGATAATCAAGTGTGGAAATAATTATATCGGACTGTTTGGAAGACAGATTGTCCAGAATCTTTTTGTCTAGTTCTTTATTCATATTTTGAGCACGATAAGTTCAACTGCAAAATTAACTTATTTTGATTAACAAATAGAGGACACGTTCGGTTTTGTGGAAATATGAATATATAAATAAGAAAGCACTTTTCTTATTCGTTTATTAATCCCTTTATTCCATTGGTTTATCAATACGGTCCACGATCCCTTCCGGTTGGGTCAGAAAGCGATTCGTTGGTGCTGAACACGAACATGGCACTAATAGAGCACCTGTGATCCATCTATCATGTGTAGTATTTGTGTATTAATATTCCAAAGAAGAAATACAGAAAATGACGTTGAAATATGTCTCTTTTTTTCTGTAAGTATTTGATATTTTAAATAAAATGTGCTTACTTTGCACACTGTTTGAAAAACGTATGTTCGGTAAAAAAAATAAAACGGAATGTCAAGAGTTTGTCAAGTTACTGGAAAAAAGGTTATAGTGGGTAATAATGTATCTCACTCAAAAAGGAGAACAAAAAGAATATTTTGCCCTAACCTTATGAAGAAAAAATTCTATCTGGCTGAAGAAGATCGCTGGATAACCTTGACTGTTTCTGCAAATGGTTTGAGGACGATCAACAAAAGAGGTCTTCTGGCTGTACTGAAAGAAGCTAAAGAAAAGGGTCTTGTAGAAAAGTTTATTTAATCGATTTAAGTATTTAGTATAATGGCTAAAAAAGGTAATAGAGTTCAGGTAATACTGGAGTGCACAGAGCATAAGGATAGTGGTATGCCGGGTACATCCAGATATATTACGACAAAGAACAGAAAAAATACTCCTGAACGATTGGAATTAAAAAAGTATAATTCTGTACTCAGAAAGGTAACCATTCACCGCGAAATCAAATAATAAAATTATCCTATGGCAAAGAAAGCAGTTGCAAGTATGCAGAAAGGTGCCGGAAAAGGTTACGCAAAAGTAATCAAGATGGTGAAATCCGAAAAAACTGGTGCATATACTTTCGTTGAGGATATTGTCCCTAACGAAGAAGTAAAAGATTACTACAAGAAGTAAGATATTTTAGTCTATTCTAAAAGGAAGCTCTTATCCAAAAGATAAGGGCTTTTTTTGTTACACGAAGATGAAGAATAACAACTTTTTTCTTTGATTATTTTTGTAAATTGCCCTCCATATTTATACCAGTTATTATGGGCCTTTTTGGATTATTTACCAGAGAAAAAAAAGAAAGTCTTGATCAGGGGCTTGCGAAAACAAGGGAGACTGTTTTTTCGAAGTTATCAAGGGCTATGGTCGGAAAATCGAAAGTTGACGACGAAGTACTCGATAACCTTGAAGAAATATTGATTTCATCGGATGTTGGGGTGAATACCACTTTAAAGATCATCGAGCGGATTGAAGCAAGAGTTGCCCGTGATAAATATCTTGGAACAAGTGAATTAAATCGCATCCTTCAAGAAGAAATTGCTGCCCTGCTTGAAGAAAATAATAGCGGAGATGTTGAGGATTTTGATATCCCGAAGCAATCCGGTCCGTATGTAATTATGGTTGTAGGAGTTAATGGAGTTGGAAAAACAACAACTATTGGAAAACTAGCTTATAATTTTAAGAAGGCAGGGAAAAGTGTGGTACTAGGGGCAGCTGACACTTTTAGAGCTGCAGCTATTGATCAGTTACAGGTGTGGGCTGACCGTGTCGGCGTTCCTGTTATAAGGCAGGAAATGGGATCTGATCCGGCTTCTGTGGCTTTTGATACGCTTTCTTCTGCTAAAGCAAACGGAATTGATGTGGTTCTTATCGATACCGCTGGCCGGCTTCATAATAAAATAAACCTGATGAATGAACTTTCGAAGATTAAGAAAGTGATGCAAAAGGTTATTCCGGATGCTCCGCATGAAGTATTGCTGGTTCTTGACGGTTCAACCGGACAGAATGCTTTTGAACAGGCCAAACAGTTTACTTTGGCAACGGAAGTGACTTCGCTGGCTCTTACTAAACTTGACGGAACGGCTAAAGGTGGTGTTGTTATTGGTATTTCCGATCAGTTTAAAATCCCGGTTAAGTATATTGGTGTGGGAGAGAAGATTGAAGATCTTCAGATATTTCGGAAAAAAGAATTTGTTGAAACGTTATTTAGTTAATACGAATATATTTCATTTGAAAGGATGTCATCCCCGGCAAACAGGGTGACATCTTTTTTGTTTAGAGGAGTTTATGAAGAAAAAGATCAATGTAATTACGCTTGGATGTTCTAAAAATTTAGTGGATTCGGAGATATTACTGAAACAGTTGGATTCGTCTGGTTATGAAGTTGTAAATGATTCGAATGACACGGACTGCTCAATTGTTATTATCAATACCTGTGGCTTTATTTTAGATGCAAAGGAAGAGTCTGTCGAAACAATTATGAATAATGTGGAGGCGAAACGATCGGGGCGGATTGAAAAATTATATGTGATGGGGTGTCTTTCTCAACGCTATAAGGGTGATCTGGAGAAAGAAATTCCAGAGGTTGATCGTTTCTTTGGTAAGTTTGACTTGAAAGCTATTGTTGCTGAATTGAAAGCGGATTATAAACCTGAATTGATTTATGATCGGAAGATTACAACTCCTTCTCATTTTGCTTATTTGAAAATAGCTGAAGGATGTGATCGATATTGTGCTTTTTGTGCGATTCCTCTGATAACCGGTCATTATCAGTCGCGTCCGTTTGATGAGATAATCAAAGAAGCTCAGACTCTTGCTGTAGCGGGTGTCCGCGAGTTGTTGATCATTGCACAGGATGTTTCTTATTATGGAATCGACTTGTATGGGGAGAACAAACTTGGGTTTCTGATTGAGAAATTGTCGGAGATCGAAGGAATTGAATGGATTCGTCTTCATTATGCTTATCCGACAAAGTTCCCGTATGATATATTGCCCATTATGCGCCAAAATCCGAAGGTTTGTAAATATCTGGATATTCCTGTACAACATTGTAGTGATCGGGTTTTGCAACGGATGCAGCGTCACGTTACGAAAGCTCAGACTGTTGATTTGATCCGTCGGATAAGGGAAGAAGTCCCTGGGGTTTGTCTCCGAACGACCTTACTTGTTGGCTTCCCGGGAGAAGAGGAAGCTGATTTTGAAGAACTGAAAGATTTTGTGAAGGAAATGCGTTTTGAGCGTCTGGGGGTTTTTACCTATTCACATGAAGAAGATACCTATGCTTATAAGCATTATGACGACGGTCTTACACAAGAGGTGAAACAGGCGCGTGCAGATGCAATCATGGAGATTCAGCAGGAGATTTCGGCAGAGATAATGGCTTCCCGTGTTGGGCAGACCTTACCCGTCATTATTGATAGACAGGAAGGTGACTATTTTGTGGGTCGTACAGAGTTCGATTCACCAGAAGTCGATGGTGAGGTTTTTATCAGGACCAATGAAGCATTGCAGTCAGGTATGATCCTTCCTGTCCAGATTGTTCGTTCGGAAGATTATGATTTGTATGCAGAGTATAAATAATGGTGGGATTAAATAATCGTCAGGTTTTTGAGGGAATGCAGGTCAAAGAATAAAAAAGGAGAAGGTTCATTTTTTCGAAATACCGTTTGGAATGAAGAGAGAAAAATAGCTATATTTGCACCACCTGAAACGGAAACATAGGCCCGAGTGGCGAAATTGGTAGACGCGCTAGTTTCAGGGACTAGTGTTCGCAAGGACATGCAGGTTCGAGTCCTGTCTCGGGCACCATTGAAAAATAAAACGGCTGTAAGTTAACTACTTACAGCCGTTTTTTTATTGGAATTGAACAAATGGCTGGTTCATAAATGTTAAGAAAATATTCCCTGAAAGAAAATAATCTAAAATTCAACACTCCAAGGAATCTGCAATTTAATTGCCTAATTATATAATCTGTTCATTATGTGTGTTATATATTGTTTCTGAGCCAACGTTTTGGAATAAAAAATAAAGAATTATTATTATTCTGATTTGTGGAGCTTACAAGGGAATGTTGTATATTCACATCAACAAAAAAGTTAAACAAAATGGCAGACAAAAACGACCGTAATGCTGAAGAAAGAATTCTTGAGGCGGCCAAGCAGATTATATACCGGGATGGATTGCAAGGGGCGAGAATGCAGGATATAGCTGATTTAGCACAGATAAACCGGGCAATGCTTCATTACTATTTTCGGAATAAGGAATCTCTCTCAGAGAAAGTAATGTCTGATACGGTTGTTAAATTTCTTACGGTATTTCATGATGTGCTAAATGCTGATTTGCCATTGGAAGAAAAGATAGACCAATATATCCGCATGGAAATAGAGTTTGCAGAGCAGAATACGGGGATGACTATTTTTGCTTTGCATGAGGCGATGAAGGATAAAGATTTTTTTGCAAGGCTTTTTGCTGGATCCCATTCGGAAGGAGATTCGTTTCCTCATGAAGTTTATCATGCTCAGATTCAGAAAGCTATTCAAGAGGGGAAGATGGTCCCATTTAAAGATCCACATGAGCTTTCTTTAATTATTACAAGTATTTGTTTTTTCCCGTTTCTTGGAGCTCCTATTTTTCGTATGATTTTTAATCTGGAAGAGGAACAATGGGAAGAGTTTAAAGTAAAACTTAAACAGATTTTGCCTGAAGTTATTAAAAAGGCAATTTTTATTAATTATAAGTCCGAATAGGGCTTTTTTTATTGTTGTATTAACAAAAATGTTAAACAATTTTGTTTTATTGCGATTACAGAAATATAGCACTGATATTAAGCACTTTCTTGAAGGATGATTGTTTTTAATTGATTGGTTATTAATATGTAGTGTGCCTATTTGATGTGACTAATACTTTCGTCATAAGCTTGTTGTTAGATGGGGCGTTTTTTGTTTTTACCGATAATTAGGTCCTGTTTACCGAAAAATACTACCCCCGGAGAGAACGAGAATATACTTTTGATGCGTAATAAATACATGGATTAATATTTTTTTGACATGAGGTTAACAAATTTGTTGAACATTATTGTTGTGCTTTTATTGTCTTGCCCTTTTGCCGAAGGTCAAGTTGCACCGCAATTTACATTAGATCAGTTGCAGAAGATGGCAAGGGACCATTATCCGTATGCCCGGCAGTTGACTTTTTCAGAACAATATGGCGAAGAATCGGTCAAACAACAGGATAGTAACTGGCTTCCACAAGTTGCATTTTCTGCAAAAACGACCGCTCAGTCAGAAGTTTCGGCAGTAAAGATTCCATCGAATCTGAATCTGGGATTTTCTCTGGGGACGGGGAAAAAAGATCAATATCAAGGAGAAGTTGCAATTACACAGCTCGTTTATGATGGTGGAACTAATCATGCCATGAAAGAGATTAGTAAGGTGAAAGCGGCGATTCAGTCGGAGAATATAAGAACATCTATGTTGCAGGTTGAAACGGCAGTGAATAGTTTGTTCGAATCAATATTAATCAATCAGGAGCAGTTTCGTGTGTTGAACTTTGAGAAAGCCGATTTGGAGAACCGGCAGAAAGACATTCTGGCTGGAACCCAAAATGGAATGGTTCTCAAGTCTGTTTTGCAGGAACTTAATGCGGAAATAATTGCTATTGAACAGAAAAAGACGGAGACAAAAGCTCAATTGTCTGATTTGTATTCGCAATTGTCATTTTTTGTCAGTGTTCCTATTGACACTTCAGCTGTGCTTTTGTTCCCGGCACTTCGAGAAGTGTCAAATTACAACTTTAGCGATCGGCCGGATTATAAACAATTTAAAGACCAGACCGACTGTACTGATTGGCAACTGGAACTTATAAAACGTAAGGAGCGACCACAACTGAATCTTTTTGCTGATGGATTTTATGGACGTCCTGGTTTAAATACGATGGATTACAGCACCCATTTTTCGGGGATTACAGGAATTAATCTGAGGTGGGATATTGGAACTATTTATAGTCATGATCATGAGAAACGACAGCTGAAAATTAATCGGGAAATGATTCGAAATCAGCAATCTATTTTTGAAATAGAAATGAATAAACAGATTAGCCAGTTAAAAATTGATATTCTCAAGAACAAACAACTGATTGATAAAGATGATGAAATTGTAAAAATACGCTCGGAGGTAAAAGGCATTGCAGCGGTTCAACTGTCAGATGGCTCTATTACCCTGACTGATTATCTTTTGAAATTGAATGCTGAAAGTCAGTCCATGGTGAGTTGCGAAATACATAAAATCGAATTGCAAATGGATCTTGCCAAAATGAACACCTTGTTAAACCGTAATTAGTAATTATTGAAAATCATGGAAAAAGAAATAATAACAACAGAAGCAAAGAAAATGAAGACAAAGAAAATTATCCTGATTGTCTCTCTGTCAATCATCGTTGTTTTGGCTATTGCTGCAAAAATAGGGTATAATGCATGGAGTCATGAGAGTACTGATGATGCCCAGATTGATGGGGATATTATTCCTCTAAAAACAACCGTGACCGGGTTTATAAAAGAGATTCGGTTTAAGGAAAATCAGGAAGTAAGAAAAGGAGATACGCTGATTGTTTTTGATACGACCGATTTATTAGCTCAGATTAACCAGTCAAGAGCTCAACTTGCTGCGGCTTGGTCTGATCTTGAGACGAACAAGGATCAGGTTGCGGCTTCGTGCTTTAATCAGAATGCGGCTATGTTTAACACCGGATCGGCCAAAGATAATATTGGTGCTGCTTCGGCAAAAGCATGGGAGGCAGAAAGAAATTACAAAAGGATTTCCGGGATGTTTATAAAAGGTGCAGCAACACAACAATCATTGGATAATGCAAAAACATCTTTTGATGTTGCGAAGTCCCAGTTAGCAGCTGCCCGGCAGCAGTATTGTGCCGCAGGTGAACAGAAAAAGACTATTGGGTCGGAAGTTTCTGTTCACCATTCACAAATAAAATCGGCTCTTGCAAAGATAAGACAGGTTGAATCACAGTTGGTTTTGGTTAAAAATCAATATGATCATGCATTTGTTATTGCTCCCTGTGATGGAGTTATTTCGAAAAAGAATGTAGAACCGGGTCAATTTGTTGCTTCCGGGTCACCTCTGGCTTCTCTTATTAATGTTTCGGATGTATGGGTAACGGCTAATTTTAAAGAGACTCAGTTGAATGATATTGTTCCGGGGCAGAGTGTTAACATACAGATTGATGCATATCATGGAAAGACTGTTTCCGGAATTGTACAAAGCTTTTGTGGGGCGGCAGGGACTAAATTCTCAATACTGCCGGCAGAGAATGCTACCGGGAACTTTATTAAAGTCACTCAGCGTATTCCGGTTCGTATTGCCATATTGAAAGATAAGAATTGGAAAAAACCTTTGTTGCCAGGAATGAGTGTTGTTGTTGCGGTTAAAACAAGATAGGATGGAAAGAGTAGTAAACACCATTCAGTATCCGAAGGGAATTACCCGCAATGTTATTGTTTTGACTTGTATTGTTGCTTCCTTAATGGCTTTAATTGACTCGACCATTGTAAATGTATCGCTTCGTCCTATTGCGGGGAATATTGGGGCATCAACGACCGATATAGCATGGATTATTACGTCTTTTGCGATCTCAAATGTAATTATTATTCCCCTGAGCGGGTTGTTTACTGAGATATTTGGTCAAAAGAGGTATTTTGCATTTTCGATTCTTCTTTTTACCGTCGCTTCTTTTATGTGTGGCAATTCATCAACTTTGGGAGAATTAGTTTTATGGAGGTTCATACAAGGAATCGGTGGAGGTGCTTTATTGTCGTTGTCTCAGACAATTTTAATTGAATCTTTTCCTCCCGAAAAGGTGGCTTTGGCGACAGTAATCTATGGAATGAGTGTGGCTTGTGGACCTGCAATCGGTCCGACCCTGGGGGGAATTATTACTGATAACTATTCCTGGAACTGGATCTTCTATATCAATATTCCATTAGGCATATTGTCTGCTTTAGGGGCTTGGTTTTTTATTCCGGATCGGCAAGAAAGAAACAGAAGCAGAACCATCGACTGGCTGGGAATTCTTTTTCTCGCGATTGGGATAGGAAGTCTGCAATATGTTTTGGAAGAGGGAAATTCAAAAGATTGGTTTCAAGATTCAACGATCAACATCCTTTCAGTTTTGGCTGTAATCGGGATTGTTTGTTTTGTTTTTCGTGAAATTAAAATTAAAAACCCTGCAGTCAATATTCGATTGATGAGATCGAAGAATCTGCTTATGGGGGTTATTCTTAATTTTGGAATGGGGGCTATTCTTTATATCGGGATTTATGCTTTTCCGTTATTGGTACAGATTGATTTGGGGTGGACGGCAACGATGACCGGTTTGTCTATGGTGCCAGGAGCTATCGTTACTTCTTTCGGTATGGTTATTTGTCAAAAGCTGATGGCTCGTGGTGTAAATCCCCGTAATCTGATTGCTATGGGATTTATGTCAACGTTTATTTTTGCTGTCTGGATGACTTGGCAGTCTCCGGATTCTTCATGGTTTGGTGTATTTACCCCTCTTTTATTTCGCGGTTTAGGAGTGGGACTCTTTATGTTGCCGGCAATAACAATGGCCGTTGCCGGTTTAACAGGGGCGAATCTGGGACAGGGAACAGGACTCAGTAATATGGCACGACAGCTCGGTGGAGCGGTCGGACTGGCATTAATAGGAACGCATATTACGAATGCAGAAGCTGCTTGCCGATCAACTTTGGTGTCGCATATTTCGGAATGTCAATCTAGCTCAGCGAACGCAATAACAGGAATAACGGGTATGTTGCAAAGTAATGGGTTGACCCATGAGAATGCACAGACGGCCTGTTATACTTTATTGAATTATCAGGTTATGAAGCAGTCAACTTTATTGAGCTATCTATCTTCTTTTCGAGTAATGGCTATCGTTAGTCTTATTGCTTTTTTTGCTATTTTTCTTGTTAAATTGAAAGGGAACGAGGCCTTTGCTATTGGAAAATGAAATGAACGCTCATTTCTTTTGAGATTGTTCTTTGAATTTGTTATTCAGAAAAGAGCATTATGAATGAGGCTTACTGTTCGTTTAATAATTGTTCTTTGTATTTCGCAAGCGAAAGTAATTGTTCTTCATTGAGTGACGGGTATTCAAGTTTTAATCGACTCAGTGTTTTTAATATGATTTCAGAGATTAAGTAACGCGAGAACCATTTATTGTCGGAGGGAATGACATACCATGGGGCATGTTTGACTGAAGTTGACTGAATCATTTGCTGGTAACATTTTTGGTAATTATCCCAGTATTGTCGTTCTTCAATATCAGCTGCAGAGAATTTCCAATTTTTGGATTTGTCATCGATTCTTTCAATAAGCCGGTTCTTTTGTTCTTCTTTGGAGATATTAAGGAAGAATTTTAGGATGATATATCCATTTTGATACAGATATTTCTCAAAGGCATTGATTTGTTGATATCGTTTTTGCCAGACATCTCCTTTTATTAAGTTTTGTGGGAGTTTTTCATTTTTGATCAGATCATGAACTTTTACAACTAAAACTTCCTCGTAATAGGATCGGTTAAAGATGCCAACATGACCTCTTTCCGGCAGATTCTGGCTCGCCCGCCAAAGGTAGTCATGATTCAGTTCTTCAACAGAAGGTTGTTTGAAACTATGTACATGGGTGCTTTGTGGATTTAATCCGGTCATAACATGTTTGATAACTCCATCTTTCCCGGCAGTATCCATTGCCTGAAAAATAATGATAACCCCATATTTGTCCTGTGCATAGAGTTTGTTTTGCAGATGGGCGAGTTGAATAATATTCTGAGCCATTGGAATATCGGCTTGCTCTTTTGAAAGCAGATTTCCCGTACTATCGGTCTTTGTTTCAGATAATCTGAATTTAGAGCCTTCTTTAATTTTAAAATCAGATATTTTCATCTTCTTCTTGTTTATCTTCGAATATATGAATTATAATTGGATGATTCATAATTCGTTGATGCTTATTTGAGTGGGATGAAGATGTTCGGGTATGATCTGAATAGGGAAGAGGTTGTTTTTTGTAGTTGTTCTTGGGGTTTAAATCTGATATCAGCAGAGAGTTCAGTCTTAGGATGGGATATAAAAAAGAGTGACTGGTATTCAGTCACCCTTAATCCGTTCTATTGACAGGAAGATTATTTTTTCAAATTTTGATTTAAGAAATCCGTAAAGAGGGTATATAGATGAGTCCTTGTATTTCCTCCGTAAATACTGTGATTGCGATTGGTGTAGACATGCATGTCAAACTGGATATTGGCCTGAACTAGCTTTTCTGAGAATTCCATGGAATTTTGAAAATGAACATTGTCGTCGGCTGTTCCATGAATCAGAAGCAAGTGTCCTTTTAGATCTTCAGCATGGAAGAGTGGTGAATTCTGATCGTACCCATCCGGGTTTTCCTGTGGGGTGCGCATATACCGTTCGGTGTATACACTGTCGTAGAATCTCCAGTTGGTAACCGGAGCAACGGCAATACCTGCTTTAAAGATTCCATTTCCTTTTTCAAGACAGAGATTAACCATGAATCCGCCATAACTCCATCCCCATATCGCCATATTGTTCGCATCGACGTACGCAAGAGTTGTTAAATATTTAGCAGCTTCAATCTGATCATCCGATTCGAGCTTTCCCAATTGGAGATAGGTGCACTTGCGAAATTCTTCTCCGCGGGCTCCGGTTCCTCTGGGGTCAACACAGACAACCAGATAGCCTTGTTGTGAAAGATAATTATCCCAATCTATTGACCAGTCATCAAGAACCTGTTGAGAGTTAGGTCCACTGTATTGGGTCATTACAACCGGGTACTTTTTGTTCGGGTCAAAATTGACTGGCTTAATTGTCCATCCGTTCAATTCGGTTCCCTGACTGGTTTTAAATGAGAAGAATTCTTTGTTGTTGTATAGATAATCTTTTAGTTTGTTTTTTAATGCGGAGTTCTCTTCAAGTACGCGGATCAACTTCCCTTGATTATTGTGCAGTGTTACGCAGGTTGGCGTTTTGGCATTGGAAAAATAATTGATGTAATATTTAAAACCTTCACTGAATAAGGCAGAATTGGTCCCTTCACGCGTAGATAAACACTCTTTTTTTCTTTCGTCATACGAAACAGCATAAATTTCCCGACGCATTGGTGATTTTCCTGCTGCTTGATAATAGAATACTTTGTTAATCGGGTCGTAACCATAGAAGTCTGTTACATCATAATTTCCCTTTGTTATTTGTTTAACAAAGCTTCCATTCAGGTCATACAAGTAGAAATGGTTATAACCATCCCGTTCGCTTGAAATGACAAATTGGTTGTTGTTCTGTAAAAAGAATAAATTTTTAAAAGTTTCGTCGTCAATATAACGTTTATTCCCTTCTGTCAGGACCACATGACTGACTCCGGTGGAAGGATTGGCGAATAAATAGTCCAGTTTATTTTGAAGTCTGTTTAGTCTTAAAACAGCTAAAATCCGGGGATTATTACTCCATTGTATATGTGGAATATACTGATCGGTTTCAGCACCTATGTCAACTTTAACGCTGTTCTTGTCGATGATATCATAGACAAATATCTGAACTGTAGAGTTAATCTCACCGGCTTTAGGATATTTATACGTGTAGTTTTCGGGGTAAAGAGCATTCTGTTGAAAAGTGGGGAAATCGCCTTTGTATCGGGTAATATTGAAGACGGGAACATTGGTTTCGTCAAAGCGGTAAAATGCAAGGTGACGACTGTCTGGTGACCATGCAAGTGCTTTATTGAATTCGAATTCTTCTTCGTAGACCCAGTCGGGGACCCCATTAATAACCTTATTGTGTTCGCCGTCTGTTGTAACTTGATTTTCTGTCCCGAAACGAAGACTCTTGACAAATATATTGTTGTCTCTCACAAAAGCAACCCGTTCCCCATCAGGAGAAAATGTGGCAATTTGTTGCCGGCCTTTGTCTGATAAAGGAGTAACGTCATCGGTTAGGCTATCCCATATATAATATTCGGCAGTAAAAGAGCGGCGATAAATATTTTGTGGAGCTGTTGTGAGAAGTAGTTTCCTTTCATTATCGGAAAACTGGTAGTCAGTGAACGATTTAATCGGACAATCTTTAATCTTTTTTAGATCAAGAATAATTCCTTCTTTTTGTCCGGTTTTGTAGTTGTATCTTACAATTTGAGTGTTTCCGGCTTCTGAGATTGTATAGTAAAGCCCATCTTTCATTGATTTTAGTCCCTGGACGGATTGGGCAGAAAATGTATTATCTTTTGTAAAATCGGTTATTTTGAAAAGTTGTCCTCCATCTTGGGCAAAACCAACCAAACAGGAGAGCATCAAAATAAACAGGAATGTAAATCTTTGCATGATCTTTATTTTTTTGAATTATTATAATACGTTGCAAAAATAGAGATCTTTTTCTGCTTTTAAATAAAATATCAATCATCCTTATTTTGAGGTTAATTCATTATAATATCTTATCTTTGCACGTTGAATTTTTACTGTTAAATTAATTGAGATGATCAATATTACTCTTCCTGATAGTAGCATCAGAGAATATTCTTCGGGAATAACCGGACTGGAGATAGCAGAGTCAATAAGTAGCCGTTTGGCAAAAGAAGTGCTATCTGTGACGGTTAATGGAGAGGTGTGGGATTTAACCCGTCCTATAAGTCAGGATTCAACAGTCCGGCTTAATACATGGGATGACAAGGAAGGTCGTCATGCATTCTGGCATTCATCAGCACATTTGATGGCAGAAGCAATTCAGACTTTTTACCCTGGTACAAAATTTGGTATTGGCCCTTCTATTGAAACGGGCTTTTATTACGATATAGAATTACCTGACGATAAACAGTTGACGGAAAAGGATCTGGAAAAGCTTGAGCAGAAGATGCTCGAATTGGCTCAACAGAAAAGTCCTTTTGTTCGTGAAGATATTTCTAAGAAGGACGCTCTGGACTTTTTCTCAAAACGAAATGAAAATTATAAAGTTGAGCTAATTAACGGTTTGACTGACGGTTCAATTACTCTTTACAAACAGGGCGATTTTACTGATCTTTGCCGTGGTCCGCATATTCCCAACACTGGGTATATTAAGGCAATAAAACTAACCAGTGTGGCTGGAGCTTATTGGCGTGGAAACGAAAAGAATAAGATGTTAACCAGAATTTATGGGGTTACCTATCCCAAAAAGAAAATGTTGGATGATTATCTTATTCTTTTAGAGGAGGCAAAAAAACGGGACCACCGTAAGATTGGAAAAGAAATGGAACTTTTTATGTTCTCAGCGGAAGTTGGACAAGGATTGCCAATGTGGCTTCCGAAGGGAACGATTCTTCGTGGACAGCTTCAGAAGTTCTTGTCGCAGGTTCAGAAACGATTTGGATATACAGAGGTTATTACTCCTCATATTGGAGATGTTAAACTTTACAAAACAAGTGGGCATTTTCAGAAATATGGGAAGGACTCTTTTCAAGTTATTAATACTCCTGTTGAAGGAGAACAGTTTATGCTAAAACCGATGAACTGTCCTCATCATGCTGAAATGTATAAGTTTAAACCTCATTCGTATAAAGATCTTCCGATTCGTTTTGCAGAATTTGGAACAGTTTATCGATATGAGCAGAGCGGGGAATTACATGGATTAACCAGAGCTCGTGGTTTTACACAGGATGATGCTCATATTTTCTGTAGACCGGATCAGCTGAAAGATGAGTTTATGAAAGTGATAGATATCATTTTTATTATATTCAAGGCTCTGAATTTCAAAGAGTATACAGCTCAAATCTCACTGAGAGATCCAAATAATAAAGAAAAATACATTGGGTCTGACGAAAATTGGAACAAGGCAGAACAGGCAATTGTTGAAGCTTGTGAAGAAAAAGGACTCAAAACAATTACAGAGTTGGGAGAAGCTGCTTTTTACGGACCGAAGCTTGACTTCATGATTAAGGATGCATTGGGTCGTAGTTGGCAGTTAGGAACTATTCAGGTGGATTATAATCTTCCGGAACGGTTTCAATTGGAATATATTGGAGCAGATGACAAACGTCATCGTCCGGTTATGATTCATCGGGCTCCGTTTGGCTCCATGGAACGTTTTATTGGGGTGCTAATAGAGCACACTGCCGGGAAGTTCCCAATTTGGTTGACTCCTGATCAGGCTGTAATTTTACCAATCAGTGAGAAGTATAACGATTATGCCACAAAAGTTTTAAATCTTTTAAATAATTCCGATATTCGCGCCGTAATTGATGACCGTAACGAGAAAATCGGCAAGAAGATTCGAGATAACGAATTAAAACGTATTCCTTATATGCTTATTGTTGGCGAAAAAGAGGTAGAAAGCGGAGAGGTGTCTGTTCGCCGTCAGGGAGAAGGAGATAAGGGAAGCATGCAAATGGAGGATTTTGCCAATATGATCAAGAAAGAAGTACATGATCAGCTCGCTTTCATTTACAATTAACACGATTTATTAATTAATTTAAGGAGGATTTAGCCATAGTTGTTAATAGAAACCGATTAATGTCCGGACGCAACTTTAGAGACGAAAGAATTTCATTCCGGATAAACCACCAAATCACTGCACGGGAAGTAAGATTGGTGGGAGATAACGTTGAAAATCCAGGTGTTTTTTCACTCTCGGATGCATTGAGACTTGCAGATGAGAAGGAGCTCGATTTGGTGGAGATTTCTCCTACGGCTGAGCCGCCCGTTTGTAAAATTATTAATTTACAAAAGTTCCTTTATCAGCAAAAGAAAAAGCAGAAGGAAATAAAAGCGAAGGCAGTAAAAGTTACTGTAAAAGAAATTCGTTTTGGTCCGAATACCGACGATCACGATTTTCAGTTTAAACTTCGTCATGCTGAACGTTTTCTTGCTGAAGGATCGAAAGTAAAGGCGTATGTCTTTTTTAAAGGGAGAGCGATTCTGTTTAAAGAACATGGCGAGATATTACTTCTGCGTTTTGCTCAGGAACTTGAAGAGGTCGGAAAAGTAGAGCAAATGCCAAAGCTGGAAGGAAAACGAATGATAATGTTTATTTCACCTAAGAAGAAAAAGTAAATTTTTTTCTGAAATTTTAAATTTTAAAAGATGCCCAAGACAAAAACGAATTCCGGTTCAAAGAAAAGGTTTAGCCTTACCGGAACGGGAAAAATTAAAAGGAAACATGCTTATCATAGTCATATTCTGACAAAGAAAGCAACGAAGCGTAAACGCAATTTGGTTTATTGGGGAACTGTATCTCCGTCTGATTTGCACAACGTTAAACTTTTGTTGAATCTTTAATCAGATTCCTTTTAAAGACTTATTCTAAAAATAGGTAGTTGTTTAACCGGAGTACTCAGCATTAAAAGATTCCAATGGAACGCTGGTATTCGAAAATCAAATTATTATGCCAAGATCAGTAAATCATGTCGCTTCTAAAGCAAGAAGAAAAAAAGTTCTTAGTGAAACTAGAGGTTACTTTGGTTCCAATAAGAACGTATGGACAGTAGCAAAAAACATTTACGAAAAAGGTTTGCAGTATGCATACCGTGACCGTCGTGCTAAAAAGCGCAGTTTCCGTGGGCTATGGATTCAGCGTATTAATGCTGCTGCCCGCATGGAAGGAATGTCTTATTCCCAATTAATAGGAAAATTAAAGGTTAATAACATCGATATAAACAGAAAAGTTCTTGCTGATTTGGCAATGAACCAGCCTGAAGCCTTTAAAGCAATTGTTGATAAAGTAAAATAGACATTCTTCAAGCGTAGGTTGAAATAAACATATTCTAAATAAAAAAAGCCACTTTTAAGTGGCTTTTTTGTTTGAGTTAAATTGAGCTACTACGTACGTAGTAGCTCAATTTATATTTCTTTATGCTTTGGAAGGATCAAGCAGGTCGTCTCCTTTTTCCCAGTTGCAAGGAGTCATTCCTCCGGACAGCAATGCATCAAGAACTCGTAAAACTTCGTGAACACTACGTCCGACATTTAGATCATTCTGGCAAACCCAGCGTATGATTCCATCGGGGTCAATGATGTAAGTTGTACGATAGGCAACTTTATTCTCTTCTTCCAGAATACCTAAACTTTCGGCAAGCGATTTTGATGTATCGGCAATCATTGGAAATTTTAGATTCTTTAGATCCGGATGGTTTTTCCTCCAGGCAAGGTGGACAAATTCTGAATCGGTTGAGGCACCTAGTAATTCGGTGTTTCGTTTTTCAAATTCCTCGAAGTTTTTATTGAACTCAGCAATCTCTGTTGGACAAACGAACGTGAAATCCATTGGCCACCAGAATAATACTCTCCATTGACTAGCTTTTATGTTACACTCTGAAGTGATTGTTTTAAATTCTTTCCCCATCTCAAGAGATACAAGTGCTGTCTTTTTGAATTCGGGGAATTTGCTTCCGACACTTAAAATTCTGTTTTCCATAACTCGTTATTTTATATTTTTTCTTTTCCTTTTTTGTTTCTTCACAAAGATTGTATTGTATCATGAAAAAATCAAATCAATAATATCTATGTGTTTATAGAGACTTTCTATTGTAACACATTCGTTAATAGAACGTTTTTTTATGAAAATTGTTGTGCAAATTTTCAGGGAATCTGAATTATGAATGATTTATCAAGGGAAGAGACATTAGCTGTTTTTTGATGAAATGGAATGAAGCCCTCATTGAAACGGGATTGAAAATATCTCGGGAGATTTATAGAATCTTATTTGATCACAACTTTACACTCATCTTTGTTGGTGCTGAAATTCCATATTGGCTTTTTTTGTTTATAAAGATGCTATTAATTGAACAGGTTACTTTATTTTTGTCGTGTTATATGAACAGGTTCGATAATGATGAATAGAATCAATTGTCTATTGGTAGGAGTGCTTATTGTGACACTTTTCTCGTGTGGTAGATCTGAAAAGATAAATTCAATAGGAATTATTCCTCAGCCGATGGAAGTTGCAGAACAAAGTGGTCACTTTACATTTAATCGTAATACTGCTATATATGTTCAGGATAGTTCTCCTGAAGTTCTTTCGGTTGCACACTATTTTAGTGATCTGTTTATGACTCCGACCGGAAATAGTCTGGAACTGCGTCAGAAAGTGTATTACGGAGAGCAAAATGCTGTTGTACTAGAGCTTTCTGGTGCATCTGATGAGTTAGGAACAGAAGGATATACTTTAGATGTTAGTGAACGAGGAATTTTGATACAGGCAGCAACGTCAACGGGGCTCTTTTATGGTTTACAGTCCTTACGACAGATGCTTCCTCCACAGATTGATGGCGAAGGTTTTCAGTATAAGGTAAACTGGAGTGTTCCGTGTTGTCATATTAAGGATAAACCTCAATTTGGTTGGCGGGGATTGTTACTTGATGCAGATCCTTCTGAGTTCAATATTAAGATGTTGAAAAAACACATTGATAACTTGGCTTTACTCAAGATGAATGTGTTTGAATGGCCTATCATTGGTAAAAATGGATTACGTTTTGATCTTGGAAATATTACGACATTTTCAGTAAAAGATACGGCTGAAGTTGCAGGGGTCAAGGAAAGAGAGACCCAGCCTCTTTATCCAATTCGCTATACACTTCAGGAAATACGAGAGCTGGTTCGATATGCTACTCAGCGTCAGGTTCATCTGGTCCCCGTAATTAATCTTGGAGCGATTAAGGCTGGTGGTGGGTATTCAAGAGACGAAGTGTTAAGCCGTATTTTAAATTTATTTCCAACTGGGTATGCTCATTTTACAAGGGGAGAGTGTTCTGATTTGAGCAGGGCTTCGCAGATTGCTGCTGTAAAGGGGATCAAAGCTATTATCCCCGGAATTTCAGCGGGGTGTACTGCATCTCATGCGATGGTTCTTTCTTGGGAGAATATTCAGAGTGGACAGTATCTGGCAACAATTGGGCGAAATATTATTTGGGCACCACAGGAATATTGTCAGTTGAATTCTCCTCAGGGAACACTTGATACAGACCCTTTTGCCGGAGCTAATCCGTTAAGTCTTAAATCTTGTTATGAGTTTACTCCCGGAAAGTATCTGAAAAAGGAAAGTCTTGCAAATGTTCAGGGAGTACAGGCTGATTTGTATAACAACTCATCTCTTTCAGCGGCAAAGGCTGAATTTTTCCTGTATCCCCGATTGTGTGCAATAGCAGAAACCGGATGGTCGGATAATCTGAAAAAAGATTGGGACTCTTTTACAACGCGATTGGTCTTGTTTTTTAAACATCTGGATCAGAAGTGGATTACATATTCCCGTTCGGCTTATTCTGTTAGTTATAACTTAACAGCAGGGAGAGATCGTCAACTTCTGGTCAGTCTTAAAACAGAAGTTCCCGGACTTGATATTCATTATTCAATTGATGGAAGTGTTCCAACGATTCAGTCCCCCGAATACAAGGATACGTTGCGCTTTTTTAGAACAACACATGTTCGGGCTGCGGCTTTTAAAAATGGAAAATTATTGAGTGAAGTAACAAATCGTAGTTTCTATTTCCATAAAGCAGCCTATAAGCCCGTTATGTATCTTCAGCCGTATGATTCGGCCTTCGCATCTTCCAAAGAGATCGCACTGGTTGATTGTTTGACGGGTAATTCTGATTATCGAAGTGGTTTATGGCAGGGCTTTAGGGGAAATGATCTAAGCTTGATTATCGATTTGATGGAACCAACGATTGTTTCCAGTTTTCAGATGAATTTCTTTCATTATCCGAATCGATTGATTTTTATTCCGTCAATAATTACTATTGCCGTTTCTCCTAATGGTATAGATTTTACTCAAGTAAAGTTTATCGACCTTAAGAAGCAAAATCAGAGCGATGCCGCATTTGTTTTCCCATTGAAAATTTATATTGATCCGGTGCAAACAAGGTATATTAAAATACAGGCTCCAAATGCTTTTCCATCCGATTTTAAGGCTGATACAGGCAAAGGACGACCAAGGATATTCCTCGATGAAATCATTGTAGAATAGGGGAAACGAGGCTTTAATTCAGGGTGACCGGAACGATGCGGTTATCCTGCAGATACCACAGGTAACCCTTAAGATCGGAGTAACCCATCTGCTGAAAGAGTTTTAGGTAGTTTTGTACTTGATAATGGTGTGTCTTACTTTCATTCTCACCCGATTTAAAATCGATGACGATTACCTGTTTTTCATGAATCAAGACACGATCGGGTCTTTTGGTCGTACCTTCCGTCCGGATGATTGACCGTTCGTTGTATATATCCCAATGATTGGAAAACCAGTTTTTCACCTCCGCGGTTGATATCAGATTACTAATCTTTTGTTGATATAATTCTGCTTCTTTTATGGTGAGTCGTCCATCGAAAATCATCTGATGAATTACACGGGAAAGGTCTTCCGGAACATTAATACCAGAGAGTAATTCGTGAATAAGTAATCCTTCGTTTAACCCGATAAAGTGTTCGTTATTGTCGAGAATGAAATAATTCTGACTATGGTTTTTGATTTTTAAATGAGAGGAAAAGTCTGAAACACTTATACCTTTTAAGGAAAGGCGTACTGAGTTATCTTGAACTATTTTCTTTGTAGAAGTGATTAAGGATCCTTTTTCAAAAATCAGATCTTCGTTGAGGTGGAAAGCATCGGGAGTAAAGACATTCTCGTCATGAATCTCTCCTGAAGGGAATTGTCCGGCTAAAACGGAGTAAAGAAGATCTCCCATACTCAAAATGCTTTTCGCGTTTCCTTGTGGCGCAAAAGCCCAAAAGAATTCTTCTGCCCGGGTAAATGCGACGTAGAAAAGATTCAGATTATCGAGGTATGTTTGTGCTTCTTCAAGAAAATAATCTTCTGCGAAATAAGAACTTGCCAGTCGTTTATTATATTTTACCGGGAGCAGGTTCATGTTCTTGAAAAGTTTTTGATCTGGGCGGCACCAGATGATATTCGTAAAATGGGAGAATATATCCCAATCACAAAAAGGAATTAGTACAGCCCTGAATTGTAATCCTTTTGACTTATGAATGGTAATAATCCGGATTGCATTTTGTCTTTCAGATGCATTAATCGTATGCTTAAATCCCTGTATTGACCACCAGTCAAGAAATCCACCCAGATCGGAGTATTCACTTTTCCCAAAAGCAATTACTTCGTCCATGAAAGCCTGAATAAATGGCAATTCCTGATCAAGATTATTTAATCCAAAATAGCTGATGATTTCCTGGATTCCTTCATACAATGAATTGAATACGAAATATTTAGGTAACATTTCAATCGGATCAGAAAAGAAAGGGAATATTTGGTCGATGAGCTTCTCTGTTCCATTAAAAAGAGAACTCAGATCGTCATCCTGATTCTGCAAAGAAGGAAAGAAGAGATTTCCTTGTCCGGTTTGATCTGTAAGAAAATGAACGGGAAGGCGTTCCTCGTTTTTCAGTATAGGATAGATGTATCGAATATATTCACTAACTAAAAAAGTTCTGTTAACCAGATTCGAAGAGTCGTGAATATATTGGAGAAAAGCAATCAGAAATTTCACAACAGGTGAAGAACCAATACGGAGGGAGTCATTGGAGATCACATCGTAACAGTATTTTCCTGACTGATCCAGTTCTTTCTCCCGGAATAACCACTCGGCGACTTCTTTTCCGTCGGTAGCTTTGCGAACCAGAACGGTGATTTCACCAGCAGCAATTCCCTGATCCTGAAGTGAGCGAATCATGGAGCCCATTTTTTCCAGAGCTTTCTCTTTCCAGGTAGAATGGTCGTCATCCGAAGACGAATCTTTGGGTGCGAACTCAATATGAACGAATCCATCCTGAGCATCCGGTTTGCATTTTTGTTGATGGTCGCTATAGGCATTAGTTAGGATGGAACGGAACCATTCTTCTTGATCATAAGTGTTGTTTGCGGTGTTTAGGTCATCATTGATGAGGTTCTGAAGAATCAGTGGTGCTATTGAAAAAAAAGTGTTGTTAAAACGGACAATATTTCGGGCGCTTCTCCAGTTTCGATCTAGTGTGATTTCTTCAGGATAAAACTGTCTGAATTCATTTTTGACTTTTCCAGCCAGCAATTGCCAGTCCCCGCTTCTCCAACGATATATGGACTGTTTAATATCCCCTACGATGAGACATTTATTTCCTCCGGCTAAAGCATTCTCTAGGAGGGGACGAAAATTGTTCCATTGTAGTCCGGATGTGTCCTGAAATTCATCGATCATATAGTTTTGGTAGTATGATCCCAGTTTCTCATAGACAAAGGGAGTATCAGAAGGACCTATAATTTTTCGAAGCAGTTCAGAAGAGTCGGGTAGTAAAAGAATATTATTTTCCTGACAATAGGCTTTCAACTCTTTTGAAAGATCTGTAAGGACTCCTAGTGTATAGAGGTTTTTAAGAACGGCGTCATCCGAAAGATA
Source organism: Prolixibacteraceae bacterium (assembly GCA_963692465.1). GTDB lineage: Bacteria > Bacteroidota > Bacteroidia > Bacteroidales > Prolixibacteraceae > JAUZOB01. The sequence continues at coordinate 2,937,435 of OY829943.1, forward strand.
GATTCGAATATACTCATTCCGGTATTTTATTGCTTCATTCAGACAATCGAAGAGTCCGGCATTGAGTGCCTCATTTACTTTTTCAGTCAGGACCGCAGAAGCCTTTGCCGGCAGCCAATTGTCGATACTTTCAGTAGCTTTACGAACATAGCTATTAGGTCCGTCATAGATGAATTTTTCCGATGGATTTGTTAGGTTGACAAAGAAAGCCCCCGGACCTGATTTTTTTTGTTTGAAATCTTCAGGTGAAAGATCAAACTGTTTTATAAGTGATAAACCTTTCTCTCCGAAATCTTTGAGGGTAGTAACAAACGTATTCTTACGGGCATGGAGTCCGGTTCGAAATTCTTTCATGAAGTCCTTGTCTGCTAATTTGTTGAGCATAGGACCGTCGATATCTTTATAGGCTTCCTGGAAGAGTTCTTTTGCAAAGTCAGATAACAATTGTCGAAAATTCCATGATTTGCCGTCTTTGAGTAAGTCTTCTGCAAATTCGAGTAGCCATGCTCTGAGTCCGTCATTTGAATCTAAGTTCATGAGTAATATATCGATTACCTCATCGAGAACCCGGTTGCTGTCCAGCTCGATATCATATCCGCCCTGAAGTCCGATTTCGCGACTAAATCCCCGTATAACACGTTGAAAGAAGCTGTCAATGGTACAAATAGAAAAGCACGAATAGTCGTGAAGAATGCGATTAAGAACAAGCTCTGCGCGTTGTCTTATCATATTCTCCTGTAACGTTGTATGCTCTTTTAACAAGTCAAGGTAGCCGGATGGTTCACCTGAAGCGAGATGAGCAAGTTCCTCAAGAATACGGTCTTTCATTTCGGATGTGGCTTTGTTGGTAAAAGTAACAGCCAAAATAGAGCGATATTTCCGGGGATCGGTTATAACCAGTTGAATATATTGTAAGGCCAACTGAAAGGTCTTACCCGATCCGGCACTGGCTTTATAGATTAAAAAATCAGACATACTTTGTTTGTATTGATGCTATCCTGTGGGCTTGTATTGCGTTGAAAAGCTAAATTAAATCTAAAAAATGCTTTTTACAACCAGACAGAGTTAAAAAGATGAGAATGAATTCTACAAAAACGTAATTTTACTAGTTGTAAAAAAGAAAAACAATGATACTGAAGATCCTTTTGGTTTTGGCAATTATTCTACAGTTTTTTGCTGCAGGAATTGCTATTCGGTTAACCCGGGTTACCAAGTATAATCTTTCATGGATATTGATTACAATCGGATTGGTTTTTATGGCCTTTCAGCGAATTGTAGAAATGATTCCAGCAATAAGCACCATTCATAGTACCGAATTCAGACATGTTTTTATCTGGATTGGGGTTATAACTTCACTATGCTTTGCGATTGGAGTATTTCTAATCCAGAAGATATTCAATTATATCAAGCGGGTTGATAATGAGCGGCGACGTACGGAAAAGAAGGTGCTAAATGCGATTATTCAGACGGAAGAAAAAGAGCGGCAACGTTTTGCGAAAGACCTTCATGATGGATTAGGACCTCTTTTGTCGACGGTGAAACTTGCTGTTTCGTCCCTTTCCCAGATGGAGGTAGATGAATCGAGACGTGAGATTATTTTGAATACAGACATGGTCATTAATGAGGCAATTAAAAGCCTAAAAGAGATTTCTAATAATCTAAGTCCCCATATTCTGGACAATTTCGGACTAACGAGAGCATTGTGGAGTTTTATCAATAAATTGAATCAGGCGAAGGGTATTGAAGTTCGTTTTGAAACAGAACTAAAAAATGAACGATTTGATCACAATATCGAAGTGATCCTGTATCGTGTGATCTGTGAATTGATTAATAATACGATTAAACATGCTTCAGCTTCGCATATTGATATTAAGCTGGAACTAAAAGATGAGCGTATAATCGTTATATTCGCAGATGACGGGAAAGGTTTTGATACAGAGGTGGTATTGAATGAATCTCAACGAGGAATGGGATATTCAAATATGATTTCGAGAATAAATTCCCTGAAGGGCGTATTTCAGGTAGATAGTGCTCCGGGGAAAGGCACAAACGTTTATATTAATGTCAATACACGACAATCATGAGCAAAGAGAAATATCGTATAATTTTGGTAGACGATCACACCCTGTTTCGTAATGGTTTGCGTATTCTGCTTAATAACTTTGAGAAATATCAGGTGATTGCCGAGGCTTCCAATGGGAAGGAATTTCTTGATCTTTTGGATACGACTCCGGTAGATATTGTTTTACTTGATATTGCCATGCCAGAAATGGATGGAATTGAGGCTGCTCAGATTGCTCTCAGCAAGTACCCTACACTGAAAATTATTACGCTTTCAATGTATGGAGAAGAAGACTATTATTTCAAAATGGTTAGTGCCGGGGTTAAGGGTTTTTTACTTAAAAATTCCGATATTAATGAAGTGCATGACGCCCTTGACAGTGTGATCGAAGGCGGTAGTTTCTTTTCTCAGGAATTGTTGTTTAATTTAGTCAGCAGCTTAAAATCTTCAGCGGAGAATGGTAAAATAAACACAGACCTTTCAGAGCGTGAACTCGAAATACTTCTCTTTATCTGTAAAGGCTATTCTAATCTGGAAATTGCACGAAAGCTTTTTATTTCAAAGCGTACGGTTGATAAACACCGGGCTAATATTCTTGCCAAAACCAATTGCAAGAATACAGCCAATCTTGTCGTGTTTGCCATTAAAAATAATCTGGTTGAGATATAGCTGTTGCTTTTATTGTTTCAGTATCAGAATGGAGGGCGCATATTGTAACCAAAGACTTTTGGATTTCATCAGATGTTGCCACCCTTCATTACTCATCAATACGAGATCCTGATTATTCAAAAAATCTTTATTGATGGATTGTCCTGTTACTTGTAGTACCTTACCCCGTGAAGCTTTCTCAAAAGAATCAATCTCTTTTTTATTAACCCCAGGAGTTGTACTGAATGAAAGAGTGATTTCTGATGCCGAGTTATCAATGAATCTTTTAGCATAGTCCAGAAGAAACCCATCATTTTCACCGATAATAGGCAGAAAGATCCGGTTGATATCTTTTACTCCTTTATCAATCAGGATGCCAATAGGAATCTTGCTGTTCGTAAATATTTGACGAATCCGGTCATCAAACGATGTCTTTTCAAACAATCCTTCGTGTCCGGTAAAGGTGCCGATTATTCGTTCCGGCTTTATGATATGTGTTGTAAAACCCAATATTCGGCCAAGAAGGGTTCCCTCAAAAATAGACTGTCCCATACCGATCAGCAAAAGATTAAATTCTCCGCTATTGGCAACTTCTGCAATATCGGCGCTAATATTCCCTGACGGTTTAAAGAGGGTTGTGATGTTTTGGTTAAGGACTACTGATTCTGAGATAATAGGAGTAAAACTTTCCTGTTCATATTCGTCTATATTATAGTGATGCAATTCATTACTGGGAGAAAGATGCATCGCAGTGATGGATGTTTTATCTGCTGATTTTCTTGTTAACCCATGGGCAATTCTTAATAAGGCCGGTCCTCTTTCTGCGATACCAAAAGAAATTAGAACCCTAAATATTGGCGAAATAGCAGTGATGTCTGTTTCCTCCCTGATTTCCTTTTTAAAGATCAGGTCGATGAGATTTAAAGCCGGACCGGTCATGAAGGTCGTTACTAAAGCCATAATTACCATCATTGCAAAAATCTGTGGCGCAAGGACTCCCAGATCGTAACCGATATTTAGGACGACGAGTTCCATAAGTCCCCGGGTGTTCATCAGTGCCCCAATTGTAAGACTGTCTTTCCAGCTGTGTCCGACAAATTTGGAGGCAAAAGCACTACCCACGAATTTCCCGACAACGGCCACTAAAATAATTAGACCGCAGATTTCCCAAAGTCCAATATTGTTTAATAGTCCGATTTCTGTTCTTAGTCCGGTATATACAAAAAACAGAGGGAGGAAGAGAACCATTGCGACATCTTCAATTTTCTCAATAAAAAGGTTTCTGAATTTGGGATTTGTCGGCATAATGGTTCCGGCCAGAAATCCACCAAACAGAGCATGAATTCCGATTATTTCAGTTGAGTAGGCAGAAAGAATCAGAATAAAGAAAAAAATTGCAACAATGGGTTTACTGAGATTTTCATTTGATTCATGGAGCTCTGCAACTCTTTTCAGGAAGGGTTTGATGACCATTATCATGATGACTACATAAATGACAGCCAGCAGGATCGTATAAAGAGCACTAACAAATGAGCCTGCTTTAACGATCGCGATAACTACGGCAAGAAGTGACCATGCCGTGATGTCATCAGCCGCGGCACAGGTAATAACCATAGCACCCAGCTTTGTCTTATGGATTCCTCTTTCCTGAACAATTCTAGCTAATACAGGAAAGGCTGTAATGCTCATTGCAATAGCCAAAAACAATCCGAAAGAAGTGAATTTGACTCCCATTGGAGCAAAAGAACGATAGATGTAAAAAGCTAACCCCATCCCGGCCGTAAAAGGAATGATGATACTGGCATGACTGATGACGACCGCTTCGCTGGCTTTATGCTTTAAAACTTTCAGATCAAGTTCCATTCCCACCACGAACATGAACATTACCAGTCCGATTTGGCTTAGCATTTGCAGGTTATCAAGAGATTTAACCGGAAATAGAGTTGCCGAGAATCCTGGAATAAGAGACCCCAGAACAGACGGACCAAGAATGATTCCAGCAATAATCTCGCCCATAACAGATGGTTGTCCTATCTTCTGACATATCCAGCCAAAGAATCGGGCTGCCAGAATAATAACCACAATTTGTGCCAGTAACAAAGCAAGCGGGTGCCTTAAGTTTTGCCAGAAGCCACTTAAGAAGTCTTGCCAATAACCTTTCGATGATAAATGAACGACAACATTCCGTCCTACTTCGAGATGATCCCCGGAAATAACAATCCAATACATGATAATTCCCGCAATCCCGATCGTTGTGATATAGAATATCAGATTTTTAAATTGTTTCATCCTCCGGTGATTTTAATTATTACTTTCAAAGAGTAATAAGACCCAACAAGATATTTATTGCTTTAAAAATAATACTCTTTTCTACATAAAAATTTTATAAAGATTCAATTAAGGGCTAAAATAAAATAATTTTTATCCGAATCAGAAAGTAGAATTGTTTGATTCTGCTTTTCCCCAAAGCGTTACGATTGGGAATATTCGAAAACGAATTCTTGAAATTACAGGATAGAAAGAACAAAAACAGGGAGTTGAGAGTTGTGTTATAAATGTTGGGAATATGCATAAAAATTTAAGAGATATACGGCTCGATTATCAGAAGAGTGAACTGACCGAAAAAATGGCTCGTGTTAATCCCTTTGAACAATTTGATGTCTGGATGACGGAGGTTTTACAATCCGTTCAACCGGAACCAACCGCAATGTGCCTGTCTACCATCGGTGAGAATGGATATCCCCAGTCGCGCATGGTGTTATTGAAAGATTATGATGACAATGGACTGGTGTTTTATACCAATTATGAAAGTCAGAAGGGGAGAGCAATAATCCGGGATTCCAAGATAAGCCTTACCTTCTTCTGGGCTATTTTAGAGCGGCAGGTTCGGATTGAAGGAATCGCATCAAAGCTTTCGGATGCAGAATCCGATCAGTATTTTGCATCTCGTCCAAGGGAGAGTCAGCTTAGTGCAATCGTTTCAAAACAAAGCCGCTTCTTGTCTTCACGTGAAGAGATTCTTTCTGCCTATGCAAACTTAGAAAAAGGGTTCCAGGGGAAACCGATTTCCCGACCGTCTTATTGGGGCGGTTACCGGATTATTCCACATCGTTTTGAGTTTTGGCAAGGTCGCCCCGGACGACTGCATGACCGATTACTTTACACCCTGCATGATTTTAGAAAATGGGAACGAGTCCGCCTTGCCCCATAACCAAAGTGTTAATCGGAAGATGCCGCTGTAAATCGGCCTATATCCCAGTGTGAAAGGTTGTCATAGACAATTTTTCTTACGGCCTCTTTAATTGCTTTTACCACATGAGGTTTAAGCGAGGCGTTAAAAGATATATGCATGGGATTTTCTTCAAATATAATCGTATAGAAGCATAGTGCAGCTGCATAGGAGCCGCTTAACGATGGATGGCTACCGTCTTTGTTGTAGAGTTCTATTTCTGGATTATTCTCTCTTAAATACCTCCATACGGTCCCGACAGGAGATATCCGTGCATTGTTTTGTTCCGCCATCATGATATAACGTTCACTGGTAAGACTATCCATCCCCTCGTAAGAACAGACAGGCGGCCACTCTTTACATCTCAATGAATCACCGTTTTCTCTTCCCCATGTCATGTAGAAGATTGTTTCTCCTTCAGGATTAAAAGCTTTAAAAAGACTGTCGAGTTTTCGGGCATAAGGGAATACCAATTGCTTTACTTCTTCGATTGGCATCGAAGGGCGTTGACTGAATTCCTGTAAAACCATGTAATTCCAGTTTCCTTCTTTTATTAACTGTTGAGGAACGTTCGATTGCCAATGTTTTTCGAGTGTACACCCCCCTGGCGTGTCTTGTTGTGTCAGAATGACTTTCCCGTTGGATTGGGCTATTTGCTTTATTAGGGAAGGAAGATCATTAACTTGGGTATAACTATTGCCGATGAATAAGATTCTTAATGTATCGGATGCTGCGAATGAATAGCTCCGGATAAACAGAAACAATACAAAAACAAACAACTTTCTCCAGGAAAAAATACTTTTTGTCATTTTGTATATTTAAACAGAGCGGACATAAACAGACCCAATATTTACTTGTTAAAACGAAAGTAATAATTGATAAATTCAGAGTCGGTAGTTTGGTTGATCAAGTTTAGTGCTTTAGTGAATTGTGCAGATCAACCATTTTTATAGCGGTGATTGCGGCCTCATCTCCTTTATTCCCATGGATACCTCCGGAACGATCAATTGCTTGTTGTTGATTATTTGCTGTTAATAATCCATAGATGAATGGAAGATTATATTTCAGGTTGAGACTGGTAATTCCCTGTGTTACTCCCTGACAGATAAAGTCAAAATGACGGGTTTCCCCCTGAATAACACAGCCAAGGCAGATAATGGCATCCACTTCCTTATATTCGGCTAAAAATTGAGCTCCAAGGGTCAATTCAAAACTTCCTGGAACGTGATGAACAAAGAGATCTTCGTCTAATACTCCGTGCTTCTTTAATGTATCAACTGCTCCTTTTGCCAGAGCAAAGGTTATTTCTTTATTCCATTCGGAAACGATAATGCCAAACTTCATTCCTTTTGCAGAAGGAACGCTTTTAATATCGTAAGCAGATAGATCTTTTGTTGCCATATCAAATACATTTTCCCAAAAATAAAAAATCCCCTCGGAAAGGAGGGGATTTTTTGATATAATAAGTCTAAAATTTATTTCTCCACATTCACCCGGGCAATATATTTATCAATATCTCTTGCCTCTGTACTTGAAGGGTATTTATCTTTAATTTTCTGATAGCTGTCAATTGCCTTATCGTATTGTTTTTGATTTTCATAGAGCAGACCCAGTTTCAAAAGATAAATCGGACTGGTGAAGTCGTTATCAAAAGATGCTGCCTTTTCATAGAGAGAAGTCGCCTTGTCCATTTGGCCCAATTCGAGATTGGCATCTCCTTCTGCCCCGGTGGTAATAACCCTAAGGTTTATTTCACTGGTTTTGAATTTTTTTAACTGAGCTAATGCATCCTCGAATTTTCCTAAATGGAGATACGAAATTCCTGCATAGTAATGAGCAAGATTGGCTGCATCAGTAAAATGATACTGAGAAATGATATCGAGAAAACCCGGATAACTACCGTCTCCGTTCAGAGCCAGGTCATAAGAATCTTTTTCAAAATATTGTTCTGCGACATACATCTGAGACAATGCTTCTTTTTCTCTTGGTTGAAAATAGAGCTTCTTGGCTCCCCAGAAAAGGATAGCAGCTGCAACAATGCAAATTGCTACAATGCTAATTACTTTGCGGTTGTTTTCGATAAACAGCTCTGATTTGGTTAAAGCACCTTCAATTTCACCCAGACCTGCGTCCTGCTTATTTTTATCGTTTGCCATATCTTAATTAGATTATTCAGATTTTCCACGCAAAAATAAACTTTTTGAGACAATAACTATAAGAATTATCTATAAATCATTTCCACAATGTTTTATTGTTGATAGATTCCATGAGGAATCAGAGGCCTTCGTTCAATACTCTTTTTTTTGAGCATGGATTTTTATTAGCTTTGCAAGTAATGGAATGTTGATGTTTCATTTGTAACTAATTGTTATATTGATGTATATTCAGAATCTTTCCTTGTTGAACTTTAAGAATTTCGAAGAAGCTGATTTATCATTCTCTTCTAAGCTCAATTGTTTCATTGGAAATAACGGGGTGGGGAAGACTAACTTGCTTGACGCAATTTATTATCTCTCTTTTTGTAAGAGCTTTTTTAATTCGGTTGAAATAGAGAATGTACGTCATGGCGAGGAATTTTTTGCTGTAAAAGGAAATTATCGTCGTAATGATCAGGAAGAATTGATTCATTGCGCTTTTAAAAAAGGCCAGGCAAAACATTTTAAAAGAAACAATAAAGAATACTCCCGCCTGGCGGATCATATCGGGTTACTTCCTCTGGTTATGGTTTCACCCTCCGATATTAGTCTTATTCTAGGGGGAAGTGAAGAACGCCGCAAATTTATGGATAGTGTTATTTCACAATATGACCGAAACTATCTGGAGGCTCTTTTACGCTATAATCGGGCATTATTTCAACGGAATAATCTTCTTAAACAATTTGCTCAAAACCAGCAATTTGATAAAGGAATGCTTGATGCCTGGGATGAGCAGTTGGTGTTTCTTGCAAATGAAATCCATCACAAACGGGAAGAGTTTATAACGAATCTATTACCGGTATTTCAGCGGTTTTATAATCAGGTATCACAGGGTAAAGAATCGGTTCAACTTGTCTATGAATCAACACTTAGCGAACAGGATTTTGCTGCTCAACTGCGTGAGGCTCAGCCACGCGATCGGATGGCTCAGCATACTACGGTGGGAATCCATAAAGACGATCTGATCTTTAAACTGGAAGATTATCCCATGAAGAAAATTGGTTCTCAGGGACAAAAGAAGACTTATCTCACTGCTCTTAAACTTGCTCAGTTTGATTTTATCCGGAATATTAGCGGGATGAAACCTATTCTGTTACTGGATGACATTTTTGATAAACTTGATTCTTCCAGAGTCGAGCAAATTGTAAAATTAGTTTCAGATGATCACTTCGGACAGATTTTTATTACCGACACGAACCGGGAACATCTTGATCATATTATAATGAGCCTTGGAACTGATTATAAAATCTTTCTTATTGAGCAGGGAGCTGTTGTTGAAGTTCGTGAAAATGAAAAAATTGACTGAAAATTAACTGATGCGAAAAAGTAAAACACTCCGGCTAGGCGATGTAATTCAGGAATACTTGAAAGATAATCATATCGATAATCACTTGAAGGAAATTGATTTGGTCAGTTCCTGGGAAATGGTGATGGGCAAAACGATTGCTTCTTCAACTTCCAGAATTTATATTCAAAACAGAGTCCTATATGTTTTTTTGCGTTCATCAGTTATCCGGCAGCAGCTTTTTATGATGCGCGATCAAATTTGTCAGGCTTTAAATAAGCAAGTTGGAGCTGAAGTTATCGATGAAATTATTTTTAAATAAACAGATCTTTGAGTTATTTTAACGGAATTGAACAGCGATGTTGCGATCCGCTTTTAAATTATTTTTAATGTTCGATGAAGGTATTTGAGAAATTTCTTTGATAGACGGTTATTATGTGTTTTTTTTGTAAGATAATTCAATATCTGAAAGATAAGAACAAAATAAAATTGATCTTTGTTGGTAATTTGTAGACGATGATTATCTTTTGGTTAAAGAAGAAAAAAATAGAAATAGCAAATTCCTTTGAGTCCTTTTAAGTAAAACAAAGAGAAAGACTTAACCGATTTGTCTAAAATAAAAACAATGTTATTCACTATATCATTACAGGCTTTATGGGAAAGACGCTTTTAATAAGAGATGTTACTTTAAGAGACGGGCAGCAATCACTATTTGCAACCCGTATGACACAGGAACAGGTGGACAGAGTCTTACCTCTGTATAAAGAGGCAGGCTTTTATGCCATGGAAGTATGGGGAGGGGCAGTACCCGACTCCGTTATGCGTTATTTGAATGAAGATCCCTGGGAAAGATTGGAGAAGATCAAAAAAGTAATCGGGGATGTCTCTCATCTTACCGCTTTGTCAAGAGGTAGAAACCTTTTCGGATACAATCCATATCCTGAAGAAGTTATTGAAGGATTTAACCGTAATGCTGTTGAATCCGGAATTTCGATCATGCGTATTTTTGACGCGCTGAACGATACCAACAATATGCGTAGTACCGTTAAATATGTCAAAGCACACGGCGGAATGGCTGATTGTGCTGTTTGCTATACCGTTGACCCGAAATTCACCAGGAAAGAACGTTTCCAGGCTTTACTGAAAGGGAAGAGGCTTCCAAAAAACATCTTCTCAATCGACTATTTTGTTAATATGGCCAAACGGTTCGAAGAGAATGGTGCCGATATGGTCACGCTTAAAGACATGGCCGGACTGGTTCAACCTTCTAAAGCAGGAAAGATCATTCGTGCCATGAAACAGAGTCTTAAAATCCCTGTCGATTTTCACTCTCATTGTACTCCTGGTTATGGATTGGGATCCGCTTTAATGGCAATTATTAATGGAGTTGATATTCTTGATACTTCTTTAATGAACTTTGCTGAGGGACCCGCTGCCCCTTCTTTTGAGTTGATTCAGATCTTCTGTAACAAACTGGGAGTCGATACCAAAGTGAATCTCGAACCGGTTGTTAAGATCAATAAGGAGTTAAAGAAGATCCGTCTGGAGATGGCAAGTATCGATAATTACAAAAATAACTATCCAATTGATTTTGACCTTCTTAAAGACAAACTCCCTGATCATATTGACAAGTTGTTTGATGACGCGATTCGCTATGCTAAGGAAGACAATGAAGACGGACTTCTGAATGCATGTTATGAGATCGAGCGGTACTTTAATTTCCCGAAACCAAATGAGAATGTCAAATTTGCAGAGGTTCCGGGAGGAATGTATACCAATATGCTTGCTCAGTTAAAACAATTAAAAGTTGAGCAACTTCTACCAAGGGTACTGAGAGTAATCCCAAGTGTTCGTCTTGCTGCAGGGTGCCCTCCGTTGGTTACTCCTTCCAGTCAGATTGTCGGTGCCCAGGCTGTAAACTGTGTTATTGATGAAACAAAGGGACTTCCTTTCTACACCAATAAATCAATACAGTTTGTTAATCTGGTTAAAGGCTCTTATGGTACAACTCCAATTCCAATTGATCCGGAATTTCGTTTTAAAATTGCCGGAACAAGAGAGTCGATCGATTATAACACGGGTAATTACGAAAAGCAACCAAATCCTTCTTTCCCCGAATACGGAGAGAATGTTAAGCTTGCAAAGAATGAAAAGGAAGAACTTCTTCTGGAACTTTTCCCACTTGTTGCATCTAAATTCCTGAAAGATCGTCTTGATCGGGAATATAAAGCAAAAATTGATGCAGAAAATGCTGTGATTGAAGCAGAGAAAGAAGCTAAACGTAAAATATACGAAGAAGAAAAACGTAAATACGAAGCTCTTACCGACGAACAAAAACAAGAACGTTTGTTACAAGGATTATACAATATTTAATTTCATCGGGATATATAAAAAAGGCTGGCGCAAACCAGCCTTTTTTTATGCCTTATATATTAATGTTGATCGTCGCCGTGTTATTATTTTTCGATTACTTTTTTGAAGTCATCCGAGCATTTTATCGGATTGAATTCAATAACTTCGTAAGAGGCGATGTCATTTATGAAAAACGGATCTTCCTGAATGATCGGATCTATTTCTTCACGATTCTTCGCTTTACATAGAATAATTCCTCCGGTTCTGGGATTTTGTGGTCCGGAACAGAAAAAATTTCCTGAAGCATAATACTTATCAAGAAATTGACGATGATCGTTGAGGTGTCTTTCCACCTCATTCAACGTCTTTTTGTAACTAAGAATTATAATGAATATCATATTGGTTGTTGTTGGTTGCTCAATAAATGGATGTTGATCCGGTAAAACAGATAACAATGTTTTGCAATTAGTAAAAAGAGACTGAATTTTAGATTTTATGAAGTGCCGTCTTTATTCTATTCCTCTTCGGGGATAAGTTCCTGAACTCGGCCTATTTCTCCGGTTGTGAGCCTTACCTTTATACCCCTTGGGTGGTTCGCTGAATTTGTGAGAATATCCTGCACGATTCCTTCTGTTCTTCGCCCGGTTCTTTGATCCTGTTTTAAAACGATGGATACTTTAGTCCCTGGTTTTATATTACTTCTTTTTGTTCCGTCTGTCATTATTTTCTTGATTTAATGATTGATGAATATTCTTTCAAAAATAGTTAGCCGATCATTGAAGCCCCGATTAGCCGCCCGATTCCGAATGTTGCCCCTGCAGCTAAAAGTCCTAACACCATTTGTCTGAGACCTGATAGGAATAAATTCTTTCCGGTAAAGAGTGTAATGACTGATCCGATAAAGAATAGTCCGATGATGCTACATCCAAGACTTAGTTCAACAGCAAAATGACCGTGTACAAAGAAAAACGGAAATACCGGGATAATTGCTCCAATAGCAAAAAGGAAAAAAGAAGTAAAGGCTGCCTGCCAGGCCGAACCGTTTAATTCATTCTTGTTTATACCTAATTCTTCCTGTATAAGAACATCAAGTGCATTTTCTTTGTTTTCCATCACTTTTTGGGCCATCGTTGCTGCATTCAACGCATTTATTCCTTGAGCTTCGTAGAGTAAAGCTAACTCTTTTTCTTCTTCATCGGGAGCTGTTTCTAATTCTTCTGCTTCCAAATCGATTTGTTTTTGCAGTAGTTCACGCGAACTTTGCACCGAGATCCATTCCCCGATTGCCATAGAGAACGCTCCGGCCAGCAACCCGGCCATTCCTGTTACCAAAATAGCTGAACTGTTAACAGTTGCCCCTGCAATACCCATAATCAGACTCATGTTGGATAATAGTCCGTCATTCGCACCGAGTACGGCAGCTCTTAAGGCATTTCCTCCGATTGTTTTGTGTCTTCCTTCTATTATAGAGAGCATTCCCCCGTTAATAGTACTTTTTTCATTTTGGGAAACAGCTTCAATGATTTTAAGATGAGTGTGTTCAAATCCAGTCGGACTTTCACCTCTGGCCGCTTCATTTTTCATGGTCGACAGAGCACCTCCTCTTTCGATGTTGGCTAAACTTGAAATGATTGAGTCATATCCGAAAACCTTTCCCAGTTTAAATTGAATTCTTGCTCTTTTGCTTGGAGAAGGCATTTGATAATCCGGTGTCTCGGTCCTGATTCTATCTAAAAAAGCCTTGGCATGTCTTTGCTCAATCTCCGACATCTTTAGAAGAATCGTCTTTATGGATTGTTCTTTTTGTATCTCTGAAAGCTTTTTATAAAGGAAGGAAGCATCGATTTCTGTCTGAATCTGACTTTGTAACTTTCTCATCCGAAACAAATTTAACATGAACATAGAGGAAAATACAGATATAATGAAAATTTGGTTATTATAGCGCAAAAGAACAAACCATCTTCAAATTTGCAGTTGTTTCTTATCCAGATAAACGGAGTGATACGAATCTTTAACTAATAGCACTCCAGTTGAAGGGGGTCTTATTCAGCTTTTTCAATTGTTCCGTTAGAATCCGGTTGGAAGGGTGATTTAATGATTCGTCCAAATCCAGAATCTTGCTCGCTATATCCCTTGCATATTGCAATATCTGACTGTCACGTCCCAGATTCGCAATTTTCAGGTCAAAGGGAAGTCCGCTTTGTTGAGTTCCTTCCATATCTCCCGGACCACGTAGGCGTAAGTCTGCTTCTGCAATTTCGAACCCATCATTCGACTCAACCATGATATTTAATCTTTTTTTGGATTCGGCACTGAGTTTATAGTTAGACATGAGAATGCAATAGGATTGATCTGAACCGCGTCCCACTCTTCCCCGTAGCTGATGAAGCTGAGACAGACCGAATCTTTCAGCGTTTTCGATAATCATGACTGATGCATTGGGTACGTTAACACCCACTTCAATAACCGTTGTAGCAACCATTATTTGGGTTATGCCTTTCACAAAACGTTGCATCTCTGAATCTTTTTCTGCAGCCTTCATCTTCCCATGAACCATGCTGACTTGATATTTAGGTTGAGGGAACGCTTTCGAGATTACCTGATACCCTTCTTCCAGATTCTTATAATCCATCTTTTCCGATTCTTTGATCAGCGGGAAGACAATATAAATCTGACGTCCTCCGTCGATTTGTTTTCGGATGAAATTAAAAACGGCTGCCTGTTTATTATAGAAAAAATGCTGTGTATAAATGGGTTTTCGTCCGGGAGGCAATTCGTCAATGACCGACACGTCGAGATCCCCGTATATGGTCATGGCAAGAGTTCTTGGAATTGGAGTTGCAGTCATCACTAACATGTGCGGAGGAGTGCTGCTTTTGGTCCATAAACGAGCTCTTTGCTGAACTCCGAATCGGTGTTGCTCATCAATAATCACAAGTCCCAGATTTCTGAAATTCACGGTGTCTTCAATAAGGGCATGGGTCCCGATTAATAATTGCAGGCTACCCGAAAGCAGATCTTCATGGATAATCTTTCGTTCCGATTTACGTGTTGAACCAGTCAAAAGTCCCACTTTGAGCGGAATGCCGGTCAGCATTTGACTTATAGATTCAAAATGCTGATTAGCCAGAATTTCAGTCGGAGCCATCAGGCATGCCTGATAGTTATTATCAGTAGCCATTAGGGCCGACATTAGTGCGACCATGGTTTTTCCACTACCGACATCTCCCTGGAGGAGGCGATTCATCTGTCGACCGGAACCGACATCATGTCTGATTTCTTTGATGACCCTTTTTTGAGCTCCGGTCAATTCAAACGGTAAATTGTTTTTGTAGAAAGTATTGAAATAATATCCGATTTTTTGGAATAGATGACCTTTGAACTTCTGACTTCTCTCAACCTTTAGTGAAAGAATCTTCAACTGGATGTAGAATAATTCTTCGAATTTAAGCCGGAACTGAGCCTTATGCAGAAGTTCGGGATTCGTGGGAATATGGATATTGAACAATGCTTCTTCCAGTGAAATTAATTTGAGTTTGCTGATTAAATAGGGTGGAAGGGTCTCCTTTATCTTTCCTTTAAGCTGGGAGAGCATGAGAATCTGAATTTTATGAATTGCTTTGGAATTCATAAAATTGCTCTTCATCTTTTCGGTTGTATTGTAAAGGGCTTGTAAATATCCGGTCTCTGTTAAAAGTGCCTTAGCCGGATCTTCCAGATCGGGATGGGCAATACTGATTTTCCCATTAAAACTGGATGGTCTACCGAAAAGAAGATATTCCTTATTGAGATGTATGTTTTGCTTGGTCCAGTTAACCCCCTGAAACCAGATTAGTTCGACGGTCCCTGTTTGATCTGCAAATCGGGCAACCAGCCGTTTCTTGCGACCCTCACCGACCTCTTCCATCGATATGATTTTTCCTTGAAGCTGAATGTAAGGAATAGAGGAAGAAATTTCCTTAATCGTATAGATTCGGGTCCGGTCGATATATTTATAAGGGAAATAATAAAGAAAATCTCCGCAATTATGAATGCTTAGTTCTTTATTGAGTAGCAGGGCTCTTTTGGGTCCGACTCCGGGTAAATATTTAATATCCTGATCCAATAAAGTACTCATGAAGATATCGTTCTGTCAGTAATTTGATCTCTGGTTTATTGGGTAAAAATAATGAAACCTGACCAATAAACGGAATTTTTCTGCTACTATGCGGAGGTCTGGTGGAAAACAAAAATTCATTTTTTATTTTCCGGGGCAAAGATGTGAGTGAATGCAAAAAGAAAAGATATACTTTTGCAGCAATATTGAATTAGCTCCGGTTTGGCATGAGAAGATTAAGTAGAGTCCGCTATTTGAAATACCGTATTTCGGCAAGACACCGGAAAGGGTTTGGAATTCATTCCCCTTTTATGTTCTGTCTTATAACTAAGATATTCAGAAATAAACAATTTTATCCTGAATATGAGTTATTTGAGGAAACCTATGGTGAACTTAAGTCTTCCGAAGAGGTTGCTGCTTCCGGTGAAAGTGAGCCTTTGAGTATTCGCAAATATCTTTTTCGGAATGAGCTTCGGCTTAAATATGGGAAGTTGCTTTTTCGTATTATTCGCTATTTTCAGCCCGACGTAATCTGGTTCCATGGGAGGACGAGGGGGATGAATTTGTTATATATGCAACAAGCGATGGTCTATTGTCCGATGATATGTAGTGGAGCTGCTATTCAAAACCGGACGTCGATTCGTCAGTTACTCAGGTCAGATGACACGAAAATGGATTATAGTAATGATTTGAACCGTATTCTGACGACCCGAATTCGAATTGCACAGAATCCATTTATTTTTATTAATGACCCCACATCGCCGGAAGAAATATTTTCGATTATTTCAGCTCTCTGTACTATGAAAATCGATAAAATGGTTATTTTGGTTAAAGCAATTCATAGTTCTGCCGCAATGGAGAAGACCTGGGCGTCTATCCGGGACCTGGATTGGACGAAGAATAATCCCTTTGTAACGGTAGACCTTTATCTGATCGGATTACTGATTTTTGATACCCGCCTGCAGAAGCAGGATTATGTGGTCAATTTCTAAAAAGTGCTGATTACGAACATTGTATGATGTGCCGTTGTTAAATCATAAACGATGACTTTTTTAAAATTTGCAATATGGAAGGAATGAAAGTATATACAAAAACCGGAGATGACGGTACTACCGGTTTGATTGGAGGTACACGCGTTAAGAAGTGGGACCTTCGGTTGGAATCCTATGGCACGATTGATGAGTTAAACAGCTATATCGGTCTTTTACGTTGTCAGGCATTGAATCAGAAACAGACAGAGACACTCGTTGCTATTCAAAATCACCTTTTTGTTCTTGGAGCCAATCTGGCAACCGACGTATCCAAAACCAATTTTAGAGAAACACTATCTTCTGGAGAGGAAGAGATTGCTCTTTTGGAGAAAGAGATTGACCGGATGCAGGAGAAGCTTCCTTCGATGAAATGTTTTGTGCTCCCCGGTGGAAATACAACTGTTTCCTTTTGCCACATTGCACGAACAGTTTGCCGAAGGGCTGAAAGACTGGTTGCACATTTATCGGCTGAAACAG
The DNA here is from genome assembly GCA_963692465.1 of Prolixibacteraceae bacterium. Lineage (GTDB taxonomy): Bacteria > Bacteroidota > Bacteroidia > Bacteroidales > Prolixibacteraceae > JAUZOB01. The sequence continues at coordinate 2,954,810 of OY829943.1, forward strand.
ACGTGAATCCTAATGTTATGAAGTTCTTAAATCGTTTGTCCGATTATCTGTTTGTCTTGTCACGACAAATAAGTAATGACCAAAACGTTAAGGAAATCCCCTGGATTTTAAAAAAATGATAAAAATAAAAGAGATGTTGCACATGTAGATATTTTTACTATATTCGCTCTGCTCTTGAAAATTAAGTTTAATTATTAAACTTTATACTACTATGTATTGGACATTAGAATTAGCTTCTAAACTTGAAGATGCTCCTTGGCCTGCTACCAAAGATGAGCTAATTGATTATGCGATTCGTTCGGGAGCACCCTTAGAGGTGATTGAGAACCTTCAGGAAATAGAAGATGAAGGCGAGATTTATGAAAGCATTGAAGATATCTGGCCGGATTATCCAAGTAAAGACGATTTCTTTTTCAATGAGGATGAATACTAACTGGTGATAGTTCTTCGGATAGAAAAGAGGGCATTTCAAAAGCAATTAGAATACCCTCTTTTTCTTTTATTTTACGTCTCTTAATACGTCGTTTTTATCTTTGGGCCTTATGGCCTCCTGCCACAGAAAGCCCACCAGCTCTTTATCCTGTATCTCTAATTTATTAAGAGGAACGAGTCTGCAATCGGGCTTTGTTTTGAAGTTGACCTTGTATATTTTCTTGTTTTTTAGCCGTATATCAATATCGGTGCATTCTGCCTTATTCAGTCCGATCGTTTTACTGGTCTTTTTCTTTTTATCATCTTCCCGCACATAATAAGCTGACTGCGAATTTCCTTTTACATCAACCTTGTAAAGTTCCCGGTTTTTTATATAACCCACCATATCCCTTCCTTTAATCTGATTGAATCCGACGGTATCTTCCTGTGAAACCATAAATGAATTCTGGAACATCTTGAACAAGTGAGGTTCCGGACCGGATGATAACATCTCAATCCGGTCAGCAGAGATTTGCGAACCGGAACTCCAGAGTACCGCATGACGGAACATCTTCATGAGCGAGTCCTTTGAAAAATAAATCAGCGAATCACATTTGCCCTGAACATCGGACCGAAAGAAACGAGTCCCGTAATAAGCTTTTACGATCCGTTCCTGGGTTAGTGGGTTCTCCTGAGCATAAAGGGTATCCGCATGGAGATATAAGGTGTCCTTTTCGGAGTATTGAATGAACAGGGCCTTATCTGAAACCATTGCTCTCCGTTTTTTGTCATCATAGTAACCTTTGTTCCCGTGAATGGTATAGTGCTCTTTCTTGTTTATAATTGATATTCCTCCACGGGCTTTTCCTATTCCGGTCACTTTATTATAAATAATTGTGTCGGCCTTTAACACCTGGTCTCCTTTGGTTAATGTGGCATTTTTTGAGAACTCACACATATTCGATTTGGTGTTAAACCAGCCCGATTCGGCATAAAGATTCCCGTTAGGCCCATAGATATTGGTTGCAGTTGTCAAAAATGCCTTTCCGGTTAAAGTATTGTATTTTAAAGAATCAGATTTTAAAGTATACTTTTTATCTTTTAATATGACATGCTTGCTGAAAATAAACAGATCGTGCTGGGTATAATATTGTCCGATTTTACTGGTTAATACACTTTCCTTGTTGAGTATGCGGCCCCAGCAGTCATAATAAGCAATTCCGGTATTTAAATCGTAGATTAATGAGTCCGTATAAAGCGTCATGGTCGGATCTTTCAGTATGACATGGTCTTTTGCGTGTGCTATACGGGTTAGCGAATTATAATTCGCATGGTCACAATAAAGATGCACGGTGTCTGATTTGATCATGTGAACATTTCCAAAAGCCTCAACCATGTTTTCTTTCGTGTAGTTGTAGGCACTGTCACATTTCAGAATGAGTTGATCATGACGGATAACGACATCTCCCTTTAATCGCCACATTTCTGTGGCGTTATTATAGATGGAGATATTGGAGTGGTCGATATTAACAAGAATGCGATGCTGCGCGCTAGCTCCAAATGGGAGCGAAACTGCCACTAATAATAAAAAGTGAAATAGTCTATTTCTAAGTAAATCAGAATGTTTCAAAGAATTCATATTCAATGATTATAAGATTATTCCAGCATTGCCGGATTAGATCTTAAAAGAGCAAAAATATAAGAAGTTTACGACTATTTATTCCATTTGTATTTGAAATTACATCCGGCATATGAATCATCGATTCGAATATAGGTTCCAATTTGTTGTTTCGTTACCCATTCGTCAATCATATCCTGTCGTTTCTTATCTTCGAATCCTTTTCGGATTGTGTCATAGTCGCTTTTTAAATCGGCTTTGTGAGTGTCAAGTCGGTTGAGTAGTTTGACAATTTTTACAGAAGTCTGACCCTGGTCTTCAGAAACAAAAGGTTTGGAAATTTCCTTTTCTTTCAGGTCTTTTAAAATACGACTGTCATCAGGATTTAGCTCTTCGAGAAAGAATTTGGATTTAAGACCTTCCTGTGTTTGTGAAAAAACCAGTCCTCCGTTATTTCTTGAATTTTTATCTTGAGAGAGATGTAATGCGGCGTCTTCAAAAGTCACAACTCCCTTTTTTATCTTGGTCTCCAAGGTGTCGAGATGAACAATTGCCTCATCGATCTCCTTCTTGTCTACTTGTGGTTTAATGAGAATATGACGGCAGTTGATTCTATCTCCTTTACGATCAATTAGCTGAATGATATGATATCCGAACTCACTTTTGACAACATTCGATACTTTATCTCCCTTCAAATTAAAAGCCGCGTTTGCAAAGGCCGGATCTAATCCGGATCGGGGCATATACCCCAGCTCTCCTCCATTTTTAGCTGATCCGTCTTCAGAATAGAGTGTTGCAAGGGCTGCGAAACTTTCCCCGTTTTCGACTCTTTTCTTCAGGTCCCGAAGCGTATTTTTTACCCTCATTTCCTCTTTGTCGCTTATTCTGGGCTTGATCACAATCTGAGCATATTCCATTTGGGTATTGACCGATGGTTTTTTGTCTTCCGCCAGTTTACTGTAATAATATCTAACTTCGGAAGGAGTTGTTGTAAGCTTTTCGGTGATCTTTTTTTCCATATCCTTCGTTAGAATATAGTTTCGGACCATCTCTTGCATATCGGCTTTAATCCGGATAATTGGTTTCTTGAAGTATTTTTCAACTTCCTTTTCTGACCCCAGGTATTGAACGAAATTTTGAATACGCTGGTCCATTTGCTTATTTATTTCATCGTCGGTTACCGTAATCGTTGTATCTCGCTGAGCTTCAGCAAGCATAAGCTTGTCAACCAACAGCCGTTCGAGAATCTCACATCTTGCATCTCCGGTAGAAGTAACTCCTCTTGCCGTATTATCTTGGTACAAAGCTTCAATATCTGATTTCAGAATGACGTTACTTCCAACTACAGCAGCTACCTGATCGACTACTTTATCCTGTGCTTCAGCTTTCTTTTGAAAAGAAATGAATATCAGAGCAATGAACAGAATACCGAAAAATTTCCTTGATACCATAAATTTTTATTTATCAATTGTAATTGTTGAACTTTATATAGAAGCTTTTGTTCCGCTCAAAATTAACCTTTTGATTTGAACCGATGCAATATATTGATTAAATAATATTCTGCAGAAGCAGTTCATACTATTTCTGTTTCAAAATAAAGGATATTTTTTGTTTTTGATTCGGATTTGTCCAATTAAATACCAATAACTCCTGGCTTTTAAATTCCGCTTCCCGATTTTAGAACAATAATGATATTTTTTTAGGGAAATAGAAATTAAAAAAAGTTAAAAAAGCAATGTTAAATATTAATATTATTCCCAATCGTTAAATGTCCTGACTTTCCCGACTGTAATTGGAGGCTTCTGCCGTAATCGTAACATCATGCGGATGGCTTTCGAGAATTCCGGAGTTGGTAATCCTTACAAAATGAGCATGTTTTAGTGCTTCGATGTTGGTAGCGCCACAATATCCCATTCCGGCCCTCAATCCTCCCAGAAGCTGATAATAAACGTCATATAGAGTCCCTCCGTAAGGAACCCGTGCCACGATCCCTTCCGGAACTAATTTCTTTATGTCTGTTTCCGTATCCTGAAAGTAACGATCTTTTGATCCGACTTGCATTGCTTCGACAGAACCCATTCCCCGATAAGTTTTGAATTTTCGTCCATGAAAAACAATTGTTTCTCCCGGGGATTCTTCTACTCCTGCAAAAAGAGACCCCAACATAACCGCATCCGCTCCGGCTGCAAGAGCTTTAACAATGTCACCAGAATACCGAATCCCTCCGTCGGCAATAAGCGGAACACCAGAATCTTTCATCGCCTTCGATACATTGTATATTGCACTCAGCTGAGGAATGCCGACTCCTGTAATAATGCGGGTTGTACAGATAGATCCGGGACCGATACCGACTTTGATCCCGTCGGCTCCTGCCAAAACAAGATCGGTAGCAGCTTCAGAGGTTGCAATGTTTCCGGCAACAAATTCTTTCTCCGGATATTTTGCTTTGGCCCGGCGAAGCATTTCCAATACTCCTTTGGAATGCCCGTGTGCCGTATCGATGACGATGGCATCAACCTGAGCTTTTACCAGTTCATCAATCCGATCGATGGTATCTGATGAAACTCCAACAGCGGCTGCTACACGTAACCTGCCTTTGTCATCTTTGCAGGCTAATGGTTTGTCTTTTGTTTTGGTAATGTCCTTGTAGGTGATCAGACCAATCAGTTTGTGATTTTTATCGACAACGGGCAATTTCTCAATTTTGTATTGTTGAAGAATCTCTTCTGCTTTTGCCTGGGTGGTTGATAATTCGGTGGTAATTAAGTTATCCTTGGTCATAACTTCGGTGATTGGCCTGGACATCTCTTTTTGAAATCTCAAATCCCGGTTTGTGACAATTCCAATGAGAACTCGCTGATCATTTAAAACCGGTATTCCACCTATTTTATAAGTTTGCATCAGGTTGATCGCATCTCCAACTGTTTTGTTTTGGGAGATGGTGACCGGATTGTAAATCATACCACTTTCTGCGCGTTTTACTGCGATGACTTGGCGGGCCTGTTCTTCGATTGACAGGTTCTTGTGAATGACTCCGATACCTCCTTCGCGGGCGATAGCAATAGCCAGTTGGTATTCTGTTACCGTATCCATTGCTGCGGAGATGATGGGCGTATTCAATGTAATTGATCGCGTAAAATGCGTTTTTATAGAAACTTCCCGTGGAAGTACTTCAGAATAGGAGGGGATAAGCAAAACATCATCGAACGTTAAGCCTTCTCCAATTATTTTTTCGGACAGAAATGACATGTAACTTATTTTTTAAGGTAAAGTTACAAAAAATGATGGAGTCTTTATTCTGTTCCTGCGAAGGGAATCTTTTATTTTGCAGCAGGAAGTGTGAAATAGAAAGTGCTTCCTTTTTCCAGTTTACTCTCAACCCAAATGCGCCCGTGATTTTGGTTGACAAATTCTTTACATAAAAGGAGTCCGATGCCCGAACCTTTTTCCTGCATTGTTCCTTCCCCCGGTATTCCTGTTGCTGTTTTAAAAAGACTGGCATTGACTTCCGGACTTATTCCGATTCCTTTATCCCCGACACTTACTTTCACTTCCTTATCTTCTTTTGCTATATGAACGGTAATCTTTCCTCCTTTGTGGGAGAATTTCATTGCATTTGAGATCAGATTACGGATAATGGTGTCAATCATGTTCCAGTCGGCAAAAACCTCAATGGAGGGAGCTGAATCTAAAACGAACGATAACTCTTTGTAGGAGGACTGTATTTTGAAAAAGGAGAAGCAACTTTTAACAATCTTGGTGATATCAATATTCTCCGGATTAAAATGAATATCGTTGGATTGCATCCGGAACCACTGAAGTAAATTTTCGAGCAAGTGGTAGGTCTTGCAGGAAGTGTCGTAAATATTCTTTTCGATGATACCCCGTTCCTCTGAACTAATAGGGGTGCTGTTATCGATGATTAGTTCTGATAGGTTGATGAGTGAATTAAAAGGAGTTTTTAAGTCATGAGCAATGACTGAAAAAAGTCTGTTCTTGTTGTCATTAAGTATTTTGAGTTTTTTATTCGATCTTTTTAGCTTGTCTTCCAGGTCGATTCTTTTGGAAATGTCTCTTGAAACGGCAATGGTTGTTGATTTATATCTCACTGCAGTTGTTTCCATCCAGAGATATTGGTTGCTCTTATCCCGATAGCGGTATCTTTCGGTTATGATGGTTCCCGGGTTCTCCATAACTAACCTAACGTTTTTGTTGAACAGAGACAGGTCGCCTGGGTGGACATAGTATTCCGGTGTATTTCCTATAAAATCATTTGCGGTGTAACCATGTAACCGGTTAAACGAAGGAGAACTATAAATAATTTGTCCTTTTTCATCGAGTAAGGTCATAATGTCGGGTACGAACTCCATGAGCCAATTGAATTGTTCTTCTTTTAAAAAATTAATTTTATTGGATGGGGTATTCGTGGAAGCGGAGGGAAGATTGAATTTTTTTTCAGTCGTACAATAGAAATAAAAAGGTTCCCCATGATATTCAGATTCCTTTTTGGTAATAAGCAAGCGTTCTTCTTTGTTATTCTTTTTCCGGATTGTGTATTCGGTCGCCTTATCGATTGGCATTCGAGAGAATTCTTCTTTCGTATTTAAAAACAGATCCAGAAACAGATTCTTATCCGATAGAAATTCTTCGCTCGAATAGCCACAGTCATCAATACATTCCTGCGAAACGTAAACAGGTTGGTTTGCCTTATCTGTGATTACAAACCACATTCTTGAATTGATTAAGATGTCGCAAAGGAAATTGTCATAGGAAAAATTGGATTCTTCTTTTTCGGATGATGCGGGAAACTCTTCTTTCTTTTCCATGGAAGGTTGTAATAGTAGTTAATTCTTTGAGCCTGTTTAAAATAAATACAATCTAAAAAGTAGATATAAGTCTAATTTAACACTTTTTGACAGACCAAAAGTAATATCTTTACTTTAAAGAGAAAATAAATAATGAAATCCTCTATTTTGGGATAAAAATATTGACAATTTGCTTTTCCACGCATTTTTCTTATATTTTATTTATTCTTCTGAAAAGATCCTCATATCTTAGATTCAAATATTGGCTGTAATTACTATTGATATGGATGAAATATCTTTTGTTCCTGTATCTGAGAGTCATATCGAAGAACTGACCCTCATTTATAACTATTATATTGCGCACTCGACGGCTACATTTCATATTCGTAAAATGAGTACAGATGAAATGCGTAAGGTGTTATTGTCTGGTGATTCGCGTTTTTGTGCTTTTACCATTTTTCAAAAGGGGAAAATAATCGGGTACGTCATGCTGTCGCGCTATAAACCCCGTGAAGCTTATGATTCTTCTGCGGAAATATCGGTCTATTTTGAACCGGAAGCTACTCATCGGGGACTAGGGAAAACGGCCCTTGATTTCATTGAAAAATTTGCTTTAGAAAACAATTTCCATTCCTTATTGGCGACGATTACCGGGGAGAATGATTATAGTGTACGGCTTTTTGAAAAATCGGGCTATCAGCGTTGCGCTCATTTACGGGAAGTGGGAATTAAGTTTGATCGGATTATGGATGTTTTTGTTTATCAAAAGATCCTTGGCAAGACCGAATAAAGATCGAAACATCGAATCCCCTGGATTTTAAAAGAAAATCTCTTGTTTGAAGGATAATTATTTGAATAAAAAGGCTGTCAGGAATATATCCTGACAGCCTTTTGTGTGAAAGAACAAATCTTTATTGGGATATAACTCCAATCTCAGCAGCCGAGGTCCATGCTTTTCCATCGACTTCTTCAAGTGAGACGAATTTGAAATAACGCGCTTTGTACGTTTGTTTGAATCGGATAATTTGTTTGACCGGATTATTTTTAATGTTACTAAATTCACCCGGAGCATCGGTTTTTTCCCAATCCTTTCCATCCTGACTAATCCAGAATTCATAGCGGGAAACGATTCCTGCCGTATTTCCGTCATTCCTGGGAGTATAGGTCATTCCTGCAAGGGTTAACTCTTCTCCCAGTGAAACAATAATCTGATGGGGCTGTACCGGTGAAGGATCGGCCCACGAGGTGTGCCAAAGCGTATTATTATCTCCGTCAATAGCCTTGGATGCCTCGGTTCCCTGATTTTCCGAATCGGTGCTTAAAACTTCCCATTTTGCGGGGCAGATAAAGAATTCTTCGGAAAAAGTCGCACTGCTCTGTTTGAAATTGTCGACAAAAGCTTTGGCTTTTATCAGGCCTCCCTGTGGCATCGGGATAGGCTGTGTATAAGTGGGAGAGTCTTTGGTCGGCTCACTTCCGTCAGCCGTATATTTCAGAACGGCATAGGGTGATTCACACTGAATTGAGACCTCACCCTTTTTGTTGCGGTTAATGACTGGATCTGAAATCAGTTCCGGTGCATTGTAGAGCGCAAACGTCGCAATATGCGGAACGTCACGGGCTCCGGTAATTGACAACCGGATATTCGAAGAGGAAACTCCGGGGAAACGAAGTAGTTTTTTGTATCCTATGGTTGTCGACCGGGCAATTTCATGCCATTTCTTATTGCTGAATATTTCTACTTTGAAGCTTTCGACCCGTTGTCCACGGGTAATATCTTCCTGAAGCATCAGGGTGTTAAAATGAACTGTTTTTCTTAAATTAAAGATAGCAGACCCACTTACAGCCGGTAAATCCCATGCCGTTGAATAATTTCCATCAACAGCGGCGGAAGCTCCTCGTGTCGGGGTCTCGGCATGCAGCAGCAGATCATGACTAAAAGTCTTGTTGAGGTAGGCTCTGAATTCTTTAAGTCGCTTAACGTCATTTTGGTTAATCAGTCCTCTACGGTCGGGCGGAACATTTAACAGCAGGACTGCATTTCTTCCCACCGAACTGAAATAAATGTCAACCAACTTATTCAATGACTTAACCTGGTTATCCTCTGCGGCATGATAGAACCACCCCGGACGAATGGAGACGTCTACTTCTGCCGGATACCAGAACGCATAATCTGCTTTTGCAAGCTTCGGCCGACTGCCAAGATCGTCGGTCATGTCGTTGATTCCCAGTTTGGTGTTGATCTCTTTCATCGCTTTGGTCCCGCCTGGAGCAAGGGGCGTTACGTCCCATTCGCTTTCGCGTCCATATCCCGATTCGGTTCCAACCCACCGGACATCTTCCCCGGTAACCGCAATCACCGCATGTGGCTGAAGGCGATGAATCAGCTTGTAATAGGCTTCCCAGTCGTATTCCTGTTTCTTTCCGTTCGGACCTTCTCCGCAGGCTCCGTCAAACCATACCTCATCAACTTTGCCGTAATTCGTCAGTAATTCGGTAAGTTGAGCCATGAAATATTTGTTGTAGGCCGGAGAATCACCATAAAAGGGGGAGTTGCGGTCCCACGGTGACAGGTAAACCCCGAATTTGACTCCGTATTTACTACAGGCGTTGCGGACTTCGCGGACAACATCGCCTTTCCCTTTTTTCCACGGACTGTAAGCAACTGAGTGTTTCGTGGTTTTGGTGGGCCACAGACAGAATCCGTCGTGGTGCTTGCAGGTAAGAATAACCAGTCTGGCCCCTGCCGCTTTCATGGTCTTTACCCATTGTTGGGCATTAAGTTGAGTGGGATTAAAAACGCTGGTTTCTTCTTTTCCGTTACCCCATTCTTTGTCGGTAAAAGTATTAACGGTAAAATGCAGAAAAGCTGTCATTTCCAGCTTCTGCCATGCCATTTGTTCCGGCGAAGGAATGACCCGTGCACTTAAACGTGCTTTTTGTTCTGTCGATGTTCCTTTTGGAAAGGTTACTTTCTTTTCGAAATATTGTTCTTTCTCTGATTTCGGTTTGGACAATTGAGCCGAAGCATTTGGCCCCCAAAGCAAGATGCAGCACAGAACAATTACAAAGATTAACCCATTTGTCTTCATAATTGATTATTTTTGGTTTGAGTGTCTACAAAATTAGCGAAACCATTTAAATTTGATACTTAAAACCTCTTTTCTCTTCTTGTATCAGCTATTCCTTTCCTCTTCGGCTTTTTTGAGGTTATTTGCCTTCTCATCATCGTTTCAAAATCACCTTGTAGGCTTGGTTCGTTAATGGTTTTTGGGTGCTCAGCACCTTTGAACCACCTTTATACCACCTATAAACCACCTTTATGATCCATCGATTGACCTTTACTAAAATAGGGTTACACTTTTGAATGTCTAAACTGGAATAAGTATACAGTTTTGGAATTACCGGGTGAAACCAAAAAGGACAGACTACCTTAAACATGGGTAACCTGTCCTTTTTATCTTAAAATAGTTGGTTTTCAGAAAGTGTCCTTAAACCTCAATATCCGTGTTGATTTTCTCGTTCCATGGTAAGCCCTGGATGTTGAGTTGTTCCATGAACGGATCCGGATCAAACTCTTCGACATTATAAACTCCTGGTTTTTTCCACAGCCCTTTCAGATACATCATTGCACCGATCATGGCCGGGACTCCGGTGGTGTAACTAACACCCTGAGTGCCGGTTTCCTTATAAGCGGCTTCGTGACTGCAATTATTATAAACGTAATAGGTTTTTTCTTTTCCGTCTTTTATCCCTTTTATGCGGCATCCGATTGAAGTCCATCCCGTATAGTTCGATCCCAGGTCTTTCGGGTTGGGAAGTACCGCTTTCAGAAACTGAATCGGAACAATTTCTTTTCCTTCATACAGAATTGGTTCGATGCCGGCCATTCCAATGTCTTGAATGACGCGTAGGTGGGTTAGGTATTCCTCACTGAAAGTCATCCAGAAGCGTGCTCTTTTGATCGTCGGGATGTTTTTTACCAATGACTCGAGCTCTTCGTGATAAATCAGGTAAGATTCCTTGGGTCCTATTTCGGGGTAATTAAGCGGCTGGTGAAATTCGTGCGGAGCAGTTTCTATCCACTGACCGTTTTCCCAGTATTTGCCCCGTTGTGTGACTTCCCGAATGTTAATTTCCGGATTGAAATTTGTCGCGAAGGCATGATGGTGATCTCCGGCATTACAATCAACAATATCAAGATATTGAATTTCATCGAAATGATGTTTTGCGGCGTATGCGGTGTAAATACTGGTTACTCCCGGGTCAAAGCCGCAACCCAGGATGGCTGTCAGTCCGGCTTCCTTAAAACGGTTCTGATAGGCCCACTGCCATCTATATTCGTATTTTGCCTCTTCTTTAGGTTCGTAATTAGCCGTATCAAGATAACTGACTTCGGTTTCCAGACAGGCATCCATGATGGTTAGGTCCTGATAGGGGAGTGCAACGTTTACAACAAGATCGGGTCTGAAAGAGCGGATCAGCTCAACCAGTTGGGGAATATTTTCGGCATCGACCTGTGCGGTTTGAATACGATTTCCACCAATTGCTTTGGCAATGGCATCGCATTTTGATTTGGTACGGCTGGCCAGCATAATGTGGGTGAATACATCTGCATTCTGAGCCATTTTGTGTGCAACGACGGTACTAACACCCCCGGCCCCAATGATTAAAACTCTGCCCATTTTTCCTTTTAATTAATGAATATTTAATATCGCTGTTTTCCTTCGCAAAAAAAAGAAATTTTTTTGTCTTGGAAACTATTTTGATCAATATAAAATGCTTTTCTGAAATTTCTTTTTTTTGTTTACAGAATGGATGAGCGGACTGTCTTTCTTCAGTCCGTAATGGATTAATACTCCGGCATTGAAAATACTACTTAAATGTAAGGAAAAACAGGACTAACGGTTTTACTTTAATTAAAGAAGAAAATGAGATTCGTTTTCATTATTTATAGGTGGAATCTGCATCCTGATGCGCCATTCTTTGGGGTAGAGGTTGTTGTAACGGTTTCCTATTTTCTTAATGAGTCCGATGGGAATATTTTGATAGGTCATCAGTCCGTAGCCTTCCGGAACAGAGGGGAGCCGGATTTCGTCTTTACGTATAAAATGGAGTGCATCCTCATAAGAAAGGTCAACTACCGGAAATGCTTCCTGATTGAAAACAGACGATAGTACCAGATCATGGAATGGAACACTGTTTTTTGCTTTTATTTCGGCAACGGGGATTCCTGCCCGTACCGGATAGAGGAATTTAGTAAGCCAATTGAGTTCCGGCAGCCAATTGGAAGGGAACACGGATAGCGTTTCGTCTTTTCGAATCAGTAACTTGTCCGGTCCGGTTTTGATCCAGGATTCGATGGGAGCTCTGAATTTTTGTTCCGCAGCAAGGAAGAGGCCCTTTTTGTCTTTGACTTTTTTACCCGAAGCAACGGAAGCTGTTTTTCGCATAGCTGAAATGAAAAAGCCTTCGCCGCAGGAACGATGGGGCATAAATTGGTAGCCGATAACCGATCCCTGATTAATCGTCTGGATCCCCCATTCTTCTTTGAGCGGAACGGAAAGGAACTCAACGTCAAAATTCTGGCTGATCCACGAAAGATTCTGTTCGTTTTCTCCGGGATTGTAGGTACAGGTGCTGTAAATGAGAATTCCGTCTTCGGCGAGAGCATCCCACACATTGGCTACAATGCGTTGTTGCCGCTGTGTACAGAGTCGCGTGTTGTCAACCGTCCATTCATTGACGGCTTCGTTGTCTTTTCTGAAAAGACCTTCGCCGGAACAGGGAGCATCAATCAGAATCACGTCGAAGAAGCCTTTCAGGTTTTGAAAAGCCGAAGGGTCGTTGCAGGTGACTACACTGTTCGGACAACCCCATTTGGCAATATTTTCAGCCAGAACCTGACTTCTTTGCCGGATGACTTCGTTGCTGACCAGTAGTCCCGTTGGGTCCATCAGACTGAGCAGAAGGGTTGTTTTCCCTCCGGGAGCTGCACATAAATCGAGGACTTTTAATCCTTTCCGTTCCGATAACTGTTGACGGTAAATTTGTTCGATGAACATGGAGGACGGTTCCTGTACGTAGTACATTCCGGCATGGAGCAGTGGGTCTAACGTGAACGACGGACGTGAAGGAAGGAAAAAACCGGTCTGACACCACGGAACCTGCCTTAAATCAGGCTGACTTTTCAATTTAAACGGATTGATCCGGATACTTACCGGAGAAGGAGTCTCAAGCGATTGAACAAAAGAATCGTAGGATTCCCCCAGCTGTTGTTGCATTCTCTGGACGAAGTCGGTTGGAAGGTTGATCACGTTCTGTATTTTTGGACAAAGGTAATGAATCTGCCAAAACCTTTAGTCCGGAAGAGGCGGATTGAATTATAAAAAAAGCCGTTGCTGTTTATAAAACAACAACGGCTTTTTCGGGAAAAAGGGATTAATAATTTTCGGACTGAAGTTCGAAATAGGACTGAGCATGAAGGCAGGCCGGACAGTTTTTTGGGGCTTTTTTCCCAACATAGACATATCCGCATTCCCGGCAGACCCAAACCACGACTTCGTCTTTTTCAAAGACTTTGTTTTCTTCGACGTTTTTAAGCAGTTTGCGGTAGCGTTTTTCATGTTGCTCTTCAACCTGAGCAATTGCTTTAAAGGCAACCGCTACCTGTTTGAAACCTTCCTCTTCGGCCACGCGTGCGAATTCAGGATAAAGTGAAGTCCATTCTTCATTTTCTCCCTCAGCTGCAGCTTTGAGGTTTTCTACGGTTGTTCCGATTCTCCCGGCAGGATAGGTTGCGGTGATTTCGGTTGGATTTCCTTCCAGAAATTTAAAAAACCTTTTAGCGTGAGCTTTTTCCTGTGTTGCTGTTTTTAAGAAAATTGCAGCAATTTGTTCATAGCCTTCAGCTTTTGCAACTTTTGAAAAGAATTCGTAACGATTTCTTGCCTGGGACTCACCGGCAAATGCTTTTAAGAGGTTTTGTTCTGTTTTACTGCCTTTTAATTCTTGCATGATTTTTTAAAATTTTGTAGTTAACGATCAAATATAAGTATTGGTATTATGTCCTGATTTATGAACATTACTCTCCCCAACAAATTAAAACGATGATTTGTTTCAGAAAACAGAGATTCTTTTTCGGTTTGGGTTATTAGTAACTTATGAGCCAAATAATAAGAATCAAAAATATAACTGCAGCAACAAAAACGGACAAAATAAAACCCTTGGGACTGAAATCTTTTCTCTTTTTATGAAGGGGTGCGTGTACGCTATTGGTATGTGTGCTCATGTTATGGGTGTGTGTATTCATGGCTTTATGTTTTTTTAGTTAGAGTTCTATAAATTTACTCTTTTTCATTTCATATTGACCTGATTGGTTCGAAATTTTTATTTCGAAATAAGACAATTCTCAGGAGGAAGAGTAACTAAGTGCGACATTGAAAGTTGATTGCTCTTTTATTTATAATTAGTTAATGTTTGGTAAGTTGTTGTTTGTTAACTTGTTGGTGTTAATTTGGATTTGTAGGTTTAAAAAAATGATAAAAAAAGAGCTAAAAAAATTGCAGAATAAAACATAGCCGCTATATTTGCTATCAATAAAAATGAAAGAAATGAAACGAATGTCTATGCATATGTCTATGATGATGCCGGTAAAATCCTGGCGAGGGTAGTTTATGCAAAGATCATTGTAAAGATATTTGAATCCCTCGTCAGTTATATGGCGAGGGATTTTTTTTTAATAATCATTTTTAAAATCAACAGTAATGAACAGAATCATGAAAAATATGCGAATGTGTTGGTCGATGTATGAAAAAACATTGGGATAGGATGATATTGCAGAAAAATTAAATAAAAAAAACAAGAAGTTTAAAAGCCTCTTCTGCAATATAAAAACAGAAGAGGCTTTTTTTAAGATATTAATTATAAAAAAATAAACACAATGAGTACCAAAAATCAATTTTCAACCGTAGCCCTTCATGAAGGACATAATGCCGCTAACACGTTAGGAACACAGGCAGTACCTATTTTTCAGACTACGTCGTATGTATTTAAAGATGCAGCAGAGGCTGCAGGTCGTTTTTCTCTGGCTATTCCCGGCTATATCTATGGTCGGTTGAATAACCCGACCAATGATGTACTGGAACAGCGCCTTGCTGCGCTCGAAGGGGGTGTGGGAGCAGTGACTCTGGCTTCCGGAGCTTCGGCTATTTCAACGGCCTTGTTAATTCTATTGAGACAAGGGGATCACATTGTTTCTTCTGAACATCTATACGGAGGAACCTGGAATCTGCTGAATTCGACTCTTCCCCGTTTCGGAATAACAACAACCTTTGTCGATCCTGATAAGTTGAAGAATTTTGAGGACGCCTTTCAGGATAATACCCGGGCTGTGTTTATTGAAACACTGGGCAATCCGAAACTTAGTGTCCTCGATATTGAGGCTATTGCAAAGATCGCCCATAATCATGGAGTGCCATTGATCGTGGATAATACGGTTGCTACCTCTTATCTGACCCGTCCTATTGATTATGGTGCAGATATTGTGGTTTACTCACTGACCAAATACATCGGCGGACAGGGAACAACGCTCGGTGGCGCTATTATTGATGCCGGTAAATTTAACTGGGCTAACGGTAAATTCCCCGAATTTACTGAACCTTCTCCGGGTTATCATGGATTGGTTTTGGCCGAAGCACTTGGTGCAGCAGCCTATATTACTAAGATAAGAATCGAAGGATTACGCGATTTAGGGGGCACCTTGAGTCCGTTTAGTGCATTTCAGATTATTCAGGGATTGGAAACATTACCGGTTCGTCTCGACAAACATAGTCGCAATGCATTGGAACTTGCCAAATGGTTAGAGGTTAATCCGAAAGTTGCATGGGTTAACTATCCCGGATTGAAGAGTAGTCCATATTATGCTTTAGCTCAGAAATATCTACCCAAGGGACAAAGCGGATTACTGACTTTTGGTCTGAAAGGTGGTTTTGAAGCTGCTAAGATTGTTGTTGGTGCAACAGAAATATTTGCGCTACTGGCCAATATCGGTGATACCAAATCGTTGATTATTCATCCGGCAAGTACGACCCATGAACAACTTAGCGTAGAAGAACAGGCTTCGACGGGGGTTACTCCCGATTTGATTCGTCTTTCTGTTGGAATAGAAGATGTTGATGATTTGAAAAAAGACCTTGAGCAGGCTTTTGCTAAAATCTGAAACAAATGTTTCTGTTCTTCCCCTTTTTGATAAATAGTTATACTTTTGCGTTTTCGATTCGATATCAAAAAGGGATTAAAACACAGAATTTATAATCAATAGTTGATTATTTAGTTTTAGAATTAAATAATAAGAAAGAGGAAAAGTTTCAGTGAAATTGTTAAATATTCAAGAGCATACAACAGGCAATTTTTCTGAATCTTTCCTCTTTTTGATCTGTAAAAGCAAAGAAGCTGAAGAATATGAGGGGAAATCTCAATAGTATACAGGTAACCAATTACAAAACCCAAAACGGAGCATTGTATCCGAAATTGGAATTGACCTATCAGATTTTTGGTGCACCGCTTGAGAGTTCATCGAAAAAGGTCCTGATTTGTCATGCGCTGACCGGAAATTCTGAAGTAACCGGTCCTAAGGGATGGTGGAAAGAGATTGTTGGTCCGCACAAGTTGGTTGATACAAAATGTTTTACGGTTATTGCTATTGATATTCCGGGAAATGGATTTGACGGGAAACCGGAAAATCTGATTCCTCATTATGAAGATTTTACGGTACGGGATATTGCTATCCTTTTTGTTAATCTCCTTGAACGGATTGAAATTCACCATATCGAGATTGCTATCGGTGGTTCTCTGGGTGGAGGTATTTGTTGGGAGTTGGCGGTTTTGTTTCCTGATTTTGTCAATACGATTATTCCGGTTGCTGCGGATTGGAAAGCAACCGATTGGATATTGGCTAACAACCGGGTGCAAATGCAGATTCTTGAGAATTCCAAAGACCCGTTACACGATGCCCGAATGGCGGCTATGCTGTGGTATCGAACGCCTGAATCGTTCAAAAGTAAATTTGATCGATCAATAAATGAAGAGAAAGGCCTGTTCAATGTAGAAAGTTGGCTTTTTCATCATGGTGAAAAATTAAGGGGGCGATTTACAATTGAAGCCTACCGATTGATGACCAACTTGCTTTCTACCTTAGACATTACCAAGGGCCGTGGTTCTTTTGACGAAGTAGCAAAAGAAATCAAGGCCCGTATTATTTTAGTCGCAATCAATACGGATTTGTGTTTTGTGCCGGAAGAGACGACTGATACTTTTACCCGATTAAGAGAATTGGGTAAGGATGTTGAATATCACGAAATAAAATCGATTCACGGACATGATGCTTTTTTGATTGAGTTTGATCAATTGTCCGCTGAGTTGGCTCTTGTTTTTAACACCCAACAGGAGAAAAAATTTACCCCAAAGACCTCATCACTTATTTTATGAAAGTATTAAAATTCGGAGGAAAGTCACTGGCAAACGGTGATGCCCTTACTAATGCATTAAATATTATTGGCAGAGAAGCACAGAATAGTAAAATATTTGTCGTTTGTTCCGCCCGAGGTAATTCAACCAATGAACTGGAAGATTTACTCGAAAAAGCAACCCATGGAGAAGCATATCAGGAACAACTGGATGCTTTTTTTGATTATCAAATACAGCCATCCGCTTCATTGAAGTTCGACCAGGAGTATGCTGAAATTAAGCAATTGCTCGAAGGGGTCGGATTGCTTGGCGAATATAGTCTGAAGATTAAAGACCGTTTATTGGCATTCGGCGAATTGCTGAGTTGCAAAACGGTTGCTCAATTATTGACGGAGCAGGGACGCAAGGCTCGGTTTACCGATTCCCGACAATTGATAAAAACGGATGAAAATTATGGAAGTGCTTTGGTTTTACTGGATGTTTCCGAAAAGAATGTCCTGGATCGTTTTAAAAACGCGGAGCCTTCAACCATTGAAGTGGTAACTGGATTTATCGGATCGAACCTGCAAAATCAAACCACAACGCTGGGGCGTAACGGAAGTAATTATTCGGCAACTTTATTGGCGAGTTTTCTGGGTGCGGAGGAAGTACAAAACTGGACGAATGTTAATGGGGTTTATACGGCTGATCCCAACCTTGTTGCCGATGCTCAGATTATCCGGACGCTTTCTTTCCGTGAGGCCAATGAACTGGCTAATTTCGGAACGAATGTTCTTCATGCCAAGACGATCTTGCCGCTTGTAAAGAAAAAAATTCCAATCCGGATTCTTAATTCTTTTCATCCCGAAGATCCCGGAACGCTGATCAATGATAAAGGGAACGGGAAAGGCATAAAAGCAGTCTCTGTTATTGGAAATGTTGCTTTAGTGAGTCTGGAAGGCCGCGGATTACTCGGAAAAATTGGAATAGACGGACGAATATTCACGGCTTTAAGTCGCGAAGGAATCAGTGTCCGCATCATTGCACAGGCTTCCTCTGAGCGAGGTATCGGATTTATTGTCGATCTTGAAAAAGCAGCCCTGGCTCGCAAGGTGTTAAGTAGAGAATTCTCAAACGAACTGGAGTTATGCGACATTAGTGAAATCGGAGTCAATACGGAAGTGGCTGTTGTCTCGGTCATTGGAAAGAATCTTGATTTTCTCGATCAGTCGTATGGAGCGTTACGCCGGAACGAGATTAAAATATATCTTTTAACCAACACCATTAATGGCGAACATATTTCGTTGGTGGTTGATAAGAGAGACCTGAAGAAAGCGGTTAATGTGATACATGGACATATCTTCGGGGCTTTTCGTAAACTGAATCTTTTTATCCTGGGCAAAGGAAATGTAGGAAGTGCCCTGATTGACCAGATCATCAATACCCGCGAACGGGTGCTGGAACGGAGAAATCTGAAACTGAATATTTTCGGCGTTGCGGACAGTAAAAAGATCTTCCTTTCTGCCGATGGACTAGGCCATGATTGGAAAGATCAGTTGCTAACCAGGGGGAAAGCGAATTATCAGATAGAAGAGCTGATTGCTTTTGCTCACGAACGCAACCTTGAAAATGTAGTGGTGGTCGATAACACGGCCAGTAAATCGATTGTCGATTATTATCCTTTGCTGGCTCAAAGTGGTTTTGACATTGTGGCCTCCAATAAGCATGCAAATACCCGGGAATATAAATTTTATGCTTCGTTTCGCGAAGTCTTGAAAAAGAAACAACGGACTTTTCTTTATGAAACGAATGTTGGTGCCGGACTTCCGTTGATCGATACGATTAAATTATTACATGTGTCGGGTGATAAGATTCAACGCATTCGGGGCGTCTTTTCCGGAACCCTGAGTTTTATCTTCAATCAGTATTCCGAATCGGACCGCGATTTTTATTCTATTCTGATGGATGCTGTGAAAAGGGGATATACCGAGCCCGATCCGCGGGAAGACCTTTCAGGTAACGATGTTGGGCGAAAGCTACTGATCCTTGCCCGAGAGATTGATATGAAGAAAGAGTTTGAAGAGGTTAAGATCGAAAGTCTCATTCCTCCCGGTTTGAGGCAAGGAGTGTCGGTTGAACAGTTTTTTGCCAGCAAGGAAGTGTTGAATGATTGGTTCTCTGACAAGAAAAAATCGCTGAATCATGGAGAGGTTCTTCGTTATGTAGGGGAGTTGGATGTTGAAGCCGGCACGCTCGAAGTAAAACTCGATGCGGTCCCCAAGGGGTCAACCATGGGAGAGGTGAGAGGTGCCGATTCGATCTTTGAAATTTATACGGAGACTTATGGGGATAACCCGTTGGTTATTTTGGGTGCCGGTGCCGGTGCTCAGGTTACAGCCCGTGGGGTGTATTCCGATATTTTAAGATTGGCCGAGACTTTATAATTCTGAACGAATATTTGTTTTATATTGAGATATCGAAAAGCACCTTTGCTTCCTATTGAAGCGCAGAGGTGCTTTTTTTATCTTCTATAACCCGATTGCTTTTTCTTTTAGCAGTTTTCCGGCACGAAGCAGTTCTTCGGGCTTGCCGAGGTCCATCCAAAATGAACTGGTATCGTGAAAGCCCTGTATGTGGTGGTCGTGAGCCAATCGAAGGTAAAGGTCAATGATTGAAAACTTACCTTCTTCGGTGATGTAGTTGAGAAATGACGGGTCGATGAGGTGTATTCCACTGAAAGCCAGACGTTGTTCGTCTCCGTTTAGGGGAAGCGATTCTTTAACTTTACCCGTTTTGACATTGGTCCATCCTTTCAGGGTGAGATGTTGGTCGAAGAGCAGATACCGGCTTGTAACACGGTCCCGAACGACCATTGTGGCCAATGCCTTGCTTTGTTTATGTGTTTCGATCAGCAGATTGTAGTCGATATTCGATAAGATATCGACATTCTGAATTAGAATAGGTTCTTTTCCGGCAAGCAAAGGTGCAGCTTTTTTGAGTCCGCCTCCGGTATCAAGCAGACCGTCCCGTTCATCAGACAAAGCAATGTGGACTCCAAAATTGTGATTCCGTTCAAGAAAATCAATAATCTGTTCCCCGAAGTGATGAATGTTGATGACCAGGTCGGTGAACCCGTGCCGGACAAGATTTTCAATGCAATGTTGAAGCAGAGTCTTCCCGTTTAACTCAACAAGCGCCTTGGGTTTATCATTGGTAAAAGGTTTCAGTCGGGTTCCTAGTCCGGCTGCAAAAATCATAGCTTTCATAAATCGGATTTGGGTGCTTTTTTCGGTTTGCACAATTTTTCTTTCTTGTTGGCATTCCGGCCGCAGCGATCACAAACGTATTTGGGATCATCCTTGGGTTCATACTGTTTGTCCTGGCACTTCGTTTTTGACATGATCAAAAAGATTTAAAACATTTAACGGTAAATGTCTTGTTCCCGATGATATAGAACAACATTAACCGGAAAATTGTTCCGAAGATGGGCTGCCAGACGTTCTGCTGAATACACAGAGCGGTGCTGTCCGCCTGTACAGCCGAAATTAACGCATAAGTTGGTAAATCCGCGTTCCAGGTATTTTCTTACCGACTGTTCTACCAGATGGAAGACGGGGGTAAGGAATTCTTCTATTTCCGAATGATCGGTCAGAAACTGTTTAACCGGCTCATCCATTCCGGTGAGATTGCGATATTCGGCATATCTCCCCGGATTATGCACAGCCCGGCAGTCAAATACGAATCCGCCTCCGTTGCCGGAAGGATCTTTGGGAATTCCCTTTTTGTATGAGAAACTGGTAATTTTTACGGTCAGACGATTCGTTTCTGTTTTACCAATCCGTTGTAAGAACTCTGATTCGGTTACTTCGTGCAGTACTTTAATAAGTTCTGGTAGTTCGACGGGCAATTTTACGGCATATAGCAGACTGGATAAGTTGTGGAGAGCGAAAGGAATACTTTTCAGAAAATGTTGTTTCTTCTCGTAGAATCCTCTGAATCCGTATGCACCCATTGCCTGCATGATTCGAATTAACACATATCCGTAGTAAAACTGGGTAAACTCTTCGCGGTTGACCGGTTGGTAGCGGCTTAGGCAATCGAGGTAATATTCGAGTAACTCTTTCCGGTCGGGTATCGGGATATCGGCTTTTGCATCGAAAAGCAACGACGCGAGATCGTATTGTAACGGTCCTTTTCTTCCGCCCTGAAAATCGATAAAATAGGGATTGTTGTCGACCAGCATGATGTTACGGGACTGAAAGTCGCGGAACAGAAAATAGTCGGAACCGGCCTGAAGTAAATAGTCCGTGAAAGCCTGAAAGTCGTCTTCAAGAGCCTGTTCGTCGAAAGGAATCTTGGCTAACTTGAGAAAATAATATTTGAAATAGTTCAAATCCCACATCATCGACTGACGGTCAAAAGCCTTGCGGGGGTAACAGCAGGACCAGTCGATTCCGTCAGCTCCCTGTATTTGTAATTTAGGAAGTTCTTCGATGATCCTTTTATACCAGTCGACGATTTTATCGGAGAACCCTTCTGTCTCGCGGGTCTGGGTAATAAAGTCGAAGAGCGTGGTTGCACCGAGATCTTCTTGCAGATAAACATCCATAGGATCTCCGATTGCCAATATCTGAGGGACATAGAGGTTCTTTTCTCTCAGGTGTTTTGCAAAACTAAGAAAGGCCTTGTTTTCTTTCAGGTCGGCATTCCATGCACCGATAGCCGAATGGTGGTCGCTTTTCAGACGGCAATACTCACGATAAGACCCCGAAGCGGGTAAGAAATCAACGCTTTCAGCTTTTTCATTAAAGCAGGATTCATAGAGAGCGACAATTCGGTTTTTAATTTCTTCTTTCAAAGGATGCGGATTTTAATGTTTTACAAAAAAGTATGCGAGAACAATAGCAACGACTAAGGCCGGGAGCATATTCAAAATTTTAAGCCGGGTATTTGTAACCAGATTAAAGCCCATGCCGATCAGGAGAATACCGCCTACTCCGGTCATCTCGTTCAGAACCGGTTGGGAAAACTGGTTTCCGACAACCATGGTAAGAAGGGTGATTCCCCCCTGATAGATCAATAATGGAATAACCGAGAAAAGGACCGATATTCCGAGGGCTGATGCAAGGGCAATAGAGCTGATGCCATCCATGACTGATTTGGTGAGCAATAGTCGGGGTTCATTACCCAATCCTTCTTCGATAGCCCCCAGCAGGGTCATTGACCCCATGCAGAAGAGAAGAAACGGAGTAATCATTCCTTCGGCAAAACGTTCATTTTTGAAGTGAAATTTTTCTTTGACCGAGGTACTGAGATTTTCCAATCCCTTGTCAATATTGATCCATTCACCAACAATGGTTCCGATTACCAGACTGACCAGTATAATGAGGACCTGATCGGACTTCATCGCCATGGTGAAGCCAATATAGAAGGTAATCAGTCCCATTCCACGAATCACCCCGTCCACGATGCGTTTTGGAAGATGAGCATGGAAAAAATGGCCGATCAGGCTACCTGCAATAATTGCCGCTGCATTTACGATTGTTCCGGTAAAAATCATAGCTAACAAAGATATATAAAAATGCGAAGGGTTTCTTCTGCCGATCGTTTGTTGTTCAATAGTAGAATGTTTACTTTTATTGCAAAATAATCAACGCATGGCAAAAGGTAGAATGAATCTGAAAATCAAGGGTAAAGCGAAAGAGTGGGGAACGATTGCTGCTCATTACACTTTTTTATGGTTGGGCGGAATTGTTTTTGTCAGTTTTCTTATTGCCTTAACTCCGTTACCCGCTAAACTCTATAAATGGATGGGAACGAGTAAAGCCGGGAATATTGAAAATCCGGAATATATCGTCCTGTTAGGATCGGGAGGAGTCCCCAGCGGAGAGACACTGATGCGCATGTGGTATACCCGTGAAGCAGCCGCTCAGTTTCCTGAAGCCCGTGTTATTATCAGTACTCCGGGAGATACGTCCAATAAAGAGAGTACCATTAGCCGTACCCTTCAGACGCTCGAAAAGTGGGGAATTAAATCCAGTCGGTTATATGTAGAGAACAAAGGGGTTAATACCCGACAGGAAGCGTTGGAAATCAGAACGAAGTTGAAATCATTTTATTCGAGAAAGAAGGTGATCCTGGTAACTTCACCGGAGCACATGCGCCGGGCTGTTCTTAGTTTCCAGAAAGTAGGTTTTCAGGAAATTGGCGGTATTCCGGCTTTTGAGCGACTGATTGGGTCATCGTTAAAGATTAATCAGCGCAAATTAGGAGGAAATAAACTTTCGGTATTAAAGGTTGCCGAAACAGAAACAGTTCGTTATGACCTCTGGATGCAACTTGATTATGAGTTAAAGATAGGACGTGAAGTATGTGCTTTAACTTATTACGAGTTAAAAGGCTGGATATAACAAGGCTGATTTTGGGGCCTGTTTGAAACGAATTAATTATCGAAAAAATAGAAAGCGGTAAAAATGATTGTTACTTCATTTTTACCGCTTTGTTTTAGATAGGAAGTAAGAAAATCGGTGCATCAATAATTTTCATCGGGATCTTTTTCCCATTCCTTATTGAAACTCAGACTTTCATCGTCTTCAAAATCATCATAAATAGAAGGTTTGCGACTAGCTTTTCTTTCTTTGGAAGATTCTTTACGAGTGGTACTTTTGGGCATTGCATCATCGAAATCGTTCCCAAAATTTCTTTTGGTTGTCTTTTTCGCTTTCATCTCTACTTGATCGTTTTTTAATCTAAAAAATGGGTTAATTCTATTATTTCAAACAGTGTAAATGTAAAATATTTTTCAAAAAAAGTCAACAAAGAGAAATTATTTTTGATGGATATTAGAATGATTTTTTTTATTGTAAATAGCTGGTCTTTAGTTGATAGAAAAAAAGTTTGTTTTCGCTTATTCAGATTATTCCCGACCTTGTCTTAATTTTTTACAATTTTGCAGTAAACAAAAAAGGTATGAGGAAAGGGATTCAGACGATTGTATTATTGATTTTGTCGAACACTTTTATGACGTTCGCTTGGTATGGCCATCTGAAGTTTAAAGAGATGAAATGGTCTGCAAATCTTGGCTTATTAAGTATCGTACTGATAAGCTGGGGGATTGCATTTTTTGAATACTGCTTTCAGGTACCGGGCAACCGGATTGGATTCCGGGGAAACGGGGGACCTTTTTCGATTTTTGAACTCAAGATCATTCAGGAAGTTATTTCATTAAGTGTTTTTATTATCATCTCGGTACTTTTATTTAAAGACGAAACGTTACGGCTCAATCATCTGATCGGATTGTTCTTTATGATTTTGGCTGTCTATTTTGTCTTTAAGACTTAGGGTATTATAAGTTTCGGTCTATTTTGAAACCGGTCATTGAGATTGAACCGTATTGTATTCCTTCGTGGAAGAAAACCGGTGATTCGTCTTTTCCTTGCAGTGCTGCGATGTATAATGCAGGAAGATAATGCTCGTCAGTTGGGAGCGCCAGTCCGTAAGAAGGAATTTCAGTACGGGCATGAATCAGTCGTTCATGATCTCCTGAACGTAACGCTTCTTTCACCTGATTATCGAAGTTGCAGGCCCAGTCAAATGCCGGATCGTCGGCATTATACGTCATGGCTCGCAGGTTATGAACCAGGTCACCGCTTCCGATAATCAATACTCCTGAATCTCTTAAGAAAGCAAGTTTCTTTCCCAGTTGATAATGGCCCGTTTCGTCGAGTTCAGTGTTCAGACTCATCTCGAAAACGGGAATAGAAGCAGCGGGATACATGTGGACGAGCACGGCCCATGCTCCATGGTCCAGTCCCCAGTTAGCAGTGGTGTCAACCGTCGGTGTATTTAAGGTTTCGGAAGTAAGTTCAGCCAGAATTTTAGCTCCCGGAGGATGGTATGCGATTTGGTTTAATTCTTTTGGAAAGCCGTAGAAATCATATATTTGACGGGGTGTTTCGGCATTACAGATAAACGTTCCGCGAGTCAGCCAGTGAGCAGATATAACCAGAATGGCCTTTGGCAAGGGAATTTCTTCAGCCAATAATTTTAACGAACGGGTGTAACTGTTGTCGAGAATCGCATTCATTGGAGAGCCGTGTCCAATGAATAATGCGGGCATCTTTGGGTGCATAACTTTTTCCTTTACAACAGCGTATTTCCTGAAAATGTTCAACGTTAAAGATAAAAAAACGATAAGAAACGAGGATAAATACCTTATCTGATCATGGAGGATAACGGTTATTTTACCAATTTATACTAAATTAGCCAGGAAGAATTTTTTATAAATTAGGGAGAGAAAATTATTGTGTTGTTATTAAATAGGTTACTGTGATGAAAGCTTATTACAAAGGATTCTTTGTCTTTATTTTATTTGCAGTATTCTCGTGCAATTTCACCTATGCGGTCAACGATTCGATCCGGGTTTTGTTTATAGGGAATAGTTATACTTTTACGAATAGGATGCCTCTCCTTATGCAGCAGGTGTCGGCTTCACGCGGACTTAAGCTGTCGATAGAGCAGAATGCTCATCGGGGATGGACGCTTGAAGATCATTGGAATGATGAAGTGTCTAAAGCCGTGATTCGAAAGGGGAAATGGGATTTTATCGTATTACAGGAGTATAGCGAAGGAGCAGCCTTGCCAACGGAGTCGTATCGGAAGCGAATTCTTCCTTATATGGAGAAGTTTCAACAGTTGTACAAAGAATACAATCCACAAGGTACGATGATTTTGTACATGACCTGGGGGCGAAAGAACGGAGATCGGAAGAATTGTTTTAAATATCCGGCAGTCTGTAATTATTTCGCTATGGATGAACTGATCCGTAAACGTTATATGGCCATGGCGGAGAATAAGGCCGAAATTTCACCGGCCGGTCCGGTATGGAATTTTCTACGTAAATATCATTCGAATATAGAGTTATATCGTCCGGACGGGAGCCATCCTTCACTTGCCGGGTCCTATGCGAATGCGTTATGTTTTTATACGATTATCAGTCGCCGGAATCCGTCCCATATATCGTTTAAACCACCACTGCTTGATTCGCGGGAAGCAACGATTATTAAAAGAGCTGTCAGGAAGGTGGTTTATGACAGTCTGGCTTTGTGGAATGTGGGAAAGTTTGATCCCCGTGCTAAGTTTTCCTATGCTCGTTTGAACCGGAATGAATATGAATTTATGAATGAGTCGGTCAATGCTTCTGAATTTCAGTGGAACTTTGGCGATGGAATCATGTCATTGGTCCGGAATCCGAAACATACTTTTGCGAAACCCGGCAACTACACGGTCAAGTTAGTCGCAAAGAAGAGACCATACTATAATGCTTTTGTTCAGAAGATAAAAGTCACGAAGTCCGAGTTTCTGTCTGTTGGCACCAACCGGAATACGGAGCGGATTCTGCAATTTAATAATAGGGAAAAAGGCAAAAGCGTACTCCGTTGATTTTCGATTATTTTTCCAGGCTTCTGAGTTTATCGCTCATCGGTTGAACGAAATAGCGCTGCATAACTACACTGAGCACAATGACCGTAATCGAAAAAAGAATATACGAAGGCAGTTGCAAGGTATAGTTGGTTGTAAACAGCCGATGCATGAACTCCTGACTGAAAATGCCGGAATGATCGGTTCTCACACAATAGAAAAATTTATCAGTGTTCACCCAGATCTGATTGAAGGTTACATGCAGCAGGTAGAGTGAAAAACTTGCATCTCCGAGCTTTACGACCCAGGGAAGGGACAGAAACTTAACAATCGGGCCTTTACTGCACATCAGACTCCACATGATGAAGATTTCAAAAACGGTAAAATAACCGTTATGAAGGAGCACGTAAGGATAACGCAAAGGTAAGTAATACATCATCACTCCGGTGACGGTAAAAGCCAGCCATGGCGCAATTCTCAGTTTGAACGTATCTCTTTTCTCGTAAAGTCTGAAAAGTAAAATACCGATGACGAATTCAGGAAACCGTACGAGCGGATTACGTTGAAGTATTCCGTCCATGATATGTGGAATCGATAACATATCGGAGGGCGTATTGGTCATACAGTCGGTATAGCCCATATAACGGGTTATGTAGGCTGGTATCATAAATACAATCCAACAGACCAGCAGGCCTATCAGAATCTTTGTGACATTCAGATTTTTGGTCTTGCGAAGAAAAAACGGGAGGGTCAGATAACACAGAAACAGACACGAAAGGGTCCAGGCCGTTCCGTTGATCCCGTTAAAAAACGGGTTCAGACTGTCGACCATAAAAAACTGTGTAATGAAGGCGATTGGAATGATCTTCGAGAGATACATGTCATTCCACGTGAGCGTATTATGGTTGACACTTTCCCAGTAAAAATAAGGGATCATAACAAGAGCCAGTGTAACTAAAACCATGACCATATGAAACGGCCAAAGCTTAGTGGCTCGCCGGTACATAAAAGACTTTAATTTTATTTTCCGCTCTGAGTAAACATAGGATAAAATGAAGCCCGAAATTAATATGAATAGAGAGGTCCCGACGTGACCGGAATTCGCGATTCCTTGTAAACATTTTGGTAAATAAGCATCCGGAATGGTATGCATAATCAAAATATGTAATGACAGAAAAAACCTGAATCCACTTATCTGTTGTATTCTTTCTCGTTCCATTCTAAGCAATAATTGAAAAACTTTTAATTTAAATACCAGGAAGGACTGCCAACGACGACTCTCCTCACAGATCAATGCAGTCCGGTCTTCGACTTCGGATCCACAATTTGGCGCAAAAGTAAAGAAATAAAACCAGTCTTGTAAGGATTATGCCCATCCGTTAACCGATCTTATTCTTTTCTTAAGAACCCGCAATATAGACTCTTTGTTCAAATCGACAGTAAATAAATGTGTTAACAGATACGAATGAGAATGTTAATTAACGTTCAGGAAAAACGAATCATTGAGCAGACTATTCCGTTTCGGACACGGATATTTATCAGTGTTGTTCGTTGTTCATTCGCAATGCCAATAAATGGAGGGCGAGAATAAACGATCATCCGAAGAAGACCAGAAGGCATAACCATCAACCGGAGTGTTGATTACTTCCGGAAAATTGATCGCTGCCTTCCCAGTCTTTCTTTCTACTCGGGTGTTGATTAACTGTAGTGAAGATTTATTGACCAGAAAAGCAATATTCAGCTGATCGCTGTCGTAACATAAATGGTGAAACTCAGGAGTACCCCAGCTGAATTGCAATTGGGCTCCGGAGCGCGTTGTGCCAAAATCCGTAGCGGGACAGAGAATCCCCTCGCTAACCGACACGAACTCGGGGAAAACAATCCGGTCGCTGTCATTGAATGCGCGGGAATTGGTTTTGATGAAAAGATTATATCCGTTCATGCCTCCGGTTTGGGGAATTTTATTCCAGATTCGCCGAATAAGTGGAATTATTGCCTCATGAGCAAATTTTTTTTGGGCTTGGAAAGAACTCAGGTGACGTTTTCTGTCATCGCTCAGCGGGCGTTTGGAATGTTTAGGTCTGGCCCTCATCACGGTTTGCCCGTTTAAGAGATAAACATCAATATTTCCGATGAGTCCGGTCATTATACGGTCCTGTTTTTTATCTGCTTTCATTTTGAAATAAATTTTCAGTTACAATGAATACACTCACAAAAATAGCGAACAACAACGTATTTTGTTGTATGTTATTGGTCTTCAGGTAATACTGTAGTAGCTTTTGGACCGGAATGGATCGAAATTACCGATAATATACACTTTACATACGCTTAACCTACCATCTGGGTAAGTAAAGGGTAAACGAAGGGTAAGTGAAGGGTAAGTAAACTCCCTGTTTTGTTTAGTAGAAGCAGGTATAAAAAAGGCTGTCCAAAAAAGTTTGAACAGCCCTCTTTTTTTCAGGCGAACCGTCTTTACCGATTCCGCCTAAAATCGTTACTTTTTGAATGTCCATTTTGTAAGTACTTAATAATTAAGTTAATGTTTTAATTATTACAATGTCTATCGTTCTTGTGTACAATTATACGAGGAGCGAAGGAAGAATATTCTTATTCGGAAGTCTAATGTTGTAGTTCATGGGGTGAAATATTTCATATCAGGGGCTCTTAAATTGTAGGGTTGTTTTATGTTTTAGGCAGCCTTGTTTTGATAATTTTCTGATATTGATTAGTTTTAAACTTGTTTTTTTATCAATCGGTTATGAAAAGAGGAATTGTGTTTTTACTGTTGTTTGCAGTTATGGGCCTATCAGCTCAGAAAAGTTCTGTTTATAAAAAAGGCTGGATCGACTTTAATAAGAACGGGAAGATGGATCTTTATGAGAACCAGGCGGCAAAATTGGAAGACAGGGTTCAGAATTTATTGTCACAGATGACCGTAGAAGAAAAAACGTGTCAGTTGGTAACCTTGTACGGATCAGGCCGGGTTTTGAAAGATGCTTTACCAACGGAGCAATGGAAAAATAAAGTATGGAAAGATGGCATTGGAAACATTGATGAAGAACATAACGGGCTGGGGACCTATAAGTCGATGTATTCTTTTCCGTATTCAAAACATGTTGAGGCACTGCATGAGATACAAAGATGGTTTGTTGAGAACACCCGGTTGGGAATTCCGGTTGATTTTACGAATGAAGGAATTCGGGGATTATGTCATGACCGGGCAACTTGCTTTCCGGCTCAGTGCGGGCAGGGAAGTACGTGGAACAGAGCATTGATTTCTAAAATAGGAGATGTTGAGGCGCAGGAGGCTGTAGCACTTGGCTATACCAATATCTATTCTCCTATTCTGGATATTTCAAGGGATCCCCGTTGGGGCCGGGTAGTCGAATGTTATAGTGAAGACCCGTACCTTACCGGTCAGTTAGGGAAACAGATGGTTTTGAGTTTACAGAAACAGGGTTTGGTTTCTACCCCCAAGCACTTTGCTGTTTACAGTGCATCTGTAGGTGGGCGGGATGAGGGAACGCGTACCGATCCGCATGTGTCACCAAGGGAAATGAGGACTTTGTACCTGGAACCTTTTCGGGTTGCATTTCAGGAAGCCGGGGCAATGGGGGTGATGAGTTCCTATAATGATTATGATGGAATTCCGATTACGGGGAGTTATTACTTTTTGACACAGATTCTTCGTCAGGAGTGGGGCTTTTCCGGGTATGTTGTTTCTGACAGTGACGCTCTGGAATTTTTGCATACGAAACATAAAGTAGCCGAATCAATGGAGGATGCTGCAGCTCAAGCTATAAATGCCGGACTGGATATTCGGACCAATTTTTCTTCTCCGGAGGATTACCTTATCCCTTTAAGAAAAGCGATAAAGGAAGGAAAGATTTCTCAAAGTGTATTGGATCAAAGAGTAAAAGAGGTTTTACGGGTAAAGTTCCGACTGGGATTGTTTGATAATCCGTATAAAGGCGATGCCAGGCAGGCGATGAAAGTTGTACATAGCGAAGAGCATCAGAAAGTTGCCTTGGAGGCTGCATTGCAATCCATCGTTTTACTTAAAAATGATCATTACACTCTGCCGCTTACGAAGAATCTGAAATCAGTTGCTGTTATTGGTCCGAATGCAGATGAACGGACTGGTTTAATTTGTCGGTACGGGCCGGCAAATGCTCCGATTATTTCTGTGTATGAAGGAATAAAGAAGGAGTTGCCGGGAGTAAAGGTGAATTATCAGAAGGGGTGTGAAATTATCGATGAAAATTTTCCGGAGAGCGAAATCCTTTCGTTTCCTTTGAATCAAACAGAGCAATCAATGATTGATGCAGCTGTTGAATTGGCAAAGCAATCGGATGTTGCAATTCTGGTATTGGGCGGGTCGGAGAAGACCGTTGGAGAAGGTCGGTCAAGAACCAGTCTGGAGTTGCCCGGGCGGCAGGAGAAACTCATGGAAGCAGTGTATGCGACCGGAAAGCCGGTCGTTCTTGTGTTGCTTGATGGCAGGGCTTCAGCAATAAACTGGGCAGATAGGAATATTCCTGCTATTGTTCATGCATGGTTTCCTGGTGAATTTTGCGGACAGGCAGTAGCAAATGTTTTGTTTGGAGAATATAATCCGGGAGGAAAGCTGGCTGTGACATTTCCAAAAACAGTAGGGGAAATTCCTTATGCTTTTCCTTTTAAGCCAGGTGCAGAATCGGAGGGGCCGACCCGGGTTTCCGGTGCTTTATATCCGTTTGGATATGGGTTGAGTTATACTTCTTTTGCCTATAGTGGTTTAACAATCACTCCCGAAAAGCAAGGAGTACAGGGACAGGTTGATGTTCGTTGTAAAGTAAAGAATACGGGGCAGACCAAGGGAGATGAAGTTGTTCAGCTTTATATAAATGATGAGTACAGCAGTGTAATCAGGTATGTTAAAGAATTACGCGGATTTGAACGGGTCCCATTAAATCCGGGCGAAGAAAAAGAAGTATGTTTCAGGTTAACTCCACAAGATTTGGGATTGTGGAACAGGAATAATGAGTTTGTTGTAGAACCTGGAATTTTTAATGTTTACATTGGTAGTTCGTCAACTGATATTCGGTTGAAAGGACAATTTGAGATCGTAAGGTAAAAACAGCGAATAAAGAGTTGGAAGGACATGTATCTCAATGATAAGTTTTTTTGTATGTTTGAAACATAGGAAGCATTTTTGAAGTTATGGCTAAATCGTAAGAAGATTGAGATTTATAATGACATCCGGTCGTTTCTTTATACCTCAGCCAAGACCGACTGTCTGAATTTTATCCGGCCTAAGAAAGTTGTTAACCGTTATTTTCCCGAAGTACTCAAAAAGTTAATCCGGGGGAGTAAAGTTCGGATGTGGTAGTTTGTATTGAGTGACTGAATCTTTTTAGTGAAATATATTGTGTCCTATGATATAATTCAGTAAAATTGACAGTGTTTATGTGAAATTGAAAAACTAAGACCTAATTATTGACTTATGGATGTGCAGAAAGTTGATTTTTTTTTGATGACCAACAGTAAGTATTTTGAAAGTTATCAAATAAATACCATTAGAGAAAAACTATTACAGTTTGATGAATCCAGAACGATGGAATTAAACATGATTCAGTTCAGAGAGCCAGCTATGATGTTGGTGGTGTCGTTGCTGGGCGGAACACTTGGAATTGATCGTTTTGTTTTGGGAGATGTAGGATTAGGAATTGGGAAATTATTAACGTGTGGTGGATTAGGAATCTGGACGATTGTTGATTGGTTTCTTATTATGGGTCGAACCAAAGAAGTTAATTATAACAAGTTAATGATGATTCTTTGATTCGGATGATGTCTCGGAAGCAGTTGTATTCATTGGTTATTATTGCTGCCGGAATTGGTTGCGGCTGGCTGGTGTACAGTATATGGAATATATCCAGGTCCGTGCATATTGGATCTACGGTATGTATGTTTAAGAAAATTACGGGATTGCCGTGTCCTTCTTGTGGTGCGACTCGTGCAATTATTACTTTGCTTAAGGGGCATTGGGAGGATTCGTTGCTGATAAATCCATTAGGGGTTCTGTTATTGTTATCCCTTTTTATTTTCCCGGTGTGGGTCGGTTGTGATTTTGTAAAAAAAAGAAAAAGCTTTTGGCTTTTTTATCTGAAAACAGAACAGCAACTGAGGAAAAGAAGAATTGCAATTCCTTTTGTATTGCTTATTGTAGTGAATTGGGTCTGGAATATTTATAAGCATATATGATGATCAGAAAAGAGTTTATTTATACCCCGAATGAAACAGAAAAGGAGAAGGCTTCGACTGTCTATCTGATGTCGTTGTTGGCCTTTATTGTCGGACTTCCGTTCCCGTTTGCTAATCTGATAGCAACATTAATCTTTTATCTGGGGAATAGGAAGGGAACTTATTTTGTTCGTTGGCATTGCTGGCAGGCAATAGCCTTACAGTTTATTATAGCCTTGATGAATAGTTTATGCTTTTATCGGACTCTTTGGATAATTTTGGGAACAGCAAGAATAACGAATGATTATATCGCACTGCTTATTGTATCGTTGATTGTTAATATTCTGTCGTTTATAATGATAATTCGGGCAGCAGTGTTGGTAAGGAAGGGGCAACACATTCAATGGTGGTTGTTCGGCACTTGTGCACAATTAATCTGTAAACAAGCATGAAAAAGCTTTTAGTTCAGTTGTTAATAGTACTCAGTCTATTCCTGGGAGTATGGTATTTGCTTAGTCAAATTGATTATGTTCGTATTTTTCAGATAGAAAAATTTAACAAGTTTAATGAGCAAAAATTCGGTAAATTCATCTATGATAATTTGAGAAAAGAATCAGCAGAGGTTAAATTAGATTCAGGAACAGATGTTCCCGGGGTGATAGAAAAAAGAATTTGCCAGATGAATGGACTTAATCCTGATTCGATTAAAATTCATGTGTTACAAAATCCGGAAGTGAATGCGGTTTCAATACCCGGGCATCAGATAATAATCTATACGGGACTTATTGATTACTGTAAGACACCTGAAGAGTTAGCCGGAATTATGGCCCATGAGACGGTTCATATAACTCACAATCATGTGACCAAAAAAATGATGCGGAACTTACTATTGTTAGGAACGAGTCAGTCGCGGGTTGCATCGGAGTTGGCGAAAGATTTTGTTGCAACAGCATTTGATCGGGATCAGGAGGCGGATGCTGATGCAACAGCTATACGTTATCTGCTTAAAGCAAAAATAAATCCGTCAGGTTTTGTTGACTTTTTTGTTCAGTATTCGAAAGATAAAGACCGGCTGCCTAAAGCATTGGTTTGGATCAGTACACATCCTGACACGGAGAAAAGAGCAGAAAACGTTCGGAAACTGATTCCGGCGCGCTTTGACTCACAGTCTGTTGTGTCTAAAATAAAGTGGGCGGATTTTAAAAAAGCAGTATCCCATATAGAATAAAAAGTACAGAGAGTAGATTTTGCCTCCTCGAGCGAGGGGCGTTAAATGCTTAATCAGAAAATTGTCTCGATGACAAAGGAAGAGATTACAACTCCGGAAGACTTGGTGTTTACTCTATTTAAGCAGGGCAGGGAAGAAGCTTTTGAATCGATCTTTCGTGCAAATTATGATCGGATTATGGGTTTCTGTGTGCAGTTTATCGGCGACAAAGATCAGGCACAAAATATTACTCAGGAAGCATTTTTAAAGTTATGGCTAAATCGTGAGAAAATTGAGATTTATAATGGCATCCGGTCGTTTCTTTATACCTCAGCCAAGACCGACTGTCTGAATTTTATCCGGCACAAGAAAGTTGTTTGTAAATACGAGAACAAGCAACTGCAGTATAAGGAAGATCAGTTAAATCAGGAAGTGTTGGAGTCGTTCGATGACGATGGGTTTTCGGAGTTAGAGAATTTGATTGATCAATTGGTCGATAAGCTGCCCGAAAAATGTCGCGAAGTCTTTATTAAAAGTCGGTTTGAAGGGAAGAAAAACAGGGAAATTGCCGAAGAGATGAATATCTCGGTCAAGTCGGTTGAAGCGGATATGACACGGGCCCTAAAGATCCTTAAAACCGAATTGACGGAATATCTGCCGCTACTACTCGTGCAGTTTGTCCTCTATAACAATTAACCGTTATTTTCTAAGCATATCGATGACCTGGTGCAAGTCGCCATCGTTTTTTGCCGGTTTTATACCCAAAAGATAGGCGAGTAGGGAATAGATATGGATATTCTGAAAAGAAGGGTGTACGTAGTTCTTCTTAAAGTCGGGACCTACGGCATAAAAGATAGCGTGCATATCGGTGTTGCATGGATCATAGCCATGGGTTCCACCAGTAGATTCTTTTTCGGGTTTTGAAACGGAAACACTCCAGGCTGAATCGGCAACTACAATAATATCTCCGACCCGTTGATTTTTACCATAATTCAGGTAGGCCGGAACTTCGCCGGGTTTCCACACTTTAAGGTGAGGCGCTTTTTTTAAAGCTACATAAGCCGAATCTTTCCAGGCGCCGGGGGCATAAAGATTGAAGTTGGGTATTCCACCTTCTATCCTTACCGGCCATGTTTTGGGAATATAATCCCGGAGAACAATATTCCGTTTCGAAGAAATATTCCCCATCCCATGATCGGACACAATAATGAAGTTGATACTGTCTGCATTGGGTAGTTGTTTTATCCGGTTGTATAAGACACCAACTTGTTGATCCATCTCACGTACGGTTTTTAATGTGCGTTTGTCGTCCGGTCCGTAGTTGTGTCCGGATTCGTCGGGTTCATGGTAATAAGCCATGATAAGTCGCGGACGCTCTATCAACGGGAGCTTCAGCCATTCTACGATGGTATCGATGCGTTGCGAAAAAGGGATTTGCTGATCGTATTTTTTCCAGATGTCGGGATGTATACCGTCCACATCCGATCCGACCCAGAAAAAAGAAGCTGTTTTTACTCCTTGTTTTTTAGCTGTTATCCAGATGGGTTCGCCTCCGTAGAAGATAGGATCAAACCGCGCATCTTTATTGCCAATCGAATAAGATTTACCCAATTCAGCATCATAAAATGAATTGTTCACCAATCCGTGATGATCAGGAACCAACCCGGTGGCGATGGTATAATGATTTGGGAAAGTTTTGGATGGAAACGAAGGGATCAGCGAGACGGCTTTTACTCCATCACGGGCTATCTGGTTAAATGCCGGAGTTGCTGTTTTGGTCGGATAATCCCATCGAAAACCGTCGAGCGAAAGGATAATCGTAGTATGACTTTCCCGGTTTTGGGCAGAAGTGATCGTCGCGTTAAAGCATACAATAAAAAATGACAGAATAACGGGGAATAAACGATAAGTGTTGCGAATCATTGTCTTTTGGGTTTATTGAAAATTAACTGGAAATCCCGACAGTAGCCTTGTACAAGGATCAATCAAATGTAGTTAAGCGAATCCGGCACACAAGTTTTTCAAATGACCATTCTGTTAAATATACGTTACCTAATTCTTTTGAAATCGTATTGTCAATGTGCTTTTCTTCCTATGAAATGAAGAAGGTGTTATTGAAATTGAGTCTGATTTGGTTTTTCTGTTTGCTCTTTTGAATAATAAAATCTGTAATTTTGAGTCAATATAGAATGGCGTGTATTATAAAGCGCTGACAATTATTAGATAGGAAAAGATAGAGCTGATCAATTCAGGGGGATAAAAGAGTTTGAGGTGTCATTGGATATAAAGATGAATGTGTTGGATGGGGGTGATGCCGGTAAATCGAAAAGGCTCAAAAGTGTATAATAAAGAATTACAGAAAAAGTTTTATGCGATGAAAAAGTCCTCGATTTTATTTATTGTTTTTGTTCTTGGAGTATTCTTGTTGAATACTCTTCCGGTTCATGCCTGCTCAGCGTTTATGTTGAAAGGGGCGGGTTATTTCACGATCGGGTTCAATGAAAACTGGAAGACGATGCCCGGGATGGTCGTTGTTAATCCTCGTGGAGTAAAAAAACAAAGCCTTAATTGGCAGATTATGACTTCTGCTTCGGCAACGAATGAAAAACGTATTAGCTGGG
Organism: Prolixibacteraceae bacterium; assembly: GCA_963692465.1. Taxonomy (GTDB): domain Bacteria; phylum Bacteroidota; class Bacteroidia; order Bacteroidales; family Prolixibacteraceae; genus JAUZOB01. Next base: position 2,991,560 of record OY829943.1, read on the forward strand.
AGTCAAAGTACGGTTCGGTTAGCTTTAATCTTCTTGGATTGGATATGCCTTGCTTTGGAATGAATGAAAAGGGACTTTTTATTGTGGAGTTGTATCTGGATAAGACTTTCTCGAAACCCGATGATCGGAAAGCTTCGATGTTTTGGGCTCAATGGATACAATATCAACTTGATCAGTATGCAACCGTGTCGGAGTTGGTAAAACATCTTTCGCAAGCTCCGGTTATTGACTGGTGGCCGACTTTCCCGGGTAGCCATTTTTTTGTGTGCGATAAACAGGGTCACACTGCTGCATTGGAGTTGATTGATGGTGTTTTTCATGTATCAAGAGCAACAACCATGCCTTATCCGATTCTTTGCAATGAGCCATATCAGCAGGAGTTGGTGAAATTGAAGAAATATCAGTCGTTTGGCGGAAGTGAAGTCTTCGATATGAATTCAGACGAATGGACCGATCGTTTTGGCAAAGTCGCTAATTATTTGAAAGCTTTCGATAGTAACCGTATGTCTCCATTGACTTATTCGTGGAGAATCCTTGACAATGTTAAGCCCGGCGTCTGGCAGCTGGTCAGTGATGTGAAGAAGGGGGAGCTTTATTTTCGGACGGATGTAGGTAAAGAGATTAAATCAGTGGCCTTAGATCAGTTCGACTTTTCGAAACCAACTGTTCTCTTTTTGGATCTCAACGCTACGTTGCAGGGGGATGTGCATGAATCATTCAAGCCGTTGACTGTTGCGATTAATCGTAGTTATGTCGAGAAGGGTTTTCCTGTTGGCTATGAGAATGACAAATTCTATCACTCTTCCGATTATGACAATCTCAAGAATAATCTGGACCGTTATGTACGGGAAACTTACGGACTGGGAGAATAATTTTTTCGGTTCATAAAAGAAATACGTTGTTTCGTCAAAAAAATGGGTCTAAAAGAATTACAGGCAAAGCTCCTTTTTTAGGAGCTTTGCCTGTAATTGCAAATGGTTTGATTGTTAAATATATACGACTGACGATGAAGGGGAGCTAACGGAGGTATTGCAGAGTCAAAAGAGAAAAGCGAACTTTGTACTTTGTTTTAGGGGGTAAATTAATAGTAGAAAGGGAAGGATGATTTCAGTAAGAGTTCGTTTGGATACTTATCATCCGAAAAAGGATGATCAGTATCCATTAATTTTTCAAATTATTTATCGCAGGAAGAAGAAGGTTTTTTTTAGCCCATATCGTTTACCGTTAAATTGTTTTGATAAGAAAGAAGAGCGGGCGATTGATCCGCCGCATGCGAAATCTTTGCTTTTTGAAGAGATCAATGCTTACATTCGCAAAACATGTGACGGACTGTTGCAAAGTGGAAAGGTTTTGCAGGAACTTGGCAAAGAGTTTTCTACCGGAGATATTTTGGATTTGTATCGGTCGCGTCGCGGTAACAGTTATTTGATTTTGTACATGGAGAACCTAATTCGGACACAAAAGGAAGTAGGGCATCTTGGAACGTTAAATACTTACCAAAGTACATTGAATAAGCTTCTTGGTTTTACGGAAGGAGACCGAAGCCTGACGTTTGATGAGATAACTGTAAGTTGGGTGAATCAGTTTCATCTGTATCTGGAGAAATCGTGTGCAACGGTCAATACGATTAATTTTTATATGCGAATACTTCGCACGGTCTATAATCGAGCAGTGAAAGAGAGAGTTGCGGGAACCGACCCTTTGTCGCCGTTTCGGGAAGTTTCGATAAAGAATATAGAGACGATAAAACGGTCGATAGATTTGAAGTACATCAAAATGATAAGATTTGTCGATCTGAGTAGATATTCGAAACTGGAGGAGGCCCGTGATTTATTCTTGTTTAGTTTTTATTGCCGGGGGATGTCATTTGTAGACATGGCCTTTTTGAAGAAGGAGAACATGATGGGTGATACACTTTATTATGTGAGGACTAAAACCAGCCGACCTTTGCAGATAAAAATAGAGAAGCCTCTTGCAGCTCTGATTGAGAAATATCCCAGTGATAGTGAATATGTGCTTCCTATTCTTGATCCAGTGAAAGGATCTGTTTATACTCAGTATCGGAGTGCATTGAAACGGCAGAATACCCGTTTGAAAAGATTATCAGATTATTTGAAATTTCCAGTGCCGTTAACTTCGTATGTTGCCCGACATACATGGGCCACGTTAGCAAAGAAAAAGGGCGTTCCCGTATCGGTCATCAGTCAGGCTCTGGGGCATAGTTCAGAGAAGATTACTTATACTTATTTAGCGGATCTTGACCATACCGTCATTGATACAGCTAATAGGCAAATCATCGAACTGTCGGCTTAGTAACTTCCCTATTTTGAAGATATGAGAATTGTAGAGGATGAAGTTCTCTATTTGGGAATGGGGCTTTGGGGCAAAAAGACGGACTAATCTATGGATATGTATAAAAATCAATGCTTATTAAAAGTCTGTTTCTGAAGGTCTATTTTGATGAATATTACCTATTAAGTGATAAAGGATATAGAATAAGTGATAAACGATACTATAAGTTGATGTAAAAAAGCGATATTTATACTCACCAATAATCACATAGAAAAGAACAGCGAGGGAATGCTATTATTGTAGCTATCGTTAGTCTGAATATTTGAAAAACAGACTGGCGTTGGGATTATATTATTTTGTGTAGATACTGTTTGCTTTTTGTAGTGGTATGATATCAATAAAAGTACGGTTGAACGAATATCGTTCAAATCAAGAAGGATTATGTCCATTGATCTTTCAGGTTATTTATCGTAGAAAGAAGAAAATATTTTTCACTCCATATCGTTTACCTCCAGATAACTTTAATGAGGATAAAGAGCGGGTTGTTGATAGGCCGAGCCATAAAATTCCCCGGCGGGAAGAAATTAATGATTATATTAGTAGGACGCGCTCTGAGTTATTACAAAGCATTGATATATTGCAGAAAAGCAGAGCTGATTTTTCGGTAGAAGATATAATGGCTCTATATGCGAAGAATCGGAATAATTGCTTTTTTATGTGGTATATGGAAAATATTATACAGGAACAGGAGGCCGAAGGTCGACTGGGGACCGTTAATACTTACCGGAGTGCACTGAATAGACTGATTGCTTTTATTGGAGATAGTAAAGATCTTACATTTGAAGACATTACTGGTAGAAGGATTAATCTGTTTTATGATTTTCTTCAAAGGTCGGGCATTGCTAATAACAGCATTCGTCTTTATATTCGGATATTACGAACAGTTTATAACCGGGCGGTCAAAGAAGAAATTCCAGGAACCCGATTAGTCTCTCCTTTTGGCTGTATATCAATATCCGAAACAGAGACGATAAAGAGGGCCATAAGTCTGGATTTTATTAATGCAATTTCATTAGCTGATCTAAAAAGTGATTCGAAGCTGGATATTGCCCGTGACTTTTTTCTGTTTAGTTTTTATTGCCGGGGCATGTCGTTTGTCGACATGGTCTATTTGAAGAAATGTAATATTATAGGCGATACCCTTTACTATACGAGAAGTAAGACCGGAAAGCCCCTTACAATAAAGATTGTCGGGCCACTTCGTAAGCTGATCGAAAAATATCATAATGAAGGAGAGTATATTCTTCCGATTCTTGATCCGGCAAAAGGGACTCTTTATCCGCAATATCGGACAGCTTTAAAGCGACAGAATACCCGGTTGAAAAGATTGTCGGACTTTTTAAATCTTCCGGTTCCGTTGACCTCTTATGTGGCAAGACATTCCTGGGCTACACTGGCTAAAAGAAACGGGGCTCCTGTGTCGGTTATCAGTGAAGCGCTGGGGCATCGCTCGGAAAAAGTTACTTATACTTATCTTGCAGCCCTTGATCAGGAAGTCATTGATAAGGTAAATGAAAAAATAGTTTACTTGATGAAATAAAAAATGAAAAAAGTTAATAAAAAAGTTCTAATTTTCTTTTTTGGTGAAAAATATGTTTTATATTTGTATGTGTAATTAGGCCCCTTTCCTACAAGGAAAGGGGCATTTTTATATTTGCATATACGATTACATTTTTTGAAATATAATATTTTCCCTTCTGTTCTATTCTTTTTAGTCAAAAATTCAATGTGATAGCTAATTGCCATTGTTAGTCAGAGTTTTAATTGTTTGTAATCTATTTTGTGTGTCTTTTTTTTTATTGAAATATATTTTTATTATTAGGTTTATTTGCTGTTGAATTATTCTTCACTGAGTAAAATTCAAATAAAATGTTTCACCATAAAGGCAATAAAACGATGGTCTATTATTTTCATAAAGAGCGATAAGATACTTAATGATTATCTTTGTGTGCTATTATTAGTCCTTGTAATCAAATGGATAACAATAACCTGTTTTTATAAGTAAATTTGTTTTCTCTTCTTATAGACCATGTTTTTTATGTTTTAATTGTTATATGGATAATTGTTTCACCAATTGTTTCACCTTTGTTATTGTTTTAACTATCTTATATGCAATTTATTAAATTTTTAATTTTTGTTTTAAATTTTTATTAGATAATTGTGTGAAACATTTTATGTGGACACTTCCTGTTTTTGTGTTTTATATCCATTGTATATCAACTTTATATTTATAAATTAAAATGAATATCTCTTTCCTTGTAGGAAAGAGATGTTTTTATAGTCCATATCAGTATTGAAAAGTTTAAAAAAAGAGTATGGCTATAAGAATCAATTATTCTTTGAGGATGCATTTAAGTATCCTTATTATCAAAGATATACTATTTGTTTTGTTGCTCTGTGAAGTGCTCTGTTGTGGAAGTGCTTCAGCGCAGCCTGTCTCTTCCATACAACCGACAGAGAATTCCTTTCTATTTTTTTATAACCGACGATATACAATATTATTTAAGGATTACAAGTGCAACCGGATTCGGATAGGAAAGATGGTCAAATTGCTTCGGATCCATAAACAGGAAATACAAGACGGGAAGTCTTATCTGGATATAAGGTGTTATGTTTTACCCCAGGATTTAAAAGATCCCCGGAAGTTAAATAAAGCTTCTATTCAGGCCAGTGTGGCGAGGGCTTGTTTTAAGAAGTGGTTTCATATTAATCACAAACACTGCACGTTTGCTTTTGACACCACCGGAAGCGTATGTGATCGGGTAGGTGTTCGTTATGTGCCGATACCAGTTCCGTCTCAGAGCAATAAATTAATCTCCTATACGTTTAAAAAAGATATTGGCTCGATTAACCAGTCTGTAGCTTCTTATAAGGTACTGCCACTGGGTAATAAGCCGAACGGACAAAGCCTGCAAGAGATAAACAGAGCATCAGTCGATTCGCTGTCAAGGCAGGATTCTGTGAAATCGCTACTGGCCGTAAAAGAATTATCGCAGAAGGATTCAATGATTCTTCCCAGGGATACGGTTTTATCTAAAAAAGCAGTACTACAGGATAGTATTGGCATTACTGCTCCTGCAACGCCGGTATTGGAACAATCATCCGCACATCGTCGGCGTTTGTTTATAGCAGTCAAAACGAACTTGTTGTACTGGGCCGGACTTATTCCTGATTTTAAGCGGTGGAAATCGGTTCCGAATATCGAAGCGGAATGGTATATCAGGCCGCACTGGTCGGTTAATGTTGACGGGTCGCTGATCTACCTTCATAATCTGAATTACACCCAGGGACAGTGGGGTGTATCATACATTGGACTGGAGCCACGTTACTGGCTTTCAGATGGGGAGAACTATACTGGGTTTTACGGAGGATTGTATGGCTTGACAGGAAATTTCGATTTAAAAGAGAATATTATTTCAAAAAAAGGACATACCGGAGACCTTCATGAAGGAGGTGTTTCTCTGGGCTATTATTTGCCTTTGTCTGAGCGGTGGGGATTAGAAGCAGGGATACGCGTCGGTTATCGTAAGGAGAGTGGAGATGTTTACTATTATGATCAACCACATTTTTATTACGATTCAACTTATGGGCAACATGGACTGAAGCTGACGGGGATACGACTGCTTCTGACCTACCGTCTTTGGAAAAGTACCATAGAAAAGAAACAGTAGCGCACGAGCATGAAAAAGAGAATAAATCATAGCGTCCTATATGCCGTACTTGGTTTGGCTGTCTTGCTTTTGACGGGAAGCTGCACCAGAAGAGAGCTGGAATATCCTGCCTTGGGAGGGAATCTGACGATCACCTTTGACTGGAAGAACCTGATGTCCGGGGAATCCATTCCGGAGAATATGAAGATCTGTTTTTACGGCAGTAACGGAACCATTATTACTAAAGATTGCACGGGAACAACAGGGTTCAGCGGGACGCTTCCGGCTGGAACCTACCAGATATTGGCCTACAACAGTGATGGAAACGGGACCGGTTATGAAGGATTGGAACAATATACAACAGCAGAGGGCACAGTCTCGACCGAAACCAAAGCATTCCCGGCAACAAGAGCAGTGACCTATCTGATACAACCCTCCCATGTGTATGCCGTTGGACTGGGCAGTGTAACCGTATCGGGATCGAACGGACAGTCTACGCATATTGTAGCTGCTCCGGTTTCGTTGGCCAAAAAGGTGGATATAAAGATTAAAGTAACGGGACAGACCAGTGCGCTCGCTTCCTTCACGGGTACTATCGACGGCATTGTACAAAAGATATTTTTATCGACGGGAGTTGTAGATGCAGCTACTACCGGATTAATTGATTTTACTCCGTTACCGGCGAGCGACGGTTATGTTGCAACCGTTTCCTTCTTCGGGAAGGTTCCGGGAGGAAAGAATATGCTGACGTTGCTTTGCAACTATACGGGAGGAGGGAGCGAGACGATTACGCAGGATATCTCCACTGCATTGGATAATCTGAGTCAATCGGTAGTAGAGATACAATTGGATATAACCATAAATATAACCGGCACAACGCCCGGAAACTTTCAGGCAACTCTGAAAGATTGGAGTGTAGAAAACAGAGAAATAATCGCTCAATGAACGCAATAGAAGTAATTCGTATGAAAGAAGACAAGGTAGTGGCAATACTGACAATCATCCTCCTGGTGATACTGATGGTTGTGATGGCGTCCTCCTGTACGAAGGAGCAGGAACCAGCAGAGAGCATGAAAATGCCATTGCAGTTGAGCGGGAATACTACGCTATTGCCAGTAATAGTTACCCGCAGCGGTCAGATGACGGTAACACGGGGAAGCAGTTCGCAGGCCGTTGATCTGCCGGCTTTGACACCGACCGGTGTTTATGCCATGGAAATGAATCCGAATATTCTAACCGTTTCAACCACTTCATTGAGAAACGTCCAGTATACGGCTACGGGCAGCAACGGAGCGTTTACCTCTGTTTCCCCCATTATTCTTGAATACCGGAAAAGTTATAAAGTATGTGCTTACGCTCCTTATCAGAGTACGGTAACCGATCCGACGGTTGTTGGATTCAGTCACGGCATGGATGTGCTTTATGCACTGCAGACGAATGTAAATGTAACAGGATCCACCGCCACTGCCAGCCTTCAGTTTGTGCATAAGGTTGCACAAATACAGTTTAGTCTGGTAGCAGGGAGCGGCTCACCGGATCTGACAGGAGTGAAGTTAAGTGTGACGGGATTTAAGGATTCCTGTACGCTGAACCTGACCGATGGCACGCTAACGCCCATAACGGGCAAAGGAGCAACGGTTACCCTGCAGGATAAAGTAGTCTGTTTTATACCGGACAGTCAGCCAATGACGCTGAATGTAATGGTGATGACCAAAGATGGTAAGGAATATCTGGGAGCGATAACGCGGACTTTTGCTGCATCGAACTCCTACAATTATACGTTGACCGTGAACCGGAATCTTGCAGAACTGGATGTGAACTCACAGATAGTAGACTGGTTACCGGTTGATGCGGGAAATATTAGTGTTTTAAGGTAGCGTTAATCAGGAAGAGAAAAAGCAAAATAGAAATTATTAGGAAACGAAATAGAATAAGAGATAAAAAATAGAAGAACGAAAAGAGTGCATACTATGAAACATTCAGCCACCTATTTAATTATACCTGTTCATTTTATGGCTTGCAGATTTAGCATAGCAGCATTCTTGTTGTTTGCATTACTGCTGACCGGATGTTCGCATGATCTGAGCGGGAGGGAAGATAGCGGGACGACTGTTCAGCTGAAAGTATCAGGCACCTGTGCCGGACTGACAACGAAAGCAGCAGATCCTGTTTTACCAACGGGACAGACAGTCGGAATCTACGTCACGGGCAAAGATGCAGCACTGAGTTCTTCTTATTTCAGTAATGTAGAATATACTTCGGGTAATGCAGGAGTTATGGCAACCGGTCAGCATGTCGATCTGACGATCGGGAGTAACTACGATGTCTATGCCTACGGGCCATATCAGAATAATATCAGTGATGTCACAGCCATTCCATTCAGTCACGGAACGGATGTGCTGTGGGCACCTAAAAATACACTGAGCGGGGTCAGCGCCACGAGCAACACGGTCGTATTAGGCTTTACTCACCGGACGGCACAGATCGTTTTTAATGTAGTCTTTGCCGGAGACTTCAGTTCCGGGAGTAAAGTATTTACTTCATCATCAACTGTTCAGGTTAGCGGATTCTATTCCCAAGGGCAACTAAATGCCACGACCGGGGAGCTGGCCCCTTCAGTTACCACTACTGATACCTCACTTAAAGGAGCCGGCACAGGCAGTGCCGGAAGTATGACGTTGGGCATACCGGCCACGTGCTTCATACCGGCCAAGGGAGGGAATATGACTTTAACGGTAAAGGTAACCCATGAAGGGAAAGATTACCTGGCTACGATCAGCGACACGTTCACGACAGGCACAGCCTACAACTATACGGTTACGCTCAGCGGTTATTCGCCCACGTTGGGTATTAGCGGGAAAGTGACCGATTGGACACAAGTATCGGATACCGTGCCGCTTTATTGAAGACGACTACAAAAAAGCAGATAAAACAATCACAGTAAGAACGAATAGTAAAAAAACAAAACAGAAAAACCAGAAAATTCAGAATGACAGAAAAAAGAGTACAGAAAGAAAAGAGTACTCAACAGAAACAGTAAAAAAGGAAATCTAAAAAACAGAAATTATGAAAAATTTGTATTTAATGGCAGGCATAGCCTGTATTGCGTTGGCAAGTTGTTCAAAAGAAGACACGCCATCAATTACCGCAAAGAATGAACTGGGAGTAGCCGCAACGGTAGTACAGAGCGGACCCGGCACCCGTGCATTGGTATCAGGAACTGCTTTTGGCAGTGGAAGCTCAATCAATGTATTTATGGCTAACATTGGAGTCGGTACCGGTTATGATGGTACAATCGGAACTTATACTTATGATGGTACTGGCTGGAATGATCTGGCTCACAGTGTTATTTTAACAGCAGATGCAGGAACTGTTTATTCTTATTATCCATCATCGGCTACTATTGCTCCCGCAGGTAAGGGAACGGCTGCATCAACCGTTGCAGTAAGTCTTCCGGCATCAGAAAGTTCATTTACAGGAGCAGGACAGACAGATTACATGTATGGAACAGCAGCCAAAGCTACTGATGGTACTTACCCTGCACCTACGGCATCCTCCTCGACAAATTCCGTAAATCTTTATATGCATCATGCACTGTCAAAGATTTCATTTATCATCAACAACTGGGGATATGCAGGAACCGGTAATGTAAGTAAGATAAAGTTAGCTACAGCTGGTACTACTCCTCCGACCGATTTTAACGCAGGGACAGCAACTATGGCTATAGCAAACGGAGTTTTAACCTGGAGTGGCACGAAAGTATCGGAACTTGATTTCACTGCAGCAACAACCGCACTGATCAACACTACTGCGTCGTCGACAACTGTAGTTGCAACCGGTCTTGCAGCACCGACCGCATCCGATATTAGCGATGTTGTTAATTTAACGCTGACTATTGACGGGAAAGACGTAACCGCACAGTTACCGTTCAACAATCCGGCAAAAACAGGAATTCAATGGTTGCCGGGGAATGATTATCAATATACGGTAGCAGTTAACGGAAATTCACTGGTCGTACTTTCTGTAAATGTTGTTGACTGGATCGTTAATAATGTGAATAGTACCAATCCTATCAATGTGAAACCTTAATGAAGAAGTTTTTATTATTTATTTCTGTTGTTGCCGCAGGGCTGGCAAGTTGTTCAAAGGAAGATCTGTCACCGGATAAATCGGTGACAGGGATTCCCCTGACTGTTTCGTCGGCATCCATTGATGCAACTGTTACAAGGGGAACAGTGGAAGTGACTGCGGAGAATGCACAAGTTGGCGTTTATCAGATTGCCAATGTCGGTGGAGGCTATGGTGGTACACTGAAAGGGTACCAATATAATTCGGCATCGACCCCTAAATGGCATGCGTTAAGCGGAGATATCTATTTGAATAACAATTTGTGTGATGTGATAGGGGTTTATCCCTATACGGCAATTGGCAGCGGAACGGCAACCGATCCGACGCAGGTACCCTTAACCTCGCAGATATTGGACGCTACTTCTACACAGGATCTTTGCTATCAGAAAGTGACAGGGCTGAAAAACTCATCCTATTCGGTTACGTTTGATCAGATGCAGCATGCATATGCCAAACTGACCTTTCGGATTAATAAAGATGCGATTTCTTATACCGGTAGTGGAATTCTTAATTCGATTACAATAAACAATGCGGCTATCATTAAATCGTGTCCGTTCGATCTGACGGTTGCAACACAGGGCACAGCTACGCTTGGAGATGTATCCGCAGGGATACCGACCTCGCTGAATGTGACGATTCCTGCATCGACAGCTACTCCGGCTTATGTGGATGAGAGTTTTCTGATGATTCCGGTAAGCGGTATTACAGGGGACATAAATCTGACGTTTGATGTTGACGGGACTTCTCTGAAAGGAGCAATTGCTTCAACAGGGACCCCTTCATTAGCGGCGTTGGCAGCTGGTCACGAGTACATTGTAACAGTTACTCTCCAGGGAACTGCTTTGACCATCGTGAGTGTTAAAGTTGTAGACTGGGTAACTGATACAACGTGGAACGGGAGTCAGACTCCTTTGGTTCCGACAACCAATTAATGCAATGTTATAATACCCAAAAACCGGTTCGTTTGTACGGAATGTGCAAACGAACCTATTTAAGGAAGCGATGAAAAGAAACAGAATCGATATAAAAAATAAATGTCTGATCCCGGTCATAGTGGTGCTGATGTTGGTGGGAAGCGGATGCTCCCGGGAAGATGAGCCTAAAGATGGAAATAACTGCCTGTTGACTTTTACGCAGGCCGGGCTGAATGTAATATCGACTAAAGCGACAACCAGTTCACCGCTCCCAAAAAACAGTACGGTTGATATTGCCGCGTATAAGATTATTTCGTCGGTAGAATCTTCGACGAATACGCAGGGAAAGAGTTATAAAATATCAGATGATGTTGGAACCCTGAAGGCCACGAACGGTAATATAGTCTTACCGGGGCCGCAGGATTATCAATTTTACTTTTTTTCGCCAGCCAGTGACTGGAATAACGGAATTGATAAGACATTAAGTATAGCGAACGGGATCGATTTTGCGATATCGAGCTGTACTGTTTCTGTAAGTGGGTCGGCGCAGACAGTGGTGGTGCCCGATTTGTCACGTAAATGCTCTAATGTTGATTTTTTACTGGAATGTGTGCCCGGAAATGTAGTAACGAGTGCAGTGATAGGACCTTCAGGGGTAAACTTCGGGGGGATGACTCATTCTCCGGTAGCCTATACGCTGAGCAGTTCCTGCCCGGCAATCGACATAAGCGGTCAGGCACAGGATGCAACGTGTACTTTGCCGCAAAGTTCATTTACTGTTATCGGGAATAACTCGGAAGCCAGTCTTCCGGTATTACCCAAAAGTGCAGGAAGTATAACCCTGACAGCAAGTGTCTTACTGAACGGATCGACGACATCGAATACGTTGTCTTTTCCCGTATCGGGAATTGCATTTGTAGCAGGATATAGATATGTGTTTGTAGTGCAGGTAAGTGATCCGGGCATTGAGGCAGTCCTTCATGTCCTACCCTGGAATTATCAGGATAACTCGACTAATGCGGGTATTCCCGGATATACAATCACCTTGGGAAGCTGGACATTGACAAACACTACTGCTTCGGAAGGAAGTGGTTCAGCTGTATTGACGGTAGGGGGCTGGATACCAACTTCGAGTGCTGCTTCGGAAGGAAACGGCTCGGGAATACTGAACGGCACGTGGCTTCCGGTATCCGGTACGACAACCGGAGGAAGCGGTTCTGGAACCATTAATAACGGAAGCTGGACCAATGGTTCATCGACCAATACAATGGGCGGAAATTGAATAAGTCAGCGAATCGCAGGTAAAAAAGAAATAAAAGAAAAGGCTGATAATAAGAAAAGGCACGAAATAACAACAGAACAGAAAAGAGATGAGAAGATATTGTTTACTGATGACTGTTATGGCGGCACTGCTGATGCTGTGTTCCTGTTCTCAGGAACTATCGGTAACCTCGACAGACGGAATAAAAACTCCGGTACGATTTTCTGTTAAGGTAGGCGAGATGAAAGAATCAGGAAGTCGGGCAGTAACACGATCGACCGATACCACGACTGTAAAAGAGTCGGAGTTGAGTAACCTATGGGTTTTTCAATTCTCGTCGACCGGAACCTATATGACGAGCGTATGTCTGACAGGCTTTGCTTCGTCGGGATTTGATGTGATGCTGATTCCTGCAAGTGCGAGTCATGTTTATTTCCTGGCAAACTGGAATAATACCATGTTGTCGACCTTCACCGGAACGGAAACCGCATTTCAGACTTTAACCAAGACGATCGCAGCAGAGGGTGATGTGTTGTTTAGCGGGACAACGACAAGCGGAAGAAGGAATATACCAATGAATTCAACAGTTCAGACGATAGATGTAGCATCGACCGGATATGCCGATTTGTCGTCTACTCCGATAATGATCAATTATTCGGTGGCAAAACTGAATCTTATCTATAACGCGACTGCTCCCAATTTTGTATTAAGACGGATACGGGTATGCAATGTCCCTACGACGATGGAATTTTATCCACCAGCAGTGGCAGCCTCAACAGCCACATTCCCAAATTCGGGAGGGATTTTGAGTTCAACAACTGTTTTTAATACCGATTATACCGATGTTACTTCTAATACAGGGGTAATGGTCTTTTATGTCCCCGAAAATCAACGGGGACAGAGCGCTGGGAACACGTTAGAGCGGCAAAAGACGGGGTTATCGGGCGATTATACAACCTATATAGAATTAGTGGGTTATACAACCGCGAATGACGGACGAGGGGAACTTCATTACCGGATTTATCCGGGAGCTGATATGCTTAATGATTATAATATAGTTCGTAATACCCAATATAACGTGACCGGTAATTTGATTGGCACTTCGCCGGTAGATAGCCGTTTCAGCGAGCAGGCGTTAGCGAACTCTTACATTGTGGCACCGGGACAGACGGTTTATATTCCGGTGAAGAGAGCGAATCAGCCATCGGAACTGGGAATACAGATTCCCGATTTAATGAGTAGTAGCTTGTCTCCGTATGTTTATTGGCAGTCGGTGCCGGGACTGGTAACCGCAGTGATGGATAATGCCAGCGGTTGTATGAAAGTAACGGCTTCATCAACAGCAACGACGGCGGGCATTATCGGTGGAAATGCGGATATAGGAGTGACTACGGGAACAGGGACACCAGCTCCGGCAATTTGGAGTTGGCATGTTTGGGTGACAAGTTATAATCCGGGTACGACGAATCTGACACAAAACGGTCTGGTATGGATGGACCGTAACCTGGGAGCATTGGCTGCCTGTACGGGGACTAATACGGTAGATCAGACCGGCGGGCTATCATACGAGTGGGGAAGGAAAGATCCGTTTCCAGGAACAAGTTCCTCTTTAGGGGGCGCAACAACTTATTACAATGGAAGTACTACGGGAACGAGCGACATATACGCTGTAGCTGGGCAATCCAGTGTGCCGCCCTATTATAGTCTTCTTGGATCGATTCTGAGCCCATTGGTCTATATTCAGGGGGGATCGACAGATAATGATTGGTACGTCAGTGGAACGACAGGGCATAATGATAATTTATGGGGAACTGTTAAAACGGTTTACGATCCGTGTCCGTCAGGGTGGAAAGTCCCGGCAAACGGATCGTGGACTACTACCGGCTGGACTAACCCTTCGGCAACGAGTTCTGCTACAAATTTTGGAGTATGGACGAATAACGGAGTTAGCTCGTACTATCCTGCGTTTGGAAATAGAGGGTTGTCCGGAACAATGGGAAGTGCGGCGAATGTGCTTTGCTGGACATCAACCCCCGGAGTTGGCAGATCCTATTCTTTGTTAGTTAACAGTGGCGGAGCAACAACTTCTTCCACTACTTATGGATATCGGGCAATGGGGCTTTCTATTCGGTGTGTTAAAGAATAGTACAGTTAGTTTGGTAACATACAAAAGAGAAAAAATGAAGAAATATAGCTTTCTGATAGTTATTGTGGTTGGATTGCTGATGTTGAGTTCCTGTTCGCAGGAATTAGCGGTAACCTCTTTGGATGGAAGAGGTACGCCGGTTCGGTTTTCTGTTACAGCGGGGCAGATGAAAAATGTCAATGGAACGATAGCAACCCGATCGGCAGATTTGACCAAGATAAGCGAATCTGAGATTACCAATTTATGGGTACTGCAATTTGCATCAGACGGATCCTTTTTAAAAAGCGTTTATATTCCGGCTGCAAGTCTTGCGGCTGTAGATGTGACGTTAGCTCCGGGAACCGGTACCCATGTTTATTTCCTGGCAAACTGGGGTCTTTCATTGTTGTCTTCTTTTTCGGGGACAGAGACTGCCTTTAGTACGCTGACCCGAACATTAACAGGGGAAGGAGACCTGCTTTTCAGCGGGTCTACCGTAAGTGGAAAGAGCGATCTTCCGATGATTTCAGCAAAGCAAACGGTGACTGTTCCTACAGCCGGGTATGTTGATATGTCGGCTAATGTAATAACCATGAATTATGCGGTAGCCCGGATAACCCTTTCGTATAAAGTAACTGCTTCTAATTTTGTGTTGAGACGAATACGAGTTTGCAATATTCCGATTACTCATGAATTGTGTCCTCCGGTAGTAGCGAAGACAACGCCTACTTATCCGGCAACATTAACCTCAACGACTGTTTTCAATACGGATTATACAACCGTGTCATCGAACACCGGAAGCATTACCTATTACGTTCCGGAAAATCAACGAGGGCAAACATCTTCGAATACCGTAGAGTCACAAAAAAGTGGAATAGCAGGAGATTATCCCACCTATATTGAGTTGGTCGGATATACAACTATCAATGACGGACGGGGTGAGATTCATTACCGGATTTATCCGGGAGGTGATGCAGTGACTGATTACAATATCGTACGTGGAATACAGTATGGCGTGGAGGGTAATCTGACTGGTATTTCTTCAATTGACAGTCGGGTAAGCGAACAAACTTTAGCCAACAGTTATGTGCTGGCTCCGGGACAGACTGTTTATATTCCGGTCAAGCGGGCTAATCAGTCGGATTTGGGAATTCAGTTTACGGATGTAACAAGCAGTTCTCTGACTCCTTTTTCTGTCTGGCAATCTGCATCAGGTTTGGTTACCTCAACAATGGATAATGTGAGTGGGTGTATTGCGGTAACAGCTCCGTCTGCGACTGCAACCGGCAATGCGGTTGTGGCAGTTAAAAGCGGGAGTACGGTCGTGTGGAGCTGGCATATATGGGTTACGGGTTATGATCCGAGCGTAATGAATCTGACGCAGAATAACATGGTGTGGATGGATCGGAATCTTGGAGCGTTGGCAGCCTGTACTGGGTCTAACACGGTTGATCAGACCGGTGGATTATTTTATCAATGGGGAAGGAAAGATCCTTTTCCCGGAGTAACTTCTGGTTTAGGCGAAACATCTACCTATTATAATGGGAGTACAACCGCTACGACCGGTTTGTATGCAACGGCAAATGCAAATACAACCGGAACGACTGCTCCGAATTATAATCTTGCTTTAGCTATTAAAAACCCATCGACTTTTTATTATGGTGCCAGTGGAAATAATTATGATTGGTATACTCCCGGTTCTTCAGGACAAAACAATTATTTGTGGATTATGGGTTCGGGCAAAACGGTTTATGACCCGTGTCCGGCAGGATGGAGAGTCCCTTTGAGCGGAGCATGGATTCTTTCCGGTTGGAATGCTCCTTCTGGAACTTCTAATACAAATTATGGAAAGTGGACGTATTCCGGAGTTACTTCTTATTATCCTGCCTCAGGTTGGCGGGATAAAGCAAATGGTGGTTTAGGAGGGGTGGGAAATGGAGGAAATTATGGCTCTGCAAGTACAAGTGGAACGAGTCAAATTTATTTAGTTCCACAGAACGGAAGTGTTGTTCAGGGAAACATTGGGAGGGCACTGGGAATATCAGTTCGGTGTGTTAAGGAATAGTATGGTTAAGACAATAGCGAAAAGATGAAAAGATATGGCTTCTTAATTGCTTTTATGGCAATAATATTGTCGCTGGCCTCCTGTTCGCAGGAATTGGCGGTGACCTCTCCAGCAGAAGAAGATGGAATTCCTGTTCGGTTTTCGGTTGTAGCCGGGACGATGAAGAATGCATCAGGAGTAGTGACCAAGTCGGCGGACCTTCCCACGGTAAGTGAATCGGAGATAACGAACTTATGGGTGGTGCAGTTTTCTTCTACCGGCGCTTATATGAAAAGTTCCTATCACCCGACAGTTAATGCATCGGTCATTGATGTAAGATTGTTGGCAGGAAGTAATACGCATGTTTATTTTTTTGCCAACTGGGGCGATTCGATCTTGTCTTCGTTTTCCGGCACTGAGACCACATTTAGTGCTTTGACTAAAACGCTTACGAAAGAGAGTGATGTTTATTATAACGGAACAACGCTCAGTGGGAAGAAAAATCTTCCGATGGCCTCGGCTATGCAAACGATAACGGTCCTCTCAAATGGTTATGTCGATTTATCGGCAAGTCCTGTTGTTATGAATTATGCCGTAGCCCGAATAGATCTGCCTTATAATATAACGCTTCCTAATTTTGCTTTGAGGCGAATAAGGGTTTGTAATATACCGAAAGTGATGGAACTTGGTGCCCCGGCAGTAGCAACGACGACCGCAACATACCCGTCAGCCCTCACTTCTTCGACGGTTTTTAATACTAATTATACTGATGTTTCTTCGAATACCGGAACGATTACCTATTATGTGCCTGAGAACCAGCGGGGACAAGCCACATCCAATACAACAGAACTACAAAAGACAGGACTTTCGGGAGATTACCCTACTTATATTGATCTGGTTGGATACACTACGCTGAATGACAGCCGGGGAGAGATTCATTACCGGATGTATCCCGGGGCAGATGTTATTAAAGATTATAATGTGGTGCGAAGCACCCAATATACTTTGACGGCCAATCTGGCAGGTGTTTCTCCCATAGACGGGCGGATTACGCAATTGTCTTTGGCAAACAGTTACATTGTTGCACCGGGGCAGTCTGTTTATATTCCGGTTAAGCGAGCTAATCAATCGGATTTGGGAATCAGATTTTTAGACGTAACAAGCGGCTCATTAACAACCTCTATTGTCTGGCAGTCGGCATCAGGATTAGTCACGCCAACGATGGATAATGCCAGTGGGTGTATCAAAGTCACTGCTCCGTCTGCAACAGCAACCGGTAATGCGGTTGTGGCAGTCAAAAGCGGGAGTACTATTTTATGGAGCTGGCATGTGTGGGTAACCGGTTATGATCCGAATGTAACGAATATGACGCAGAACGGCTTGGTCTGGATGGATCGGAATTTAGGGGCAATAGCTGCCTGTACCGGATCGAATACGTTTGACCAATGCGGCGGTTTGTTTTATCAGTGGGGCCGAAAAGATCCGTTTCCTGGCGTAAATTCCAGCGGGGGTGAAACGTCTACCTATTACAATGGAAGTACCACTGCGACGAATGGTTTGTATGCAACGGCAAATGCAACCACAACCGGAACCAGTGCTCCGAATTACAATCTTCCTTTAGCTATCCAGAACCCATCGACTTTTTATTATGGTGTCACCAGTGGGAATAATGGGGATTGGTATACTCCCGGTTCTTCCGGACAGAACAATAACTTATGGGTTATGGGTTTGGGCAAAACGGTCTATGATCCGTGTCCTGCAGGATGGGAAGTTCCGGGGATAGGATCGTGGACTTCTTCCAGCTGGAATCTTCCATCGGCTACAACATCTTATTCTAATTATGCTGTGTGGACTTTGGGCGGAGTTAATTCTTACTATCCAATAACAGGACAGCGTGTTGTCGGTACGGGTAGCCTGGATTGGCAGGGATCTCACGGTTGTTATTGGTATTCAACGAATACTGGAGTAAGGGCCTATTTTCTGTATGTGGATAGTGGAAATGCAAATCTTTTGTATTTCGAATATAGGGCTCAGGGGTTTAAAGTCAGATGTGTAAAAGAGTAAGGTCCGTTGAAATTGAAAAGAATAAAAAAGAAAAGATGAAAAGATATGGTTTCCTGATTGCCTTTATGGCGACAATATTGTTGTTGGCTTCCTGTTCGCAGGAATTAGCGGTAACCACAACAGATGGAGGAGGAACGCCGGTGCGGTTCTCGGTTGCAGCCGGGCAGATGAGAAATACAGCGGGAGCAGTGACCCGGTCAATGGATTTGTCAACGGTAAGTGAAACAGAGATAACGAATCTATGGGTGATGCAGTTTTCTTCAACCGGAACTTTTTTGAAAGGGATCTATATTCCAGCTGTTAATTCATCGGCAGTTGATATTGCGTTAGTAGCCGGGAGTAGTACGCATGTTTATTTTCTGGCGAACTGGGGTTCTTCGGTTTTGGCCTCTTTTTCGGGGACGGAGACTGCTCTTGGCTCGATCACCAGAACACTTTCAACCGAGAGTGATATTTTATATAACGGAACGACATTTAGCGGGAAAATGGATCTTCCGATGATCTCGACCATGCAAACAATATCTGTTCCTTCCAATGGATATATAAATATGTCAGGATCTCCGATAACATTAAATTATGCCGTAGCACGGATGAACGTCACTTATAATGTTACAGCATCAAACTTTGTTCTGAGGCGGATACGGGTTTGCAATATTCCGCAAATACATGAATTATGCCCTCCTGCAGCGGCAGGTGCGACAGCAACCTATCCGAATCCAGGTGGAGTGTTAACTTCATCAGCTGTTTTCAATACACCATACACTGATATTACATCAAATAGCGGGATAGTTACTTTTTATGTTCCTGAGAATCAGCGTGGCCAAGTAATATCAAATACGGCAGAGACACAAAAAACCGGAATATCAGGAGATAACCCTACTTACATTGATCTGGTTGGATACACCACTGCCAATGACGGAAGAGGTGAGATTCGCTACCGGATTTATCCGGGGGCTGATGCTATTAAAGATTACAATGTGGTGCGTGGTACTCAGTATGCAGTAACAGCCAATATAACCGGTACGCAGTTGACAGACGCGCGGCTAAGCGAGCAGGCGTTAGCGAACTCTTACATTGTGGCACCGGGACAGACCATTTATATTCCGGTTAAGCGGGCCAATCAAACCTCCGAGTTAGGAGTTCAGTTTTCGGATGTAACGAGCAGTTCGTTAACCGCATCTCTTGCCTGGCAGTCTTCTTTGGGGTTAGTGACTCCAATCATGGATAATACCAGCGGGTGCCTAAAGGTCACAGCTCCGTCCGTAACAGCAACAGGTAATGCGGTTGTGGCAGTTAAAAGCGGGGGTACGGTTGTGTGGAGCTGGCATATATGGGTTACGGGTTATGATCCGAATTCAACGAACATGGCGCAAAACGGTTTGGTATGGATGGACCGGAATTTAGGGGCAATAGCTGCCAGTACGGGGTCTAATACGTTTGATCAGTGCGGAGGTTTGTTTTATCAGTGGGGCCGTAAAGACCCGTTTCCTGGAGTGAATTCCAGCAGTGGTGAAACATCAACTTATTACAATGGAAGTACCAGTGCGACGACCGGACTGTATGCAACGGTAAGTGCAGCCACAACCGGAACTGTGGCTCCGAATTATAATCTTCCGTTAGCTGTTCAGAATCCGGCAACTTTTTATTATGGGACTGGTGGAAATAATGGGGATTGGTATACACCCGGCTCTTCGGGGCAGAATAATAATTTGTGGGGGACGACAAAGACATTTTATGATCCGTGTCCGGTAGGATGGAAGGTTCCGGCAATGGGAGCGTGGACTTCTTCTAATTGGACTCTTCCATCGGCGACAGCTTCTTCTTCTGTAGCCGGCGTATGGAATTTAGGAGGAGTTAGTACTTATTATCCGGTAACAGGTCAACGTGTCGTCGGTTCGGGTAATCTGGATTTTCAGGGAACACATGCTTGTTATTGGTATTCAACGATAACCGGTGTAAGTGCCTATTTCATGTATGGAACCAGTGGTGGTATTAGTCTGTCAGCAATAGAAGCGAGGGCTCAGGGTTTTAAAGTCAGATGTGTAAAAGAATAAGTGAGTTGAAAATTGAATAAGACAATGGAAAAGATGAAAAGATATGGTTTCCTGATTGCCTTTATGGCTACAATACAGTTGATGTATTCCTGCTCAAAGGAACTGTCGCTGACTGTTTCCGATGCAGAAGGAGTACCCGTACAATTTTCATTGAGTGTTGCGTCATTTGGTGCCATAGCCGGATCATCGGTTGTAGTAACCCGTTCTACGGATAACACGGTGGTTGATGAATCGAAGGTCAGTAATGTCAGAACGTTACAGTTTTCATCCGACGGTTCCTCATTGCTCTGTAATGTCTATGCAGCGGCACCTGATACCTCGAACTTCATTGTGTCACTTCATCCGGCCACTAACAGCCATATTTATTTTGTAGCGAATACGGGAAATGATGATAGCAATGATCCGCTGAAATCTTTTTCAGGAACAGAGACTGCATTTAAAACGTTAACCAAAACATTGACGAAAGAAAGTGACTTGTTGTATACTCCCCCGACCGGCAAAATTAATCTTCCAATGATTTCAGCCTGTCAGATACTAACGATTCCGGCAACCGGTGAATTTGTTGATAAAAGGTCGACTCCGATACCGTTAACCCGAACCGTGACCTGTTTAATTGTTCGTTATAGTGTCCAGACACCGAGTTTTGTCCTTCGTCGGATTCGGGTATGCAATGTTCCGGCGAAGATGGAGTACTTTCCGCCAGCTGCGGCGGGAGCAACGGCAACTTATCCAACCGGTTTAACCTTATACGGTGTCTTCAATACCGACTATACCGACATTAACGACCAGAATGCGAATATTATAAGTGGGGCAACCCAGAGCGGAACGTTGTATTATTACGTTCCGGAAAATCAAAGAGGACAGACTTCAACAACCAGAGAAAACCAGAAAAGCGGATTTTCGAATGATTATGCAACCTATGTAGAACTGGTCGGATATTCTCCGCTTAATGACGGAAAGGGAGAGGTTCGCTTTCAGTTTTATCCGGGTGCAAATATGACGAATGATTACAATGTGGTTCGTAATACAAAATACGCAGTGAATCCGATTGTTCGGGGAATTTCTGTGTCAGATCAGCGAGTTAGTGTTAAGTCTTTGGCAAATAGTTATATGCTGGTGCCTGGACAAACGGTTTATATTCCGGTGAAACGGGCCAATCAGACGACTGCACTGGGAACGCAGATAGCAGATGTGCGGAGCAATGTTTTACAGCCTTATGTTTATTGGCAATCGACACCGGGATTGGTTAGTGCGGTGATGGATAATGTTAGTGGTTGTCTAAGGGTAACCGCATCGCCATCAGCTACGACCGCCGGGATCATCGGAGGAAATGCGGTAGTAGGTGTAACGGCCGGCACGGGAACTCCACCTCCTGCTTTGTGGAGTTGGCATATATGGATAACAAATTATGATCCGAATCTGGTGAATGTGACACAGAACGGATATGTCTGGATGGATCGCAACCTGGGAGCTATGGCTGCGTGCAATGGGACTAATACACTCGATCAGTGCGGAGGATTATTTTACCAATGGGGTCGAAAAGATCCGTTCCCTGGGGTGAGTTCAACCGGAGGAGAGCCAGCTATTTATTATAATGGAACTGCAACAGCTACGACAGGTCTTTATACTACGGCGGATGCGACACTGACCGGTACAGTATCTCCGAATTATAATCTGCCGTTGGTAATTCGGAATCCATTGACTTATTATTATGGGATTAGTGGAAATAAATACGACTGGTATGCCTTCAATATTTTTAACGACAATTTGTGGGGTTTGACAAAGACGGTATATGATCCGTGTCCGGCTGGGTGGAAAATTCCATCATCATCTTCTTCCTGGCCAGGTGCAGGTACAAGCTGGATTTTTCCATCAGCAATAGCCTCTTCGTCTAATTATGCCAAATGGACTGATAGTGGGAAGGTAACGTATTATCCTGCCGTTGGCTGGAGAAGTTCAGGGGACGGTACGCTTGGCGAAGTGGGTTCGACGGTCACTAATTGGGATTCAAATAATGGAGTAGCTTCTTGTTCTTATTATCTGAAGATTACGAGCGGATTCTATTATTTGAGAAGTGATTGTACGCGGTCAAGTTGTTGTACGGTGAGGTGTGTTAAGGAATAAAAAGACATTATATGATTATCAGTGGATAAAAGAGAAATTATGAATGAGCAGATAATAATTAAGAAAGAGGAACAAAACAGGGGAACCATAAACCTGTATCTGGAAGGGCTTTTCTGGAAGGCTTATCAGTATTCGGCTTTTCTGCTGGTTCAGCAAGGAGCTCAATATAAAGCGAACCGAAGACCGGTTAAATCTATCAGACAGGAAGTCGTTTCAGTCTGTTTTCCCAAAGATACCCTGCCGAAGCTGTTTAAGGCGGAACAGATAGAACCGGTCAGCAGCAAGCAGCTGCGCATCGGAGGTTTTATCCTTGATCGGAAGGCTTATGATTTGTGGTTTGCCTCCTTGCCGGTTCAGGAAAAGAAAGCTTCAACGCAGAAAAGTATAAGCGCAGATGATGCGGAACGAGTCTTTAATATGTTGCAGAACATTCGTGTTGAGGAGTCTACCCCTCTTGATTGTATGCGATTGATTATTAAAGTTCAGAAGATATTGGATGGCTGTTTATGAAATGTTTGCCAAAAGAGAAGAGATGAGAAGATATGGTTTTGAATTCGTCGGTGTATTCGTCATAGCGCTGTTGTTAGCTTCCTGTTCGCAGGAACTGGCAGTGACGTCGACAGAAGGGGCGGTGGGGACCCCGGTACAGTTTGCATTGGGAATCGCATCGTTCAATGCGACTGCCGGATCATCTGCCGTTGCAACCCGTTCTACGGATCACAGCGCGGTTGATGAGTCGGCTGTCAGCAATGTCCGGACGTTGCAATTCTCATCGGACGGATTAACTCTTTTGAGTAATGTTTATACGAGTCCGGCAGATACGACCAATCTGGTTGTTGCGCTTCATCCGGCAAGTGACAGTCACATTTATTTTGTGGCGAATGCGGGGAGTGATGACAGTAAAGATCCGTTAAAATCATTCATAGGCACAGAAACAGCTTTTAAGACGTTAACCAAAACATTGACGCAAGAGAGTGACTTGCTATATACTACCTCGACCAACCGAATTAATTTGCCGATGATATCGGATTGCCAAGTGGTAACGATTTCCAATGCATATACGCTTGTTGATAAGCGTTCAACGCCGATTGCACTGACCCGTACAGTGGCCTGCCTGGTGGTTAATTATAATGTGACGGCGCCGAATTTTGTTCTTCGTCAGATTCGGGTATGCAACATTCCGAACAGGATGAAATATTGTCCTCCGGCAACAGCAGGAGCGACGGCAACTTATCCAACGGGTTTAGCAACATTCAATGTTATTAGTACGGGCTATACGAGTATTGCAAACGGTTCTCCACAAAGCGGGATCTTATATTATTATATTCCGGAGAATCAGCGTGGACAAACAACGACTACAAAAGAAAAGCAAAAAGCCGGTATTGCGAATGATTATGCAACTTACGTGGAGTTCATTGGGTACCCTGCTGATAACTTAAATAAGGATATTATTTATCGGGTTTATCCTGGAGTAAATATGACGAATGATTACAATATCGTTCGCAATACAAAATATGCAGTTAATGCAACCATAAAAGGAACATCTGTGACCGATCAGCGGGTTAGCGTTCGTACTTTGTCTAATTGCTACGTTCTTACACCGGGACAGATCATTTATATTCCGGTAAACCGAGCCAATCAAACCGCTGAACTTGGAATGCAAATACCGGACGTAACGAGTACTACCTTACAACCTTATATTTATTGGCAGTCCATACCGAATCTGGTATGGGTACAAATGGATTACCCCAGTGGCTGCCTCATGGTTAGAGCGTCCACGAATGCTTCTACGATCTATAATATCATAGGCGGAAATGCAGTAGTTGGGGTAACCTATGGAACAGGAACAGCCCCTGCAGCTCTATGGAGCTGGCATATCTGGGTAACAAGTTATGATCCGAATTCAACGAATCTGACTCAAAACAATACTGTATGGATGGACCGGAACCTGGGAGCAATGGAAGCATGTAACGGAACCAATACATTTGACCGGTGTGGTGGTTTATATTATCAGGGGGGAAGAAAAGATCCTTTTCCTGGATTTGATGCGAATGGAAATGAAAACGTAAATTATTATAATGGGAATAACAACAAGACTGGACTTTATGCTGTATTAAATGCGGATGCGACTGGAACTGGAGCCCCGAATTACAATCTTCCATTAGCTGTTCAAAATCCAACAGCTTATTTCCAGGCTGGTGACTATACAACTAATACAACATGGTGTGGTCCTTATCCCTTTATTTTCAAAAAAGTATTGTGGGATTCGGCTAAAACGGTATATGATCCATGCCCTGTGGGATGGAAGGTTCCCACTAAAGATTCCTGGACTTCTGCTGATTGGGAAACAACAACACAAGAACCAAAATCCCAAAAAAACTATAGGGTTTGGAGTAATAACTCAGTGCAGTCCTATTATCCTGTGATGCCTAAACGGATTCTTGATGGGTCAAAGTATACTACAATTTATACTACGGATTATGCTGGGTGTTATTGGACTTCTTATAATGATTATGGAGCCCTTAGGGTACTCCAACTTTGGTGGAATTTTGCGGCAACAGCTATTGGAAATACTTCTTATGCCAATCCTATAACAAACGCTAATCCTGTCCGGTGTGTCAAAGAGTAAAAGCACGGATATGCACAGAGTTAATGATTGGAGCATTTGGATTTGGTTGAAACGGAACATTCAATGGCAGAGGATTGACTCAGGGAAGGCCCTGAGGATAATCTTCTTGCTTCTGGAGATTTATCTGTTGTCGCTTTTTATCACTAATCGTTAGTTGTTGAAGTAGTTATTAGAATGAATTGAGATGGAAAAAGACACATTGCCTAAGTTGTTTAAGGTGGAGCAGATAGAACAGGTCAGCAGCAAGCAGCTGCGCATCGGAGGTTTTATCCTTGATCGGAAGGCTTATGATTTGTGGTTTGCCTCCTTGCCGGTTCAGGAAAAGAAAGCTTCAACGCAGAAAAGTATAAGCGCAGATGATGCGGAACGAGTCTTTAATATGTTGCAGAACATTCGTGTTGAGGAGTCTACCCCTCTTGATTGTATGCGATTGATTATTAAAGTTCAGAAGATATTGGATGGCTGTTTATGAAATGTTTGCCAAAAGAGAAGAGATGAGAAGATATGGTTTTGAATTCGTCGGTGTATTCGTCATAGCACTGTTGTTAGCTTCCTGTTCGCAGGAACTGGCAGTGACGTCGACAGAAGGGGCGGTGGGGACCCCGGTGCAGTTTGCATTGGGAATCGCATCGTTCAATGCGACAGCCGGATCATCTGCTGTTGCAACCCGTTCTACGGATCACAGTACGGTTGATGAAGCGATCGTGAGCAATGTGAGAACATTGCAATTCTCATCGGACGGATTAACTCTTTTGAGTAATGTTTATACGAGTCCGGCAGATACGACCAATCTGGTTGTTGCGCTTCATCCGGCAACTGATAGTCACATCTATTTTGTGGCGAATGCAGGGAGTGATGACAGTAATGATCCGTTAAAATCATTCACAGGCACAGAAACAGCTTTTAAAACGTTAACCAAAACACTGACACAAGAGAGTGACTTGCTATATACTACCTCGACCAACCGAATCAATTTGCCGATGATATCGGATTGTCAGGTAGTGACGATTCCCAATGCATATACGCTTGTTGATAAACGTTCAACGCCGATTGCACTGACCCGTACAGTGGCTTGCCTGATCGTTAATTATAATGTGCAAACATCTGATTTTGTCCTTAATGGAATTCGGGTCTGTAATATTCCGAATCGGATAGAATATTGCCCTCCGGCAGCAGCAGGAGCGACGGCAACATATCCGACGGGATTAACAACAATCAGTGTTATTAGTACGGGCTATACCAGTATTCCAAGTGGTACAGCACAAAGCGGGACGTTGTATTACTATATTCCGGAGAATCAGCGTGGAAAGACGACTGCTGCAATAGAGAAGCAAAAATCGGGTGTTGCAAATGACTATGCGACCTATGTGGAAATGGAAGGGTATTCGTCGGCTAGAAGTAATGATATTTGCTACCAGTTTTACCCAGGTGGGAACATGACGAATGATTACAATATTGTTCGCAATACAAAGTATGCTGTTAATGCAACCATAAAAGGAATATCACTGTCTGATCAGCGGATTATCGTTCGTGTTCCAAACAGTTACATTGTAGCTCCCGGACAAACAGTTTATATTCCGGTAAGAGGAGCCAATCAATCGGATTTGGGAATACAGATACCGGATGTAAAGAGTAGTGCATTGCAGTCTTATATCTATTGGCAGACAACTCCGGGACTGGTAACAGCAGCAATGGATTATAGTAATGGATATATAAAAGTAACGGCATCAGCGTCAGCAGCAACAGCAGGTATTATCGGAGGGAATGCAATAGTAGGCGTGACAACAGGAACCGGAACTGCCCCGGCAGCTTTATGGAGCTGGCATATCTGGGTAACGAACTATAATCCGAATTTAACGAATCTGACACAGAACGGATATGTATGGATGGACCGGAACCTTGGGGCGTTGGAAGCATGTAATGGAACCAACACATTTGATCGGTGTGGTGGCTTGTTTTATGAATGGGGCCGGAAAGATCCGTTTCCCGGGGTTAGTTCGGACGGAGGAGAAATGACAAATTATTATAATGGAAGCATAACAGCTACGACTGGACTTTATGTTAGGGCGAATGCACAAAATACGGGAACCGTTGCTCCGAA
Organism: Prolixibacteraceae bacterium; assembly: GCA_963692465.1. GTDB lineage: Bacteria > Bacteroidota > Bacteroidia > Bacteroidales > Prolixibacteraceae > JAUZOB01. Next base: position 3,019,006 of record OY829943.1, read on the forward strand.
TTATAACCTTCCATTAGCAGTTCATAATCCGTTGACTTATTATTATAGCGTTGGTACTTACGATTGGTATTCACCTTACATTTTGAATAATAATACTTTATGGGGATTGATTAAAACGGTCTACGATCCGTGTCCTGCAGGATGGAAGGTTCCGCCTGACGGATCATGGCTTCTTGGGTTTCCGCCAAATCCTGATACATGGAATCATGCTTCTCTTACTGTATCTCAAACTAATTATGCAATATGGACTAATAATTCGGTGTCTTCATACTATCCGGTACCCGGCAATCGGAATTTCCAGAATGGATTGCTGGATCAAGAGGGTAAGAGTGGCTTATATTGGATGGCTACTGCGAATAGTCTGAGCGTAGGTAATGGTATGGGTCTAATTGTACCAGCACGTACTTTCGGCAGCTGTGTTCGGTGTGTCAAGGAATAAAAGAATATATATGCAGTACAGAGTTAATGATCAGAGAATTCTTGTCCGTTTGAAACGGAACATTCAATGGACGAGGATTGAGTCAGGGAGGGCACTGAGGATAATCTTCTTGCTTCTGGAGATTTATCTGTTGTTGCTTTTTATCACTAATCGTTAGTTGTTGAAGTAGTTATTAGAATGAATTGAGATGGAAAAAGAAGATCAATTTGAGCACATCTTATTTGAAGCAGAAAGAAAGCTTTCAGCGTGTGATCACAAGATTCGGGATAACCGGGTCTTGCTTAAAGAGCTCCGGGAAAAAAAGGAAGAGCAACGTTTACGGAAATGCTTTTATCGCCGTAGAGGAATGTTTTTACTTGTCTTATTGGCTGGCTATTATTCAATCTTAATGATATTGTGGAGTATCGTTTTTAATTCTTAAAAGATGAAACACAATGAAAAAACCATTGATACCTCTTGGAAGCAGATCCTCTTTTATAAAGATGAGGAGAGATCGTATTTTTTGGCGAATGGACCGAAAAACTTTTTCACGTTTTATAAACTATGTAACTCGTTATATGGAGTGTAAAGAACTAACAGAAGTAGAATGGCGAACCATTCTGTATGCTGAGATATATTGCAGTGACATGACAGCTTTATCTAATTTATTCGGGATTCTTGATTTTGAAGATGAGTTGTTATTAACCGAGTTGGATTATTCTCCTTGCGGTACAATTTGGAATAGTCCATTTTGCCTGTATGTCTGTACTGAAACAAATGGAAAACAAAGCATAAAGAAATTATACATCAATTAAAATCGGTTGATCGTATACCACTAAACCACTTTCATTTACACACAGTATCTTCGCTCTTCGTCCTTGTTTAACGTAACTTGGATGAAGAGTTTTTTTATGAGAACAGTTGAATTTACCTAAAAGGAGGGAGTGTAATTAGAACTCTGTCTGTGAATTTCGCTTGGCTTGTTCAAATATTTGTTGTGTTCATTATTTGTGAACAGTGATTTATTTTGAACATTTTTGAACTGAATTATTATGTGCTTTGGTGATTGTTCATTATATTTGAATGTTTATTATCTGTGAACATACATTTAAAATGAACAAAGCAGGATGAGTATAGAAAATGAAATACTTTCGAAGACTCTTGAATATCTTACCGGGATAATAGGGGAGACGAATGTTCACAGAGAGAACACTACCGATATTTCTTTTGATGGGTTTATTCATATTATGGGAATAAAATTCTTATATGAAATAAAAAAGACTGTCGGGAGTAGTAACTTTGGTTCTGTATTTAAGCATTTAAAAGAGGTAGAAAAGAAAAAAGAAGGACCTGTAATGTTAATTGCTCAAAATATATATCCTCAATTAATGAGGGAACTTATTAAGCATGAAATCAGTAGTATAGACTCTGCTGGAAATTGTTGTATTAAGTCGGATGGAATATTCCTATATGTTGAAGGGAAAAAACAACAATATTTTCCTGACGCTTCTGCTGATAGAATTTTTAAGGAAGCAGGAATAAAAGTTATTTTTCAGTTTCTATTGAATCCGGAATTAGTAACTCTTCCATATCGTGAGATTCAGAGATTGACAGATGTTTCCCTTGGATCAATTAAAAATATAATAGAAAATCTGATAAATAATCAATTCGTCGTAAAGACTAAGAATGGCAGATTCTTAAAAAACAAAAAAGAATTACTTAATCGTTTTGTTATTGCTTACAATGACATTCTAAAACCTAAATTATTTATAAAAAGAATGGCATTCAGAAGTGTAGAACAAAAAAAGTTATGGGCACAAACCGCTCTTCCTTCCGGTGCGCTATGGAGTGGCGAACCGGCGGCTTATTTGCATGATGAATATTTGTTGCCGGGAGAATATACTATTTATGTGGAGGGGGAACAGACTGGGAATCTTATCAAAACAGCAAATCTTATTCCCGATAAAGAGGGCGAAGTACTAATTTACAGAAAGTTCTGGAACGGGAGTGAGCTAAAAAGGAAAACAGTTCCTGCTTTATTGATTTATGCCGATTTGATGGGAAGTGGAAATAGTCGCAATATTGAAGCAGCGCAAAGATTATATGACAATGAGTTACAGTATTTACAGTAAAAATTTCAATAATCCCTTTTTAAAAGACTTATTAAAAAAACTAAGAGACTATTTCGATACCAAAGATTTGCCTTTTTTTATTATAGGCGCTACAGCAAGAGATATAATTGTTGGCCAGCTTTTTAATTCAGAATCAATTCGACGTACTGTCGATTTGGACATTGCTATTGCTATTCCTGATTGGAATAAGTTTGATGAAATTTCTGATGAATTATCCCAACTTCCGGGATTCCGGAAATCACGAGAACAACAACAGCGCTTCTTTTTCAATGAATATGAGTTGGATATTGTGCCTTTTGGTGGAGTTGCCAAGTCTGATGACAATATCTATTGGCCGCCGGAAGAAGAGTCCGCTATGTCTGTAAGAGGTTTTAATGAGGCTCTTGCAGAAGCTATAACTGTCAATGTAGATAAAGAATTCACCGTAATGATTGCGTCTTTGTATGGCCTCTTTCTTTTAAAATTTACTGCATGGATAGATCGTAGTCAAAAGACAACCAAGGATGCAGAAGATATGACTTTTATTATAAAAAATTATTTTGAGGTAAATAGTGGCAGAAAGATACATCAAGAAGTTTATGATCGCGATGACTTTGATACCTATTTAGTTGGGGGAATATGGTTGGCGTATGACATAGCCCATATGTTAAGTGTTCCACAAGTAAAATATTATAATACTATTATAAAAGAAGAAATAGAAAAGAATGAGGCAAGCCTACTTGTAAACCAAATGTATGAACATAGCGGAGGATTGTCTTTCGATATTATTCACCAAACATGGCAAGAAATATCCGGCATTTTTGATAACTGTGTGAAACAAGCATCATCGTTTAAAGATGAAATGTAAAGTAGATTCCTATACTAATAAGGGAAGTCGTCAAATGAATGAAGATCGGCTTTTAATCTGCCCAATAAGTGGAGACTGTTCTTTGTATATTCTGGCCGATGGCATGGGCGGTTATACTTATGGAGATTTTGCCGCACAACTAATTATTGATACGATTCGGGAATATGTGATCAAAGATTTAGAAACAGCTTCACCAAAAAAAGTCTTGCGTATGGCGATTGAGCAAGCCAACGAAAAGATATATAACGAAAGTGTTAGATTAAAAAGTAAAATGGGGGCAGCTGTAACTATTCTTCTTTCTATCAATAAGCAGGTATATATTGCCTGGCTGGGGGACGTTAGGGCTTATTTAATCAGTAATAATCAAATAGAATTATTGACTACCGATCATCGGTTAGTCAAATCGCAAGATGTACCATTTGATTATGCTTCGATTTTGACCCGATGTATAAAAGGGAAAAAATTTGAAAACACAATTCCCGTTAATGAATTATCAATAGAAAAAGGAGATAAGTTAATTGTTTGTTCTGATGGTTTTTATAGGTCAATTCAGGAAGAATGTTTACTCTATTTTAGCTTAAAAGAACTGATTCAAAAGATATATGATCCAAAGGATGATTATTCTGCAATAGAGATTTCTTTCCAATAATTATGGCTATAGTAGGTTTTGAATTGTAAAATACATAAAAATAATGCACTAACCATTCACTTTTTTGAACACTGTTTTGAAAAATGTTGCATATTTGTAACGCGAATTTTTGTTAAAACATGTTCATAGGTTTCTCTTTTGTATACTGAGGAAAGATCCCGGGTCGCGAGTGTGGGTGAAAGTCCTATAACCTCAGTATCTCACCTTATGGTGTTTTAATAGAAGTTCGCACCACGCGACCCTTTTTTAAACAATTGCGAACTTCTATTATGAAAAACGAAAAACAATTAGCTACAATGAAGGCAGGCCGAACAGAAGCTGTTCAATGGGCTGCATCGAAAATTCCGGTCGGGAATAATTCATTGATTCCTGATTCTACCGGAAAGATTCCTCAACAATCAGGTTTTATTGATAGTCTTTTTCTAGGTTTCATTCCGGTTACAACGGAATGAGGGAAAATTATGTCTTTTATCAAGGCATTAAATTCCTTTGCTTTCATTGGAGTACGTTTCGTTTTTCCAAGCGTCCTCATTAACTCTCTTTTTGAGTTAACTCTCCGGAAAGGTTCTCCCTTTCTTCGATTATTAGTAACTGATCTTCCTACTGATTATGTGGGGATAGATTGTGTGAAGTTGGGTAGGGGCGTATCCCTGCATATTTAGTCTTTCTCTTTGTGATCCGTTTCAGGATTATTCGAATCAACGATTGAATAAAATTAACCGCAGGCTCTGTTATGGACTTTCTGCTTTAGTCTATGGGCAGGGTCTGCAAGTGAAATTAATTATTCAGTGAATCGTATTACGTGTTTCGGTGTTAGACGAACCGCAAGAAGATTTCATTGATTTATTTATAGTACGCCTATGGCATAAACGATTGATCTTAAAAAGCGCCGGCCGGTATTTACGGTACCGGTCGGCTTTAAGTCAGAAGCAGCGTATTTTACGGATACTCTGTTTCGGTGAGATTACAAGGCCTTATCAGAAAATAAGGCGATTATAAAACCAAAAACTCAAAAGCAACTTATGAAAAAAAATCGTAAGAATGGACTTCTTTTACGGGGAAGTCAAAGAATCTTAACCACACAGAGGCTTTCGGGGGTCTTATCCCTTGCCTTTTTGCTCTTTGCAGGGGCTTCTGTTGGTTCTCCAAGAACAGGTTACGGCAACGGAAACATCTTTCCGACCGGTTTTCAGAAACAGATTACAAAAAGTAAAACAGTACAGGTACTCAAAGAGCCGGAGTGGGGGAGTTTCATCGCATCGCAGCAATCGAAAGTGGTAGTAAAAGGGATGGTTACTGCCAAAGACGGCTCCCCGCTACCCGGTGTTACCGTTTCGATCAAAGGAACAACCATCGGGACTGTTACTGACGTTAACGGGGAGTATCAGATTACGGTTCCGAAATCGACTAAAGAACTTCAGTTCTCTTTTATCGGAATGAAAACGATGGTTGTGCCATTGAATGGTCAGAGTCTTGTGAGTGTTACCTTGGAGGAAGAAGCACATGGCATTAATGAGGTCGTCGTGGTGGGCTACGGTCAGCAGAAACGGGAGACGGTTACCGGTGCTATTTCTTCAATCAGAACGAAGGAGATCAAACAAAGTCCGGCTGCAAATCTGGCTGTTACTTTGGCTGGGCGTTTACCGGGTTTAACGACGATTCAAACGAGTGGACAGCCAGGTGCAGATGTAACCAGCCTGTATCTTAGAGGACAGGGAACTCTTAATGGACAGTCCCCTCTTATCTTAGTAGACGGAGTGCCTCGGGAGCTTACTTATATTGACCCGAACGAGGTGGAGAGTGTTTCTATTCTAAAGGATGCATCAGCAACGGCGGTCTTCGGTGTGCGTGGTGCCAATGGTGTTATTCTGGTTACAACGAAAAGAGGAACGGACGAAACGCCTCAAATTTCCTTATCCGTTGAACAAGGTTTTCAGGATTTTACCCGGATGCCTAAATCGGTTCATTCCTGGGAGTATGCAGAATTAAGAAATGAAGCGAGAGCAAATGATGGTTTATCTCCTACTTATACGCAAGCGCAAACTGATCATTTTCGCAAGCAGGATGAGCCAAATATATATCCTGATAATAACTGGATGAATATTATTTCGAAAAATTACACACCCCAAACTCGTTATAATCTGAATATCAGTGGGGGTGGTAAGCGTGCGACTTATTTTGTCAATGCCGGCTATCTGGATCAGGGAGGTCAATGGAAAGTAAATCAGAGCGATTATGATCCGAGTACCTGGCTGCATCGTTATAATTTTCGATCGAATATTGACTTAAAACTCAATCCGACTTTAACTTCTTTCCTCAACGTGGGTGGTTATTTGGAGAAAGCGAATCAATCAACTTATCCCTCAAATATCATTATGGCTGCAACTCTTGTAGATCCTCCGGTTCTGCCCGGACCGTTGACTCCTGACGGAAGAATATTGACTTCAGAGACAGAGGTTCATCCTCCTTATGGAATGATTAACCGAAGCGGATATCAGCAGGAGACCCGTAGTAATGTAACTGCTTCGTTCGGGTTGGAACAGAAATTGGACTTTATTACCGAGGGGCTTTCAACAAAGGCAATGTTTTCTTTTGATACCCGTTCGGTGTATGATTTAACGGCCACTCAAGATCATCGGAATTGGGTTCAGTACACAACTCCGGGTAGTGATGGGAAAGATTCGATTTATTATAGACGAAGAGATAACCACGAAGACACCCCTCTTACATTAAGTACTTCAAATTCTTTTGAATCTTATTTTAATTTACAATGGTTTGTGAATTATAACAGAACCTTCAATAAGGTACATGATGTGACAGCGATGCTCCTTTTCCAGCGGGATGAAAAGATTGAACCGGCTGATCGGTTGCCTTACCGAATGCTTGGTCTATCGGGTCGTGTAACTTACGGTTACAACCATAAGTATTTTGCCGAGTTTAATGCGGGGTATAACGGATCGGAACAGTTTGCCAAAGGCCATCGGTTCGGTTTTTTTCCTTCATTCTCCGGAAGTTGGATTGTTTCAAATGAGGATTTTCTGAAAGCGAATAATATTTTGACTTTCTTGAAACTGAGAGCTTCCTGGGGTGAGGTGGGAAATGATCAGCTGGGAAGTCAGCGGTTTTTGTACCTGGATGATATTAAAATAAACGGAGGATCGTATTCCTCGTTGGGAAACGGACAATCAGTCAGTGAAAACTATATCGGAAACGAAAAACTGAAATGGGAAGTAGCTAAAAAGATCAATCTGGGGACTGAAATCGGACTCGTTAATGATTGGAAATTATCGATTGATGTTTTTAATGAGAAAAGAAATAACGTGCTGATTAACCGGGGTATGATTCCTAATATATTGGGAATGTCGGGATTGCCGCCTCTTAATATGGGACGAATCAGTAATCACGGTTATGAAATCGAATTGAATTATCAGCATACTTTTTCTCAGGATTTTACGATGCTGGCTAATCTGAATTTTAATCATGCAAGAAATAAGGTCTTGGCAGTAGATGAACCCAGATTATCTTCTGATTATGCCTATCGTTATCGTGAAACCGGATATTCAATCGGAACGGTTTGGGGATATGAGACGGATGGCTATTGGAAAAGTCAGCAGGATATTGATGACTCCGGTCTGAAATTTACAGGTAGAGCTCCTCGTCCGGGTGATTTTAAATACAAAGATCTGAATCATGACGGAGTAATAGATGTGAAAGATTATGCTCCAATGAAGAATACTGCTGTACCACAATATACATACGGAGCTTCTTTTAGCTTTAATTATAAAAGCGTAGATCTCTCATTTTTGATTCAGGGAGTTACTCGTGCATCTAAATATTATTCAGGAGAAGGAATTTATGAGTTTACGGGAGGTGATGGAGTTTATTATAGCATTGATAAATCAGCATGGACTCCAGAGCGGGCTGCAAAAGGGGAGAAAATTACATTCCCGGCTTTGAGTACATCTCTTTCATCAAGTGAAACTTACAATGACTTTTTTGATGAAAATTGCGCTTACTGGCGTTTGAAAAATCTTGAAATAGGATATACCATTCCGAAGAGTTGGTCTAAAAAAATAGGATCTTCTAAAATCAGATTTTATGCGAACGGACTGAATCTATTTACTCATGATCATATGATTAGTAAAAACTTTGATCCTGAAGTATCAGGTAATCTGTCTTATCCGATGACACGGGTATTCAATGTTGGTGTTAATGTTAACTTTTAACTGAGTCTATTATGAAAAAAATCATTTATTATATACTCTCTTCATTGTCACTACTCTCCATGTTGGGGTGTGCCAATGATTTGGATATTACTCCTGATGGACGTATATCTATGAAGGATGTCTGGGCTGATCAGAAAAGATCGGAAGCATATCTGAGTTCTTGTTATGGGCATCAGATCGGGTATGGAATGAATTATTATTGGTTCGCAATGCTTGATGGATTAAGCGATTGCGCTTTCGATTCTGACGTTACTCAAAATCTGATGGCAACGGCCTGGTATAATGGAACGATGACTCCTTCTACTGATCCTACGGCTAATAGCGGTGGATGGAATGGCCCAATGTATTCCAATTGCTGGACTGGGATCAGACAGTGTAATACTTTTTTACAGAATGTGGATTTGTCAGCAATTCCGGAGCAGGAGCGTCCCCGACTGAAAGCGGAAGCTATTGTTTTGCGTGACTTTTATTATTTTGAGTTATGCCGGAAGTATGGACCTCAACCTTTAACTCGTGTTCCATTTACGATGGATACGGATTTTAGTAAATTAACTCGTCCGTCTTTTCAGGATGTAGCCGACTTTATTGCACAGGATGTTGATCAGGTGTTGTCTGTCTCCGAGTTTCCATGGAGACTTACCAATGATGCTGATCGTGGCCGGTTTACCAAGGCAATTGCAATTACCCTAAAGTCAGAAGCTCAGTTATACGCAGCAAGTCCATTGTGGAATTCAACAAATGATCAGTCCCGTTGGGTAAAAGCCCGTGATTATGCAAAAGATGCTCTTACTCAGTTAACGGCTAATGGTTATCAGTTATTCTATTCTTCAGAGTTGGGGAGTGCTTCGTATGATAACTACTTCTTTAATGAAACCGATATTAATGCTTCTCCGCGGGATAGAGAAACGATTATGGAGAATCAGACTAATGGTTCTATGTTTAGCGGATGGTTTGTACAAATGGAGGGGTTTCCTTCACGTACGGATATCTCTAAGGCGGGAAGTTGTCCGACTCAGGAGTTGGTTGATGCATTTGATATGCAAAGTACCGGATTGCCGGTTATTGACCCGGCGAATCGTTATTCGGATAATTCTCATATATATCCCAATTATGTGTCCGGTTCGGGTTATGATCTTCAAAATCCTTATACAGGACGCGATCCTCGTTTTTATGCGACGGTTTTATACAACGGAGCTTACTGCTCGGGACCAGGCGTAACGGTACAGGCTTATGCCGGAGGGAAAGATGGAATACATACTGATAGTCGGCAATATACCTTTACCGGATACTATCTTAAAAAATTCATGGATGAAAAAGCACAGGTAAATACTCAATGTACTTCTAACTGGAAGAAAATGCGGTTGGCCGAGCTTTATTTGAATTATGCTGAAGCGGAGAATGAGGTTAATGGTCCGGATCAAGCTGTTTATGCTGCGATTAAAGCGATTCGGGATCGGGTGAATATGCCGAATATCAAAGCTGGAATAACCAGTAAAGAAGAGATGCGTGCTTATATTCAAAAAGAGCGTTGGACAGAGTTCGCTTTTGAAGAACAGCGTTTCTGGGATGTGCGTCGTTGGAAGATTCTGGATAAGACAGATAAGTTGGTCACTGGAATGCAGATTACGAAAGGTCAGGATAAAACGTTCAGTTACCAACGCTTTGTTGTTGGACAACGCCAATCATGGGATTCTAAGTTTCTTCTTTTTCCTATCCCGTTGAATGATGCCTCAATTATGGGTTCTAATGGAGTGACATGGCAAAATCCGGGTTGGTAATCGGTTGTAGCTATATAAATATTATTCAGCATTGGTGAGTCGATGTTATCGATAAACCAATGCTGAATTTTTTTACTTTAAATCAGATTTTATGAGAAAAAATTATTTGTTTCTTGTTATGCTGTTGGCTTTTCCTTGTTTTGTTTTTTCACAGGAATATAAGGATTCAAAAGCTCCTGTTGAAAAACGGGTTAAGGCCTTGTTGTCGAAGATGACATTAGAGGAAAAGATTGATTATCAGGGAGGGTACGATAATTATTTTATTCGGGCTATTCCGCGCCTGGGATTACCGGAAATCAAAATGTCAGATGGTCCTGTCGGATCAAGAAATGACGGGCAGTCAACGGCTTACCCTGCCGGAGTTCTAGATGCTTCTACCTGGGACTTGAATCTGGTAAATGAACTGGGGAAGGCTCTTGGCTCGGATTGCAGAGCCCGTGGGGTTCATATTCTATTAGCTCCTGGAGTTAATATCTGTCGGGCACCGATGTGTGGACGGAACTTTGAATACTTCGGAGAAGATCCTTATCTGGCAAGTCGTATGGCTGTGGCTTATATCGGCGGACTTCAGAGTAAGAGGGTTGTTGGTAGTGTAAAGCATTTCGCAGTTAATGATCAGGAGTGGGACCGTAACCGGGTTAGTTCGGATGTGGATGAACGAACGTTGCACGAGATTTACCTTCCTGCTTTCAAAGCGGCTGCTATTGAAGGAAAAGTTGGAACCGTGATGAATTCCTACAATTTGGTCGATGGCGAACATGCAACACAAAATAATCACTTAAATAATGAGATATTGAAAGGTCAGTGGGGTTTCGACGGGATTCTGATGTCGGATTGGGGTGCTACTTATGATGGTGTTGCCGCAGCAAAAGGTGGACTGGACCTGGAGATGGGGGCCGGTAACCACATGAACCGTCAGATTTTACTGCCTGCTCTTCGGGATGGAACGATTTCAGAGTCTTTAATTAATGATAAAGTGAGCCGTATTTTACGGGTAATCTTCCGTTTCGGTTTCTATGATCAGCCACAACAAGATAAGAGCATTCCTCTGGATAATCCGGTCAGTGCTAAAGTTGCCTTGAAGTTGGCCCGGGAAGGGATTGTGCTTTTAAAGAATGAAGATAAGATTCTTCCGTTGGAGCAGGACAAAATAAAGACGATTGCTTTAATCGGTCCGAATGCTGCACAGTATGTATTTGCCGGAGGAAGTTCACAGACTGTTCCTTTCCATTCTGTAAGTCCTTTTCAGGGAATAAAGAATGTTGCAGGTGATAAGGTACTGGTTAAGTGCGTTTCTGCGACGAATACGATTCCTGATATGATTCGGAATGCGGTGTTCTATACGAAACCAGGCTCGGACGAAAAAGGACTGAAAGCGGAATATTTCGATAATATCTCGTTATTGGGAACTCCTGCTTTTACCCGGGTTGACCCGAACGTGGATTTTAACTGGCAGACCGGTGCTCCGAATATTGATGTTCGGAATTTTCCGAATGATAATTTCTCAATCAGATGGACTGGTGTAATTCGCCCGGAGAATTCAAGTGTCTATACCTTTGTGACTAAGGGCGATGATGGCTTCCGTTTGTGGGTTGATAATAAACTGATTATTGACGACTGGAAAGATCAGGGTACGGCTCAGGTAACTGCAACGATTGCACTGGAAAAAGGGAAAGATTATGCCGTAAGACTGGAGTATTATGATCATACCGGAAGTTCAGAGATACATCTTGGCTGGAGTGATGGAGGTAAGTGCATGAATGATGCAGTAAAGGTGGCTTCATCAGCAGATGTGGCAATTGTCTGTGCCGGATTCTATTATGAATATGAGGGAGAAGGGCAGGATCGTAGTTTTGCTCTTCCGGGGGGACAGGATGAATTGATCAATACCGTGGCTAAGGCTAATCCGAATACCATTGTAGTGTTGAATGCCGGCGGCAATGTTGATATGCAGCCATGGCTTGCAAACGTAAAAGGGTTGTTGCAGATGTGGTATGCCGGACAGGAAGGTGGTACTGCCCTGGCTGAGATCTTATTTGGGAAAGTTAATCCAAGTGGTAAGTTGCCCGATACGTTTGAGAAACGCTGGGAAGATAATCCGACTCATGACAGTTATTACGATCCGCAAAAGACGATGAGGGTCAATTATAAAGAGGGTTTATTGGTCGGTTATCGTTATTATGATACGAAACATGTAGAACCTCAGTTCCCGTTCGGCTACGGTTTGTCATACACGACATTCGCTTATTCCGATTTGAAGGTTGTTCCTCATGCAGTAAACGGGAAACCGGGTTATGTTGCGAGCTTTGACATTCAGAACACCGGGAAACGAGCAGGTGCAGAATCGGCCCAGGTCTATGTAAAAGCATTGCATCCCTCTGTTATGATGCCGGAAAAGGAGCTTAAAGGTTTTACAAAGGTATCATTGAAAGTAGGGGAGAAGAAACGGGTATCTGGAGTTGCTAACTTTACAAGGACATGGAGTTAAGGTGTAAAGCATTAACTTTATGATATGGAAAAAAGCAGGAAAATTTATGACACAGCATTCAAGGTCAATGCAGTCAAATTGAGTTACGAGCGGAACAATCTGTCTGCTTACGCAAAAGAGTTGGGAATCACATCGGCACAGCTCTACCGATGGAGAAAAGAGTATAATGAATATGGACCGGGAAGCTTTCCGGGAAATGGCAACCTCAAGCAAACAGAGGAGCAAAAAATTATAGCAAAACTTCAGAAACAGCTCAAAGAAAAAGATCTTGAACACGAGATATTAAAAAAAGCTATCAGCATCATCTCCAAGAACGATCGGTAATTTATGGATTTATCCGGGAAAATGAAGATCAATACCCGATTGGGATGATGTGCCGAGTGCTGGAAGTGAGTAGAAGTTCTTATTATAAGTGGCGAAGCAATTATTTATCACAACGTATGCAAAAACGAAAACAATTAGACGAGGTAATAAAGGTGGTCTATTTTTGGGCTAAGCAGAGATATGGAAGTCCGCGCATAGCCAAAGAATTAGCCCAGCGAGGGTTCCCTGTTTCAAGGAATACCGTTGCCCGGCACATGAAAATGATTGGTATTCGCAGTAAACTCTCCAGAAAGTTTAAGGTTACCACTGATTCAAATCATACGTATAAAGTTCCCGCGAATCTTCTTAACCGGGAGTTTACGGTTAATGCACCATCCGTCGTATGGATTTCTGATATAACCTACATCCACACAATTGAAGGCTTCCTTTATCTTACAATGATACTGGATTTGTTTGATCGTAAAATAATCGGTTGGTCAATCAGCAATGGGATGGGAACTAATGAGACTGTATTAAGCGCATTCCGTATGGCTGTAACAAACAGAAAGCCATCAAAAGCGATGATTTTTCATTCAGACAGAGGAGTACAATATGCGTGCTCTGCTTTTGCAAATACCATTGATGCATACGACATTAGACGTAGCATGAGCCGCAAAGGTAATTGCTGGGATAATGCCGTAGCTGAAAGCTTCTTCAAAACATTGAAATGTGAGTTGGTCTATGGAAACAAACTCAAATCAAAGAATGAAATGAGAAAAGAAATATTTGAATATATTGAACTCTGGTATAATAAAACAAGAAGGCATTCTGCCTTGGGTAATCTTTCAATTGAGGAGTTCTGGAAACAACTGAATAATGCAAATTCTAATTTAAACATCGCTGCTTAACTTTGTGTCCGAAATAAGTTTGCAATTCCAATCGGTTGTATTGGATAGTGATGCTTTCTCTTACTACAATACCGATCAGAAGAAGTTTGTCGTAGACAAAGGGGCTTATCAGATCATCGTAGGAGCCTCTTCGCGTGACCTGAAGCTGAAAGGAAAGGTGACTGTCTCTTAATAGAACATAGTGATGAATTAACACACGCCCCGAAATATTTTAAATGTTTCGGGGCGTGTGTTTTAAGGGGGTGATTACTTACTACCGTAAGTATAGGTAAACTGTTGGGTTATTGTTTTACTGTCAAAGTCATTGTTTATTACTGTAATTTTCTGTGATGTTTTTCCTGATTGCTGCAAAGAAGAAAGATTGAAACAAACAACAGCATCTAAAGGTGTTTTGCCGGTATCTCCTTCTTTATTGTGACGTAATTCAAGTGCGATAGTTGTTCCTGAAGGATCTTGTTTTAAGGCATCTTTGACAAGATTGATAAAGTGTGTTTTATTTCCTCCATAGAATCGGAGCTGATAGTTGAGATAGTTTCCAGAAATCCATACGTTACTTACATGGATCGGATCGTTTCCGATACTGTCCTGTGTGGCAGGAGTAATTATTTTTTTAAAGATTGACTCAAAAATCATGCAAAAGGTTGCGAACAAAAAGGACTTTTTTAGAGTACAAAGTGTTAAATTTTATAGGTCTTCGGTATCTTGTCCTTTCTTGATGCTATCAAAGAATATATATACTGCAATGTCCACTAAAGTTCAAAGATTGTTTATATAACAACTTGAAGTTGTATGAGATATATTAGAAAAAGCATGTCCACGATTTGAATTCATACTAATTTGCAGTTTTTCAAAATAACACTTGTATTTTCTCCGGGTTCCTTTTACTTTTAAACCTGAATAAATTCTTTGAAGAAATGAAAAGATTAGAATCATTATCACCTGAACCGGTATGGCGCTGTTTCGAGGCTATCTGTCAGGTGCCGAGACCTTCTAAAAAAGAAGGTCTGATCCGTGAGTTTTTGCTTTCTTTTGCAAAAAATCATGGTCTTGCTGCTGCAACTGATGAAATAGGAAACGTATTGATTAAAAAGCCTGCCTCTAAAGGAAAAGAAAGTGTCCCTACGGTCATTCTCCAGGCGCATATGGATATGGTTTGTGAAAAAAACAGCGATACTGTTCATGATTTCGGAAAGGATCCGATCCGCCCTTATATTGACGGCGACTGGGTGACTGCGGAAGGAACTACTTTGGGCGCTGACGATGGAATCGGTATTGCGGCTGGATTGGCTGTGCTGACGGATGCTTCGTTGATTCATGGTCCGTTGGAATGTCTTTTTACCGTAGATGAGGAAACGGCTCTTACAGGTGCCAAAGGGATTAAACCGGGTTTTATCTCTGGTAAACTTCTGATTAATCTTGACTCGGAAGACGAAGGCCAACTATTTATCGGTTGTTGCGGTGGACTCGATACAACTGCTTTTTTTGATTATACTCCATCCAATCCTAAATCGGACTATTTCCCGGTAAAGATTTCTGTAAAGGGTCTTAAGGGTGGACATTCCGGTGATGACATTAATAAGGGCAGGGGAAATGCCAATAAGGTTCTTGCTCGCTTCCTCTGGGATGCTTCTAAAAAATATGATTTGCAACTGGCTTCTTTTGATGGTGGTAATCTTAGCAATGCTATTGCCCGTGAAGCGACTGCTGTATTTCTTATTCCACAGAAAGATAAGGAAAATATTACGGCTGATTTCAATGTTTACAGGTCGGATGTGGAATATGAACTTGAGCTGACTGATGCTGGTATAAAACTATCACTTGAATCGACTGCGATGCCGGCGAAAGTGCTTGATCCGGCTAGCCAGAAGAATCTTTTGTATGCTCTTTACGCATGCCGGCACGGTGTTGTTGCAGAGAGTTTCAGAATGCCTGGGATGGTTGAGACTTCAACAAACCTGGCTTCTGTTAAGTTTACCGGAAAGAATCGGATTACCGTAGCTACTACTCAACGAAGCGATTTGAAAAGTGCTAAACTGGATATTGCTAATCAGATTGAGAGCCTCTTTGTTCTCGCTGGTGCTGAGGTAAGTCATAGTGAAGGGTATCCGGGCTGGACTCCTAATCCTGAGTCTGAAATTATGAAGATTACTCGTGACGCTTATGTCCGCTTGTTTGGAAATGAACCGGCTATTAAATCAATTCATGCCGGACTGGAATGTGGACTTTTCCTTGAAAAATATCCGGAACTGGATATGGTTTCTTTCGGACCGACTCTTCGTGGCGTACATTCTCCCGACGAGAAGATTGAAATTAAATCTGTTCAGAAATTCTGGGACCTTTTAGTTGAAACAATTAAGGCTATTGCTGTTAAATAATTGTTTTTAAAAAAGTTAATTGATCTGAAGGCTGTGGCGATTTTAATTGCTGCGGCCTTTTTTAGTTATGAAAAGTTTCTTCACTGAAAACAATGGCTTCATAGGTGTATAAGTCGGCGGTTTTCCAGCCATCCCAACCAAGTCCGGCTTTTTCTGCGGAGCAGTGTCCCAGAAACTCATCAACACTCCATCCTGTTTCTTTAATGACCTGGGGTAGGTAAGTCCCCGAGTAAAATCCTTTGCGAATATAGATGCCGTGCTTACCGGGAATAATATCCGATGGTCCGGAGATCTTTTTAAGAGGGGTGAGTACCGATATCTCAATCTGTAGCATCGGAAGTTCTTCTTCCCGGAGCGAATTAAAGCGGGGATCGCTGAATGCAGCGGAAAAGGCCATCTCCCGCACCTGAAGGTATAGAGGCTTGTCTTGTGAAAAGGTCCCGATACATCCTCTTAGTTTCTTTTGTAAATGCAGGGAGACAAAGGCTCCGCATTTAGAGGTGAGCTCAGGATATTGAGTCGGAACAACCGACTCTGTGGAGGTAAAAGAGAAAGAATCTCTCAGAGTCTGTCTGGCAGATTTTAAAAGATATTCTTTCTCTTCGTTGGATAGTTTAAACGTTTTCAACGTTTTCTAACTGTTTACGGTTGCTTCGATTTCTTCGGGAGTGACCGGTACCCGGTGCTCTCCTAAACGCCGGCATTTGTCGGTTGTGATGAGTAGATCGTCTTCAACTCGGATGCCACCGAAGTTGCGGTATTCATTTACCTTTTCGTAATTGATAAAGTCGGCGTACCGCTTTTCGGATTGCCATTGGTCTATCAGGGCCGGAATAAAGTAGATGCCAGGTTCGTCGGAAACTACAAAGCCTGGTTGAAGCTTACGCCCCATGCGCAGACAGTTGGTCCCGAACTGGTCAATCGGACGAATGTGTTGGTCAAATCCTACGTAAACTTGCCCCAGGTCTTCCATGTCGTGTACATCAAGGCCAATCATGTGTCCGATGCCATGAACAAAAAACAGTGCATGGGCTCCCTGACGAACGGCTTCTTTGACATCACCTTTCATGAGTCCGAGATCTTTAAGCCTTCCTGCTATGAACTCGGAGATGGCAAAATGAACGCTTTGAAAGGTGACTCCCGGTTTGGAAAGCTCTGCGGTCTTATTGTTGGCTGCAAGTACGATATCGTAAATTTCTTTTTGTTTCGGGGTAAAACGACCGCCGACCGGAATGGTCCGCGTAAAGTCGGATGCATAGTGTGACGGTGATTCGGCACCGGCATCAACAACAATCATTCGTCCTTTTTCGAGAATCAGATTGTGTTTGTGATTGTGCAGCGTCTGTCCGTTTTGTGAAAGAATAGTTGGAAAGGAGACTACTCCTCCGTGGGAAATGACGACTCCTTCCATCTTTCCAACAATTTCTTGTTCCGTAATGCCGGGTTGGGCCATTTCCATTGCGGTCAGGTGCATATCGTAACCGATAGCGCAGGCTTTTTCCATTTCGGCGATCTCCCGATCTTCTTTGGTTGAGCGGAGTTCTACAATAGCTTGAATGAGTTCAACGGAAGCATAGTCGCTTAATCGTGCTGCATTCAAGCCTAATAGTTGTTGAAGAAGAACTTTATTCTCTCCCCGATAGGGCGGAATAAAATGTATTTTACGTCCTTGCCCGATGGCGTTGTTGAGATAATTGTAGAGTTCTTTGAATGGAGCACTTTTTTTTACTCCTGCTTTTTCGGCATTTTCCGCAATGGTTACCTGGGGTCCCATCCAGACGATATCGTCCATGTCAACATCATTTCCGAAAATGAGATCGGACTGATTGTCTACATCAATAATTCCTGCCAGACCTTGAAAATCAAGCCCGAAAAAATAAAGGAAAGAACTGTCCTGACGGAATGTAAACGTATTATCGGAATAACTCATCGGAGAATCGACATTGCCTAACAAGAGGATAACTCCTGATTTTATTTTACTGCGTAACCGGTTGCGACGGTTAGTGTAAACTTCTTTTTCAAACATTATGGTATAAATTTTAAATGCTATCCGAAAGGTAATAAATATATTCTGAACAGGGGAGAGGGGAAGCTACTTATTGGTAAAGTCAGAAATAATTAGACGAGGAACAAAAAATGAAAGATTTTTTGTGTTGAACAAAACCTAATGTGGACGGATGCGTAAACAAATAAAAAAACCTATGAATATGAAAAGGAATAGCCTGATTGAATATATGAGCCGGAGAATGAATGACCCCGAACATAAAGCTTCCGAGAAGGAGGAAGAAGATGAGGGGCCTGTTGTTACTATCTCCCGCGAGGCTGGTTGCCCTGGTAAAAAAGTCTCAAACATTCTGAAAGAAACACTCGACTCGATTTTGATTCGTAATCAATGGAGCGTAATTAGTAAGGAAATTCTTGCTAATTCGGCAGAGGAACTCAATCTACATCCCGATCGTGTGCGGAAAATTATAGATGCTGATCAGCGGAATAGTCTTGATGAAATTCTTGCTGCTTTTGGCCAACATCAGTATAAAAATGATAAGAAAATCAGGAAAACAGTGATGGAGGTGGTCCGCAGTTTTGCTGTTCAGGGTTACTGCATCATTCTTGGACGGGGAGGAAATATAATTGCATCGGATGTTAAGAGATCTCTTCATATCCGGCTTTATGCTCCTCTCGAATGGAGAGTTAAACGGATTGAAGACCAGGGAAACTTGTCCCGCGAGGATGCTTTGGCTTATATCAACCGAACTGAGAAAGAACGTTCTAACTACCGAAAGATGATTAAAGGTTCAGCGGAGGACGGGAATGAAGATTTTGATATACTCATTAATTGCTCTCGCATCGGCTCGCATAAAATAGTATCAATGATCATCCGTTTGATGATTGCTAAAGGATTGATCCCGAGAGCGGATCTTAAAGAGCTGCCCGGAGCTTAATTGTCGGTTAAGAATAGACCGTTTTATCGACGAGAAAAAGAATATCCGGTCCAGTCGATCCGACTTTTCAATTCGAGAAAAGGATTTGTTTTCCCGAAGAGAAAGTCGGATTTTCTTTCGGGACGGTCATAACACATCATCGGATGAAAAGTTTGGTAAGCGTTGTTGAGTTTAAGCCCTGCCGTGATTTCTAAAGCATGATTTCCCCATAAGATCCAGATTAAATCGGGTCGCTCCTTATTGATGTACTCAAGTAAAAGCCGGGTAAATGGTGCCCAAAAAGCACTGTGACTGCCTGGCTCTCCTATTTTGCAGGTGAATGCGGTATTGAGCAGCAGTACTCCCTGCTGTTCCCAGTGATTAAAAAGTTGATTGGGAGGAAGCAGATTGAATTGATTGGGCTGGAACAGGTTTAATTGGTTGGGAAGAAGAGTCAGAATTTCCCGGTAGGTTTTGATTTCTCCCGCATAAGTCTTGTAAAGAAGGCGAACGATATTTTTGAGTGATATATTTCTAAATTTACTGTTCCACGAGGTGAGAGTTCCGACTTCGAAGGCTCTTCCTGTTGCAACTCCTGATTGAGGATAAGGATCTTGTCCCAAAATAATAACTTTAGCTTCGTCTAAGGAAGTGGTTAGAAAATGAAGAATACGCTCAGAAGTAGGGGTGTAATTGTCTTTTCCGGGGCCTTCATCGAAACAGTTGAGTATCTCACTGATTTCTTTGGTAAGGAATGAATTCCAGGACGAATGTATCGGGTTATGTAGTTTATCAAGCAGTGCGCTGTGTGTTTTCATGCTGTAAAAATAGTATTTCGGTTTTTTTCCAGAGCAATCGGTTTCTTTTTTTTCTATTTTTATTGCTGTTAACCACAAATAAATCAATCTATGAAATTGAAATTTTTTTTGTTACTGATCATGTCGCTTGTTCTTGTTAAGGTGCAGGCGGCTTCTGGTAAAACGGGAGAGGATGTATTGGGGCTGATTCCCAGACCTCTTTCAGTGATTACCGGACACGGGACTTTTACGTTTACTCCTAAAACCCGAATTATTGTTGAAAATGAAGAACAGATGCAGTCTGTTCCGTTTTTTACCGAACTGTTTCATCATGCTGCCGGATGGGAACCGAAAGTTGTTATCGGTGGTAGTCCTGTTGCAGGCGACGTGGTGTTTCGTACCGATCAGTCGCTTGATAAGGAGGCTTACACTTTAGAGGTTACCCCTTCACGGATAGAAATAAGGGCTTCGGAACCAGTCGGGTTTTTTTATGCATTACAGACTGTCCGTCAGTTGCTTCCGGTGCAGATTGAACAGAATAAGTTGAATTCAATCGTCGGGTGGAAAGTTCCGGTAGTCCGGATTAAAGACAAACCTCGTTTTGGCTGGAGAGGGTATATGCTTGATGTCTCTCGTCATTTCTTCCCGAAACAGGAGGTTGAGAAAATGATTGATATGCTGGCGATGCATAAAATGAATGTCTTTCACTGGCATCTTGTAGATGACAATGGCTGGCGAATTGAAATTAAGAAATATCCGAAACTAACTGAAGTGGGCGCATGGCGTGTGAATCATGAGAATATGAGCTGGAGTGCTCGTCCGGCTCAAAAACCGGGAGAGAAAGCTACTTATGGCGGATTCTATACCCAGGAAGATATTCGGGAGGTGGTGGCTTATGCCAAAGCTCGTTTTATCAATATTGTTCCTGAAATTGAAATGCCTGCCCATTCGGTTGCCGCATTGACACCCTATCCTCAATTCTCTTGTACCGGTGGTCCGTTCACGGTCGCTACGGGGGGAATCTGGCCTAACATAAATATCTACTGTGCCGGGAATGACAGTACGTTTACTTTTCTTGAAGATGTGCTTTCGGAAGTGATGGATCTTTTCCCTTCCCAATATATTCATATAGGGGGAGATGAAGCGACCAAAACCAACTGGGTGGCTTGTCCGAAATGTCAGGCTCGAATAAAGGCTGAGGGTTTGCAAAACACGGAGCAACTACAGAGTTATTTCATTCATCGGATTGAGAAATTTGTGAATTCGAAAGGCCGGACATTGATCGGATGGGATGAAATCTTACAGGGAGGCCTTGCTCCAAGGGCTACCGTGATGTCATGGCGTGGTTTTGATGGGGGTATTGCTGCTGCACGACAGGGGCATGATGTGGTGATGACTCCAACTGATAATTGTTACTTCGATTATTATCAGGGTCCGCAGGATCAGGAACCACTTGCTATCGGAGGCTATCTTCCATTAAAAAAAGTTTATGATTTCGAACCGGTTCCGAAGGCACTGAATGCCGATGAGGCAAAACATATTCTTGGAGGTCAGGCAAATTTGTGGTCGGAGTTTGTACCTACCTCTCAGCATTTGGAGTACATGACTTTTCCTCGTCTGTCGGCTATAGCAGAGGACTTATGGTCTTCTTCCGATAGAAAGGACTGGACGAGTTTTACTCACCGGATGAATCTTCAGTATTCCCGCTATCAACATCATGGAGTGAATTATTCAAAAAGCGCATTCAATATTCAAATGAATCCGTCATTTGATGTAACTACGAAGAAGATTGTGGTGACCATGACCAACGATGTTAACGCTCCGATTTATTATACAACCGACGGATCGAATCCTAAAGTGTCGTCTCAATCGGCATCTTCTATACAGAAGGTGGAATTGACCCGCTCGGAAACGATTAAGGCTGCTTCGGCTTCAAACGGAAAAATAATCGGGAAAGTCACTTCTCGTTATTTCCCTTTCCATAAGGCAGTTGCCAAGATGGTTAGTTATAAAACGCCTTATGATCCGAAATATACCGGAGGCGGTAATTATGGACTGGTTAATGCCGTGCGGGGTAGTAAAAACTATGCCGATGGCGAATGGCAGGGTTGGGAAGGTATTGATGCGGAGGTTACCATTGATTTAGAAACGATGCAAATGATTTCAAAGTTAACACTGGGAACTTTGCAGGATGCCGGACAATTGATCTTTCTTCCAAAGTCGGTTGCTTTTAGTATATCGGTTGACGGAGTCGACTTTAAACCGGTGGGGACTGTTGAAAACCATATTGCTCCCAAATTAGTAGAGCAGGGTGTTAAAGATTACGGTGTTAAATTCACGTCACAAAAGGCTCGTTTTGTAAAAGCACAGGTTAAGAATATCGGGACTGTTCCGGGATCTGATTCGAAAGCCTGGATCTTTTTAGATGAGTTTATGGTTGAGTAAATTCTTGTTAAATACAATGTTTGAACCGGGAAGGTGTTTTTGCTTTTCCCGGTTTTTTTATTTTTAGAAAAAGATGGGCCTTGTACTCTTCTTTTCTGATTATTCACGATCTTTAGCGTCGGATTATCAGAATTGCGAATTGAAAGAAATGAATCCTTTTTTAAAACAAGTTGCCGAATATACGTTACAGAAGTTTCCGAGCAATCTGCACCGTGTTTGCATGGTTTTTCCAAACCGACGGGCCGGCGTTTTTTATTCGGAATATCTGAGTCAGCTAATTAAAAAGCCTGTCTTAAGTCCCCGTATTGTTACGATTAATAGTCTGGTCAGTGAGTTTTCGGACTTAAAGGCAGCCGATCCGCTGTCGTTGATTTTTAAGTTGCACCGCATCTTTTGTCAGGTGACTCATAAGGAGGAAACTTTCGATAATTTTTATTTCTGGGGCGAGATGCTGGTCAGCGACTTTGATGATGTGGATAAATATTTGGTACAGCCGGCCGATTTGTTTAAAAATCTCGCTTCGCTCAAAGAAATCGAAAGACTTTTTGATTATCTGACTGATGAGCAAAAGGAATATATTCGTGAATTCTGGGGAAATATTGCATCGATTGATCATTCGGAAAACCGTGATGACTTTGTTTCGGTGTGGGAGGTTCTCCTTCTGATTTATGAGCAGTTTAGAGAGGAATTGCGACAAACCGGCGAGGGTTACGAAGGGATGATCTACCGGGAGATGGCTGAAAAAATTAACGGGGGAGAATTTCTTGATCGTCCGGATGATTTTTATTTCTTCGTGGGATTTAATGCACTGAATGCCTGCGAACGCCGTTTGTTTTCTTATATGCGTGATGCTGGAAAAGCTGAATTTTTGTGGGACTACGATTCGTATTACCTCAATATACCAAATCATGAAGCTGGATTGTTTTTGCGTGAGAACCTGAAACAGTTTCCTCTGCCTGTTGATTTTGAAACAGAAAGTCATTTTTCGGACAAGGAGATTGAGGTAATTGCCGTGCCTTCTTCTACAGGCCAGGCGCAAGTTGTTGCTCAACAGCTAAGTCAAAGTTATGCGGAGAATCGTAAGAACGGGAAGGAGAACCTGGATTTTGACCGGACTGCGGTTGTATTGGGTGAAGAGGATTTGCTCATACCGGTCTTAAGTGCGATGCCTTCTGTGGTGGATAAGGTGAATATTACCATGGGATACCCGCTGAAGGTGACTCCCGTTTATGGTTTTATCATGGAACTGTCCGCATTGCAGAAGGAGGTCAGACTCGATACTGTTGGAAATCCTTTATTTTATTACCGGAATGTACTGTCTGTTTTGCAACATCGTCTGGTGAAAGAGATTGCCCGTGAAGACTCGGATCGGTTGGTGGACGACATGATTCGGCATAACCGCACTTATCTTGCTCCTGCTGATTTACAGAAAAATCCATTTTTGCTATTATTGTTTCAGTATCATGAGTCTCCGCTCGAATTGTCGGATTATATGCTGGCGGTACTGAAAGAATTATTTTTGAGATACCCGGATAAGGAGGGAAATGATTTTGGAAAAGAATCGGTTTATCAACTTTATCTGTCGGTTAACCGGCTTTCTGATGAACTCAGAAAAGAAGTACCGGGTGATAATCGTCGGGAGTTGTTGGGGCGGGAGACATGGTTCCGTCTTTTGTCCCGTTATCTGGGAAGGGTTAATATTCCGTTCGAAGGGGAACCGGTTTCAGGAATGCAGGTGATGGGAATTCTTGAAACCCGTTGTCTTGATTTTGATACGGTCTTTATTCTTTCGGTGAGCGAAGGAGTGATGCCTGCTTCCGGAGGCACTCATTCATTTATCCCTTATCAGCTTAGGAGGGGCTTCGGCCTTCCCACCATGGAACAGCAGGACGCGATGTATGCGTATTATTTCTATAGACTTCTGCAACGTGCCAAACGGGTTGTTCTACTTTATAATCCGGTTCCTACCGGGATAACAAGTGGCGAAATGAGTCGCTATATTTATCAGCTCCGGTTCGATTCGAAATTGAATATTCGGGAGAAAAGTCTGGGCTTCGACATTGCAGGACAACGGAACTATCCGATTTCTATCAGGAAAGACAAGACGATGACCAAACAGATGATGGAATATTTTTCCCACCATAAATTGTCGCCAAGCGCATTGAATACTTATTTGGATTGCGGGTTGAAATTTTATTTTCACTATGTTGCCGGGTTAGAGGAGTCACAAGAGGTACAGGCGGATATCGATGCGGCAGTCTTTGGTAAAATATTCCACTTCTCAATGGAGCATCTGTACCGCCCTTTTGTGGGCAAGATAATTCATCGGGAAGAACTTACTTCGATGCTAAAAAACGATGTGATTCTCGATCGGGTACTTCGGGAGGCTTTTAAAAAGGAATTCTTTAATCAGAAAGAGTCGGACCTGATGCGGGAAGAAGACATTACCGGAAGAAATAGACTGATATTCAGTATCCTGAAAAAATCAATCAAGCAAGTATTGCAGCAAGATGTTTCGCTAACTCCATTTGAGGTAATAAGCCTTGAAACTTCGTATGAAATACGTTACCCACTGGAGGTTAGTAACCAGAAAACAGAATTGTTGCTCGGTGGCTTTATTGACCGGGTGGACCGGGTGAATGGTTCAATCCGGATTATTGATTATAAAACAGGAAAAGATAAATTGGATTTTCAGGATATTGCTTCTTTGTTTGATGCAGGCCAGACTCTTCGCCGGAAGGCAATCTTTCAAATCATGCTTTATGGAATTATTTTTGGGGAAAACTTTAAAAAAGAGCAGTCGATTGGTGCCGGGATTTATCAGATACGGGATGTCTTCGGTGATGCTTTTAACCCATTGGTTCATTCCAGGTCAATTGATACGGTGAATATGGCTGATCCTCAACAGTCCACCGAATTTAAAGAACGACTTACACCCCTGCTAAGTGAGATTTTTGCAGAGGGGACTTTCTTCGATCAGGTGGATTCTTCACTTAATCATTGTTCTTATTGTCCGTATGCTGGCATTTGTCATCGGGATTAGAGGAGAAATCTTCGTCTCCTTCAAGCAGGTCGGGGCGTAGTTTCCGGGTTCGTTCGAGAGCCTGGTTGAAACGCCATTCTTCAATTTGCCGATCATTGCCGGAAAGAAGTATGTCGGGCACTTTCCATCCATTGTAATCGGCAGGGCGGGTGTATATAGGAGGACTGAGTAGTCCGTCCTGAAATGAATCGGTCAGTGCCGATGTTTCATCGGATAATACTCCGGGAATAAGTCGTACGATTGTATCGGTAATGACGGCTGCCGCGAGTTCTCCTCCGCTTAACACATAGTCGCCTATTGATATTTCGCGGGTGATATAGTGATCGCGAATGCGTTGGTCAATCCCTTTGTAGTGTCCGCACAGAATGATGATGTTTTCTTTGAGAGAAAGTGTATTTGCTTCCCTTTGATCGAGTTGTATGCCGTCGGGAGAGGTGTAGATGATTTCGTCGTAATGGCGTTCTGCTGTCAGACTGTCGATCGCATCGGCAATTGGTTGAATCGTCATGACCATTCCGGCTCCGCCTCCAAAAGTATAGTCGTCGGTACTTCGGTGGTTAGCAGTCGAGAAATCCCTGATGTCATGAATGTAAATTTCCACCAGTCCTTTTTCGATTCCTCGCTTAATCATGGAGTGACTGAAAGGACCTTCAAGAATTTCAGGCACTACGGTTAATATGTCAATACGCATTGGACGTAATTTTATGCAAATGTAATCAACCGAATGAGATTACGAAAAACGGCTTGTCGGTTTTTTGTTGCTTTCCGACTGTAGCTCGCGAATTATGCGTAGTTGGACATGCCTAATCATTTGTAGTTAAAAGAGCTGTTTCAATCTTGCCGGATTGAATTTTATGTGGCAGGTTATGCCTGAAGTATTTTGATTTTTGCGTTTTTTTTCAAGTTGTGGCTGAAAAACTTTGAGTATTTTAGTATAAAGTTATATTTTCGTACATTCATAGAATGAATCTTCAACAGCGTGATGCTGATGCTAATTTAAAAAACACGAAATGGAACCTAAAGATCTGGAAAACTCCAACCCGGAGGAGCTGATAAGTTCGGAAAATGTATCCGAAGCTGCTAATGATGTGAAAGTAGAAGAGATTACTCCTGAAAAACATACTGATGATCAAGTTATGCAGGACATGGCAAAAGCTGCAGAACTGCTTGATCAACAGGAAGGTAAGGAGGAGTCGGAGGCTCCGTTGGTAGAAGAGGGGGAAGCTGTACTTGAAGCTGTGGAAGTTGAAACTTCAAAACCTGCTTTTGATTATTCCGGTCTGTCTGAATTCGAGTTGATTACAACTCTTCGTAAACTTCTGGATGCTGTTTCTGATAATGAGACAAAAAATCATGTAGATAGCATTAAGGTAAATTTTTACAAAGTTCATAAAGCTCAGGTTTTAGAGCTGAAAAAGAAGTTTCTTGCAGAGGGAGGTGCTGAGGAGGATTTTCTACCCGAACAGGATCCATATGAAAATGATTTGAAAGAGTTGCTCAACCGCTTTCGCGAAGTGAAGGCTGAACAAAACAGAAGAACAGAAGAGGGAAAAGAGAAAAATCTCAAAGATAAACTCCAAATTATTGAAGAACTAAAGTTGTTGGTCAATAATCAGGAGTCTCTGGATAAGACATTTGGCGAATTCAGAGAATTGCAACACAGGTGGCGTGAAATCGGTCAGGTTCCTCAATCTAACGTCAATGACTTGTGGGAAAATTATAACCATCACGTAGAGAACTTTTATGATTATGTTAAAATTAACAAGGACCTGCGTGACCTTGATCTGAAACGTAATCTCGAAATAAAAACCAAACTTTGTGAAAAAGCAGAGGAACTTCTTTTGGAACCGTCTGTGGTTAAGGCTTTCAGAACTTTGCAGAAATATCATGAACAGTGGCGCGAAGTAGGTCCTGTACCCCGTGAAGTTCGTGAGGATTTATGGGAACGGTTTAAAGCGGCTACCGTAAGAATTAATAAAAAACATCAGGAATATTTTGAGGGCTTGAAGGACGAGCAGGTTAAAAACCTCGAGGCTAAGACGGCTCTTTGCGAAAAAGCCGAAGAAATTGCCAATGCCGAATTGAATCAGCATAAAGACTGGGACGAAAAATCAAAAGAGCTTATCGAACTACAAAAGGTTTGGAGAACGATTGGTTTTGCCCCTAAAAAAGATAATACCAGGATATACGATCGGTTTCGCGAGGCTTGTGATAAATTCTTCTCGGCTAAGCGTGAATTTTATGCTGTTAAAAAGGACGAGCAACAGAAAAATCTTCAGCTTAAAACTGACCTATGTGAACGTGCTGAGGCGTTGATGGATAGTGAAGAATGGAAAAAGACCACTGATGAATTGATTAATATTCAGCGACAGTGGAAGGAAATCGGTTCTGTTCCCCGTCGTCAGTCGGATGCAATTTGGAAACGTTTCAGAAAGGCTTGTGATCATTTTTTTGAGCACAAAGAAGAACATTTTCGCCAGGCTGACGAAGTTCAATTAGAAAATCTGAAATTGAAAGAAACGCTGATTGAAGAAATAAGCAATTTTAAATCGAATGATGACGATAGTGTTGCTTTTGATGCGTTGCGTGAGTTTCAGAGTCGCTGGTCGGAAATTGGTCATGTTCCGTTTGAAAAGAAAGATGATATTCAGTCTCGTTATCGGGCTGCGATCAATGTTCAGTTCGATAACCTGCGGGTTGATGAGCGAACCCGAAACCTTTCACGTTTTAAAAGAAGGGTTGAAAACGTTGCGTCCGGTCATGGTCAAATGCATGGTGAACGTGAACGTTATATGGCTAAATACAGACAGCTCGAAAGTGATCTTATCTTACTCGAAAATAATATTGGTTTCTTTGCCAATACCAAAAATGCAGAGAGCCTGATTAAGGATATTCAGAGGAAAATTGAGAAATCCAGAGAGGAAATTCAGACTCTCAAAGAGAAGATCCGTATTATTGATCATAGTGAAGATGGTGAATAATAAATAAGTACATTATACTTTTTGATGTTGTATAAATCTGAAAGGCTCGTTATTCTTTAACGGGCCTTTTTTTAATATTCGAACAATGAAGGTTTTAAAATTGATGTTTTTGATTTTTCTGCTGCCATTATTGACTTCGGCTCAGGATTATGATTCGTGGTTTCAGAATAAGAGTCTGCGGGTCGACTTTTATCTTACAGGAAATAGTCAGCACACCTCTTTTGTTCCCGTGCAGCTGAAAGAAGAACCTTATTGGGGCGGTCCGCGTAAAAATCTGATTGATACATTGAATTACGGAACAACCCGAATAACAGTAGCAGATTCGGCTTCGGGTAAGCTGCTGTACTCAAAGGGATTTAATACGCTTTATGAGGAATGGCAATCTACTCTTTTAGCCCGGACTACTGATCGTAGCTATTATCATGCCTTTCAGATTCCTTTCCCCAAAGAAAAAGTTCTCTTTTCTTTGGAAACACGTCAACGTGATGGCTCTTTCAGACTACTTTATAAGATGATGATTGATCCTTCGGATTACTTTATTCATAAGGAAAAAATTCCGGATTTTCGGGTTGATAAAATACAGATTGGAGGAAAACCGGAGCATAAGATCGATCTTGCAATTTTGGCGGAGGGGTACACGAAAGACGAAATGGGCAAATTCTTGAAGGATACCCGGAGAATGGTGAATTATTTGTTTACCATTCCACCCTTTGATCGGTTAAAAGATTCTTTTAATATCTATGCAGTTGAAACGCCTTCTGTTCAAAGTGGAACGGATATTCCAGGCGAAGGAGTTTATCGAAATACTGTTTTTAATTCGTCTTTTTACACGTTTAATACGTCGCGTTATCTAACGGTCTCTGATATGAAATCGGTTGCTGATGCAGCTGCCTGCGTACCCTATGATCAGATTTATGTGCTGGTGAATAGTTCTAAATATGGGGGCGGAGGTTTTTATAATTTAATAACGGTTGGTACGGTTGATCATGCGCTTTCGGAAAAAGTTTTTGTGCATGAATTTGGACATGGGTTTGCCGGATTGGCTGATGAGTATTATGATGAGTCGTCGACAGCTTATAATGACTACTATAATTTAAAAGCAGAACCATGGGAACCCAATATTACCACGCTTGTCAATTTTAAAAGTAAATGGGCCTCTATGGTTGTAGTAGGGACTCCGATTCCAACACCAAGAACGGATAAATATCGCAAAGTCGTAGGTGTATTTGAAGGAGGTGGGTATATGGCTAAGGGTATTTATAGTCCGATGCAGGATTGCAGAATGATGTCGAATGTTCCCGCTGGCTTTTGTCCT
This sequence comes from Prolixibacteraceae bacterium, assembly GCA_963692465.1. GTDB lineage: Bacteria > Bacteroidota > Bacteroidia > Bacteroidales > Prolixibacteraceae > JAUZOB01. The sequence goes on from OY829943.1 coordinate 3,048,632, forward strand.
GTTTGTAGTTCGGCCATTGAAAGAATGATTCGAATGCTTACGGAATAAAATTAAATTAAATGACTCACGTAAAAATAGGGCATGAAAAAAGGAGAATCTCATATAGAGGTTTCTCCTTCTGTTCTATTTGTTGAAAACTTATTAACGCCTTACATGATGTAAAAGCCAATCATAGACGGAGTAATCTTCATAGACTTTTTGTAATCCATGACCAACACCACGTACTTTGGTAAATTTGACTTTTCCATTGATCTTTTGCAGGGCTTTAACCATTTGTTCGGTTTGTACCATCGGAACGACATGGTCTTGCGTCCCGTGAAAAGCCCATACTGGGATATTTTTAATTCGCTCAATGTTTTTTGGGTTTCCTCCACCGCAGAGAGGTATCAGTGCTGCAAAAATATTAGGGAAATCCATAGCCAGACTCCATACACCACAGCCTCCCATGCTCATACCAGTGAGATAGATTCGACTTGGATCAATGTTGTATTTCGTTTTAAGTTCTTTGAACATGGGCGAAAACCAGTCGTCGGTATCCCAATTCCGGTCGCCCGGACATTGCGGTGAAGCAATGATAAAGGGGAAATTCCAGCCTTTTGAGACCAGGTTGGGTAATCCGTAACGGTTTAATTTCTCCAGATTATTTCCACGGATAGATCTTCCGTGAAGATAAATAATCAGAGGCCATTTCTTCCCTTGTTCTTTATCCTTATTGTATTCTTTGGGAACATAGAGCTGATAATTGTATTTCACTTGCCGTTTGTTACTCGTTTGGGCTGAAGAAGAGATATTAAAGGACAATAAAATAGCAATAACAACAAAAAAATATTTCATAAACAAAACTTTGATTTAACAAAAAAAACCGGAATCTCTGGATACTCGCATGGTCAGTTTGGAATTCTGACGGTCAACTGCCTCTCCGATCAACACTTTAAAACTAAAGGATTTTTTTGAGACGACAAAGAGAATCTTGTGTTTTTTTTTGTAGAGTAAAAAGTCGTTGTTTTGTAGTGTGTTGATACATAGTGTTTTGATGTTCTGTTGGTTTCTGTTTTTTAAGGTTTTTTTGTTTTTCGTGAAATAGCAGGTTCAAAATAAAAAAATGGGCTATTTTAGCGCATATTAAGTAGACACAATGGACTATTACTGTATTCACACCCATTCAAAGTTTTGTGATGGGGCTTCGACGCTTAGGGAAATGACCGAGGCGGCAATTCAAAATGGAGTGAAAATTTTGGGCTTTTCAGCACACAATCCGATTCATTACGAGAATGACTGGAGTCTGAAAGTGGAAAATTATCCTGCTTATGTGGCTGAGATCAATCGACTGAAGCAGGAATACAAAGGAAAAATTATTCTACTGGCTGGTATGGAGGCGGATTATACTCCAGGATTGAGCTATTCGGAGAAATACCTGAGACAACTTGGAAATCTTGATTATGTGATTGGGTCTATTCATCTTGTTAAAAAGTCGGACTCTGATCAAATCTGGTATATCGACGGTCCTTCGATTCACTATGAAACCGGTCTGGATGAGATTTATCACTTTGATATAAAGTCGGCCGTTGCTGATTATTACAGCCAGGTGCAGGAGATGATTGTGACGCAGAAACCAGACCTGATCGGACATGTTGATAAGGTGAGAATGCACAATCGGAATCGCTATTTTCATGAGGATGAGAGTTGGTATGTGGCTCATGTGGAGAAGACTATTGAGATAATCCGTCAATCGGGAATTGTGGTTGAGGTTAATACGCGTGGAATCTATAAAGGTCGGTCGGACAGTCTGTTTCCCGGAAGAGCTTGGCTGGAACGGTTCAATCGGCTCAATATTCCGGTGACAGTGAGTACTGATGCTCATCAGACTTCTGAAATTATTAAAGGATATGACTCGGCTGTTGCGGAGTTGAAAGAGATTGGATTTAATAATATTGTCGCTTTTGACGGTACGAAATGGAATCCGGTTGCGATTTAAAAAATATTTATCCCTGCATTCTAAATTCTGATTTATGAATCTGTTGAATCCCAAGGATCTTTTAAAAGCCAGTCCGGTTTTGTCTTATTTCGGTGGAGCTTATTTTGCCAGATTTCTGATGTATATTCTCCAATTTAATAAGATTAACCGACTTTACGAAGAGCTTGAAGATCGGGAAGGGGTTGACTTTATCGATGGGTTGCTGGACTTGCTGGAAGTGAAATTTGAATTCGACGAGAAGGAGCTGAAACGAATTCCGTCAACCGGAGGACTGATTACTGTTTCTAACCATCCGTTTGGGGGTCTGGACGGAATTTTGCTGATTAAGTTGATGTCGATGGTTCGACCGGACACGAAGATGTTGTCTAATTTTTTATTGAAGAAGATTGAACCGATCAGTGATTATTTCCTGGCTGTTAATCCGTTTGAGGCACGTAAGGATGCTGCATCAAGCTTTGGCGGTTTGAAACATGCGATGGAGCATGTCCGCGATGGTGGTGCTCTGGGACTTTTTCCTGCAGGTGAAGTGTCGTCGTTTGATGCGGGTTACAATATTACCGACCGACAGTGGCAGTTTTCGGCTCTGAAGTTTATGAAGAATGCCGAAGTTCCGATTGTCCCGATTTATTTTGAGGGGACTAACAGCTGGTTGTTTCACTTGATCGGACAGATTCATCCGATGCTGCGTACGGTTAAATTACCTTCGGAACTACTGAATAAGAAAAATAAAGTTATTCGGATCCGTATTGGCAAACCGGTCAGCCTGACAGATCAGAAACAATTTACCGACATTTATCAATATGGTCGCTACCTCCGGGCCAAAACGTATTCAATGAATACCGGCATTGATGTAAAACATTTTTTCACGAACTCGTTTAAGGTCAAAAAGAAGGAAGAACCGATTGTTGATGCGGTGCCAACAGAGTTGTTGTTACAGGAGCTTGATTCGATTAAGGAAGATTATACCCTGTTTAAGGTCAAAAATTACACGATATACTGTGCTCCGACCTGTTTTATTCCTCATATTCACAATGAACTGGGGCGGCTGCGTGAGATTACTTTCCGGGCTGTTGGGGAGGGAACGAACAGAAGTATGGATGTCGATGAGTTTGACTTGTATTATAATCAGCTTTTTATTTGGGATGAAAAAAAACAGGGCATTGTTGGTGCTTACCGCATTGGGCGGGGAAACGTGATTTTAAGTCAGTATGGCGTAAGAGGCTTTTATTTGCAGAGTTTGTTCAGAATGAAGCCTTCGTTTGAAACAATATTGAAAGAAACGCTCGAATTGGGTCGCTCTTTTGTAACCCCGGAATATCAGCGAAAAGTGATGCCCTTGTTGCTGTTGTGGAAGGGAATTCTTTATTTTCTGTTGAAAAATCCGGAATATCGTTATTTGATCGGTCCGGTTAGTATTAGTAATAATTATTCAAAGGTATCGAAGGAGTTGATCATTCAATTTATTTTGGCGAATCATTTTGATTATTACCAGGCTTCAATGATTAAACCCCGAAAGAAATATCGTTTTAAGAGCAATGACGAAGGGTTAAATGTTCTGATGGATTCTTTGGAGCAGGATATTAATCAATTAGACCGGTTTATCGGAGATGTTGATGCCATGAATTCGGGCCTGCCGGTTTTGCTTAAACGATATATTCAGCTGAATGCAAAGATCGTAGGGTTTAATGTCGATCCGAAATTTAATAACTGTTTGGATGGATTGATTGTCCTCGATATTTATGATGTTCCGAAGGAAATGCTGGAGACTTTGTCGAGGGAACTGAATGACGGGACACTTCCGGACCGGTTTACCGGTTGTTAGTGTGTGAACTTGTTGTGTTGCTTTGAACTAAATCAATTTCAATGAACGCTAATTTTATTCAATACATTGCCGGACAATTGTCCTTGAGAACTAATCAGGTTGAGAATACGGTCCGGTTGCTGGAAGAGGGCGCTACGGTTCCTTTTATCTCTCGTTACCGGAAAGAAATGACAGGCAGTATGGATGAAGTGCAGATTGGTGCTGCTAAGGATTTGAAGGAAAAACTCGAAGAACTTGAAAAGCGAAAACAGACCATTCTGAAAACCATCGGAGAACAGGGCAAACTGACGAATGAGCTCGAAGTTCGTATTGAGAAGACTTTTGACCTGAGAGAGCTGGAAGATATCTATCTGCCATATAAACCCCGAAAACGTACACGTGCGGCTATTGCCAGAGAAAAAGGACTTGAACCGCTTGCCCGAATCATTTTTAAGCAATATGAACGGGACCTGGAACAGAAGGCTGCTGCGTTTGTTAATGATCAGGTTCCTTCTGAAGAGGATGCTCTGTCGGGTGCTTCGGATATTATTGCCGAGTGGATCAGTGATGATGAAGAGGCTCGGAACAGGGTTCGTTCTATCTTCAGAAAAGAGGCAGTCATTATTTCAAAAGTCGTGAAAGGTAAAGAAGAGGAGGGAATAAAGTATCGCGATTATTTTGAAATGAAAGAAGCGCTGAGAAGATGTCCCTCGCACAGATTGCTGGCTATGCGTCGTGGCGAAAAGGAGGGCTTCCTGAAAATATCGGTTGCTCCGGATGAGGAACCAGCTATTGAGCGTCTGGTGGGTTTATTCGTCAAAGGCTCCGGTCCTTGTCAGCAATTGGTCGAATCAGCAGTGACGGATGCATATCATCGTTTGCTTGGACCTTCGATTGAAAACGAGTTTGCCACCGATTCCCGGGAGAAAGCTGAAGCGGACGCTATTCGGGTCTTTGCTGAGAATCTTCGTCAGTTATTGCTGTCCTCTCCACTGGGGGAGAAAAGGGTGCTGGCTTTGGATCCGGGGTATCGTACGGGGTGTAAATTGGTCTGTCTGGATGAACAGGGGACTTTAATTCATAATGAAACAATCTATCCGCATCCGCCGCAGTCGCAGACTAATATTGCGAGCCGGAAGGTGTCTTCGTTGATTGATGCCTATAAAATTGATGCTATTGCTATCGGGAATGGAACTGCTGGTCGTGAAACAGAACGGTTTGTGAAAAACATTCCAATGAATCGCAAGGTACTTGTCTTTGTTGTAAGTGAAGACGGGGCTTCGGTTTATTCCGCTTCGAAGACGGCCAGGGAGGAGTTTCCTGAATATGACGTGACGGTTCGCGGGGCGGTTTCGATTGGACGACGCTTGATGGATCCGTTGGCTGAACTGGTGAAAATTGAGCCAAAGTCAATAGGAGTGGGACAGTATCAGCATGATGTGGACCAGAAGAAGCTTCAGCATAGTCTGGATGGAGTGGTTGAATCGTGTGTGAATCTGGTGGGTGTGAATGTGAATACGGCCAGTCGGCATTTGCTGACTTATGTGTCGGGACTGGGGCCTCAGTTGGCTCAGAATATAGTGGATTATCGACGTGAAAAAGGTCCGTTTGAATCACGGAAGCAGCTTCGGAAAGTGCCTCGTTTGGGGGATAAGGCTTTTGAACAGTGTGCCGGATTTTTACGAATTTCAGGGGCTAAAAACCCGTTGGATAATTCAGCGGTGCATCCCGAGGCTTATCCGATTGTTGAGAAGATGGCCCGGGATTTGAATTGTACGGTTCCGGAATTGATTATTGATGAACAACTCCGGAAAAAGATCAGGGCAGAAGATTACCGGACAGAGGAGATCGGATTGCCGACACTTTATGATATTCTAAAGGAACTGGATAAACCGGGCAGAGATCCTCGACAGGCAATTAAGGTTTTTGAATTTGCTGACGGAATATTTTCGATTAATGACTTAAAAGTGGGTATGACGCTACCTGGGATTGTGACTAATATTACCCGTTTCGGGGCTTTTGTGGATGTTGGGGTTAAACAGGACGGCCTGGTTCATGTTTCGGAGCTGGCGGATCGTTTTGTTTCTGATCCTTCGGAGGTGGTTAAGTTAAATCAGCATGTCCGGGTTAAGGTGCTTGAAGTAGATGTCTCCCGAAAAAGAATTCAGCTCTCTATGAAACAGGCAGAATAACCGGTTTACATCGACAATAAAGGAAAAAATAAAAAAGGATGTTTCTTTTTAAGAAGCATCCTTTTTAGTTCGTGAAAGGAGACTTTCACGCAGGAATCTATTTAATTTATAAATTACTCTTCGTCGTCATCAAGATTTTCTTCGTTTTCAAACTCTTTTTCAAGGAAATCATTGGCCTCATCGAGCTTTTGCTCAATTATTTCTTCACTCTCAGGTTTCTCATCTATCCAGGTTATATCCTGATTAGACCAAAAGTCCTCGATATCGAAACCCACAATAAAACGTGGAGGCTCTGTATGAACGATGTAAAGATATTCAGGCTGTTCCTGAGAATTGTCGGCTAACAGAAATTTGGGTAGCATGGCTTTAAATATTAAAGTTTATACAATCAAAAATACTGAATTAAATTTTCAAAATAGAATGGAGTCCTATATTTTTTTGCTATAAAAGAAATTACCTGTGCGATTAACCGGATTATTTTTTATTCTGATGTGAAAAATGTGTTGTTGTATAAAGTCGGATTTGGAGGTGCTTTCTTTATTAATGAAAGATATTTGTTAACTAATTAAGAGTTGTATCCTAGGGATTCATAACTTGTTCTGATTCGATCCCGGAAAAGAGGTCGTTGCATTTTCTTCGTTCGGAGTTGCTGTTTTTGCTTAGAAAAGAATGTGTGTCCCCAGTATTTGATAAATGTCGTTGACGGCAGTGTCTCCTTTAAATTCTCTGATTAATGGTTCTTCCTCTCCTTTAATCCAGATTTTTAACTCTGCATCAAAGTCCATAAGTCCCGCACTAATTTTAGAGAAGCGAAGAATACTCCGGTAGGGAATGGTTAGATATTCTCGTTTGGTTGCGGTTAAGCCCTGTTTGTCAACGAGGATTAATCGTCGGTTGGTAAAGACATAAAGATCGCGGATGACCCGAAATGCCTTCTCAATATATTCTCCTTCAACCAGAATAGAACTGAATTCGTTCTCAAGTTTATGTTCTGCTACTTCGGAAGCACGACCTCTTAGTCCACTGATAATCCCCATGAGTTGTGTTTTAGTATTGTTATAAGCAAATTTAAGTAAAAGTCATTCAAGTATTTAACACTTAAATGACTTTATTGTTCTTTAAATTTCTTTAGTCATGTTTGCAAGAAAATGCCGATGTTGTTCATCTATGGCAGGGGCTAACGTGGTATATACAAGTTCATGGTATTGGTTTAACCATTGCTTTTCTTCAGTCGACAGAAGGGTTTGATCAATACCCCGCGTATCGATAGGGCAAAGACTGAGAGTTTCAAAGCGCAGAAAAGTGCCGAATTCTGTTTTTTTGTCGGAAATGCAATGAATAACATTTTCGATACGAATGCCATATTTCCCTTCGTGATAAACTCCTGGTTCATTCGATATAACCATTCCATCTTCAATACAAACATCATTAAATTCGGGGCGAATGCTCATAGGACCTTCATGAACAGCTAAAAAATAACCGATACCATGTCCTGTTCCGTGACCATAATTCAGTCCTGCCTGCCATAAGTATTGTCGGGCTAGAATGTCGAGGTGGTATCCCCGTGTTTGAGTAGGGAAATGAGCTCGGGAAAGAGCGATCATCCCTTTTAGAACCAAGGTGTAGTCCCTCTTCATTTCGCTGCTTAACGGGCCTAAAATAAGGGTTCTTGTCAGGTCGGTTGTTCCTTCCAGGTATTGACCTCCAGAATCGACGACAACGACACCTTCTGGCTGAAGTGGTAATGCGTTTTGTGGGGTTGTTTTGATATGAACGATTGCACCGTGTTGAGCATATCCGGTAATTGGATAAAAACTAAATCCCCTGTATCCTGTCTGTTCCTTGCGAAATTCATTTAGTTTTTCGACGAGCGAATACTCGGTAAGGTGCTCTTTGCCGATGGAATGATCAATCCAGTATAAAAATTTAACCATGGCAATTCCGTCTTTTTGCATGGCTTTCTTGATATTGCTAAGTTCCCCTGGGTTTTTGATGGCTTTAAGAGTACAAGGAATAGAAATCCCTTTCTTTTTGACACATAAAATCGGAATTGATTTATAGATATTTGTGCTTGTTCTTGCTGGATCAATATAGATGACCTTCTCGGTGGTTAGGGCTCTGAGTTGCGTTTTTAACTCGTCGTATGAATAGAGTTTGATTCCTTCTTGTTTGAGTTTGGCCTGAAGTGTCATCGGAAGCTTTTGTGAATAGCAGAACAAGGAGGCTTCGTTGGTTGTAATGATGGCATGGGCCATGATGTAAGGGTTAAATTCAACATCTGTGCCCCGTAGGTTAAAGGTCCAGCAAAGATCGTCCAGTGCAGAGATAATTTGGAGATCCGCTCCGGCTTTTTTTAATTCGGACTGGATCTTTTGTATCTTTTTCTGTCTGCTTAGTCCTGCTTTGTCTTCGGGAAGTTCTTCTGCTACCGAGTTGGGAAAATCAGGGCGGTCGGGCCAGATCGGGGAGAGCAGATCTAATTCGTTATTGATATAAATGAATTTTGATTTTAATTTTTTGTGAAGGACTTTCATTGAAGCAACGGACAGTGTATCGCCGTCAACGCCTAATGCATCACCTGGTTTTAATTCGGATTCAATCCATTCTTCGACCGTAGGATATCCTTCTGTGCGGATTTTCATTAGGTGAAATTCCGTTCCTTTTAATTCATCTTCTGCTTGTAGAAAATATCGTGAATCAGTCCATAGGCTGGCTTTGTCGGTCGTTATGACTACGGTGCCGGCGGAACCGGTAAAACCGGAAATGAATGCACGGGTAGCCCATCGTGCCGGAGTGTATTCACTCATGTGCGGATCACTGCCATTGATCAGATAGGCGCTTATGTTTTTCTCACGCATGAGGTCTCTTAGCTTTTTAAGCTTTTCCTGAATGGTCATTTTGTATTGTTATTTAAATATTTAAGATAGGTTGTAATGATATTTCTCATTGATACGGAGCGGATTTCTTCAAAATTAACGGTTGCCGGATTGATGAATTCAATGCTGGCTACATCATCCATTGCTTTGAAATGAGTCAAATCTTCAAATTGACAAATATAGGCCAGATCAAGGGTGAAATAGCAGAGTCCCGAATAAGGATATTCGTTGGGAAATGAACAAAAGTATTGAACAGATGAAGGTTTGCTGCCTAATTCTTCGTAAAGTTCTCTTTGAAGTGCTTCTTCGGCAGTTTCTCCTGGTTCAGCAAATCCTCCGGGTAGATCAAGCGTTCCTTTAAAAGGAGCTTTTGCCCTGCGTGCGAAGAGAATTCGTCCCTTGTTGTCTTCTATAATTGCAGCAACGGATGCTGCTGTATTCATGAAATATTCTTTGCGACAATGGTCACAGAAAAAAGAATTTCTGCTGATATTCCGAAATTCAGCAGAGCCGCAAAAAGGGCAATGTTTGATGACATTGCAGGGTTCTGATGGTAAATATTCTTTTTCCATTAATGAGATGTATTGGGGATAATCTGAATTGCTTTTAGCCATTCAATGAGTAGTTGAGGCCATTGTGAGACGGGTAGTGGGGTCTTTTGCATGCCGAAACCGTGACCTCCATTGTTGAATATGTGCAGTTCGGCCGGAATCTTATAATTTTCCAGTGCCGTGTAGTATGCGATGCTGTTTTGGGGTGAAACAGTCACATCATCATTGGCTAGTGTGATAAAGGCTGGAGGGGTAGATTGACTGACTTGCCCTTCGTTGGAGAAAAAATCGACGAGAATGGATTCAGGATTCTCTCCCAATAAGTTATCTCGGCTCCCTTTGTGTGTTAACTCATCGTGCATGCTGATTACAGGATAAAGAAGTACTTGAAAATCAGGCCGGCTACTTACCCGGTCTAATGGGTTTTCTGCATCAGTCCTTTCGGTCCGGAAATGGGTGGCTAAGGTGGAGGCCAGATGTCCGCCGGCAGAAAATCCTGCAATACCTATCTTGTTCGGGTTAATATTCCATTTTGTGGCATTTAGTCTGACCGTTTCCATGGCTGTTATTGCATCAACAAGCGGAATCATTGGTTTTTTGTTGGGAAGACGATATTTTAGAACAATGCCGGCAATGCCTTGTTTGTTTAGCCATTCGGCAAACCAAGAACCTTCATAGTCAGAGCATTCGACACTATATCCGCCTCCTGGACAGATTAAAACAGCTGCCCCGGTGTTTGTTGCTGCAGGTGGGAGATAAACGTATATCTTTGCTTCGCTAATATTTGAAATAATGCCGTTATTTACAACTTCCGGTCCGTTTATCTCATTAGGGATAGGATCCTGGCTGTATTTTAGCTTTATTTCTATCGGTTGAGAATATCCTCTTGAGGCCATAAGTATAAGCATTAAAACGATCATCATGGCATCTCTATTTCCCTTGTGAAAAATAGATTTTGGATTATTATTCTGGTTTGTTTTCATGATTTGATTAATTTTGGTTGCTATAGAGAAGGATGATTAATTGCATTTATAAAAGTAAAAATTTTCCTATTGAATGTTATTGGTTAAAATGCTTTTTTGTTAAGAGCTGTTAATAAAAGGATAGGGAGTTTTTAAAAAAGTATATTTTTGTAACTATGGATTTAGCATTGATCATTAAAGCATATATCATAGGTTTTCTGGTTTCAGTTCCCCTTGGTCCTATTGGAGTATTATGTGTGCAGCGAACCGTTAATAAAAATTGGAGAGCGGGCTTTTATTCCGGTCTTGGGGCTGCCTCCTCTGATGCGCTGTATGCTGTGATCGCAGGATTTAGTCTGACATATATCATTGATTTCATAAAACATTATGAAATGATTTTCCAGTGTCTGGCTGCTTTTGTAATCCTGGTTCTCGGATTGCATATATTTTTTAAAAATCCAATAAAGGAGATCAGAAAGTATAGACGAAAGGGGGCTACCTACTTTCAGGATTACTTCTCAACATTTATTGTCACTTTTTCTAATCCATTGTCCATTTTTGTTTTTCTGGCTATTTTTGCCGGATCGGGCATTGTCCTTCAGCTTAATCATATTCTTGATGCCCTCCTTATTGTATTGTGTATTTTTGCCGGTGCTTCTACCTGGTGGCTGATTCTTACTTCATTGATTGATATGTTCCGGCACAAACTGAATCTTCGTATTTTATGGTGGTTTAGTAAAATAGCAGGAGCGACTATTGTTGTTTTCGTCGTAATTAGTATTCTGGTCATGGTGCGAGGGGCATTCAAATTACTTTGATGAAACAATTTCCATTTCGGTTCTTCTGTTTTTAGCTTTTCCTTCTTCTGTATTGTTGTCTGCAATAGGCAGACTATCGCCATAACCTTTATATCTTAGCTGTTGTTCGTTAACCCCGCTCCGGATTAGATAATGCCAAACAGCACGAGCTCTTTTTTCTGAGAGATCTAAATTATGTTTTGCGGATCCGGAGTTGTCCGTATGCCCCTTAATTTCAATGATTATGTTCGAATTGGTCTTGATGAAATTTGCTGCTTTATTTAATTCCGCATCAGAGTTTTTGGAGATTAAGAAAGAATCGGTAGCGAAAAACAGATTGTTCAGGATCACTTTTTCGCCGGGTCTTATCCGATCAAGGGTTATCGTGAATTCAAACGGATGGGTTGCTTTATTGACCGAAGAGATGTCAATGTTTTTTGAATTGAAAAGATATCCGGGACTGGTTGTCCAACAAGCATAAGTTGAGTGAACCGGGAGAGTTGTCAGAAACTTTCCGTCTTCTTCTGTTTTCAATTGATTGCTTTCCTGATTGTTTAAATTAACTATTTCAATGGTTGCCAATAAGGGTTTTCCGGTTTGATGATCGCAGACAAGTCCTTTTACATAGCTGACCGGATTTGGGCGAAATGCCGGAGGAAGGTCAAATGAATAAAGGTCTAGTTGCCCATAACCATTTCTGTTAGAGGCATAATAAGCCTTGTCTCCGCTTGGGGTAATATACAGACCCGACTCATCCTTGCAGGTATTGATCGGAAATCCTGCATTGAGGGGAGTGCTCCATGTGTGGTCGTCTTTAAGTTTGCTGATAAATAGGTCTAACCCTCCCATCCCTGGCCAATAATCAGAAGAGAAATAGAGTGTTTTCCCGTCAGGATGAATAAATGGAGCAATTTCATTTCCAGGTGTGTTGATGCTGTCTCCCATGTTTACCGGGTTCCCGAATCGGGGTATTCCTTTGGGATCGTATCCGATAAGTTGACTTTGCCAAATGTCCATTCCGCCTTTTCCTCCATCACGGTTACTGACGAAGTAGAGCGTTTTCCCATCGGCGGAGATGGCTGGTTGTGATTCCCACGCAGGGGTGTTAACAGGTGGTCCCAGATTAACAGCTTCTCCCCATTTCCCATTTTGGTAACTTGAATAGTATATATCGCATCGTCCACGGCTGTCAGAGCGGTCACATGCAGCGAAGTAGATTGTTTTACCATCGGGCGAGATTGACGGTGCACCTTCATTCCCCGGAGTGTTTGGCGGAGATCCCAATGGTTGGCGTTTTTCCCAATTATTATTCTTTTTTTTAGAATAATAGAAATCTTCCTGTCCGGGTTGATGTTTTTGCAAATCCTGACCGACTAAAACCGTGAATATTAGTATCTCTTCATCGGCTGTCATCTTCGGAAAATATTCATTGTCGGCACTGTTTATTTCCGGACCCAGATTGACAGGATTAAAGGGAATCGGGTGCTTTTTTATCTGCAATGCCACAGTATTGTGCCGTTGTAAATTTTGATATTGAGTCCATAAGGGGTGACTCGCATTGGTATGCTGCCCGAATAATGTTAAGTAGTTGGCAGCTTTCTCATACCGGCCTGTTTTGTAGCACACTTTCCCTAGGTTGTAGTAGGTGTTGATGAAAAAAAGCGAATCAATAGAGAGGGATTGTTCCAATGCCAGAATCTCTTCCTCTGATTGTCCTGTTTCTCTATACAGGTCTCCTTTCATCAGCCATGCTTCGATGAACCGGGGACATGTTTTAATCGCTTCATCAATGAGTTTAATTATCTCATCTTTTTTACCACCGGTGTCGTATAATAACGAAGCTTCTTTGTATTTTTTGATCGCCCTTTGATTGCTGACTGTGTAGTTTTGCGAGCTAGCATCAATTGAAATAAAGAGGAGAAAAAGGAAAAGAATCTTTTTGAAAGGCATAATTGATTGTCGTTAGAAATGTCTGTTTTAATTAAAAAAGTAACGTATAGTTACAAAAAAATGACAACTTGGAAATATTCTTATGTTCTATTTTAAATTAATAAAAAATCTATCTGTTGCTAATTTGTTGATATTTAGTGTCTAATAATGTGCTACTGAAGCGTGAAAAAGTTTTTTGTAAGGGCTGTATTGTATTCGATAAATTCTATATTTGTCACACTTTTTAAGAAAGCTGATTGAGTGCAATTTTGAATTTGTATTTGCGGTTTCAAAGTAATTAATAAACCTGCTGTTATCGGGTTTTGTCGGTTAAAATTTTTTAGAGAAATTATAGTAGTATTTTTTCATAAAAATTTTAAATTTGAAAGAACGGAGTATTAACCAATTCAAATTTTTATGAACGCTGATGAGAGATTTTTTGACCCATTCGGAAGGCTTGCTGGTTGGAAACCGAATCCCTAAAGACTATTTTGTTACGATGGGGAAAGGTGAAAGTGATATAACCATTCATGCCGGCTCGTATCATTTGGCATTAAAAGATGCAAACATTGAGATGTGTAACATCATGACCTATTCCTCTATTCTTCCAGGAATTTCCACACGCATTGAAAAACCTCAAAAATTATCACATGGAGCCGTTATGGAGTCGATTATGGCTGTATGTCATGCCAATAAAGGCGAACGGGCTACATCCGGGATTATTTATGGATGGCTTTATGATAAACTTAGTGGAGAAAAATACGGAGGGCTTGTTTGTGAGAACAATGGTAATGTCTCAGAGAATGAGATTGAAAGGGTCCTTCGATGTAGTCTTAATGAATTATATACCAATGGATTTTCAGAAGATTACCATTTGAGGGATGTTGAAGTGTTGACACAGACTTTTGTTCCTGAAAAAACTTATGGAACAGCCTTGGTGGCTCTTTGTTTTACTTCGTATGTTTACCCGCTTATTCATATTGATAAATAAACAAAATGGCCCTATTCGGGGATTTTGAAGAAAAAGATACAAAACGGGAAGATGCAAAAATTGCAATTCTTCCCGTTCCTTATGATGGCACCAGTACTTGGATAAAAGGTGCAGATAAGGGGCCGGAGGCATTGCTCAATGCTTCTTTTAATCTCGAGTTTTACGATATCGAGACAGATTCAGAGGTCTTCCATCACGGAATATATACCTGTCCTCCGGTAATTGAATCTTCATCGCCGGAGAGCATGTGTGTTGCAGTTGAAAATGCCACAATGGGACTATTAACAGAAGGAAAATTTGTTCTTCTTATCGGTGGAGAACATTCCGTTAGTTTCGGTTCTGTTAAGGCACATGCTGGTTTCTACAAAGATCTCACGGTTCTTCAGTTGGACGCTCATTCCGATTTAAGAAATGAATATCACGGAAGTTTATATAATCATGCTTGTGTGATGGCTAGGGTGCAGGAAATTTGCCCGATCGTTCAGGTTGGTGTTCGTAGTACCGATTCGGAAGAACTTCCTAAAATTGATCTTAAACGGATGTTTTGGGCTGAATGTATTTTTGACCAAGAGGAGTGGATGGAGAAAGCTATATCCCAGATGAGTCAGAATGTCTATATTACAATTGACCTCGATGTCTTTGATCCTTCTGTTTTACCTGCTACCGGGACTCCTGAACCAGGAGGTCTTTTGTGGTATCCGGTTCTTAAATTCTTAAGAAAGGTTTTCGAACAAAGGAATGTGGTTGGGGCTGATGTGGTTGAATTATGTCCGATTGCAGGGAATCGAACCTCAGAATTCTTTGCTGCTAAACTTGTATATAAACTTCTGACCTATAAGTTTTGCCTTGCAAAATAACTGGAACATCCGCTTCTTGATCTTGTATTGAGCAGACTTCTTCTTTGTCTTTAATTTGAATAATTTTACATGTTTTTGTCTATAAAAAAAGAGGTTGCCATAAAAAAACAACCTCTTTCTAAATATAATTGCAGTAATAATTGAGTCTAGCTCTCTTTATTCTCTTTTTTGTTACAGTTTAAAACCAAGGGTTAACAGGATCTGACTGTTGTTAACTTTATATTTTGCTGCAGGAGATGTGTAATTAGGAACACTTCCGTATAGCGAATCGTAATACTTTGAATCAGTCAATTTATAAGTAACATCTAATGAATAGCTGCTTTGTCTGAAACCGATTCCACAAGAGTAATTGGTATAAGAGAAATCTTTATTGGGCTGAGTTGTATTGTATGCTGTTGAATTGTAAGGATTACCAATAAACTCGATTCCTGCCCTTAATGAAACATAGTCGAGTGGGCGATATTCTCCACCAATGTGAATATTTTGAGTTGATCTGTACAGATTGGAAATATCATTGTTCTCGTCGGAGAAGTTATATCCATCTCCTCCATCTCTTAATTTCATGGTCGAATAATCCAAGTATTCATAATCAGCACTGATTAATCCGCTTTTCCCGAATAAGTAGCAACCACTAAGGATTACCTTTAACGGAGTCTGAATTTTATAATCATATTCACCGATATTATCCGGAATGGCATTATAGTCTGTGGTCACACCGTTAGCATCGGTAATGTTTGAATGCATGGAGCGATCATAGGTGTCGTGAAGGTCATAGAAGGTCGGAGAATGGAAAGCTACACCCAGACGTAGATTGTCGACAGGACGGAAGATTACACCCAACTTGATATTAATACCAGAACCGGTTGTCTTGTTATACCCTGCATAATCGAATGCATTTAGATATTGTACTTTGGTCTGATCGGTAACTTCGGAGTGCATAAAACTTTCTTTATAATATACGCTCTGAACTCCTATTGTTGCCCCGAAGTAAACCCGGTGATTGATGTTTGCTCCCAAATTGAATACGTATTCGTCAATTCCTCCTGAAGTATTGATTGTTTTGTTCAGGGTCTGATGGTAGCCGTCGTATTGTAAATCATTATGAAAAGTTGATTCTCCTTGATTCTGGTATATCAATCCAGTACGATAAGCTAACCCTTCATTGTAAGCGTCAAAGTTGCTTGGTGTACCGATTTTGTTGGCGTAATAAGTAAAATTGTCCAGTAGTGAATTTGTTGCATCGTTGTTTCCTGTACCAACCGAATAATTGCCATTAAAATCGGCAAGTCGGTTATAGCCGATTCCAAAATTGAGGCCAACTAATCCGTTGTCATTATTGTTAATTGGTATTGAAGAAACCAACCCGAATTCACTCAAGTTAAGCATGTATTTTGTGTCGTTCTGTAAATTTCCTTCGTACGTTGCGTCGGCATTATGGTAGCCCAATGACGGGGTGAAAGATAATTCTGTAGAGCGATAAATTGCACTTCCAGCGGGGTTGATTGAAAGTGATGCAAAATCACCACCTAAAGCTCCGACTGCATTTCCCAGTGCTGCCGACCTTGCAGTCCCGTTTACATTCATAAATGAAAGACGAAAGGCCTGTGTTGCATCTTGTGCATAGAGAGCGCCCGATGCAAATGCTATAAATATTAGACTAAATAATAAACGTTTCATATTCTATTTTATTAATAGGGTTAATAAAATTCAATGTTGCTCTCGGATTTATCTGCGTCTACCATAGCTCGAAGATCCACTACTACTGCTTCTTCCGGAAGAAGGAGCACTGTAAGAACTAGATCTTGACGGAGCAACTGATTCGGAAGCAACTCTTGGTGCTGATGTTCCGACATATCTGGACTGGCTGCTGGATCCCCGATAAAATCTCATTCCATTGGTTGGAGCAGAATAGCTTCTGGGTGCTGAACTACTGCCTCCCTGTATAATTCTTGGACGGCTGTATTGTGTGTAAGCATTCCGGTTATAGTTGGGTCGGTAATTCGATCGCGGGGTGTTGTAACTAGGAGTGTAACTCCTTGTTGCGGATGGATCAACCTGACGAATACGTCCCGGATTATAGCTTCTCATTTGTTGACGGGCATTGGATGTTCCGTCCTGTGAGTTCCGGTATGCATCATAATTAGCTCTTCTTCTTTCAATCGCAACGCCTCCGTTATTGATGGTTTGCCCAGAAGGAGAAACTTGTGTGGTTGTATTTGCATTTCGGGTGCGAATGCCCTGAGGCGAAGTTGCAATCCCATTAATGCCGCTTCCTGTTGTTCTTTGTCTTGCGACAACTGAACCGTTTAGTCCGTTGGTGTTATTATTGGACATACCATATATACTTCTGCGTCCAATGCCACTTCCGTATGCCATTGTATTTTCTGTCCGGCGTTTTCCGTAATTAGCGTAATAAGGCTGAGTATAATATCCGCCGCCCCATCCGCCGTAGTATCCGCCATAATAGCCGCCGTAGTAGCCGTAGCCGCCACCCCATCCGCCATAGTACGGATTGCCATACCATGCGTAATCATTGTACCATGGATCATTCCATCCGAAGGACCATGAGAAACGGGGACCATAACCAAAAGCCCAATCGTTGTATGTGCCCCAATAAGGATTATAGTCAGAATAGACACCGTTATAGAAACGATTAAATCTCCATGAGTAGTCTATTTCATCATTATTGTCAGGTGTATAGTAATTATTGATAACAGAGGTAATCTTGTTATCGTTGTAAAGCTGAGTGGTGTCGCTGTCTGACAAATGGGCATTCCCAATATTGTAATCACTTACATTGCTTTGAGAATTGTTATCGGTCAGAACGGTGTTCTCAAGAGTCTGAGAGCTATCTGCATTCTGTCTGACATCCCTCAGAACAAGTTGTCTTTTTGCAGGCAGTTGTCTAACCGGAGCTGCCTTCTCAATGGAAGGAGGAGGCGTATCTCCCGGAGTGTAATACGTGTCATCAACGTACCCATCCGATACATGTACAGCCGGGCCACAAGCACTGATAAAAAGAGCTGTAACGGCAAGAAGTTTGAATTGGTTTTTCATGACTAAGTCCTCCCAAAACATTTATAATTCAATAATATTTTTGTTTCTTTGTAACCTTGATTTTCAAGATCAATTAAGCAAATATCATACCAAATATAGATTTATGGCTAAAGAATTGACGTTAAGAAGTGAGAATTATTCCCAGTGGTATAATGACCTTGTTACGAAAGCCGACCTTGCAGAAAATTCCGCGGTAAGGGGTTGTATGGTTATTAAACCATATGGGTATGCCATATGGGAAAAAATGCACGATGAACTGGATCGGATGTTTAAAGAAACAGGTCATCAAAATGCCTATTTCCCATTATTTATTCCAAAATCTTTTTTCAGTAAAGAAGCTGATCACGTTAAAGGTTTTGCCAAAGAGTGTGCTGTTGTAACTCATTACCGATTAAAAAATAATCCGGATGGTACGGGTGTTATCGTCGATCCGGACGCAAAGCTGGAAGAAGAGCTGATTGTCAGGCCAACTTCCGAAACGATTATCTGGAGTACTTATAAGAATTGGATCCACTCTTATCGTGATCTTCCTCTTTTGATTAATCAGTGGGCGAATGTTGTTCGTTGGGAGATGCGTACCCGGTTATTTTTAAGAACTGCTGAATTTTTGTGGCAGGAAGGTCATACCGCTCATGCAACCCAACAGGAGGCTGTTGAGGAGGCCATGAGAATGATTAATATTTATGCCACTTTTGCTGAAAATTATATGGCTATGCCGGTTATCAAAGGATGTAAATCGGCTAATGAACGTTTTGCAGGAGCTCTTGATACTTACACTATTGAAGCTCTTATGCAAGATGGAAAAGCACTTCAATCGGGCACTTCTCATTTCCTTGGACAGAATTTTGCGAAGGCATTTGATGTTCAGTTTGCAACCAAAGAGGGTAATCTGGAATATGTCTGGGCTACCTCATGGGGTGTTTCAACCCGTTTAATGGGAGCACTGATTATGGCTCATTCCGATGATAACGGACTGGTCCTGCCTCCGCGTCTTGCCCCTTATCAGGTTGTGATCGTTCCAATTTATAAGAAGATAGAGCAACTGGCATTAATTTCAAATAAGGTGAATGAGATTATGGCTGTTCTTCGTAAACGGGGTATTTCTGTTAAATATGATGATAACGACAACAAGAAACCCGGATGGAAATTTGCCGAATATGAATTGAAAGGAGTTCCTGTTCGTTTGGCTATTGGTCCGAGAGATTTGGAAAACAACACCATTGAGGTGGCTCGTCGTGATACCCTTGAAAAATCGGTTCAGAGTATGGATAATATCGACGTATATATCGAAGATCTTCTGGAAAAAATTCAACAAGGAATTTATCAGAAGGCTTTTGATTTTAGAAATAAAATGATCACCAAGGTCGATACTTATGATGAATTTAAAGAAGTTTTGGCTAATAAAGGAGGTTTTATTCTTGCACATTGGGATGGAACAACTGAAACAGAATTGAAAATTAAAGAGGAAACCAAAGCTACTATCCGTTGTATTCCATTTGATGCTCCTGAAGAAGAAGGAAAATGCATGGTAACTGGAAAACCGTCGAAGCGAAGAGTTCTTTTTGCTCTGGCTTATTAAAAGATAAAAAATTTAGTCTGGTAAAAGGCAGCCCATTAGGCTGCCTTTTTTCTTATCTTTAATGAGTTAATTAAAAAATATCGGCTACTATGAATACGGTGGATAAAAAGAAAAACCAGATTTTCCAGCTTCTGACAGAAAAGGAGGCGGTTAAACTTCAAGCATTTAATTCTTCTCATGAGGCGTTTTTACTTTTAAAAAAAGCCTTAAAAGAACTAGCCATCGAATATCGGGATAAACTTGAAAGTGAGGTTGATATGGCTCTCATTCCTGTTTATTCAGACTTAGGTCCTTTTGAGGCGGAGCTTCGCTTTGCCGGAGATGTTCTGATATTCAGTATGCATTCAAATGTTTTTGAGTTTGATCGGGATCATGTAATATGGAAAACCGAATATATTGCTGAAAATGTTAATAACTCTTATTCCGGAGTGATCAGTATTTATAACTTTTTATCCGATTCCTTTAAATATAACCGTTCTGATGATTTGGGTTATCTAATTGCACGTATCTTTGTTAATCGTGAAGGTCGTTTCATGGTTGAAGGAAAAAGACAGGGAAGAAAAAAAAGTTTTTCAGCAGACCCGATTAGTGCGGTTCATTGGAACACAATCATAGAGAATGCTTTACTATATACCCTGCAATTTGATTTATTGGTTCCTCCGTATGATCAAATGAAAATTGTTTCGGTTGATCTGATGGAACAAAAAATCAGTCATTCTAAAATCCTTACCGGGAAACGACTAGGCTTTAGATTTAACTCAGATGATGTTTAATTATGGAAAGACTTATTGACCGCTTTTTTTCTTACATCAAACAGGACACACAATCCGATTCAAAAACAGGCCTTGTTCCAAGCACTCCAGGCCAGATGAGTTTCGCAAAGAAACTCGTAGTCGAATTAAAAGCTTTCGGCTTACAAGATGTTGATGTCGACGATAATGGGTATATAATAGCTACTTTACCTTCGAACATCAGTCGTAAAGTTCCGGTTGTGGGATTTATTTCACACATGGATACCAGTCCCGATTTTAGCGGACGACATGTTAATCCCAGAATTATAGAAAACTATGATGGAGCGGATATTCTTCTCAACAAGGATGAAAATATTGTTTTATCAATCGATTTGTTTCCCGAGTTAAAGGATCATGTGGGTGAGACTTTGATTACTACAGATGGAAAAACCCTTTTGGGAGCAGATGATAAAGCCGGTGTTACGGAAATTGTCTCTGCTATTGAATATCTTGTTAATCATCCTGAAATTCCTCATGGGGAGGTCCGTATTGGATTTACGCCTGACGAAGAAATAGGTCGTGGTGCCGATTTCTTTGATGTTCAGAAATTCAAAGCCGATTTTGCCTATACCATCGATGGCGGAGAAGTGGGGGAGTTAGAATTTGAAAATTTTAATGCAGCGTCTGCAGTCGTTAAAATACATGGACGTAATGTTCATCCCGGCTATGCTCATGGCAAAATGCGCAATTCGATGCGTATTGCCGGTCAGTTTATTAATATGCTTCCACGTCATGAAACTCCGGAACATACCTCCGGTTATGAAGGCTTTTACCACTTGGTCTCAATGAATGGGTCCGTCGAACTTACCGAGTTGGAATACATTATCCGTGACTTTAAAAAGGATCGTTTCGAGGATCGAAAGGAAGAGGTTGATCATTTAGTCCGGAAAATCAATGCGGAATTCGGTGATGGTACAGCTGACGTATGTATTACCGATCAATATTATAACATGCGCGAAAAGATCGAGCCTGCAATGTATGTAGTCGATCTTGCCCAGAAGGCTATGGAAGAGGCCGGAGTGACTCCTGTTATTGTTCCTATCCGAGGGGGAACTGATGGCGCAAGAATTTCTTATATGGGATTGCCTTGTCCGAATATCTTTGCAGGAGGACTTAACTTTCATGGCAAATATGAGTTCATCCCGGTTGAATCCATGCAGAAGGCGGTTGATGTAATTCTGAAAATTATTCATTTAACTGGAAACCTTCAATAGATTATCTATGGATGGTTTTGTCGATTTTATAACGCATCAATGTGGGGTTAACCCCAATGACTCTATCTTAGTCGGAGTTAGTGGAGGAATTGATTCGGTTTCCCTACTTGATTTGTTAGTCCGTTATGGTTTTAATCCGGTTATCGCCCATTGTAACTTTTCATTACGGGGACAAGAATCGGATGGTGATGAAGCTTTAGTCACAGAGCTTTCGCATCGATATAATGTTCCCTTCGAAAAAATTCGATTTAATACCACGGAATATGCAAAGAAGCACCAGATCTCTATTGAGATGGCTGCCCGTGATTTGCGTTATGATTGGTTCCGAAGGGTTGCTGATCGGCGAAACTGCAAATGGATCGCTGTTGCCCATCATCGGGACGATAATATTGAGACCTTTTTTCTGAATCTGATTCGAGGCACGGGAATAAATGGTCTCTCGGGAATGAAGTCTGTCTCCGGTTCGCTAATCCGACCTTTGCTTTTTGCTTCCCGTGAAGAGATTGTCTCTTATGCGAAGCAAAATTCCTTGCAATATCGGAATGACTCTTCAAATGACGATACCGTTTTTCTCAGGAATAAAATACGTCATGAAATTCTTCCTTCTCTTGAAAAAATTAATCCATCATTACGTAGTCATTTAGTACAGACGATTCAGAATCTTGAAGACGTAAGTAAAATTTTTCAGGAAAAAGTCGAGACTTTTATTCATTCTGCTGTTAGAGAAGAGAATGATACCATTTCTTTTTCAACCGTTCAGCTGAAACAATTTACTGGTTGGCCTTCTCTGCTTTTTGAGTTCCTTCGCCGATATGGCTTTCCCTCTTCGGTTATTAAGGATGTTATTCTGACGCTTGATGGTCCCTCCGGAGCTCGTTTCTTTTCACCGACATACACACTGCTCCGTGACCGGCAACAGCTCATTCTATCCGCACGGAAGGCAACAGATGACAAGGAATATTCTGTTGCGGAAGAGCAGAAGGAATCATTCGTTCCGTTGCAATTACGAATTAAACAGTTCACGGCAGAAGGATATCTTATATCGCGAGATCGTCAGATTGCATGCTTTGATTATGAAACAATCAAGTTTCCACTGGTTCTCAGACGGTGGCGGGAAGGGGATTGTTTTTATCCTTTTGGAATGAAGGGAATGAAGAAGGTGAGTGACTATTTTGTTGATCAGAAATTTTCCCTTAAGGCGAAGAAAGATACATGGCTCCTTTGTTCGGATGAACATATTATCTGGATTGTCGGTCATCGTACCGACGATCGGCATCGGATCAGTCCCAAAACCAGAAAAATTTTGCAAATCGAATGGATCCGGTCCTAACTACCAAGTTCATCCAGTTCCAGCCATCTCATTTCTTTTTCATCAAGGAGTTTTTTAATCTGACTGTAACGGGATGATTTTTCCATAATCTTTTCATTATCCAGTGATCCGGAACTTAAACTGACTTCGATTTCTGCCTTTTCTTTCTCAAGTGCCTCTATTTCCTGGTTAAGCTGTTCATATTCCCGTTTCTCTTTGTAGGACATCTTTTGAGGCTTCTCTTGCCTTATTCGCTCTGCCTTTTTCTCTTTGGGAACAGATGTAGATGGTAATTGTAGCGTTGACTGATGTTCTCTATACTGAGTATAATTTCCGGGAAAATCATTAATAATTCCGTTTCCGTTGAAAACGAACAGATGATCAACAATCTTGTCCATGAAGTATCGATCATGTGAAACGATAACGACGCACCCCTGAAATGTTTTAAGATAGTCTTCCAGAACATTAATCGTCATGATGTCCAAGTCGTTGGTCGGCTCATCCAAGATAAGAAAATTGGGATTCTGTATTAAAATGGTGCATAGATAAAGGCGTCGTTTTTCTCCTCCGCTTAATTTCTCTACATAGTTATACTGAACATCATGGTCAAACAGAAATTGGTAAAGAAACTGTGAAGCGGAAAGAGTTCTTCCGTTGCCAAGTTTAATGACCTCTGCGATTTTGGTGATGACGTCAATAACCCGGTCTCCCGGATCGAATTCGATTCCTTCCTGATGATAAAATCCAAATTGAATGGTTTCCCCAATTTCAATGTTTCCCTGGTCCGCTTTGATAAGTCCGGTGATAAGATTAAGAAAAGTTGTTTTTCCTGTCCCATTGTCCCCAATGATCCCAATCTTTTCATAGCGGGCAAATTTATAAGAGAAGTCCGTGATTAATTGTAAGTTGTCGAAGCCTTTGTATAGGTGATGAATATTGATGATTTTCGATCCTAGCCGGGACGATTGTACCTGGATATTGATGTTTTCGTCCTGAAATTGTCTGGAAGCTTTTTCTTGCAATTCGCTTACATTCTCCACCCGGTATTTGGATTTTGTTGCCCGGGCCTGAGGCATTCTTCGCAACCATTCCAGTTCTGTACGCAGTGAGTTTTTTGCTTTATCTATTTCTGAGTTTTGTATGGTTCGTCGTTCCTCTTTTTTCTCAACGAAATAGGAATAATTACCCTGATAGCGGTAGATGGTATCGTCATCCATCTCTAATATTTCATTGCATACCCGATCAAGAAAATAGCGATCATGAGTAATCATGAAAACCGTTGCATTTGATCGTGTTAAGTAATTTTCGAGCCATTCAATCATTGCAAGGTCAAGGTGGTTCGTTGGTTCGTCCAAAATAAAAAGATCTGGTTCATTGATCAGTACGTTAGCGAGAGCTACTCTTTTTTTCTGTCCCCCAGAGAGTTCTTTTATCTTTTGATCAAAGTTAGTGAGTTTTAATTCCCCTAGAATCTGTTTGATGTGAACCTCAAAATCCCAGGCATTCAGACTGTCCATTTGGTGCATGGCATTTCCGAGTAGACTTTTATCTTCAGCAATTAATGCCTCCTCGTAATTACGGATTGCTGTGACTTGTGGATTTTTGGAAAGGTAAGCCTGTTGTAATACGGTTGCTTCCTGGTCTAAAACGGGATTCTGCGGAAGATATCCAATGCTGAGATCGTTGGTAAATATAACTTTTCCCTCATCTGGAGACTCTTTTCCGGAGATAATATCGAACAAGGTCGATTTCCCTGTTCCATTTCGGGCTATAAGAGCAACTTTTTGTCCCTGGAAAATGGTAAAAGAAATTTTATTGAAAAGAATTCTCGGACCCCAGCGTTTGGTAAGTTCTTCAACCTGTAAAAATGGAAGCATGTTTTTTATTTGCAAAAGTAGATTTTATTGTGGACCGAGAAACTTATTTATTATTTAAAAGGTTATTATTTTATAATTTTGGATGCGATGAAGAATAAGATGACTAAAAAGCAGCTGTTTAACACAGTTATTGCCTATTTCGAGCAACAAATGCCAGTGGCTGAGACCGAACTCCACTATAAAACACCTTTTGAGTTATTGGTCGCAGTAATGCTCTCGGCTCAATGTACGGACAAAAGGGTTAATCAAATTACTCCCGGACTCTTTGCACGGTTTCCTGATCCGTATACGATGTCTGTAGCTCAATCAGGTGAGATTTATGATTTAATAAAGTCCTGCTCATATCCCAATAGTAAGGCGAACCATTTATCTTCGATGGCTAAAATGCTGGTGCAGGACTATGCTGGAGTCGTTCCGGACAATATGGAGGAATTGCAAACACTACCTGGGGTAGGGCGTAAAACGGCCAATGTGATGCTTATTGTGGCTTTTAATAAACCTGCAATGCCTGTAGATACTCACGTTTTTAGAGTCTCTGCAAGAATCGGATTAACCGAAAATGCCAAAACTCCATTAGATACAGAAAAACAACTGGTACAATATTTTCCTCAGGAATTATTATCCAAGGCTCATCATTGGTTAATTCTTCATGGTCGGTATGTGTGTCAGGCAAGAAAACCGAAATGTGAGTCCTGTGGCTTAACGGGCGTTTGTAATTGGTACAAAAAAAATGAAGGGTAAGAATTATCAGGAGATAGATATTGAAAATAAGAAAGGGGATTTTGCATGCAAAATCCCCTTTCTTTTATATTGATGATATCTTATTTTGATTTCTTTCCAGTAGCTGGAGTTTCAGCAGGATTCTGAGGAAGTGCAGCTTTTACTTCTTCTTTGACACCTTCTTTGCAGCTGATTAATTCAACTTTAAAGATCAAAACTTCATTTGGTCCGATTTCCTGACCGGCACCTCTTTCGCCATAGGCCAGATTAGCAGGAATATAAAGATTGAATACATCACCAGGTCTCATTAATTGAAGAGCTTCTTGCCATCCGGGAATGATGCTGTTAAGAGGGAATGTAACAGGAGTTCCTCTTTTATATGAAGAATCAAAAACTTTTCCGTCAAGAAGTTTTCCTTCGTAATGAACGGTAACAGAATCCGTTAATTTGGCAAGAGGTTTGGATGCATCACCCTTTTTGATGATTTCATATTGAAGTCCGCTTGCTGTAGTTGTAACTCCTGTTTTTGTTTTATTAGTTGCCAAAAATTTGTTAGAAGCCTCTAAGTTTTTCTTTGCTAAGCCGTCATGTTCTGCTTGCATTTTGGCCATCATCTTTTGTTGAAACTGCATCATTAAGGCTCTTGCCTGGGTTTCAGAAATGAGTTTCTGTGGAGAAGAGGTTTCTTTCATCCCTTTAGCCATAATGTCCGGGTTAAAAAAAACTCCTTTTTTTTGCATGTCAGCAGCCATTAAAGATCCGTATGCATAAGACACACTGTCTTCAAAGGTTTTTAATGATGAGTTTTTCGCTAATTTTATCTGCTTGGAAGCCGATGTCTTTGCCTTTTGTGCATAGGTAGAAAAGCAAGCAAATAGCAGAATAAACGAATAAAGAATACTTTTTTTCATGTTATTTTAATCAAGTGAATTAATTTATAAATGTAGGTACAAATTTAGAATTATTCTTTAGGATGAAACCAAAAAAAGCTGTCCAATTTGTATCGGACAGCTTTTCCATTTACCTTGAATCTAATTATTCATCAAGGTGAATTGCCTCAACGGGACATACTTCTGAGCATGTTCCACATTCAGTGCATAAATCTGGATCAATTTTATAGATGTCGCCTTCGGAAATTGCTTCTACCGGACATTCGCTTATGCAAGTTCCACATGCAATACAATCTTCTGAAATTTTGTAAGCCATAACTTGATAATTTAGGTTGAAATATTTAAATTTTTAGTTACCTCGCAAATGTAAGAAGTTTGTTATAAAAATGAACTTTTGCCATTAAAAATTTTCTTTTTTTGCTTGATCACTTTTTGGATTGAATGATGAGAATTTCCTCGCTTTTTTTCATCGTGTTGGAGCTACCCTGAAGCGAATAATGGGGCCTCGTTTCTTGTAAAATGGGAGAATCCATCTGAAATCCTTACTTTTACCCAACTTTTTGCTTTTTTGTTATGAAAAATAGAGTTAACCTATTTAATGCGTTTTATTATTTATTGTTTTTTTTATTTCTGTCTTGTCCCCTATGGGCACAAACTCCGTCTAATTCAGAGTTTTGTCAGCTTGTTAAAGGCGATAATAACCAGCTTGCTGCGAAGCATCCCTTACCCATTTATAAAAAGTCCGGTCTTCCTGTAGATTCTATAATACTTGAAAAACAAAAAGAAATACGTATTCCTATTGTTCAGAATATCAGTGATCTTTTTGTTCCGAAAAAGGGGTTGTTTAATCGCAACATAGCTCTGTGGCACAGTCATGGATGGTACTATAATAATCATGAAAACCGATGGGATTGGCAACGAGCCCGGCTTTTTGGTACGGTAGAAGATAAATATACCATGAGTTACGTGCTTCCTTATCTTCTTCCGATGCTTGAAAATGCAGGCGCAAATGTCTTTCTTCCCCGAGAGAGAGATACTCAAACTCACGAAGTCATTGCCGATAAAGATGGCTCTACCAATAATTCAGAAGTGCTTCTTTCAGGAAAAGACTGGACAACAACCGGGACTCCTGGTTTTGCCATTGGCAATCCTCCCTATAAGAAGGGTGAGAATCCTTTTAAATTGGGAACTTGTCTTCAGGTTATTTCAGCGAACAACCGAAGTAATTTATGCGAATGGTTCCCGGATATTCCTGAAAAGGGAAATTATGCGGTTTATATCTCGTATCAATCATTTCCTAAGAGTACAACTTCCGCTTATTATCGGGTATATCACACCGGTGGAATTACTGAATTTAAAGTTAATCAACAATTAGGCGGGGGAACATGGGTTTATTTAGGAACCTTTAATTTTGCAAAAGGGAAAAACAGAAATACGGGCAAGGTCATCCTTTCGGGACAGACTGATCAACCCGGACAAATTATTACGGCAGATGCCGTTCGTTTTGGAGGGGGAATGGGAAATGTAGCCCGCGGATCAATGGAGACAGAAACTGACGGAGATAGCTTACAGACCAAAATCTTTTTATCGAAGCCTTCATTGCATGAAATTCAACCAACCATTAGCGGAAAACCCAGGTATCTTGAAGGTGCCCGTTATTATCTGCAATATGCTGGGATGCCCGATTCGTTAGTCTATAATACGGAACGGGGAACCAGCGACTATAATGATGACTATCGCTCCCGTGCTTATTGGGTTAATTATCTGATGGGAGGGCATGAGACGAAGCAAGATTCTTCACAATATAAGGGATTGGGCATTCCAATCGATTTGTCTTTCGCTTTACATTCTGATGCCGGGGCTACCTCTAATGCGATCATCGGAACCCTTGCAATTTATAGCTCTGAGGCTACTTCTGGCGTGTTTCCCGATGGGCAGTCCCGAACGGTTAGTCATGATCTTGCCGATATGATCCAGACACAAATTGTTAGTGATATTCGCGCAACAATCACTCCGCAGTGGACTCGAAGAGGTCTGTGGAATAAGCAATACTCCGAAGTATATCGGCCCAACGTCCCGGCAGCCCTGATTGAAATATTATCTCATCAAAATTTTGCCGATATGAAATACGGCAATGATCCTCATTTTAAATTTATTGCATCCCGTGCTATTTATAAGGCGATGACAAGGTTTATTGCCAGGCAAAATGGCACTGAATGTGTCATTCAGCCGTTACCTGTGAGCCATTTCCGTATCGTGCTTCATGATGAAGAGAGTGTCTCTTTAAATTGGCGTCCGGTGGCCGATCCACTCGAACCTTCGGCAAAAGCAGAGAAATATAAAATCTATAAGCGAGTAGGTGATAAAGGCTTTGACAATGGAATTATTGTGAGCGATACTACTTATGTGGTTTCGAATCTGAAGCCGGGAGACATTTATAGTTTTAAAGTTGCTGCGCTTAATGAAGGGGGAGAGAGTCTGCCTTCGGAAATACTGGCTGTTTCACTTGATGCTTCACACCACCAACCGGTCTTGATTGTTAACGGATTCAACCGGATTTCTGCTCCGGCTATGATTGATACACCTTCTTTTGCCGGTTTTGTTCCTTTTGAAGATCACGGTGTCCCGGATCATTACGACATTAGCTTTGTTGGCGACCAATACGATTTTGATCGGAATTCTGTTTATAAGATCAATGATGATCCTGGTTTTGGGGCTTCTTACGGGAATATGGAGAATCTGATTATCCCTGGTAACACCTTCGATTTTGTTTATGTGCACGGGAGGGCTATTCGTGCGTCCGGTTATCCTTTTATCAGTTCCAGTCGGGAAGCTTTTGAAGAGGGACTGCTTAATGCCATCCCGATAAAGACCGTTGATTTAATTCTTGGCGAACAAAAGACAACCAACTCCCCGGATGGTAATAGCCGTTTTAATATTTACACCCCTCAGATCGAAAAAGAAATAGCACGGATCGCTGAATCAGGCGGAAATATTCTTGTCTCCGGAGCTTATATCGGAACGGATCTTAAAGCCAGGCCGGATACACATGCAACCCGATTCGCTGAGCAAGTATTGCATTTTAAACCGTTAACCGGTCATGCGGTTAAAATAGGAGAAGTAAAGATTGTTAATAATTTGCTGGGGTCAGCAGAAACGTTTAACTTCAATACGATTTATAATCCGGATGTTTATACGGTCGAATCACCCGATGCAATTGCTCCTACCGGTAAAAATGCATTTGTCTTTCTTCGTTATAATGAAAATACAAAGTGTGCCGGAGTTGCTTATATCGGAGGATATAAATCGGTATCAGTGGGGTTTCCACTTGAGACCATTACCGACAATTCGAAGATGAACGCTTTTTTTGTGCATGTCTTTCGTTTTTTTGAAAAGGACATAAAGCCTAATTGATGAATGCTTTTTGAGTATAACTAGTTATTCTTTAATTTCGGGAAGATGAAAAAATATTCTAATACGGTGATTGCATCAGGATCCGTGATCTTGAGTTTAATCCTGTTCCTCGTTCCTGTTATAGCTGAATCTCAACCGAATTCTTCGACAGACTCTGTTTTGTACAAACAGCAGGATGTGCTTATTTTTAATCAGGTAAAGGCTTCAATTCACGTTAAAAAGCATAAAAATCGAATAACCGCAATTGGTCTTTTTTTTCTCAATACTCCTTATGTCGCTCATACGCTGGAGGGCGAAAAAGAACAGTTGCATGTTAATTTATCGGAGCTGGATTGTACTACTTTTCTTGAGAATGTAGTGGTACTCAATCGCATACTCGCTTCTAAGAAGGCAGATTTTCAAACTTTTTGCGATTCACTAAAGGCCTTTCGCTACCGGAATGGAGTAATTAATGGATATGGATCACGTCTTCATTATTTTACGGATTGGATCGCTGAAAATGAAGCTAAAGGAAGGGTTAAAGACCTTACTCATGATGTAGGAGGTGTCCCTTATCTTAAAAAAATCAGTTACATGTCGGAACATCCTGATGCTTATCCTGCATTAAAAGATTCGTTAGCGATGACGATGATACAAAAAGCAGAAGCGACAATTAACCAGCGTGCCAAATATTACCTTCCGAAAGCAGATATTGCAAATGCAGAAGAGCAGATTAAAGATGGCGACTTGATTGCCTTTGTCCCCCGCCTTGACGGACTGGACATCACGCATGTTGGATTTGCTTTCCGTCAGAAGGGACGAATCTATTTTCTGAATGCCTCAAGTCTAAAAAAGAAAGTGGTTATATCCGACCTTCCTCTTGCCGAACAATTAGCCGATAGTAAAAATATTGTGGGAATTATGGTTATCCGTGCAATCAATCCTTAAAATAACTTTAACCCGATAGAAAGCAGGTAACATTTATTGGAGGCTCTGGCGATATCCTGACTGGAGATTAATTTACTTGCTGAATTTTCTACCCTTAAATCAACTGTCAGGAAGAAAAAATCAACTCCGGCCCCGTATTGCCACCCAAAATAATGATTTCTAAAATGATTGACGTTAAAATCTTTAATATCCATGTTTTTGTCTGCAACAAAAGATAAAACAGGTCCACCCATTGCCCGCAGATTAAAGTCTTGTTTGTTGATGATTTTTATTCCGGCGAGAACCGGAAGATCAACTGTTTTCAGATTGAATGAATTGATCGAGCCAACAGCCCCTGTGTTGCGGTTGATTAAATCACCACCCTTGCTATTGTAATATAATTCAGGTTGTAAGTACAGTCGTCCGATATTCACTCTGGCAAAGGCTCCGACCAGATAGTTGTTAATATCCTCATTTTTATAACCGCTAAGATCTGTTGTTATCCTTGAATTATTGAGCCCGAATTTTAGTCCCAGGTTAATTGGTGATTCAGCAAATGAGTAGCTGCTAACTGCAGTTAGTACAATAATAAATAGAATCTTCTTCATTGAACAAATCAATCGTTGTTTCAGCCAGATCAGAATCCTTATTCTTCCTTTTACTGAATGATTTCTTTTACACACATTGGTCTTCTTCGGGGCCAAAGGTTATGAAAACGCAAAAAAAATGCAAACTTATTGACGTTTAATTAATCGCTTAATGAAGAAGCTTCTTCTGTAAATCGCTTTTTTATAATGATTTTCTGACAATTAATTTGGGAGATAGTATCCGGTAAACCTTCTTCTTGTTTAGTACAAATTGAGCTGCCCTTTTTCCCATCTCATTGAAATTTATCGAAATAACGGTGATTCCTCTATCCACGATCTCTTTCATCGGAGCATCGTTATAGGCTAAGATACCTACATCTGTTCCTAACTTAAATTTTTCGTCGCGGCATCCTCTTACTACTTTCACTAAATCGTTATCTTTAATAACCCAGTAAGCCGTTCCCCTGCATATATGATCCTCCTCTATGGAGTCAATAATTCTGCTGAAAATCTTATATTCCTTACAAAACCGGTTGAAGGCTTTTAGTATATCATCCGGATGAGCAATCTGCTTCTTCGGATAGACCAAAACAAATTCTTTGTATTTTTTCAAAAGAGGGGCCCCTTGAACGAGACAATCATATACCGAATTATTGAAATCCTGCCGGATATAGGAGAATTCTTTATTTTCAACATTGCCCATATCAAGAATAAGCAGTTTGGCAGGATCAATTTTGCGAATTACATTTTCGATTCTCCGATTTGTGAAATTCATAATCACATACATCGAATAGCGTCCAAGGCTCCCTAATATTAAAGTATTGAATAATTCTTTGTTGTAATGATGGAATACTACATTAACCGAATAGTTGGCAGGCAAATTCCTGCGAAAATTATTATATAATTCTTCTTTGAAAGAACTAAAGTCGTCGAGAAGCACAAAAACACGGAAAGATTCTCTCGACACAAAATAACCTTTGGTCGGCGTAGAACTTATCACCGTCCGTTGTTTTAGTATCGAATAAGCTTTAAAAACAGTATCTCTCGAAAGGGTGCTTTCTTTGCTTAGTTTGTTTACCGAAGGCAGTGTGTCTCCTTCCTGAAAAACGCCGGTAGCAATAGCTTCCATAATAGCATGAATCAGCTGTTGCACTTTGGTTATATTCGAATTCTCATCTGCTTTAAAATTGAATTCCGCCATGACTTTATCTTTTTTGATTAAAAAGGCAGTAGGAGAGGAGAGCCCACTGCTTTTGTCGTTATTCTGCTTTGCGAACTTTATACCCTGCAAGACCATAGTAGAAAACTACCAGGAAGCAAAGCAAAGGAACAAAAAATCCAACTCTCATTGAGCTGATATCGGCAATATATCCCATTAAAGCCGGGAATATCGCACCGCCCACAATCGCCATCACCAAAAATGATGAAGCTTTCTTGGTATGAATACCCAAATCTTTTAATCCAAGAGCAAAAATGGTCGGGAACATGATCGACATGAACAGATAAATCAGACATAGTGCTACCATTGCAATGATGCCGACCCCGCTGATTACAATTCCACATAGAATAATACAAGTTATTGCACTTATGAAAAGAAGTATATTGGGTTTGAACCAATTCATAAATAATGATCCTAACAATCTTCCGATCATAAATAATCCCATTCCTCCGAAAGCCAGAATAAGACCGGCTACTGTATTGTAAGCGGCTTCTGGATTTCCTCCAGCTACGCCCGGACCGGAAACAAGATTAACAAGTGAAGAATTGGAAATGAAATGTACCATGGATTCAATCCCATTTGATCCGAAGATTAATCCTTTATGTGCATTCCGGAACATCTCGACCGAATAATTGATAAAGAAACTGTTAATCCCGGTTTGTGCTGCAACATAGAAAAACTGAGCAATGACGGCTAAGATGAAGTGACGGTAACGAAACAAAACTTTAAAGTCCGAGAGATTCCCTTTTTCTTCCTGAGCTTCGGCAACATGTTCTATTTCTGCTTCATTAACCTCGGGTAAGTGTGTTTTGAAAAAAAGCATCGCAACCAGTAAAACCAAAATGGCTATTCCTACATAAGGAATGGCCAGTGATGAAAATTTATCCGGCCCTCCTGATCCTCCGAAGATGATGAGACTTCCGACAAGTGGACCGAAAATCCATCCTAACCCATTGAATGATTGAGATAAATTAATTCGTTGTGCGGCAGACTCCTTGGGACCTAAGACCGTCGTATAAGGATTTGCTGCTGTTTCAAGGCAGGTTAAGCCCAACGCAATAATAAACAGTGCGAAAAGAAAGGCCCAGAATTGCTGTATGTGAATCGCCGGTAAAAAGAGTAATGCACCGGTTGCATAAAGCAATAAACCCAGAATAATTCCTTTTTTGTAACCATATTTTTTCATGAATAACCCGGCCGGAATAGCCATCAGAAAGTAACCTCCGTATACAGAAGCCTGAACCCATCCTGACTGAGCTTTTGAAACATGAAGAATATCCTGAAAATGTTTATTCAGCACATCTAATAAGCTATGTGCAAATCCCCATAGAAAAAACAAACTGGTAACCAGAATGAATGGAAAGAGATATGATTTTCCGTCGGGGGTTCGCAATAGAGAATATCTTTTTTTCATATTGGGTTTGGTTAGTGATTGGTCTAAGATATAATTATTTCTTTAATCTTTTTTGACTGAAAATATCATTGTGCTGATCGGATAAAATAATCCCATGACCGGTTTATTTTGCCTGTCTTTTTACTGCGAAAATTGATTTTTGGGAAAATAAGGGGCTATAATCAGCCCCTTATTATTTTAATATTTACCGTAAAGTGGTCCGAAGTTTTTACAAGCCAGGTAATCCGAGCTCTCCTTATCCATTCCGAAAGCATCCCATGCACTGGGGCGGAAAATCTTCTCACTATCCACATTATGCATACAAACCGGAATCCTTAGCATTGAAGCCAGCGTAATCAGGTCTGCACCGATATGCCCGTAAGAAATGGCTCCATGATTAGCACCCCATTTTGACATAACCGTATAAACATCTTTAAAGGCTCCCGTTCCTGTCAGTCTTGGCGTAAACCAGGTGGTCGGCCATGTCGGATCGGTCCGGCGATCAAGAATGGAATGGATGTTATCCGGAAGATCAACCGTCCAACCTTCAGCAATCTGCAAAACCGGTCCTAATCCTTTGATCAGATTGACACGCGACATTGTAACGGGCATTTCTGCCTCTGTTTTGAATTGAGAGGAATATCCTCCACCTCTGAAGTATTCGTGGTTTGCCGGGCACCATTGGGTGTGTTCAAGGCATTTGTCTGCTTCTTTCCCGGTGATTTCCCAGAAAGGTTTCATGGCAGCTTCTCCGTTGCGTTGTTGTTGTCCCGTTGCATCCAGACAAGTGGCACCGGAATTTAACAGGTGTATGATTCCATTTTGAGCTTTCCCTCCGGGGATCTTTCCGGTAACCCGTTTTATGGCTTCCGGACTCCAGTAGGTTCTTACATCTGAAAATATCTGTGCCGTATCCGAGAGTAAATGTCCGAATAACATCGCAACGCCATTCAAACTGTCATTCTCTGTTGCGAGGACATAAGGTTGCCGAATACCGGTCCAGTCGAAAGAAGAGTTTAATATGGCCTCCATAAAGTCCCCGTTCGGATAGTAATCGGTCCATTGTCGTTGTCCCTGAAATCCTGCCAGAATAGCATTGTGGCCCAATGATTCTTCTCCAAATCCCATTTCTTTTAAGCGAGGATTACCAGTCATCAGGTCTTTGGCGATGATGGCCATTTTCACAACCGTTTGCCATTCCCATTCTTTTCTTTGAGGATCGCGTTTGTTGTGGGGTTTATTGGTATCTTCTCCTTCCGGACAATTCTTTTTGGTCCATTGAAGAGCTTTTTCATATTCCTGAGGGTCGTAAATTTTCTCATCCATCCGGCGTAGTAATTCGGTCATGTCGACCGATTCGTTTCTCATACCGAGATAATTCTGAAAGAAGTCGGGATTAACAACCGATCCCGCAATACCCATGGCTGTAGAGCCGATAGATAAATACGATTTTCCCCTCATTAAGGCAAGCGCAATAGCACTTTTGGCAAAACGAAGAATTTTTTCCTGTACATCTTGTGGAATAACGGTTTCGTCGGCATCCTGAACGTCTTTACCATAGATGCCGAAAGTAGGGAGTCCTTTTTGTGAATAACCGGCCAATGCGGCAGCCAGATAAACAGCTCCGGGACGCTCGGTTCCGTTAAATCCCCATACTGCTTTAGGAATAAAAGGATTGGTATCCATCACTTCTGTGCCGTAGCACCAACAGGGAGAGACTGTTAAGGAAGCGCCGACTCCTTCCCGTTCAAATTTATCGGCACACAGTGCTGCTTCAGCAACCCGGCCGATCGTATGATCGGCAATGATGCATTCTACTTTTTCTCCACTGGGAAATCTTAGATTTTCTTCAATTAGGCGGGCAGCCGCGTGCGCCATATTCATAGTCTGTTCTTCCAGAGACTCACGGACTCCTCTTTCTCTTCCGTCGATGACCGGACGAATGCCGATTTTAGGCAGTCTGCCTATTAATCTTGTTGCCATCTTTTTTGATTTTAGTTAGTATTTATAAGGTTTTTACAGTTGGTTTGTCCTGTACTGTGCTGTTCGTAAATTTAAACTATTCTTGTTTAAATCAAAAGATTAACCTTAAAATTTACGATCTTATTTTTGTTTTGTTGCAGAAAACAAGCAGGTAATGGTGAATTGGAGCGGGAAGGGATATGACAAAAAAACAGGCTGCTTCATTTTGTTGAGGCAGCCTGTTTTATAAGAATTATTTATTTTCTGAAATTATCAGATAATCTATTTTACTGGTGTGAATTTAAGGAAAGCAACGCCATGATAAGGAATTTCTACTGTTTTAGACTGATTGGTAATTCCTGTATCTTTTTGTCTCCATAGGTCACGAACCTGATATTTCCCTTTCAATTTCAGGTCACTGAGCGACACCTTCACGGTTTTTGTACTT
Source organism: Prolixibacteraceae bacterium (assembly GCA_963692465.1). Lineage (GTDB taxonomy): Bacteria > Bacteroidota > Bacteroidia > Bacteroidales > Prolixibacteraceae > JAUZOB01. The sequence continues at coordinate 3,084,929 of OY829943.1, forward strand.
TTAGAATTGCTCCAATTAAAAAGAGCTGTGGGATCACCACTTCCTTTTCCGTTATAGAAAACGCCCACCGCATAAGAATGGTCATCCAACGGTCTCATCCAGATTTCAACACCATCCGCTTTTTTTACCCGACTGGCTTTTACTCCTAATGGATCCTGATTGATGGCAAGGACCTCATCATTGCTGAGTAAGTTTAGCGTGAAAGCATCTAACTGACTCATGTCGCAACCAATCAACAACGGAGAGGCAAGTAATGACCACATGGAGATGTGTGTATATTGTTCGCTCGGGGTTAAGTGTGTATTATGTAAGCTGGGTCCCCAACCAACTTTGCCGACAACTAACATATCCGGATCATTCCAGTGACCGGGACCGGTACATTTTGGATCTTGCGTTTGTGAGAATCCTATTCCGCTCATACTGTCCCATGAATCACCAATATCTCCGGTTGTTCTCCAGGTGTTTCCTCCAATCTTAGCACCCCATTCCCATACATTACCCATACCATATTGACACAGGCTGAAGATAATATCCCGATTGCATTGGTCAAGCGCCTTACGCATTACGATGTAGGGCTTTTGCAACTCTTCCAGATTAGGGTTTGGAGCAATCCAGCCATAAGAACACCAGTCATATTTGATGTAATCAATTCCTAATTCAGCCCATGTTTTAGCATCCTGAACTTCATTTTGATAGCTGGCCAGGAAACCTCCGCAGGTTCTGGTTCCGGGAGAGGAGTAGATTCCCATTTTCAAACCCTGTGAATGAATATAGGTTGTTAGCGCTTTCATATCGGGAAATTTACCGTTAGGCAACAGGATGCTGTCAGCAGTACGACTGGGAGCTTCCCATCCATCATCAATGTTGATGTAGGTCCAGCCATGTTCGATGAGTCCTTTTTGGATCATTGCATCGGCAGATGCTTTAACGCGATCCTGATTAACACTTAGTCCCCAGCAGTTCCAGCTGTTCCATCCCAGGGGAGGTGTAAGAGCCAGTAAGTCGCCTGAAACAATCTTCAGGGTACGGGTTGCTTTTCCGACTTTATTCTGAGCGGTTATTTTGATCCGATATTCTCCTTTAGCTGGAGTGGTACCGGTAATAATTCCTGTTTTGGAATCAATTGAAAGACCATCCGGTAAGCCGGATGCGTTAATTGTCATTGGCCTAACTCCGGTAACCGGTACTTTAAACAGGAACGGATTACCCGGATGAGCACCGAATACTTTGGCTCCGTTGATGCGGGGGGCCGGTGAAGATGCAGGGGTAAGGATATATGGCTTTTCGCTGATAACATTCCCTATTGCGATCGGAGTTGCTCCTGAATATACGATTTTGGCATTCAGCCAGTCGGCATGGTCGTTGTCGTTCGATTCTCCGCTTAAAACGACCAGTCCTAATTTCTGTTTCCCATTTAAAGGAATCTGACAGGTTTTTGGGTCTTCTCCTTTTTTCATGACCCCACTACGCCACAGCACTTTCTGATCGGCCATGACTATAAATTCGATACTTGCGTTATTGGTTGCCTCGTCATCAACACCAACCTGGGTGTTAAAGGTTGTTGCCTGCTTGTTGAGGTTTATCAGAAAAGTACTGACAGCATGAGTTCCGACTCCCCGGTTAAAAGTAGCGCCGTTGACTTTGAGTGGATTTCCGCCGACTGATTTATTTACCTGAGGTGTTGACCACCCGCACGACATAAGTTTTAAGTTCATCTCATCGAGCCACTTCACTTTTTGTGACCATCCAGGAAGGACGATTGCCATTAGAAAGAATAAAGATAGAATCTTTTTCATGTTTGTTTTTAGTTTTAATCCGCACTAAAAATACAATAAGTTGATGAAACTTGATTGCTTTTTCCCTTCGTTTTTTATGCCTTACCGGATAGGTATTCAATGAAAGCACTTGGCTGATAGCTAATTGTGCTGTATTCCAACTGGTTGGGAATGGTAGGTATAAAACAAAAAGCGAGCCCAAATATTTGGGCTCGCTTTTTGTTCATCTTATGTAGAAATATTTTTTCCTTTTTAAGAGAGGCGTAAATACGCTTACTCGCTAAAATCTACCAGGTCCGCCGCCGCCGGGTCCACCAAATCCGCCACCAGGACCGCCAAATCCGCCATGTCTTCCACCATCATCATGATTGCGAATAAAGTTTGATAAGTTGAAGTTTAGTCCGAAGGTTACAAATCGGGAAGATTGTCTGCCATAAACGGCCCTGTAATAGGTTTCCTTATTTGATATGTATCCTTTCTGAATTGTATTGGTTTTGCGACCGTCAAACACGTCGTTGATTCTTACGAAAGCAGAAATCTTCCGATTAAAGAATTGTTTCCTTATACCAAGATCTGTGGTAAAGAAACCTTCCGTCGATCCGGTTGTCCGGTGAGTAGGTCCGAAATAGGTTGAGAACATCTGGAAGCTAATGATATCCGGAATATTAAAATTCCCATTTACTCTCATGTTCCACATGGTCAATTTAGTATCGGTATTCAGATCTGTCGTTGACAGGTTCATGTGCGTATGATTCCAGTTGGCACTGAAACCCAGTCGGACAATCTGATTAAATCGGGCTGTAGCATTAAACTCACCTCCGTAAGAAAATCCGTTGTTTTGATTGCTGTATGAAGTGTAGGTTGTATCACCGCTCATGGTAATAGACCGACTAATCATGTCCTTGGATATTCTTGAAAAGATAGAACTGGTAATGTTAATCACCTTTTTATCGTAGATGTATTTCAATTCGAACGAATGACTGTCTTCCGGTTTTAAATTACTGTTCCCTACGCTAACGGCAAGCGGGTTACTTCTATTGATCAATGGATTTAACAAGTTCGGATCCGGACGGTCCATCCGGCGACTATAGATCAGGTTTAATTGACTGAACTCTGTAAATTTCTGAGTGATGAATACACTCGGATAGATATTCTTATACTTGTTGTCAACGGTGGTTGCATCATAGATTTGCGTACCGGAATCTTTGGTCTGTTCGTACCTTGCACCTGCCTTAATACTTAATTTTTGTGTTATCGGGAAGGTCAGGATCATATAAAGAGAATGAATTGTACGGTCAAAATCAAAATCATTGAGTGTTGAGAGTCCTACCGTTGTTGCGTTTGTTGTCGGGTCAATGTTGTATGGAATATACAATAGTTTATTGTTGCTCCAGTTCGACCGTTCTCCCACTTCCAATTTTACATTATTCCAGATCATCTGCTCATAGTCTATTTTTAAGTTAGAACTATGATTTCTGGTATCATTAACAAGGAACTGATCAGTAATGGCACTGTTGTTTGTTTCATAAATGTTTTGATCTGCATCATTCCTCCCGGTATTTATACTAAATTCAGTGGTTAGTTCCCGGGTTGATGAGAATTTCTTATCAAAAGCGACAAGAAAATTGGTCCCGTTGTTGTCTGAATCGGTATGGGTTGTTCTCATTCGTTTGTTGAGAGCCTGCTGAGTAAGAAAGTATTGATAATTATATCCGATTGAATCTTTATTGACCGAATTACCAACATTGAATCCCATTTGAAAAGTCAATGTTGTGTTTTCATTGAAGAAATAATCAGTGTTGAAGCGGAAATTGTGATTGTAGGTTTTCCGGTTACTTATGGATTGTTGATTAATCTTCCGATCCAGGGTTTCGATGGTGGTAACCGTGTCTCGCTTAAAGTAAGAAAGACTGTCTTTGGTATTGCTATTGACATTGGAGGTTCTGTAATTATAAAAAGCCATTAAATTCCAGTGTCCTTTGCGGTATCCGACATTGGCTCCACCTCCGGATGCTCCGCGGGTGTTGGTGTTGGCATTGACATTGACCATGTAACCTTTAATCTTATTTTTATTCGTAATCAGGTTAATGATACCAGCCTGGCCTTCTGCTTCGTAACGTGCTGAAGGATTGGTCATCACCTCTACCTTATCCAGCATTTGAGCGGGAACCTGCTCCAGTGAACTAAACATCGAAGGACGTCCGTCCATCAAGATTTTCACTTTATCACTTCCTCTTAACTGAACGCTCCCGTCGGAGCTTACCGTAACACTTGGAATGAGCTGTAGAAGATCAAGAGCACTTCCTCCTGCAGCAACTAAACTTTGAGATACGTTCAATGTCGTTTTATCGGCTGTTTGTTCTATCTCAGGAGGTTCGGAAGTAACGACTACCTCTTTAAGCTTCTTGCTTGATTGGGATAGCCTGAGCTTGGGAAAATTAGCTGTTAGTTTTTGAGGTGTTAATATAATCGGAGTTACAATTTTGTCCCGATACCCCATGTATTTTAATTTCAAAAAATAGACTCCGGCACGTGATACGTTTATCGTAAATCTTCCTGAGTTGTCGGTTGTTGTGCCTTGTACCATTGATGAATCCAGACTGTTGCAAAGCATAATACTTACAGCAGGGAGCGTATGTATACTGTCTGAATCAAAGACGATACCGCTGATTGTTCCTTTAATGGGAATAATGTGGTTTTTAGTTTTTTGAGTTGTGTTCTGACCAAAGGTTAACGAAGTGCAGAATAAAAGACTCAAAAAGAAGAGGAAATTTTTTTTCATTAAAATTCTTTTTTCTTCGATGAAATAAAAATCAATAGAGATTAGATGAAATAAAATCAATAAAGATTAATGGAGGTTAAAGAAAAATGATAAAAATGGAATAAAAAAATAATTTGTTATAAAAATAGGAACGCTTGTTCGATTGTTCTTTTTCGAAAATTACTTTATGCATTGGCCTTGCGCATAAAGGTTGAAAGGTTAATGCTCAATCCGAAGGTTACGAATCTGTACGATTGTCTACCGTATATAGCCCGATAATAAGTCTCTGCATTCGAGATGTATCCCTTTTGAATGTTATTAGTCTTACGACTGTTAAAAATATCGTTGACTCTCACAAAGGCAGTCATCTTCCGATTAAAACATTGTTTTCTTATGCCGATATCTGTAGTAAAGAAGCCCTGGGTTGAACCGGTTGTCCGATGGGTCGGTCCGAAATAATTAGAGAATATCTGAAAACCAATGATGTCGGGAAAATTAACGTTTGTATTTAGTTTCATACTCCAGGTCGTTAACCGGGTGTCTGTATTTAAATTTGTAGTTGATTGTTGCATCTGTGTGCGATTCCAGTTTGCATTGAATCCTATTCTGAAATCCTGATTGAATTTAGCAGACGCATTAAATTCCCCTCCGTAATGAAATCCTCTGTTTTGATTAAGGTATGAAGTGATACTTGTATCTCCTTTCATCGTGATAGAATGGGAAATCATATCTCTTGAAATTCGCGAATAGATCGAACTGGAAATAAAAAACACTTCTTTGTTGTAGATATATTTTAATTCGAACGAATGAATATCTTCCGGTTTTAAGTTGGAGTTACCAACGGTAATAGCAAGCGGGTTATTTTTATTTACCAGTGGGTTTAGTAAGCTCGGATTAGGCCGATCCATCCGGCGACTATAGATTAGATTTATTTGATTGAAATCGTTTAGCTTTTGCGTTATAAAGACACTGGGGTAGATATTTTGATATTTATTATCAACGGTGCTACTATTCGTGGTTTGTGTTCCCGAATCATTGGTATGTTCATAGCGTGCACCCGCTTTAACACTTAATTTCTGCGTAATAGGAAAAGTAAGGATCAGATAAAGGGAGTGTATGGTCCGGTTAAAGTCATAATCATTAATCAATGCCGGGTTTATCGTCTGTATGCCCGTTGCCGGATCCGTGTCATACTGGGTATGCAGTTGTTTTCGGATGTTCCAGTTGGAACGTTCCCCGGCTTCAAGTTTTACCTTATTCCAGATCATTTGTTCATAGTCCATTTTGTAATTGAAACTATGATTTCGGTCGTTGTTTGTATTGAGTTGGATGATATCATTAGAAACGTTATTCTCATAGGTTTCGTTGATATTTTGGTCCGCATTGTTTTTGCCGGTATTGAGACTAAATTCTGTTGTCAGTTCTTTAGTCGGCGAGAATTTTTTATCAAAAGCGATAAGAAAACTCATTGCGTTATTGTCAGAGGAACTAAGAGTTTTCCTCATTCTTTCCGTAATACTTTGTTCTTCGGTAAAGTATTGATAATTGTAGTTTGATGAATTTCTGCTATTTCCGGCACCGTTATTAAATCCGGCTTGAAAGGTTAGCGTTGTATTTTCGTCAAAAAAGTAATCGGTGTTGAACCGGAAATTGTGATTGTGGCTTTTTCGGTTGTTAAAGGTTTGCTGGTTAATTTTTTTGGAAATATTTTCGATTGTAGTAAGAGGGTCCCAGTTAAAGTAAGAAAGCGTGTCTTTCGTGTTTCCGTTGATATTCGACGCACTGTAGTTATAAAAAGCTTTCAGGTTCCAATGACCTTTCCGATATCCGATATTTGTTCCTCCTCCGAATGAACCCCGCGTATTGCCATTGGTATTAACGTTGAACATATAGCCTTTAATCTTATTTTTATTGGTGATCAGATTAATGATTCCGGCCTGGCCTTCTACCTCATAACGAGCAGATGGATTAGTCATTACTTCAACTTTGTCTAACATTTGAGCAGGGATCTGATCCAGAGAACTGAACATTGAAGGGCGTCCGTCCATTAATATTTTTACCTTATCACTACCTCTAAGCTGAACCGTCCCGTCAGAGTTTACATTGACATTGGGAATTAGTTGTAGCAGATCAAGAACATTACCCCCCGCAGCGACCAGGCTTTGAGATACATTTAGCGTAGTTTTGTCTGCCGTTTCTTCAATCTCTGGCGGTTCAGCAGTTACAACGACTTCCTGAAGTTTTTTGCTGGAGTGGGACAGAACAATTTTAGAAAAATCAGCTGTTAATTTCTGAGGAGTTAACAGGATTGGAGTTACAATTTTATCCCGATATCCAATGTATCTCAGCCTTAAGAAGAATACACCTGCCCGGGATACTTTTATTGTGAATTTACCGGAATTGTTAGTCGTTATTCCTTTGACCATTGATGAATCCTGTAGATTACAAAGCATGACACTTACGGCAGTGAGAGTGTGAGTACTGTCTGAATCAAATACGGTTCCGCTGATTGTCCCTTTAATTGGAACAATGCTACCGGAAACTTTTTGAGCAGAACTCTGTCCGAAGGATAATGTCGTACAGAATAAAACACCGAATAAAAAGAGAAAAAGAATTTTCATTAAAATCTTTTCCCTTTGATGAAATAAAATTGACAAAGATTAATGACGAGCGAAAAAAAATAGTAAAAAACTAATTTATGGTAAAATAGAGCATGTCTAACTGTTAAAAAGCCTGGTCGATATACATTTGTAGCTGAGGACCTTCGGGTGAAGCCACTCCATCAACCCGAATAACCATCTTGTTGGCAAAGATTCTAAATCCAGCTCCTGCATCATATTTCATGTCTTTATGAAGAGTCATTAAGGACCAATTCGGAGCAACCCGTCCACATTCAGCAAACGCAACGAGTTGAATCCATTCGGTTTTTACATGCATCCATTCAAAAAATTTCCAGTTTCGCAACGGATTCCATTGTGGAATAATACGGTATTCAACAGATTGAATCATCGATGCGCAGTCATTAAACCTTGCTTCAGGATAACCTCTGAGACGAAAACGGCCTCCTAAATCAGCACCTAAAAAAGGAGAAGGGTGGTGAGTGTAGATTGTATTACCATCTTCGATGACAAAATCATCCCAACGATTTATGTACCTTGACCATACATTAAAAGCCAGGGTTTGCTGCCTGAAATAATGAGTCGGAAGAGGAATATAACCACTGAAACTCCCCTCGTACATACTGAATGTTGTTGAATTTGATGCACTTACTCCATTCCAGAACTTGAAGTAACTGGAGGTTCCTCGCGATGGATTATCTTTAAAATCGACATTTTCGTTCGATATTCCCACGGTGTATCCTAAATCCAGTACTTTCTGCGGACCAATTGGATCAGGAAATTTCATCTTCAGGTTTTGATAGAAGAAACTTGCTTCCAGAAAAGTTCTTCCTGACAAAAATGGATTTGCCTTTCTCAAAGAAGTTCCCATCCCCACAGGGATTCCCTTGAATAGAAACAGACTATCCAGAATGTGTTCTTTTCCGTAGCCGATAGGAAGCAGGAACCTAAATCGAAGTTCTCCGTCAATTTTATTACTGTGTATCTCGTAGAAATTTTTCTTGTTGGAATCGTTATTCCCCGCAGTTTCTGTTGGGTAATTTGGATTTGGCAGGTTAAAAACATCCAATGCCCCATAGTGTGCAATGTTGAGATTCGGAGAGAAGTAAAGTCGCTTAATCCACGGAACCTGATAATTATTCATGCTGAAATACATGTAGCCGGAACGGTTACTACTAAGAAGTACAACCAGGTTTGAAGAGGTCTGTGGTTGAGATATTCCACGGGTCGCAATATCTGCAGCAGCTGCTACACCTAGTGTCTGTAGATAGAATGCAAAGGGAATAACTGTGATTTTAGATCCGTGAGTCTGCACGGTATCTGTTTTCTCTATAAGAATGTCTTGTGCATAGGCACTACTAAATAGGAAGAGAAAAAGTCCGATTGAAATACCAAGTATTTTAATCATGAATTGATTATTGGTGTTATTCTGCATTCGCAGCATCTCATTTATACCATGTTTTTTTCTTTTTTGATTGTTTCGTAGGCTTCGTTAACTTTTTGGAATTTTTCTTTTGCTGCATTTTGAAAATCTTCACCAAGATGAATTACTTTATCCGGATGATATTTAATGGCCATCTTTCGATAGGCTTTTTTTATTTCTTCAGGAGTTGCCATGGCACTTATCTCCAGAACCTGGTAAGCCCAGTCAGTTTTTGGAAAGAACATCGATTTAATCGAATCGTAATCGGGCTGGCTAACTCCCAGCTTGTAGGATATTTGATCTATAACTTGTTCTTCTGCAGGGTCAAATACTCCATCCGCCTGAGCTATTCCGAATAGAAAATGCAATAATTGCAATCTCGAAGAATAGTCCATATTGGTTTTTATCTGCAAGCAGACTTCGTCTACCGGAATGCTTTGTTGAAGCAGGTCGTGTAAGATATGGACTGCTTCCTGAGCGGTACTCTCGTCAAAAGACTGACGGAAATAGTTTTTCACATAATCCAGTTCGGAGCGCATAATCTTTCCGTCAGCTTTCATGACGGCAGCAACCAGAACCAGTAAACTCATTGCGAAACCTCCGGGTGTTGTTTTTCTTCCATAGCCGACAGATTCGGCTGTCCCTTGTTGTTCTAACATTGCCCCAATGGCAAATCCTATAATTCCACCTATCGGACCACCGCCAATGACCCATCCTAATCCACCGGCAATCCATTTAACGAATTTTCCCATACAATCTTATTTCCTTATCTATATTAACAATCTGTGGCACTAAAAGTTCGGCCTCATTATTTGTTGTAATCACAAAGTCTGACCGGCTGATTTTTTCTTCGTCGGTCCATTGGTTTTTCATTCGGTCCAGCACCTGTTGCCGGGTACAGGAATCCCGTTGCATAACCCGTTTTATTCTAAGTTCGATCGGAGCGGTTACGGTAATTGTCAGGTCGACAAAACGGGAACCGCCGCTTTCGAATAATATAGCTGCTTCTTCGAGTACATAAGCTGAATTTTGCTGTTGTGCCCATTGTTCAAAATCTTTTCTTACTTCGGGATGGACAATATTGTTTAGTCTTTTGAGCAGATCGGGGCGATTAAAGACCACTCTGGAAAGGAAGTCTCGGTTTAAACTTCCTTCAGGTGTATAGGTTTCCGCCCCAAAATATATTATAAGTTGATCCCGGATATACTGATTGGTATTCATCAATCTTTTGGCTTCCTGATCTGCACCGTAGATCGGAATGCCCAAGTGTGAGAACACCTCGCATACAAATGATTTTCCGCTTCCTATTCCTCCGGTGATACCGACTTTTAACATGAATGAGAGATTTATCTTTTTTCGATGAGATATTCCACCTTGAGAGGTGAGTATGAAAAATGAGAAATGGCACTTGGCTTATTTTCAATAAGGACCGGTAGTTTTTTGAGATCTTTATTCTCTTTCAAAAGATTATAATCAACGGTAGCAGTGAAATTGTTGGCATGTATCTTTGGAAATTGACTCAACGGAAGCATACAGGTTAGCGTAATATGCGATGGGAATATTTTTAAATCATAACCGGGCGGAATATTTCTAACCTGGACCGGAATGTAAAGTTTACTTTCAGTCACTTGTTCTACCGGAATTGTCACCTCTATTTTAGATTGCCTGCATGACAGGTTTTTCGCGAGATTGAGGGTTGATTCATATTGAATATTCCGATTTGCTTTTTGAATGCTTTTATACTCGGTATAGATTGCCTTCAGTGCATTAATCTTAGAAACCGGACCCTTAACAACCACGTAAGCCGGTTTTGCCGTTGCTGCTCCGAATTGTTCAAACTGGCGTTCTGTCTCAAGGTCAAAAGAAGGAATTACCGGAACTTTTTTTTCTGCTGTCGCCTCAAAGCGTAAATACAAAGCTTCCGGTTCAATGGATTGTACCCTGACATCTGAACTCAACTGTGCTCCTATCTGAGAGATATACTGATCGGTTTTTATTTCAGCCAAGGCAATGGTTCCCTGGTCTACGGTGTTGCCCGAAAAATCACTCAAATCGAAGGTGAGTGGGTAAAGGGAGAGTTTCATCTTATAACGAAGTAACGAAAACCCGTATCCGTTGACTCTGAGGGAGAGTCTATCGGGCATATCGCTCACTAGTATTTTATTTTGGGGCGGATTAACAAATCGGACCGGAAGGGTAACGACGGTATTGTAATCTTTGCTCAGTGCGTCAAGAAACCAAAAGACTGAAGCGATCATAACACAAACAAGATAGGCAAATAGCTTTCTCCCTGTTTTGTTACGGATGGTTCTTAAATACCCTTTCAGTCGTTGGATGAATTTGCTTTTCATGTACCCAAAGGTAAAATAAAAAAGCTGGCGTAAACCAGCCTTTTTTATTATTTCTGAGCAACGCCTTCGCTGTCGGAGAAGTCTTTTACCAAACTGGCTTTATCGACTTTGATCTTAACGTTTTCGTCAATTTGAATTAGAACGGTTGTTTCTTTGACTTCTAAGATTTTGCCATAGATGCCACCGATTGTAACAATTTTATCTCCTTTTTGAAGGCTGGTTCTGAATTTCTTTAATTCCTTTTGTTTTTTTGCTTGTGGTCTGATCATGAAAAGCCAGAAAATAACCATCATGACAAGTAACATTAGCCAGAATCCATAAGGGTTTTGCTGACCTCCATTAACTTGGAGAAGAAGTGAAGTGTAAGCCATGTTTTCTTTTTTAGGTTAAAATTTATTTTACGTTTCCTATTAGTGTCAATTCTTTTTGATGTTCCAGAGTATTGGCATAAACCGTTACCATTTTGAAAAGATCTCCACTTTCGCCGGAAGTGTTTAAGGTCGTTTCTATGCGTCCTTCCTGTCCGGGCTGAATGGCTGTTTGAGGCCATTTTACGTTGGTGCAACTACAGCCTGCGTCAACTTTTTGGATGCGCAAATCCTTTCCTCCGGTGTTTTTAAAAACAAAGGTGTAAGACACTACATCACCCTGTCCCAGATCTCCAAAATTATGCATTTCTTCTGAAAAAGCAAAGGTTGGAGGGGTATTCGAATATTTTGGTTTAATATTTTTTGATACGGCCGGGTTATGACATCCCCACAGAAAGGTCCCGACCAGGAGGAAAACGAAGATGATCCACAGTCTTTTCATGCTGAGACTTCTTCTCCCATCAGTCCGCGTCCTGCTTTTTGGACTAATCCCTCATCTTTCAAGTCTTTCAGTATCTTATCCAGTATTCCGTTAATAAACGTACTGCTTCGTTCTGTGCTGTAATATTTTGATAGTTCAATATACTCGTTCAATGAGACTTTCGTCGGAATTGAGACAAACTCAATGAATTCGGTAATGGCCAATTCCATAAGTAGCATGTCCATAAAAGCAATTCTTTCAACGTCCCAGTTGCTCAGGTGATTTTCAATAATCTCCCGGTTCCGGTCGTGATTAACAATTACTTTGCGATATAAGTCGCGGGCAAAATTGTAATCTTCCTCATCCTTGAACATGGGTAGGATAGGTTGGGTATCGGGACTTTCTTCGTTGAATTTTTTTAAGGTTTTCACAATCATACTGACCGTAAATTCAACATCATCGTTCCAGTAGATACTTTGTTCTTCCAGTGTGGTGTATAAGTCATCGCATTCGGGAATAATGCGGATAAACATTCGATCGACAAATTTTCGGTCTTCGGTAAAATTTGTTTCAGGAAGAGCTATATACTCCTGATAAGAAGACGATAGGATCATCTCGTTATAGAGTTTCCTGATCAGTTCCGGGTAGTTAACCCAACTTAGTTTATTGTTCTCAAGGTAAGTGTTTAGTCCGATGTTATCCCGTAATTTATGGATTAGCCGGTTATCGACGAAACGGGTATTGGGATTTAACTCTTCAGTAGATGGAATAAATTTACGTTTTCCGGCCTCGATTTTCTTTTGTCCGTAATTTTGTAATTCTACAGCCAGACTAATCAGCAAATGATAAAGATCGTAAGTTTTTTGGATACTAAAGAAGAGTTCTTTTTCGGAGTTTTGTAAGGATTTATCCGGCGAGGAATAGAATGCATACAGTATCTGTAAGGCTTTGATACGGATAATTCGTCGATTAATCATTTAGAAGAACTTTTATAAATTAGCACATTTCAATGGGGACAAAGATACAAATTTTCGGAAAATACGGATAGTCGTTTCCTGTTTTTCAAGAGAAAGGGGGAGGTAGTTGCTCTTCTGTTGAATTGTTAGCATCCGGATTCTCCACGTCCGGCTCCTCGTTTGAATTCTCATCCGGTTCCTCCTCCCATTCGAATTTCTGGCGTTTTGGGCCTCTGTGGCGATAGATTAGTGCAAGAAAGAAGCCGGTAAAAGCGCCTCCAAGATGTCCTTCCCAGGAGAGGGCGTCTTCTAACGGAAATATTCCCCAGAACATGCTTCCGTACAGGAATGCCACAATTAGTGCAATAGTTAGTAATTTGAGTTGGTTTCGGAATATTCCGCTGAAGAATAGGAATGAAGCCATTCCGTAAATTAGTCCGCTTGCCCCGATATGCCAGGCAGGACGACCTGTAACCCAGACAAATATTCCACCGCAGAAATAGATGATCCAAAAAATACGGTAAGCCAGACCTCTGTAAAAATAGTTGAGCGCAACGGCTAAAATCAGAAACGGCAACGTGTTGGCCATCAAATGACCATAGCTGCCATGAATCAATGGAGCCGTCAGAATCCCGGTCAGTGCATGATAATCGAGCGGGTAAATGCCTAACCGATAGAGTTGAATGTTGAAAAGAGACTCGCTGATTTTTAATGCCCAGCACAGCCCGATGAAAAAAAGCGGAAAGAGTAGACTGTATCTGAATACTTTCTTTTCCTGTTCTTTTTTCACCAGACTGTTATCATCCGGATAGAAACCGAATAGAGGCATATTTTTACGATAAGCTACGAATTAATTCTGCAAATTTAAGTACATCTTCTTCTTGCGTGTCGAAAGAAGCCATCCAGCGAACTTCTGAAGTATTTTCATCAGTTATATAAAAGCAGTATTCTTCCTGAAGCCTGGCAATCATGTGTTTAGGAATGATTGCAAAAACCCCGTTGGCATCAACCGGATGAGTTATTGTAATTCCGGGAATGTCTTTTACTTTATCATAGAGCAGCTTAGCCATTCGATTGGCGTTGTCTGCGTTTCGTTTCCAAAGTTGATTATTAAAATAGGCGAGAAACTGGGCTCCGATAAAACGCATTTTAGAGTATAACTGCGTTTCCTGTTTCCTGAAATACTTGGCATATTTCGAAACCTCAGGGTTAAAGAATAGGATTGCCTCGCCAAACAGCATTCCGTTTTTTGTACCGCCAACTGAAACAGCATCAACGCCGGCATCAACGGTAAAGGCCCGGAATGGAAGGTTTAGTGCGACTGCTGCATTAGCTAAGCGGGCGCCATCCATGTAAACCAGTAAGCCGTATTGGTGTGCCAGATCGCAAATGGCCTTAACCTCTGCAACGGTATAAACCGTTCCGACTTCTGTAACTTCTGCAATTGAAATGATACCGGGCTGACTGTGGTGTTGATCGCCGAAACCATGTAGATAAGGTTCGATTAGTTCCGGAGAAAGTTTTCCGTCCTTGGTAGGGATCGGAACGAGAGAACAAGAAGTGAAATGAACCGGAGCACCGCATTCTTCTGTTTGAATGTGAGCAATATCGGCACAGATAATACAATTAAAAGAACGTGTCAGAACCTTAAGACTTAATACGTTAGCCCCAGTTCCGTTAAACACGAAGTAAACGTCGGTGTTTTCACCGAACTCTTCTTTAAACCGCCCAACGGCTCTACGCGTTATGTCGTCATCTCCATAACTCTGCACATGACCAATGTTGGCCTTTGCAATGGCGTCAAGAATCTCCGGATGTATTCCGGAGTTGTTGTCGCTTGTAAATCCTCTTAAATTCATAATTTTTCAATCAATTTTTAAAGGTCGCAAAATTGCAAAAAACTGATAAAAGAGGGAATAGAAGTTTAGTTAAAAAGGGGAAAGATCCTTATTGTGGGGGCTATCTTAATTTTTTATTATCATTTTGGAGCATAAGAAGTCCATTCCCGTAAAATTTCGTTCGCAACAATTTTTGCTGAAGCCAGACAAAGGGGTATTCCGCCTCCCGGATGAACGCTGCCTCCGGTAAAATATAAATTGCTGATACGGCGGTGGAAATTAGGGTGCCGGTAGAAAGTGGTATAAGCACAGTCGGAACTATTGCCGTAGATCGATCCTTGCCAGGAACCGGTGGTTTTCTCAATATCCTCCGGATTGAGTATCCTTTCAAAACGGATATGCGGTTGGATGTCGGTATTTAGTATTCTATTCAATTTTCGGATGACAGCCTCTCTCGTTCGGTTTATCAGATTAACCCAATCTTGTCCGTAATTGGATGGGGCGTTAACCATCACAAACCAGTTTTCACAACCGATAGGTGCGTCACCCGGCAATCGTTTAGAACTTACGTAAAGATATATAGACGGATCGTCGGAAATGGTTTTCTGCTCGAAGATGCAATCGAATTCCTCTTTATAGGATTTTGCAAAGAAGTAGTTATGAAGGTCTGTTTGGTCGAACTGATCATCTATTCCCCAGTAAAAGATAATAGCCGAAGACGAACGACGTGGATGACTAATGGATTCGGGTATGGGGTATTCGATGAGCTGTTGTTTATAGAAGGAATAGATATCGGTGTCATTGACAACAACATCGTAAGCCAGTTCTTCTCCTTGCACCCGTATTCCCGATACATGGTCATCTCTTGTCATGACTTTTTCGACCGGAGTGTTCAGGTGTAGGTTTACGCCATGGCGTTGGGCTAATTCTGTTAGTGTTTTGACGATAGAATACATCCCTTTCTCCGGATAATAGGTCCCGTGGTTGTATTCGATTGACGGGATGACTTTCAGCATTGCAGGTACCTGATAAGGGTTGGATCCGACATGTACGGCAAAATGGTCGAATATCTGAACCAGATTTGGGGACTGGAAAGAGGACCGGTTTCGCTCGTGAAGTGACTTGTGGGCATCAAACTGGAAGAGGCGGAGAATCAAAGGAATATTTTCTATCTTCAGAAGACGGGTGATGTGTTGAAATGGACTGAAGATGAAAACTTTGGAGCAAATATCATAAAGTTTACCACTTTCTTTCAGATAGCGGAACAGATGCTGGGGATCTTCGCCGAGCTTTTCGGATATTTCTTCAGCAAAGCGGTTTATATCGCTCCATGCATTGATAACGGTACCGTCTTCGAAGAAATAGCGGCAAGTATTTTCTAACTTTTGATAGTTGAAACACAATGATGCATTTTCTCCGCATAAAGTAAATAACTCGTCAACCAGTTCGGGCAAAGTGAACAGTGACGGGCCGGTATCGAAACGAAAACCATCGTTCCGGAATTCATAGATTTTGCCTCCTGTATAATTGTTTTTTTCATACAGGTCAACATCATAACCCATTCGAACGAGGCGAATGGCAATTGCAATTCCTGCAATTCCGGAACCGATAATTGCAGCTTTTGGTCTCATGATTTTAACGATTTTTAGCAAATATAACATTATTCGGGATAGATTAATTAGAATATTCTATTCAATCATAATAGGGGTTCGTCTACCCTTTACTTACCCTTCACTTACCCTTTCTTTACCCATAGGGTAATTGAAAGGTAGGTTAACGGGAAGCTAGTTGTAGTTGGGTTTATTAAGAAAGTTTCGTGAAATTAATTTATGAAAAAGAGAACCATGAAAAGGATGGATGTGTACATTTGGTAATATTCAATACATAAGGTTTAACAGCGATTGCATTCTTTCTATTTAAAACTAACTAATATGGATGATCATGCTAAGTTTAAACGATTGTTATCTATCTTATTATTACTGTGTAGCGGGAGGAATTATACCATTAGGGAAATAACCGAAAGTTTTAATATTTCGGAAAGAACGGTTCATCGGTATATCTCAACATTTAAAAATGCAGGGTTAATTGTTGAGGTGCATAACGGGTATTATAGCGTAAGAAGGGTTGGAAAGAAAATACAGGAGTTATCGGATCTTTTGCATTTTTCGGAAGAAGAAGCGATGATATTGAATAAGGCTATAATGGCCATTGATGACGACAATGTCATGAAGGCTAATCTTATTCAGAAGTTGTATTCGATATATGATTTTGATCGGGTTTCGGATGCGATTGTTAAACCAGATCAGTCGAAAAAAATTCATTTACTGTACGAGGCAATTAAAAATCGGAAACAAGTGCTGTTAAGGGCTTATCGCTCGGCACATGGGAAGATTGTACGGGATCGGATGGTTGAACCGTTTGATTTCACAACGAATTATCAGATGATTTGGGCTTTTGAGATTGAGAGTAGGAAGAATAAGCAATTTAAGGTTGCGCGAATGACCGAGGTTCAGGAAATTGACAACTTATGGCAATTTGAGTCAGAACATAAGAAGATGCCAATGGATCCTTTTCGGATTTCAGGAGAAAAGGTGATTCCTGTAAGTATTTATATGAGTTTGAGAGCTTATAGTTTGATGATTGAAGAGTACCCATTATCGGAAAGTTACATCCAAAAAATCAGTGATACGAAATACCTGTATGAAGGACCCGTGTGTGGTTTTGAGGGGATTGGGCGTTTTTGTCTCGGTCTTTGTGATGAGATTCGGATTCAATCTCCTGCCAGTTTGCAGATTTATATGGATAAAAAAATTAGAAATTTCTTGAAAGGAAAAGAAGTGTTGACGGAAGTTGGCATGTAATCATAGTAATATTGTGTAATACAAAACAAGCAAGAAGAGTATGAGAATTTATTTAAAAATAAGTGGTTCTAACGAAGTGGTTTCATTCGATCATCAACCATGGTTGGTTGGAACAATTCATAAGTGGCTCGGGCAAAATAAAGAGCATGGTAATATCTCGCTGTATTGCTTTTCGAGGTTAGAAGGAGGAGTTAAAGTCAATGGTGGGTTGAAATTTGATAAAGGATGTTCATTCTTTTTTAGTGCTTATGACGTTGATCTCATTAAAAGATTGATTAATGGAATACAGTCAGATCCTTCAATGTTTAGTGGTTTAAGGGTAGAAGAGGTAATCATGCAGGAAGATCCTGATTTATCAGATAGGGAACTGTTTTATAATGCAAGTCCGGTTTTTATCAAACGGAAAGTTGGTGATCAATACGATCATATTTTGTATGACGATCTTCGTGCATCGGAGTGTTTGAAAGAGACGCTTCAAAAGAAGATGTCTATCGCAGGTATTTCTGATGATTCATTGGATATTTCTTTCGATACTTCTTATCTCCATGCAGGTACTAAAAAGATTAATTATAAAGGTGTTGAGAATAGAACAAGTTGGTGCCCGATAATAATAAAAGGGAAGGCAGAAACAAAATTGTTTGCATGGACTGTGGGTGTTGGAAATTCAACGGGGATTGGATTCGGAAGTATTAAATAGTTGATATACTTGTGTTAAAGCGATAAAATGATGTATGTGGTGAAATATTCAGGTCCATTTGGGTTTATAAAACCCTGGACTGCGGTAAGAGATAGTGAAACCTATAGTCAGCAATTTTTGACTCCGTCAATTGTAGAGGGTATTGAAAAGAAATTATTTCCCGAGTTGCTTTCAGAAAAGGGCAAAATAAAAAAAATATTTCGTTATCGGTTGAATTATTGTGGCATTGATTCTCAGCAGGAAAGAACTTGGTCAAAAGGTGGGTTTGTTGCCAAGAATGAAAAAGGGATTTATAAAACAAACATGGGAATAATTAATCGAGGAGTACTTCTTTATCCTAATCTCTATTTGGCTTTTGGAAATAAATCGGATGCCAGTAGGGCTTTAACCCAAACGGTCTGCCTATGTAGAAATGAAGACTTGCTTTTTCCTGAGTCGCTTATAGAGATGGACGCAGAAGAGTTTGAACAAACAGAGGGTTTTGAATTATTGGCTTCTTCTGCCGATAATGGGTTTAAAGTAGGATATAATCGATTTGATAATTGTTCGGAGATGTTTGGAGAACTTAAAGTTATAGGAAACCCCATACGTAACTGACTCCATGAAGAATCTTGATCAAATATTAGCTAAAAGTGTCAATTATGGCAGCATAAGTTTGCTTGATCATACCCAACAGGTTGCTCAAGCTATAGAAAACTTTGCAATCCATTTTGATTTCCCTTTTGACGTGGAATTAGCCCGAAAAGGGGCTGCTCTACATGATTTGGGAAAAGCACATGATCATTTCCAAAATAAGATACAGAACATTAATTCAAACTCTTTGGTTGAACAAAGGGAAAATAATTACATCCATAGACATGAACTTTCTTCATTGGCGTTTTTACCTGTATTCCCCAGGCAAGAATGGAATGTTTTGATAGAGATGGTTGTCGCACACCATAAATCAATCATTAATGATCCAAGAGAGAGAGGAATTCTTGATTTAGATCAGAATAGTCGCTACTGGATAAGTAATCACTTGAAGAATTGGGAAGAGTGGAGCCGATATGGTTTGCAAATCCTTGAAAAGTTTGGTTATCACAGTTCAGAAATAACAATTGATGATGCAAAAAAGGCATTAGAATATGCAGTTGATTATTGTGAGTCGAAAAGGAGTGGTTGGTCGGCCTGGCGAGGGTTGCTGATGTCGGCAGATCATTTTGCTTCTGCTTTTTCGTCCAAAACAACTGATAATCTTAAGCATTTATTCGAGATCCCTGATTTGTCTTACTACAACAATCCATCCCGGCAAAGTTCAATTTATCCGCTTTCGGTGATATCAACGAATGATATACGTCCACATACGATTGTTGTTGCCCCAACAGGTGCTGGTAAAACTGATTTTTTATTAAAGAGATGCAGAGGACGGATTTTTTATACTCTTCCATTTCAGGCTTCTATTAATGCAATGTGGGAAAGGATGAAAAGTACGATACCCAACAAGGATATTCGTCTTTTACATGCTACATCAAGGATTGTTGTTGGAAAGAATGTTGAGGAACAAATACTTCAACCATTAGTCGGTTCGGCTGTAAAGGTTCTTACACCTCATCAACTTGCTGCGATTATTTTCGGAACATCCGGATTTGAAAGCGTAATGCTTGATTTAAAAGGTTGTGATGTCATTTTGGACGAGATTCATACCTATTCCGATTATTCCAAATCGATGGTATTGGAAATTGTAAAGACGTTATTGAGACTTGAATGTCGTATCCATATAGGAACAGCCACCATGCCTTCTGTCCTTTACAATGAATTGCTCTCCCTGTTAGGAGGAAAAGAAATGGTTTATGAAGTAAAGCTTCCTGAACCGGTATTGGATTCTTTCAATCGTCATAAGATTTATAAGCTGGAAAGTGAAGATGAAATACGTAAAATTCTGGCAAATGCATTTCAAAATAAAGAAAAAGTTCTGGTCATCTATAATACTATAAAACAGGCCCAAGAGGCTTTTAAATCTTTTGTTGAAGAATTTAAAGATGTTCCTATGATGCTTATTCATAGTCGATTTAGACGAGGTGATAGGGCTAAATTGGAAACTCGGTTAAAGAAAGAATTTAATGGTGATGGTAGTCAAAACTTTGGTGAAGGGTTCTGTCCGTGTTTAGTTGTTTCGACTCAAGTGGTAGAAGTTAGTCTTGATATCAGTTTTGACCGGATGATAACACAGTGTGCTCCGCTTGATAGTCTTATTCAACGATTTGGAAGGGTAAACCGCAAAAGGAGTAAAGATACGATCGGGCGATATAAACCCATATATATTATAGCTCCCCATGGTAATGTTCTTCCTTATAAAATGGATGTATTGAAAAGAAGTTTTGACCAATTACCTGATAATGGAGAAGTATTGCAGGAGCGAAGTTTACAAGAAAAGATCGATAGTGTATACCCTACTATAGATGTCAAAGAAATAGATATACACTTGATTTATAAAAATGGCAGGTATTTATTACGGGAACTAACCAGTACCAAGGAGGCTGTTTTGGTAAAAGCTCTGGAGATTGATAGTGCGACCTGTATTCTGGCGTCAGATAGGGAACGATATCTAACTGCCGACTGGGAAGAACGAACTTATATGGAAATACCCATTAGCTGGAAAACAATTGCTCGTTATCAATCTGAATATGAGCAATTGGATGTTGGGGTAAATCCATTTGTTGTTCCGCAGAAACCGGAAGAGTATGAAGTGTATGGATTACAATTAGTTGAACAAGATAATTTTTTATAGCTATGTATACGAGTTATATCGGTAAGAAATTCCTGAAATTTTACAATGAGCGTGAAGGCAAAAGCTTTTCGGCGGAGGAGTTTTTTGATCAAGAATTTTTTAGCCTCTTTTTTAATGATGAGAAGCATTTAATGCATGTGGGCAACTCTCCTTTTTTTCAAAAGCCCAAAGAAGAGGATATTAGAAAATATGGGAGCAAATCATTAGCTCAATATAATAATTTGAAGGAGGCTGTTGAGAATGATCCTCCTAATATGTCCATTTTTGTTGGATCGGCGGCAAAAGAAATTGGAGGAACTACTTCCGGACAGGTTTCAAACATTGATGTTGCAATAGATAAAGATGAGATGTATGCTTCCTGGATAGGAGAAGCTTTAGGAATTGGAGTTAGTGGGGGATTGGTGATGTTGATTGATGAACCGGAAGTATTATGGGCATTATTTCTGGGATGGAAGTTTTACAGGCAATATCTTAATCAAACGCCCAATGTTAAGGATAAACAAATTGAGACGTGGAATGGTCAATGGCTTTGGCATTGGAGTGGAACCTATTTTGATGAGAATAACCCCTATGATGGGCTCATTATTGAAACCTCAGAGGTGAAGGGGAATGTTGCTATTCCGACACAGCAATGGATAAAGGTCGTATTCGGATTATCGCGAAAATTTCCGGGTAAGATTATTACAGCCTATTCTTATAATCTTTCACAAACAAACACAACATTGGGATTTATCAGTTTATACCTTCCGGAGGTTCATCGTATGTTTGAGTTGCGCGATAAAATATTCTTAGATGAAGGTATGACGGTCCTTTCTGATGACGATATTAATACTTTTTCAACTTTCTATACTTTCAAGAACGCGTGTAAAATAGGAACTATTGGGCTAAAAGCTATTGAACCTGCAAAATTAAGAGAATACATGCCTGTTGGTTCTGTCTTATATGCACAAGGGAAAGATTATAAATTCACAAATGAAGAATCATATACTAATTATAAACTATTTAAAATTTGGATTATAGCCATGCTTAATAAAACTGAATTACTCAGCCTAGCTTCAGATGTAGCCAGAGCATTGTCGGATTTTGAGAAATCAGATGATAGAGGGAAGAAAGTCTTTTCGACCTTATCTCAAGAAGTACGGGAATCAAGTAACCTAAAAACATTCATTGATAAACTTACGGCAGTTTTAGATCAAGCGCCTTCTAATGCTGAAGTGTTTAATGCCGTTGTTGAACAGGTTTTAAAAATGCCGGCAGACAATTTTCCTTTGTTTGCTACTCTTATTCGTTTTGAATATGCTTATCTAAAATCAAAAAAATAATTATTAAAATATTTCTATTATGAACAATTCACCATTTATTTATTTACGTGGACTTCGTCATGCAGAACATACTGTCTTTGGTGTAAATGACGGTCAGAAATATTACTATGATCCTCAGTTTGGAAAGAAAATAGCCTATTCGAGTGGGCAACAAGTTAAGCGGTCTATTATTGAAGCATTAGATATGCCTTTTGCTGCTATTACCTTTAATTGGGAAATAGACAAAAAAGAAAATAAAGCTAGTCAGAAAGAACCACATTCTCCTTGTGATCCTTCTTTTTCTGATCAATTATTAGGCGGATATATGAAAGCAGAAAGCGGAAATATGACAGTGAAAAGAAGAAGTCCATTGTCGATTTCAGCAATGCGGCCTCTTCACCCTTTGTTAGGAGGAATTGAATCTCCTACAGAAAATTTGACGTTTGATCGAACCTCTTATCCTGAAAGGCATGAGGTAAAAGTATATTGGCTTGATAATAAAAAACGAGGGACTCAATTAAGTAAAGAGGAGTTAGATGATTGGTTATTGACAAACAAAAGGAATCTTCCCAGTAGGGCTTTTATTCAAGATCAGACTCGTGCTTCAGGTTTATTTGTTTATGATGTGGCCATTGATCTGCGTACTTTGTTTTGTGTTTCAACCAATAAACTGGAACCAGAACTATTCCCTGAAATAGAAGAGAAACTTCGTAATGAAGGATGGATCGAAGGTGAAAATATTTTTGGACATTGTTTGATTTGTCCCAAGGGGAAACGGGATAAAATTATACCTGCCCTTGCAAAAGCGATTATTAATTGGCGAATTACTTCAAATCAGGCTCGTACTTTCAGTCTGATGGAAACTGTTGTAGTGGCAATCAGTGACAATGCTAATCAGATTGCCTATGCGATTAGAGGTGATTTAAGAGACGATACTGAAAGACTTCATGCTGTTCCCAAAATTGATGAAACAGTGAAAGCCGATTTATTTATTTCGCCAATTGCTTCGAGTTATGTAGTTGGAACCGTTGGTAGTGCGGATGCTCTTGAAAGGGCAGAACAAAAACTCATTCAGTTGATGACGGATTTTGATTATGAACATCAAATTGTTGAGCCTGCCAACTAATTATAGATAAAGAGTATAAAACTCGTGCTTTTTTAGAGATTAAAAGATTCCCTATCCAGAATGCTATTCCTCTGGAATAGGGAATCTTTTCTGTAATGGGAAAACTGAATCTATGCAAATAACAGGAACACATTTTAATTACTTCAATGTTTGTCATCGGAAACTTTGGCTTTTTGCTAATGGAATTCAGATGGAGCATACTTCTGATCTGGTTGCCGAAGGAAAGCTCATTCATGAGACTTCTTATCCTCAGCGTTCGGAAAAATATGAGGAGGTGGCGATCGACGGAATCAAGATTGATTACTACGATGCCAAAAATCGGGTCGTTCATGAAATAAAGAAGTCGGACAAAATTGATGAGGCACATACATGGCAAGTAAAATACTATATCTATGTGCTTGAACGTAATGGGATAGACGGAGTAACGGGCGTTTTGGAATATCCAACATTGCGAAAGACCGACAAAGTGGAATTGACTGATGAGGATCGTCGACGAATTGGTGAAATAGAACAACAGATTTGTCAGATTGTAGAAAACGAACATTGTCCGGCTTGTATTCATAATCGGATCTGTAAAAAATGTTCATATTATGATTTTTGCTACGTGGATGAAAACGAAGAGATGTAAAAATGAAAAAAACTTATTATCTTTTTAATCCAGGCCGATTGAGCCGAAAAGACAATACCCTTAAATTTGTTCCGGTAGATGAGAAGGGCAATGAGCTACAGCCTCGTTATCTTCCGGTCGAAAACATTGAGGATATGTATGTGTTCGGATCTTTAGATGCTAACAGTGCTCTGTATAATTTTTTGGGTAAAAATGATATTGCCGTCCATTTTTTCGATTATTATGAGAATTATACCGGATCGTTTATGCCTAAAGATCAGTTGTTGGCTGGTAAAATGCTCTTGGCGCAGGTCCAACATTACAAAGACAAAAAGAAGCGGATACAGATTGCGAGTAAGTTTATTGAAGGTGCTGCTTATAATATGGTCAAGAATCTCAAGTATTATGACAATCGGGGAAAGGACATGCAGCCTTTTGTTGATCCAATGGAGAAGCTTGCAGAGGGGATTAAATCGACTGTTAATGTGGACGAACTGATGGGGATTGAAGGAAATATCAGAAAGATCTATTATGATGCTTTTGATTTGATATTAAATGATTTTGAAATGGATGGCCGGAGTAAACGACCACCTAAAAATGAAGTGAATGCACTTATCTCATTCGGAAATATGATGTGTTACTCAGAGTGTTTGAGGGCGATTCATCAGACTCAGTTGAATCCCACAATTAGTTATTTACACACTCCAGGAGAGCGGCGTTATTCATTGTCGTTGGATGTCTCCGAGATTTTTAAGCCGATTCTTGTTGATCGGGTTATTTTTAAGGTTCTGAATAAACACGAGATTCAGAAAAATGATTTTGATATCCAACTCAATAGGGTGTTGTTGAAAGAGAAAGGGAAAAAGAAGTTTATTGAGTCGCTTGACAATCGCCTGTGTGAGACCATTAAGCACCGGTCGCTCAAGAGGGATGTGAGTTATAAGCACTTGATAAAACTGGAATGTTATAAGCTTAGTAAGCATCTGCTTGGTATTGAAGAATACAAACCCTTTAAAATGTGGTGGTGAGTTTTTGGAGAAATCTTCAATGTGCGTTTGATGTATATTACATATAATCAGTAAGATTCGTGCATTTTTGTTAGTTGTTGAAAATAAATCAGTTCGACTATGTACATTATATTGATGTATGATATGGGGGAGAAGCGTGTTGGGAAAATGCTTAAATTGTGTCGGCAATATCTTGATTGGATTCAGAATTCCGTTTTTGAAGGAGAAATAACGGAGGTGAAATTGAAAGAACTAAAATACAAAGCTGAAGCGATAATGGATCTTGACGTGGATAGTTTGATTATTTTTAGGACAAGACAGGAGAAGTGGCTTGATAAGGAAATTGTTGGGAAAGAGCGATCAACATTAGATAAGTTCCTATAATGAAGTTGTCGAAGCGATTTAATCTTTTGTTTTTTAACAGAAATATAGAATGTTGAGGCATTCGAAGTTCTTTGACGTATTGAAAAACAGTCGTTTATAATAATCGTCGATCATCTGGTAAAATCATATAATTAGGGGTCGACTACTTTTTATTCGGAAAAAGTATTATTTTTGAAATCAAAGAGGCTGAAATTCAGCTTTTTATTTTTGCCGTTTTCGGCAGTTCTAATCGTACCATCCTGGAATTGAAACGTTCAGATATAAGATCATGCGGGGCTTATAGATAGTTCTAATCGTACCATCCTGGAATTGAAACGGGGGATATAATAGTTCTGAGACGTTGTAAACGTATGTTCTAATCGTACCATCCTGGAATTGAAACGGTTAAGATGTCTAAAACTTCAGTTAAGAAGTATAGTTCTAATCGTACCATCCTGGAATTGAAACGATAGATCGTCTGGGTGGATGGAGCATAAAGTTATTGTTCTAATCGTACCATCCTGGAATTGAAACAATCTCGGTACGCGGTGTTCTTGGTGCTTTCATAGAGTTCTAATCGTACCATCCTGGAATTGAAACAATCGACATAAGTAAGTCTATCTAATAAGTTAAATCGTTCTAATCGTACCATCCTGGAATTGAAACTTGGAAACACCTGTCTGCCCACATTTGTGAAAGTCAGGTTCTAATCGTACCATCCTGGAATTGAAACCTCCGAGGGAAGACGGCACGGGCTGAACGCATTTTGGTTCTAATCGTACCATCCTGGAATTGAAACCTCTAACAGAATCACCAAACATGGTGACCAATCTTTGTTCTAATCGTACCATCCTGGAATTGAAACCAATTTTTCAAATTGTTTTGTGCTATAATCTCTCAAGTTCTAATCGTACCATCCTGGAATTGAAACCGTCTCGACATTCGCAAACGCAGTGTTTACGACAGAGTTCTAATCGTACCATCCTGGAATTGAAACTCACAAACTCTATGGCATCTCCGCTCTTTCCGCATCGTTCTAATCGTACCATCCTGGAATTGAAACAGGTAAAAGTTTCTCCTACGGGGTGGTATGATTTAAAGTTCTAATCGTACCATCCTGGAATTGAAACTAAGTTGCAGGTTCGCCTTCAGCTGCCTTTCTAAACTGTTCTAATCGTACCATCCTGGAATTGAAACAATCTCGAAATATCTGTCGTATCAGAGTCAATTCCGGTTCTAATCGTACCATCCTGGAATTGAAACCGCCATGTTCTACTTGTAACAGGGCTGAATATGAGGGTTCTAATCGTACCATCCTGGAATTGAAACTGAGCATCTATATTTTTAGACCTTAAATCTACGTTGGTTCTAATCGTACCATCCTGGAATTGAAACATTGGGGTAAAAGTCCCAACTTAGTACGTTTGTGTGTTCTAATCGTACCATCCTGGAATTGAAACTCGTATTGAAAACAGTGTCTATATTGAGGGTAAACGGTTCTAATCGTACCATCCTGGAATTGAAACGAGGTTGCACCACTTGTAAGCATCTGATTCTTTTGCGTTCTAATCGTACCATCCTGGAATTGAAACGAACGAACAGATCCTTTCGGGTTTTCAATGGTAATAGTTCTAATCGTACCATCCTGGAATTGAAACTATCCGATTGTGCAGTTTCCTGTAGCATCGTAATAGTTCTAATCGTACCATCCTGGAATTGAAACATATTATATACAAAATCTGTCAAAGCATTTAGTACGGTTCTAATCGTACCATCCTGGAATTGAAACTTTTGATAAGTTGCCATTTTGCTTAATTTTTAATTGGTTCTAATCGTACCATCCTGGAATTGAAACCTTGCAGTGTCCGTTGTTCAATTGCAGCGAGGTAGGTTCTAATCGTACCATCCTGGAATTGAAACTGGGGGTCAAGGCGGGAGTTTCTGATACCATATTTCGTTCTAATCGTACCATCCTGGAATTGAAACGATATCGGCCTCCTTTGTAATCGTTTGTTACTGGTGGTTCTAATCGTACCATCCTGGAATTGAAACCCAATAAGTAAATCGATCAATTCCAATTTGGAAACAGTTCTAATCGTACCATCCTGGAATTGAAACTATCGAATTAACGCTTTCATTTTTTGTCGTTCTGTTGTTCTAATCGTACCATCCTGGAATTGAAACTCTGTTTATAAAGGTCAATTTACCATGTTGAAGTTGTTCTAATCGTACCATCCTGGAATTGAAACATAATCAACTCTAACAGGAACAAATGAATTTTCACCGTTCTAATCGTACCATCCTGGAATTGAAACTAAAACAGGATATCTTCCTATCGAATTGGTCGAATAGTTCTAATCGTACCATCCTGGAATTGAAACTTGACATTTATGTATGTGTTATCTACTGATGATTGTGTTCTAATCGTACCATCCTGGAATTGAAACAACAGCATTCGCATAATCCATATATCCTGTACGGCCAGTTCTAATCGTACCATCCTGGAATTGAAACAAGAAGTCTAAAACCTCCCGTTTTGGGGCTCCGGTTGTTCTAATCGTACCATCCTGGAATTGAAACGATATAGGCAAAGTCGTATTATTTTTTTTGAAACCCAGTTCTAATCGTACCATCCTGGAATTGAAACCGTGCTTTGTCATTATTCCCAGCTTTTTGTATAGCCGTTCTAATCGTACCATCCTGGAATTGAAACGGTTGCCATATCTCCACGGATCAATCCATTCATATTGTTCTAATCGTACCATCCTGGAATTGAAACGAGGTGTCCCACGATATATTACCAGACGCTAAGGAGGTTCTAATCGTACCATCCTGGAATTGAAACAAAATACTTGTTCCGTTAGATATGCCCGCACAATTAGTTCTAATCGTACCATCCTGGAATTGAAACTATTGGTTATCATTTCTACACCAATAAAGGCCCCGTGTTCTAATCGTACCATCCTGGAATTGAAACATCAGTACAGGTTATTTTGGCGCCTGTAGAGATTAAGTTCTAATCGTACCATCCTGGAATTGAAACCGTCAATTGCTCGTATGGCTTTAAATATTTCAAGTGGTTCTAATCGTACCATCCTGGAATTGAAACCATTTTATACGCAATTCGTTTATACTTCCGAACCTTGTTCTAATCGTACCATCCTGGAATTGAAACGAATCGTTGCATTGAGGAAATCATTTATATGGCCCGCGTTCTAATCGTACCATCCTGGAATTGAAACGCGAAAACTCGGTTTTTTAAGTACATTCGTGTAGAGTTCTAATCGTACCATCCTGGAATTGAAACTCTATTAGTCTTCCTTCAACGCTTTTTGATACATATGTTCTAATCGTACCATCCTGGAATTGAAACGATTGATAAGCAGTTCATAGACAGACATAGACCCCCTGTTCTAATCGTACCATCCTGGAATTGAAACGAAATATAAACATAGACGCTGGAAGTGGAGTAAGCAGTTCTAATCGTACCATCCTGGAATTGAAACGCATGTCCTTCCTGTTATCGTCGTTTATTTTAAAGAGTTCTAATCGTACCATCCTGGAATTGAAACCTGCCGGATTTTTAGGTACTGGGTACAAATTGTCTTGTTCTAATCGTACCATCCTGGAATTGAAACTGAGTCTGATATTGCCCTTCGTATTGAAAACAGTGTGTTCTAATCGTACCATCCTGGAATTGAAACATACTTAACGGGTCCATATTTCTATACTTAAAGTAAGTTCTAATCGTACCATCCTGGAATTGAAACTTGCTGTGATCCTTCTGCACCGATCTCCCCGAGTCTAGTTCTAATCGTACCATCCTGGAATTGAAACGATAGTGGGCAACAATCCAGACTCTATCCCTCCTGTGTTCTAATCGTACCATCCTGGAATTGAAACACACACTGCCGCCGTCATCCTAATTGAAAATGGATTGTTCTAATCGTACCATCCTGGAATTGAAACTGGCAGCCAACAAAGCAGTGCTGAACATTTGAACTGTTCTAATCGTACCATCCTGGAATTGAAACAATTTCGGGGGATTCTTGAGAGTAGTTTTGTTTCTTGTTCTAATCGTACCATCCTGGAATTGAAACATTATGTACGAATCCTTATCGGAAGGCGTTGTGGGAGTTCTAATCGTACCATCCTGGAATTGAAACGAACGGACCATTTGTTTACAATGTCATCGACCTGTTGTTCTAATCGTACCATCCTGGAATTGAAACGTCGGTATAAATTAGTACTCTGTCTCCTGGATTCATGTTCTAATCGTACCATCCTGGAATTGAAACTTGGGATTTTCCCTTATAGTTATACTTCTTATCATCGTTCTAATCGTACCATCCTGGAATTGAAACTTTTCTATGTAAAAGTCGTGATTTAAAACGGCCAGTGTTCTAATCGTACCATCCTGGAATTGAAACCACAGCATTATTGTAGGCTTGTGCTTTACCTCTGCAATGTTCTAATCGTACCATCCTGGAATTGAAACTATTCAAATATAAATTTGAAACAGTGACATAAACTAGTTCTAATCGTACCATCCTGGAATTGAAACGTGCGACGATTGCCTTCCATTTTTCTGTCGTAAACAGTTCTAATCGTACCATCCTGGAATTGAAACTGTGTAATACTTTATTTCGTGGGGTTTCGGATATAAGGTTCTAATCGTACCATCCTGGAATTGAAACGAAATCAGGTACTACGTCAAACGGAATGACGATAGGTTCTAATCGTACCATCCTGGAATTGAAACGAGTTTGCAAACAGTTTTATCCCCTGTACTATTAAAGTTCTAATCGTACCATCCTGGAATTGAAACGGGGTTAACCCAATTTTACGGGGGGAGTAGGACCGGGTTCTAATCGTACCATCCTGGAATTGAAACAGATGAACGTTTCTGTAATTCGTCCTTTATGCGTTGAGTTCTAATCGTACCATCCTGGAATTGAAACTGCATGATAATTAGAGCTGATTTTGACACCAAAGCGGTTCTAATCGTACCATCCTGGAATTGAAACGGGATGTTTAGTCAGTTAGTTAATTGATAATCTTTTGTTCTAATCGTACCATCCTGGAATTGAAACGAAAATTTTCATAACTACTAAATGCATCATTCATTGTTCTAATCGTACCATCCTGGAATTGAAACTACCATCATAATTTTTTGATGATTGGTTTTTAACAGTTCTAATCGTACCATCCTGGAATTGAAACATCTGGACACTTGAGGGCTATTCGTATTTTTATATTGTTCTAATCGTACCATCCTGGAATTGAAACCCGGGCACTACCCGGATACGTGACTTCATACGACGTAGTTCTAATCGTACCATCCTGGAATTGAGATGTGCAGGTCGAAGGTCAGGTAAACCTGTTAAGAAACATTAATGCCAAATTTATGGCAGAATCGGATTTTAGCTCCTTTGAGAAGAGATTCTTCTTAGGCCTTTACTGCCTCAAAGGTCGCGTTGCTCCCATTTTAATAAAATTCTCTCAGTGCATGACAAAAATTATAAGAGCAGCATTGCGCTTGGAGCGGACTTTATTCCAACATAATTTATTGTTGAAATATTAACTAATTCTTTACATTTGCTGTTTTTCTTGCTGTTTATTAAATAGCTTGACTGGTGCTATATAACACGAATAATTATATTTTTTTTGTTGTGCATTATTGTTTGTAATATAGATCGTTACAATTAAATATGAATACAATTAAAAAATCACTACTAACTATTTGGGCATTGTTTGCTGTTGGTACGCTCTTTGCTCAGTCTGAAGCTCAACCTATTAACGTTTTGCAACCCAGTAAAACGCAGTTTGACCTTGGTCTGCCACATAATATTATCGAGGTCGGCGGGGGACCCGTTTTTATGTATCCGAATGCTCTTAAGTGGTTAGTGGAGGATATAATGAACTCACACATGACTTACCACAATGTGGTGAACTGGAAAATGTCGTATAGTCACCCGTTTGCCAACGGATTGGGGATTGGTATAAATTACACGGGTATTCATGCTGACTATGAGGGTGGAATTGAAAATAGATCCGGCAACTTGTCCATGAATTATTTTGCTCCTACTTTTAATGGACATTGGATGATAAAAAAATGGATGCTGAAGTTCGAACTGGGTGTCGGTTGTAAAATATATGATGATGGTTATAATACTTCCAGTTATTTTGCAAGCAACGGAAGTTTGGGCGTGGGATATAAATTATCCAAACATTTTGGATTGTTTCTGGACTGCGGAGGCCTCACCGCTTTTAGTCATGCGGAGTTATCAAGAGATTTTCCAATGTTATTTACAGGTGGTTTCTGTTATTATTTCTAATCGCCCTGTTTTTAATTTACTTTTTCACGATAGGAGAGACTTCTCCTGGGCGTATTATCTTTTTTTCAAAGGTGGTTCATAGGTGTAGAACATCGATAAACCACCTTTGAACTTTTTTTATCGGCTTCCCATGCATGGTGAGGCACTGTCGTTTAATTGTATTTTTTATCCTGTATTGATAATCTTTTTTGCCTTTGGATTGTTCTATTATGGTGTTTTAAATGTTTGAAATTATGAACGATCAAAACAAAAAATTAGCTATCAAGACAGTTAATCCCTCGACCAATCAAGTAGAAAAGATCTTTGAGGTAATGTCTGATCAACAAGTAGAAAATATATTTGCAACGGCAGATAGGGCTTTCCAATCATGGAGAAAAACTTCTTTTAAGGAAAGAGCAAAATTGCTACATAAGGTAGCATCTATTATGAGAGAACGAAAAGAAGAATTAGGAAAGCTTTGTACGATAGAAATGGGAAAGCTTCTGCGCGAAGGGGTTGGTGAGATTGAATTAAGTGCCGATATCTTTGATTATTATGCGGATAATGGTGCTAAATTTTTGGCTGATGAGCAACTGGATACACCAACAGGAAAAGCATTTAATAGTTTCGAACCTATTGGCGTATTACTGAGCGTACAACCATGGAATT
The DNA here is from genome assembly GCA_963692465.1 of Prolixibacteraceae bacterium. GTDB lineage: Bacteria > Bacteroidota > Bacteroidia > Bacteroidales > Prolixibacteraceae > JAUZOB01. The sequence goes on from OY829943.1 coordinate 3,117,155, forward strand.
TTCCCTTCTATCAGATTACCCGTTCGGCTGCACCTAATATTATGGCAGGGAATACAATTGTATTAAAACATGCTTCGAATGTTCCCCAGTGTGCTGCTATCATGGAACAAATATTTATCGAGGCTGGAGCTCCTAAAGGGGTTTATACAAACTTGTTTATTCCGGGATCTAAGGTTTCGGAACTAATTGCTGATCCTCGCATTAAAGGGGCATCACTGACGGGCAGTGAACCTGCCGGATCGAATCTTGCTTCGATAGCTGGAAAGTATGTTAAAAAATCAACTCTGGAACTTGGAGGAAGTGATCCTTTTATTGTTTTAGATGATGCGGATATTGACAGTGCCGTTCAGACGGCTGCTTTCGGACGGTTGTTTAATGCCGGACAGGTTTGTATTTCTCCTAAGAGAATCATTGTGATGGAATCTGTTGCTGAAACATTTATTAATAAGGCAAAAGAAATATACGAAAAAGTAATAGTCGGTGATCCGCTTAATCCTGCAACTCAATTAGCTCCTCTTAGTAGCGAAAAAGCATTGGAGGACGTTATCAAACAGGTCGACGCAACGGTTAAGGCTGGTGCAAAATTGGTTTACGGTGGAAAACGTTTACATCGCTCGGGCGCATTTATGGAACCTACAATTCTTACGGATATCAAACCCGGGATGGTTGCGTATTCACAGGAACTATTCGGCCCGGTGTTGTGTGTCTATTCAGTTAAAAATGAAGAAGAAGCAATTTTGTTAGCGAATGATACGAAATACGGTTTGGGCGCTACGGTATTTGGGAAAAATACGGACAAGGCAGTTCAGATAGCCAGACGGATAGATGCCGGAATGGTGTATATCAATCACGTTACCGGAATCGCACCGGAACTGCCATTCGGAGGGACTAAAAATTCGGGTTATGGGCGTGAACAATCTCCTGCAGGTATCTACGAGTTTGTAAATGCTAAACTGATTCGTGTTACAACTCCTGATTTACCCTATTGAAACTGGGTGCAGGTTGTTATTCCGCGATTTAAACTTGGATAAGGTTAAGCTGAAAACCCAAAGAAGCTATCTTCAATAAAGAGGATAGCTTCTTTTATTTAAAAACTAATGAATGTAAATTATTTCTTGAGTGCCTTAAACATGACTTCAATCGGGTGATAAGCAGTCCTGCCTGTTCCGTCATGAATCTGGTGACGGCAAGAAGTTCCGGGAGCCGCTATAACGGTATCCTCAGGCGTTTCTCTTATGGCAGGGAACAGAACCATTTCGCCGATCTGCATGGAGAGTTCATAATGTTCTTTTTCGTAGCCGAAAGCACCGGCCATTCCACAGCAACCGGATGGAATCTCATCTACTGAGTAGTTCATCGGGAAAGAAAGCATCTCGCGTGAAGCTAATGTGGTGGCAATGGACTTTTGATGACAGTGCCCGTGAAATTTGATTTTTAGATGTTCTGTCGTGAATTGATCGGCTTTTATTTTCCCCTTGCGGACTTCCCGCACGAAGAACTCATCAAATAACAGTGCGTTGGGAGCAAGTTTTTTAGCTGCTTCTTTTAAGTTTTTATCGACCAAGTCGGGATACTCATCTCTGAAAGAGAGTATCGTCGAAGGCTCTATTCCAATCAATGGGGTCTGGTCGTTAATGAGATCTTTAAGTAGTTCGATATTCTGGTTGGCAACGACTTTGGCTTGTCTGACCAGCCCTTTTGAGAAGAAGGTCCGTCCGCTTTCCTTATGAACGGGAATGACGACTTCGTAACCTAACTCGTTGAGAAGTCGAATTGCCTGAATACCAATATCCGGATCATTAAAATTAGTAAACTCATCATTAAACAGATAAACTCTCCCATTGGGGTAAGTTTTGTCGGAATGGTTATTGTGTTGGTGATTCCATCGTTTCAACGATTGTTTGCCTAATAAAGGGAAGGTTCGATTCGGAGTGAACCCAAGGGCTTTATTGAAGAGTGGCTGTTCCATTAAGAAATTAGCAATGGGACGGAATGCCATCGCTAAAACATCAAGACGGGGTAGGTATGCAACTAGTTTGGAACGGATGGATGCTCCGTGCACATCATAATAGTGCTGAAGAAACTCGGCCTTTAATCGTGCCATGTCAACGTTAGAGGGGCATTCCGATTTGCATCCTTTACAGGAAACGCACCAATCGAGAATATCGTAAATTTCTTTTTGATCGAAAGGATCTTTTTTTGTGGTGCGGGTTAATAATTCACGAAGCATATTAGCCCTTCCCCGTGTTGTTTTGTCTTCGTCGCGCGTAGTCATATAGGTCGGGCACATGGTTCCTCCAATGATCAGAGGCTTACGGCAATCTCCCGTTCCGTTGCATTTTTCAATGGCACGCATAAATCCCCGTTGTTCTGAAAAGTCAAATAGGGTATCGAATTCTTTGGTCACCTGATCGCGATCGTAACGCATAGACTCATTCATGGGGGGACAGTCGGTAATCTTCCCGGGATTTAGAATGTTTTCCGGATCCCAGACATGCTTAACATCTTTGAGAATTTGATAAATCTTGTCTCCTAACAGAATCGGAATATATTCACCTCGTAAACGGCCATCTCCATGTTCGCCGCTGAAGGATCCCTTGTTCTTTTTGACCAAGTGAGCAACCTCTAGCGTTAGCGCCCGGTAAGTGTCAATATCAGAAGAGTCTTTAAGATTCAGCATAGGGCGGATATGAATCTCGCCCGTGGCAATATGAGCGTAATAAATGCTGTCGAGCCCGTATTTATTGAGTATCTGTTTTAATTCTTTTATGTATTCGGGAAGTAAGCGGGGAGCAATGGCTGCATCTTCAATTCCGGGAACTCCTTTACGATCGCCCGGAATATTGGAAAGCAATCCTAATCCGGCTTTTCGTAAATTCCATGCTGCCGAGATCTGATTTCCTTCTAATATCGGAAAATGATAACCCAGTCCTTCTTTTCGAAAGGCTGCTTCGAGTTGTGTTAGAATGTCTTTTAATTCCTGAGCATCTTCCCGTGCAAATTCAATCATTAAAAGCGCACCGGGATTTCCCTGAATGAAAAAGCGATTACGTTGTTGTTCCAGGTTGTTTTTGGTGCATTCAATGATTTTATCGTCCATCAATTCAACGGCTCCCGGATTGAACTTCAGTGCAATCAGATTGGCAAGCAGCGATTCTTCGAGTGTTTTGAAATGAGCACACATGAGTGCCCGGTGTGCCGGAGGAAGCGGAATAACATTGATCTTTATCGAAGTAACGAAAACTAATGTTCCCTCGGAGCCGGCGATAAGTTTTGACAGATTGAAAGTTGGTTTTCCGGGAGTAAACGGGGAGGATTCCAGTAATACATCAAGGGCATATCCGTTATTCCGACGGGTTACCTCAGGATCGGGATATTCCTGACGAATTAATTCTTGCGTTTCGGGATTAGTCAAAAGACTGTTCAGATGCTGGTATATCTTGGTCTCAAGTTTTTGAGGATCACCTTGGCATTTGGCCTGATATTCTTCGTCGGAAAGAGGTTCAAACCGGACTTTTGATCCATCAGCAAGAAATGCTTCTACTTCAAGGATGTGATTACGGACATTTCCATAGATTATTGAGTGTAATCCGCAGGAATTATTCCCAAGCATTCCTCCGATACAACATCGGGTATCAGTTGATGTTTCCGGTCCGAACTGTAGTCCGTAGGGTTTAAGGGTTTTGTTGAGCTCTCCTAAAACAACCCCTGGCTGGACTTTAACCCAGTGTTCTTCCTGATTGATTTCAAGAATTCGGTTCATGTATTTGGAAATGTCAGCAACAATACCGCCGCCTACGACTTGTCCGGCCAAACTGGTACCGCCTGCCCGGGGAATGATTGAAAGGTGATGCTCTCGCGCAAATTGGAGCAGATTAAGAATGTCTTCTTCGTTTTTTGGTCGGGCTACGGCTATCGGTTTTTGCCGGTACACCGAAGCATCGGTTGCATAAAGAATCTTCCAAGCCTCATCGGTAAAGAAATCTCCTGCAAGCTCCTGTTTTATTGTCGCATACTGATTCTCGCTCATGGAAATAATTTTTAGTATTTCAAAGTTATCATTTTTTAAAAAGTTGTCACACATCTTTTGCTAAATGATTGATCGCTTCGAAATAAAAATTTTGAAAGGTCCATCTTGTCAGTGTTATAAGACTGTTCTGTGACGTTATATCTTTATCTAAACTGGTATTAGATGGATGAGGTGAATACCTATCTTATTTAACTATTAATCTTTGATTATTCTGAAATAAGGGGATTTTTTTTGATACATTTGCTAAACCTCAATTCAGATGTTTGACTCATTGAAAATTATAGAAAAATGAACATACTGGAACACATTAAGGCTAATGCAAAAAACCATAACAAGACCATCGTTCTTCCTGAAGGCACTGAATTAAGGACTCTGAAGGCTGCAGAGATCGTTCTGAAGGAAGGACTGGCAAATCTGGTTTTGCTTGGTGATAAAGAAGAAATCAGGTCTCTCATCGATAAGCAGGGATTGAAACTTCCGAATATCACTATTATAAATCCCAAAACAAGTGAAAAACGCAGTGCTTACGCTGATCTGATGGTTGAAATCAGAAAGAAGAAGGGGCTAACCAAAGAGGCGGCGCTGGTATTACTGAACGATCCTCTTTGTTATGGCCCGGTGATGATTAAAGCCGGCGACGCAGACGGGGAACTTTCTGGTGCGATTAACGCAACCGGTGATGTACTGAGACCTGCATTCCAGTTTGTTAAAACAATGCCCGGAGTTAGTGTTGTTTCCGGTACCTTTATGATGTTTTTGAATGACACTTCGTTTGGTGATGGTGGATTAATGTTTTTTGCCGATTGTGCGGTGATGCCTAATCCAACGGATCAGGAATTGGCTGAAATTGCGGTGAATACGGCGAGAACGGCTAAAAATATTGCAGGAATTGAACCTAAAGTTGCACTGTTGAGTTTCTCTACGAAGGGAAGCGCACAGAATGAACTGGTTGATAAAGTGGTCAGTGCAACCGCAATTGCAAAGCAGTTGGCTCCGGAATTTCTTATCGACGGAGAGTTACAACTCGATGCGGCAATTGTGCCGGAAGTGGCAAAATTAAAAGCACCGGACAGTAAGGTTGCCGGGAAGGCTAATATCCTTGTTTTCCCCGATCTCCAGTCGGGTAATATCGGGTATAAATTAGTCCAACGTCTGGCTAAGGCACAGGCTGTAGGACCAATTCTTCAGGGAATGGCCGCTCCGATTAATGATTTGTCAAGAGGCTGTTCTGTTGATGATATTGTTAATATGATTGCGATAACAGCTAATCAGGCTGCTTCTATTATTTAAATAACAAGTCTTTAGAAAATTTTAATTCAATGTCAGATATACCTCGTGAGCCGATCGAAGAGTTCGGCTTAATCAAAAAAAATAAAACCAATAGTTTCTTTTCAAAAATAGGTGTTGTTGGTTGTGGTAATATTGGCCAAAAAATAGCCCGGATTGCAAGTATGGCTGGTATCGAAGTGCTGTTTATTGAAATATCCGAAGAAAAAATACAGGAAGCTCTCACCTCAATTGATCGGACTCTTGATGACATGATCGGGCACTGGGGAATGACCGACAGTGAAAAACGCGCTGTGTTATCCCGTATCCAGGGAACAACTGAGTATAGTAAATTGGCCGGCTGTGATTTCGTTATCGAGGCAATTAATGCAGTCGATCGTGGTCGGCGTGTCGATAACCGGAAAGAGATATTCCGAATGGTGGAAAATGCGGTAGACGATGATTGCATCATTGCAACAAATTCAACCACAATTATTATTACAGAACTTTCTTCTGAATTAAAAAATAAGGGCCGTAGCCTCGGTTTGCATTTTTTTATGGCTTCTTCCGAAGCAAAAATCGTTGAAGTGGTCAAGGGTCTTTATACTTCGGATGAGACGTATGCCAAAGTACTTAAGTTCGTTAAGTTGATTAACTATGAAGCAATACTTGTTGAAGAGTCTGCCGGGTTGATCAGTGTAAGGATGTTTACCGTAATATTGAATGAAGCATGCAGACTTATGATGGAAAGTGTGGCTTCCATGAGAGATATTGATGAGACCATGAGAGTGGGCTTTGGAATGCGACTCGGACCTTTTGAAATAGCAGATGTTATTGGAATCGACAAAGTGGTGCGTTGGATGGAGAATCTGTACATCGAGTTCGGTGGATTACAATATAAACCATCACCAATACTCAAACGCCTTTTCAGAGCAAAACAATATGGGATTCTTTCCGGTAAAGGCTTCTATTCTTATGATGAAAAAGGAGATCGTATCTCCGATAATTAGTTCATTGAAATTGAAAAATCGAATAAAATGAAGATCCTTGTTTTAAACTGTGGAAGTTCATCAATTAAATATCAGCTTTTTGATATGGAAACCCGCGCTGTTATTGCTAAAGGGGGTATTGAAAAGCTCGGAATGAAAGGTTCTTTCCTAAAGCATAAAAAAGCAAACGGCGAAGCGGTTATTTTAGAGGGCGAAATACTTGACCATAAGGCAGGTATTGAATATGTCCTCGGGGTACTAACCAGCAAGAAACATGGTTGCCTTAAAAGCCTGGATGAACTCGATGCTGTTGGTCACCGGGTTGTTCATGGCGGTGAACGTTTTAACTCCAGCGTCTTTATTACAGACGATGTTATTCATGAGATGGAGAAATGTATTGATCTGGCTCCTCTTCATAATCTTCCTAATCTGAAAGGGATTTATGCAATGAAAGAACTGGTCCCAGGTATTCCTCAGGTAGGTGTTTTCGACACTGCCTTTCATCAGACCATGGAACCTTACGTTTATATGTATGGGATTCCCTATACCCTCTACGATAAATATGCAATCCGTCGCTATGGCTTCCATGGAACAAGTCATCGTTACGTATCACACAGAGCTTGCGAAATGCTCGGTGTTGATTATGAAAAACAAAAAATAATAACCTGCCATTTAGGAAACGGAGCTTCTGTTGCTGCAATAAAAGACGGACGTTCTTTTGATACTTCAATGGGATTCACTCCGGTTGAGGGATTGATGATGGGAACCCGATCAGGGGATATCGACCTGGGGGCCGTTCTTTATATTATGGATAAGGAACAAATCGGGACTAAAACAGCAACGGCATTATTCAATAAACATAGCGGATTACTGGGCATTACCGGTGTTTCTTCTGACATGCGCGATGTCGAAGCTGCAGCTGGTGAAGGAAATCAAAAAGCAATCATGGCTATTCAGATGTATTGCTACCGGGTGCGTAAGTATATTGGTGCATACGCTGCTGCAATGGGGGGATTGGATATGCTTATCTTTACTGGGGGAATTGGAGAAAATTCTTTTACTACGCGGCGTAGAGTCTGTGAAGGACTTGAATTTCTGGGAATAGATCTGGATGATGCTAAAAATGTCAAACAGGTTGATCCTGAAACGCATTGTGGTTGTGAAATGGTTATAAATAAGGAGAATGCACCTATAAAGGTTGTTTGTGTCCCGACCAACGAAGAACTGGTAATCGCTATTGATACCCAAAAGATTATAGAAACGAGGTAATAATCTCCCAGGAGTTAAAGGAAACTTTGACTCCTTTTTTATTATAAAAAAGTATGGATATTCTGGTTTTAAATTGTGGCAGTTCTTCTATTAAATATCAGTTGCTTTCTATCGGTGAAGAAAATCAATCAACATTACTGGCAAAGGGCGCATTAGAACGTATTGGACTGGAAGATGGCTTTATGGAATACAAGGTTCCCGGGAGGGATAAAGCTGTTATCCATCAAAATGCCGCTAATCATGAGGACGGAATAAGCCTTGTTTTGAATACATTGGTTCATTCTCCGACCAAGGTCATCAATAGTCTTGATGAAATAGAGGCTGTCGGTCATCGGGTGGCCCATGGAGGAGAGTTTTTTTCATCGAGTGTTTTCATCGACGATAAAGTCAAACAGGGAATTATTGATTGTATAAATCTGGCTCCCCTTCATAATCCTGCAAATCTCGAAGGAATTAAATCCATCGAGCGACTGATGCCAGGAACAGCACAGGTCGCAGTATTCGATACGGCATTCCATCAAACTATGCCACGATCTTCTTATCTGTATCCAATTCCCTACGAATTTTATGAGAAATATGCCATAAGAAGATATGGTTTTCATGGAACAAGTCATCAGTATGTGGCGAATAAGGCCTGTCGGATATTAGGTCGGGATATTCATCAAACTAAGATAATAACTTGTCATTTAGGTAATGGAGCTTCGATTACGGCTATCCGAAATGGAGAATCGCTCGATACCTCAATGGGATTTACGCCCAATGACGGGTTAATGATGGGGACCCGGTGCGGAAGTCTTGATCCGGGTATTATTCCTTATCTGGTTTCTCAGGAAGGATTATCGCTGGCGGACGTTAATAAGGCTCTTAATCGTAAAAGTGGGGTGAAAGGTATTTCTGGTATTTCTTCCGATATGCGAGACCTTGTTAATGCTTCTAAAAAGGGACATGAACGGGCAAAACTTGCACTTGACATGTTTGCCATGCGTGTTAAAAAATATATTGGAGCCTATATTGCACTTATGAATGGGGTCGATATTCTTATCTTTACCGGCGGAATCGGAGAGAATAATTTTACGGTCAGAGATCTTTGCCTAAGAAATCTGGAATATCTGGGCATCCTTTTTGATGCGGAGAAAAGTTGGAATCTTTGTGGTAAAGACGAAATAATATCTCTTCCCGGATCCCGGATAACTGTTATGACGGTTACAACTGATGAAGAACTGGTTATTGCCCGCGAAACATTTAGTATTGTTCGTGATTTGTAATGTTGGTAAAGTCGAAAATCAGAGAAGTTATAAAGCTGTTATTTGATTAATGGCTTTTTTTATTGATTGTTTTTTATTATTAATGCGGATATAATTAAAATAAATAAAGGAATGGAAATTCGTAAACTCAGTGATCTTTTTGAAAATCTTAAGGGAAAAGAGAAAAGAAAATTAGTTGTTGCAAATGCCATTGATGAACATACTGTTGGTGCAGTAGCTCAGGCTGTGAAACTGGGAATTGTTGATGCTATTCTTGTCGGAGACAAGCGTAAAGTAAAAGAAGCCTGTAAAAAGGAAAATTTTGATCCTTCGTTGATCGAAATTGTTCATGTTGGAGAAAATGAGAATCCGGCTGCAAAGGCTGTTGATCTCATTCATGAAGGCAAAGGAGACCTTTTGATGAAAGGGTTGGTCAGCACTGACGTGTATATGAGGGCAATTTTGAACAAAGAAAAAGGATTGCTGCCACCGAAGGCTGTGTTAAGTCATATTACCGTTGTTGAAAATCCACTTTATCACAAACTGTTAATATCAAGTGATGTTGCAGTTATTCCTTGTCCTGATTTGCGCCAAAAAGTTGCAATCATTAAATATTTGATTCGTGCGGCACATGGATTAGGAATAGCAACACCGAAGGTTGCCGTTATTGCTGCTACTGATCAAGTTCTTGATAGTATGCCGGCTTGTTTAGAGGCTGCTATTTTGTCGAAGATGAGTGAAAGGGGTCAGATACCCGGGGGAATTGTTGATGGTCCGATGGGTCTTGATGCTGCTGTTGATCCGGAGTCTGCCAGAATAAAGGGACTTAACAGTGAGGTTGCCGGAGATGCTGATTGTTTGCTTTTCCCAAATATAGAAGCTGCTAATGCTTATTATAAAACAAGCACCAAATTGTGTAAAACACAGCAAGCTGCTTTTGTTGTTGGAGCTAAAGTTCCTTGTATCTTGGCTTCAAGAGGCGACAGTATTGAAACAAAACTTAATTCAATTGCACTATCCGCTTATATCGGATAAAACTAATAAATGATGGAAGAAGTATTAATCCTATCAATTAATCCTGGCTCAACCTCAACAAAGTTTGCTGTATTTAGTAATACAACTTGTATCTTAGAAAAAACAATCCGCCATGGGTTCGACGAAACATCCGTTTTCTCATCGGTGATTGATCAGTTTGATTTTAGAAAGAAGCTTATTGTTGAAGCTTTAAAGAAAGAATCGTCTGTCCGGTTTGATGACATTCAATATGTTATAGGTCGGGGAGGGATAACGCATCCTCTGGCATCAGGAATCTATGAGGTTAATCAAAAGATGCTTGATGATTTGCGTAGTTGCAAATATGGAGTACATGCCAGCAGTTTGGGAGCTCTTCTTGCTTTTGATATTGCCAAACTGATGAAAAATGCCAAAGCATATATTGCCGATCCGACAGTGACGGATGAACTAGAAGATATTGCGAGGATAACAGGGCATCCTAATTTTGTTCGTAAATCGATTTTCCATGCATTAAATCAGAAAGCTATTGCACGGGAACATGCCGAAAAGATAGGGCGTAATTACGAAGACCTTAATCTCATTGTTGCTCATCTTGGTGGTGGTATTTCAGTCGGTGCTCATAAACATGGACGGATTGTTGATGTGAACAACGCATTGGACGGAGAAGGTCCTTTTTCTCCGGAGAGAAGCGGAACCTTGCCAGCCGGACAGGTAATAGATCTTTGTTTTAGTGGAAAGTATACTAAAGAAGAACTGCTGCACATGGTAAACGGAGGTGGTGGTTTTGTTGCGTATCTGGGAACGAATGATGGTAAAAGCATTAAAGAGCGGGCTGCTGCCGGAGACCAGAAATGTCTTTATTACCAAAACGCGATGGGGTATCAGATTGCAAAGGCGATTGGTGAAATGGCAACCGTATTAGAAGGCAAAATCGATGGAATTCTTTTTACCGGAGGAGTAGCCTATAATGCTGCATTATTGGAGTATATCCGGCCTCGGATTTCATTTATTGCACCGATATATATTTATGGTGGCGAAGATGAATTAAAGGCATTAGCTCAAAATGTATGGTTAATGGTTCAGGGGAAACTGAACCTCAGACAGTATGTGTGAGTAAAAGAGCAATGATATAAAATAAAAAAGCCATCTGGTAAGGATGGCTTTTTTTATTTTGTTTGTTTGAAAAACGTAAAATGTTCTGTTTGTAGTTTGTTATTATTCAGAAACAACTTCAAATGGGAAGTCAACAATCACGTCTTTATACAGCTTAATTTTAGCAGTAAATTTACCGACTTCTTTGATTGTGTCATCCGTAATTGTGATTGATCTGCGGTCAACATCGAATCCCTGTGCATTAATTGCCTCAGCGAGCATGATGTTATTAACAGAACCGAAAATCTTTCCAGTTGTACTGGTTTTAGCTCCGACAACCACTGTAATAGCTTTGAGTTTTTCTGCGACTTCAAGAGCAGATTCTCTTAATTTGGCCTCTTTGTGAGCTCTTTGCTTGATATTTTCAGCAAGAACCTTTCTGGCCGAAGGAGTAGCACTAACTGCTAATTTTTTCGGAATAAGGAAGTTGCGTGCATAGCCGTCTTTAACAGCTACTATATCGTCTTTCTGTCCGAGGCTTTGAATATCTTGTGTTAAGATGATCTCCATTGGGTGTAAGATTTAATTATTTCAACATGTCAATAACATAAGGCAAAAGAGCAAGGTGACGGGCTCTTTTAACGGCCTGGGCAACTTTACGCTGATATTTTAAAGAAGTCCCGGTAATTCTTCTTGGAAGAATTTTCCCTTGTTCGTTTAGAAATTTCTTTAAGAATTCAGGATCTTTATAGTCAACATATTTGATGCCGTTCTTTTTGAAACGACAATATTTTTTCTTCTTAATTTCTACGGAAGGAGGGGTTAAATATCTAATTTCACTTTGATTTGCAGCCATAATTTAGTTCTCCTTTTCTACTTTTTTTGCTTTTTTGTTTATTCTCTTTGCACTGTATTCAACGGCGTATTTGTCCATTCTAAAGGTTAAGAAACGGATAACACGTTCGTCACGTCTGTATTCTGTTTCTAACTTTTTGATGAATGAAGGATCTGCCTTGAATTCGATCAATTCATAAAATCCGGTGGTCTTTTTCTGAATGGGGTAAGCCATCTTTTTAAGACCCCAGTTTTCGTCGTTCACAAGTTCGCCACCATTTTGGGTAATGACGCCTTTGAACTTTTCTACCGCTTCCTTCATCTGAGCTTCAGACAAAACGGGAGTTGCAATGAAAACGGTTTCGTACTGGTTCAACATACAGTATGGTTTTTAATTGTTTAACTTATAATAGAGCGCAAAATTATAAAAATTTAGCTTTCAGTCAAGTATTGTTGCTGTTAAATATTAATCTTTCGGTGTTAACACAAAAAAGTAACGGGCAATTTTTTAGATTGCCCGTTACTTTATTTGTTTAATTTAGTTTAGTTAGACCCTTACTGATATAGGTTAAGAGAAAAGGTAGATTTATGTATTAGATTTTTTTCTGTTTGAACTATGCTAAGATATAATTAAAATATACAGTGCGTTAAAAAAAATTAAAAAACCCTTATAAATCTTTCTTGACTATATGTAAGTGTACTGAATTTCAGAAAAATAATAGATGCATTTTTTTTATTAGTGTGTATTTTGATTCCATTTGTTAAATACCTGTTATTTCTGTGAAATTCAATTTTGACCCCCTAAAAAATGATGTTGTAATCTAAAAAATGATTAAATTATTTTATGTGCCCATGCGAAATGATGTTTGTTTTTTATTAAAACAATTAATTGTGTAAAAGGGTGTCGTGTAGTTCGTATTATGGATTTCTATGCATTTTGTTAAATTTTTTATTTTCAAATGTCATTTTTGTGTTAAAAGTAAAGTGTACCTGAAATTAGAAGATCGTTTCTGAGAAAAATTGCATAAAGAAAAGATGCTATATAACATGTTTTTGATTGAACGAAAAGACTTTAAAGTGGAGCACGGGGAGGTAAGTATGTTATGTGGGGGAGTTTCTATTGATCGAATGATAAATATTTTGTTTTAAATAGGGACATTCAGTGGTTTGGCATTGTAATAAAATGATTTATAAATTACTAGTGTTTGGCAGGGAGGATGGGCGTAAAAATATTCTCAGAACATACCGAACATCACAAGAATAGTTATATATTTGCCGTCCGAAATCAATGCCTTCTTAGCTCAGTCGGTAGAGTGGTTGTTTCGTAAACAACAGGTCGTGGGTTCAAGTCCCATAGAAGGCTCGATAATTTTTTTATTATTTCTGAAAAGGTATATCTTTGCCAAGCGATGCGGAAATAGCTCAGTTGGTAGAGCATCAGCTTCCCAAGCTGAGGGTCGCGAGTTCGAATCTCGTTTTCCGCTCATTGACTATCAAGGTGTTAGGTTTTTCCTGACACCTTTTTTTGTCCCCGAACGTCAAAAAAACGCACTGGTTTTATCCTTATTTTGTAGATTTGTTTTACGAAATGTTTTACGAAAATTTGTACCTAATTTATGGCTAAGTTTAAAGCTGCTATCAGAAGAAATGAGATTAATTCTGACGGGAAAACAAATATCAAAATCAGAGTGTTTCATAATGCGAAAACCCGTTACATTGGAACGGACTATTATATGGAGCCTAAATATTTCAATACAACAACAGGGAGAGTAAAGCCTTCTCATCCATATTCAAAAACGATTAATGCAGAATTAAAAAGTAAAGAATTGGAATATGAAAAGCTGGTTCTTGGAATTGAAAATGTGGATCGGGTAAATATTGCGACTCTTATCGACATGTTAAAACGACCAAAAGTTTTACGATCGGATTTTTTCGTAAAACTCGACGATGTAATCAGGTCGTTTAAAAAGAAAAAGTCGAATACCTGGGTCGTTTATCAAACGACGAGAAATACTCTTCAAAAATTCACAGGACAAACTGAATTAGATTTTTCCTCAGTGGATTATAAATTCCTGCAAAAGTTTGAATCATGGCTTTTAGAGGAAGGGAAGGGTGTGAATTATATTTCGATCCATATGAGAAATATCCGGTCTGTTTTTAATAAGGCAATAGACGAAGGATTGATCGGTTTGGAATTGTATCCGTTTAGGCGGTTTAAAATACAGCAGAGACCAACACGTAAACGGGATATTACAATAGGGGAAATACACCGGATAATAACACTCGAACAGAAAAAAGGAGAAGATACTGTTGTTCTGACGGAAAAAGAAGAGCAGGCGAGGGATATTTTCTTATTGTCCTTCTTTCTGATCGGGATCAACATGAGGGATCTTTACTTTCTTAAACCCGACAATGTCAAGAATGAACGGCTGGAATATGTGAGAGGGAAAACCCATAAACCGTATTCTATTAAAATTGAACCGGAGGCGTTGTACATTATTAATAGGTATAAAGATCCGACAGGGGAGATGCTGCTTAATTTTCACAATCAATATTCGAACCATCAATCGTTTGATAAGTACACTAATAAGTTTTTAAAGAGAGTTTCCTGCAAACTGGAGCTGGATGAATCAATAACGACTTATTATGCCCGCCACAGCTGGGCTTCTATTGCTGCTAATAATGGCATCTCAAAAGACATTATTGCACGGGGATTGGGACATGGTACATCAACCGTAACCGATATTTACATTGACTTTGATATGCAGCTTGTTGATGAAGCAAACCGGAAAATCATTGATCTGGTTTCCTCTAATAACGATGATGCATTCTACCTGACAGCTCAGGTGTAAGAGTGAAGACTTCACATTTGTACTATTTTGGGGTGTTTTTACGAAATGCATACTCGAGTGGGGGTGTTGGAGATATGTATATAAAATTGCCTTTTTTATATGCTTTTGAAGAATATGTATACGAAAGAGGCTTTTTGTATACATGTCAATCTAAAAACTGGACAGAGCAATATTTAAGTATTTGCATGTAAAAACATAAATATATTGCAATTTTGATTGAGGTTTTATAGTCGTCCTTATGATTTGGCAGAAAATTGATTGCGATTGTTTTTTCTTATTCTTTTTATTCAATTATTCCTGTTTGTAAAAAGTATAACAGTTAAAAACACACACAAAGTCGTCGGTTTTATTTCTTTATCTGGCAAATTGAATTAATTTTAGACGTGTTATAATTGAATGAATTATTATGGACGTACTTACTTCAGAACAACGAAGGAAGAATATGCAGGCTATAAAAAGCAAGAATACTAAACCTGAGTTAATTGTACGGAAATATCTTTTTTCAAAGGGATTCAGATATAGACTGAATGATAAAAATCTACCAGGAAAACCGGATATTGTTTTACCAAAATACAAAACTGTAATTTTTGTAAACGGATGTTTCTGGCATGGACATAAAAATTGCAAGTATTTTAAATTGCCGTTAACAAGAACAGAATGGTGGAAGGAAAAGATTGAAAAAAACATAGAAAATGACAGCATAAAGCAGGCTCAATTAAGAAATATGGGTTATAAAGTGCTGATTATTTGGGAGTGTGAGATTAAAAATAAAGAATTTTATAATACAATAATTGATGACATCAAAGAGTAAAAAAGCGAGGTTTAGTTTTATTGATTTATTTGCAGGAATTGGTGGATTTCATATCGCAATGCATGAAGCAGGAGGAGAGTGTGTATTTGCCAGTGAGATAGATAAATTTGCAAGAGTCACTTACGAAAGTAATTTTAAAGACATTTCTCCCAAATTATTTAAAAATGAAAATTTTAACTGGGATATAACCAAAGTGCATCCACATGAAATTCCTGATTTTCAGGTGCTGTGTGCCGGATTTCCATGTCAGCCTTTTTCTAATGCAGGATTAAAAAAAGGATTTGAGGATACCAGAGGAACGTTGTTTTTTAATATAGCAGAGATTGTTAATACGAAGAAAGAAGAGGGTAATCCCCCCAAGGTTCTGTTGCTTGAAAATGTAAAAGGATTAAAAACTCATGACAAGGGAAGGACATTGAAAACGATTTTTCATGTTTTAGATGAACTTGGCTACAATGTTAATTTTAAAGTACTTAATTCAAAGTATTTTGGTGTCCCGCAGAACAGGGAAAGACTTATTATTGTTGCCTGGTTAAAAGAGGAAAAGTCTCCGAAAGAATTTATTTTTCCGGTTGGTCTTGATGAAAACGACAAACCGATATTTGAAGAAAACGATCTTTTGTTAAAAGCTAAAAAAGTTAAACTTGGAGATATTTTACAATCTGATGTAGATTTGAAATATACACTATCGGACAGACTTTACAACGGACATTTAAGAAGATTGAGAGAGCATAAAGAGAAAGGGAATGGTTTTGGATTTTCATTGTTTAATTCAGAAAGCACCCATACAAATACATTATCTGCAAGATATTATAAAGACGGAAGTGAAATATTAGTTCAACAGGAAAAAGCCAATCCAAGAAAATTAACCCCGAAAGAAGCCGGGTTATTACAGGGCTACCCGATTGATAATGGTTTTAATATTGTAGTTTCAGATGTTCAGGCTTACAAGCAGTTTGGAAACAGTGTTTCTGTTCCATTAGTGAAAACTGTATCAATGCAGATAAAAAAACAACTCCTAAAATATATGTTATGAGCTTAGTTGATTTGGGGGAATTAAAAAACAAACTTGTTGCTGATTTTGAAAAAAATTTCAGTGGCGACGAAATTGTATTACCCGACAATTTTAAACGCAAAGTTACTGCAATCGGTTCTGATTCGATTAGGTATTTAAATTATTCTGCTATTATTACTAATAAAGCAGGACAAAAAATTTATTTGCCTAATCAATGGTTTTATATTGCTTCTTATTTCACTGAATATTATAATGCGATTACGCAATATAGAAATAGTCTAATCGATATCTTTTCAAAAGACAGATTGAAAGAATTAAAATATGAGCCCAAAATGGCGACTTTCCCAGAATTGACGGAGAAAGAAAGAATGGCGATTATTGAAAAACAGGGTGTTGATAATTTAGAATATATTACGAGATTCATCACTGATTATGCATGGTGGGGAGGAGCGAAAGCAGCTTTCAGAGGAGATCTCTATGATTCCCCGATATTAAACATGGCAAATGTGGTAAATGCGTCTCACTCATATATAGTTACATTATGTGGATTTCTTGCCGAGAACCCAGATTTATCTGAAATATTATATGAATTTGAATCTGCTGAGAGAAAAACCAATGGTCAAATTCCACTGTTAAAAGCTCAGAGACCTGTTTTTCAAAGTTGTCTGACAGCAATACGCACGAAGCCGTTTGTCCTTTTAGCCGGTATTTCCGGAATTGGAAAAAGTCGAATTGTAAGAGAACTGGCCTTTATGAGTTGCCCTGATAAAGAGAGTCTGCAAAACGATGAGACGACGCCGGGAAATTATTGCATGATAGAGGTAAAACCAAATTGGCACGATAGTTCAGAATTATTAGGTTACGCCTCTGGAATCAGGGGAAAATATATAATTACTCCTTTTATAAAGTTTCTTGTGAAAGCAATGCGTTATCCGGAAGTGCCTTTTTTTATTTGCCTCGATGAAATGAATTTGGCTCCGGTAGAACAATATTTTGCTGAATATTTAAGTGTGTTGGAAACCCGTAAGAAAAATGGAGATAGAATTGTTTCCGGTTGTTTAATAGGCAAAGATGTTTTTAATGAATACACGGATATATTTAGTAATTTAGGTTTAAATAAGGATGAAGATATTGATAAGAATATTAAGAAGGAGTTAACGGAATTCGGTTTACGATTGCCTCATAATTTGATTGTTGTGGGAACGGTAAATATGGATGATACGACACACCAGTTTTCACGCAAGGTGATAGACCGTGCTATGACAATAGAAATAAATCATGTGGATTTTAAGAAGATGTTTGATGATAAAGACAGCCTTCAATATACAGATGAACCATTATCCGGACAATTATTTATTTCTGATAGTGTAAATGCTAACCAGGCACTGAAACAGATTCCACAAGACTCCGAAGAGCTTAAAACCGGTGCCGTCGGGATCATGCAGGAAATAGATGAAATTCTTAGAGACACGCCGTTCCGTGTAGCATACCGTGTTCAAAACGAGCTGGTACTTTATTTCCGTAATCTGCGTTTTGCATATCCGGAAAAATCATTCAATGATTTATTTGTTGCAACTGTTGATTCGATGATTAATATGAAAGTATTGCCTCGGATTGAAGGTGATGAAGATTTGGTCGAAAAGCCATTAAAAGCATTAGAAGATTGGAGTATAGAGCATGGCCTGTCACTCTGTGAAAGTAAAATAAGAGAAATGCAGGGTCGTTTAAGTTATTCCCATTACACCAGTTATTGGCCTTAATAGACAGTATCAATGAAAGTTTTAGAACTTATTACTGATGATTACACAATAACAGCACAGGGAAGCAATCAGCAAAAACTATGGGCTCGTTTTAAAAGCAGGTTATACGACAAGGCGTATACTTATTGTGATTATGCTTCCACGATCCAAGGTAAGCTTTATCTGAGTGATTCTGATGATTCGAATAATCTTCAGGTGGATGATATGGAGGGTGCCACTAAATGGGAGCGAAGACCTCCGGTGTTTTTTGAAACTAACAGTTATAATTTTGCCATAAAATTTAAAAATATTATTGGCGTCCCAAGCATCATACATCCCAATAAATCAGTTGCCGAGATGTTTTCCTATTTTCAGACAAGTGATGGCGGAATACTGACCGGAACTATTAACTTCTTAAATGAAATAGGTAAGTTTACTCTCAGATTTTCATATGATACTCCGATTCTGAAACATCAGGTTAATTCTTTTACATTTGACGTTGTTTCTCCAAAACTTGATATAAAGGATGACTATAAAAGTATTCTGGAAACAATTAATCATGAGTACAATGAATTGGTTTACAGATATCTTACGCTTACATTTCAACAGTTTGGGAAGCAAGGGCACTCTAAAAGTGAATTGATCTGGCTTGTTATTTTTCAGGATGTTATTAGAGGTTACCTTCGGGCCTGTAATTTTGTTATAAACAAGCCTCATTATAAAATGAAAGGTGTAGTTTATTTTCAAAAACCAGATCGGATAAAACACTGGACTCCACGGTTGGAAGAACGTTTTAAGGAAGAAGAGTCAAAACTTGACAGTGACGTTTTAGGACGTTTTTTTCGCAATGATCGTATCGATATTACAATAGACACCCAAGAAAATAGATTTGTAAAATATACTGTTATTCAAATCAGGAATAAGTTACATCGTGTAATAAACAGATTGAAGACGAATTATGGTGATGTTGTTTCTGAGGAATATAAATCGAAACTGGATAATTACGAGTTTCAATTGGATAAACTCTTTCATAACAAGATGTTTCATGCAATTGGAAAATTCGAGGGGTTTAGGCAAGAGAGTATCGTTTTACAAAAACGTACAGGATATGCTCAAATTTATCGTTATTGGCTGATGTTACAAAGTGGCCTTTCTTTGTTTGACGGAACAATAGATATTGGCATGAAGCAGATGTGGGAGCTTTATGAGATATGGTGCTTTTTGAAAATGAAAGAAATGATAGGTTCTCTGGAACATATTGAAATGTGTAAGGAAAATAAGGAAAGTATGCTTAATCCTTTTCTGGATAATAAGATAGAACATTGTGTTTTTTATAAAAACACTCAGAATGGAGATGAAATTGAACTTAAATATCAACATACTTATAACAGAACGAATCACGAAATAACACATACAGAAACAACAGAACAACGGCCTGATATTGTTCTTAATATTCATAAGTCTGACTTTATTATGACTTATTTGTATGATGCTAAATATCGGGTATGGGATGATATAAGGACTAATGCTTCAAATATTGCTGATGAACCGGTTCCTGATGCAATTAATCAGATGCACCGTTACCGTGATGCTATTTATTATGGAACAGACAGGAAGTATTTAGCCAAGGAGGTTATTGGTGCATATGTTTTATTTCCCGGACGAGGGAAGGATGAAGATATTCGAAAACAGTACTATCAAAAGTCAATTGAGACAATAAATATAGGAGCATTCCCATTGTTACCTAATAGCGATAAAGAAAATGAGGGTAAGTTGTTGAAAGAACATTTGAGAAAAATTATTCTTGAGAAGACAAAATTTGAACAAATTACAAATTCTATACCTCAGAAAGGCTTAGATTATAAAGAAATTATGTCAGACTAAATTTAAGAACAATAATAATTTGGCGTTGCATTGCTCCATATAGCCGATTGGTTAAATGAAGCGATTTTTGAAAGAGGGGAAGAAATTCCTGTCTTACCTTTGATGTTATTAAAGATACAGTTCGCTGGATAATTGGTCGAAATAACCGTATCAAGATTACAAATATATTAGCGTATAGAAGGTTAGAAAAAGAGGAGACCTGATTGTATTCCTCAAAGAGTTCCATAATGAGATATTTACATAAATGTCAGTGTGTCTTTGTTGACATTATTTAAAAGCTCATCTTCTGCTTCGATGAAAGGATCATACCAGTCAGCTTTTTTAAGAGCCCATTCAATCCATTGTCGTTTCTCCTCTGTCAGTGTGTTGTTTTTTATTGCAAACTCTTTGATGGTATTGATGTAGTTTCTCATCTCAATAGCTTTCTGATAACGGACGGCATCTCCAAGAACGGATTTGAAATCCCTTAATTCTTTTTCTTTTCGTGCCGTTAATGCGTCCATCTTTTCTTTCAAAAGACGCTCTTCTTCCCGCTGCCTTTCATATTCCTCATGTTCGAGTTTTTTATTATAGGCAATGACTTCAAGTTTTGCGATAATGTCCGGAAGTTTGTCTTCTAAAGAGGTTAAACCATCAGCCCATTCTCGCTCTGGGTAGTCGAGATATTTCAGACATAGTTTTCCATTATATTCTGACTTCGAATTAATTCTATTGATTTTCTCTCTTAGTAATATTTGAATTTCCTGACCGAAAATTAAGGCATGTGTATTACCATATTTTATTGTGATAGAGTGTCCCCGAATTTCAAGCAGACTTATAAATTGAGACATGAAATTCATTGCACGGTTTAATAGTTTTCTGGATACAATGACTTCAAGAACATGAGGGGAATCAATAGACTTCAGCCGGTAATTTCGGAAATCAGCACTGTAATTTTGATTTTGACAATATTCTTTTGTTGCTTCGAGTAAATAGAGATGGTCTGGATTTTGTATTTTGAGGTTTTGAACAGATTGTAATTGTTGAATTATTTCGGCTTTGTTTTTAATGAACAGACTTGTATCGCTTGATATATACTCTTCTCCGTCTTCATCAATTCTTAGCCATAATGAGATTTCCTGCTTTGCTGTTTTTGATTCCCAGAACCGTTCTTTATATACAGATTTTCCGAATGCCAATTGTGTCCAATAGCCATTGGGCGGAATGCCGATTTCCATTTCCCTGCATACTTCTCGTAAGCAGTTATAGGAAATATTGTATTTTCTTGAGATTGCGGCTAAGGAATCGGACCAAACAAGGTCGTAGAACTCTTTTCTGGAGAATATTGTTTTTGGCATATGCGAATGTTCTTGTTGTTGCCATGGGGTCCAAATTTAATCAGACCTATTTTGTTTTTTTTATTTAGTAACCATTTTTGAATAAGCATTATGTATGCTTACTCTATCTCAAAAATGCTCATTTATTTCTAAGTTCTGGAAATCTTCAGTTCTGCATTCTATTCGAGGAATAGAAACCCTTTCATATTTAAAAAGATCATCTTCTTTCCAGATGTTTATTTGCGGTTTATCAAAATTATACTGTGATGTTGGATATAACATATACGTGTCAATTTGATTCTTAACGATGTAGTTTAAAAGAGAGACTTTATCTTCATCTTGAGTTCCATCTCCTTTTTTTGTTGTTATTTTGCCAACCTTGTCATTGCGAAATGCAGGGTCAAAATAATAGCCAAGTATTATTTCTTTAATGATTTTCCCTTGGAATTCCTGATAACTAATGCGCCTTTTGTTATAGTCTCCATTTTTTATTCCTAGTTCATGCCCTGATTGTTCGTCAATATCCATTCCTTTTTCACCGGCAACAAAACGCCATTCTTGTTCATATTCCCATGAGGTTAGTTTGATGTTTTGAACATATAGTAAAGATAAGGGATAATTTTCCTGTTTAAAATCTACTATTAACGATTCAGGATTATCTTTATAATGCATGAAAAAAGGACCCTTCAATTTTTGGATTGATTTTAAATTTTCAGTGTAAAACCCAACGGCGAAACCTTGATTGTTTTGCGTATAATGTGCCCACATACAAGGGTTTTTCCAATCAGCAGTCATCGCAATTATTCCAAAATTGCGCCAAATTGACGTGTTGTATAAGGCAAGCGCAATATTTCGCAATGCTGTATGATATATTTCGCCTTTACCATCAAATTTATCCATTTCCTTTTTGTAGAAATGGTTTATTTCGCACATTCTGTTTTCCAAGTCAGAGATAGATAGTTTCGGGTCTGTTGCTAGTACATATTGTGTACAATCGAAAGGGTCATTAAGCAATGCTTGGTCTTTATAGAAACCTAATCTGGATGCAAATAGATAAGACTTTTGAAGCGCATCTAAAGAATTGTGCGAACAATTATAATATTTGTAAAGAACATCTGGTTCTTTTTTCCCTTCGGGATACTCTATTCCGATTTCTCCGTTTACATATCTGTATGTCCACCCGTCATCTGTTTTAAATTGTAATCCGTTAGAAGTTTCTTCTGGCCTTATTCGCCTATCTATTTCATCCATTTCAGACTAAATTTTGTTGTTCTTTATTTTTCTACTGTTTTCCCTTTTCAGGTATTCATCGATCAATATATCCGCATCCCTGTTTGAAATATGTTCCAGATCCGGAGAGAGCAGATCAATCTCATGAATGTCGTATTCCGGTTCCTGTTCCGATTCATTTTCGGGAGGCTTTTTGAGGTATGGTAGCCTGAACACTTCGGGAGCGCTGTCAAAAATATCACCGATAACATTGATTGATTCCGGAATATAGATAACACCACCATCCGGAGCAAAATCCGTCCGGTAAATAATTTCCCAGTTCTGATTGTCAACTCTGATTGTATCCGGTAATTCTTTCACCAGTTTAGTAACACGATCAGGGTTAAACGCCGGACACTGGTCAATGAGCTTCAATTTTGCTTCATCCAGTAGCTCTTCGAGTAAGTCTGTCTTGTCAATCTTCCAAGTCTTATCATCGATAAAATGGCCTCTTTTGTACCATTGCGCGTGAGCGAAGCAGCATTCATGAGGAGATCTTGCTATTCCGGATAGTTTCATACATCCCCAGTTCTTAGTGGTGCAGTAACATTTCTTATTCGGATCCTCCTTGTAAAACTTATAGCATTGGGTCATATCAAGCAGCTTGTAGAAAAACTTATTGGAGTAGGGTATAAGTTCTTTGCCGTTGAAGAAGACGGATGTTCCGACCCATTTTGTTACAGAGAAGATTATTGCGTTAAAATCCATCCATCGACCGATCAGCTCGTCGATATCATTTATTATCATGACGTTTCTATCCTGGGATTGGATAAATCCGGAGAACCTTTTTGCGCGGAGAATTACTTCGTTGTAGTTCTTTGATCGGGACTTTCGGAATTGGATTTTAATAATCATGGCTATTCTTCAAATTCAAACGTAATACCAGGATAAAAATCTTTGGGATTCATGTCGGGAATAAAATGCTCCGGTAAATTCTTTATTAGCTCATATTTTGTGATCAATTTTTTGCCTTCCTTATTGTTGTATTCCCAGTCTAAGCCTAATCCAGAAAGAGAATTTATAAATAACAGAGCCTGTTCATAGTTCGACATTTGGGCTCGTAGCATTTTGACGTATTCTTTTTTCTTGCTTTTAGATAAGAGCCACCAAGGTTGATCGTCGATATAATTAACGGTTTGATATAAGTGTCGGAAAAAGTGTCCTAAATGATATTGGTGACCGCCAAAGAATTTGACGTATTTTTTCCCTTGTATTTCGGTTTTTAATTCATCCCATGTTTTTTTGGGGGTATATTCATTGTCTTTTAATTTCTCAATTATTTCTTGGACGGGCTTGATCTCTTCGTCTTTTGGAGATTCTCCGTTGTAGTGTTTAGAATAATGTACTGGGAAGAGTTTGAAAACGTCAATTAAATCTTTGCGATGCAGGTCGTTTAAATTGGTTAAATGGTTATCTAAATCATCTTGTGCTGTTTTTGCTACACCCCAATAAGTTATTTGGTAAGCAATATTGCTTTTGTTGAATATTTCATCAGCATTACTTTCCTTTAATAGCTTTTTCTCCTTCTTCGGAAGGCTTTTGACTAAGGTTGGTTCTATCGTTTTGTTCTGAAAAAAATTATTTGCGATTTTTCGTGCAATTACATATTGATCGAAAATTAGCTTCGGAACGATTCTGCCTGTTTTTATTTCTTTGTCCTTGGAAGACGGATCAACATAAGTTAATTCAGCAATATTATCCCTGTAGTATTTCACCATTTCAAAGAATTTGCCTTCCACTTGTTGAGCTCGGAAAGATCTTATTTGAAATAGTAAAGTAAGAGCAACGAGAAATACTCCCCCAAAAGAACCTATTTGCTCTAAACGATTGTGGCAATTTGATGTGAAGAAAGCCCAAAAAACAACGAAAATACATCCAGATATGATTATGATAGTTAATCCAAGTAGAATGAAATTTTTCCAGTAGTGATGATTTTTTGATCGGGTCATTTGGAATCTGATTTAGTAAATGATTACAGAACGCTAAGAGTAATAAATAAAAGTGTTGATTTTAAAACTTTCATATTGCTTGGCTATATTTTTATTCGGTCATTAATATTGGATAGGAGTGCCCATTTATTGGATCATTTACTTTATGAAGCAATCTTTGAAGTTGTGTTTATGTCGAATTAAATAAAAAGGACATGTCTGAAATTATTAGTTCTATTATTGTGTTGATAAATATTCTCTTGAATGTTTTTATTGTTCTTAAAATGAACAAAAGAGGAAAGGAGATTCAAAAACAAATGGATGAGTTGTTTAAGAATTAAAGATTCATGGGCAGTTCAACGCTTTCTTTTTGCTTATATGAGTCATCCCATGTTATTTTAATGGTATGATAATCCCTTCCGCCAGAATCAAGAAATAATGTAGATCAAAAATTGAGGAGGAGCGTTGACGTTTTCCTTGAGTCTTAGTTCTTCTTCGCAATATTTCACCTTCTATTTTCAAGATTGTTGTTTTTTGTTCAAGTAATATAAATTAAAAAAGACACCTCTCTATTTTTTAGAAAATATTTCTTTGATTTCTTCATATTTGTTGGGGTCTAGTAATTGAGATTTATTAAGTGTGATCGTCTGGGCCATATTCCTATAAGAATCTAAGTGTTGATTTTCCATTGCACATAAGAAAATTTGATTGTCATCTTTTATCTTATTTATTAGGATATTCGCAATTCTTTCATAATTAGAATCAGATTGCTCTTGTTGATTCGGAGTATCGATAACTAAGGCACATTTTATTTTATTCCCAGAATTTGCTACCATTGTAAAAATAGTAAGATAGTATGCCAAAATAGCTCTAGAACCTTCAGCTGCGCCTCCTTCTTTTATTACCTGAGAGTATGACAGCGGTGTTTTTATTTGAGATAGGTTAATGCTTTCACTCCCAATATCTTGAATGTATTCTTGAAATGTTGAAATAAAAAAGTTATTAATCCGCTCTTTTTCTTCCGTGGATAGTATTTTTTTTTGTTTACCTCTTATTTCTTTAATTTGAGCATTTAAAGTTCTGTCCTTGCCAAGGCACATCTCTATTTCGTCGTTAATGTTTGACTTCATAGAATTACCGGCTATATTTTCGATGATTTGGTTAAACTTTAGATTAGAATCTCCCTCTGTTATAGCATATTTTTTATTGATTAATTCAATATTTGTTCTTATTTTTTTAAGTTGTTCATTTGCTTGTCCTAATTTTTTGTTTACAGAATTAAGCTTTTCATTGATTAATTTTAGTTGATCTTCTACTTGAATTTTGTCTTTTAGAATAGAAGCTCGATTAAAAATGGAATTTTCATGATGAACGCCACAGAGTGGGCATTCTATTTCGTCTCCTTTGATATTTTCAATGGTAAATTTGTAATCTTTCTCTAGTTCGTTGATTATTACTTCAGATATAACCTTTTGCTGTTCAAAGAATACCTTGTCGCTTTGTAAATTGGTCAATTGATTTAAAGTGGCTTCTTGCTCCTTTTGTAGATTGGTTAGATCTGTTTTTATTTCATGTGTGATTTTGTTAAAGTTGGTTTCATTTAATGTCGTAATGTTGTATTGCGGTATACGTTTGTTAAGCACTTTTAAGGTAGTGTCAAAATCCTTTATCTGATTTTGAATCGATTCTTGTTGTTCTTCCTTTTCGATCTTTTCTTTTTCAAAATCAAAGTACATTGAAGGTAATAATCCAACATGATATTGGATTATTGGAGTTCTCCATTTCTCATATTGTGATAAGTTTTCAAAATTATTCCATGCCTGTGACCAGCTTTTCTTTTGATCGATATAAAAAGGTAAGAAATAGTAAGCAGGTGGAGGAACTTCTAATTTTTTTTCTCGATTAGGTAAAAGAGCTTTAAATCCTAAAATATTTGCCAATCTTATTGAATATTCTCCTGTTATCTTGGTGTATCTTTGGGAGATGGAATTATTTTCTCTTATTTCTATTATTCCGTGGTATCTTTTGGTTTGGTAAATATTGTCTCCTATTGTGAATTCCACAATGGTTTCACAGTCTAATGATTTCCATTTTGAATCAAAAGAAGGGTCACAGCCAAGTCCCCAAAATAATAATTTAACTAATGTGGTTTTGCCAACATTATTATCCTTTGCCGTTATTAGATTCAAACTCGGACTGAATAGAAACTGATTGGCGGACTTTGACGAATTTGACAGTATTAGCAGTCGTTTGAATATTAAGCTTTGCATTTTTTGCTGTTCTTAAGTTCCTGACAAGTATTTTAAAATTTTCTTGATTCATGGCATAATAATGAATTCATATGCAATTGCACTTTTTACTTCTTCAACCGTTGGAAAAATTTTTTTAGTTTTATCTGAAAGAGAGCTGTATACGTTATCTATCAAATTTCTTACATTCTCCTCATTGTTGTTGATGCTTTTTGTTATTAGAGAAGTAATTTCATTGGTGATGTTATTCTGAATTGTGTTATTATTTCCTGTCCTTTGGTAATGGTATCTATCAACGTTGCGTTTGAATTTTTTTTTCTCAATCAACGATAAATTTAGTTCCGTACAAAGTTGTTCGACTTGTTCATTAATACGGTCTTCCTCCGGCATTTTTGTAAATTGATTAATTACTTTTGTAACAGTCACCGAAGTTAATGCTTTTTTAGATAACAAGTCTTCCCACGTTTTAAAATCCCATGTTACTGTCCCTTTCTTGTTTATTTCGTCGAATAGAAGTCTATATATTTCACCGGCGTTACAATAGGAGTTTGGGGATATATCTGAAATGAGATTAGCGATGTCTCCAATTATAACGTTCTGAGATTTTTCTAATGGAAGATCTGATACAATAAACTGAATATTACTCGGTAAAGAGTCGGACCCTAATTCATCTTTGATTGCTTCTTTTAATTCATTAAGCTGATTTTTAGATAAATCATTAAGTCCTATTTTGTCTAATTCTATACCTTTTCCTTTAAGTTCTAAATTGAATTCATTCAAAGATACTATGTTTAAAGAACTTATTTTGTCTTTATAGAATTCTTCGCTTCCACCTTTTATTAGTTTACCAAGCACCGAATTGCCGCCTTTTTTGTGGTGAATTAATTGATAAGTAGTGAATGGTGTTTTACTTGTTTTTATTTGATTGAATTCAAATGTGGCTCTTTGTGAATTTAGAGAATCTGCGATGACTACATCTTCATGTAACTCTACAAATACGGCATATTCTCTTTGTTCTTTATGCTTAGAGATGATTCTATATAAAGCCCAATTATATTGATACGTGTAATGTTTATATGTTTCAGCACCTGACTTTTCACGCTGTGGGCAGAATAATGGATTATCGTTTTCTGTATCTGCCATAATTCAGAAATTAGTATTAATAGTTTTTTTCATTTAGTTCCTCTGATTTCATAGTACGTTAGGTCTTTTCATTGTACAACAATCGTTGCGCTTTCCGGAATAATATTTTTTGCTAATTTGATCATTAGTCATTGGCCCTTTTATTTATCTCCTTGTGCTTCTTTCAACAATTTTAATGACATTATATAATTCGGCAACTTCATTCAAGTTTACCTCAAAATCATTATAATAATTGTTCAATGGGTGACAAACAATAATACCTTCTTCGACTCTATGCTCAATTATTCTTTTTATTGTTATCCCTAATTGTTTGTGCACGATTATAAAATCCCAGTCGTTTATATGCAATTTTTCTCTCCAATGTCGATATATCGAGAGGTGGATAGTTGAATTGAATAGATGGCTTTAACATCATTTTCTTTTTCAGATGGCATCAATTTCTTCTGCCCAGAAATGGTCCTTAAAATATTCTTTTGGGGGAGTTTTATAATGTCAGCCCAAGGAAACACCTATGGCTGACATTTATATATTTTTTATTTTACCTCCTCAAGTGGAACATAAAAAGTCGTTGTTGTAGGGCAATATATTCCCCAAGTGAGGCTTCCTATCAATCCGTTCACAAAAGATATGTTTGTTTTGACTACATAGTCTTTTCTCCCTTTTACGAATTCTTTGGCTTTTACATTTGTTTTTCCTCCTGGTATCAATCCGTATAACCAGTGGCTATTCCATTGACTTTGAACTTTTACTACTGGATCATTTTCAGATACATTACCCACTAAGATTCTGTTATTATAGCAAGATGTTAGGGCAACTGCCATAATAAATGCAACTAAAATTTTTTTCATTATATTAAAATTTAAATAAGTGATTATGACTTCATTTCTAGTTTCTTCTACCAGATTATTTTAGATGTAGTTTATATTGTATTCCTTGAAATATGTCCTTTAACAAGGTAAAGTTTAATAATATCAGCTTTTTTAACCTCAATGGGTTTATAAAATTCATTAGCCGAAACACAGGATAATGTTTCATCGGAGGATCCTGGTTGCAAATACTTAATCATCCTGTGATTGAGTTTCGTTACGATGAGATAGATAAGTCCGAATTCGACAAATGACTCTTTCCATTCTTTCGTTAATATTATTTCCCCAGAATTAAGGATCGGGAACATGCTGTCTCCCCACACATTCAGTGCATATTCACAATCATCAAATCCCGGAACAATGATGTCTCTCTGGATGTTCCTATTTCCCGGATCAAACATTTCTGTTGGTGTTGCTGAAGCATCTATCTCTGGAAAATATTTTATTCTTTTCTCTGAAAGATCATTGCTTAATAAAATATTGCCTTCTTTTTCGGGTAAGAGCATTTGCCCTTCTCCGGTTAATAGCCAACCTGTATTTAATTCAGGAAATTGTGATGCAATGCTTTTAATTTTGTCTGGTTGGATAGATACTCTTATGGCATTTACGTATCCGTAAGATAAGCTGCACTGCCTTTCAAGGCTCCTTATGGATATGCTTTTGAATTTTGCAAATTCTTTAATTCTTTCTTTTACAGACATATAAAGCAAATTATAAAATAAATATAAAGAAAAGCATTACAAAATTTGCATTGTGTGTTGCAATGCAATATATTTGCAATACATGATTCATGAATAACACTTCAAAGTTATCATGAGTCTATCAAACAATAAAGGTATAAAATAATCTAAAATGCTCAACACGGATAACATAAAAAAATTAGAACGAACCTTGAAGTATGGGGACAAGAAGATCATTGCCAGAATGGTCGGGATCTCTATTCCTACTATATCAAGGTTTTTCGGAGGCGAGGAGGATTTGATCGCTGATGAAACACAAGACCGGATAATCAGTGCAATAGAGAAGTTGAAGAAAGACAGGCTTGCAAAAGAGCAGGCCCGTGAACAGCGGATAACCAAACTCATAAAATGATGGAAAAGTTACCAGCTGGCATATTACCTGAGGATCGGGACATTGAGATTTTCGGAAGCAAAGAGAAGTTCGGTAAATGCTTCTTCATCTCTGAAGGTAAAACAAAGTCATTCTGGGAGCTTCCGCTGAATATCCTTGATGATCTCAGGGAAGAGCTCCTGACTGACAGGAAAGCTCTTGAAGGGCTCCGCTTAATGGGAATCACCGATGAAAAGCAGATGCTTGAAACTTACAACTACTGTAACAGAGGGCGGTTAGACGGTGTTCCTGACATCCATAACGGTAAGAAAACGAAAGAATACGTCGATTGTGGCAGACGTTTCAGATGCCCCGGAGAATGCAAGGTTTGTTCCCCGATCCGGATCAACGGAAATAAGATCACATTTCGGGAACTGCAATGCTGGAGATTGATAGGAAACAGTCTCTCATATAGGCAGATAATGATTGAAATGGGCTTCCGCCGTGAAACGGCAGTTAATTCTCTCATGGAAAGATTACGGATTAAACTTGATGCAAAAGATAAAACAGATTTGGCACTCAAAGCCAAAGAAATAGGGATTGTATAATGGATGTAAATATTTCATATCACGAATTAGCTAACCTGGTGCAGAGAGCAGCAGATGAAGCAACAAAGCGGACCATTGAAGAGCTCGGCCTGAAAAAAGAGATTATCACAATGGCTGAGATCAAAAGGCTGTATGGTAAGGATATTGCCCGGCAGTGCGACTCCTTTAAAAGCGGGATCCAGTTCTATATCCGTGGAAAGAAAGGATTAGGAACAGCCCGGTACTGTAAACGTGCCGACTTCGAGAAATTTCTATTTGAAACTCAAAGATACAACCGGATATGAACAAAGAACTTCAAAAGATTGAGATCGTCATGTGGATGTTCAATAACCTTTCTCTTGAGCAGCTTAAGAGATTGAAAAAGATAGCAAAAAGCATGAGTAGCAAGGAGGAGGAATAAAAGATGGGACTGATTATTCTCTCACTGGCATTACTGGTCTCTTTCGGTGTTTACGCACTGATTGAACGGTACGATAAGAAAGATCGTTTTTCTGCATTTGCCAATAAGCTGTTTAAAAATGACTGATCCTGAATCTGATCTTCTTAATAGTCCGTTATCCCCAATACAGGACAGGCGGATCGAAAAGTCGGAAGATGAATACTGGTGTGTATTCTGTCATGGTACAGAGAACCTTCACCGATTCTTTTACAAAGACGGTTTCGGAATCAGAAGAAGTGAGATTGTCTGCACGGACTGTCTTCGGGAAAACAAGCAGGAAAGTTCGGAACTCCCTTATTATTCAATGTGTGAGGTACAGGAATATACCGAGGACTATGAACGATTTAAGAAACTATTAAACTCATTATAAAACCAAGATCATGAGCAATGTACAATTAAAAATGGACCAATTAAACAAGTTGGATCCGGTCAGGTTGGTTGATGACCCTTCGATAAAGGAATCATTCATCAACACTTATTCAAAGATTCACAAAGTAAGTGAAGACGAAGCTGAATCAGTTTACAACAGGGAAGCCCTCTATTACAGGAAATCCGTATCCGCGGATGAACGGTTAAAGAGTTGCACTAAGCTGTCACTGTATTCTGCCTTTCTTGAAATAGCCGTTGACGGTTTATCTATTCAGCCGGGCAGCAAGTCGGAAGCATACCTCGAAGGACGGGGAACAAAGCAGGGTGACAGTACTTATATCAATACCGCATGGCTGAGAGTTACAGCATACGGAGAATTAAACCTTCGGATCCGCTCAGGACAAATCAAGCGGATGTTTAACCCGATCGTGGTTTACGAGGGCGATCATTTCCAGCCTACCACGAATGACAGGGGAGAGTTAATCGTTGAGTATCGCCCGTTAATTCCACGGAACAGCAAAAAGATCATTGGCTGTTTTGTCCGGATACTACTTCCAGACGGGACTTCAGATTACAAGTGGTTGCTTGATGATGATATCGAGAGACTGAAAAAGTTTGCTACAACCAAGACACGTACCGGCTCTCATACAAACCAGCTCTACACCTCTGAAAACGGAGGCATTGACCCGGGCTTCCTCGAAGCAAAGACAATCAAACATGCAATGCGTGCTTATACGAAACTGAGAGTAGGCGAGAACGTTGCGATGGATGATGAAGAAGAGATTCCGCAGGAACAAGCGAATGTTCCTTTTGGCCCTGAAGAACCGGTAGAAGAGCAGGAAGCTAAACAACCTGAATTAGATCCTGAAGAACCCTTTTAATAACCCTTAAAATCAAATATCATGCAAGAAACATTACCTGCAATTAATACTGAAACTCTGGTGCAAGTTGTAAACACGGCACCTGAAACGTTAGCTAAAAATACAATTTCCCATGACAATGCTTACCAGTACGGTAAAACACTTTTAGAGCGGGCAGAGCAGTCCGGAATGAATGATGCTCTTGACGGACTAATGGCAAAATACCAGGAGAAATTGAGAGTCACCTACAAGACGATGAGTGATCGCCGTAAACCTTTTACACAACTTGTCGATGAAATAAAGAAACGTTTTACCTCTCTTGAAAACGATATCAGCTCTCAGAATAAGAGCAGCGTTTATGTCCTTATCCAGAACAGACGGAACGAATATGCCTCGAAAAAGATAGAAGAACGCAAAAGAGCAGAAGCGGCTGCACGCACGGAGCTCATGAAAAAGGAAGAGCTTATCCGGATTAAAAAAGATGTTGAGACTGCTGTCAACAATTTCTTTTATAATGCTCTTACCAAAGCTTCAACTGCATTGAATACCGCTTTTGAAGGATTGACTCTGGCAAACATAGATGAAGGGGAGAAGGTTGTCAATGACTGTCTTTCGAACCAGTTGGATCAGAAGGAATATGCAAAGTTCAACCCTTCTATTTCTCATACACTGCTCACACAAGGGGATATTGATAAGGAAATAGCAGACTTCAAAACTCCGATCAGGTATAAGGATTATAATTCAAAATACTTCAATCATGTAAGCCAGTTAAAAATTGAGCTTATCGGGAAACTGGCTTCCAAGAAAGCAGAATTACAAGAGATCGCAACGATCGAAAAGACTAACAAGGCGGAGGCTGACAGACTAAAACAAGAAGCTGAAGCAAGGAAGAACGCTGAAGAGCAAAGAATAAGACTACAGGAAGCAGAGTCCCGAAAGAAGGCGGAAGAAGAGGCAAACGCAAAAGCTTCTGCTGCCCAAGTTGATGCAGCTATCACCGTACAGACGGATCTGTTTTCTGAAGCTCCAAAGGTAAAAAGTGGCTGTGAGATCATTATCAAGAATCCGGTTGCTTATGCTCTTCTTTTCAACTTCTGGTTTGAGAAAGAGGGCCGTAATCTTCCCGTCGATAAGATTGAAAAAATGACAATTGGGAGGATTAAGAAATACTGTGAAGAGTATTCCCTGAAAAACGAAGAGAAGATCCAGTCTGATCTGCTCGAATATAAAGAGACCTACAAAGCAAAATAATGAATCCCGCTCTTGACTCATATTATTCCCGTAATGAAGTATCGAATTCGGATTTAGGCTGGTTATCAAACCAGCTTAACCCGAGACCGATGCCGGATCCGACCAATGCTTTCAAATTCGGTTCCCTGATTGATGCAATGCTTACCGAACAATACCGGGTAAACTACTTCAAAAGGACCTGTGATGATGACCAGTTTACCCCTGAAGAGTTTGGAACAGCAGAGAATATGAAGCGTGCTTTCATGGCTGATGATATTGCCAGAACACTTATCTCCGGTGCAGATACACAAAAGGTAATGATTGAAAGGAAGAACCTGAATTTCGAGGGTATTGACTTCAGTATCCGGATGCGTTGCAAATGGGATATCTGGAGAAACGATCTGGGTTTCGGCGGAGATATAAAGTCAACAACGGCAACGACACAAGCTCAGTTTGAAGCTGCTATAAAATACTTCAATTACGACCGTCAGAGAGCTTTTTATATGAACATGGCCGGGAGTGAGAAGGACGTTTTAATCGGGATCTCAAAGAAGAATTTCAAAGTTTTTAAAGTGTACATAAACCGGAACAGTGAGCTGTACAAGGAAGGATATCATAAATATATAACACTGTCTTTCAAATGGTGGCGACTGTTCGGAGAAACAAAGTGACATGAAATACAAGGTAACGAAAATAAGGCTTCTCAGTGAAGCCGGAACAAAGCTAAATACAATGATAGTTTCAGAGATAACTAATGACATTGAGAAATACAGGAGTCACCTGAAGAAAGAATATGATGTCTCTCTTGTACATCTCGAATACCAGGAACAACCGACATGAAAAGAAAATCAGTTTTAACAGTGAAGGAGGCTGTTGCCATAGCATTCAGGCGGATGGATAATAAGTTCAATTCGATAAGGCTATGTCAGGCGGTTCGGGAGTTAACCGGAAGAGCCTTTTTAATGGATGGAACGATCTTACGCAGATTGCGTGAACTAAGGGATGAATCCCCGGAAGAATTCAACTACAGGGTTGAAAATAGCGAGAAATCAATTTACATGAAGGTGAAATTTAAAATGCCAGAATATGAAAAAGAGACTGTTTGAAAATGAAACTCCGGTAAGGAGAGACCAGATGCTTGCAGCTAATGCAGAGAGTAAGGATGTTTATACCTATTTCAAGAAATATACAGCGGAAGAGCTTGAAACGGTACAGTCAGACTACTTCAAAGATGCCGTCGCTCTTGAAAAGGCGGACAATGAATTAGCAATTGCTAAAGAGGTGTATAAACAGAGTGCAAAGCCTAAAAAAGAACGTATGGCTGACAATTTAAGGGGAATTCGGGATAAAGGACGGACGGTTACCGAGGATGTATTCCTTCTTGCAAACTTCGATGAGGGCACCATGGACTATTACAATGAAGACGGTGTTTGTGTCAACAGCCGGAGATTAACACAGGATGAAAAACAATTAAGACTCATGCCAACAGGCACTAATAATTAATAATCAAAACAATGGGAAATTTAGAAGTTAAAGTAGAAAACGGAGTCAAGGAACTTCTTTTCAGACAAGGGCGGGCTCTCCCTTTAAAAGAACCGGTTCCATTTCTGATACACGGGACCATTGATACGGTATCAAGATGGCTGGAGAAAAAGAAATTCGACGATGAATTACAGCTAAAATCAAGCGTTATGATTAACCGGGAACGCAAGTCAATAGCTCTTTGTGTTGATGAAAAAAGTGTCTACAGTGATAAGATACAAGGTTCAATCATGATGCACCCTGAATTCGTCAAGTGGGGGATTAACGACGACAGTAAAAGCTACACCAGTCAGGAGCTTGCGTTAAAGGTAAAGATGAACCGTTACATGTTCTCTTCTTTAGAAAAAGCAGCTGAATTGGTAACCGTTTTTCAAAACCTGAAAGCAAAGGTTAACCGGGAAATAGAGAACTCAAACGATGGTCGTGGAAATGCAAGAAAATCATTTAATCAGGTCGTCGAAAGTATGTCTATTCCGGAGAAGTTCACACTGATAACTCCGATATTCAAAGGGGATGTAAAGCGGGAACTGGAAGTTGAGATCGTTATTGATCCCAGCACGCTTAACTGCTCCCTTATTTCTCCTGACGCTATTACCACTATCAACAACATGGTAGATGATCTGATCAATAAGGAGATTGAAAAGATTACCGAGCTGGCTCCCGGTATTGCAATCATTGAAATTTAATCCTGGATGGTTATCCCGGGGAGTTCGATTCTCCCCGCAGGAACAATTGTAAAAATCTTATAAACCATGAGAGTAGTAACACAATACAATAACATTTTTCTGATCAAATTCCAGTTTATGCCTTCTTTGGTTGAGAAGGTAAAGAAACTGCCGGACAGGAAATGGGATGCAAGGATTAAGGCATGGACCGTTCCTGTAAAGCATTATGAGGAAGTAAAGTCTTTTGCTGAAGCAAACAAGTTTGTCTTTAACGATCCGGGAAAACACATTGAAGTTGAAGATGTGGTTTATCCTGAAGTGGAATTGCCGGAATTAAAGACGGAAATTCCCTTGAAAATGAGCTTATTTAATTACCAGAGGACGGGTGTTGCGTACATTCTTGACAAGAAAAGACTGATTGTAGGAGATCAGATGGGTCTCGGGAAAACGGCCGAAAGTATTGCTGCTGTTACCGCAGCGAATGCTTTTCCTTGTTTAGTGATTTGCCCGGCTTCATTGAAAATAAACTGGCAAAGGGAATGGGAGATGTGGACCAATAATAAGGCATTGATCCTCAATGATACGGTAAAAAGGACCTTCCGGTATTTCTATGAAACAGGACTTGCCAAGGTCTTTATCGTCAACTATGAGAGTCTCAAGAAATACTTTGTTGCCTACATAGAACCGGGACAGAGAATTACTTTAAAGGATATTCACTTCAATGAAAATAAGAACTTCTTCAAGTCTGTAATAATTGATGAAGCTCATAGAATCAAGGATCCGAAGTCACAGCAGTCGAAATTCACGAGAGGTATTTGTGATAAAAAAGAATGGATCCTTGCTTTAACCGGAACACCTGTTGTCAACAAACCTACCGACCTTGCTTCTGAACTTGCAATTATTGGACGGATAGGTGATTTCGGTGGGTATCGCAAATTCATGGACCGTTACCAGGATGCTGATCAGCATCTACAGAAGGAACTCAATTACAAACTTAAATCAACCTGTTTTATTCGTCGTGATAAATCGGAGGCTACAGATCTGCCGGAAAAGACCCGACAGGTTGTAATGTGCGATATTACGACTCAAAAGGAATACAAAGATGCTCTTAAGGATCTTGAAGGTTACCTGAAGAAATACAGGCAAGCAACCGATGATCAGGTAGCAAAGAGTATGCGTGGTGAAGTAATGGTCCGGATAGGGATACTGAAGAATATATCTGCCCGTGGCAAGCTGCATGATCTGTTCGAATTCATTGATGATACGCTGGCCAATGGTGAGAAACTGGTCGTTTTCGGACACTTAAAAGAGGTGTTGAGCCAGGTAAAGAAAAGATACAGATGTGTCTCCATCACGGGAGAAGACGGTATGCAAGACCGGCAGGCTTCTATTGATAAGTTTCAGAATGATCCCGGAGTGAATCTTATCGTTTGCTCAATTGCTGCTGCCGGTGTCGGTATAACGCTTACTGCAAGTTCTACGGTCGCTTTTATTGAGATGGGATGGCATCCGGCTATTATGGAGCAGGCAGAAGACCGTCTTTACAGACTCGGGCAGAAGAACAAAGTGAACTGTGTCTACTTCATTGGCAAAGGCACTATCGACGAATGGGTTTACAAACTCATTGATGAAAAACGGACAATGAGTGACACCATTACCGGGGCAAAAGATGATGTTGAAGAGAATATTATGGATTCAATTATAGACCTTTTTAATAAGAAATACGAGTTATGACAGAGGAAGAAACAAAACAGAAGTATGAGGCAATCGTTCCGGCAAAATCGTTTTGCTGTGATGAGTGCTGCTTTAAAAGTCAGGATACCTGTAAAGACGAACCTGACAATAAATACTGTCAAAAATATATCGGGATGTGCTGGGTACCGGATCACCCGATAGTATACAGACGTAAGGAGGAGCAATAATGGAGCGTAAAATGAATCTTTTTGCAGTTGTAAAATTAAACGGGCAGAGTCGTATTGCCGGGAAAGTTTCAGAGCATGCAATCGGTAGTACCACGTTCATTCAGATAGATGTTCCGGATACGAGAGTTCAGCCTAGATTTTCGCGGCTGATAAACCCTACGGCAGTCTATTCAATAGTACCTGTCACTGAAGAAGTGATGCGAAAAATGGCAGAGCAAATATCTGCAAGACCGTTTGAATCTTAAAAAAGTTTTTTGATTATGGAGGGATACATTCCAATTAGTAGGACGCTATTTGAACATCCATTTTGGTGTGAAGAGCGGGTTTTTTCCAAGTTTGAAGCGTGGGTTGATATATTGCAACTTGCACGATTTGAAAAGGCGGGTGATAGAAAAACACTAATAGGGAACAAAATGGTTTCCATCCATAGGGGGCAATTCATTGCAAGTCTCAGATACTTAGGTAGTCGCTGGGGCTGGTCCAAGAATAAAGTCAGTTCTTTTATTACGTTGTTAGTCGCTGAAAATATGGTCAAAAAGGACACCGAAAAGGACAGCGGTCAGACCATTATAACAATCTGTAAATATGAACAATACAATGATGTTTCAGGTATGAGAAAGGACAGCAAAAAGGACAGCAGCGGGACAGGACAGGGACAGCTTCGGGACAGCACAGGGACAAATAATAATAAAGTAAATAAAGAAAATAATAATACCCCCTTATATCCCCCTACCGGGGAAAAAACTGATTCCGGTTTAAAAACCAAACAGGAAAAAGAGAAAGAAAAAAGTTCCGGCAAAAAAGAAAGACCGCAACCGGATGCACTTCAGTTTCCTTTCAGCTCGGTTGCTTTCATGCAGGCATGGAACGAGCTGATGACTTTGCCGAAATGGAAGAACAAGATGAACCGCATGCTTCAGATTTCCCTTGATCGATTGTCGAAATACGATGAAGTCTTTGCAATTGAGCTTATTCAGAATGCGATTGCCGGGAATTACCAGGGAATTACATTCCCGAATACTGATGAAGTTTACCTGAAATGGAAAAAGCAAAAGGGTTCAAAATTGCCTGTCGGTCAGATCTATAGATCGGAAAACAAACGGGTAGTTGACTGGTGAGTTATCCGGAATTTCCGGACAACTGAAAAAAACAAAGATCATGATAAGTGAAGCAATACAAGCATTGAAAGATCACGGGTTTAAGGTTCGTGAGTTTCCCCGGTATTCATTCGGAACACAGGAGCAATGTAAATCGCTTTTGAAAGATTTATTCCTGTCGGTTGACAGAACGATCAGGGCTTTTGAATGGTTGCCTGAATATGACCGTGTAGCCCAATGGATGAGCGATACGGAGGGGAAAGGGTTACTGCTAACTGGTGATTGTGGACGAGGAAAAACCAATATCATCCAGTTTGTTCTGCCTGTCCTGTTTTTTGATCGTTATCGGCTTGTAATCAAACCGGTTCAGTCAGAGAACCTGCATGAAAACATTGAGGCTGTTCTGAAGCGCAGGATCATTTGCATTGATGAAATGGGAGCAGAGCCGACGATAAACGATTACGGCACACTGTACGAGCCTTTCAACAGGGTTGTAAATCACGCAGAGTATGATAATCAGGTTTTGCTTTTGTCAACGAATCTGAATTCCGAGGAGATCCGTGACCGCTACGGTGAAAGAACTTTAGACCGGGTTGTCCGGCTTTGTGAGATAGTCAAATTCAAAGGGAAAAGTTTGAGAAGATGAAAGCATCAGTTACAAAAGAGCAGGTAGAATCAATCGTTGCAGACGTGTGGGCAATCAATGTTTCATTGTTGCATACCCGAACACGGAGAAGGGAAGTTGTCGAGGCAAGGCAGGTCGCTATTTACGTATTCGTGGATCTGCTCGGTGTGTCCAATAACCAGGCAGCAAAGTATTTTGGACTTGATCATGCTACTTCGTGTTATGCCCGGAAGTCTGTTTTGAATCTTGCAGGGATTGATCAGCTATACCGGAAGAAAGTTGATCTTGTAATATCTCGTATGGGAGTATCTCATCCCCGACAGGTAGTGAAGATTTTGACCACGGAATCAATACAGACGATACTGGAGATTTCAGACGACCTGAAGTCAAGACACGAGTATAAAAATCTGTCTAATAAAGAGTTGTCAAAAGTGATTTTCAATGAGACGTTAAAAGTTACTGACACCCGTCAATAACTTACGGGATAAAGCATTGATAAACAGGGAATGAAGTGATACCTTGCAGTATGGTTTTTGGTTTATAGGGTTTAGTTAGACATGCGAATAGTTGAAACATTCGGGGTAGTGGAAGGCGGTAAGCTTCTGATCGACAAACGGGAGGAGTTTATCGCCGCTATTCGCACTTTTGATGATCAGAAGGTCAGGGTTAAAGTTGAAAAGCTTTACAAGAAACGTTCCAATGACCAGAACTCATACTACTGGGGTGTGCTTATCCCTTTATTCGCCCAGGGGTGGAAAGACACTACCGGGGAAACAATCGATTCAGAACAGGCTCATGAGATTTTGAAGCAGGAATGCAATTACACGGAGCTTGTTAATTCAACCACAGGTGAGATACTGAAATACGGGAAGACAACGACAAAACTTACTACTGTCGAGTTTGAAGATTACCAGGAGAGATGCCGCCGGTTTATTTTTGATTGGTTTGGGATTGTGGCCCCGCTTCCAAATGAAGATCTTGAAAAAGCATTGGACGTATGATCGGTATTTTGGAACATATGACCGGGGTAAAGGAAGAGACAGTTCATCTACAGGTTTGCAGGTATATTTCTATCCAGTACCCGCATGTGCTTTTTAATACGGATTTATCGGGAATAAAGCTTACTCAGGGTCAGGCTGTCAAGGCTAAAAGAATGCGTGCTTGTCGGGCTTTTCCTGATATCGTTATTTACGAACCACGGAAAGGATATCACGGATTGTTTTTGGAGTTGAAGAGAGAAGGAACCCGTTTATTGAAAAAAGACGGGACCATCGTTTCTAATGCACATATTCAGGAACAGGAAGAGATGTTGAAGAATCTCCGGAAGAGAGGTTTTAAAGCTGAATTTGCAATAGGCTTTGATCAGGCAAAGGGAATTATTGATTCATACTTAAGATAGCCGCAATGGAAGATGTTCGTATAATGAAGTCGTTTTATCGCTTATGCAAAAGGGAATATCCTTCGATTGTTCAGGAATTGACTCCTAAACCTGTCTTGGATAATTTCAGGGTCATTCCTGACTTATTGAATCGTTATTGTGAGTTGAGTGGATCGACTATTGATGACGTAAGGAAAAACAGGAACAACGAACGACTTGTTTTCATTGCGGTTATCGTAAAAGCTTTTGATCCGATATCCATTGATGATATAGAGAACCTTCTTCCTCGTGGCCTCCGGATCGTATTATCGGATGTTCTTCATTGCCATACAACACAAATATCGAACAGTATTCAAACTGTGAGAACATTCATAAAGATATATGCTGACTTTCGGGACAGAGTCTCTTACTTTTATTCAAAAATTATAAAACACGATGAAGTTAAGCGCGAAACAGAAGAAATTTTGTGAAGAGTACCTGATTGATCTTAACGGGACACAGGCTGCCATTCGTGCTGGCTATAGTGGAAAAACCGCAAATCGAATTGCTTCACGACTGTTGACAAAAGTTGATCTCCAAAATTATATTCAAGAGCAGCAAAAAACGATTCGTGAACGCAATAAAATAACCATTGACGAACTTGTTCAGACCTTGGCCGAGATGGTCCGATTTGATATTGCTGATTTGTATAATGAAGATGGATCCTTGAAAAAGCTGAATGAGATGTCGGTTTCTGCCCGTAAATGTATTTCGGATTTACAAACAGCAGAGATGATCGAAAAGGGATCTGCAATTGGGTTAATTCAGAAGGTCAAGACTTACAATAAGCAGGAAGCAATTGAAAAGCTCATGAAACATCTCGGAGGCTACGAAAGAGATAATGAGCAGAAGAAGCAGGATGGCAGCACTGTGATAATATTGCCTTCTAATAATCGAGATGATAGAGATTAAACCGCAAAAAGGATTTCAGGAAGAGTTTTTAAGTTCTCCGGCTGATATCGTAATTGGTGGTGGAGCTGCCGGAGCAGGAAAAACATTTGCTCTGTTAATGGAGCCCTTGCGGCATATTCAGAATTCAAATTTCGGTGGTGTCATATTCAGACGAACCAGTCCACAAATCAGATCGGAAGGCGGGTTGTGGGATACTTCAAATATCCTTTTCCCTTTATGCGGAGCAGAACCAAGAGAAACCAATCTTGAATGGATGTTTCCTTCCGGGGCAAAGATCAAATTCAGTCACCTCGAATATGAAAAGAACGTATTAGACTGGCAGGGAAGCCAGATCCCTTTTATTGCATTCGATGAGCTCACGCATTTTTCTGAAAAGATGTTCTTTTACCTGTTATCCCGTAATAGGTCAACCTGTGGAGTGAGACCGTATGTTCGTTGTACCTGTAATCCGGATCCTGATTCATGGGTCGCTGAATTTATCTCTTGGTGGATTGATTCGGATACC
This sequence comes from Prolixibacteraceae bacterium, assembly GCA_963692465.1. Lineage (GTDB taxonomy): Bacteria > Bacteroidota > Bacteroidia > Bacteroidales > Prolixibacteraceae > JAUZOB01. Next base: position 3,159,206 of record OY829943.1, read on the forward strand.
GGATACCCAATCAAAGAACGGGCCGGAAAACTTCGTTACTTCATGAAAGACGGTGAGTCGATTGTCTGGGGAGATAGCAGGGAAGAGGTTATCGAAAAATGTCAGCATATTGTAAATACGATATTAAGCGCAGATCCGACAGTCAATCCTAAAGATCTTGTCAAGTCTGTTACCTTCATCCCGGGCGATATCTATGGGAACAAGGAGCTACTCAAAAAGGATCCCGGATATCTTGCTAACCTGATGGCTCAGGATGAAGCAACGAAAGCGCAACTCCTTGAGGGTAACTGGAAGATAAAGATTGATGATATGGAGATAATCAATTACGTAAAATGCAAAGATGTTTTCACGAATACTTTTATCAAAGCAGGACAACGTTATATCACTGCCGATATTGCACTAAAGGGTTCTGACTTACTGATCGTGTTTGTATGGGAAGGATTCAGACTCATTGATATTGGTTTTATGGAGAAGTCTCGGGGAAATGAGGTTATTGATCTGCTTAAAACGCTTGCTCATAAATGGGCTATTCCCCAGTCTTGTATCCTGTACGATGATGATGGGGTCGGACAGTTTGTCGATGGATTCATTCAAGGTGCAATTCCCTTCAAAAATGCCGGTTCACCGTTGAATGAGGAAAATTACAAATATCTTCGGGATCAATGCTATTTCAAGATGGCTGATCGTATCAACAATGCCGGTTACTATGTCGCTCCGGAGGTTGCATCAAGGATTGTAAAGGGCAAAACCGTTGAAGAGCATCTTATGGAAGAACGAAGGTCAATAAAGCGAGATAAACCGGATAATGATGGCAAACTGGCTATCATTCCCAAGCAGCAACGTAAAAACATTATTGGTCATTCAACCGACTTCATGGATGCCTGGATGATGAGAGAGTATCTTGAGATGGTCAATGTTAACCATGTTCAGGATCTAAGTGGAATCTTCTTCTGATCCATCTTTTGGGTGCCTTCTCTTACATCCTTTTAATCCTTTTTATTACTTCCGTTAGCGTTTCAATGATCTTATTGAAAATTTCTTTTTGCATTTCAGTGAATTTATCTGAAATCTCTTTTTGTACTTCAGTGATTTTGTTGGAAATTACTTCTAATTCATCTTCATCGTGGTTTACTCTTTTTCCAATCTTAGCTGTTGATTCAGCGGCCTCTCTTTCAATCTTAGCTGCTGATTCGGCAGTTTCTCTTTCAATCTTAGCTGTTGATTCAGCAGTTTCTCTTGCTATTTTAGCTATTAAACGTTTTTTTAATCTATGGAGACTTTTAAAAGTAACACAAAATAAAGTGGTAATTACTAATAATGGAAGTATGAGTAGTCCCCAATAGGAATAAATTTTATCTGTGTCTTTTAAGAAAGATAGAGCAACTGTTCCACAAATTTCTGTTACGATTGTGATAATTGTTATTGCAATAGCAATTGTTTGGGCAAGTTTTTTCATAAGAGGTTCTTTTTATACTATGTAAAGTTATGAAGTGAATCATAAAAAGCAAAGAATACCGCTTTTATGTTTTAATTTCTCACACTTCTTCAACAGTAATAAATCTCGTTCTAACAGATGGGATTTGTTGTTTATCATGGCTTTAACTTGCTCGAAAAACAGAGCAGGTTATGACTATTGATGACATACTAAATCTTTCTCCGGATAAGATTTATTCAAAGCTTACCAAGAAAGATACCCCAAAGGTTGATTTTGAGACACTCAAAAAGCAGTATGATCCAACACAGCACGATGTCTTTGATGAGACGAAGCGGCCTAAAAAGAAGATTCGAAAAGACAATGGACGAAAAGACAAATACGGGAATCCGGTTCTTGACACCGGTTTCGAAGAAGTAAACCGGATCGCCGTTCCTTTTCAGTATATCATTACCGAAAGAGCAGTCGGTTTTCTGCTCGGGAATCCGGTTGAAGTCAAACCATATCTCGAAGAAAACAATCAGAGTCAACAGACTTTGTTTGATATGATTCAAAAAACTCTTGATGATAATAAGAGTGCATATTTCGACAGGAAGTTAGCTCGGATATTATTCAAGGAAACAGAAGCAGCTGAACTCTGGTATTTAGAACCAGCACCGGACGGATACTGGAATAACGGGAAATCAAAATTTCGGTTGAAAGTTAAATTACTCGCTCAATCGTTGGGTGATCTTCTATATCCGCATTTCGATGAGTACGGAGACATGGATGCTTTCTCACGAGAGTACAGACTTTTGGAGAATGACACTTATGTAACGTACTTCGACACTTATACTCCTGATTTTAAATACCATTTTACAAAGAAAGACGGAAACCTTTCATTGCTGGATTTTGAGGTTAATGATGCAAAAAAGATCCCGGTCATTTATTACAAGCAGGATTACCCAGAATGGTATTTCGTTCAGTCGATGATTGACAGGTACGAGAAGCTTAAATCCAATTTTGCTGATACGGATGATTATTTCGGATCACCGATGATTAAGGTCTCTGGAAATGTTCAGGGGCTTTCGTCAAAAGGAGAGCAGGGAAAGATATTGCAATTAGACAAAGATTCCTCTGCCGATTATATGTCATGGGATTCTGCTCCTGAAGCAATAAAAACAGAAGCAGACGATTTGAAAGAGCTTATCTATTCAATGAGCCAGACTCCGGATATTTCTTTCTCCCAAATGAAAAGCATCGGGAATGTGACAGGTATTGCACTTAAGCTGATGTTTATGGATGCTCACATGAAAACAGCCAACAAAGAGGAGATCTTCGGTGAGATGTTCCAGCGTCGGTACAACCTCATAAAAGCTTTCATCGGTAACGTAATAGACCTGAGTCTTGTTGATGCTTCAAAGACTCTTTCCATAGATCCGGTCTTCACTCCATACATGCCAAAGAATATGAAAGAGATCATTGATACTCTGTTTGAAGCTTCCGGCAATCAGAAGATCATGAGTATTCGGACGACACTGGAGAATAATCCTTATGTGGGCGATGTTGATACCGAGGTTCAGCGGATGCAGGAAGAGTCACAGCAAGAACTGTCATTGCAGCAACAGGAGACTTCGGGATCCTTCAGTATGTAACAAGGAGAGAAAAGCCCGATGAATTTAGATTTTTATCAAAGACAGTTAGTTCAGAAGATCCTTTCCCAAGACTCTGCAATCGGAAGCGTGTTTAACCTTTTTACCAAGCGGATCTCTCCATTGTTGACTAAGTACAGGTATTCAGATAACGGAGCTGTAATCAAAAATGCATCAATTGAAAAGCAGATTCAGGCTGAGCTCGATAAGCTTCAATCCAATCTTGAAACTTTGATCCGGAGCAGTACAAAATGGGCGTGGACATTATCAAATGAGAAGAATAATGCTTTAGTCAAAGACTACGTTAAAGAGATGTCTGTCTCGAATATTATCAGGGATGGCTTTATGCAGGAAAATACCGCTGCCTACGATGAGTTTATCAATCGTAAGGTTGCTGGTTTAAATATTTCTGATAGGGTCTGGAATGTCACGAAATCAGCAAAAGATCAGGTCGATTATTATATGACTACCGGTGTTGCTGACGGGAAGAGTGCCTCATTGATAAGTCAGGATGTAAGGCAGCTATTGAAGAATCCGGATGCAAGGTTTAGACGGGTCACGAATTCGAAAGGCAAATTGGTCCCGAGTAACCCTATGAAGGCATATAATCCCGGTCAGGGGACGTATCGGTCAGCACACCAGAACGCAATGAGGCTTGCTGTTACTGAAACGAATATGTCTTACGCTAAGGCAGATCTTACCCGGTGGGGACAATTGGATTTTGTGGTCGGATACGAAGTTAAGCTGAGCAATAATCATCCGACTCTTGATATTTGCGATAGCCTAAAAGGGCTGTATCCGGAAGATTTTGTCTTCCTTGGCTGGCATCCCCGTTGTCGGTGTTACATGGTTCCTGTTATGGTTCCGAAAGATGAGTTTCTGGATTATCTCGATGCGAGTCCTGAGGAACGTAAAAAGATTCAGGATAAATACCGGGTGAAGAATGTTCCTGAAGGATTTAATGATTTTGTTGGTAAGCATAAAGACCAGATCTCGAAATGGAAAAGTCAGCCTTACTGGGTACGGGATAATTTTAAGGATGGAAGTATAACGAAGGGACTTAGTCTCGGATCAAAAGAAGCATCATCCCCAGTAAAAGGAACAGCCTTTTCTGCTGCCAGAACGCAAGGTGAAGCGGCTCGTTGGGCAATGGATAACGGATTGGCAAAATCAGTCAATTATGGCAAGCTTTCAAACATTGATTTGGTCAATGAAACCAACAGGTCTTTATTGGCGTTGAAGGACAGGACCGGATTAACCTTTGATGCGGTAAAAGCGGTTAATAGGGCATCAAGTAGATTTATTAATGCTCCGGCATACACTGAAACCTCTCTTAATAAGAAGACGAAAGAGGTGAAAAATACGCTGAGCATTAACAATGCGTATTTTGAAAAATATGGCGGTTCTTTTGATCAGGTAAATGAGATTATCAAAAAAGAATTGGATAAGAACTGGTGGGTTGCAGAGAAGTATCGTGATCTTATCAATCATGAATTCGGTCATAAGTTGACAATGGGGAATTCGTTACTGAATCGCCTTGATTTTAGCTTTTCTTCTCCCATTTACGACAAGAGTCTTAGTCAATATGCATCTACAAGCTTTGCTGAAACATTGGCCGAATTATTTGCGAAATACATGAAAGGTGACGATATTCCGGAAAAATGGAAGACTGTTTTCAATAAATGGAGTGACTTTAAAATTTAAGATATGCAGATTGTACCACGTTGTTTTAGTTGTAAAAATTTTCAAGGCCTCAATGAGGATAATAGGGGCTATAAATGCAAAGCATTTGACATCATTCCCAATGACATCTTGCTTATAAAAAAATTACACGACAGACCGATCTTAGGACAAAAAGGAGATTATGTGTTTGAGAAAGAATGATTGTAGCTTCATTATTGATAGTTAATAAAAAAGGATCAACTTAAAAATTGCTGATCCCCAATGATGAATAATTACAATGTTTTAACAATTTCTCAGATTACTTCATAATCATCAAATGTTAAAGATATTTCTAAGGAGCTTAAATGCCAACTGAAATGATATAATAGCAATTCTATAAATTGGCCATAATATGCAGCGCTTATTTCATCTTTTGACTTGTCCGCTGGATGATCTTCTATTCTGAGAAAAAAGGCTGACGAATCACCCGAATGAATGTAAGTAAAGAAAGCGTTTACGTTTTTCCATTGATTTGTAATATGGTAAATTTTCTCATTTTTGTAAACCCACGTTGCAGATTTTTTCTCTTTCAAGAGACTTACTAATTTATCTGCAATAGATGCTGCACCTAAGCCTTTAATAATTATAGCCATAGTTTTCTTTTTTAGTCGGTAGTTAATTTTTTATACACTATCAAATTTATTCATATTTAGCATAAAACAAAAATAAAAGCAAATAATTCTTACTCTTTTAATAGTGTAATTTCTTGACCCACTCAAAGTATTGCCATCCCTGGGTGTTCCCTGTAATTTGGCTTTTGATAAATGCAAAACCAAATTATAGAGCATGAAAGAGAAAATATTACAATTTCTGAAAACCAAGTTACCCGGGGTTCAGAACAACTTCTTAGAGGGGGCAGCCAGCCAACTCGCCAATACAATCACCGATGAAGCACAGATCGAAACTGTATGTAATGCAGGGTTGATCGCTTCACTTCAATATTCCTCACAATTCGCGCAGACCGAGGGCGACCGCAGAGCTACCGCAGCAACACAAACCGCCGTACAGAATTACGAACAGAAATTTAACCTGAAAGACGGGAAGTCTATCCAGCCGGATCCGACACATAAGGGGCCTGTTGTAGATCCTTCTATGCCAGAATGGGCAAAATCTCTTGTTGAGAGCAATAAACAGCTTCAGGAGAAGATCAACTCTTACGAGAAGAAAGGATCTTCTGATGTCTGGGGTAAGGCTGTACGGGATAAAGTGTCTGCAAAGTTCAAAGATTCAAAGATTCCAGTACCCGAATTTGCTTTTCGGGGGTTGAGTCTTGAATCTGAAGCTGATATAGACAAAGCAGTCGAACAGGTATCGGGTGAATTTGAGAAATACCAGCAGGATCTTGTAAACAACAAGGTCATTGTTGAAGCTCCTAAAAGCTCAGGTGCAACACCTGATGCGATTAAGGAGGAAATAACCGATTTATCCAAAAAATTCTAACAATCAACGAAAATGAGTTTACAACCAACGATTACAAGTTCAGTGCAGGGCATCCCGGTATTTATAGAAACTATTTCTATGACTCCCGGAGGTCACATTCTGGACACGACAGGGTTGTTAGCCGGTGCAGTTGTTCCGGCAGGAACACCCGTTGCTCTGGATGATATTTCCAGAATTGCGAAGGTTTGCAAGACTGTTGCTACGTATGCCGATGTTGCCGCAACAGATAAGGTGATACGGGTCAACAAAGGACATTTGTTCCAGGTTGGAGATAATATCTCTGCTGCTGTTGGCGGAATCGCTTCTGTTATTACAGCTATTGATTCAAGTAACGACAGTTATGATATCATCACTGTTGATACAGTATTGGGCGTATTGACAGTCGGAGCTGTTCTTTTTGAAAGCACAGATAAAGGAGCAACAGACGGGAAGATCAAAAACCTTCCGAACGGACTTCTTTATAATGATGCTAAAGTAGCTGACGGGGAAGATGTCGTAAGTGTACTTCGGGGAACAGTCTATGCCCGCAGGATTCCACCGCTTACGGATGATATGCAGGCCTCTCTGAAAGGCTTTTTGTTTAACGGATCTTATTAATGGAGGACAAATTAAATGGCAGATAATAGGATAACATCCATATTCGGGCCCTATGCAAAACAGCTTCAAGCTTTAATTGATGCAAGGGCCGATAGATTTAAAACCCAGTTTTTCCCTGCTTATTTTGATTGGGGAGTGCCGACAATGACTTTGAGTTACGCTACGGCTATCGGCAGAAGCAGGATTGAGGCAGCTGCATCGGTAGTTGCTCATGGTGCAGGGGCACCGCTTCGTTCCCGTGCCGGACTTGACCTTTTGGAGGGTAAAGTTGCAGCTATCAAAGTCAAAAGGAATATGAAGGAAGAGGATTACCGGACATATATGACTGTTCAGAACCTCAATATTGATGACTTGCAGAAAAAGCTTACCATGTTGAAGCTTATCTGGGAGGATACTATGTATTGTGTTGATGCAGTTATGGATCGGCTTGACATCATGTGCTTGCAGGCAATATCATCCGGTAAAATCACGATCAGTAAAGACACCAATCCTGACGGAATTAATCCTCCGGTTATTGATTTGCTGATGCCTAAAAACAACAGGAAGTCCGCAAAAGTAAAATGGTCCGCAGACAATCTGCAAACAATGACTCCGATTAGTGATATCGAAGATGTTTGTGATGCAGCAGAAGATGCCGGGAGCTCCATTGCGAAAATTCTTATGCCGAAGGCGTTGTTCCGTTTGGTCGAAAGATCAAAAGAAACGCTCGATTTGCTTACTGCTTTTAACGGGATCAATAAGGGGAATCTGAATATGGTAACCCTTGATATGCTCAATGCTTATCTCGATGCCAACAAATACCCACCCATTACATTGATCGATGCCAGAAAGGCAATTGAGAAGGATGGGAAGTTGACTTCTTATTCTCCTTGGACGGATGGTAATGTCAGCTTTATTCCTGATGGTAAGCTGGGTATTATTCACAACGCTTATGACATTGAGCAGCTTCAGCCTGTTAATGGGATAGCTTATGCAACCTATAACAATGCACTGATCTCGAAATGGAGCGTTAACGACCCATGGGCAGAATACACTCAGGGAGTTATTTCAGCATTCCCCGGCGTTGAAGCAATCGACAGTATTTATATTCTTCAGACAGCCTGATAGCGAGGGGAGCAATCCCCTTGCTTAATTCATATAGAGATGACAAATCTGGAAGCATTAAAAGCAAAAGTAGCAGGGTATCCTTTGGATGATAACACGTTTGAGGTCGCACTTCTTGATCGGGGGTTAGATTCAAAAGGTGATTACACTGGAGTCAGCAGGGAATTTGAGCTTGCTCAGGCTGATGTTTATGTGGTCTTACTGACTGGGGTAAATGTTACTGAGGGAGGTTATCAAATCTCAATGACAGAAAAGAGCAATTTTAAAAGCTATGCTTCCGGGATATACTCTAAATGGAATGTTCCCAATCCTCTTTCAGATAAAGATGTGACCCCGATTGTCAAAAATGTAAATCCATGGTAACCCAGTATCCGCATAGAATAAAAGTCTCTGTTAAATCAGGCTCGGTAAAGGATCCTGTTACCGGGAATTACACCAAGGGCACTGGTGCTGGTTACGAGTTCCCGTGTCGGGCTGAGATGTCGAAAGGGAATGAAGAGATCAAGGGTGTTGACGGAAGCGATTTAGCCTTTTCCTACACTGTTTACATGTCAAAGACTACAATTGATCTGGTCTATGGATCAGAGGTCGAAATACAGCTTTTAAACAAGACGGTAAAGGGTACTTTGAAAAGGCAGGAAAACGGACAATTAAATACACGGCTATGGGTATAAAGATGAGATGTTCGATGGCTGATATTCAGAATACACTGAATGAAAAAGCTCTTCAGATTGAGAACAATCTGGTTTTGTTGATGGAAAGGTACGGGGAAGAGTTTGTCAAGGATGCCCGAAGCTCATTAAATATACAGGGAGCATGGAAACAACGGGTATTATCCAAGGCAGAGATTAATCATCGTAAGAAGCTCGGATATTCTATTGCTACTCCGGTACATGGAGATTATGCTGATCAGACCAGAAACTTAAGAGGTTCGATCGGCTATTTCATCTTAAAAGGCGGAGCCGTTGTAAATTATGGCTTTGGAAATGATGAGCAGCATAGCGCAAAAGGCGAAGCTGCTGCAAGAACAGCAGTGCAGGGAGTTCAGAAAAAGAGCGGATACCAGCTCGTCTTTGTGGCGGGGATGGATTACGCTTCATATGTAGAATCGAAAGGTTACAATGTCATTACCTCACAGGCTTACATGATCACACTCGATCTGACCAGTGCTTTTAAAGCATACGCAGCAAAGCATGGTTATGGTGTTGGTTCTAACGGGGAAGGTTTATCTCAGGCACTTGATTAATGAAAACGGTTAATTACATAGTTTCAAAAGTATACAAGGTTGTGTCCGGAGCATTTCAGCTCCCGGTGTACAATTTTGAAAAACCGACAAAGGATAGTGCTTCCCAATACATTGTAATCAATAGTCTTCCTGTGGATGCAGATAAAGAACTGCAAACGGCCCTTGTGAATATCAATATTCATGTACATGATCTTGATGAAGGTATTCCGGATAATGATACGCTGGATGATCTGACTTCTCACTTATTCTCTCTTGTTGATGACGCTACAGTCGACAATATCTATTTCTCTGTTATGAGTCAGGGACAGGAAACGGAAGATGCTTTAAATGAGCATTATTCGAATATAAAAGTAAAATGTAAAATCCTTAATAATTAGTCATTATGGCAACATATGCATTTAAACTGAAGGCTGTTAGTTTCGGTACGCCAACCGGAACAGCAGTTATGCCAACGACAATGACAGCCTTTTCCAAATCAGTAAAAGGATCTGTTAATCTTAATGAGAGTGAACCGGAAATCAAGGAGTTGGAAACAGAAGAAGATACCGCTCCTGAAATAACCATAGTAAGTAAAGATTCTCAGCTTGTAGCAAGTTGGAACACCCGTGATGTTTCTCCTGCTGCTTTAGCCCAGATCAAAGGTGGTACCGCTACTGGTACAACAAAGTGGGCTGCTCCGGCAAAAACAAGCATCATCGAATTGGCTTTGAAAATGGAGAGTCAGTCAGGTGTAGTTATTACCGTGCCCCGGGGAAGAGTAATTGCTGTTATCGATGGAACCCTTGGCAGTGATGAAGCTCTCTTAGTGAAAATTAAAGTAACAGCTCTTAATCCGTTAGACGGTGGTTCTCCGTTTGAATTGGATTATCCGGCTCCTGCAACAGGTGACAAAACAGGAGCCTGATAAAATGGTTTCGCTCGTAATTTTAAATTATACAATGTTTAAAAATCACTTATTATGAAAAAGTTATTCAAATTATTCTTTGCATTCGTATTAGCTTTTATTTGTCTTTCTGCAACCTGTTTTGCCGGTGTGGCACAGGTAAATACTGTTGCTTCTTCCGGTGGAGCATGGGACTTCATCGTTTCCCACTGGGCTGTTATTGCAACAGCGTTGTTTGCAGTATCAGAGATATTGGCTTTCATCCCAGGGGTGAAGTCAAACGGGATCTTCCAGATGATTCAGAATCTACTGAAGAAGTCAATCCCGGATGCAGATAAAAAAGAATAAAAATAGCAACAGAACAAAAGGGGCGGGGCGACTGCCCCTTTTTTAAATGTAGGAACAATGACTCTTTATGAAATAATCTCAATTACACTGGCAATAATCATGCTTTTGGGCGGAATTGTCGGAGTGTGGATAAAGACTCAAATGGATATCGCAGAATTGAGAGCAAGGATAAAAAACATCGAAGTAACTAATAACAAGGTCGAACAGGATCTGATGAATTTGATTGAGACCAATCGTAAGGAGAATAGGGAGGACCACTCCATGATTTTCGATCAGTTACGTGAGATTATAAAGGCAAAAAACAATGAGTAGTTTATCTGATAGATGCATTGACGTAACGATAGCTGAGAAAGAGAAAGGGTATGTCAATGATCCTGATGACCGGGGAGGAGAGACTAAGTACGGAATCTCTAAAAAGGCGTTTCCTGATTTGGACATTAAGAACCTGACGATTGAAAAGGCAAGGGAAATCTACAATAAGAAGTACTGGAAGCCTCTGAATATTGATGGGATTAATAATGAGCTTCTGTGTTTGAATATCTATGATATGGCCGTAAATGGCGGAGGTCGGACAGCAGTCAAGCTTCTTCAGCGGGCTTTGAGCTTACCGGAAGATGGAATTTGCGGACCGAAAACGACTGGTGCAGCCAATGCTGATAAGGATATCATTGAGAAGTACATCTCTGCAAGGTGTAACTATTACCGGGCTATCGTTAATCATGATCCTTCTCAGGGTAGGTTCCTGAAAGGATGGCTTAACAGGGCTAAATCAGTTCATTTCTAATCATGACAATTAAGGATCCAAAATTCAAAATAGGGCAAAAGGTGTTTCATGTTGTTCCGGACTCTGATCCCGGAGTGATCGTTAACATCGAATATCTTTTTGCTGAGAGATTGTATTATTACCAGGTAGCCTTTGACGTAAACAGGGAAACACTCTGGTATTTCGAACATGAGTTATCAACCGAGAAAAACTTTTTATAATGGCAGACGATAAAGAGACACAGGTAAAAGCAGCCGATGAGTTGTTACAGAATGGGACTAAGTTTTACATCCGGATATTTGGGATAAAAGTTCCTTTAAAAATCAAACCATTGAAGCTTAGGACGGTTATTGCGATATCTAAAGAGGATGCTGCAATGATCGATTTTGATAATGAAAAAGAAGGGATTACGGAGATGCTGAAATGTACTGCAAATCTTACTTATCTTGCCAGAATAGTAGCCTTGTCGGTCCTTAATTCCAAATGGAAGATAAGACTCTTCGGACGTTTCCTTGCTAACCAGCTTTCCTGGAAGATTGAGCAGAAGGAGCAGCTATTCTATATCATGAAGCTTATCCGGCAACAGGTATCACCTGAAGAGTTTTTTTTTACTATGGCGTTGACTCGGGGTCTCAACATATTACAGAGGAAGAGCGACGCCGATACAAAGGAGGACGAAGTATCTGGGGAACAATAGCGACCATTCAGAAGACTTTGAAACTATCGAATGAGGAGATCATGGACAGTCCTTGGATCGATCTTCGAATGAAGATGCTTGACATGCCTTATTACGATTACAAAACTCAATTGGATAAAGAGGAAAGTGGAGAATCAGAAGTGATTGAAGTCTCAACGCCGGAACAGGCTAATGCTTTTATGAAGAGATTTAAGAAGGGGAACGGTTAATTATCCATGGTTATATGCCTTAAAGGCTCTGTCAATATAGAAAATGTGGAATATGAATTTATCCCGAAAACCAACAAACGCTTTCTTGCCATCGAATCGGAATGCAAGCAGCGTATTCACCTCTTCTGAAAGAGGAAATTCTGGAGGGAGTTTTGTTCTGATAGAGTCTAATGCGATTTTTTCAGAACCAGCTTGATGTCTCCCTGCTAATTGTATTTGATTCCATGTCAATCTACTAAGCATTACAATTTGCTCAATAAAATTCCTTTTTTCAGTATTGGTGCAAGCATCAAGACCAAAATCTTTGTGTAAATATGAAAAGCAAAAAACAGGATGATCAAATTCTATTTCAACCGTTTTGGGAATACTTATTTTGATGTTTGCAGTATTGAGAGCAGAGGGACCTTTAATTTTTTTGCTCATCGTCTTCTATATAATTAATAAAGAAGTCCTTCATTTTTTCCCGTGAAATTACTTCGTCTATCTGAGTGGTTTTCCAAGGCATCTCTTCATGGGTCATATTCATTAATTTCAGAGCAGAAAATTGACCGTAAGTATTAAATACCTCTTGTATTAATTCTAAGTCTTCTGAATTTATTGATGCTGAATCAAAATCTTCAGAAAGTTGTATTGCTCCAGATCCAAAATGTTTATATTCCTGGTAGACATCAGGTACCACTGGACCATATCTCCATGCGATTACATCTTCAGAGAACAGAGGTTCATTGTACATTGCAAGATGATAGCCTTGAGCATAATAAAGAAGTTTCTGAAGTTTGAGATTGGAAATAATATCACCAATTTCAGAATCAGACAATGCGATAAAAGTTTTTGCGATAGTTGATGCACTGTATGTCATGGCTTATGGTTTTAAGTGTTTACTTTTCTGTACGTACTTCAATTTTATACGTTTCAAAAATTAAGCCAAAGTGTTAAAGTTTGAAACTATACAGATCAAATTTGAAATTTCCGTTTCAAAATTATATCAAAATTTTACTCTATTCAATAAAGTGAATAAAAAATAATCATTAAAGATAAAATTTAATCTGGCTCTTTTTCTAAAGGGGGTTGAATTCGGCACCTTTTTTATTTCTCACACTTCTCCAACAGTAATAATTTTGATCCTTTAACCTAATACCCATCTATATGGGTCGCTGTAACTTGCTTTTGATTCAAAAAGCAGGAATAATGAGCGATATAATCTTTGATATTGATGTTAATACCTCCAGCATCAAAAAGAAGAATGCAGAAGTAAAAGCAGATATGGCTGAAATGGCTCAGAATGTGGAGAAATCCGGATTAAGAGTCGAAGATATGGCTGAAAAAGCGGGGAACGCATTAGGTAAGATGGCTGATAAAGTTCCCAGTATCTCAGATAAGATCAAGAAAGAGATGTCCAGTTCCGGCCAGTCAATTCGAGAAATGGCCACTGAAGCGCAAACCCAAGCCAATCAGTTAAATTCCACATTTAAGCGATTAACAACGGCTGTTGCTGGTTTCTTTACTATTAACTACGTCTCTCAATTTGCTATGAAGATAGCAACGGTCCGAGGTGAATTTCAACAGATGGAGGTTGCTTTTAATACAATGCTGCAAAGCAAAGAAAAGGCAGATTCTTTGATGTCAGAGGTCGTTCAATTAGCCGCTACGACTCCATTTACATTGGAACAAGTTGGGGCAGGAGCGAAACAGTTATTGGCATATCAGGTTCCGGCTGATGAAGTAATAGACACACTTACTCGGCTGGGAAATGTGTCGGCAGGGCTGTCAGTCCCGATTGATCGTTTGATTCTTGCCTATGGGCAGGTGAAGGCAAAAGGAAAACTGATGGGTGACGACCTACGGCAATTTACAGAGGCCGGAGTTCCGATGGTGCATGAGTTGGCAAAGCAGATGGGAGTGGCAGATAGCCAGGTCTCTAAATTGATTGAGACGGGGAGAGTCGGATTTCCTGAAGTTCAACAGGTAATCAATAATCTGACGAACTCCGGCGGTATGTTCTACAATATGATGGTTGAGCAGTCAAAAACCATTACAGGGCAGATCTCCAACTTGCACGATGCATTTGACCGGATGCTAAACGATCTGGGTAAATCACATGAAGGGCCTATTAATGATGTTATCGCCGGACTTTCAACTCTGGTATCTCATTACGAAATACTATTAAAAGTACTGGAAGAAATGATTGCTGTATATGGAGTGTATAAGGCAGCATTAATGGCAGTTGCAGTTGCGAATAAAATCAAAGATTTTAGGACTATAACAGAAACCGTAATGCAATATACCCAGGCAGGGGTAAAGGCGGTTGAAGTTACAAGAACAATGACACTTGCAGAAACAGCACATGCTCTTGCTACAAAATCAAGTAATGCGGCAGCATCTCTTTTAAATAAAACATTGATTAAAAACCCATACATAGTAGTTGCGGCTGCTTTGGGCATTTTGGTCTCTACTCTATACATCTTTTGGAATAGAACAACAGAGGCAGATAAAGTACTCAAAAATCATATTGAAACTCAGAAAAAATATTCAGACCAGCTGGAAGATGAAAAGGCAAAGACGGAAGCGTTAGTCGACACTGCAAGAAATGATAAAGCTTCAAAAGAGGAACGGATTAAAGCAATAAACCAGCTCAAAGAAATAAGTGGAGGTTATCTTAATAGTTTGGACCTCGAAAATATAAAAACCTCAAAAGGAGCTCAATTGCTTGCCAACTATAACAAACAATTGAAAGCCAGAATATTTCTTGAAGCCACGCAGGAAGAAAAAAAGAAGATTATAAAAGATGAGTATTATGCTTATATATCATTAAACAATGCAAAATATCATCTCAATCGATATGACAAAACAAACGCTCAAAGTATTCCTGTCGTTACGTCGTACGGAGTTAATGCAAACGTTGTTGATCCCACAAGGGCCAATTATCAAAAGCAAATAGAAGACGCAAGAGCTTGGATCAAAGCTATTGACGTAGAGAAGAAATCACTGGATAATGAAGAAGCTAAATACTCTATGTTTTTGTCTGGTAAAGTTACTTCTGAAGTAAAAAAGAATGTTTCCGAGCGGAAAAAGGAGATCAAAGCTGAAATTATTGCTGCACAGAAAGAACTTCAAAAAATGAGAAGTCCCGGATCTTTTGCAACTGATGAAGCCATTGCCGGACAAGTAAAGAATGTAGAAGATTTAACCAAAAAACTCAAAACCCTCACCGGTGTAGATACGAAGAAGGAAGACAGCAAAAGAAATCGGGACTTAAAGAAACGGCAAGCTGCTGAAAAAAGGGAACAGCAGGAAGAGCATAAGGCAGCGGCGGATAAATTAAAAGGCAAAGAAGAACTTGCGAAGAAAGAGCTCGAATTAAATCAGAAGTTGGAGGACTCTAAACTGGCTATTATCAGCGATGGAGTAGTGAAACAGAAGGCAGAAGTAGAGGTTGCTTATCAAAACGAACTTAACCAGATTCAGGAACAGGAAAACGGTATTCTTAAGGCTCTGAACGATAGTAAAGGTATAAAGCCGTTAAATAAAAACGGATCTAAAAACAAGAACTATATCACGACCATACCGACTGATCTTACGGATAAAGATGGAAATAATATAGCACAGAGTTTATCTGATCAGCGCGCTAACGCAAAGAAAGCGGAGAATGACAAAATTGAAAAAATAGACTCTGATGCTGCCGATAAGATCAAGGCTATAAATGATGGAATAACAGAGAAGTTCATCTCCGATCTGGAACGAGAGAAGCGTGCTATTAATAGCAAATACGATGATTGGGTAAAACAGGCAGAGGACTTAGGTCAGTCTCAGTCATTCATCGACAATATAAACGAACAGCGCAAGAAAGAACTTGCAAAAGCTGATAATGACTCTGCACTCGAATTGTCCGACTATTACAGGAAAGCATTCGGAGACATTGAAAAATACGGATATCAGACGATCAAGAAGCTCGCAGCCGAAACCGGAGATATTGTCAATTCAGCAAAAAGCACTAAGGTCAATGGTCAAACATTTATGATTGTTGATATTCCGACTATCGACAAAGAGGGGAAAGAAGTTAAGAAACAAGTATCCTTAACGGTCGATGAATTCACCAAATTACAGGCTAAGTACGTAGAATTAAACAAAGCCACAGAGGACAAGAACCCTTTTGCAACACTTGGTGCAAGTTTTAAGAGCGTGGTTGCTTCTCTTAAATCTGGAAATAAGGATGATTTGTCAAATGCACTGACGACGTTTGACAGCTCTGTTACAAAAAGCATTGCGATTGTTAATGATTGGAGTGATAGTTTAAGTCAGATTTTCGGCAGCGAAATAAGTACTGATGTAAAAACATTAACTCAACTGGCAGCAGGAGCTACAGAAGTAGGAACGGGTGTTGCACAACTGGCATCCGGAGATATTGTCGAGGGAGTAACAAATACATTAAAAGGTGTTGCTAACATATATACGACACTCACAGCCGGATCGAAAAAATACAAGGAAGATCAGGAAAAATGGACGAGTGAGCTCATCAATTTGCAACTTGAATACAACGCAGTCCTGAATGAGCAGATTCGGCTGCAAATGAATTCCAATTCAAGCGTTTTTATTACCGACAATGCGAAGGCCGCAGTCAATGCAACAGAGGCACTCATTGATTCTCAGAAGAAATATAACGATACTTTAAAAGACAAATCTCTTAAAGAATTTCTATCGGACCTGGAGATTAAAATAGGGGTTGCAAAGAAAAAGTTTTTAGGTATTACCACTGGTTCGAAGAATGTTTACGGAAGTTTATATGAGAAGTACCATGATCTAATAAAGGATAATGGGGAGTTCAACGATGAACTGGCCAAGACGCTTTTAAATCTGGATGGAATTCCAGCTGCAACAAAAGACGCTTTAAATCAATTAATCGCTTATCAGGAACAGATCAAAACAAACGAAGATGCGATCGGCAGCGCAATAAATAGCCTTGCCGGATCTATTTCATCTAACCTGAAGGATTCCTTGGTTTCCGCCTGGGATGCAGGAACAGACTCGTTTGCTGCCTTCAAAGCAAGTGTAAGCAAAGGAATTAAAGATATTATAGACCAGACTGTTTTTAATGCTGTGTTTTCAAAGCAATTCAAACAACTACAGAATGACATGGAGGCATCATTTGGAGAAAATGGTGATCAGTCCGTGACTGATGATGTTGCAAAGTTATTGACAGCCGCTCCGGAGTTAATCGCTAAATGGAAAGAAGCAATGAAATCATCTGAAGATGCCGCAAAAGCATCCGGATTTGATTTTAGCAGTACCGATACCTCGACTGATACTTCTATGCAGGGGGCTATTAAACAGGAAATGACTGAAGAAACAGCCGGAAAACTGGAAGGGACCTTCCGATCAATAAGAGATTATTCCAAACAGCAACTTGATGCCAATCTGAATGCTGCTAATCATTTGGTGATGATTGAGGCTAATACCGCTCGGGCAGCTGTTGCCACAGAAGATACGGTTAATCGACTTGATAAGGCAATAACAGAGCTTCAAAACATTTCAAAAAATACCAAACCATCACAATCAGCAAGAGACATGGGGATAAAACTATGAGCATATACAAACTAAATAGTACAGATTTATCAACGTATGGGATTAGTCCGGGTCGTGTGTCTGGATCTAATATCTCATTGTCCGGATGTTTTGATCTTCCTGCAAGATTAGGAACGTGTTACTACGAATGGGATGATGAAGATGGTGTTGAGCCTTTTGTTGATGCAGATGATTTCCGTTTTTCCGGGAGAGATCTTGAATTCTCCGGGATTATGGTTTCAGGTAGTAAGAAAGATCTAATTCTTCAGGCTAATAAATTCAAGGCGTTTATTAACTCATTTACAGGATTGGTTCTTCTTGAAACCCGCTATGGATCCTTTAACGTGTATGTGAACGGGGCAACTTTTGAAATGTACAAAAATGTTGCATCGCTGACAATAAAGATGCGTGAACCGGTAGTTGATCTTTCCGGAGCAATCCCGAAAACAGGAACCGGAGTTTATCTGGTAGACGGGATTCCCTTTCAATCGTTAGGCTTATACACTTCAGATGTTCAGAACCGGATTAATATCCCGGAGCTCAAAAAACAGAATTACACTTCATACAGCAAAGAAGGATTTCAGATCACAAAACGAACTGCTAATGGGATTACGTTCAGTGGTTTTGTGGTTGGAACTTCCTTGCCGGACTTCATTACAAAGATTAAATCGCTGTATGCCGTTTTCTCTTCTCCGGGTTTGCGGACACTGGTCCTGCTAAATGATAACATGAGTAAAACCGTGTTTGCAAAGGATGGATTTAAAGTTACAAACGTGATCATTAACGAGAATATAGTCGCTGCCGACTTTTCGATAAGCCTGATGGTCGTATCGGAGGTTGAATCAAAATAGGGAAAATAAGATGGATATTAAAAGAAACGGTAAAGTAATAGCTTCAGTTGAGATTGACGAAAAGACAACGTTTTCCGGTAAGCTGCTTGGAGAAAATAAGATATCGGCTGAGTTTTATTCGAATAGTGTCCTTGCTATCCAGATAGGGGATTACATTGAATTCAATAATGAAAAGTATTACATCAACCAGTTGATGCCGGTACAGAAGATTAATAATCAAACTTTCCTTTATACGATTGATTTTGAGGGTGAGGTCTATCTCCTGTACAACAAGCTGTATCTTGATAACGGGGATTCGGAATTTACTTATTTGGGAAATCCCCAGGCTTTTCTTAATAAGCTATTGGATAACATCAATTCGATTTCATCCGGATGGACCGGGACGGCTGATACTGCTGATGAGATTCAGCTTGACTTTTCGGATGACAGCTGCCGTACAGCCTTGACAAAAATAGCAGAAGGATTTGGCTTTGAATATATTCTCAATGGTCGGGATATCCAGTTGAAAAAGACGGTCGGAACTCCTCAGAATGTAACGTTACAGTATGGTCGTGGAAATGGTTTATATTCATTGGAAAGAAGCAATGTCGATAACCAGAATATAGTTACCAGGCTTTTTGCGTTCGGAGGAGATAAGAATATCCCTTCGGGGTATCGGGCAAGCAGATTGACTATTGTAGATAAGTACCTTGAAAAGAATACGGATCTGTATGGTGTTATAGAAGGAATCTTTAAAGATGAAACGATCTATCCGCAACGGACCGGATCTGTCATAGCGACAGCTGATAAATTAAGTATTACCGATACCTCGATTGATTTTGATTTGAATAAATGCCTCGTTTCGGGGGAAACAGCCCAGATCATTTTTAAGTCAGGAGATCTTTCCGGATACCAGTTCGATATTCATAGTTTCGATAACGACACCAAGACAATCAAGTTCAATGTTTACACAGAGAAAGACGGGACCGCTTATCCTACAGATGCAATAAAACCTAAGATCGGGGACAAATACACACTGGTCAATATCTCAATGCCGCAAAGCTATATTGATGCCGCAGAAGCAAGTTTGCGGACCAAAGCAGTCGAATACATGGCTAAGAACAGTGTGCCTAATGTAACCTATAAAGTGGATATCAATCCGCGGTTCTTAAAAGCAAATGGGATTACGTTCAAAGCCGGGGATTCTGTGATGATTCAGGATGATAGTCTGGGAGTAAAAGAACGACTGAGGTTAACTGAGATCTCATACCCTGTCTTGGAACCGAACAGCCTTACAGCGACAATCGGAGATTCTGTTACTTACACGGTTCAGGAACGGATTATTGCCCAATCGGTAAATAACAGGCAGCAAATCTTGTCTGTTGATAAGCAGAATTACGAAAATATGCGGGTTGCTAACCTCCGGATGAAAGACTTGAAAGATTCTGTATATGATCCGGATGGATATTTTGATTCGACTAATATAAAGCCGGGGAGCATTGAGTCGCTTATGCTTTCGGTCGGAGCAAAAAGCCAGAACTTTGAACTTAATTCAAAGATTATTGCCAATTATAACGGGGCGGACAAGCTTTATATCTCTGCTGGGATCCTGCATCATAACGAACTTCAAAATTCTGTTTCTGCTGACTGGAATGTACCGGAAACGACCATTGAGCCAGCCGACACAAAGACTTATTACTTGTATGCTAAATGCAGTAAGACGACTCAGAATGTCCTCTTGCTTTTGAATGATTCAAAAACGAATGCAGATCAGGAGGGATATTATTTTCTGAATGTCGGGATTTTGTTTGCTCCGGTTGACGGACTTCGTGATTTTCGGGGAACATACGGACAGACAAGTATAATTGGGAATACGATCTATGGAGGTGTTTTCAGAGATATCCTCGGTAAGTGTTTCTGGGATCTGACTCATGGTAAGTTCAGAATTGGTGATGATAAAACAGCTCTTGATTTTAATAATGAGAAGGAAGGGGCGTTGGTGTTAAAAGGGGCATTGGTGCAGTCTCAATCTGGGATCTCTCAACCGATAGGAGTTTATCGTGGTGCTTATGATGCTTCGAATGCCTATTATCAGGGCGATACTGTGACTTATAACGGTTCTACATACAAGTACATTAATAGCGTTTCCGGATCATTTATTCCTACGGATACTACGTATTGGGGATTAGTAGCGGCTAAAGGAGATGCAGGAGCTCAGGGCTCTCAGGGTGCAACCGGATCGCAGGGACCGAAAGGTGATACAGGACCACAAGGACTTCAGGGAACTCAAGGTCCTAAAGGAGATCAGGGAATTCAGGGTCCGGTCGGAGCTGACGGGCAACCATCTTATACTCATATTGCCTATGCTGATGATGCAAGTGGTAATGGGTTTAGTCAGGATCCTTCAGGAAAGACATATATCGGTATTTATTCCGATCATACGGCAACGGATAGCACTGACATAACGAAATACAAATGGTCTCTGATTAAAGGAGCACAGGGAGCAAAGGGTGATCAGGGTATTCCGGGAGCAGCAGGAGCAAACGGACAAACTCCTTATCTGCATATTGCTTATGCTGATGATGCAGCAGGCAACGGGTTTAGTCAGGATCCTTCTGGGAAGATTTATATCGGTACGTATACCGATTTTACTCAAGCAGACAGCAATACTCCTTCTTCGTACTCTTGGGCTAAGATCCAGGGGAATGATGTTCCGTATATACATGTTAAAGCTACAAATCTGAACAGTGGATCTGATACGGATATTTCCTTGTACAAAAATGGAAACAAAGTTGAATTGTATAGTGGAAGCTTTAGTCGTGGCCATAATATAGTTGTTCTTGATAGTTCATTGAATAAGATAGATCAGAAAACGTATGATACTTATGGCGGAATGAATTATAAGAATGTTTCTTCTGATGAGATGCATGCCATGGCACAGTATCTCAATGGCCTTTCCAATTGTATTATTATAATAGCTTCGTTCGATGCTATTAGTATAAACGATGAACTTCGTACTGCATTTATAAATATTGGGGGAAATTCTTCTGGTATAGTTAATCAGAATAGAACTTCGAGTTATATGATTGGGATGCCCGGAATAAAGGTCGGACAGGGATATGAACAACTTGATTCAACGAAGAATGTTTCAATAGATGTTTTTGTTTCGGGTAGTTCTATTGTTCTGAATGGGGCTGTGGGATCTCAGGGTGCGACGGGTCCCCAAGGCGCAACTGGTTCACAGGGGCCAAAAGGAGATACAGGTTCGACCGGATCAACGGGACCGCAAGGGCCAACTGGTGCAACAGGCAACTATTATGAGCATCGATATGCCAAGAATGGAAGTCCGACATCTGCACCTTCGGTTAGTGGTTCCGATCCAAATCCTTCCGGTTGGACAACGACACATCCTTCATTGGGAACATTGGAGTATGAATGGATAACAACGGCACTTAAAAACTCTTCCGGTCAGCTTGTTTCTACATGGTCAACACCAACGAGATTGACGGGAGTTCAAGGACCGACAGGTGCAACCGGCTCAACTGGGGCGCAAGGACCTACCGGAGCCACAGGTTCACAAGGTCCACAGGGTTATACTGGTGCGACCGGAGCACAAGGTCCCCAGGGAAATACTGGACCTCAGGGTCCCCAAGGTGCAACAGGTTCACAAGGCCCGCTTGGTCCTTCTCCTGTTTTTCGTGGAGTATATGATTCCGGTAAAACCTATTACGGAACATCAACCAGAATCGACATAGTGAAATATGGAAGTTCTTATTATGCCGCAAGGGTTGATGCTGGCACTTTCTCAAATGTAGCACCGGACAATACTTCAAAATGGAATTCGTTTGGATCCCAGTTCGAGAGTGTTGCAACTGAATTGTTGTTCGCGACTCTTGCCTATATCGATAACCTTGGAGTTCGAAACTTGCAAACAGCAACAAATGGAAGACGGGTTGTAATAAATGGAGACTCGAATAACATTCTTGTATATGATTCGAATAACAGTTTGATTTTACAAATTGATGAGTCTGCCGCTAATGATGCTCAGGGTAATAGTATGGCGGGAATCAAGATAAAGACGGGTAGCTATGCATTGAATTTGACCGCAGCAGGAATCTTTGGAACTGGGCAGGGATTGGGTGTACAGAATCTCAATGGAATGTTCCCGTATGCTGTTATAGGTGGTGCTTTTAAAGGTGCTCGGTATAGAAGTTCTGGTAGCCCGGTAGAAAAGGAGGATTATAATTTGGTGTCGGGAGTTACAGGTGTTGCTTCCAATGATGGAAATGCTCCGACGTGTGGAGGAGCCTTTTTTGATGACGGGAGTCGTATGGATTACCATAATGCAATAAGTTGTTTTGGTAACCTGATGATGGCAAGAGGGTTCAGAAGAGAATTGAATACGCAAGAATACGGAGATAGTACTTCAGGAACCTTCAACTCCAATGTTTCTATGCATATTGTAAGTAACAATTATAATTCGACTTACTATTTGCCGTATTTGTCTTCTGTGCCGACCGGTGCAATTGTATATGTATTGAAATTACGAGTCGGGGGAACAATTCAGGTTAGAGCTCAATCAGGAGACACGATAAATTATTATGGAGCGACTGAACGATGGGTGTCATTAAAAGGGCAGGGGCAGGCAGCTGAGTTTGTAAAAACAAATGGGGGATGGATGATTGTGGTAAATAATGGAGGGTTTTAATCATGAAAAAAGCGATACAATGCATTGTCGTTGGCTTGTTAATAACCGCGCTTATATATATTATTTTTTTGCTTAATTTTAAGAAAGAGAGTATTTCGGTTGGAAAAGTATTGATCAACAAAAGCGAGCTGGATTCGATGAAGAATGTTTCGGCAAGAATTGATACAGTTACGAAAGATTCAATTGTCTACCTTGATAAAATTGTTTTTAAAGATCACTCAATCCCTTATCCTGCCTATAATAGGGGAAATATTGCGTTTTATTCTGATAGCTTAATAAATGACACGATCAACTTAATTATTAATGATACTATTGAGGGAAAGCTTCGCAACAGGGTGATTCAATACAGGCCCAGGGAAAGAGTCAAAACGATTGAGGTTACTAAGTATATTCCTAAAGTAGTAACAGTCCAAAACGAAATTGAAGTTAAGCGGGCCATGTTGTACGGTGGGTTGGAAATAGGAGGGAACAGAGATACTTTCATTCCGGGAGTTGAAGTCGGAGTTATTACTAAATCGAATAACATTTATTCGCTCCAATACCAGACAAATTTTTCCAAGTCGTTTTTTAGCGTTGGAATTAAGAAAATAATTACCTTTCGTAAGTGAGAAAAAGGCCTGTGGAACAATGGCAAAAATTGAATTGTTCTACGAAATGTTGTACGAAAATTTAAAGGCTTATTCTAATGTGTCTTAACTTTCTTGTAGTGAATGTTTTGTGGACTATATAAAAAGGTGGACTCTGGCTTCCCAAGCTGAGGGTCGCGAGTTCGAATCTCGTTTTCCGCTCATTGATTATCAAGGTGTTAGGTTTTTTCTGACACCTTTTTTTATTAAAATCGCCATAAAATATCATTGGTTTTGACCTTATTTTAGTAAATTACCTGTACCAAATATTGTACTAAAAATACATGAAACATGGCAAGTATGATCTTTAGCCTTATTCCGGTAGGCAAGGACTCAAAAATTTCGATTTAAAATTATTTGTAATTTAATGAAACACTTTAGCGTAGCTGAAAGAAGCCAGTTGCGAATACATGTAAGAAATTCCAGATTGAAGATTGTGAATACTGAACTTATTGCGTAATTTGCGTTACGTAATTCATGTAACGTCGTATGCGTAATAAAAACAGATTGGTATGAAGCGGAATAATCCTTTTATAATAGCAGGTTATCAGAGTCCTGAATACTTCTGTGACCGGGAAAAAGAAACGGACACAATAATGAATGCCCTGCAGAATGAACGTAATCTGACACTTATTGCGCCCCGGCGAATGGGAAAGACAGGGTTGATAAAAAATGTGTTTTATTATATTGAACGGGAAAAACAGTCTGTTCCCATCTACCTGGATATATTCTCTACTCAGAATTTGGGCGAGTTTGTGCAGCTTTTTGCCTCTTCCGTATTAGGAGTGCTGGATACTAATACTCAAAAAATAATTAACAAGCTGGGTCTATTCTTTAAAAGTTGTCGCCCTGTTATAAGATTTGATGAACTGACAGGACAGGCACAAATCAGTGTTGATATAATGCCCGATAAGGAAGAAGCCACCCTAAAGGAGTTGTTTGACTATATTGTTGCCAGTAAACGGCGATGTGTGATAGCTATTGATGAGTTTCAGCAGATTGCAGCGTATCCTGAAAAAGGAATTGAGGCTTTATTGCGGTCGTATATTCAGTTTGTGCCGAATGCTCGTTTTATTTTTGCAGGGAGTAAACAGCATATCATGCAGGAAATGTTCCTGTCGGTTAAGCGGCCGTTTTATCAAAGCACCCAGATAGTCACCCTGGGAGCGATAGATCGGGGGGCTTATTATCTCTTTGTGAATACTTTCTTCGAGGCGAAAGGATTTCATTTTAACCGTGAAGCTTTTGATGCAATGTATGACAGGTTTGATGGTCATACCTGGTATATGCAAGTCTTACTGAACCGGTTGTACGGATATAATGAAGATATCTCCGATAAGACTATAATATATAGGGCGGTGCAGGAATTAGTCGATGAAGGGGTATATGGGTATCAGCTTCTTTTGAGCGCCAGTTCGGGTGTCGATATCAAACTAATGAAAGCAATAGCGAAAGAGGAGATTGTAAAGGAGATTAACTCTGGACAATTTATTCATAAATATTTACTTAAGGCGGCGAGCAGTGTAAATATGGCAATAAAGAGGCTTATTGATAAGGAGATTGTTTATAAAGCCCCGGCTGGTTATATGATTTATGATCGTTTTATGGCTATCTGGCTGAAACGTCAACCGTGATTCTATATTCATTCACTTTCTCTATCTCAAAATAATACAGCATCCCTTCGGGAAGCAACAAGGTGTGACCATCTTTTATATTCACTGGTCTTCTATTTTTCCCCTCAAATTCTTACATTGATTCTAGATCTATCGGAATAATGAATTGTCTTCCGATGCTATAGGGTAATGATCTTTTGTGATGAAATCGTCCGATAATCAGTGCGGGATGAGTGTTGAATTTTTGGGCAAAGGTAATAATGCTTTCTTCATTTAGATGTTCCGCCGATAACACTTCTTGTTCCTATTCTGTTGAGAAAGTCCAATCTTCTGCATATTTATCGGCTTCTGTTTCCTTATCTGTTTCGATATTGGAGTAACTAATACTTTCAAGACTGATGTATTTTTTCCCATGGAGTAAAATATGTCCGGCTTCGTGAAAGAAAGTAAACCAAAAACGATCGTTTTGCTTATACTGTGCTGAAAGTTGAATTAGCGGGGAATCATTAATCCATCGGGTAGAACCACTTATTGGTGCTTTATACAGACAAGGTGTAATAGGCGTTCGTTAATCAGGCACGATTAAAAACAGAAAATTTTGAAGGGGAAGGTCAACAATGGAAATATTTTAATTGAAAGTGAGAGTGCCTTCGTCAACATCGCTTAATAGTTCGTCTTCTGCCTTGATGAAAGGATCATTGGATATTCTCATTTATTGATGTTTTTACAATGAAAATCTTCTTTAATAAGCAGGAGAAACAAGGTCGTTAGGCTTATGTTTAGATATCGTTTATATCGTATTCCTTGAAATCTGTCCTTTAACAAGGTAAAGTTTAATAATGTCAGTCTTTTTAACCTCAATGGGTTTATAAAACTCGTTAGCCGAAACACAAGATAGTGTCTCATCTGAAGATCCGGGTTGTAAATACTTAATCATCCTGTGATTCATTTTTGTTACGATGAGATAGATAAGACCAAATTCGATAAAGGACTCTTTCCATTCTCTCATTAATATTATTTCCCCGGAATTAAGGACTGGGAACATACTGTTGCCCCATACATTTAACGCAAACTCACAATCATCGAATCCCGGAATAATGATGTCTCTGTGGGTGCTTTTATTTCCCGAGTCAAACATTTCTACTGGTGTAGCTGATGCGTCGATATCTGGAAAATATTTTATTCTCTTGTCTGAAGAATTATCGTTTAACAAAACATTGTCTCCTTTCTCGGGTAGGAGCATTTGGCCTTCTCCAGTTAGTAGCCAACCAATGTTTACTTTGCAATATTTTGTTGTAATTCGATCAGCTAACTCTTTACTTATTCCATGATTACCTTTTTTTATTTGGTAAATGTTTTCTGCTCTTTTTAACCCAATAACTAAGGAAAAAGCATTTGCCGATAACCCGCTCCACTTAATAACACTTTCAAGACGTTGCCAATCAGACATAGATACTATTTTTAAATAAATACAATAAAATATTGTAATTTGTATTGCAAAACACAACTTTGTGTTGTATATTTGTAATGCATGATCCAAGAATAACACTTCAACGTTATCATGAATCTATCAAACAATAAAGGTATAAAATAAACTAAAATGCTTACCACGGGTAACATAAAAAATCAAAGAGAACCTTTTAAACATTGAAGCTCTATGCCAATAGAATTTTTCTTGCCATCGTATAAAAACTCATCGAATAAAACGATCTTTGGATTATGTGATGATACGACATCCAGAACTCCTTTAACGCGGCCGGCATACATCGATGAAAATGATGAAAATAAATGGATTGCCGAAGTTGTAAACAGTAATGAGTATGCTGTTGATTTTTATGCAATAGACAATTGTGTTGAAATCAGGAGACCAGATGGTAAGGTTGAAAGCCGATGTGATGGAATGTTGTATTATAATAATAAGTTGATCTTTGTTGAATTAAAAGATCGACATCGTAACGGTTGGCTATCTAAAGGAAGTAAGCAGCTAATAACCACTTATAATATTTTCAAAGCGAATTACGATATTACTCAATATAACAAGATTGAGGCATACGTCTGTAACCGACAAAGACCGTATACTTACCCTGCATGCATGATTGTGATTCAAAAATTCAAAATAGAAACAGGATTGGAATTAAAAAGCAACAGAAATATTATCTTACAATGATACATTAGAATTTTAGGGCATCTCGCTTCAGTCTGAATCGTCAAGGTTGCATCCCTATTAAATCTTATGGCTCTGATTTAAAATCTGAAGCTACTGTCAAATCTTACAGCTCTAATTCAAAATCTGAAGCTATTGTCAAATCTTATAGCTCTGATTCAAAAGAGGAATCTTTCACTAAAACATAAACGATAATGGAATCAGCGAGAGGAAAAGAGGTTTTTAGTTCCCATCCTTCTTTGAGAAAAGAGTTTACTTCCGGAGTTTTTATTTCACCGGAAGAAATATCAATTTTAGCGATTGATGCGGAATCAATCTTTTGGTAAATCGTTTTTATCTTTTCCATAAGTTTCAAGATAAGTCGTATGAATAAAACAATAACTAAAGGTATAAAATACTCAATAGATATAACATAAAAAATATAAAAAACCTTTAGCGATCGGACTTAAAAAGGAAGTAGCTGTTTCTGCCTACTATGCATTGTATTTGTTTCCCAGTCCCGTTCTCCGGAAGCCAACCTAATCATTTTAGTCCCAAACTCCTGTTTTACTCAGGATGGCGATTAATTCCGATAAACTATAACCTCCCTCAATAATACGAATCGACTGACTCTTATTTCCTTGTTTGTCGGCTAAATAGATTTTCCCTTTTTCGACAATAAAAATAGGATTCTCTGCATTTCCCCATTTATCGGCAGAGTAGATTTTGTCACAATCAGCAATAAGGATCGTTTTATCTTTGCGTTCGGAGTCTGCCGAATGGACTTTCCCATTTTCGATTAAGAAAATTGCCTTGTCTTTATTGCCCAACTTATCTGCCGAATAAACTTTCCCATTTTCAGTGATAAGAATAGGCAGATCTTTATCGCCTTCTTTATTTACTGAATAGATTTTCCCATTTTCAATAATAAAGATTGCCTTATCTTTATTGCCTGATTTGTCTGTCGAATAAACACTAGTGCTCATAAGTACTCGTTTTTTACTGTTGGTGTACAATTTTCACTTGATACAATCGAAAGAGAACCCATTATAATCGAGCAGGACTTTCTCTCTTTGGGGATGATACGGTGCGACTTTTATTAAATACTCAGGCTATATTAACCGTTTACTATAACAGCTTCTTATCAAAAATTGTTTCATGAATTTCGATATCTTGCTTTTGCATACAATGCAAGGTCGACTCCGTAGTTAATTCTAAATAAGAAATTAAGTCCGGTTCCATGTTCAATAAACCAGATGCCTGTCTATATGAAACAGAACAAACACACAAAACTAGACATGGTTCTATGTTTAATAAACCAGATGCCTCTCAGAACTTCCTTTTAGAGCTTTACTGCCAGGGTGGAATAAATCGAAATCGGGCGAGTCATTTTTAGTGTGATTCTTAGCCTGTCAGGAATTGAAGGGTTGAACAAGCCGAAACAAGGAAGAGTCTCCTTTTTAAAGATAATATATTCCCCCCCCTTTGGAAAAAAATCAGGGTATAGCAACTGAATGCAATACCCTGAATCTTTTTTATTTTATTTTTCTGAACTGAAGAATTTCAGTGACCGAGTAGATCGTTTTTTATATGTTGAAATATTCTTTATACCGATCGTATAAATGACCAGCCTGAAGATAGGCTGATTGCGGACTTAAGAAATGGGAGAATTCGAAAG
Source organism: Prolixibacteraceae bacterium (assembly GCA_963692465.1). Taxonomy (GTDB): domain Bacteria; phylum Bacteroidota; class Bacteroidia; order Bacteroidales; family Prolixibacteraceae; genus JAUZOB01. The sequence goes on from OY829943.1 coordinate 3,188,435, forward strand.
TGATCGCTTTATCGTATCCTGCACGTTTGGCTGCTTCGAGTTTTAACCGGAGTTTGTCGAATTTGATTGGGAAGAAATCGATAGGCATATCGCGATCAAACGTTTCGGCATTGGTCCAGCATTTCATTCCATATTTATTAGCAAGTCGCTTGTTTACTTCGAAAAAGGCATCCAACTCGTCGTAATCAATATGACCGTCCTGGAAAGCTACCGCATCAACAACATCATGAATACCAGAGAAAATCTCATCCCACTCTTTTTCATGTTCCTGAACCGAGATTGCATCGTTTTTGGTCAGCGTTCCTTTATCCATTCCCATAACCGCTTTTTTCCCGTCGATCCATGGTGAAATGAAGGTCGGTAATCCGCCCGAAGCATCTTTACATGCTTGCCCCATCTTATGGAATGTTTCGATATCTCCTTTGGTTTTCCGACTGATTTCGGTGCTGATATACCAACCCTGAAAGCTTTTATGTTTCTCTCCGTAATTTTTCCACACTTCATCAATCACATGCAGGTTATCTTCGATCTCAAAGCGCATGTCGCCCGTATCCCAATAATATCCAGAATCATAGAGTCCGAAATAGAATTTCATTCCATGTTTGTCTGCCAGACGTAAATACATATCTAGTAAATCTACGGAAGGCTGATAACAGGAGTGTTTTTTCATCAGATATGCAGAAGGGTAGGTGATGAATTTTCGATAACCGGAACGGATCATAATCACGGTATCAATACCGATTGCTTTCATGTATGCAAAATCGCGGTCCCATTCTTTTTCTCCCCAGTTTTGATGAGGAATATCGTGCGATATCTCATCGAGGAAAGTTCCCGTAATTCTCAATCCGTTTGACTTAGGAACAATTAACCGGCTCTCGTTCGAGGGATGAGGTTCCGGTCTTGGAGAGGACCCTGATGGGAGGGTGGAACCCAATGCCGGCATGTTGGCTGCGGCTGCAACAGTTCCGCCTGCTACTGCAAGTTTTTTCAAAAAGCTGCGACGATCATTTTTGTTTTGTGCCATTAAATGATGGTTTTTAAGGTTATGTATTTTGGAATACAGAATGCTTGGTTTATTTTTTTCGTGTCATCCAAAACTTAAATACAGACACAATGTAAAATTAAAAAAATTAATAAGTATTTGGCATTGATAGAAAAATTTTACTTACATATTGTTGAATAGATAATTTTAATGGAAAATGGATGGACTTTATATTCTTTATTGGGATTTATGTTCGTATCAGTAGCGAGCGATTGTAATGGGGATGGACTGTTTCTCAATTCTTCTTTAAAAAAGTGGTTTTCAGGTAAACAAAACGCAGTTGTTTGCCTTTTTATAAATAACTTGCCTATTCATTGCGTTATTCGGGTCAGAAAAATTGATTTTTAATACAACCGAAAAAGAAAGATGAACCTTATTAATGATATTTGCCAACAGATTAATCCGATGTCTCTGGATGCTATGAGTGCAGTCCGGTTAATGGATCGTATTGATACAAAATTTATATGTTCGATCACTGAGCTGGCTGAAGTTCTACGCCGCATCGTACCCGATTATAAAGTGCTTGAAATTAACGGGAAACGGATTCTTGATTATCAAACCCGTTATTTTGATACGTCTCATTTTTCAATGTATTTTGATCATCAGGATGGGAAAGCGAACCGCTATAAAATAAGGGAACGGATCTATAAGGAATCGGGTGATGCTTTTCTTGAAGTGAAGTTTAAAAATATTCAGAATCGGACGGTTAAATCACGGATTGTCCGAAATCATTGGAATTCCCGACAAATGTCCGATCGGGAAAGTCGGTTTCTGCTTAGACATTCTCCGTATCGGGCCGATATTCTTGAGTTTAAAATATTGAACTCTTTTAAACGAATAACTCTGGGTGGAAACAAAGAACGGGTAACGATTGATATTGATCTTCGCTTTTCGGACGGGAATGATCGGGTGATAATCTTACCTCCTTTTGCAATTCTTGAAGTGAAGCAGGAAAGTTCTTCTCTGTCAACTCCGATAATGAAAGCACTCACGGAACTTAATATTGCAGAAACGGCCGTTAGTAAGTATTGTATGGGAATTGCGTCAATCTATCCGCATATCAAAGCAACTCGTATTAAACCGGTTTTGGATAAGATTGCCGAGTTTAACACTCCCGATCAGGATAACGCTTCCCGTCAAATAGGGGTAGAGGTTCCGTTATAACGATCAGAATATCGGATCATTGTTCGTTTCTCATAGCAGAGCAATGATCTTGGGCAAGAAGATAATAAGACCCACGATGAATGCAGCTATCGCAAAGAATAAAACGGCCCCGGCTGCAACATCTTTAACGAATTTGGCTGTCTCGTGATATTCAGGAAAAAGATGGTCTGTCAGTTTTTCGATCACCGTGTTAATAGCTTCGGCAGAAAGGACGCTGGCAATAGCAAAGATAACCAGACACCATTCAATTGAGGAAATTCTTAACGCAAACCCTGCAATGATTGCTGCGATTGTTGCAACAGTGTGGATTTGAGCGTTGGGCTCTGTCCTGATCAAATCGTAAATTCCCTGGAAAGCAAATTTAAAACTCTGGATTCTTTTGATAACTCCTGATTTATTGGTGTTCATGTTTCTTGTTGTAATGTTTACTAATCCATTGGTTTAATTTAGTGGAAAGGAAGGCACTCCCGGCACCGACAATCATTCCGCCGAGAACATCACTCGGATAATGTTCACCCAGATACATTCGCGAATAGGCAACGGTTCCGGCCCATGCAAAAGAAGGTGCGATGATGTACCATTTTGGGTAAGCCATACTTAACGAGGTTGCCGTGGCAAAAGCAATTGAGGTGTGACCCGAAGGAAATGAAGGATCCGTTTCGTTAAGTTTGCTGTTAATGAACGGATAGGCTTTATACGGGCGCTCACGGTTGATGGAATATTTTAAAGCATAAGTTAATGCCGTATTAATAGCATCTGTTTCAACCATGAAACAGGCATTCTTAAACATTGCATCATCCTGATTCAGTAGTCCGGCGATTCCTAACCCGAGCGGGACTCCAACAACGATATAATTATTCGATTTAGAGGCAAATTTGAAGAACTTATCCGCCTTTTGCGCGTGAGAGGTATTTATTGCATTAAGAATGCGAACATCTAAATTTTGTGAGAAGGACTGAAATGCCAGAAGTATCAGACCGGTTAGTAGTAATATCTTTTTATTCATTGATTCTTAAAATAGAAATTATTGCAGGAATTTCATCCGTTTTTATCCGGAACGGAGACTCCACACGCAAAGGTAGATTTATTAACCTGAAGAAGAACCGGAAGCTGTAAAAAAACAAACGACTCAGATATGAATTCGCTGTATAGAAATTGAATGCCTATGCTCAATACTCATATTCAAAGGTGTTTGACATCTTACAAAAAAGAGGATTCCTGTATTTACAGAAACCCTCTATTCGTTTTTAACTTCGGATTTTATAGTTATTACTTGATTATGAATAAGTCGTCAATAGGCCTACGGACTTTTTTCAGGAACTGATGGTGATCGTCAGGAGAACGATAGCCAAGAGCAACAGCCGCACATGCTTTGAGTCCGAGTTCATCCAGTCCTAAAATTTCGGAATAGGACTTAGGATAGAAACCTTCCATGGCACAGGTGTCAATATCCATTGCAGAAGCAACGGTTATAAGGTGACCGATTGAGATATAAAGTTGACGGGCCGACCATTCTTCTTTCTGTACCTGGCTTTTTTCGGCAAATGCACTTTGTAACATTCTTGCATAGTTGTGAAGTGCTTCTTCTGAAAGTGTATTGACCTTCTTAAGGTTTTCCAGATAACGCTCAATGACTGAATTATCCAGTTTTGTCTCAATACAAAAAACGATAAAGAGAGCGGCATTCGACACCTTGGTTTGTCCGTAAGATGCAGGTACCAGTTTTTCCCTTAATGCAGGATCTTTTACAATTATAAAACGGTAGGGCTGTAGTCCGAACGAAGAAACACTGAGTTGTAATGCTTGTTGGAGTGTATTGATTTGTTCATCTGATAATTTCTTTGAACTATCAAAATCTTTGACGGCATAACGCCATTTGAGTTGATCTATTAGCTTCATATCTGCAATGTTTTTTCTCACTATAACAGATAATAGCACCAAAAAGTTTATACGTGGAATGAAAAAGAAGGGAGAGTGCGTGAATGCGGATACCTCAAGCCATAAGAAAGAAGAAAATCGCAACTCTCCCCTTATTAATGTGAAGGAATACAAATTTAAAGATTTATTTTTTCATTGACGAATATTTTTTTAAAATGTTCGGTTGGAGACTAAAATATTGAAATACAAATGCTTTGATAGTATGTAATTCTTCAGTTAATTGGACTGTTGTAGCCTGATTATTGTTCGATCCAGTCTGTTATTTTTTTGTCCAGCGGATTAACTTTGGTGTCTATTTCCCGAACGATTTTTCCGTTTTCGTCAATTAGAAATTTCTGAAAATTCCATTTTACCGGCGCATCAAGAACCCCGTTTTGTTCTTTTTGGGTGAGCCATTGGTAGAGCGGATGCATATCTTTTCCTTTAACCGATATTTTTTCCATCATCGGGAATGAAACATTGTAATTGAGACTGCAAAATTGTTTAATCTCAGCGTTTGAGCCCGGTTCCTGATTCAGAAAATTGTTAGCCGGGAACCCAATGATTACGAAATTCTTGTCTTTGTATTTTTGGTATAAGGCTTCTAAATCCTTATACTGTGGAGTATAGCCACAGCGGGATGCTGTATTGACGATCATTACTTTTTCCCCTTTTAAAGAAGACATGTCGAAAATATTTCCATCAATATCCCTCACCTGAAAGTCATAAAGACTCTTCACCGATCCCTGGCCATGAATGAATCCTATCGGGAAAAAGGCCAATAAAAACATGATTACTTCTTTCATCGTTTTCTGTTTTTATTATACAACAAAATTGTTCAGCGGTTGTTTAGGTCCGGAACCGTTATTGGCGAGTTTGTTACAATAAAAATACATGAATCTATTTTTTGATTCTGTGAATTTCATCTACTTGTTTGTCAGTTTATTGTAAATGTTATGCCGGAATATCCGTCCGCGTTACAACAAAAGAGTTGGAGCTAGTCGTATGGAGAATAAGGAATTTACTTATCTTTGAATCTCGGAGCGTGAATAAAAATAGTTTATGGAAAACTTTATAGTATCGGCCAGAAAATATCGTCCGGATACCTTTCAAACGGTTGTTGGCCAGTATTCTATTACTTCAACATTAAAAAATGCAATCAAAAATAATCAGCTTGCGCAGGCCTATCTTTTTTGTGGTCCACGTGGAGTTGGTAAGACTACCTGTGCCCGAATCTTTGCAAAAACCATAAACTGTCAGAATCTGGGTCCCGATACGGAACCTTGTAACCATTGTGAATCTTGTGAAGCATTTAATAGCAATCGTTCCTATAACATTCATGAGTTAGATGCTGCTTCCAATAATACGGTCGATGATATTCGTGCCCTGATTGATCAGGTCCGTATTCCACCACAGGTAGGAAAATACAGCGTATATATTATTGATGAGGTCCACATGCTTTCGTCACAGGCTTTCAATGCCTTTCTGAAAACATTGGAAGAACCTCCCCGTCATGCAATTTTTATTCTTGCAACGACTGAAAAACACAAGATTATCCCAACGATTCTTTCCCGTTGTCAGATATTCGACTTTAACCGGATTAAAATCGGTGATATTGCCGGATATATTGATCATGTGGCTAAAAGTGAGCAAATCAAGATCGAACCGGAAGCCATCAATGTCATTGCACAAAAGGCCGACGGAGCAATGCGTGATGCTCTCTCAATATTTGATCAGATTGTGAGCTTTTCCGGTCGCGACATTACCTATAAAGATGTCATTACCAATCTGAATGTATTAGACTACGAATATTATTTCCGCCTGACGGAAATGTTTCTGAAAAATGATCTGACAGGGGTGCTGTTGACCTTTGATGAAATATTAAATCATGGCTTTAGTGCTTTCCATTTTATTTCCGGACTGAGTAATCATTTTCGTGATTTACTGGTCGCCCGTGATCAGGTAACGGTTCAACTGCTTGAGGTAGGTGGCGATATTAAAGAGCGTTATAAACAACAGGCTTCTCTTTGTGAGGCTCAGTTTGTTATTGATGCGATGGCGTTATCGAATGATTGCGAACTGAAATATAAAGCTAGTCAGAATAAACGCCTGCTCGTCGAACTGACGCTCATTAAAATCGGTCAGCTCACCTTAAAAAAAAAAGCACTGAATTAGATCCGATTGAAGATTCTGTTCTTCTTCCTTTTAATCCTACAGATGCCCAGAAAGCAGTTGCTCTGAGTCAATCAGCTGCCTCTGCTAAATTAGCTGCCGTAGAAGAAACTTCGGCTCCGGTCAATAGTCCTGCTCCTAAAACCGGTGCTACCAGAAAATCAACCTTTACCGAACATCAACCGGAAGGTTCAACGTTGGGTCGCCGCAAGAAGACTCCTTCTGTTTCGTCATATATGAATGGCAAGATCCCTTCTCAGCAGTCGAATACTATCGAACAAAAGGCTGTTATAACGCATAATTTTGAAGAGAAGGAAGAATCCTTTACACAGGAGATGTTGCTATCCAAATGGGAAGAGTTTAGCGCTCGTTATACCGATGAGCCACAAATTTACAGTCTCTTCTCCCAGAAACCCCAACTTAAAGATCACTGGCATATTATTATTCCGCTCGAAAACTCGGTGCAACAGTCCAATCTTTGGGAGATCAAACCAGCCTTGTCAGGGTTTCTTTCCCGGGAACTGAACAATACCAAAATAGAGATAGACTCGGAAATAACCGAGTCTGATGAGAAACCGTTAATATATAATGACTCTGAAAAATTTCAGGTAATGGCTCAAAAGAACCCGGCTCTTCTACTATTAAAACAAAAGTTTAATCTTGACTTCAATTCGTAGTATTTGGACCGTATTGTGTATGAAATAGCCCAAAATAATGCTATATTTGTAATACAACGCAATTATTAAAAAATGCTACTATGCTGAACGAAAAATTACAAACAGCCATCAACCAGCAGATTAATGCGGAAATTTATTCTTCTTATCTGTATTATTCGATGTGTGCTTATTTGCAGCATAAAGGGCTGGCCGGATTTGCTCACTGGACCAAAATTCAGGCTCAGGAAGAATTGACTCATGTTAATAAATTCTTCGACTATGTCAATGAACGGGGGGGGCGTGTTATTCTTTCTGCCATCGAAGCAGTTCCAACTGATTTTGACAGTGTTTTGGATGTCTTTCAGAAAACACAGGAACATGAACAGTTGGTTTCCAAATTGATTAATCAATTAATGGATGTTGCAATATCGGTTAATGATCATGCAACGAAAAGCTTCCTTCAGTGGTATATTGATGAACAGGTTGAAGAAGAAGCCAATGTTAAGACAATACTTGATAATATCCAGCTCATTAATGGCGAAGGACATGGAATGCTTCTTCTGGACCGCGAGCTGATGACCCGAATGTTTGTTGACGCAACGCAAACCGGAGCTTAGACTTTTTATTCTTTAGATATAAAAAGGCGGGGCCGGCTTAACAAAAGCGGTTCCGCCTTTCTTTTTAAAACACTTTTTCTATTTGTTTGTTTAATTTGTAGGTGTTAAAGATTTTACCATGGAGGATACAGTGCCACCATTGATAGGTCGGGAAGAGGACTTGGCTCGTCTTTCCGAAGATTTTTTTTCTTTTTGTGAGCTTCATTTCAACGAAGCTGATTTGTTGTTAATTAAAAAAGCATATTCCTACGCACAGCAAATGGTCGGTGACGATTATTGGCCGTGGGGGGAGTCGGTTCTTTCTCATTCAATGGCTGTTGCCCGATTAGCTGCTGAAGAGCTGGGACTTTCTGCCGATTCGGTGATTGCCGGATTGCTCCATAATATATTTGATAACCAAAAGGGATTACCGGTCGATCTGAAGCAGATCCGAAAGACTTTCGGGAGTACCGTGGTGGTTATCATAGAAGGCTTGCAAAAAATTAATGCGATCGATACGGATAATATCGCTGTCAACTCTGAAAATTATCGCAAACTGATGTTTGCCCTTTCCGGCGACGTGCGAGTTGTGCTGATTAAGATTGTCGATCGGCTCTATGATATGCGAACAGTCAGTTGGGTCGATCACACCATGCAGCTTAAATTTGCCACAGAGACCTCTTATCTGTATGCTCCGCTTGCTCATCGGTTGGGATTATATAAGATTAAATCCGAACTGGAAGACACGTCGCTCAAATACCTGAACCCCGAAATATACAGTTATATTGAGAAACGACTGGAGGAAACCAAGGTAGAGCGAAGCCTTTTTGTTGCAGAGTTTGTTAAGCCTATTGAGGCAAAGCTCAGAGATCGTGGCTACGACTTTGAGATGAAGGCTCGTACCAAATCGATTTATTCGATCTGGAATAAGATGAATAAACACAAAGTCAGTTTTGACGAGGTTTATGATCTTTTTGCAGTTCGTGTTATTCTGAATGCAAAGCCCGAAGATGAAAAATCATTGTGCTGGCAAGTTTATTCGATTGTTACCGAAGAATACCAGCCTAACCCGGAGCGATTGCGGGACTGGATATCCATTCCCAAGGTCAATGGATATGAATCATTGCATACCACGGTAATGGGCCCTCATGGCCGATGGGTTGAGGTGCAGATTCGTACCCAGCGCATGGATGAAATTGCGGAAAAAGGCTTTGCTGCTCATTGGAAATACAAAGGAGGGAAAGGAGATAGTGCACTTGATACCTGGCTTACCGGTATTCGTGAGGTCCTTGAGAATCCCGATCTGAAAGTCACTGATTCGATCGAAGAGTTCCAACGGAATATTTATTCTGATGAGATATTTGTTTTTACCCCCAAGGGAGAACTTCGCAAATTACCGGCCGGTTCAACCGTACTGGACTTTGCCTATGATATCCATACCAACCTTGGAGCTAAATGTACGGGGGGTAAGATAAACAGTAAAATTGCAACCATTAAGCAGGTGCTTCATAATGGTGATCAAATAGAAATCGAAACCTCTTCCCATCAGAAACCTAAGATGGACTGGCTTGATTTTGTCTTTACCGCTAAAGCTAAAAACCGGATCAGGGCCAGCCTGAACGAAGAGAAGAAAAAAGAAGCGGCTAATGGAAAAGAGATCATTCAGCGTAAGTTCAAGAATTGGAAAATGGAATTTGGCGATGAGGTCATTCGGTTGCTCCTTAAAAATTACAAACTGAAATATGCGATTGACCTCTATTATCAGATTTCGATCGGAAAGATTGATCCCTTACAGATTAAGGAGCTGGTTATCGGAAAGACCGATGAATCGGAGAAAGAGAAAACCGGCGAACTGTTGCCTATTGATCAGATACAACACCTTAAATTCAGTAAAAGCGATGACTATCTGGTTATTGATAACGACATTAATAATGTAGTATATAAACTGGCCAAATGCTGTAACCCGATTCACGGAGATAAAATTTTCGGATTTGTAACTATTTCCGAAGGAATCAAAATTCATCGTGAATCCTGTCCGAATGCTCCCCAGATGAGGGAACGATATCCATACCGGATTATTAAAGCCAGATGGGTAGATACGGAAGCACCGACCTCCTTTCTTGCATCGATCCGTATTTCGGGTGATGATCAAATGGGACTACTAGAACAGATATCGGGGGTGTTAGCCCGTGAGTTTCAACTTCATATTCGTTCCGTATCGATTAACTCGGACGAAGGTAACTTTAACGGAACCATCCGGTTCCTGGTTCACGACGTCGGTCATCTTGATTTTGTGATGCAGCGACTTCGTCAGATTAAAGGAATACGCTATGTTCTTCGTACTGATAGCTGATAAATGATGAATATTCTACTTGCTCCTAATTCCATGAAGGGAAGTATGAACGCAGTTGAGTTTGCCGATGCCATAGAGCATGGACTCCTGCGTGCTTCCGATCAATTTACACTGCTTAAATGTCCGGTTGCCGATGGAGGTGACTTTACTGCTCCTATTCTGGCGAGGGCGTTAAATGCCAGAGAAATAAAAGTCCCAGTCCACGATCCGTTGGGCCGTCCCATTGTGGCTCGTTATTTCCTGACTTCATCCAGGGTAGCGATTATTGAGCTGACTGATGTTTCCGGACTAGGTCTTTTGTTGCCAGAAGAGCAGAATCCACTCCATACTTCAACGTATGGGTTGGGAGAGTTGATTCTTGCTGCAGTTACCGGAGAGGCCTCTCAGATATTGATTGGTATAGGTGGTAGCGCAACGGTTGACGGTGGAACCGGGATGCTTCAGGCTTTAGGCGTACAGTTTTATGATCAGGATAATCATCTCATCGACGGGAACGGAGCCCATTTAGTGCACATCCATCATTTTGAGGAAGGAGACTTGCTTCAGACATTGCGGAATATTCCGATCACTGTTATTTGCGATGTGTCGAATCCGCTTACCGGACCGAATGGTGCGGCTGCGGTCTTTGCCCCGCAGAAAGGTGCTGATCAGGCAATGGTCTCGGTGCTCGAACAGGGACTGACACACTGGGGGCGGATGGTTGATGTTTTCTGTAACGACAAAATTCATGAGCAGTTATATACCGGAGCAGCCGGAGGAGTCGGGATGACTCTGAAAGCTTTTGCCGGTGCCCAACTTGTGCCCGGAGCAGATTTTGTTTTGGATACGCTTCATTTTAATCAAAAATTGGAGTGGTCCGATCTGGTAATTACCGGTGAAGGATTACTTGATCGTCAGACTTCCTGTCTGAAAGCGCCTTTTGTCGTCGCTACCCGAGCTAAGGAGTATAATAAAAAAGTCATTGCTTTTGCCGGTGGATTGAAAGAAGTGGACTATTCCGTCTTTGATGCTGCGTGGTCTATTACAACTTCTCCGATGACTCTTGAGTTTTCTGTGAAAAATGCCATATCTTTGACTGAGAGTTTGTCGTATAACATTGGTAAACTGATTAATGAACTGCTATGAACAAAGAACTGAAAGAGATCGAAGAATTAATCTCTACCGGAAAAGTCCAGGAAGCTTTATCCAGACTGTCTGTTCTGGCCGATAAAGAGTCTAACAGCACGATTCTTATTCATATTGGCGACGTTTATTGTAAATTGCAGAAGATGGCTAAGGCCATGAACTGTTATCTTAAGGTCATTGATAATGACCCGGATAATAAAAAAGCGAAGAATAAAATATCGATGATTTCTGGAATTTTGGAATATCATTACAAGGATATTTATAATCCTTGAATCGATGTTTGTATTTTCAGCTGTTAGAGTTTGAATTCGCCAATAATTCCTTCCTTTATATACGTCAGGTTCTAATATCAGGACCTGATCTTAAGTTTTAGTTTGATTTTTTTTATTTTTTACTACCCATTAAAGAGGTTTCAGTACCGTATTCTCACCGTTCTTTACTGGTGGTTCATTGGAGGGTTAAAGGTGTTTTACGGGTGTTCAATACCTTTGAAGGAGTTTGAAACCCACGCCAAGAGGGTTGAATGAGCTGTCTTTAGTGTCGCTCTGAATCTTAGATGATTCGTAGTTAATCCCTTTCTCATATAATATTTCCTTTTAAGTAGTTTATTCCTTTAATATTGAATGTTTTTTTAATTGCTCTTTCTGAAAGTGGTATGTTTTTTGTTTTCTTTTCGTATATTTTCAGTCGTTAAAAACAGAGACCATGAAGAGGTTAGTTGTTTTATTTTTAGGGATTTTATTGGTTTCCGCAGTTTCTGCTCAGGAAAAGAAATTTGATGTGAATGCAGTGCCCGATACACTCAAAAAATTCAACGTGAATTATATGGTTGGAACAAGTTTTTCGACCGATTTGAAATCAGGATCTGCTTTCTCTTCCTATTTTTCTTCGAAACTGAATTATTCCCTTTCAAATAAATTTAATCTGGAACTGATTCCAACGGTGACTTCTTCCTCCTTTTCAAATTATAAATTGTGGACTCTCGGATCTTATGCTGCAACATTGGATGATAAAATTAATGTAGTCAGTCTGAGTGGCCAGGCAAATTATAAGCTGAGTGATAAAACCTATATCGGATCGTCTCTGTTATTCGAGCAAAATGTGAATCATTTTGACGGGTATCAAGGCTCACCGGTCCGGAATATAAATACCCAAAGTTTGAACATCTTTGTCGGACATGAATTCTCTCCGAATTTTAAAATTGAGGTCGGCGTGGGACTCAATCGTTATAATAATCCGGCTTATATGGATGCATTACCTCTTACTACTTCTCCCCGTTGGTAGTAAACTTTTTGATTGATTCTTTTCTCTATTTAATTTCATTTTCTTCGCGGTCTTTTGTCCTTTCTCGGGCAAATTATGCTCTTTTTTTCTGTGTCTCTTCAAACAATCTGCTATTTATTGGGTAAAAATTGCATTTCACAGACTTTTTCTCAAGGATCTGGAGTTTATGCTTTGTCATTGTTGTAAAGCGGATGAACCGTATTTCACAAGGGTTTGATAATGTATTAAACATATATTTGAAATTTTTATTTTTTACAGGGGGAAATTAAAAGTCATTAATGTTAAGGCTTTCTTAATGGTATAATTCTGTTGTTTTTGTGTGTAAGTTGTTTGTAATCAGTTGTTAATAAAACATGTTTTAAAAACGTGTTTTTAAACATATCCCAATAACTAAAAAAAAAGTTAAAAAGATGTATGATGAGTTATGAATTGTTTATTTTTATAAAGGATTTAGAAAGAGGAATACGGGATTTGATATTGCATACTTGTAAAGGTGTAGACTGATAAAAAATAGGCGAGTAAGTTTGTAGTATCTAATTTCAGGCAAAAGAGATTTAATTTTAGTGTTAAATGTAAATAGACCCTAATATTTTTAGTGCCACTAGTAAAAAAATGTCTTTTTTAACTTGATGGGTATTTGAATAATGGGGGGATCTTATTGTAAAGAATGACATTCAGAGGGAAGTAGTTATTAATAAAATAATCGAAAATAACCCGTGATGTCATACAACATACAGAAGAAGTTCCACAATAAATATAAATTTATTTAACATGCAAACAATCTAAAAAAAACCTGAGATTATGAGAAAATTTCTACTGTTATTTTTTTGCTGTTTGATTGTTCAGGCAACATTCGCGCAAAGAAAAACAATTACCGGATCTGTCCGGGACAAAGACAGCAATGAGCCCCTCGTCGGGGTAAGCATTATCGAAAAACATACTACGAATGGAGCGATTACCGATATCGATGGTAAGTTTTCGATCTCGGTTGGTGCCAACAGCACCATTACCGTTAGTTTTATTGGCATGAAGCCACAGGAATTTAAGGTCAGCAGTATTAGTTCATCCCTTCATGTGGCATTGGAACCGGCTACTTCGAGTGTCGATGAAGTTGTTGTTGTGGGTTACGGTACCCAAAAGAAGGCTGACCTGACTGGTGCTGTTTCAACAGTCGATGTGTCGAAATCATTGGAGGCAAGGCCTGTAACAGATGTGGGACGGGCACTGCAAGGAACGACTCCCGGCCTTACAATTCGTACGTCCACCGGAGATCTGGGCGTTGATCCGAAGATTACAATTCGTGGAATAACAGGATCTTTAAGTGCATCAAGTGGAGCACAACCGCTTATCTTGCTTGATAATGTTGAAATCAGGAGTCTTCAGCTCGTTAATCCGGATGACATTGCATCTATATCAGTCTTAAAAGATGCGGCTTCTTCTTCTATTTATGGAACAAAAGCTGCCTTTGGTGTGATCTTAATTACCACTAAGTCTGGGCAAAGAGGAGGAGGAAATCATGTATCCTATACAAGTAATTTCTCTTGGAGTACTCCGACCACAACTCCTAAAATTGCCAGTGCTGCCGATGGGGCACAAATGGCATTCTCTGCTTTACAGCGGGAAAATCCGTCTACTTCTTCTTTTGGCGTAATTGGAATGTATGTTGACCAGACGGCTATTCAAAAAATGAAAGATTGGCAGACACAATATGGAAACCAGAAATTAAGTGATGAGATGGTGATGGGGCGCGATTTTGAGATCAGAGGAGGTAAACTTTATTTTTATCGCCCATGGGATGCAGGAAAAGCCAATATGAAGACATGGACTCCTCAGGAAAACCATAATATTACGATTGACGGAGGAAATGATAAAACTGCTTACGATATTGGATTAGGATATTTGGATCAAAACGGGGTATTGAAAGTAAATCCGGACTCATACAAGCGCTACAATGTTTCTACCGGAATTAATACAACCGTAAAACCGTGGTTGGATCTTCGGGCTAAGGGAACGATGGCCCGTTCTGATTTGTCCTCTCCTCATAACTATGGAAGTGCAACTTATGATGCATGGTATTATTTGTATCGTTGGCCTATTACTTATCCTTACGGGACTTATCAGGGAAAACCATTTCGTAGTGCAGTGACTGAAAATCAGCAGGCCAATGAGGTAACAACTTCTACTGATTTGGATCGGTTTTCTGTTGGAGGAACACTCAAACCGATAGAAGGACTGACTGTTGATGCAGATTATACTTATACTGCTTCAAATTCACACAATCATGATGAAGGAGGAACAGTGTCCGGATGGAATTTCTGGTCCGGCGATCTTTCTTATGGACCATATACCAGTGCAAAAAATAATATGGTGTCTTATCTTTCTTCATGGTATTATACCAGCACGTTAAAGGCTTATGCAACTTACGTGAAAAAAATCGGCATGCATTCCTTTAAATTTATGGCTGGGATGGATGCAGAATCATACAGTTACTGGACACAGAACTCTACCATGTTAACTTTAATGGATCAGAGCTTGCCTGAGATCAGATTAGCAACAGGAACGATGTCTGTTGATGGAACAAGAGGCCACACTACAACCGAGGGATATTTCGGTCGTATCAACTACTCGTACAAAGACCGGTATTTATTGGAAGTGAATGGGCGTTATGATGGATCTTCTTCTTTCCCTGTGAATAAGCATTGGGGCTTTTTCCCATCTGTATCTGCTGGTTGGCGGATAACAGAAGAACCATTTATGGAAGCAGTTAAGCCAGTCCTTTCTACCTTAAAACTGAGAGGATCCTGGGGATCTATCGGAAATCAGAATGTAGGAACTCAAAACGTTTTTTTGCCTCTCATGGCTACTTCTACAACGGATTGGTTGATGGGAACAACGTTCCCTCCTTCTGTTGGTACTCCCAATATCGCATCACCAACATTAACATGGGAAACAATTAGTACCCTTGACGGAGGGTTGGATGCTCGTTTCTTCAATGATAAATTGGGAGTTACGTTCGATTGGTATCAAAGGACAACCAGTGATATGCTGAGTAGTGGAGTAGTAGTTCCCAGTTCGTTTGGTGCAGATCCTTCTAAGCGAAATTATGGAGAACTTCGCGGAAGAGGATGGGAGTTACAAATTGATTGGAATCATTCTTTCGAGAATAATCTTAATATTTATGTTACTGCAAACTTGTCGGATGGAACAGAAAAACTCACGAAATGGGTTGATGCCGTTCATAATATAAATGGTAATTATCAGGGGAAAACTATTGGTGAAATATGGGGTTACGAAACTGATCGGTTGTTTCAGCAAAGTGATTTCACTACCGATGCATCAGGAAAACAAGTTTTGAAAGCAGGGATTCCTTCTCAATCACTATATGAGAGTGGTTGGTTTACTTATGGTCCTGGTGATGTGAAATACAAAGATCTAAATCATAATGGAGTAATAGATTATGGAACGAACACGGTAGAGAATCCAGGCGATCAGAAGGTTATCGGAAATAGTACTCCTCGTTATCTATATGGATTCCGCTTTGGTGCTGATTGGAAAGGTTTTGATTTTGACATTTTCTTTCAGGGAGTTGGAAAACGGGATTATTGGGCAAACGGACCTCTGTTTATCCCTGGTTATCGGCCAGGAGAAGCATGGTACCAACATCAGTTAGATTATTGGACCCCTCAAAATACGGGTGCTTTCTATCCAAGACCGACTGATGCCTCGGAAAGTAATAGTTCCAGAAACTTTTTGTGCCAGTCCAAATATTTAATAAATCTTGCTTACTTGAGATGTAAATCGTTACAGTTTGGATATACTTTGCCTAAAAGTTTAACTACAAAGGCTTCCATTCAAAAAGCCCGTATCTATTTCAGTGGTGAAAATCTGTTTGAGAAAGATCATCTGAAGTTACCTATTGATCCTGAAGTTGATTACACAACTGCAGGATTGAATGATCCAAATACTTTTGGAAGGGTCTATCCTTATCGGAGAACGGTGTCTTTTGGTCTTCAGATCTATTTTTAAATACTTAAACTGAAATTGTTATGAAAGTAAAAATATATTTGATATTGCTGGTAGGAATGCTTTTTACCAGCTGTAGTAAGGATTTTTTGGATAAATATCCACTTGATTCATTAACTGATAATACCTATTGGACCTCAGAAGATAATGTGAGAACTTATGCTTACGGAACTTATTCGCGTTATTTTGTTGGCTATGGTTCAGGATATACATGGGGAAGCTATTTTACGGGACAGAGTTTGAATGATGATTTTGCTCCGACAACTCCCGATACATTTACAAAGAATGTTCCGACTACTGATGCTACAAATTGGAACTTTAAGTTTGTTAGAAGAGCTAATATATTTATAAACAGGGTTGCCAAGGTGCCAATGTCGAGTGAAGCAATTAATCATTGGACAGGTGTTGCAAGATTTTTCCGTGGGATGGAATATGCAACAAAATTAGTTAAGCGATATGGAGATGTTCCCTGGTACAGTAATGCTTTGACTGAGAATGATACCATTCAATTGTATCGGCCTCGTGATCCAAGGACCATGGTGATGGATAGTGTATTAGCGGATTTTAATTATGCAGCAGCTAATGTTCGTGTAAGTGATGGAACAAGTGGTCTGACTATCAATAAATATGTTGTTTTAGCATTTATGTCGCGGATTTTTCTTTATGAAGGGACATGGCAAAAATACCATGGGGGAGATCAGGCAA
This sequence comes from Prolixibacteraceae bacterium, assembly GCA_963692465.1. GTDB lineage: Bacteria > Bacteroidota > Bacteroidia > Bacteroidales > Prolixibacteraceae > JAUZOB01. Next base: position 3,205,472 of record OY829943.1, read on the forward strand.
AAGCAACGGTCTATCTAAATGCGGCTAAAGATGCTGCAAATCAGATAATTTCTTCCGGCCTTTATTCAATTGTACCTGATTACAGAGGACTATTTACTTCTCTTAACTTAGCAGGGAATAAGGAGATGATTCTGTTTCGTATGTATGACACCGGACTTATTACCCACTGTCTCTTGTCATATAATAACACAGAGGCTCAAACTGGAGTTTCAAAGAATGCCGTAGATTCTTATTTGTGCTCAGACGGGCTTCCTATTTCTCTTTCTCCTTTATATAAAGGAGATAAAGGAATTGCTAATTTGAGAGCGAACAGAGATCCTCGTTTCTTAATTTCTTTTGTCGATTCTTTACGTTTGAATGGAATTGCAACCAATTTTTCAACAACAGGTATTGCTTGCCGTAAGTATCTTAATGAATCGGAGCGAACACTTTTGTCGGGGACTGGAAATCTAAATATTACCGATGCTCCAGTTATTCGTTACGGAGAGGTTTTGATGAATTATGCAGAGGCTTGTGCCGAATTGGGAACTTTGACTCAAAATGATCTGGATATCTCAATTAATAAGATTCGAGATAGGGGTGGTGTCGCTATGACTCACCTGCAGATTATAGGTGGACAACCGGCAGTGAATAGTGTTGTGTATGATGATCCGAAAAGAGACCAGACTGTGCCTTCAATGATTTGGGAAATCAGAAGAGAAAGAAGAACCGAATTGATGATGGAAGGTTTCCGGTTAGATGATCTGAAGCGCTGGGGAAAAATAAACTATACAGATACACAGTTGAATCCAGATATTAATTTGGGCGCATGGATTAATAAAGCAGACTATGTTTCTTCTTTGAGTGTGTATCTTCAGGGAAATGCGACTCAGGGATATCTGTTCCCAGCTTGGAAGCCAGAGGTTCAACGAACCAATATTGATCCGAAAGTTTATTTGGAGCCGTTACCGGTTGATCAGATTACATTGTATAAAGCACATGGTGTAACATTGACTCAGAATCCGGGATGGTAATTTATAAAACCTGTTGAATTCAGTCGTAAACGATCTTTTTAAAAGATCCTGAATCCGATTGTTGACCGGTTGATGTTTTAAGAGAGGCTGCTCCATAGACCGGAACAGCCTCTTTTGTTGCAATGAATTCTTTTGTTTTTTAATAATTTTAGATCCTTGTTAATCTATTTCTCATGATAAAGAAAACAGGAATAACTCTTTTCCTTTGGCTGTTACTACTTGGTGTGATGGCCCAAAAGCCTATTCGTTTTGCTCATGTGACTGACACTCACTTGGGGTCGCAGACTGGGCAGGAAGATCTGGAACGGACAATTAGTGATTTGAATACTCTTCCCAATATTGATTTTGTAATCTTTTCCGGAGATATTACCGAATTTGGCTCTGACACGGAGCTGCTAACAGCTAAGGCTGTGATTGATAAATTGAATAAACCTTGGTTTATCATTCCTGGAAATCATGATGCCAAATGGTCTGAGAGTGGTTGCAACAGTTTCGTGCGGGTGTTTGGTAAAGAACGATTTGTTTTTGAAAATGGCGGATATTTGTTTATTGGAACAGCTTGTGGCCCTAACATGCGAATGGCTCCGGGATTAGTCCCCCGTGAACAGATCGTTTTTCTTGATTCGGTTCTGACTCATATGAAAAATCCTGCAGAACCAATCATCTTTATTAATCATTATCCGATGGATGAGTCACTATCTAACTGGTATCTGGTTCTTGACCGTTTAAAAACAAGGAATATTCAGGCAATCTTACTGGGACACGGACATTATAACGGAAAATTCAGCTTTGAAGGAATTCCGGGAGTAATGGGGCGCTCAAATCTGAGGGCTGGAAAGCCTGTCGGAGGTTATAATCTGGTCACGATTGATCGTGACACGATGACCTATGAAGAAAGAACCCCGGGGGGAATTACTCTTCCGGCATGGAACAAGGTTCCTTTAGTCTCAAGGGATTTTAAAGCGGATACGGTAAAATGGCCCAGACCGAATTATTCAATGAATGATCATTTTTCACAGGTTCACCCGTTATGGCAAATACAAGATAATAGTGATATCGGGACTGCTATTACGTCCAATGGACATATTGCCGTATATGCCAACACCTCGGGCTTAATTGTGGCGCTGGATGTTTTGTCGGGTAAACAAATCTGGAAATATCAAACGGCTGGCAAGGTTTATTCCACCCCGGCGATCAAAGGAGATAAGGTTGTTTGTCCATCGACTGATGGAAATATTTATTGTCTGAGTCTTAAAAAAGGAACGCTTATCTGGTCTTTCCATACTTCAAAGGGTATTGTGGCTTCTCCGTTAATTCATCGGGGAAAGATTTTTGTCGGTGCTTCCGATGGAGCGTTTCGTGCATTGCGTCTTCGGGATGGTGCTCTTTGCTGGCAGTTTGATAGTGTGAAGAATTTTGTTGAGACCAGACCGTTATTTTATAAAAGCCGGATTTATTTTGGGTCGTGGGGTGATCATTTTTATGCTTTGAATGCGAAAAACGGAGCCTTAGTCTGGGATCGTCAGAAGTATTCGAACAGGATGCTTTCTCCTGCGGCTGTCTGGCCTGTGGCTGCCAATGGAAAGATATTCATTGTTGCTCCTGATCGCATGATGACGGCTCTTGATGCTTTGACCGGTAAGGAAATCTGGGATTCGAAAAAATATTCCTGTCGTGAATCAATCGGACTATCGAAAGACGGGGCATTGGTTTATATTAAAAATATGAAGGAAGGAAATCTGGATGCTTTCTATACGCAGTCGAATGAACAATCGCTGGCTTGGGAATGTAAAGCCGGATTTGGATATGATATCGCTCCTTCTCCGATTGTTGAGTCGGATAATCTTGTTTTTGTTCCGACCGATAAAGGGGTTGTTTATGCAATCAATAAACAGACCCACCAGATTGAGTGGACTCACAAATTAACCAATGCACTGGTAAATTGTGTCTGTCCTTTAAAGGGAAACCGGGTTTTAGTTACGACACTTGACGGAATGGTTTCCTGTCTGAAATATTAAGAGGCAAGAGTTGGTTGTGTTGTCCGGATATTAAAAATAAGAGGCTGTCCCGAAAATGAAGGACAGCCTCTTTTTAATAATCTGAAGTTTAGTGGTATTGTGTGTAATAGTGTGTCTATTTTTCTGCTTTTTTCTTTCCGAATTCTGGGTCTATTTTTACCAGAAGGGATGGGAGTATCCCTGGAATAATGCAAATGATCACCCAGACAAAAAATGACTTATATCCGATGATATCCTGAAGCCAGCCGGAGAACATTCCCGGAAGCATCATTCCTAGTGCCATAAATCCGGTAGCAATGGCAAAGTGTGCCGTTTTGTTTTCTCCTTCCGCAATATAGATCATATAAAGGGTGTAAGCCGTGTATCCGAAACCATAGCAAAATTGTTCGATGGCAACACATGATGCAACGGTTAACTGGCTTTGAGGTTGTGTGTAGGCCAAAAAGGTATATACCAATGGTGAAACATTGATCGCTGCAACCATCCACAGTAGTGAAGATTTCAACCCTTTACGGGAGGCTACGATTCCTCCGATAATTCCTCCGATCGTAAGAGCAATAATTCCAACGGTTCCATAGATGAGTCCTACGTCTCCGGTTGTTAATCCCAGCCCCCCTGCATTTCGTGTATCAAGCATGAATGGGGAGGCCATTTTGACGAGCTGTGATTCGCCGAGCCGGTATAAAAGTAAAAAGGCTAGAATAACACCAATATGCTTACGATGGAAAAAGGATCCGAAGGTTGCAAAGAATTCCTTAAAGAGGTTCTTCTCTGCAGAGTTGACTGCATGATCGCTGGTTGGATAGGGAAGCCGGAATTTATGATAGAAACAAAATACGACAAATAATCCGGCCAGAATAAAGAAGGTAAAACTCCATGCTAACTGTAGATTTCCGGATGTTCCGACAAACGAGGCTTCGGTTGGCTGCTGTAGTTTTGAGTCGGTCTGAAGAAGTACGTAGGCTGGCTTGTCCCAGTTATTCTCATCAAAAACAAGTCGCTCGCCTTCAACGAGTTTAATACTGTTGTCTCCTTTTTTATGTTTTAGATTCAGAATCATCTTTTTACCCGGAGCCGGTTTTTGGGATAAGCGGATTGCAACAACGGCAACATTTCCGGTCATGGATTCTTTGGCAACCACTTTATTGTGGACTCCGAACTTTTCTTTCAGAAAACTTGTCAGTGGTGTGGCAACATTTTGTGACCACCATGTGGGTTGCTCTTTTGTTTCTTGCCCCTTTTTAGCCCCGTTATCGGACTGTATGAAGTTTAGCGAACGATTATGGGTCGATACGATCGTCTTGATCGAATCAAGCCTTCCTTCGGGTATGTTTTGTGTTGATAATTTGGCTTGCTCCGGGAAAACGTTGAAGTGGTAATTGCCTTTTGCTTCGGGAGTGACAGCTGGGGCAGCCGGAAGTTCGATGTGGTTGCTGTAGGCTGGATTAACCAAAGTCTTGAGCTCAATGGGCGGAAGTCCCGTTCTCGTCTCAAAGAATCCGGCCAGAATAATTAGTAACCCTTGTCCGGTAATCATGGCAACACGATAAAAGGTACTTCTGATTCCTACAAAGTAGGCTTGTTCATGCTTATCCAGTCCCAGCATATAAAAACCGTCGGCGGCGATGTCGTGAGTGGCCGAACTGAAGGCAAGCAGCCAGAAAAAGATGAGCGTTATTTTGAAAAAGGCAGGGGCTTGTATGCTTAATGCAACGCCACCGAGACCGGCTCCGATAAGTAATTGCATGACGACAATCCACCATCGTTTGGTCTTTAGCAGGTCGACGATAGGGCTCCAGAGGGGTTTGATTACCCATGGAAGATAAAGCCAACTGGTGTAGAGGGCTATATCTGTATTGGAAATACCGAGCCGTTTATACATAATTACGGCAACGGTCATGACGACGACGTAGGGAATTCCTTCTGCGAAATATAAGGTTGGAATCCATGACCAGGGATTCCTTCGGGTGGGTTTGACGTTTAACGACATAGTTTGTTTTTTAGATTTTCTCAGTATTGGTTGATTATTCTGGGATTCTGGCATTAATTTTTTAAAGGTATTGCTTTTCTAAAGTTGCTCCTTTAAAGTAGTGCATTAATATTTCGCTGTAAGAGTATCCATGGGCTCCCATTACAGCTGCACCGATCTGGCAGAGTCCTACTCCATGTCCCCAGCCGGCTCCGGTTAGAATGAATTTCTCTGGTATTCCGTCTTTTATTCCTTCCTTGTCAACAACAAAGGCTGAACTATATAAATGAGTAGAGGAGAGTGCTTTTCGGATCACGAGTTCCTTTCCGATAATCATTGTCTTCAGCGTCCCTATTATTTTTAGTCGGATTAGCCTTCCTGAAACTCCTCGTTCAATAGGGATCAGATCGATAATTGACCCGAAGTTAATTTCCGTTCGTTGATGAATTAATTCCGACAGTTCCTGTTGCGTATAGCTCACTTTCCATCGATAAAAATCGTTGGTCTCCTGATCGTAATCATTTAGAACCTGTGATAGAATCTTTTTGTCATGGGTGTTGCAGAAAGCAGGGGGATTGCTACGAATCCATCGGTCTGCTGCAGATTCTTCGCAAAGATTGAGGTCGTAGCCTTCCGGTTGTGTCGGATTATCAATGACCTTTTGAAGATAGGGATGATTGACGGGTTCCCATGTGTTTTCAAAAAGCTCAGAGACTCCTCCGCATGATTTGGAAAAGCGGGCATCACAAATTTCACCTCCATGCATTAAGACCAGTCCCCTTGTTGCTTTGATGGCTGCTTCTGCTGCGGGAGTGGTTTCTTTGGTTATTCCCTGATAACGTTGACAGTGGTCGTCGGCACAGACATCAAAATTAAGATGATCTTCCCGATCATACCAGCGGACCAGTTCTTCTTCTGTCTGAATTGTTATCTCTGGCTGTTGTTGTTTCTTCTTTAGTTGTTTCGCTTTGTCTATCTGTGCAATAAGCCAGCTTCTTGAGATGACGGCATGCGCTTTGAGTAATTCCTCGGAACTGGTGGCACTCATCTCTGATGAAATAACGCTGGTCAGATAGTCTTCAAGATGAATACTATTTATCGCGGTAATCTGATTTTTTTCAATAATAAACAGCAGTGATCCGTTGAAACGCTGATTTTCTTTTCGTTCCCAATGAAACTGAATTCCAATGGTCACATCAATTAGTTCAAAAACACAGTGGCTATTTGTTGGAAAAATTATTGCAAAATCAGAAATAAGCAATTCTTTATTTTCGCCTGTTATAAAGATTTTTCCTTCTTTAAGCCTGGCTTGATATTTTCCGGTTTCCAGGACTGTCGGGTCACCTTCGGTATGAAAAGTTCCATTTAAACGGAATGTGATTTCCGGACCGGACATGATGCCTACTTTTATTTGAGGTTCACTGTTCATATTAGAGGTGTTTGAGGTGACGTTGTGTTTCTTGAATGTTGAAAAACAATGCTTTTTGCATAGTTAACGGTCTATCGTGTGGACTTGAATTCTGATTCCAAAATTTCAAATTGTGCCTCATCCATTGATACTTGTTTGAATATGTCAATGAGGTCTGCTGCTGTAATTTTATCGAAATCTTCTTGTCGCGGGGTAATAAAGACTCCACCGAAATCAACGGAAGCCGGACTGATTAGTAGTTGATCTTCTCCTTCGGCAAAGAATTGATCCGGACGGTGTTTCTTCCTTGGGAATAGATGGATTATGAAGTGTCCATTCTGTTGATATCCAATGATGTTCAGCATCGGCTCTTCTGCTTCCGGGAATAGAAGTGCGAGATTTTTGTAGATTGTTAAGAAAGTATCATTAAGAATTATTGGGTCAGTCGATTCGATGGATATCATCTTTCGGAGATAATCTTTTATGAACCAGATCTGACTTTTCTGATCCTTCAGAAACAGGGGCTTATGAGTTTTTTTCAGTTGCTCGAATTCTGTCTCAATAGGCAGAAACCCTTTGTTCCCCCCTTGAATATGAAAATGGTCGGGTGCAGAAGCTCCGCATTTAGGTCCGTTATAGAAGAAAATATAATCGGGTAGTGCTTTTGCTAAGTCGGTAATGATTGAAAAGTCATTTAGAATTCGTTGAGGGCGATGCTCTGTTGCTGGAATCGTGAGGTGTTTTCTGAATATTGGGTAGGGATTAATAAGAATTAGAAAACGGTCCTGAAAGAGTAATGCTTTTTGTTCTTCGGGGAGGTTAGCCGCACAGAGAAAGCATTTTCGCTCTTTGATCGACTTTGGGTCGACTTTCGCTGCGGATGAACGAATCCTCTCGGGATTAAACTGAACGTTCAGGACATAGTCACCAAAATCGAATGTCTTTTGTAGTGTGTGGTTCAGTCCGTTGTAGTTATTGCGAGCTAACTTCCATTGGGCTAATTGATTGTCAATGAGTTGCTGTAGGTCTGTTCTTAGCTCGTTTTCTCCCTGATATTTTTTGTCAAATAGGAGCTTTTCGCTGAATTTCATAAACTGAGACTTAGGTATTTCCTTATTGAATAAAACTTTGGGGATAATGATTCTCTTTTTTTCCAAAGAAAGAATATTGTCTTAAAAAAGACTGTTCCATTCTTCCTTTGGAATAGGATAGAGTACCTGGTTTATTTTTTTGTTTGATTCTGTCTGATTCGGGCCTCTAACTCGACCGTTCTGATCCAGTCTTTATAGAGGTTATTGTTGTTCGTCTTGACAACGTCCAGAGAGGCATCCGAATTCTCGTCCCAGCGTCGGCAAAGATAGAGGGGAGCATAAATTCTCCCGATCTGATACTGCCGGGAAATGGCCAATCCGATGGCATAATCTTCGCCATAGCTAACATTGGGAATTTTATATTTTCGGATTAGCGGAGTGTAAAAAGCACGGGGAGCCCCCAAACCGTTAATACGCAACGCATTATTCCGTCCGTTCTCCGGAGTCCACTCTTTGTGGTCGATTAGTCCGGGAGGGATTTCTTCGAGCTTAAAGTTGACCATCTTATAGGAACCGACAACCATTCCGCATTGTTGTTCGTAAAAAGCATCGACAACCGTCTGGATCGTGTTTTCATCAATATAAAGATCATCACTGTCGAGTTGAATAACGAATTTTCCACATTGCGGGTGCATGACGGCTTCATCCCAGCATCCTCCGATACCTAAGGTCTTATTAGCCGGAATGATATGAATTAGTCGTTTGTCTTGTTGGGCATAGTTTCGAAGTATTCCGGTAGTCCCGTCTGTTGAATAGTTATCGACGACCAGGAGGTTAAAAGGAAACTTGGTTTTCTGAGCAAGGACTGATTTCACGGCGTCTTCGATGGTCTTTACTCTGTTTCGGACCGGGATGACCACACTTGCCTCTACTGCAAAATTGCCTTCATTGAATGGCAACGATTCAAACTGTGGGGCTAAATATCCGTTAATCTCTTTTAAATGAACCGTACAGGCTTTTTCCATTTCGATCTGAACCTGTCTGTTCTTAGGATCTACATAGTCAAAGATCTTTTCTCCGGATTTCCGGATATCCGACTCAATCTCCATATAAAGAAATTCAGGAATGCGCGAGAAGGTGTATTTCTGAGATAACTTAAGGCGAAGATCATAAAGTCCGGCAAAAGTATATTCTTCCCGAATGCGGGCTGCTGCATTGCAAAAGGCATCGCTGTTGAAGAATAACAATGATCCGAAATCGAAATCGTCGCGGAGACTTCCTTTTTGATAATCAATAACCGGATGCTGGGTTATTGTTTCATCTTTATTTTCGTAATAATTTGAATAAATCAGTCCGGCACCGGTATCTTCTCCAATATGGATAAATCGCTCGAGCGCATAGGGGGATAGCTTTAACGGACTGGTTTTAGTATAGATCAAAACAAAAGAAGAATCGGCATGTTTGGCAATTGTTTTAAGTGTAGAAGATTGATGAATACTTCCACCTTGGAGCCATTGGCAATCATTAGGAATTGCCAATGGTTGCTTTTCGCTTAAAAGAAAAATTTTTTGAATTGCAGGACATGCTTTTAATGCTGCTATTGTCGTTTCAATATTTTCTCCTTGTTCATAAGGAACAAAACAGTTCAGACTCATATCGCTGGTTGTTTTTATGGTTTAACCTTGTTGTTGAAAAAATTGAATATATCCTTGAAAAATGTATTAAGTTGTTCTGTACTGGTTATTGTTTCAAGAGGGAAGCCCAAGATAACAGTTTTATATTTTCCAGCATAGGCAACCGCTGCACTTTTTGTGTTTTCTGTATACCGGCCAAATGTAAAAGATTCATCGCCAACAGGAAGAATGGCATCGGGAGCTTCTACGGTGTAAATAGAAGGATTAAAGGTCGTGTTGAAGTTGAGGTGTTCGCTTTTGGCATTAAAGAGTCGGCTTGTGATCTCGACTTCTCCGGTTTTAGAGGCATGATTGGTTTGCGGACGGAAATGTAATACTTTGGCTGCGAATTTAATAGCGGTGGAATCTTGCATTAACCGAAGATCTGTTCCGACATAAGCTCCGGAGATTAAAAGATTTCCTCCTTGTGCCGTGAATTGGGTTAGTTTGTCTCTCATGGAAGGAGTGAAAATCGTAAAGCGGCTTTTCTCATGAGGGTAGGTGGTCGTTTTTTCTTCTCCAAGCAGTAAATCAATGTTGTCGTAAGCTGAAAGATCAACAAGTCCCTCTTCGAATGCATCACTTCCCGTACTGATAAATGACCGGCCTGTTGCTTTGATCGCTTTTCCGTGAATCATTGAAAAATCAAAGGTATTTCCAGGGATAACGAGTGTTTCCCAATCACCATAAGAGGCACCCCAACCGGGATTATCATTATCCTCGAAGGTCGATTTTCGACTGAAGTCGTATATGTCTCCGACCAGTCCGAATTCCGAGTGATCTGAAACGCCTTGATCCAGGTTGAACGTGAAGCCTGCATATTGTGGTGTATCTACCGTGGATGGGGCAGAGACTCTGTTAAAATCATTAACGATCAGAACCGGCTTTTCGGTGCTGTTTCCGGTTGAGGCAGCCAGCACTTCTGTCGGGAAGCTTTCTCCTCCTTCGTTGATTGCTGCTATTTTGAAACCGTATATTTCTCCCGGTTTCAGATTGGAGACGACATAGGTGGTATCGGTGGTAATGATTCCATTGTCAAAGCCATTTCCATCGATTCTGGTATAGATACGATACTTTTGAGCTTTTGCTGTTGGCTCAAGCGGGTCTGTCTCTGGTCTCCAGGTTAAGCGGACTGCATTTTGATTTGCCGGAGTTATTCTGAAATGACCTACCGGAAGAGGTTGAATCGTGTAACCCGTATGATTCTGATTGGCTATAAAACGTAACATTGCTTTGTAGATTGCTCTTGATACTGCAAATTTGAAACGAGGATCATGCGCAAACGTCATATCGGCAATATTCTCATGTGATAATAGTTCCAGTAATATTGCAGGAGCATTAGGCGTTTTAGCTTCATAATAGGGCTTATTCCATAGTCCTCTGCGTGACCATTTGGGATTGAAAAGGGCTTTGATGTCATCACAAACCTGAGTCTGTATCAGGTCGGTCAGGTCTCTGCTTGCCCATCTTGATTCGTTATAAGGGAAAAGGGCTGTATCGTTTTCCTGGGTACTGTAGATTGCCAGTGTTCCCACAATTGAGTCATTCGGGGTAATACCTGCGTCCGTATGCAATGCAAGGGAGAGATCGACCGGGATTCCAAGACCTTTAACCGGTTGGTCTTTGGTGTTTACACAGGGAGTTTCCATTAAGTAATTTACCCAATAACCACGGCACAGATAATCATCTTTATAGTCGTCTAAACCCTTCATTGGGTTATAGACCGTTGAATCGGGCATCCCTGCAAACTGGAGGTAATACCGTGCTCCTTCAACAAATCGGGGTCTGTTACTGGCAATAGGTTTTTCCTGTGATGTAGAGTTTTGATTCTCTGAACTGTTTAATCCCTGTTTGTTCATCATTTGGTCATGGTGTTCAGCCCATTTCCCTTCTTGTTTCCGGGCAATATTTCCGATTCCTCCGCCAAAACGAACCGCATCAGCTGTGATTATTTCTCCCGGAAGTGAAGTCTGACTGGAAAGAACAACTTTTCCTATCTGGCTTTTAGCTCCTTTTGCGAAGTGGAAAGTACCAAGGTAAATCCATGTTCCACCACCTATCTTTTGGTTTATACGGAATTCTGTCACTCCTCCTGTATGATAGACTTTATAGTGTGCTGTGGTCGTGCTTTGTGGCAATGACTGATAAGAGATATAAACGGCATAGTCGCCTGTCTCAGGGATATCTGGAATCCATTCGTAACTGGCTTTGGCGTTATTTTTAGATACGAATTGATCACAGGCACCCTGCCGGAAAGGATTCTCATTGTTAGAGTAGGGTGGGTTGCCTATAGCAAACCCGGGGAATGCTGTTTTAGTCCATTTCCCTTTGTGATTCACTTTTGATTTGTCCGTGGATTGGTCTGCATCAACAATCGCTTCGTGAATCTGGGTGTCTCTTTCCCGGGGAAGGAATACATTGGCTCCTGCGTTTTCAAGCATTGGAACTAAGTAGGGGTATACAATTGTTTCGTTGTATTTGTCCTCAATGGTTCCGAATAGGCGGGATCTTTGCCAGTCCCATCGGTTGGTCTGAGAATCGTAATACCATCCGTGACTGGGCCAGACTGTTATATTCCGGGTGTAAAGTCCCTGATTGGGAATCAGTTGTTTACTGAGGTTCGTTACAATCGGGATCCGTTCTGATTTTCTTTTTTCCAGACGGGAGGTGTCAATGGGGATTGCATTTTCTCTGTAATAGTTTGGAATCAGTTCTTCGATCGTTTTTCCCATTGACCGGAGTGTAATGTCATAATCTTCAAAAGGAGATCCTAATAGCTTTTTTACTTCCGTCTTTTGTCTGACAACAATTTCCGGACGGAAAGGTTGGTAGGTATATCCATCGGACAAATTGATGGTTATCTTTTTGTTTAAAGAATCAATTTCGAAAGAGTCAATAGAGCCTCTGGCGTAGGGCGTTTGCAGTACAGCAGATAATTCTTTCTTTTTATTTTGAATTGTCTGGGAAAGCGTTGTTTTTAATGAATTTTGGGACCATAGAAACAAGGGTATCATGCAAAATACCAGAATGGTCAAATCCTTTTTTAGAATGGAAAGATTCTTCATGATAACAGCTTAGGTTTTGTTTGTGTTAAGGACTGCACCAAATTTAGTGGAAATAAAAATAAAAGCAAAAGATGTAATACATATTACAGGATACTTTTTCTCATTTAAAATGAATTTAATATATTTGCAGCGTTTGTTATAAAAGCATAATGCTTAGTGCTTAATCCCCAAGGACTATTGTTTTTATGACGAAGGAAAAAGTATTTAGAGGGTATTCATTTTTTTGATATAATACAACTTTATGATTTTAATTGCCGATAGTGGTTCGACCAAAACCGACTGGCGGGTCATCAATCATGCCGGGGAAGTTTTAAAATTAAGTACTCCGGGAATTAATCCTTTTTATCAGACAAAAGAAGAGATTATTGGTGTTCTTAAGAAATCTGGTTTTGCTGTTCCGTTTCAGGTATCGAACGTGTTTTTCTATGGAGCCGGTTGTGCTTATGAAGAGAAAAACAAAATTGTAGCTGATGCAATTGCTTCATTTTTACCTGGGTCTCAAATTGAGATACAGAGTGATTTGGTTGGCGCAGCCAGAGCGTTATGTCATCGGGAAGCCGGGATCGCCTGTATTATTGGGACTGGTTCTAACTCTTGCTTTTACGACGGCAGCAAAGTTATAGAGAATGTTTCCCCCCTTGGGTTTATACTTGGAGATGAGGGAAGTGGTGCGGTTATGGGCAAAAAGTTAGTTGCTGATTATCTAAAAGAGCAAATGCCTTTATCGCTCAGAAAGAAATTCCTTGATACTTATGCGTTATCAAATATGGATGTGCTGGAGGCTGTTTATCGCAAGCCTTTTCCAAATCGGTATTTGGCCACGTTTGCTCCTTTCCTGACTGCTAATATTGAGGATGCATATATTCATTCTTTGGTTGCCGATAGTTTTACTGATTTTATCCGGAGAAATATTTACCGATATTCTTCTTGTTACGATCTTCCCGTTCATTTTATCGGAAGTGTTGCTTTCTATCTTAAAGAGGTGCTGGAAGAAACAGCTAAAAAGGCAAAAATAAAAATTGGAAATATCTATAAAAGCCCGATGGATGGCCTTATTGAATATCATCAATCAAGATGATAGTACGAAATAAATACACAGGAATAATTTGGTAAATATGACTTTAGAGAATAAGGAACAACGGAGCATTACAGAATCTTCTTCGGAGTTTACGCATCTCGATCAGATGTCAACACTTGAAATCTTAATGGGTATCAATGAGGAAGACCGAAAGGTTCCCAAAGCTGTTTCGAAATGTATTCCGCAAATTGAAAAATTAGTAAGTGAGATTGTGGATCGGATGAAACGCGGGGGAAAGATGTTTTATCTTGGAGCTGGTACCAGTGGTCGGCTAGGTGTTCTTGATGCCTCCGAATTACCTCCTACCTTCGGGGTTCCGGAGAATGTTGTTATCGGACTTATTGCCGGTGGAGATACGGCTTTGCGTCACGCGGTTGAGGCTGCTGAAGATGATCCGGAAAAAGCATGGAAAGAAATGGTTGATGCCGGTGTTGGCAAAGATGACGTGGTAATAGGTATTGCGGCATCCGGTACGACTCCGTATGTTATTGGCGGAGTCAGGATAGCAAAGAAAAATGGACTTCTGACGGGTTGTATTACCTGTAATCCTAATTCTAGTCTATCCAAAGAAGTCGACATTCCAATTGAAGCAGTTGTCGGTCCTGAAATTTTAACCGGAAGTACCCGATTAAAGGCTGGTACCGCTCAAAAGTTAATCTTAAACATGATTACTACCACAACAATGATTAAGTTGGGTCGGGTTAAAGGAAATAAGATGGTTAACATGCAACTAACCAACAAGAAACTGATTGAACGTGGAACCAAGATGATTATTGAAGAACTTGGTATTCCTTATGCTGAGGCAAAAGAATTACTTCTAAAATATCGTTCCGTGAAAAAAGGAGTAGATAATTACCGCAGTACACATTAAATGAAGATCTACCGAAATTCAATATTGTTCGATGAGTTTCGGTAGAACATCTTTACCGTCGAAGATATTTATCGTAGATCTCGTTAGTCCTGAGAAGTAATTGATGGGAGGCATCACGGGCTAAATCCTCATCTTTGTCAATGATTGCTTTAAGTATCGTCTGTTGAGATTTTAAAGTATGTTCTTTTTCTCCTTCGACGTTTGCATAGATTAGATTCCGCATTCTTGGAATAAGCGTATAGATCGGTTCCATCGTAATGATGAAAAACGGATTCTGGGTTGCTTTGGCAACATTCAAATGAAATTTGTTGATATAATCGACTTCCATCTGCGTATTGTCCGGATTGCACTTCGTAAGTAAATCAATATTCTCTGTAAGAATATCAATGTCCTTGTCTGTACGGTTTCTTGCAGCCATTTTGGATATCTGCGGTTCAAAAATCATCCTTGCCTCAATAATCTGAGAAATCAGATTAGAGTTAAACTGCATGTCATAATACAAATTCAAAGAACTGATTGCATCATCAATGGTCAGTTCTGTAACATACATTCCGCTTCCTTTTTTGATTTGAATAAGTCCTCTGGCACTGAGACGGCGAAGGGCTTCCCTTAGTGCAGTACGGCTAACAGCAAACATTTCACACAGTTCCCGCTCTGACGGAAGCTTCGTTCCAACTAATAACTTCTTCTGCAGGATCGCTTCCTCTATCTTTCTCTCTATCTTTTGACTTAGCGTTTGAGTCGTTCCGATTTTACTGAAAATATCGTCCATTCAGTGTAACTTATGTATTATCAATGGTATTCTTACAAAAGTAAAAAAATTGGTAGAACATATGAGTACTCTTATAATATTTATTTTTTGTATATAGAGAAGAGATTCTTTTATGTTTTAATTTGGAGCGAATCTCTTCTCTTAATTTTATCGTGTTTTGGTAAGACCAATCCCAGGCGCACGGTTTAGTGTTATTTTTCCATTGTGAATTTCGATGCCGTGATATGGATCATTGCTAACAAGTAAATTTCCATCCAGATCAGCCCAGTCAACCAGAGGAGAAAGCTGATCTGCCGCACCAACGGCACAGGAGGTCTCGGTCATACAACCGATCATCGTTTTCATTCCCAGTGCCCGTGCTAAAATCAACATTTGGTGACCTTCCCGAATACCTCCGCATTTCATGAGTTTGACATTAATTCCGGAATAGACGCCAAGCAGTTTTTTAACATCCGATAATCGCTGAACTGCTTCATCTGCCATTGTTGGAAGCGGACTGTGTTCTGTAAGCCAAGCCATCTCGTCCATCGCTGTTTTTGGCATCGGTTGTTCAATGAAGAGAACATTCCGTTCACTTAACCATTGGATCATTTCCAGTGCCTTTTCTTTATTCTTCCATCCCTGGTTTACGTCTACCGTGATCGGTTTATCGGTGACAGACCGAATTGTCTCAATCATTTCTTTGTCGTTATCCCGACCCAGTTTGACCTTTAAAATCTTATAGGGAGCAGCCTCAAGAACTTTTTTCCGGACAACTTCAGGGGTATCCATTCCAATTGTGAATGACGTATTCGGTGCTTTTTCCGGAGAAAAGCCAAAAATACGATACCATGGCTGATCTAAGATCTTACCAACCAGATCGTGAAGAGCTATATCTATTGAAGCTTTAGCGGCCATGTTCCCTGGTGCAATATGATCGACGTAGGATAAAATATCATCTAGCCGGAAAGGATCATTAAATTGTTCCAGATTTACCTGGGATAGAAACTTAGTTGCAGTCGCGTGACTTTCCCCAAGATAAGGGGGCATACTTGCTTCTCCGTATCCGGTGATCCCGTCATAAACAATCCGGGTAAGCATGATGGGGGTTGTCGTTCTTGAACTGGAAGACAGGTTAAAGGCATGGGTTAGCTGTAGCGTATAAGGCTCGAAATAGAATTTCAACTTGTTCGAACCAGTGCTGTGCTGTAAGTGTTTCGGTGTTTCTGTTTTTTCGCTTCCCATGGATATCCGTGGGGAAACTATCCCGGCAACGGAGGCCATCCCTGCGTACTTGATAAAACTTCTACGATTAGTGTGCATATTAGTTATTGTTTGGGGTTTCTGAAGAATGTTCAGTCGAATTATACCATGGATGTGCTTCAACCCGGCTTATCCCTTTGGTTCCGATCTTTGACAATATCCGACTGGCAGTAACAAAACTTTTTCTAATACTAAGGTTATAGATGGGAGAAGATGGAAGCAGACTATTAATTCTTACTCTTCCTGAAGCATGGATATATTTTCCTTCACCGATATACATTCCTACATGGGTAATATGGTTTTTCCTTCCGAAGAACAGAAGGTCGCCCGGTTGAAGAATACTGACGTTTGTTGGTAGAATCTGACCGTTAAGAGCCTGTTGTGAGGCATCCCGATCTAATAAAATTCCATTTATAAAGTAGACTGTCTTTACAAATCCGGAGCAATCGGTTGCTTTGGCTGAGAGGCCTCCCCATAAATAGGGTAGTCCGTTAAACTTTAATGCTGTTTTTATGAGTTTGGACGAATCGGTCTTGATTTTTTTCCACTGATCGTAATTGACGCATAAATCAGATTTCACGAAGCCACTTCTTCCATCCGGAAGTTTAACCTGCAAGTATGGCCCCTTTTTAGCGATGATCTGGAAAATATCACCTAAAGTGAGATCAGAGACAATTGCACTTTGCGGATCATTCTTCTCATATAAAACACCGTTCATCTTGGTGAAAATAAAACGGGAAGACCTTTTCCATTTTTCATAGTCTTGTTTGTTCATTAAGGTGAGACCTGTTTCTTCCATCCAACCGAGATAGTGATCGGGAGTCTGGACAAGATACCAGCCGTCGTCTTGTTTGAGCACTCTTAGAGGGGTTCCCATAAGAGCCTGAGAAATCAACTCATTGGGATGGCCCGCACCCTTGCGAATATCTGCAACCGATAAGGTGGCTATTCCATAAGTTTTATCTCCCAAAGATGCCTCAGGAAGAGACTTTACCGAATCGTTAACCCCGATAGAAAGAGATCTTAAGTCTGCCAGAAGAGCTTTTTTAGCTTCCGGAAGATTTGTCTCTCCTTTTAGTGTTATTTTTCCGTCGGACTGGGATACTGCGCTTAATTTAAAGATAGCTACTCTTGAATCCGGAGCATAGCTTTTTTTTATGCTGTCGATTACTGAATTTACGCGATTATGTGATTGCGCAGAAGTTGTAACATAGGTCAGAGTGCAAAGGACTGTCAAGCACAAAAGAGAAAAAAATCGTCTAATCATTGTATGAACTTATTATAAAATTTCAGTAGTGACTTTTGATCGATGATCATTGAGGTTGAACTCAAATCTTCTTCCATTGATCACTAATAAACATTTAAATCTAAAAAATATAAATGATGTATGATATATTACCATATACAAAATTGATTATTTCTTTACCTCATCATAAAATACCTGGAGAATATTGGTTCTTACATTTTGATTGAAGATGACCATATTTTCTCTGGTTGGGTAGATGTGGTTAGAAAGGAAGACATATACGAGTCCGTATTTGGGATCAGCCCAGACGAATGTGCCGGTAAAACCAGAATGACCGAAGCTCTCAGGAGATACATCTTTGATCGGATAGGCATCGGAAACGGAAACTTCTGCATTATTAAGCAGTGGTTTGTCGAATCCAAGGGCCCTGCGATTTCCTGTTTGTGGATATTGTACGGTATTGAAGGTATTAAAGGTCTTTTCGCTGAAGAATTCGTGACCGCCATAGGTTCCTTTTTGCAAATACATTTGTATTAATTTACCCATATCATTAGCTGTTGCAAACAATCCTGCATTTCCTGATATTCCACCTAACACTGCTGCTGATTCATCGTGAACTGATCCTTGAACGAGTTGGTGTCTGAAAACATGATCGTATTCAGTCGGAGGAATCTTATCAAGACTTACTTTCTCGAACGGGTTGTAGGTGATCGAATTAGCACCAAGTGGTTGATAAATATTCTGCGTTACAAAGGTAACGTAGTTCTCTCCACTGATATTTTTGATAATTTCAGGTGCGAGGATAAACGACAGATCACTATAAATGTATTTTCCACGATTTTTAAGAGGTGAAAGGCGGATTTGTTTATACACTTCTTTGCTGAATTTCTGGTCTAGAAATAAATTGGGCGTAACAGCCAATGAATATTTCTCATCCTTGAAAGGAGAGTACCATTTGGGATCAGGGGTTTTATCTTTTCTCAGTGTTTTGTTCCAGAATCCAATATAAGGAATGAGTCCGGCCTGATGAGATAAGACTTCACGAAAGGTAATATCTTCTTTATTTGATTTATGAAAGAGTCTTTTTTTCCAGTCCGGCCAGAATTTAGAAACTTGATCGTCTATCTGAAATTTACCTTCATCATAAAGTTTCATGTAAGAGGACAGTGGACCGGTTATTTTGGTATTTGAGGCCAGATCGTACCGGTCGTCCAAACTTACTGGAATTACCTTGTCATAGGTGTGAAAACCATACGCTTTATGGAAAATCACCTTGCGGTCTTTAGCAACGAATACCTGGCAGCCGGGGAAGGCTTTTGATCTGATTGCAAGATTAACAATCGAATCGACTCTTGTATTAATCCGTGCGGAGTTTAAGCCAACTTCTTCAGCAATCGTGTATTTAAAGCGAATTGGATTGGGTGTTGATAATCCTTCGCCAGCTTTGTATAACCCCGTAATGGAAACCGGAAGTTTTCCCTGGGCACTAATACCTCCATAGATAAGCTGTGCACATAAATCCTCGTTAACCGGATCGTCCTGATAAGCAATAAGGAGCGCTTGGGGTTTTGAAAAATGTTTAAATTCTGCCAGAGCATAAGGATTTCCGAACAGTGTTATAATCGTTCTTTGCCGACCGGACAGTGATGAAAGGAATTGTTCCAGCTCAGGTGTGGCATTGTAGGGGTATTGAGGGGAAACATGTTTGATGTTGCCGACTTTAACCGTTTTGCGGTTGGACATTTCATACAGGTTGTGAATGCCGACAATAACCAGATTGTAATTTTTTATCTGATTAAAAATCTGATCTGCTTCTTTGGCTGTGAAATTATCTGGTAGATTAAAATGGTCTATGTCGGAGTAGCGGGACAGTCCCTTCTGAAAGGTCGTTATAGAATCGCTTCCTATCGAAACAGAGGCAATGTGAAGCGTATCCAAGCCTTGCAGAGGAATGATATTTCTTTGATTTTCAAGTAATGTCAAAGAAGCTTCACTAAGCTGGCGGTTCAGTAACTCCGATTGGGGAGTGTTTAGTATTTTTTCAATCCCCGATGGATTTATTGCTTTATATGAATTGAGTCCGACCTGATATTTGGCTAATAGAACCCGTTTACATTTTTGTTCAATGTCATTCCATTTTAGTTCTCCTGTTTTTAAAGCGCGGGTGATGGCTAAAATAGTCTCTTTAGGGTCTGCAGGGAATTCAACAACATCATTTCCTGCTTTGAGTGCAAGAACGTCAATCGTGCCGGGAGCACCGTAACTACGGACTCCTTGCATATTCATGGCATCGGTGATGATAAGACCCTTAAATCCCCAGCTTTTCCTTAAAATATTATTGATGATTAAAGGGGATAAAGTCGCTGGAATTCCCTTGGTGGAATCGAGTGCCGGAACATTCAGATGGGCTGACATAATTGCGGGGATTCCTGCGTTTATTAATTCTCTGAAAGGTACTAATTCCGTGCTTTCCAGCCTTTCCCGACTATAAGGCAGGACCGGAAGTGTAAGGTGAGAATCGTTTTGGGTATCTCCATGTCCGGGAAAATGCTTGGCGACCGGGATAATTCCGGCGTTAAGCATTCCCTGCATCATTGCGGTTGCACATCGGGTAACGTTTTGAGGACTTTCACCAAAAGAACGCATTCCGATGATCGGATTATGAGGTTCGGTATTAATATCGGCATCGGGGGCCAGATTAACCTGCACACCAATTTGCTTTAACTGACGACCTGCTTCCTCTCCTGATTTCATGATGAGGTTTTGATCTTGTATCGCACCTAAAGCCATCGCGTAGGGAAGAGTCAAGGTACCGGAAAGTCGCATTCCAGGTCCCCATTCTGCATCCATTGCTATTAACAGTGGCGTTTTCGAAATAGACTGCAAGTAGTTGGTCAGACGGATTTGTTTTTTCAGATCCCCTTCAAAGAAAATCATTCCCCCGGGATGAAAATTACGGATTAGCTCAGCGGTCTTGATTTGCTGTTCGATATTATCTCCGGCCGAAGCAGCAACCCACACTAATTGTGCAATTCGTTCTTCTGGGGTCAGAGACCGATATACAGAATCAGTCCATTGTTCTGCCGTTTGCTTTTTGTTATCGGTAAAAGCGAATCCCTGTGCTGTGAACAGAAGAATGAAAAAGAGAACCCCGAATAATTTATTCATGTCAGACTTTTATGAAAATATTTTTCTTGTAGAGTACGTAACCAATAAGCCAAAAGACTATGACGTGGGATAATGCAAAGACTAAAGACCCGAAAGTTGGAGTGATGATATAGAAGAAAAAGTGGTTATATATCCAGTCGTAAGCGGAAACGGGCAATGCACCGGCCTCTGGAATTTTGATTTTCATCAGAGTCTTAGCCCAAATGCCGGCAAAAGCAAAAAGAAAAAGAGGATTCATCCCAAAGACCAGAAACGGACTGGTCCATTTTTTCCATCCCTTAATGTCAATGAGCCAGATGAATAGAGTCAGGACGATTATAGCCCAACCTGCGGCATAAAGAACATAAGAACTACTCCATAATGCTTTGTTGATCGGATAAATCTGTCCCCATGCATATCCGGCAACGACACTGGTAATACCCCAAAAAAGCAGGGTGAGAGGCAGCTTTTCATGTTCGGTTGACTGAATGAGTTTGCCAACTTGATAGCCAATGATGACTGTTCCGAGGGCGGGGAGTGTACTGAACAATCCTTCCGGATCAAATGGAATGCCAAATCCTTTGTAGAGGTGGGCCGTTCCCAATATTGCTGTGTCGAAAGGAATTGTTGCGTTACCTTGAAGACTGTATGGATCCGGAGCACCAAGCCATGAAATCAAACCCCAGTATACAAGCAGGATCCCTCCACAGATGTAGGGAAGATGCTTAGGCTTTGCTGAAAGGACAATAAGTCCGCCGATCCCATAGGCTAGTGCGATTCGTTGCAAAACACCCAGAATTCGTAATGTTGAATAATTGGTCATCCATTGAGGAAAGGAGTTCAGAAAAAGACCGATCAGAAAAATC
This sequence comes from Prolixibacteraceae bacterium, assembly GCA_963692465.1. Lineage (GTDB taxonomy): Bacteria > Bacteroidota > Bacteroidia > Bacteroidales > Prolixibacteraceae > JAUZOB01. The sequence goes on from OY829943.1 coordinate 3,226,871, forward strand.
AAGGCCGTTCTTTTACTTAACCTTTTAATTGACGATTTGTTGAGAGTACTGCCGTATTTACTGAAAGAGAAAAACATGGCAACACCGACTACAAAAAGGAAGAAAGGGAAGACCAGGTCGGTGGGAGTGCATCCATTCCATTTTGAATGCTCAAGAGGAGGGTAGATATATTTCCAGCTTCCCGGATTGTTTACCGTAATCATTGCAGCAACGGTCAGTCCCCTCAGGACATCAAGCGCAACATAACGTTTTGTGTTTTTCATGGCAACGGGTTCAATGAGTTGTTTTTATAAATAGTGTTTGTTTTATTCAGTGACAAAAGCCATAATCCGGCGAAGGTCAGCAGTCCATTAACCAGTAATAGTTCGAAACCAAATTTGTACCCTCCAAACCATGCGACTGAATTGGCATTGATAATATAAGTCAGAATGGGGGATGCAATACAGATATAAGGCACATAGCGGTCACGGACGCTTCGGTGTGTGAGAATCCCGAAGGCAAATAGTCCCAACAGTGGACCATAGGTATAACCGGCTGCCGTGAAGACCATGGTGATGACACTTTCGTTGTTGATAATTCTAAAAAGCACAATAACCAGAAACATCGCTATTGAAAAGCCAATATGAACAGCCAATCGGGTCTTCTTCCGGTCGGATGATGCCGGAGCGAAGTTGAGAATATCTATGCAGAAGGCAGTGGTAAGAGCCGTTAAGGCCGAATCGGCACTCGAATAAGTGGTTGCTGTTATTCCTAGTAGAAAAACCACTCCAGCCATGGTTCCGAAATATTTAATAGCAAGAGTTGGAAATAAATCATCCGTTTTAGCCGGAATTGCAATCCCTTTCTGTCGGGCATAAAGATAAAGCAGGACCCCGAGACTTAGAAAAAGTAGATTGACAATGATGAAATAAAAGCTAAACCAGTAAAGGTTCTTTTGTGCCTCTTTCTGATTTTTGCAAGTGAGACTTTTTTGCATCATGTTTTGGTTCAAACCATTTAGAACAATTACAATTCCAAGTCCAGCGATAAACTGCTTGAAAAAATTTGTTCTTGCCCGCCAATCCCATACGAAGATATGACTGTGTGGATCATGGATGATGGTTGAACATAAAGCTTTGGGTGACAGGTTTAAATGGTGGGCAATAATAAAGATGGTAAGTCCGACTGAGAGTAACAGAAAGATCGTTTGTAAGGAATCGGTCCATATCACTGTTTTTATTCCCCCTTTGAAGGTGTAAACCCAAATCAGCAGCAAAATGATCAGCGCCGTTGCCCAGAACGGAACCCCGATTGCATTGAAAAAGGCAAGTTGCAGAACCCCGACAACCACATAGAGTCTGAACGAAGAGCCGATAATCTGAGAAATAATAAAGAAGAACGATCCTGTTTTATATGATTTTGTACCTAGTCTGTGTTGTAGGTAGGTATAGATCGAGACTAGATTCAATTTATAATATAGCGGGATGAGGACTAATGCAATGACCCAGTATCCGGCAAAATTACCTAATAAGAATTGTAAATAAGACCAGTTCGAATTTCCAACTTCTCCTGGAACAGAGACAAATGTTATTCCTGAGATCGAGGAACCGATCATACCAAAAGCAATAAGGTACCATGGCGACTTTCTGTTAGCAGTGAAAAAAGTCTCATTACTTGAGTTCTTGGATGTAATAGCCGATACCCCGATTAGCATGGCAAAATATCCAATCAGAATAGAAAAGACTAGAGTCAGGCTCATAATGTAATGTTAGAGTACGATTTGTATTTCTATTTAACTGATTATTCCTGATTGAAATAGATTGGTTCGCTTTCCAGATTCGAATGACTTAATGCCGTCAGAACGTAAAAATAGTCTCTCGGATTGTTTTTTTTATCCAGACTGATTTTAAATGCCGCATCGCCGGTAGCAGTAACAATTGCCGATGGATCTGCTCCGTTGACCGGTTTCCCTTTTCTGAAACGGTAAATCACAAATAGCTTGTCGTTCGCTCCTTTTTCCCAGCTGAACTTTAACTGGTTGTTACCTACAGATAATATCGCTTTTGACGGCATGTCCGGGACTATTGGGGTGATGCGGTTATTAACCGGAGGCAATACTGCATAACGATACAATTTTTTGGTCAGACGTTGTTTTAGCCGATTCGGGTTTGTTAGAAAATATTTTGCACTGAAATACATGCTTCCCTGAATGGTTGGATAATTTCGAAGCAGATTAACCTGCCGGATGATTTCTTTTGAACTTCTCCATGCTTTATCTTTCGATTGACGGTCAATCAAGTAAGGAGCCTGACCGATAAAAAGCTGACTTCCATAAGTATTATGGCTCCACCAATCACACAGCACGGCATAATCGGCTACTTTTTTCCCAATGTACCAGTATAGCTGCGGAGTTACGTAATCAATCCAACCTTCTTTCTGCCATTTTAAAATGTCAGCATACAAGTCATCGTAGTTTGTCACTCCGGCTTTTGTTTTGGAGCCGGTAGAATCTTTATTGCTATTTCTCCAGACCCCGAAAGGTGCAATTCCAAATTGCACCCATGGCTTAATGGTCCGGATGCTATCATGAATCTGTTTGATAATCAGATCTACATTTTCTCTGCGCCAATCCTCTTTTTGTTCTTTGCTGAAATTCCGTGGATATTGACTGAAAGAGTTTCCGTCGGGAAAATCAACATGGGCAATTTTATAAGGATAGAAATAATCATCCAGATGAATTGCATCAATGTCATACCGTCTTACCACATCGCTTATGACTTTTGCTACATAGTCACGTGTTTGTGGTAATCCAGGATCAAAATATTTGTTCTCTCCGTAAGTCAGAAACCATTCGGGATGTTGATTGGTTATGTGGTTTGGATCGGTTATGGTCTTTTTTACATCAAAGACGGCCCGGTATGGATTGAACCATGCATGAATTTCAATTCCTCTTTTGCGGCATTCACTGATAGTAAAAGTCAGCGGATCATAAGCAGGATTCGGACCAACTCCTTGTTTCCCACTGAGCCATTGCGACCATGGTTCGTAAGGAGAAGCATAGAAAGCATCGGTTGCCGGTCTTATCTGGAATACTACCGTATTGAGATGGTAGGACTGCAATGCATCAAGCAGATGAATCATTTCTTCTTTTTGTTGTTCTACAGGAAGTCCCGGTTTGGATGGCCAGTCAATGTTATCGACGGTGGCGATCCATGCGGCCCGCGTTTCCCGTTTTGGGGAATACTGGGCATTGACCAGATAAGGTAAAAGCAAAAGCAGAATTAAAGAAATTTTTTTCATGGCAGGTAAGTTTGGTTAGTCTGTTTTTATTTCTTGTCGTTCAGAAAGTTTATTTTCATGTTCCATTTCCATTTGTCGAAGTAAAGATTTCCGGAACGGGTCTCGACTTCTCCTCTTTGAAAATCGACTGACTCACTGCGAGGCCATAGTTTAGCGGGGATAAGCGGTTGACTAAAATCACGGTTTACGATTAAGCGGTAAGAATCAATTCCGTTGGTGTAGAAATAACGGACAGCCGGATCGGATGAATCCTGAAGATTGAAAGACTGATCGACCGGGATCCAGCCGATTCCTTCAAAATAAGCTTCACACCAGTCATGCAGACTAGCTTCGCCGGGGTGAAGCATAAACCCAGTTTGCCAATGAGTCGGAATTCCTTCATAACGAGCCATCGTCATATACAGTAAAGTTTGCATTCCGCAGTCGCCGTGCTTATTGTCGAGAACATATTCCGGAATATGAGGAACCGTAGAGTATTCCAAAGCACTGGCCCACGTAACATGATCGTTAATCCAGGTATAAATCTTTTTGGATTTTAAGAAAGGATTGGTTTCATCCCCAACAATTTCCCGGGCTAAATCACGAATTCGCTTACTAAAAACGATTTCTGTCGGTCTCTGACATGTATTAATTTTATAAAGAGCCGATTCTTTGTTGTAGGGACGCACATCTTGAGGATTGACTCCAAAATATTGAGCAAAAGTTTTTAAGTGTAATGTAATGCTGAAAACGGTCGGTTTCCCCTTTTCTGCAACCTGTTCAAAATAAATTGTACGGTGGGCCGAGTTTTCTGGTGAAAGAATATATTTTTCCGGGAAATTCTTCAATAACTGAACATCCTGTTGACGGGCTTCATCTTGTCGTGGAAAAGGAAGCCAGCAGCGAATGACTTCTCCTGGTTTAACAGCATCCGGTTTAACGGTCAACGTGTACTCGAAGGTCAGTTCGCGGGGTTCTGTTAATTCTCCCGGTTTACTTGTTTCTTTAATGATGGCACTGGTATGATTAATTTTAAAAGCAGAAAAAACATCGGGAGAAGATCCGTCTTTCTGAGCTCTGACTTTTGCTGCTTCCGTATCAAGAAGAAACAGGTTGGAAACAGCACTCTCGAAATACCATTTCTGGCCATCGATGACTCGGCATTCAATTTTCTTTTGATCTTCCCAACTCTGCAATTGAGTATCAGATAAATTTGGGTAATAATTATTCAACTTCTCGCGAACCTGCTGTCCGGTCAGACAAAAATCACGTTTGATCCGATGCATCTGGTCACGAAGAGAATCAAGTTGCCTGTTTGATAAATTATGTCTTTTTAAACGAACTTGTTGATCCATGTAATGCTCTGCATCTGAGAATTTTCCATTTGCGATCATTTGGCTAAGCAAGTTAAGATCACTTACCGGTTGTTTCTTAAAACCGGCGTTGACACATAGAATGAGTGCCACAAGAATGACTGGAAGTACTTTTTTCATAAATTAGTTATAACATGTCATACAACTACAAAGATAAAAAATTTCATGAGCCCTGTTATTCACAGGTTAAAAAATTGACTCTAAAATAGCAGTTTTTAAAAAGAATAAAGATTGTCTGCCCAAAAAGACAATAAAATGATCAAAATTTTGCACTTTTTTATTCTCACCCCCATATAAAAGCAACAAATGGAATAAAAAAAGGATATGAAATATTCTACTACTAGAAATAAAGGGGCTTTCCTGAGAAAAAACAGTTCTTGTTTTTTTAACAGTGTTTTTTTGAAATCCAAGAATATACCCGAAAGTATTTTCAGAAGAATAAAGATTTGAGTCCGGGGATCAATGTTTAATCCGGATACGAAAAAAGAGGCTGTTCAATATTTTTGAACCAGCCTCTTTTTGATCATCTTTCAGAAGAGATCTCACCCCAGTGTGCCTGGAATCATTTCAGCATGACTTCAACGGCTTTTTCCAATTGCTGATCGGTCCCTTGAGCAGCAATATCATCGTCGTTATAGATCAGGTAGTCGGGCATCAGAGTTTGGTTCTCCAGAAATTTACCGTCCGATTGTCTAAATCCGACTTGTGGAATACCGAAGACAAGGGTCGGATCAATTTGTCTTTCCCACCAAACGGCTGTTCCTGTCCCGGCAACCGGAGCTCCCACTAACGGTCCTATTTGGAAATGTTTGTATACCCATGGAAATATATGAGCGTCGGAATAGTTTCCTTCATTAACCAATACACAGGACTTTTTGCACCATCTGTCCTGGGGTTCGCTACCAATGTAACGACCTCTCGGGAAAAAATCCAAATATTGTTTCCCGTTTAGAAGCATGGCTAAATCATCGTGGATATTTCCACCTCCGTTGAAACGGGTATCGACGATAACGGACTCTTTGGTGAATTCACGTCCGAGAATCTCTGAATAAGTATTTCGAAAACTTTCAGAGTCCATAGCTCTTACGTGAACATATCCGACCTTGCCACCTGATATTTTTTCAACCTCTTCGCGACGTTGTTTTACCCATCGTTGATAAAGCAGCTCTCCTTCCTGTCCGGCTGAAATAGTTTTAACAACCTCTTCCCAGTGTTTATTGGTTTTAGGATTGAAAAGGGCAAGGAGTACATTCTTCCCTCCCATGTGATTTAGCAATGGATAGAAATCCATGTCAGGAGTGATTTCCTGATCATTGATTTTTTCAATAATCGTTCCGGCTTCAATCTTTGAATCTGCATTATCCATTGGCCCTTTTTCGATGACCTCATCAATCAGAAGTCCGTTTCCGTTATAATTCCAGTCGAAAAATGCGCCCAAAGAAGCGGTTGCATCTCCATGGGCTGAGGCGGACGAGAAATAACGGCAACCGGTGTGTGATCCGTTCAGTTCACCAAGCATTTCGCTTAGCATCTCTGCAAAATCGTAGTTATTATTGATATGAGGAAGAAATTTTTCATACACAGTATGATAGAAATCCCAGTCAACATGGTGAATGTTGACATCATAAAATTTCTCTTTCACTTGCTTCCAGACATGTTCAAAGATGTAAGATTTCTCAGACGCAGAATTTAGTTCGAAATCAGCTCTAAAAGTGATATCTGTTTTTTGATTATTGCTGATATCTATCTTTATCATATTCCCATTTGAAAACAAGAATAAAAATTTGCCTTCTTTATCAAATTGCATTGATCCGCCATTGCCTTGAAGTTTCAAAACCAGTTTGGTGTCATTTTCGCGCAGATTCTTTTCCCATAAATCATATCCCCCTTCAAAGTGGCTCAGATAATAAAGTTTTTTCCCGTCAGGAGTAACAATTGCGTCGGCGAGATCGGAAGAATTAATGGTTAACCGAGCGGTCCTGTCTTCAAGATTCTTTAGTTCCAGTTTAATCGGTTTTACCGCGGATTCTATCGAATCATTTTTGGCAGACACATTTTTGTCCACTTTCTTTTTGTTCGATTTCTTGTCCTTCGAATCTTTTTTGTCCGCATCTTTCGGTTTGTTATCATCCTGATCCTTTTTGTCTCCATATTTTAATTCATATTCTTCTTTTGAGAGTTTGAATTTGTCAAAAGCTTCCTGATTGAAGAACATGGCATACACATCACTTTCGCTGCCTCCGCCTCCATGACTCCGCATTCCCATGCGATCAGACATCCAGATCATCAAGTTTCCTTTCATCATCCAGCGAGGAGATTCATCACTATAACCGCTTTGAGTCAGGTTTATTGGCTTCTGTTTTCCCTGGGCATCAATTAGTCCGACTTCATCAACCCAATGGCCATCGGCATCGTAGGTAAAGAGAAACCATTTACTGTCGGGAGACCATTCAAAATATTGATCCCCATCAATATATGAGTAGTTATAGGGCCAGTCAAGTACAGTCCTTATTTGTTTGGTTTTGAGGTTAATAACTTTAAGAATTGTTCTGTTTTCGAGAAAAGCGACTTCTTTTCCATCGGGAGAGTAGGATGGCTGGAAACAGTCCGTATTAGTCGAAATCAGTGGTTCTTCCTTGAGCTGAAGTGCGTTAAAGAAATATTTATCATCCTTGCGGATTAATTTGGTTTGATATATTTTCCATCCTCCGTTGCGTTCGGCTGCATAAACCAGAGATCGTCCGTCGGGACTGAAACTAACTGATCGTTCCTGAGTCGAAGTGTGGGTAATTTGTTTGGTTGTTCCATATTCAACCGATGTTACATAGACTTCTCCATGGATGACGAAGGCAATCTCTTTGCCATTGGGAGAAACCGACATTTCGGTGATTCCCGAAGAGAGGTGTGTGTATTCAACCGGGTTTTGCTGTGAATCCCGTTGTATGTTGACGATCAATTTTTTAGGCTCGCCTCCGGGAGTTTGAGTGTAAATCTCTCCATCATAGCCATAACATAGCTGACCGTTTTGAGCAACGGAAAGAAAGCGGACTGGATTTTTGGTGAAGAAAGAGATTTGTTCCAGTTTGTTCGGATCGGAGGCATTCATCTTCCAGACGTTTAATGATCCTGATTTTTCGGAAAGGAAAAAGATCGACTGATTATCCGGAGCGTAGACCGGATTAAGATCTTCTCCGTTGAAAGAAGTCAGTTTGACGTGCTTCCCGGTTTCTACTGAGTATTTCCAGATGTCACGGGTTACGGAAGAGGTATGATGCTTTCTCCAGCTATCCTCATAGCTTTTTATATCTTCATAAATAAAATTTTTCCCATCTTTTGAGTAGCTGATATCTGCTGCCGGGGTTGTTATTAATTGCCTGGTCCGTCCTCCGGTTACGGGGACTTCATAAACCTCCGAGAGGACGGAAACCGGAAATTGTATGTTTTTTACGTTGTCTTGAATATGAGCCGAAAAAATTATTTTCTGATCATCATTCGAGAAACATTCCGGTATTTCCCTGGCCGAGTTGGTGGTAATTCGTTTCGATTCCCCGCCATCAGCCGGAATAGTAAAAATGTCAAAATTCCCATAGCGATCGCTTGCGAAGGCAATTGTTTTACTGTCATGCGACCAGACCGGACAAAAATCGTAAGCTGGATTGTCTGTTAGCTGTCTTGCATTTCCGCCTTCGGATGGCATAACGTACAGATCGCCTTTGTAGGAGAAAACGATTTGTTTTCCATTTGGTGATATTTGTGGATAACGCATCCATAAAGGAGGATTGGATGCCCATCCTTGAAATGACAACGCAAAGATTGCCACAAAAAAGATAAGTTTTTTCATGTTTGTCTTGTAAAAATGATATAAAACGTCTTATAATTGAGTAAAAACATCAATTTATAAGACACAGAAAGGGGGTATTTGTTACAAATATTATTTTCTACTTGCAATAAATTTATTCATAGACGAAGGAGCCGTTGTGGTAACAAAGTCAACTCCACAGGAGAGGAGTGCATCCCATACCGATTTTTGATCAGGGCAGTCATAAACTCTGATCTTTTTTCCTTTTGCATGAATTTTTTTGAAGATCTCTTGTATTTTGGCAAATTGATCGTAAGGCATATTCCCCAGTCCGTTCCAATTGATCATTGTTGAATAGTCTATTCCGATGACAGGAACGATCATGTTGTCTTTTGTTAAAAATTCCGAGGTATAACTTCCTTCAATTACTACAGGTGTTGCGTGGTGTATTTCAAGTTGATCGGTTGGTGTATGTCCGGTTAATACAATTTTTACAGCACTTTTTTTCCATTGTGTTCCAATCTTTCTGGTCAACATTTCCTGAAAAGGAGATAACTCTTCCCACAAATTCGCATAGGTCTTGTTTCCTTCGTATTTTAGGTTTATAAAAACATAAACTTCCGAAGAGTTATCTTTTAAAAGTTTATTTCCGTTCTTTTTATATTCATTATAGAGAGGCATTAAAAAGGCGTCTCTGAGAGTTGGCAATTTGTGTCCGATACTGTCGGGCATCTCCGATCCGACATAGAGTTCTCCATAGATGTAGAGAACATCCAGTTCATAATTCGTTATCCCTTTAGAAAAATAATCTTCTGTCTGGTTCCTGTTGTCCAGCTTTAATATTGAAACAACCGGATTCGTTTTCTCTTGTGCAAGGGCACTTAAGCTGAAAGCACAAATAAAGAATAGCTGAATAAAAATAAATCGTTTCATAGTAACAATATTAGAATTCGAACTTTATTAATATACAATAAGCTGTTCTCTCTTTTAGCAGCTTTGAAATAAGAGAAAACTATTCTACTGGTCTGTCAATTTTTTTTAAAAGAATATCCTTAACAATAAAGAATGCAGTGTTTACGCATTTCAGACAGGGGGTGTTGTTATTTTGTTTGATTGTTTTGCAATAAGGACTTCCTATTTGCTTAATGAATTTATTTTGAATGGCTTTTAATTCTTCCGGATTTTGTCTCATCAGATATAAGGCACTATAGAGTGCACCACAGATTCCGTCTTCAGCCCGGCCTCCTCCGTTTGCCTTGAATTCTTCAATTAGATTTTCGGGAATATTGAACTTTTTCTGATAAGCCTTTAGAATTGCCTGTGCGCAATTGTAGTCATACGGAGGTTTGTGAAAATAATCTTCTGCTTTCATGTCTATAGAAATAAGTGACACCATTCATTGAATTGATCAACATGTTTTTCTCCAAAACGAGTAAGAGAGTTCTGTATTTCGGTTACGGTCTTTGGCGTTTTTAGTTCTCTGCTTTTTGAAAAAAAAGTATCAGCAAAACAAATTATCTTTTCTTCAATAGAAATTGGCATCATATCCCGGTGAGGAAGAGGAAGGTTTTGCATTATGATTTCTTCTTTGCTTAAACCAGTTCCGGTGTGGCGTTCACAAACCAATGCGTGTTTCGGAAATCCTTCATTGTTCGTTATTTCAAAGCCAAGATATCCATGGCAGATATATGGGAGTGTTCCGTGACAATGAATGCCGGGAGCATCGGTTTTAAAGATTCCGATATCGTGAATTAAAGAAGCTTCTTTAATGAATTGAAGATCCGCTTTTAATTCCGGATGCTTTTGTGCTATTGCGATAGCCATTTCTTCCACGGCTTCGCTGTGTGTTATAAGAATCTCTCTGAGTGGTGTTGATTCAGGATAATATTTATTGATAATATCAAAAGGATTCATATTTAATTGTTTTTTACAAAAATAAAATAAAATGCATCCGTTCATACAATAGAACGGGCTTTTCGTGATCTTTTTCCTATTATTATTTGATTAGACCGATTGATCGTGAAAGTATTTGCAGAAGTTGGTTATTGATACAATCGTGTCGGGTTGGTAGAAGTGTATGGAGGTGATAATCCGATGGATAATGATAATCACGATGTGATTATTGGAAGTGAAGATGATTTGTGTATATTCGTTTTATTGTAATGCTTCTTAATGTGCTGTATCGTAGTGTCTTTATAAATAGGAATGAGCTATGAGATTTATTGGTAAATGTTTAATTTAATGATAAAAATTAAGTGATTATGATTCAGTTTCAAGATGATATATTCCGTCTCCGGGAACGCATTCAGAAGATGGAAAAAGAGACTAAAGTTTGCAATGAGGCTTTTGAAAATCGAATCGGACAACTGGAAGAACAGGTCGTAGAATTGCAGCGTCAGATTCAGCGACTGCTACCTGAAGAAAAATAGTGATCTTTAATGCTGTGAAGGAGATAAAAAAAATACCGGCGAATTGGTCGGTATTTTTTTTAGAACGGACTAAAAAGGAAGATCATTATCTGCTGGAAGTTCTCCGGGGATATCTTCCATCTTATATTCCGGTACCTGACTGTCATTGTCCGATGCCGAAGCCTTTTCTATTTTCCAGGCGTTAATGTTGTGATACCATTTTCCGTTGAATTCACGCGATTCAACATTAAAATAGACTTCTACTCCCTCATTAGGCTGAAATCCCTGTAGAAGACTTATTTTGTCTCCGAAAAGAGTAAAGCAGACCTTACGTGGAAATTGTTCTTCTGTTTCGATTACGAATTCTTGTTTTTGCCAGTCTTTTCCGCTTTTAGATTGTCCGGACTGAAGTGGCAGGATGGCATCAAGACGCCCTTTAATTTGTAAACTCATTGGATTATATTTTAAAGCAGAGATAAAAAAACCTCCGGAATAACCGGAGGTTTGATATGTTTTTTCCTGGAAGGAAAAATTATTTTCCGGCAGGAGTTTTTGCGATTCCTATCAATTCAACATCAAAAACGAGGGTTGAATTAGGTTTAATAGGACCAGAGCCATTTTCACCGTAAGCCAGATTGGCAGGAATGAAAATTTTCCATTTTGATCCAACAGACATTAACTGAAGTGCTTCAGACCAACCTTTGATAACCTGATTAACTCCGAATACAGCAGGATTTCTGGGATCCAATGCTTTGTCAAATTCTTTACCGTTGATGAATGAACCACGATACAGAACTTTTACCTGATCTGTTGCTGTAGGTTTCGGACCGTTACCAGCTTGGATGATCTGATATTGAAGACCGCTGGGGGTAGTTACAACACCTGGTTTTTGTTTGTTTGTTTCTAAAAACTTAGAACTTTCTTCAAGATTCTTTTTGCCTTCAACCTGACGTTCTGAAATCATGAAATTTCTGATCAGACCCATTGTTTGTTCCGGTTTAATGGAAGTTGGCTGATGTTTCAGTGACTGAGCAAAAGCAATGATTAAAAGGTCTTTGTTTAGTTTATCTTTGCCAGGAAAGTTTTCAAGGCTATAATAAACATTAGTCCCGATATCGACTCCCATTGCATAACTAACTGAGTCGGTTTTGTTTGCTAATTTTGCGTGTTTTGGAACGTCAAGCTTCTGACCACAAGAAAAAGTGAGAGTCAGAATTGCTATTAATGCGAATAATTTAAGAATAGACTTCATACGATCGTAACTTTTAAAGAGTATATTATTTTACTATATCTAATAATTCAACATCAAAAATAAGGGTGGCATTTGGTCCTATTACTCCACCTGCACCTTGTTCTCCATAGGCAAGGAAAGGAGGAATGAAAAGCCGCCATTTAGAGCCGACTGTCATTAGTTGGAGTGCTTCAACCCATCCTGCAATGACCCCGCTTACCGGGAATTCAGCTGGTTTTCCGCGTTGAACAGAACTGTCGAAAACGGTTCCGTTAATTAGGGTGCCATGGTAGTGACAACTTACGGTATCTGAAGCAACCGGTTTGGCTCCGGTTCCGGTCTTAATGATTTTGTATTGCATTCCGCTAGGCAAAGAAACAACACCTTCTTCGAGGGCATTGTTTGCCATAAATTCATCACCGGCGTTTTTATTTTGCTCTTTTTCCAATCCCTGTGTTTTCATAAAAAATTCCTGAATAATCTGATTCCCTTCTTGTGGAGATACTTTGAATTCATTTTGTTCGTAGACATCTTTCAACCCTTCGGCGAAAGTTTCGTATCTAACTTCCTGGATTCCTGACTTCTTCAGGTCTGCAGCGATGGATACACCCAGAGCATAACTGAATTTCTCTGTTTCTGTTTTCAAGCTGTTTTCTGACATTCGTATTTATTATAGATAAATATTAGACTGCGAATATAAAGCTTTTATCTGATGTTTGGATGATAATTACAGCTTTTGTCCCCGAAGTATTTCTTTCTTACCCGGTGGCCCGGGAAGCCGTTCCATGGTAAGTCCAAGTGAGGAAAGCATTCTTCTGATTGATCCCTTGGCGCAATAGGTAATAAAGACTGCGCCGGGAGTCATTTTATCTACAATACGTTGTAGAACAGGTGCCGACCATATCTCCGGTTGTTTGTCGGGGGCGAAGGCATCGTCGTAAATAAGGTCAAAATACTTATCGGTTGGATAAGAATATTCGATTACGTCAATTTGTTGCTTTTCAATCGAAAAATACTCGTTGATCTGTACTTCCTGTCCCCATGTTGCTTCATGAATGAGCCGGAATGTATTTTGATCATAATCAGGGAGCAGGCGCGGATAATTAAGCTCCTCAACTGTCTCTGCATCGAGAGGGTAGAGTTCGGTCGCGAAATATCGGACTATCTGTTTGTTCTTCGATGCTTCCTGACAGGTTAACCACGCATTGAGTCCGGTGCCGAACCCAATCTCAAGAATATTCAGCGGGGACTTATTTATGGTTTGAAATCCGTTCCGGATAAAGATGTGCTGCGATTCCTGAATGGCGCCATGAGTAGAGTGATAGTGCTCGTTGAGTTCGGGTACAAATAGCGTATGAGAGCCATCTTCTGTTTCTGTAAGGATTGATTTCATCCATCTGGAGTTGTTCGGACAAAGGTAAAGTTTATCGCTTTTATTATCTGATTCTCACTAAATATTTTATCTTTATTGTTGTATAAAAAATGAGGAGGAGTTTCACATGTTAGTAAAGATCTACCCTGAGAATCCTAATGAACGGGAAATCCGGAATGCGGTTGACATTCTCAGAAGTGGTGGGGTTATTATTTATCCTACCGATACGATTTACGGGATCGGGTGTGATATAACACAAATCAAGGCTGTGGCACGTGTGGCAAAACTTAAAGGAATTGATCCGGCCAAAGCTCAATTTTCTTTTATCTGTTCGACGTTGAGTTGTCTTTCCGGTTATACACGGCCAATTGACAATACGATTTTTAAGCTGATGAAGAAGAATCTTCCGGGTCCTTTTACTTTTATTCTGGAGGCCAACAGCAATGTGCCGAAGCTTTTGAAAAGCAAAAAGAAAACGGTTGGAATCCGGGTCCCCGATAATTCGATTATCCGCAGTATTGTTGATCTGCTTGGATACCCGATTTTATCGACATCCGTCCATGATGAGGATGAAATATTGGAATATACTACCGATCCGGAACTGATATACGAGAAATTCGGAGATCAGGTTGATTTGGTGATCGACGGTGGAAGTGGCGGACTTGAACCGTCAACGATTATTGACTGTACCGGCACCGAACCGATTATTGTCAGACAAGGGAAAGGTCACCTTTTATAATTGTGTTTGCATCTTTGCTAAAAAAAGCCCGGGACTTTATTGGTCCCGGGCTTTTTTTCCGTACTGAAAATGTCTTTTTCTGTTTTGTGCTGTTATTGATTATTCCGCTGTTGTTTGTCGTTCATTTAAAGATCGTCAGGAGTAAAGCTTTGGCTAGTGTTTCCAGAATGATCGGGTAAAAAGAACCAGCAAGGTGAAAATCTCAAGACGTCCCAGTAACATTAAAAAAGATAATAGAAGTTTTCCTGCAGGTGCAACTGTGGCATAACTATTTCCGGGTCCGAAGTGTCCTAATCCGGGTCCGATATTTCCAAGAGCTCCGGCTACCGCGCCAAGGGCTGAGGGTAGATTCGGATCAATGAGTGAAAACAGAATAATCCCGATGATGAAAATTAAAATATAAGTTAGAGTAAAGGCTACTATATTGTTTTTGATCCGATCCGGAACAAGTCGTTTATTAAATCGGACTGGGATAATAGCATTCGGATTTAAAAGTCGTTTAACTTCAAGTAATGTGTTTTTCAACAGTAACTCAATTCGGATTAGTTTGATACTACCAGAGGTAGACCCGACGGATGCTCCGACAAAGAAAAGGAAAAACAACAGATACCACAGGGTGGGATACCAACTCAGATAATCCGTCGTATAAAAACCAGTGGTAGTCAAAATGGCAACAACGTGGAAAAGCCCATTGCGAAATGCCTCTTCATAGCCTTGCGGTGTGGTCATTAACAATCCCCAGGTGATTAGCCCGGTAAAGACAACGATTACCCAAGCGTAGCACCTTAATTCTTCGTTTTTGATTGCTTTTCTTATTTTCCCCTGACTGACCAGATAAAGCAGAGCATAATTGATTCCGGACAGGATCATGAAGACAATCAGTGTGTATTCTATCAGCGGGGAATGGAAATAGGAAATGCCTTGTTGGTGTGTCGAGAAACCTCCGGTCGATAATGTTGAAAAAGAGTGACATATCGCATCGAAGAACGGCATGCCTTCTAGGGATAAAAGGATTGTTTCGAGAAGAGTCAGTCCGCTGTAAATACCAAGAAGCCAAAGAACGCTCGATTGAATCTGTGGACGAAGTCTTTCTGATGTTATACCCGGTGAATCGAGAATGAATATTTGCATCCCACCGATACGAAGTATTGGAAACGCGATAAAAGCAAGAAAAAGAATTGCAATTCCTCCAATCCATTGAGTCAGACTACGCCAGAATAGAATTCCGTGGGGTAGTCCGTCAATATGATTAAAGATAGTCGACCCTGTCGTCGTAAAGCCGGATACGGATTCGAACCACGCATCCGTGAATGAATTAACTACTCCTGATAGCAGATAGGGCATTGCTCCGAAAAGGGAGAGCAGTATCCAGGTAAGAGGGACCAACAGGATGATGTCTTTTTTTTCCGGTTTCTTCTTTGGGGACGGGATGAAAGTCAGTATCAGAATTCCGACGCCTATGGTTATGGCTGATGCAATGAAAATGGGACCAGAAACAGGTTCTTTATATACAGAAGCAGCTACCATTGCCAGTAACATTGCTATTCCTTCCAGAAAGAGAAGTAGTCCTGAATATCTGAGTATGACCTTATACTTTAACATGCCGGTGATAGATTAAAATGAGCTTATCTGAAATAGGATTCTAGTTTTTTGACTGCTGACGGCAGGCTGAAAACAACAACCCGATCACCCGCCATAATTTGTGTCTCTCCTTTTGCTACCTGGACTGAATCTCCGCGGACGATTCCTCCGATTTTAGCTTCCTCCGGAAAATAAATGCTCCGAATTGGCTTTTTGGTAACTTGAGAATTGGGCCCGGCAATAAATTCAAGAACTTCAGCTTCGGTTGAAGTCAGGCATTTAATGTGCGACACTTCGGCTCCCATGGTAAAACGATAGATATAACTGGCTGCCAATAGCTTTTTATTGATGAGAGATCCAATTCCGATTTCATCGGCCAGCCTTAGATAATCGTTGTTTTCAACTTCGGCGACAGTTCTTTTGACCCCCATTTTCTTTGCAAGATGGCAGGAAAGAATGTTAGCTTCCGAATTTCCTGTTACGGCAACGAAGGCATCCATTTTACCGATACCTTCTTCTTTCAGAAGGTCCAGGTTGCGGCCATCTCCTTGAATAACCAGTGATTTGTGAAGGTGATCAGCTACCTGAAGTACGCGAATTTTATCTTGTTCTATAATTTTAATGCTGTAACCGAGGTTCTCCATGAGTTGGGCTGATTTCTGCCCGATACGGCTTCCCCCCAGGATCATAACTTTTTTAACTTCGAAAAGGGTTTTCCCTGCATCTTTCATGAGCTTTGGAAGACTCTCGCGGTTCGTAAAGAAGTAAACAAGGTCTTCTTCGAGAATTTTATCTTGTCCGCGAGGAATGATGGTTTGGTAGCCACGGGTAATGGCGACCGCCATGAATTCATAATTTTCGTGAGTTGTTTCTTCCAGCGATTTGTTTATGATTGGAGCATTCGATCGTATCTTAATGGCGACAAGGACCAGCTTCCCATCAGAAAATTCGAGCATCTGTCTAACGCCGGTCATCTTAAGCGCATTCAAAATCTCTTTTGAGGCAAGGCTTTCCGGATAGATGAGTTCGTTAATTCCCATTTTAGCGAGACGCCCTCTGTTTTCTTCCTGCAGATATTCGGAGTTGTCAATACGGGCAATTGTTTTCTTGGCCCCCATGTCGCTTGCAAGCATACAAGCAACAATATTTCGTTCTTCAAGAGGGGTTACTCCAATAAAAAGATCCGCATGGGATATTCCGGCTTCAGAAAGAGTCTGAATAGAAATGGCAGAACCGGTGAGTATTTGCAGATCGGTTACTAAAGAAATCTTTCGGAGTTTTTCTTCATCATCATCGATCAGAACAATATCGTGATTGTCTCTGCTTAACATTTTTGCCAGATGAGTACCGACCTCTCCGGCTCCTACAATTACAATTTTCATGATCTTTTCTATTTTAACAGGGTATTTCGGACTGAATCCTTATTTCTTGCTAAATACCACCTCTTGTCTGTTGTTGCTTTTTTAACTTGGCAGGTTTATGCTTAATGCCCCTGAATTTGCAATACTCATATACCTTATATGTAGCAAATTTAATGTTTTTTTCCTGAAGTACAGGTCTGTCCGGTGATCTATCGTAATAAATAGTGCCTTGGGAAAGGTTTTTTCTAAATTTTCGATCACCGGGGGTGGTATTGAGGTATTCAAAATGATATAGTCTGTTTTTCTAAAAGGAATAATCGGATGTTTAATCCATAGCGTGTCGGGAATAAGAAAAGTTTTTCCTTGGAAAGCAACGAAATTCGGACTGAACAGAAAGTCTTTGTGTTCGGGGTTTACCGAAAGTCGGATATGGGTATTATTCAAATTCAATTTATTTTCAACTGGATGAATCAGGTAATTTATACCCGAACTATCGGATAGCTGATTGCCCCATACCAGCAAATCACTTTGCCGCCCGTGAATAAGATGAATGGTTAACTGTTTGGTGTATTTATAAAGGATAATTCGGTTTTGTTTTATGGAGTGGAGCGTATCTTCCAGTGAGAGTACACCTAATAAACAACAGAGTGAAAGGACACTGAAAAGATAAATGCTTCGGGTTTTTTTAATCCACAAAAAGAAAAGAATGAAAATGAGATAGAGCAAAAAAACACTAAAGAGGGAAGGATGTAATCCGGGGGTTACAGATCCGGGTAAATGTTCAAACCAAAGGGTGATCCAGTCAAAGATATTAATGGCGATATCGGTTAATTGAGTGATGAGTCGATTAAGGGGGATAATCGGGAGCGTTAAGGGAAGCATGAGCGATAACCCCATGAGAAACAGGGAAAGGGGCCCTGAAATGATATTGCTGAAAATGAAATAATTGGGAAATTGATTAAAGTCGAACAGTACGATCGGAAAAGTCCCGAACTGAGCTGCTATTGAAACACTGGCAGTGGCCCATAGCCAACGGACTATTTTATTGTTTGGATTCCATAGATTGATTAGTTGAGGCTGATAATAAACAATACCGAGAACTGCTGTATAGGATAATTGAAAGCCGGCATTGAAGAGATTATTCGGATTCCAGAAAATAAGCAAAAAAGCGGAGGCTGCCAATGAATTGTAAATATTGCAGTTGCGGTCTATTGTTTCAGCAACCAACAAAAAACAGATCATAACCGATGCCCGAAGGATAGAAGGAGCCATTCCAGCAAGAAAAGAAAAAAACCAAATGGCTGCAAAAATGATCAGATTCCTGATCAATATTGTTTTTCGGTTTCGGTTAAAGAAGAAGAGGAGATATTTGAAAAAGCCGTATATCAAAACCACATGCATTCCGGATACGGCAAGAAGATGCATGGTGCCTGCTGCAATAAATGCTTTTTTCATTTGCTGATCAAGGTCTTGTTCGTATCCGATGGTGAGAGCGGACAAGACAGCCAGGTTTCGGCCTGATAGTCCACTTTTCCGAAAACTCTTAATCAGTTGGTCCCGAATGTTAGCGGTATAAATTTGTGGGGTATTCTCCGTTCGTGAGGTCATAAACCAATCATCTGTTTTTAAGAAAGCTATGCGGAAAATATTCTGTCGGTTCATATAGTTCCGGTAACTGAATTCAAATGGATTTCCCTGATCTTTAATTTGTTGAAGACGATTGTGAATAAGGATAACCGATCCGGCATGGAGTGAATCGATTGGTGTGTGATGCAGTGGAATCTTGCCTGCTTGATTTCTTTCATTTGTCGTGCTGTCGTCTTTAAAATAGAATAGGACGGTCTCATTGGAAGGCTGAACTGTTTTGCCATCTTTAACCCATTGTATTGTTGCTTGAGAACGCCATGTTTTAGGCCTTTTCTGAGGGTTTTCATTCAATCGGCAACATAGAATGGCATTCGCGGAATATTCCGTAGGCTGATGGAGAACGTGGTATTCGTTGTTCCACCACATTCCTCCGGTAAAAAGAAAAAGTGATGAACAAATCCCGAAAAGAAAGATTCCTTTTTGGGTCCGCCAGAAAGAGACGCCAACGATTAGAATGAGTAGAATAAGGCAAATCAGCAGTCCGGAGTGCAAAAAAGTGAACTGAAAATAATCCTGAATGGCGATTCCAACGATGAAGGGGATTAAAATTCGGAAAAAAGGAGTTCTATGAATAAATTTTAAAAAGTCGCTCATTATTTTACAATAGCACTCTCTAAAATATTATTACTAATTAATATAATCAATACTTTCCCGAAGAATAATCAGATTTGTGTTTTAATCTATTCCTGAAACAGTTTCTTATGGCAAAAGGAGAGGCTTACGGATACATTGAAAAAGAAGAAAAGCTTAGTGATTTAATTTATTCGGGAAGAGAAGTTTATAGCTAGTCTTAACTTTCCCCCGACTGATTGCTTTAAGTTTTCCACTCAGCAATCTTTTACTCAGAATGGATAAATGGTCGATAAACAGGATTCCTTCGAGGTGGTCGTATTCGTGCTGAATAACCCGTGCTGCAAATCCGGCGTACTCTTCTTCGTGTTCGACCCAGTTCTCGTCGGTGTAATGGATTCTTATTTCATTTGGGCGGTTAATATCTTCCCAGACAGAGGGGAGGCTCAGGCAGCCTTCGTTAATGAGTGCATAATCGGAATTTCTCCATAGAATTCTGGGATTGATTAGTGTCTTTTTGAAGCTCTTCAGTTCTGGCTCCTCATCGGCCATGAAGGATGCGTCAATAACGATAAGACGAATTGATAATCCGATTTGTGGTGCCGCAAGACCTCCTCCGTTAGCGTGGTACATCGTTTCCCACATATCGGTAATGAGCTGATCAAGATCTTCAGCTTCAGGTGTAATGGCGACGGCTGTTTCCCGAAGAACGGGACTTCCGTATGCAACGATTGGTCGTATCACTTATTGGTTTCCTCCTATTTTTTAGGAAGTTGTATCCGATAGCTTATTTTTACTTTTCCCTGGGAAACTGCACTCAATTTTCCCTTTAGCAACCTTCTTCTCAAAATTGATAAATGGTCTGTAAAAAGAATCCCGTCAAGATGATCGTATTCGTGTTGAAAAACCCGTGCAGCAAATCCGACATATTCCTCTTCGTGTTCTATCCATTTTTCGTCGGTGTAACGAACCTTAACTTTGGAAAGACGATCAACATCCTCACGGATCGTCGGGAGACTAAGACAACCTTCGTTGAATGAAACTTTTTCTCCACTGCGTTCCAGAATAACCGGGTTTATAAACGTCTTTTTAAAGTCGGACAAGTTGGGCTCTTCTTCGGCCATAACGGTTGCATCAATAACAATGAGACGGACTGATTTCCCTACCTGAGGGGCAGCCAATCCAACACCATCTGCATGATACATTGTTTCCCACATGTTTTTTATGAATTGATCGAGATTTTCAAAATTGCGATCAACGGGTTTTGCTATTTTCCTTAATATCGGATCTCCGTAAACAACAACAGGTAATATCATTTTAAATACAAAATTTTAAACTTTCAAGATATGATTGGAGCATGATGGTTGCACTAATGGCATCAATTTCTCCCTTGTTTTGTCTCTTCTTTTTCTTAACTCCGGCATCCAGCATCGTTTGATGGGCCAGAACAGAAGTAAACCGTTCATCAACCGTTTTGATCGGCATCGCAGGATAACGTTTTTTAAATCCAGCAATGAATGGCTCAACGTAACGAATAGATTCTGAGGGTTCATTGTTCATCTGCAAAGGATAGCCAATAATGACCAGCTCAACAATTTCTTTTCGGAAGTAATCGTCCAGGTATTGCCATATTTCAGCCGGTCCCTGGGTTGAGAGTTTGCTTCCGATAATCTTTAATGGATCAGTAACTGCTAATCCGATTCGCTTTTTCCCGTAATCAATAGCGAGAATTCGCCCCATAGTCTTATTCATCTGGGTACAAAGATAAAATTTATTTTTTGGGAAGAGCGTTTCTGTTTCAATGACTACTTTTTGATTCGAATAAAAAAAGAGGATTTCTGATTTCGTGAAGGGGTGTTTTGCTTGTGCAGTACGTTATAGCTATATGAGGTGGATACTTATCATGGTGAAGCTCAAAAAGAAAAAGCCTAAAAGGCAATACAGAGATCCTTTTAGGCTTTTAGTTTATTTTGATTCTTTCTTGAAAGAAAGACTTCTTTTAAGAAAAGAATTTACTTCTTAATGTTTGCCTGTGCTGCAGCCAAACGGGCAATAGGCACACGGTATGGGGAGCAGCTGACATAATTCAAACCAATTGAGTCGCAGAATTCGACAGAGCTTGGTTCTCCTCCATGTTCACCGCAAATTCCGACTTTAAGATCGGGACGGGTAGAACGGCCTCTTTCTGTTCCCATTCGGATAAGTTGTCCGACACCTTCCTGATCAAGAATCTGGAATGGATCGTTTTTAAGAATGTTTTTATCCAAATAAGTTGGCAGAAATTTACCAGCATCGTCACGCGAATAACCGAAAGTCATCTGAGTCAAATCGTTTGTTCCGAAAGAGAAGAATTCGGCACAGGTAGCAATTTGATCAGCAATGAGGGCAGCTCTTGGAATTTCGATCATGGTTCCTACTTTAAAGTCGATGCGGGCACCTCTTTCTTTAAAGATTTGTTCAGCTGTGGCACGGATAATTTCAACCTGAAGCTCAAGTTCTTTCAGTGTACCGACGAGGGGAACCATAATTTCAGGACGGGCATCAACCCCTTTGGCTTTAAGGTTAAGTGCTGCTTCGATGACTGCTCTTGCCTGCATTTCAGTGATTTCAGGATAAGTATTTCCTAAACGGCAGCCACGATGACCTAACATCGGGTTAACTTCTTCAAGTGAGGCGACTTTGCTTTTGATTGTCTCAACCGAAACGTTCATGTCTTTGGCCATTTCTTCCTGATTAGCCTGTTCTTTAGGAACAAATTCATGAAGAGGCGGGTCAAGTAAACGGATTGTAACACCTTCTCCGGCCATTGCTTCGAATATTCCTTCAAAATCAGCGCGTTGATAGGGGAGAATCTTGGCTAGCGCAATCTTACGTCCGGCCGTGTCGGGAGCAAGAATCATTTCCCGCATGGCTTTAATCCGTTCGCCATCGAAAAACATGTGCTCCGTACGGCAAAGACCAATACCCTTTGCTCCGAATTTGCGAGCTATTTTAGCATCACGGGGAGTGTCGGCATTGGTTCTGACGACCATTCGGGTATGTTTGTCAGCTAAATTCATAAGTGTTGCAAAATCTTCGCTCATTTCAGGGTCCTGAGTTGCAACTTTTCCTTCGTAAACTTCGCCGGTACTTCCGTTAAGAGAGATCCAGTCTCCTTCTTTAAAGGTTTTGCCTACCGCTGATATTGTACGGTTTTTATAATCTATTTTGATTTCTCCGGCACCTGATACGCAGCATTTACCCATTCCGCGGGCAACAACGGCAGCATGAGATGTCATTCCACCGCGAGCGGTAAGAATTCCCTGGGCGGTATTCATCCCTTCCAGGTCTTCAGGTGAAGTTTCGATACGGACCAGAATTGTTTTCGGGTATTTAGCGGCTTCATCGGCAAAGAAGATAATCTGGCCGGTAGCAGCACCGGGAGAAGCCGGGAGTCCTTTGGCTAAGCGGGTTGCTTTTTTTAAGGCCTCGTTCTTGAAAACAGGGTGGAGAAGTTCATCCAGTTTATTCGGTTCAACGCGTAAAATGGCGGTTTTTTCATCAATGATGCCCTGTTTGAGCATATCCATGGCGATTTTAACCATTGCACCACCGGTACGTTTTCCGCTTCTGGTTTGTAATAACCAAAGCTTACCTTCCTGGATGGTAAATTCGAGATCCTGCATATCGTGATAGTGATCTTCCAGTTTTTGCTGAGTGGTCGCTAACTGTTTGTAGAGGTCTGGCATTGTTTCTTCAAGTGAAGGATATTTAGCAGCGCGGTCGCTTTCAGAAATATTCTGGAGAGCAGCCCAACGTTTAGATCCTTCAAGTGTGATTTGTTGAGGGGTACGAATTCCGGCAACAACATCTTCACCCTGAGCATTAATTAAATATTCTCCATTGAAGAGGTCTTCTCCGGTAGCGGCGTTTCTGGTAAAGGCAACACCGGTAGCAGAGGTATTTCCCATGTTTCCGAAGACCATGGTCTGAACACTGACAGCAGTTCCCCATTCATCCGGAATATTATTGAGTTTACGGTAGAGAATAGCCCGGTCGTTATTCCAGCTGTCAAATACAGCCTGAATGGCTCCCCATAATTGTTCCCATGGGTCATCGGGGAAATTCTTTTTGGTTCGGGTAACAACCGCTTCTTTAAACAGACGGACTAGTTTCTGAAGATCTTCGGTTGTGAATTCATTGTCGAGTTTGATTCCTTTTTCAGCTTTTACTTTTTCAATAATTGCTTCGAAAGGATCGATGTCTTCTTTGTTTTGTGGTTTTAGTCCCATCACTACGTCACCATACATTTGTACGAAACGGCGGTAGGAGTCCCATGCAAAACGAGAATTTTGGGTCTTTGCAATAATGCCTTGGATAACTTCGTCATTTAATCCCAGATTTAGGATGGTATCCATCATTCCCGGCATTGAAGCACGGGCACCTGAACGAACAGAAACAAGGCATGGATTATTTTTGTTGCCAAAAATGGTCCCTGTGAGTTTTTCAATGTGCGCGACGGAAGCTTCAACTTGAGCTTTAATTTGTTGAATTGCATAGTCTTTGCCATGCTCGTTGTAAAGGGTGCAAACTTCTGTTGTGATGGTGAAACCGGGAGGAACCGGAACTCCGATCAAATTCATTTCGGCAAGATTTGCACCTTTTCCACCTAATAAAGCTTTCATTTCAGCTTTGCCTTCAGCTTTGCCATTGCCAAATGTGTAAACAAACTTAGTCATAGAATTTTTTCGTTTTTTTGGGTTTTAAAAAGAATTACAGAACAATATTTTTTATTTTTTTGATTTAGTAGACTGCTAATATAACTCATTTTATTTCAAAATAGAAATATTTAATTGTCATCAAAAGGCTGTTTTTTGTAGGAATTTGATTTTTTCTGTTGGATTGTTCTTTTCATATTGTCACGTTGGTTGGACTATATTTTTTCAATAGACATAATAATGGAATAGGAAATGTTTTTGTGTGCTTTTTCTCCTTTTTATCTGAACTTTCTGTCCAATCGTCCGTCAAATTGTTTTAACATACCTTAACTTGTTTCGGGGGTGTTTTTGGGGCGTATATTTCCGCTATTGTACTATAAGCGTTAGTATATACCGGGTTTTCGGCGAATGATTTTTATCGTATAAGTTTAGGTTAAAAACAGATAAAATTCTATTCATCTGTTTCCTTGTGCCTTTTTGTCGCATTGATGAAGAATTAATCTGTTAAAATGTCCTCATTTTCTGATTATTAGCTGTAAATTTGACATTACGGGGCCTTAAAGAATAATCTGGCAACGATTTTGGTGGATAGTCATTGTAAATGAAAAAATATTAAAAATGGCAAGTTTTGACAATTTTACAATAAAATCTCAGGCGGTTATTCAGAAAGCTTCGGAGATTGCACAGGGAAACAATCAGCAGGCGATTGAAACCGGACATTTATTAAAGGGAATATTCCATGAAGCAGAGAATATTGTCGAATTTCTTCTAAAGAAACAAGAGGTGAATCTTGTTGCTTTTAAATCTGCACTTGATCAAATTGTTAACGGATATCCCAAAGTGACCGGAGGGGAACCTTATCTTTCGAATGCAGCATCTGTTGCTTTGAAAAAGGCTGATGACTTTGCCAAGAAAATGGGTGATCAGTTTGTTTCGATTGAACATCTTCTTTATGGATTGCTTTTGTCCGGAGATTCTGTCGCTACAATGATGAAAGATTCAGGTGTGACTGAAGGCGGATTGAAAAAATCAATCGAAGAACTTCGTAAAGGGGCTAAAGTAAATAGTCCGACGGCCGAAGAGACTTATAATTCATTGAATCGATTTGCGATAAATCTGAATGAAAGGGCGCGAAGCGGCAAACTTGATCCGGTTATCGGTCGTGATGAAGAGATTCGACGCATTTTGCAGATTTTGTCGAGGAGAACTAAGAATAACCCGATTTTGATCGGGGCGCCAGGAACCGGGAAAACGGCTATTGCCGAAGGTCTTGCCCAGCGAATTGTTCATGGAGATGTTCCTGAAAACCTTAAATCGAAGATGGTTTATTCGCTTGATATGGGGGCTCTTATTGCCGGTGCTAAGTATAAAGGAGAGTTTGAGGAACGATTAAAATCGGTTATTAATGAGGTGATCCATTCTAATGGAGAGGTAATCCTTTTTATAGATGAGATTCATACACTGGTCGGAGCCGGACAGGGAGAGGGTGCTATGGATGCGGCAAACATTTTAAAACCTGCATTGGCTCGGGGTGATTTGAGAGCGATTGGCGCAACAACACTCGAGGAATATCAAAAATATTTTGAGAAAGATAAAGCCCTTGAACGTCGTTTCCAGATTGTAATGGTTGACGAACCGGATGTGATGAGTGCTATCTCTATTCTTCGGGGACTGAAAGAACGCTATGAAAATTATCACAAGATCAGAATTAAAGATGATGCTATTATTGCTGCTGTTCAATTGTCGCATCGTTACATTACCGATCGTTTTTTGCCTGACAAGGCGATTGACTTAATGGATGAGGCAGCGGCAAGATTAAGAATGGAAATGGATTCTTTACCTGAAAATCTGGATGAGACCCTCCGGAAGATTAAACAGCTTGAGATTGAACGGGAAGCGATTAAGCGGGAGAAGGATGAGAAGAAATTGGCCGAACTCAATGAGGAAATTGCAAATCTGATGCAGGAACAGTCACAGTTAAGGTCTCGGTGGGAGTCGGAGAAGCATTTTATCGATGAGATTCAAAAGAATAAGGGATCAATTGAGGAATTAAAGCAGGATGCTGATGATGCGGAACGTGCGGGTGATTACGGTCGGGTTGCAGAGATTCGTTATGGTCGGATCAAAGAAGCAGAGGCTAATATTGAAAGTCTGAAAAAAGAGTTACACGCTGTTCAGGGTAATGAACCGATGATTAAGGAAGAGGTTGATGCCGATGATATTGCAGAGATCGTTTCAAAATGGACTGGCATTCCGGTATCACGAATGCTTCAAAGTGAACGGGATAAATTGCTTCATCTGGAAGAGGAATTGCATAAACGAATTATCGGACAAAATGAAGCGATTACCGCTGTGGCGGATGCTGTGCGGAGAAGTCGGGCCGGATTGCAGGATGAAAAGAGACCATTAGGATCCTTTATCTTTTTGGGAACAACCGGAGTGGGAAAAACCGAATTGGCAAAGGCTTTGGCTGAATTTCTTTTCGATGATGAGAATATGATGACTCGTATTGATATGTCTGAATATCAAGAGAAATTCTCGGTAACCCGACTGATCGGCTCGCCTCCGGGATATGTGGGCTATGATGAAGGCGGACAATTGACGGAGGCTGTCAGGCGAAAACCTTATTCTGTTGTCCTTTTTGACGAAATAGAGAAGGCTCATCCTGATGTCTTTAATATCTTGTTGCAGGTATTGGATGACGGACGACTCACTGATAATAAAGGAAGGGTTGTTAATTTTAAAAATACCATTATCATTATGACCTCTAATCTGGGTTCTTCTATTATTCAGCAAAATTTTAAACAAATGGACGAACAGAATCGGGGGGAGATCATCTGGAAGACCAGGGAGCAGCTAATGGAATTGCTGCGTAAAACAATAAGACCTGAATTTTTGAATCGGGTTGATGATATAATCATGTTCTCTCCGTTATCGAATGGGGAAATAAACCAGATTACCAGACTTCAGTTTAAGCTTATTGCCGATCGTCTCGCTTTACAGGATATAAAACTCTCAATCACGGATAAGGCTGCTGTTTGGATTTCAAATGCAGGTTTCGATCCACAGTATGGAGCCAGACCGGTTAAACGAGTTTTACAACGATACGTATTAAATGAACTATCGAAGCAAATACTTGCACAGAAGGTTGATAAAAGTAAGCCTCTGATTTTGGATGAAGTTGATAATGGATTGATTTTTAGAAATTAATAGTTGTCTTCATTGTCGTCGTTAATTGATACTTGGTTTACCCTTCACTTACCCTTCACTTACCCTTGCCTTACCCAAAAGGTAGTTCAAGGGTAGGTTAACGATAGGTTATTGCTAATTTTAGGAAAAAGAGAATGATTACTTTTAGTTTAACTGATTTTTAATATTTATAAAGTTTTTATGAATTTTTACACAAAAAGATTGTTTTTATGTAGATAGTAAGAATTTTTTTGTATAAAAACAGTGGGAATTAATGGGAAATAACTTCTGATCTGTTATCTTTACACTAGCAAAAACACAGGCAATGATAAATATTTGGTTTTTTGGGGACTCTTCAACTGGTGAAGAATTACACGCAGTTCTGGACGAAGGTGCTTGCAATTTTGTATTTAAACAAATTTTTCACTCCAAAGAGATTGTTCGTGTTCTTGAAGAGGGGAAAGACGGATTGTTTTTTGTGGAAGACAGGCAGGTGAAGGAGAATGTTGATCGGTGGATTATTTTTCAGACTCTTAGTAAGGAATTGAAAATTCCCATTGTTTTGATCAATGTGGATAAAGAAAGAGGGACGGGACTATTTAATCCGGACTTTACGATTAGTTATCCATTGAATGAAAAAGAACTAAATATTTTATTCCGGTCATATTCTTTTTTTCATGAAGAATCTTTTAGGTTTGGAATAGGAGAAAAAGGACAATCAGGGTATCCTGTTGCCGGCTATCTGGAACAATTTTTTGAGAAACTGTTCTTTCCTGTTTTGTGGAAGGACCGGAATTTCCGGATTTATGGGTGCAATAATGCTTTTCTGACTTATTTTAACTTTTCAGGAAAAGATTCGGTCATAGGGAAAAAGGAATCTGAAGTATTTGATGAATCGTTTTTATCTGTGTTCCCTTGTCTTGATGAAGAAGTTGCTTGTTCAAAAAAGTCGATTGTAGGTAAGAGAGCGAAGGTTCAGATTAACGGAGTTGGATATTTTTTCAATAAAAGTGTGAATCCCATTCTTGATGAAAAAGGGCAAATTATTACTGTTGTTGAGACGTTTTTTGATGCTACAAGATACCGAAAGGCTTTCGAAGAGTTACATCAGGAAAGGATTTTCATGCAGATATTGATGGATAATATGCCGGATAGTATTTATTTTAAAGACCGGAATTATCAGTTTACCAAAGTAAATAAAGCGAAGCTTAGTAATTTGGAAGTAAAGTCTGTTGATGAGGTTTTGGGAAAAACGGATTTTGATTTCTTTTCCAGAGAAGAAGCTTTGGAAACTCATGAAGATGAGGTGAAAATTATTGAAGCCGGTGATCGTATTGTCAATAAAATAGAACAAATTACCCGAAATGGAAAGGTTTACTACGTCTCGGCGACCAAAATTCCTATCTGCGATGAAGCAAACAATATTATCGGGTTGGTCGGAGTGTCAAGAGATATAACTGCTCATCGATTATTGGAAATAGATCGTGATGGAGAGCGAAAATTATTCAGGGAACTGATTGAACAGACTAAGGATATAATATTTTTTAAAAATCGGGATTTAAAATATATCCGGATTAACCGTGCGGGAGCAGCGGCCCTTGGAGTTGCTGATCCGGAAATGGTCGTTGGAAAAACATGTTTCGATTTTTATGAGGAGGAAGTGGCTTCGCAATTGGAAAATGTACAACGACAGGTGCTTGCAACAGGGGAGAGTTTTGATAATTTAGTGTTTCATTATTTTGAGAAACAAGGATCACGTCGCTGGCTTAATTTTATGATCATGCCTCTTTCTGACGGGCATGGGACTATTGCTGGAATTGTTGGTTTTGCAAGAGATGTTACAGATAATAAGAAGCTGGAAGATAGTCTTTTGTTTGAGAAAAAATTATTGCAGTCTTTGATGGATAACGTGCCTGATGCAATTTTTTATAAAGATATACATTCAAAATATATTCGGGTTAATCAATCGATGGCATCCTTATATCATACTTTGATTGAGAATTTGATTGGTCATTCAGATTACGATTTTTTGCCGGAAAAACTGGCTCAGAAATATGAGAAAGAGGATCAGTCTATTTTTTCTACCGGAGAGCCGATTATCGACTCATTGAGTGCGGTTAGAAAAGAAAATGGAGTTGCGCAATGGTATTCTACTTCGAAAATACCACTTCGGGACGAACATGGTCATATAAGCGGATTGGTAGGAATCTCAAGAAATACCACTCAGAATGAGGAGCTGAAGAAAAAATTGCAATATGCAAAGGAGAAGGCAGAAGAAGCGAATAGGGCTAAGAGCCTGTTCCTTGCTAATATGTCGCATGAAATTCGGACCCCAATGAATGGCGTAATTGGAATGTCGGATATACTGAAGAGAACAAAACTTTCGTCAGAACAAGAAGATTATGTGAATGTTATCATAAAATCAGGGAATAATCTTTTGGCAATAATTAATGATGTCCTTGATTTCTCAAAGATTGAGTCGGGAAAAATGGATTTGGAAAAATCAATTTTTTCTGTTCGTTCTGTCATTGAAGATACTGCTGATATATTTATATTAAAAGCGGCAGAAAAGAAGCTTGACCTTGTTACTTATATTGCCCCCGATATTCCGGATTTTGTTAAGGGTGATCCGGTCAGGCTGCGCCAGATACTTACAAATTTGGTGAATAATTCTATGAAATTCACCACAACCGGAGAGGTTGTTATCTACGCTAACCTGGTGAGTATCCGTAATAGGCGTGTGGAATTGAAATTTAATGTTCGGGATACCGGAATAGGAATATCAGAAGAAGGAAAAACTAAGTTGTTTCAGCCTTTTACGCAAGCCGATTCATCAATTACCCGCAAATATGGAGGTACCGGATTAGGTCTGGCTATTTCAAAACGATTGATTGAGCAAATGGGTGGAACGATTGGATTGGATAGTATTGAAGGTCAAGGAGCAGACTTTCACTTTAATTGTTTCTTTGATCAATGTGAAAAGACTGAATTAAAACAGAATATTCGAAATGTAAATTTTTCAGCGCTGAATATTTTGGTTGTTGATGACAATACCACGAATCGTTACATCTTCGAGCAGTATTTTAAGTTATGGCATTGTGAATATACTTCAGTTATCAATGGGAAAGATGCACTTGTGGCAATCCGACAGGCGCAACAGTCGGGGACCCCGTTTGATTTGGCTTTGGTAGATTATCAAATGGCTGAAATGGATGGGATTGAACTGGCTGCTTTTGTTCGTGAAGATCCGGAGATTGCAGGAATTCACATGGTCCTTCTTTCTTCTGTCTCAAATTTTGCAGATCGTGCGGACGATGTAGATCGGTTGTTTGAATCCCGACTGCATAAGCCTATAAAATTGGTCCAACTCTATAATGTTATTTCTGAGATTGTAAACAATAATGTTAGGGAGGACAGAAATGAAGAGTCTTTTAGAAAAATTGATTTGAAAGATCTTAAGATTTTGATAGCTGAGGATAATGAGATAAATCAAAAAGTGGTTAAACTGATGTTGAAAGATGCTGCATCGGTTCTGGATATTGTAACAAATGGGCAGGAGGTTTATGAAAAATTTCAGTCGGGCGGATATAATATCATTTTGATGGACGTGCAAATGCCGGTTATGAATGGCTTTGAAGCAACTAAAGCGATTCGTAAATGGGAGAAAGATCATAAAAAATCAAATCAGATTCTGATTATTGCGATGACGGCCAATGCAATGAAGGAAGATATGGATTATTGTTTGAGTATTGGAATGGACGGATATCTGAATAAGCCGTTTAAAATGGAAGATTTGATGTCTTTACTAAAAAGACTGGTGCCGTAATTGACCGGGTTAAAATTCTTGGTGGCTTTTTAAATTGAAAAGGAAATAAATCTCTCATTATGTGGGAGATTTTTTTTTATTTTGTGAGAACAAACCATTTATACAAACCATTTTTTAACCAATGCATGAGACGATTTATTTGTTTATTAGTCTGTGCCTGTTTCTTTCAGGCACTGTCTTGTTGTGCGTACGCGCAAAAGATCTCAATTATTCCGGTTCCTGCCTTTATGCAGGTAAATAGCGGAGTCTTTCAGGTTTCCGTTAATACCAAGATTTATACAGATTCAGAGACGTCTTTATGGGCAGCAGAAGAATTAGCCCGTAGCTTATGGAAAACGGATTTTCAACGTCATATTTTTAAGGCGCAGTCCGGATTTTCAGGTGGAAAATCCATCGTTTTAAAAAAAACAACCGGATTGCCTTCCGAAGGGTATCGGTTGATTATAAAAAAAGATGAAATTATTCTCGAAGCATCAAGTGCTGCGGGATTTTTTTATGCCATTCAGACTGTTCGTCAGCTATTGCCTTCAACAGACGGTGTGATTAAGCCGGAAAGAAGACTGTCCCTTCCCTGTTTGACGATTAAAGATTCTCCGCGTTTTTCCTGGAGGGGAATGATGCTCGATGTTTCCCGTCATTTCCTGACTATCGATGAAGTGAAGAAGTTCATTGATTATATGGCTTTTTACAAGATGAATACGCTTCATCTTCATCTGACAGATGATCAGGGATGGCGGATAGAGATCAAAAAGTATCCGCTTCTGACTGAAAAAGGGGCATGGCGAATTGAAAACAAGCAAGATTCGGATTGCCATAGAAGGTCAAAGGACGACTCGATGTTTGTCATTCCTGAAAAGAATTATAAAATACTGGACGGGAAGAGAGTATATGGTGGTTTCTATACACAGACACAAATTCGTGATTTAGTACAGTATGCAATGCAGCGTTGTATAACCGTCATTCCCGAAATTGATATGCCGGGTCATTTTAATGCAGCGATGCAGTTGTATCCGGAATTATCCTGTGGGGGAGAATCCGGATGGGGTTCTTTGTTCTCATTTCCGGCCTGTCCGTCTAAAGAATCGACTTATATCTTTATGGAAAATATTCTTTCGGAAGTGGCTGATCTTTTCCCCTCCCCTTATATTCATATCGGAGGCGATGAGGTCAATGTAGATTCCTGGAAGAAATGTCCCTTGTGTCAGGAGGCAATGAAAGAAAAGGGATTTAAGAAAGAACAAGAACTTCAGAGCGATTTTAACCGGCGCATTGAGAAATTCATCCATTCGAAAGGGAAAAAACTTCTGGGTTGGGATGAAATAACCGAGGGCGGTTTGACTAAAGAGTCGACAGTGATGTGGTGGCGTAACTGGTCTCCTAAAGCACCTTGTGTAGCCGTAAAAAATGGGAGTGACTTGATCATATCTCCTGATTTTCAATACTATTTTAATACAAATAACACGGATGTTCCTCTGTCAAAGGTTTATGATTATGAACCTTGCCCTAAAGATTTCACTCCTGAGGAAGAAAAACATTTGTTGGGCGTGCAGGCAAATTTGTGGTCGGAGCAGATTCCGAATTTTACACGGTTACAATATCAGACTTTTCCCCGGCTGCTGGCATTATCAGAGACTGCGTGGTCTCCTGCATCGAAAAAGAATTACACTGATTTTGTTTCGCGGCTAAAGGTTCATTATGCCCATTTGTCTGAAATGGGGATTCGCGCATTTCTCCCTGTTGCTGAAGGGTTGAGGCCGAAAACGGTCTTTGTTGAGAAGTCGGTGCTCTCATTGAAGCCTCTGTTGTCTGATATGAAGATTTATTATACACTTGATGGTTCTGCGCCTACTCAAAATTCGACTCTTTATTCCGGTTCGGTTTCGATTCGTACGAGTTGTACCGTGAAGACCCGGATTTATTGGAGGAACACTTCCAGTCAGGTTTTTATGGGTAAATTTGAGAAACAAATTTTGTTGCCAGCGTTAGGAGAGAAAGGGATGGTTTCAGGAATCTTAAGGTCTTTTGTGAAAGGAACGTTTGATAAGGCGAGAGAGGTCAACTCTGATTCGTTAGAAGTCGCACAAATTGTTCCTCGTGTATCAACTGAAGGTTATTCAGGAGTGAATGATTTCGGACTGACGTTTGGTGGATTTGTTAAGGTGAGTCAAGATGGGGTATATGATTTTTCTTTAACTTCGGACGATGGGGCTGTTTTATATATTGATGATTTATTGGTTGTTGATAATGACGGATCGCACGAAGCAAGAACAGACCGGGGTATGGTTGCTTTGAAGGCTGGATTTCATCCGATTATTATTAAATATCATCAGTTTGGAAATAGTGCAATGTTAAAGGCAGAAGTAACCGATCCGAACGGACGGACCCATGAATTGTCAAAAGGGGATTTATACAATAAAAGAATTTTTCAAACCAATAATAAAAAAAGTATAAAATGAGAAAAATTATTATTGTTTTTCTTCTTGTATGTTCTGTGATGACCTTAAGGGCACAGGCTATATATGAGAGTGAAAAATATGTTCCGGAAAAAGATCCGCAGGTACTCAAAAACCTTGGACACTGGCAGGATATCAAATTCGGACTGTTGATGCATTGGGGTACATACAGTCAGAAAGGGCTAATAGAATCATGGACGATCTGTCCGGAAGATGAGGACTGGTGCCGTCGTTCAAATCCTGATTATAATACTTACGTGAAAGAATACGAAGGATTGAAAAATACATTCAATCCGACTAAGTTCAATCCTGATCAATGGGCTAAAGCGGCGAAAGAAGCTGGTATGAAATATGTGGTTTTTACCACGAAACACCATGACGGATTTTGCATGTTCGATACAAAATATACCGATTATAAGATTACTTCAGAAGGTTGTCCGTTTCACACCAATCCACGGGCTAACATTGCTAAGGAGGTATTTAATTCATTTCGCAATGAGGGATTTATGGTTGGAGCCTATTTCTCGAAACCGGATTGGCACTGCCCCTATTACTGGTGTCCTAATTTCCCGCCGAGGGATCGGAATGTGAACTATGATCCGGATGTTTATAAAGATCAATGGGGTAAATATGTTGACTATACACATAATCAAATATTGGAATTGATGTCGGATTATGGAAAAATTGATCTGTTGTGGCTCGATGGGGGATGGGTTGCTAAACGATCAAAAGAAGATCTTGAAAAAACGTATCAGGAGAAGCTTAAAACTGTTGGCTCCGGCTATATTAAGAGTAATGAAATAAACCAGGATGTCAAAATGGACGAACTGGTCGAAAAATGCCGCGAAAAACAACCCGGACTGATTGTGGTTGACCGTGCTGTTTATGGTAAAAATCAGAATTATCTGACACCGGAAAATCGGGTGCCGGATAAAACCTTACCTTATCCATGGGAATCCTGTATTATATCCGGCGGTGGCTGGTCGTATTCCCCGAATGCTAAATATATGAGCGGGCGGGAAGGCGTTCAACTCTTGATTAATGTGGTTGCTAAAGGTGGAAATCTGTTGCTGAATATAGCTCCCGGACCCGACGGAACATGGCAACCTGGTGCTTATAAGTTGTTGAGGGAATATGGCGCCTGGATGAAGGTGAACAGCGAAGGAATCTATAACAGCAAACCAATTGCTCCTTACAAAGAAGGTAAGATCGCTATGACCAGTCAGGCTAACGGAAATGTTTATTTCTTTTATATGCCCGATGAAGGGGAGGCAATGCCTCAATCGGTCCATATAACTTCTCATCAGCCGAAGAGCGGAGCCAAAGTGACGATGCCCGGAGTTGGCGGAACTTTGAAATGGAAGCCGGAAGGAGCTGGCTTTGTGGTTAATATTCCTGCTTCTGTAAGGAAAAATAAGCCCTGTGATTATGCCTGGGTGATTAAGGTTTCTTCTTTAAAAAAATAAATTCGAACAGATTAAAACTGATTGAAATGAAAAAAACACTATTCCTGTTTGTCTGTCTGGCTGCTTTTGTAACAGGCGGTTTTGCACAGTCGGTTAACGAATACGGATTAAAAATACCGGAAATACCTTTTAATCCGAAACACTATGTGTGTTACCGGACTGAAACGCCGTTGAAGATTGACGGAAAGTTAGACGAAGCGGCCTGGAATAAGGCAGAGTGGACCGATTATTTTGTTGATATAGAAGGTCCGGTTAAGCCGGAACCTCGATTTAAAACCCGGGCCAAGATGCTTTGGGATGATCAATATCTTTATATCGCAGCTGAAATTGGGGAACCCGATATTCAGGCAACGCTGAAGCAACGGGATGCCATCATCTTCAATGATAATGATTTTGAAATTTTTATTGATCCCGATGGGGACACCCATGGCTATTATGAATTTGAAATGAATGCCTTTAATGCCGTATGGGACCTTCTCCTGGTGAAACCTTATCGTGACGGTGGACCGGCAATTAATTCATGGGATATAAACGGATTGAAATCGGCCGTAAAAGTTTATGGCACGATCAATAACCCTAAAAGCAAGGATAAATGCTGGGTTGTAGAACTTGCTTATCCTTTAAATGTATTGAAAGAGTTTAATTCTTCCATTCCTAAAGAAGGAGACCAGTGGCGGATTAATTTTTCACGGGTTGAGTGGAAGACTAAAGTTGATCATGGTCATTATATGAAAGAGATTAATCCGGAAACAGGCAAACATTATCCTGAAGATAACTGGGTCTGGTCTCCACAAGGGGTTGTTAACATGCACTTCCCTGAAATGTGGGGATTCCTGCAGTTTACGTCAACTCCCGTTGGGGAAAAGACGGGTCCTTTTGTTTATAATGTTGAAGAGGATGTGAAATGGGAACTCAGGAATCTTTATTATGCTCAGCGTGATTATATCGGGAAATACGGACAGTATGCTCATTCAATCAGTGATCTTGAGAAGGTTGGTTTCCTTTCGAATGCATTAAAATTCGGACCGGAAATGGAGTGTACAATGACTTTGTATGAGATCATTGCGAAACGTCCGGATAGCAAACTGGTTTGGCATATTGATCAAAGTGGCAGAACATGGCATACTCCTTTGCAATAGAAACCTTGTTTCTACTTAGTGTTTTTCTTTTTGCATAATCGGGTATAAATTGCTAATTTTATAAGAGCGCGTGGTAAATGCTTGGCTCTTAAGATAATAAGGAAAGAATAGGGCTACTTCGTTTTTAACGAGGTAGCTTTTTTTGTAGAATATGAGATTTATCCTTGATTTGAAGATTAAACTTCGTTTTTTTGTTGTTCGTAACATTTGTGAGATATGGAGTCGATAAGAGAGATTTATAGAATTGGGCACGGTCCTTCGAGTAGTCACACCATGGGGCCGTTAAAGGCTGCTGGAATGTTTCTGGAGAAAGTCCCGAATGCATTCCGTTACCAGATTACCTTGTACGGGAGCCTTGCAGCTACCGGGAAAGGCCATTTAACCGGGGTTGCAATTGAGGAGGTCTTTAAAGGAAGAAAGTTTGATATTTTATGGAAATCTCATATTTTCTTACCCCGGCATCCCAATGCACTTAATTTTACCGCATTTGATGAGGACGGGAAGGAAGTTAAAAGCTGGACAGCCTATAGTATCGGAGGAGGTGCAGTGGTCGATGATTCTACGAAGCCGGAAGAGAGCTCAGTTTATCCGCTTTCAAACATGACGGATATTCTGAACTGGTGCCAAAGTAATGGGAAACAGTTATGGGAGTACGTCGAAAATTGTGAAGGTTCAGATATTTGGTCTTTTCTGGAAGAGGTGTGGGGGGCGATGCAAAGTGCATTGAAACGAGGATTGAATTGTGAAGGAACTTTACCGGGAGGATTGCATCTTGCAAGAAAAGCTGTTTCTTATAAGGCAAAAGCTAAAAGTTACAGTGGACCGATGAAAAAAAACGGGTTGTTGTTTGCTTATGCTTTGGCTGTTTCTGAAGAAAATGCTGCGGGTGGTGTTATTGTTACCGCCCCAACCTGTGGCGCATGTGGTGTGGTTCCGGCTGTTATGAAATTTTATCAGAATGCCTATGAAATTACGGCTGAATCAATATTAAAAGCTCTTGCAACAGCCGGATTAATTGGAGCAATCGTAAAGCATAATGCCTCCATTTCGGGAGCAGAAGTGGGGTGTCAGGGAGAAGTTGGTACGGCTTGTGCGATGGCTTCGGGGGCTGCGGCACAGATGATGGGCGGAAGTGTCTATCAAATTGAATATGCGGCTGAAATGGGACTGGAACATCATTTGGGACTGACCTGCGATCCGGTAATGGGATTGGTTCAGATTCCCTGTATTGAAAGGAATGCTTTTGCGGCCGCCAGAGCGTTAAGTCATAGTACTTTTGCTCTGCTGTCAGATGGAAGACATCGGATTAGTTTTGATCAGGTGGTTGAGGTGATGAAAAAAACCGGGCATGATTTATCGAATACTTATAAAGAAACCTCTGAAGGTGGTTTGGCCTTGACTAGTGGCATTCATGAAGATTAAACCGGATAAGGCTGTGGATAAAAATTCGAACAGCCTTATCTGTTAACTATTTGAAATGATTTATTCCTTGTTTTCTAATTCTTTAGCTTCACCCCAGAGTACATCCATTTCTTCGATAGGCATATTTTTTAGTTGAATACCTTTCTTAATGGTTTGACTTTCTATGTAATTAAACCGTTTGGTGAATTTTTTATTGGTTCTTTCGAGAGCTGTTTCAGGGTCAATATTGTAAAGGCGGGCTGCATTGACTAGAGCAAACAGAAGGTCGCCGCATTCTGCTTCCATTTTGTCCTGATCGTCTTTCTCTATTTCGGTTTCGAATTCCTGAATTTCTTCGCGTACTTTATTCCATACCTCTTTCCGTTCTTTCCAGTCAAATCCGACACCGCTGACTTTTTCCTGAATCCGGTTTGCCTTAATAAGGGCAGGAAGAGAAACCGGAACTCCTTCCAGTACGCTCTTGTTGCCTCCTTTTTCCTTGAGTTTGAGAGCTTCCCAGTTTTGTTCAACCTGACGGGGAGTGTTGGCTACAGCATTCCCGTAAATATGAGGGTGTCGGTAAATTAGTTTTTCACAGAGCGAGTTAATAACATCTTCCAGGTCGAATGCCGCTTTTTCCGAAGCGATTTTTGAATAGAAAACAATGTGGAGGAGCAAATCACCTAACTCCTTTTTTATGTTTTCATTATCCTCTTCGAGAATCGCATCGGTTAGTTCATAAGTTTCTTCAATGGTCATTTTTCTTAGAGAATGAAAAGTTTGTTTTCGATCCCATGGACATTTTTCTCTTAATTCGTCCATGATCTTAATCAGCCTGCGGAAGGCTTTTATTTTTTCATCTATATTCGGCATGGTTGTTTTTTATTTGAGATGCGAAGTTAAGCAATTTTATTTGCTCCTGTTTTTAAGATTAACGATCAACCATAATCCACTTAAAAAAACTATTTTTGCAAAGACAGAAAGCACACTGTATGTTTGAAAAAGAAGTGATCCTCGAAGGAGTAGAGGCCATTGATTTTTATGGAGTCAATAACCAGAAGATAGATGTTATCCGGTCTTTTTTTCCAAAATTGAAGATTGTTGCCCGTGGCAATAAATTAAAGATTTTCGGAGAGGAGAGTGAGATTGATGTTTTTTGTGAAAAATTGAATTTATTGCTTGATCATTATCATCAGTATCATTCCTTAAGTGATGAGATGATTACCCAGATTGTGCTGGATGACGGAGATAGTTCCGGAATTCAGAACCCTGATGATGCGGAAATATTAGTTTATGGGAATAACGGGAAACCGATTAAGGCAAAAACTCCGAATCAGTCTAAATTAGTTGACGCTTGTTCTAAAAATGATTTGATTTTTGCTGTTGGTCCTGCGGGTACGGGGAAAACCTATACTGCGATTGCTTTAGCTGTTAAGGCATTGAAAGACAGGGAGATTAAAAAAATCATTCTTAGCAGGCCAGCTGTTGAAGCCGGAGAACGACTGGGCTTTCTTCCCGGAGACTTGAAAGATAAAATAGATCCGTATTTGCAACCACTTTATGATGCATTGCTTGATATGATCCCTCCCCGAAAATTGGAAGATTATATGAAGGACGGCATTATTCAGATTGCACCTTTGGCTTTTATGCGTGGGAGAACGTTGAGTAATGCATTTGTTATTCTTGATGAAGCACAGAATACGACCGAGAATCAGCTGAAAATGTTTCTTACGCGCATGGGAATGAATGCTAAATTTATCATTACCGGTGATGTAACACAGATTGATCTGCCGTCGAGTCAACAGTCCGGCTTAGTTCAGGCGATTAAGATTCTGAAGAAAATTGAAGGAATTGCTTTTATTTATTTTGATAAAGGGGATATTGTCAGACATCGGCTTGTTCGTGATATTGTTGATGCTTATGAACATTTTCATGGGGAAAACCTTTACTTAAAAGAAAAGAATAACGGAGAGAAAAAGTCTGATTGAAATAGAATTTGTGAAATTTAAATTGTTTTTTGAAAGGTATAAAGAAGAACAATTCATATACAAAACCTTAAATATTAAGCAATGAGCAAAGCATTAGTAAAAACTGATTTTAACTTTCCCGGACAAAAGACGGTTTATCACGGAAAAGTAAGAGATGTCTATAACATTAAGAATGAATATCTTGTTATGGTTGTTTCTGACAGAATTTCTGCATTCGATGTGGTTTTGCCTGAAGGAATTCCATATAAAGGGCAGGTGCTGAATCAAATTGCAGAGAAATTTCTTGATGCAACACAGGATATTGTTCCTAACTGGAAAATTGCGTCTCCGGACCCAATGGTTACAATTGGACACTGCTGTGAACCATTTAAGGTTGAAATGGTTGTGCGTGGATATCTTGCCGGTCATGCATGGAGAGAATATAAAGAAGGGAAGCATTCTTTATGCGGTGAAGCGCTTCAGGAAGGAATGGTCGAAAATCAAAAATTGAATCGGCCTATTGTTACTCCGACCACAAAAGCTGCAGAAGGAC
This sequence comes from Prolixibacteraceae bacterium, assembly GCA_963692465.1. Lineage (GTDB taxonomy): Bacteria > Bacteroidota > Bacteroidia > Bacteroidales > Prolixibacteraceae > JAUZOB01. The sequence goes on from OY829943.1 coordinate 3,266,901, forward strand.
ATGATGAAGATATTTCTAAAAAAGAAATTATCGAACAGGGACTTGTAAGTGCAGAAGATTACGAAAAGCTTGAAAGTTATACGCTTCGTCTTTTCCAAAGAGGGACAGAGATCGCCAATAAAATGGGACTTATCCTGGTTGATACAAAATATGAATTTGGAAAGAAAGACGGAAAGATTTACTTGATAGACGAAATTCACACCCCTGATTCTTCACGTTACTTTTACGCTAAAGGTTACGAGGAACGTCAGGCTAAGGGTGAGGCACAAAAGCAACTTTCAAAAGAATTTGTCCGTCAGTGGTTGATTGAGAATGGATTTCAGGGCAAAGAGGGACAAAAGATTCCGGTTATGACCGAAGAATATGTTAGTCAAGTCTCCGAACGGTATATTGAACTTTATGAGAATATTACCGGAGAGAAGTTTGACCGGGTTAGCCTGGATAATCTGAATGCCCGAATTGAGAAGAATGTAACGGATTTTATCCTGAACAAACTGAAATAAAAATTGTTATAGGTTTTTAGCAGAATTTGATGATTCTGCTGAAAACTTTTTATCCTTTATTAATAGGGACCGATATGAGAAAAATTATTGTATTGTTTTTGCTCTTTTTTTCTGTGACTTGTTTATGGGCTCAGAATGATGAGAAACAGGCAGCTGAAAAAGCTAATATTGTAAAAGTTGGACAGGTTGTTCCAAATTTTTCTTTCGCGGGAGCTTCGGGTGAAAAGATCCCTTTCTCAAAGTATAAAGGTAAAGTTTCGGTTATTGTCTTTTTTGCTACATGGTGTGGTCCCTGTCGCATGGAATTACCTCATATTGAAAAGGAGATATGGAATAAATACAGGGATAATAAGAATTTTGCTTTGTTTATTTTTGGAAGAGAACATAGTCAGGTTGAAGTAGACCGGTTTAAAAACGACAATCATTACTCAATGCCGTTTTATGCTGACCCGAAGAGAGGGGTTTATTCTAAATTCGCAAAAAATTACATTCCCCGAATTTATTTAGTAAACAGTAATGGAAAAGTTACTTTTGCCACAATGGGATATGACGAGGCCGGATTTCATAAATTACAGGATCTTTTGCAAATAATGCTAAAGAAATAAAGTTGTTACGGTCTGTTTAGTTTAAAGCGGATACGTAATACGTTGTTTTCAAAAGAAGACGAAATAATAACAAACAGTCCAATTTCGGATGTGTTCTCTACATGCTCGCCAATGCAGGGACAAGCATCATAGTCTCCTATCTTTACAATCTGTAATGAGTTGCCTGCATCGGCAGGTAAGTTGGTTAAATTGTATCCTTGTACGGCTTCTTCGCGTGAAATCATTTCTTTGGTGACCGGAAGTTGTCTTGCAATTATACTATTGACCTTTTCCCTAATTAAACATTCTTCTTCACTTGTAAGTGGGCGGGAAAATATATAATCACATTTTGATTTTTTATGTTCTAAGTGATTGCTGAAGGAACGATTACACTGAAACATCCTAACCATAGTCTGATTAAGAATGTGTTCGGCAGTATGCATTGATGGATCATAGGTTTTCATTCTTTTTCTTTTTACAAATATATTAGAAAATATTAGTGTCACAATTGCTGTGTTTTATTTAGAGAAGATAGATATTCGCTTTTGTTGCTGATTATTAGTGTTTTATTGTTTGATCCTCCCTTTCTGTATAAGAATCGTTATATTTTATTTTTGAAGAGTAACTTCTGATGATAATTTTATAAATTGAACGAATAAAAAACCGGTCTGTTAAAACGATCGGAAATGTTTTTTTACAATAAAAAATTGACTGTATCAGACTATAAGTGAAATGAAAAAAACTTTTTTAAAAAATGCGTTGTTCTTCGATGGACAAAAATGGGTATCCAATAAAATATTGCTTTTGGAGGGGACTAAAATAAAAAAATGGCTCAGTTCTTTACCTGATATTCCGGATGGGGAAGTTTTGAATTTGACCGGTAAATTAGTGGTTCCCGGATTCGTTGACCTCCAGGTAAATGGAGGAGATTCTGCTTATGTAACACAATGTCACACCGGAGAAGAGATTGAACGTATTGTTGCAATTCACAAAAAACACGGTACAACATCGTTGCTTTTAACGGCGATAACATCGCCTACAAAGGATCTGTTGGAATTGTTTCAATTGATTCGATCTTTACAAATAGAAAAACGAAGCGATATTCTTGGTGTACATCTTGAGGGACCATTTTTAAGCATGGAGAAAAGAGGTGCACATTCTGAAAAACTTCTTCAAAAACCGGATCTTTCAGTTCTTCGGGAACTTGTGACGGAAGGGAAAGGAATTGTTAAAGAGATGACTGTTGCTCCCGAGTTGTTTAGTGTCGAAGAACTTGATTACTTATTTTCTACAGGATGGCTTATATCGATAGGGCATAGTGATGCTTCTTATGAAACCGCGTTTGATTTTTTGAATCGGGGAGGGAAAGTTGCAACTCACTTGTTTAATGCAATGTCTCAAATGAAGACCCGTGAACCGGGTGTTGTGGGAGCTGTCTTGTCTCATCCTAAAGTTTATGCCGGAGTTATTGCTGACGGAAACCATTGTCATAAGGCAAGTATTAAGATTGCCGGAAAGTTATTGGGAGAAAGATTGTTCCTTGTTTCTGATTCTTCATTCCTTGGTCCTAAAGATGGAGAGCTAACTTTTGACGGGAATGTTTTTCATCTGGTCGATGGAAAATGTCTGGATAGCAGAGGGCATCTTGCAGGTTCTTCCATTGCACTGGCAGATGCTGTGAAATATTGTGTTAATGAAATAGGACTTGAACCACAAAAAGTTCTGAGGATGGCTTCATCGATTCCGGCAAAGGTTATGGGGATTGACCATCTTGTCGGACAATTAAATCCAGGTTATCTGGCAAATATTGCGGTGTTGAATCCTGACTACTCGGTATCTCAGGTTATTTATGAAGGGAGAATTGTAGAATAAAAATTAAAAGGGTGGAGATATTCCACCCCTTTAATTTTCAGATATATTTGTTTTTATTGAACTCCGCCTAATTGGCCTTTTTCTGCCGCTTTTTTGAGTTTATCATTTGCGTAAATAGCAACTTCTACCCGACGGTTCTGAGCTCTGGTTAACTCTGTATCGTTGCTTGAAACGGGTTGTGTCATCCCGTATCCCTTGGTTATCATTCGAGAAGCAATAACATTGTTGTTTGCAAGAAAAGAGGATACGGCATTTGCTCTTTTTTCAGAAAGAATCTGATTGTATTCAGCTTTGCCTGTATTGTCGGTGTGACCTTCGATTAGAATATTTGTGTCTTTATACTTGTTGAGAATTGTGGCTAACTGTTCCAGATTCGCTTGTGACTGGGCACTTAGTGAACTGGAATTGATGGCGAACAAAAGTCCGGAATCAAAGGTGATTTTAATTCCTTCTCCAACACGTTCTATCTTGGCTCCTTTAACATCAGCCTGCATTTCTTTAACTTGTTTATCCATGTAATGGCCAATAAGAACACCGGAAGTTCCACCTACAGCAGCACCAATAATAGCACCGAGAGCTGTGTTGCCTGCCAGTTTTCCGATTCCTGCACCAACAAGAGCGCCGGCACCTGTACCAATTAAACCACCTCTTCCGGCATTATTTAGAGATTTACAACTAAATAACATGGTTAGCGAAAGCAAAATCGCTACAAAAACTTTTAACCTTTTCATTTGAATTTTTTTTAGGGAATCAATATGTATCAATAATATTTTACAAATTAACAAAAAATAGTCCAAATAAAGAATTCAATTTATTCAGATTGATTGCTCCATGAATTTTATGAGTAACAAATAAAGAATAAAAATTGTTTTCTTTTGTGCCGGGAAAACGAATTTAATCGGTACTTTTTGCCGGGGAAAGATTTTGAAAATATATGGAACAGGATGTTAGTCTATATCGTCGGATTTTAAAGAATTACTGGGGATATGATGCTTTCCGGGGACTTCAGGAAGAGATTATTCTATCTGTGGCTGCCGGAAATGATACCTTGGGATTAATGCCTACGGGGGGGGGGAAATCAATAACTTTTCAGGTTTATTCTTTGTCATGTGAGGGAATTTGTCTTGTTGTAACTCCGCTGATTGCCTTAATGAAAGACCAGGTTGAGGGTTTATGCCGGAGAGGAATCAAGGCATTGTCTATTTATTCGGGAATGACCTCCAGAGAGATAAAAGTTGCTCTTGATAATGCCGTTTGGGGGGATTATAAATTCATTTATGTGTCTCCCGAACGATTAGGATCTCTTCCTTTTTTAGAACGCCTAAAGTCGATGAAGGTCAATTTGATTACTGTTGATGAGGCTCACTGTATTTCTCAATGGGGGCATGATTTCAGACCTTCTTATTTGAAGATTGCTTCTGTTCGGCAATTATTTCCTGATGTTCCGGTACTGGCATTGACTGCAACGGCTACTCCGCAGGTTGTCGAAGATATACAGCAACAACTTCAGTTTAAAAAGCCACACGTTCTCCGTAAGAGTTTTGTGCGTGAAAACCTGACTTATCTTGTTCGTCAGGAGGAAGATAAATCAGGATATATACTGAGAACCATAAAAAGGAGCAACGGGTCGGGAATCGTTTATGTGAGGAGTAGGAAGAAGGCCGGGGAACTAGCAGAATATCTTACTAATAATGGGGTGTCGGCAGGTTATTATCATGCAGGAATGACCTCGGAAAGCCGGCATAAAAGGCAAAATGACTGGATGTGCGGAAAAAGCAGAGTGATTGTTGCAACTAATGCTTTTGGAATGGGAATTGATAAACCGGATGTTCGCTTTGTGATTCATTGTGATGTTCCGGATTCGTTGGAGGCCTATTTTCAGGAAGCAGGAAGAGCTGGCAGAGATGGGGAGAAAGCGGTCGCTGTTCTTTTGTATAGTCCGGCAGATTCATTGAAACTCAATGATCATATTGATGATAAATTTCCTCCTGTAGAAACAATCCGAAGAATTTATACTGCACTTGGAAATTATTTGGGAGTTGCTGTCGGTACGGGTAAGGGGCGAGTCTTCGCTTTTAATATGATTGATTTTGCCAAAGCTTTTCATTTTCAACTCGTTATTATCTATAATAGTCTTAAGATTCTGGAACGTTGTGAATACTTGGATCTTACTGAAGAAATAGATAATCCGTCCCGTGTTCATTTTTGTATTGAACGAGATGAATTGTATAAATTTCAGGTCGGGAATTCTGATTTTGATGCATTTATAAAGTTGCTTCTACGATCCTATTCCGGGTTTTTTACGGAGTATGTGAAAATAGACGAGACCCTTTTGGCCCGAAGGTCTAAGACCTCTGTCGAAACGATTTATAAATATTTGAGTCGCTTAAGGTCCCTTCGGATTATTGATTATCTCCCACAAATGACTTCTCCTTTTATTATCTATGAGAAGGAGCGGATTAAAGAGCATCTTTTGCGGATAACTTCTGAAAATTATGAAGAACGGAAACAGCAGTATTCGAATCAAATTGCAGCAGTTATCAACTACGCTCAAAATTCAGAAAAATGCCGTAGTATTCAGCTAATTTCCTATTTCGGAGAGAAAGATATCCTTCCTTGCGGACATTGTGATGTTTGTCGGAATCAAAAAAAACAAAATTCGGGAAAAGTTTCCCAAACAGAAGTTTATGACTTTATCCATCATTTTTTGGAAGATGGAGCCAGGCCGCTGTCCGATTTAGTACAATTGCTTTCTGAAAATCAGCAGGATGCATTAGGCGTTATTCGTTTTATGATTGACAATAAAAGGCTTGTTCTGAAAGAAAATGATATGATTGAATGGATTGATAATTAAATAATTAATCTGTTTTTCCTAAGGGTGCCCTCTTTCCAATATTTCTTCTTATTTTTGTGTTGAAATTAAATTCGCATTGAATGAGCGAAGATGTATTGAATCATGTGGTTTATTCTGGAAATGTTCTGGAATTTGTGACCGTTTCCGGAGAGTTCTGTAAATTATTGGAATCTGCAGGACAATTAGAATTCAAAGAGTTTCTGTCGAGACTTCAGAAAATTACAACCTTGTTGTATTTGAAAGTGGCGTTACTTCCTGAGGTAGAAGAAATGCAGGACGATGCTCCTGAAAAGTTTGTCACAGAGGAAGATTATAATTATTTGCAGCATACGCTAAAAGGCGTATTCGGTGCTTTTGATGAATATCAGGAGGTGTTTGATCCGATGATGCAATATAGCGAAACACCTCTTCCTGCAAGCCTTTCAGAAAATATGGCGGATATTTATCAGGATGTTAAGGATTTTATCCTTGCTTATCGAATAGGAACACTCGATGTAATGAATGATGCGCTTGGTGTTTGTCGTAATAATTTTGCGGAATACTGGGGCCAAAAGTTGGTTAATGCGTTAAGAGCTATTCATCATTTGCTCTATAGTGGAATTGATTTGTCGGAAGAAAAACGATTTGAGGTTCCTGATTTGGGAAAAGCAAAAGAATCGGATAATTTGGAAAGGCAGTGGGGATCTCATCATTTCCATAATCACAGAAAAGAAGAATAAGGGACAAAAAAGCGTATGTTTTTAAATTCAATAACGAAAGAAGAGCTTGAACAGCAACCTCTTGGAGCATTTGATGGTCGTATTGTTGTAGTGAATACAGAGGAACTTTGCCGTAGAGCTGCTGATTTTCTATTAACACAAAATGTCCTGGGGTTTGATACTGAAACAAAACCTGCCTTTAAAAAAGGACAGGTTAATAAAGTTGCTCTCTTGCAATTATCAACACCGGAGTGTGCATTCCTTTTCCGACTAAACCAGATAGGATTACCGGCCTCAATTATTTCGGTTCTTTCTGATGCGCATATCATAAAAATTGGAGCGGCAATAAGTGATGATGTAAAGCACTTACAGAAGCTCAAAGATTTTAACGCCAGAGGTTTTGTCGAACTACAAAATGTAGTAAAAGAATATGGAATTCAGGATGCCAGTCTTAAAAAGCTATCGGCGATTATTTTAGGTTTTCGTATTTCGAAATCACAACGACTGTCAAATTGGGAGGCTGATATATTGACCCCCCCACAGCAAAGTTATGCGGCAACAGACGCTTGGGTGTCTGTTCTGATGTATCACAAACTAATTCAAGCAGAAAAAATAAAAGAATGAGTTACGTTCAGGTTATACTGAAAAAAGGGAAAGAACAGTCACTGTTGCGTTTCCATCCATGGGTGTTTTCCGGTGCTATCAAAGAAATTACCGGGGATGTTCAGGAAGGGGATGTAGTTGAAGTTATTTCTTTAAATGGTGATTTTCTGGGAGTTGGACATTATCAGATAGGATCTATCACGGTCCGTATTTTTTCATTTAAACTGGTGATTCCGGATCAGAATTATTGGGAACAAAAAATACGGTCGGCCTTTCAGCTGAGAATTCAATTGGGATTGGTCGATAATCCGGAAACGAATGTCTATCGCCTGGTCCATGGAGAAGGAGATGGACTCCCCGGGCTGATTGTTGATTATTACAATGGAACTGCGGTAATGCAGGTGCATTCGATTGGAATGTATCTTATTCGGGAGCAATTAGCTGAAGCACTGAAAAATGTTTTAGGTTCCCGGCTTGTTGCCGTTTATAATAAAAGTGATAAGACCTTACCGTTTAAGGCAGATCTAAATCCTGTAAATGGTTATTTATGGGGAAATAAGGAATCGGATATTGTTCGTGAATATGGTACGTGTTTTAAGGTTGATTGGGAAGAGGGTCAGAAAACAGGCTTTTTTATCGATCAGCGTGAAAATAGAAACTTATTAAGACGATATGCTTCGGGGCGTTCGGTGCTTAATATGTTTTGCTATACCGGCGGCTTTTCTTTTTATGCGATGAAGGGTGGAGCTTCTATTGTTCATTCTGTCGATTCTTCGGCTAAAGCCATCGAGTTGACCAGAGAGAACGTTGAACTTAACTTCCCCGGAGATACAAGGCATGAAGCATTTGTTGCAGATGCTTCCGAATTTATGCATGATATTGATGGAAAATATGATTTAATCATTCTTGATCCTCCTGCATTTGCCAAGCATCGTAGAAATTTACCACAAGCCTTACAAGGATATAAACGACTTAATGCAAAAGCTTTTGAGAAGATAAAACCGGGAGGAATTTTGTTTACGTTTTCCTGTTCACAAGTGGTGGACAGTGGACATTTCCGAAATGCTGTTTTTTCTGCTGCTGCCATTTCCGGAAGGAATGTCCGGATTCTTCATCAGCTGACCCAACCGGCTGACCATCCTATTAATATATACCATCCTGAGGGAGAATATTTAAAAGGATTGGTATTGTATGTTGAATAAATGTATTTTTTAATTCAGAAAAAGATTTTTTATCTTGAAGTTTACAGATTTTAATTTTCTACCAGAAGTAATAGAAGGCATTGAAGCCATGGGCTTTAACGATGCTACTCCTATTCAGGAACAAGCTATACCGGTTATAATGGACGATGACGATTTGATTGCCTGTGCCCAGACCGGAACCGGTAAGACCGCTGCGTATCTTCTTCCTATTTTGAATAAACTAACGATGCATCAGGGAAATGAAGTCAATACCTTGATCATTGTTCCTACCCGTGAACTTGCCTTACAAATTGATAAGCAACTGGAAGGGTTTACTTATTTCTTACCAATCTCATCAATCGCTATTTATGGCGGAAATGATGGCGGTTTATGGGAACAACAGAAACGAGCTCTGCAAGAAGGAGCTGCACTTATTATTGCAACTCCCGGTCGACTTATTTCTTATATGAATTTAAAAATGGTCGATTTCTCGAAGGTTGAACACCTTATTTTGGATGAAGCGGACCGGATGTTGGATATGGGCTTTAATGAGGATATTCTCAAAATTGTTGAACAGCTTCCGAAGAAACGTCAGACATTGATGTTCTCTGCAACCATGCCTCCCAAGATACGCGTTATGGCTAAAGCAATTCAGCATAATGCAAAAGAAATCAATATTGCGTTATCTAAACCGGCGGAAGGAATTCTTCAGTGCGCCTACCTGACTTACGATAATCAAAAGATTCCGTTACTTCGGACTTTGTTGAAAGATAAAGAGAATCTTAAGAGTATCCTCGTCTTTACGGCCCGCAAATCGAATGTGAATAAAATGGTTCAGGAACTTCATCGAATAGGTTTTAATGTAGCCGGTATGCATTCTGATCTCGAACAGAAACAACGAGAAGAAGTATTACTCAATTTTAGGAACCGTAAAATTAAAATTCTTGTTGCGACCGATATACTCTCCCGTGGAATAGACATTGATAATATAGATTTGGTTGTTAATTACGATGTCCCTTCTGATGCAGCGGACTATGTGCATCGGGTTGGAAGAACTGCTCGTGCTGCAAGTACTGGTGTTGCAATTACCTTAATTAATGAAGCGGATCAATATTCGTTTAGTAAGATTGAAGAACTGATTGATTCTTCGATACTTAAATTACCAGTTCCTCCGGAATTAGGAAAATCTCCGGTTTATGATCCTTCGTCGAGTAACAATAGAGATCGTAAGTTCAAGAAAGGTGCAGTTCACAACAGACCAAACTGGAAAGAAAAGCCTTTCCGTTCAGGACAAAAACCAACAACCGGAAAGTAGTTTATTTTCAGAAAATTAACAGGTGGAAGCGAAACTTCCTGTTTTATAAATAGAAATAATGGACTCTGAATTTTTCCTGTTCGGAGCCCATAATTATATTCATCCCCTCCTGCGGAAGTATTTCCGTTTTATTTTTTCCTTCAATTTATTGTGCCTTTTTGTGTGCTATCCTGCTTCACCTCGATATAGGAATCGTTAAGTCTTGTTCCTTCCGTTATATTACCAAATTGTAAATAGAATTGCATGAATATTGAGAAATAGCTTATATTTATGCATAAATATTCGAAGTACTAAGAAAATAATGTATCTTTTCCGGGTAAATTGATTATTGAAGAAAAAAGCTCGGAATTGAATGTCTTTGGAGTAAGGAAATCGCTTTCCATCGTGTGAGATTCATCATTCTTTTAGCTGTTATTTATTTTGAAAAACTGTTTAAGCTATGTTGTTTAATTTGGAATTAATCGGGGAAGTCTATAAAAGACTCGAAAAAACAATCCCTTGTGTGCGGAAAGTTCTTGGAAGACCTTTAACATTGACGGAGAAAATTCTTTATGCACATCTTTTCTCACAGGAAAGTGTTCATGCATATAAAAGAGGAGCGGACTATGTGAATTTTGCCCCGGACCGGGTTGCGATGCAGGATGCTACAGCTCAAATGGCTTTGTTGCAATTTATTAATTCAGGCAAATCAACCACTGCGGTTCCGGCAACGGTTCACTGTGATCATCTGATTTTGGCTGAGAACGGAGGTAAAAAAGATCTTGATGTAGCCTTAACGACCAATCAGGAAGTTTACGATTTTCTTCAATCGGTATCTGATAAATATGGAATCGGTTTCTGGAAACCCGGAGCTGGCATTATTCATCAGGTTGTTCTTGAAAATTATGCTTTCCCTGGAGGAATGATGATTGGAACTGATTCTCATACTCCAAACGCAGGGGGACTTGGAATGATTGCCATTGGTGTTGGAGGTGCTGATGCGGTTGACGTGATGGCAGGAATGCCATGGGAACTTAAAATGCCTAAACTTATCGGAATTAAACTAAACGGGAAACTAAATGGTTGGGCTTCTCCTAAAGATATTATCCTGAAGGTGGCTGGAATTCTTACCACGAAAGGAGGTACGAATGCGATTGTGCAGTATTTCGGAGAAGGTGCGAATTCGCTTTCTGCAACAGGTAAAGCGACCATTTGTAATATGGGGGCCGAGATAGGAGCTACCACTTCGATTTTCTCCTACGATGATAAGATGGCTGATTACCTAATTCATACCGGTCGGGAAGAAATTGCCGCTTTGGCTCAGACCGTCAAGGAGCATCTTCAGGATGATCCTGAAGTTCTTACAGATCCTGCTCGTTATTTTGATCAGTTTATTGAAATTGATCTGAATACTCTTGAACCATATATTAACGGTCCATATACACCAGATGCCGCTCATCCGATATCTGAATTTGCTGCTTATATCCGCGAAAACGGATATCCTGAAAAGATGGAAGTTGGGTTAATTGGGTCTTGCACTAACTCTTCTTATGAAGATCTGACCCGTGCTGCTTCGGTGGCCCGTCAGGCACAGGAAAAGGGACTTAAGGCAAAGGCTGAATTTATTGTTACCCCCGGTTCTGAGCAGATACGCTCTACGGCTGAACGGGATAAATTACTTGATCCTTTCCGTAAAATTGGCGGAGTGGTAATGGCGAATGCCTGTGGTCCGTGCATCGGGCAGTGGAAAAGACATACCGATGATCCTAATCGGAAGAATTCAATCATTACTTCGTTTAACCGTAATTTCGCTAAACGAAATGACGGAAATCCCAATACCCATGGTTTTGTCGCCTCTCCTGAAATTGTTACTGCATTAACAATTGCCGGAAGCCTTTCTTTTAATCCGATCACAGACACGCTCATCAATGAAAAGGGGCAAACGGTTCGACTTTCGGAACCACAGGGAATTGAATTACCACCTCGAGGATTCGATTCGGGAGAGCTGGGTTACGTTGCTCCGGCTGAAAACGGATCGTCGGTTCAGATAAAGGTGAAATCTGACTCAAAACGCTTGCAGCTCTTACAACCTTTCGCTCCATGGAACGGGGCCGATTATAAAGGCTTAAAACTGCTAATCAAAGCTCAGGGGAAATGTACAACTGACCATATCTCAATGGCTGGTCCATGGCTTAAATTCCGCGGACATTTGGAAAATATATCTGAGAATCTGCTGATAGGAGCAACAAATTCTTTTAACGGACAAACCAATTCAGTTTTGAATATTGTAACTGGAGATTATGAACCTATTTCTTCGGTCACCCGTTATTATAAATCGAATCACATTGAATCGATTGTTGTTGCCGAAGAAAACTATGGAGAAGGTTCTTCGCGTGAACATGCCGCTATGGAACCTCGTTATTTGAATGTAAAGGCTATTCTGGTCAAGTCTTTTGCCCGCATCCACGAGACTAATCTGAAAAAGCAGGGAATGCTTGCGCTGACTTTTGTAAATAAAGAGGACTATGACCGGATAAGAGAAACGGACTGTATTGATATTCTTGATCTAACGACTATTGCTCCAGGTAAAAGACTGACCGTAGTCCTTCATCATCAGGATGGAAGTGAGGACCAGTTTGAGGTACAGCATAGTTATAATGATCTTCAACTTGAATGGTTTAAGGCAGGAAGCGCCCTGAATCTGATTTCAAGACAAAAAAATTAAATATTTCCACGAGTCTAATCGATACGGGTTCAATAAATTGACTGCAAAAACAGAAGAATTGAGAATAGAATTATGAAGAGTGAAAAGATAGAATTTAAAGAAGGAAAACTTATTGTTCCAAATAATCCGGTTATTCCGTTTATTGAAGGTGATGGAGTGGGGAAAGATGTATCTGCCCCTTCGCGAAAGGTGTTGGATGCTGCGGTTGAGATTGCTTTCGGTGGTAGCCGTAAAATCGAATGGAAAGAAGTATTAGCTGGAGAGAAGGCTTTTAAAGCTACCGGTAGCTGGCTTCCTGAAGAGACGCTTGATGCCTTCCGGGAATATCTGGTTGGAATAAAGGGGCCGCTTACGACTCCGATCGGAGGAGGAATCCGCTCCCTTAATGTTGCACTTAGGCAAACCCTCGACCTTTTTGTTTGCCTGCGCCCGGTGCATTGGTTTAAAGGTGTTCCTTCGCCGGTATTGCATCCTGAGCGGGTTGATATGCACATCTTTCGTGAGAATACCGAAGATATTTATGCCGGAATCGAATATATGTGCGGCGAAGAAAAGGCCAATAAATTAAAAGATTTCCTGATTAACGAGCTGGGTGTTACTAAAATTCGTTTTCCGGAATCTTCGTCTTTTGGTGTAAAGCCTATATCTAAAGACGGCTCTGAGAGATTAGTCCGTGCGGCTCTGAAATATGCTATTGAACGACATCTTCCATCGGTGACTCTTGTGCATAAAGGGAACATTATGAAGTTTACAGAAGGTGCTTTTAAAAACTGGGGCTATCAACTTGCGCAAACTGAATTTGGCGGTCAGACTTTTACCTGGCCGGAATATGAATCCCTGATTAAAGAGAAAGGAAAAGAATACGCTGACGCTGTCATGGAAGATGCCAAAGTTTCTGGAAAGGTGATTGTGAAAGACGTGATTACCGATGCGTTTCTTCAGGAAACACTCCTGCGTCCGCAGGAATATTCGGTCATTGCAACGATGAATCTAAACGGAGATTATATTTCCGATCAGTTAGCTGCCATGGTCGGAGGAATAGGAATTGCTCCCGGTGGAAATATTAACTTTCTAAAAGGATATGCCATCTTTGAAGCAACCCATGGGACTGCACCTAAAATTGCAGGAACGGGGCAGGCGAATCCGGCCTCTTTAATCCTTTCCGGAGCGATGATGCTTGATTATCTGGGATGGACAGATGCCTCACGTATTATTAATAAGGCTCTTGAAAAAACAATTATCCAAAAGACTGTTACCTCCGATCTTTACGCTCTTATGGAGGGTGCCGAATTGGTTAAAACGGATCGGTTTGCTGATCTGATCATTGAAAATATGAAAGAATAATAACGCTGAAAATCCTGCTACATGGAATATATAAAGAACAGATTTTATGAAAAAGCCAGCAAAAGCATCTCTGAGTTTGAGAGACTGAAATCAACTCATGCTGACAAAGTAATCGGCAATATTACTATCGGTCAGGTTATCTCCGGAATGAAGGGATACCCCGGACTGGTTACAGACACTTCTAAGTTAGATCCCAATGAGGGAATCCGTTTCAGGGGATACACAATTGCGGAACTAAGGGAACGACTTCCCCGTCTTAGTCCGGATGGCGAGCCTTTGCCTGAGGGATTGTTTTATCTCATGTTAATTGGCGATATTCCTTCTCTTGAAGATGCCATTAACCTTTCGAAAGACTGGGCTTCCAGGTCCTATGTGCCACAGCACGTTTTTGATGTGATTGATGCATTGCCTGTTATTGCCCGTCCGATGACTCAGTTCAGCGCTGCTATTATTGCAATGTCTACAGAGTCAATTTTCCAGAAAGCATATCGTGCAGGAGTTGCGAAAAAGTACTACTGGGATACAACCTATGAGGATGTTATGAATCTGATAGCCCGGTTGCCTCGCATAGCAGCCTATATCTATCGGCGAACTTTTTATAACGGGGACCATATTGAACCGAATATGAGACTCGATTGGGCAGGAAATTTTGCTCATATGCTGGGACATGATTCGGAGGAAGTTAAGCGACTTATGCGACTTTATATGGTTATCCATGCAGATCATGAAGGAGGGAATGTTTCTGCACATACCACTCATCTTGTCGGCTCTGCGCTTAGTAACCCTTATTATTCTTATGCCGCAGGAATGCTCGGATTGGCAGGTCCCTTACACGGTTGTGCCAATCAGGATGTGATGTATTGGCTTTTTGATATGATCACGGCTTTAGATACGGATACGCCGAATAAAGAGCAAATTGCTGATTATATCCGAAGAACATTGGAAGAAGGTCGTGTTTTACCCGGGTACGGTCACGCCGTTTTGCGGGTTACCGATCCTCGGTTTACCGTGCAAAAAGAATTCGCAGCTCATTATATCAAGGAAGATAAATTGATTGATATTGTTAATATGGTTTTTGAAGTTGCACCGGACATCTTAAGAGCGACTGGAAAAGCAAAAAATCCATGGCCCAATGTTGATGCATTTTCAGGAGCACTGCTCTATCATTATGGAATTAAGGAATATACCTTCTATACGGTTCTTTTCGGGGTATCAAGGGCGTTGGGTGTCTTATCGTCACTGGTTATGGACCGACTTTACGGATTGCCCATTGAACGTCCTTCTTCTTATTCTTTAGATTGGTTTGTTAAAAAGTCTAATGAATAATTGTGAACGGTTTCTATAAAAAAAAGATCCGGAGGTAATTATTACTTTCGGATCTTTTTTTAATTATTCTTGGGCGATTATGCCTGAATCATTGTCCTCTTAGACATTCAATTGCAGTTATTGTTGCTTTTTGAATGGCCTTTTTATTGATGAATTTCCCGCTGAATGTCAAATCGATATTCTGTATTTTGCGGAAAACTATTTCTTACTTTCGATACTGGCAACAACTCGGTAGTGCATTATAAGTTTTGCTATCTGCTTTAAATTTTCCAGTGTCATGCCCAACTTTAGCAATGGCTTTCTGAATGTTTTCCTTCCCTGTTTTTTTCTCATCATAAGAAACAGCCAATATTTTGGTGGACTGATTCCAGTTTGCAGTTGCAACACCAGGAACACTCTTCGCTGCTTTTTCTATACGAGCCTTACATATGCCACAGTTGCCTGAAACTTTGAATGCTTCTTTTTTGATGTTCCCTGCTGAAACATTCATTCCGAAGGCGAACAGGGTAATTATCATTAAAAAAAGTACTTTTTTCATCTTAGTATGATTAAGTGGAACTATTAAATATTTTAATTGTTTTATTTTGGGCGGATTTATATTGTTAGCCGATCTGACTTTCTATTCTGAGACCGGAACAATTCTCTCGCCTTTCGTTCTTTATAAGGAAACAATCTTCTCAAACAAAAGTTTAAGTTGCCTTACTGATGGACAGCGGATTCGTCTATTCCTACTTAATTGTTTCTTGTGTTTTACCGCAATTGAGCATTTTTTTTCCCAGATATGGATTGCGGATTGATTTGTCCTTGCTGAGCCAGTAAGCTCCTTTATTGCTGTTTGCCATTGGACAAAATTGATGATAGAGGGTCGTATGATCTATTCCAACGTTTCGTACCATATTAAAGTATAGTTCATTGAATACGACAAATGTGCTTCTTTGATGTTCAATGTTTTTTGATTTGGACATTTGTTTTAAACAATATTTCATGCGACTAAGATTCTCAATCCATGTTTGATTTGATTTATTATTGAGCATAGAAGTATTAATCCGATTTATTGCATTAAGTAGAATATTGGATTGTGTGCTTACTTTAGCCGGGTCGGAGAGTACGAAATTTTCGACCAGAATGAGGTAGGGGGGGACGGTCCCTCCCAGTTGGCTGCGGAGTTTGGGACTTATAGGGGGCATTTTCATTGGTGATTGTTTCCCTGAAATGTTCTTTTTCCCCGAACTATGAACCGGATTCATCATACTTGGTTTTCCCGCAAGTTGTGCTGCTGCATCTACAGCAAAAGCCCCGTTGGTTACAATTTCTTCTCCGGGAGTTAGTCCATTTTTAATTACATACCATTCCCCTGATAAAGCACCGAGTTTCACCTCTCTGCAGATGAATGCCGGAGCAACACTAGTCCGGTCTTTTACGTAAACAAAACTGGCATCACCGGTCCAGAGAACAGCAGAGCGAGGGACGATTACCGCAGGTTTTTTATCTGGCTGTGCATGAATTTTAGCTGTGACAAAGAGTCCTGGTTTTAACTTTCCGGATGGATTGCTCATAGCAACCCGGATGCGTGCGATTCGTTTTTGCGGATCAATAATCGGATCAATAAATGATACCCGTCCGTGAAATATTTTACCGGGAATAGCCTGGGTTGTAAAAGAAACCTCCTGTCCCTTTTTGATCCAGGGGAGGTCCGTTGCATAAGCATTCAGCATGACCCATACACGAGAAAGGTCAGCTACTTCATAGAGTGCTTGCCCTCGTGTAATGTAATCTCCGATGTTGACCAGTTTTTTGACTACGGTTCCGGAAGAAGTCGCCTTAATTGTAAACAGTTCCCGGATGGTATTGCTTTTTTCGATGCCTTTAATTTGGGCGGTTGTTAGTTTCCATGACCGGAGCTTATCTTCTACTGTTTGTGCTAGTTCCGGATTCGTCTTCTTGTATTTTAAAGCCTCGAAAAGTTCCTGTTGAATAGAGATTAGTTCGGGTGCATAGATCTGAGCGATGACCTGTCCCTGACGGATCGGTTCTCCGGTAAAATTGACAAGCAGTTTTTCAATCCTTCCCGGAATATGGGCTGGCTGGGTTTGCAGACTTCTTTCATCCGGTTGTATCTCGCCTTGAAGTCTCACTTCTTTTAACGGATTTCCTTTGGTAACAACAGAAGTCTGAATGTTGGCCAGTTGAATGGCGGACTGATCCAGAACTACCGCACTGGAATCAGCCGGATGAGAATTCTGGTCAAGTGGAATTAGTTCCATCCCACAGATAGGGCAGACGCCTGGTTTATCCTGTCTGATTTGCGGATGCATTGAACAGGTCCATATGATTTTAGAAGAGGTCAAATCCTGGGCTGTGACCACATTGGTGTCGTTTCTTGGATGGAAGAATACCCATCCTAACGCAATTCCAATCAGAATTAAGCCGACAGCCTGAATATATTTGTTTTGAAAAAAAGTCGTTTTCATGATCACTCAAATTAAATAAAATAATTCAATTATTCCTCTGTTTTTGCCGTTAAGAGATCAATTTTTGCCTGAGCCAGGTAAAAATCGACTGCAGCATCGGTCTGATTGAAACGATAATCTAACAATTGACGCATCATACGGAGTATTTCATCCATATTTTTTCCTGCGGACAAATATTCTGTCTTCAAAATTTGTACCGATTGAGTTGCGTATTGAGTCTGGTTTTTGTTTAAGATGATTCTCCGAAAGGCATCATTGCGTGTTGTCTCTGTCTGACGTAATTCACTTAAAAGTTGATTTTCCATATCGGTCTTCTGTAATTGAGCTACCTCCATTTTTAGTTCTGACTCATGTTTCATGGAGGTGTATTTTTTCCGGTATATAGGCAGCGTTACGGTAATCATCGGCATCACCATATCCTGTCCGGTCTTCATGTCGGTTACTCCCGGTTTCTTTTGCAATAACATATAATCCACACCAAGTCCGATCATTGGATATTTCATCTTCTGTGCTTTCCCGATGGCAGCCTGATTGGAGGCGACTTCGGCATCAAACATTTTCAACATCGGATTATGACTACGAATGCTGTCATCCGCTGATCGGTTATCTGATTTCTCCATGGGAATGAGCAGTGAGTCAGGAGTGGTGACCGGTTGCGACAAATCCCGATTGAGATAACTATTAAAGGTAGCAATCAGTGGGCGTTTTTGATCTTTTAGCAAAGTTAACTTATTTTCAAGTTCTCCGCGTTCCATTTTGAGTCGTAGTATATCGATCATCCCGTTTCCTGAAGAGATGGAGGTTTTCGGCATAGCAGGTGAGGAGGAGCGGACTGTAGTCGATGTACCACTCATTCCACTACCACCCATTTCGGTCGATTCGGAATTTCCAGCATCGGAAGAAACGGACTCTTCGTTGCCGTAGGAAGAGCTGATTGTCTCGCCAGAAGAACGGTAGCTTATTCGGGTCATGGCTTCTAAAGACCTCAACAGTTGAAGGTTTTCTTCTGTTAATCGAATTTCCTTCTGAAGCCGGAATAACTCGTACCAGGTGTTTTTTATCTGAAAATAGAGTTGATTTCTTTCTGCGATGAACTCCTGGTATTTTGCTTTAGCCATCAGGGATGCTTCGCTTTTGGCTGCGGAGAGTGTCCCTTTCCACGGAAACATCTGCATGAGTCGGATGTCGGCAACCTGGTTTCCCATGTTCAGGTCGTTCGGTTTTAGAAATACACCTAGCGTCACTTCGGGGTCGGGGAGTGAGCCGACCTGAGGAACCATTTCCAGAGCAGCGAGGTATTGTTTGTATTTAGCGAGCACTCCCGGATTTTTAATGGCAGCCGTTTTGAGATAAACAGTAAGGCTATCCTGTGCGTATGCAATTGACAGATTAATTGTCAGAAAGAGCAGAAGGCCAACAAGAATCGGACGTATTCGTCTTCGACCGGATAATATCGGGTTATGCTTCATGAGATTGCTGATTTAATGAGTTTGGATTAACCTGTTTCTTTACAAGACCTTCGCGCCAGATGCATTGGAAAACCGGAACAACAAACATGGTCATGATCTGAATGAGCATTCCGCCGAAAGTGGGGATAGCCATCGGAACCATAATGTCAGCCCCTTTTCCTGTTGAAGTAAGCACTGGCAGCAGAGCGATGATAGCCACGGCTGCTGTCATCATGGCTGGTCTGACTCTTTTTTTTCCGGCTTTTACAACGGCTTCCCGCACGGCAAGGACGGTGTCGGGTTTTTCTGCTTCGAAGACCTGGTGAATATAACTCCCCATGATCACTCCATCATCGGTTGCAATGCCGAAGAGAGCGATAAAACCCACCCAGACCGCGACACTTAGATTAATGGGATGCATCTGAAACAGATCGCGCATATTAACTCCCGCAAAGCTGAAGTTCATGAACCACCCCTGTCCGTATAGCCAGAGAAAGATAAATCCGCCTGCAAAAGCTACAAATACTCCTGAAAAGTGAATAAGAGAAGCTGTAATGGTTTTAAACTGGAAGTAAAGCAAGAGGAGTATCAGTAACAAACTGATCGGGATCACGATTGCCAGACGCTGGGAGGCTCTGATTTGCTGTTGGTAATTTCCTGCGAACTCGTAGCTTACTCCATTGGGCAGTTTTAGCTCTTCCGAAGCGATTTTGTGCTTCAGGATATTCTGTGCCTGTTCGACTACATTTACTTCGGCACTTCCCTGTTTTTTATCAAAGATAACGTAGTTAGTCAGGAATGTATCTTCGCTTCGGATCATTTGTGGCCCTTCTTTAAATTCCACGGCGGCTACTTCGGATAGCGGTATTTGGGTGCCATCCATCGTCGGAATGAGTATCTTATTAAGGTCTTCAGGTGAACTTCTCAGGTCACGGGCATAGCGAATTCTCACCGTATAGCGTTCCCTTCCTTCTACTGTAGTTGTCAGAGGCATTCCGCCGATAGCTGTTTGTATTACGTTCTGTACGTCAGAGATAGTCATCCCGTAGCGGGCAATCTGATCACGATTGATATGAATTTCAATATAAGGAGAACCAACGTTTCGTTCGGCAAATACCGAGGATGGTTCGATGAGCGGAACCTGCTTTAGCATTTCCCCAATTTGGATGGAGGCTTTTTCGATAATTTCAGCATCCGGACCATAGACTTTAAGTCCCATCGGGGCACGCATTCCGGTTGAAAGCATAATCAGTCGAGTCTGAATCGGTTGTAATTTTGGAGAGGAAGTGATTCCCGGGTAAGAAGAAGCCTTGATTATTTCGCTCCAGATGTCATCCGGTTTGTGAATTTGTGGTCTCCATTGTCTTAAGTATTTTCCATGATCATCAGGAATTAATTGATTCTGCGGTATATTCCGATAACCATTGGCGGCCGGATCAAAAGAACCTCCGTTTTTTAATAAAAAATTCCCCTTACTGTCTGTCTTAAATCGCACACGGCGACCATCTTCATCGAGAATATATTCCGATTTGTAATTAATCGTATTTTCGAACATTGAAATAGGAGCCGGATCGAGGGCTGAATTGGCGCGACCCCATTTCCCGACTACTACGTCGACTTCGGGAATGGACGCAACCCGCCGGTCAATACTCCGGATGATATTCAGATTTTCCTCGACTCCTGAATGGGGCATAGTCGTTGGCATCAATAAGAAAGATCCCTCGTTGAGGGAAGGCATGAATTCTTTTCCGACTCCGGGAAATGCATGGTTTGCGGACTTCCATGCTCCGCTATTTTCGATAGGAATTTTTAGTTTTTCACCGCCGGTCCCGATAATTCCGAATATTCTTCCGAATCCCAGCCATATCAGTAATCCAAGAAACAGTGTAATTGTTGGAATCAATAGAAATTTCTTTTTGTGCTTCAGACACCAACGCAGGATTGGTTCGTAGTAATGGACCACGGTCATTAATGCTGCAAGGATGATTCCTACGATCAAAATGACGAAGATAAAATTAACTGTAAAACTATTTTGTGCTCCGAGCGGCAGCCATTCAATCGTTAGATAATAGAGTGCAACACAAAGCGAAAGTCCGATGTTGATATATCGGGGCATTTCTTTTCGTCGTTCATTCCATTTTGAAGAGAGCAGATTGTTTATACCAACCAGAATAAGAAAAATTGCCAATATGGAACCGTAGTGTATTCCCATAAAAATACCTGCACCGATCAACAGGGTATTCCATATTCGCTTTACTTTTTCTTTTTCAAAACGGATGGAAAAAATCAGATGGGCCAATGTCGGAATAACAACCAGTCCGAGGATGATCGACGAGATAAGTGCAAAGGTTTTCGTGAAAGCAAGTGGGCGGAAAAGTTTTCCTTCAGCGGCCTGCATCGCAAAAACCGGGAGAAAACTAACAACGGTAGTTGCTAACGCGGTGGTTATTGCTCCCGAAACCTCAGCTGCAGAACGGTAGATTACTTCCCTTAGTTTTTCCCCCCGTACTCCTTTGTTCTCCGGAAATTCCAAATGGCGGATAATATTTTCAACCAGAACAATTCCTACATCCACCATTACCCCGATCGCAATAGCAATGCCTGATAATGCGACGATATTGGCATCAACTTTAAATTGGCGCATGGCTATAAACGTCATCAATACCCCTATGGGAAGTATTCCAGAAACGAGTAGTGAAGCTTTCAGGTTGAGAAGCAGTACGATGATTACGATAATACTGATTAAAATTTCATGACTCAGTGCTGATTCGAGGGTTCCGATGGTTTCTTTAATTAATCCGGTACGATCGTAAAAAGGAACAACGGTAATCTGCGAGGTCGTTCCGTCGGGAAGTACCTTCGATGGCAGTCCCGGAGCGATGGCCTTAATGCGATCCTTCAAGTTTTGAATAACCTCCATCGGATTCGACCCGTAACGGGCAACAACAACACCTCCAACGGCCTCGGCTCCATCCTTATCCAGTCCACCCCGACGGTTTGCAGGTCCGAAGTTGATATGTGCCACATCTTTCAGATAGACAGGAACTCCGTCTCTTGCCGTAACAACCGATTCTTCAAGGTCCTGGATATTTTTAAGGTATCCGATACCCCGAATCATGTATTCTACTTTGTTGAGTTCGATCGTTTGAGCACCAGCGTCTAAATTCGATTTTTGTACAGCATTCATAATATCCATGACTGATACGCCATAAGATTTCATTGCTTCCGGATCGATGTCTACCTGGTATTCTTTCAGGTATCCGCCAACCGAAGCAACTTCCGATACTCCAGCGGCGGAAGTCAGTGCATAACGTACGTAATAATCCTGAACGGATTTTAATTCCTGTGGGTCCCATCCTCCGTTCGGTTTTCCTGTTTTAGGATTGCGGCCTTCGAGTGTGTACCAGTATATTTGTCCGATTGCTGTTCCATCCGGACCGAGGTTCGGTTGTACTCCTTGAGGTAAAGTACCAGGCGTTAAAGAGTTGAGTTTCTCCAGAATTCTTGATCGGCTCCAGTAGAATTCTATATCATCTTTGAATATTAAATAGATGAACGACATTCCAAACATAGAGGTACTTCTTACCGATTTAACTCCTGGAATGCCCATTAATGCAGTTGCCAACGGATATGTAACCTGATCCTGAATATCCTGGGGCGACTTTCCCATCCATTCGGTTGCCACGATTTGTTGATTTTCCCCGATGTCGGGTATTGCATCGACTGGGACGGGACTGCGGGGAATGCTTCCTGTGTGCCAATCGAATGGTGCCGTGACAATTCCGCCAAGAATAAGCGCTAGTAACAATAGAATGGTTACCAGTCGATTATTTAAAAAATATCTAATGATTTTATTAATCATGAAATTTTATTTTTAGTCCTTTGTTTCTTTCTCCGGCGGACTGTTTCCTTTTCAAATCATTGAATAGAATACGGTTTACCGGTTCATTTTGTTCATAATCAATCCATTTTTTATTATGTATTGGATTGTTATTTTGTTTATTGAAAGACTGATTGTGGTGTTCAGACTTAAGCTGTTTTTTGGTGTTACTTAAAAAGTGGACTTGTAGTTAAGCTATTCTTTTCCGGAAACCAATAAAATAAAATTGTAGATTGATTCAGCTGACTGAAATATAACTTCCTGAATAAAAATCAGATTCAAGAAATTACACCTCTTAACTCAAAGCAATCCAGAATTCTTTTAATGGGAAACCAGTAAGAGAAATGACATCAAATCCGGCTTCGGGAAGTGCAATTAATACGATAGCGAAATTGTCTACCGAAATTCAGACCCGAAAGGATAGATTATTGGTCTTTCAAGAACAAATACAAAGGATTTATTTCAACAGCGAAATACTTGTAGAAAAGAAGCTGTTGAGTCATAAGAGGGGGGCGCGGCTTCTGAGGTCCGAATGCATTCTTTTATCGGTTTCAGCCCCCAATGAAGAAAATTAGGAGATAAGACAGCAACGGATAGGAGAACCGGAACATTCAGCACAATCGAATGAGCCGAAAAAACAAAATGATCAGAAACCTGCACATGGGTTACTTTGTTATGGCAGCATTTGCATGAATTTCCACAGCAATTATGACTACTTCCCGACATTGTAACCGATACGAGATGGTCACCGCAGAAATGTTCACTCACCGTCATTCCTGTTGTTGCAAGAAACAACAGAAACGCAAGAATTATATGAATAATTTTCTGAATCATTTTTTTCAAAGCACGATGATAAGAAAAAAGGAGAAGTCTTTGTTCTATAAATTATTCAATTAACAATTTTTTACGGGAAAAATTGCAAAATGATATAATTAAGAGGGAAAATCGGATCTTTGTTTGATGATCTTTTGACAAAAACTGTAACGTTTTTAAGCAAATAAATACTTATTAGTTGAAAATAAATTGTACAATTATGAAAGTTAGTTCTTACCTGCTTGCATCAATGGTGTTATTCTCTTTTATAACAACCCCCGGATGTAAGGTGAAAAAATCTGACAGTCAGGTTCTCAACTTGTCCGATATGGATACGAAGGTGAATCCGGCCAACGATTTTGATAATTACGCCAATGGCGGATGGAAGAAAAATAATCCACTACCCGCCGACCGGAGCCGTTTTGGTTCTTTCGATAAACTGGATGAGTTAGTCGATAATCAAGTTAAAGGCCTTATCAAGGAAATTTCCAATACTAAACAGGAACAAGGTAGTGTCGGACAGAAAATCGGTGATTTTTACAATTCCGGAATGGATACCATCAAAATAGAAAACCAGGGATTGACTCCGTTGAAACCGGTTTTTGATAAAATTGACGCTATTCAGGACATAGCCGGAGTTCAGAATGTCATCGCAGAATTGCATGCCACTGGAATCAGTCCGGCTTTTGGTTTTGGGGTTGCTCCTGATGCTAAAAACAGTACATTGGAAGTAGCACAGATTGATCAGGGTGGTCTGGGAATGCCCGATCGTGATTATTACACCAATACCGATGCCCGTTCGGTTGAATTACGCAAAGCTTACGTCAAACACATCAATACTCTTTTAGCGCTCAGTGGCGTTTCTAAAAGTGATGCTGCCCAGCAAACTGATGTTATTATGACGATTGAGACCCGTCTGGCTAAAGCTTCTTTAACCCGTCTGGAACAACGTGATCCTCAAAAGATATACAACAAGCTTGAACTGAATAAGCTGACATCAATTGCTCCGGAATTTGACTGGAATCGTTATTTTACGAACATGGGCATCCAGGCTCCTGAATTTGTTATTGCCGGACACCCTGAGTTTTTTACTGAGTTCAGTAATATGCTGAAAGAAATTTCTGTTAATGACTGGAAAGTCTACCTCAAATGGAATGTACTGAATGAATTAGCCTCTTATCTTGGAAAAGATTATGAAGCAGCCAGTTTTGAGTTTTATGGTACGGCCATGTCGGGACAGAAGGTGATGCGTCCTCGTTGGAAACGTGTTCTTGCTACAACCAGCGGTGCATTAAGTGAAGCTATTGGTCAGAAATATGTTGCGAAATATTTTCCTCCCGAAGCCAAACAGCGGATGCTTACCCTTGTCGGTAATTTGAAAATTGCATTGGGCGAACGGATTCAGAACTCTCCATGGATGAGTGATGTAACCAAAAAGAAAGCCATTGAAAAACTGAATACCCTGACGGTCAAAATCGGTTATCCCGACAAATGGAGAGATTATTCCAAATTAGAGGTTGAAAATGACTCTTACGTTGAAAACGTACTACGCTCAGGGCATTTCGAAACAGCATACAATTTATCGAAACTGAATAAGAAAGTTGACAAGACCGAATGGGATATGCCTCCTCAGATGGTTAACGCCTATTACAATCCGTTAGCTAATGAGATTGTTTTCCCTGCAGCTATTCTACAATCTCCGTTCTTCTCTATGAAGGCTGATGATGCAGTTAATTACGGCGCTATCGGAGTTGTTATTGGTCACGAAATGACTCACGGTTTTGATGATGAAGGCCGCCAGTTCGACAAAGAAGGAAACATGACTGATTGGTGGACTGCAGAAGATACACAGCATTTCAACGAACGGGCTAAGGTCCTCAGTGATGAGTTTGATCAGTTTGTTGTTTTAGATGGCGTTCATGCTGACGGTAAACTGACCATGGGTGAAAATATCGCCGACTTTGGAGGTTTGAATGTAGCTTATACCGCTCTTCATAAAGTCCTGACCGGAAATGAAAAGAAGATTGACGGATTTACTCCTGATCAACGATTCTATCTGTCCTTTGCACATGTATGGGCACAGAATATACGCGACAAGGAAGCTCTTCGTCTGACTAAACAGGATGTTCATTCGCTCGCCCGTTACCGGGTATTAGGTCCTTTGCCTAACATTCCTGAATTTTTGAAAGCATTCAACGTCAAAGAAGGAGATAAGATGTATCTTCCTGAATCCAAAAGAGCATTTATCTGGTAGCTTTCGGATTTTATAAATGAAAAAGCAGGATATCAATTCGATGATATCCTGCTTTTTTTATGCATAGTGCCGGCCTTTTTTATTTGAATGAGCCGGAAAGTTTTTAGTCTTTTGTTTCGTTCCAGATTTCCCAGGAACGGATTGCCTGTAAATGGAGCATCTCCAGCCCGTTTTTGATTGTAGCCCCCTGATTGAGTCCTTTTTGCAAAAAAAGTGTAATCTGCGGGTTATAGACTAAGTCGAAAAGTAGATGTTGTGGTGTCAGATACTGATAAGGGATATCCGGACAAGTATCGTTTTTGGGGAATGTTCCTAATGGGGTTGTGTTGACAATCAGCTTATGCGAAGCAATAACTTCTTCGGTAAGATCCTCGTAACGAAGGCGATCTTTGCCTCCAGAGCGTGAGACTAGCTGATAGTCAATCTGAAGATTTCCGAGTGTCCATTTGACGGCCTTTGAAGCACCACCGGTGCCTAGTATTAGCGCACTGGTGTGTTGGGGTTGCAGAAATGGTTTGAGCGACTCTTCGAAGCCGTAGACATCTGAGTTGAAACCTTTCAGATGAGTAGCCCCTGAGACGGAATGAGTGATACGGATTGTATTGACCGAGCCTATTTCATTGATTGACGGGTCTACTTCATCCAGAAGTGGAATTACCTGTTCTTTGTAGGGAATTGTCACATTCAATCCCACGAGTGCGGGATTTGCAGCAATAATTCCTCGTAAATCTTCAATATGGGGAATTTCGTAATTTTCGTAGGAACACGAAAGACTTTCTCTCTCAAATTTCTCAGTGAAGTATTTTTTGGAGAAAGAATGACCTAACGGGTAACCTACGAGACCATAAGTTCTCATAAGCGATTATTCAGCTGCGTCAAACACTAATTTAGGACAGTAGTCCAGTAATGTATCACCACGTAGTCCAAGGCGAAGTGTTTCAAGTGGAATAGCCTCAACTGGAGGAATATTTCCGAGGTTTACATTGGGACCACAGGATTTGATAAACCAGGTTTGTTGTTTCTTTTCGGGGGCTTCCCAAATGACACTGTTGAAATCGATGTTTGATTTGATTAGGTTGATCAGATCAACGTTTGATGAACCGTCGGAGTTATAGATTCCTGTGTTTCCGCTTTCGCGGGCTTCGGCAATTACTTTCCATGATCCGGCGTTCAGTTCATCTTTCATTCGATCCACCCATTCCTGGTTGGATATTTCTTCGCCTTTGACCTTTGAACCGACTTCTGAAATCACAGTGAGATCTCTGGCGAGAGAACTGATGTATTTGCATTTTATTGAAGAAGGCATATGAAGAACTCCATCAGAGACTTCAGCGAGATTAACCCCCATTTCGATGACGAATTTCCGGTAGTCTTCAAAAAGACCTCTCAAAACAAACGCTTCGAAAAGACTGCCCCCGAAATAAGTTCTCAGTCCGGCTTCTTTATAAATTTTGATTTTTTCTTTCAGGTTAGGAGTTAGCATTCCCGTACCGAAACCCAATTTGATGAGGTCGATATACTGAGCGGAACTGGATACCAGATTTTCTGCTTCTCTTAAACTTAGTCCTTTGTCCATGACCATGGTTACACCGCTTTGACGGGGTTTTTCTGGTCTTGTGGGGATAAATGGAAGATCAAAGTTCATGATTGTCAAATTGTTTAAGTTTTCTATATTGACTAATCAGCTGATTGATCGGATCGCAATGCTTGGCTTTGGGGTAATAGTTGAACAGGTCGTTATAACTTTCTACGTCGATTTTAAGTGCATCCTCGAGGTAAGTCATTGCGTTTTCCTGATCATCAATTTCCAGAAGATAAGCGGCAAGCCGACAGCTGATTACTGTGTTTTCTTCAAATTTAGTGTGAGCCTTTTTAAGAATTGAGATTGCCGACTTTATTTTCCCCTGAGAGCCATAGCATTCAGCAAGAAGGAGCCAAAACTGGGGAGTGTCTCGTTCAAAACGGTTTGATTTAAAGTAGAATCTTCTGGCAACACGACGTTTTCCAATTGCTTCTGCCACATTAGCGAAAAAAAGGGCCAGAATCGGTCGTTCAGGATCCAGTCGCAAAGCCTGACGGAAAAGGCGATAAGCCTTATAATGTTTTTTTCGGAACATCAGAATTCTTCCTGCATTGTACCATGCCTCTGAATTGTCAGGGTCAAGATGGATGCACTTCTCGTAGAATTTATAGGATGTATCTGGTTCTGAAAGATTCGAATAGCATTCGCCAACATACAGATAAGCGTCGGCACAGGTCGGGTCTTCTTTCAGATATTCAAGATAAGACTCGATTGCTTCCCGGTATCGATGTGCATTAGCTAGTGTATTGGCTTTATTGAATAGCGCCGATTTGAAATCATCTGCCAGCGCCAAGGTATAGTCGTAACATTCAATGGCTTTGTCGTACAGTTCTGTTTGATTGTAAACAATTCCCAAATTATACCACACTGTAGAGGAGAAAGGGTCGATATCAAGATATTCGTTGTAATACTTGATGCTTTCCTGTGGTTTGTTATTTTTTTCGTAGCAATAAGCCAGTTCAAATAATGCGTTTTCGTTCTCGGGGTTTTTTTCATGAGCAATCAGTAAAAATTTTTCAGCAAGAGCTGCATTGTCGCTTTGCTGAAAGATGCAACCGATTTGGTAGAAGACATCGTCTTCCTCTCCATTCGCTATGGATATTGCTTTTTGAAAAACCGAGAATGCTTTTTCTGTTTCGTTTTTGTGAATATATACATCACCGGCCATGATGTAAATATCATAATTGTCGGGCTCTATTTTTCGTAGGTATTCCAGTGTTGTGAGTGCCTCGTGGTATTGACCGCCGAGAGTATAAACTGATGCTTCACGTTTACGGAGGGACAGCGAGTTGGGATGTTGGGTAAATCCGTGATGCAATGCAGTCTGAGCATCCTCAAGATTATCTTCATCGATGAACGTATCAATGATGCCTTCGAATTCGGTGACATCAAAATACCCCATATTCCCTGAATCAAGCATTTGTAGATAACGATCCACATTTTCCTGGATTTGATCATCCTCTAAATAATCCATATCTCCCTGATCCATAATTGCTTGTTTTATTTCGGCAAAGTTAATAAAAAAATCAAGATAGTGCAATTGAGCAGTGCTTGTACCGATGTTCCTGCTTTAGCAAATCGAAGATTGTTTTTACTGGAGTAAAGGTGCTTCCGGGAACTTCCACGAAGATCGTATTCCATTCAGCCATTGATCCGTTCCATAGGCCCGGACGTTCCTGTACTTTAATCGTTTTCCCGTTATGTGACTTTTCAGAGATGAATCCGGCATTGGGGTTCACAAACCGATTCAGTTGATATTTCTTCCCCTGGTAGTTTCGGATAGAGCAAACCAGATCGACCGGGTTAAAATATCCGGCATGGCTCGCAATGGAATGTTGTTGTTCGTTAGTCTTATCAATTTGTGAATTTTCAACGATTTGGAGCGAAATCGATCCATCATTATTGATTACCCAGAAAGGACCGCCACCTGGATCTCCTTCGTTCCGAACCATTCCGCAGACTCTTAATGGACGGTTAATTTTTTCTTTTAGGTAGGCGATGCGTTCTGTTTGAGTGACAACTTTTCTTTGTTCAGGAGGGGTTACATTCATTGTGTTTTTCAGAAAAGCTGACATTTCGGACAGAAGGGATTCATCAAGATCTTCTGGAGAGGTGTCAAGTATCTGTTGATAGCGATAAAGTTGTTTTCTAATTCGAAGCAATAGTCCGGCCAGTGCTTTTTTATACTGGATTGTTGGATTGCGCAGGGGCCCCAGTGTAATATTATCAATGTTTTTAATGAAAATCAGATCGGCATTTAACGCATTCATATTTTCAAGCAAAGATCCGTGTCCGGCTGGGCGGAATAGCAGATGATTGTCCGAATCTCTGAACGGAGTATTGTCCGGATTTACGGCAATCGCATCGGTGGACTGTTTTTGTTCGGAAAAAGAAATCAGCAGGTGCACGTTGAATTTTTGTTCGAATTCTTCTCTGAGCGATTCGACTTTGTTGCTGAAATCGTTCTTATGTTGGGGTGAAACGGTTAGATGCATCCGAATGATCCGATCGGCCGGACAGGCGTAAAGGCAAGCCTCTTCGAGGTGTTCCTCAAGCGGTGTTTTTGTAACGGAATCATATTGGTGAAATTTCAGTAATCCTTTGGGCATATTTCCGTAATTCAATCCTTTGGGTGAAATGAGATAGTCGATGATGTCGGTCATGGAAGCTTTTTGTATGTTAATTCCATCTTTTTGCAAGGCCGCTGACAGGTCGCCATAAAAAGCAAAATGACTGAGTGTCTCAAAGAATCGTCTTACATTGGCGAATGTTGGTTGTTTTAGAAGTTCTGCAGCCTGTTGTTCATTTTTATATTCCTCCCGAAATCGATAGAGCATTCTGAACATTCGCGTAGCAGCTCCTGATGCAGGAACGAATTTAAGCGGAATCAATCCATTTTTAAGCTGTTTTTCATATTGGAGTCCCAATTTTTCAATCTCCGGTTCTTCCAGATGTATGATTCCATCCTGAATTGATGCAGCCCTTGCTAATTTCAGAAAAGGAAAACCTTCTGTGAAATTTTTAAGTTGAAGTTCAACTTCTTCGCGTGTCAGTCCGTGTTCGCAAATCTGCCTGATATCTTCTTGTCCAAACATAGCTAAGTTCTTTTATGTAAAACACCTCTCATCTCAATAAAGATAATTAAAAAGGCGGACTGTTTGTTATTGATTATAGCAAGAATTGTTAAACTTTTGCAAAAAGATGCATTCCGGGAAAGTTAAATAACAGTGTCTCTTTTGTTTTTATCTTTGCGGAAAATAACCGCTGAAAAAATGAATGAAATGATTTACTCGTGGGGAAGCACTAAACGGTATAATGATTTTTCGAATTATTTTAAGATTCTTTTCAGCGAACGGGTCCAAAAAGTCTCTATTGATGCTGGATTTACCTGTCCCAATCGTGATGGAAGTAAGGGAGTTGGAGGATGTACTTATTGTAATAACCGGACTTTTAAGCCGGACTATTGTAATCAAAAGAGTAGTGTTGCCAGGCAGGTTGAAGAAGGAATAGAATTCTTTGCCCATAAATACGAGAGTATGCGCTTTCTTGCTTATTTTCAGGCTTACAGTAATACCTATGCTCCGCTGGAAACACTGAAGGAACTGTATGAAGAGGCTCTTCAGCACCCCAAGATCATCGGGTTGGTTATTGCTACCCGTCCTGATTGCCTTAGTGAGGAAACCCTTGATTATCTAGAGGGGCTTTCCAAGCGGGTCTATGTGATGGTTGAACTCGGACTTGAATCGTGTAATAATAAGACGCTCGAAAGCATCAATCGCGGGCATACCTTTGAGGAATCCGTGTGGGCTATTCAGGAGACTGCTCGTCGTGGCATTCACAACGGAGCCCATATGATTCTGGGGTTACCAGGAGAGACCCGGGAGGAACTGCTTCTTCAGCCGGCTCTTTTATCGAAACTTCCTCTGGAAACCTTGAAATTACATCAGTTGCAGATTCATCGGGGAACAGCCATGGCCCGTGCGTATGAGAAAGATCCTTCGCATTTTCAGTTGTTTGAAGTCAATGAGTATGTTGAACTGATTGTGGATTATCTCGAACTTCTTAGTCCCACGATGATTGTAGAACGTTTTGTCAGTCAGGCACCCGCCGGAATGCTAATTGCACCGGACTGGGGATTGAAAAACTTCGAATTTGTTGCTAAGGTTGAGAAACGCCTACTTGAACGCAATACATGGCAGGGACGGTTATATGGAAATTTATAATTTGAATTTATGGATACATTTTTAAGATTTGCAAACGAGAACACCGAACTGGTGTTAATATTTGAAGTTCCTGATTTGAACTGTCAATCGCTAAAAAAACAAATAAAAATGATGATTCCATCCGCTCATTTTAATATTTCAGATTTAGATGAAAATGAAATATTAGAAAGAGTAATAAATGAATCGAAAGAAAAAAATAAGAATAAATGCCTGAAAGGGTTTGTATTTACCAAAGAGAAAGAATCTGTTCGAGTGCTTTATGAAATTGATTTAAACGCTAAAACTATTTCAAAAGCAGATTATATCGTTTGATTTTTTTAATCAAAATTAAGGGAAATCTCAAAAAATGAATAATAAGTTAGCCCTGTTTTATCTTGCTAATATATTTGTTTGATTTTTGTGTTGATTTACGGTGGTGTAGTTCCTGTACGACTATTGTATTATTATGATGGGGCTATTCTGATTTTATATATTCATGCAATGGCTATATAACAGACTGGTTTATAATAGTAACTCGGTTATTCAATGAATTACTTCTTGGAAAACAGACGGTCGATATAGTCGATTTTCCCGGTTTTTCTTAATTCCTGAATAATCTGTTTCCGATATTCTGGTTTATACCAGAAGAAAAATTGACGTTGAGCCAACTTTTCACTCGGAGAAGTTGCTGTATAGACTTTTTCAAGTGTATAAGGGTTGTAGCCAGTGTAATAAATGGTCGTAGCTAACGTCATGGGTGTCGGGGTAAAGTCCTGAATCTGTTCGAGATGAAAATTCAGTTTCTTGGTTTCAATCGCCAGTTGAGCCATATCTTCGATCTCACTACCCGGGTGACTGGAGATGAAGTAAGGGATTAGTTGTTGGTTCATATTCAACTCCTTGTTGATCCGGTTGAATTCAGTCGATAGTTTTCTGAATAGTTCAAACGGAGGCTTCCGCATTAGCTTAAGGACTCGTTCAGATGAATGTTCCGGTGCTACTTTTAAACGGCCGGATACGTGCTCTTTAATTACCTCACGCAGATATTCGCGGTTTATTTTATTTATCTTTCCGTCACCGGTGTTGTGTAGAATCATATCGTAACGAATGCCGCTTCCGATGTAAGCTCTTTTAACTCCGGGAACCGAAGTGACCTTTCGGTAAAGCTGCAATAATCGTTCGTGATTTGTATCCAGATTCTTGCAGACTGAAGGAAAGATACATGAAGCTCTTCGGCATATCTTGCAGGTTTCCTGTTGCTTTCCGTGCATCTGGTACATATTGGCTGAAGGGCCCCCCAAGTCGGATAGATTTCCTTTAAAGTCAGCCATCTGTGTAACCTCTTCTACCTCTTTAAGAATCGATTTCTCCGAGCGACTGACAATAAACTTTCCCTGGTGTGCTGAAATGGTGCAAAAGGCACAACCACCAAAGCATCCCCGGTGAATATTGATAGAATGACGAATCATCTCATAAGCCGGGATGATTCCTCTATTGTAATATTTTGGATGAGGTAGTCGGGTAAAGGGTAGTTCGTAGACCCGGTCCAGTTCCTTTTCGGTCATAACCGGATATGGAGGATTAACCACGACAAGCCGATTGTCTACTGGTTGAACCAGCTTTGCCGCATTCTGTTTGTTTGATTCTTCTTCGAAGATGCGGAAGGATATTGCATAATTTTTCTTGTCTGTCAAGCACTCCTCGTGACTGGATAATTCGATTGAAGTCCAGTCTTTTCGAGTTGCATATTTTTCTTCCTTGTTAACCATGAACGCCGTCTGTGGAATATTGGTCAGACTCTCAAAGGGCACCCCTTTTTTGAGTAGACGAATCAGGTCGACAAGAGGCTTTTCTCCCATGCCGTAAATCAACAAATCAGCTTGGCTGTCGGCTAAGATACACGGCATCAGTTTATCCGACCAATAGTCATAGTGGGTAAGTCTTCGAAGTGAAGCC
This sequence comes from Prolixibacteraceae bacterium, assembly GCA_963692465.1. GTDB lineage: Bacteria > Bacteroidota > Bacteroidia > Bacteroidales > Prolixibacteraceae > JAUZOB01. Next base: position 3,300,491 of record OY829943.1, read on the forward strand.
TCGATGCCTCCAATCAGAATCGGTACATCCGGATAGAGTTTCTTAAGAATGTTGGAATAGGTGATGGTAGCATAATCAGGACGGAAACCTGCTTTACCTCCGGGAGTGTACGCGTCGTCCGAACGACGGCGTTTGTTGGCCGTATAATGGTTTACCATTGAATCCATGCATCCGGCCGTGATAGCGAAGAACATACGAGGACGTCCGAACTTTTTAAAGTCACGCAAATCATCTTTCCAATTAGGTTGGGGAACAATTGCGACACGCAATCCCTCTGCCTCCATAACCCGCCCAATCACGGCTGTACCAAACGAGGGATGATCGACATAAGCATCACCTGAAAAAAACACTACATCTACTTCGTCCCAGCCTCTCGCTTCTGTTTCTTTACGGGTAATCGGTAACCAATCATTGGAATTTAACGGCATCTGTTCTCCTTTTGATGGCAAAGATACAAAAACTCCAGAACTACCACAGTCACCGGATTAATGCTCATGAATCATCTCGAGTATTTTCGGGGCGTCTAATTCTCCCTGATATTTTAGATTGTAATTGAATAAAGTTTTATTTTTACTTTTATCTTTATTGCACGATAAGGCTATTGTATTTAGATTAGTTGCTTTTTATATTAAACTAAAAACTAACAAGAGAACCGATAAAAACTAACAATTCCAATAAAAATGAAGAATCATTTTATCAAACAGGTCGGACTTGCTTTTCTGGGAACGGTACTTACTATTGGGTGTTTCGCACAACAAGGCGAGTCTCATGTTCAAACTTCCTTTGAGCCCACTGATGCTTCTTTAAAACAATATCAGTATCCACAATGGTTTCGTGATGCGAAATTCGGAATCTGGGCACACTGGGGGCCGCAAGCAGTCCCTCGTCAGGGCGACTGGTATGCAAGACAGATGTATCAGGAGGGTAGCGATCAATACAAATATCACATAGCACATTACGGACATCCCTCAAAGTTCGGTTACAAAGATCTTATCCCTTTATGGAAAGCCCAGAGGTGGAATCCGGAAAAGCTAATGGCACTTTATAAAAAAGCCGGGGCAAAGTATTTTGTTAGTATGGGAACCCATCATGATGACTTCTTCCTGTGGAATTCGAAGATCCATCGTTGGAATGCGACGAATATGGGACCCAGGAAAGATGTAGTTGCAATTTGGCAAAAAGCAGCAAAGAAAGAGGGACTCCGATTTGGAGTTTCGGAACATCTTGGGGCAAGCTATACTTGGTTTCAACCTAGTCATGGAGCGGATAAAACAGGCCCGATGGCAGGAATTCCGTATGACGGAGCAGATCCTAAATACCAAGATCTTTATCACGCAAAAGCCGACACCGCCGATACCGGATGGCTAACTAATAATCCGGTATTTCAGCAGGACTGGCTTAGCTGCATCGAAGAATTAATCGACAATTATCACCCGGACTTACTTTATTCCGATAGTGTGTTGCCATTTGGCGATGTAGGCAGAACCATGCTTGCACATTATTATAATCAGGATATTGCAAAAAACGGAGGCAAGCTCGAAGCAGTCTATAATTGCAAACAACCTTCCGAAGGACGTTGGGCTGAAGATCTGGAGCGGGGAGTGAAAGATACGGTAAGCGCCTACCCATGGCAGACCGACACTTCGATAGGCGATTGGTTTTACCGTACAGGGCAACAGTATAAAAGCACAACTGAAATCATTCAGATGCTGGTCGATATTGTCAGTAAAAACGGAAACCTGCTAATCAATGTTGTCCAAACTCCTGAAGGAGATCTAGAACCCGATATGCTTGAAATCCTTAATGGAATAGGAAAGTGGACCGCTGTTAATGGCGAAGGAATCTATGAATCCCGTCCGTGGAAGATTTATGGTGAAAAGTCCACCGATACTCCCAGGGTGAAAAGTGGAAATTTCAATGAAGGTCATGTGAAATACGATGCGAGAGACATTCGTTTTACGACCAAAGGAAATATCCTTTATGCCTTCTGTCTGGCGAAGCCGACGACTGATGTGAAAATCCTTTCCTTAGGGAAAAATTCGAAGTATAGTCAGAAGACGATTGTGTCTATTAAATTGCTTGGAAGCAAAGAGAAACTTGCATGGAAGCAGGAAGTAAATTCCTTGATTATTAACAAACCAGTCCATTTGCCTGATTGGCAGGTCGTGGGTTTCAGAATACAGTTCAAAAATTAGTACACTCTATTTCTATTCGCTCTTTGCTTGATGAATAATCTCGTTATTCCAAACAAGTTAAGGGCGAATAGATTTTCTTTGATCTCCTTGCAACCATTGATCTATCTTGTCAAAAACATCAGCCCAATGGTCTTCCTCCTGTAACTTTCCCTTTGCATCAGGACTCCATTTCGTGTAATTGTGATCGTAACCAGGATAACACTGAATGGTCAGGTTTGATTTATGAGCTTTCATGAAGAAGTAAGGAAGCAAATCGTTTGATTCGGAAGCTGGATCATTAGTGCCATATACGACCAATAACGGACCCTTTATTTTTAATAGATAATCCAGACTGGTGTCAAAATTGAAGGTGTAATTTGTATAGCTAAAAGCATAGTTCTTGGGATCTTTCTTTTGTAGCTCTTTGCGGTTAACCCAATATTTCAACCCGTGTAACTTCTCGTACACGGAATCGATGTTTTGCTGGGCCTGTTCTGGAGTCAATTCTTTTCGCATCTCTTTTCGTCTTGCATCGTGAATGTATGTTTCATCCTGAAATAGTACATGAGCAGACATACAGACTGTCTTCGTAATTAAATGAGGATACAATGCAGATAATTTAGCTGCAATACCGTATCCCCGAGAGTGTCCTACTACAAAAATCTTCTTTGGATTTGCTAATTTCTTTCGAAGGATATAACGGATGACTTGACGAGCAGATTGTACATAGTAGTTTAGATAATCATTTTCATAATATGTCTTTTCCTGAAAGTTCTTGTTGAGAAACTCATCTCGATGATCGTAATCAGCACATAATGAAATTCCTGGTTTGGAGATCAATACAAAGTTGTATTTTTTTAATAACTCCTCATGAATTAAATTGTCTAATATGGAGAAACACTCATTTTTCTGATAAGTGTAGATCAACGCTTCGGGATAGGAACCCTGAATAAACAATAATAAAGGTTTATTTAAAGCATGTCCTGTATTCATAATGAACCGGATAGAATCGCAGGTAGAATGGGGTGTCTTATCTTTGATTGAGAAATATTCAAATCCTGCACTTCTGATAATTTTTGACTGATTCTGAGCAATACTGTTCTTTGTGAGAAGGAAACAAAATCCAATTAAAAGGGATAAAATTATTTTATTCTTGAAAATCATTTAAATTCATCTTTTTTATTTCACACTCATTATTTCTTTGGTAATGAGTGTTGTACTTTTTTAGTATCCACTATCTTCCTATTCAGAACATTTTTGAGCGACTACCCGGTATATGAGAGCGTTCTTTGATTTTGGATCGATTTTCAGTGCTTTATCGAAATCAACGATTGCTTCCGTGAAATTTTTTGAGGTAAGTTTTGCAATTCCTCTGAAAGTATAGGCATCAGCATACTTGGGATTCAATTCAATCGCCAGATCAAAGTCCTTCATAGCCTTGTCTGTTTTTTTTAGTCCCAGCCAGGTAATCCCCCGGTAATAATAAACGTTGCAATCTCGCAAATTGAGTTTAATTGCTTTATTGCAATCTTTAAGTGCATTTTTATAATCATGTAGCTGGACATAGGCAAATCCCCTTGAAGAGTATGCCTCGGCATATTTTGACTTTAAGCTAATCGCCTTATTGAGGTCACTTATTGCTTCCGCTCCTTCTGTCTTTTCCAGTCTCAGTTTGGCAGTTCCTCTGTAATAATAGGCATCGGCATCTTTGGTATTAATTGCGATAGCCTTACTGTAATCATCAATTGCTCCCTGATAATCTTTTGCTTCGTATTTAGCTTTTCCTTTGTCAGAGTATTCTTTACTTGTTTGAGAATAACAACTTATGATTGCTCCCCAGAAAACGATTAAGCTAACAAATATTACTTTCTTCATGTTTGTAATTACTTCCTTTTGACTAATGAGTATTAATTTCAATAGAATAAAATTAGCTAAAATTACTCTAAACAAAAAACAAGGGCAATTTCAATAAAACATAAGTGACGGTATTCGCATTTGTAAAAGTTTCATGTTAACAGGTTTTAAAGAAGTAGGGGATAGAAGTGGGTGAAAAAGGGGGGACGAACCCATTTATTTATTAGATTTGGAGGACACAAACCACATAAACAGAAGCATCAATTTATGGAAAAAAGGGATTTCTTAAAAACCCTCGGAATCACGGCAACGGGAGTTGCTATTGCCGGAAAAGCGAATGCCTGGTCCTTGTTCTCAAACAGAAAAGTATATCATACCTGGCCCGAAGTCTGGTGTTGGATGGAATATAATCAAAAACTAACAGATGAGGATTGGAAAGCTTCTTTCGAGAAGCTCCGTCAAATGGGGTTTGAAGGAGTCCTTTTTCATTCGGATATAACTTCACTTGCACGTGTTGCTCCTATTGCTGTCAGCGCTGGTATTGAACTACATTCATGGATGTGGACCCTTAATCGTCCCGATGATGCAGAAGCCAAACAACATCCTGATTGGTATGTTGTCAGTCGCAAAGGGGAATCTTGTTTCGATCATCATCCCTATGTGGACTATTACCAATGGGTATGTCCTTCCAAAGAAGAGGTCTTTCGTCATGTCGAAGAAGAAGCATTATCTCGAGTAGAGGTCGCCGGAGTATCAGGCGTTCATCTTGATTATGTTCGTTATCCCGATGTAATTCTCCCTAAAGCTTTGCAACCGAACTACGGACTGGTACAAGATCATGAGATGCCCGAATATGATTTTTGCTATTGTGAGACTTGCCGTGAGAAATTTAAGACCAGAACTGGAATTGACATTATCTCTGATAATCATGCCGATTTGAATGAACAATGGCGACAGTATCGTTATGATAGCGTTACCCATTTTGTAAACCGTCTGGCCCGTGCCGTTCACAAACGCCGAAAGCTTATTACTGCAGCTGTCTTTCCTTACCCTGAATTGGCCCGAACCATTTGTCGTCAGTCCTGGAATAACTGGGATCTCGATGCGTTCTTTCCTATGACTTATCAGAAATTCTATGAAGAAGATATAAGCTGGATAGGTAAGGCCGCCTCTTATGGTGCGCGTGATTTGCAAGGGAAAGCTAAACTGTTTAGCGGACTCTATATACCCGATCTGCCCACTTCAGGTGAATTGGTTCAAGGGATACAACAAGCTCGTTCTAATGGCGCTTCTGGTATTGCAATCTTTGAATCCGGCGGACTGAAAGATTATTCATGGGATCAGGTTCAACCTTTTTTGAAGAAGAGATAGCGACAATTTTGAGCCTTGTATGGTTTATTTCTGAACTAGATGTAATGTGATGGAATGTTTCTTTGATGTGACTTTGTCTTAAATAAATCTATTCCGACTTGAATTTGAGTATGTGCTTTGCGATAATGTTTGGTTTTTAGTGTATTATGTTTTGTATATTTCTTTTTTCAACATTTTCTTAATGGTTCTCATTTTTGGATAATAGGTCTTCGTAGGAAGATAGGGATATCGGTATAATACAAACAAAATGAAACATACAATACCGCAAATTACCAAATACCCATATAGTTCTTTAAACGATACCAGTGAGACTTGTTTTTGAACTATTTCGTTTATGTTTTGAGTCCCGATTTTGGATAGGTTATTATTTACCCTGTTGATATTAGAAGTAATAAATTGAAAATTCCGGGTGCTGATTATATTGAAAATATGATGTAAGACTGCAACACCAAAAACACCACCAAAACCAGCACTTACAAATGCCTGCACCGATACGGCTTGAAAGAAATGATGGAATGGGACTTTGATTAAGTTTGTAATCAACACAATAGCAATCACGACATACCCGAAATTTCTAAGAAATAAAGGAGCAGCCATCATCTCTTCTGTCGTTTGATAATCAATTAAGAAGTACATCAATAACAAGTAGGACAGTATTGATGAAAACCCTATCATGAACATTGATTTATACGAGTGCTTTCTTAAAGCGAAGAAATAATAGGTAAATGCTGCTCCTGTTATTGCTCCAATCCATTCTATCCAGTTTAGTGAGATTAGGTGGTTCGTATCATAATGTAAAATGTTTTCAAAGTAAGTCTCCTCGACAAAATGAGTGGGAGCTAAAAACAAATCGATAACGATGTATAAGAAGAACGTTAAATACACTGCTTTGTATTTAAAGGTTGGCAAGGCAATGTAGGGATGTCTGATAAATGAAGCTCTCCATATATTTAAAGCGAACATTACAATTAGCATTACACTGGCGGTTTTTATCTCTGTTGAGTACCACCAGTCGTAATGTTCTCCATAAATGCAAATAAAGTTGATGGATAATAAGATCAACCCCCATAACAAAGCCCCTAACCAATCGATTCCGGATAAAGGGAACCGAGGAATGTATTGTTTGTTATTAAACAATAGGAGTACCCCAAGTGTCACGAACAATAAAGACCCAATAACCATCCAATGCACGTAATGCCAATTGGAAAAAAGAGCTACATACAAATTAGTGTTCCCGGAAGTCAAGATGCAACTTTGAACCAATAAATAGATAAAGCAGAAGAATACCGACAAATCACGTTTCGGGGTTAACCATAGTTGAATGGTTGAATTACATTCAAATGTTGCCCACATTCTGAAAATACCGACAAAAAAACAGGTGGCGACTAAAACGGCTACATTGGTTGTCGATATACAAATCAGGTTGCCGGCAATCAAGATGATACAACACGTTAAAAGAGAAATTTTCGAGGTGAAGCGCATCTTTAACCTTAGCATGATGGTAAAAGTTAGAGCCATTCCGATTAAAGAGGCGTATCCAGCCATTAAAATATCTTCTTGCATCAAAGCTGTAGTACCAACCATTTCGTTGGCGGTAGCTAAGTAAATACCGCCTGAAAATTGGAAAATGATGACAAATAAGATAATAATATAAGGTTTCCACTTCTCAGGGATATAGTTATTAATGGCCGGAATGGCAAAAGGTCCTTCTTGATGCTCCATATCGTTTAATATTTAACCGTACATTCTACATTCATACCCGACCTGAGTTTTTGAATATATTGAGAACTGTTCCCTTTTGAAAACTCAATACGGACTGGGATTAGTTGCTCAACCTTTACAAAATTACCAGCCGAATTGTCTTGCGGAATAACTGAAAAACTTGCACCTGTTGCATTTGAGATTGATTTCACAACACCTTTTAAAACGATATTAGGTAAGGCATCTATTTTTAAATCTACTGTTTGTCCCTGTAGGATGTGATGGGTTTGCGTTTCCTTGTAATTAGCTATAATCCACTTCCCGTTATTATCTACTAAATCAACAATTGTTTGTCCGGGTTGAATTAATTGACCAATCTGCAAGGTTTTTTGTCCGGTATATCCATCGGTTGGTGCAACGATAACTGTATATGAAAGGTTTAATTTTGCCAGATTTAATGCGGCTTTTGCTAGTTTAATCGAAGCATCGTTTTGCGTCAGACGCACGTTTTGTTCGTTTTTTACTAAAACCGTTGATTTTTTCTGTCGGACTAATGTTTCGTATTTTGCTTTTAGCGAAAGGTATTTTGTGTGAACAGCATCAAATTCTTGTTGTGTTACGGACTGTTGTTCTACTAAATTTTTATAACGTTTATAGTCTGTTGCTGCATTGTTTAAAAGAGCCTTTACTTCGTCTAAACTTGCATCTGAGACTGAAATGTTGTTTTGAGCCGTATTAACCGAAGAGTTAACTACTTCTTTGCCGGCTAAAGCATTCTGATAATCGGCTTCGGCTTGTGCCACGCGATATTTAAACTCGGTATCTTCTATGACAGCTAGCGTATCACCCTTTTTTACATGTTGATATTCTTCGAAATAAATCTCTTTTACAAAACCTTGTACTCTTGAATTAACCGGAGTAATTAATTGTTTTACTTGTGCATTATCGGTGTATTCTACATTTCCCAGATGTATGAATTTAGCTGAAATCCAAGCAATACAAGTGATGACTAAAGTTACTACTACTATATTATAAATCAGTTTTTTTGTCTTACGTGCCATGATCGTCTGGTTAAATTATAATATTACAATGTTCCTGTAAGTTTTTTTAATTGGTAGTAATGGAAACGAATGTTGATTTGTGCATTTACTGCCTGTAATTCAGCATCAACCTTTGCATTTTCAGCATCTAACATTTCAGTTATCAACACCAAACTATTTATATATCTGTTTTTAATGATTGTGTAATTTTCTGTAGCTAAATCCACCTTCTTTAATTGGGTCTTGTAAACTTTTAGTGTTTCCAGATAGCGTAAATAAGCAGTGTCAATATCAGTTATCAATTGCTCTTTCTCTAAAGAGCTGTCCTCCAATGTTCTTTGTGTTGAAAGTTTGGCAATATTGGTTTTTGTTTTGTTTTTATAAAGCGAGGCAATATTGTATTTAACACCTAGTCCGACATACCAATAATTCAAATTTTTATTGATGGGCGGGACTACAGTAGTAATAGGGCCATCTAACTTATTCCCTGCAAATGCGAAAACCTGAGGCAATTTTTCGGACCTTGTTATCGTCTGGTTCTGCTCAGATTGTTTGATATGAACTTGTAATTGTTTTAACAAAGGCGAATGTTCGGTAGCTAAATTCTGCAAAGATTTGGCATCTGCAAGGTTTAATTCACTGTCTATTAGAGCCTCATTTGCTTCAATTTTTGTCCCTCTTGGCAACTGCAAAGTCTTTACTAATTCGTTGTTAATGATGGTACTGTTATTTTCCAGTTCCAATAATGCTAATTCTAGCGATTGGAGCTGTAGTTCATATCGTGTAGCATTATTTCGTAAGGCAGTCCCTTCGTTGCATTTGGCCTTTATTTGCACTAGTAGTTTGTTCGTCTGAATGAGGTCGTTTTTCAGAATTTTTTTCTGATTGTTCAGCTTCAGTAATTCCAGATAATAGCCGGCAATGATAAACCGTATGGACTGTTTGTCCTTTTCTTTATCCAATTGGGCTAATACATGATTTAGTTCGGCCATTTTTATCGAAGTATTGATGGTTCCCCCAGCATAGATAATCTGGGAGGCTTCCAACGCGAAATTATTTCCGTAATGAGGGATGGGAGCTTCCATACTGTTAGAGAAATTGCGATTGGTCATCCATCCATTACCAAGGAAACTGACCGAAACCGAAGCATCTAATGATGGAAGTAATTTATTCTTCTCTTCATTAATCTGCTCAGCTGCAATTTTTTCATTATAACCTGTGATTTTAAGTGTACGATTATTTTTTTCTGCTATTTCAAACAAACTGTCAAGACTAACTCTAAAAATTTTGGGTGGTTGAGCAGACAAAGGGCTAAAACTTTTAAAGAACAATAGAAACAACAGGAGGTATTTCCCTTTTTGCATAAAGTATAATACACCCCAAAAATTAGACCGGTTGTTAAGAATAAAATAAAGGACTAATTTTACAATAAAAGGAGGGAAATAAACATGACGAGTCGCAGGAAGTTCACCTCGGAATTTAAGGCGAAAGTAGTAATAGAAGCAATAAAAGAACGAGAGACATTAACGGAATTGTCTCATCGGTTTGAGTTAAATCCGATGATCATCTCAAGATGGAAAAAGGAATTTCTTTCAAAATCATCTATCGTATTTGGAAGAGATAAAGAGGATGATCTCAATGATAAGGAGCGGGACATAAAAGCCTTGCAAGCGAAAGTCGGGGAACTGACTATGGAACGGGATTTTTTAGAGGATGCCTGCAAGAGAGCCGGTCTGAAGTAGAACTTAGAGCACTTGTAGCAGAAGGGCATAAAGACCTGAGTATACGGAGACAATGCAAAATACTCCAAATAAACCGGAGCAGTTTGTATTATCAGCATAAAGGAGAAAACGCAAGGAATTTAAAGGTGATGAAATTAATAGATCAGTATCATACAAAACATCCAGCAGCAGGCATCTTGAGCATGTGTGACATGTTGGGGGATTATGGATTAAAAGTGAATCATAAATGTGTAAGCCGATTAATGAAGTTAATGCAGATATTGGCAATTTATCCCGTAAAATCACTCAGTAAAAGGGGAAAAGAGGAATATGTTTGTCCGTATCTGTTGCGCAATTTAATGATCACAAAACCCAATCAGGTCTGGTCTATTGATATTAGCTATATTCCGATGCGCAAAGGATTTATGTACCTGACAGCCATTATTGATGTCTACAGTCGTTTTATAGTAGGCTGGGCCATTTCCAATACGTTAGACACCGGCGTTTCTATAGGAGTCTTACAGCAGGCTATTCTGAATTACGGCAAACCGGATATCATCAATTCAGACCAGGGATGTCAATACACATCATCTCAATGGCAGAATTACTTAAAAGAAGAAGGTATTCAAATCAGCATGGATGGATACAAAAGAGCCAAGGATAACATCTGGATCGAACGATTTTGGCGTACCATAAAAAGGGAGTACGTTTATCTGAGCCCCGAACAGAACGGAATTGATTTGTATAAGGGAATAAAGGAATTTATGGTCTGGTACAATTACGAAAGGCACCATCAGGGAATTAATCATGAAATTCCAGCCAGAAAATACGGGTTAAATCAAGGCGTGTACGAATTAAGAAATACTGCTTGATATTAACTTATTCCAGTCAATTTGTGGTCTAAAGAAGAGGGTATATTATAAAGTGAATGTTTTAACGAATAATAAGTGTCAGAAAACGAAGAGCAAAAGTCGGGATAATTACTTGTTTTTTATTCTTCCCGAATTGGGCTGAATTGGTTTTATTTGAATATTTTTGCAATCGTTATACTAGTGTGCGTTTAGAATGAAGGTTGCAATGAATGCTGTGAATGATATTAAAAAAGACTATGAGATATTTGAGATATCAACAAAATATAAGGATCCAAGAAACAGGGTCACGATCGTTCATGTAAACCAAAAGCAAGCTTCTTCCTATTTTGATGTGAATGTTTATATGAAGTCGTCTTTGTTTGTCCTGGTTCTAAATGGAAGTGTTCATTTGGATATTAACTTTAAAGAGTATGTTGCCAAGAAAGATGCGATCATTCTTTTGTCCTTTGGCCACTTTTTTAAGCTCAGGAAAACCACTAATGATTTTGAGGGTGTAATACTCTATGTCGGCAAAGGCTATGTTGATGAAATGTATTCAACAGATATGATCTACCAACGGATAAAATATGGAGTGAAAATGCATAGCATTCCTTTATTGATCTTAAATCGGGTAGATGCACATTTACTGGAGAAGAGGTTGTCCTTTGTAGAAGAGATTATTGGATCAAGTAATCATCGGTATTACAAAGAAATGGTTCTGAACACCTTATTGATCTTTTTCTTAGATTTAAGCAATATTATCGAACAAGAAGATTCAGTCATGGATAGTCAAAATATATCTCGTGATGAGATCTGTTTTCAGAAATTTCTGGAAATATTAGTCGACCATTACAAGAAAGAGCATCTGGTTGATTTTTATGCGAACGACCTACATATCACATCACATTATTTAACACTAATTGTTAAGCGATTAAGCGGACAAACGGTTTCTGATTTTGTTTTTCAATTATTGTATGGTGAAGCAAAGATACTATTGCAGCAACCTGACTTAACGATACAGCAAATAGCTACAAACCTTTATTTTTCAGATCAATCTTCTTTTGGAAAATTCTTTAAACGAAAAAGCGGGATATCCCCCAAGGAGTTTAGATTAAAAAATTGAGCAGAAATTACTATATTTCATTTGTAATAAATGGAATAATATCTTCCCTTTTTTATCACTTAAATTGAATAAAAAACCTAAAAAATAAAAGGAATAAAGAGATGAAAGTAGTAGCAATTAATGGTAGCCCTCATAAAAACGGCAACACCTTTCATGCATTGACGGTAGTTGGTAAACAATTAGAAGAGAGCGGCATTGACTTTGAAATCATTCACATAGGGAATAAAGCAATACGAGGGTGCACTGCCTGTGGAGGATGTGGTAGAAATCGGGACGAAAAATGTGTCATCAAAACAGATTTGTTAAATGACTCGATTCAGAAGATGAAAGAGGCGGACGGCATTATTCTTGCTTCGCCAGTTTATTATGCCGGTATTCCCGGAACAATGAAGAGTTTTCTTGATCGGGTTTTCTATGTAAGCGGATCGAATGGTAATCTTTTCCGGCATAAAGTAGGTGCCGCGACGGTTGTAATGCGTCGTACCGGAGGCTCTTCCACATTCGACTGCCTTAATCATTATCTCAATTATTCGGAGATGATCATTGCAACATCAAACTATTGGAATATTGCTCATGGAGGAGCTTCAGGAGAGGTCCTGCAAGATGGAGAAGGAGTACAGATTATGGAGGTGCTGGGACGAAATATGGCTTGGCTGCTTAAAATGCGTGAACAAACAAAAGACTCAATTCCTGCTCCTGCTTTTGTCGATAAAATTCACACTAATTTTATCCGGTAAGAACAGACAGGCTGGAATGAAATAACAAGCTGTCTCCTTAAAGAGGTCTTGTTGTGTGATTGGAGAATATTCAAGGAGGTGGCTTAACGCCAGAAACTTTGATGTTGTAACCGTTGTGTTTGAACCCTATGTAATCAGACTTTCACAAAATCAGTCTGAATGCTTTGGATTAGTTGCTTATCAATATCGAGTTCTTTTGAGTATTCACCAAATTTATTCACCGCATTAGCCACAATATCAATCAAAGCCTTATAATCCTGAATGTCGTTATCCAAGCCAACTGCTTCTAAATCACCACGAGTAATATCCTCATTTTTCCCATTTACGGTTAGTGAATGCCTATTGGAATAAGCGGGAGCAGTCTGATCTACACTGTATGTTAAATCGTATGCAGGAGATAAGCGCCATATTCCGTCACGGGACATACAAAAAGAGAAATTCTTGGAATGATCATCCACGTTCCTTGCTATAACATTGAAAACCATTCGTATAAATTGTTGTTTGCTGTCTTGATATGGCAAATTAAGTCGCCGGATAATTTTAAATATATCTTCATAACTATCACTGGTGGGAGACATTGCGGCCAACGTTTGGGTGTGTATTCTTTCATTGCCGTTCCGGTCAAACCGACTGGTAAGAAAATGGGTCACATTTTGATACGTACGCAATTCTGATGGCATCATCACAATTTCTGCATTCAAGGCCATTCGGTAATAAACATATTCTAGTTTGGCAAAAGGGTAAGTAGAATTATCATCATATTTAAGGACGAAATGTCCGAACCCCTCAGCTATATTCCCTTGGCCGGAAACAACCTCTCCGGTAGTCTGATTGAGAGCTATAATAGCTTTGGGACGTTTGCCCCCCGGAGAAGAACTTATTTTTATCAAATCCTGCCACAGAATGGAATTTTCCTGATTCAGGACTGTTGTCTCTCTTTCATTTAATACTTGCTTTGCAAACTCATACAGTCGTTGCACATTAACTGAAAAAGCGGAGTTGTCACCTAATTTTTGTGCCGGCTCATATTCAAGTGCGCCCATTGCCCGGCTACCAATGAATGAAAGGTGGTCCACCGGGGTTGTCTTCTTTGCAGAAATATTGTTATCCCTTAGCCACGCCTTAAAGAGTGAGTTTCCCCATTTATCAGGCAGAGAATCTGCAATCATAGGAGGAAGTCCTTGATAAAGTTTATCTTGATTTCCCAACCAGGGCAACTGTTTTTGACTATGCGGTGAGTGAATCGACATGGTTAAAGGAGCAATATCTAATCCTTGTTCGAGGAAGGACGGTTCATATTCAAAAACAGCTGCATCTTTCTTTTTATCCCATGAAAGATAGCCGACGGTCATTCCCCATAAATTTATCTTCACCACATTGGTTCCCATGTCTATTGTTTTTTGCTTTCCTTTTTAAATAAAGCCCGTGGACTTTCCGGTAACTCAGGCAATAGTTTTTCAATTTCATCCAGACAGTCAATTGCCCGAAGGAGTTTGATGAATGAGGCTAATGTAATACCTATAGACGAACCGTTTTCGAAAGAACTTATAGTGAATACACTTAATCCTGATTTTTTAGCAATATCTTTTTGTGTATACTTCATCCGTTTACGATAATCACTGTATCGCTTTCCTAATTCACGGATTATATCACCGCCCGAGTTTTCGTATAATTCGCTATACATGTTGCTTTTTTTGTAAATATAGATATATCTGTAATATTTACAAAATTTATCTGATAATATAGATATATCTATATTGTTGAAATTATTAATAGAGAACGATATTACTTGCTAATATGCAGACTCGTTATCGTATGATTTCTGCTTGTGAAGAGCTGATACTCGCAGTTAGGAGTGTTGCTGCGATGAATAAAGGACAGTATCTATTTTGCAGTCTTTTTCCCGTCTTTCCAGTTCCACCATTTCAATTTTTCGGCTTCTTGTTCCTCTGTGGGCGTGTTTGCAAAGTAAACAGCACATTTAAAAACATAGAGAACACATCGATCCTGAACCTCGCCTGCAAACAAATTGGATAAATCATAAAGGTCGTAAGGGTCTCTCCCTTTTAAATCGGCTATCTTTTTGACGCCAATATTCCAAAGGTCGGTAGCCAGAGATTTGCCAACCCCCGGGATTTTAATAAGCTCTTTTATACTTTCCTGTTTTGCCATTTATCTTTTGTGACTTTTTTTGTCTTCCACCAAATTGCTATCCCAATTTTCCTTTGAAAATTTAGAAAATATTGTATACTTATTCCAGTTGAGACACTCAAAAGTGTATACTTATTTTAGGAAAGGTCAATGTTTATTTTAATAATGTTCAAGCACAACACTTTAGTGGTGGTTTAAAGGTGGTTCAAAGGTGGTTTATAGGTGCTCAGCACCTGTAAACCACCTTTGAACCCCACTTAAAGTGACTGCGATGTGTAATGATAAACCATTGCTATGTTAAAGGAATTCATTTAGTCTCACCTGCCTTAAATATGGCCCATGGCTGAGTAGGACGATCTTTTAATAGTCCATCCATCCATTCATATTGAGGATGTGCTTTTAAAAATGATTTGGCATTGAAGGGCATACCACATGCCGTTCCCCATCGGGCAATAAAAGACATTTGTTTTGCCATCTTAGAATCAATGACTTTTCCATCAACTGTTCCATCCGGACTGAAAGGATCATCACCAATTGCTTGATTGTCTGAGTCAAGTTCCTGGTGCGAACACAAAGTCCGTCCATTAGGATTCGTGGTATTCAAATATGTATCATAATGGTCGGACTCGAATTTTTCCCCGAGTTTAAGATCTATCTTTCCCACATTTTCTTTCATTAATTGTTTCCATCGAACACGGCGGGAAATGCAATTGTTTTTAATGTTTGTATCGCTACCGAATTTCGTTTCGAAACGTAATATCCTTAAATCTTCGGGGACATTGGAACCTACAAAATAACCGTCTTTCTTTTTCTCAAACCCAACATATTTCAATCCAAGCTCAAGCC
This sequence comes from Prolixibacteraceae bacterium, assembly GCA_963692465.1. Classification (GTDB taxonomy): domain Bacteria; phylum Bacteroidota; class Bacteroidia; order Bacteroidales; family Prolixibacteraceae; genus JAUZOB01. Next base: position 3,316,060 of record OY829943.1, read on the forward strand.
GGGCAATTTCGTTGGTGTTGATATCGCCAATCAACCAGGCACTTGCATAGCCACCATTGTTGCCTTTTTTCATCATCTCACACCATTCATCAATTGAAGATGCATATTGTGTGGCATGTCGCATTCGTGAAAATTCGGGAATGCCATTCTTATCGAAAGGAAAGAAACCCCCAATCGTTGTTTCTGACCCGACAAGTCCTGCACTTGTAACAAAAAAATCTGTGCAACTATGTATAAATCCTGGCGTTGATTGCATTAATATCCGATTGCCTTTTTCAGGAAGAATATCAATAATAACGTTGGGGAGAGGGAAATAATAGGAGGACACGGTGTTGTGCCCAAGAACAATTTTACCATCGGCGGTCATACTTCCTGTTGCTATAAACGAACTACAGGATTCTTTGGGCGGAATGAGCGAATTGGGGGCTATTGAGTCTTTTATCGTAGGCCACCAATAGCCTGAAAGTTCTACAAAATCATTGAAAGTCACAATCTCATCCCGACTGGTTGTAATGCCTGCTGCTTTCATCCCTTCTACAATCCCATCAATTTCGGTAATGTTTTCAACGTCCACCTTGGGTGTGTATATCTCGCCAACCTTCTGAACAAGCCATGGCCAGTCTAATGCGCTTTGATTATGCCAATCTTCACTCATCATCCTGATTGCTTCTTTAATTTCTTTTGAGAGTAAGTATCCGTGTTGGAAACCGCGTTCTTCAGGAGTCCCTTCAACGTGAAGATAAATCCACCCGCTTTTTTCATGGCGATTTGCTTTTGATAGCCATGTCTTCTGTTCATTTGAGAGTTGATTGTGGGGTTGACTACGAACTAAAGCGGGACTAATGAGAACCAACATTAGTAGAAATACTAATCTTCTATTCATAACACGGTGAAATTTAAGTTGATTATATAAGCATCAAGTCAGGTGTTTTCGACAGTTTCATGCAAAGCTGGTTTCTACTTCACCCGATAAAAATACATAATTATATGGAACTGTGTTGTAGGTTTCCCTTAAAATTGAACCAAATTGAACCAATAAAAATAGAGTTTTAAAACTAGAAGAATGACCTCTACATGTCAAGGGTGCTATGCTCTTCCGGGGGAATAGAATGAATTGATTAATTTTTGTTTTTTATGATATACTGTCTGATTAACATTCTGAATGTGACAATGTGAGGTGATCTTTATTATTTTTGTTCAGCCAGTTGAGCAACATTCAGATAAGAGATGTTTTTATCTGAATGTCTCAATCTGCTAGCGTGAAATTAAACGGATAGAATAACTTATGGATAAAAACTTAAAAGCAAAAGTTGTTTCTTACGGAATGGCTTTGCTGGTTTTAGGGGTTTTGTGTTTTTCTACTGCTCAGGCAGGGGCTCTGACAACTTCCCGTCATGAAAAAGGAGTGAAGGCAAAACTTGCACAATCGTCTACGATGGACCGGTTTATTGATAACCTGATCAGGAAGATGACTCTGGAAGAAAAAGTCGGACAGATGCATCTGGTGATGGCTGATTATAGCAGTAACGGTCCCATGAACCCTGACAGTAAACAGGGAAAAGATTTGAGGGCCGGACGAATCGGTTCAATTTATAATGTTGCCGGAGCAGACGCTGCCCGTAAGTTTCAAAAGCTTGCAGTTGATAATTCGCGATTGCATATTCCTTTGATTTTCGGATTCGATGTGATTCACGGGATGAAAACTATTTTTCCGCTTCCTTTGGCTGAAGCTGCCAGTTGGGACTTGTCAGCTATGGAGCGTTCAGCCCGGATTGCTGCTGTTGAGGCTTCTGCTATGGGTGTCCACTGGGCTTTTGCACCGATGGTCGATATTGCACGCGATGCCCGCTGGGGCCGAATTGCCGAAGGGGCCGGAGAAGATCCTTACCTGGGTTCTCTGATTGCAAAGGCCCGGGTAAAAGGATTTCAGGGAGACGATTTGAGTAAGAACAATACGGTTGTTGCCTGTGCTAAGCATTACGCGGCCTATGGGGCTGCTGAAGCCGGTCGTGATTACAATGCGGTCGATATGTCGGAACAGACGTTACGGGACGTTTATTTGCCTCCTTACAAGGCTGCTGTTGATGCCGGAGCCGGAACACTGATGTCTTCTTTCAATACGGTTAACGGGGTTCCTTCCACTGCAAATACTTTTCTGTTACGGAAAATTCTGAAAGGAGAGTGGAACTTTAAAGGATTTGTCGTTTCAGATTTTGAGTCTATTAAAGAATTGATTCCTCATGGATTTGCAGCCAATGAAGATGATGCTGCAAAGTTAGCAGCTAATGCTGGCCTGGATATGGATATGAAGAGTGCCATTTATCGGAATAAGCTGGTTGATCTGGTAAAGAAGGGAGTCGTTCAGGAAAAGTATATTGATGAAGCAGTACGAAGAATTCTGACTATTAAATATAAACTGGGACTCTTTGATGATCCGTATCGCTATTGCGATGAGCACCGCGAGAAGACCGAACTCTTAACTCCTGAGAATCTTGCTGCATCACGCGATATAGCTAAGAAATCGATTGTGCTGTTAAAAAATGATCAGCATATCTTACCCTTGAAAAAAGATATCGGTAAGCTGGCGATTATTGGTCCGATAGCTGATAGTCAGAGTGACATGCTTGGTTGTTGGGGTGGCGTTGGCGATCCGAAGGACGCTGTGAGTATATTACAGGGAATAAAATCGGCTGTATCTTCGAATACGAAGGTTTTGTATGCCAAAGGCTGTGAAGTCGATTCGAAAACACCGGAGGATTTTACTGCTGCATTGGATGTTGCGCGGCAGGGAGATGTGGTCGTGATGGTTATTGGCGAGTCGGGCGGTATGAGCGGAGAAGCTCATTCGCGCGCACATATTGATATTCCGGGTAATCAGCTGGACTTACTGAAAGAAATTACAAAACTGGGGAAACCGGTCGTTGTTTTATTAACGAATGGCCGTCCGTTGACGATCCCCTGGGTGGCAGAAAATGTGCCTGCAATTGTTGAAACATGGTTCCTCGGCACGCAGGCTGGGAATGCGATTGCAGATGTTTTGTTCGGGGATTATAATCCTTCGGGGAAACTACCGGTATCATTCCCCTATACAGAGGGACAGTTGCCACTTTATTACAGCCAGAAGAGTACGGGTCGTCCATTGTTTGAGCAACCCAATGAATTCTTCCGTTCCAGATATATCGATGCTCCTAATGATCCGTTATTTCCGTTCGGATTCGGATTGAGTTATACAACGTTTGAATACTCGAACCTGAAACTGGACAAGTCGGAAATGTCGATGAACGGAACGATCGAAGCCACTGTTGATGTGAAGAATACGGGTTCCCGCTCGGGAGAGGAAGTGGTGCAGCTTTATATTCGTGATCTGTATGCATCGATTTGCCAACCTATCAAACAGTTAAGGGGGTTCAAAAAGATATCGATTGAGCCGGGAGAGACGAAGACGGTTAGGTTCCGGTTGAGTCCGAATGACTTGAAGTACCATGATGTTAATATGAAGTGGACCGTTGAACCGGGCAAGTTTAATGTTTTTGTAGGTGGAAATTCAAGAGATTTGCTGAAGACTGACTTTGTCCTGAGGTAAGAAGGACAAAAGCAATAAGGGAAATATTGAGAAGGCATTAGCAATCTATTGATTGCTAATGCCTTCTCCAAAATAAGGAAACAACACAAAGTAATGCTGTGGCACCAACAGTTGATGTCGCCAGGCTACCTATAATACTGCTGCCAGCGTTAATTCCCAATACCCCGAATAGCCAGCCTCCTAAGACTCCACCAATGATACCTACGATAAGATTAACGAATAATCCGAATCCTCTGCCTTTTGTGATCGTCCCAGCTATGAATCCGGCTACAATCCCGATAATGATATACCAGATCAAACTCATAATTTATAGAATTAATAATATCACTCCTTTTAAGGAAACGATATTTGTGGCAGAATTGTTTACCGGTTTTTATTAATTCGGTTTTTTTGTTACAAAATGAGAACCATAATGTTATCCGAAATAAATAGGCTTTCTAAGATTTATCTTCACCTTAATTTGTTGAAATCAACTTGCAGAGGTTGATATTGGTAAATCAACTTGTGCGAGTTGATTTTATTTATAGAACAGTCATCTTGCAGAATCGGTAATGTGATTAATGTTGGTTCCACCATTCCTGGTGGGGATAACTTTTATCGAAAAGTACGATTTCTCCAATTCGGGGTGTTGTAACAGATACCTCGAGCTCTTTTGCCCTTTGAGTGAACCGTTGAATAGATTCATTCCACGGATGGTTTGCCAAAGTGAATTTTGCCCAATGGATGGGCATGAGAATTTGTGCTTTTAAATCAATTCCGGCTTGCACGGTTTCTTCGGGCATCATATGAATGTTGGACCATGCTTTATTGTATTGCCCACATTCCAGCATTGCAATATTAAATGGACCGTATTTTGCGCCTATTTCTTTAAAGTGGGGGCCATAGCCACCGTCGCCGCTGATAAAAATAGTATAACCATAAATTTTCAGGACAAATGAAGACCACAATGATCCGTTTCGCTTTAATCCTCTACCGGAGAAATGCCTGGATGGGGTAGATGTAAGTTGGATATAAGGGAGAGGTGTTTCTGTTTCCCACCAATTCATTTCTGTAATGGATTGATTTTCTATGCCTGGTATATCTTTTCCAACCCCAAGAGGAACATATATCGTTTTGGTCTGAGGCATTAATTGAGCTAGCGTCTTTTTATCCAGATGATCGTAATGGTTATGCGTGATAATCAGAAAGTCGATGGGGGGCATATCTTCTGCCTTATATTCATTTGAGCCGGGATAGGCCCTGATCATTCCGTTAACAGGAGAGGCACTTCCGCTGAAAACAGGGTCCACCAGAATATTGGTGCCTTTGCAATGGATAAGGTAGGAAGAATGGCCAAACCACACAATCGCAGGTGTTTCTGAATAAAGTTCTTTTAAGTTGGTTATGACCGACGGAATGGGGCTGGAAGGATAAACGGACTTCGGACGGTTTATATGATCTTTCAGAATTTTTCGAAATGATATACCGTGAGTCATGACAGGCGTAAACAATAAATTTACAAATTTACCATCACGATAATTCTTTAGCTTATTGGGTGATCTCCATGTTTTCTTCATCGGGATTCAGCGTTTTTACGGTTGTAATGTTGAGTGATCCATTTTGGGCGTTGAAATAATTAAAACCCAAAAATAGCTTTTTTTGTTTGCCTTGCACGGGGTTGCGTTAAGATGATACAATGCACATCTAGAAATATAGTTTTGAAAAGCGAAACGGTTCGGACATCAACGGATATGATCGTGATGGTAGGCATAGAACATTGATAATTAAATCCCCCCAATAGGACAAAATCCGGGATGGTAATTATCTGATTAAATTTGTGCTTTAGAAATCCAATTTATTCTCGGATATTTATGGGGTAAAAATATTTTTTAACGTGAGTGAACGATTTGTCTTTAAATTTTATTTATCATGAAAAAAATTTTTCTTTTAGTTTTATGTGCTTTGTTTTATACCACAACTTTTTCTCAGAGGCCTCTTAACATCATAACGTTTAACCTTCGTTACGAGAACAAGCAAGATGTTGGAAATCTATGGCAGGATCGCCGGGATAATGTGGCAATGCTTGTTCGTTTTCATCAGGCAGATATTTTCTGTACACAGGAAACGCTTTTTCCGCAAAGAGCAGATCTGTTACGGCTCTTAAACGGATGGAAAACGGTTGGCGTTGGACGTGACGATGGGAAACAGGGAGGTGAATATTCTCCTATCTTTTATAATCCCAGTCGCTTTGTTCAACTCAAAACGGGATATTTCTGGCTGAATGAATCAACAACCCAACCGGCTATCGGATGGGATGCGGCTTGTATTCGTATTTGCACATGGATAGAGCTTAAAGAAAAAAAATCAAACAAAATACTTTTTGTTTTTAACACGCATGTCGATTACCAGGGAAAAGTTGCACAGGCGAATTCGGCACATCTGATTCTTCGAAAGATACAGGAAATAACACAGGGTAAATCACCAGTAATCCTTACCGGTGATTTCAATATGACCCCGGATGATGAATCGATCAAACTGATCAAACAGAAAATGCTGGACAGTTATGATATTTCGAAGTTACCCCCCTATGGACCGAACGGAACATTTAATAACTTTGTGTTTAGTACATCGATTAAGGATCGGATTGACTACATCTTTGTCACCCGGAAAGTTTCTGTTTTGCGTTATGGTATTCTTTCTGATTCTAAAAACGATAAATTCTTTTCAGACCATCTTCCGGTTCTGGCTGAAGTCGACTTTTAAAGTTTTACTTAAAGATGCGTGGAATGTTCTATCAGAACACTCTGCCGCTACGGATAATGACCGGTTTATAAGATGCAATAAGGGCTCCGAATTCGGAGCCCTTATTTATAAAGTGAGTTTTTTATTTAGCCTATGGAGGATCTGTTTCGACTGATTTGTTTGCTCCAATTGTTTTGTCTGGCTCCAAATCTTTTTAACCGGGACTTTGGATCTATTCCGCTTAATTCATCGATTCCTCCTAATTTGTCTAACCCTGTTACGGACGATTTTGTCGATTTAGTATGTGGACCTTTTTTGTGTGTATTCTTCTTCATGGTGGTTCTATTTGTTTAATTATCAGAATTCTATCTATTTCTTATACGAAATGACTGTTTTTTAGTTTCTTGTATTTTAAAAATCAGAGGCCTATGATGATCCATGCAGAATGGAAAAAGAATAATTACTTCGATTTGCAATGAAATGACGATCTTAACTGTATCATTAATAGTTGTATATATGACTGTTTTTTTGTATCTTAAGATTGTATTGACGACTAGTCTTTTTAATTTTAGGAGGGATTAAAAATGAAAGAGAATTTGCCATTTGTAATTACTATCAACCGCCAATTAGGGAGCGGAGGAACCTATGTGGGACAGCAGTTAGCAAGAAAATTAGAGGTTTTCTATGCGGATCGGGAGATCATGATTGAAGCTGCTAAATATTTTTCGGTATCAGAAGAGGATTTGGAATCACAGGACGAAAAAATAAGTCCATTTTGGCAATTGTTTTTGCAGTCACATGCACGTGTTCCGGATGTGTATTTACCGACAATCGCTATTACTCCAACAAACCGGGAATTATTTAAAGTAGAATCAGAGATCATAAAACGTTTTGTAAAAGAAGATTCTGCGGTTATTATAGGTCGGTGTGCTAATCATATTCTTCGTGAACACCCGAATCATGTTAGTATCTTTTTACACGGAGATATTGCTTTTCGAAAAGAACGGGTCAAAAAACTTTATACCGTATCGGAAAAAGAAGCTGAAAAAATGATTGCCCAAAGCGATAAAGAAAGAGCTCTCTATTATCATCGGTTTACCGGAAGGGAATGGACTGACGTGAGGCAGTATGATATTTCTCTGGATACAAGTAAAATAGGGCCAGATAAAGCTATTGAATTTATTATGAGATATTTGAAATAAATTTAAAGGGATTTAAATTATAGTCAGGGCTTATCTGACCGGATAGCGGGGTATTATTCGGGTTTGGAGTTATGCCTGCTCGGTTATTTAAACCCTGAGAATTTTAATGAGTCAAAGATACTAACGTATAAGCCGATAACAACTAAACCTATGAAGCCGTAAAACAGATGAAAAAATTCAAACTATATGTTCTGTTGTCTGTTTGTCTTTTGTCCTCTCAGCTCACAAAGTCTCAGGAATTAAAGAAAAGTCAACTTGACAGTAGTAATGTTGCTTCGTCTGCATCGGTGGGGTTTGAAAAACTTTATCTGCACCTGGACCGGGAATATTATGCTTCGGGTGATGATATCTGGTTTAAAGCCTATCAGGTAAATGCTCTTGATAATAAGTTACTCGATAATAGTAAATGTCTTTATGTCGAATTAATCTCCCCTGAATCGGAAATAATCAAACGAGAGGCTATCCCATTGGAAAAAGGGACGGGATATGGTGATTTTCACCTTAAAGATTCCCTCCCTTCGGGAAAATATATGATCAGAGCCTATACTGCCTGGATGCAAAACTTTGGAGCGTATTTTTTCTTTAAAAAAGAGATTCATGTTGAAAATGTTTTAGGAATTAAAAACACTGATTCCAGGCATAAGTCTTCTGTCGGATTAAAACCTCAGATTGATGTACAGCTCTTTCCTGAAGGTGGATCACTGGTCGAAAACGTCTATTCGACTGTAGGTGTTAAAGCCATTGACCAGACCGGGAAGGGATGCAACATAAAGGGAGCGGTTTACTCTGATTCCGGTGATACGGTTGTCGCATTTGAAAGTGTCAACCTGGGAATGGGATGTTTTAACTTTGTGCCTAAGCATGGGATTAATTATTACGCTGCAGGGTCAACCGATAATGGGGTGAAATTCAAAGTCCCGTTGCCAACCGTTTTAAGAAATGGTTATACACTTAAAGTCATGAACTCCGATAGTGCAATCATGCGGTTAGGCATCAGAACTAATTTGGAAACGTTTCAGCGTGACTCAGGGAAAGAGATGTTTCTGGTTGGAACTATTCGTGGATCGGTTGTTATGACTGCTAAAATAGTGAATAGAACGATATTCAACTACCTGCGAGTTCCGCAGGAAAGTTTGCCAGAAGGCATCATCCGACTGACTTTATTCGATAGTGAAAATAAACCACAATGCGAGCGGCTCGCTTTTATTCATCATACCAAAAAATCGGGTCTCCGTATTGTTGCGGAGAAAAAAAGTTATGCTCCCCGTGAAAAGACGGAGCTGAAAATATCAGTGCGTGATTCAACCAATCATCCCCTCCATGCAAATCTTTCCCTTGCTGTTGTTGACAGAAAGCTGGCGGGTAGCCCTGATCTCTATTCGTCAGATATCTATTCTTACTTATTACTTGAGTCAGACCTCAAAGGGCGCATAGAACAACCGGCGAGATACTTCGATCCGGCCAATACGGATCGATTCAATGACCTTGATGTGCTTCTCTTGACTCAGGGATGGAGAGACTTCGTCTGGAAGCATTTGGCTGATACAACGCTTAAAATCAATCATTATCCGGAGAAAGGAATTTGCATCTCGGGGAGATTACGGAGGTTGCTGACTAATAAGCCAATTGTTAATGCAAATATCTCACTTGCAATGTTTGATAAAGGGAAGTTGAATTTCATGAGCCTTGCTTCTACGGATTCAACAGGAAAGTATTATTTCAGTCCGTTATTCTTTTCCGGAGAACAAAGCTTGGTTGTAAGTGCAACTAATAAAAAAAATCGATCTGTCGGGTGGATTTCACTGGATAGTATATTTGGAAATCCGGTCCCGATTCAACCTCTTAATCTTTCGGAACCGATGATTTCTTCTCCTGAGATGTCGAATATGAAAGAGGAGGCAGTGCAACGGTATAATATCAATCAATACAGTCTGAAGGACAATATTCAATTGGCAGAGGTGGTTGTAACAGCCCGAAAAGAAAAGGACAAGGATGATGGACATAGTAGAATATACGGCACTCCGGACTATTCAATTCAGGTTACCGATAAAGATGCCAATTATTCGGATGTGTTTCAGTTAATACAAGGACGTGTTGCCGGATTATTTATATCGGGGTCTTATCCAAATATCAGTATATCAATACGGGGAGCCAGACAAAATCCGTTGTTTTTACTTGATGGTGCTCCTGTTGATATCGAAACAATTGCATCGCTTCCCGTATCGGTGGTTGATAAAGTGGAGGTACTTAAGAATGCCGGACTTGCTCTATTCGGCATGCGGGGCGCAAATGGAGTGATCAGTATATTTACTAAAACCGGGAACAATGAGAGGAATTATGCCCCTGTCTACAATTCGATTAATGCCAAGGTAAACGGCTTTTATGAGTCCCGTATATTCTATTCTCCTAAATATGATGATCCGAATAATAATAAGAAGAAACCGGATTTAAGGGCTACTATTTTTTGGCAACCCAATGTCATTACCGATAAAGATGGAAATGCGGTTGTTTCTTTCTTCAATGCCGACCATACGACAGATATCGATATTCGTTTGGAGGGAATTTCCAGTTCAGGAGATCCATTAAATGCATATTCAACCTATCAAATGATTTCAAAAGATAATCCGTGAGGATTATGGTATTCAAAGCAGGAGAAAAGTGGCAGTGTTTCATCCTGATAAGTTATTTTTGTGTTTGGAATAGTACCAAATTAAATACCTAAATGAAAAACACTAATTCTAAAACAAGACAATGAAGGTTAGAAATCTATTGAAATCAATGGCCGTTATGGCAGTAATTGCTGTTTATGCGGAAAGCGCTCCCGCTCAAACAACATTAAGCGATCAGTGGGCTGCTACAGATGCTCTCGGTCGAAAAGTCCGTGACTACAATATTGCCGGAGATAAGAAAAAAGACAAGTTTGTTGCTATGTTTTACTGGACATGGCATCAGGGGAATGATGATACGACTTATCAGGTAAAGAACATTACGGAAATCGTTCGGAAATATCCGGAGGCGATGAAGGATTATCATCATCCGGCCTGGGGAGACAAACAACCGGGTTACTTCTTCTGGGAACAGCCTCTTTTAGGGTATTATAAAACTACCGACCCATGGGTTTTACGCAAGCATGCAGAGATGCTCGCTGATGCGCAAATTGATGCGGTGTTTTTTGATTGTACAAATGGAAGTCTTACCTGGGAAGAATCGTATGAGGCTTTGCTGAAGACCTGGGATCAGGCTCAGAAGGATGGGGTTAACGTGCCTAAAATAGCCTACATGCTTCCGTTTGGTCCGACACCCTCCTCACTGGTTTCTCTTCGCCAGCTATATCACGATGTCTACAAACCTGGACGATATAAAAATCTGTGGTTTATATGGAAAGGAAAACCTTGTATCATGGCTTATCCTGAGGTTCTTACCAACTCTGCAGAAGACCAGGAGATTGCCCAATTCTTTACTTTCCGACCGGGGCAACCCGACTATGTTGATGGTCCGAAGCGTAACGATCAATGGGGATGGCTTGAAGATTATCCGCAACATGGCTATGTGAAGGAGGATAATGGCAAATTTGAGCAGGTTACAGTCGGTGTTGCACAGAATGCCTGTCCTGCAACTAATGGACATTGCAGTGCCTCAAATTTGCCGGGTGTCTATAGTCGCAGTTATAGTAAAAGAAACGGCTTCGATCCAAGAGTTGACGGATATCTTTATGGCTGGAATTTTCAGGAGCAGTGGGATCGTGCCTTTGAAGTTGATCCGGAATTGGTTTTTGTCACCGGTTGGAACGAATATACGGCAGGGCAGTGGTTGCCAAAGGATGGTTGGTCGGGTGATCCTTTTTCGTTTGTAGATGAGTTCGACTGGGAACATAGCCGCGATATCGAACCGAATAAAGGCTGGGGAGATAAGGGTGATGTTTATTATATGCAGTTGGTCGATAATGTAAGGAAATTCAAAGGGATGGATGCTCCGGAAAGAGCTTCGGCCCCTAAAACCATAAAGATTGGCAGAGCGGATGGATGGACTGATGTTGCTCCTTATTATAAGCATTACAAGGGGAATACGATGCACCGTGACTCCAGAGGGAGCTATGACCAATATTACACGAATAACACGGGAAGAAATGATATCGTAGGGGCTAAAGTAGCCCGGGATGCGGATAATTTATATTTCTATGTGGAAACGGCAGAAAAACTTACCTCTCCGACCGACCGCAACTGGATGATGTTGTTCATTGATACCGACCGTAATAAATCGACCGGATGGAATGGCTATGATATAATTGTTAATCGTGTCAGTCCCAAAAGCAATAAAGTCATTGTAGAGCGAAATGTTGGTGGTCGCTGGGAATGGGAACAGATATCCGAAGCTAAGTTTGCCGTCAATAACAACAAACTGGAGCTGGTCATAAAGCGGAGTGTATTGAACCTAACCGGTAAAGAAGTTGATATCGAGTTTAAATGGAATGACAATATGCAGGAGAACGGGAATATAATGGATTTCTATGTTAATGGAGATACGGCTCCCGGCGGACGTTTCAATTTTGTTTATACGGCACAGTAATGTAAAATTTCTTTTTTCCACAGATTGTATCCTGCTGTAAATGATCTCTGGAGTTATTCATAGTGAGAAAGTTATTGTATCTTTATTCTGTTGAAGTCAGGATTGTGTGGGGGAAAAACAATAAGATATACTGTCCGTTAAAATGATTTGTGATGAAACAATCAGTGATAATATTTGTGCTTTTATTTATGTTTGTTTTGCCGTCTTTTAGTCAATTAAAGGAGACAACCCAACCTTATGATATTGCCGCTTTTTATTGGCCGGCCTATCATCATGATCCAAGATTACAATTTATCTTTCCTGATAAGAAAGGGGAGTGGGAGGACATTTACTTGCCTAAACCGGCCAAAACGGATCAGAATCAGTCCGGTGTTCCATTGTGGGGATATGAAGACGAATCAAATCCGAAAATCATGGAGAAAAAGATTGCCACGGCAGCCAAATACGGAGTGAATGTTTTCATTTTTGACTGGTATTGGTACGATGGGCAACCTTTATTAGAGGACTGCATTGATAACGGGTTTTTAAAAGCAAAAAATAATCGTATGGTTAAATTCTATATTATGTGGGCTAATCATACGGCAACCAGTTATTGGAATCATCGAAGTCAGGATAAAAGTAAAGTTTATTGGCATGGAGAATGCGACCGTAAAAATTTCGATAAAGTAGTTGATCGTGTAATTAATAATTACTTTAAGCAACCATCTTATTACAAAATCGATGGAAAACCGGTATTCTGCATTTATGAACTGTCAAACTTAATAAAGGGTCTTGGCGGAGTAGACAGTACGAAGATAGCCTTAGATTATTTTAGAAAAAAGACCGTTGAGGCCGGCTTTCCAGGACTGCATCTTCAGTGTATATTGTGGGGTGCAATTCCAGATAAGCTTGAAGGGGTACCTGGCGATCAGACTCAAACACAAGAGACAGTGCTTCGTTTTTTCGGCTTTAACAGTCTGGAGTTGCTAACTTTAGGCGGACATGGAGTTAAGGTGTAAAGCATTAACTTTATGATATGGAAAAAAGCAGGAAAATTTATGACACAGCATTCAAGGTCAATGCAGTCAAATTGAGTTACGAGCGGAACAATCTGTCTGCGTACGCAAAAGAGTTGGGAATCACATCGGCACAGCTCTACCGATGGAGAAAAGAGTATAAGGAATATGGACCGGGAAGCTTCCCTGGAAATGGCAGCCTCAAGCAAACAGAGGAGCAAAAAATTATAGCAAAACTTCAGAAACAGCTTAAAGAAAAAGAGCTTGAACACGAGATATTAAAAAAAGCTATCAGCATCATCTCCAAGAACGATCGGTAATTTATGGTTTTATCCGGGAAAATGAAGATCAATACCCGATTGGGATGATGTGTCGAGTGCTGGAAGTGAGTAGGAGTTCTTATTATAAGTGGCGAAGCAATTATTTATCACAACGTATGCAAAAACGAGAACAATTAGACGAGGTAATAAAGGTGGTCTATTTTTGGGCTAAGCAGAGATATGGAAGTCCCCGCATAGCCAAAGAATTATCCCTGCGAGGGTTCCCTGTTTCAAGGAATACCGTTGCCCGGCACATGAAAATGATAGGTATTCGCAGTAAACTCTCCAGAAAATTTAAGGTTACCACCGATTCAAATCATACGTACAAAGTTCCGGCAAATCTTCTTAATCGGGAGTTTACGGTTAATGCACCATCCGTCGTGTGGATATCTGATATAACCTACATCCACACAATTGAAGGTTTCCTTTATCTTACAATAATACTGGATTTGTTTGATCGTAAAATAATCGGTTGGTCAATCAGCAATGGGATGGGAACGAATGAGACTGTACTAAGCGCATTCCGTATGGCTGTAACAAATAGAAAGCCATCAAAAGCGATGATTTTTCATTCAGACAGAGGGGTGCAATATGCGTGCTCTGCTTTTGCAAATACCATTAACGCATACGATATTAGACGTAGCATGAGCCGCAAAGGTAATTGCTGGGATAATGCCGTAGCTGAAAGCTTCTTCAAAACATTGAAGTGTGAGTTGGTCTATGGAAACAAACTGAAATCAAAGAATGAAATGAGAAAAGAAATATTTGAATATATTGAACTCTGGTATAATAAAACAAGAAGGCATTCTGCCTTGGGTAATCTTTCAATTGAGGAGTTCTGGAAACAAATCAATAAAGCAAATTCTAATTTAAACATCGCTGCTTAACTTTGTGTCCGAAATAAGTTTGCAATTCCAGTCTGACTAATTACTCATGGGTTCATCTGTTTCCTCCCAACAGCGATTACCGGTTATGGGCCGATAAAGCAACTGGCAGGTGGGCGCAATTTGATTCTTTGTTTCATCCTATTCAGTACTTTCCACATGTTTCAATCGGATGGAATAATAACCCTCGTTTTCCTGAAGGGGGACAAAGCTATGTGACGAATACGAATCCAAAATATTTTGCTATTTACCTTCAGAAAGCGAAGGAGTATGCCGATAAGCACCCAAATCAGCCGAAGTTGATTACGATCAATGCATGGAATGAATGGTCCGAAGGAAGTTATCTGGAACCGGATAAAGCAAATAAATTCGGGTATCTGGAAGAAATCAGGAAAGTGTTTTCAGATAAATAATTTTTTTGTCAATTCGGAATGCATTTTACTGATTGTGACTGACTGTCTGAAAACTTCGGGTAAGTTACACTGTATTCTCCCTGATTAAAATGGACTGTCAGAGTTATTTCCCTGACAGTCCATTTTTTTTGAGTCTTTTCCCAAATTATTTTTTTACCATTAGCCGATCGTTGATCAACCGGGTATTGTATTGTTGAATGAAAGCTTTCAAATAGGATTCCATTTCCTTCTGAACATTCCAAACTTTGCCAACCAGATTATTCTTCATCATTATATCTGATTTCAAATAGTATAATCCTACGGTTTTTGTTCCATCAAACTGAAGAATATAATCACCTGTGATGAGCTGCCATATTCCATCAAGATAATTAACGCATCTTGAAGAATGGGGAGCAGCAAATAAATCGGTTCCAAATGAAATGAATGGTTCATTATAGCCCAGATAATTCAGAACAGTCGGCATTACGTCGATTTGTTGTGCCGGTCCTTTATGTAAACCTTTTAACGAATCATCTGGTTTGTAGAATATTAATGGAACTTCAAAAAGTCCGGCTCCTGTTTTAAATTCAGGATATTCAGTCATCGGATTTGCATGATCGGCTGTAATTACAAACAAGGTATTCTTATACCAGGGCATCTTTGAAATTTTATGAAAGAAGCGTCTTAATGCAAAATCAGTATAACCGATTCCTTTATGAATTGGCAAATCCCCATTTGGAAATTTATTTTTATATCTGACCGGAATCTTATAGGGGTGATGGGAAGATACGGTATAAACAACCGAAGCAAACGGCTGAGGAAAGGTATTTAGCTTTCCGGCATAAAACTGTAAGAACTCTTCGTCCCAGATTCCCCACATTCCGTCAAAGTCTTTGTCATTGCCATATTCGGTCATTCCATAGTAATGTTCAATTCCGGCAAGATGTCCGAATGAGTTAAAACCCATTGAACCATTGGGTGCTCCATGAAAAAGAGAAGTGTGATATCCTTTTTTTCTAAGAAGTCCGGGGATACTGTTGAAACGGTCTTCGGAATATTGAGTTGTAACAAATGGTTCAACTAAAGAGGGAATGCTTGCCAGGATCGAAGGCATCGATTCAATCGATTTTCGTCCATTGGCATAAGCATTGAGGAAAACACAACTGTGATTCATCAGACTATCCAGAAACGGGGTATATCCTTTCCGGTTTCCGGAAGCATAACACCCACCCATGTATTCACGATTAAAGCTTTCAAGAATTATTATTACGACATTCAAACGCTTTGCCGGTTTAGTCGCTATCGGATTATGAAACGGGTTAAATATTGCTTCAAGTTGCCTGGGGTCTTTATAGTATTTCGGATCTTTTAAATTGTTTTTACCCAAAGTTCGGATCAGAGAAAAAGGAGTATTTAAAACAATGGCCATTTCCAGCGGTTTGTTTACCGACATTCCGGCATTACTCATCGTTATCGGCCGTGTGCTATGACGAAAGCCTCCTCTTACTCCGCCTACGATAAGGGTAGCTGCAATTAGTAGTAATACCACTCCTTTTGTGTAATAAGCTACATTATTCCACTTTCCTTTGGGAAATTCGGGCTTCTTTACTTTTCCATAAAGTTTGGCTAGCAGGAAAGCAAGAACAAGGAGGATAACCAGGCAGTACCAATAATCCAGAAAGAATTGCCAGGCCATACTTCCTCCATTGGTCTCATGGGAAAATTCGCTGAAAACTGTCGAACTGGTTCTTCTCATCGTGAAACGGAAGTAAACAAAGTCGGCACAATTGGTAGCCAGTGCCAGTGTATTAAAAAGCACGTAGATAACCTTAAGCGAAGATTGATATATTTTATTATATCTGAATTTAAATGGCAGCATCCATCCCAGAATAAACAGCATATTGGTATACAATACAGCCGTCATATCAAACGGAAGTCCGCCTGTTAGAATTCTGAAGCCTCCGGACAGGGTAATTCCGGGGAAATAACTATGATTTAATGTCCAAAAAGCTAATCGGCACAAAGTATAAAGAATCATCACCAGAATCAATCGCCATAGTAGTATTATGTGCAATTCATTCTTCCATTGTTTCCATGTAGAAACAATCACATTTTGTTCCATAGTAATTTAATTAACACACGGGTGTAATATTAATGGATAAAAATACTTGTTGCAAGTTTTTGGGAGATTATCATTTTTCTTAAAGAAGCTCCCTTTTTATTGGGGTGTCAGGATAAAAAGTAAATTTATATCTTCACGTAATAAACTATTTTAAACCTTATGATGATTCAGAAATACTCTTTACGGGAAATAGCGATCCATTCGACGAAGCCGGAGAGTTATCATATCGACCATTTTGAGTCGATGGAGGACCCTGTTGGAATTGTGTTGCCACATACACATGATTTCTATTCAATGGTTTGGTTTACAGGAGGAAATGGTTGGGATGTAATTGATTTTGATGAATATGAGATTCGTCCGAA
The DNA here is from genome assembly GCA_963692465.1 of Prolixibacteraceae bacterium. GTDB lineage: Bacteria > Bacteroidota > Bacteroidia > Bacteroidales > Prolixibacteraceae > JAUZOB01. The sequence continues at coordinate 3,333,207 of OY829943.1, forward strand.
CCGTTTGTTTTTTACTTCTCCTTATAGTGTTCATAACTGGTCGTATTCGGCAGATGCCAGAGGGTATGTTGTGTTGTTTACCGAATTGGTGGTTCCTGAAGTGTTTTCCTGTAAGATCCCGTTTGTAGATATGGATTTGACTTCCTCTGCGTTCTTTAATACCGTTGCTGAAAAGCTGTTGATGGAATATGCATTGCGTGATGGGGTGTCGGATCAGAGTATTTGTCACGGACTTCAATTTCTTGCTGCGTGCACTGAACGATTATTTCTGCAGGCACATGGGTGTCCGCGGGGAACTTCATCTGCTGCACTGCAACAATTTAAGGACTTAATTTCTCAGAACTCCTTACCGCAGAGACAGGTGACAGACTATGCGGAATCACTGAAGTTGTCGGAACATGAATTAAATGATTTGTGTGTAAATACAACGGGTAAAACGGCAAAGCAGTTCATCATTGATCAATATCTTATTGAGGCTAAAAGGCTATTGTTGTATACTTCTGAAAATGTGAATGAGATTGCTTACGAACTGGGATTTGAGGATAGTTCATATTTTATTCGTCTTTTTAAAAAGAAAAACGGATTAACTCCCGCTAAGTTTAAGGCGAAATTCCAATAAGTCCTGTTTTTTCGGTAAAAAGTCCTGTCTCTGATCGTTGAAGTTGTTGTTATTTTGAATAAAAAATAAAACTATGAGCAACAATATTCGTTATCAGCGTGGATGGGAGAAGATGAAAGAAGTCGATGGAGAATCAGGTGAACATGTTTTTGACAGTCTGAAAGACTTCAGTCCCGATCTGGCTACTTATCTTATTGAATACTCTTTCGGTGATGTGTATAACCGAGAAGGCATTGATCTTAAAACCAAAGAAATTGCCGCTGTTGCAGCATTGGTTGCAATGGGAAATGCTGTTCCTCAGCTGAAAGTTCATTTGAATGGAGCCCTTAATGTTGGGTGTTCCATTAGTGAATTGAAGGAAGTTATCATGCAGATGTCGGGATATGCCGGGTTTCCTGCTTCGTTGAATGCCATGTTTGCCTTTAAAGAGGTCGTGCAGGTGCGAAAAGAGAGCGGACGGAATGATCCCAAGGGTTTAGCTCCGACAGTGGTTAATAATCCGCAGAGCCGATATGAACAAGGAGCTGAAAAATTATCGGAGTATGACGATCAACAAGTACAACGGTTAAATGAGGCATTAGGTGATTTTTGTCCCGATATGGTGCGCTATACGATTGAGTATGGTTATGCTGATATTGCCAGTCGGAACAACCTTGATGTTAAGTTGCGTCAGGTAGCAACGATTGCGGCACTTACAGCCTCTGGTTCTGCAGCTCCGCAACTTAAATTTCATATCAATGCCGGGCTAAACGTTGGGTTAACAGAAGAACAGATTGGTGAAATAATGATTCTGATGACGGTCTATGCCGGCTTCCCAAGAGCTTTAAACGGAATGTTTACTTTAAAAGACGTAATTGATGAACGAAAATAAGAAACAGATGATTATTGATTCGCATTCACATGTTTACCATCCGATCGAAAAAATGATTGATACGATGAATCGGGAGCAAATTGATCGGACTGTGTTGTTTATGTCTACGGTTCATCCTGAATTATATAGCAACTATGAGGGATTTCGGGGCGAAATTTGTAAGCTGCAGAAAATAGTCAGGGGTGAAGTTAACCTGGTAGAACCTCGGATAAACGCTATGTCAGAGCTGAAGGCGATTATCGATAGGTTTCCTGATCGGTTTATAGGTTTTGGCTATTGCCCTGTTGGAATGAATGAATCCGATACTGCACAATGGGTGGAAAATTATATTGTGAAGTCTGCATTCAAAGGAATTGGCGAAATTACCATGGGCGAAGGACAAGTGGGATTGACGGAGAATTTGTTTAAGGTGTTGTCTGCTTATCCACATCAATATCCATTATGGTTTCACACCTTGCATCCGTTATTATGGAGAGATATCAGTGAGATTATTTGCTTTGCACGCAAATATCCTCAGGTAGATGTCATACTGGGGCATGGAGGTGGGGCTTTCTGGCTTGAAACGATCGAGGAAATTCGTAACGATTCCAATATATATTTTGATATTTCTGCTTCTTTTCAACTCTATTCTTTAAAGATTGCTGCAGAGTTGATTACCGATCGTGTTCTTTTCGGCGTTGACATGCCTTGGGGTAGTCCGGCTATGGTGAAACAATTAGTGATTGAATGTGTTCCGGATTTAGCAAAAAGAGAGCAAATTCTGTCTGGAAATATTCAAAGGCTTCTGTCTTTATAGCTTTTTCAGACTATTCTGTTTTGACATATTGCATAATATCCAATGGACTTTTAAACTTGTATTTAGCCGGAATTTTATCTGGTGTCCGGCATCCCCATAGGGCTAATCCGAAGTCGATGCCAGCACTTTGGGCACACTCATAATCAGAGATGGAATCACCAATATAAAGAGCTGTTTGAGTTTGTGCTCCTGATATTTCAAAAAACTTAAACAAGGGTTCGGGGTGTGGTTTGTGATTAACCGTGTCATCTACACATACGATATGTGTCATGAATCGCATTAAGTCAAATGATTGAAGAACAAACATTAATTCTTCTTTGGTTTCAGCTGTTACGATGCCTCTTACAATGTCTCGCTCTTTTAGCTTTTCAAGTAGTTCTGTGATGCCATCAAAAACAGTTATTTTCGGGAAAGCTTCCTTTAGAAAGAACCCCCAGCGTTCTGCTGCTTTGTTAATGTCTTTAATTCCCAGTTTTTTAAGAGTGACCGTACTTGGTAGGGTTATGGCAAATGCAAGATCTTCGATTTTATATGTTTTACCATAGTCTGTTTTTAGTAATTTCTGAAGAGAACCAAGTGCAGCTTCTTCGGTATTGAGTAATGTTCCGTCTATATCGAAAATGATTGTTTCGTACATGCTTTTTTCTTGTTTTTGAATTAGGTCACTCTGATATTCATAATTAGGCGTTAAATTTACATTGTAATATCTATTAAAAAAAGGGCAGTAGTTGCGATATAACTTACTGCCCTTTGTTGTTTTGAAGTGAGAGTGTGAGTGTCGGTTGGTTATTTATTCCTTTTCTTCATGTCAGCACCACTGGATATGTCTTCAATATTTAGCTGTGGATTGCCGCTATAACTTAGTATTGCTCCACTACTGATATCAACGCTCAATGTTTTTTCAGCGTATACGTTGGCTATTGCACCCGAACTACCGCTGGCTTTTACTTGTGCAGCTTTAAATTCGTCCGCATTGGTTATTGCTCCCGAGGAACCATCGATTGAAAATTGATCTGATTGTCCTGTTAAATCCATGATCGCTCCGGATGATAGATTACAGTCCAACTGTTTGGTGATCAATGTGACTTTGAATCTGCATCCGGAAGAGCCATCGATTGATAATTTTTCGGCATTAAACGGGCTCCTTGTATTAATTACTGAACCTGCCGAACCATTAATCTGGTCCAGTTGTGGCACATCAACATCAACAAGAATCTTGTCATCACCTGAAATTTTACCTTTAATATACACACACAGCATGTTGTTTTTTACTTCGGTAACAACTAACGGTTGTATATTCGAGTCGGCTGTTACCTTGACTCCCGGGGTTGAGCTCTGCCGGATATTTACAGTGACATGACTTGCATCTATTTGCGTGAATGCAGGGACGGTGCGAATGCTTGTTTTGATGTCTTTGTTCCCTATTGTTGTGTTGATATGTCTGTTTATTTGTCTTGCTGCTACAACCCCGATTATTATAGCCATCAGAGTTATTAATGCACTTAATAATAGTTTGTTACTTGTTTTCATGATCAATATGCTTTGGCGGTTTATTTCTTTATGTATTCTTTATAATAATTTGTCAGATCAGCGATGCTGATTTCCAGTAGGTTCATGGTTCTAAATAGAACAGGCAGACTTTCATTGTAAAATTGATCTTTTTTGATTGTCCGGGTCTTTGTGTATCCGTCGGAGGCAACAAAATAACCAATTCCTCTTTTATTGTAAATGATGCCTTGATCCTGCAGATACCCAAATGTTCGCATGACGGTGTTAGGATTGACTTCAAACTGTACGGCAACTTCCCTTACTGAAGGAACTTTTTCATCCGGCTTCCATTTCTCTTGCAATATATTGATGCAAAAGTGATCAGCTATCTGAAGGTATATTGCCTGATTGTCTTTGAATTCCATGATTAGAGTTGTCTTTCTTTAAGTTTGAAAAAAGATACGATCAATAGATAGATGGGTAACACACCCCAGTATACAATTTTGCTGATAACGATGAAAAGATGTTCGATACTTGGACTAAAGGTCAGCGGGTCCACGTTGAATTCTTTTGCGTATTGCCAATTGCAACCAAAACTAATCCACATAATGAATACGCCAAAAGCAATGAGTCCGAATTGAAGAATAAAAACAGACAACAATGTCTTCATCAGATTGTTTTTTCGGAAGGCAACAGCTCCCAAAAAGAAGATGGGTTGAGCCGATAGATATGCTGCAATGGTTATCCAGAAATTGTGATTGAATAAGTGCTCCATATAAGTTGCATAGTTTAGACCGGAGGCAAAAAGCACTCCGAAACTATTGATTAAGACGATAGCTATAAGGGAGCCGATAATGTAAAATGGAGAGGTCAGTACCCATGCTGAAAAGAATCGTTCGGCGTTTGATACGGGTAGTGTTAAATAACTCATCGCTTTTTCAGTGTTTTGTAGTTCCGAAAAGGCATGACTTGAGAAAACGGCCCCTCCTAAAAACATCACAACTAAATTTAATGCATTTAAGCCATGTAAATTTTCCGGATGATAATGACCTGTCAATGCAGTGATGCAAAGCAATAGACCCAAGACAGCTCCGCCTGAGATTAACAAAGCGTTTTTGTTTAGAAACAACTGCCTGCGGCAAAGGTCACTAGCGCGTTTTATATTGAATATATCTTCCATCTTATTTGTTGTTAAAGAGTTCGGTTATTTGTTTTGAATTATTGGTAATTGCGTTGAAGAGTAATTCCACATCAACGCGAGTGGGTTCACCCTGGCTTTTTACGACAGCCCGGTAACCACCCACGGTCTCTTCAGCATAAAGGACTCCTTCCTGATCTTTATCGTTAACGCTGATAAAAGCCAGTTTGGAACTAATCTCTTCGTTACTGTAGTTGAATACAATCTTTCCGTTATCAAGAATAATAATCGGGTCGATGATGTTTGCCAAATCACGGGCCTGATGTGTTGAGATAATGAATACCCGTTCTTCGGTTGCAGCAGTGGCTAACAACTTGCGAAACTGACTCTTTGATGGAATATCCATCCCATTGGTCGGCTCGTCCAGAAGGACAAGACGGACATTGGAAGCAAAGGCAAAGCTGAGGATGACTTTTTTCTTCTGTCCGTAAGATAGCTGATCTAATTTCTCCTCTGAATTCAGTTGAAACTCCGATAACATGTTATTGAATTGTTCATGATCGAAGGTCGGGTAGAAGACAGAATTGAGCCTTACATAGTCTGTTATTTTGATCGGGGGCAGATAAAATGACTCCGGAACAATAAACAGATCTTTTAGCATTGAGGGTTTGCGTAGGGCAGGATTACTGTTTAGTACCTCGCATTTACCGGATGTTGGTGTAAGTAGTCCGGAAATAATTTTTAACAGAGTTGTCTTTCCGGCTCCATTTTTTCCGAGTAATCCGTAAATATTACCGGGTTTTACATTCAACTGTAAATTATTAAACAGTGAGTGCTTCTTGCGGTAACTGAAGTTTAAATTTTCGATCTTTATCATCTCAGTTGTTGTTTTAGTGTGTTACTTAAGTAGAACACTACAAATGTATGGTAAAGATTTTAATCTCCAAATGTTTTTAAGAGAAATTTTTATTTTTTTTATCTAAGGATAAGCAAGTTATAGAGGACTATTCTCTGTAATGCTTGTGAAAACTGCCTTTGGAAATAACTTTTATTGATGAAAAAAGAGTCTCTGGGGTGAAAAAAAATAGCACTCAACGAGGAGTGTTAAGTACTATTGAGTTATTAACTGAATTTTTTGTGTCTTATTCTTCTTCGATCATCTTTAAGAACTCCTCTTCAGTGAGGGTCGGAATATTTAAAGATTGTGCTTTTTGCAACTTACTGGGACCGATATTCTCACCGGCAAGCAGATAGCTGGTGTTTTTCGATATGGAAGTAACATTTTTCCCTCCGTGTTTTTCGATTAAGACTTTTAACTCATCTCTCGAATGTAGCGCAAAGGTTCCGGATATGATGATCGAAAGCCCTTTTAATTTATCTGACTCGGGTTCGTTATCTGTCCCTGTAACCTCAAATTGCAGTCCTTGCTTGCGAAGGTTTTCCACAATGGCAATATCTGCCGGATTACTAAAATATTCCTGAATGCTTTGGGCAATCCGATCGCCGATATCTCCAATGGCGAGAAGGGTCTCAATAGAGGCATTGCGTATGATTTCAATGGATCTTAAGGCTGATGCCAGTTTCTTAGCAACTGTTGCTCCTACATAGCGAATGCCTAATGCGAACAGTACCCGGTCAAAAGGCACTAACCTCGAATCTGCTAAACTGTTGAGTATTCGGTCTGCCGATTTTTCACCCATCCGGTCCAGCGGAATGAGTTGTTCCCGTGTTAACCGGTATAAATCGGATGCATCGTGAATGAGTCCTTCATCAAAGAGAAGATCAACGGTTTCTGCCCCCAGTCCGTCAATATTCATGGCCTTTCGGCTGATAAAATGCTCAATTTTTCCTTTAATCTGAGGGGCGCAACCGGTTTCATTGGGACAGTAATGGGCTGCTTCCCCTTCGCTACGAACAAGAGGGGTACCGCATTCCGGACATTTGTCAATAAATACAATGGGCTGAGCATTTGGATTCCTTTTGCTTTTATCAACGCCCACAATCTTGGGGATAATCTCTCCTCCTTTCTCTACGTAAAGAACATCTCCCTCACAAAGATCCAGATTTTGCATGATGTCGGCATTGTGCAAAGTGGCCCGCTTGACGGTTGTTCCGGCTAGCTGTACCGGTTCGAAATTAACAACAGGAGTAACGGTTCCGGTTCGTCCTACCTGATAGTCAATGCTAAGAAGGCGGGTTGCCTCCCGTTCTGCTTTAAATTTATAGGCTATAGCCCAGCGGGGAGATTTAGCAGTATATCCTAATTCTTCCTGAAGATTCAGATCGTTGACCTTCAATACCACGCCATCCGTTGGAAATGATAAATCTTTACGGGCCGTGTCCCAATGATGAAGGTATTCAAAAACCTGATCAAGGGAGTCGCAGAGAGCAGCGTGTTCAGAAATCTTAAATCCCCATTCCCGCGCCTTGCTGAGGTTCTCATAGTGTGTGCGGAAAGGAAGATTCTCTCCCAACATGAAGTATAGATAAGAGTCGAGTTTGCGGGAGGCTACAATCGAAGAGTTTTGTTGTTTTAAGGTACCGGATGCTGCATTACGCGGATTGGCAAATAAGGCCTCTCCGGCAGCTTCACGCTGTTGGTTCAGTTCATTAAAAACAGGGTAGGGCATTAGTACTTCTCCCCGCATCTCAAACTCCTCAGGATAATCATTGCCTCGAAGAACCAGTGGAATGGAACGAATTGTTTTGATGTTTTCCGTTACATCATCCCCCTTCTCCCCGTCGCCACGGGTGATAGCCTGAACTAATTGCCCGTTTTTATAGGTGATGCTGATAGAGGTTCCGTCAAATTTGAGCTCGCATACATATTGGAATGGCCGTTCGATTAGTTTTCGGATACGTTGATCAAAATCGCGTACTTCTTCTTCGGTATAGGTGTTCGACAGAGAAAGCATGGGATATTTATGGCGAACCTGTTCAAATTCATTACTTAAATCACTGCCCACGCGCTGAGAAGGAGAAGTAGAACTCAAAAATTCAGGATTTTCTTTTTCAAGTTTGATTAATTCGGCCATTAACAGGTCAAAATCGTAGTCACTGATGCTTGGTGTATTGAGTACGTAATAGCGATAATTGTGCTCATCCAACTGGTGCCTGATAGATTCAATGCGCTGTTTGACAGATTCTTTATCCATGTATGCGGGTTGTATTGTTGTTAGACAAAGTTAAAAGATAATTGAAATAAGTGTATGCCAGATCATTTTATCGTAACAGTTTTGTTGTGCTTGCAATAATATAAGGAAAGGAAAAATTCAGGAAAGGTTAACAATTGAGGTATTGTTTATAAATACAGATTGTCTATTTTTAAGGAATTAAATAAATAGTGGTCCTGATAAGAAAAATTTTTAAAAACAGATCTATGAAAAAGAGTATAACTTTTCGATTATTATTACTTTTAATCTTCATCGGAACAGGTAGTTTTGCTTTTGGGCAACATAAAACGGCCGTAGCTCCAAACCTTAAGCTTTTACCCGCTGGTCCGGCATGGGGTGCAGTATGGCAACAAAAAGCAGCGGAATATGATGCGTTGTGTTTTCAGGCTTATAACATTGCAAAACTTCGTCTGGATGAGTTACTCTCTAAAACACAGGATAAAGCACCGGTTATTGTTACCGATATTGATGAAACAGTTCTGGATAATAGTCCTTATTTTATCGAACGGGCTAAGTTGGGAGCCTGCTACACCGATCCGACATGGATTCAGTGGACTGCCAGAGAGGCCTGCGATACGGTTCCCGGAGCTTCTGCTTTTTTGAAATATGCAGCTTCAAAAGGGGTGGTTGTCTATTATGTTACAAATCGTTTTCAGGTAGAACAAATTCCTACGTTGCATAATCTGCAACACTTTAACTTACCCAATGCCGATGAAGATCATCTCATCTTGTTGAACACAAAGGACTCAAGTAAAGAAACCCGTCGGTTAAAAGTTGCAGCAAATCATGATATTTTACTCCTGATCGGGGATAATCTGGGTGACTTTAGTAAAGCATTTGATCATTTGCCTATTAATAAACGTAAGGCAAGTGCGGATAAGAACGCTTCGGAGTTCGGTAAACGCTTTATTGTTCTGCCTAACAACATGTATGGGGGCTGGGAAGATGCTTATTATAAAAATGCATCCGAAGGTGTAAATGCTAAGAATGCAGATTTATCTAAATTTTTGAAATAAATCACTTAAGTTTATTATTTTTTTGTCCGACGGCTGTCATGTCTTTTACATGGTAGCCGTTTTTGTTCTGTTTAATAGAGTGGTAATGTATTGAAATACAATAATATTGTTCTGTTTAAATAAAATAAAAAGCGAATATTTTTTCTATAACTGTTTAGATTAAAAAAATAAGATCTATTTTTGCTGTCGAAATAGGTGTCCTCTTGTTTGGTCAAATAAGAGGGTGAAAAGGGAATCCGGTTTAAATCCGGGACTGTTACCGCAGCTGTAACTCCAATTCATGCTTTGAGGCATTCACCACGGCCACTGTTCCATTAGGAATGGGAAGGCGCCTCAAAGTGGAGAAGTCAGAAGACCTGCCTGATTCGTTAATGTTCATGATATTCGGTAGAGATGCATGGATACCTGAAGGTTTATCTCTTCACGTATTTTCCCCGATTGGATGGACAATTTTTTGAAATAAAAAATTGTTTGGTATGAGAAATAAAAGGCTTTTTTGTGGTCTGCTGTTTTTGTTGTCAGCGCTACAGTCGTACTGTGCGGTTGACATGAAAGATACGATTCACATTCCGCTAGTTGAGGTAATCAGTCCCCGGATATCGTTCTATTCAGAGGGGAATAAACAGGAACAATTCACTGTAAAACAGCTTAAAACATTTGATATTAATTCGCTTAGTGAACTTCTGCAGAATGAGACACCTCTGCAGTTGGCAACTTATGGAACCGCAGGAGCGCAATCCAACCTCTCGTTGAGAGGTGCCGGTGCCGATCATACCCAGGTAAACTGGAACGGTTTTCCAATAACATCAAGTACTGCCGGATCAACGGATTTATCGTTTGTACCGGTTGCCGGATTTAATAATATCTCTATTGTGAATAATGCATCCGGGGCTTTATATGGCAGTGGTACTTTTGGTGGAGCCTTGAATCTTGACAATCAGGCTAGTTGGTCTGATCCTGGATTTCATGCCCGATTGTCAAGCGGATATGGCAGTATGAATTCATTCATGGGTGATGCTGCGATTCAATATTCCACTCAAAAACTTCAAATTCAGAGTAGTACTTTTGGAACCTCTTCTGATGGAGACTTCAAATATTTTGATCTCTACCGGCAACTTGAATTCCGCAGGAAGAATGCCTCCTGGACCAATTATGGTACGATTGACAATGTCTATTACAAACTGGGGAAATCGTCTCAGCTGGATGGTGGAATATGGTATCAGGTGAAAGATCTTAACCTCCCCAAGATTATGGGATCATCAGCAACAACGATTGAAAATCAAAAGGATTCAACGTTGAAGGCATTTGTCCGTTATAAAACTTATGGCAATGCCTCGGGGTTGGAAATAAAATCGGCTTATTTCTATGATTATCAGTTGTACACCGAGAAAGAAACGCCAACGTCAATGGTCTACGATCAATATTCGAAGATCATTACTCATCAATATTTTCTGGATGCCGATTATCGTCAGTTCTTTACAGCGGATTTATCTTTTGATTACGGCGTGACATTGAGCTATGTCAATGCGGACGTCGCTGCTTATTTAAAAAGGAAAGAGGAAACTGATTTTGCTGCTTTTCTGGCAGGAAAATATAAAACATCCGATTTTACTGGTAATGTAGCGATCCGTAAAGAGTGGAATACGTCTTTTAGCTCCAGATTTCTTTTTTCTGCTTCGGGAATCTATACCCTCGATGAGGATAACCACTGGAAGGTAAGAGCAAATATCTCACAGAAGTTTAATAAACCAACTTTTAATGAACTTTTCTGGGTGCCGGGTGGAAATCCTGATTTAAAGCCGGAATCGGGCTATTCTGCTGAAACCGGACTAGTTGCAAGTGATGTCTTTTCTTCAAAAGATAATGAAGTGGATTTTGATGTCAATGCATATTTTTCGGACATCAAAAATATGATTTCATGGCAACCGGCAGGAAGTATCTGGACCCCAGTAAACTATATGCAGGTCTATGCTAAAGGCCTTGAACTCAAAGCGACAGAAAAACTACCCGTAGGGGCGTTCATTATTAATAATACGGCTAGTTTATATATCAATAAATCGACGGTTGAAGAAACAACCGATCAGAATGTTGATGAAAAAGGTCACGATGTATTCTATATGCCAAGGTATAATTCACTGATCAGTACGCAATGGACGTTGAATAATACGAGTGCCGGTATTTATTACCACTACACGTCTTCTCGCTATTACAATATTACCAGCAAAATGGATCCTTATCAATTGGTCGATTTTCAGGTTGGACATAATTTTAAGTTGGCAAAAATGGACACCCAGCTTTTATTCCGAGTCGATAACCTTCTTGATAAAGCATATCAGGTAGTCCGCTCATATCCAATGCCGGGAAGGACTTTCTCTTTGAAATTAGGAATACAGTTTCTTTAAATATTAAAAATAAGATTTATGAAAAAATTTATGATGCAGTGGAGTATTCGATTTTCTCTGTTGGTTGTATTGGCCTTCTTGTTTGCAGCCTGTAGCAGTGATAAAAACAATTCATCTTCGAAACAGGGAAACGGAATTTATATTGAATGTCAGGGAAACATAAACAAGAATGACGGATCAGTTGATTATTTTGACCCGACAACCATGTCTGTTACCAGTGATGTATTCAATAAAGCCAATGGGGTTGGTCTTGGAGACGTGGTACAATCAATGTCTATTTATGGCGGGAAGGGTTATGTCGTGGTAAATAATTCCCAGAAAGTTGAGATTGTTGATATGTCAACCTTCAAACGGATCCATACGATCACAGGACTTTCTTATCCCCGGTATGTGCTGAATGTGAGTGCTGATGAATTTATGGTTTCAAACGGTAACAGTGCTGATGGGTCAAACGGACAGGTCTATGTTTATGATGCCAATACTTATGTGCAAAAAGCGGTTATTACGGTAGGTAAAGGTCCGGAACAAATGGCTTATGCGAATGGAAAAGTTTTTGTTACCAATAGTAGTGGTTGGTATCAAGGTAGAGAGAATACGGTTTCTGTTATTGATCCCAATACGAATATTGTTACCAATACGATTACGGTTGGAGATGATCCCAGTGATATTGCGGTTGATGCCAATCAAAACGTATGGGTTTATTGCAAAGGTTTACCTTCTTATATTTCTGGTGGTCCTACGAATGCATTCCTCTATAAAATTAATTCGGCAACCAATATAGTGGAAAAATACGACTTCAACCAACAAGTTCCCAGTTACGGAACCAACCTGATTGCAATGAGTGCTAATGGAAAATATCTGTATTATTGCAACGGAGGAATATTTAAATTAGATGTTAATGCAACGACATTACCAGCTACTGCTTTGGTTCCATTATCTACGGGCGATCCTTTTGGACTGGAAGTGGATCCTAAGACCGGAAATATAATTGCGCTTTATGGCAAATCAAGTACGCAGGGAACGATGACTTTTTATTCTTCTACTTCAGGAGCACAAATTGATACTTATAAAACAGGTAGTTACCCAACTGGTGCAGCATTCTATTATTAATCTTTTTTGAAATGTATAAAGGGGAGACAAACCATTGTTCTCCCTTTTTTGTTGTAGGACAATATAAAGGTATCGATCTTCCTTTCTTGTAAGTATGAGGATTCTTTCCTTTCTTTGTTGTTGAATTAAAAAAGGACAAAATGACACAAATTTCAAAGAACTCAATGGTATCCCTAAAGTATATTCTTCGCTATGATGATGCTAAAGGGGAATTAATTGAACAGACCGACAATGAAACTCCGCTGACTTTTATCTATGGCGTTGGATTAATGCTTCCTAAATTTGAGGAACATATTGCTGGTTTGAAAGAAGGTGATAAATTCGAAATACAACTAAATGCCGCAGATGCTTACGGTGAGGTTCAGGATGAAGCAATCGTTGATTTGCCTAAAGATGTATTCTTCGTTGATGGCGTTTTTGATAATGAAATCGTTTATGAAGGGAATACGGTCCCAATGGTAAGCTCCGAAGGACAGAAACTTCAGGGACTGATTGTTAAGATTGAAGAAGAAACAGTGAAAGTTGACTTTAACCACCCATTGGCTGGAGAAAATCTTTTCTTCAACGGAGAGATTATCGGTGTTAGAGATGCAACCGATCAGGAAATACTCGACGCTGCTGCTCAGGGATGTGGCTGTGGTTGTGGTGAAGATCATGATTGTGATTGCAATGGCGAACATGATCACGATTGTAACTGTGGATGTCATTAATATTCATTGATCTTACTATCCTACTATGAATACTTTTGGAAAGCTTTTCCGCCTTACTTCTTTTGGTGAATCACACGGTCCTGCTATTGGAGGTGTAATAGACGGATGTCCTGCCGGTTTAGAGGTAGATTTGGACTTTATTCAGTCCGAGTTAAATCGTCGCCGTCCGGGACAATCTAAATTAACCTCACCCAGAGACGAAAAAGATAAAGTGGAAATACTTTCCGGAGTATTTGATGGTATGACCTTGGGAACTCCTATTGGTTTTCAGGTTCGTAATGCCGACCAACATTCGGCTGATTATAATAATCTTAAAGATGTTTTTAGACCTTCTCACGCCGACTTTACCTATCAAAATAAATATGGTATTCGTGACCATCGGGGAGGTGGTCGTTCTTCTGCCCGTGAAACGATTGCCCGTGTTGTCGGAGGGGCTTTTGCTAAACTATTATTGAAAAAAATGGACATATCTATTTCCGGATATGTCTCTTCGGTGGGAGAAGTATCCCTTGATAAAGATTATCATTTACTCGACTTTACACAAACAGAACAATATCCGGTCCGTTGTCCCGATCAGGAAACTGCTGGTTTGATGGAACAACGAATTCTTAAGGCAGCTAAAGAGGGAGATACGGTTGGTGGTTGTGTTTCGTGTGTTATTAAGGGAGTTCCGGTTGGATGGGGTGCTCCTGTATTCAATAAACTTCATGCTGATCTGGGATATGCAATGTTGGGAATCAATGCGGTAAAAGGCTTTGAATATGGTTCCGGGTTTGAGGGTACCCTTACAAGCGGTTCCTATAACAATGATATTTTCGATCTTCATAATGGTCATGTCTTCACAAAAACCAATCATTCTGGAGGAATACAAGGGGGAATATCCAATAGTGAAGATATTTTATTCCGGGTTGCATTTAAACCGGTTGCAACGATCTTTAAAGAACAGCAAACGGTCGATATCAATAACAGCAAGACGGTAATAAAACCTCATGGACGACATGATGCCTGTGTCCTTCCCCGTGCAGTGCCGATCGTAGAGGCTATGGCTGCATTGGTTCTGGCTGATCATTTTTTATTAAGTCGCACTTCCCGTCTGGATCAGTTAATCTAATTCATAGATTAGAGAGAACGTCTAATTTTTTTTTATTCTCCTTATATCTCTGAATCTTCTTTAAATTAAAAAAAGGGACATACAGTTTTTGTTGTGTGCCATGCTTTTTATTATTCTGATATATGATAATTAGGGCTATAGTAGATTCAATTCGAGCCAGCTGCCCATAATATCCCCTGAATTGATTTTGTTTTTTGAGTTAAACATATTGAGAGGCAAATAAATGCTCATTAATTCTCAATATTACAATGACCTTAGAAATCACACTTAGTGAATTCTATAGATAATATAGATCTCAGTGTTGATTCCTAAGGTTTTAACTAAACGGATGACTGTTCGCTTTTTTTGAATATCAACTGTTTATGTTGTAATCTATTGATTAGAAATTAAGTTTTTAAGTAAGAGAAACTAGTTCGGAAAGATATAGCCCAATAATATTCCCCCACTGAAATTACCAGAAGGAGGTGTTCCTGTTGTGTTGTAAACACCACACATATAAGCTGTTACGTTTTCATACCGAAAGAAATACAAGGGAACTAAGCTGTCATATATCTTTTGTTTAAAAACATATCCTACAATATCAGATAATTGTGCGGGTGCATTTGCATTATCCGTTAAATAATTGAGTCCAGGGTTATTCCATCCTTTTGCATAAAGAGGTTTCATAATAGTAGGATCATAGTTTGTTTTCAACCAATTCCCAATTTTTATTTCTTGGTGGTTTGAGTAAAGTGGATATACTTCAATATAAGGTTCACAACCAGATCGATAATAAGTATAGATTGGATATGATTGTGACTGATAGTACCATTGATCAATATTTATAAAACTGTAAGTTGGATACAAATAACTATATTTTGTTAACTCATTGGCAATTATCCCTAAATCGTTATTCGCATAGCATTGGTCCATATAGCTTAACTGATTATTTAAATCGGAAATGTTAGTAACAAAAGCACTCGTTCTGGGAATAGCAGAGACTGAAACGAGTATACCTGATTTGTTAAAATGGGCATTTGAGGATTGTTCTGAATTCCATGATACTTTTGCTGTAAGCATATGCTGTACTGCTGCAGATGCTTGTGCCGAAACATCATCCTTTGTCGAACCTGCAAAATCGACGTTCGTTATTTGAACCGTTCCGACTAACATTACACCAAAAGTTAAGGCCGATTTAAATCGGTCGCCATATGTACCCCGAAATTCAGTATTAGAAAGATTTATACCATCTTTGCCGCCTATGTTATAATCGTTTATGTTTGTCCTGTATGTCAGATAATTGTTAATTGTTGGGGTCGTATATTGTAAAGTGCCCCTTCCGTACCTTTTTATATATAGAACATTAACATAAACGCTATTGCTTGTATTAGTTATGCTGCTTGATTTTGATATCGACAAATTAGAATTTGACTTAACCCAAGCTGTAGAAACATTTAATGATGTCGCTAAAGCACTTGTTACCTTGTTGTCAATTTCACTATAGTCTGATGTAGAAGTATATACCATGTCTGTTTGCTCATTTAATGTCGTTGAAACAATTGGAGATAGAGAAACATTAGGGTTAAAAATAGAAAGCATTTCAGTACTCTTAAGAATGTCATAACCTACCCCGAAGTTTGCATAGATGTCTCCAGTAACAGACGCACTTTTTGTGTGAATTTTTGGGAACCATGATTCTTTTAATGCAAATTCCTTAATAATTTGAGGTTGAACTTGTTTTTCATTATTTGCAGTTTCTTTTTGGTACAAATCTTTGTCATTCTGACATGATACAAAGATAAGTGTTGAAATAAGGAACACTAAAGCAATTTTTAAATCAAAATTTTTTTTCATTTTTTATAAAATTTATATCTGTGTCTACTCTTTGAAGGCTTTTCGGCGACCTCCTGTATTTATAATTCGATGAATCAATTCTATTTAATACATACAATTTTAGGTCATAGTCAGAATGCAATTTTTGTGTCATAATTGTTAAGGAAAATACAATTGTAAGAAAGCACTACTTGTAACATCTCAAATACATTATTTTTTTCAACATAAATATTTATTAAATTTAAATATTTTTTTCCTAAAACATAGTATTTACAAAAAAATATTTTTCAAAAAAATTGGATACCGACATAATTGGGGATAATTATCATGTTTGAATAGTTGTATGTTTGAATTATACATAGTTGCATATATGTATTATTCATTATTTACTTATTTTTGTTATGATATGTTAGTGTCGATTACAAATAATATTCATCAAACTCATTTTAACATTGACTTTTTTACTCTAATGCATCAGAGGCACGATTTGTTTATGATATCTTAACAAATTCGAGAATGTGTTCTACTATTGCTTGTGTTTTAGACTTATTACTGTTTTTTGCCTGTTGAACCTATGTTAATGGTAACCTTGTTAATTGCTTCTGTTTATTGCAGATTCCTTCAGTATTTGGTGTTTTATCTGCACTATCAATGTGTCGCTTTTGACTTTTGCTTGCTTTTTCTAAAAGTCCATCTTGTTTTTTTGAGTTCATTGTGTATTAATGTCTTTTTGAGCCAGTTCCTGTAATTTTGCATTTCATTAATCAGGGGGGGATTTGTCATGTCGTTTTTTTGTTTTTGTGTGGCGTTGACGTGGAGATAGAACTGGTTTTATGTCCATCATTGGCAAATAATGCTACTATGATTAAGCAGTTTATTTAATTTCTCAAACAATTCGATATTTAATCCATTTTTTAATCAGATACTCACGAAATTCTAAAAAAATGTCCAATTGTCTGGTATTTTATCGCTTTCAGTCCAATAAAGTGGTTAAAAAATTTTTGTCAAAGATTTGATATTTCAACTGCTCATTTCTGGTAGGTTGGAGACATTAAATGATGAGGTATTGGGGAGTATTTACTTGTCAGACTCTGATATATTGTATTTCTCATCTATCGTGTCAAAAAAAATATTTCAATCAATGTTCTTGTTTAATTAAATAATTGAGTTACTAAGCTTTGTTAATTCTTTAGTGTAAAATGGTCATTAAAAAGACCAACTTTGTTAGTGAATATTCCGGTCAAGCGGGTTCTTCGTCAATTTAGGTGATAAAAAAGTCAGATAAACAAGAATTGTTTTCTTTGTATAAATATCTGATATACAACAAAATAAAACACAAATAATTAGTAAGTAAACCAGATTCTTCGTATCTTTAAAGTGCTAACAATCAAAGATATATCGATCATGTTTGTACTTACTAATTACTTCAAAGATATTGAATTGTTTTTTCCTGTCGAGCACCACGTATTAGATGTTAAATTAATCAAGAACAAGGAGAATAGATGAAAGGACTATTTTCTTTGTCAGGCGTTCAACTTGATTCATTTCAAATTATTGATGATCATGTCTTTATTCTTGCTCATTCAAAACATAACGATGCCAGATGTCCCTATTGTAATAAGAAAAGCAAACGTGTTCACAGTTCATATGTCCGGGTACTAAGAGATCTTCCACTATCAACTTATTGTGTGTCCATAAATCTAACAGTAAGGAAGTTTTTCTGTCATAACCCGAAATGCAAAAGGAAGATCTTTACAGAGCAACCCAGTCATGAGGTTAAAGCATATTCAAGAATGACGAATCGCTCCCGACTGCTGCTCCAGAATATCTTTCTTGAGGTATCTGCCATGAAAGGATCCTATATCTCCGGTTTAATATCATTACCGACAAGCCCATCAACAGCTCTTCGTTTAGTCGATTCTTTGCCAATTCCTCCCATTGATAAGGTAAATGTATTAGGCGTTGATGACTGGGCATACAGAAAGGGAATCTCGTATGGAACAATCCTTGTGAACATTGAAACAGGACGGGTCATTGATTTATTAGAAGATAGAGACGGACGATTATTAAAGGGATGGTTAGCGCAACATCCGGAAGTAAAGATAGTAACGCGGGACAGAGCCAGTGCCTATTCTTGTGCTGTATCAGAAATGTTGCCCGATGCCATACAGGTCGCAGACCGTTTTCACTTATTAAAGAATTTATCAGATAGTGTGTATGATGTCATTCGACTTGAATACAGAAATTTAATAAAATCGGTAAATGAAGAAGATTCATCATATGACAATAAGATTCTTCTTCCTGATGTTTCAAATAAAGCTTCACAAAAAGAGAAAGGAGAAATGAATGATTATCTCAAAAGCAGGTTTTCAAAAGTAAAAGAGATGCAAAAAAAAGGTCATTCAAAACGGGCAATTGCCAGATCATTAAGAATGTCAACACACACTGTTAATCGTTATTCGCAAATGGATGTTCTGCCAAAGAAAAGCATTTATCTCAAAAATAATTACAGTGAATATCAAAAAATGATAGAGAATGAATTTTCCCAAGGGCAATGTCTTACTGAAGTTTACAGAACAATTAAAAAGGCTGGATTTAAAGGATGTTTGAGTGCTTTCTCTCTACAATTTAAAGACCATCCCATGAGACCGACTTTTATAAATGGAACAACACCTGTCGTCAAACAACAAATAATATCACCTCGAAAAATCTCAAGATACATGAGATTCGCTGACTTATCGGAAATAGGGAATAAAGTAGACAGGGAAATAATGACATCATTAATAAGTAGGAACAGTCTATTAAAGAAACTCCGCCAACAGGTTTTGTCATTCAAAACGCTATTGCTCGGAAACGAAGACTCGCTTTTAGAACCTTGGATTAGAAGAACTTTAGATATAGGTAAATTTCAACTTAAGACTTTTGTCGGAGGCTTGAGGAAAGACATTGACGCTGTCAGAAATGCGATAAAAACAAACTGGAGCAATGGTCAGGTTGAAGGTCAGGTAAATCGATTAAAAAGCATCAAACGTCAAATGTATGGCAGAGCCGGTTTTGATCTTTTACGAAAGAAACTGGTTCTTGGGACTGCCGGCTAAAACATCACCTAAATTGACGAAGAACCTGCTTCGCCGGAATACTCAGTTAGTGTCTTTTGTGGTTTTAATATATCCGTAAGGTGTTTATTTTTAATTGTATATATAAATACATTGGTCCTTGTATTTTTGTTTTTTGATGTCGGATTTACTAGTATTAAGGGATTGCTTTATTTCAAAAAAATCTATTAAACTATGGGATTTATTGGATAAAAAAGGATTTAGACAGAACATTTTCTAAAATATTCTTGCATCTTTGGGCTATTCAGATCATTCTACATAATTATGGAGATTTTAAAGCCCATAACGATGAAAAAGAGCAGGACTCTTATCCACTACCTTCTGTTTATTGGTGGATTATTTTTTGCAAGTTGGTGGCTAATGTGTCAGGGAAGGGCCTATGAACATATTGGTTCTGTCGGGACTGCCATCGGAAAAGCATCATCGTTTCATGCATTTGACGGGATTATCAAAAATGTTGGGCATCCGCTGAGTCTCCTGATTTTACAGATTATCACAATTTTGGTCATTTCAAGAGTAATCGGGTTGCTTTTTAAAAAGATCGGGCAGCCAACGGTGATGGGTGAAATATTAGCCGGAGTACTGCTTGGTCCTACTTTTTTAGGATGGATTACACCTGATTTTTCCAATTTCTTATTTGCAAAAGAGTCTCTGCCTAATCTCTATCTTTTCAGTCAGTTCGGTATTATCTTTTTTATGTTTGTGATAGGCATGGAACTGGATACCGGCATATGGAAGAAGAGTGCTTTTAAAGCGATAACAATCAGTCATTCAAGTATCGCATTGTCATTTTTCCTTGGGGTAGTTATTTCTTATGTCTTTATATTTAAGGAATTTGCGCCGCAACATGTAAGTTTTGTCGCTTTTTCTTTATTCTTCGGAATATCCATGAGTATTACTGCATTCCCTGTATTGGGAAGAATTGTGCAGGAGCGGGGAATGACCAAAAGCAAGCGGGGAGCACTAGCCATAACGGTTGCTGCGGTTGATGATGTTACTGCATGGACCCTTTTGGCTGTTATCATTGCGGTAATAAAGGCCGGTAGCCTGTCGTCTGCCATGGTGACCATTTCGCTGACTTTCCTGTATATTCTTTTTATGTTCTATGTGGTCAAGCCTCTGATGTCCAGACTTGGAATGAAATATAGTGGGCGGGAAATGCTTAATAAAACAGTTGTTGCGCTTGTTTTCTTCATCCTTCTTTTTTCATCAGCAATGACTGAAGTTATCGGAATTCATGCTTTTTTCGGTGCGTTCCTTGCCGGTGTCGTTATGCCTGAAGGGAGCAACCTGAAAAGAATCATGGTTGAAAAAATTGAAGATATTGCTTTGGTTTTATTACTTCCGCTGTTTTTTGTCTTTACCGGATTGCGAACACATATTTCTTTTGGCGGAGATCCTGAAATGTGGAAAGCCTGTGTTTGGGTTATTCTTATGGCTTTTATAGGAAAATTCGGGGGTAGTGCTTTCACTTCGAAAATTTTGGGACTGAATTGGAAAAGCGCCATTTCACTCGGAGTACTGATGAATACCCGGGGATTAATGGAACTGGTAGTTTTAAATATCGGTTACGATATGGGGGTCCTGAGTTCTGAAATATTCTCTATTATGGTGGTTATGACCTTGGTCACGACCTTCATGACCGGACCTGGTTTGTCGCTGGTTGATAAATTAATGCCTGAGGAGGGAATGGTTCGTGCTGCCGTGCAAAAGACGATCCTTATGGCTTTTGGAAAACCGGATATGGGAAAATATCTTCTTCGTCTGGCAACTATTTTATCCGGCAAAGAGAAAAAACATACCCGTTTTGTATCTATGCATATTTCTCCTCATTATGATGTTTTGCCAAGTGAAGGGGAAGCGTTTGAAAAAGAAAGTTTTAAACTGGTCAAGCAAGAGTCTGTAAACCTGAAACTTCCGATAACGACCTATTTTAAGGCTTCCGAAGATGTTAGTGGTGAAATTGTCAATTACAATAATACTCAGAAAGCGGATATCCTTATTGTTGGTGCAGCACAACCTTTTTTTGGTAAAAATATTTTGGGTGGAAAAATTGGTAAAATATTAGAAGACTCTCAATCGGATACCTTGGTGTTTTGTAATCATGGAGTTCATAAAATTCATGAAATACTCGCGGTTATAGATCGTACAGAGAAACAGGCATTGATTGATTATGTCGAACTTCTAAAGCGAAATTCAAACAAGGTAAGCGATATCCTTGATTGTTGCGATGGGCGTTTGCTTACGGAGAATATTCAGGGGGTGAGAAATATTTTTGACGGACGGAATGAAGATCTGTTGCGGGATGGTTATGGCTTCCTGAATGATTACGACTTACTTCTTATCTCAAAAAGTAAATGGAAAGAAATGGTTACTACCTATTCTTTACAGTCCGAACTCTTAAATCCTTCTGTTTTAGTCGTTCGCAGGGGTAAAAACGTTAATAACTTTATGAAATCGTGATTATAGAGAGTCGCGGAATTATTCAATCGGATTAAGGACGAAGTAATGCAAAAATACTTTTTCATCTTTCTTTTTTTGTTTGGAATGCTTTTCCTGGATAAAGCTGAAGCCCAAATTTCAGCAGGAGGAGTTCCATATTCCTTCAATGCACGAGATTTGAAGAGTAAAGTTTCTTTTGTTTCTTTTAATTGCGTTGTGCCTTTGATTTCTAAAACAGCAAAGCAGCACCAGTTAAGATTGAAAAATCTCCATTTTGCAGAACCGATTGAAGTAGCAATCACCCCTGAGAACACGGGAGTGTGGGAGGATATTCCTAACGGAAAAAGTCTCTGGCGAGTGGGTATTCGTTCTGACGGTGCTTATTCCTTAAATCTGATTTTCAATAAATTTCATCTTCCTAAAGGAGGACGGTTGTTTATCTATACTCCTGATTATTCAATGGTATTAGGCGCTTTTACAGAAGAAAACAATAGAAAAGATAATGTGTTGGCTACGGCTCCGCTTCCTGGTGATGCAATTGTCGTGGAATACGAGGTTCCTACGTCCCTGAAGGCTTCCGGACAAATTCTTATAGCAACTATTAACCATGATTTTAAAGGAATTTTTGCTGACGCAGGGCGTAGACCCGTTGGACTTTCCGGTTCTTGTAACCGTGAAGTGAACTGTCCGGAAGGTGTTGGCTGGAAGAAACAAAAGAATGCAGTTTGCCGGATTTTAATAGCAGGAACAGATCTTTGTACCGCAACGCTTCTTAATAGTACCGGCAGTGATAAGCATCCTATTATTCTTACGGCATGGCATTGTCTGGGTAAAGCATCCAAAGCTCCGACTGCGGTTTGTCTTTTTAATTATGAAAATGCGGTCTGTGGTTCAGTTGATGGGGACGCTTCTCACTCTATCTCCGGAGCAACGTATCTTGCCGGATCGGATAGTCTCGATTTTGCGCTACTTGAATTAAGTTCTACGCCTCCTCCTTCTTTTCAGCCTTATTACGCGGGGTGGGACAGGAGTGCATTGGTGTCGGATTCAACCGTGTGCATTCATCATCCGAAAGCAGACAATAAAAAATTAGTTTATTCTAATATTCAACCTCTTACTGATACTTATCCGGGCTTCGTTCACGATAATTTCTGGCGCGTTCCAAAGTGGATTAACGGAACGACCGAAGAAGGATCTTCCGGATCTCCATTATTCTCCGATAAGCAATTGGTTGTCGGTTGCCTTACCGGAGGTGAATCAATGTGTTCGGATCCGGTGAATGATTATTTTTCTAAGTTAACCCGGGACTGGGATTATTATCCGAATTCTGCCAAACAATTGGGATATTGGCTTGACCCGATTAATTCCGGGGTACAGAGTCTTGACGGATATGACCCTTATCCTTCGGATTCGGCATGTGCTTCATTTGTAAATATTAATGCGGATGAAGAGGTTATTCTTCCGGTTTGTAATACAGGAATCGGGTATTGGTCGGGTAACAATTCATCTTTATTCGATGAAGTTGCTGAAGAGTTCAGTAATACCGAATCCTGTCCGCTATCTGAAATAGGAATCGGAGTTGCAAAATCAATATCTCCCGGTAAAAATGGAATTGTTACCATCAAAATATATCAAGGGGGTGACGTTCCCGAAAAACTTGTGGGACAAACAGAGGTACTAATGAAAGATCTGGTAGCCGGAGCGATTAACCGAATTTATTTGAAACAGACACTCCAGTTAACCGGGAATTATTTTATTTCCTGTAAATTTTCATATACGAACCCGACTGACACTTTTGCTTTATATGCGGCTGCTCCCAGAGGTGTCGGTAAGGCGAACAGTTCCTTTTGCCGGAAAGGGAATACCTGGTCCCCGATATCAAAATTTGCCGGATCCGAATTTAATACGTCACTATTGATCCAGTCCATGCCTTGTGATGTTGTTTTTCGTCCCGAAACGCCCTCAGGCGACAAGGAGGTCTATGGTTGGAAGTACGACCGGTATTCCGGAGTATTAACCGTATCTTCAACCACTCAGGAGATTCGCACTGTTGCGATCTATAATTTACTTGGACAGGCGATTTCGCATTCTGTTTTAAATAGCAATCCTTCTGCTTATCAGATTGTTCTTTCAAATTTGGTGACGGGAGTGTATATTGCCCGGGTATATACGGATAACAATATTTCTACGTTCAAATTTAATGTGGCACAATAAGAATCAAAAACAATCCATGTTGATTGCTTGTCTTTTGGGTTAGAGTTTTAACTATTTTATGCTTTATGAGGAATCTACCGAAATTGAAAAAATTATTATTTCTTTCCTGTTTCCTGGTAATATGGGGTAGTAACGCATTCGGACAGTACTATTCAACCGGACAAGATCCGGAAGGAACTAAATGGAAACACATTAAAACAGAACATTTTGATGTAATCTTTCCTGATGGCTTCGATGCTCAGGCACAGCATGTTGCATTAATGCTCACGAGAGTCTATTCTTATGCCACCGTGACCATGAAAGCCAAACCTAAACCGATTTCGGTCATTCTGCATAATCAAACGATTCAGGCCAACGGATATGTCGCACTAGCTCCAAGGCGTCTCGAGATGTATACGGTTCCGGATCAGAGTATTTATGGCCAAGACTGGCTGGAACAGCTTTCTATTCATGAATACCGACATGTCATTCAGGTTGACCGGATTGATTCACAAGTCCCTTTGTTGCTGAAATTGCTTTTCGGGGAACAGGCGACTGCGGCGATCATTGGTGTTTATGTGCCATTTTGGTTCTTAGAAGGAGATGCCGTTTCAACAGAGACTGCATTAAGTCATACCGGGAGAGGACGACTTCCTTTTTTCCTCCAGGAAATGAAGGCACAGGTTGTGGAAAAAGGGACTTATTCTTATTATAAAGCAGTTCTTGGTTCGTATAAAGATTATATTCCCAATCGATATGCTCTTGGTTTCTGGCTAGTTGGTGAAACCCGCAGGTCTTATGGAAGTGACGTATGGGACCGGACGATATCTTATGTCGGTGGTCATCCTTTTGATATCTGTGCTTTTGATCATGGCTTAAAAAAAGCTACCGGAAAAAATAAAAGAGGCATCTATCAGGATATTTTTGCTTCTCTGAAGAAAAAGTGGACAGACGAAGCTGATGAAAGAACGGGAATCAAAGGGGAACGAATAACACCGGCATCAAAAACATTCTGTTCCTATCGCTTTGCCCGGTATTATAATGATTCGGAAATCATTGCAGAACAATCATCAATGGATAAACCGGATCAATTTGTTCTGATTGACCGTCAGCAACATATAAAGAAACTCTTCCGACCGGGAGAGCGTTTGGGTGATCCTTTTTCGTTGGCACAAAACAGGCTTGTATGGGCAGAGCGACGCCCGGGTCTACGCTGGCAACAGGCAGATAAGTCTGTAATCTGTATCCTGAATTTGAAAAATCGAAAAGTAACAGTCATCCGACTGAAGAATGCCAAGCCGATGGCACCATGCCTTTCCCCTGACGGACACTTTATTGTATTTGTCGATACTGACTTAAAAGGGGTTCATTCTATAGCGGTTTATGATTTACCGAATCATAAAATCATTCATCGTTATGCCTCTCCCGAAAATTATTATTACATGACTCCTTCCTGGAGCCCTGATGGTCAAAGTGTTTTTGCCATTGCAGTGGGAGCGGAAGGGAAAGCGATCTTCAGTTTTGATAACCAACTGATGCATTCAATGCCGATAATTCCTTTTACCTTTTCGGAAATCGGTCAGCCTCTTTGTCAGGGAAAATACTTGTTTTTCCGGGGGGCTTATGATGGCAATGACAATATTTATGCATTCGATTTTGATTCGAAGAGGCGATTACAACTTACCGATTCAAAGTTCGGGGCTCCCGATCTTGCAATTTCTCCCGATCAGCGTCATTTGTTAGTGAGTGATTATAGTTCTGACGGATATGTACTGAAAGAAATAGATTACAATACAGATAATTGGAAGGACTTGAAATTCAATGATTCAAAGCCATTTGAAACAGCGAATCTCCTTGCCGGACAGGAAAAAGGAATCGTTCCCGTTAGTGTTAGTCGGGATTCAATTTTTCCAATTCAATCTTATTCCAAACTAGCGCATCTGATCAACTTTCATAGTTGGGCCCCGGCCTATGTGGATGGTATTGCAAATCAGGGTAATTTAGGAGTGTCTTTTTTGTCACAGAATGTCCTGAGTACCCTGTCGTTAGTGGCCGGATATAAATATGATGCTTCGACCCGGAATGGGGAATACAGACTCAATCTTGTGTATAACGGATTGTATCCCCAGATAAGTTTTGAATATACCGGAGGAAAATACAACATGACCTACAATCAATATAATTTCTCCTGGTGGCAAAATGACCTTAAAGCAGGGGCTTCTGTCCCATTTAATCTTTCACAATATAATTATCAGACCCTTATACAACCTGGGATTACCTGGAATTATACTCAATTTGTTCACAATGCGACAACGATCTCTCAGTTCTATCACAACAGTCAGTATTTGGATTACAGCTTATATGCCTATCATCTGCAAAATACAACGGCTCAGGAGATAAAACCGAAGTGGGGTGAAATCATTCAATTGAATTACGAGAAGACTTTTTCGAGCGATATAGACTATGGCAATCAGAAAGCAGCTCAGGGAATCTTCTATTTTCCAGGGCTTTTTAAAAACCAGGGACTTAGCCTCTATGGCGGAGTACAGCAAAAAGACCTTCAAAACAGCTACTTCTCCGATGAGATAAGAATTCCCAGAGGATATATGTCTTTTATGAATACCAAGTTGGCTACCGCTACGGCTGATTATTATTTTCCAATTTGCTATCCGGATCTTAATCTTGGAAAGATTGCCTATTTAAAAAGAATAAAGGGCGACCTTTTCTGCGATTTCAGCCACCTTACCACCTTTGTCACACAGAATAGCACACGAACCTATTTCCCTGCTAATTTGCGTTCCTACGGAGCTGAAATAACCTTCGACGGACATCTCTTGTGTTTTCCTGCGCCCATTGAGATTGGGACACGAATTGCTTATTTGCCTGACGGAAAAAGTTCGAAAGGATTGAGTACGTTCGCCTTGTTTTCGATTAATTTTTATGGCTTTTAGATTTGAGTATCAGGACTGTAATTTCTGCCGGCATATCAACCCTTCCGGGAAATCCCAGTGCCCCCAAGCCCGTATTGACGTAGAGAAATTGATTATGAGATTGATATAAACCGCCCCAATAAGTATAAATCAGGGAAGCGGGACTG
Organism: Prolixibacteraceae bacterium; assembly: GCA_963692465.1. GTDB lineage: Bacteria > Bacteroidota > Bacteroidia > Bacteroidales > Prolixibacteraceae > JAUZOB01. Next base: position 3,360,301 of record OY829943.1, read on the forward strand.
AAGACTAAGCCATCCAGATATAAACCGATCTGCATTCCATGGGTATGCCCCGACAAAGTCAGTTGAATCGGAATTTTATCTTTAATTTCTTCTTTCCAGTGGTTCGGATCGTGGGAGAGTAATATTTTAGTGGAAACAGGATTAATCCCCGACATTGCCTTGGTCAGATCTCCATATCTTGGAAAAGGTGGATTTCCCCAATTCTCAACTCCGATCAGTGCAATACTGTCCTGCTTATTCCGAATAAGGACTGACTCATTTCTTAACAAATGAAACCCCATTTGCTCTTCGGTTCGAATCAGACGACTCAGATTTTCTTTTTTACTTTCGGCATCGGGCCAGATCGTATAATCTCCGTAATCATGATTCCCCAGAATGCTGTATTTGCCATGGGATGCCCGTAGTGTCTTCAAATATTCAAACCATACAGGGGTTTCCCGGGCAAAATTGTTAACTAAATCGCCTGTAAATACAATTAAATCAGGATGTAATCTATTGATGACTTTTGTTGCTTTAAAGTTTCCAAATGGACAGAAACTAGGTGTTCCTTCATGTAAATCGGAAAATTGGACGATTTTAAAATTCTCAAATGATTTAGGTAACCCCTCAATGGGAATTTCGACGGTTTTTATTCTCAGATCATCTCTTCCCCAAACCATTCCCAAAAGAAGAACTCCGAGGGTAACAGCAGAAAGAATCATTCCTGAATAAAGAATCACATGGTTCTTGCGGGCTATCAGGTGAAGCAATTTTAAAATATAATGAAAGACCGAAGAAAGGGCAAAAATTAATTTTGGCAAGAAAAACAGGAGGAGTAGAGCATTGATATAAAAATAAGGAGCAAAATTATGAGTCGTTCGAATATCAATAAACCGATAAAACCAAATAAAAAGAAGATAGAGGATTCCAAACAGTAATCCATAGATTCCAAAAAATAATTTCTTCTTTTTAGGAATAATGTTTTTGATCCCGCAGATCACAGCGATCTCCAATACAAGGAAAACAATTAAAATAATCCAAAACGATGTATCTGATATCCCTCTCATTGCAAACTCTTTTTTGTTGCCCCAAAAACATTAAACGATTAGCCGAACCGGAAGATTTGTTAACGGTTCAATTTATTGGGCTGAAACGAATTTCGATAAAAAAAGTGACAATCTGCTGCTTTTGGGGCTAAGACCTTTCATTTAATAATAAATATTCCTCAATGGCTCTTTTATTCAATCGGTACAGTAATCGGTTAATGTTGTTGATAATCTGGGTTCTGAGTGTTCTTGGGGGCGTTTTTAACCCTTTGAGAATTGGCTAATCAATCATTTCTTGTCCGGTGGGTAATTTGATTGAATTGAGATTAAAGAGAAGTGGGGTATTCATTTTTTATCTCAACGAGAAGAAAAAAAGGATGATTAAATCCTGTTCTCTTTTTCATGAACGATTAGAAAGCAAACAATAAAAAGAGGAATAACCTGAAAACAGAGAATTTTCAATCATGAGTAGAATTACGTATGGGGTATTTCCTTTTGTGAATCACATTTTGAATGGCGTTGAATAAAAATAAGGCTCTATGATTTATAATTGTAAACTATCGAACGAACTGTTTCGATCAGTTTAACCTGTATTGAACCTCTTTTTTTAACAATTGTAACACCTGATTTCAAGGTCTGATTAAATGTTTATAATGTTCACATAATCAACATATAAATACTCTGTTTATAAAGAATAAATTTAATGTTGTGATCATTTCCTATTCACAAATCTATATCATTAAGGTATATCACTACAATATAGAACACAATTCAATGTTTATCAGTGTGATACCTGTTCTGTGTAAACAAATAATTTAAGTATATATAATCGTACACGATATAACGTATTGTTTTTCAGTACTATTTGTTTGTTTTCAATGAATACCTAATTTGAAGTATTTTGGAAATAGCCCTTGAGAATGCCAGTCTGTTATAGTCCTTCTGATAAGTAAATATTGGAACAGTAGAGAATGGATGGTTAGGGGAGTATTGATCTGCTTACGATTTTTAAATGGACCTTATTATGGCCGGATTGTCAAATGACAAATGTAATGTTGTATTCTCCTGTTTCTTTTTGTAAATACTCATTCGAGATTGAAATATGTAAATTTTCATTCAATTGCATTTTGTTTTTACAAAAGCGCACACTACATTTGTAAATGAAATAAAAAATCATGGAAGAAAGGATAAAACAACTTTTGGAAATGGAGCGGCTTACTCCTGCAGAATTTGCTGATCGTATCAAGATACAACGACCGAGTGTTTCTCATGTACTAAGTGGCCGTAATAAACCGGGATATGTCTTTATTCAGAAGATACTCCAGGGTTTTCCAACGTTAAGCGCCCGATGGCTATTGAATGGAGAAGGCCCTGTTTTTGAGGATCAGATGATTCCGGAAAAACAGGGAAAACCGAGTCCTGACTTATTTAGTCAAACTGATGTTCGGGTTTCGGCACAATCTCCTGCTCAGGAAAAAGAGGACCATTCCCTGACTAATTTGATTGAACCGGAAAAAGAAAGAACATCCGGTAATGAGTCTGATTTTGCTTCTCAAATAGAAAAAACAATCCGTTTTCCTGTTAATTCTTCCAAAAAAGCGGAAAGAATTGTTATTTTCTATACTGATAAGACGTTTGAAGAGTATTATCCATCCTTATAAAATAATCTTTTTTGTACCTTTGTTTCCAAAAGACGAGGATACATGAGAAAAACGGTTAAAGATTTGACATTACTCAGGAATATTCCCCTGAATCCTGATAATCATCTCTTGATTTTTAAAGTTCCCGATTTTAATCCGGATATAAAACCCGGTCAGTTTGCGAATATTGAAATAAAAAATTCGACTTCTACTTTTCTGCGGAGGCCTTTTTCAATCCACGATATAGATCCTGAAAATGGAACGATTCATTTTCTTGTAAAAAGAGTTGGTGATGGTACGCGCCATTTAACTGACTTAAACGAAGGTGAAAGTGTTAGTGTCATCTACCCCTTAGGTAATGGTTTTTCGATGCCTGAAAAGGACGAAAAAGTCCTCTTGATCGGGGGGGGATGTGGTGTTGCTCCGCTTTTAATGCTTGCCAGAACCATGCAGGCACTTACCCGTAATATTCATATTTTGCTGGGGGCAAGAACAGCTTCGGATCTTGTCGAACTTGACACCTATCAAGCCTTGGGGCATGTCAGCATAACCACCGAAGATGGATCCGAAGGAGAAAAAGGATTCGTAACCCAACATTCCCTATTCGAAAATCTTTCATCTTTTTCTAAAATATACACTTGCGGACCAACTCCCATGATGAAAGCCGTTGCTCGTGCAGCTGCAAAACACAATGTCTGGTGTGAGGTGTCACTCGAAAATACCATGGCTTGTGGTATTGGGGTTTGTTTATGCTGTGTAACTGAAACCAAAGAAGGAAATAAATGCGTTTGTTCGGAGGGACCGGTATTTAATGTAAATGATTTGAAATGGTAGATTTATCCGTTAATATACATCAACTGAAGCTTAAAAATCCGGTGATGACAGCCTCCGGAACGTTTGGATACGGTGAGGAATATGCTGATTTCATTGATTTAAGCCGTTTAGGAGCCTTTATTGTAAAAGGAACAACACTTCATGCACGTCAGGGAAATCCCTACCCAAGACTGGCTGAAACGGCTTCGGGAATGCTCAATGCTGTCGGATTGCAGAATAAGGGAGTTGATTATTTTATTCAGGAGATTTATCCCCGAATAAAGCATTATCAGACGAATGTGCTGGTGAATGTATCCGGATCGACCGTTGACGATTACGTTAAGGTGGCTGAAAAGCTATCGGAGCTGGATCTTATTCCGGGTATAGAACTTAATATATCCTGTCCGAATGTAAAAGAAGGAGGGATGGCTTTTGGAACGAGTTGTGCTTCGGCAGAGAAAGTCGTTTCAGCTGTCAGAAAAGCCTATTCACGGACGATGATTGTTAAATTATCACCCAATGTTACAGATATAGCAGAGATAGCCAGGGCTGTAGAAGCAGCCGGTGCGGATAGTGTATCACTGATAAACACGGTATTGGGAATGGCTATTAACGCTGAGCAACGCCGTCCTGTTTTATCCACGGTAACCGGTGGACTTTCCGGTCCGTGTGTCAAGCCTATTGCACTTAGGATGGTATGGCAGGTGTCACAGGCCGTGCGGATTCCGGTCATCGGACTGGGTGGAATAATGAATGCAGCAGATGCCATTGAATTCCTGTTAGCAGGAGCAACGGCTGTTCAGGTAGGTACGGCTAACTTTATTGATCCTTTGGTGACGATCAAAATAATCGATGGAATTAAAGATTATTTGGAACGCCATAAAATGAACGATATCAGTGAACTTATCGGTGGTTTACAAATGTAATTGTTTAATCAACAACCGGCTGTTTATAAAAAACAATGCTGTAATTGTTGATTTTTAGGATAAAAGTTTACAAATTTCGTTGCAAAGAATAATATAGCACAGTGAAGGTTTTTATTAGTATCGTTATAACATTGCTGTTAGTATGTGATGGTCTTAATTTCAGTCTGCTGGAATCAGGAGAGAGGAGTCATAATACCTCACAGGCAAGGAATCCCGGGATTATAGAATTGAAAAATGATTATTCCGATTTCTCCGAATCGGAGAAAATAGATAAATCCGTAGAGCGCTTTATGCGAATGTGGGTTGTCAAAGGCATGTCCATTGCCATTGTTAAAAATGACAAATTGGTTTTTGCCAAAGGCTACGGATTTGCAGATGTAGAGAATAAAATTCAGGTTACACCTTCGAATATTTTCAGAATTGCCAGTGCTTCCAAGTTGGTTACGGCGACGGCCGTCATGAAGTTGTGTGAAGATGGGAAACTGCATTTGGATGATAAGGTTTTTGGTCCTGCCGGCATTTTCAATGAGCCGCAATACCTGCACTATAAAGACAAGCGACTGGAAATGATTACCATTAAAAACCTGCTTAACCATTCAGGCGGATGGAGTCAGCGCTTTGGTGATCCGATGTTCAACTCCCTGGGGATTGCAAAGAAAGTGGGGGACAAAGCTCCTGCAACCATTGATACTTATATTAAATTCATTTTAGCCCGCGATCTGCAGTTTACTCCGGGAACTGCTAGCTGTTACTCAAATATGGGTTATGCTATTTTAAGTAAAATCATTGAAAAAGTAAGCGGAATGCCTTATGAGGCTTATGTGAAAATACATTTACTGAAGCCCATCGGTATTACCGATATGCATATCGGACATACCCTTTCGGTCAATCGCTTTTATAATGAAGTGAAATATTACGAACAGGAAGGATCTAAAATGGTTCCGTCCTGCTTTGGTGATGGTCATCTGGTGAAAAAATCAGATGGAGGAAATAACATCGAACTTTTGTCTTCTGCAGGCGGATGGGTCGTATCAGCACCGGAGCTCGCCAAATTTGTGACTGCAATTGACGGAACCAGTTCAAATCAACTCTTATCAAAAGAAAGTATTAGCGAAATGACCCACTATGATCCGATAAAAGGTCCCCTGGGCTGGAAATCAGTTTCAACAAACGGAACATGGTGGAGAACGGGGAGTATGCCCGGAACATCTGCTGTAATAAAGAGGATGGCTGATGGAACCGAATGGGTGGTTATAATGAATACCAGTAGTTGGAAGGGGCCGTTCTTTCCTCGTTACGTCGATGCAATGCTTACTCATATTTTAGAAAAGAATATAGCATGGCCCGATCATAACCTGTTCGATTATATGCACCGCAACAATAATCGAATGCTTGCTTCAAGAAAATAAAATCAGGACCGATTCGGTATGATTTTTTAATTTTTTAATTACTTTTGGAACGAAATAGAAACTATTTAGATGATTATTGTTGCAAATAGAAATAATTGGTGTTGGCGCCTTTGTAAAACGGATTAGAGGAAAATTGATCTGAAAGGTGCTTATTATGATATTAGAAGCCGAAGGATAAATTTCCTTCGGCTTTTTTTGTTCCCATGTCAAATAGAAAAAAATAAAACATAGAAAAAACTTAACAACAATGGAAAGACTGAATTTAACGCAGATTAACAAAGATTTATTAAAGCCAGAGGTACTTCCTGATGCAAACGGCTTCTTCGGTCAGTATGGCGGAAGCTTTATTCCTCCCGAACTGGAGAAAGTGATGAAAGAAATAGAAACTGCTTATCTGGAGATCAGAGAGGACCCGAAATTCATAAAAGAACTTGATGATTTAAATCGCCATTATACCGGAAGACCTTCCCCTGTCTATTACGCTAAGAGTCTTAGCAAACGTTTGAAAGGGGCTCAGATATATCTAAAAAGAGAAGATCTGAACCATACCGGGGCTCATAAAATCAATCACTGTCTGGGTGAAGCGTTGCTTGCCAGGAAGATGGGAAAGAAGAAAATCATTGCAGAGACCGGAGCCGGACAGCACGGCGTAGCATTGGCTACCGCCGCAGCGCTTATGGGACTGGACTGCGATATTTATATGGGCGCAAACGACATTGCAAAGGAATACCCCAATGTCGTAAGAATGAAAATATTAGGAGCCCGTGTTATTCCGGTTAACTTCGGACTTAAATCATTAAAAGAAGCTGTTGATGCAGCGTTCGAAGCTTATCTTAAAGATCCGGTAACACAGTTGTATGCAATCGGGTCGGTGGTCGGGCCTCATCCTTTCCCGATGATTGTACGTGACTTCCAGTCTATTGTCGGTCGGGAAGCCAAAGAACAATTCCTTGAAATGACCGGGAAACTCCCGGATAACATCACTGCTTGTGTTGGAGGCGGATCTAATTCGATTGGAATATTCTCTGCTTTCCTGGAAGATCTTGATGTTAATCTGTATGGAGCAGAACCTGCTGGTTCCGGAATGAAATTGGGACAACACGCTGCAACATTGTCTCTTGGTCAGAGAGGAATGATTCATGGCTTTAAATGCTATGTTTTACAAGATAAAGATGGAAATCCTGCACCGGTTGCAACGGTTGCCAGCGGACTTGATTATCCGGGTGTTGGTCCGGAACATTCCTACCTGAAAGATGTCGGACGGGTTAATTACGAGATGATTAATGACAACGAGGCGATTGATGCTTTCTTTGCTCTTTCGAGAGAAGAAGGAATCATCCCCGCCATTGAAAGTTCACACGGACTGGCATTAGCCATGAAACTGGCTCCCGAGCTGCCCGAAAAAGAAACAATTTTAGTCAATCTTTCGGGGCGTGGGGATAAGGATATTGACTTTGTGGTTGAGAAATACGGCTCTAAATACGGACTTTAGTTCTTTGTATCGAATATTCTTTCTTATTTCTGTTTAATAGATCTGAATTCGACTGATTCTTTAACGCTTCTTCCGAATTCAGATCTGTCTTTTATAACGATCTGCCTACGCTTCTAATTCAGTTTTCGCCTCCTTTATAATAACTCCAAAAGAAAAGTACCTCTTTGCTCAAAGAATAGAAATGGAGTGATTGGGCGATTGTAATTCTCCGATTAATAAAGCTGCTTCGGGTATTAATCCGAAAAAATATTCTTTATGGCAATAACGGGCATTTCCTCCATCGGCATCATCGCATTGATTAATCCGGCCTGTTTAAAAGATTTCAAGTCACCAACCCGAATTTTTGCCTCGCTGATCTGATGGTGGTCCAGAAGAAACTGACGCTGTGTTCCTTTTAACAAAGGAGTGGTGGGAGTTATCCAGTGCTGTCCGTCGTAAAAGACAATGTTAGAGTAGGATGTATCGGTAATTAGTCCATCTTTTACGATCAGTATCTCGTCGGCAGTTCCTTTATTTTTTAGTAACTCACTTAGTGATTTCCGATCTTCCCATTTAAAAGAGTAATCAATCCGATCATCAATTACAATTTGTAAACTGTCAATATTTCGTCGTTGATAAGGTTGATATTCTATTTTTATTGATTCACAATTGTAAATAATGCGTGTTTTATACAAGCCTTTATCCGGAAAAGGATGAGTTTGAATCAGCTGATCTAAATCAGGTAAAGAAGCTTTCGGAAACAGATTCTGAAAGGCGACGTTCATGCGTTGCTGATGATATTCGAGATTAAAAAAAGCTCCATCATTAAGCCTTATTGTTTCAATTAAAGGGGACATATACTTTTTGTATTAATTCGTTGTATTCACTGTTTAGGTCGCTTTGTGCGGTTATTCCGCCGCCACTATGGAAACAGAGCTGATCTGACTCATCTTTCTGAAGACACCGGATCATTACGGCACTATCCATATTAACCCCGTCAAAATAGCCAAAAATGCCGGTATAATAACCTCTTTCGGTCAATTCCGCCTCTTTAATGATCTGTACGGTTCTGGCTTTAGGGGCACCGGTAATGGAACCGGCCGGAAGTACCGCATCAATGATATTCCCAATATGGGCAGCGTACCCGTCATTCAGTTGTCCGGTTATTTCCGAACTAACCTGCAGGATAGCTCCATTATGGGTTTCAATCCGGTCTATATAGCGGAATCGTTTGACTTTAACCTGTTCGCTTACACGATTTAAGTCATTGCGTATTAAATCAACAATTGTACTGTGCTCGGCCTTTTCTTTCGGGTCATTGAGTATAATCTGCGGTGCATCCGGAATGGAAGCATCGATTGTTCCTTTCATCGGAAAAGAGGCAATCTGTCCGTGATCAATTTTTATAAACGACTCGGGACTGAAACATACAAAGTGGTTGCCTATTAATAACTTATAAGGAGCCTTGCTATAATCGAATATCTGACGAAGAGTAAGATTGGTTTCTATTTTGCTCGGGAAGGTCAGGTTTAACAAATAAGTATCTCCCCGTTGCAGATGATCTTGTACCTGATTAAAGGCTTTTGTGTAAATTTTCCTGGAAATCGGAGTGTTTTCAAATGTAAACTCGTGATTTAAACTGCTGTTTACATTTGTGATATTCTTTTTGTTTCCAATTTTAAACAGAATAGAGGGAGGAATCTCTTGAAAAGGGTAAATAGCTGGTTTTTTCAATTCAAAGTCAAGGATAAACAGAAAAGGAATCTTTTGACCTCCATAATCGTTCATTTGACGAATGATATTCTCAGGTAACAACATTGCTTCATTTATAAAAGTAGAACTGCATTTCAATGGATTAAGGCTTGATAAGTTCATCCTATGTATCACAGATGACCTCTGGTTGAATTTCTCACTCAACTCCGTGAGAATTGCTTATCGGGAAAAAAACCGGGGGAATTCCGAAATAATAAAAGCTGTCACTACTGGACAGCTTTTATTATTTCGATGTTCCTATAAAGAATTTCTTATATAATGACCCCGGATAAAGATAAGATTGAATTCGAGGTTATTTTTTAACCGGATTAATCTTTAAAATGTTGGTTGTGAATTTAAAGACTTCATTTTCAACTCTGCCTGCAGCCTTTGATAAATGCGTATTTCCAATAACATGAACTCCGGCTTCAGGAAAATCAACCAAGACTTTCTGATCAGCAGAAGTCCCCAGTTTACCATACATTTTGAGGATATCTTTCACACTGACAACTTTATCCTGATGTTGCTTGTCTTTAAAGTAGTAACCGACAAAAACCGGACACGTGACTTTTTTGTAGACTGAATTTTTCATGGAGTTATCAATCAGCTGTTGCAGATATCCAATTCCTTCGAGTCTGTATTTAGAATACCAGTATTGCCGGCTAATCGGGTCGTTTTCAGTAAATTCGTAATATTTCCCTTTATACATCATACGGGCGACCAGCATTCCCCAGGGCATTGTTAACATTGAGGTTCCAGCATTCGCAACGCGTACATTCGGCGAAAGCATAATTAAAGCATGAACCAGTTCCGGATGCTCCGCTGCGATCTTTAATGATAAAGTTCCCCCTGTTGATGTACTCATGATAATCACTTTCTTGCCGAGTTTAGAGGCAATCGTTAATGCTTCCAGTGCCGAAGTGTAAAGTGAGTCGGGTTTCATATCAAGGAGGGCATCCTGACTTTTTAATCCATGTCCGAACAATCTCGGGAAATAAGCATTACATCCGAATTTTCTTGCAAAATCAAGATTTAGATTTGCTCCTTCATACCAGGAGGCAGTGAAACCATGCAGATAAAGTAGGACGTATTCGGTTTGTTGGTGATGTAAGCTATCAGCCCAAATTATTCTTGATTGATTATTTTGTTTGATTGCATATTTAGCCTCTTTATTAGCTACATAACGATCAATTTGATTCAAATTGCATTTAATAACCGGAGGGTTTTCTTTAAGATCAGGAGCTGATAATTTCGGACCTGAAAGGAAGATAACTAATAAGGCACCAACCAGTAAGATCCATAGATCCTTAAATTTGTTCATCGTCTTACAATGTTAATTTCTGTGAGCTAAAAATAAACCTTTTTGAGCAAATAGAATATAAAATCGATAAAAAAAGTAAATGTTTAAAAGATATGCCTTGGCAGAAACAATAAAAGGCTGTTTTAATGAAAGAAACAGCCTTTTATTGATTGCAAAAGCTTTGGATCGTTAGTGGATATTAATGAATAACTAACGAACAAGGATCAATATCCGACAATCTTTATAATAATTTACCGGCATCAAGATTTTTACCTTCGATGTCTTTAAAATATTTATAAGTGTCAACTTTCAATTCGCCGGTAGCATCTTCATCGCAAACAATAATTCCTTTAGGATGAAGTTGCAGGGCACTAATGGTCCACATGTGGTTAATGCCTTCTTCAACCGCATGTTGCAGTGCTCTGGCTTTGTTGTGTCCATTGACAATAATGAGGACTTCTTCCGAATTAAGAACGGTTTTAACACCGACGGTCAGTGCTGTTTTAGGAACCAGATTTATATCGTTATTGAAAAATCTGGAATTGGCAACAATCGTATCAAAAGTCAGGCTTTTGGTTCTGGTAAGCGAAGAAAGGGAAGATCCCGGTTCGTTAAAAGCAATATGTCCGTCAGGACCTATTCCTCCCAGGAACAATTTAATCCCCCCGAAAGCTTTGATTGTTTCTTCGTATGATTTGCATTCGGCGTCTAAATCAGGCGCGTTACCATTTAGTATATGAACGTTTTTCTCCTGGATATCAATATGACTGAAGAAGTTATTCCACATGAAAGAGTAATAGCTCTGAGCGTGTTCGCGGGGGATTCCCACATACTCATCCATATTGAAAGTTGCTACATTTTTAAACGATACTTTACCTTCTTTGCAAAGGTTAATCAGGTGCTTATAAGTTCCCAGCGGAGTAGAGCCGGTAGGCAATCCAAGGACAAAAGGTTTTTCTGCAGTTGGCTTAAAAGCGTTAATTTTTTTTGCGATGTAGTTTGCAGTCCATTTTGAAATCTGCTCGTAGTTTGGCTGAATAATCAATCTCATAATTAACTCTAATTAAATGATGGTTATAGGTTTTGTATCCAGAGGACACAATTGCCAAAATTATAATTTACAATAATGTTTTCCTAAAAAAAAGCGATAAGAAAACAATCTTATGAAAGTTGCATCAAATAGTCGAAATGAGTTCCTTCACGAATTACCCGGGGAGTAAATCCAGCTGCACGAGCTGAATCAGCCAGCGTATCAGGGTCCACAAAGAGCCAGGGGAAAGAGGATGGGACCTCATTTTTATAGGTGAGTTCATAATTGATTTCGCCATAATAATGATCGGAATTCAAGTCTATCAGATATCCGTCTTCTTCATCCTCGTAGAGATAGATAAGATCGGAAGAATCAATGAGTACGGTTCCTCCAACATTCAGAAGATCACGGATATGAGACAGTAGCGGAGCAAGACCCTCCTGGGTTTTAGCCACCCCAATCCCATTCATCAGAAAAAGAATCGTATCGAATTTATCACCGGAGAAATTGAAAATATCCGCAACCGAAACATTGTGAATGCCCCGGCTAAGCATAACCTGACAAGCGGACTCTGAAATATCGATTGCATGAACCTCTAATCCTTTTTCCTGTAGCCAGATACTATGGCATCCGGCTCCGGCACCAACATCAAGTACCTTTCCACAGGCCATGTCCAGCGCCTTTCGTTCGAGGACAGGCATTGTATTATAGGTTCTGAAGAAATAAGCAGGGTCCAGATAATCGTCTTCTGCCAAATCGGTTGATACTTTTATTTTTTCAGTTGAGCCATTTTTATAATAGTCAGAAATAGCCCTCCCGACAACATCATTTTCAGATTTAATCATTTTACGATCAGGTATAATGAATTAGATTTCTCCCGAATTGACTTTAATACACGAATGAGTATTTTTTGAATAAACATAAAATCCCTTAAAACGTCCGGATGCAATAATAAAAATACGAGAGTCAGGAAAAGTTTTTGATGCCTCAATGACATCATCTTGATTAATTCGTTCCTGCTGCAGCCATTCTGAAGTTTCTAATTCACCTTGTGTCATTCTGATTCCTAAGGTTTCTGCGTTTTGGAATTGGACCAGCATTTGCTCGTAGTCAACCGTTTCAAATTTGGACATAGATTCTTCTCTTTTTATTGGTGCTAAAGTATTTAAAATTTCTCAGAGGAAGTGTGTTTTGAAAGGTAAAAATGCAAGAAACAGTTTGTAAAAAAACATTACTCATTCAATATGAAATATTACGGTATATATTAAGAAATCAGAGACCTACATTTAGGCCAAATGTACTTTTCACTCCTAATCGGAATACCGGTCAACAATGAGGCACGGAATAAAATATCTCCTTTTCAAAGCGTCTGATAATAGAATTAGTAACTTTACTCTCACAATCAAAAAAACGAACAATAATTGAATTGTCAAACTATAACCGATAAAAAAGAAGCAAGATGAAGCGCATGTTTCTTGTAATTATAGCATTCTCAATTGTTTATACAGCGGTATTAATTTTCAATGCTGCGCGAAAAGAAAACAGACGCAGGGAAAGCAAAGAAGAAGAAGAGGCAAAAAGTAAATTAGTTCTATGGTTAATCTATCTTGAAGCAGGGCTTATGGTGTTATATTCGATTGTCTATTTTATTAATATTTAAACAGCAGATGCAATTTACAGATACCTTGATTCACGGGACATTAATCAGTCGATATAAACGTTTTTTAGCCGATATTCAATTAGATGACGGAGCGGTAATAACTGCGCATTGTACCAATTCCGGATCGATGAAAAGCTGCATTGAAGAAGGCGCGGAAGTCTATCTCTCGCCCAATGATAATCCAAGACGGCGGACCCATTATACTTGGGAAATGATCAAAATAAATAATCAGTGGGTTGGTATCAATACCCTGAATCCTAATAAATTGGCAGCAGAACTTGTACTACAGCAACAAATACCCGGACTGACCGGTTATTCGCAGGTAACGCGTGAAGTTACTTTCGAAGACAGTCGTTTTGACCTGTATGCTCAAAATGCCCGGGAATCCTGCTTTATTGAAGTTAAAAACGTATCACTTCGGGATGGCGACCAGGCCCTTTTCCCGGATGCCGTGACGGTACGGGGACAGAAGCACCTGGAGACCCTTATGCGGGTTAAGCAATCAGGAGTTCGGGCCGTAATGCTTTATATTATTCAGCGAATGGATGTTCATAAATTCGGACCGGCTCGCCTCATTGACCCGCAGTATGCCCTGAAATTGAAAAAAGCTTATGAAGCAGGTGTTGAAATTATTCCGTTGCAGGTAAAAGTCTCACCGGAAGAGATTGTTCCGGTGCAAATACTGCCTTTTGATTTAGACCTTTAAAATAGAATTTCTATTGCCTGGGGAGGAATATATTCCGGGACAGAAACACTGTAAAAAGCAATCTTATCCCGGAAATATCAGCAGATGATCGTTCTGCCTTATTCCATGGAAACGATTTTACGTCCGTGAAACTCGGAAGAAGGAATTAGCTGTCGGACTTTTTCAAGGTTAGAATCAGTCACATTTCCGGCAACAACAATCTTTATCCGGTTATTCGACTTAAGGATCAATTCATTGAGAACCGCTTGTCCCTCGAGAGCCGTAGCTTTGGTTCCTGAAGTTAGAATCCGGTCAACGCCGACTTCAATCAGACTTTCCATGGTAGCAATAGGGTTGGCCACTTCGTCGAAAGCCTTATGAAACGTAACCTGCATGGGTTTTGCATAATCCACCAGTTCACGGGTTCGCTTCAGGTCGATGGTGTGGTCTGGATTTAAAAGTCCGAAAACCACTCCGTCTGCGCCTAATAGTTTACAAACCAGAACATCTTCTTTCATCAGCTCGAATTCCAACTTATTATAAACAAAATCACCGCCACGGGGGCGGATCATCACCAGAAACGGGATATGAAGTTGTTGCTTACAAAATTTAATCGTTGCATAAGAAGGAGTAGTTCCCCCGACCGAGAGGTTATCGCATAACTCAACGCGAGATGCACCTGCTTTTTCCGCAGCAATAGCCTCTCCGATATTCTCTACACATGCTTCCTTTATCATACTGTTATTAAATTGTAGGTGATTTAATTTTTTCACTGTATTTTCGGTTCAAAAATAAACAGGTTTTTTATTTTTCAAACCATAAACCACGAATCATGTTAGACAGACGTAAATTTATTCAGTGCACCGTATTGGCACTGCAGTCGATTGTTTCATAGCCTAATATTAAGTGTATCAAAGGAAAAATAAAGTATATTTGAAGCAACACAGTAACTAAACACGAACCGATTAAACGAAATAAACTATGACACCTCATCATTTTCTGGCTTTTGATTTGGGAGCATCAGGCGGAAGAGCTATACTTGGAACCCTGAATGAAAATAAGACGTTAGAATTAAAAGAAATACATCGCTTCAACAATCAAATGCTACGGGTTCTCGGGCATGATTACTGGGATGTTTTTCATCTCTATAGCGAACTAAAAAAAGCTTTATCCATCTGCATTCACGATCACAAGATACAGCCCGAATCAATTGCGGTCGATACCTGGGGTGTCGATTTCGGACTTCTTGATGCGGACGGTAATCTGATTGGCATTCCGTATGCCTACCGCGATAACCGGACTGATCATACGATGGAAGAGTTCTTTCAGTTGATTCCTTCCAACGAAGTTTATCAGCTTACCGGAATTCAGTTCATGCAGTTTAATACGCTCTTTCAGCTTTATTCGATGGTCCAATCGCATTCTGACCAGTTAAAGTCGGCCCAAAGTCTGCTTTTTACCCCCGATCTGATCAGTTATCTTTTTTGTGGAATTAAGAAAACGGAATACTCCATTGCCAGTACCTCGCAGCTGCTTAAGCCCGGGACCTCTCAATGGGAAGAGAAGCTATTCACGGCAATGGGGCTATCGTCAACCCTGATGAATGAAGTAGTTAAACCGGGGACAGTTATCGGACCGATAACCAATGAGATATGTCGGGAAACGGGGAGTCAGCCAATACCGGTTATCGCTGTGGCTTCGCATGATACGGCATCGGCTGTTGTAGCAGTTCCTGCCCAATCAAAATCATGGGCTTATCTTAGTTCCGGAACCTGGTCGTTAATGGGTATTGAAAGTCCGACCCCGATCGTTACCGATCTTTCGCAACAATTATCCTTTACCAATGAAGGCGGAGTGGACGGAACCATTCGTTTTCTGAAAAACATTACCGGACTCTGGTTGCTACAGGAAGCAAGAAAGAAGTGGAATGTCCGGAAAGAATATTCGTTTCCGGAGCTGGTTGAATTAAGTCGCACTGCACCGGCATTCCGATCAATCATCGATCCGGATGATCCTTCGTTTCTTAATCCTGCCGACATGCTTCTTGCGATTGATGAATATTGCCGGAAGACGCATCAGCCGGTTCCTTTCTCCATTGCGGGATTTGTCCGCTGCATCTTTGAAAGTCTGGCACTGAAATACAAGCATACTCTGCGGCAGATTGAGACGATCAACGGACAGAAAACAGAAGTCCTGCACATTATCGGAGGCGGGGCCAATAACAATTTCCTTAATCAGATGACTGCCGATGCATTAGGCATTCCGGTTATTGCCGGTCCGGGTGAGGCAACGGCCACCGGGAATCTGCTTATGCAGGCCCGCGCATTGGGCTATCTGGATTCATTGGGCGCAATCCGTGAAGTAGTCCGTAATTCATTTGAACTCAAAACATTTACTCCCGAACATTCTGATTTGTGGGAAGAACCCTATAGTCGTTTATACTAAACAATTGTATTTTATAATCCTTATTTGTATTTACTTTTCTTGTAAACTTATTCCGGAAAAAGATCGATTCAGAGCTGGGGTTTACTTACCCTTCACTTACCCTTCGCTTACCCTTTCTTTACCCAAATGGTAACTGAAAGGTAAGTTGACGGTAAAATAGAGGTAGGTCAGAAACGATCATCGTGTGAGACAAAAGATATGAATCATTAATATTCAGTTTTAGAAAGATTATTTTGTATTATAAAAGTGTTCGATTTTAAATAAATGAAAAATTAATGAAAAAAGAGAACAAAAACTTCCATAGCAGTGTACTTTAGAGGCCGCATTTAGAGAAATTTATGTTTTTATGAAGGATTTTTTAATTGAAAAAAGACCTCGCTTGTGTCTGCTGATTATCGGGGTGTTTTTCATCTTTAACATTTTGACCCTTTTTATACCAGTTGTAGGGAATGCTGTTATTTTGTATCCTGCTAATCTCAGTCAACCGTTAACATGGTACCGCTTTATCACTTATCCGCTTTTTGTTGGTGGATTAACCAATTGGGTTTATGCTTCGTTAGTTATTATATTAACAGGGTATTTGATCGAAAACCGGGGAAGCCGTATTGTCGTTTTTTCGGTTCTTTTTCTTTCAACGATTATCGGGGGAGTTGCTTATGTACTGCTCAGTCGGTATAAAGGAGAGGATGTTCCATTTGCTTCACCGACCATTATTGCATGGGGTTTCTGGAGTGCGGGCATTGTTGCCGGAATTAAAAACAGGCATGTGCTTTCTAAGGTTGAGAAATGGATTTTTGGAATTATCATTTTATGTATTCTAAATCTCACGGTTGGAAATCTTGAGACCTGTCTGAGTCAGCTTTTGGTTATTCTGGTCTGTGGTTGTTATTGTTTCATAAGAGGAGAATTTCCTTCAAAATCAATGAATCCCTATTTATAATCAAACATACGATTTATTAAAAACGAAGAAGGGCAGTCTGCATATACAGACTGCCCTTCTTTTTTGGGTGCAACAGGAACGAACCGAATTTTTAAAGCACCGCTTGCATCAGAAGTTACAACATACTAATTAGCTTGGTTGTATAGTCACACATAAACAGAGGAATATTTAATAGATTAACATCAAACGAAAGATTTAATTTTGAGTAGCGAATACGATATTTAGGATGAAACATGGCGTTTGGATATCCCTGCTTTTCATAGACAACAATGTAAAGCTAATGCCCCACGGGAGAGTCAGAAAGGGAGTAAGCAAGAGTCTGTGGTTTAGTTGATTGAATTGACATGTAAGCACCTTCTTGCGCAATCCATTCCTGAGCTGTTTTTTTGTATTGTAGTTCGTCTTACAGAGCCCTATGAACGAATTTATTTCAATTTGAAATTGAGCATGTGCTTTGCTCTGCACTTATCAAGGATTTCATCGCAAATAGCAGTTGCTCGTTTTGGTTTTATTGTTTGTTTTATTCAATTGAATATTTATTTGAATTTCACCATATCAGCCAATTGCAAAAAGTAGTCGTTAGACCATATCTCCAATTCGTTTCGATTCTTGATAAATGGCTCAACATCTTGCTTCACTAATTTGATGTCAGTACTTGCCAAACGTTCTTTCAGTGCTTCTTTAAATTGGCTAATACTCATTTCTATGCCATTAAATTCCCGAATGCGTTCCTGTAAATGGGCAAAGTCGAGTTCTACACTTTGCCTTACATACCATTCAAAATCGTACCAATCACGCCCTTTTACACGTGTTTTCCAATTTCGGAACACCAAAGCATGCATCTTGCCAGCATATAAATCAGGCAAAGAGAAGCAGCGGGTCATGAAAGAGAACGGATGCAACAGTAATTTCTGTTCTGTCTGAAATTTCATTGGTGGATTAGTATCCACTTCTATCTTAATTTTTAGACTCTTCTCAGTTTGAAAGGCAACATGATAAACCTCTGTGCAGTCTTTTAAAAAAGCCGATTCCACCTTTCCGAAGGTCTTTTTATCTTTACGTTTTATCTCCACATTACGACCTAAAGATGTGAATTCCTCAATAATTGCAGGAAAATAGTTCTCAAAATTGAAGTCAGGGGTAGGGGCAAGAAGTGAAAAATCCATATCTTCCGAAAAGCGTTGTAACCCATGAAAGATACGCAGGCAAGTTCCGCCATAGAAAGCAGCGTGCTCAAAAAATCCGCCTCGGTGAAGACCTGCCAGTGTTATTTGTTGCATTACTTCGTAAATAGCGTTTCTCCGATCATCTCTTGAAACAATTGGATAGTGCGATAACATTTGATCGAATACATTCATCGTTCAATTAATTTTGCGAGGTTAAGTAAATCGGTTTTCTTCTTGCTGACCGTAGCGCAAGCACGAAATATTTCAGCATCCATAGCTTGAAAAGCTTCCATATCCAAGCGTAAATCTTCCTCTAAATAGATGCGCAATGCCTTGATAAAACGTAACCTTAGGTAAGGAGTGGAAACAATCAGATCGCACAAAGCTTTTTCAGGCGATGCCATCAGAAACGAGAAGTCCTCTGACTTTATACTGCGAACGCCAATTGAGTAATATTTTGGTGAACAAGAAACGTATTTAAATTGACCAAGAGAGTTTTCAAAGTCTCGGGCACGTTTCAATGTCATCGAAGTGATCGTATAGACGCTTTCCGGAATAAGCCCATAGTATCGCAATGCATTTTCCATTGACACATAAGATGGACCGTATAGGTGGTTAGCAATCAACTCTGTTGATAGTATTTTCCCTGTGACAGTGGGTGAAACAACATACATTCCCTTTTTCAACCGCACTAATTTACCAGCCTTTTCAAGGTCGGCAATCTTGTGTCGCGGCGAGCGAAAGTCAGTTAAAACTGACTTTATCTCACTATATTCCACTGGAATAATACTGAATTGAGCTAATGGGTCCATTGCATAACAAAGTTATTTCAGGGATAAATGTAGTCAAAAATTACATACATATTCCGCAAAAAATGCATTTTTTGTGCAGAAAATGACGGAATTAAAATAGCATGATGGTGGTAGCGTAGTGAACGAATTTATTTCAATTTGAAATTGAGCATGTGCTTTGCTCTGCACTTATCAAGGATTTCATCGCAAATAGCAGTTGCTCGTTTTTTGTTAAGACCAACCTCCGACGCAACAGTCATAATGTCGTTCAGGGAAGGTTCTCCCTGGTTGTTAATGGTGGTAGTATGATATCCGTTAAAACCACTACTGGGTAATAGATCGTAAGCCGGAGATAATTGCCACCTGTTTGCTTTGAATTGGAATGAGAAGTTTTTGGCATGATCGTCACGATTTGAGATTATAACATTGAAAACCATTTGACGAAACAGAGCATAAACTTGTTCCATATCCAACGTCAGTTGACGACAGATCTTTAGCAACCCGGAATAGTCCAGACAAGGGATGCGGTAGTCTGCATGTAATAGTCCGGCTGCGCTGATCGTGTGAATTTTTCCTTCAGCGGTCCGGTCAAATCTCACTGCTCCAAAATACTTACCTTCAAAAAGCTTTGTTTCGGGCATTTCAATCCCGCACTCTTTGGCTAAAAGAGAATATGCATATTCTTTTTCTCCTATGTCGACCGGATCATTGGTCGTTTTAAATTTGACAAGCCATTCTTTATCCTCAATTTTAACAAATACTTTAGGACGGGCACCGCCGGAAGAACCTCCATGCAGATAGAGCTCATCCAGTGATTCTCCAACGTAATCACTGGATAGAATTTTTGCCGCTTCTATTGCCAATTTATTGAAGTCCATGAAGCCGTTTTCAGTCCGGATGCTTTTGTCCGGATGGTATTCCAAAGCACCACGGCCTGTAGAACCGATAAGGGATAAGCGCTCGGGTATTGTCAGTTTGTAAGGATCAATTCCTCTTTTTTGCAAATAGCGATCTAGTAGAATATTTCCCCAGCCATCGGGCAAGCTATCATTAAACACCCCAAATCCGCCCTGAAACGGATCTCGTTTGGCAATGAAAAGTTTTGACTGCAAGGGAAGGAAGAAAGGAGAGATCGAGTTCCCGTTTTTGAGGAATTCCACATCGTATTCAAAAGCACATAGTCCCTCAGGCGTTAAGGTTAATTTTCCGACAGGATGTTCCCGGATAGAAACATCGATTACTGAAATTTTACTCATTTTTGCCTCCTCTCTTGCGCTGCTTGTTTTTCTCAATGTTTAATAATTCATTCATACTGTTATAGACGGGAGTAGAAAAGAGATCGGAAAATTTATCAGTCATATCAAGTGTTAATGCAATCATTATAATCCCCCGTAAAGATATTTCTCCGGTAGTTTCAAATCGTCTGTAAGAACCAAAGCTTAATCCGGCACGAGAAGCAAGAGCTTTTTGAGTCAGATTCTTTTCCAGTCGTCTTTCTTTTACGCGCCTGGCAATAGATCGCATTATAGAATTTGGTGTCTGATCATTAAGTGATAATATATTATCGATTATATCTGTATTCATACCTAAGTGATAATATTTGATTAGATATAAAGATAACAATATAAATTTTTATAAGAAAGTGTTAATGCATATTCAATCTCAATTAAATGATAATTTGATGTTTCCTTAAAAGAACCTTTAGATTGGTTTAAAATAGAGGGCCTTTCTTTGTTTACCATGGAAGACCAGAATGAAATAGCACAAAATGACCAGGAAAAGGCTTTGCTGATTAGTCTTAAAACAGGTTCGGAAGAGGCTTTCACAATACTATATAAGAAGTATCGGGAACCGGTTTACAATTATTGTCTTCTGCTTACTAAATCAGAACCGATTGCAAAAGACATTGTTCAACAGGTGTTTATTGCGGTCTGGCTTAAATGTAAAACAGTTAATTCGGAGCTGCCTTTTGGTCCTTTCTTATTTGCGATTGCGAAGAATAGAATTAAAAATTACTTCCGTAATCTGTCCCGTCATCGCTTATTAAGGGAGAACTGGCTAAGAACTTGTTGTTCGTCTGAAAACACGACGGAATCTATTCTTGCCGGTAATGAGACCAGACTTGTTCTTTCAAAAGCTATTGCAAGTTTATCACAACAGCGGCGGGTTGTTTTTACGATGAGTAGAATACAAGGTAAATCAAATGAAGAAATAGCAATCGTGATGGGACTGTCAAAAAACACAATAAAAAATCATCTTGCCGAGTCTGTAAGACAGATCAAACAATATCTGTCTCTTCATTCTGATATTCAACTTTCTATTGCGATACTCTTTCTTTTTCAAAATTGACACTTTCCTTTTTCTATGTTTTAACATTTCTTAATATTTAAGTGTAGTTTCCTTAATGTTTTGTTAATGAGATCGGATAGTCTTTGAGTCCGTCACAGGTGTATTTATGGAAAAGAGAACTCCGTGAATAAAAACGCCATGTTACGAATTTTATTCAAAAAGTATTTGAATAATGACTGTACCAGAAAAGAGTTGATACTGTTCTTACAACTCATGAATGAAGAAAAGAATCAACAGACGGTTGAAGTCCTTTTAGAAGAACAATGGGAGTGTCAGATTAATCCGAGGGCCGATTTTACTCTTTCGGAGAAAAGAGTTGTTCCCGAAAAAACCCACCGGGATTTGTATTTTCGGGTAAGGGGACTGAGGGTTGCAGCTATCCTGATCTTGTTGGTATTATCCTCATTGTTTGTAGTATCAGTTATCAAAGAGAGAAATGCCCTGCAAAATCAGAATATTTTAGTTGAAAAAAACACGAAAGCAGGGCAGCGTATTAAACTGAAACTCTCCGACGGATCTCTTATTCGTATGAATGCTGACAGTCGAATTGAAATTTTCAATCATTACAACGATAAGACCCGAAAAGTGAAGCTTTCAGGAGAGGCTTTTTTTAATATCAGGCATGACACCCTTTGTCCGTTTATCGTAGATGCCGGACGAATGCAGATTCAGGTACTGGGCACGTCTTTTAATATCAAAGCCTTTAATGATGAGCCGAAGACTGAGGTAAGTGTTTATACCGGAAAAGTCAGAGTCGTTTATAAAGAACGGAATAAGACGATCGTTCGAATTCTCCTTCCATCCGATTTATTGACTTTTAATAAGAAGACGGGGAGTGTCAGAATCAAAAGAATTGCAGGAAACATAAGACCAGATGCCTGGACACAGGGGCGACTTGCCTTTGATCATACTCCGGTTCAGGAGGTTATTCGTATGATTGAACGATGGTATGATGTTAAAGTAATTGTTGCAGATCCTGAAATTCTGAATCATCGAATATCAGGAGATCATTGGAATGAAAATCTTATAAGTGTGGCTGAAGCTCTGAAGTTTACGCTTAGAATCGATTACACTTATTCGAATGATACGCTATTGCTGAAGAGAAGGAAATAAAATAAGCTAAGTATTAATAATTTAAAAAGAGAGTAATGAGAAGAAGAACAATTACATAAGGGCTCTTACCCCAAAAATACCGGCTGTTAACAATGTTGGCACGTGTTAGCAGCCGGCAATGATTAATGAATTTAAATTACTATTAAACATTCAAAAGTATGAAGATTAAATCGTTTATTCAAAATCTAAGCGTACGATTTTGTTGTCTTTGCCTGTTATTCTTGTGCCTGTGCAATTCATTGGCTGCTAATTCAATGGGACAGGATCTTAAGAAGGTAATTGTTTCGATCGACGTGAAAGATGCTAAAGTAACAGAAGTTTTTAGTTTGCTGGAAAAAAGGACTAGTTATGCGTTTTTTTATAACCCACGGGATGTTAATAATCTCGATCGGGTATCAATCAAAGCGACACGTTCTTCTTTGTATGATGTATTAAAGGACTTATCCCGCCAGACACATCTTGAGTACAGACAATTGGACCGGAACATTGCAGTTACCCGACTCGTTGCCCCTTCAAGTGAAAGCAGAACGATCAATCAGAAGCCGGTGGCTCGTAAACAAGTAGTGACCGGTAAAGTGGCAGATGCTGCAACCGGTGAGCCTTTGGCTGGTGTGAGCATCAGTGTAGGCGGAACAACAGAGGGGACTCTGACTGATCGTGATGGGCAATTCTCAATTAGTATTTCGGGGGCAGAGAAAAAATCATTACAGTTTTCATTTATCGGTTATCAGTCACAGATTTTTAAAGTTGGAGGAAAGACTAATTTTGAGATTGCGCTAAGGCAAGATCAGGCCGGACTAAATGAGGTGGTTGTTATTGGTTACGGTACTCAGAAAAAGTTAAATCTGACAGGAGCCGTTGATCAGGTGACCAGCGAAGTTCTCGAAAATCGATCTCTTCCTAATCTCTCACAAGGACTTCAGGGGGTTATTCCGAACCTGAATATTAAGTTAGGAGATGGAAAGCCTATTCAATCACCATCGTATAATATACGAGGAACAACGTCGATTGGACAGGGGGGAAGTGCATTGGTCCTGATTGACGGAGTAGAAGGCGATCCGAGTCTTCTCAATCCCAATGACGTTGAAAGTATATCAGTACTTAAAGATGCTGCTTCTGCTGCTATTTATGGGGCAAGAGGTGCATTCGGGGTTGTATTGATAACAACGAAGACCCCGACGAAAGGCAAAACGAGTGTTTCTTATTCGGTCAGTCACTCCATTAAGAGTCCGATTGTTGTGCCGGATTTGGTGACAAACGGATATACTTATGCAAAGATGTTTAACGAGGCCTGGTCTGCATGGAATGATTATGCTCAGACGCCTCAGAATATCAATAAGACCGTTAAGTTTTCGCAGGATTATTTAGCTGAATTTGCAAGGAGAGACAAAGATCCCAGTTTACCCAAAGTTGATGTTAATTCAAACGGAGAATATGTCTATTACGGTAATACGGATTGGTTTAAAGAGCTTTATAAGAATACGACACAGGCAACCGAGCACAACATTGCATTTAGCGGAAGCACAGACAAAACGAGCTTTTATTTGACAGGACGATATTTCACACAAGATGGAATATTCCGGTATAACTCCGATGATTACAAAATGTATAATCTTCGGGCAAAAGGTTCGTCCCAGTTGCTTTCCTGGTTTAAAGTAGATAATAGTACGGAGTATTCGAATATGACCTATCATAATCCGTTAAATGTTGGAGAAGGAGGTGGAATATGGCGAAATATGGCTGATGAAGGACATGCAATGGCCCCATTGTTAAATCCGGACGGGACACTTACTTATTCAGCTGCCTATTCGGTCGGAGATCTTTATTATGGAAAGAACGGGATCAATATGAACAATCGTGTTTTCAAGAATACAACTGCTTTTACGGCAGATTTATTTAATAATCACACACGGTTAAAAGGCGATTTTACAATTCAGGACCGCGACGATAACAGTCGGCAGATACGGGTTCCTGTTCCTTATAGTCGTAAGCCGGGAGTTATTGAATATGTCGGAACAAATACCAATGATCTTAGGTCTGCCTATAGTACAACCGAATATTTGGCAACCAATGTGTATGGCGAGTATGAAAATACGTTTAACGGAGGCCATTATTTTAAAGCGATGGTTGGTTATAACTATGAACAATCAACGAGTAAGGCCCTTAGTACGCAGCGAAACGGATTGATTTATAACGGAGCAACAGACATGAACTTAGCTCTCGGGCAATCTATCGTTACCGGAGGAGGTTGGGAAAAATGGGCCATTATGGGTGGTTTTTATCGAATTAATTATTCTTTTAAAGATCGTTATTTGTTTGAAGCAGACGGTCGTTACGATGGGTCATCTAAATTTCCGGATAATCAGCGTTATGCCTTTTTCCCCTCTGTTTCTGCAGGTTGGCGAGTATCAAAAGAATCATTTTGGAATGTTAATCCTGATTTAATTTCTAATTTGAAAGTGAGAGCATCTTATGGTTCATTAGGAAATGGGAACATTAACTCTTATACTTTTCAGGAGCAGTTTGGAATTTCACAGTCAGGTCGGGTATTAAATGGGATTAAACCTCAGGAAACCAGTCAGCCAGGTGTTTTACCGGATGGATTAACATGGGAAACATCTACAACCAGAAATTTGGGATTAGATCTATCGATGATGAAAGATCAGTTGTCCTTCACCGGGGATGCCTATATCCGGAATACGTCTGATATGTTTACGGTGGGAATGTCACTTCCGGCTGTATTTGGAACCACCGTTCCCAAAGGGAATTATGCTGATTTAAGAACAATGGGATGGGAACTTTCGTTGGCGTGGAAAGATCATTTTAGTCTGGCCTCGAAGCCTTTTAATTATCGTATCGGAGTCTCTCTGTCTGATTATCAAAGCAAAATCACAAAGTATAACAATCCGGATAAGAAGTTAAGTGATTATTATGCCGGTGAGCAAGTTGGCGAAATATGGGGGTATGTCACGGATGGATTCTTTAAGTCGCAGGATGACATAGCGAAATCTGCAAAGCAGACTCTTTTTAGTGCCTCATCAAGCGGACAATGGTTACCAGGAGATGTAAAATTTAAGGATTTAAACAGAGACGGAGTGATTGATTATGGCGATAATACGGTTGCCAAACCAGGTGATCGTAAGGTTATCGGGAACACTACACCCCGATATTCTTATGGGATTAATCTGGATATGGATTGGAATAGCTTCTTTTTCTCCACATTCTTTCAAGGAGTAGGGAAACAAAATTGGTGGCCGGGATCGGAAGCTGATTATTTTTGGGGACAGTATAACCGGCCTTATAACAACATACCCGTATCGCAGTTAGGAAATATCTGGTCGGAAGATAATCCGAATGCTTATTTCCCTCGTTATAGAGGATATTCGGCTTTAGGCGGAATGCGCGAACTTGGTGTAGCCCAAACCAAATATCTTCAGAACATTGCTTATATCCGAATGAAAAATATTCAAATTGGTTACAACCTTCCATCGGTAATGATTCACCGGCTTGGAATGAGTAATGCTAAAATATATGTTTCCGGTGAGAATTTGTGGACCTGGTCTCCGTTATATCGAATCAGCAAAAATATTGATGTGGAAAATACCGGAGGATCAGATCGTGTATTAACGGATGGTAATAGCGGGAATGGGAATAATTATCCGATGCTTAAAAGTGTAACATTTGGATTATCAGTGGTCTTCTAGTTTTACAAACTATAAAAGTTTAAACGTTATGATGAAATTATTCAGAAAAAATAAAAACAGATACTTATTGCTGGTTTGCTGTTTGGGACTTTTTGCTTCCGGTTGCAGTCAGTTAGATCAGTCTCCGGAATCGACTGCATCTAAAAGTGCAGTATTTGGCAGTCAGTCAGGCTTGGAATTATATGCCAATTCTTTTTATGACATGCTGCCGGATGCCAGTACGATTCATAAAGGGGATGCGATGTCGGATTATGCGGCACGGACACAGATTCCTGATTTTATCAGAGAAGGTGCGTATAGTTCGCGGCAGAGTTCCGGTTGGGATTGGAGTCAGTTAAGGAATATCAATTATTTTATTGCCAATTGTAATAATCCGAATATCCCGGTAGATGTGAGACAACATTATATTGGGTTAGCCCGGTTTTTCCGTGCGTGGTTCTATTTTGAAAAGGTAAAACGTTTTGGAGCAGTACCATGGATTAACAAACCAATGAGCGTGACAGATTCTTCCTTGTATCATGGTCGTGACCCCCGTACATTGGTGATGGATTCGGTATTGGCCGATTTGAACTATGCCTGTCAGCATATAAAAACGACCACTGACAATACCAGGAGTCTGATTACACAATCAGTAGCTTATGGTTTTAAATCGAGAGTTTGCCTCTTTGAAGGAACGTTTAGAAAATATCATGATTATGCGGGAGGACTTGCACAAGGATTAAGCGGGACATCTGCAATGTGGCTGAATGAATCGATTAATGCAGCCCAAATGGTAATGAATCAAGGGGGCTTTTCCCTGAACACAGCAGGAGGAGCAAATTCGTCCTATCGGCAGTTATTTACCAGTACGGCTCCGGTATCGTCGGAGATAATGCTGGCATCAGTCTGTGATGCTACTCTTGGGGTGTACAATGATGCTAACTGGTATTGGACGAGTGCAACGTATGGCGATCGGGTTAGTTTAACCAGAACGTTTGTCAATACCTATTTGAATATTGACGGAACGCCTTTTACGTCTCAGTCCGGTTATGACACGCTTCAATTTGTGAACGAAGTTAAGAATCGGGATATGCGATTGCAGCAGACCATTCGGATGGGAAGTTATCAGCGAATTAACGGAGGAAGTTATGAAGCAGCACCACCTGTCTTCTCTTATACTTATACCGGTTATCAACCAATTAAATGGTGTCTGGATGATGAATATTATGATGGAGGAAGCCGAAACAACAATTCAATCTGTATAATGCGATATGCTGAAATCTTATTGAATTATGCAGAAGCCAAAGAAGAGCTGGGTACTCTGACCGATGCGGATTGGGCATTAACGGTTGGGGCGTTAAGAAAGCGGGCAGGAATTACTTCAGGGCTTTCTGTCAGACCGTCAGTTATTGATCCTTATTTGCAGGCCAATTATTTTCCCGACATTAATGATGCTGCATTACTGGAGATTCGCAGGGAGCGAGGAATAGAGCTGGCACTGGAAGGGTTTCGCTTTTATGATTTGGTTCGCTGGAGAAGGGGACCGCTGATGGAACAGGTATGGAATGGCTTTTATGTTCCGGCTCTTAATAAACCCCTTGATCTGAATGGAGATGGTGTTTACGATGTGTGTTTTTACAAGGTATTGCCTTCTGTTCAATTGCCTGGGGTTACGTACATCAATGTATCAGAAACGAATGGAAGTGTTTCGAACCCGCAACGTTTATCGCATGATACCTATGGCGAACTAACATGGTTGAATAACATGCCACGGAAATGGAATGACAAATACTATTTGTATCCTATACCTGAAGCCGATCGGTTGATGAACCCGAAACTCGGACAAAATCCAGGTTGGTAATTAATTCATTAATTTACATATCATGAGAAAATTCTTTTTTTCAATTTTATGTCTTTTATTTTATGCAACAACATTTGCTCAGGAGCCTATTAACATCATAACATTCAATCTTCGTTATGCTAACAGTCAAGATACCGGAAATTTATGGCAGGATCGGAGGGAAAATGTTGCAATGCTTGTTCGTTTTCATCAGGCAGATATTTTTTGTACACAAGAAACGCTATTCCCTCAGAGGGCCGATTTGTTACGTCTTCTAAGTGGATGGGAGACCGTTGGAGTAGGACGAGATGATGGAAAGCAGGGTGGTGAATATTCTCCGATCTTCTATAATCCGGTTCGTTTTACGCAACTTAAAACCGGATATTTCTGGTTGAATGAGTCGACGACCCGACCGGCCCTGGGATGGGATGCTGCCTGTATTCGTATTTGTACCTGGATAAAACTCAGGGATAAAAAGACAAACAAAACGTTTTTTGTTTTTAATACACATGTAGATCATAAGGGCGAGCTTGCGCAGACCAATTCTGCTCAATTGCTTCTTCATAAAATTCAGGAAATTACACAAGATCAATATCCTGTTATTCTTACAGGTGATTTTAACATGACACCTGAAAATAGATCAATCAAGTTAATCAAGCAGAAACTTTTAGATTGTTATGAGGTTTCTAAATTGCCTCATTACGGACCGGAAGGGACTTTTAATAACTTTGTTTTCAGTACTTCAATGAAGGATAGAATTGATTATATTTTTGTTGGAAAGACCGTTTCGGTGTTGCGTTATGGCATTCTTTCCGACTCGAAAAATGATAAATTCTTTTCAGACCATCTTCCGGTTTTGGCAGAAGTGGATTTTTAAAGTTGGGTTTCAGTCTATTGTTCTTGTTTTCATAACTTCAGATGAAAGCATCTGGTTTTTACTTACTAACACTAAGAGGGCATTCTTAAACAGATGCCCTCTTTTATTTATGCCATCGTGATTTTTCAGTTAAAAATTGCATACATATTCCGTATAAATTGCATTTTTTGTGCAGAGAATGACGGAATTAAAATGGCAAGAGCTTTTTGAGTCAGGTTTTTTTCCAGCCGTCTTTCTTTTACACGCCTATAGTAGTAGCCCAGTAACTGAGACAGTAAATAACACTAATATTGGTTTAACTCCTATTCAGAAATCTGTTTTTTCTGTTAATCTTCTTTTTTGTCGTAAAAACATAGTGTATTTGCGACAAAACTAAAGGATATATTTAATGGAAAGCATTGATTACAAAATACTTTCAAAGATAAAGAAAAGCGGAGCAGGGAAAATATATTTCCCTTCTGGTTTTGCTACTTATGGAGAATCCAAGTCTGTTCTTAAAGCATTGGAACGATTAACCAAAGATAATAAGTTGATAAGGTTATCCAGGGGAATCTACCTTTATCCGAAAATAGATAAAGAATTGGGATTAGGTGTCTTGTATCCCTCATTGGAAACAATAGCATACAGTATAGCCAAACGTGATAAGGCTTGGATTGTACCAACGGGTCTTTATGCCTTAAACAAGTTGGGGTTCTCCACGCAAGTCTCGGACAGGGAGTTTTTTTTGAGCCGTTTGGTCTTGGAAATATTACACAGCTGGTTTGTTTTTTGAACCGAATTCTTAAAGCACCGCTTGCATCAGGAGTTACAACATGCTAATTAGCTTGGTTGTATAGTCACACATGAACAAAGGAATATTCAAGAGATTATCATCAAACGAAAGATTTAATTTTGAGTAGCGAATACGATATTTAGGATGAAACATAGCGTTATAAAGCTGCAGACTCCGTCCACGCACATTCGTTCCTGATTTTACTTCAATTGGGAGCACCTCTTCCTTATCCTGTAAAATAAAGTCCACTTCGGCAGAGTGAGCGGAAGTCCAGTAACGCAGGGGTACTTCAAATTGTGTTTTTAGACTTTGCAAAACGTAGTTTTCAGCTAAAGCACCTTTGAATTCAGTAAATCCGGAAGTGGAGGAGAGTAATGAGCTGGCCGGCAGTTTCGCTAAACGACGGAGTAACCCGATGTCTGAAAGGTATATTTTGAAAATGCTCAAATCATCATAAGCACTTAAGGGAAGTTTCGGTTCTTTATTTAGTGAGGTCAGATAAATGAGTCCAGCCTGTTGTAACCAAAGAATAGCATTTTCATACTCTCTGGCCCGTGCACCCGGACGTACTAATTGATAGATGAATTTGCGATTTTCTCTGGATAGCTGAGATGGGATAGAATCCCATACATGGCTGATACGGGGAATAAGTACGGATTCTGCGTGTTTCGAAAAATCAAGTCGATAGTCATTTAATATTTCCTGGAGTATTGAATCGACTCTTGACACATCATGTGTTTCAAGTATTTCATAAGCTGCCGATGGCATACCCCCACAAATCATATAAGAGCTGAAATGTTCCTGAATCCGGTTATAGAATACTTCGGGCATTAGTCCTACTTCATCTAAATCATTGAGATAATCATGCATGGACTTATCGGCAGACTGCAAGAACTCGGAAAATGTTAATGGATACAGATTCAAATGATTCACCTTTCCAACGGGGAATGACCCACCTCTGTCAAGGCTAACACCTAATAATGAACCGGCACAAGCTATTGCGTATTCCGGTATTTGTTCGCAAAAGTATTTGAGTGAGTTCAATGCAGGTTTGCATTCTTGGATTTCATCAAAGATAATCAGGGTTGTTTGTGGGTTGATACGTTTCCCGTGCAGGTAAGACAATTGTTTGATAATACGATAGGGATCTTTGTCAATATTGAAAATACTGACAGCATCGGACCGCTCATCAAAATTAAAATAAGCGACATCTTCGAAAGAGGTTTGTCCGAAATGCTTCAATAACCATGTTTTCCCAACCTGACGAGCGCCATGAAGAATTAATGGTTTTCGTCTGATATCATCTTTCCATTTTATTAAGTCCGCTATTAAGTCTCTTGTAAATTCCATAGTACACGTTTTATATGCAGAAAATGTGTATGAAATCACAAAATCAGCACTTATTACGTGTGAAGATAACACATTTTTTTCTAACCGGATTAGATAAATCACGTTTTATGTGCAGAAAATGTGTATGAAATCACAGAATAAGCACTTAAAACGTGTTTTTGTGAAAAGAAGATTACTTCCTGGAAGCCCTCAGTCTTTGCGTTATCAAATTGATCTATGTTAAGGGTTAAGTAGATGCTCTTTTTGTCAAATTTTCCAGATAAAGCAACTGTTGCAACAAAAAATCTACTTTGTCGTAGACAATATTAAAAATGGAGGAGGTTAAAAACTATATATATCAGAAATTGTTATATTTACACCATAATACTAAAAACAACTAAGGTTATGATTTCCAATAAGTTTCCCTTCAATAAAGAAAAGACAATAAATGCAATTCTTTATATTGCTGGAAATTTGAAGCGTTCGGATTTTCATAAAATATTTAAAATATTATACTTTTCGGACAGAGAACATCTTTTTGAATATGGATCGCCAATTACAGGTGATACCTATATTGCCATGGATGCAGGTCCCGTCCCTTCAAAAATATACGATATTTTTAAGATTATTAGAGGCGACTCGTATACTAAAGATACAGAGCATTTGAGTGATTTTTTTACAGTAGAGGATTGGATGTACATTAAACCCAAAAAAGAAGCAGATCTTAGAAAATTATCTCCTAATGAAAAAGAAATTTTAGACAATTGCATCCATGAATATGGAGACCTGTCTTTTGATGAGATAAAAGAGAAGTCTCATGATATAGCTTGGCGCTCTACGGCAAGAGACTATGAAATAAAAATTGATGATATTGCAAGAGAGGCTGGGCTTAAAAATGAGGACTTGGAATATATCAATGAATTGAGTAGGCTTAAAAATGCTTTTTGTTAATGGCTACATTAGGTGACATACTTCCCAGAAAAACTGTTTCGGAGATACAAGAATCAATAATTGAGCCTGGATCTATTTTTATTGGGCCCATGGAAGGAGTAGATCATGATAAATTTTATATTATAGCTGGAGTGTCTGGAGATAAGTATTGTATATGCTCTGTGGTCATTAATTCCAGAATAAATCAATTTATTCAAAAAAGGCCAAGATTGTTAGCTCGCCAGGTGTTAATATTAAAAGAAAATTATACTTTTCTTGATCATGATTCTTATATAAATTGTGCGAACCCGTTAAAAGGAGAGTCAGAAAAATTTAAAGAAAATTCATTCGAATTTAGAGATTCACTTATCCCATCTGATTTGAAAAAGGTTATTGATAATATAAAAGCAAGTGGGGCATTAAGTCAAGATGAAATAGAGCTTTTTTTTAATGAGACAGCAAAGTGAGCAGTCGCTCGTTTTGCTGTTAAGACCAACCTCCGACGCATTTGCCCCCTCTCTTGCGCTGCTTGTTTTTCTCAATGTTTAATAATTCGTTCATGCTGTTATAGACGGGAGTAGAAAAGAGATCGGAAAATTTATCAGTCATATCAAGTGTTAATGCAATCATAATAATCCCCCGTAAAGATATTTCTCCGGTAGTTTCAAATCGTCTATAAGAACCAAAGCTTAACCCGGCATGAGAAGCAAGAGCTTTTTGAGTCAGATTCTTTTCCAGTCGTCTTTCTTTTACGCGCCTGGCAATAGTGGAATTGCAAACTTATTTCGGACACAAAGTTAAGCAGCAAAGTTTAATTTATTTCTATTCCCAGAACTCATCAAACAGTGTTTGTATTTCGAGCCATTAAAATATCATATCAATAGAAGAATGCCTCCATGTTTGATTGTCCTAATCCCCGAAATAGAAGGACCGGATTTGAAAAACAAATTGAGTCTAATTAAATCGGGGAATCAGGACAGCATAAGAAGATTCATAACAATCATGATATGATCGAACTCAGGAGTGGAGACATACACCCCAGCTGGCCAGCCAAACAGTTCTCCTCCCATGGCCGATCCGATCATTTCAATAGAAAGGTAAGCGGGACTCTGAAATGAAGAACGTCCTCTTAAGTCAATGATGGCTTTTCCACCCTCTGTTTTTGATTGTGATTGTACAAATTTAAGCATTAAGTAAGCAGGTTTTGTATGGTGAATTGTTATGAGTCATAACCTTACGTTATAGCTTAGGGGGAATTCATCTGCTATCCCGGACCGGATCGTGCACACTTTCTACAGGATTGAATTAAAAGGTGAAAGTTTAAGAAAAAAACGATAAAATTGTCAGCCATTGGAGTTCTCTGAACCGTCATCCTTGATGGGGGCAATATCACCGGAATATTCATTCCATCCGAGTAGGGGTTTGATCGAATGGGCAGATTATGAATAACGAATTGGAGAAGCTGTGTTTTTTCATCGGGCTTACTCAAAAATATGATATTAATTATTTGTAACGTTGAGTGGGGATGTTTCTGTGGTAAATTGGAAACAATTCGTTGGATAAAAGTTACTTTTGTATCTACAGACTAAAATAGGGAGAATATGAAAAAGAACGCAATAGATGCTGAAGAGGAGACCCTAATTCTGAATTGTATCAAGGCAAATGGTAGAAAAGCCTATGATCAAACATTAAAAGCCGGCATCCCTGTTACAATCCTCCAGGGAAATACGATCTATCGTGTTTATCCTGATGGGAAAAAAGAAGTATTAAAAGAAGTAGAACCTTACAGTTGTAAAGTAGCAAAGACTTATACGCTAAAATGAGCGACGTTAAGCGATTACGAATTATTGCAGGTACTAATGGTTCATGTAAATCTATTTATAGGCTATTGATTTTTTTGGTGCGGAAATAATCAAATATTGATTATATTTGCACTAAAACTGCATCGTATGACAATTAGAGAATGGACTAAGAGCCGCCAGATTAACGGGTATCCCACTTTTTCGTTGGAAGACGTGAGAAAGGGGTTTAATGGTATGCCTGAACAAATAATAAGCAATGAACTCTTCAGACTTTCTTCTCAGAAAATAATTCAGCCTGTTTATAGGGGTTTTTATGTGATAATGCCTCCACACTATGCGGCAAAAGGTATTATCCCACCCATCTATTATGTGAATCAGTTGATGGCATATCTTCACAAACCCTATTATATAAGTTTGCTTAGCGCAGCAGAACTCTTGGGTGCTGCACATCAACGCCCCCAGAAATTTTCAATCACGACTATATTCCCGAAAACTACGGTTTCGACTTCAAAGAATAATCTGCTCATTTGGAGCTATCGAAGAGAGGTTCCTCAAAACTTATTACTCTCAAAAAATTCAGAAACAGACATTGTATATTACTCCAATGCGGAATTGACAGCTATTGATTTGGTACAATACGAGCAATATATAGGTGGACTGTCTCGTGCAGCTACTGTACTGGAAGAGTTAGCCGAGCAAACAGATTTCTCTAAGGACGTAGAGAAACTCTTTGCTATCACTTCCATTCCAACCATACAGCGATTGGGGTATATATTGGATGAAGTGCTGCAAGAGAAAGCACAGGCTAACAACCTTTATGAACAGTTACGCACTTATACGAAAACTATTAGATTTGTTCTTCTTAGCATACGACATAAAGAACTATTGACTGATAAGAACGACCGATGGAAGATTAATGTAAATGCAACTATAGAAATAGATGACATATGATAAACAGAGGTTCGATAACCCAATGGAACCAGCAAGTTCTGTGGACTGACAATGCACAAGTTGAACAAGACTTGATTATTTCCCGTGCATTGGTAGCTATTTTCAGTGATGAGTTCCTTGCCTCACAATTGGCATTTCGTGGCGGTACAGCTTTGCACAAGTTGTATCTGTCTCCGCAGCCTAGATATAGCGAGGACATTGATTTGGTACAAATCAATTCGGGAGTGATAAAACCGATTATGTACAGATTGGGTGAAGTATTGGATTTTCTACCCGACCGTGTGACAAAACAGAAACGATATAACAACACGATGCTTTTCCGCATGGAGTCGGAAATTCCCCCGACAGTTCCAATTCGACTGAAATTAGAAATAAACTGCTTTGAACACTTTAATGAATTGGGATTGGTAAAGGTTCCATTTTCCGTTGAAAACAGTTGGTTTTCAGGAAAATGTCAAATTACGACCTATCCATTGAATGAGTTGCTCGGAACAAAATTAAGAGCATTATACCAACGTAAAAAAGGAAGAGACTTGTTTGATTTGTATGAAGCGTTAACACATGCAGACGTTAATCCCGATGAAATCATGCGTTGTTATCACCGATATATGAGTTTTGTAGTCCAGCAACCACCTTCATACAAACAATTCATTGCCAATATGGAAGAGAAGATGACAGATCCGGATTTCTTAGAAGATACTAAAATCTTGATCCGTCCGGATATGGACTTCAATCCCATTGAAGGATATGAGGTGGTGAAGAAAGTCTTGATTGATAAGTTAATGAAATAAATAGTCTATATTTGAGACCAGTCAGATGATTTATCCTAATACTCCTAATCATCCAATGCAACGATACAGATTAACGGAAAAGGGAAGAATATTACAAAAATCACTGAAAAAGTAAAAGGGCAAATGGAATTGCAAACTTATTTCGGACACAAAGTTAAGCAGCAAAGTTTAATTTATTTCTATTCCCAGAACTCATCAAACAGTGTTTGTATTTCGAGCCATTAAAATCATATACCAATAGAAGAATGCCTCCATGTTTGATTGTCTTAATCCCCGAAATAGAAGGACCGGATTTGAAAAACAAATTGAGTCTAATTAAATCGGGGGATCAGGACAACATAAGAAGATTCATAACAATCATGATATGATCGAACTCAGGAGTGGAGACATACACCCCAGCTGGCCAGCCAAACAGTTCTCCTCCCATGGCCGATCTGATCATTTCAATAGAAAGGTAAGCGGGACTCTGAAATGAAGAACGTCCTCTTAAGTCAATGATGGCTTTTCCACCCTGAATAACTCTCTGTTTAACTGCATTCCACTCATCCAAAGGCAGTTTATCTGTTCCAATCAGAGAGGTTAGCGGTTGTCCGTTGACGGTTGCAGTAGAGGCAAACACAGCCATTTGTTCTCCATGACCGCCATAGGTGCGACAATTCTGTATAGCCGAAGGTGCAATCTGTAAGGCTTTAGCCAGTTCGTTTTGCAGGCGAGTACTATCGAGAGCAGCCAGAGTAGAAACCTGTGATGGTTTGAGTCCCGAATAGAGTAGGGTAATTAAACCCGTTATATCGGCAGGGTTGAATACAATAACGACATGTTTCACATCGGGACAGTAGTTTCGGATATCTTTTCCCAGTTGAGCTGCGATCCCGGCATTTCCTTTTAACAGATCTTCCCGGGTCATACCAGCTTTACGAGGTGCGCCGCCAGACGAAACAATGTATTCTGCACCGGTAAAAGCCTCTTTGATCTTGTCGGTAAAGGTGATGTTTGCGCCATTGAAACCACATTGTTTCAATTCTTCTGCAACGCCTTCTAACGCCGGGGCAAAAGGGTCATAGAGGCATACGTTTGGAGTGAGTTTCATCATTAGGGCGGTTTGCGCCATGTTGGAACCAATCATTCCTGCAGCACCGGCAATTGTCAGTTTTTTGTTTGTTAAGTAATTCATGTTCTATCTGTTTTTGATTGTGATTGTACAAATTTAGGCATTAAGTAAGCAGGTTTTGTATGGTGAATTGTTATGAGTCATAACCTTACGTTATAGCTTAGGGGGAATTCATCTGCTATCCCGGACCGGATCGTGCACACTTTCTACAGATTGGTCTCACACCTATGGCCGATCCGATCATTTCAATAGAAAGGTAAGCGGGATTCTGAAATGAAGAATGCCCTCTTAAGTCAATGATGGCTTTCCCACCCTGAATAACTCTCTATTAAGTATTGCTAATTAACTCGTTGTCCAAAATAAGTTTGCAATTTCAACCAATGATTAGTGATCAAATCATATTTGTTTGTTGGTGCTTTGTTGTCGGAACGTAGCAAAGGAAGAGCGTAGAAATAGTTCAAAGGTGGTTTTTAGGTGTAGAGCACCTATAGAGCACCTACGAACCCCCTACGAACCACCTATAAAAGGAGAAGCAATTCCGGACCAATTCTGCGCCAATACCGAAGAAAGAAGGAAGGTGAGCTTTACTAAAATAAGTATACACATACACCTTGGCCGGGCAACGGAAAAGCTCTCTGTTCATTGCTGATCCGATTCTAACTACCGTGATACAAATTACTTCATTTGTGATTTGTATTATATTAATTAGATCACTAGTGTCTACTAAAAATTAAAGCTAAGTTGAAAGTAGCGATTATCATATATTTCAGATCCTTCATCGACCGGTCTTTCGAACAGTTCTCTGATAGGCGTTCTGTCAATGAGAGAGCCTCGCAAGATGCGGAGTACATCGAACATGCTCCTATTGAGACGGCAGTCATGTTCGGCGACAGCAACAAGGCAGTAAGCAGATATAGCACAGTAAATCTGTATCCTGACAGCATTTTCAGAGTTACCCCAAAAGGATTTGATGTACAAATGCTGCTTGATCCATTTGAAAAACAATTCCACCTGCCAACGTTTTTTGTAAAGCATTGCAATATCCTTTGCACTAATATAGAACGCATTAGTAATATATATAAACGTACGTTTGAGTTCCTTGGAGTAGTATATGATTCTGCGAAGTCTGCCAGGATATTTCTTCATGGACTGGTATCCGGTAAGTTCGATAGTCTGATCGTTGACGACTCCGTCAACACCTTCGGCAAGGTCTTCCCCGTCAACGATTTTATACTGAAGTCTTCCTTTCTGACGGATAATAAAGTAAGAGTCGATGATGTTGATTTTATACAGTCTAGCCAAATCAAAATAGCCTCTGTCGAAGATGTAATATGCATTGGTTTCGTACGGGATCTCATCCATTGCCTGAGTGTCGTGAACGTTGGCATTGGTGATATTAATGTATGCCGGAATTTGTGTAACGACATCAAAAAGCGTATGAGCCTTAATTCCGCTTTTTGTGCTGCGGAACTTTGCCCACCAGAAAAGACTGAGGCAAAGGTCAATTGTCGTGGAATCAAAAGCATAAAACTTCCCGTTAAGCTCAAATGGTGCATCAATCCGTTTATTTTGTGCAATCTCGATGAGTTTCTTGGCAAACGCCTCAAATATGCGATAATCCCTGTTAGCGTTTGCCTTAGCAAGGTTCGCCAGTTTTATCTCCTTTTTGCCAAATCCAAGATGATAGGCCTTCTTGGAATGAGCAGATATCACACTGACGAGTTCTCTGAGTCTTTCGCAGCCGTACAGTTGGCCAAACATCATGACAAGCAGCTGGTTCCAGCAGGTAAAGTGTTTGACATACTTGTCTCCGTCATACTGTTTGACTATCCAATCAAAGGCTTCCTTTGGCAGAAGCTTGATGAGTTGTGTAAATACATAAGATCCGGTGTTCATATTGCTTTGAAGCTTTGCTTCGGGCAATATACAAAATCAAATGTAGATGTTGGTCTTATTGCTGTATCTTGTTAAATATGAAATAATTATAAAGACAAAACGAAAAATTTAGTAGACACTAGTGTAATTAGATATATAAATTTAAAGGATCATTTTTTGAGAGATTTTCAGAGACCTAAACTTTTTTGTAAAAAGGAAGGTAACTCCTGAGAAAGTTAAATTTTAACTTCTTAAGGTGCGTTGTTTTATAGAATATGTGGTCCTATCTGTATTGTTCTTTGAAATATTGCAAGTTGTTAAAAATTAGGTAAATAATAATTAAAAAACATGTACCTTTGCGGGCCGTTAAAAAAGCGTGTTTTTTCGTTTATTTGGGTGCGTTAAAGGAAAAAAAAGAGATATGTATTTGTTAATCAAATAAATATAAAAACAAGAGTCAGTGAGTAAGTTCCAGTAGAACAAGGATTAAGACAATGAAAAAAGAAGACATTGGAATATTCGGTTTCCGTCAGTGAGTAAGTTCCAGTAGAACAAGGATTAAGACACCTATTAAGGTCTTCTTTTGTGAATAATTTTTTCAGTCAGTGAGTAAGTTCCAGTAGAACAAGGATTAAGACTCAAATAATAAACGGGAACCATAAATGTTTCAACAGTCAGTGAGTAAGTTCCAGTAGAACAAGGATTAAGACACCGACATCTCAGATGTCATAAATTTAAAGTGTCTCAGTCAGTGAGTAAGTTCCAGTAGAACAAGGATTAAGACTTTGACTTATTTCTTCTTTCAGATCGTTATCCGATAGTCAGTGAGTAAGTTCCAGTAGAACAAGGATTAAGACAAAACGAATACTGCTATCATTGCGACAAAGCAAGTAAGTCAGTGAGTAAGTTCCAGTAGAACAAGGATTAAGACGGACAACAGTAATACCGTAAGTTTCCTATTCCGGTGTCAGTGAGTAAGTTCCAGTAGAACAAGGATTAAGACTCTTAAGACGATGTAGTTTTCAATTTTTTCTTCTAAGTCAGTGAGTAAGTTCCAGTAAAACAAGGATTAAGACGCGTGCCTCATTTTAGCAATGCGATTTACCATCTGTGTCAGTGAGTAAGTTCCAGTAGAACAAGGATTAAGACAACTGATCCTCGGAGAGTTGCCATTTTACAATCTTGTCAGTGAGTAAGTTCCATTAAAACAAGGGTTAAAACTAAGATTAGCAACTTCAATTTCTAATCTAAACTTCGCTGCTTGACTTTATGTCCGAAATAAGTTTGCAATTCCAGGGTTGTGAAATTTTAGTTACAATAGAATATTTTTTAATATTTCTGTTGATTAGAGAACAATATGGATTAATAGTTTTTACCTTTCGAAGAAACAATGAAGACTCATAGGACCAATAAGTATTAGAGATAGGACGGCACTGAATAGGGGTATCGGGTGTCGAAACGGTTTTATTGAGTTATGAAAAAAATTAGAATATTATCAGTATCATTTGATCTGATCTTGCCATTTGATAAGTTGCCTCAGTTTCGGGGGGCGATTATTAATCTTTCAGGGGGAGATCATGTCTTGTTCCATAATCACATTGATGATGAACATCTTCGTTATCAATATCCATTGATTCAATATAAGTTGATCAACCGGAAAGCGTCTGTTATCAGTATTGATGAGGGAACAGACGAGATTCCTGCATTGTTTGCAAACAAACAGTTAGAAGCACGAATTGACGGGGAACCGGTAACTTTTGTGCTTGAGGATTTGCATGCCCGTCAGTGGACTATCGGGATATGGAATACGGATTTTTATTATTCCATGCAGAATTGGTTGGGACTGAACGAAAATAACTACTCACTGTATCAGAAAAGCGAGACGTTGGAAGAACGGTGCCTGTTGTTGGAACGGGTTCTGACGGGGAATATCTTGTCGTTAGCGAAAGGGTTGAATTACTTTTTTGAGCAACCGGTTGTAGTGAAGATTTTGAAGGTAAAAAGAGAAAATGTTAAAAGATACAAGGGAACTCTTTTAAGTGCTTTTGATCTGGAATTCAGAACGAATGTGTCATTGCCTGATTATATATCGCTGGGCAAAGGTGCCAGTTTAGGCTTTGGAGCAATCAGGCACATGAAAGAGAAAGAAGAAAATAAAAACGAAGAACAGTATTCTGATTTAAATTGATCGTTGATGAACAGTATCCGGTGTTATTTCCTATTTGAAGGTTATGATCTTCAAATGCTTGAAATCAAAAAGATTATTGACTATTTACAGGGGAGGGATAATATGGTTTTTGGGGAATTGCAAAAGGTTATTTTGTTGCGACATAGATTGATGAAAGAGAATATCTTATCCGTTTTGAATACAAACAGAAATTTAAGTAATGAAAGATAAGTTATATAGCAGTCATGCATTTCTGTTTCCATTTCAATGGTATTTTGTTGGGAAAGAGATGAAAGAAAAGACACTTGAAGAGCGAACCCAATTGTGTGAATTGTGTCGGTACTTTGAGAAGACAAAAAATTGGGAAAGAACCCCATACAAGATAGATACTGTTTTAAAATACAATGAGTACAACTACTTCTACGGAATGGTTCGGGAGGTATTGTTTGACGAAAAAAATGAAATTCCTGAGAATCAGACTATTATTCATTTTCAGTACAAGATTCCGGCAGGGCAATATACCTATAAGTTTAAAGTCAGCACAGACTTTACCGGGGGGTATAAGGAGTATTCCCTATTGATTGATTCCATTATTGTTCATCTATATTCAACAGGGGTAGGCATATTGTCTTTTCACTTACTCAATCGTTCTGACGATCAAAAATCTCCTGATGATATATTAAGGATTAATCAAGCCGGTCGGCGTATTTATCCTCCATTTTTTGGTATTGACGGTGATTTGATTGTATCACAGTCGAAATATGAATATGCTGATTTTGGAAAGGGTTTAAAAACCATTCAAACCAATGAATTAGCACTTGATTTTACGGTCATATCCGAGGAATCGCATGAAGATTTTGGTAGATATTGTAATGCAGATAACTTTAAGAAGAACCCATTTCAGTTACCGGAATTCTTCAAATATATCTTTAATGGAATACCATTTACGGTTAACAAGTCGGATTATAAAAACAAAGAGAAAAATATTTATTTGTCCCCATTATTAGACGATCGGATGTTTGTTATTTGCTGGTATGGCAATAACGAATTATCGGATCAACTTAAAGCCTTTAACAAGCAGCCGAAAGAAATTCGGAAAAGCATTTATGATACAGATAAACAGAATGATGAAATTCCGGACTATTTGAATTGGTGGTATAAGTATATGTTCAATGACGAGTCATCAATGACATGTCAAAATTCGGAGATGCAGTTTGAATTAACCGAAGATCATTCATATCTACGATGGAGTAATTATGGGACTCTTTATGGAATAAACCGCTATTCATTTGTCTGTCTTACCAGTGATTTGGAAACACTTAGGATTAACCATGCGGAGTACATTGTCAATCACATGCAGACTATGTATTACAGGCTCTGTGAGTTGTGTTTGGTTCAGCGGGCGTGTGTTATTCGCTTCTCTGATGAAGTTGCCGGTATTTCGGCAATGAATGCAAAGCGGAAACTTCAATTGTCGGAGCGGGTAAGCAATCTTTATCAGCAATATTTAAAGTTTATCAACCGAATCTATTTCAGGGAAGTAACAGCACAGGAACAGGGAATAGAGATGTATGATATGATGCAGAAACACATGCGAATCGGTGAACAGGTTAAAGATTTAGATCAAGAAATACAGGAACTCAATAATTTTTCTGCATTACTTCAGCAACAACGCCAGAATAACAACATTGAACTAATAACAATAATTGGAGCTATTTTCATTTTGCCTTCCTTTATTACTGGCTTTTTCGGAATGGATATGTTTTCGGGAACGAACCGGTATTCTTTCTCTAAGTGGATTATTTTGTTGTTGCCACTTTGGGCTGCGTGTGCAAGTATTTTGTGGTTCTATAGGGCTAATCGGAAGAAAAATAAGGAATCAATTGATTGTCGACGACTGTGTCTCATTGTAGGAACTTGCGTGGGAACGATGATTCTTATTGGTTTTATATGGTATTCAATGTATTGTAAATAGATTAGTTATGAGTGAAACAAAATGTGAGTATAAAATAGTTCGGAGAGGTTTGATTATAGCAGTCCCCTTGGGTGTTTTTATTATCCTTTTTCTACAATGGAGTTGGACCTTCAATTTTATATTTAAGAAGGGAGTTTCTGATTTAATGTCAATGTATCAGTTGATAATCGACTTGGTTTTCCTCATTGGATTATTCTGTTTGATTTTTTACTCTCTATATCTTTTCCATTGTAGTTATAAGTACAATTTGAAGCTCAAATATAAGCTAAAAAAGGAAGAGGCTGTAAACTTGCGTAACCAACAAATGCATGAGGAAATGTTGTCTCGTTTAAAAAAAGAAGAGAAGCGTGAGAGATATGATGATTTTTTTAAAATGATTGAAGTTTCA
This sequence comes from Prolixibacteraceae bacterium, assembly GCA_963692465.1. Lineage (GTDB taxonomy): Bacteria > Bacteroidota > Bacteroidia > Bacteroidales > Prolixibacteraceae > JAUZOB01. The sequence goes on from OY829943.1 coordinate 3,403,307, forward strand.
AAAACAGACACGAAAAAAGAGATAAAGGAAAATTTGAAAAAAGAGAAGTTGATAAAAGAATCACCTGATTTGAAGAAGCGAGCTGATGTATTTGATAATATAGTACATGGTGTTGATATTGAAATATTTAAAAATTTGATTGAAAACTACAATAAAATAGATAATCCGAAAACAGAAACAAAATCATGACTGATAAATATCATATTGAATTTAAGTTGCAGCAACATACTCCGTTGATTCATTTTCAGTGGGATCAGGAAGGAGCAACTTTAAGGGCTACAGAGGTGAAGCCTAAACTGGATCAGTTTATCATTGAAAAATGTTTAAAAGAAAACGGAGTTAGCTTTTCCTATGCGCAGGATGCCCGGAATAAATTCAAACAGAAATGGAAAAATTGGCTGGTTGGAAAAGGCAACAATGAGCATGTTGCATTGGACTACAAGATGAGTATAACTTCGAATAGCAAGAAATATGTAATTAATAAAAACCCGTGTTTCTTTGGAAATATATCTAACGAAAAAGAGTATCGTTTTGTCTTTGATAACAGTTTGATTGATGTAAACATTTTTTCTTTTAATGAAGGAATTATTAAATACTTAAATAATAATGACTTTAATGTTTTGGTTGATTTCTTTTGCACTCAGAATTTTGGGACTCGTCAAAGTAAAGGATTTGGCTCTTTTACGGTTGAACATCCAAATGAATCAATGAAAAATGATTTGGTTTCAGGCAAAATTACTAATTACTACTTCGATGTGCCAATAAAAGAAAATGAAAAAATAGAAGATCAATGGTCTTATTTGTTTAAAAACATTAGTCTATTTCACCGAGTAATTAGAAGTGGTTATAATCAGAGACAGGGTTATGTAAAATCATCGCTATATGAATATTTTAATAGAAAAAACATTCAATGGGATAAGAAAACCATTAAGGAACATTTTTTACTTAATGTAGAGAAAACAGAGGGAAAAGAAAGATATTTAGTACGGGATCTACTTGGACTTGCAACTAATTCTAATTGGGGGAAGTACCACAAATACATGAAAGTATTAACAAGTAATGAAGATATCCAAAGATTTAAAAGTCCTATTACCTATAAACCAATTCAGTTAAAAGAAAAAAATCTTTATAGGGTATTTATTTTACTTAGTGACATTCCTCAAGAATTTTTAAACAAATCATTTAAGATTGAAAACAAATCCGATAGCTTTAATCTTAACACTCCCAGTGCATTTTCTCTGCGAGATTATTTCGACTTCTTAATTGGAGCTGATTTCTCTATAACTTCGTTAATAAGCACAAGAAATAAAGATACGGAAAACATTAAACAAATTTTTGAGGGATTAAAAAACAATTCAAAAAAATGAGTAAATATTTCGCACTTACAATAGGTCCGATTGATGACACGATTTCAAGTGCCAGAACGACGCGGGAAATGTGGGCTTCAAGTTATATGTTTTCCTATTTAATAAAAAAAATCATTGAGGAGATAGATAATCATAAGGGAATAGTAAATATTGTTATTCCCAATTGTAGTAAGGTTGATAAAGGAGAAAGGTTCGGCGCAGGAATATATCCGGATCGGATAATCGGGACTTATGAGCAAGATAATATTGCTTCTCAGATTGAAGAAGCTGTTGATAATATAATCGCAGAATTTGCAAGGAATATCTTCAATTCTCTGGTAGAGAAGGGGAAAAATGAGAAGAAACTCACCTATCATCTCTCTTTTAGTAGTGAAGAGATTAGCGACTATCTGCATAAGTATTTTCGTATTTATTATTTCGGAATAGAGTTAGGTGACAAAGAGAATATATCTGAGACGCTTTATAAATATTTAGACGCATTAGAACTAACGCCGAGATTGCTTCCTTGTGAATCATTTCCAGAAACTGAGATAACTGTAAGAGAAAAAGACGACAAAAAAAGTGTTACAGAACGAAAATTTAAACTGAAGGTTTCTCCTTTACGCTTATTTACTGATTTTGTTAATGATTCTTTTTTATTTGAAGATGGTTTTGGGAAAAGAAAAGATGCACGCATTCCGACGGTAGTTGAAATTTCTACGACGGAATTAGAACGAATTGATAGCAAAAAATACGAAAAATTTAAAAAGCTGAATCAAAATAGTATTTCAGAGGCTTGGTTTGTACCTAAAAACGATAACGATAATTCAGAAGAAGAAGCATTAAATTCATTGCGGCGCGAATTTAAGGATGATATTAAAAAATATCATAATTATATGGCAATTGTCCATGCAGATGGGGACAATATCGGAAGGACAATTAAATCATTAAAAGAAAAAAACAGTAACAAATCAGAGTACACTTTATTAAAAGATTTTAGCGGTCAACTTTCATTATTCTCGGTAAATGCGGCTGAGCGTATTAATGACTATGGTGGAATTCCTGTTTACATGGGGGGTGATGATTTGTTCTTTTTTGCTCCGGTTGTTTCTATTCTTAAAAGTAATAATGAACGACAAACAATTTTTGATTTGATTAATACGATTGATTCGGCGTTTGGGGCGATTGATTTGTTTAAAGATGAAAAAGAGAAGCCCTCTTTATCTTATGGCATTTCTATTGCTTACCGAAAATTTCCTGTTTATGAATCAAGGAACAAAGCACATGATCTTCTTTTTAAGAAAGCCAAAAAGGTAAAAGGGAAGAATACAATTGCTGTTTCATTGCAAATGGCCAGTGGACATGATGTTGAATTTGAAATTCAGAAAGGACAGAACCTATTTGCTGAATTCAACAAATTGGTTCGAATAAATACGGGTGTGGATGCTAATTTCATTAATAGTCTGACTTACAAGCTTGATTCACAGAAAAAAATATTTTGGTCTATATGTAGAAACAGTGATCAATTGGATAATTTCTTCAAAAACAATTTTAATGAGAATTATGACAAGACACAGCCATTCTTCGATGCTATAAAGAAATTTGTATTGGCAATCAGCGGAACATATCAATGGAAAGATGGCGATACAGATGAAAACACGTTGGAGATGCAGGCAAAAGTCATGAATCTACTTTATGGAGCATTAAGATTTGTCCATTTTTTGAATAGTAAAGAAAAGGAATCGCTATGACAAAATATAGAATAACACTAAAACCAGTTACGCCTTATTTCTTTGGAATAGAAAAAGTTTCAGAATTAGGGAATAAGAAGAATTACTATTTACAGTCAGCTTTTTATCCGCAGCAGACCGCTATTTTAGGAATGTTGCGTTATCAAATATTATTGCAGCACAACTTGCTGCCAATTAAGGAGCACAAGGACGAAGCCAAAAGATTGATTGGTCCTGATAGTTTTAATCCCGGGAATATGGACTACGGAATGATCGAAGATATTTCTCCGGTTCAATTGTGTCGTGATGGAGATGAATATATTTTACGAGACAAGGAGTTTATTGAGGAAGAGAAGGAGAAGGAGAAGGAGAAGGAAAGAAAGTCTATAGGCCTTTTAAAAAGAGAAGGCTGGGTACATACCAATAAGACCTCTTCAGATGCATTCCTGATAAGTTTAAAAATCCAGGATGGAAAGAAGGATCCTTTAGATGATTGGACTTCAAAAGATGAGTTCGTTCCTTTGTTGGTGAAGACATCTGCTGATTTAAGCTTCGTTTCAAAGGATGGTATAGATGAGTCTAAATCAGGTGTGCTTTTAGAATCGGTAGTGCAATCTTCCGGGCGTGTTGGAATACAAAAGAAATGGGGCGGTGGAACATTTGAAGAGGCTTATTACAAGCAGTTCTTCAGAGATATGACTGAAACAGAAGAAATCAAAATAGAAGGAATAAGCTCGGAGAATAATTCATTTCACAGAAAGCTGAATTCTCAATGGAGTTTTTGTTTCAATGTCACATGGAAAGATGATTCATTCGACACAAATCGAAGATTTGTTTTCTTGGGAGGAGAGCGTTCTGTTTTTCAGCTGTCGGCTGAGAAAATTTTGGAAGAGAAAAAAGTTGATGTTCAACTTGCTACTGTATATAAAGTTTTGCTCCTCAGTGATACTTATGTAGAGGAAGAGGAATCTTTTTACGATAATGTTCTATTTACAAATGCAGAGACAATTCGCTTTAGAAATTTGCAAGCCAAAGTAGATAAGACACAAAATTATTATGCCAGAAATTTGATAAATAAAGATAGAAGCGGATTAGAGCAATCAGATGCTTTTTATCTGTTAAAAAGAGGTTCCGTATTCTATACTGATGCAGCAAGATTAAAAACACTAGAGGAAATTATTAATAGAGCTAAAGCATTTAGAAAAATAGGTTATAACCAATATAAAATAGAAACTGACAAATTCATATAGTTATGGAAAATTTCAATCCTGAATATCAATATCAAGTTGCGGTATTTACGATTACTGCTTTGTCAAATCTACATGTCGGAAGCGGATCGGAAAATTATGGCATAATTGACAACTTAGTTCAACGTGATCCGCTTACCGGATTTCCCTGCATTTACAGCTCCAGTTTAAAAGGTGCATTAAGAGAATATTTTCGTTATTACCTCAATCTTCCAGACAAGAGTGCTTTTTTATCTGATGTTTTTGGAACAGACAAAAAGGATCTTGATGAAAACGGCAAAGACGGTAAAAAAGAGAATAAGGAGAAAGGAAAGGAGGAGTTCAAAGCCGGGAAATATCGTTTTTTACAGGCTGATTTATTGTCCTTTCCTGTGCGTAGTGACAAAAGGCTCTATTATAGATCGACATGTCCTTTCTTGATCGATAACTTGGTAAGTTATTTGTGTAAATTAGACAAGAAAGTGAATTTGGATAATTTGAAAAATGCATTGGGTAATGAGGATGCAATTCAGTTTTCTGATGAAGGAGAAGCTATTTTAGAAGAATTAGATCTTAAAGCGAAATATGTTTTAAAAGATATTTCAACTTATAATGATTTTATTGATAATTGCGAGAAATTTGCGATTGTTAAAGATGAAAAATTTGCGGAGTTGGTGAGTGACTTTCATCTTCCTGTTATTGCCCGGAATAATCTTAACAATGGACAAAGTACCAATTTATGGTATGAGCAGGTTCTTCCCCGAAAAACAAAATTCATATTTGCAGTTTTGTATCCGAAAGGAGATAAATATTTTACTGATTTTAAGTGTTTAATAGAAAAAGATGAAACTCCCGTGCAAATTGGAGCGAACGCAAGTATCGGATATGGTTTTTGTTCTATCAAAGAAGTTAATATTACAAAAGATGAAAGTAAATAATAAGTATATTGATTCAGCTTTAAAACAGTTGGATGCTTTAAAACAGTTAGAAGCATTAAAACCGTTGAAAGAAAGAGGCAAAGGGATCTTTCTTGAAAATGGGAATATCTCTTCGAAATACAAGGGATACGTTGCATCATTCGGTGGCAGTATTGTGCAGATCGGTGTTTATGCCACTTTTTTGTCTTTCTGTGCAGATGAAGATAAGAAAAAGATTGCAGATCTAATATGTAACATATATGTAGACGTGAATGTGAACAAAAAGAATGAAATTAAAATTCCGGATATCATAAAAGAGAAGAGGAATGATCATCTTTTTCAGAAACAAATTGCCTATGCGGTAGTGGCTCTTAAATTAGTTATAAGGATATATCAGTTTGATGATACTAATATTGTAAGTGATGGAAACGCAAAATAGCATTAACAGTAATGTCGGTTGGTTATTTTATAAAAAATATTTTGCAGATAATGCAGATGTTAAGGAGATAAATAAGACAATCTGTGAAAGTAAGCTTTCTATTATATGTGCCGTAGCCAATAATCAGGCTTTTTGTATGGAAACTGTATATCCTGGATTATTAATCGGGTCGGGATATCAGCATAATAAAAACAAAGAGGGAAATAATGGAAACGATGGAGAATCATTTAAAATAGGTTTCTTTTTCGATCATACTACTGGAATGCCTATTATTCCTGGATCTTCAATAAAAGGAATTCTTAGAAGTGTTTTTCCTCAAAAAAGTCTTGGAAAGAATTCGAATGCAAAAGATGAGTGGTTAAAGAATGTTTTAAAAGAAGACCTTAAAATTAATGAAGAGATTGATCCTGATGTGTTAGAGCGAGAGATATTTGATGGCTATGACGAACAAGATAAATGCTATATTCCTTTGTATGAAAGAGATATATTTTTTGATGCTGTTCCTGTTAAAGGTGAAAAATTATTTAGCTCAGATTACATAACTCCGCATATTAATCGAGAATGTTCTAAATTATCTCCATTTACGAATCCTGTTCCTATTAAATTTTTGAAAGTTTTACCCAATGTTCAATTCGAATTCAGATTTAAATTGGAGAAGAGTAGAAGATATAAAGAAATCACAGCAGAGAAAAAGAAACAACTTTTTGAACAGATTATTGAGACTTTAGGTATTGGCTCAAAGACCAATGTCGGATATGGACGATTAAAAAAAGTTAAACAGGATAATAGACGAACGGTGTTATTGCTCCATGATGATCAAATTAATTATGACGATGATTTAAAAAAAAACAAGGAGTTTAAAGGAGAAGTTTATGACAAGGATGACCTATACCTTTATATCCGATTTTGTGTAAAAGGTAAAAAAAATGAGGTTCACAAAAAGATAAATGGCAGATACTGTGATATAGAGAAAAATAGCAAGGTAGTAATAGTTATTAATCAGGATTTTAAGATTGATAGTGAGAGATTGGATTTTGCAATAAAGAGGTTGTAATATGTATTTGTTCGGTCTTTTGTTTCGCTATAGCTTAGGGCAACCTATGCAATTGAGACAGAAGAGGTGGTAAATATTAATTACGGGAAAAAGTTTAAGTTTCATTTAGAACATCGACAAGCAGAAATCAATGTTTTTTATGGTAAGAAAGGGTTTTCTGTTATTCAGTCCCCGAAAAATGGTACGGATACAGAGTTAAACGAAGTGACCTGCCAGATTATATGTGAATTATTGCTATCGTGAAAGGGAAACGTAAATCGATAGTCAAACAGTTAACGTTTGTTGAGAAAGTAAGGCGTTTGCATCGTGCAGGGATCGAATGTTCTCCGGCACCTAATCGTACGAATACGGATGATGGAGAGATTGACAACTTGAATTTACGAATTAAACGGATTTTAGGAATTGTAGAAAATTATAGCGGAAATTCAAAAGAGATGATCTATTTTGTAATGTATGATATTGAAAACAATAAGGTTCGGAGCTTGATTTCAAAATATCTTTTGAAAAAGGGTTGTATGAGGGTACAGAAATCGATTTTTCTGGCGGATACCGATAGAAAGGTATATGACGATATCCGGAAGGATTTGCATGAGGTGCAGCAGTGTTATGATAATAATGACAGTATTTTGTTGGTTCCGGTCTCAACGGATGAAATTCAGGCGATGAAGATTATTGGGCAAAATATTGATGTTGATTTGATTTTAAAGAATAGGAATACATTGTTTTTTTAGATAAAAACAGCGTTCTTTGAAATATTGTAAATTGTTAAAAAATTAGGTGAATAATTAATTAAAAAAACATGTACCTTTGCGGGCCTTTAAAAAAGCATGTTTTTTCGTTTGTTTTAGTGTTTTGAAGGGAAAACAAAGAGATATGTATTTGTTAATCAAATAAATATAAAAACAAGAGTCAGTGAGTAAGTTCCAGTAAAACAAGGATTAAGACAATCCATGGATTTTCCCATTCATTAGAATCAAAGAAGTCAGTGAGTAAGTTCCAGTAAAACAAGGATTAAGACATCTTCTTCGGATAATAATGGATTTAATGCTGCTAAGTCAGTGAGTAAGTTCCAGTAAAACAAGGATTAAGACTTTGGGATTAATATATTGTTGGAACCTTCCTAAAGTCAGTGAGTAAGTTCCAGTAAAACAAGGATTAAGACCTTCAGACTTTACCTTTGCGGCTACTTCATCAAGGGTCAGTGAGTAAGTTCCAGTAAAACAAGGATTAAGACTTTGCGGCTACTTCATCAAGGATTTCGGATACTGTGTCAGTGAGTAAGTTCCAGTAAAACAAGGATTAAGACACTTTTGGCAGATTCATTAATCAAAATATTTAAAGTCAGTGAGTAAGTTCCAGTAAAACAAGGATTAAGACTGTACTTTACGTAAGTACTAATTCCGTCTGAAAGAAGTCAGTGAGTAAGTTCCAGTAAAACAAGGATTAAGACGGTTATACCCTGTTAGATTGGTATTATACCAAACAGTCAGTGAGTAAGTTCCAGTAAAACAAGGATTAAGACGTTGAGAATGCGCCATATCCCTTACCATCAAGTTCGTCAGTGAGTAAGTTCCAGTAAAACAAGGATTAAGACTCTGATACAAAACTTCCGAACCCACCAAGTGTTGACGTCAGTGAGTAAGTTCCAGTAAAACAAGGATTAAGACTAGCCGCTTGGGCTCAATCGAGTCCAAACTATTGTCAGTGAGTAAGTTCCAGTAAAACAAGGATTAAGACTTCATACGAAGCAATATACACCTCGTATGAACGAGTCAGTGAGTAAGTTCCAGTAAAACAAGGATTAAGACTTCATTCAAAAATACAGGAGCTCCCATAATAGATGTCAGTGAGTAAGTTCCAGTAAAACAAGGATTAAGACATAATCGTTTTCTGCTATTTGATCTGCACTAAGATGTCAGTGAGTAAGTTCCAGTAAAACAAGGATTAAGACGTGTGACTTCCTTGTCAGATACCTCAATTTTCTTCGGTCAGTGAGTAAGTTCCAGTAAAACAAGGATTAAGACTCAAGTCTTTTCTGTTGTTTTTTTATTTCTTTTAATAGTCAGTGAGTAAGTTCCAGTAAAACAAGGATTAAGACTAATGCAATAGTTACTATCAACCAGAAAACAGTTGTCAGTGAGTAAGTTCCAGTAAAACAAGGATTAAGACGAATATATGATCTTTTAACCAATCCATTGCTTTTGTCAGTGAGTAAGTTCCAGTAAAACAAGGATTAAGACTAATCTCGAAAGATTCTTTACGCTTCCCGGCAACTGTCAGTGAGTAAGTTCCAGTAAAACAAGGATTAAGACTTTGCATACTCCTCTTCGTCAGAGGAGCAAACTCTGTCAGTGAGTAAGTTCCAGTAAAACAAGGATTAAGACTTTGCATACTCCTCTTCGTCAGAGGAGCAAACTCTGTCAGTGAGTAAGTTCCAGTAAAACAAGGATTAAGACCTTTTTTAGTAGAACTATATGCCCTTATAATATGAGGTCAGTGAGTAAGTTCCAGTAAAACAAGGATTAAGACATGCAATCACTGCAACCTATGCAATCACTGCAATCGTCAGTGAGTAAGTTCCAGTAAAACAAGGATTAAGACCCCCCTATATTATTGCAACCACAATGTATGGCGAATGTCAGTGAGTAAGTTCCAGTAAAACAAGGATTAAGACCTCGAACCTACGTCTCTGTGTAAATACAGCGCATTGTCAGTGAGTAAGTTCCAGTAAAACAAGGATTAAGACTCTGATCTACTTTGACTACGCAACTATCTTCTGTTAGTCAGTGAGTAAGTTCCAGTAAAACAAGGATTAAGACTTCAAGAGATAAATAACATCCTGCATGTTTCATGTCTAGTCAGTGAGTAAGTTCCAGTAAAACAAGGATTAAGACGCGTTTCGATCGGAGTGTTGGGATTACCTGCGGCTGTCAGTGAGTAAGTTCCAGTAAAACAAGGATTAAGACGCGTTTCGATCGGAGTGTTGGGATTACCTGCGGCTGTCAGTGAGTAAGTTCCAGTAAAACAAGGATTAAGACTTGTGCTTTCTTTTCGTTAGAATACAAATGAATAAGTCAGTGAGTAAGTTCCAGTAAAACAAGGATTAAGACATTCTTTGTAATCATCAAATAATAACAATCCATAATAGTCAGTGAGTAAGTTCCAGTAAAACAAGGATTAAGACTGTGATAATCCTCATTTTATCAGCTTGAATGTCCTTGAGTCAGTGAGTAAGTTCCAGTAAAACAAGGATTAAGACATTGTTTTACAAACTCTTCCGGAGTTCCTCGGAAAAGTCAGTGAGTAAGTTCCAGTAAAACAAGGATTAAGACAGACAAACAATATTGTAAACAACACAACACCGAGGAGTCAGTGAGTAAGTTCCAGTAAAACAAGGATTAAGACTTTTGAACGTGTTTTGTTCCTCATTACGAAGATTCTGTCAGTGAGTAAGTTCCAGTAAAACAAGGATTAAGACCTCCTCTTATTATTCTCCTTCCATTTTGATGAACAGTCAGTGAGTAAGTTCCAGTAAAACAAGGATTAAGACTGGGTTATAAGTTTGACTATTTGCATTAAAAATTAAATAATTATTGAATTCTAAATCGTATTGTTATGTCATATAATGAAGTTAAGGAACTGCGCCATGCTGGTAAACTTCAGGAGGCTTATGCAATGGCTCAGGAAGAATTGCTTACTTATCCTGATAATAAATGGAATAAAAATTCTTTAGCATGGGTTTTAGTTGCATTATTAAAAGACGTTAGCCAATCTCTGAATAAAGACTTGTTTGTTAAATATTTAAAAGAATTATCTTCATTGAACCTTGATGCTTCTGAAACAATGATTTTTGATCAGGTAGCATTCAAGATTGGAATTTTTATTTTTGCTTACAAAAAGCAAAAAGATTGTGACTTTCACTTTATAACTGATATTTTTAAATTAATCTGTAATTTCAATTTTACGAAATCATCCGATGCTTATAGCTTTCTTTTCAAAGCGTTTCATAAAAACTATCAGGAGTGGGATCATTACCCAGAATTTGTGTTGTGGTGGAATTTGGATTGCTTTAAAGTGGATGATTATACTGGAGATAAAACAACAGCAGGTAAAACAATGATGTCAATTGTTGAGCAGGCTTATATCGCTTGCTCTAAAAAACTTATTGGTCTGTTGGAGGAAAAGGACAATTATAGTCGGGAACTTACTATTCATTTTGATTCATATTTTTCTCCCAGACTGGAAAAAATGATCAACGCACATCCGGAATATTCGTATCTCCCTTATTTTAAATCTAAAATATTACTTGCAAAAGGGAAAAATGGTGAGGCCAGAAAGTTTTTATTGCCTTTTGTTCGGGAACACAAAGAACAATTTTGGGTTTGGGATGTGTTGGCTGATACATTGGATGATGAAAATTTGAAGATCGCTTGTTTATGCAAATCTTTGTGCTGTAGAGCTCAAAATTCTTTCATGATAAATGTGAGGCAGAGACTTGCTTTTTTATTAATCGAAAAGGAATATTTTCCAGAGGCTAAAACAGAGATTGAACAAATTTTGTCAATACGAAAAAAGAATGAATGGAATATTACAGCTACGCTTTTAACCTGGTGCAATTCGGATTGGTATTCCCTGACTAGCAGGTTAAAAAATAATTTGGATTTCTATCATTCGAACGCACCGATGGCTGATACACTCCTGTTTGATGATATAGAAAGGGTTTTCATTTTGGTGACTTTCGTAAATAAAGAAAAACATGTGTTGAATTTTGTGACGGAGTCAAAATGTGTTGGCTATTTCGGATACTCCGGTTTAATTGACTCAGTCAATGTAGGTGAGATTCTTTGGGTTCGATTTAAAGATGATGAACACCTTGATGGATTTTCTAAGGCATTAACAGTTGAAAGAACTGATGAAGAACCGGAGTTGCTTATTAAATCTTTTTCGGGGAAGGTTATGATTAAACAGGGTAAAAATTTCGGCTTTGCAACAGATTATTATATAAGTCCTTCTTTAATCTCAAAATTCAATTTGTCATCGGGCGATTTTATAGCAGGGAAGGTGATGCTCTCTTATGAACAAAGAAAAGGTAAATGGGATTATCGGGTTTGCGAAGTTTCGACGATAGATGAAAATGTGGATATGAATTAACTCAATTAATGACGAAGACCTACACAGAATATATTTTAATTGCATATATTTTGCATTTGCATGCTTTTATCTTCAAATATTTTGCACTTTTCTTTTCGTAAGTAGTTTTAGTTACTAAAATTTTACAGTTCTGTATGGATGAGAATTTGAAAAGGAATCATTATGGTTATAATCTGCATCTATTCTAAAACAGCTTTAAATCCTGCGTTTCATTATTCAATCCATAAATTTAATAAAGTAATTCAAATACAAATAGTGTTTTTTAATATTTAGAATCCTCCGTTATTTGCCTGAATAATCCAAGTATGTTATACATGGGACTCTTGCATGGGTTGGTGATGAGATACCTGGCGGGAACACGGTAATTACCATTGGCTCATAGTGTGACTTGCAATTTAAAAAGACATTAGAAAAAGAGGACCTTATCGAAATTTCGATAAGGTCCTCTTTTTAATTGTCAGTATGTCAGTCAATAAACGGTTGCTCTTAATGTTTGTTGCATCACCCCCATGTAATTTAACACTTCAGGGATATCGTTGGTCGTTAAGTGGATTATTGTTTCGTTAAGTTAATTTATGTGCGATATGAATTTATTTTAATAGTGTATTGTGTTTGTTTTCAGTTTGATACAATTAATGAATTATGAGTTTGTGTTTTTTTATTATTCGATAGTGGATATTCTTGGACTTAATGAATAAGGCATTAGTCTATTTTCCATAATTTTGGAATACTAAATTAATAATCATGAAAGAAATTAAATCACCGAGTGAAACTCACGAGCTAATCGTGGGAGTTAGAGTATTGTTGAAAACCTTAACGGCTTTTCAGGATCGGGTGCAAAAATTGTTATCTCTGGGGGTTTTGGAGATATTTCCCCAAAGACATTGGCTAAGTCGGGCTCAGGCTTGTGATTTTCTATGTTGTTGTAAAAACACACTCGCAAGCTATCGCGACAAGGGGCTATTGCATGCCAGTAAAATAGGAAGTAAATGCTATTACCTCGAGAGCGATTTAATTGCTTTTATTGAGTCAGGGCGTTCCGGAAATAAAGCTCCGTTAAACTTCAATACCAATCATTAATCTTTTCCCTCCTGAAGGCACAGAATCCCGAGGGAGGGTTATTTCTTTCATAACTCCGTTAGGGTACATATTCCGGGGCTTTGTAGTTCTTGGAGAAGATCTAATTGTTCCTTATAAAGCTCTAAATCCCAGTCATTCTGTTGAACCTGACGATCAGGATCATCTTGTAACTGTTGATTCTCTGCTTCATTTTGCTGGAGAAACCTGTTTAATAAAGATTGTGCTTGCCTTTGCTGAGCAAATGCTTATTCAGTCATTTTCACTATCCTTTGAAATTTGTTCTTAGCCACTTTATTTGTTGACATAACCCATCAACATCGGGGAAAAGAATTTCTTCATTTATTCCTAATTTGTGAAGAGCTTTTCTTAGCTGATATACATCCAAATTAAGTTTATAAGTTTTTATTTCTGGCTTTTCTCTTATGTCGATACTCGGGTTAAAGTGAACAGAAAAGAGTCCTGCCTGTGCCCGAATTCTTGGTGTTGTGTATTGGGGAATAAAAAATTTAAGATTGCCATGTAAGAAAGAACTTTTCCAAGGACTAAAAATTTGATCTAATTTTGTCCTGTTTTTCTTGTGATAAACATATAAGCAAGGTTTACCTCCCTCTTGGGAGGTATTAGGTTTGTTGCGTATTGCAAAGTAGGTTGCAACAAGAGGGTTTCTTGTCCAGTCCATTAATCTTGTAGGGAGTCCGTGATGTTGAGCAAATGCCAATAATTCCAAATCATTTAGTCGTTCTAATTGAGGGTCGTATCCCAAAATGCGCCGTTTAAATAGATTGAACATTACTTTTTCATCTTGGAGTGTTATTGTGCTTTCTTTGTTTGATTTACATCTTGCAATGGATGGAATTAATTTATAACGATTAGAACAAACTCCTCGGTATAGATAATCTTCTGTGTTTTTTGCTGTTTCTTCATTAATAAATTCAAAAAATTCGTCAATGTCACAAATTGTATAAGTCATATATAATGATTTTAAAGGAATTTCAGGAAGTTTATTTTTGTAACAATATAAAAAAATAATGCTTTTCATATTCACTTTTTTGAATATCGTTTTGAAAAATGTTGCATATTTGTAATGCGAAATTGACTTACATATTGTGAAAACTCAATCTGAAATATCTTATTTAGGATATGGGCCGTATAGGGGTGAGGAGAGCTTACCCGGTATTTCATCGTTTTCACAGCGTTGGTCTATTTCGCAAGTATACGGCCCTTTTTATTTGATTTTCTTATTGCGAAATAGACTATGAAAAACGAAAAACGATCCACAACAATGCAAGCAGGCCGAACAACTGTTCAATGGGCTGCATCGAAAATTCCGGTCGGGAATAATTCATTGATTCCTGATTTTACCGGAAAGATTCCTCAACAATCAGGTTTTATTGATAGTCTTTTTCTAGGTTTCATTCCGATTACAACGGAATGAGGGAGAATAATGTTTTCCGTCGGGCACTTCAGTATACGGCTGTGCTTTGATTCGGACAGACATTAAATTCCTTTGCTTTCATTGAAGGGATTCGTTAACTCTCCGGAAAGGTTCTCCCTTTCTTCGATTATTAGTAACTGATCTTCCTACTGATTATGTGGGGATAGATTGTGTGAAGTTGGGTAGGGGTGTGTCCCTGCATATTTAGTCTTCTCTTTGTGATCCGCTTCAGGATCATTCGAATCAACGATTATATAGAACCGTAGGCTCTGTCGTGGTCTTTAGGCTTTAGTCTATGGACAGGGTCTGTCAATGAAATTAATCAAAGGTCTTATATCGTTAAAACCACAAACATGCCTATGGCATAACTAACCAAAAACAAATACCGGCCGGTATTTACGGTACCGGTCGGCTTTAAGTCAGAATCAGAGTATTTTACGGATACTCCGTTTCGGTGGAATTACAAGGCCTTATCAGAAAATAAGGCGATTATAAAAACCAAAAAACTCAAAAGCAACTTATGAAAAAAAATCGTAAGAATGGACTTCTTTTACGGGGAAGTCAAAGAATCTTGATCACACAGAGGCTTTCGGGGGTCTTATCCCTTGCCTTTCTGCTCTTTGCAGGGGCTTCTGTTGGTTCTCCAAAAACAGGTTACGGCAACGGAAGTATCTTTCCGTCCGATGTTCAAAAACAGGTTACAAATAGTAAAACGACACAGGGACTCAAAGAGCCGGAGTCGGGGAGTTTCGTCGCATCGCAGCAATCGAAAGTGGTAGTAAAAGGAAAGGTTACTGCAACTGACGGCTCCCCGTTGCCCGGCGTTTCTGTATCTATTAAAGGCACACCGATTGGGGTGATTACTGATGTCAACGGGGAGTATCAGATTACGCTTCCGAAATCGGCTCGCCAACTGCAATATTCCTTCGTCGGAATGAAATATCAATTGATTGCGATTAACGGACAACGGGAAATAAATGTCTCGCTATTGCCCGATACCAAGGATATTGACGAGGTGGTCGTTGTAGGTTACGGTTCCCAGAAAAGAGTAAACCTTTCGGGTGCCGTCGAATCGGTATCATCAAAAGTGTTGGAAAATCGTCCGATCATCAATACCGGATATGGCTTACAGGGAGTAATCCCGAACCTGAATATAACGGTTAACAATGGTCGGGCAATTGATGTCCCTTCTTTTAATGTCCGGGGATTTACTTCGTTAAATGGGGGTGATCCGCTGATTCTTGTTGATAATGTTCCTTTGGATACTTATGAGTTATCGAGAATAAATCCCAACGATATTGCATCGGTATCTGTTTTAAAAGATGCGGCAGCTTCTGCTATTTATGGCGCAAGAGCTGCTTTTGGGGTGGTGCTGATTACGACAAAGTCAGCAAAATCCAATAAATTATCGGTTTCGGCCAATGTCAACTATTCGATAAGAACATTGGGAAAGGTTCCGGAAATAGTAACGGACCCTTACACCGTAATGCAATATAAACACGATGCCGGAACTCCCTTGTATAATCTGTATCCGGAGGAAGCAAGGGCTTATGCTAAAAAACGGTCGGAAGATCCTTCGCTCCCGGCAGTGATTATTGATCCGCAAAACTCTCAACGATGGGCTTACTACGGAAGTACCAACTGGCTTCATGAGGCTTATAAAAATACAGCTCCTTCTTACGATGCTAATGTCAATATTTCTAAAAAGGATGACAAGAGTAGTTATCTCTTATCGGCAGAGTATTTTAGGCAAGACGGAATGTTCCGATACGGAAATGACACCTATAACCGCTATAACCTAAGAGGAAAAGCAGACTTCTTATTGTTGCCGTGGCTGAAAATCGGAAGTAATACCACATTGGATTACGGGTATTATAATGAACCGGATTTTGATGGTGCTGCTTTCTTCCACAATATTAACCGGACCAATTCGCTCGATGTACTTAAGAACCCTGACGGATCATGGACTCAAAGCGGCGCTTCTGCATTAGGCCGGTTACAAAGCGGAGGGAGAGATGACACCTGGAATAACGAATTTCAAACTACTTTCTCGGGCGAACTGTCGTTGCTGAAAGATTGCTGGTCGATAAACGGAGATGCGACGTTTAGAAGGGAAAATCAGTATTACAAGGCATTCGATGTTCCGGTAATGTACAAAACCGGACCGTCGGAATCAACAATCGGATATGTGGGTTCAAACCCTTCGTGGGCAAAAGACTGGGCTTATTATTTGAGGTATAACGTCTTTAATGTCTATACTGATTTTCATAAAGAGTTGAAGGGCGGGCATTTTATTCAGGCTTTGCTGGGTTATAATCAGGAGTATAAAATCGCAGAGTCTTTTTCTGCTTTACGGTCAGGTCTGGTTAGTAATCAATTCCCTTCAATAGATCTTGCTACCGGAGATAAAAATATCGGAGAGGATATTGATGATTGGTCGGTAAGGGGGGCTTTTTATCGGGTAAATTACCGATATCATGACAAATATATTTTCGAAGCGGACGGCCGTTTCGATGGTTCTTCACGGTTTCCTAAAAATGACCGTTTCGGCTTTTTCCCTTCCGCTTCTTTAGCCTGGGTGTTATCGTCCGAGGGATTTATGGATGGGGTGAAGGACTTTACAAAAATGGACTTTCTTAAGTTTCGGGGCTCTTACGGTTCGTTAGGAAATCAGAACGTGGGAAGCTATGCTTATATCCCCGAGATGAGCTCTTATCAGTCGTCAATGATTCTCGACGGTCAATATCCGCTATGCGTAGACGATCCTTCGCTGGTCTCAAAATCGCTTACATGGGAAAAAGTTTCAACGGTTAACGGCGGTATTGATATGGAGTTCTTTAAAAACAGACTCCTTTTCTTATTGGATGTTTACAACCGGTATACGAAAGGAATGCTGGTAAAAGGGAAAACGTTACCGGCTGTTTTAGGTGCCGGCGAACCACAAATGAATGCGGGTAATCTGAAAACACAGGGAGAGGAACTGAGTGTGCAATGGAAAGATAATTTCATGTTGTGCAATTCGCCTTTTAACTGGAGCGTGCGTTTTATCCTTGCCGATTCGAAGACCTTTATAACGAAATACGATAACCCGGACAAGTCTCTTTACGATTATTATGACGGAGAAGAGCTCGGAACGATATGGGGACTGGTTACGGAGGGTTTCTTCCAGACAAAGGAAGAACTGAAAACACATGCTGATCAAACGGCTGTCGGTTCGGACGATCAATCTTATCTATTCGATGTCGGTGACCTGAAATTTAAGGATATCAACAAAGACGGAAAGGTTAACCGGGGCCAGTGGACTCTAAAGGATCATGGCGATTTTGTGAAGATTGGGAATAGTTCATCAAGATATCCTTTCAGCATTGACTTAAATGCGGCATGGAAGGGATTTGATCTCAGAACTTTTTTCCAGGGGATAGGAAAAAGAGATTGGTATCCTGATCCGAATAATCACTATTTCTGGGGAATCTATTGTCAACCGTGGACGAATGTACAAACACTGAATCTGAATCATTGGTCTCCCAGTAACCCGAACGGTTATTTCCCGCGCGTGAAAGCTTATATCGCCGAAGATGAATCGGAATTGGGTATGCCACAAACAAGGTATCTGCAAAACGCAGCTTATATCCGTATGAAAAATCTGACACTGGGCTATACGTTGCCTGCCAGCTTGTTGAAAAGCTTAAAAATCGAAAAATTGAGAATATACTTCAGTGGCGAAAACTTGTTCTCTTATTCTAAAATCAAGGCAAATCTTGACCCTGAAGGTTTAGGGGGAAAACTATACCCGTTTCAGCATACGTTTTCGTTTGGTATGAATCTTAATTTCTAATTATGAACATCATGAAGAAGTTAAAGCTATGTATATCAGTAATAATCATTGCATGTTGTCTTAGTGCATGTAATAATGATTTTTTGCAAAGGGACCCGTCAACCTCTCTCACGGAAGGGCTATTCTTTAAGACGGCAGCCGATCTTGAATTATATACCAATGGTTTATATAGTCAACTGGAATATCAATATGCCGATTTGAATTCGGATAATATATCATGCTATACCGGAGACGGGGAAGTTGATCGCCTGGTGAGAGGCGGGGTTAGCGCAGACAACATCGGTGGTTGGTACTGGGGTGACCTGAGAAAAATAAATTTCATGCTTGCCCGGGTATCCGATATAAGCGGAGATCAGGATAATGTTAGAAATTACATCGGTATTGCCCGCTTTTTTCGTGCATGGTTTTATATTGATAAAATCAAAACTTATGGCGATGTGCCCTGGTATTCTAAAGATTTGCAGACAAATGACGACGAGCTTTTATACAAAGCAAGGGATCCGAGAACTCTGGTTGTAGATTCAATCATGCAAGATCTTGAATATGCGGTAAACAACATAAAACCGGCTAACTCTAAAACCAGATTGAGCAAGTGGTCGGCTTTGGCTTTAATGTCAAGGTTCTGTCTTTACGAAGGAACTTTTAGAAAGTACCATACAGAACTGGGACTGAAAGACGGAGATCGATTCCTTGAAAAATGTGTATGGGCTTCCCAACAAATCATGAATAGCGGAAATTTTTCCATATACAATACCGGTAAGGAAGGACTCGACTATCATACCTTGTTTACAAGCGGAGATCTGTCAACCAATCCGGAGATTATTCAATTCGCGGACTATGATCAGTCTTTGGCTAAATCCAATAGCGTGCATACGGTATTGGATTGGGAATGGGGATTAAGCCGTGGCTTGGCTGATAGCTATTTAATGAAAGACGGAACTCCTTTTACTTCTATCCCCGGGAATGATAAAAAGACTTTTATGGAAGCTTGGGTAAACAGAGATCCCCGAATGAGAGAAACAATCTGTTATCCTGGTTTTAAGAGTCTGAATGCAACTAAACCTTATTGTCCGAAGTTAACGGTGGGCGGATATTCGCAAATTAAATTCTTTAATACCGATACGAAGTATTCGCCTTCATGGGGCTTAAACTATACTGATTTGCCGATCTTCAGATTTGCAGAAGTCCTCCTTAATTATGCAGAGGCTAAAGCTGAAATGGGTAATTTAACTCAAGCAGATATTGATTTATCAATAAAGCCTATTCGTGACAGGGTGAGTATGCCAAATCTGAGTATGGAAAGTGCGAATTCAAATCCGGACCCTGCTCTGGTCAATTATTATCCGAATGTTGTTGGTGCCAACAGCGGGGTAATTCTTGAAATCAGACGGGAAAGAAGGATTGAACTGGCCTGCGAGGGGTTTAGATATGATGATTTGATGCGTTGGAAAATGGGGAAAGTCTTTGAGGACGGACAACAGGGTATCTATATACCGGCTTTAGGGGCTTTTGACGTAACAGGCGATGGCGTTCCGGATGTTGCTGTTCTTGAAGCATTCGGTAAAACCGGTCCGATTGATGGGTTATCGCAGGATGTTAAGGATAACCTCAACTTCTTCTACCTCAAAGACAGCGAGGGCAATGAGCAGAGTATTTATTTGTCGGAAGGGGATCATGGTCATGTGTTGTTTACACGCGATAAATTGACACAACGGGTATTTGTTGAGCCAAAGTATTACTATAGGCCGATTCCTCAGGAACAAATTGTTCTAAATAAGAATTTGAAACAGATGTTTGGCTGGTAGGGTATAAAATGGGGAGTATCTATAAAGATACTCCTCCATTTTATTTCTAATTTAGAGTGTCTTAAGACAAACTATCGATAACCTAACTATAACTTATGAAACGATTATTATTCTTTTTGTTTTTGGCTGTCGTGACTGTTGGCTTTGCCCAGAATAAAGTTCCATTGTATAAGAATCCGTCGGCATCCGTTAATGATCGGGTCAAAGATCTTCTGAAAAGAATGACCCTTGAAGAGAAAATTGCACAGATGAGACATATTCATTCAGGCAATTATGATGTGAATGGGCATTTTAACTTAAATAATTTATCTGCTTTTGTACAGGGAAAGAGCTTTGGGTGTATCGAGGCTTTTCCTTATTCTGCCGAACAGTATTCAACGACGATACGGAGTGTCCAGCAGTACATGAATAAGCGCACCCGACTGGGTATTCCTGTTCTGCCGATCATGGAGGCCCTGCACGGTGCCGTACAGGATGGCTGTACCATTTATCCTCAGGCGATTGCCCTTGGCAGTACGTTTAATCCTGCATTAATCCGGAAAATGGCAGAAAACATAGCCTTGGAAATCCGTGCGATTGGAGTAAAACAGGTATTGGCTCCTGATCTTGACCTGGCGAGAGAATTGCGTTGGGGCAGAGTCGAAGAGACTTACGGGGAAGACCCTTATCTGGTCTCGCAGATGGGAGTGGCGTATGTGAAAGGAATGAGAGCTCACGGAATAATCTGTACTCCCAAACATTATATCGGTCATGGGACACCGGTAGGCGGACTGAACTTAGGATCGGTAGCCGGAGGCAAAAGGGAACTTCTGAATTTGTATTTACAGCCGTTTGAGAAGGTTATCAAACAGGGAAATCCACTCTCCATCATGAATTGTTATAGTTCGTATGACCGGGAACCGGTTGCCGCGTCACCATATCTGTTGACCGAACTGTTGCGCAATGAATTAAAGTTTAAAGGCTATGTCTATTCGGACTGGGGTTCGGTATCAATGTTGAAATACTTTCATCATACGGCGGCTAATGATTCAGAAGCAGCACAGCAGGCTGTAGAGGCAGGGGTTGATTTGGAAGCCGGGGGGACTGATTATGAGGCTCTGGGACAATTGGTTAAAGAAAAGAAATTAGATATCGGTTATATTGACCGGGCAGTTAGTCATATTCTGTATGCCAAGATTGCTTCCGGGTTGTTTGAAGATCCGTTGCCGGATACAACAGCCGTCCGTTCTCATTTGCATACCCCTTTGTCCGTTAAATTAGCTAAAGAGCTGGCCGATGAGAGTGCAGTCTTATTGAAGAATGAACATGCGATCTTACCGTTGAATGCCGATCATCTGAAATCAATTGCAGTGATAGGGCCGAATGCCGACGTAGCCCAGTTTGGCGATTACACCTGGGGCCAGAATAATCGTGGGGGAAATGGCGTGACTCCGCTGGAAGGCATAAAGAAACTGTTGGGAGATAAAGTAACGATCAACTATGCTCCGGGTTGTGATTTGTCAAGTCAGGACAAAAGTAAGTTTGGTGAAGCGGTAGAGGCAGCAAAGAATAGTGAAGTGGCCGTCGTTTTTGTGGGTTCTCAAAGCGCATTGTTGTCAAGGGCAACCTATAATGCTCCGACCTGCGGGGAGGGCTTTGATTTGTCTGATCTGAGTCTGACGGGAGTTCAGGAAGATCTGATCAGAGAAGTATATCATACGGGGACACCTGTTGTGGTTGTATTGGTCACCGGAAAGCCTTTTGCTATATCGTGGGAGAAAGAGCATGTGCCGGCTATTATAGCACAATGGTATCCGGGAGAAGAAGGGGGAAACTCGATTGCAGATATTCTGTTCGGGAGTGTCAACCCGTCAGGAAGACTGGCCGTGTCTTTTCCACAGAGTACGGGCCAGACCCCGGTATATTACAATTATCTGCCCAGCGACAAGGGGTATTACAATCAAAAGGGAAGCCTGGATAAGCCAGGGAGGGATTATGTGTTTGCAAATCCGGAGGCATTGTATCCTTTTGGCTATGGCTTGAGTTATACTCATTTTGAGTATTCGGATTTTCAGTTGCCAAAGAAAGTCTGTTCAGTGAAAGATACGGTATCAGTCAGGGTTGATGTTCAAAATACCGGAGACCGGGACGGTCAGGAAGTTGTTCAGCTTTATGTCCGCGATCTGGTCAGCTCAATAGAAACCCCGGTAAAGCAGTTGAAAGCTTTTGAAAAGGTCCGTCTTGCCAAAGGAGAGAAGAAGACGGTAACGCTGAGCGTTCCGGTGAGTGAATTATATCTGTATGACCGGAATTATCAGAGGGTTGTTGAGCCGGGTGACTTTGAACTACAGATAGGCTCATCTTCGAAAAATATTAAGTTTAAACAGGTCTTTGTGGTGGAGCGGAAAGAGAAACTAAAGGGTAGGACTTCTCAACAGAAAACAACAGGAAATAAAAAGACAGGTGTTGTTAAAGAACAGCGTTCAGCTGAAGGAAAAGCTCAGGCTACTTCTTCTAACGCGATTGTGATTAGGGGAGTTATAAAAGATGCACAGGCTAATTTATTGAAAGGGGTCGTAATCTCAATTAAAGGGAAAGTCGGTGAAACCCGGACTAACGAACGTGGGGAATACACCCTGACGGTGAACGATGGAGACTGGCTTCAGTATTATCTGGTCGGATACCAACGGGAGGAAAGACAGGTGGGTAAAGAGAAGTATATCGATATAACTTTAATTCCAGAAGAAAATTAATCATGGTACGTTTCAAATTCTTTGGCTTTATTCTGTTGTCATGCTTGTTGTTGATCGGGCTTCCGGTTAAAACAGATGCACAGAAATCATCCGTTTTATTGTCTGATTCTTCAGCGTTAGTTAATCCAGTGGCTGCACAAAGAATGCTGTTAAGAGTGCTGGGGAAGAAAAATGCCGATCGTTTTGTTTTTAAATACGAATCTTCTTTAGCAGGAAACAGTGCTTACAAGGTAGAAGCGGTTCGCGGTAAAGTAGTTGTGACGGGTAATTCGACCGAAGCTTTATGTCGTGGCTGTTACGACTATCTGAAGAATGGCTGCCAATCGATTGTTTGCTGGTCGGGTAGTCGTATCCATATTCCGGAGCAGTTACCGAATTACAGGCATGAGGTGCAGAGCCCTTACCGGTATCATTATTACTTTAATATTGTAACTCACGGATATACCACCGCTTACTGGGATTGGCCGAGATGGGAGAAAGAGATTGACTGGATGGCCCTTCATGGACTCAATATGCCGCTCATCGAAGGGGCTCATGAGGCAATTCTTTATCGGGTATTTAAAAAGATGGGGTTGACAGATGGTGAGATTGCACATTTCTTTACAGGTCCTGCTCATTTTCCATGGAATCAGATGGGGAATATTGTCGGGTGGGACGGAAATATTCCGAACTCTTACTGGAAGAAGCAAGTTGCCTTAACGCATCGGATAGTGAATCGGATGAAGGAATTGGGAATGCATCCGATTGTTCCGGCCTTTGCCGGTTTTGTGCCGGA
Source organism: Prolixibacteraceae bacterium (assembly GCA_963692465.1). Classification (GTDB taxonomy): domain Bacteria; phylum Bacteroidota; class Bacteroidia; order Bacteroidales; family Prolixibacteraceae; genus JAUZOB01. Next base: position 3,426,832 of record OY829943.1, read on the forward strand.
AGGGATTAAACGTCTTAATCCCGATATTGCTCTCCGTCAGCTTAAATGGAATGGATTCGGACAAAAATACCAGGCTTCTATACTTCCACCGGACAGTAAGTTATTTCGTGAGATCGGGTCTCTTTATGTGCGGGAATGGGAAAAAGAGTTCGGTAAAAATAAATTTTATCTGGCGGACAGTTTTAACGAGATGGAAGTCCCTCTGTCGGCTGATTCAACCAAGGCTCTCAATGAATTATCATTGTTTGGCAACTCGGTTTATCAATCGATAAAAGAGGGTGACCCCAATGCGGTTTGGGTGATGCAGGGATGGACTTTTCCGTGTTTTAAACTTAACGGGAAGTTATTCTGGACCCCAGAGCGGTTAAATGCTTTATGCTCAAAAGTGCCGGATGATAAGTTGATGATTCTGGATCTGGCTAATGAGTACAATCGTCTGGAATGGAATATTGACCCGTCGTGGAAGATGTATCATGGTTTTTTCGGTAAGATGTGGATTTACTCTTTCATACCGAACATGGGTGGTGATGTCGGTTTAAACGGACGGTTGGATCTTTATGCTTCAATGCCTTGTGAAGCATTGAATTATGCAGGAAAGAAAAATCTCACCGGATTTGGTTTTGCCCCGGAAGGTATTGAAAATAACGAGGCCGTTTATGAGCTATTGAGTGATGTGGGCTGGTCTGCTTCACCGATTGATATTAATGATTGGGTGGCTGGTTATTGCCGGGCCAGATATGGTTGTGCTTCTGCCCGAATGCTCTCGGCCTGGAAACTTTTCTTAAAGTCATGCTATGGTTCATTTGCTGATCATCCGAGATACAGATATCAATTCCGTCCTTCGGAGGATTATGCGGAAACGGTTAATAGTTCCCCTGAATTCACTAAAGGAGTGAAGCTATTTCTGGATTGCAGCGGGGAGTGCTCGGCAAGCCGGCTTTATCAAAATGATGCCATTGAGTTCGCGGTGCAGTATTTAAGTCTGGTCGTTGACCGAAAACTTGTTGCCTGCGAAAAGAATCCAAGGGATACCGTCTCTTTTAAGGGGGCGATGGATTTGCTTGATCAAATGGACCGGTTAATGGCTTCGCATCCGTTGAATCGGCTGGATCGTTGGGTTAATTATGCAAGAAAATGGGGTGATAATCCTCAGGAAGCAAACTATTATGAGGCGAATGCCAAGCGGTTGGTGACCACGTGGGGCGGAGAGGTGAACGATTATTCCGTCAGGACATGGAGTGGAATGATTAAAGATTACTACAAGGTGCGATGGCTGAAATATCAATCATCGGTCGATTCGGGATATAAAGACCGCCTGAAGGTTTGGGAAGAACAATGGATTCGAAAACCATGGAAAAGTTCATCTATTGAGTTTAAAAATCCGGTTGAGCAGATAAAATGGCTATTACAAAAATACCCGGAATAGATCGTCCGGGTATTAAATCAGAATATCAAGTAAAACCACAATAAACCAATATATGAGAGTGTTAAAAAGAATAGGTCTGTCACTTATTGTCCTGCTTTTACTGGCAGACATTTCGGAGGCACAGAACCTGTCACCGTTACGACAGGTTATTAATCGTGTTTGTCCGTGGATGAGCGGGAAGTATGTATTGCGTCCGGTACCCCGGGAGAATGGGAAAGATGTATTTGAGTTAAGTACCCAAAACGGGAAGCTGATAATTGCGGCCTCGGGCATTCCGGCCGGAGGAATGGGCTTCAACTGGTATCTGGAAAAATATTGTCACCGCTTTTACTCGCTGACCGGGAGTAATCTTGCCCCGGTATCTGCTTTGCCCGAGATTGAGGGCACGGTGAAACAAGTATCTCCGTATCGTTACCGTTATTTTTTGAATTATTGTACACTGAATTACTCCATGTCGTTCTGGGGACCGAAAGAATGGGAACGGGGATTGGACTGGATGACTCTGAACGGGATCAACCTGGCCCTGATGACCAATGGAATGGAAAAGGTATGGCTGAATACCCTGACACATTTCGGATACACACAGCAAGAGGCTTTAACGTTTATCCCGGGACCGGCCTTTGAAGCCTGGTGGCTGATGGGTAACCTCGAAGGCTGGGGCGGACCGGTGTCGCTGTCAATGGTTGACGAACGGAGCAAGACCGAGCAGTTCATTCTGAAGCGGATGCGGGAGTTGCAGATCGAACCGGTTCTTCAGGGCTTCTACGGAATGGTTCCGTATTCGTTGATGAATCATTATCCGAAAGTACGGATTATAGAGCAGGGAACCTGGGCCGGAGATTTTCGCAGACCACCGATATTGATGCCGGGCGATTCATTGTTTAAGGCAATGGCTGCCGTTTATTATAAAGAGATGAAGAAACTCTACGGAGAGGTTCGCTTTTATGGGGGAGAACCATTTCACGAAGGGGGTCGCCGTGAGGGAATTACAGAACAGGAAGTGGCCCATGCTGTTTATTCGGAAATGAAGAAGCAGAATCCTCAGGCCGTATGGGTCTTGCAGGGATGGAGTGGTAATCCGTCGAAAGAATTGTTAAAAGGATTGAAAAAAGAAGAGGCTTTAGTGCTGGACCTGTTCGGAGAAGGAGCCAATAATTGGGAAATCAGGGATGGCTATGAACAACACAACTGGGTATGGTGTTCGGTATCGAATTTCGGAGAAAAAACGGGATTGTACGGTCGCCTGGACAGGGTAGCAACTGAGCCGGCCCGGGCTTTATCAACTTCTGCAGGGAAGACCATGGTTGGGATCGGGGCAATGCCGGAAGGGATGTTGAATAACCCGGTTTATTTTGATTTGCATTATCAGATGGGCTGGACGAATCAGCCGGTTAATGTGTCGGAGTGGTTACACGGATATGTGCAGAGTCGCTATGGTCGGGCTCCGCAATCAGTGGAGGAAGCCTGGACGTTGTTGCAAAATTCGGTCTACAAGAGTAATCTGACCGATCAGCAAGGCTCGGTAGAGGCCGTCATCTGTGCACGTCCTTCATTGAATATCACCAGCGTGTCGAGTTGGGGTAACACCGAGTTTTATTACGAGCCAGCAATGGTAGAAGCTGCATTAAAGAAATTCATGGAAGCTTCGGATGAATTGGGAAATGTTGATGCTTACCAGTATGATTTGGTAGACATCGGTCATCAGGTTTTAGCCAACAGGGGGAGAGCTCTTTATAAAAAGATGCAGGATACTTTTGCTCAAAAAGATTTGGAGGGCTTTAAAGTTAGTGCGGATAAATTTCTGTCTGTTTTACGGCAGGAAGAAGAGTTGTTGTCGACCCGGAGAGAGTTTATGCTGGGGACCTGGATTGCACAGGCCCGAGCCTTGGGAAAGACGGTTGCGGATAAGAATCTTTTAGAACGAAATGCAAGGGCACAGATAACTTACTGGGGACCGGATACTAATCCGACGACGAATCTGCATGAGTATGCGTGTAAGGAATGGGCGGGTTTGTTGAGTGGACTGTACCAGCCCCGATGGGAAGTGTTTATTGAAGACTGTGAGTCGGCTTTGTCCGAAAAGCGGGATTTGAAACCGATAGACTTCTACAGTATGGAGATAAAATGGGCTAACCGTCATAATATTTATCCGACCGTTCCTTCGGGTAATCCGGTAGAAGTTGCTGCGAAGATCTTTCAGAGCAGAAAATGAAATAGAATGCAGCTTTGAAAAATTCCGGTTTAAAGTGTAAGTGAGTTATATCAGAGCAATATAAAAATAACACATTGAAAAATGAATAAAATGAAAAGTGTAAAAGTCTTACTAATCTTATTAACTGTTTTTTTGTCTTTGAATGCCTTTAGTGCAAAACCCGTATTGAAATTTAAAAATCACAAATTCAGAATTATTCAGTTTACCGATTTACATTGGGTTAACGGGGGACAATATGAAAAGAATGATGACAGCACATTTGTGTTGATTCGAAAGGCTATTGAGGTTGAGAAGCCGGACCTGATTGTGTTTACCGGAGACATTATTGTTTCATCCGGAGCAAGAGAGGGTTGGGAGAAATTATCTCATTTGATGATGGAACTAAAAACGCCTTTTGCCGTTGCTTTTGGAAATCATGATACCGAAGCCGACATCAGTAAAACGGAGGCCTTGAAGATTTTAGAGAAGAACGCATACAATGTGACATATAATGCGGATGAGTCAATATCGGGAATTGGAAATTGCTCGTTGCCCGTTTTATCTGAAAAGGGGAAAAAGGAAAAATGGATTCTTTATCTGTTCGATTCACAGGCCTACTCTCAGGTAAAAGCAGTGGGTGGTTATGATTGGATAAAACCGAATCAGATTGAGTGGTACCGGAATCAGAGTGCTTTCCATGCAAAGAAAGCAGGAAAGGTGCTTCCTTCACTTGCATTCTTCCATATTCCGCTTCCGGAATTCGAGACGATCCGAAATCAGAAAGAGACCCTGGGTAATCATTCTGAAGGGGTGTGTCCTCCGTTATTGAATTCCGGACTTCTGGCTGCTTTTATTGAGCGGAAGGATGTACTGGGTGTTTTCTGTGGACATGACCATAACAACGACTATATCGGAATCATGGATGGTATTTGCCTTGGCTATGGACGGAAGACCGGTTATGTCTCTGCTTATAAGGAGATTCTCGAAAGGGGTGGCCGGGTAATTGATCTTTACGAAGATGATGCAAAGTTTGATACTTATATCTGGGCTTTGTCGGGTCGGTGCTTCAATTATTCTTTTAAAAGGAATTGATGTTTATTGACTGTAAAAGCATGGTTGCGAAAAGGAATGATTGGTAAACGAGAAGAATGGATTTTGTTTGCTTTAGAAAAGGGTGTCCCCAAAGGGCATCCTTTTTTTGGCATTTATTGGTAATCATATACGCAGATATGATTTTTCCTGTTTTGGGACACAAAGTATAAAGAAAAGCGCATTTTATTAATTCGTTTTTGTTGATAATGAAGCTAATTTTAACAAACGATAAATGGCACTAATCATTTGAACGGTATAATGGAACGATTATTTATGCAACATCCAACTTTTATTATGAAGAAATATTTAGTGTTTCTGACTTGTTTGCTGACAGGAATATGGTCTTATGGACAGACTACGATGCTGAATTCAAAAGCGAAAGAAGAATTGAAGCAATGGGATGAACAACATTTTTCTCCTAAAGTAACTCCTCCGTTTTCATTTGTTTATGGAGGGGAAAAATCGTCAGATTTGATCGGAAATTGGCATTATAGCGTAAAAAAAATAAAATCGTCCGACCCGAATTATACAAAAACTATCTATACGTACTCAGATAAACGCACCGGACTTGTTCTGGAATGTGAGGCTTTGCGTTATACTGCATTCCCGGCCATTGAGTGGTACCTGACTTTGAAAAATAGCGGGAAAAATGACACGCCGATTCTGGAGGCTATTCAGGCTTTAAATACCATTCTTCCCAGTAATGGTGCTTTGCATTGGTCTAATGGCGGAGTCGCCTCTTTTGATGATTTTGCGCCTCAGGATAAGCAGTTTGCTAAAGAAGGAGAGTCTTTACATCTTCAACCGGGCGGAGGACGATCGTCAAGTTCTGTATTGCCTTTTTTTAATGCGCAGGGTACGCAGGGTGGTGTAATGGTCGGTATTGGCTGGACCGGCGAATGGGCTGTCGATTTTACCTCGGTTAAAAACGGTTTGTCCTGTCAGGCTGGAATGGCTAAGACCCATTTATTGCTGCATCCGGGAGAAGAAATCCGTACTCCTAAAGTGTTGTTGCTTTTTTATGAGGGAGATCAATGGAGCGGACAAAATGCATTCCGACGGTTTATTCTGGCTTGTCATCGTCCGAAGATAAACGGAAAGCCATTGCCACCGACTATTACCTGGGGTGTTTTCGGAACGACTCCTGCTGAGGTGCATCAGTATAATATTGACAAAATAATAGCTCATAAATTACCGCTGGATTATTATTGGATTGATGCCGGATGGTATAAAGGAGAGGGGAACTGGTATCAGGCTACCGGGACTTGGGAGGAGAACCTGAGTTTGTATCCCAACGGACTAAAATCAATCAGTAATCAGTTGGAAAAAGCAGGAACGCATCTGATGGTTTGGTTTGAACCGGAAAGAGTCCACACCGGAACAGCCTGGTATAAGGAACATCCGGATTGGCTTCTGAATCAGGGGAACTTTGAATCGTCTTTGATGAATATGGGAAATCCGGTAGTCCGGAAATTTGTAACGGATAATATTGCATCGGATATTCGAAAATTCGGATTGTCTACCGGATGTTACCGTCAGGATTTCAATATAGAACCGTATAATATATGGATTTCAAATGACGCTCCGGACCGTCAGGGATATACCGAAGCTAAATACGTAGAAGGGTTATATGCTTATTGGGATGCTTTACAACGTGAATTTCCGGGAATGATTATTGATAATTGCGCCGGAGGTGGTCGTCGGCTTGATTTAGAAACAACCGGAAGAGCAACACCATTCTGGAGAACCGACGGTCCGCGCGATCCGGTTGCTCATCAATGTCACTCCTATGGTTTGATGCAGTGGCTGCCGCTGAGTGCAACCAGCGAGGACCGGGAAGGGGATGATTATGACTTCCGCAGCGGAATGTCCAGCTGCTTGTGTATTAACTGGCTTCATAGTGGTGACGGGGCCTGGTGGAAAATTCCGGATGATTTTCCTTTTGACTGGGCACAAAAAGCCGTGAAGCAATATTTATCTGTCCGTGATTATTATCTGGACGATTACTATCCGCTCTCTCCTTATTCGAAAAATCAGGATGTCTGGATGGCTTGGCAGTTAAATAGTCCGGAAAAAGGGGAGGGAATGATACAAGCTTTTCGCCGCGAACAGAGTATTTGTACTGCTGCCTGTGTCAAACTGCGTGGATTGCAACCGGATGCAACTTATTCGTTGGTTGATATTGATACCGGCACAACGCAGCAAATGAGCGGAAAGGACTTGATGGAGAAAGGTTTGTCTATTGTTATTAACAAACAGCCTGGCGCGGCGATTATTACTTACCGGAAACAGCCATAAACGGGCTGAATGTCAATACGAAGGGGGAAACCAATATTCAAGATGTGGATAGTCATGAAGTCACGGTTGTAAAAAATGGCGTTTTTATTAGATATTATCTCACTCAGATATTACTTTCGCAACATAATAGAAGTGAAAAATAATGAACGTAAGAAAATTAATTTTATCGATTGCAATACTCGGCATGACTGGAGTAGCTTATGCGCAAGAGAGTAATGAGGTAGTTCCTTTCCAATTAAGTTTTATTACTCCGTTGGGAACCAATGGGGTTCGGTCAAACGTAACAACAAATAAAGTCTCTATAAACTTACTCGGAGGATATAGTAAGGGTAATACTGGTTTTGAAATGGCTGGTTTGTACAATGTGAATTTACAGCTGACTCAGGGCGTGCAATTATCGGGTATTCTTAATGCAAGCGGAAAAGGTGATCATTCGTTACAATTTGCAGGAATAGCTAATGCAAATAGAGAACAAGTAGGCGGAACGCAATTTGGTGGCATCATAAATGTTGCAGGAAAGGGATTTACCTGTTTACAGTGTGCTGGAATTGCCAATGCAACGATAAATGCCGATATACAAATTGGTGGGATTGTAAATACGGCCCTAAGTTCTCGTGTGCAACTAGCGGGTATTATAAACTGTTGTAAGGCACAAAAAAACGGAACTCAAATTGCTGGAATCCTGAATGCAGTCATTCAGGGGGACTCTACTGTTCAGTGCGCCGGTATTGGAAATATTGCAAAGAATGCAGATGTACAGGTTGGTGGAATACTAAATATAGCGAAACATGTACGAGGTTCACAGATCGGATTGATTAATATCTCAGAAGACTGTGGAGGTGTACCGGTCGGTCTAATCAGCATTGTTAAAAACGGAGGAAAACATGAGTTTGAAGTTTCCTTTTCTGACGCATTACATACTGCTGTTAGTTTCAAGTTAGGGGTTGACCGCTTTTATACGATCTTCTCTGCTGGTGCTAATTATATTGATCAACCGGTTCAATATGCTTTGGGTTGTGGATTTGGAACACAATGGAATCTCAAAAACAGCTGGAGTAATCAACTTGAAGTAATGGAATATGAACTTACGGAGAATAAGAAATTTCATCATAAGAATTCGCTGGTTCAACTCAAATATACTTTTGCCAGGGAAATTGCACCTCATTTCAATGTCTTTGCCGGTCCGGTATTAAACATGACTATCTCGGACTATGTAGATCCGGAGACAGGCAAAAAAGGATGCAGCCTTTCACCCTATACTATTTGGGATAACAACGGAACTCACACCAAACTGAATTCGTGGATCGGAGTCACTGCCGGTATAAGATTCTAATAAGATCAGAACAATTAAGAATTGCAAAAGAATGGCTCTTCCTTTACTAAGGATGAGCCATTCTTTTTTTCCATACAAAGTCCGTCAGGTTTAGTGTGAACCTTTCCTGCTGTCCGCTGTTTTAGATTCAGAATATAAAAACGTGTGGTTATGTCTGAATATAAAATATATATGCCCAAGTTGGGTGAGAGTGTTCAGGAGGCAACCATTACCAAATGGTTTGTCAAAGAAGGGGATTCGGTCGAGGAAGATACTTCTCTTTTTGAGGTCGCTACCGATAAAGTTGATTCCGAAATTCCGTCGCCCGTTGACGGGATCGTTAAAAAAATTCTGTTTGAACAAGATGCGGTTGTTCCGGTGGGTGAAGTTGTGCTGATTCTTGAAGTTGAAGGAGAGGCGGACGAACCAACGCCTAATGTTGATGAGATTCCTTCAACGAATGAAAAAAGCGGGGAGAAGGCTGCTGCCGAAGTAGAAAGTTCAGTGGCAAAGGAAACAATAGAAGGTGAAGTTAAAGATATTAACAAGTTAAGTAACCGGTTCTTTTCTCCTCTGGTTAAGAGTATTGCTGAAAAAGAAGGACTGTCGGTTTCGGAGCTGGAACGAATTCAGGGTAGTGGCGATGGGGACCGGGTTCAGAAAGCGGATGTTCTGAATTATCTGGAGCAGAAGAAATCACCGGTTCAAACTAAAGTATCGGCTGTTCCGGCTGAAGTGCCCGGAGTAAAAGAAAACGTTCCTCCTGCTGCCGCATCGGTTAAAACGTCGCCGGCTCAGGAGAAGTCGGTTGTTCAAGTCGGTCAGGACGATACGGTGCAGGCCATGGACCGCGTGAGAAAACTTATTGCACAACACATGGTCGACTCCAAACATATTGCGGCCCATGTTACGGCAATGGTCGAGGCGGATGTGACGAATCTTGTGCAATGGCGGACTAAGATGAAAGATTTGTTTGCGTCGCAATATGGCGAGAAACTTACCTATATGCCGATGTTTATTGAGGCAACAGCGCGGGCTTTGTCAGAATTCCCGATGGTCAATTCTTCGATTGACGGGGATCAGATTATTCTTCGGGGGCACCGAAATATTGGAATTGCAGTTGCCAAACCAGACGGGAATCTGGTCGTTCCGGTACTGAAAGATGCTGATGAAAAGAATCTGCTTGGTCTTACCCGTGAGATGAATCATCTGGCTAATAATGCAAGAATCAACAAGCTTTCGCCGGATGATTATCAGGGCGGGACTTTTACCATAACGAATTTCGGATCGTTTAAAAACTTGTTTGGAACCCCGATTATTAACCAGCCGCAAGTTGCGATTCTGGCTACAGGTAGTATTGAAAAGAAGCCGGCGGTGGTTGAAACGTCCGTTGGGGATGTGATTGCAATCCGTCACAAGATGTTCCTTTCACTGTCTTATGATCATCGTGTTGTGGACGGGGCTTTAGGTGGAGCGTTCCTGCGCAGAATTGCCGATTTGCTTGAACAATGGGATGTTAACCGGGTTATCTAAATCAAAGCTTTAAAAAAATCTACAATCATGTCTGAAGATAAAACTTATTCAATAAAAACGACCGACAAAGAAGTTCTTCGCAAGTGGCTTCATCTGTTGCTATTGGGAAGAACCATTGATGAGAAAGCTCCGAATTATCTGAAGCAGGCAATCGGATGGTCTTTCCATGCGCCCTATGCTGGTCACGATGGAATTCAACTGGCAATCGGACAGGTTTTTGACCGGGAGACCGATCATCTGTTCCCTTATTATCGTGATATGCTAACTACGATTTCGGCCGGATTGACTGCTGAAGAAATTATTCTGAACGGAATATCCAGAGCGACCGATGTTTCTTCGGGCGGACGGCATATGTCGAATCATTTTGCTAAACCGGCATGGCATATTCATAATGTTTCGTCGTCGGTTGGGAATCATGCTCTTCATGCGGCAGGTGTTGCCCGTGCCATTAAATACTACGGACAGAAGGGGGTGGCCATTGTATCACAAGGCGAATCGTCAATATCCGAGGGGTATGTTTATGAGGCGATAAATGGTGCTTCACGAGAAAAATTGCCGGTTATATTTGTCATTCAGGATAATGGATATGGCATATCGGTCCCCAAAAAAGATCAGACTGCTAATCCTAAAGTTGCTCAGAATTTCAGCGGGTTTAAAAACCTTCACATCATCTATTGCAACGGAAAGGATGTTTTCGATTCGATGAATGCAATGATCGAAGCCAAAAGGTATGTGCTCGAAAACGGAATTCCCGTTATGGTGCATGCTAATTGCGTTCGGATTCATTCGCATTCCAATTCGGATCGTCATGAACTTTACCGCGATGAAGGAGAATTGAATTATGTTGCGGAATACGATCCGTTGGCCAAATTTGAGCGCATGCTCGTTCGCTATGAACGCTTTACCGAAGAAGAACTGACTGCGATCAGGAAGGAGGCTAAAGAGGAGGTTAAAATTGCTAATAAGAAGGCCTTGAAAGCTCCTGATCCGGATCCGGCATCAATCTATGATTTTGTATATCCGGAGCCGTATAAGGGGGATAAATATCCGAACGGGACAGACGGTTACGAGGGTGAAGAGGTGAAAATGGTCCAGGCTATCAATGAGACGTTAAAAGCTGAATTCAGGCTTAATCCGGATACTTTTATCTGGGGACAGGATATGGCGAATAAAGAGAAGGGTGGGGTATTTAATATATCGAAGGGCATGCAGCAGGAATTTGGCGAAAAGAGGGTTTTTAATGCTCCGATTGCTGAAGATTATATTCTGGGAACGGCCAATGGGATGAGTCGGTTTAACGATAAAATCAGAATTGTAGTTGAAGGGGCTGAATTTGCCGATTATTTCTGGCCGGCCATGGAGCAATATGTCGAATCGAGTCACGATTACTGGCGGTCAAACGGACAGTTTGTCCCGAATGTCGTTATTCGTCTGGCTGCCGGTGGTTATATCGGGGGCGGATTATACCATTCCCAGACAACGGAGGCTGCTTTGTCTACTTTTCCCGGGGTACGGATTATTTACCCGTCTTATGCCGACGATGCAGCCGGACTGTTGCGTACGGCAATTCGATCAAGAGGTATTACCCTGATGTATGAGCCTAAGGCTCTTTACAATGCACCGGTGGCTGCTGCTTCTTTTCCGGATGATTATGAGATTCCGTTCGGAAAGGCCCGGATTCGCAGAGAGGGAACTGATCTGACTATGATTACTTACGGCAATACGACGCACATGTGTGTCGAAGCAGCGGAGATTATCGAAAAAGAACTGGGAAAAAGAGTTGAAGTGATTGATCTGCGATCTCTTATCCCTCTGGATAAAGAAACTATTATTCAATCGGTTAAGAAGACCAGTAAGGCCCTTGTGGTTCATGAAGATAAAGTCTTTTCGGGTTTTGGCGGAGAACTTTCGGCGACCATCATGGAGGAGGCGTTTGAATATCTTGACGGTCCGGTAAAAAGGGTTGGATCGCCTTTCACTCCGGTAGGATTTAATCATGTTCTGGAAAAAGCAATACTGCCCGATACCGATCGGATTGTACGTGCAGCCAGGGAATTGTTAGCTTATTAAAATGAAAGAGATGAAAAAAATCGGTTTGTTTTACAGCTTTAATACTCAAAGCACGGCATCCGTTGCAAAGCGGATAAAAGAGGCTTTCGGAGAAGGCGCGATTGAAGAAGTCAATGCAGAGAATCTCTCTTCGGAGAAGTTATTATCGTATGAAAATCTGATATTAGGGGTTCCGACCTGGTTTGACGGGGAATTGCCCAATTACTGGGATGAGTTTGTTCCGGCTCTTCTTGATCTGGATCTTCAGGGCAAGAAAGTCGCAATCTTCGGATTGGGGGACCAAAAACAATATCCCGATAATTTTTGTGATGCAGTTGGAACAGTGGCTGACCTTTTATCTAAAAGAGGGGCAACGATCGTTGGAGAAACGTTAAATGAGAACTACACTTTTGACGCTTCTTTGGCTCTTCGTGTCAATCATTTTTGCGGGCTGATTCTTGATGGGGATAATCAGCCGGAACTTAGCGCTCCTCGCATAGAAGAATGGGTAGACGGACTGAAAAAGGTCTTTTGATGTATTTTGTAATAGTCTCAAATACAAGTGTTTGTGTTTGAGGTGTAGTGGGGAGTTTGTTAAAGTTATAAAAATCAATGCCTTAGGTTGCATTGAGTGCGTTTTTGTCCGTAATATTTTGATATAATGAATTTTAGCCTTATATTCGTATCCTTAACCCCCTAAAACTATTGGATGGGAATAAAGAAAAGAGCCATAGTCCGAAGTCTGTTTATTGCATCTGTTATCTCATTTTCAGCATGCCATAAAGCAGAAGATCGAAAGAAAAACCACACGAATAAACCGCATTTAGAATACACTCAACTTCCCTCTGTCCCCCAAGATCACAAAAGTAAAGATTCGATTTATGTAAAGCCGGTCATTTATAAAAAAATGGTCAGGGTAGCTAATTTGGGTTCGGACGAGAAAAAAGAAAAATTTATCCATGTTTTACTTCCTGCAGTTTTAACGATTCAGAATAGACTCAAACAAAAACTAAGCCGAGTCACTCTGATTGAAAGTAAGATAGCCCGGAAAGAACCGGTTCCCGCAGAAGATCATTTATACCTGAGTAGTCTAATGGAAGAATACCAGGCCAGGGATATTCTGGATTTGAAAAAACGACTCAAACCTCACATGACAAGTCTTGTTATTGCACAAGCTGCTGCCGAATCGGGGTGGGGAACTTCTCAATTATGTACTAAGGCTAATAATTTGTTCGGGATGACTTCAGTCCTGGCGCCCAACAGTAAAGGATCATACACCTATAGGGTAGGAAATAGGACCGTGGTTATGCGTCGCTATCCAAGTCTATTGAAGTCAATTGAACATTATTTTTTCGTAATAGCAATTGCTAAGTCATACGAGAATTTCAGAGAAAAAAGATGGCAGGGTTGTCATCTGAATAAATTAATTGCAGAACTCACTTCTTATTCAGAGCAGAAATCGTATTATGGAAATTTTCTTCGCGGAATAATTAGTCAAAATGAGTTAAAACGTTACGACATTTATCAGATTGATAAATCGGTCTTAAAACAAATTAAAAAAACCACGAAACCGGTTCATTTTCTTGGGAATGTTATTTTTCACCCACCTGTCTTTAGTGCATTCATCACTAAATAATGATTATATTTGTAGTATAATTAAATAACACTCAAATGAAAAAGAAAGTAATTGCGCTTGTTGCGCATGACAATCGGAAACATGATTTGAAGGAATGGGTTGAATACAATTGGGAACAATTTATTCCTCATCAATTAGTTGCTACAGGTACCACAGGAAAATTAGTTGAAGAAGCTATTAGTGCTAAGTGCCTGAAGAACAATGAAACTCCTCCTCACGTTTTGAAATTAAAATCAGGTCCATTAGGTGGCGATCAACAATTAGGTGCCATGATTAGTGAAGGAAAAGTCGATATGTTGTTTTTCTTTTGGGATCCGATGGAACCGCAGCCTCATGATGTAGATGTAAAAGCACTACTTAGAATCAGCGCTCTTTATAATATTCCTACGGCAACCAATCGCTCTACAGCTGATTTTATGATCTCTTCTTCGCTGTTTCACAAAGATTATACTCCGATTGTGAAGGATTATAGCTCTTACATTACCAGAACGTTGAAAAGTATTTAGTTTCTTAACGTTTATTTTAAATGGAATATGTTGTGACAAATAAATTCGATATTTTTTAATGTTTCTATTTATTTCAGGAGTGATTCCTAAAATCATCCGGCAACAGACAGCAGATGCAGTCTATTGTTTTAATTGTCATAATACATTAAGGTGGACTTTAATCAAAGAAGTTTCGTGGATTTCTTTGTTTTTCGTCCCCATTATTCCTTTAAGGACGCGCTATTTTGCACAGTGTCCGATCTGTTTGTCTGAACATTCTATCTCGAAAGAATCGTTTGAACAACAGACTATCAGTATCTAATTCTCTCCTCCTTTTTTAGTTTATTATCTTGTTGCTCCGTGAATTAATTCACGGTTTTTATTCTTCTTTTTGTTTGAGAATTCTTCTGAAACAGCGATTCAAAATCGTAACTTATTGGGTTGATTCGTGATTGTTCTCCTGGTAATTTTATTGGGAATAGTGATGAAGTGTGTGTAACTTTGATAGATTCGTTATCAAAAATACATTCTATGTCAGAACTAATAAAAAAAGCAGCACAGGCACTAAAGAACTCCCATTGTAATGTTGTATTTACAGGAGCGGGAGTTAGTGTTGAAAGTGGAATCCCTCCCTTCCGTGGAGCAACTGGATTGTGGAGTAAATACGACCCGAAAGTTCTTGATCTGGACTATTTTTATAGTAATCCCCAAGATGCATGGATTCATATTCGTGAGATTTTTTATGATTTTTTCGGACAGGCAAAACCGAATGCAGCGCACCGGGTTATTGCCCGGATGGAAAAGGAAAATCTTTTAAAGTGTGTGATCACTCAGAATATTGATAATCTGCACCAGGAGGCCGGAAGCAAAGTGATTTACGAATTTCATGGAAATTCTCAGACGTTGGTTTGTACTCGTTGTGGGAAAAAATTCCCGGTTAAGAATGTTAATCTGAAACAGCTTCCCCCTAAATGTGATGTGGATGGGACTGTTTTGAAACCCGATTTTGTATTTTTTGGAGAAGGAATTCCCAGTGAGGCCTATACTCGTTCTTTTGAGGCGGCCCGTCAAGCTGATGTTTTCCTGATTATCGGAACAACCGGAGAGGTTATGCCGGCTTCAATGGTTCCTCAGGAGGCTAAAAGAAATGGAGCTTTGATTATAGAAATCAACCCGGAAAAATCACTTTATACCGATCGGCTGACAGATATTTATTTGCAGGGTAAAGCAGGTGAGGTTATGTTGGAAATCGAAAAAGAACTGTTTTCGGTGACCAAACAGGAGGTTTGTTCGTAGCGAAAAAACAGTGTGGCGTATAAAAAATAACCCGAAAAGAAGGCTCTTTAAGTTAAATCGTTTAAATTTGCCGGTCTATAAATTTTAAATTAGGAATATGAAAAAGCTACTGGAAGGAAAAACAGCCATTGTAACCGGAGCCTCAAGGGGTATTGGCAAATGTATAGCATTAAAATTCGCTGAAGAAGGTTGTAACATAGCTTTTACGGACTTATTTTATGACGATATAGCTAAAGCTACCGAAAAGGAAATTTCAGCTTTGGGTGTTAAAGCAAAAGGGTTTGCTTCGGATGCCAGTAAGTATGATGATACGATTCGTGTTGTTGATGAAATTTTGAAGGAATTCGGAACCGTTGACGTTTTGGTAAACAATGCCGGTATTACTAAAGACGGTGCGTTGAAAAGAATGAGCGAAGGTCAATGGGATGCTGTAATTGCTGTAAACCTGAAATCAGTATTCAATTTCACAAAGGCTGTACAGCCGAGTATGTGGAAAAAAGGATCGGGAAGTATTATCAACATGAGTTCTGTTGTTGGTGTTTCCGGCAATGCTAATCAGGTAAATTATTCTGCATCGAAAGCTGGCATCATCGGCGTTACCAAATCGGTAGCCAAAGAATTCGGCACAAGAAATATCCGTTGTAATGCAATTGCACCGGGATTTATCATTACCGATATGACTGCAAAACTTACTGATGAAGTTCGCAAGGCATGGGAACAAACAATTCCATTGCATCGTGGAGGAACTCCTGAAGAAGTTGCTAAAGTTGCTTTATTCCTGGCATCAGATCTTGCTTCTTATGTAAGCGGACAGGTTATCCACGTTTGTGGAGCAATGAATTGCTAGATTTTACCTTAAGATATAAAAAATGGGACTTATTACTAAGTCCCATTTTTTGTTCTATTTAATGCCGATCGGCTATTCCCTATTTTTTTTCATCTTCCTTTAAGACTTTTCCTGCCTTAAGAATTCGAATATTGAGCTTCTCATTTTTCTTGTCAAATCCGACAGAGATGGTATCTCCTTCAGAAATTGAAGCCCGAATGATTGCTTCAGCCATTTCATCTTCCAGATATTTTTGAATAGCTCGTTTCAAGGGACGGGCACCAAATTGAGGGTCGTATCCTTTGTGGGCAATGAAGTCTTTGGCGGCTGTTGATATTTTAAGTTTATAGTTCAGGCTTTGAACTCTTTCGTATAATCCTTTTAATTCAATGTCAATAATTTTATGAATATGCTTTTCGCTCAAAGAATTAAACATGACGATATCATCAATCCGATTCAAAAATTCAGGAGCAAAAGCTCTTTTTAATGCTTTCTGAACGATATATTTAGCCTGATCATTTTCTTCGTCTGTCGATTTAACGTTTGAGAAACCAATGCCCCGGCCAAACTCATTAAGCTGGCGGGAACCGATATTGGAAGTCATGATAATGATTGTATTCTTAAAATCAACATTACGACCTAAACTATCGGTTAAGCGGCCTTCGTCCAGAACCTGCAGCAGGAGGTGAAATACATCAGGATGAGCTTTTTCAATTTCATCCAGAAGAATGACTGCATAAGGTTTGCGACGTACCTTTTCGGTTAGCTGACCGCCTTCTTCATATCCGACATATCCCGGAGGCGCACCAACGAGACGTGATACAGAGAATTTCTCCATGTATTCACTCATGTCGACGCGAATCAGAGCATCGGCACTGTCAAAAAGTTGCTGTGCCAGTATTTTGGCGAGCTGAGTTTTTCCAACGCCGGTAGGACCTAAAAAGATAAATGACCCGATTGGTTTATTGGGATCTTTGAGTCCTGCACGATTACGATGAATTGCTTTAACAATTTTCTCAACGGCTTCATCTTGTCCGATGATACTTTGCTTAAGTTCTTCGGACATCTTAAGCAGTTTTTTGCCTTCAGCCTGAGCGATTCGTTGAACCGGAACACCAGACATCATGGCAACAACTTCTGCCACTTTGTCCTCATCGACTATTTCCCGATGCTGAATCAGTTCTTTTTCCCATTCATCTTTTTCATTGTCAAGCTGACCGAGGAGGGTTTTTTCCTTATCCCGAAAATTAGCAGCTTGTTCAAAGTTCTGATTTTTAACAGCCGATACTTTATCCTGTCGGATTTGGTCGATCTTCTCTTCCAGCTTTATAATCCGGTCAGGGACATTGATATTGGCAATATGTACTCTAGATCCGGCTTCGTCCAAAGCATCAATAGCCTTGTCCGGCAGATACCGGTCACTGATGTATCTTTCAGTCAGTTTAACGCAGGCGTTAATTGCTTCGGGAGTATAAGTTACATTGTGATGATCTTCGTAGCGCGATTTGATATTGTTAAGGATTTCAATGGTTTCTTGTGCATTTGTGGGTTCAACCATTACCTTCTGGAAACGACGTTCGAGGGCTCCATCTTTTTCAATGTGCTGACGGTATTCATCGAGGGTAGTAGCTCCAATGCACTGAATATCACCTCTTGCTAAAGCTGGTTTTAACATATTGGCCGCATCAAGAGATCCGGTTGCGCCACCAGCACCGACAATGGTGTGTATTTCATCAATAAAGAGGATGACATCATCTACTTTGGAGAGTTCATTCAGAATAGCCTTCATTCTTTCTTCAAACTGTCCACGGTACTTAGTTCCTGCAACAATAGAGGCAAGGTCAAGACTGACAACTCTTTTGTCGAAAAGGATTCGGGATACTTTTTTATGAATGATCCGCAAGGCAAGGCCTTCGACAATAGCTGATTTACCAACACCTGGTTCTCCAATGAGAATAGGGTTGTTCTTTTTCCGGCGGCTTAATATCTGGGCTATTCGTTCGATTTCTTTTTCCCGTCCGATAATCGGATCCAGGTTGTTTTCTTCGGCAGCTTTGGTAATATCAATGCCGAAATTATCCAGAACCGGAGTTTCAGACTTTGTTGATCCAGCTAGTCCCTTGGGACTATTATTTCCGTGCAGGAATGGATCATCCTGATCTTCATTCTGTTCTGGAAAATCAGCCTTTGATTCTATTGGCGAATATTCTTCCATCTGAGCTTTGATCATCGGGTAGTCAATTCCATTGCTAGCCAAGACTTTTGAGACAAGAGAGTCGGAATCTTTTAAAATAGCCAACAACAGGTGTCCTGTATTGATCATCTCACTTTTGAAAGAACGAGCTTCCAGATAAACTAATTTTAATACTTTTTCTGTCGTTTTAAGAAGTTGAATCGAATCTTGCTGTTCTACAGGTTTATCCACACGGATTTCAACCTCTATTTCAGCTTTAAGTTGCAACAGATCTGCATCAAGCCGATTAAGAATTTCGACTGCTATACACTCTTCATCGCGAAGAATACCTAAAAAAATATGTTCTGTTCCAATATAATCGTTTCCAAGTCTCACCGCTTCTTCGCGGCTATACGACAGAACGTCCTTAATACGGGGTGAAAATTTTGAATCCATATTGTTTTTTCAAACACGTCTGTAATAACAAATATTGTACCTTTCGGTCGTATCACTAAAATAGATATTTTTTTATTGCCACAATGGCATTTTCGTTATTATATATCCATTATTTACTAACATTTTTACCAACCGACTTGTTCGGTCAATTAATATCGTGGTTTCTGGTTTGTACAATGCTAGTTTTTCTTATTTTTGTAGATTAATAGAAAATCTAAGAAAACTAAAAATAAATGGCTGAAGGCGAAAAAATAGTTCAGATCAACATTGAAGAACAGATGAAGAGTGCTTACATCGATTATTCAATGTCGGTTATTGTTGCACGAGCCCTCCCGGATGTGCGAGACGGATTAAAACCGGTACATCGCAGGGTTTTGTTCGGGATGGAACAATTAGGCATTTTATCAAATAAATCACATAAGAAATCCGCCAGAATTGTCGGAGAAGTATTAGGAAAGTACCATCCACACGGAGATTCTTCGGTGTATTATACGATGGTACGAATGGCTCAGGCATGGTCCTTGAGGTATCCATTGGTTGACGGGCAAGGAAACTTTGGTTCTATTGACGGTGACAGTCCTGCTGCAATGCGTTATACAGAAGCAAGACTTACGAAAATAGCCGAAGAAACTTTGGCTGACCTGGATGAAGATACGGTAGATTTCCAACCGAACTTCGATGAGTCATTATCGGAACCGACGGTTTTACCGACCAGAATTCCTCTTTTATTGGTAAACGGTACTTCTGGTATTGCTGTTGGAATGGCAACAAATATGCCGCCTCATAATCTTTCGGATACAATTGCTGCGATCGATGCGTACATTGATGATACCGATATTGATATTGAGGATCTGATTAAAATAATAAAAGCCCCTGATTTCCCTACCGGAGGTATTATATATGGTACAGAAGGAGTCAAAGAGGCCTTTCGTACCGGTAGAGGACGGATTGTTGTTAGGGGGAAAGCTCATATAGAAACAGAGGCAAATCACGAACGGATTATCATCTCTGAGATTCCTTATATGGTTAACAAGGCTGAAATGATTATGAAAATCGCAGAACTTGTTAATGAGAAGAAAATTGATGGAATATCGAACGTGAACGATGAATCGGACCGTGACGGAATGCGTATTGTTATTGATGTCAAAAGAGACGCTATTTCAAACGTTGTTTTGAATCAATTATACAAAAACACTCAGTTGCAGTCGGCTTTCAATGTTAATAATATTGCCTTGGTTAAAGGTCGTCCGCGCCAGTTAAATTTAAAAGAACTAATTCGTTATTTTGCCGATCATCGGATGGATGTTGTGATTCGTCGGACAAAATTCGAGTTGGATCAGGCAGAGAAAAGAGCTCATATTCTGGAAGGATTAATCATCGCCTGTGATAATATTGATGAAGTTATCGCAATTATTCGTTCGTCGAAGACTCCGGATGAAGCGAAAGATCGTTTAATGGCTAGATTCTCACTGAGCGAGCTTCAGTCGAAAGCAATTGTTGAGATGCGCCTCCGCCAGTTAACCGGACTGGAACAAGAGAAGCTTCATGCTGAATATGAAGAGATTGAGAAACAGATTGCTTATTTCCACCGGATATTAACCGAAGAACCTTTGAGAAGGCAGATTATCAAAGACGAATTAAATGAGATAAAGGACAAATATGGGGATGAAAGACGAACTGCAATCGAGATGAATGCAGAAGAATTCAACCCTGAAGATTTCTTTGCCGACGAACAAATGGTCATTACCATTTCACACATGGGATATATCAAACGGACTCCGCTTGCTGAATTCAGAACACAGGGCAGGGGAGGTATCGGTTCCAAGGGAAGTACAACCCGTGATGAAGATTTTCTCGAGGAAATGTTTGTTGCAACCATGCATAATACACTTCTTCTGTTTACAGAAAAAGGAAAATGTTTCTGGCTTAAAGTTTACGGAATACCTGAAGGATCGAAAACATCTAAGGGAAGAGCCGTTCAGAATCTGCTCAACATCGAACAGGATGATAAAATCAGAGCTTATATTAATGTCATGAATCTGAAAGATGAGGAATACATTAATAATAACTACATCATCTTGTGTACCAAGAAAGGAATTATCAAAAAGACTTCACTTGAAGCTTATTCCCGTCCCCGACTAAATGGTGTGAATGCAATAACCATTCGCGAAGGAGATCAGCTAATTGAAGCCCGTATGACCGGAGGAAATCATGATATTCTGATGGCGGTTAAATCGGGTAAGGCTATTCGTTTTAATGAAAAAGGAGTCCGTTCTGTCGGTCGTACTGCTTCGGGAGTTAAAGGAATTACGCTTAGAGATGAATCGGATGAAGTCATCGGAATGATTTGCGTCAATGACGGAGATGAAGATGATATTCTGGTTGTTTCAGAAAAAGGTTATGGAAAACGTTCTCCAATTTCTGATTACCGGATTACCAACCGAGGCGGAAAAGGAGTTAAAACATTAAGTATTACTGAAAAAACCGGAGAATTGATCTCAATGAAGAACGTAATTGATGCGGATGATTTGATGATCATTACGATTGCCGGTATTACAATACGACTTGCTATTTCTCAGATAAGAAGGATGGGAAGAAATACCCAGGGAGTCCGGCTTATTAATCTTCGGGAAAGCGATAGTATTGCCTCCATTGCACGTGTCATGAACAATGACGAAGAGATCGAGGGCGAAGAGGTGATTAATGTTGAAGATCCAGATTTTAATGAAGACGAGGATCAGAGTAATCCGCAGAATACGGATAATACCGAAGACGATATTGATTCATCGAATGAATAAAAATCTATTTATTGAAAATATATATTTGCGGTAATAATTCAAAAAATTGAAACATGAAACGATCATTTTTACTTTTGGCCTTTGCTTTTGCCTTTACGGGAGCTTTTGCCCAAAAAAGTCTGGTGAATTCTGCCTCCAGTCTTAAAGAGCAAGGTAAGCTTGATAAGGCTCTTGAGGCAATCAACCAGGCAATTGATCCTGCTAATACCAAAGCAGAAAAAACAGTAAACTGGCCTCGGTCATACGAAGTTAAGGGGGAGATTTATCAGGCAATCTATGCATCGAAGGATGACAATATGAAAAAGCTTGAAGCTAATCCGTTGTCTAAGGCATTTGATGCTTATATGAAAGCTCTTGAACTGGATAAAGACAATGATTACAGTAAGGGAATTAAGATTAAACTTCAGCTTCTTACAAATGATTTGACTCAATCTGCTATTGGTGCATTCTCAAAAGAAAATTACAGTACAGCGCTTGAATCTTTTGAAAAAATTCTTGCTATCAATCAGATGCATTTATTCCAGAAGAAGGATGATAAAGTTCCAATTGACACTACAATCATTTACAATGCCGGATTAGCTGCTTTGAATGGAAAGAATTATCCCAAGGCTATTCAATATTTAAAACAAGCTTCTGATTTGAATTATCAGGGAGTTACTTCTTTGCGTCTTTTGGCTAAAGCTTATCTTGATAGCGGAGATACACTTTCTAATGAAAGAGTAATCAAAGAAGGCTATGAAAAACATCCTGAATCATTAGAAATGCTTTATGATGTTATTAACTTTTACATTCTGGTAAAGAAGGATAATGCTCAAGCATTAAAATTCATTGACCTTGCACTGCTGAAAGATCCTAAGAATTCAATCTTATCTTTCGCAAAAGGAACCGTTCTTGAAAAAACAGATCCGGATGCAGCAGCTGTTGCTTACAAACAGGCGCTTGAGGTTAAACCGGATTATTTTGATGCTTATTACAATTTAGGAGCTCTGTATTTTAATAAAGGCGTTAAGCATACTGATGATGCAAACAAGATCCCAACAGATCAGCCTAAGAAATATGAAGCTGAATTGAAAGCAGCTGAAGGTGAATTCAAAAATGCTTTGCCTTATATGGAAAAAGCACATGAATTGAAGCCAAACGATCGTCCAATTCTGGAGTCATTGAAGACGCTTTACTATCGTTTGAAGATGATGGATAAGTTTAAAGCAACAGACGAAGCGATTAAGAAATTATAAGAAAATGAAGAAAGGGAAAGCACTTCCCTTTCTTTTTTATTTTTTTTTTCAGTAAACTTAATATGAATTATCAGACAAGTGTATTACATAATATAATGGCTAATATTTCCATAAATCTATCGGGTTTATAGGCTCCTGAATGTCTGTTAACTAATAATTGCTTAATTATTTAATTCTTCTTTTTAAGTTTATTAATTTCATAGAATAAAATGCAGGAAAATTAAAAAACCTAAATAATTTTGGTTCGTTATTATTGAATTCTATGAACACTGGCTTACACATTATTCATTTAATCAGAGATCAATTTCAGTTTTTAGAAAATGCTGTTTGTATTTATGCTGAAGCTGATCGTTCTTTATCTGTTTCATTTTTCAACAGAGCGACCTACAGCAAACTGGTAACGCTAAAGATTGATAATGTAACACAGATGCTTCTTAAACTTCGGGAAACAGAACCATTGCAGGCGGTATGTTGGAAAAAGCCAAGTTGTTTTCCTTTAGAGATAAGACGATTAGTTGATGTTGAGCCAGGATTGTTTGAAAATGAAGAAGAAACTCTCCTATTGATCAAAATAATTAATCAATTTGATAAAAAGTCCGATCTACTCCTTATTGATCTAAAAGCCAATATGTTGGATAATATTATTAAGTCCGATTTGACGGAAGTGAAGCCCAGAGAGTTATTGGCAGAACGGATTTCAGGCATTGTGTTGGCCTATATGGATTCAATTATTGAGGATTTGGACCATCGGGAGCAATTAAAGCAACTGTGTCAATCGCTTGTCACTGAAAATCAAAAGTTAAAAGAACAATTAAAAGAACAGGATCACCGGATCAGAAAATTTCGATTGGACCATGCAGAACATGTGCTACAAAAGTATAATGATCAATATGGAATGTATCTTGAATTAAGTCGTGCCGCAAAAGAAAAGCTAAATCATTTTGAAGGAAAAGAAAAAGATGTAGACTGTGCTTTAGAACGGGCTGTTATTTGGCTCAAAGAATCGGTTGAGTCTATCTCAGAAACAAATCCGGTAATCGTTTTGGAGCAACACCTTCAATTTCATGATGAAATGATTGACATTCCGAAGATTCCGCAAGAGGGAAAAGAACATAAAAAATATCAGCGGACCATTGACATTCTCGATCGATACGAGAAGGCTGCGTTGTTAATCAGACAACAAAATCTCAGTATAACAGGGAAGAATGTCGGAGCATTCTGTCCCCAATCTATCAGTCCCCCTGCAATTACCGATTCTCTGCGAAAACATGAAGCAACGATTATTGATTTATGTAAGATTTATCCTTCTCGTTGGAATCTGATTCGAAAGGAATTCAAACCCGTAGTCAATCTATTACGACGATATCATCTTCTTTAATTGGTTATCTTTGCAAAAAACAGAGTAAAATGACCGAGCAATTAACTATATGTGCTGTAACAACAGGTCGGGGAGGTGGAGCTGTATCTATGATTCGTCTTTCGGGGGATCAATCGATTTCAATAACAGATTCTATATTCCAGTCCCCGAAAGCGAATAAAAAACTTTCTGAACAGAAAGCCAATACCCTGCATTTCGGACGTATTGTGAATGCTGGCACGGTGCTGGATGAAGTTGTTGTTTCGCTATATCGGGCCCCCCACTCCTATACGGGCGAAGACGTGATAGAAATAACCTGTCACGGATCAGTTTATGTTCAACAGCAATTGCTTCAACTTTTGATTCGAAAAGGTGCCCGGTATGCCAAGCCGGGAGAATTTACCCAAAGGGCTTTTATGAATGGCAAAATGGATTTATCGCAAGCTGAAGCGGTGGCTGATTTGGTTGCCTCTTCTTCCGGAGCAGCTCATAAAGTTGCCATGAATCAGATGCGGGGGGGATTCTCTGATGAATTAATGAAGCTTCGGGAGCAATTGCTCAATTTTACCTCAATGGTAGAGCTTGAATTAGATTTCAGTGAAGAAGATGTGGAATTTGCGGATCGAAAACAACTCTACGATTTAGCTTCGAATGTAGAAAAGACCATAAACGGTTTGGCTAACTCATTTCAGCTTGGGAATGTTATTAAAAATGGTATTCCGGTTGCGATTATCGGGGAGACAAATGTCGGAAAATCGACACTATTAAATACCCTGCTTAACGAGGAAAAAGCAATTGTATCTGAGATTGAAGGCACTACCCGTGATGTCATTGAGGATGTTATGAATATTGACGGAATAGCTTTCAGGTTTATTGATACTGCAGGAATTCGCGACACAACGGATAAAATTGAGACACTTGGGATTGAAAGAACATTTCGTAAGATAGAACAGGCGGATATCGTTTTGCTTCTGGTGGATCTTACGCGTGATTATTCTCAGGGTCTGGAGAATTTGAAACTAATCAGACAAAAGATAAAAAATCAGAAATTGATTATTGTCGGCAATAAAACGGATCAAAAGACAGATGAAGAAGTTGAGTTGTTTCGTCAACAATTTAAACCTGGAGAACGGGAATCCTTACTGTGTATTTCAGCTAAAGGCAAACAGCATATTGATGAATTAAAAGATTTGCTCACCGATACGATTAATCTGAGCAGTGTAGACAACAATGAGGTCATCATTACCAATGTCCGTCATTATGAAGCGTTAAATAGTGCATTAGAAGCTATTCACAGGGTATTAGAAGGTTTAGATGCACATATTAGTGGTGATTTCTTATCGCAGGATATTCGCGAGTGTATTCATTATCTGGGCGAGATAACCGGACAAATTACTAACGATGAAATTTTGGGTAATATCTTTTCGCATTTCTGTATTGGTAAATAATCATTGATAATCAACAATTTACTAATAAATTATGAAAACAATAGATCAATTACTCATACGAAAAGCCACAGAGGCCGATCTTCCGGAGGTGCTGAAACTGTATGGACAGAAGGACCTTGATAACGGCGATGTATTGAGTTTGGAAGAAGCAAAAAAAGTGTTCAGCAAATTTGGGTTGTATCCCAACTATTCGCTGTATGTTGCTGAAATTGTTGGTAAGATTGTTGGCACTTTCGAACTGCTAATCATGGATAACCTGGCGCATAAAGGCCAACCTTCAGGTGTTGTTGAAGATGTGGTGGTGGATGCTGAATTCCAGTCGAAAGGTATAGGCCGACAAATGATGGAATACGCTATCGAAGTATGCAGGGAAAATGGTTGCTACAAAATGACTTTATCGAGCAACCTGAAACGCGAAAGAGCCCACCAATTTTACGAAACCCTTGGATTCGAAAAACATGGGTTTAGCTTTTTGATTGAAATTTAATTCGTACCGACGGTAATATATTACCTCAGCCAGTATCTACTTTTGCCACTTTATATAACTATTTCAAGGATATCAATGATTTGGTATTCGTTTTTCTTCATTTAATCCATCCTTTTGCAGTATTGGCAAAATTCTGCATGTCATTGATTAATTTGCAGGCGTGGTATCCATCGGCTACAGCATGGTTGACAAATACAGCCAACGGAATTAATGTTTTATTTGCTTCTTTAAAATATTTTCCAAAACGAATAATAGGGAAAAGCAATGAAGATTCGGAATAACTATCCTGACTTAAACTTGTAAAACTTAGCCATGGCAATACAGAAATCGGACAAAAGTTAGCAGGACGATCTGGACGGGCCTTAATCTTTTTTACATTTTTATACGTTTGTATATCTGTTTTGACTGTCTCATAAAAGACAGAAAAAGTTTCAGTGTATTCGCTCCAGATGTCAGAGAATGTTTTATCATCTTCATGAAAGATTGTATAAGACGGAAGGACATAATTCCAATAACCTAGTGTTCCGTTTAAATCAAAACTCATGCGAAATTCTTTATTTTGGTTTACTGCCTGCATGATAACATAAAGGAAGGTTGGGTAAAATTTTAAATTGTTCTTCTTAACTTCCTCTAGTAAGATAGATATATCAATATTGACATTGAGATTGTACTTCGATTTTATTGAATAGTAATAATAATCGAAGTAGGACTTTCTTTCCCATGTTTTAGAATTTATCGGATGAAAAACAGGGTTTAAGCGTTTTTGATTCATGGGTTGAAATAATATGTATTGCTAAAATAGTATTTTATTGGCAATTGGTGCGCAATAAATTTTGACAACCAATAGAAAACAGCAATTGGAGTTGATCTGTTTTGAACAAAATTGAAAGATCTATGTTTTTAATTCAGTGTGAGATTGCACCGAAATTAAAAACATATAAAATGAGCCAAACGATATTATTAAACAAGAGACCAATAGGAAAACCTCAGTTGACGGATTTTAAATTTATAGCAGAAAATGAACCTCAAATAGGTATGGGCGAAATGCTCCTGAAGACTTGTTATGTGTCGGTAGATCCCTACTTAAGAGGGAGAATGAGTGATGCAAAATCGTATGTCCCTCCTTTCCAATTACAAAAACCGATTAGCTCAGGGATCATTGCTGAAGTGATAGAATCGAATCACACTGAATTTCACAAGGGAGATTTTGTTTCCGGTTTATTAGAGTGGAAAGAGTACCAAAAGTCGAATGGTGAAGGTTTACTGAAAATTACGCCATCAAAAACTCCGTTAAGTGCCTACCTGGGAATTTTAGGGATGACCGGGTTAACTGCTTATTTAGGCCTGACACAAATTGGTGCGCCTAAAAAAGGAGAAACAATTGTTGTTTCTGGTGCTGCAGGTGCTGTGGGTAGCGTGGTTGGACAAATTGGTAAAATTTTAGGTTGCCGTGTTGTCGGAATTGCCGGAACCGATGAAAAGGTTAAGATGTTAAAATCAAAATTCGGTTTTGACGAAGTGATTAATTATAACACAACTAAAAACTTAAGTAAGGCCGTGGCTGCTTCTTGTCCTGGTGGTGTTGATGTTTATTTTGACAATGTAGGAGGATCTGTTTCGGATGGTGTACTGCTAAACCTTAATAGATTTGCAAGAATAATTGTCTGTGGATCAATCTCCGTATATAATGAAACATCCACTCCAACTGGTCCGAGAGTAGAGCCTTTATTGATAAAAAACAGTGCCCTGATGCAGGGTTTTATTGTGGCAAATTATGCAAAGAAATTTCCAGAGGCCATGGGGCAACTGTCTGAATGGTTAACAGAGGGAAAACTGACATATACCGAAACGATCGTTGAAGGTTTTGATGCTATTCCTCAGGCATTTATAAACCTTTTTGAAGGGAAGAACAAAGGTAAAATGATTGTGAAAGTTTAGTAACTTTTAATACTCGATGCTATGAAACCAACAGAAGATTTAATTCATGATCACAAAGCAATCCAAGTAATGCTTGACATTATGAGTAAAATTGCTGAAAATATTAAAGAAAATAAAGGATTTGACATCGAAGATGTTGAAAGAATTGTTGATTTTTTAAGAACATTTGCTGATAAATGCCATCATGGGAAAGAAGAAAATGCCTTGTTCCCTATAATATACCCTCTTCTTTAGACCACAAATTGACTGGAATAAGTTAATATCAAGCAGTATTTCTTAATTCGTACACGCCTTGATTTAACCCGTATTTTCTGGCTGGAATTTCATGATTAATTCCCTGATGGTGCCTTTCGTAATTGTACCAGACCATAAATTCCTTTATTCCCTTATACAAATCAATTCCGTTCTGTTCGGGGCTCAGATAAACGTACTCCCTTTTTATGGTACGCCAAAATCGTTCGATCCAGATGTTATCCTTGGCTCTTTTGTATCCATCCATGCTGATTTGAATACCTTCTTCTTTTAAGTAATTCTGCCATTGAGATGATGTGTATTGACATCCCTGGTCTGAATTGATGATATCCGGTTTGCCGTAATTCAGAATAGCCTGCTGTAAGACTCCTATAGAAACGCCGGTGTCTAACGTATTGGAAATGGCCCAGCCTACTATAAAACGACTGTAGACATCAATAATGGCTGTCAGGTACATAAATCCTTTGCGCATCGGAATATAGCTAATATCAATAGACCAGACCTGATTGGGTTTTGTGATCATTAAATTGCGCAACAGATACGGACAAACATATTCCTCTTTTCCCCTTTTACTGAGTGATTTTACGGGATAAATTGCCAATATCTGCATTAACTTCATTAATCGGCTTACACATTTATGATTCACTTTTAATCCATAATCCCCCAACATGTCACACATGCTCAAGATGCCTGCTGCTGGATGTTTTGTATGATACTGATCTATTAATTTCATCACCTTTAAATTCCTTGCGTTTTCTCCTTTATGCTGATAATACAAACTGCTCCGGTTTATTTGGAGTATTTTGCATTGTCTCCGTATACTCAGGTCTTTATGCCCTTCTGCTACAAGTGCTCTAAGTTCTACTTCAGACCGGCTCTCTTGCAGGCATCCTCTAAAAAATCCCGTTCCATAGTCAGTTCCCCGACTTTCGCTTGCAAGGCTTTTATGTCCCGCTCCTTATCATTGAGATCATCCTCTTTATCTCTTCCAAATACGATAGATGATTTTGAAAGAAATTCCTTTTTCCATCTTGAGATGATCATCGGATTTAACTCAAACCGATGAGACAATTCCGTTAATGTCTCTCGTTCTTTTATTGCTTCTATTACTACTTTCGCCTTAAATTCCGAGGTGAACTTCCTGCGACTCGTCATGTTTATTTCCCTCCTTTTATTGTAAAATTAGTCCTTTATTTTATTCTTAACAACCGGTCTAATTTTTGGGGTGTATTATACCCTGCCCTCGTTGCTGCAGGAGTGTCTGAAGAGAATGGTCCCATTAGTGTAATGCTCCATGAACATGCTATTGGCAGAGTCTATATTAAAGAGATAAGTGATGGTGTTGTGAATTGCAAAACAAGTACTACTTGTCCGGATCAATTAATTGCGGATGCCCTACTGAAATATGTAGCCCTGCTACGAAATCACATTCAAAAAGAAGAGAACATTCTGTTTCCTATGGCAGAAAAAGTTTTGAGTGATCAAAAACAAAATGAGGTCTTCGAACAATTTGAAAATATTGAAGAAGAAGTTGTCGGACACGGAGTGCATAAACAATTGCATGAGCTTTTGAAACAATTGAAAAACACATATTTGGATTAAACTAGTCTGGGCAAGTTATATCATAATGTGCTTGCGTTTTTTAAATTATTTTTTAAAAATGGAACATACAGAATGAAGAGTTGGATGAAAGAAACAGCGGCAAATTCTAAGACGGGCATTAAAATCCTAAATTTGTTCATTAAAGATCACAATTGAAAAATATTGATAGAAATGAGAATAGCCCATATTGCAATTTGGACACAGAATCTGGAAGAGATGAAGGTGTTTTATGTTTCCTATTTCAACGGGAAAAGCAATGAAAAGTACTCTAATTTTCAAAAGGGATTTGAATCTTATTTCATTCACTTTGATGGAGAGGTGACTTTAG
Source organism: Prolixibacteraceae bacterium (assembly GCA_963692465.1). Lineage (GTDB taxonomy): Bacteria > Bacteroidota > Bacteroidia > Bacteroidales > Prolixibacteraceae > JAUZOB01. The sequence goes on from OY829943.1 coordinate 3,457,050, forward strand.
AACTCATGAAGCGAACCGATGTAACACAACGAACCAATAAAGAACAGATCGGATTTGCTCATTTTGCATTTCAGGTAGCAGACAAAGAACAAGTCTGCCAATTAACCGAACGACTTAAAACGGATGGATATAAAATACTTAGTAATCCTCGTACTACCGGCGATGGGTATTATGAAAGCGTAATAGCAGATATTGATAATAATCGAATAGAAATTGTTTCACCTACCAATTGAAGAATTACAGATTATTCTCCTCTCATGAACAAAATTCCGTTTCTATTGTCTTCTTTATATAGATAGAAGTAAATGGAATTTATTCGTATTTTATTGTTGATGGTGCTCTTTGTCGGGGTTCCTTCAACGCAAAAACAGAATAAAATGGTCACTCATTATAAGAAATTAACTCCTGAGGAGGAGGCTGTCATTGTCAAAAAAGGAACAGAACGTCCTTTCTCTGGGATATATGAAGACTTTAACAAGAAAGGAACTTACGTTTGTAAACGTTGCGGAGCCCTACTCTATCGGTCTGATAATAAATTTGATGCCCACTGTGGCTGGCCTAGCTTCGATGACGAGATTTCTGGTGCTGTAAAAAGAATCCCCGATGCTGATGGACAACGAACTGAAATTATTTGTGCCAGTTGTGGAGCTCATTTAGGACATGTTTTTCTGGGAGAAGGTTTTACTCAGAAAAATACACGACATTGCGTAAATTCTATTTCACTTGACTTTATTCCCGCTCCGGAAAAATGAGTGAGTTTGTTGTATTGAAAATTTTATTTCTGAAGATTATAATAAATTAGTCATTCCGGAACTCTAACATTTCAGATAGAAAAATAAATTTGCAGATGTTATTGTTTGGGAAGAGTTAGGTCTAAATTTTGTTGTGCAAATTGAAAACAGAAAAAATGTGTGTTTGTCGGATTTTATCTATTGTGTTGATTGCTCTGCTTTCAATGGGCTTCTCATTAAAAGCACAAGTTCCCCTTTCTAATAATACATCCCATAATAACCATATTAACAGTAAATTACCAGATGATTCTCTTGCTGTCGCCAACGACAGTATTATGCCTGTATTCCCCACGACAGCTTCAGCAAGGGATAGTATTGTTCGTTTTAATAATCTTTGTTTAAAATGTATTGCCCATCATCGTCCTGAGCGAGCTATGTTTTATGCTAATAAGGCATTGGTTCTGTCACAGAAGCACCACGATCAGGACGGCGAAGCGAATTCTTTATTAAACTTGGGTGATGCTTATACTTCACACGGGTTATACCTGAAGGCCTACATTCAGTTAGCCAAATCTTTAAAGCTAAAAAAGGCTTTCCTTGACAGCCGGATAACCTCCAGGTTGTATCATGACCTGGCAACGGTTTTTGTGCGTATGAGAGAATACCCGCAGGCCATGCGATGTTTCTACAAAACATCCCCACAATATGAGGAGCACACCTTGTCCGGTAAGAAACGTCACCGTGCTGCTCCAGTTGCTGAAGATACGACGTTGTTTGAACCACCGGAATTTTATTTTGAGACAGACAGTGCTGCGGTTATCTCTTCTGATTCAGTGAAGCTAATTGCTGGCACTTTTAGTGATCAAATTATTTTAAACAACGATACAACTTTAATTGACAACAGTAAGGTAAAAGTACCCTCTTATCCTGTTGCGGTTGACGATATTATTGCTCCGTTTTACGACGGGAAAACTGCTATTGCCTATGGCGTTATTGTCCATGTTAAGCAGCCTATAACAGGGAGCCGAAGTCCCTTTACCCGAATAGTCCGCGTTGGTCATATGTTTATCACCCTGATTAAATTCAATGCAGATTCAGGATGTGTTGTCCAGACTTTTGGTTTTTATCCCCGGAAAGACAATTTATTCGCGGCAACGCCTTTTCATCCGGGGGCTAATTCGTTCTTTAAGACTGACTCACTTCACGATTGGGATGAAATAGCCGGAAGGTTTATTTCTGCTAACCGATTTGGGAAAATTCTTCAAACCATTAAACTGTATGATCAAAAACGATATCACCTTAATAAAAATAACTGTACCGATTTCGGATTGGCTATAGCTGCAGATGCAGGAATCAGTATCCAGAAGACTTGGAGTAAATGGCCGCTCGGAAAAGGAAATAACCCGGCTAATGCAGGACAGAGTATTCTCGAATGTAAACTGGAGAACACCGATACCCAAAGCCTAAGCGGACTCTTTATCAGAACCAATTTTATTCGAAGATTTGGTCTTAATAAAAAGTAACTTACGGTTCAATCATAATAAGTCTTTAAGAGAAGTCTTTTCAAGTATACCGAACGTTGTGTTCCTCACTTCTTTGAAGACATGTTTTATCTTACAATTATCTTCGTCTTTACAAAACTCACAGGATTGATAAGCCTTCTCTGACACGCAGGGCAAAAGGGCAATAGTCCCTTCAAAATGTCGTACAACAATCATTAAATTAACATCCGCAGGATCATGAACCAGATAATATCCGCCGGATTTTCCAAGACGACTACCTAATATTCCGATATTCTTTAACTCTAGTAGAATATTCTCCAAAAATCGTTGCGGTATTTTCTCACTAGTGGCAATATCACTAATTAAAACAGGTCCATCACCGTATTCTCTGGCCAAACGGACCAAAGCGAGTATTGCATATCGTGTTTTTCTTGCTAGCATCTCTTTCTTCTAAATCTATCCCAATCGACTAATTTCAACTAATTTATCCATGTCATTGATAACAAGTCTTTTTCCTGTAATGGTCAAGACCCCCTCTTTATTTAACCTCGAAAGAGTTGTTATCACATTTTCATGTGAACAGGAAGCGAACTCTGCGATTTCTTTTCTCGTCAGAGAAAGCTCAATGTCGTAACTTTTGTAAACATTTTTTGCGAGGTAAATCAATACATCGGCAATTCGTCCATTGACCTGTTTGTGTGCCAGACTAATAAAATTAAAAATAGAAGCCTGAAACATCTCTGCTGCCTGCTCGAACATTCTTAATCCATAATCGCCATGCCGAACCATTGTATTCCGAAAGGCCCGGTTGTCAATCATGCATAAATCACATTCATCAACAGCTACTATTGAGAAGATATTGGTATCTCTGAAAAAAAGATTAGCTCCTCCCAATAGTTTCGGACCGGCAACAATCGTCATGATAAAGTTCTTACCTATCTCATTCCGGTAGTTAAATTTCACGATGCCTTTATGCAAAAAGATGAAATTTGCAGATTTTCCTCCTTGCTTAAAAATTGTCTCGCCTTTTTCAAAATGAAGCTGAATGGAATATTTCCTGATATTTTCAAATTCTTCGTCTCCTAAAATTTGACAGCTTAATGTATTAAAAAGGCAACTCTTACAATCATATAGATTTTTAGTATCTCCAACCATTGCTATAATAATATAGGTCGTAATATGAAATATTTAATACTTAATGGTTCATTATCCCATACAAATGTACAGTAATTCGATGGACATAGTAATTAGTTTTGCATTAAAAGTTATCATCAGTGCACGCTCCTTTGAAATAATGTCTGAAACCAAATGAAAAAAACAATTTTATTCCTCTTTATTCTTATAGGATTGGCCTTCTCAGGTAAGGCTCAGGATTCGAATGATGTTTTGAATCTTTTGATTTCCAATAAAGTAATCACACAACAACAAGCTGATTCTGTCCGAACTATCGCTGCTTCAAAAAAGGAAGCTGATCAAAAAAAAATTGGTTTGTTTTCTTCACATGCACTTCAATTATCCGGATATATGCAGTTTCGTTATCAAAATTTTGAAGCTGCCGGTAAAAACAGTAGTTTCGATATCCGTCGGGCACGCCTTGACATGAGAGCTCTTGTCACCTCTGATTTGACATTGCGTTTTCAGACAGACTTTGCCGGGAGTGCCAAAATTCTTGATGCTTATGCCGAATATAAACCGGCTTTATTCTTTGTTTTAACGATGGGCCAGTTTAAAGTTCCATTTTCACTCGAAAACTTAACTTCTTCAAATAAGTTAGACTTTATTGATCGTTCTCAAGCTGTTGAAGCCCTTACCGCACGGAGCCAGGACGTGATAGGAAACCAAAATGGGCGGGATATCGGAATTCAAGTTGGCGGTACTTTTCTGAACATTGCGAATCTTAATCGATTGGAATATAAAATAGGCGTCTTTAATGGATCTGGAATTAATTCTTCTGATTTGAATGGAGCCAAAGATATTGCCGGAAGATTAGTTGCTCAACCACTTAAAAATTTATTCGTCGGTGGAAACTACTATTACGGATGGGATGTTCCCCTCGGAGCTACAAAGTCACAGGAACGGTCCCGTTATGGATTCGATTTCAGCTACGATTTCGATCGGTTTACTGTTCGTGGCGAATATCTGCACGGAACAGACAAGGCGATTAATCGTGCAGGATGGTATGCTCAGGCTGGTGCCTGGATCGTACCTCAAAAGTTTCAGTTTTTGCTTAAATACGACACCTACGATCCCAACCGGTCTGTTGCAGATAATGCAACAACCAACTATATTGTGGGAGTGAACTACTTCTTTAACAGTTGGTCAAAACTCCAGGCTAGCTATACGTTTCGTGAAGAACAAGGGACGTCTGTTCGTAACAATTTAGGAGTCATACAATATCAGATTTCATTCTAATAGCAATTAACAATTTCAGATATGAAAAGCAAAATTTTATCAGCGGTTTTGATTAGTGCTTGTCTTTTCGGCCTTTCTGGTGTTAATACAACAGCAAGAGGCGAACAAAAAGAGCACATCAGTCTTTCCGGAGCTTTCGCCCTATATCCTATGGCTGTCAAATGGGCTGGGGAATTTAAAAAATCACATCCCAATGTTTCCATTGACATTTCAGCAGGAGGTGCAGGGAAAGGAATGGCAGACGTATTGAATGGAATGGTTGATATAGGGATGGTGTCACGAGAAGTTTATCCCGATGAATATAAAAAAGGAGCTCATCCTATTTCTGTTGCGAAGGATGCCGTTGTCGCTATTGTTAGTGCTTCAAATCCGGCGATTAAAGAAATATTATATAAAGGCATGAAAAAAGGTACCGGAAGTCAAATCTGGATTTCAGGGAACTGCAAATCATGGGGACAGTTTTTAGGAAATCGCCGCAACACGCCAATTCATGTATATACCCGTTCTGATGCTTCTGGCGCTGCTGAGATGTGGGCTAAATACTTTGGCAAAAAGCAGGAAGACCTGAACGGTGTAGGAGCCTACGGCGATCCTGGTATCACTCAGGCTGTTCAACGTGACCCACTCGGTATTGGATTTAATAATATCGGTTATGCCTACGATGCGAATACCAAGCGACCGGTAAAAGGAATTTATGTCGTTCCTCTTGATCAGAATAACAATGGGAAAATTGATCCATGGGAAAGTTTCTATGGAAATCTGAGTCAGCTTTCTAATGCTATTGCAACCGGCAGATACCCATCTCCTCCTGCAAGAGAACTTTATTTTGTGACTAAGGGAAAACCACAAAAGAAAATAGTACAAGAGTTTATCTACTGGGTACTCACGAAGGGCCAGCAATATACTTATGAAGCCGGATATGTTCCTGTTTCTAAATCAAAAATAAAAACCGAGATCAAAAGGGTTTATTAATATGCTTCGAACACGTATTTTAAAAGATAGAATTGCCCGATATTTTATGTCGGGCATTACTGTTTTATCATTATTCTTTCTGGTTATTATCGCACTGGGACTTATTGTTAAATCTTTGCCGGTTATAAAAACAGAAGGTATCTGGAAACTTTTAACCTCTTCTAGCTGGAAACCGTTTAAAGGGGATTTCGGATTTCTCCCCTATATTACAGGAACCATATATACTACTCTGATTGCTATTTTAGTGGCACTTCCATTATCGTTATTGACTGGAATTTACCTGAGCGAATATGCTACTCCCGGTGTTAAGAAATTCTTTTCCCCAATTATTGATTTACTATCAGGAATCCCTCCTGTTATTTATGGCGTGTGGGGAACCCTCACCATCGTTCCGTTCATTTCGGATAAAATGGCCCCTCATTTTGTAACCTATTCCACGGGATATAGTGTGTTGGCAGGAGGATTGGTTTTGGGTGTTATGATTATTCCATTGATTGTGAGTCTTCTCAATGAGGTTTTTGCAACAATTCCACAGGAGATGCGCGAGGCTTCATGGGCTTTAGGGGCGACCAAGTGGCAAACGGTTAAAAAAGTCATTTTGCGTAAATCTTCTCCGGGGATTTTAGCTGCCGTGGTTTTGGCATTGTCCAGAGCTTTCGGTGAAACAATGGCCGTCTTGATGGTCTGTGGAAATTCACCGATAATGCCTCATTCCGTATTCGATTCTTGTTATCCATTACCTGCATTAATTGCTAATAATTACGGAGAGATGCTCTCCCTTCCAACTTACGAATCAGCCCTGATGTTTTCCGCTCTTTTGTTGTTTGTGATTATTGTCCTGTTTAATGCCGGTTCACGAATTATACTAAACAGAATGGAAAAGAAATTTCAGCTATGAAACAATTAGAAGAAAAAATAATGAAGATATTGATGATTGCGGCTTCTGTAATTATCTTGTCTATACTACTCTTCATTCTATATACGATTATTCGAAGAGGCTTGCCGGCTCTTTCATGGGATATGATTACAAAACTCCCGGGTGGTGGATTCTATCTTGGAAAAGAAGGAGGAATTCTCAATGCAATAGCCGGATCGTTTTATCTGATTACCGGAGCTGTGTTTTTAAGTCTGATATTCAGCATTCCGGTTGTAATGTTCATTAATTATTATTTGCCGGCTCACTCAAAACTTGCCAGTATTGTCCGGTTTTCCTTTGATATTCTCTTTGGGATTCCATCAATCGTATATGGAGCCTTTGGGTTTACCCTGATGATTTTTCTGGGACTTAAAGCATCCCTGTTGGGAGGAATTATTGTCGTTGCAATGCTTATTACTCCGATTATGATGCGCGCAATAGATGAAGTTGCAAAGCTAGTCCCTCACGATCTCAAAGAAGTCCCGATGGCACTTGGTGCAACCCGTTATGAAGTCATTAAAGTAATGCTTCGACAGCTTTTGCCCGGTATTGCAACGGCTATATTACTTTCTGTCGGTAGAGGAATCGGAGATGCAGCAACCGTTCTTTTTGCGTCAGGATATACTGATAATATACCAACCTCATTAGCCCAGCCTGCAGCGACACTCCCATTAGCAATCTTTTTCCAACTAAGTAGTCCCGTTCCTGAAGTTCAGAACCGAGCCTATGCTGCTGCGCTAATCCTGATGATTATCATTCTTGCATTAAGTTTTCTAACACGCTTTTTTTCTCGTAAATTGTCAAAAAACAAACTTTAAAGATGAAAGATACTGTAATCCTATCCGGTACTGAAATCATTGAACAAAAGAATAGCGAATCCCAGCGTTTGCATCTGACTCATAAAAATACCCATATACGAATTGAAAAACTGAATGTGACAGCCGGAGAAAATCCGATTCTGAAAAATGTCAGCTTGTCTCTTCCTGAAAAAAGCATTACTTGTATTATTGGGCCCTCCGGATGCGGGAAGACTACCCTTCTGCGTTCACTAAACCGAATGCACGATGAAACGCCTGGAATAAAAATACAAGGCAAAATCTGGTTGGATGGCGAAGATATTTATGATCGACAGGCTGAAGTCATCTCTATTCGTAAGAAAATGGGATTACTCGCTCAGCGTCCCTGTCCGTTACCGATGTCTATATTCGATAATGTAGCCTACGGTCCAAGACTTCATGGAATCCGGGGGAAAAGAAGCCTCTACGAAATTGTTAAGCATTACCTGAATGAAGTCGCATTATGGGAAGAAGTAAAAGACCGGCTTAAAACTCCCGCAACACGTCTTTCTATTGGGCAGCAGCAACGACTATGTCTTGCAAGGGGACTGGCTGTTGAACCTGAAATAATTCTGGGAGATGAGGCAACATCCGCTCTTGATCCTATCTCATCAAGAAAAGTTGAAGAACTCTTTGTGAAGTTAAAAGAACAATACACCATTGTACTGGTAACTCATACACTTCGGCAGGCTAAAAGAATAGCCGATTATGTTGCCTTCATGTATATGGGAGAACTCATTGAATTCGGTCCAACAGAAGAGGTCTTCAATAACCCACAGCAACAACTTACAAAGGACTATATTACTGGAAGTTTCAGTTAATCGATTTATTAAGTATATAAAAAAACAGATCTTTACTTCAGGTTACCCTCCCGAAATCAAAGACCTGTTTTTTGTTAGGGAGGAGCAGTTTCTCTATCTATTGTGCTACTTCAATAAAAAGAGAATCCCCCACTGCTCCCCTTTTAAACCCAACAACCTATATACTTATTGACTTATTCTTTGGTCGGAATCCACCCTTTTCGACTAATTAACTGATGCCACAAAGGATCAGGGATTGCCAATTCTTTTTGTGCGTTTAGATCTAATTGTGTACGAATTGTTTCAGTCTGTTCGTTCTGAACTTTTTGTACCCAGTCAGGTTCCATCAGAAGTTCCCGACCTAAAGCGACAATCGGAATTCCAATATTAAAAATGCGTTCAGCATCGTCCAGCGTATGAACAGACCCTACCCCAATAATCGGAATTCGTTGTCCGATCTGTTGGTAGATAATTTCAGTCCGGGATTTACGGGCTGCCTTATCACGCATTGATCCATCCCAGAAATTCATAGTCGATACATGCATATAATCCAGCTTCTCTTTCTGTAGAGCATTAATAAGCTCCAATGTATCGTCAATTGTGATGCCTGGATTTTCTATTTCTTCAGGAGATATTCGATATCCGACAAGGAAAGGACGCTTAGCAAATGTTCGAACCATATCATTAACCGTTCTGACAATATTAAGCGGGAAATTCATTCTCCGCAAAACATCTCCACCCCACTGATCGTTGCGACGATTTGAATGAGGTGAAAAGAACTGTTGAATCAAATAAGTATTTGCCCCGTGAATTTCCACTCCGTCAAAACCGGCTAATATTGCACGAAGAGTCGCTTTCCCAAAAGCGCTTATGGTTTCGTGAATTTCCGTATCGGTCATTTGACGTGGAATTGATGCACCCTCACGTTCCGCAGCAATCGCACTGGGACTTACGGCTTGATGATCAGCAAGAACTTCAGGAGGCGACATACGTCCTCCGTGATGAATCTGTAAGATTGCCAGCGCACCCTTTTGGTGAATAGCTGAAGCAAGACGGGCAAGTCCGGGGAGCATCGAATCATCGTGCACCCCAATCTGTCCTGAAAAAGCTTTCCCCTGAGGCATAACGTAGGCACAGGCAGTTATAATGGCGCCAACACCTTTTGCCCTTCGCTGATAATACGCAATCTCAGCATCAGATACACTGCCATCTTCATTCCCTGACCAGGTAGTCATAGGTGCCATGACAATTCTGTTTTTCATTTTAATTCCCGATATCGGGAATATACAATTCGTAAACATATCCATCATAACGATCTTTTTACTTTTCTTGTTTATGATAAAACAATTGCATTATTTTTTTGTTCAGTTTATATGCTGATTTTATATGACAATTATTATTCCATCTTGCTGCTTTTTTCTAAAATAGCCCAATTATTCTTCATTATAGGAATAATTGGCTCTTTAAAATTTATTTCTAATTTTGAATAAAATAATTGCGCTCTTGCTGTTATGTTCATTAATAGAAAGAATTTTGAGTTGTCATGTTAAATAATTTTATATTGAAAGGACGGGATTTTTATCCTGAATTTATATTTCACGCTTCAAGAAGCAGTGGCGCTGGTGGACAAAATGTTAACAAGGTCAACTCTAAGGTCGAACTTCGTTTTTCAATAAATGATTCGTTACTTCTGTCCGATCAGGAGAAGAGTGTACTGATTCATAAGCTTAAAAACCGTTTAACTGATAATAATGAGTTGATTTTAACGTCTCAGGTAGAACGTTCTCAGCTACAGAATAAAGAAAATTGCATTCATAAATTCTACTGCTTAATTACCCAGTCTTTGATTCCGGTCAAACCTCGCAGGGCTACCCGTCCGACCAAATCATCCGTATTAAAACGGCTGGACAGTAAAAAAATGCATTCCTTCAAAAAATCATTACGCCGAAATATTCGTAACCTTGATTGATATTTCAGAACAGCACTCCGGCTATGACAAAAATAGATAATTCAAATTTCTTAAATCCGGAACTACTTCGTGACTTGGTCACCATGAAGATGCCCTACGGAAGATATAAAGACCGCATCCTTTGTGATCTGCCGGAACCCTATTTAGTATGGTATCAACAAAAAGGATTTCCCAATGGCAAACTTGGAATGTTATTGGGCACTCTGTACGAAATAAAACTCAACGGATTAGAGTATCTGCTTAACCCGTTAAGGGGAAAACGATCTTATCCACTGAAATAGTTTAAGTTTGATTATCTGAACGTTGTTCCTCCTTCCAAATCAATAAATGATTAAAATTCAGATAGAAGTTGCTTATCCCCCAATAGAATAGCTGAATTTTGAAAGGGAATATGTACCTTTGTCGACTCAATTTTAATCAGAAACAGGTTTTGAATAGTACTAAAATCATGACTTGTGTTTTAGCGATGCCAGGGGAGCAAATTGTGCAATAATGGGAAAGTGAGAAGATTCTGTGCCTAATTGAATGTAAATAGAAGAAAATAAAAAGGAAAAAAGAATGATTACAGTTTCAAACTTAGGAATACAATTTGGAAAAAGAACGCTCTTCCGCGATGTAAACCTAAAATTTAATCCAGGAAATATTTATGGCATTATCGGTGCTAACGGTGCCGGAAAATCAACCTTACTCCGATTACTTTCCGGTGACCTTGATTCGACTTTCGGATCAATAAGCATGGGCTCCGGAGAAAGACTTTCTGTTTTAAAACAAGATCACTTCGAATTCGATAATTATACGGTGCTTAATACAGTTCTGATGGGGCATCAGGAACTCTGGGCCATCATGCATGAAAAAGATGCCATTTATGCCAAACCTGATTTTTCAGAAGCAGACGGGATGAAAGCTGCCGATCTGGAAGAAAAGTTTGCAGAGATGGATGGTTGGAATGCAGAAAGTGATGCAGCCAATCTATTAAGCGGATTAGGAATAAAAGAAGCCCATCACTCTAAATTAATGAGTGAGCTTAGCGGAAAAGAAAAAGTCCGGGTTCTTCTTGCACAAGCCCTCTTTGGAAAACCGGATAATCTTCTATTGGATGAGCCTACCAATGATTTAGACCTTGATACCGTGTCCTGGTTGGAAAACTATCTCTCTAATTTTGAAAACACGGTACTGGTTGTTTCCCATGACCGTCACTTTCTGGATTCTGTCTGTACACACACCGTAGATATTGATTTTGGTAAAGTGCAACTTTTTGCCGGGAACTACAGTTTCTGGTATGAATCAAGTCAGCTTGCTTTACGACAAGCACAGACCCAAAATAAAAAGGCAGAGGAGAAGAAGAAAGAACTACAGGAATTCATTGCCCGTTTTAGCGCCAATGTAGCTAAATCAAAACAGACGACCAGTCGTAAAAAGATGCTGGAGAAACTCAATATTGAAGAAATTCAACCTTCTACCCGTAAATATCCGGGAATTATTTTTACTCCTGAACGGGATCCAGGAAATAAGGTTCTTGAAGTCCACGATCTAAGTAAGACCGTTGATGGAGAAGTTTTATTCAAAGATATCACCTTCAACGTAGAGAAGAATGATAAAATCGTCTTCCTTTCCAGAGATCCGAGAGCAATGACTGCCCTTTTCGAAATCATCAACGGACACGACACTCCCGACACCGGAACCTATGAATGGGGAATCACGATTACTACAGCTTATCTTCCAATTGATAATTCTGAATTCTTTAAAACCGATTTGCCATTGTCTGAATGGTTAGGTCAGTTTTCATCCGATACCACTGAAGTATATCTCCGTGGCTATCTTGGAAAAATGCTTTTCTCGGGTGATGAGATCTTCAAGAAGGCGAATGTTCTTTCCGGAGGAGAAAAAGTCCGTTGTATGATTTCCCGGATGATGCTGAAAAATGCCAATGCCATGATTCTTGATAATCCGACTAATCATTTGGATCTTGAATCAATTCAGGCTTTTAATAATAGTCTGATTAATTTCAAGGGAAATATTATAATGGCTTCACATGACCACGAATTTATACAAACGGTATGTACCCGAATCATTGAACTGACCCCGAACGGAACCATTGATAAACTAATGGACTATGATGATTATATCACAGATGATCGAATACGTGAATTGCGGGAAAAAATGTATAAATAAGAAATAATCATAAAAAAAAAGGTTGCCATTATAGCAACTTTTTTTACAAATAAGCGAAGCACTTTCTGATCTTTAACAGAAGGTGCTTCGCTTTTGTTATATTATAGATTTAACGTATTTCCTCTGATATTGAATAGAATAGTCCTTTATACCAGCGAAATTTTCAACGATCGGATGACTCATTTTGAGATCAATTTCCTTATAAAATCTTTATGCTGGTTGATTCCTTCTTGATACCTTTCTTATGAGTTGTCGTATATGTTTGTATCCGATAAAAATAGAGAAAACATGAATACATTTCTAATGAGTATTGCTTTTGTCCCACTCTCGGTAACACCCCAACAGGCAACCGAAGGGACAACAATGGCCACGGGGTACATTCTCGGAGCGATCATCGCTCTGTTTATTCTGAGTTATCTGGTCTATACGCTAATCAGACCTGACAAATTTTAATGTAAAATATAAACAAAGACGAAATGAATTTATCGGACATAATTCAAATAGGACTGTTCCTGGTCACACTGATTGTCCTCACCCCCATCCTGGGCTCGTACATGGCCAAAGTCTTTTCCGGAGAAAAACATCTAATGAAGCCGATCTTCGGAAAACTTGAGCTGTTGATTTATCGATTTTGTGGGATTGATCCCGAAAAGGAGAGCAACTGGAAACGTTATACCATCGAACTGCTCCTTTTTAACTTGATGGGTTTCATTTTCCTTTTTCTGTTGCAGATTTCACAGTATTATCTGCCATTTAATCCTGAGAAGTTGCCCAATGCCTCCTGGCATTTATCTTTTAATACGGCAGTTAGCTTTATTACCAACACCAACTGGCAGTCGTATGGAGGAGAGACAACTTATGGTTATCTGGTTCAGATGCTCGGACTTACAGTTCAAAACTTTCTGAGTGCTGCAACCGGCATTGCTGTTCTTTTAGCTTTAATCCGGGGAATTGCCAGAAAGACAACCACGAATATCGGAAATTTCTGGGTCGATCTGGTTCGGTCAATACTATATGTTCTTCTTCCGCTCTCAATTATACTTTCAATTATACTGGTTAGTCAGGGAGTTATTCAAAATTTCACTCCCTATGTCCATGCAACTACTGTCGAAGGGACTTCGCAGGTAATTCCCATGGGCCCGGCTGCATCGCAGATCGCGATAAAGCAGCTGGGAACCAATGGTGGAGGGTTTTTCAACGCCAACAGTGCTCATCCATTTGAAAACCCGACTCCATTCACCAACTTTTTGGAAATGTTGTGCCTTGTTCTTATCCCAGCCTCCCTCACTTATACCTATGGTAAGATGGTTGGATCCGTAAAACAAGGATGGACCATTTTTACGGTCATGATGGTTTTATTACTCGCTGGATTATCAATTTCGCTTCACGCGGAATATGCTAACAATCCGGTACTGGCTTCCCATTCGCTTATGGAAGGGAAAGAAATGCGATTGGGAGTTACGAACAGTGTCTTATGGGAAACGGTGACCACCGATGTATCCAATGGATCGGTCAATGCTATGCACGACAGCCTATCTCCCCTTTCCGGAATGGTTGCAATGATTAATATGATGCTTGGAGAAGTCATTTTTGGAGGAGTAGGTTCAGGCCTTTATGGAATGGTTATCTTCATTATCCTCACTGTTTTTATAGCGGGACTCATGGTGGGACGAACGCCCGAGTATTTGGGCAAGAAAGTCGATGCTTTTGAAGTCCAGATGGCTATCATTGCCGTTCTCGCGCCTGCTATCGTTATTCTTGGAGGTACTGCTCTTGCATGCACAACACAAACCGGGCTTTCAAGCCTCGCCAACCAGGGGCCTCACGGATTTTCTGAAATACTATACGCCTTTAGCTCTGCAGCCGGAAATAACGGAAGTGCCTTTGCCGGATTGAATGCCAATACGGTATTTTATAATTTGGCTATTGGATTTGGAATGTTAATCGGTCGTTTCGGAGTTATTATTCCTGTCATGGCTATTGCCGGAAATCTGGCCGGTAAAAAATACACGCCACCTTCTGCCGGGACCTTTCACACGGATAACTGGTTATTTATTATTCTACTGATAACCGTTATTCTAATCGTTGGTGGATTAACATTTTTCCCCGCCCTATCATTAGGTCCAATCGTTGAGCATTTATTGATGCAATGTGGTATAACATTTTAACATTCAGAACGCTATGAAACAAAAAAATAAATCGAGTCTGCTTAATAAGAAAATACTCATACAGGCAACAAAAGACTCTTTTAGCAAATTAAATCCGGTAACATTAATTAAAAATCCGGTCATTTTTATTGTCGGAATCGGAGCTGTAATCACCTTGATCATTGTATTGCTCAACCTTACCAAAGGACAGTTTTCGTCCTTTAACATGGCAATTTGCCTTTGGTTATGGTTTACGGTTCTCTTTGCCAATTTTTCTGAAGCAATCGCTGAGGGCAGAGGTAAAGCACAAGCCGAAAGTCTGAGGAAAAACAAAACACAAACCAAAGCAAGAAGATTAATCGACTCAAAAGAAGAGACGGTTATTGCTACCGAATTGGTCAAAGGGGATGTTGTTGTTTGCGAGGCTGGGAATGTAATTCCTGCCGACGGAGAAGTTATCGAAGGAATAGCCAGCGTTGATGAATCAGCGATAACCGGAGAATCTGCCCCTGTTATCCGTGAAAGCGGAGGAGACCGAAGTGCTGTAACCGGAGGAACAAAAGTAATTAGCGACCGGATTCTTATCCGCATCACTTCAGAACAAGGCAACACTTTCCTGGATCGAATGATTGCATTGGTTGAAGGTGCACAACGCCAAAAAACGCCTAATGAAATTGCACTGTCCATCCTTTTGTCCGGTCTGTCCATCATCTTTGTTCTGGCCGTTATAACCCTGCCTGCTTTTTTTGGATACAGCCTTAACGCATCCGGCTTATCCATCTCACATAATCTATCCATCCCCGTTCTGATCGCACTACTAGTTTGCCTTATTCCGACCACAATCGGGGGGCTATTGAGTGCTATCGGGATTAGCGGAATGGACCGTCTGCTACAACGCAATGTCATTGCAACAAGTGGCAGGGCTATCGAAGCAGCCGGAGATGTAGATGTTTTACTTCTCGACAAAACCGGAACCATCACTCTTGGAAATAGAATGGCAACCGACTTTATTCCCGCCGAAAATATATCACCGGAACAAATGGCTGATGCCACACAACTCTCTTCATTATCAGATGAGACCCCCGAAGGTCGCTCTATTGTTGTTTTGGCAAAAGAAAAATTCGGTTTAAGAGGGAGAGACATTCATGAATTGGATGCCGAATTTATTCCGTTCACGGCCCAGACCCGCATGAGTGGTGTAAACGTAAAGCAAAAAGACGGAAGTATCCGCCAAATCAGAAAAGGTTCTTCAGACGCTATCCGGCGCTTCGTTGAAAATAACGATGGCTTTTTCCCTAAAAAGGTGCAAAATGTCGTAGAAGACCTGGCACGCAAAGGAGCTACCCCACTGGTTGTTGCAGAAAATGATAAAGTGTTGGGGGTTATTCATCTCAAGGATATTGTAAAGGGAGGAATTAAACAACGCTTTGCCCAGTTAAGAAAGATGGGAATTCGTACCGTAATGATTACCGGCGACAACTCCCTGACAGCAGCAGCTATTGCAGCAGAAGCCGGCGTTGATGACTTTCTGGCACAGGCTAAACCTGAAGACAAGTTAGCCAGAATCCGACAAGAACAGGCCAACGGGCACTTGGTTGGAATGATTGGTGACGGAACCAACGATGCTCCGGCCCTTGCACAAGCAGATGTGGGTATTGCCATGAATACCGGTACCCAGGCTGCCCGTGAAGCAGGTAACATGGTCGACCTTGATAGCAACCCGACGAAACTGATCGAAGTCGTTGAGGTAGGCAAACAACTTCTCATGACTCGTGGATCTCTCACTACTTTCAGTATAGCCAACGATGTATCCAAATACTTTGCTATCATTCCGGCTATTTCAACGGCCCTCTATGCTGCCGGAGGAAAAACTGGTCCGTTAGCTGCACTCAACATCATGCATCTACAAACACCCGAGAGTGCAATTCTGAGTGCCGTCATTTTTAATGCATTAATTATTGTAACCCTCATTCCACTCGCATTAAAAGGCGTTAAATATAAACCACTGTCAGCTAATTCAATTCTAATACGCAATCTTCTAATTTATGGATTGGGTGGACTAATTGCCCCGTTTATTGGGATTAAACTCATTGATATTCTTATTAATTTATAAAGAAAGTCATCGAAAGAAAATGAAAACATTCTATACCGGTATTAAAATATTTCTGGTACTCACGGTGCTTACTGGGGTTATTTATCCTCTGGCCGTTACAGGAATAGCTCAGATTCTATTTCAAGGCAAAGCCAATGGAAGTCTGGTTAAACAAAATGGACATATTATTGGAAGCGAACTCATCGGCCAGGATTTTAAAAGTCCCCGTTATTTTTGGTCACGACCGTCAGCGATCAATTATAATCCCCTTCCTTCGGGCGGATCCAACTTAGGTCCGACTAGCAAACAATTGCAAAAAACAGTAAACGATCGCCGGATAAGCTTTGCAAAAGCTAATTTCCTGACTGATCAAACATCAATTCCTTCTGAAATGATCTTTGCTTCAGGGAGTGGATTAGATCCGCACATTTCGTTGCAAGCAGCTCTGTTACAGGTTAACAGAATCGCCATGGCCCGAAAAATAGACTCATTACAAAAAGAAGCAATTGTTCAGTTAGTTCGCGATCAAACAGAGGGAACTCAATTTGGGCTACTCGGACAAGAGAGAGTTAACGTTTTTTTATTAAATTTAGAATTGGATAAGACCTTTAAATGAATTCATTTGATGACAATCGACCCGATCCTGACGAACTGCTCGCTTCGCTGAAAAACGAAGAAGAAAAGAGTCAAAAGGGGAAGCTGAAGATATTTTTCGGAATGTGTGCAGGTGTAGGTAAAACCTACTCCATGCTACAAACGGCCCGTATCGACCAAGCCAAAGGGGTTGATATCGTAATTGGGTACGTCGAAACTCATAAGAGAGTAGAGACCGATCAATTGGTCAACGGATTAGAGATTATACCCCGACGGGAATTCGAATATAAGGGAACCTCTTTATCCGAGATGGACCTGGATGCCATTATAAAACGAAAACCCCGGATTGTTCTCATCGATGAATTAGCTCATACCAATGCCCCCGGTTGTCGTCATTTGAAGCGGTATCAGGATGTTCAGGAGATACTTGATCATGGAATCAATGTTTACACGACTGTCAATGTACAACACCTTGACAGTCGTGCCGATATTGTTTCTCAGATTACCGGAATCATAGTCAGGGAAACTGTTCCCGACGAGATATTTGAAAATGCCGATGAAGTAGAGTTGGTTGACATTACCCCCAGTGAGCTGTTGGAAAGACTTTCAGAAGGGAAAGTCTATGCTACGGAACGCTCGCGGGAGGCAATTAAGAATTTTTTCCGAAAAGGCAATATCACAGCACTCAGGGAGATGTCACTTCGTATTGTTGCTGATCGTGTAGACCAGCAGTTGAAGGACTATATGCAGCAAAAGCGTATCCCTGGCCCCTGGAAATCGGGATTACACCTCATGGTACTTATCGGTCCCAGTCCCCAGTCCGCCATGCTTGCCCGATGGGCCAAAAATCTTTCATTTACCCTGGGGGCTACACTTACTGCCCTCTATGTAGAAACAACCCGTCCACTTGCCGAGATTCAACAGGAACAGCTCGGACGAAACATTAATCTGGTCAAACAACTCGGTGCGGAGTTCATCACTACTTCCGGTAATGATCTGGAAAAAGCAATCCTGTCTATAGCCCGTAAAGAGAATATCACTCATATCATTGTCGGAAAACCCCGAACCAAACAATTTCAGTGGACATTTTCTCTGGGCAATTTTGTACAACGGCTTATTCGTAACAGCGGGAATATTGACATTTACGTTTTGGGATCCAATGAAGAAAACGATAATCAGTATTTAAGAATCAATACATTAACAAAGTTTACTTCCCCTTTCTCCCAATATGTGATTACCGGCTCAATGGTCGCTGTTACGTCCTTTATCTGTTATCCATTTACCAATTACTTCGGATATCAGTCTGTCTCGCTTATTTTACTGTTTCTGGTTTCCATCCTGGCCACTTTAATGGGAATTGGGCCCATTTTATTTGCCTCGACACTCAGTGCACTGATCTGGGATTACTATTTCATTCCACCTCAGTTTACCTTTCATATTACCCAACCTGAAGATTTGCTCATGCTGGGCATGTTCTTTTTTATAGCACTGGTTAACGGAGTTCTCACTTCCCGTGTAAGAAAACAGGAAAGTCTGACCCGTGACCGGGAAGAACGCACCAATGCCTTGTTTAAATTAACCAAGGAATTAGCAGAGGCAGACGAAATTGATGAAGTCATCAAAATCGCAGTTCTGAATATCAAAAAGCATTTTGACTTAGATGTTATTTTTGTTCTTCAGGATGGAAATAACCAACTTAAAGATACACAAGAGAACAGGACTGATACCCTACTTACGGAGAATGATTTAAGTATTGCCTCATGGGCATTCAGGCATGCCAAGAAAGCAGGGAAATTTACCGACACTCTCCCATCAGGCGCACTTACCTTCTATCCGTTAATCGGAACAAGGCTCAGGCCCGGAGTTATTGTTGTGGGCCATCAGAAGAACTTTAAAGGAGATGCAGAAATCTTCTGGGATACTTTTCTGACTCAGATATCCAATGCAATCGAAAGAGAATATCTGGATACGCTGGCTCGCAAGGTTGATCTTTTGGATGAATCGGACAAATTGTACAAGACGCTTTTCAATACGATTTCTCATGAGTTGCGTATTCCTGTTGCAGCCATCATGGGAGCTGCCGAAACAATGTTGACCTCTACTTATCAACGAGAAGTCAATAATGCTTTAAATAACGAGATTTTTATTGCATCCAAACGTTTAAACCGCTTAATAGAAAACCTTTTGAATATGTCCCGCCTAGAAAGCGGTCGCATCACTCCCCGGATAGATTGGTATGATCCACACGATCTGGCAGAGAAAGTTGCTGATAACCTTCGGAATGAGTTGCAACCCTTCCACCTGGATGTTGTCATTCCTGATGATATTCCACCTGTAAGAATTGATTTCGGGTTAATGGAACAAGTGCTTCACAATCTGGTTTATAACGCAACCCAATATGCTCCCAAAGAATCTAATATTCGCATAAAAATGTATCATGACAATGACTTCTTCTTCCTGGAGGTTATGGATCGCGGACCAGGTTTTCCGAAAGAAGCAATTCGTTTTATCTTTGATAAGTTTTACCGGGTAGAAGGAAGTAAATCAGGAGGAACCGGATTAGGCCTGTCAATCGTAAAAGGATTCGTTGAAGCTCATAAGGGAACCGTTAAAGTCGAGAACAGAAATAATGGTGGTGCAAGGTTCACGATTAAAATCCCATCCGAACTGCCGCAATTTAATAATATACCGGAATAAAAAGATATAAGATGGAAGCAACAGAAACGATATTAGTTATTGATGATGAGGTACAAATAAGACGTTTACTTGAAATAACACTTAATGCAAACGGCTATAAGATTATCGAAGCCCCTACGGGGAAAGATGGTCTCGTTTCTGCTGCTTCCCATACTCCTGCTCTGATTATTCTTGACTTGGGTTTACCGGATGTTGACGGTCTTGAAATCTTAAAGAAACTAAGAGAATGGTACCTGAAACCTATTATTATTCTTTCTGTTCGAAATGCAGAAGAAGATATTATCAGCGCGCTTGATCATGGAGCAAATGATTACCTGACCAAGCCCTTCCGCACAGGAGAACTCCTGGCCAGGATCAGGTCCTCACTCAGACAGAACCATTCGGCAGAGGGAACAACCGTCCTTTCATTCGGGACCATTGTGATTGATCTGACCAGTCATACGGTGAAAAAGAATGAAGAACTGTTAAAGTTAACCTCCACCGAATATTCGTTATTAACCCTTTTAGCAAAAAATGCAGGACGGGTACTAACCCACCAGTATATTCTCAAAGAAGTCTGGGGTTACGGTTATATAAATCAAACTCAGTACCTCCGGGTCTTTATTGCCCAACTCCGGAAGAAAACAGAAGACAACCCTTCGCACCCTAAATTAATCATCACAGAGTCAGGTATCGGCTATCGTTTCGGGGAGTAAGCGATAACATTCCAATTTGCTACAAAATTCAATTGTATATTTAGAAAAATTTTCCCGTCATGAAAATATTAGTGGTTGAAGATGAAGCAGATTTGTGTAATACGCTTATTTCTTATCTCGAAACAGAGGGATACCGTTGCGAAAAAGCAGAGAATCTGAAATCCGCTTCGGAAAAAATCGACTTATATGATTATGATTGTGTCTTAGTTGATATCGGGCTACCTGACGGCAGTGGACTGAGCCTCATTAAAGAGCTAAAGCAAACACATTCGGAAACAGGAATCATCATTATCTCGGCTAAAGATTCCTTTGATGATAAGATCAACGGACTGGATCAGGGTGCAGATGATTATCTGACGAAGCCCTTTCATTTTCCCGAGTTAAACTCCCGCATAAAATCATTAATCAGGCGACGAAAATTTGAAGGAAAAAAAGAAATTAAAATGGGAGAAATTCGAATTATTCCTGAAAACAGAGAAGTATTTGTTAATGCTCATCAAGTTGTTCTCACCAAGAAAGAATACGATTTACTGGAATTCTTCACAACCAACCCCCAACGTATTTTAACCAAGGAAGCTATTGCAGAACACCTTTGGGGGGACTTTATTGATTCTGCCGATTCGTTTGACTTTGTATATTCCCATATAAAAAACCTGCGAAAAAAACTAAATGAATATGCAACAGTCGATTATTTTCAAAATATATACGGAACCGGGTACAAATTCGAAGTAAAATGAAGCTGCAAACGAAAATAAATATTCGCTTTCTACTTCTTATGCTGATTGTCTTCTCGATCTCAGGAATCGTCTTTTATGTTGTTCTGGGAAAAGTTGTTGATGAAAACATCAACGATATGATGAATCTGCGAAAGACTCGTATGACCCAGTTTTTACAAAGTCATTCGATTGCCGGACCTATATACTCTCCTGATAATTCATTTCAAATTATTCCGGTATCCCCAACAAGCAAGTATGAAAGTTGGAAAGATGTCGCAAAATATGATACTCAGGAAAAAGAATATGATCATTTTCGAGTTATGACCTTCATCAATACCTCTCGGGGAAAGAATTATCAAGTGACTATTTCCCAGTCACTGCTTGAACCGGAAGATATGGTCGAGACGATTCTGATTTTTATGACGGCCCTTTTTCTTTTGATTCTGTTATCTCTTTTCTTGTTGAACCGATGGCTTTCTCGATCAACCTGGAAGCCTTTTTATCACAGCCTGTCCCTTCTGCAAACCTTTAAAACAGAGAAAGACATAAACACAAATTTTCCTTCAACCGGGGTTAAGGAATTTGATCAGTTAAATAGAACCCTGAATGAAATGATTAGTCGGATTAAAAACGACTTCAATAACCTGAAAGAGTTTACAGAGAATGCCTCTCATGAAATACAAACGCCTCTATCCATTATCAAATCGAATATTGAACTTCTACTACAGGATGATAATGTCAACAAACTACAAAACAGTCGATTAAAGATAATAAACAACACGGTAAATCGCTTATCGAAACTTACCAGGGCATTACTTCTCCTATCAAAAATAGAGAACAATCAGTTCATTGAGCGGTCTCCGATAGAAATCTGTTCTTTAATCAAATCGAAGCTGGATTTTATGGAAGAGTTATTTATTCTGAAACAAATCAGGATAACAACAGATTTTCAGAATCCGCTCACTACTTCAATGAACCCTACGCTTGCAGATGTTCTTCTGAATAACTTATTGAGCAATGCATTGAAGCATAATGTTATAAATGGGGAAATAAAAATCACCTCTACTTCTAACCGATTAATAATTCAGAACACCGGACCAGCGTTATCCATTAACCCAGATAAATTATTTCAGCGATTTGTAAAACAAGCTAATTCAACCGAATCCAACGGATTGGGATTGGCTATTGCAGCTGAGATCTGTAACCGATATGGTTTCCTACTGAAATATAGGTTTGCAGACGGATTCCACACCCTCGAATTATTCTTTAGTCCGGAGATTCAGCCTCCTCTTCTTTAAAATCCAAAGTTCCTTCAGACTTTTGTCCTTTATTTGTTTTATATTCATATATAAAAAAAGAAAGGATGATCAAACACCTTCAATTATTAGGACTGTTCTTATTCCTTTTTTGGGGGAACACCGCTTATTCACAGGATAAGAATGTGGATTATTTCATTCATTCCGCCCTTCAGAACAGCCCTTTGCTAAAAGATTATCGAAATCAACAGTTAATTAATAAGGCGGACAGCATGCGACTCAAAGGAACATTCGGACCGCAACTCTATGCCGGCATGAATGCTCTTTACGCTCCTGTATACAAAGGATGGGGATATGATGAAGCATTAACCAATCATCATTTTCTGAATACCGTAGCCGGAATCTCAGTTCCTATTACTGAAGTCAGGAATCAAAAAAGCCAGTATAAAAACCTGACAATTCAAAATTCTATTCTCGAAAATCAGCTTAGTATCTCTAAAAAAGACCTTATTAAAGAGGTCACCAGTCAATATATTAATGTTTACAGCGATATCCGACAGTACGGGTACAACAAAGAAGTCTACGGCCTCCTTGAAAAAGGAGAAAAAATACTCAAAATTTTAACAGAAAAAAGTGTGTATAAACAAACCGACTATCTCACTTATCAGGTTAGTCTGGAACAGCAAAAAAACCTATTACAGCAGTTACGTTCACAACAGAAAATTGATCAAAATGCGCTCTGTGTCTTATGCGGACTTAAGGATACATCCGAGATACCTGTTTTAGCTCCGGAGATCGAATTAACTTCCTCAATTAATCCGGCAACAACGCCATTTTTAAAGAAGTTTGGGATCGACAGTCTGCATTTGAATAACGAAAAAACAGCAATCGACTTTACCTATCATCCAAAGATGAGTATTGCGGCTGATGCCGGTTATTATTCTTCATTTACCCAACAACCCTACAAGAATTTCGGACCCAGTGTTACTTTTAGTTTTTCTGTTCCGCTCTACGATGGGCATCAACGCAAATATCAGCAACAAATAATTCAGTTAGAGCAAAATACCCTTCATGAATACAAAACGTTTTACGCCAACCAATACAGCCAGCAAATAGCTAGCCTACTTCAGCAGCTCCAGTTGACCGAGACGTTGATCAACCAGACTTCCAGACAAATAAAAATGGCTGAAACCTTGATTCAATCCAATCAAAAATTATTATCAGCCGGTGATATTCGAATAACAGACTATCTGGTCACTCTTCAAAATTATCTGAATGCAAAAAATACGCAATCGCAATATTTAATCGAACGGCTTCAAATCATTAACCAAATTAATTACTTCGGTTCAACAAAATAAAAAACCAGCAAGATAAAGATGAAGAAAAATATTTTATTCGTTTTACTTCTACTATCCACTTTCACGTTGCTTACGGGATGCGGCCACGCAAAACCGTCCAGTGACGCGGACACAAAACAAGGAACCGGAACACCGGTAACCCTTACTTCAGTTAGTAACGGTCCGCTGACCGAAAGTGTCGAACTAAATGCCGTTTCGGCTTTTCTTCTGAAAAGCTATGTGAAATCAAGTGCTAACGGCTATATTATATCTTCATTTGTCCAGCCAGGACAATATGTCTCACGCGGAGCTAGATTATTTGTTTTGCGGACCAAAGAAGCACAGAATCTGGGGAATGCAATCTCGAAAGCTGATTCTTCTTTTCATTTTTCCGGACAGATCGTCATTCGAGCCTCAGGAAGCGGTTATATCACAGCCCTGAATTACCGGACAGGTGATTATGTGGCCGACAGCGAACAACTAGCGGTTATCAGTAATCAGAAAAGTTTTGTCTTTCTGCTTGAACTCCCCTACGAACTTCGGCCCTTACTGGCGGCAAATAAAAATCTAAACGTAAAGTTACCTGATGGAACTGTTCTGAACGGAAGAATCTCTGGGAGTATGCCTACCGTCGATCTTTCTTCACAGACACTGCCGGTCATCATAAAGGTAAGTTCCGGTCGCACGATTCCTGAGAATCTGATTGGAAAGATTTCTCTGATCAAGAAAATAAAAAGGCAAGCTGTTTCCCTGCCCCGGGAAGCCATCCTGACCGATGATACTCAAAGCGAGTTTTGGGTTATGAAAATGATTAACTCCACAACGGCCGTTAAAGTTCCTGTTCAACCCGGGATGATAACTCATGACCGGGTTGAGATTCTTTCACCTCAATTCTCTTCCGCTGACCGTATTATTCTGACAGGGAACTACGGATTACCTAATCCCGCTAAAGTAGTGATAACATCCGGCGCATTTTGACAGATTGAAGATTACAAAAAAGCAGTGACTGATGAAGACTTTTTTCACAACTTATAAAAACCCAATTACCGTTCTTATTCTTCTCGTTGTTTTCGGGGGAATGATGGCTTACAATAATTTACAAACAGCCCTTTTCCCTGAGATCACCTTTCCAAAAATAAAGATTATTGCAGATGCCGGACAGCAACCGGTCGGACAGATGATGCTATCGGTCACACGGACCCTTGAAGGTGCGGTTAAAAAGGTTCCCGACTTAAAAATGATCCATAGCACTACCAGTCGGGGAAGTTGCGAAATAAGCGCATATATGGATTGGAAGGCAGACATTGATATCAGTCAGCAACGCATCGAATCGAAAATCAATGAAGTCCGTAACGAATTACCTCCCGGCATTCACATATCTGTTGAACGGATGAATCCTTCCATTCTTCCTGTCATCGGTTACTCATTGGACGCTCCGGGACTCTCGCCTATTGATCAGAAATTACTGGCACAATATACCATCAAACCCTTTCTTTCTCAGGTTGAAGGTGTTTCTGAAGTTCGGGTTATCGGAGGAAAAGCAAAAGAATATCAGGTTGCATTAAACCAGCAAAAGATGAGTACGCTGGGCGTTACTCCCGAAATGATCAGTAATGCCTTAAGTCAGACCAATTTCATAAAATCAAATGGCTATCTGTCCGAATACCGGTACATGTACCTGTCGGTTACTGATGCCATTGTTAATTCAAAAGACAAACTCGAAAACCTGGTTATAAGAAATGACGGGAAACGCATTGTTTTGTTGAAGGACCTTGCAAAGGTACAGATTCAGGATGCCAAAGAATATGTAAAAATCAATGACGGAGGCAAAGAATCCCTGCTCCTTGCGGTCATTAAACAACCGAATGCCAATCTGACTGAGCTATCTGTGAAGATGCAGAAAAAGGTAGAAGATCTTCATAAAATTCTGCCGCATGGAGTCTCTCTCAAACCTTACTATGTACAGGCTGATTTTGTAAAAAGCTCCGTTCACAGTGTGGTTGATTGTATCTGGATCGGATTACTGCTGGCAATTATTGTCGTAATTATTTTTCTGCGATCAGTCAAAGCAAGCGCTGTTATACTTCTGACTATTCCTCTTACACTCCTACTGACCCTAATCGTTCTATATGCCACCGGACAGGCTTTAAATATAATGACTCTTGGAGCCATTGCTGCCGCCATAGGTCTGATTATCGACGATGCGATTGTAGTTGTCGAGCAAATACACCGCACTCATGAGGAAAATCCCGGAGAGCCGACTAATATTCTGGTGCAGAGGGCTATTCATTATCTTTTCCCTGCGATGCTCGGGTCGTCATTGAGTACAATCGTTATTTTTCTTCCTTTTGTTCTGATGAGTGGAGTTGCCGGTGCCTATTTTAAAGTCATGACCAATACCATGATCATTATTTTGGTTTGCTCATTTTTCGTCACTTGGATTATGCTTCCGGTCATCTATATGTTCTTAACCAAAAACTTTAAGCAACGTGTTCAACACACTCTGCCAGCATCTCATGAAGTGAAGAAACAGCAATGGGTCTCTTTTTTTATCAAAAGGCCGGTTATTAGTATTTGTTTCGTGCTGGCACTTATCACATCGGTTATTTTCATTATTCCCCGCATTGAAACAGGTTTCCTTCCTGAAATGGATGAAGGAAGTATTGTAATGGACTATAGTTCTCCTTCGGGAACTTCTCTTGAAGAAACCGATCGTATTCTGCGTAATGTAGAAACAATCATCACCAAAATTCCTGAAGTTGAAACCTATTCGAGAAGAACTGGTACACAAATGGGCTTTTTTATCACCGAACCTAACCGCGGAGATTATCTGATTCAGTTGAAGAAGAACCGGAAACGGACAACTGATGAAGTAATTGATGAGATACGGACAAAAATAGAATCGACACAACCTGCATTGCGCATTGATTTCGGACAAGTAATCGGTGATATGTTAGGAGACCTGATGTCCTCTGTTCAACCGGTTGAAGTCAAGGTATTCGGTCCCGACCCACAGGTAATTCAAAAGGTATCCAAACAAGTTGCCGCTGAAATAGGCAAAGTGTCAGGAACTGCGGATGTATTCGACGGAATTGTAATAGCGGGTCCTTCAGTCTCTATCGCTCCTGATTTCACCATGCTGGCCCGTTATGGAATCACCCCGGCCAATCTTCAGTATCAACTTCAACTATCACTTGAAGGCAATACGGCCGGAACGGTTCAGGATAAAGAGCAATTCTCCGACATTCGTTTAGTCTATCCCGGCAATAGGAAACAGAACTTGGAAGATGTCAGGCAATTACAGCTATTTCTGCCCGACGGACATCTCATTCCGCTTAGCAGCATTGCAAAGATTAAAATCAATACCGGTGACGCCGAAATTGAACGCGAAGATTTGCAATCAGTCGGGGTCGTTACCAGTCGGCTTAATAATCGTGATCTTGGCAGTGTCATGAAAGATATTCAAAAAGAAGTGACTGAAAAGGTCTCCCTTCCACAAGGATACAGTATTGTATACGCCGGAGATTATGCCAATCAGCAACAGTCGTTTCATGAGTTGTTAATCATTTTGATTGTTGCCAGTTTGCTGGTCTTTTGTGTTATTCTCTTTCTTTTTAAAGACTTCCGGGTTGCGACGATTATCTTGTTTGTCGCGATGTTGGGAATCAGCGGTAGTTACCTGGGATTATTTTCTACTAATACGCCTCTTAATGTCGGTAGCTACACCGGACTCATTATGATTGTCGGGATTATCGGAGAGAATGCTATTTTCACATTTCTGCAGTTCCGGGAGTTCTATCGGGAGACCCAAGATTTGGATCAGTCAATCGTTTTTGCAATCTCTACCCGCTTACGACCCAAACTGATGACCGCAGTGAGTACAATTATCGCATTAATGCCAATTGCCCTTGGTGTCGGAACCGGAGCACAAATGCATCAGCCCCTTGCAATAGCTGTGATCGGAGGTTTTCTAATAGCAATGCCCTTGCTTCTTATTGTTCTTCCGACTCTGATCCGGATCATCTACCGGAACCATAGAGGGCCCGAATAGGTCACTGTACACAAGAACTGTCTTGTAGTTGGATCAAAGTCCGTGGACGTGAATAAACTGGAAAATTCCGTCGAAAATCATCTGTACTCCGATGGTTGCAATAATCAGACCGATGATGCGGACTAAGGCCGACATGATATTCAGGCGGATCATGACTTTCCCGATCTTACGGGCATAAAGCATAATCACGAGATTAACGGCGATAGCTGCAAAAACAGCTGTTATCGTTAGCAAGGAACCATATTGAGCAGGGAAAGTAACCGTAGCTGTAATGGTACCCGGACCAGCAATCATCGGTACTGCAACCGGAACAGAAGAGACATCCTGAACCCGCATCTCCTTGCTTATTTTGATCAGGACCCCTTTTTGCAGAGCGATCCAACCGTTATAGAGAAGCACCATTCCGCAGGTAACCCTGAATGAGTACAATTCGATTTTGAAGATATAACTGAAGATTACGTTTCCTAAAGTCAGAAAGACAATCAGGATAAAGAAAGCCGTAATGGATGATTTGATTGATAAGAACCGTGATTCTTTGTCCGTCAGCTGGTCCTGAAGAGAGGTAATGAGGAATATTTTCTGCACCGGATTAATCAATGCCAGCAGAGTCACAAAGACACTGGCAAAATATCCCAGATTCATCGTAAACAAGGTATTAAAAGTAGTCATTGAATTTCGATTGAAGATCTTATTGTAAAAATAAGAACATCTGTTGATAAACCACTTATCTTGTCCGACAAAGTTTAAAAAGAGCTTGCTACATTTTCCCGTGACCAGCGACCTCTGATTATTATATTTTAGTTATTCAATCCCAATAATCGTATTGTCCACAGGGTCAAACAACAAGAAGGATAGAAGAATTCTTACTTTTGTATCTGATTGATAAAATAGAGATATGATAAATGCCATTTTTTTCGATATTGATGGAACGCTGGTTAGTTTTAAAACCCACGCTGTTCCGCAGTCAGCCATTGACGCGATAACCGAGGTCAGAAAAAAAGGTATTAAAGTCTTTATCGCCACCGGAAGATCGTTAATGCAAATAAATAATCTGAAAGGCCTTACAATTGACGGATATATTACACTCAATGGCGGATATTGCACAACAGGAACGGGAGAACTGATCTATAAAAAAGGAATTTCACCAGAAGACATCAAGTCGCTGATTCGATACCAGGAAGAACAAGAACAATTTCCCTGCTCTTTTGTATGTGAGGATGAAATATTTGTCAACGCTATAAACGATACGGTAACCCAAGTAGCTGAAGAACTGAATTATCCGGTCCCTCCTCTGAAAGATATCCGGAAAGCCTTAACGAAGGAAGTTTTTCAGATTGTAGCATATTTCGATAGCAAGCAAGAGAAGCAGATTATGCAAACAGCACTACCTCATTGTCATGCAACCCGGTGGAATTCGCGATTCACTGATATAATTGCTGCCGGCAACAGCAAACAGACCGGTATTGATGAGATTATAGCCTATTACGGCATTAAGCTCAGTGAAACCATGGCTTTTGGTGATGGAGGAAATGACATTTCAATGTTGAGGCATGCAGCTCAGAGCATTGCAATGGGCAATGCCAATGAAGACGTAAAGCAGGCTGCAAACTATATAACCGATTCCGTAGACGAAAACGGCATCTGGAATGCACTCAAACACTATCATGTTATCTGATATAATTGAGTCATTCGGTTATAGTGCTTGCATCCGATAGACTGGTACCACTCATAGCGTTTTTTCAGTTTTGAGGGAAATATTTAGAAATGCTATTCCAAATCCGCAATGCGATATTTCTCATTCCCTTATCTGATGGATGATTGGCTACCGCTCCATTCGTGAACCTTCCTTTTGCAGTGTTGGTTGCATCATTAAATAAAGAGGTGATTGAAACGAAATCATACCCTCCGTCAGTGGCTACTTGCTTAATAACTTTATTGGCATTCGGTTTTGGCCAGAACCCATCTACAATTATTTTAACCGCCTGATTTTTAGGATCAATATATTTAAGCAACAGCTTATAATGACCAATAAAATCATAATTGAGTGTCGTATTATCATCTATGTTCTCCGATATTTTAACAATAATCATGTCGGGCCTAAAGTCCTGAAGAGATTTTAATTCTTCCAGATTATAAGTTGCATATTTAAACTCGAATGCCGCAATATTTCGGGATTTAACCACGGCATGGTTATCTTTGGCGTGAATCATACGGGTTAACACATGTACAAAGTCACTATCTCTGCATGATGCTGCCATTCCCCAGGTGCCCGTCCAACCAATATCAGGACTCGATTCATGAGCAACGATACTATTTCCCAGAATAAGTATCTTATTGATTTTTTTATGCTTTGCGCCCTGTACATCCAAAGTAAAAAAGCAACCCAAAGCGATAAATAGCAGAATTATTCTTTTTAATTTCATAGCACTCTGACTTTTAAATAATTATTCGAAGTTACGATATAAATCAATCCTTTTCTAATATTTCTGTCGCCACAAAAGGTAATAGAAATCTCCATTGTTAATCTAATTCAATAAAAAACTTGATCTAAATCAACCCATTACTTGTTGCGTTGAGGTCTAATGTTCTTTAATAATAATGTTTTACGGTGTAGGTTTGTATTCTAACAATTGAAACACTAACAACATTATTTATGGCATTTACAATTAGTCGATTAGCCTGTCCTCAAAACCATCGCTGTCCACTTATTCGTGTTTGTCCGGTCGGGGCAATCACACAAGATGGATTCGGACTGCCCGTTATAGATGAAGCAAAATGTGTTGAATGCGGGAAATGCATGAGATATTGTCCGTTGAAAGCTGTAACCAAAAAAAATTAAAAAAGATATACGCTATATGGAAAAGAATTGCAAAGTACAATCAAGACCCAAAACAGTAAAGGGGTTCTTTACATCGTGGTATTTCTGGAAACCTTTTTTAGCTGTTTTAATAGGAGGCACCGTTGGTTTCTTATATTATTATTTTGAAGGTTGTTCTTCGGGGCAATGTGTTCTGACCGGCAATCCATATATGAGCATCATCTGGGGTGGTTTACTTGGTTTGTTTTTAGTTAAAAGCCCATGCAGCAGAGGCCGATGTTAATCAACCCTCTGCCGGCTTGCCTTTATTAAGTCCTCTCTATTTTTTGTTTTTTATTTCTGTTTTTCACTATATTTGTGTAAAAACAGAAATAAAATGAGCTATTTAGACTTCCGAAATCAGTTTTATACTTTGGGCTGTTTCAATATCCATCAGGTAAATGCATGGCAACCCAATTTTGACAAGAATAGTATATCACGTTGGTCGAAGAAGAATCTCTTAGTCAAATTGAGGAATGGATATTACAGCTTTCCCGAATACTTAAGTCAATCCGGCTTTGCATTTTACATTTCGAACCGAATTTATCGACCATCCTATATCAGCTTACATTCTGCATTGGCTTTTTATGGTATGATTCCGGAAGCTGTTGTTCAAATAACAGCTGTAACATCCCTAAAAACAGCTGTTTTTAAGAATGCATTCGGGATGTATTCCTACAAAAGCATTCAACCCAATTTACTGTTCGGATACGAGATGAAGTCTTTTCCCGATGATCGTTCCTTGCTATTTGCACAGCCTGAAAAAGCGCTATTAGACTTGCTATACCTATACCCTTTTTATAATACGCCTCAGGAATTCGAAGATCTTCGTATGGATGGTGATTATATGCAGGAAGATTTGAATCTCGAACGATTGAATGCATACACTGAAAGATTTCAAAGTAAGGTATTAGACAGACGAATAAAGCTTTTATTAAAAACTTACGGATTATGATTCAGTTAGAACAAATAAAAAATTTCTTTCCTCCTGATATAAGGAATAACCCCACACACCAGAAATATATTCTAAAAGAGTATTTACAATTGATGATTCTTGATTTTTTGTCAACAACCCAATATGTAGAAAAAATTACTTTTATTGGCGGGACAAGCCTTCGTCTGATTAAAGGAATAGACCGTTTTTCTGAAGGTTTAGATTTCGATTGTAAACGATTAACTCATGAGGAATTTAATCAGATGACAGATGCCGTTTTATCTTTCCTGCAACGATCCGGACTCAAAGCAGAAATCAAGGATAAAGTCAACAGTAAATTAAAAGCATTTCGCAGGAATATCTATTTCCCGGAATTATTATTTGATCTGAATTTATCAGGATATAAAGAAGAGCGTTTTTTAATCAAATTAGAAAGTCAGGATCAGCAAGTTATTTACAATCCTATAAATGTAAATATTAAGGGATGTGGTTTTTTCTTTCCTTTTCCTGTCCCTCCTGATGAGATTTTATGTGCAATGAAGTTATCAGCTCTTCTTTCCAGGCAAAAAGGTCGTGATTTTTATGATGCTATTTTTTTACTGAGTCAAACGACTCCTGACTATCACTTCCTGTCAGTTAAATGTGGAATTCATAATCTGGAAGAATTAAAAGTAGCAATCAACGAGACAATTGCCAATGTTGATTTAAAGAATAAATCAAAAGATTTTGAACATCTGCTGTTTCAAAAAGCCAATGCAAAGAAGATTCTATTATTTAAAGAATTTATAAATGATATTCATTAATGACCTTGTCTTCAGTGCAAGGGAAGATCTATAAACAGAATGAATTCTTTTGTTCTAAAAAAACAAAACGAGATGTAATGTCTTGCATTACACCTCGTTTAAGATCGTTGAGTTTAGGCTTTACTATAACCCAGATACGTTTCCTTCCGGAACCAATACTACTCGATCGGTTTTACTTCAATTGATCCGTCTTTATTCCAGACTAATTTTCTGAACTCTAAAAAGTGAAGTCCATTCTTTATATGAGATATTAAAGAGATATACCATTGTCCTTTAAATTTCAACACCTCAGTAGCCGATACTCCGCTAATAAGGGTCATCTTATCTACCGGAACTTCATGCCAGCCTTTAACCGGATCTTTACTCGTCAGGTAAACAACTCCATGCCGGTAATTCGTATAGATCATATAATAAGTTCCCTTGTGCTTTACCACAAATGGCGATTCGGGAGGGATATTCAGACTCTGTTCCAACTTGATAAATCCCTCGTCTTTCCAGTGCATCAAATCCTTTGAACTCGAAATTCCCGCACACTGTTCCTGTTGGTGCGTATCAGGATTCATCCTCATCGAGGTATAATAGCAATAATACTTGCGACCATCCTTTAATACCATCGGATCTCTGCAATCCGACCATTTGTTTTGGTTGTAAACCCCGTCAGCCCAGTGTCCCGGGGTGATCATCGGATTCTTCTCATAACGCTTCCAGGTGTACAAATCTTTGGATGTTGCCAGACAAACCGACTGACAGACATTCGGATTAACACCGGCATAGAACATATAATACAACCCATGACGTTTCAGAATATACGGAGCCCACACCTGAAACCGGTCGCATCCCGAATCCGGACATTGGAGCACCGGTTTCTCAACTTTCCAGTTCTTCAGATCTTTGCTTACCGCATGCCCGAAATTATATAGATGGTAAACCGGCCAATCGGTTGAGGCAATCCCCCTGATGTAGAATACATGATAGAGACCTCCTTTTTTAACGAAAGCATGATCCGTGACGTAACCGCCCGGTTCGGCGTATTTGCCTTCGAACGGGTCTTTCCCTTCCTGCAACGTTTTCAGGTAACCCTTTGCCTGAGCAATCATATCTACTGCCGGATCATAAGTTTTCCAGTCAAATGTTTTCTCCCACGAAGGCTTCAAGTTGCAAACTTTTTGTTCTGCCCGGTTTAGCAACTCTTCAATAATCCAGGCCGCTTTGTTCTGATTCTCAATGGTCATTCCTTCCAAACGCATCGTACGGGCTTCCGACAAGTCATTCCGAAGAGAAGAAATCTCTTTGATTTGTTCCTGTTCCGATTCGGAGAGCGACTTGTTTTCCTGAGCTTTAGCCGAAGAAAACGGCATCAAATTCATAATCCCCGTAAAAAGCAGGGAAACCAAAATTCCAGATAGAAATTTTCTTTTCATTATTTCAAGTAGTAATATAGGTTATTAGTTTTTCTAAAATCAGCAACAAATATCGTTTTTTATATCTGTTTATTCAATTCGACAAAGCCCTTTCCAGCTGACATAATGCTCTTTGATACCCAGTTCATCCATCAGATTACGAATCTCAACCGTCTCGAAGGTGTGCGTATTATATCCTTTTCCTGCATCGTTGTTGTATACCCACGATGGAGAAGGCCACAGACAAGCCCTGAATTTGATGCTCCGGTAGAAGTCTTTTCGTACCCCATTCTGTCCGTGATGCGCCATCTGCAGGTAATCGCAGTTCAGCTCTTTCCGGTAAGGACCGTTCAGCAACTTATCACCACCTTCGCGACCCAGATCGCCAAGGAATAGCATTGATTTTTTCTTATCCCATACCCTGATTACCATGCTTTGATTATTATACGGATTGGCTGTAATCTCCGGATTTCTCACACTCAATATCTTAAAACAAGTCTTCCCTATTTTGATCACCGTCCCCGGTTCCGTAAAGTTCACCACTGGAATACCCGACTTTTTCAGATTAGAATAGAAATCAATTGTCGGAGCCTTGCTGTCAACTTCATATTTCGAGTAATATTCCTCCGGCAACTCCGAATGGTAAATGGTTTTAATCTTAATATCCCGCGGATCTTTCAGAATCTCGTTCAGAGCCCCCATGTGGTCATCGTGAGGATGACTGATGAACCACGCCTCCACTTCGTTGCCCAGTGCTGCTATAAAGCCCCTCAAATAGGGAGCCTCTTCTTTAACTCCTCCGTCCATTACGACCACTTTGCCGTTATTCATCCGGAACACATACGAATTGCCGATCGTGTTAACCTGCGAAGGCAACTGCCATAACACAAAATCCGACTTGCCTGTCTGTGAATGAGCTGTCAAAAAAGAAAAACAGACTACGGCGAATAAAAATAATTTCTTCATCGTTTAATGTTAGTTTAGTATTTTATAAAAGACCGGAATAACCCTAAGGTCATTCCGGTCCGCTTTTAAAATTTGTGATAAAGATACAGAAATTATTCTTTCTGTACTTTTAAACTAACGAGTAAATCACCGGTGGGACTGGTCATCGAAATAACGTTTAATAATCCTTTCTTTCCGCTTTTCGTTTGAAACAAAACAACATCCCCCGCTCCAATCGGAACAAGATTTAAGGTTACGGACATTGCTTTGAACGCATCATCACTTTTAAACCCGTCAAAATCAGTCGAAGAGAATAAGGTTTTTGCAAACCGGGTTCCGGTGTCCTTAAACCGGGTACCATCCAAATCATAGTTAGCCAGTTCGCCAAAATCAAAGAACATATCAACAACAGCAACAACGGCGGGATCGCTTAACGATGCCGATCCGTGAGGAGTACCGGTATCCGCGTCCAATGCGCTGTAATACCCGCTATCTGCCCCACCTAAATAGAATTTCAAATAAGATTCAATATTACTTTGCCGAATCTTAATGGTATAATTTACCGAAACTGTTTTGCCATTCTTATCCGTAAGCTGAATTCGAAGATTCGTGGTCGTTTTTATGTTCTGAATCGTAAAATTAAACGAATAGTTTGTAACGGTATCAGCGATCTGATCATAAGCGGCTGTTCCTGCATAAATGCCGAATCCGGCTATTTCGACATCGGCTGTTCCATTATTCCACGGGAAGCTCTTAAAGATCTGTATTTTATCTATTTTACCCAAAGCCTGTGCAACGCCGGATATTGTGCAACTCTCTCCTGAGAACACAGAATCTGTTGCCGTCGTGTTATTTAGTTTCAATGACAGTGGGAGATCTTTATGATCATTGTTGTCGCAGCTGCTTATCAAACCCATAAGCACAATCCCTGCGAGTATAAAAAGTATATTTATTTTTTTCATAAACCAGATTTTAAAAAATTATAACTCCAGTATTCAATGATTAATTACCAACCCGGATTTTGCCATTGTTTTCCACCATTACCCAGGATGGATGCCTCATCGACAGGAATCGGGAACATCAGGAATTTCGAATCCCACGAATGACGCTGTCCGATTACAAAACGGGCGTAATTGAACGTCTTATCCGTGTTCTTCGTGATGCGCATTCCGGTAACCAGTTTGTCCGTCTTGTCCAGAATTTTCCAACGACGAACATTCCAGAAACGCTGTTCTTCCAATGCAAATTCCGTTGTCCACTCTTTCTGGATATAAGCCCGCATTTCCTCTTTACTGGTAATGCCCGCTTTAACGTTCGGCATATTCACCCGACTTCTGATTGCATTAAGTGCATCATAAACAGCTTGATCAGGACCATTTACTTCATTCTCTGCTTCAGCTAAAATCAGATAAATCTCAGCCAGACGCATCTTTTTCCAACTTCCGCTATTCGCCGTATTCAATGGGAGATTCTCACTGATGAATTTTTTGTTGTAATACCCGGTAAATGAGTACTGCCGACTGGTTGTTCTGATCTCATCTTTTCCTCCGACGTAAGCCTGTACCGTCACATCCGGACCAGGACAATAAGCCCCGTTATACAGAACCGTTGCATAGAACCGGGGATCACGCCCCACATATGGATTCAGCGGATCGTAACCCGAACCGGTCACATAATTCGGCTGCAAATGATTATCATCCGAATAACGATTTGCCGGGTCGATAACCGGTAAACCCGTGCTTTTCATATCAAACGCATCAACTAACTCCTGGGTAGGACAAGATCCGGCTTTAAACTCATCCGAACGGGACGGGAAATCATTAACCGTATTAAACCAACCACCATATAATCCGGCATCGTTTTTCATCTCCATAATCGTTTCCCGGTCACGGGGATCCGAATTCAAGTCAGACCATGCGAGAAAATAGTTATCAAACGAAGCATCGCCTAAAGCCGCAGAATAGAAAAGCTTGTAACCATTAGCCGTCAATTGAGCCAGCGCATCCTTGGCATAGTCCCGTGCTTTTACCCAGCGAGCCGGATCATTGGTAGGATTCCAGAGCGGACTGGCAGCATAAAGCTGGGCCTGACATTTTAACGTAATCGCCATTGCTTTGGTAAACCTTCCCCTATCTGCATCATTCGTTAACCTCCATGGAAGTTGAGAAACACTAAGAACCTGATCAACATCCTGCGTAATAAAATCAGCTACATCCTGAAAACCCGGACGAGTTAACTTACTAAAATCAGTATCCATCGTAAAAGACTCCCGGGTTAAAGGCTGCGGACCATATTTCCGGCATAACTCGAAATAATAAAAATCACGCAATACCGTAGCTTCCGCTTTAAAACGAGGCTTGTCAACCTCTCGCAATGCTGCTTTATCTGCATTCTGTAAAAAGACATTACACTGCCTGATTCCGGCCCAGTAGCTCGAATACATCGAATCCCAACCGGCCGTAGGGTCACTGCTTGGTGTCAGACCGCCATTATACCATGATGTTGCCATCAAGCCTTCCGTATAATCCGAATCCCAATAAGTATCACTCAATCCGTCAAGCATTGCATAAAAGAAATAATGAACGCCATAGGACAGTTGATGCCCGTAACAGGAATTCAGATAAGCCTCTGATTTCTTCTGATCACCCCAGACGTCTTTCATTGAGATACGGCCATCGGGGGTAATATTCAGATCATTGGCACAACCCGCAGCCATTAGGAAAGAGGCTGTTGCAAGAATATAATAGATAACTTTTTTCATCGTCCAGAAATTTAAAAATTAACATTAACGCCGCAATTGAATACCCGGGTCATTGGGTAAGAAGTATTACTGGTGACCTCCGGATCGAAGTTGTTACTGATCATGTGATCACGGGTAAACAGGTTCAACCCATTAACATAGATCCTTATTTTCGGAGATTTGATCTTTTCCGACCATCTGGCAGGTAACGTATAGCCCAGTTCTACATTTTTCAGTCGCCAGAAAGCGCAGTTCTGATAGAAGAAATCATTCTGACATTCGCTTGCAGAATGAGAAGTACTCAATGCCGGGAAAGTTATTTTTGCCCCGCTAGCGGCCCTTTCAGGAGTCCATGCTGTTTTATCATTACTGAAATAAACACCATTACTACCAGCACTTTCCCAGACCCCCTGGTCCTGATAATACTTAGATACGCGATCAACACCCTGAATTAGAAAGGATAGATCAATGCTCTTGTAGTCAAAACTAAAAGAAGCGCCGTAAGTGTATTCCGGAACGTCTGTATATTTCAACGGAGCTTTATCCGCATCACTAATAATACCGTCATGGTTCAGGTCTTTGTACTTAAAATCACCGGGACGGGGAGCTCTGCCCGAATACTTCAAGCCTGAAGCGTCTATTTCTGCCTGACTTT
This sequence comes from Prolixibacteraceae bacterium, assembly GCA_963692465.1. Lineage (GTDB taxonomy): Bacteria > Bacteroidota > Bacteroidia > Bacteroidales > Prolixibacteraceae > JAUZOB01. Next base: position 3,495,279 of record OY829943.1, read on the forward strand.
TCCAGTATCCGTCTGTCTCATACCCGAAGCGTGTCCACCATCCTGAATTTTCAATCGAATAACCCGTTTGCCGGTAACGATAAGCGTAGGTATCCGGTAATTCCGGTTCATCGGCATAGAGAACTTTATTCTTTGCAAAGTTGAAATTCAGATTAGCCAGCATTGAAAAGTCCTGAGTGAAATTATGATGATAATTCAGTTCCAGTTCATAGCCATGATTTTTAACCCGGCCCATATTGAGGGGAGGCAACCCCGACATACCCAATAAGCTGGGAACCATGCCCCGGTTGATCAATACATTATTCCGTTTCTCATTAAATAGATCAACCGATAGTTTCCAATCATCAACCAACCCGATTTCTGCACCCAGGTTAATCTTTTTGGCCACTTCCCATTTCAGATTCTCATTTCCCACATAGATTTCATTGACCGACTGACCGCTTCCGAAAGCGCCGGAATATCCGCCATCCATTTTTATCTCGTCAAGATAAAGGAACCGCTTTCCTCCCAGTTGATCATTTCCAACCTCACCCCACGAAGCTCTTAATTTCAGATAAGTCAATATTTTATTGCCTTTCAGAAAATCCTCGTTCGATGCAATCCAACTTCCCGAGAATGCAGGGAAGAATCCGAACCGGTGTCCCTTGGCAAATTGCTCCGATCCATTATAGCCAACGTTGAACTCAGCAAAATATTTATGATTATATCCATAGGTTGCACGACCTGATAATCCGATGTAACGATATGGCAATCGTTCATTCGGTTCAATGCGTTCATCCCGTTGGAAAAGAAGCATCCCCGTCACATCGTGGAGTTTATCAAAAGTCCGGTTATAATTAACGAACCACTGATAATTGAAATAAGATTCAAAAGTAGTCCCGCTACTTAAAGAGAGCGGAGTGTTTTCACTGGAATCCCGTCTCTTGTAATACACTGAATCTTTTCCGTCAGCTCCGGTCGTTACATATTGGAGCCAATTCTGATGGCTCTGAGAGGCATTTAAATCATAAACGGACCGGGTATCGAAAGATGCAACCATTTTTGTAGATAACCCTTCGGTAATAAAATTCAGTTTTTGCTCCAGTCCGAAGGAAGCCGTCACGTTACTTCTGGTTTCCTGTTTATATCCCGAACGGTTAATCATACCATAAGGAGGGTTCCCATCCGCAGTAGTAGCAATACATTGGCCGTCAGGTGTTAGAGGTCCAGCTTGAGTTGGGGGTAACGTCGTTGTATAAGCCATAATATACAGAGCATCCCATTCCGGTTGATTGGCTTTTTCCAGATAACCGCCAACATTTAAGAAAGATGTTAAAGTCGGATTGATTTTCAAGTCAATATTCGACCGGAAATTATACCGATGCAAAAAGGTACTCGGATCATAATCCTTTTGATCTACCTTCCATTGCCCGCCCTGATCCAGATAGCCGGCATTAACAAAGTAAGTAGCTCGTTTTCCTCCGCCGCTGATATTCAGATTATAACGCGTTTGAGGAGTATAATCCTTCGATAACATCTTCATCCAGTTATGATCAGGATATATAAGCGGTTCGTCTTGTTTTAGATAATGGTTAATCTGCGCTTGGGTAAATTCAGGAGCCAGACCATCATTGGTATCTGCCTGATTACGCAGAGCTGCGTATTCCCATGAATGGATCATATTCGGCATCCTCGTAAAATTCTGAAAGCCCTGTTCAACCGATAGCGAGATCTGAGGCGTCTCCTCCGTTCCCCGTTTGGTTGTAACCAGGATAACCCCGTTGGCACCACGCACACCGAATACCGCTGTTGCTGATGCATCTTTCAGAATAGAAACACTTTCCACCTCATTCGGATCAATATAAGTCAGATCACGGGGAATTCCATCAACCAGGACAAGAGGCGACTGACCGTTTAAGGTTCCCTGACCACGCAGATAAAGATTCGTAACATCCTTACCCGGTTCGCCACTGGTTTGTATTGTTGTCAAACCCGGTAAACGCCCGGCAAGAGTGACGGCCAAATTAGCAGACGGGCTCTGTTTGATCTCCTTGGTTCGGATTGTAGAAATAGAGCCGGTAACTGTTTCCCGTTTCTGCTGACCGTAGCCCACCACGACGACCTCATTAATGCCATGTGCTTCTTCCTCCAAGGTAACATTAATAACACGCTGTTCCTTTAAAGCCAACAATTGTGTTTTCATTCCGACAAAAGAAAACTGAAGCACTTTAGCCGATTTCGGAAGAGTAATCTGATAATCACCGTTAACATCGGTAACCGTTCCGGTAGTGGTCCCTTTAATAGAGACCGTAACACCGGGCAGCGGGGAGCCGTCAGTTGCAGTAACCTTCCCTTTTACTACCACTTTCGATTGCTGCGATGCGATGAAACTCCCCAATTCCGGCTCTTTGAGTCCCTGAGTTGTTTTACTTTTTGTAATCTGTTTCTGAAAACCGGACGGAAGGATACTTCCGTTGCCGTAACCGGTTCTTGGAGAACCAACAGAAGCCCCTGCAAAGAGCAGAAAAGCAAGGGATAATACCCCCGAAAGCCTCTGCGTGGTTAAGATTCTTTGACTTCCCCGTAAAAGAAGTCCGTTCTTACGATTTTTTTTCATAAGTTGCTTTTGAGTTTTTGGTTTTTATAATCGCCTTATTTTCTGATAAGGCTTTGTAATCCCACTGAAACGGAGTATCCGTAAAATACTCTGCTTCTGACTTAAAGCCGACCGGTACCGTGAATACCGGCCGGCGCTTTTTAAGATCAATCGTTTATACCATAGGCAAACAATTCCCGTAAATTACCATGACGATTCACTGAATCGTTCAGTTCATTGACAGACCCTGTCTTTGACTAAAGCAGAAAGCCCATAACAGAGCCTGTTCGGTATAATTACTAACGAAGAATGATTCGGAAAGAATCACAAAAGAGAAAGACTAAATATGCAGGGATACGCCCCTACCCAACTTCACACAATCTATCCCCACATAATCAGTAGGAAGATCAGTTACTAATAATCGAAGAAAGGGAGAACCTTTCCGGAGAGTTAACTCAAAGAGAGTTAATGAGGACGCTTGGAAAAACGAAACGTACTCCAATGAAAGCAAAGAAATTTAATGCCTTGATAAAAGACATAATTTTCCCTCATTCCTTTGTAACCGGAATGAAACCGAGAAAAAGACTTCCAATAAAACCTGATTGTTGAGGAATTTTTCCGGTAGAATCTGGGATTTGCTTTGAATTCCCGACCGGAATTTTCGATGCAGCCCATTGAACAGCTTCTGTTCGGCCTGCTTGCATTGTAGTTAATTGTTTTTCTTTCATGGTGTGTTTCGCATAATATCATTAATGAGTGGGCCGTGTGGTGCGAAACACACCATGATTACGTATTACATCAAAGTGAAGTTTATGGGACTTGCACCCAATCTCACGACCCGATATCATTAAAAATCACAATTGGGACGTAATACTATTTATCATGTATGTTTCGCATTACAAATATGCAACATTTTTCAAAACGATATTCAAAAAAGTGATGGTTAGTGCATTATTTTTTATGTTCCCTGTAAAAAAAATACAGCATTATCTGTTTATACATAAAAGTTGCTACTTTAGACGCTCAAATAGGTTCATGCTAAATTAGTGCCAATGCTAAAGACTTTTATTAAACTCCTTACCGTAGGAGGTATTTTATTACTCATTCAGAGTTGTAATGGGAAAAGCTCAAATAATAATTCAGGAGAAACAAGTTCAGCTGACGCTTTAGCAGCGGCTGATACCACCATCGGAGCTCCGGGGAGCCAGCCACAGCCACAACCACAGCAGTTATCTCCTGCTGAATGGTTAAATCAATATAATGCAGCTTGGGCTGCGATACAGAACCAGGTTCCTCAGGTTTCATGCGATCCCTACCAAGACACGAACAGTTTCATTGCGAAATGTACAGAACGAGACCAGATAGTTAAAAAGCTGTTCCAACAGCAATATCCTGAGCTTTTTGCTTATGTGAATATACCTGTATATAAAGCGATACTGGCTCAGCAAGGGCAAGCTTTATTAAATAGGTTTCTCCAGCAAAATGAAGAAGAGAACCAACAGCTACAAGATGATCTTGACCGTCAGGTTCAGCGGAATGACCGGGATTTAGAGCGTTATAAGGAAGAATTAGAACTTTTCTCTAAGAACTACAAAGCTCCGGAATATGTACCTTAACAGATTGTATGGAAGATATAAACCCTTCCTCGGTGAGTGAATATTCCGGTCAAGCGGCGCCACCCCTACCGGATGAAGCGGCGCCAGGAGTTCCGATCGAAGCGGCGCCACTTAACAGGGTTGTTTATTTAGGGATATTTTAGAAAAGCAAGCGTCAGAAACAAGACCTGACAATCCGGCACAAGCGGCGCCACCCCAAAAGACAAAACAGGGAAGATTTGTAACAATAACCAGGTATCTTTTGAACAAAAAGATGCGATGGCTTATATTCCTATTACTATGTTACAGATCAGACACATATTGCAATTACTTGAAAAAGGAGAATCAAAGCGGTCAATCGCTCAGATACTTCATTCCGGACGACATACGATAGATAAATATATTGATCGTATCAACCAGTCAGATAAGGGACTTTCAGAGTTGCTTCAATTACCGGATGCCCAATTATTAGTTCGGATGTATCCTCTCCGAAACGAATCCAAAAGAGATCCGAGGCAACAGTATCTTCTAGATAAACTTCCCGGATATCAAAAGGAATTAAACCGGATCGGTGTAACCAAACGGTTATTATGGGAAGAGTATCGTAAAGAAGAACCAGATGGTTATGGTTACTCTCAGTTTTGCGAACACTTAACTGATTATCAAAAGAAAAACGGAGCGACCATGCATTTTGAACACCTGCCCGGAGACATCATCCAAATTGATTTTGCGGGGAAGAAAATGAGTTACATTGATTGTATCACCGGAGAGATCGTCCAATGTCCGATATTAATCTGTGTTCTTCCCTATAGTGGCTATACCTACATTGAAGCCCTGCCATCAGCCACACAGGAGTTTATGTTCGCTGCCCTGGGGCGTTGCCTGAGTTATTTGGGCGGAGTTCCTAAGAATGCCTTGAGCGACAACATGAAACAATACGTTTCAAAGAGTAATCGCTACGAACCTTCATTTACAACAGTATGTGAGCAGTGGGCGGTTCATTACAACATGAATCTGACGGCAGCCAGAGTGTTTCATCCCAAAGATAAGCCTTCGGTCGAGAGCACGGTGAACGTGGCTTATATGCGGATCTATGCACCCCTACGGAATGAATCGTTTCATAGTTTGGCAGAGCTAAATGCCCACATCATGGATCGTTGTGACGCTCATAACCACATGCTCATGCAAAACCGGACATACAGCCGCTATGATCGATTTATCGAAAAGGAAAAGCCTCTTCTTTATGAACTACCCTCCGAACCCTTTGTAGTTAAACACACTACCAAAGCAAAAGTACAGAAGAATTACCATGTTATATTGGGTGAAGACTGGCATCAGTACAGTGTTCCCTACCAGTATATTGGCAAACGGGTTGTTCTTGTTTATGATTATGAAGAAGTAGAGATTTACCTGGGACAACAGCGAATAGCCATCCACAAACGACATCACGGCAAATACGGATATACTACATTGAAGGAACATATGCCAGAATCCCACCGGAGATATGATGAAACGCAGGGATGGGACTCAGACTATTTTTTAAACCGGGCACAGCAGATCGGTGAAAACTCCCGTGAGATCTTTACCCGTATGCTTGCCTCCAAAACCTTTGCAGAACAGACCTATCGGTCCTGTATCGGGTTATTGCGCATTGCTGATCTGTATGGTAAAGAACGCTTCGAGAATGCCTGTAAGCGGGCATTGCCATCTCCACGAATAAGTTACCGGATGATAGAAAATATATTAATCAACAATCTGGATAAGCAGCAGGATGAAAATCAATCAGCGTTGTTGTCTCCGATTCCGGATCATGAAAACATACGAGGTTGTCAAGCTTATCATTAACCCTTTAAAAAACAATAAGAATGAATCATCAACTTACATTGGATCAACTCAATCAGTTAAAACTACATGGAATGGCTGATGCCTATCAGGCCGTGCTATCATTGCCGGTACAGGAACAGCCTTCCATCCACCAGTTTATCGCCCGCCTTACCGAAGCAGAGGCACAATATCGTTTACAACTCAGAACCGAAACTTACCTGAAACAAAGCAAACTGCGATACAATGCTGTTTTGGAACAGGTTTACTGTAATCCGGGGAGGAACCTCTCTCAGGAGAACCTTCTCTCCATTGCTGATGGTGGCTTTATCGAACGCTCTGAAAACATCCTCATTACCGGAGCTACAGGATGCGGGAAGAGCTATTTGGCCTGTGCCATTGGCCGACAAGCCTGTTCGTTTGGATATAAAACGCTTTATTTTGGAATGACCCGCTTTCTGGAACGAATCGCACAATCCAAACTTGATGGCACTTACATCAAATTGCTTAACCAGATTGAAAAAGTACAATTGCTTATCCTTGACGATTTTGGGTTGCAACCGATGAATAATATCGCCCGTCTTGCTTTGCTCCAGATGCTTGAAGATCGCTATGGTAAGAAATCAACACTGATCGCTTCCCAGCTTCCTGTGGATAAATGGCATCCCTATATCGGAGAGTCTACCGTTGCCGATGCTATTATGGACAGATTGTCAGAAAATGCTTCCCGGTTTGAACTTAAAGGGGAGTCATTGAGAAAGAAAAAAACAGTAAAATAGTTAGCTGAAATTGTTTAATATTGTATTACAAATCTGCCCCGTTTAGGTGGCGCCGCTTCGAGCGGTACACTGGCGCTGCTTCGCCGGAATACTCAGTGAGTATTTGAGTATTCCGGCGAAGCAGCACCACCCTTCCCTAGGTAAGGTGAGGTGAGTCATCACCTAAATTGACGAAGAACCAAAACTCCCATTAAGGAACTTTTTGAAAGACCCGATCCTGTTGATGACATATCGGAGAATGGTCATGTACAGTTATGTTTTAATTTTTAGTGGACACTAGTGACATTGCATATAAAAATCTCTGATTTGTTTCTTTTTATAAAAAACTTTTCCAAAATGTTTTTTTTGAATTTCATCAAATTTATAATTAGGAGAATACTGATTAGCGATCCATTGTTTCAATATGGGGCTCAATCTGAAACCCAATCTCTCTTTATAATAAAGACTATTAACAATACAAAGACCAATGTTCGGATTCTTTTCATATACTAGATCAATAATGTGATTATAATAAAAATTAACAAAGTTATTGTCGTAGTAAAATTTTCTTTTCTTTATAGAATACACAATTGCAGAGAAATTAAAGAACGCTGTGTTAATCAATGATTTGGGGGAAACTTCTAACTTTTCTTTCTGTATTCCCCATGTTCTATTAATATACCAAGCATCAATATTTAAGCCTTTTAGTTTAATTTTATATCCTCCAAAACTATTCTTCCTTATAGGTACACTTCTTAAATGCTCTACAAAAGGAGTCCAATCAATTTCTTTTTCTAAAACAAGATCTAAATCACGGACATTGGGTCTTTTCAGAAAATAATCTCTTATCACTCCACTAAAGACGTAAATATCTGTTTTTTGACTGATCTCATCCAAAAAATGACAATCTTCTTCGTCTAATAAATGAAGCAAAAAATCATAAAATTTTTCTTCCTTCGCTTCTAAACAATTTTCGTTATGCAATTCGTTGTCCACTTAGTTTCTGATAATGTTTCAATGCAAATTTATCTGTCATTCCTGAAATATAATCAACAATCATTCTAATTTTATTTCTTGCAGGCAAATCTTTAATATCAAAATCCTGCAAATCAATATTCGAACGTATGGAAGGTTGCCATTCATTAATTGCTGTTAGCAATATAGCTTTTGAGATCATAGTTTTAGCTCTATCGCGGAATGCTCTTTCTTTATTAAAAACTAAATTCAGGTAAATATTCAATAGCCCTGTTATAACTGAATTTCCTGTTAATTCAAGGGATTGGATTTCTCTTCGAGCAAGGACATGTTTTTTTTCAAACTTAGCAAGATCTAAAGCAACATCATTTGAATCATCCAATATTAATTCAAAATTATAATTGCCATTATCTATTTCCTTTAAGTTGAAAATAAAGTTTTTAATAGCAGTCTGAGCAAGATAATCAATAATGTTAATTCTAAAATCAACAATCTTCTTTTGTTCAGGGATAGTTTCTTCCGAACTTTCTTTTATTTTCTTAATTATTTCATTTATTTTTTTATTTCTATATAAATCATTCTCTATATCATCAAAAGTGTACCAATTCCTTCCATACCCGTCTTCAATATCCATAATTAAATAGCAAATAGAATCGGCGGCTTCAACTAAAAAAGATAAAGGGTGCCGATGATATACTCTATTTATCTTTAAATTACACCGTTGTGCAATTTCATTTAATCTATCTTCTTCTACTTTGAACACGCCATGTTTTTTATATGCAATTTTATCTGCTTCCCTACCCTTTTCATCAACATTCGGATATTTTAAAGAAGCAGCCAATGTTGCATATGTTAAATTCAATCCAAATGTGTCATTGAGAAATTGCAATTTTGTAACTACTCGAAATCCTTGCGCATTTCCGTCAAACTGTGTGAAATCTAATTTTTCCGTAATTAAATCTTCTTTTTCACTTTCTGAAATTTCTTTGTCTGTAAAAAAAGAATCAATATTCTCAAAATATTTTTTAAAATATTGTTGTATAATCACTTCCCCAAAGTGTCCAAAAGGCGGATTCCCGATATCGTGAATAAGTCCAGCCGTTTCAAGTATTGGGCATATTTTCCATATTAATTCATTTACCTTTTTTTCTCCATAAGTACGAATAAATTCTGGTGTACGACACAACCTTATTCCGAAAGAATAGCAAAGATTCATTACTTCTAAGGAATGAATAAGGCGAGAATGAACGTTATCATCAGTTGTTAATGGTATGACTTGTGTTTTATCATGCATCCGTCTGCTTGCAGAACAAAAAATTACACGACCTAAATCACTCTCAAAACTATTGCGATTATCATATTCATCTCTTTTCGATGCATCAGTGGATAATGTTTTACGAAAACGTCCATCTGCAAGATACTTTTTCCACTCTAATTTATACATAGCTGAAATATTTAAAAAACTACAAATCTTTCCATTGAACCTGAAAACTCATTGCTTCTCCCTTTAGAAGAGAATACAGCGATAAATCATGATCTTCCTTTTTAAAAAGTTTTCCTTTTTTTACATCTAAGACACCGAAAACAACTTCATCTCCTTCTCCAACTTTAATCCTGAGTTCTTTTTCTAATAATGTAAGGATTTGATCTGCATGCTTCTTATCTAATACTTCATTTATATTCAAAAACAATTTTATTACATATATCTTATCTCTATATGCAATACCAATTTCAGGATTTAGAACAACCCTTAAATCACTAATAATCCATGTTTTCCTTGGAATATTAACCCATTCAAAATCTTTTCTTCCCCAAAATTTTTTGAATCCATTAATGATCTTTCTGTAATTATCTTTTTTGTCAGAGGAAACCTTTTTTAATAGGTCATCTAATGATTCTTTTCCTTTTTTTTGTCTCAAAATCAATTTGAGTTTTTCTCTAAATGGTAGCCAATAATCAGCATAAGAATTGTATCCTTCTCCTTCCCTGCTTTTTTTTGCACTCTTAACTACAGTTGCTTTTGCTGACCCTGACTTATTAACAAAATTGATAAATTCCGTTAATGATATTTGTATCGTGTTTTTCATTTTATACTATTTCATCATAACAAAATAATTCATTAGAAATAGATACTTACTAAATTACCTTCTAAGGTAGAACCGAATTGATTATGTTGTTCTCGATAAGGACATTATTTTTAAAATAATTTTTAATACAAAAGGATGAGTACACATGAATCCTTGATGAACTCTATCTTTCAGTAAATGAAAGATAAAACAATTGATAAAGGAGCTAACTTTTCACAGATGACACAAACCTCCTATCTTATGCAAATAAAAAACAATGATTCGCATTCCTACGATAACATTGGGACCCCCTGTGGTTTAATAGAACCTGATGAGCCTCAAATGGAGGTTAACCCAATAAATGCGTCAATGAGAGATTCGATTTCGTTGTCCATTACGTCCATTTACCGTATCTTTATAGGAAACTCACCATCAACAATAAAAAAATAGAATATGAATACAGCTTTACTTCTCATTGATATCCAGAACGACTATTTCGACAAAGGCACAATGACATTGGTCGGTGCAAATGTAGCAAGCAGTAACGCTCGATTAATCCTTGATAACTGCAGGGCTGCGAATCAACCGATTGTATACATTCAGCATATTGCGACAAGAGCTGACGCAACGTTTTTCTTGCATGGCACTTTCGGGGCAGAGATTCACAGCAACGTGAAACCGTTGGAACAGGAAAAAGTTATTATCAAACATTATCCGAATAGTTTTAGAGAGACCGGACTGTTGGATTATCTAAAGACTCTGAACGTTACCGATTTGGTGATCTGTGGAATGATGACCCACATGTGTGTGGATTCAACAACAAGAGCAGCAAAAGATTTTGGATTCAACTGTACCGTAATTGGTGACGGGTGTGCCACCAAAGACCTTGAAATCGCCGGACAAACCGTCAAGGCAGAAGAGGTACAGAAAAGCTTTCTGGCAGCGTTGAACCATTCTTATGCAAATGTTATAACCGCAAAATGCTATCTGGACAAAACGAAAGCATAAGAAATTCAGCATCGAATTAAACGATACCTGTCACTGACATTCAATGGTATAATGATCCATCACAACCTCCCTACACTTTCCAGTAAACGGAACGGGAAAAGGCCCGATCATTAATTGAGGACCAAAATACATATCTCTCCTTCGGAGCAGAAGCCGGAACCGACAATAACGCTTTACAATCAGACCGACAGATGGTCGTCTTCCGTACGTCCAATCTGCCGTTATCCTGCAAGAAAACAGCATTCATAAAATCATCCCCGTGAGAACGAGAGTAGTCCAAATCACCTATCAGGCAACCACCTAAACTCATAATACGCTTCTGAATTTAATATCTGAAAGCATTACTCATTAGCTCTTGTTCTGATCGGGAGATTCCATATTTTGCAGCAACCTTATTAACATTAGAAACAGAACCTTTGATCGCAGTCAATATCTCCTTCGCTTTATTGTTGTCCAATCCGAAATACGGAGCAACACTCAATGCCAAGTCAAAACTTAAAGAGTTATCATTCTCTGATATATTTAACTTTAACCCGGTTCCCCGTTCCTCTGGATTCATATCATAAGCCGGAGAAAGAGTCCAACCTTTAAGAGTCAGAATAAATCCATGATTCCGCAAATGATCGTCACAATTTGAAATTGCAATATTGAATACCATTCGCCGCCAGAGCTGCTCAAGATTATAAGCTACATTAATACAATTACTCATAACAAACTCAGCTATTTCGAGATAACTTACTCCCTCAGCAGAATCTGCACCATCCGTATAACCCAATAAAGTCATTGCAGAAGCAAAATGGATACGTTCCCCGTTAGCAGTACGATCAAATCGTTTCGTAAGGAAAGTATGCTGACGACTACTAAATCGTTGGGCTTTACACGGAGCCATCTCTATACCACAGCCAACAGCCAACTCTGCTACTACAGCTTCCCAGCCCCCAACATCTTTGGTATCGTGATTGCTTGGAAATTTAGCAATCCACAACATTCCGGTTCTATCCACAACGTTCGCTTTCGGCCTTGCTCCTCCAAGAGACGAACCAGGAGCAATCAGCATATTAAGCCAATCGACATATCCCGGATCATTAACAACATCTACTTTTTCAAGTTGTAAGCAAGCATATTCAAGATCACGAATAGAAGTCCACGGCGGAGTAGCGAGAGCCTTGTTACTATCCATATATTCACCTTGTGGTGATGTCTTGAAGCGCAAAGCCCCCATGCGGTTCCCATCATAGACACCTAAAAGATAATCAGCCTCCATTAATGGACGGGCCGGACGACCTTCTGTTTTGGCCAGCATCGCTTCACGCCTACGCATAAGAACCCGTCCCCAGCGATCAGGGGAAGAATCAAGAAACAGTCCGAAATTACTTTTATCATCACGCAGATACTGTGCCCCGGCAAACTGTCCCAAATCAGGATCTAACGTACGAAACTGTTTATATTGAAGGTATTCTTTATCGCACTCGAAAGAAAACAACTCTTTGCCACGCGACAATTCACAATGAAGCACTCCCATAAAAACAGGATTTCCAACCTCTTTCCAATCAATATATACATAGATGTCTCTATTCTGTGCCATATTCTATTTCTTTGAAGCGCGTCTGTTTACCGTAAGCTTTGCATCCTGTAATCGCCGACCCAACTCATCATCCTTAGCCACTAGCAATAAATCTTTATCCAACCCCAGCACAGCGAGAATCCGAAAATAACAACCAATAGAAACACCTTCATCTCCCTTTTCAATCTTAACCAGTGTTCCCCTTGATATTCCGGCACGCTCGGCAACCAGCTCCGCAGAGAAATCACGCCTTAACCGGGCATATTTAATATTCTCTCCAAATGCGTGCAACATACGTTGCTGTTTAGGTAGAAGAGTTCTTTTCATTGTTGTAATGTTTACGATATTGAACAAATATATTAATTTTTGTCCACAACTACAAACATTAACAATTATATCAAATACATTTTTGAAGAAGGCGAGTTATGCGAAGATTCAGTTGTCCGGAAATTCCGAACAACTGTAAAAGATGCCGGAAGTTATAATACAATCTATTATAACCTTGATATGATTGTCTCGCTGGGATACAGAATCAAGTCCTACTATTTTGACTTCTGAAGGGGAAAAACTGTTGCCCGATGCCGGAATTCCAAGCCTCAAATGGAGTTAACCCAATAAATGTATTAATGAGAAATTCGAATTCGTTGTCCGTGAAATTGGGCCGGACAAGTTAAATGGGCTTCGCAAGTAGGCCAGGAATCATCATACCACAACCAACAACATTCTTATTGCTGCTTATTTCGTTGCTCTCTCCCAACTGGTAAAGACTGATGATCCGGTTAAAGAAATCCAGTATATGGTCGACTTAAGGCGTCTTTAGTCTCTCCGGCTTTTCATGCTTGGGGTAAACACTTACAACGATACACTCTATCTCTCCGCCGGATTCTTTACTCCGGGCATAGAAAAAGCCAACGTAAATTTCATTCTTACCCACATATCTGAGTCCTTATCCCTGGTCCCCACACCCAACATTTAATGCTGATCGGATTCCCTGTTCATCATCTAATTTGATGAAGAATCTGCTTCACCGGAATACTCAGTTTGACAAGTACATAAATGATTGGGGTGCATACTTTATGTTATAGTCTGCTAATAATTTTGGAGTATTATATTTTCTTACTTTCCCTACTTTTATTGCATATGCCTCATCCTTATCTTGAAAGTATGTATCAAAAAATTGTCTGCTAATCCCTGAAAACTGGCTCGTTTTTTCCCAGATAATTTCAATTTCATCATTTAATATTTCCTCAATTTCAAATTCACCAATGACTCTTTGTACCGGAGAAGAAGCATACACTACAATTTTTCTAACATCCTGACATCTAAAAATAGTTTTTCTGAACTCAAATTTCTTTGTCCCTGCAAAGATTTTATATGCAAATTCTGGTTTAATGGACAATAACACGTTCATCTACTTTTGCCTCCCTCAATATAATTTGAAACTGTTCGTTCGTAATTTGTTTTAATCCTCTCATTTCAGCCCTCTCTCCTGTGAGGATGCCCAAATCTAATAATTTCTGTCGATTTATCCGGTTCCCTAACTGGAATGAATACGCCGAAAGAAATTTAATTAAGAATGGTCGATTATATGAATTATAATTCCAAAAATCTTTTAGTCGTTCTTCTGTAAAAATACTTCTTTTTCTTGCCTTTTCAATGAAGTTAGCTTCCGATTTTATGTTATCTATTTTTTCTTCAATAATTCCAATTGTTGTAATAACACTAGTATAATAAGCTGATTTCCCCAAGGAGGCAGTTCGATAAAAAATTATGACATCTCCTCTTTTTATATTTCGATGAATAGAACGTGATATATATACTTTACTTAAGGCATTTCGATATGGTTCATTTTCGACATAGTCTAAAGGTGACTCTGTCCTCAAAAATGAATCAGGCAATAATTCCGTATGATAGTCTGGGTAAATTGGGACCAAAAAGACGTTGGTGTTTGTAGGAATGAAAGGAAATGTCTTTTTAGGATTTTCGATATCAAAACATTTAGAAAAGTTCCGGACATATACCAATTCACCATGTCCCCCTTTGGCGCCATATTCATAAAATCCCCAATCTTCCAATAAAGAAATTAACCGTTTCTGTTCTTCTCTCCCATTAAAAATTGTCACATAAATCTCTTCTACTTCATTTACAACAGCATTATCAAATATTATTTTCATGAACCGTTCACCAAGCCGGACACCATTACCAACAACTTTAAATGTTCCGACCTTAAGTCGTTTTTTGGGCTTAAAAATTGGAGAAATATCATCATAACATTCATCAGAATCCTCTATTTTTAAAAACAAAAAGGACAATAGTTGATTTTTGTTATAGGTAACGTAGGCTTTCCTATCGGCTTTTTTAGTAAACCATTCTTCAAAACCAGAATAATCTTCTTTTAATGAATCAAAAAATGGATCATTTAAATCTATATCACGAAAATAGGATTGCTTTACCGCTAAAACTTTATAATCAACTAGTTCAGAGTGCTCAGAAGCAATCATTTCCAGAAACGAATCAATAGAAAATACTCTATCTTCAATGCCTAGTAATGCCGCTTTAATTTGAATTTTTTTATTATCGGAAATTAGAATATCAACTTTCTCACAAAACAACTCATTTAGAAGTAACGTATCAGTTTTATCATTTTCATCAATATCAATTTTAGCAGAGACCATCTTAACTTGCTCTGGAATGGGCACCGTAGGTGAAAGCTTTTCATAGTTATTGGTCTTAGTATTAAAACGTTCGCTTGTCTCTTTGGGTAAATTTCTATATAATCTCGCCAAAGTTGTTGGATGAATACATTTAGTGCATTTTGCCTTATTCAAAAAATCATACAAAACATCAATTATCTGATCTACGGTCGCGTGTGTTTCTTTGTGAAGAATAATATTACTATCAAGAAGTACTTTCATTTTGTTATCTTTAAAGAGTAATAAATACTAATAAAAAATCCGATTGTTACATTAGTTCTCTATGCAAACAATTCTATTTTTCCTTCAGAACTTATAACATCCAACAGCACTTTTGTACTTTTCAAATAATGCTGTACTAATTTCAGCTTTTTCAATATTTATCGGTTCAACATATTCTTAAACACCCTCGAAGTTAGAGGCGATTTAATTATGTTGTCATCTATAAGAGCATTATTTTTTAAAATAATTTTTAATACAACAGAATGAACGCACATGAATTCCTGATAAATCCTGTCTTTCTGTAAATTAAAGATAAAATAATTGATCAGTGATCTGCTTTTTCAAGGACAGCACAAACCTCCTACCTTTGTAAATAAAAGGCAATGATTTGCATTCCAACGACATTTCAGGACTGGGCTAACTATGTCTCTCAATTCGAAATTTAAAACGCTCTTATTCTGTTTGTCTTATCGACAAGGGATAAAGTTAATTTCTCTTTGCTGGAGAAAGCGGTTGCCTTATCATTGATTGAAGAGCCCATATTGCAATGTCGGTTTAATGATCGTACATCGAATCCTGTTTGGGAACAAACCGATAACATTGGTAATCTCTGTGATTTAATAGAAACGGATGAGCCTCAAATGGAGGTTAACCCAATAACTGCACCAATGAGAGATTCGATTTCGTTGTCCATTACGTCCATTTACCGTATCTTTATAGGAAACCTCACCAACAACAAAAAAATAGAATATGAATACAGCTTTACTTCTCATTGATATACAGAACGACTATTTCGACAAAGGCACAATGACATTGGTCGGTGCGAATGCAGCAAGCAGTAACGCTCGATTAATCCTTGATAACTGCAGGGCTGCTAATCAACCGATTGTATACATTCAGCATATTGCGACAAGAGCTGACGCAACGTTTTTCTTGCATGGCACTTTCGGGGCAGAGATTCATAGCAACGTGAAACCGTTGGAACAGGAAAAAGTTATTATCAAACATTATCCGAATAGTTTTAGAGAGACCGAACTGTTGGATTATCTAAAGACTCTGAACGTTACCGATTTGGTGATCTGTGGAATGATGACCCACATGTGCGTGGATTCAACAACAAGAGCAGCAAAAGATTTTGGATTCAACTGTACCGTAATTGGTGACGGGTGTGCCACCAAAGACCTTGAAATCTCCGGACAAACCGTCAAGGCAGAAGAGGTACAGAAAAGCTTTCTGGCAGCGTTGAACCATTCTTATGCAAATGTTATAACAGCGAAATGCTATCTGGACAAAACGAAAGCATAAAAAATTCAGCATCGAATTAAACGATACCTGTCACTGACATTCAATGGCATAATGATCCATCACAAAACCTCCCTACACTTTCCAGTAAAGAGAACGGGAAAAGGCCCGATCATTAATTGACGACCAGAAGACATATCCCTCCTTCGGAGCAGAAGCCGGAACCGGTAATAACGCTTTACAATCGGACCGACAGATAGTCGTCTTCCGTACGTCCAATCTGCCGTTATCCTGCAAGAAAACAATATTCATAAAATCATTCCCGTGAGAATGAGCATCGTCATTCGGAGTCCAGGAGAATTCAAGCTGACCTTCTTTGCGAATGACTCCAAGTTCCGGTGCAAGTGAGAGACTCCCTTCACTTACGATCAAAAGTTCAGGAAATTTAATCTGATCAGTACGGCTAAAAGCCGAATTATTAATCTTCAAAAAATGATTGAGCGGATTACCTCCCACCGAAAAACGCACATACTTCCAAACCCGATTCAAAAGGGTCGAATTAACTTTCTTAGCCCAGGCAACCCGTTTGGCAAAAATCCGTTGATTCGCCAGTTGTGAAGCACTGTTACACTGACCCCGATGCGGCAAACTCCGGACAATTTGTACTCCATCTACTTCATAAACACACACGTTTGATATAATCCCTGTTAATAATCCTCGTGCATTCCTCTTCATGATAATTCGCTCCTTTTTCCCAATAAAGATACAACGCAAAATCATTTATTATACATCTATTATACAGTCATTTAAAAGCATAGTATGCATTGGTTCAATTTTAACTCTATTGCTTTTATTTTACCTTTTACTGTTTTCTATCGGACTAAAATTCTCTGTTCCCCGAATACCTATAGAGTTTCTTCCCTTCGACCATTCACCCTTTTACCCTACTCTTTACAATTTCCGCATATAATAAAAAAGAGATCACAGAGTGTCTTCGGGTGGTTCGCAGGTGCTTAGCACGAACAAACCACCTGTGAACCACCTACGAACCACCTATAAAAGGCCTCGCAAAAATCGTTCAAAAGCCTTGTACTGTAAGGACTATAGCGTTTTATTATTACTAATCATAACTCTGCGAATTTCAACACACAAATTTCTCCCGGGTAAAGTCCTTCGAAAAGGCATTCTGCCCGCTCATTTTTAATGTCGCATAACGGATGCAATTTGTCTTATCGACAAGCTCTTATTGGTCTCTCCTGCTTTTCATGCTCCTGCTTTTATGCCTGTGGTAAACACTTACAACGACACGCTCTATTTCTCCGTCGGGTTCTTTACTCCGGGCCTCGAAGAGTCCAACGTAAATCTCATTCTTACCAACATATCGGAGTTCTTATCCATGGTCGCCACATAGCAGATAAGCTATTCACCTTTTCGATGAAATCGAAGCAATTGGTTTAGTTTATTTGTTCTTTCTATACTCATGGTATACTTCCAGATAATAAATGCAACTACATTAAGAAGAAATAAAGTAGAAAAAACAAACTTGCAAACTTATTTGCAGGTTTTTCAGTGAGCGGTCTATTTAAAAACAGATGCACCAGAAGCTGGTAAAGTGATGAATTACAGGTGGAATAAACTATTAGAAAAATTCGAGTAGTTCAAGCTGAAGGAAAAAGAGAGGTTTCCCGTGAACTTGACTTTTATAATTTGGATGCTATTATTGCCGTTGGGGTACCCCACACCCAACATTTAATGCTGATCGGTTTCCCTGTTCATCACTTGATTTGAAAAAGAAATTGCTTTACAGGAAACTCAGCATTCCCCTTCAGAAATCAAACAGTATAATACACCCCAAAAATTAGACCGGTTGTTAAGAATAAAATAAAGGACTAATTTTACAATAAAAGGAGGGAAATAAACATGACGAGTCGCAGGAAGTTCACCTCGGAATTTAAGGCGAAAGTAGTAATAGAAGCAATAAAAGAACGAGAGACATTAACGGAATTGTCTCATCGGTTTGAGTTAAATCCGATGATCATCTCAAGATGGAAAAAGGAATTTCTTTCAAAATCATCTATCGTATTTGGAAGAGATAAAGAGGATGATCTCAATGATAAGGAGCGGGACATAAAAGCCTTGCAAGCGAAAGTCGGGGAACTGACTATGGAACGGGATTTTTTAGAGGATGCCTGCAAGAGAGCCGGTCTGAAGTAGAACTTAGAGCACTTGTAGCAGAAGGGCATAAAGACCTGAGTATACGGAGACAATGCAAAATACTCCAAATAAACCGGAGCAGTTTGTATTATCAGCATAAAGGAGAAAACGCAAGGAATTTAAAGGTGATGAAATTAATAGATCAGTATCATACAAAACATCCAGCAGCAGGCATCTTGAGCATGTGTGACATGTTGGGGGATTATGGATTAAAAGTGAATCATAAATGTGTAAGCCGATTAATGAAGTTAATGCAGATATTGGCAATTTATCCCGTAAAATCACTCAGTAAAAGGGGAAAAGAGGAATATGTTTGTCCGTATCTGTTGCGCAATTTAATGATCACAAAACCCAATCAGGTCTGGTCTATTGATATTAGCTATATTCCGATGCGCAAAGGATTTATGTACCTGACAGCCATTATTGATGTCTACAGTCGTTTTATAGTAGGCTGGGCCATTTCCAATACGTTAGACACCGGCGTTTCTATAGGAGTCTTACAGCAGGCTATTCTGAATTACGGCAAACCGGATATCATCAATTCAGACCAGGGATGTCAATACACATCATCTCAATGGCAGAATTACTTAAAAGAAGAAGGTATTCAAATCAGCATGGATGGATACAAAAGAGCCAAGGATAACATCTGGATCGAACGATTTTGGCGTACCATAAAAAGGGAGTACGTTTATCTGAGCCCCGAACAGAACGGAATTGATTTGTATAAGGGAATAAAGGAATTTATGGTCTGGTACAATTACGAAAGGCACCATCAGGGAATTAATCATGAAATTCCAGCCAGAAAATACGGGTTAAATCAAGGCGTGTACGAATTAAGAAATACTGCTTGATATTAACTTATTCCAGTCAATTTGTGGTCTAAAGAAGAGGGTATATTATACAGAGCTCTTTTCCCCTGGTTTTTCAATTGAAATGATAAAGTACTCCTTGTCAATGGTTCTCAGTGATTTTTGAGTTTCTTTGGCTAACAGATAAGTTCTATTAATCAAAGTCGGATAAAATTGTTCTATTTGAATTACCTGCTGTTGTGAATTAAGATCTTTATTTAAATCAATAAGTTCCATGTTAATCAAAACCCTCCGATCAATAATCGGAATTAATTCCGGGAAATAAGAATTCAATAATGCAGATAAATAGGAGGCACGGAATCCATCAATCTGTTGCTCACTTTTCTTGTCAGTTAAAGCGCATCCTTCCTCCACCAGCTCTATCAAGTTCTGAAGATCATCTTCTGATAAATCTTTAAGATTTTGATTGCAGAAACGTTTCTGAATTCGCTGTAATATCTCTGAATATTTTTTCAGTTTCCGATTGACCGAATCTACTTCTTCATTAATTGTTCCATTGCCGCCCTTGAAATTTGATACATACAAAAGGTCTATCAACGATAGATCAAAACGATTCGTCTTTTGTTCCAAATACCGTTGATAATTTTGATAGCTTTTATCCGATTTGCGCCATTGAGTCAATGCCCTGTTTTTCATACGAACGTCCAATAATTTTAAGCAATAAATTATGCATTAATTGCATTAAGTGGATCTAACAGCAATTCATGGACTTTCTTAACAATTTCAGTCGCTCTATCTTCTATATCTTTAGGATTAGCCTTGAGGGGGGCTAACACTTTATCTGTAAGGATCGTTGGCTTTTGATTATGTTCCTTTTTTCTACGGAAACCTATTTTAATAGAAAAATCCATCACATGCATATCATCTGTCCAAACACAGGCCTCAAAATCCCCACAATCTTTAAATAAGCACAAACTCTTATTTTTGATAAAATTTTCTTTGGCACCTTCCACATCTAAAAACTCAGGTTCATCCTCAAAATCAAAACCCTCAGACGATAATTTGGTTTTTATCTTATTAAATAAATCAAGAGGTTTTTTATCAAGCCGAGTTCCTGTTCTTTGTTTAAAGAACAAATAGCATTTATCATAGAGTTTTGCCTGCGGAGTCTCTATTTTAGCCAACAGATCCTTATATTGGATTAAGTTATCATATACATTGTCTACATGGGACTTGTCTGCATAGGACTCGTTTGCATATTTTTCTAATGTATCAATGTATTGCTCAGGAGCAATATCAATTAACTTATTAAATAGGATCTTTAAAGGGGCAGTTATATCTGGTCTCATTAATATTCCATTACGCCATATTTCCCCGTTATTATAAAGACAAACATCACTTTGGGGTTCCCACCCCGCTGCGAACAAGGCGCGTAACAATGTATAATTTTTATCAATTGATCCGTTGGCATCGAACAATTCATAACATATGTGAGCATATTTTTGGAATTTAGATAAATCAGCAACTTCATCTATGGGAAACATATTCATCAAAAAATCAATCTTTCCTCTAAACAGTGGGTGATTTTCAATGTGCAGAATATCAGTCTCAAATTTAGGATACTTAAGAATAAAAGAAGCTTTTTTTGCTTCCATTTTTATAACCTCCGGTAATGTTTTTTCTTCTTTTATGCCCCATTCACTCAAAACGTCATAAACGCCAACGTCATAAACCTCACCACTTAATCTCTTAAAATAATCCACCATTCGCATTAATGATTCCACATCGTTATTCGTGTCTTCAACAATATTACGAACAACTCGCATCCATTGTTTAAACGATTTTTTAAATGATGGATCTTCTCTTCGATTCAGATCTGCAGCCAATAAAAACCTGTATAATCCATAAAAACGAAGTTTATCTTGGTAAGTTGTTTGCTCTGAGATGAATTTTCTAAAAATATTTACCTGTTCACCTTTTCTTCCTTTTATAAAGAATTCAACAACATCGTTCTTTGAATCAGCACTATTTGTCAATAATTGGGTTAAGAATTCGACACTGTCATCTTTTAATTTTTCGAGAACATTAAACCAAACATTAATCGATTTTTCTCCTTGCTCTTCAAAACAAACAAGTTTTTCATACTCACCTAACGGAATTTGAAGCTCCTCTTGTCCTTTGCTAGATAATTTCTGGATATCTTTCTTTGCTTTCTCTTTGTTTGTTTCTGCACCTTCAGCGATAGCTAATTGAATCATCCCATTAAAATAACGCATATATTCTTGATCGACAATAAAATCTGAGTCGTCTTTATACTTCCAGAAGATATCAAGCCAATCAACATCTAACTTCGTTTCCCAGTCTGCTGCTGCTGCGTTGTTTCCAATTTTAATTTTCCATCCATTTTTCTGGATATATCCAATTATCCAAGCCTTAAAATTCTCGTAATCACTTAACGGTTTTCCACGTCCATTCATCTTAAGATATAAAGAATCCTCCATGTGATATTCCTCTATTCGAATAAGATTCATATTCAACGGACATTCATCGTCAGTTAAATAATCCCAATATTCTTTCCATAAAGTATTCTCTGCAAAAACTTTTTTTATCTCATCCAAAACGCATAATGCACTCTTAACCGTTGGATCATAAGTGAATTTTCTAAAAAAATCTTTTTGATTTTGTATTTGTAACGACAGTTTACCTTCTTCTTCTAATTCATCCGGGACAATCTCGGTTAACACATTAAAAAAGTCTACCGTTGTACTTCGGGTTTTATATTTGAATTTTTTAAAAATAACCTTAATATTTCTATCCGATAACATATTAGCTTTTAGCGCAATATACCAATGCACAAAAAAAAGCATCGTAAGACGTTGCTGTCCATCAACCGGAATAAATTGCTTGTTGTTTTCGGAACCGAAAACCAGATTAATGTTTAATTCTTCTTTATTCGCTATTGCATTCTGAATATCCTTTATAAAGTTCGCTCGGATATCTGCAGCATTCTTATCTTCTCTTCCCTGAGCGTAATCCCGCTGATAACAAGGAATAACAATCTCATTTCTTGTCAGTAACTGCCAAAATGTTGATGTTTCGAATTTTTTATTTGATGCCATCCTTTATTTCCTTTACTTCCTCCATGAAATTATGCAACGTATTTTCAATATTCTTTTTGTAGTTTTCTTTATCCAGACGGGTCCACTCATATACATTATCAATTTCCGCAGAATAGTACTTTAAAAAGACATTTTTTGTAGCAGGAAGAATATAACGTCCCTCCTTGTCGAACTCAATAATTTTATCTCTTTTTTCGTCAAAATATCCATTACTTATAGACGTGTTAATATCTCCGCTAAGTAAAGCCAGATTACCAATCTTATGAATACTTTCATCTTCTGATTCCTTTGTTTTTGCCCAATCAACATATTCTTTGTAATGTTCTTCTAAGGAACTATCGGATAATAAGAAGGACTTGTACTTCTCCTCATCTTCTTGTGACAACTGTTTTATTCTCTTATAGTGATTCAAAGTTGATTCTACATCTTTCTTCATTTGCTCAGGATCGGTATTTTGTCTTTCTTTTTGGGCATGAATATGCTCTAAAGTCCACTTCTCTTTTGAGTATAAATCAAAGCGAAAACGAGTCTCATATTTATGACCAAGCAATCGGGCATTCGATGATATATCATTATCGCCGCTTTTTTGTCTCAGAGATAAAATATTGTGGAGTAAAAGAATATTAGAAATTTCTGAACGATTATTATTTTCTGAATAATCAAGCTTATCTAATTCTTTTTTTAATATTACCTTTTCAATAATTACTGTTTTTACCTTTTTAAGAAAATCATTCTTTGTTGTTTTCTTCCAATCGGACAATAAAATATTAATTTCTTTTAACTTGGTAGCGCGGATATAGCCAAGTAAGTGAAACATCTCATCTGTTGAATACCATTCTTCTAATGTATTATAGATCTTCTTAATTTCGTTCCACAAAGAAGATTCTGGTGAAGTTTTACAGTATTCTTGGACTTTTCTAAAAAGAGAATATTGATCCTCTGCATTACCATCCCTTTGTTTACTTTCATCTTTCGTAAGAGACCAAAGCATAAATAAAAGTTCAATGCGATTTATGTAAGATTTTTTTGGATTTAAAAAATACCAAAAATCATCATGTTGAAGCATTATTTCCATCGCATCCCATTCTCTGGCGATCAACATTTGCTCATCATGATCCTTCTTTGAGATTAGAATATAAGCCTTAATCAGTTCTGCATTGGTCAATGGAATCTTGCCGGAATTCACATTACGAAATATTTTATTTACATCTCCACTCTTTTTATCTTCTTCATTCCAAGGTTCATACCATAAAACACCAACCTGATTAAGCAGCAGTTCCTTGAATTTATCTTTTTCATGTTCATTGTTATCCTCGTTGAACCACTTATCAATTTCACAATAAGCACAGACAAAATGATAAATATCCATATTGTCGGAAAAAGAGTTGTTCTTTATAAAAGACTCCCAAGCTTTAACGGAGTTGGTATCTTTATAATCAAGCAAGGTTTGATTATCTTTTCTTATTTTATTTTCAAGAAATTCATGACTCTCGCTCCTTGTCTCGTATTCGATACAATAATTACATCCACCCAAATACGATAGAATGATATAGATTGTTGTAATTCTTTGTTGTCCGTCAATCAATTCATAACGGTGTTCTTTTTCTTTTAAAACGACAATAGGCTGAAGGCAATAGACTTTTTTATTGTTTTCGTTTATTTCTGCTTTAAAATCCCATATATCGTTTAACAGATCACGCACCTGCTGTTTTTCCCATTTATAGCCTCGCTGATAAGGTTTAACTATAAAGGTATCGCCTTCCAATTCAGCAATCGTTTTTAGCGATTTATTGTTTCTATTATCTCCTTCCGTTGTTGCATGAACCCTTACCTTTTCAGCAACATCTGGATCTGTCATTTCGTTATTCATAAGTTTGATTTGTAATCCTTTAGTTTATTTGGCTAATCATTGCAGTCAGCTTCTAGTTACCACTACGCGTATTTTTTAACTAATACTGTGTAAAGCTATATGATAATTGATCAGATTATTTTACTCACGACTGGTTATTGTTCAGATATCTCAGGAAAAGCTCGGCACAGGCCTTTGCATCGCTTAATGCATCGTGATGATTTAATGGGATTTTATACGTATTGCATAATGAAGCAAGATTATCCTTGTAAATTCGATAGGTGCAGTGTTTCTCGTATTCTGGGACAGGCAATCCATAGTATTCGAGCGTTGTGCTCAATACATGAAAATCAAAGCCAAACCCGTTATGTGCCACTACATGTTGATTTTCGATGAAAGGTTTAATTTTGCCCCATGCTTCAGCAAAGGTGGGTGAATTTGCTGTGTCTTTAGGGGTTATGCCATGAATACTGATGTTCCTGCTCTGATAATCATTTTTAGGAGGTTGTATCAAAATACTTATTGCATCGGTTACTTTGTTGTTTTGAATCCGCAACAGTCCAACCTGACAAATACTCCAATGAGGTCCTTGTGCGGTTTCAAAATCAATGGCTGTAAATGAGTCTATCTTTTCTTTACTTGTATCCGGTTCCATGTCAGCATTTATTAATTGAATTCAAAAATATAGCACCCCTACGCCAATCCGTGACGCAGTTACAACTCATATTTTATTTAATTTCATAATTGTATTGATGATCGATTTATACCGAAACATTCTATCAGAAAAAGGCATAGATGCTATTTTATTCAACGCTTTTTCATATTGTGTCCGTAAAGATTGCTCATAAAAAAACAGGTTATGCCATTTCTCCTGCTCTTTGATTTTCCTATGAAGGATCTCATTTTGAATTTCAATATCTTGAATTTTTGTCTTGAGCTTTAATATTTCCTGTCGGGCATCGCTGTTCTTTAATTCCTCTATGTCTTTATAAATATTTTGATAGGTTTCTATGTCAAGGATTACTTTGTTATTTGATCTGTTCATAAGAGAAATTTTATTGATGGTAATGTTTTAAGGTATTCTTGTAAATCGACTGCAGTCGGTTAATCAACGATTCAGGTTTAATGACTGTCACCCGGTCTCCCAGAGAGAGAATCTCCATGATGAAATCGTAAGTCACGCAAACCTTTAGCTTAATACGGACTTCCTGCTCGTTCTCAGATACAACCTGTTGCGATTCATGCAAAGGCAGCGACTTGATATACCTTCCCTGTAACGGGTCAAGCGATAGGATAACTG
This sequence comes from Prolixibacteraceae bacterium, assembly GCA_963692465.1. Lineage (GTDB taxonomy): Bacteria > Bacteroidota > Bacteroidia > Bacteroidales > Prolixibacteraceae > JAUZOB01. The sequence continues at coordinate 3,521,089 of OY829943.1, forward strand.
TTTGCGGCTTCACATCCGGATCACTAATGATTCCGAAATAATCATGGTAATACTCATTCACATTGAAATCAGCAGGAAACTGGAACTTCTCTTTCGTTATTTCAAGATTACTAATACGATCCAGTCCGAATGTTTTAAGATGCTGATCTTTCAAATCTTTTGCAAGCACATACCATCGGCTTTTAAATTCTTTCAGGGCATAAGGCTCTACTTTCCGTTGAGATGCCGATTCGTCCCAGAATTTCAGGTAAATAAAAGAAACCCGTTTTCGATTCTTAATTGCATCAAGCAGATGATTCAGATGTTCGGTCCCTTGCGGATGTCTTTTTTCAAAATAGATATAGTCAGAAAGACTTTCCGACAGGTTAAATGCATTCAAAATGTCGAAAGCTTCCAGTATACGGCTGCATGCCTCGGATTGCTCTTCGTCGATATAATATACATTTCGGGAGTGATCAAATTGAATATCAATATCATATATTGACCGAATATCAATAATATCCCGCAAGAACGTTCTTTTTGAAATGCCATAATCATATCCTTGTATTTCCGATTCCCGCAAGAGATAATCATTTATTTCATTAAAAGAGACAGAATGTTTTCTTAATGCCTTAATGATCAAATAGTAACGCGATACAGCTTCCCTTTTTGTCATGATATACTGGTTTATATAGAATTGACAGTGTTGACTCTATTTTTATGAGTGTCATTAATAACACTCATAATGAAATACACAACCTTCGTTCAAAATGCATATGAATTTATAAGAATGGGCATTTTTCTTTTAAAATCTCATAAAATAGTTCGTCTCCTCTTGCAAATGATTTGCGAATATTCATTTCACCCTCTGTTTCCCAAATTGACTGAAGGCTAAAAGTATATACATTCGGTAATGAGTCTATTTGCTGTTTCTTCTCATTTGCATTATTGTTACGAAGGCGACCTTCGTTTGTAAAAGGCAAACTACAGATGACTAAATAATCTTTATTTTTTGTTCTAAGCAAGTCAATTGTGTCTTTAATTAATCCGGTTCCAACAGAAGCTCCCAATGCCGTAATGATTATAAAGTAATCATCGGCTTCGAAGACTTGCTTCATCTCATCTGTTAATGCAATGTTTTCTATATAAGGCATCTCAGAGTCACCGGTACGAGTCTGATAGTTAATAAAAGCCATTTCTTTGGGAACATAGGAGGAATAAAAACCACTAATGCAAGTCCATCTTGCTTTTACCCCTTGCTTATAGATATGGATTACGGCATTGCTTCCTCCATGCCCCAACCCAATAAAATGCAATTTCTTGCTTTTCTGGTCCGCTAATTGATTCTTTGGTAAACTCGGTATACATACTTTCGAATTCTCGGCGTTTTCATTGTCCCACTGCTCTCTCATAACTTTTAGTATTATTGTTTTATTCAAAAGTATGAAGACACAACGCCAAACCGTGACGTAGGCAGAAAAAATATTGACAAGATTTTTATATCTTATCTTTGTCTTTTTATAGGCTTCCAGAAAGGTTGACCAATGAAAAATAGAGTTCGACAAGCCCTGAAAGGCCGTATAGACTTCCATGCGCATGGCAATCCCATCGGACGAATCAGTACATCATCGGGCAGCGTCAAAGGCAGCGCACCTCATCTGCCAGCAAATCCAATGTAAGAACTGAAACCAGCGGAACACCGGTACCGTAGCAAAGAGCTACGGTACAAACTTTGTAGAAGTTTCCAAGTGTAAAATCAGCGCCAGGAGGTAGATCGTTTATCTTTTAACAAGGATTACTCTGTCGACCATAAAATAATCCAGGTCCGGATTACGTGGATGGCAAAACCAAAAGTAACTACTTTTGGTTACTTTCATTTTTCCTACATAAACATCCTTGTATTCAGTTGGCATTTCATCAAGAGTGAGACTTTTTTGTCCACCATCTGATGATGGTCCACCTTCCTGATCATAAATGCCACAGCTAAGTGATTTGCCGTTGCCACCAGTTGTTCCACTCCTTTTACCTTTGACAGTAATATAAACATCTACGTCTTTAAAGCCCTGTGATGCGGCACCAAGTAAGCTCATTTGAATAGACCAGCCGAATAATTTACCGGGCATTTTGAGCGCTTTTCCATCTGATGCGTCTGGATCGTCAACTTTAAATACTTCTGAGCCTTCACCTGCAAGAGCTGCTGTAACGTCTTGAAGTTCAATCCAATTTTCATCAGGAATATTCTTGCAAAATTCGGGAACTTTTTTGGATTTTGGTGTTTTATATATCCCTGTGCCCATAAAGTATCCCAGATCTAAATTTTTACCGTCACCAAGTCTTTGATTAGAAGTTTCATTAGCCCATTTCAAGTAGTCTTCTGCCCATTGATTTCCATCTATCTTTTTTATAACGCCTGTAGAATATACTTTATTTTTAAATTCAGCTGGGTTTAGCATGAAAGACATTTCTAAAGATTTTCTTTCTGTAGCTATCCTATTTTTGATAACATCACTCTTGGCTGCTTTTTCTGCTGCATTAAATAAGGTAAATAGTTTTACGTAGTCGGCAGGTTTAAAAGTGTTGTTAGACATTTGCAATATATTCAAATTATAATTTTTATATAAAGCTTCATAAGTGCTATATGTATCAATCATGTATTTGCTAGCTTCTTTGTAATAGGCAGCCATAAATTCTTTCATTAGTGCACTGGTGTTTAGACTAGGGTCCCATAGCATTTTGGAATCGGTCCATATTCTCATCTCTTGAAAATTTATGTCTTTGTTCCAATAATCACCCTGTAAGAAGGCTCCTACCATATTATTGTCTGCAAAGATTTTTATATTATCAAGAATCGTTCTTTGATTAGGAAAAGGAATTTGTAATTGTGTAAGATTTAAAGGATAGTCCCAGTGATATAATTTACTGGCCATTTTTTTCCAGGCAGAAATATTATCTGCAAATTTTTTGTGTTTAGGGCTATTGATGTTCGTATTAACATTATCAAAATCAGAGCACAAACGAATTAGTAAATGTTTGTTTGGTTTTATGGTTTTGGGCGGATCTACGGTATAAGTGTAGGCCAAAGTTTCTACCGTAATGTTTGGATATACTTTGGTTATTGCATCTGCCACTTCGTTTACATAGTTAATAAGTAAATCTGTTTGATTTCCATGTTCTTTTACAAAAGCTGTGCAGTTTTTGCAAGTGCAATAGTTTGAATTATCATTTTGGCTAACAGATACAACTGTTGTATTTGGGTGTTCTTTAATATTCTTTAAAATGTTTTTTATCATTTCAGCTTGCATTTCTTTGTTTGTTAAGCAAGGCTGTTCTCTTGATAAAATTGGCTTTTCTCTTTTACCATCTCGTTCTGCAAACCAATCAGGATGGCTGGCAAAATATACGTCTGGATTCATATATAAACTAAACGTATGGCACCATCCAAGTAAAGAATTATTACCTCCCCATTCGTCTGGAATATTTGCAAAGTTTCCGTTGACTCTCATTTTTGCCTGAAAATCATTGTTCCTATTGCATTCAACGTTATAGTACCAAGGTTCTCTATAAAAAATCTGTGGCGAATAAGAATAATCTCCTACACGTAGTTTTATCTTGGTTTTAGTTGGAATTGTCTCTTCATCTACTGCATAGAATTTACAATTCAAGTATTTTTCCAGAAATTCATAAACTGCATAAAGAGTTCCTGCATTTCTATCACCAGCTAACACCATAAAGTTTGGTTTAATACCAATATATAGGCCATCTTTTTTCAATTTGTTAAAATTGAAATCAGAGATTTTCTTAGTTGTCTCCGTGAGACCTATATAGATATTATAGGCTTGATCTTTTTTGGCATCTGTTATAGCTATATCTTCTTTGGTGATTTTTATCAGATATTTTTGAAGTTCTTTTGCTGCTGTTACCTCAGCTGGTATTGCGCCACTTGGGCAGACAATATTCACGTTTTTAAAAGTGACATTTTGTGCAAAACAATTTACACTGATAATAATTGCAATAAAGGTTGATAGAATTTTTAACATGGTTTTTTCCTTTTTATATAAAAATTTTTTACAAAGGATTTTACAGGTTCAGATGGATGACCCCAACCAGCTTCATCTGAGTTTAATATAGGCTTTAATGTTCCTGCTTTTTCCATTTTTTTTAATAAATCACTGCAATAGTACAAAATTAATTCTATTTGGACTCTGTTTCGACATTTGTATAAAAATCAGGAATCAGGATACACCAGGAAAGATTAAGCTCTCAGAATAATATTAGCGTCAATGTTCAGCTTCTTATTAATTTCTCTGGCAATCTTCAAGGTTGGTTCACTTTTCCCTGAAATATAGTCGCTAAGCCGAGAGGGACTAACACCGATCAGTTTAGACAGAGACTTTTGATTAAGCCCCATTTCATACATACGCAGTTTGAGCGCATCAGTAAGAGTCGGTTCGCCTATTGCAAAATGTTCTTCGGAGTAATCGGCTATAAGATTTGATAAAAACTCTAATTACATGCTATTAGGATCATCTAAGAGTATTGGATCATCATCTAAATTGAAGCGCATTATAATTACCGATTGCATAAAAACGCTTCATTTTCTCACATGTGCAAAACAATCTCAAAATAGAGGGGTTATTTTCTTGATTGTGAATGATTCCTACTTAATTTTACGGAGAGAATAAGAAATAAGCTCCTTTATTATGGAAAAAGGTCTTTGGCAAGAAATAGAAGCACTGAACCAGGAATTTATAAAGCTTGGTATTAGTCAATCGGTAGACTATGAAAAGTACTACCTCTATTCTCTTATTACCCATTCCACTGCGATTGAAGGTTCTACGCTGACGGAAATAGAAACACAGCTTCTTTTTGATGAAGGAGTAACAGCTAAAGGTAAGCCATTGATCCATCACTTGATGAATCAAGATTTGAAGCAAGCGTACGAATTTGCAATGAAAGAAGCTAAACAGGATATTCCTATTACTCCGGATTTTTTGCAGAAATTGAATGGTATGCTTATGCGTACAACGGGAAGTGTACATAGTACAATGGCTGGTTTATTCGATTCTTCAAAGGGTGAGTATCGTTTGTGTGGAGTAACGGCTGGTGTTGGCGGTCGTTCTTATATGGACTATCTGAAGGTTCCAACTAAGGTTAAGGAGCTTTGCTTTACGATAAATGATCGGTTAAAATCTGCTGTTTCGCTACAGGAACAGTATGAGTTAAGCTTTAAGTCTCATCTTAATCTTGTTACAATCCACCCGTGGGTAGATGGCAATGGCAGAGCTTCCCGTTTGTTAATGAATTATCTTCAGTTTTATTACGGACTATTTCCTACTAAAATATTCAAGGAAGACAGGGATGATTACATTCTTTCTTTACAGCAATCGCAGGATGAAGAAAACAATATTCCTTTTCTTAACTTTATGGCTATACAGTTGCGAAAGTCTTTGTCCTTGGAGATTGAGAGATATAATAATTCTCAGAAGAAAGGATTCAATTTAATGTTTTAACTGATAGCCCTCTCCTATCAACTGCACGATGACTTTGTGTCTTGTCCTCAAAACCCCAAATCAGTAACAAACTACGTCGTGCCGCCTGTTCTTTTGTCCGCGAAAAATTGCAATTGTTTCCCTTTTTCAGTAATAACCCAACTGCCAGTTTTGTCAGAGCCTTGACGAGATATATACTTTTGAGCACGCAATTTACGTATAACACGTGATAGTTTTACACTGTCACTTACACCGTCATCATAATTATATAGCAAGCGTTATTGAATTCTTAAAATGTCCGTAAGTCCGTTGGTACTATGGACGAATACCTTATATCTGAAAAGCTGGCATTGAAACCATCTCCTCTTGAGCCATGCACTGCAAAACCAATCCGGATATTTTTTCCTGTTTCCAGTCGGAAATTGCGGATCATCCGCCACTGCTTTCCGTCGGGTGAATACTGAAACGAAACTTCCAATCCATTTTTGATGACAGCCAGATATGCAAAAGCATCGGTTGTCGTTATCGAGTTACAATCGTCCGAGAACTTACGGTTTACTACCGAGACAATAGTTGGTTGCTTGTTTACTGAGTTTTCAAAACAAAATTTTGCCCAGTAATCAGCATCCTGATACAGGACAAGAGCCGCTACATCATATACGGCCTTAAAAGTTGCTGTTGCCCTGGCTACAAAAGTAAAGTTTGAATCCGGTGTAAACAGTACCATAGGAGCATCCTGTACATTATACTTCCCATTCGGATTGACAAAAAGATTGGTCTTACCTGCAGCTGCTAAATTCAGAATCGAATCACCAATCACAGAACATGAAACCGGTTGATTTTTAACACTTAGAGCAAAAGGTATCGATCGAAGTACCAATCTGCTGTTTTGTGCTGACAAGTAGTTCAGATTCATGAGAAATCCGAACAAAAGGATGAATACTATTTTTTTCATACGTAATATCTTTAGTCTATAACTCGCCCTTGACTATATAAATTGAGCCCACAAAAGACCCACAGAAATAGTACGGGTATCAGAATGCTCAATCTTTTTATAATCTTGGTCATAGCAATGTTTTTGGCTTTCTTCTTTTATAGAAAAGGCGAGACCGTGCAATATATGATAAACAATAGGGGACCTGATTTTCAGGTCCCCTATTGTAAATTTAACAAAGAGGAACAGGACTGTGCCATACAAATATTTTCACTTTACTGTTGAATATTGGTTTAGATATAACCGAAGATGTACCACTTCCCTCTTGTGATACCCAAAGGCCAATACTACTGTTAGTGCCAATTTTGAAAGAAATACATGATTCCCTTGCAGATCCGGTATTCGGTGCTATTTTTACAAAAAAGCTAAAACAACCATTCGAAAAATAAGGATAAGGATCATCACTGCTAATCCATGAGTCTATAGGCATTGCAATAAAGGAAGGTGTTGTCCATCCCTGAAAATTTGCAATTGTAATAGTAACTCCAAATTCGCCACCACTACTAGGAACACTCAATGATTCAGGACTAATTGTTAATTGGTATTCACTTTCAGCGTTTCCTATCCAGGGTATAAGCGAGAGCAAACCAACAAGCACCATTGAATACAATTTTATTTTTCCATTTCTTAATTTTGTTTTCATTTTTTTCTTTTTTAGTTAGCCAAACGTCTTATTTCAAAACTTCGTTGCTTTGTAAGTCTGAAATATCATTATAAATTTAAAACATAAAAATATATTTAGCCGTATGATTCTTTATGTTTTTGAACACATTTATAAATCATAATATACCCCCTTCTTTAGACCATAAATTGACTTTAAAATGTAAATACATTTCATCTTTATACCTAAAAATACTTTTGAATTGTTTTTATGGGTTATATTTGTAAGTGAGTTACAAAAAAGATAGAAGATGATTGTAAATTTCTCTGTACAGAACTTTCAATGTATAAAAAATAAAGTTCAGTTATCTTTTGAAGCAACTAGCTCAAAGGATTTAGAAGACTATTACATTAGTAAGAGAAAAAATAAAAAACTAAGGTTGTTAAAGATTGGTCTTATCTATGGGGCGAATGCTTCAGGAAAGACAACAATATTAAAGGCCTTGGATTTTTTAAGAGATCTTGTTAATGAACCTTTTGATAAAAAAACGGATAAATTTGATTTTAAACCTTTTCTATTCGATAAAACCGCCGCTAAAGAAAACACTTTCTTTTCTATTGACTTTATTCAAAACGACGTAAGGTATATTTATGATGTTGAGTTGAATGAACGTGCTATCGTTAGTGAGAAATTATATTTTTTCAATCCAAGGAAAGCATTAATCTATAGTCGCAAAACTGATTTGACGAAGCAACTCACTACGATTGATGAAATCGGAAGTAAAATAAAATTCAGCAATGAGCATAAGTCGGCTTTGGAAGCAAATACTTTGTGGAATAATACGGTATTGGGTGGTTATTTAAAAACGAATATTGAATCATTTGAATTGCAGGAAGTCACGGATTGGTTCAAAAAGAAATTAAAACCAATTGTATTGCCTAAAACCGACTTATTACGATATGTTTCAAACAGAATTGAGAACAATGAAATTAATACCAATGACGTGGTTCGGATTCTGAAGAAAGCCGATTTTAATATTTCCGGTATTTCAATTGAGAAAAAGGAAGAGAACATTGCTCCTGAAATTATTGATTTGTTAGGAAAAACCATGCATCTTCCGGATGATAAAATATCAGAAATGAAGGATAAGGGAAGTATTGAGGCAAAAGAGGTATTTTTTCAACATTGTTTAGGAAAAGATAAAACAATATCCCTGCCCTATCATGTTGAATCTGCCGGAACTCAACGATACTATCAGTTTAGCGGTTTATTGGATATAATGATACGGAACGAAGCTATTTTCCCAATTGACGAATTGGAATCTTCACTTCATCCGGATTTATTTAAGTATTTTATATTGACATTCTTAGTGAATAGTAAAAACTCTCAATTAATAGCCACGACGCACCACAGAGAGCTTCTGTTAGAAAAAGACATTTTGCGAAACGATACTATTTGGTTTACAGAGAAAGGTGATGATGGATGTATGGACCTTTATTCGTTAGCAGATTTTGATTCTTCTGTAATTCGAAATACAAGTTCAATTTATAACGCATATAAAATTGGGAAACTTGGGGCCAGACCTAATTTGAACGACTATTATATTGACATTGAAGATGACAAGGAGTAATAAAAAGAGAAAAGGTTCAGGAAAAAAGGTCTATTCTATTATTGTTGATGGAGAAACTGAAGTTTGGTATTTCCAATTATTGAAACAACATGAATCTTTAAACAACATTGATATTAAACCTGATATACCAAAAAGAAAGAAGTTATCAGAGCTGTATCAATTAGCGATTTCTAATTCAGCTGAATTTTCAAAGGTTATTTGGATTATTGATCTTGATGTAGTAATAAAAGAGGATAGAGAAAACAGAAAAAAAGGAGTAAAATCAGCATTCCAGGAACTAAGCGAATATATGAATTCGATAGAGGCAGAATATAAGAATGTTCGTGTTTTGATTAATACTCCTTGCCTTGAATATTGGCTTCTCTTGCATTTAAAAGAAACCGGTAAATTTTTCCCTACTTGTAATGCCGTATGTAAACAGTTTAGGGGAACAATCTTAAGTGATTATGAGAAGACTGAAAAATATTATAAAAATAGGCACAGTGACATTTATGATAAAATAAAACATCTACAAGATGATGCCATAGAAAATGCAGAGAAGTTGGGAGATTTTGATATTGAAGATCCTGAAACTGGTCAGGCTGGCATATACCAAGTCTTCTATCTTCTAAATTTAAAACAAAAGAAATAGTCTGGTCGGATTAAGGCATTCTTTGCCGGTCCGTTATTTCATGGAAAAATCCAATGTGAGTTTTAGTTTTCTCTGTTTTCCCAGGTCACCAGTTTGTATACCCAGATCCGATTTGTAAGCAGGATACCCAAAAGATAGACGAGGATAAGTATTATAGGACCAAACATTCCCCATTTACAGATGAAATAATGCACCATTCCCAGAACACCAGCCGTAAGTATTAATGCAAATACCTTAATTCCGTTTTTGCCTCCCTGGGTGGCATTCTTGGCTTGGGAGAAAGGGAAATAGGGTTGCTGAATATAGAACATTAGCTGGGTAGATAAATAGATAACAAGCCAGGCTATAATAACGTCCGGGATAACCGCTACTCCCCAGAATGCGATGACTCCGACACTCAGCAGGGCATAAAAAGGATTAAAGAAACGAGCAAATACAGCTTTAATAAATCCCTTGAAATAATCAGCCGGAGCGTCGTTGGGTAATGCTCTGAAAATCCATTCGGCCTGACTATTATTGCCTAAAATCAAAGAGTTTGTCAGTGTAAATCCAGGTATCAGAAATGAGTAAAGAATGATCAGGTACTTGTGAGACATCGCCAGATCCTTCAGCCTAATGTTGTTTTGGAAAAATAGTACGACGAGCATTATCACGATATAGGCCAGCGAAGGAAGAAAGGTCTGTTTGAACAGGCGCTCGTTACCACTCATGCGCCATGCAAGCTGAAAAGCTGCCTTTTCTGGCGGGGTCCGTGTGAAAAGTTTTTCCATCAGTCGGTAATAAACAGAGCTCTTACCTGTACCTCTTCTTACTTTTGTGGCTTTATCACCGACCTCCAGATTCAGTAGTTTACTGTTGAACACTGGTGTGAGGTATCGGGATGTGATATAGGTTACAATAATCGGAAGCACCAAAGCCTCAGCCAAAAATAACAGGTGACTGGCATCGAATTTCGCAGTCGATAGTGCTTCGATAAATCCGGAGAAGATTGCCGGCGGAATCAGATATGTGTACCAGTGAACCGGCAAAGTCATGCTCGTTATGCCTGATATGTGAATCAGTTTCACTCCGAACTGGTACCCGGCCATAGCCAGGATCGCAATCCCTATCTGAAAATACATCATTATATTCTTCAACCGCTCTCCCGAGGCAACACACATCAGACCGAGGTAAAGCAGGTTGGCCAGAAAGAGCGTAAACATGACGTTAAACACCATACTGACGATAAACATCACTCCTGATATAATCCCGAATTTTACGATCCCGACAATCAGTGTTGCCAACGAAATATTCAACGCTATAAGCATCAGATACAGAAAAATATGTGCGTTTCGGGCCAGACTTACAGTGTTGCTGCTTATGGGTAGTGGCAGAATGATGCTATTCTCTGACGTATCGAATAATACCGTGGTAAACTCTGAAATAATCAGCATGGCTATCATTACCATGATAATACTATGCATCAAATAATAAAAGGTAAACTCCGACTGAATAAAAATTGACATCATTGCAAAAACCAATCCAACTGCAAGCTGTCCTATCGATTGCCCCATAAGATTGTTAGCAGATGATGCTGTTTGTTTACGACGTTGACGACGATTATCCAGATTTAGTTTAAGTTCAAGAATGCACATAAACTGTTCGTAGTTGGCCCCGGAACGTTCGATGATTGTTCTGAACGGACGAAAAAGTGATAGCAGAAAACGGATCATAGTATGTTTATTTTTCAAAAGCGTTAATAAAAGCTTCTGCTTTTTCGCCGTGTTTGGTATTCCCGGTAAGCCGGGTAAAGAGTTGTTCCAGATTCTTATCCTTGGCGATACTGCTCAGTTCCTCGAACGAACCGTCGGCAATCACCCGTCCTTCATTTATCAGGATAATCCGGTCTGATATTTTTTCTACTACATCCATCAGATGCGAACTGTAAAAGATCGTTTTACCTTCATGGGCAAGATGGGTAAGCATTTCTTTGACCATAATAACCGAGTTGGCATCCAGTCCCGACAGTGGTTCGTCCATAAATATCAGGTCAGGGTTGTGAAGTAAAGCTGAGCAAATCATCACTTTCTGTCGCATCCCTTTCGAAAATGTTGCAATGCGCTGGTTGAGATTGCTTTTCATCTCGAAAATATCCATCAGTGTTTCCGCTTTTCGCTGGATGGTTTCATCGTCTATTTCTCTCACTTTCCCTACAAACTGCATAAATTCAAGTGGGGTCAGTGATTCGTACAACGCTGCATTTTCAGGAATGTAACCCAGTCGTTTTTTTATTTTAAGCAGTTCGGTCCGCAGGTCGAGTCCCAAAACTTTTACGTCTCCTTCAAAGTCCTCAATCAGTCCACAGAGAATTTTTACGGTGGTTGACTTACCTGCCCCATTCGGTCCGATGTAACCAATAATCTGTCCAGGTTGAATACTCAGATCAATGCCATGTAAAACTTCTTTTGGACCATAGCTTTTTACAAGATTCTTAATCTCAACGATAGGTTCCATATCAATGTGTTGTAAATTTTTTTAATGTAGTGACGATTACTTCTCAAGCAATCGGATTTGCGAACTTACATAAAAAATGCGAATTATTTCTTTTGCACCATCGAAACGGAGGAACCGGTGCCTGTCAAATTATAATGGTTTTCGAGCCAGGCAAAACGTGCCAGTATTTCCAACATTCCTCCTTGCTCTACTAAATTTCGTACCCCTTCTCTTTCGGTGAACAATCCCTGTTCATTTTTATTGTTCTGCAATGCTTGATCCAGACATTTTTTAAACCCCAGGATGTACTTCATATCTTTGTTGTATTTCAACAAATGCTGGTAGGCCCTTAACAATACGGCATTGAACCAATAGCCATCTCTAAACTCATCCTTGCCATAAAAGAACGAGAGTGAACTATCTGCAATGCGATTGGCTGTTTTTAAATATTTTTTGTCACCTGTGCATTCGTATAAATAGATATTAGACTGGAGCATCGTACCGGTGTTATAAGATAAAATCATTTTGTCGATACGACCATCTTTTGTACTGATATTGTCATAGTATAAGCCCGATGGTGCCTGTAACTTCTTATTCGTCCAGGTGTATATTTTTAATGCACTGTTCAGATATTTTTTATCATGTGTAGCCTTATATAGCTGAAGTGCAACAAGGATGCCCGGGCCATTTGAACAGGTATTCTTGGATTCTTTGGAGGTTTCCTTCCAATACATTCCACCGCCTAAAACCGAATCGTAACCATTCATCATGAAATCATAGATCGATTTCCCCAAATTTAAGTAAGAGCTCTTCTTGGTTCTTTCATAAGCATCTAAAGAGGTGATACCAATCCATTGATTGTCATCATAATAACGTTCTCCTGGTTTCAACTTCATGATATAATCAGAATATCCGGGTTTAGGAGGAGCCGGGTTATAATAATCATTCATAATTTTAAGTAAAGGGCCCATAAGTTTAGCATGCGGATCAACTTTTTCGATTTCATTTGCTGCCTGATACATGGCACACAGAGACCATAAATAAGTGTACTCACGCAGATAATCTCCTTTTCTTTCCCGTTTTGCGGGATCTATCACTACAAAATAATAACCGGAGGCCTTGTCGTAGAAATTTTTTTGAATAGATGCCTGAAGTGAACGCATCTCTTTTTTGTAATACCCATCCTGAGATTTAACGTTCTCTTGTGCTGAAAGAAAATTTGAAGAGATCATTAAAAATAAGACAAGAAGGAAGCTATTTTTGATCATATCAGCTGGTTTAGTTAAATATATTGGCATTTAAATGGCTGTTAATCTTGAGTTAATTGTATTCCCAAATCAAATGCTTTTTTGTAATCAAGAGGAAAGACCTCGTCTCTTTGCTTTGCTTTTTTTACCGGATCAAAACGATCGGCTACAACTTTTGAGTAATCTTTGAATTGAAAAGTGTCACAACTATATACCCTTTTGACAGGACCTAAAATTCCTCGTGCTGCGTTCTCAAATATGGATAAATGTTTATCAATTCCTGAATTCATCAATTCTTGCTCGGTTATATTCATTGTGTAGATGAAACCGACGTTTATCTTTTTAGGAAATAAAGATTGTCTCGGATTGGTATAGGTCATATAGGAGAAAAACAATCGGTCTAAAAACGATTTCATTTCTCCTGACACTGAACTGTAATATATTGGTGAAGCAAGGATGATTGCATCTGAATTTTCAATTTCTCTAAATATCGGCATTAAATCATCTTTTATACAACACCTGCCGTAAGATTTTCCATTTCTCATCTTGCAGGCAAAACAACTATAGCAATCCTTAAAATTTAAATCGAAAAGATTAATTAATTTCACCTCAGCTCCCTGGGAAGCAGCGCCTTTGAGTGCATTCTTGATTAATGTTGCCGTATTACCGGTCTTTCGGTTACTTCCGTTAAATCCTAAGATTCGCATCATCTATGATATTTATTATTGTCATCAACTGTTTTGTATTGTAATCTGCAACCAATTATACCTTCGTTTACTCCACCCCGTTGATCTTTTATAAAATTAAGAATTTCGTCCCGCTTTTATTTGCATAAAGTTATTTTTTAATGAACTCTAATGCAAATTTCAAATTCGATGTTTCCCGTTTGATTTCGTATTATAGTTTCAATCGGAGATCCAATGCGTAATAGTTGATGGTTGGGGAAAAATAAGGAGTTGCAAACTCATAATAAAAAGGTCTGCAACTCCTTTCATTCTATATTTGAGTTGGAGTTAGAAATTCATTTGTTAGTGATACTCATTGCAACCGGACATGAATTTTCATTTCAGACGTTTCTGGGTTTACCTCAAACTTCAAGCATCCATCTTTGCTGGGTTTCAAAATTTTATCAATCTGACCGCCGACCGAAACCAGATAAGAATTGTCAGGTCTTAGATTACAAACGGAATAGATTACGTTACCTTCTTTAGCCGATACCTTTTGATTCCATTGAAATTCATTCTCATTCCATCTGACAATTTCAACCGAAAGATTCTCCGCCTTTGTTAGTTGCGCTTTCAATGAACAGACCGCATTATTCAAATTGAAATACTCTAAGCGATTTTGATTTGCATTGAAGCCGAAACTTTTTGTTGAGATCAATTTAAATTGATGGTTAGAAACGGAATAGCGGTCTTTATCCAGACTGATTGTCAGATTATCTCCTCTGAATTTATAATTCAAAGTTGTACCCGAAAGCTTTTTAGGTAAGTGCGGGTTTAGATACATCCGGTTGTACATGGGATTGATCCCGTAGATCGATTTGTAAAGTCCTGTAATTGCCAGACTGTTTCCCGAAAGAATATCATCTCCTAACCCGTTCTGTTTGACTCTTCCGTAACGCTGAAAGGCTAATCCGTCGTTATCGTAACGTGCAAGGATATTCTCAATGTATTTTAACGCAAGGTCAGGTTTATAAGAGGCATAAGCATCAACTCCCACTGCTCCCCACGATAAGAATATGTCGCCGTTCTCATAGTTGGGAAATGGAAATTGCCAATCATTGCCCTCACCTTTTGCATAGGAATACATGCATAACGGCCAGGCAAACAGCTTCTCTTTCTGCATCTGTTCTTCAATTTGATTCAGAATGGCAATTTTCTTTTGCTCACTGTCGCAAATACCGTAGGCTATAGCCATAAAATTAACGGGTATCACCAGATTGTCGCCATGAACAGATTGATCTTTGTCAAGCCAATGAACATACCATTTGTTCTTCTCATCCCAAAAGCCACCGGATTCTGTTGATTTGTTGAAACTGATTTTCAATTCGGATGCATAACTCGAATAGTAGTTCGCTTTTTCCGAATCACCGAGTTGTTTTTCAATATCCGACCATAATGTGAGCGCATAATAGAGTTTGGCATTTACGAAAGCATTTTCATAAGATGCCCAGATGATGTCAATCCAGTCGCTTCCTCTCTTCTCTGACTGATCGCTCGTGCTCATTTCAACCAGATGGTTTCCGTTGGAATCTCTTCTTAACAAATAATACAGTGCTTTTTCACAGGATTTCTTGTGTTTCCTGACCCAGTTTAAGTCACCGCATTGATTATACAGTTCTGAAACATTGGTAACTAAATCAGGGTTAGAGTCGAACAGGTATCCCCATTGCGCTTCATAAAAGCCTTTTGAGGTTGCCGTTCCGGGCATGGCATCTTCGTCGGTATAGGCCCATCTTGGCAATACCCTGCCATCTGGTTGAATTGCATTATCCCTATAATAATCGAGACATTGTTTGTATCCTTCAAGGTAATTCGGATCGTCAATGGCTATCCCTAACTGGGCAATATATTGTTCGTGCAGACAGATAGGACCATAGGGCGTGGCCCAGCTATTACCTCCGAAATGTTTGGCGTCAATAACCCCAATCCTTGCAATGGTATTTAACAAGTTGGTCACTTGATTACCGTTTATTCCTGCCAAATGACCACGATTGAATTCATGCTGATAATTCAGACCCGAAAAGGTAACTGTTTCAATATATTTCCCGGCAGGCACTGCAAAGGAATCCCACACATCTGTTTTTTGCCGGATAAATCTTCTTCTTTTTGTCCCGGCATCGTACCGGTAATTCATCTCGCGGTCTGACACTGAAACGGAGTAAGTCAGTTCATCATCAGCAGTACGTGTAAATTTTGATGCAACCTGTTTCCCGGGAGACGAAGCAGTGATCCTCAAAGCGTTCTCTGTTGTGCTGTTCCAAAAAGTGGAATAACCGGAATGAACTCCATAGGTGCATAATTTTTCGTTAAAGAGATAAAACCATGCAAGTCCGCCAAATCCGAGAAAAGCACCATCCCATGTATGAATACTGTTGAAGTTAACAGAAGGGAATGAAACTTCTTGAGCCTGGAAAGGTTTTGAAACGGTTCGTTCAATATCAAGTTTGATGTCGTTTTCGGTAATGAGAAATCTCCAAACTTCTTTAATAGGAGTTTTATCGTCTCCGTAACGAATATTACTGATAGTCAGTTTGTTTTTCTCTATTTTTATTTGAGGTGTTTCAATCAGATTCCGGGTTGAATAAATTGCCCTGGGGGTTCTGACTTCTGAAAATATTCCTGCTTTCCCTGAAATAACTGATTCTCCATTAACTTTCATGTCTGAAACGACACATCTTAAATTATAATCGATTGAAACCCTAAGTTTACTGTTGCGAAGCTCAATCACCTTGTCTGCCGGGTGATTCGAAACACGAATTTGTCCGGTTGCGGAGAAACCTGAGAAAAGAAGAAACAAGAAAAGCACACTTAAAAACTTCGCCTTATCAACCGTGGTTCGATTAAGAAGCCAGTTTGCTGAATCTCCCCTTTCTAATTTCATGGCTATTGGTTTTTCATCCGGGTCCATATTAAAAGTTTTTTTAACGGATTTTTTGTTCTTCATCTTCTGAATCTATATTGAAAAATCTGTTTGCGGGGTTTCCATGTTGAGGTGTACCCGTGAATTATTATTCCGAATTAGAATAATTACGGAATTAGTGTGGGATAATATTTTTCAATTATTGATTTTGCTTCGTCCGGGAGATCGGTTAATGGAATCGGCTTATCCTGGGCGCGAATTTGTTTCTGGTTAATAGTTCCCATCAGACTCCAATTCCTGGTACTGCCAGACTCCGGTTCCTTTGCTTTCAAATCATAACGGGTAAAGTCGATTACTTGTTCTTTATTACTTTTCAAATCAAGCAGAAGTGCCAGTCTGAATTTTTTATTCATAAACCAACGAATCTCCTTATCCGCATCAGATCCACCTATGCCTGATCCCTTTTCCACAAAACGATAATTGAAAGTATTCGTTTTGTAATGTTGGCGCCAGGCCATACCGAATTCCCCCTGTGTAACGAATTTTACATTTGGCCAACGCTCTTTAATTTCTTTTAGCCATTGGGTCAAATCAGAGACCTCAAAAGGAAGACTTAGTTCCCAGCAGTTTGTGACCCATGCAAAACCGTTTAACTCAAATCCACGATCAAAGTTAATAGCGGTTGTATGAAGCATCTCTTCAATGCCGGTTTTTGATCCGTATTTGCCTATTGTTTCAATAGGTCCGACTCCCATTCTGCTGTTAAATCCATCAGCAAAACCTGCTCTTCTTGCCGCAAGGAAATCCATAGTCCATCCATCTAAATTCACGCAGTCAATAAAGTCTCCTTTCCCCTGTGCCGGTTTACAAAAATGTTCTTTTGACGGATAATAAGGGTACGAAACAGATCCGTCTCCGTCTTGATTGTCAATAGAATATTGGCTCCAGATATTTCCCTGACATACATGAATTCCTTCTTTTTTTGCCAAATACTCCTGATTTTCAGATGCCAGAAAGCCAGCGACAATACTTAGCGGGCGATAATTATGCCCGACCATCTCTGATACTTTAATTAATCCCTCGTGTAAATCCTTGTTTACCTGTTCAATCGAATTATATGCATTGGCAAAATAGGCTCCCGGTATAAAGGTGATTTCATCTCCGTATTTATAGTGATATCCGGCAACGATCTCACGAATCTTGCTGTAGTTGGCAGTAGTATCATGCAATGCCAGCCAGCTAAAAGACCACGTGATTCTGGCTCCGGGGAATCCTTTTTCTATCGCATCTCTGAATGCAATCACTCTTGCTGGTGTATGAATATTTCGTTCATCAGCTCCTAAATTCTTATTTCTGGAAACTTCAATCTGATTCACCCTGATCACGGTATTGAATGTCAGGAAACGGTTTCCGTTTAGCGTAATTTGATTATCGGGTTTGTTAACACTGGATGCATGGACTAAAAATGTTACTAGTATCAGACAAATAGTAATGATAGAGGTCTTCATATTAATATCTTTTATTTTTTTGATAGCTATTAAAGATTCAAATCAGAGTAATAACGGGAAATCAAATCTTTTTCATCTCTTCTAAGTTCTTTTAACAGAATGGGTTTATCTTGAGGTCTCAATCCTTTTTGATTAATTCTGTTTATTAAACTCCAGTTTTTAATTGGTTTTACGGGACTAGGGTCACTTGGTTCCGAAGCAGGTATATCATAACGCGTAAAATCGATTACATGTTCCGGCTGATTTTTATGCCAGTCGTGAAGCAAAGCCAGACGGAATTCTTTATTCATGAACCATTTGATTTCAAGATTATTGTATGAATCACCAAGACCGGAACCCCGCTCAATAAACCGATAGTTCCAGTCACTATTGGTTTTGTGTTGGTTGCGCCATAAATTGCCAAATTCACCAAATGTGACAAACCGGGTATCAGGCCAACGTTCTTTTGTTCCTGTAACCCACATTGCCAGTGCATTGCAAATAAATTCTTTTCCGAACTCATAAACTAATTCGGCTTCCCAAATATTGGTAACCCAACCAAATTTATTGAGTTCAAAACCTTTATCGAAATGGATTGACTGAGTATGCATAACCTCCCGGTGCCCTAAGTCTAATCCCCAACCGATATATGTTTCGATAGGACCAACTCCTCGCCGGCTGTTATATCCGGTGATCGCATGCCCAATTGAACCGCTTTGACGGGCACAAATAAAATCCATCGTCCAACCGTCAAGATTCACACAGTCAATAAAATCGCTCTTACCTTGTGCCGGCTTGCAAAAATGTTCAGTGGACGGATAAAACGGATACGATGGTGAACCATCGGCCCCTCCTCCATCAATATTATACTGGCTCCATATTACTGCATGAGCGGTATGTATATTCTCTTTTTCAGCCAGGTATCTTAAACTGTCAGCTGATAAAAAGCCTCCCATAATTGATTGCGGACGATATCCGTTACCCACAAACTCCGTTATTATTTGAATCGCTTCCGTTATTTCTCTGTTCACCCGTTCCCGTGGCAGATACATTGCCGGGAAATAGCCAGGAAAATACGAAACTTCATCACCATACTTTTGATGGCATTCAACAACATAGTCTCGAATCTCGCAATAGTTTTTTCGTTTGTCTTCCAGTGCGTTTAGTGTGAAGCCCCAGGTAAGACGCCCATCCGGATTGTTTCGTGAGAATGCTTCCCTCATTGAACGCACTCCTTCAAGCGTATGCCATTTGGTTTCATCACGGGGATGCAGCTTAACATCACGTGAAACTTCCCAGGGAGTAGTCCGAATCATAATACAAAGGGTAACAAATCGATGCCCTGCTATAGTGAGTGGTAATCCACTTGGAAATAAGCTGCTCGGTGCTGCATTTAGAAAGCTTGATCCTGCTATTAATCCGGCAGTTGATAGTGTGGAGTTCCTTATAAATGATCGTCTGTTCATGTAGTTTAAAATATTACCAATTAGTTTCTCAATAATAAATTTCTAATTCGCTCGATCTTTTTACAAAACAAAAGCAGGTGATCTATAGTCACCACCTGCCTTCGTTTTTATAAAAATTCTACCAACCTGGGTTTTGCTGTAATTTCGAATTGAGAGAAATCTGCTTGGTCGGTAATGGCAAAAGATAATTTTTGGCCGGATCAAACTTGCGTTGAACTTTAGGTTGCAATACTTTACATCCGTTTTCCAACTGGTCGGTCGGCAGATTATAAAATAAACTGGGAGTACTAATCCCGTCGATTGTTATTTGAGGTGAGTCCCATTGTGTTCCCGTAACTTTTATACTCAGCAAAGAATTTGGGAGTTCAGTTTCAGCTGTTTTCCATCTGCGCAAGTCATCCCAACGAAACCCTTCGAATGCCAGTTCAACAGATCTTTCTCTTCGAATCTCAGTTCTCATATCCAAACCATTTGCTGCAACAAAAGCATTTGTCAAATGAGGCATTTGAACCCTGTCTCTTAAAACATTAATAGATAGGTCCAAATCGGCATCCGAAATTGTACCATTACGTTCAAATTTGGCTTCTGCATAAACGAGTAATACTTCAGCATATCGTATGACGTTCCAGTCAAAAGCACCACCACCGTTACCGGGAGTTGTTTCTTCCGAAATAAACTTATAGAGCATATATCCGGAATTTACATTTCTATTGTTGTCAACTCCTGGCCATTGCGGTCTTGCTGCGTCAAACTGGGGCCGGATAATGCTTGTTGCAGGCAAGATAATTGACTGTGTCATTCTTGGATCCCGATTATAAAATTCGGACCGGCATAAGTTATATCCTTCAAATGACGAAGACTTATCTATTGGCAAACCGTCTTTACACAAATACAAATCTGCAATTTTCTTGGTCGGACTCATTGCACCCCATGAAACACCATAGGCCCAGCCATTCACATTTATATTCGTCCGGTAATACTTTGCCAGAATTGATTCAGGATTGTTTTCACTGGTTTGATCAATAAACATATATCGATAGCTGTCCTGCCCTTTGCCGTTATACAAAGTATAAGATTTACTGTCAATAACATCCTTTGATTCAGAAACCGCTAAATCCAATAATGTATTTGCATCACCGGTCCCGTGAAATTTCCTCCATGTACCTTCAAATAAGCATACACGAGCTTTAAATGCTTTAGCTGTTTCTTTACAAACTCTTCCGGTTTCAGAAGAACTTTTCACGCCTAAATTAGAAATAGCTTTATCTAAGTCGCCTATTATGAAGTTTACAATCTCATCTCTTGACGCGCGTTCTTTATAAATATCCTGACTGCTGGGATCTAAAACTTTATCAATAAGAGGCACACCACCATAATCTTTGAGTAAATTGAAATAATTATATGCCCGAAAGAAATAGCCTTCGCCCAAATAGGGTAATATGTCATTCTTTATTGAAGAGCTTTCTCCTTCCTCAATAAGTTTATTCGCGTTTCTTATGCCGGAATAAGAACCATCCCATACTCCATCTTGTTCCGGTGCAACATATGTTCCGGAACTTACAGCATCTGGCTGAACATCAATCGCAATGTCCGACATATTATCGTTATTATTGGTCCCGTAATAGTGAGGATCGTCGAGTGAATTTGGATAAAACCAATTTGCTGCAAGTTTATAATCATTTGCCGTTTTCCAGAATGTCACATCTGTAATTTCTGATTGTGGCTTTAAATCAAGAAATCCACTGCAACTTGAAATGAACAGAAGGACTACGCTAAAACTTAATAGCCTGACTATATAGTTGAATTTTTTCATGATTTTTGATTTTTTAAAAATTTACACTAAGACCAAAGGAATAGGTCCGATACATCGGGTAATTATTTTCAGCTGTATTTTCCTCAGGATCGTAAGTTTTATCCCATGTGCCTTTTGCAAACTCAAATAAATCCTGTCCACTAAAGTAAATCCGTGCATTTTTGATGTTTAGCTTACCGAAAACGGAATTAGGAATCGTATAACCGATTGTCAGATTTTTTACTCTCAGATATCTGGTATTTTCTAAGTAGATATTCGAACATTGGTAATTGTTGCTTTTTACCGTTCCGCTGTTTGATAGTCTGGGATATTCTGCATTCGGATTATCCTTGGAAAAGGTTTTACCGTAGAAATAGTCAAGAGGCTGAAACCAGGAAAGAGAAAGAGGAACCCCAAAATTACCATTGCCCCGCCAGGAATACTTATCTCCGGTACCTTGCAATATCATTCCAAAGTCGAAATTTTTATATTTAATACCGGCATTTATGCTATAAGTATATTTAGGATCCTGCGAACCTAAGAAAACGGCGTCCCCATTATATCCTTTGGTTTTGTCTCCGTAAGTTGTAATCTGACCATCTCCGTCTATATCCTCATACATTACATCTCCAATTCCTAACCCTTTATACCCATTGGCCTGAGTCGCAGGGACAATACCTTTCCCGGCATATTTGGCAGCATAAGCATCCAATTCGCTTTGGGTTCTTATAATGGAACCTTTATATCCGAAGAAAGAATTCATCGGATAACCTTGTCGTGCAGTTGTAAGTCCGAGATTATAAGTATCCTGTCCCTGAAGGTTTTTTAATATATCCGAATTATAATTCAGCATAAAACCAACATTGTATTGGACCTCTCCGATTTTGTCATTCCAGTCCGCTGTTAATTCCCATCCTTTAGTTACAAGCCGGCCGGCATTGGACGTCGGTGCTGAAGCTCCAAGTGTTGACGGATAAGAAACACTGACTAACATGTTCTTATTTTCCTTCTGATAGACATCAAAAGAAGTCTTCAGTTTCGAATGGAATAAGCCAAGATCAAATCCCAGGTTTTTAGTCTGAATGGTTTCCCATGTACGCATAGGTGATGCGATCCCATTCATTGAGGCTAATTTTGACACGGTAGATCCATTAATCGGATATTGACCTCCAATACTGATTAATTGGATATAGTCAAATAATCCTAATGCTCCGATGTCCTGATTTCCTGTTCTGCCCCAGGATGCTCTTGCTTTAAAAAAATCTACTATATCTTTATCAATGACTGATTTAAAGAAAGGCTCTTCTGACAGTTTCCATGCACCGGAGATACTTGGGTATATATCACTCCAGCGTTTATCCGGTGAAAACTTTGAACTGCCATCTTTTCGGAATGTTGCATCCAGGTAGTATTTTCGCTCGTAGGAATAACTAAAACGACCGAAGTATGATCGTAAAGCCCATGAATTATTATCCCAATAGTCGCCGGTACTCAAATTTTTCGGATCGGAAAGTGTCAGGACAAAAATGTCGTTACTAGAGAAATCAGATCCTGACATGTATTTTGAATTTCGATCCATCCTTTCCTGGGAAGCCCCTGCCATTAAATTGAGACTGTGTTCATCAAACGTTGTATTATAATTGAGATAGGTGCTGAAGTTTTTATAAAGTGTATTCCAATCACTGTAATAGGCTGAATTTGGAAAGTTACGCGTGAGGCTATTTATTGAATTATCCCAATTGTGACCGTAATTGGTTGAATAATAAGCATTATCATCATAGCGTTCAATATTGATAGCTGCCTGTCCGGTCCACGTTAAACCGTTGATTAACTCCCAATCTACTTTGAAATTATTATTAAGTCTGGAATCTTTGCTATGCCGGTTACCTCCGGCTTCTACTTCCTGAAATGGATTTTCATAACCCTGATATGCATAATAATTTCCTGCCGGATTTCTTAACGGAACATACGAAAATACCTTTAGTGCATTGTTAATTGCATCGCTCAATTCCGAAGGTTCCATAATATCCTGATAGTCGTACGAAATATTCGCATCCAGTTTGATGTTTTCACGTAATCTGGATTGCAGGCTCACTCTCAGATTATACCTGTCGGATGAATTATTACCGGCAGATATATTTCCATTATCTTTTACGCTACCGGCAGAAATCAGGTAGGTTGAGTTGTCGGAACCTCCTGAAATACTTAAATTATGTGTTTCACGCTGAGACGTTTTAAAAAGATCTCCATACCAGTTTTTGGATCGATAAAACATTGGATAGGAAGTAACCCCCCAGTTCTCACCAGGTCCAACTCCCGGATCATTCGCTGCAATTTTGGCAAGAGTGGCGTTTGAAAATGTTTGTGGATCACCATCATTAAGGTTGGCTTCATTGAACATTTTTACAAAGTGTTCGGTTGTAGCCGCCTTTTTCATAATACTCGGATCTTTTATTGCGAGGTTGTATGAATATGAAACCAATGGCTTATCTGATTTCTTCCCTCTCTTGGTTGTAATCAGAATAACCCCATCAGCAGCTCGTGCACCATAAATTGCTGCAGCCGCATCCTTTAGAACAGTAAGGTTATCAATATCATTAGGGTTAATTAAATTGATGTCGCCGGGTACTCCGTCAATTAGAATCAGTGGAACATTTCCGTTGATTGAGGATGCACCTCTGATTTTAAGTTCATAATCCTGTCTGCCCGGCTGTCCGTTTTGTCGGGTTATAGTAACCCCCGGAATTAAACCCTGCAACGCTTCTAATGTTCCCGTTACCGGACGTGATGCTATTTTATCTGAATTAACTTTTGCAACGGAACCGGTTAATTCACCTTTAAGTTTTGTTCCATATCCGATTGCGACAACTTCATTAATTCCGATAGCTTCCTCTACCAGAGCCACATTAATTGTTGTTTTTCCGGAAACAGGAATTCTCTGAGTTCTCATTCCCACAAACGAAAACTGTAATGTAGCATTCTTCGGAACATTGGGCAATGAATATTCTCCATTTACATCGGTGATAATTCCAATGGTCGTCCCATTTACCACAACCGATACCCCGGGCAATGGAGAACCGGAAGAATCGGTGACTTTACCGGAGACCGTTTTGTCTTGCTGTGCGGACGAAGAGGAAGACTCGGCAGTTAATGCTACCTGGCGATTATTTATCCTATAAATAACATTGGTACCTGCGAATAGGTTATCAAGTATCTTGGTTATTGGTTTATTAGCAGTTTTAATGCTAACCTTTCTTTCAACATTTACAACTGTTGCATCATAGATAAAGTAAAACTGTGACTTGGTTTCAATTTGTTGCAAAACAGTTCTTGTCGAAACATTTTTTAAATCTAAGCTTATACGGGTACTTTGCGAATAGGTATTCACTGCAAATGCCTGGGCAATACTCATTACTATTATGAAGACGGTCGCTCTCATAATTCGGAACAATTTAGATACCCATGGTAATCTAAACATGGACATCAATTGACAATAGTTTTTTTTCATAAATTTGTCATGATTTGAATTAATATTCAGATTTATTGTGTGCCTGTTCTTTTTGCATAGTCGGCACATGAGCAATTATTGAGGGAGATGTTAGAGCATCTCCTTCTTTTTGTGCTTTTCTGTTATTACTTCTCCATAGGCATAGATTTTAGGTTTAGATATTTAGTTTCTATTTGAGCTAAGTATTATTTTGGCTTTTGTTGTTCCTTTTTCAGGAATAAACCGATAGGTCGTCGAACATGAGAACTGGATATAGTTCAATATTTCCTTTAAACTTTCGTTTTTGAAATTTGCATTGAATACCGATTTGTAAACATCAGGATTGATCACTTCAATTTCGACATTAAATTTCAGTTCAAGGCTCTTTATAACTTCAGCCATCGGGGCATCTACAAACGTCAGTTCTCCGTTTTTCCAGTTTGTGTAGTTTTGTGTTTCGACTTTCTTTATTGCTACTCTACCCGATTGAGATTCAAATTCGGCCATTTCTCCCGGCTTTAAGTGGTACTCAAACGATTGGTCGGTAGAATTTAATAACTCGACTCTTCCTGACACCAGCGTGACTTTAAATGTATTGTCATCGGGATAGGCTTTTACATCAAATCTGGTTCCCAGAACTTTTACCCTCAGATTGCCACTGGCTACGATCAACGGTAAGTTCTTATTCTTTTTGATTTCAAAAAATGCTTGTCCGTTTAACTTCAGATTCCTGTTCTTATAGGAATAATTATTATCATAAGTTAATGTCGTTCCTGAATTTAACCAAACGACGGAACTATCGGGAAGGATAACTTTCGATATTTGCCCGTTATCCGCAACCACTGAAGTGTATTTTATTTCTGAATGTGTAACCGGCGCATTTTGCCTCCCCACATAAAACATTAAAGCAGAAATACCCGCTACAAGAATTAAAATAGCAGCATATCTGAGATATGGGTTAGGCTTGAAAAAACGCTGCTTTGCGAAAATTCTGGTATGTAGTGCACGGTAGGATTCTTCAACTTTATACTCGGACATTTCCCTGGTCGAAGACATCAATGCCCATGTTATCTTAGCTTTCTTAAAAAGATCGTTGGCTTCTGCATCATCTCTCATGCTCGAATAAACATCCTGTTTATGTTTAGGATCCAGATTGCCGGTGATCAGATTCAATATGTCATCCAGATTTTTCATCTGTATATTTTTATGATTATGTCTGATAATTCTTTCATGAAATTTACTTCATAGATTGCATTGATATTATAATGCACAAGATGCAATTCACCCCCCCTGATGTAGAAACTATTTTGATATAAAATTGTGGAAAGGGTTAGTCCCTATTTATAAATGACACTAAGGGATAAACAGATAAGCGACAAATGGCAGGTAGTCTTTTAATGATTCTTTGAATTTTTTAAGCCCCTTGGAAATATGCTTTTCAACCACTTTAACAGAAATGTTAAGTTCTTCTGCTATTTCTCTATTCTTTTTTTCCTCGAACCGACTGAGCACAAAAACTTTTCTGCATTGAGGGGGTAACTCTTCCAGCGTTTGTTCAATTATACGATTAATTTCCTCGAATGTATAAGCGGAAGAGTCAAGAGTGCTTAACACATCCATATTCAGATCCAATTCATTTTGGTCCAACGTATTTGTAGAAAAAAGCTTTTGTCTGTAGCGTTGATCTCTTAATTTATACAAACAATTATTCCTGGCAACAGTAAATAAGTAAGCACTTAAATTGGAATCGTCTGCCAATTCATCCCGTTTATTCCACAGGGTAAAAAAGGTATCTTGCACAATGTTTTCAGAGATGTCTTCGAGAGAGATAAATTCAAAAATGAAATAATACAACCGGGAGTAGTATTTATTGAAAATAACTTTGAATGCCGTTTCATCGTTATTCTTTAATTTCTTTAAAAGTTCTGATTCGCTCTGGAACATAGCATAGGAATAGTTAGGATAGAACAAAAATAAAAAATTTAATGAATATTCTTTTTAACACTTTCTCAATGCATACCATAACACGATATTGGCAATTTAAATCAGCTAATTAATCCCTGTAAACACACAATCACTCTGAACTTAAAAACCGAGCACTCTTCTGCAATTCCTCTCTGAATTCTATGCAATAGAGCATTGTCCAGTCCTGGTCAAAACCAATTCTCAGATAAAGGTAAACCATTAAACTGGATTGGCATCTGAATTCAAAGAATAGATTTTATTAAAAAAGGCAAGTTAGGTTATTGTAAATAATATCTTAAAAAAAACGGATTGGCATTAAAAAAAACTAATATATTTGCAAGGTAAACTTATAAGTTAAACTGCTAATTTACCAAGCCAGTTATTTTCCTCTGGTCATGTTATTTGCCGCATTATTCGGATTTGGTGCTATGTCCCAAACGACTGTTTGCATGACAATAGTTCAGGTTGACACCGATGTCAGTATGAGAGGCCGGGTAATGAGCTATTTAATAATGTCCCTTGCTGGGATGTTACCATTAGGTAGTCTGATTGTCGGCGCAATATCTCAACGGATAGGAGCACCGAATACTTTGCTATGCCAAGGTATAATTGCCCTTATCATCGTTGCCGTATTCACAAATTTTCTGAAGAAGAAAGATCCTGGCTCAAAGGGAGTAAAACAACTTGATAGGTAAGAATAATATCGATTCCTTTTTGGGCAAGACTTAATGCCATGTTTTTCCCCAGGCCACGACTTCCACCGGTAACTAATGCAACTTTATTCATTTGTTTTAATTTTTTACTTGTCTCTGTTATTGTCTGATTTTTAAAACGATAATAGAAGATAATGTGTGATCTATTTACCTTTTGCGAACCTCAATCTTTGAGGTGCAAAATTCAAATACATCAACAATCAAGCTCCTATTAAGTTTAACAGTTAAAAGAGATGACCAGGAAATAAGATATCAGGGATACAAGTATTTATGAGCAAATGCTTAATTTAAGCTGATGCTTAAATTTCAGAGGTGGCAGAATCTTGATATAGAGGGTTGTTCCGGTCAATAAAAAATAGTTGCACAACTCTCATTAAAGAATCGCACGGCTAAATGTCAAAACATTAAGATCCGAAAAGTCTAAACGTTCAAAATTATATTAGCATCAATATTCAGCTTTTTATTAATTTCTCTGGCAATCTTCAGTGTCGGTTCACTTTTCCCTGAAATATAGTCGCTAAGTCGTGAGGGACTAACTCCGATCAATTTAGACAGAGATTTCTGATTAAGTCCCATTTCATACATACGTAGTTTGAGCGCATCAATAAGTGTAGGTTCGCCTATTGCGAAATGTTCTTCGGAGTAATCGGCCACAAGATTTGATAAAAGCACCAGTTCTATGCTATTAGGATCATCCATGGGTGTTGTATCATCAACTAAAGGAAGAAGTTCTTCTACCTTTTTTACTGCCCAATTATATTGAGCTTCATTTTCTATCTTTACCATCGCCTCAATTTTAAATAGTTGAACAATCAATTTTATCATATTCACTATGTGTACCAACAAAGCGAACATAGACAAACTTTATCGTGAACCTGACAATAACAACTAATCTGAAATCATTACCTTTAATGTTGAATACATACCGTTGATTTCCTACGCTATCTACACTATTGAAGGTTTTCTTGATATCAGCAAAACACATCCAGTTACTTCTTTTAACGATCGTAGCCCATTCCTGAAGAGCGGTCTTTGATTCCGGGTGCTCCTCCGAATACTCTTTTAACGTCTTCTCTGTAAATATCCTCATTACATTGTTATTATCACAACGCAAAAATAGAACTAGAATTCCAAATTGCAAAATTTAATTCTATATTTTGCAATAACAAGCATTCTCGTTAATGCTGTAAACTTTTCTAAGAGTTAACCGATAAGATTGCAACTCATGGTTTATTATCGAAACAATGGTTGGTTAGCGGTTTACTGAGTATTTAAATTGCTCTGGAACATTCAATCAGATTATGAATTCCTTTAGTACAACAATAGTTTATCATTATACATCGCAGTCCCTTCAGGTGGGGTTCAAAGGTGGTTCACAGGTGCTGAGCACCTATAGACCACCTTTGAACCACCTCTAAACCACCTTTAAAGTGTAGTGCTTATCCAGTCTTTCACTATAACAAAGCCTCTCTGGATCTTGAGTGTCTCGCTATTTCTTGTTTCCGAAGATGCGAATCAAATAGTTATATGGATAAATCCAATAGCTAATTAATTTTAAATAAGAACTTTAAGAATTTCATTCTATTGGCTGTATGGGGAAAATATTTCAGGTTGGACTCAAACCATGTTGGTTTATCCAAAATGCTTTTGAAGTGGGAAAATGTTTTAAATCCAGATACTCCATGATAGGAGCCGATACCACTCTCCCCCACGCCACCAAAGGGTAAATTGCTATTGCTAAGGTGCATCACTGCATCGTTTACGGCCCCACCACCAAACGAGACTTCCCTTATAATCTTATTGCGAAGTTGTTTGTTCTTTGTGAAAATATAGCAGGACAAAGGTTTTTCCCTTTTTTTAATTTCACCAATAACTTTATCTAATGACTCATATGTAATTATCGGCAAGATCGGACCGAATATTTCCTCCTGCATTATCTGGTCATCAAAAGTTACATTATCCATCAGTGTCGGTTCAAAAATCCTGTCTTCAAGGTTGAATGAACCTCCATAGCAGATCTTCTCCTTATCAAGCATTCTGGATAGTCGCAATAGATTTTTCTCATTGATGATTTGTACATAATTCTGATTCTCAACGGAGAACTGCTCTTTCTTGATTTCTTCGATGGACAGTTCCAGAAAACGTTTCTTCATGGAACCAGGGATTAATACATAATCGGGAGCAACACATGTCTGTCCGGAATTAAGAAATTTTGCCCAGATAAGTCGTTTTACACACATTTCAAGTTGGCAGTCTTCAAGGATAATAGCCGGACTTTTCCCGCCCAATTCCAGGGTAACCGGGGTTAAGTGTTTCGCAGCTGCCTGATAGACAATCCTCCCGACATTCACACTCCCTGTAAAGAATATTTTATCAAATCGCTGCTTCAACAACTCTTCGGTTTCGGTAATACTTCCTTCAACGACTTTAAAAAAGGAAGGATCAAAATTTTTATTGATCAGCTCCGCCATAATATGGCTTGTTTCGGCAGGCAGCTCACTTGGTTTAAGAACAACCGTATTTCCGGCTCCAATGGCAGCAACGGCGGGTGCAAGCGACAGCTGAAACGGATAATTCCATGGTCCGATAATAAGAGAGACTCCTAATGGCTCGGGTATAATATAACTTGTGGCAGGAAAATTGATCTTATTCGTTTTTACTCTTTTTTTCTTTGCCCATTTCTTTACTTTGCTGATCGTTTCGTCAATTTCAGCATATAAGATGGCTAATTCGTTTGAATAATTATCAAAAGCCGATTTTTTAAAATCATGATAAATAGCCTCATTTAGCTTTGGTTCATACTCTTTTATCAGTTTTTTGAGCTTGTGTAATTGCCGAATTCTGAACTCGATATCCTTTGTTTGGTTGGCATTAAAAAATGCTCGCTGACCTTCTACAATTTCTTCCATAGCTTAAATGTTATTGTGGTGCTTCTGTGAATAAATATACAAATAAACATTGAGGAATTAACCCTCGCCTCTTCTACTCAACTATGTTACATAATCGTTTCATCTTGTTGGGTCTATGTCTGATTGCCGTATAAATACTGTACTTTTGCAGACAAAGATATTAGACGAACAGGAAAAATGAGCGAATCAATCACTACGCGTGAATTATTTCAGCGATACATTACTTTCATTGGAGCATTATTTATCATTGCATTAGGGGTGTCATTAACAATACGTGCCGATTTGGGTTCTTCACCCATATCTGTTCTTCCCTATATATGGAGCATGGCACATGGCGTACAGATTACGGTATTGGGTTCTACCTTCGCCGTTCCGAAGCTTACGCTGGGTCAGTACACTATCTGTATGCATGTAATACTGATATTGGCACAAATTGTTTTACTCAGGAAGAAGTTTAAGAAAATTCAGCTTTTACAGATTGTAGCTGGTATAATATTCGGCTTTTTTATTGACTTCACCATGCTGCTCACCTTCTGGTTCCAATGGGGTGATACGTCCGCTGGAGTATATATCATACGTTTTGTTCAGATGATAGTCGGTGGTAGCGTATTGGGATTCGGCATCGCCTGCGAAGTGCGATGTAACGCGCTGGTGCTTCCAGGCGAAGGATTTCCTATTGCTCTGGCACAGGTGCTGCATGCCGATTTCGGTAAGGTTAAAATATTTTCAGATACTGGATTTGTAGTAGCTGGAGTGGCATTTTGTTATCTGTTCTTTGGTGCATGGCAATGGAAAATGGTCGGCATTGGCACGCTGATCTCTATGGTTTATGTAGGGGTAGCGGTGCGTTTCTTCAGTCCGAGAATTGGTTGGCTTGATTTCTTATTGCTTGATCATCGTAACCTGAAGGTTGCAACACCTGTGCCGGTTACTTCTCCCGCTATGGCGACTCCTCTGGTGATTACTATTGCGCGTGAATATGGCAGTGGTGGTCACGAGATAGGTGAAAAATTAGCAACACAACTAGGAATCAAGTTTTACGACCGTAACATTATTGATTATACGGCAGAAGAGCTTGGACTTAAACCGGAATTTGTTAAAGAAAAAGAACAGAAAATCACAAACTCCAAATTACTGGAATTGATTATTACGGATAAACAGATTCCTATGGATGCTATTCCTTCGGAGAATGACGCTATTTTTGTAACACAAAGTCGTATTATTCGGAATATTGCCGCTAATGATCCGTGTGTTATCATTGGGCGTTGTGCTGATTATATTTTAAAGGATAATCCGAATTGTCTCAACGTATTTGTACTCTCCGATATTGATTTTGCGAAAAAACGTATTGTTGCAGAATGTAATCTGCCATCGGAAGAGGCAGAGAAGAAAATTCTTCACACCAATCATGCACGGGCCAATCACTATTGGCAATATACCGGTCAGAAATGGAACGATGCAAGGCATTATGATCTGGTAATTAACAGCTCCAGTCTAGGTATCGATCGCGCTGTTAATGTTATTGCAGAAGCAGTAAAAAGCAGGATAAAAAAATAGCTGCACAAACCCTCTTTAACGAATTGTGTGCAGCTAAATCGTTCCTATTCGTTTATTCTTCGTATCACACGGCATGGGTTTCCAAAAGCCACACAATTTTCAGGGATAGACTTTGTCACAATGCTGCCTGCTCTGATAACGGTATTTTTCCCAATAGTCACTCCCGGCAGAATAATAGTACCTCCACCGATCCACACATTATCTTCTATTTTCACCGGCAAAGCATACGTGTGAAAATAAGGGATTTTTTGATTCTCATCCCAATTTGCAACAAGTCGTTCATTTACATCAACAGGATGCGTTGCTGTGTATATTTGAACGTTTGATGCTATTAAAACGTTATTTCCTATCTCAATTTTATTGCAATCAACAAATGTGCAGTTTATGTTGATAATCACATTCTTGCCGATTGTGATATGCTTGCCATAATCACAATAGAAAGGGGTATCAATAGCAACATTACTACCTATGCTTCCAAATAGTTCTGATAAAATTTCTTTTCGTTTTTCAGTATCTGTGCTGGCTGTATCGTTGTATTCTTTGGTGAGTTTTCTTGATCTGTGAATAAAGCTCTGTGATTCTTCGTTTGATGTATCAAAAAATTCTCCATCCAAACATTTTTGTATTTCAGTTTTCATAAATGTATGTTCGTAATAGTGCTTATTTATTGTGATTTAATGTTCTGTGCGGTGTTGTTTATTGCTTTACGGTTATTGCCCTGTAGGTAACCTTACAAAATATCGGTAACCCTATAAGGATGTTTAACGGCCTTGTGTGCTGCAGTTTGTGCAATTGTCACTTTTTCAGCAGACAAAATCCCGGGATGAAAAGCATTTCCGATTACCTTTTTCCCTGTAAGAAATTCGCACCATGTACATGCGGCCACATAACGTCCGACAGTGAGTGAAAGATGGTATCCGTCCCGGCATAGACTATCACCTAAAGCCGTCCTGGCATCCTGAACAGCCGTTCCTACCGGAATAACTTTTCTGATTTTATAGCGTTTGGCTACTTGCTTTACGGTCTCTCTGATATCGTTATACATTTTCATCTGATTCTTCTCGTAATTCACAAAGGCTGAATGCGTACTATTTTGGGCATAAGCCCAGGTCATGTGAAAAGCAAAGCGAAAATGTTTGTTTGTAGCTTCATTACTAATGTATTCTAATAAATTAGGCAGATTGGCATACGATTCGTACATACCCGACAACGGACTTGATTGCTGTATGGTAATAATGTCCCAGTCATCGTCTTTAATGATATCTTCCAGGGATGTGCTATCTTTGGTCGTCTTTATTCCGCCTATAATTTTGCGATAAGAATATTCCGGTTTTTCTGTTTGAGCATTCTGCCAATGCCGATCAATAGAGCAACCGCCAATGTAGGCATTGCCTATGACTAAACTGTCCCCTTCGGCATAAGCCAGTTCATATAAATTCTGTTCAACAGCGTCGACTGAAAAACTGTTGCCAATAGCAAGAACTTTTAATACTCGTTTGGCTTCTGTATTCCATGCACAGCCCAAAGTAAAGCATACGATAAAAAACAGCTGTAACCAATAATGCCTTTTCATAATTGTTTTGTCATTCATATCCGTAGCTATTCAATTCGGCATAATCCTTTACAACTGACGTAATGCTCCTTAATACCCAGCTCATCCATCAGATTACGAGTTTCAATTGTTTTCAATATATGGGTATTATATCCTTTCCCTATGTCGTTATTATAAACCCAGGACGGAGAAGGCCATAAGCACGCATGAAATTTAATACTCCGGTAAAAATCTTTGCTTACTCCGTTTTGTCCGTGATGAGCCATTTGAACGTAATAGCAGTCCAAATCTTTTCGGTATGGTCCGTTTATCAGCTTATCTCCTCCTTCACTACCCAGATCGGCCAGGAATAAAAAAGCTTTTTTCCGATCCCATACCCGGATAACCATGCATTGATTATTATAAGGGTTGACTGTAATCTCGGGATTTTTAACTCCTAAAATTTTGAAATAAGTATTTCCGATTCGAATAACAGCTCCGGGTTTGGTATAATTAACTACCGGAATTCCGGATTTCTTCAGGTTGTCATAAAAATCTTTGGTCCGGGAACAGAACTCTTTTTCATATTGAGAATAATAATCCTCTGACAATTCCGAATGATAGACACATTTAATCTTAATCCCACGGGGATCTTTCAAAATTTCATTTAAAGCTCCCATATGATCCGGGTGAGGATGGCTGATAAACCATGCTTCGACTTCATTACCTAATGCAGCAAGGAAACCTCTTAGATAGGGAGTTTCTTCTTTGACTCCCCCATCCATCACTACAACTTTCCCATTATTCATTCGAAAGACATAGGAATTTCCGATCGTATTGATCTGTGATGGTAATTGCCAAACTACAAAATCCGACTTTCCTTTTTGAGAATAGGTGGTCAGGGATAAAAGACAAACAACGAGGAATAAAAGTATTTTTTTCATCTTAAGTTCGTTTTGCTGAATGTTTTGAAGCAACAAAAGAATTCTTTCATCTTGTTGCTTTAATAATACAGAAGCAAAACTACCAAATTGAATATAAAAATGAATTGAAGCCTTCCATTTTTTAATGTTAATATTCAAATATTCGAGAGCCTCCAGCTTTGTATTTTAGAATTCGATGTAAGTTTTGGGGTTTAAGTTATCTTTCATGGTCCCCAAATGAGCTTTGCCATGAGCGATGCGAAAAATAATCAAAGCCGGACCTTCAGCTGTCATTCCGAAACGCTTAAGATAAGGGACGATCCTGCATAACTTTTTCTTTTAATGCGCTATCTGCAACAAAATCTACGGC